>NZ_BIFQ01000002.1 GCF_003967515.1 Dictyobacter aurantiacus | reverse complement strand
GGGGGCAGCGCTCTCCTGCTGTCGCAGTCGCTCGGTCGATTCGCTGTCGCTCATCTTGCAGTCCATCATTGTCTTACCATGTTGCAGTATCACTTGCCACCATTCCACTTTATACATACTCATATTTACACTCTCCATGCACATCATTCTACTCACCTCTTTTCGGTGCTATACGAAGTATCATCGGGGGTTACTCTCTCCCCCGAGGGGTATCACCCACAAAAATCGCTGAGAGCACTTTTTTCTCCGTCTGCGTCCATCAGTACCCTTCTCTTTTCCACAAGGCTCTCAGCAGTCTCTCAGCGCGCCGATTGAATCACACGCACTATGAGGGCCGCGCTGTCGCGCTTCCTCTCTCACCTGGAAGAAATATCCTCATGCCTTCTTTATCATGCCTCCAGCGACACGCACTTCTCATGGGTGAGAGCCGCCAACTGGCCCTTTTTTTCTCGTGACAGCCAGTAACCAGACGCATTGATTCCATCCAAACAGATTGGTGCTCCAACCGCTCCACGCCTTGCATTTTGGGGTGTGTTCGAGAGGAGTACTCTCCTCTCGATCCCCACATATCTCTCCCCCTACTCTCCAGCCCTCTCTCTGCATCTATGTCATCCTCCACTCCTTTCGTTCTCTCTCCCAATCACACGTCCACAGCACTACCCAGGCTCCCCCTTCATCGTGTCTGCCTCTTCGTTCGTCTCTCTCGCCAGGGTGAATCCTTGCAACGTATCGTGTATCGCTCTCCCTTGTCTCTCTCATGACATCACTCTTCTTCCAGCACTGTTTGCCGTGCTCTCGCTTCCATGCTCATATCTTCTCGAGGATGGTTCTGTGACAACAGAACCATCCCTCCTCCCGTCTCAGGGAGTCTTTCTAAACAGAGGCCAGTGGGCGCATTCCTGCCAGCCAGGCGCATAGCTAGCCGTATCTGGGAGGGGCAACGTGTCTCACCAACAGGCAGAGGTGCTCTCTGGGAAGCCATAAGCAGGAGCAAAAGACAGGCAGCCGCCAGAGCGCGCGGCAGGGCCGTCATAGCAACAGAGGGAGCCACGGGGCTACGTGGGGCCAGTGAGAGCGCTCCTCTTACCCGTGAAGGGGCGTCTCATGCGCTGAGAAGCGGCAGGAAGGCAGGAAGGTGGGACGTGTGCTGTACGGCAGCAGTCGGGGCAAGATGCGCGTCCTGTAGCGTTCTCGCAGAGAGCAATCGCCACAGCATGGGAAGCACAGCAGGCGAACGCTGGCTAGGCTGTAGCATTCCTCAAGCCAGAGGAAAAGGAAGATCAAACACACGACGAAAACAGGGACCGAACACCCCATTATTCACCTGCTTATCAGTCAGTCGGCACGCATAGGCAGAAGCGTGCGGCAGCGATGATGCGAGTACCCCTTCACCGCTACAGGCCAGTGCACCTCCATCACCTCCTCGCATCATACTGGGATCCTGACAATATTCCCAACGATACGAATCCGTCACGATCCTCACGCCAAACGCATTGTGAGCCGGTGGATCCACGGGGCGATCTTCTCCAGAAGCAAACGGTCCATCTCCCCAATAAAAGAGACTCCGAGCACCGGCCGCACAGGCATATTCCCATTCATCCGCACTGGGCAGACGGCATCCCTGCTGTTTCAGAAACGCCACTACGTGACGATGTGGCAACGCACGATGGATGGAGCGCGTGAAATAGCAGGAGTCCTTCCCCTTCCAGCGATACCGCTCGTAGGTGAGCACTGGCGCGGGAAGCACCTGCTCAGCTTCTTGCGCGATTGTTTCCAGCAAAAACGGGGCCAGGGTGACCGTTCTCAGTGGGAGCAGGTGTTCCGCCAGTTCGGCCGCCAACGCATTCTCACCCATGGGGATAATCTCTCTCACCAGAGCGCCATCCAAAGTCACCCGTTCCCCATGCAGGCTCAGCATTCGCGTGTCCCACCAGTCACGCACCAGTTCTTTATCGGGAGCAAGAGGCGCCCTGCGATCATAGCCCAGTGTCACGGTCCCACCGGGAAGCAGCGCATACGTCACTGCTGAGGATGTTGAAGGCGGCCTCCAGGCAAACAACGCAATCGCATGTCGTTGGCCGCCTACCTCATACGTCTCCACGCCCATCAACTCCCATAGCGACGGCAGCCGTTGCTCGACCGCATGGGCCACGGCTTCACAGTCCGTCAGCGAGCACGCATCCCACAACGCCACCTCCTGCAGCACGCGCGCCATCTCCTGATCCATCTCTGTCCTTCCTTTCTCGAACGAAGGCCAACTGGTTCCTTTTTGGGTATCAACAGATCACCGTGTCTACGCACCAGCGAGGCTACGGAATCGTAAAGATGCTAAATTCCCGGCCACCCGTGGCTGACACAACGCCTTCGTTTTGTTCCTTGGCTAACGCTATCAGCGCACCACTGACATCACCGGGTTTCCAACTGTCGCCCTGTTGGGGCTGCGCGATGCGTGAGAGCAGCGTGGCGGCCGTCCAGCCATCAGGCAGTTTGCCCGTTACCCACCCCGATTTCGTGGCGTCGCTGATGGTACGGATCGTTTGAAACAGCACGTCCCAGCGCACGTTTTTTCCGGTCTGGGCGGCCAGATCCAGCAGTTTCTGCAGCGTGGCACTCCCCTTTTTCACGCGGGCGGCGTACTGCGTCTCCCCCTGCTTTGTCTTGAATTCACGAATGCCTTTACGCACGCTGGCCACGTTTCCGCTCTTGGTTTTGCGTCGCTCTGGCAGTGTCGCGGGCCTGGTGCCTGGCGCCGTCCCTTGCAGTTGCTGGAGGACCGGGACGTATTTGGCAAGGGGTTTTTGGCGCTGGCCCGGACTGGGATGAATCGCCTGCCGGATGCTCGAACCGTTGATCCCCAACGAGCGCCCAATTTCAGCATATGTCCAGCCCCCGGCCAGTAATCCCGCGATCGCCTCGGCCGCCGGTGTCATCTCTGCCATGGTTTCTTCTCCCTCATTACCGGTCCCGTTCCTTCTCTTGTTGCCGCTGCAGCAGATCCAGCGCTTCGTAGGTATGCGGGGCGTTCACCGACTGCCGGATCGCCCACTTCAGCCGCAACGTGCCTCGCTTCGTGTTCGTGTTCCAGTCCGGGTGTTCCTCGGTCAGCGCGATCGCGTCCGTGCGGATGGCAATGATCGATTCCCGTGGCAGCGTCAGCGCGGCCTTGATCATTCTGGCACGACAACGCGCCCACACCTGCGCCGCCCATTCCGGGTGATCAAACTGCTGGCTGTAGCCTTCCGTTGCCGCCGGCACACTGTACCACACCGTCGTATCGTCAATCTCCCGGCGACTGCTGTATCCATCAGGGGCCGGCTCGTCTATCCCAAGGATGTATGTCACGTTGCGGCTTGACCGGTTGAACGTGCCAATGCCATGCAGGACAATATTACGGATCCCACCGCGCACCAGCTGATAGAGTCGGGCGTCATCGGGGGTTTCCAAAGCATCGCGTTCCACCTTCTCGCGCAGGTTCGCCAGCTTTTCGA
The DNA here is from genome assembly GCF_003967515.1 of Dictyobacter aurantiacus. Taxonomy (GTDB): domain Bacteria; phylum Chloroflexota; class Ktedonobacteria; order Ktedonobacterales; family Ktedonobacteraceae; genus Dictyobacter; species Dictyobacter aurantiacus. Next base: position 2,744,835 of record NZ_BIFQ01000002.1, on the reverse strand, counting down.
CCAGGCCGTCCAATGGCTTTTTCTGTGTCGAGGCTTTCTCCGCCTTGAAGACAATCCGCTCCAGGATCGTGATACGCCAGACCGCAAAGCCCTCTTCGATACTTGCGTAGGCGCTCGAGAGCACGTCCAGTTCGGAGCCGTCCACCCACGTCTCATAGGTCTGGCCAGCAGACTCTGCTCCGGGGAAACTCCAGGTGTGTCGATCCCTCTGGTTCCCGGTGATAGCATCGCGGGGTGTCATGAACAGGCCCAGATGCTGCCAGTCGGTCGGGATCGTGTAGCGGATACGGTAGCGTGCTGCCACCTTCCCGGCGTATTCGTTGCGGCTGTCATGGATCGCCAACTCCGTCGGTAATCCCCACGCCAGCGCACTGTACATGAAGATGCCGTCGTAGTAGTACAGGCCAGGCAGACGCTTCAGCTCCGGCAAGGTGCACAGCTCAATCCGGCCCTGCCCCGCGTGGGACCGGATCGTCTCCCGGATCGGGGCCGGCAGTGGCGCAAAGCTGCGCTTCTGGAGGCGATTCAAACGTGTCCACAGCGCCTGGAATGTCAGCGCTGGCGTGGCGTACGCGCTCGCTTCTTCTCCAAAGGTGGCCTGCAGGTACCTGCTCAGCAAGCGGATCGCTTCGTAGGCTTCGGTCGCCGTACACTCGGTCCCGAACCACGAGAACACGTGGCGAATCTCCAGCTCCTGTTCGCTGCCTCGCCGTCGGTAGCGAGCGACGGTTTCCTCTGGACGCTCATCGGAGAGATAGTGCCCGCGCGCACCGGTCGTGTACCGCTGCCGCAGTTCCCTCGCCAGCACCCAGCCCTCATACGAGCCACTGGTATCCGTCGGCAATTCCCCACAGAGCCACAGACGCACCTGGTTCGTATCACCCAACTGCGGTACCGCCGCTAACACCTCCGATAACGAGGCCTGCGCCCCGAAGGTGAAACGCTCACCGGCGTCCGTCATTCCCTCCCCGCGGCGCACATCCATATACGCGATCAATCGCCGTTGGCGACGTGCTGACACACCTGCCTCTGTGGCTCCTGCCGCCTCATCCACTGCATCCTCCACCACCGACACAACCAGATCTGGCTCACGCACTGGATCACCATGACGTGCACGATCCATCGGTGCATCCCCACCTGAGCTTGGTGCAGCTCGTCGATCTCCCTCCGCTGGTGGTTCCTTCGTCACAGCCTCTTGCTGCTTCTGCTCTGGCTCCCGCCGCGCTTCCTGATGCACTGTCGGGCTACCAGCCATCTCATGGGCCTCCTGTGGTGGCACGTCCATTCCCTCTTCCTCCAGCAGACGCTGCTGGGCCGCTTTGGCTGCCTGCTGTTTGCGATACCCTTTCACGCGGGGATGATATTCATGCCCCCGCAGCCACTCCCAGAAATCCGGATGATCCGTCTTGATCAGCCAGGCGTCTCCCGACCGATACGCGCTCCGGCCCAGTACGCCCGCCTTCGCCGCCTGTGTGAGCGTCGTCCGGTGAATCCCATAGGCTGCTCCTACCACCGTCGCCGTCTGCACGGGCTCCCCAAATTTCTTTCGCTCCATCTCCGTTTTCGATTCTCCCTCTGTTCATCATACGATGCACTATTCATCAGACGTATGCTCCTCTCATCCATCCACATGGACAGGACTTCTCTCCTCCGACTTGCTGGCCTATCTGTACTCTTTCATCCACGATCTCTTGTGCTTTTCTTCGGTACACGCCCACACACTCAGGATCAGCCAGAAACCTCTCTTTGAGATGCGCCATTGCTTTCCCTCGGAAGATCACTCATCTTCCACATTCTTCCTTGGTCAGCCCTTCCAGCACCGGGCATTTCCCCAGACAATCAAACCCATTCCCGGCAATCTCAACCGCCTCAAACGCGATCGTCTCCTTCCAGGCTCCAAACGGCGTCGGAGCAGGCGGATACGCCATCGCATCCATCACCTCCAGGTGCCGCCCATCCCTATCCACCTTCACCACATACCCATACCGCAGCTGTCCCTGCTCATCGCGATACTGCACCTACCACCCATGGCCTCCCTCAAACTCCAGCGGATGCACTCCCACCTCATGGATCACATACATCCCCGCTGGACGCAGCTCGATCCGTCGGTTCATCATACCCGTCCACTCCTTTCCTTCGTGCCTTCGCAATTAAATACATTCTATGATTTACTATAGCATTATATGATGCATTATAGCGGAGAGATTCCTGCCTGTCAAACCCCTTTCCTTCTCCCGCGCTCCTCTTTCATACACACAAAAGGAGAGGTACCTGCTCGATACCTCTCCTGTCTTCTGGCTCCTCTGCTTGCCTTTTCCCTCTCTTCTCACCCTCGCCCATAGACCAGGTGCTCCCACGCTGCCTCCACTACCTCCTTCCTCACCACCTCCGCCTGCGGGTTCATCTGCACGATCCTCTCAATTTGCATCAATACATGCTTTTGCCGTTGAAAATTTCCCTCCCTTATCCCGATCATCGTCGCCAGCGCTTCTTGATCTACCTGCAATTGAACGGCTGTGTGATCTGCTCGAAGTGAATCGCAGTTGGTACTACGAGCGTTTGGGCCAGCTAGATACGGATCCGGAAGCCATTGCGCTGCGAGATAGGATTGAGCACATCATCCTGCAGTTTCCAGGTATTAGCGCCGACGTAATTACGAGCCGGTTTAGGGCTGAAATAAATCCTTTCTTAGACAAGAAAGAAATAACCATTTTTTTCGCTTCAATGGCACAAAAATTCTCTGAGCAGGCTTCTCACGTGGTGTCAAGGGGAAGCGCAGCGGCCTTGATACCACGTGAGAAGCCTGCTAAACTCACCCTGCCATTGAAAGAAAACGCCTCTAAATCGGCTCGTAATTACACCGGCGCTGACACCAGGCTATGGATACCGGCGCGTAACCCGGAAATTGCATCGGCAAGGATGGGGTGTGAACCACAAGCATGTGCTTCAGATGATGCGCGAAGAATCCTTGTCGTGTCATCTGAAGAAACGTTTTGTAATCATCACCACGGATTCGTGTCATGGGTTTCCCGTCTATCCCAACCGGCTCGCAGATGTTCTCCTTTCAGCCCCGGATCAAGCCTGGGTGGCGCCTTTACCTCCATCCGTTTGCAAAATGCGTTTGTGGATCTGGCGTGTATTCTGGATGCTTACTCCCGCCGCTGCGTTGGCTGGCACCTGTCCCGGGATATGACAACTCAGCTCACTCGCCGTGTCCTTCAGCACGCCCTTGCCGAACAGCACCCGCTCCTGGTCTCATCCATCATTCCGATCGAGGTGTGCAATACGCCAGCCGAGCGTACGTGGAGCAGCTTGAAGGCATTGGCGCGCAGATCAGCATGTCGGCGGTCGGCAATCCCTATGACAATGCGAAAGCGAAAAGCTTTTTTAAAACACTCAAACAGGAAGAAGTGTATCTTAAGGAATACTGTTCTTTTGAGGAGGCGGAGCAGAATTTGACCGAATTTTATGCCTCTCTCCAGCGTCACCGTCCACACAAGTGGGAAGGCGAGAAGGGTAGTCCTCTTCCTGATCCTCCGGCGACATGCGCCGCAGGCCTTCCACAAGCTCCATCACGAACACAGGTGCATGCTCAATCAATGTTGCCAGGGTATCGAGAATCTCCGCTGGGGGATCATTCTCGATCACATTGACCTGAACCTCATAGATAAAGCAGGCCAAAAGATGGGGGAGAGAAGCATCTTCCTTCCTCTCTTGCACCTCCTCTCGAGTCACAGCCGTCTTTTCGTCCATTAGAGGTGGGAGCGAAAGCGTCTCCAGATCATCCTTCACTGGTCGCTCTCCTTCTTCCTCATCTCTTGGTTGAAACTCCTCTAACACTCTCACACCTGGCTCTCCCAGTTTGATGCCCCGACGCCGATCAATGGTGCCATCCTTCCCGAGAATCACCGTTGACAGCGAGAGGCGCAAGACTTCCAGGTCCTCCGCATCCCAATCATCATCCATGTTCGGATCGGCCGCGAGGGCAGCCTTTACCTCCTCCAGTGTCCAGACATGGCCAGGGGGGAACTCCTCGTCTGGCTTGTTTGCTTGAAATACAGAAAGCACTTCGACGCCTGGCTCTCCCAGCCGAATGCCGTGTCGCTGGTCTTCCACACCGTTTGTATCCATCACCACATACTCCCGATATCCAGCAGCAAGGGCCAAAGTGAGACGTTCCTCTTCAGACGTCGCTTCCAAGATCTTTCGATGATACTCAATGGTGGCCATATAGACCAATGGGTCGACGTTGGTCGGGCAGTATAACCAGGCCGCCAGTTGCGGATACACCTCATGGGCCAAGCGCTTGTAGGCATTGCGCTCTTCAGGGCGTAGAGGCACCAGGCTCCAGGCCTGTTTATAGGCCGCCTCCTGGATCTGGGGCCGACACTGCTGGCTGATTTCTCGCCGTCGCAGACCCTGAAAATGCTTCCCAAAGTACTGGCGCACACGATCAACTGCCGCAAGCACCACCTCCACACGCACCAGGGTCGGCACCTCAAAGGGCACACACAGCACTTCATACACGGTCATTGGAGCCGCAAAAAGCAGGCTATAGGCACTTTTCCTCGTGAAATGTCCCGTGTGCAGAATCTCAACGATCCCTCGACCAGTAGACAGGCCAATTCCAACCACCAACTCGGGCCATGCCTGGCTTTGCAACAACTGCTCCACTTTTTTCAGCACATCCCAGGGGCGCGCAAGAGGCAGCGGACGCTCACGACGCGTCTCTACCTTCTCCTCGCGGGGCATCTGCATCTGGATCCATTCCTCGGTCGAAAAGTTGAGGTATTTGAGGGCCAGGTGCTCCTTCTGACTCGATTTGGGATTGTACCATCCATTTTCCTCCGTGAGTGGCAGCACCTCCCGAATACGGTTCCGCGTTTCGCTTAACGGCTTCTGCAACGAGATCGCTCGCTTCAAACTTGGCCGCCGACGCCACACCTCCAGTTCCTCTTGACAGATCCGTTTCATCTCCTCTTCCTGCTCCACCCCAATGGCTGCCAGCCTCGGCAGCAACACCTCCCAACGCTCTTCTAACCACGTGCTTGCCATGCTCCTCACCATCCTTGCGTACGACGCGTCCACGCCAACAACGCACTAGCGCTTCTTGCGCAAACGCTGCACATTCTTTTGCGTCAACAGGCGATCTCCTGCCTCTTCTATCACCTCAGCCGTCACCACATAGGTCCCATGACGCAGAAGCAAATAATCCAGATGGCAGAGTACCAGGTACATCTCCTGAAAATTGCCCTCCGTCTTCTGCACAAAGGCTTCGGCTGCTCCTTCCGAGAGCGACAACCCCATTTGCTGAATCTGCTGTTCCAGCAAAACGCATGTCTCTGGTTTTCCAAGGGCCCCAAACGCATGCAGCACCCCCACACGCGATGACAGAGCTGCCATCTTCTGCAACCGCTCGGCACTTCCAGAACGGCCCAGCAAGACCATTCCTACGCGACTCCGATCAAAGACATCCCGCAGCACCTCCAGGCCCGCCTGTGAGAGGCCATCGACTTCATCCACCATCACCACACCCACTCCATCAGGACGAATCATGCCTGACATCGGCCCGCTCTCTTGCGCCACCGCACTCGCATGATCAGCAATCATCTGCAGGCCCCACAGCAGCAAGGCCAGATCTTGCTCAATACTCTTGGGCGTGGACGTCGCCTTCGGGCGATAGTAGGCCGTTCGTGGCATCGGACACTCCGCTGGAAAGGCCACCCCCTGGGCCATCAACAACCGCTCAAAAGCTGCCCACTGAGCATACTCTCGCGCCGCCCACGTCTTTCCCACCCCACGATCTCCCACACACACCACCAGATACCGATACCGACGGGCAGCTTCACATACCTGCACAAAACGACGATATTCCCGCGTCTGCTCAAACGTGGAGAAGGGGATCTCCAAGCCGTGCTCTTCTCCCACACGCAGCACTGACTGCCCGGCTGGCGGTCCCCCCTGGCTCCTTTCAAGTATAGGTTTTTGGAGAAGGAGGAAAAAACCTGGCGAGTCATGGTTTTCTGCTATAATACAAAACGATTTCCACATCATTTGTAGGAGAAAACATGAATCGCCATCATTTATTATCGCAATGGTCGGACCAGGTGTCAACGGCCTTTCCTCATCTTCGCTCATCGCAACTCAACGGGCTCGTCCTCTGGAGCGTTGGCATGACGCTGCTGGGCGCTTGTGGATGGTCGCAGATCAGTGCTCTGCTCGCGTGTGTCCTGGGTCAATCCGAGGACGCAGTAGCTCAACGTTTACGGGAGTGGTATCTGGATGCACATGACAAATGCGGTGACAAGCGACGGGAGATCGAGGTCTCCACCTGTTTTGCTTCCCTGTTGCGATGGGTGGTGCGCTGCTGTGGACCTCACACGCGCCGTATGGCACTGGCCCTTGATGCCACCACCCTGGGAGAACGCTGGACAGTGCTCTCGATCTGTGTGGTTCTTCGCTCCTGTAGTATTCCAGTGGCCTGGAAAGTGTTGGGGGCGCATGAGAAAGGGTCCTGGCGACCGCATTGGGAAGGCTTACTCGCGCATCTGCACGGGTGTGTGCCTGGAGAGTGGTTCGTGATCGTGATGGCTGATCGCGGACTCTATGCCCAGTGGCTCTATGAAGGGATTCGCACCTGCGGCTGGCATCCCTTCTTACGGATCAACGGCAACTGTAAAGCTCGACGAGTTGGCTCAGACGACTTTGAGATGATCGCGCAGTGGGTGCCCACACCTGGTCTATCGTGGAAAGGGCGTGTGGAGTGCTTCGCGAGCAAGCAGGCGCGGGTCAACGCGACGGTGTTGGTGCATTGGGAAGAAGGCTACGAGGGTCCCTGGGTCGTGCTGACGGATCTGCTTCCGCAGGAGGCTGAGGTGTGTTGGTATCGCATGCGCACCTGGGTCGAAACGGGGTACAAAGATTTCAAGCGGGGACTCTGGGGATGGCATCACAGTAAAATGACGCAAGCAGGGCGTGTGGAGCGTTTGTGGTTGGCGATGGCAGTTGCCCAACTGATGAGTGTGAGCATGGGGTGTGTCGCTGAAGAACAGCAGCGAGCGGCAAACAGTGAGCAGGAGTTGCCTGCAAGCCATATTGCGCGCAAGAAACGCTGCAGGCCCAACCATCAGCCGCGAGTGCGTCGATTGAGTTGTGTGGTACGCGGGCGGTTACAGGTGCTAGCAACCGTGCTCAATGACGAGCCGTTGTTGCAGGGGCAGATGCTCGATGAGCCATGGCCGCAAGACATGCAACCACCCAGAAAGCTACCAAGCGCCTCAGAGCGACACAAGCGGGAGAAGAAACAGGAGCGTAAGCGCCGAGCCCGAGCTCGTGAACGGGCCAGCGCTTAACGTTCCCCAAAAAACCTATACCTGTAAGCCCCCTGGCTCCCCTGCAACCCTCTCTCGTTCTTATTCATCTTCATACCACCTGATCTGCGACGCTGGCTTGGCCCCGTCAGGCTTGGCCCCATCCCTCAACTCACGCACTTCACTTCCACTCTCATCCCCCGCTGGCTGATCGGGCGCCCCTCCCTCACCGGCGTTCACCTCATTCACTATCGGAGCCGCCCGCGAAAGCTCCCGCCTCGCTTGCTGCTTCGGCGAGGCATAGCGAACCACCACCGCTTTGCGCTCACGTAAGGCGTTGCCGACCGCTTTGCGGCGCTTGGTTCTCTCAGACACAAGAGCCTGCAAACTCACCTCTTGCCCACCACGTTCCACACACGATGCCTCACATAACAAGCTTTCCTCCTGCTCCCCCACATACACCCACAGCATCGCCAAATTTCTGGGATCGTAGCGAATCATCACCGCCTCGCCTACATAGCCTGCAAGCAACTCGTGCATGTACCAGGCGCCCTGCAGCACAATCCCCTCCTGATGCACCACTCTGCGACGACGAGGGTACAACAACAGCCCCTCGACCTGCCGCTCATTCTCTGGCAGCATCGGCATGATTCCTGAAGCTACCCACCGTGCATGGGGCGTAGCCTGCGTCTCGGCATGCACGCGCTGATGATAGATGTCCAACAGCCAGTGCTCAAAGATGGCCTCCAAGTCTTCCAGCGTCAGACATGCCACACTCCGCGCTTGCGCCTCAATCTCCCGCTGCCGCCTCCGATCCCCTTCAATCTTCGGAGCATAGCCCGGCAGCGTCGATAACACCTGCTCTCGTACCGTTCGAAAAAACCGCTCCAGCTTGCCTCGGCCACGGGGACGCCCAACCTGGGAAAAAACCAACGCGATCTTCAGGTCGACCGCAATGGCTTCTACATGCTTGCTCGTGAAGTCAGAGCCATGGTCCGTATACAAACACTCCGGGATCCCATACATCGGCCAACGTCCATCTTCTTTCGGATTGATCGCCTGATGCAATGTCAGAGCCGTCAAGGACGACGAGGGGGCTTCAAAACTCAATCGATACCCACATATACTGCGGCTATAATCATCCTCAATCGCGCTCAATAACGGCAGTTGCGCTCGGCCTTGCGCATTGCGCACATAGCAGCGCAATTGGCAGTGATCGGCTTGCCAGATCGCATTGGCTCGCCGCGCCTCGCGCCGATACACCACATCAAAGCGCTCTCGATACCTCTCGGCTCCCGCTTGCCCCAGGGTCACCAGATCTTTGGGAAGACTCCCAACGATACGTGAAACTTGGGCATAACTCGGCTCCTTCCAGTGCTGCTCACGAGCCACCTGGCACACCATGCGATGAATACTCCTCAGCGGTCGCCGCACCGCCTGCAACGCCAGCCCCTCGATCAGCAAGACCAACTCCTTGGGCAATCCCCGCCGCTGCCCCGCATCAGCACGCTTTTTCGTTCCCAGTCCCCACAGTCCTTCCTCTCGATACGCCTGCACCCAGCGCTGCACCGTCCGCAGTGAGAGCTGATGCACACGGGCAATCTCCGTTTGACACACGCCTTCCTCATAAATGCGGACGAATGATCACAAAACGCTCCCATGCCTGCCTGCCCACATCCCCTCCTGCTCCATGTGCCTGCTCTCTGGGGCCCCCAGTGCCTTCCATTCGAGGCCTCCCTCCTCCACGACACGCGCTCTCCACCATACACTCATAGCTTCTTTCCAAGAACTATAAGCAATACCATAGAAAGTGTCTATTAAAAGTATATTAAAAATGTAAATATACAAATTATTATAAAAAGAGATATATATTATCCAAGATGTAGATCGAGATCATCTCCTGCTCTCCCCAGCTCTCATCTGCCTGGACGAGGTCTGCACACGTGCGGCACGCACCGACAGAGCCCAGCACCTACTGGCAGAGAAAGGAAGACAGCGATGGAAAAACAACCAGGAGAGAAGCATCACGGCGCCACAAAACACTCGACTCCTCCACAACGGAACACATGCAGCAGAGAAAGCAAGCACGCAATCAGACCAACAAAGCCTCGTCAATACGCGCAGCAAAGGGCGGTCTTTTTTTCACACTCGTTGGCGAAACAGCCAGTGTTCTTTCGGGGGGCAAGAACCACCGGGAAGGGCTTGCAAAGGCACACGAGCAGCAACGAGAGGAGGAATGGATCAGCGTTTCCTACGACAACCCATTCGTCTCACCATGCGTCATTTATTTCGTCAATTTACAACTTTTGCTTAGCGTGGTTTTTCGTACGGTTAATACTCAACCCCCTACTCTTTGCCGTCAGGCGTGCGTTCACTGTTGAGCAAGCCACAGCTACAACGCACGTACTTCGTGGTCCCACTGTTAGCTTGCTCGCTGCTCAGACTCAGGCTGGTGTAGACGGTGATCGCGCTGTTGTTGCTGACCCGATCGGTCTGGTCGCTGTCACTATAGCTGTTGATGTAGGAAAATTTCACTGACAGGAACTCAAATTTTCATCTTTGCTTTTTGGCGTATGTATAACCCATAGAGTAACAGGATAAAGTTGCACACAGATAAAAGAAAAAAGAGGAAACTGTCAATTCTAGAACTTGGAACAAGACCGGCAAAAATTGGTACTTGTATTAGTATCAATATCGCTATACCAAGAACTACCAGGGAGATGATAAATTGAAAGCGTTGATACCATCTTCTTCTCCCACTTCCTTCCAAGTTTTGTTTTTTCAAAGAGGTATAGTCGACATAAAACAAGAAAAAAGCACAAAGTGCAAATGCTAATCCTAAAAGTGCGAGTAAAACACTCAAAACGATTGCAGTCAAATCTGTACTTGCGAAAGTAAGGTAAAGCATGTAATCACCAACAAATGTATACTTACAAAAAACCTTGCAAAAAGATTTTTTCGCTCAAACTAGACAAAGGCTATTCATTACAGGATGTGGCAGGCCTTCTTGGAAGAAGGCCTGATTTAATAAACAACATTGCACTGAGATACTAAACAACCTCTGCCATCACACACACTTGGAGTCAATTTGACTCATATCTGCTGAAAAAGGACTAAAGCAGGAATCTAACTCAGCAGCCATAATTGTAATGCCATAACTTTTCGCAGTAGTGATTAAGGGCCGCCTCGTATCCACTGAGCAAAACCTGATACAGTTGGCAGCCAAACACCATTGCAATCACTCGATCTTCCTACGGTTGCACCTCCAAGTACTACAAGGGCATAGCTTCCCACTACGAGAAAGACTCCTACGCCTTCAGGAACAGTAACTATTCCAGCTACTATACCAAGAATACCTGTAAGATATACACTAGCAAGCTCAAGATAGCATTGAATTGCATCTTTACCGCTCGGATCCACCTTATTCACCGGATCATCATCAGCATACACATACGGGTTGGCCTTGGTCGCCTCCTGCAAACTACCACCTACTTGGCGTCGCCTGTGTCCAACGTCCCACATGGGCATCGTAGTAGCGAATGCCCAGCTTGATGAGCCCCGTATTGCTATCATAGTAGCCACCCGTATAACCCCAGGGATTGTATACGCCGCTCTGCACGCTCTTGCTGCCGTAGTTGCCGAAGGGGTCGTAGCCATAGCTGGCCACGATGGCTCCCGTGCTATCGGTCATCGCCACCACCGAATCCTGGCCGTCGAAGAGGTAGTAGTAGACCTTGCCGGCTGAGGTGCGCTCGCTATTGAGCAGGCCGCAGCTGCAGCGCACGTACTCGTAGTTTGTGGTCCCCACCGTTTCGCTGCTCAGTCCCAGACCACTGTAGACAGCGGTGTTGCCGGTGTTGGTGACCCGATCGGTCTGGTCGCTGCCACTGTAACCGTAGGTGTAGTTGGTCGAGGTGCCCGAAGCCGTCCCACTCCCGCTGATGTCCTGGTTGGCGGCGTTGTAGGTGTGCGTCTGGGCGTGGGTCAAGGGTCCAGAACCGCTACTGCCGTTGGTGACCGAGGTCAGGTTGCCGTTGCCATCATAGCTATAGGTCGCCGACCCGCTGTTGCTGCCGGTGGAACTGCCCGAGGTCAGTTCGTTGTCGGCGTTATAGCTCATGGTGGCATCGAAGGTCGAGGCACCAGCGTAGGTACGCGTCAGATTGTTGCCGTTGGCATCGTAGCTCAGCGTCCAATGCTGGTTCGGGTTCTGCACGTCGATCAACTGATTCTTACTGTCATAGCTCCGGGTCGCCGTGACCGAAGAACTGTAGTTGTTGACGCTATGAACCGTTATCGTTTGCATCAGCTCCGTCTGGGCATTCTGGGAGTTCGTGTAGGTATAGCTGTAGCCGGTCAGCGGCGTACTGACCTGCGATGAGCTGCTACAGGTGAGCCCGTTCATCTTGCCCCCGACGTTGTTGGTCTCGCGACCCGCGGCATCGTAGGACAGCAGCATGCCGATCTGGTTGGGATAGATGATGCAGGTGCGGCGATTGGCGTTGTCATAGCCATAGTTGCTGGTCGCGCTGCCCGGATCCTTCAGGCTGGTCATGCGATTGGCGGCATCATAGCTATAGGTGGTCGTGCCCGTCCCATCGTTGAGGCTGGTCAGGTTGCCCACCTTGTCGTAGCCCGAGATCACTTTGGTGGCGTTTGGCAGGGTCTTCTGGGTCAGGCGATTGAGCTCGTCATACTGGAAGCTGGTGATGCCGGTGGCGTCCGTCTCCGTCAGCATATTGCCGTTGTCGTCGTAGGTGTAGCTGACCGATGAGGCATCGGCGTAGGTAATCGAGCGTACTCGGTCCAGATTGTCATAGGTATAGCTGGTTTTGTGGCTGTTGCCGTCCTGCAGCCAGGTGACGCGGCTGGTCAGTGTGTCGGGCTGCAGGGTCGTCTTGCCCATCGGCGCCGGCGGGGTAACCGAGGTCAGATTGCCATGGCTATCGTACCCGAACGTAGTGGTGTTGCCATTGGCATCTTTCTGGGAGCTGACCGTCCCGTTGCTGTTATAGGTATAGGTCAGGCCCTTGCCGGTGGTATGATCGTTCACCGTCAACATATTCCCGGTACCATCATAGGTATAATCCGTTTGTTGTTCTGGGCGTCAGTTGACGAACTGGGATAGTACGGGGTCGTGCCAGCCGTGTTATAGGCAAAGCTGGTGGTGGCGCCCGTGGGGTCCTGGCTCTTCGAGAGATTATTGTAGCCATCGGTCGAAAACGTCAGGGTGGACAGGTCATTGAGCGCATCGCCGTACTGGGTAACGTTGTAGGTGGCAGGGTCGACCTTCTGCGATGAGATGTGACCCAGGGCATCTTTGCTGTAGGCAGGCTGGAATTGCGTGTTGTAGGCGACCGTGGTCGTGTGCCCATTGGCATCGGTGACCACCGTACAGGGCAGGGCCGACTGACCCGAGGGCACGATGCCGCTACACGCGCTGTCCGTGCTGGCGTGGTAGGCAAAGCTGGTCTGCCCATGCTGCGCGGTGGGATCGGTGATCGTCGCCACCTGCCCGCCGGTATTGTAGGCGACGGTGGTCGTGTGGTTCAGCGGATCGGTGATGCTGGTGAGCTGCTCACTGGCATTGTAGCCAAAGGTGGTTACCTTCCCATTGAGGTCAGTGATCGTGGTCAGATCGGCACCGCTGTAGCCATACGTGACGGTACGGCCGCTGGGATCGGTGATCTGCGTGATCTGGCCATCGCCATCGGCCTCGTACTGGAATGAGGTGGTGCGCCCCTGGGTATCGACCACCGAATCGACCAGGCGATTGTCGGTCGCGTTGTAGTTGAAGGTGATACTGTTATTATTCTTGTCGGTGATCTTCTGCAGATAGGTTGAGCCGCTGGTAAAGGTATAGGTGATCCCGTTCTGGTGGAAGAAGAGCGTCTCCTGCTGGGTCGCATCGTGCCAGACCAGGTCCGCATTCATACCGGGAGGAGAGACCCAGCCATTACTGCCTGGCGTAAAGGTCCAGGGATGGCCCGTCGGATCGGTATAGGTCTCGGAACCGTCGGCGTTATCGATAATGTTCACCGAGTAGCCGAAGTTCGAGCTCCAGTTCTGGCCGTGCGTGGTCCAGGTGTTGCTCTGGCTATTGTAGATGCTCCCCAGGGAGAGATCGATACCCGTGCCCGCGATGTGCAGATCGTTGGTGGTGAGCACCAGGTTGCCGCTGCCCTCGTTGACCTGTAGCTTGACATAGTTATTGATAGGATGGCTGGTGTAGCCATAGAAGGAGGTCTGACCTAAGGCGCTGGTCGTGCTGGCGACCGCCGGCGTCAACTGGGCAAACGGACGCCAGGTGGTGGACTGTGCCGTCGCCGTTTTGGTTGCCATTGCTATTTTCGCGCTGGCACCATGCATGGCGCTGGATCCGACGCGCAAGAAGCTATCCTGGATCTGATCCTGCGCATTGAGCGCCAGGACCTCGGGCTCTCCGGCGCGCGTCAACGCCAGAGTCACCTGCCCGTGTACTTTCTGGCTGGTCGGATTGAGCTGCTTCCAGGTGGTGGCGTTCCCCTGCCAGACAAACACGTTATCTTTCGCATCCTGCGCAAAGAGGAAGCGCGTACCATCGTTGCTCAGGGTAGCCTGCAGCGAGACACTGCCTTTGGGCGCCTGCCCAAGAGCGGTCAGGGTTGTCAGATTTCCCGTACTCTGGTAAATCTTGCCAGTATCGCTCAAGACCAGTAGCGTGAGGGCGCCCTGACTATCGGACTGCAGCACCGGAACAGCCGAGAAAGAAGTCCCGGTCGGCGCGGCAACCTGTGACCAGTTGGTAGCTCCCGATCGTAGGGTATAGAGAGCATGGTCTGTTCCAACTACCACGGTTACGAGGGATCCATCCGAGGTCTCGGTGACCGCAGGTGTGCTGGTCAGTGCTGGTGTTCCTTGTGGCGTAATCGGTGTGAAGCCTCCCCAGGTCGAACCGGTTGCGCTCTGTTTGTTTTGGTACAAGACATGATCAACCCCGATAACAGAGAGGACCAGGCCGCCGTTCTTTTGTAGGGTTAATACGGGCTGGCTGGCAATATCGGCGGCCGGCTTCCCAAGCAGTTGCCAATCACCCCATGTCCCCTGTATCTGTGTCAGGCTATAGAGCTGATGATCGCTCCCCAGGGCTACCAGCACCACATTCTTGGCGGCATCTTGTGTCGCGGCCAGGGTACCTGTAAGCGCGACCGGGGCTGGCTTTCCGATGGCCTGCTGGTTGTTCCATCCCTTGCTCGCCGTTCCGCTCACCTGCGCGATGGTGTAGATGCGGGCATCGCTGCCAATGGCGAAGACAGCCAGGCGGTTATCCGCAGAGTGGATGGTGGTCAGCGATGAGGGGAGCAGATGCGGCTGGTTCGAGTTAACCACCGCCCTCTGCTCTGCCGGCAGCTGCGCGAGACCAGCATGGTTGGTCTGCAGACTGCTCAAGCTCGCGGCATAGGCAGAAGGAGCCAGCGTGGCCAGGTTGGCCAGGGCAGTCAGGGTGGTGAAGATAACAGCTAAGGCGATGCGCAGCCAGAGGCCACCACGCCAGAGCAAGCGCACCACAGCGGCACAGCGAGCACGCAACTGCTCAGCCTCCGGGTGCGACATGCGTGATTTGGGCATACAAACCCTCCTGTACGGCAGAAGCGCGTACATAAATATAGAGACAAATGTCGATGATATGTGAAAACGAAGCACAGCAAAGAAAACATGACAATGCATGTGCGGGTTCACCGTTGTGGCTTCGAAACACAGCAAAAGCAAGCCAGTGCATCCTTACATGGCCGGGGGAAAGGGCGTCATGCTCCTTAACTATTGATGAGAATGGGCCAGAGGTAGTATATAAAAGAGGTGAATGGCACGCTATCCTCTCTTACATGACCAGGTATAAAAATAAACCTCTCAGGAAACATTCAAATCAAAAAATAAAAAATATGCGACTAAAACATTGTATTGAGAGAGAAAAACAACTGGTGTTTTTTTACCACTAGATGCATTACCTACACTATGTAGTATAAACAAGCATGGATAGAAAAGTCAACCTCAGATAGAAAATTATTAATCATTCTAATCTTATTTTAATTTTTTCTCATAAAAGGAGAATTTATACATATAAAAAACTCAACAGTTATATGCCTAATACGGGGTAGCGCTACGTAAGCTATCAGGTTGTGTTGCAAGAAATGAGACAAAGGAGGCGTGCGAAACTGTCCCGTTCTGTTGAGTGTAGACTGCCACTCCAAACAATCTCGCGATGAACTCTGCTTGACTGAGGCTATCGCCTTTGTCCACTTTTTGCACCTGGCCTTTCCTGATCATATTCATCACTTCGTATCCCTGTAACGTGTTCCATGCGGTCTCAAAAGACCAAAAAAACATCCCAGGTTTGACGAGGCGTTTGATGAAACGATGATCTTGTTCGACCAGATTGTTGAGATACTTGCGCTGCCGCAATTCACAAGGCGCAGTAACAGCACCAGTTGCTTGCATCTCATGGAAGGCTTTGGGATACGCAGCGTTCTTGTCCACAGTGATCGCACGAGGGGAGACCGTGTGAGAGGAGGCAAGTGTTTTGTAGAAAAAGCGTTTGGCTGCTTCAGCGTCGCAGGTGGGACTGAGCAAGAACTCCAGCGTGTTCCCCTGCGAATCCACTGCTCGATATAGGTACATCCATACTCCCTTGACCTTCAGGTAGGTTTCATCGACGCGCCACGAGTCGGTCGTCCTTTTGAGATGAGGGCGACAGCGTTTCTCCAACTCTGGCGCGTAGCGCTGTACCCAACGGTAAATCGTCGTATGATCGACGCGCAGACCCCGCTCTTGCATGATTTCCTCCAGATCTCGATAACTCAATGGGTAGCGCAGATACCAGCGAACGCACAGCAAAATGATCTCGGCTTCAAAATGACGCCATTTGAACGGGGCTTGCGTTGTCATCACACTTCTCTTCTCATCTTTTCATCCATCATATCTGACGAGTTTTATTTTTGCAACACATCCCGCCTGCATGCCCATATTGCTAATATTCGTAAAGATGCACTTCACAAAGCAACCGCTCAATTGGTGATGAAAACCAAGTCACCAAACGAGCGTCCTGCGGTGATCGTATTAGAAGATTTGAATGTGTCAGGGATGCTCAAGAACAGACATCTCTCACGAGCCATTACCGATGTTGGCTTTTTTGAATTTCGGCGCCAAATGGATTATAAAGCGCAACAATCAGGTATTCAGGTGAAGGTTATTTCTCGATGGGAACCCACGAGCAAAACGTGTTCACGTTGTAAGGCTGTTCGAGAAGAAATAGATTTGAGTGAGCGTATCTTTATCTGCCATGAGTGTGGGTTCGTCATTGATCGCGATCTCAACGCTGCCTATAATCTGGCAAACCTAGCTTGAGCATGGAGTACCGTGAGTTGCACGGGATTGTATGCCTGTGGACAGGGCAGCTCTGGCTTGGTAGCAATATCAAGTGAAACTTCCCTGGATGAAGCAGGAACTAGACAGCAAATGTGACTTGTCTGCATTTGTCTAAGTTCTAGACAACGGTTACACCACTGCCGCGAGTTGGCAACCAAAACACACAACGACCAGGGAGACAGATAGACAGACAACGACAATCTCCAGTTGTGGCAAGCGATCGCTCTTCACAATGCGCGCCAGGCTCCGGTGATGTATCTGCCACCTGGCCGTCACAGTCGGTGAGCATCCACCACGCGGGGAACACACGCTCGGTCCCCTGCTATCACTCCCTTTACAGCGTCGATCTCCAGCAGGAAAAGGATGAGCCGCTTTTAGCTTACAAACTACAAAGCTCATCCACAAAGTGCGTAATCAACTTCACGAGCTCTTGTGGTTGCTCTAACTGAGCATAATGAGAAGTTTTCTCAATAACCGTTAAGCGACTATTGGGAATCAGCGCCACGATCTTCTCGCGTAAGAAGTCCGGTGTCATAGGATTATCAGCCTCAGGCGCGATTACCAATGTTGGTGTCATAATACGCTTTACTTCATCCGCGAAATTCAGTTGTCGCCAGGAGTCAAAACTCTCCAGGCAAGCTTCCGGTTTGACGGTCATGCTTGAGTCAAGCAACATCGTAAACGTTTCTGCTGCCAGAGGATTCGCAATAAAGACCTTCCATAGAGCCTCGGTCTGACTACGATTGCCTGCCGCACTGCGGAAAAAAGCTTGAAAATCAGCAGGGAGTTCCAGTCCACTGGCGGGAACGGACGCAATCACAATCAATCCCGCCAGCAATTCGCAGTGGTCTGCGGCAAAGCGTTGGGCGATTGCTCCCCCCATCGAGTGACCTACCAGCACAAAATTCTTTAACTCAAGGCTTTGCACCAGGTTAAAGAGGTCTTCGCTATGCTGTTCAACCGTATAGGGGCCAGGAGCAGCATTCGATGCACCAGCACCACGTAAATCAACGATAATGAGCTGATATTTCCTGCTTAGCTCATCAGCCACTAAATTCCAAACAGCACTACTCACCTGCCAACCGTGAACCAGTACGAGCGTTTTCGTTCCCGAGCCCTTGAGGGTATAATGTAGCTGTATACTGTCATTGGTGGTTATGTATGCCATCGTTGCCAACCTTTCTTCTCATTTCACTTCAAATTGTACAGGTAAGGACCGTAAGCCGCGAAATCGGAAAACGTCACGCCATTGTGGCTCATCGATCAGCAATTGCATATTGTGCGTGCGCAGAAGCAGCGTAGAGAATGCAATATCGGCCTCCAGGCGTGCGGTTGCGGCACCAATACAATGATGTAAGCCGTAACCGAAGGTTAGATGTGCATTTTTCTTGCGCGTAATATCAAACATATTCGACGCTTCAAAAACATCAGGATCACGATTAGCTGCGCCAAATAGAAACACGAGCACCTGTCCCTTCTTGACAGATTGACCGAACAGATCAAAATCGCGTCGGGCCATACGGAAGGTATACTGCATAGGGCTCTCATAGCGCAGCGTTTCTTCAATAAAACCCACCACCAGCGAGGGTTGGCCACGCAAAAGTGCCAGTTGATCGGGATGGCGGAATAAACAGAGCATGCCATTGCCAATCAAATTACTGGTTGTTTCATGTCCCGCGAACAGAAAGAAGACGCACTGGGCATACAACTCATCCTCGCTTAGCACATCACCCTCTTCCTCAGCCGCCACCAGAAGAGAAATCAAATCCCGGCCCGCGTGTCTACGTCTCTCTGGCAGTAGCTCACGAAAATAAGTGGTCAGTTTCTCAAGAGCATCTTTGGCATGCCGCGCCGCCTCCACTGTCGATGAAGCGTTACCCAAAAACATGGCAAGTTCGTCCATCCAACGCACAAACAGCATGTGATCTTTGTCTGGTATACCCAACATGGCACAGACAACCCGCACTGGCAGTAAATAGGCGAAATCGCTCATCATGTCGAGCCGTCCCTCAACCATACCCTGAGCGAGTAGATTATCGACAATTTCCTGTACACGAGGCCGAAAACTATTGAGCACTTCGGAAGTGAAGCCCTTTTGCAAGAGGCGGCGAATACGCAAGTGCTTCGGAGGATCAATGAAGGCTAACCAACGGGCCAGGTATTCATCCAGGCTACGTAGTTCAGCATGATACTCAGGCGGAAACTGCGCAACCAGGCCACCGGCCTTCTCCGTGGTCAATCGCTCACTATCACGCAGGAGTTCAGTATTATCTTTGTAATGAGGCAGCACCCATGCCCCACCAAAGAAATCCGGCGACCAGACCACACGCCCATGTTTCAGCCATTCATAATACTGCGGGTAGGGGTTCGCAATGAAAGCACGGTCAAACATTTCTATTGCCTCTTCTACCTATCATGAGTTCATCTGGGATCTCATCAGTATATCATGCGTGTATAAGGTGTAGCAAAAGGAAGAGTATTCACTCAGGGCAAGTTAATTTTCGGTGAGAGAAGGAAAGTAGCAATCCAGTCAGACTCTCATTGCATGCTACAGATGATGTACACCCACCATAGATGCTCGACAGGGTCTGTCAAATATTTTACAGACTCCGGTTACACCGAAAGGACCATCATGATAACCGA
Source organism: Dictyobacter aurantiacus (assembly GCF_003967515.1). GTDB lineage: Bacteria > Chloroflexota > Ktedonobacteria > Ktedonobacterales > Ktedonobacteraceae > Dictyobacter > Dictyobacter aurantiacus. The sequence continues at coordinate 2,725,480 of NZ_BIFQ01000002.1, read as the reverse complement.
CGACACCTCCATCCTCACAACCTGGTATACCTTCGCCGCCAGCGCCCCTGGCTTTCTCGGCTCTGCCCTCCATCTCTATCGTCAGCGCACTGGCCTCTCGCTCGCTCAGCAACGCGCCCTGCTCGGCCTGCACGACGCCTCCACTGATGCCATCTGGACACGCCTGCAGGCTATGCCTTTGCCTCGCCCCGATCACGTCGACACCGATCTCCAGCACATCGTCGCCCACCTGCTCACGTCTTTCCCTGGTGCCACCATCCACACCGCTCAGTTGGCTGCCCTCCTGCGCACACCATTGGAGCCATAACAGCCTCCAACAACGAAAAACAGCGAGCAGGTCTGGCACGTTCACCAGACCTGCTCGCTGTTTTTCCACTCTCACGTAGTGTTCACAATTTCATCTCATCTATCGATCAAAGAATGACACAAGGAGGCTGGCACAGTCAATTCCATATGTATTTGGCCGGCTTTTTTCTTCGCTTTTTGAGCGCTCCTTCTCCTCCCTCCATCGGCCCCTGTCCTCTCCCCACGCGTTTTCCCTCCCTTTTCGCCCCTCCCTCTTTCTCCCCAGGCCACCACAAAAAAAGTGATCATGTATTTTTCGCGTTTACAATGCCAATCCAGAACCGATTTCCCTGCCGCGGCGCCGGCAGATAGCGCACAAAGACCTCCTGCAACCGCTTGCGGTCAATGCGCCCATCTTCAAAGGCTTCGTAGACACTCGACCAGCGCCGCTCAAAGCGAGGATATTGCGACAATTCGGACAACGAACGAGCCTGAGTTTGGGCGATCAGGGCATCCATGGTCGTAAAGAGCGCATCTTTGGCTCGCTCACAACAGTCATAGATCTCGTGACGAAAGCGCCTCAATGTGCTAAGGTTCATACAAGTAAAGCTCCGTCTTTGTTTTACTATCGAAACTTTACTTGATCAGGCCGCCCGCCGCAAGGTTGGGGGCCTTTTGTCTGCATTAGTTTAAACGTCAAATCCTGCAGTCGAATGTGAAACGACTGTGAGGGTGTGCTGCGTTCTATGATACAGCAGGGGTCCGATCGCCTGCTTTCGCCTACTATCCATCAGTGAGCAGCCGTTGACACCAGGCAATGACTACATTGGCAACCTGCTCCGGCTGTTCGGGAAAAAGCGCATGGCTGGCGTCGGTAACAATTTCGGTGGTCACCCGGTCGCCCAGTTGCTGGCGAAGTTCTCCCCAGTACGCGCGCGGCTTGAAGGGATCGGAATCCGGAATGATCTCCAGTATCGGGGCCGATCCAGCAGACCAGTACTCCGCCTGCGGTACTGTGCTGGCACAGTGTACCTCCATCTGCATGGTCTCGGGATACCAGCCCTGTAACCAGACAGCGGGGTCATGACCAGGCGCGAAGAACCCTTTCTTGAGCGCGGCAAGTCGCTCTTCGACCGGTGCATTAAGGTCGCACGCCTGGTGTGGCGTTTTGCTGATCTCGGGCGACACCGAACTACATTGCGCGGCCGCCATAATGATGCCCCGGACAAGGGAGGGATGATCCACCGCCAGCATACGCGCCACCCCCTGGCCGAACGCGTGACCCAGCACGATCGCCTGACCAGACCCAAGCGAACGAATCACCAGCGCGATATCGGCGGCAAGGTCGTGCACGGTCAATCCACTCATCGTGCCCTGTGAACCTCCGATGCCGCGCGGTTGCGGACGCAGAACGGTGAAGCCAGCCGCGCTCACCATCTGTGCGAAGGCATCGAAGTCCTCTCCACTTCCACGCCCATAGGATGGCAGCACAACCAGGGCGGGACCACTGCCGTCGACAAGAACTTCAAGCGTCACGTCGATTCCCCGGATACATTCGCTCCGTTTCTTTTGTATCATCTATTTCCTCCATTGAATCTAGTAGTCTGTCAGACTCCATTGAAAAGGTTGCACCCGCTACGCGGGCGAGAGGGGAGAAGAGCCAGGGCACAGCCCTGGAACCCAGTCAGGGGATTGCATCCCCTGCACCCCTGCCTGTCGCATCAACGTTGACAGGCAACTAGAGTCGTAGCACACTTCTCATGGCGTTACTGCTGCAGAACCTGCGGCACCTCTATACGCAGCACCTTTGCCGAACGGCGCACTCCGTCGGCCGGCGGCGAGACGGTGCCGCCATCGGTGGCGAAATAGGCGATGTGGCCAGTCTCACCGACCTGCCGACCCCACGCGCCGCTGGTGGGTCCCACCAGTTCTGTATTGAACGGCTCACCTGCAATGATGATGCGTGCGTCGTTTTTGGACGGCTCCAGCGAAACGCGGTCGAGAGTGTTTTCCCGGTGCGTGGTCAGATAGGCAACTCCGGCCTCTTCGTCGATCCAGAAGTCGTCCGCCATGCGTCCCACCGAAACATGCTCCGGCTCGCCGATCGCCTCCAGCGTCTCAGGGTTGACCCGCACGCGCATGAACAGCTTCTTGGCGGTCGCCGTGTAGTAGATATAGCCCAACTTCGCTGCGTAGCGGATGCCGTTGATGCCAGGCTGCTCAGGCTTCATCTGACCCCGATAGTATCCCATGCTCTCATGCTGCAACCAGACACGTGCGACTGGAGTTCCACCATCGCTGGGCAGATCGACTCTCCAGATCAGACCGGCGAACGAGTCCGCCAGCAGAATGACGTTGGGCGCGAGGAGGCAACTGCCATTGAGGCCACGCACGTTCTTAGGGAATTGCAACACCTGCTCCAGCTGCACCGCCATGCCGGGCGTCCAGCCGCGCAGATCCAGTCGCTCCAGAAACGCTTCGTCCGTGTTGTAAAACTTGCCCGTCGAAATGTAGAAGACGTCGGGCTCTGTCTCGACAATGCCGGTTGGGAGTGTGGCAAAGGTAGACAGTTTCAGGGGTTCAACCGGGATGGCCGTAGCGGGTGAAGGAATAAACCAGAGTTCACGGTGACTCGGAACGGTGACGAGCATCGAGTTGTCACTCCGTACGGCGATGTTCTCCAGCATGAATCCCTGGGGAAACTCGGCGATCGTGGTCAGCTTCACTTGTGGTATAGTGTCAGATACCATGATATTCTCCTTGAATATGGTTCCAAAGCCTGTGCACAGACTTTACTCTACTAGAAAGGTTGGAAGTGCCTCCGGTTGATGGGATCCTGGCTCTCATCTCAAGCCCGTGGCACGCTTATGAATACTTCGTTTAGAACTGTTCGGAAGGCGCAGGAATGTCAAAGGCGTTTAACAGCGCACAGGTGATGTGGTAGATCCCGACGAGATACGTGAGATCGACGACTCCTTGCTTGCCAAAAGCTTGCTCGGCAGCGCTGTACAGAGCCGCATTCACACGATGCTCAGCAGAAAGGTTCCGTGCGTACTGTTGAGCGATCTTCTCCTGCTCACTCAGATCATCCGGGAGCCCACCAGTCGTAAGCGTTCGGATGGCGTCCTCAGAAAGACCAGCCTGGCGTGCCGCTGCTGCATGAGCGTACAACTCGTAGTCCGACTCCCACACAGCCCCGACGGCAAGAATCACCACCTGGCGAACTCGCTCGCTGAGCGACGTATACTTCTCTTCAGCATCGTGTAAATCCAAAAAGGCCGTGCCAATGCCAGGGCTGTACAGCCCCGGGTTGAACGGACCAATCAGTCTTCCATCATCGGTCTTGCTCTGAAATTGAGCGCGGTCGGCCCATTGAATCATGGTCTTATTGAGGCGATCATATACCTCTTTTTGTGCCTCCGACATCGCCGTTGGATTGAGCAGGGGCAGACGACCGCCCATTCTTTCAGGTTGGTGAGACATCGTACCTTCTCCTCTCGCAGTGATCAAAACACGTGATCTTGAAATGTATGCATATTCTAGCAATCCTGCTAGCCACGCTAGCAGCCTGGGAAAAAAGGAGGCATCAACGCTCTAAACCAATGGCATTGGAGGGAACGTCGTACGCCCGCAGCGTCAGCGAGACGCTGGTAAAGTACCCGATGAGAACGGTTAAATCCGTCAGGCCCGCATCTCCTAGCAGGGAAACCGCACGTCGATAGAGGCCGGTGGGGACCACGCGTGGCGCGATCAGCGCGGACGTGATTTCATAGACGACCTGCTGCCGGGGGTCCTCAAACGACGTGGGCAGTCCAGCAATCAACGCCTCGACCTTCTCCGCTGGCAGACCACCGAGCTGTTCGGCGATCCATTCGTGTTCGTAGTTCGAGTACGCCGCTAACCACCGGGCATTTATCAGGTTCGTGGCAATCTCGATCTCCGCTTTAGAGAGCGATGAGCCCCCCTGGTAGTAGGCCCCCAGAGGCACCATGACATCGATCAGTTTCGGGTTTTGTAGCCAGATCTTGTACGGCCCGGGCACTTGCCCGCGTGCTTTCACGGTGAACTCATACGCCCTTTTTTGCTCAGGGGTCATCTCCTCCAGGGAGAGTTCCTTATAGCGACCAAACGTTCCGAAATCAGACGTTTCAGTCATCTGTCTGTTTCCTTTCTTGAAAAACCTCAAAGTCTGAGTGAAGCCACACAAGAGCCAGCCTTCCTGTTTCGGCAGGGTCGGCTGGAAGCGTGGAAGCACCACTCAGAACCCCTCGTTCTTTCGACGAGGGAGTCTTCAGATTACTGGTGAGGCAAAGCACCTAGATCTAAGATGAGTCAATTCACCTTTGATTGGATACTGTGCGGCATTACCTCGAATTGGAAGAACAGCATTTTGGAGAGATTGGAGGAGTTTTGCAGACACCTCCAGCCTCATTTCATCAAAACAGCTGCCTTTCGTGCAAGATAGATGCCGATGGTAGGTTATACCGGCTTCTAGAGAAGAGGCCTGCTACTCTTGTTCAGAGAAAAATGTATTGAGGCGTTGGAGCAGTTCTTCTGGTTGTTCCTCCGCAATATAATGGCCACACTCGGGGATGATGCCGCCGGAGACGTTTTCGGCGAGTTGAGCGAAACTATAGAAAGGCCAGCCTGCACCGCTATATTCGCCTCCCAGCGCTAAAACCGGGATGCGTAACTTTTCTTTGCTGTATGCTCTAAATTGCTGTGCATTGGTTGAGAACGAGCGATAATACTCAAATCCGGCTCGTAAGGCATCTCGACCAGAGTAGCAACGAACGTACTCAGCAATATCCTCTTGCGTGAAGGCAGCCGAATTTCTCGCGCGGGCGAAGAACCACTGCAGCAGGATGTGCTCACGTCCCTCGACAAGGGATTCCGCCAGGCTCCTGGGAGCCTGGAACAAGCCATAGTGCCAGACACTGTTTTTGGCGGCATACTCTTCGCGCCCAAAACCTTCGAGGGGAGCATCCAGAATCACGAGACGCTGCACGGCCTCCCGGTATCGTGCGGCATAGGCATAGGCGGCTGAGACGCCCAGGTCATGACTGATGAGGAAAATGTGCTCAAAACCCAGAGAGCGCACCAGCGAGAAAACGTCCTCAGCCAGCGTGGAGGCATCATAGCCGCTTTCCGTTCGTTCCGAATCGCCCATCCCACGTGAATCGGGCGCGATCACCGTATATTTCTCGGCGAGTGCAGGCATGATTTTTCTCCATGCGTACCAGGTCTGAGGCCAGCCGTGGAGCAGCAGCACCGGAAATCCTTGACCGCCAATCACATAATGCAAACGGACCCCATTGACCTGTGCTGTTTGATGGGTAAAAAGAGGCTCTAGCTGAGCTGGAAGTGGTGTCATCATTTTGTTCCTTTCTAGACTTTGAATTTCTGATGAAGATCTTATCCGAAAACCAACGCCGCGCTAGCGGCGTTGCGTAGCCAGTGGATGATCGCCGGTTCCCAGAGCCCGCTCCTGCTCTCCTCGCTGTTGAGCTGCAGACCAGGCACGATCATCAGATCGCCTGGCTGGACGGGTTCGAGCGGCTGGAGATGGGCAAAGACCAATCCTTGTGCACTGCACACCTCCTGTCGATGGGCACAGAAGATCAGCCTGTAGGGCATGCCCAGCCGCGCTGCGGCGTCAAAAACCTGTGCTGGTCCCGCCAGGTCCAGCAGGTTGATCTGCGGCAGCATCAGGAAAAGCACGCGCCGCTCCCGCGTCTCCAACTCGCCCGCTTGCTGGATAGTCGTCAGAAACGAGTCGAAGACCGGCATGGCTCTCATTCTCCTTTGCACTTGCGGATCTCTTTCCATGCTTGGATGGTTGGACCAGGATCAATCAACCACTTGTTGATACTATAGCCACCGGCGCAGGGAACACCAATGGTCGATCAAGCCAGGAAGCGGACGGATCTGGCCATTTTGTGTGAACATCTGCAGGAGTGACTGCTCAACGTACATCGGTTCATTCACATCATCCTGCAGGACGGCATTGATGTGGAAGAACAGTACATCTGGACGGAGGATGCAGTGCGCGTTATTCATCGATATTCTTTATCTTTGGACAAAACGCATGACCTCGGGAATCTGGCAGGAACACGAAAAGCTCTTTGTGCAATGTGCATAATGGTATGCAATTTTACCCCTACAGTGGCAAACTGGGACCCCGCAAGTGCTTCAGGCCTCGCCAGAGCATGTTGTCCGAAAGAGCGCGTCTAGCGTGTTTCCGCAAGCTCTGCATCGCGTTTCTGCAAAGCGTCAAGCCAGGTCAGAACTTCGCGGAGAGCCAGCCCGTAGTTGCCAACCTGACAGTGGTTCTGCGCCTGTTCATACTCAGTAAATGCGCGAGCAGTCAAGGAGCGAGCATTGGTCAACAGAGCGATCTGATCAACGAACTGATGAGTTGGAATGTAGTGGTCTTTGGTTCCATGGAGCAGCAGAACATCTTGCGTGACCAGTGGAGAAACCGAGGCGGTCTCATAGGCTTGAAGCGCCGCAAAGACGTCAAAGGGAGTCTGCTGGCCGAATGTGTGCATGGCTTGCTCCATCACCCATTCCAGGAGGAGGCTCTTTTTCTGGGCTTCCTGGACAAAGGAGTTGAGGGCGTCAGCGTTGCCACTGTTTAACCAATTTAGGATCTGCGCACGCACAGGCTCTAAAAACATGCGCAACTGAACGTCTAGAAAGCTGGTCATGATGCCGTAGGAGATGATGCGCTGAACGCGTTTTTCATAAGCAGCAGAACGCACAACCAGGCCCCCCCCCATGGAGAAACCCATCAACGTCACGTCAGAGAGCTGGTAATAATCCAGCACTGTTTTGACAACTGTATCCCAGGCGGGCGTAAAGGTGAGCCCGGCATCTTCCAGTGGCGTGCCCTGACCAGGACCCTCGAAGAGGACCACATCGTAGCCAGCCTGCTCAAAGGCAAAGCCGCCCAGGAACCACTCTTCGATGTAACTATCAAAGCCGCCGAAGACCACAATCGTTCCTTTTGGATGTGCGGGGGTAAAGCGATAGGCCGATAGCCAGCCATCTGCGAAGGGGATCTGGCTATGATTCTCGGGTGTCACTCCATAGTGGTCCCGTACAAGTTGGATAAAGCGCCGTCGAATTGGCTGTTTCCGCTCATCATGAACAGAAAGAAAGAACTCGGCCAGGCGAAGATAGGTAGCGCCTTTGAGCGTTTCACCCAGAGCCAGGTATTTTTCGCCCAGATTGATAAAGATGCGCTGGAACGTCGGGTAGTCGCTGACGCCAGCCGAGACGGCACGCATTTCGTCGAGCATAGCAGGATCACCGACCCAGCTATAGAAGCGGTTCAGTTGAAAGTTGACGCTTTCATCTGAATGCAAGTGATAGTAACCAATCGGAAATGAGATAGTAGTGCGAGTTGGTACTGTATAGGTAGTCATTGGAGTCTTGTATCCTTTCTCTGTGATCTATGCCAAGGATACAGCGAGATGCCGTATCAGCGCGGTATACCAAAGCAGTAGAAAGGGAGTAGATTTAGAGCAGACCGCGTTTGCGAGCCTGGGCGAGGGCCTGGGTTCGACTGCTTACGTTCAGCTTGCCAAGGATATTGCTCACATGCTTTTTGGCGGTGACCAGCGTGATCACCAGTTCCTCAGCAATCTGCTGATTCGAGAACCCGGCGGCGAGCAGATGCAGGACTCGCGTTTCTTGCGGCGTCAGGGTTTCCAGAAGATCAGAGGATGTCTGAGCGGGCATTGCAGCGGAAAGCAGGCGAGCCACAAAATCGTGGAGCGGCTGATCCTGGAGATCAGGCAGCAGCGCGGCGAGCAGGGGTACCAGTGCGTCGCCTTCATCAAGGAAGAGGCGGAGATTCTCCTCCGGCTGAGCACGGGTGAGCGCCTCACGCAGGCTGCCCTGGGCCAGATTAGAAGCGCCGAGTGCCTGGTGGGCCAGGGTGGTCAGGACGAGCGTTTCGAGCAAGACAGTGACATGCTCGTGTGCCTCCCCATCGGCCTGGAGGATTGAAAGCTGCGCCAGTGCCTCATCGGCGCGCCCTTCGGCGAGGCACAGGCGGGCGAGGAGCAACTGCTCCTCGCAGCGGCGGATATAGGGATAGTCTCCGTCAGATCCGGCCAGAAGCTGCGCGGCCCAGCGCTGGGTATGCGCGAGATTCCCCTGCTTGAGAGCTAGCCAGGCCTCAGCCAGATTTGCTTCACGTCTTTCCAGTGGCAGCTTCGCGTCTGTCACGTGCTGCTGGAGAAGCGTGCGAGCGGATACCGGTGAGCCGGGAGTCAAAGCAAGACGGAGTTGCAACAGGAAACCGGGCGTTAACGTAGGGAAGAAGACCATCGGACCCTGCTTCAAGGCGTTCTGCATGGTTGATCGAGCTTCGTCGATCTCATTACGAGCGTAGGCAATGGCGGCCAGACAGTAGAGGGCCATGCGGTCGTAGTGGTTGAGGCGCAGGCCAGAGGCCTGGACAAGTTGGAGTTGACTGAGATGCAGATATTCTTCCGCAAAGGCCTGGGATTGACGGAAATAACTGGCCGCCTGACCCAGTTCGCCACGCCGTAGATAGACCTCGCCCAGGTACACGGCTGCGTCTTGCATGGAAGGTAACCAGCGGGCTGCTGTGGAGAGGGTCAGAGCTTCCTGGGCCTGCTCGTATGCGGCCCGCAGATCACCGTGGAAGACACTGCCTAGAGCGGCACCCGCCAGCGCGCGATAGCGCCACTGACGATCGTGGGCGGGCAGCACATCCAGAGCCAGGCGTGCCTCTTCAATGCTTGTGGAAAAGTCGCCCTGGTTGGCAGAGACAATCATCCGCATGGTATGCACCTGCCCGACGCCATACACGTTGCCAGCAGCCCGAAAACCCTCCTCAGCCTGTTGGAGTGCGGCCAGGATGGTCACACTGAGACCGGGATCGCTCAGGCGGTGCAGAGAGGTCAGGATCAAGGAAAAGGCCCACCAGAAGCTCAGATCAGGATGGGCAAGCACTTCCTCCCGCGGCAGCCACTCCAGCCAGGTGAGCAGTGTGCGGTACTCATTGCGCCAATGCTGCGGGCTGATAAAGCGACGGATAAGCTGGGCCGCGGTGGGGTAATCTTGCGCGGTCAGTAGGTGGTTAATGGCCTCGTGAAGCTGTTCGTGCTCTGCGAGCCAGATGCCTGCGCGCTGGTGCAGCCCAGGAAGAGTCTCTGGTTCCTGCTCGCACAGAAGCGCAAGCAGCGCTTCGCGAAAAAGGGTGTGGAAGCGAAACCACTGGCGATCTTCATCAAGCGCAACCAGGAAGAGGTTTGAGCGTTCCGCTTGCTCAAGGAGCATCTGACTGTTCGGCTCACTCAGAACTGCCTGGCAGAGATCGGCCTGCAAGCGCTCCAGTATTGAGGCACGAAGGAGAAAATGCCTGACCTCCGGGGCTTGCTGCGCCAGGATCTCATCCTGCACATAGTCCAGGAGAAAGCGCTGCTTGCCACTCAAGGAGGGCAGCACGCTGGTCGGATCAGCTTGACCGCGCAAGGAAAGTGCTGCGAGTTGCATGCCGGCAATCCAGCCTTCGGTGCGCTCCAACAGGCGATTCAGCGTCTCCTCAGACAAGACCTGGCCAGCGACTCGCTGGACATAGTGAGCGGCTTCAACTGCGTTCAAGCGCAGTTCGGAAGTACGCAGTTCGCCAAGTAGACCGCGAAAGCGCCAGCGAGCCAGAGGCAGATCGGGATCAACACGACTGGCAAGCAACAAGTGAAAATGGGACGGGGCATGTTCAACCAGGAAAGTGATCACCTGCTGGATCAAAGGATTTTCCACGATATGGTAGTCATCCAGCACCAGCATGATATTTTGCTTCTCCTGTGCAATTTCGTTGATAAGCGTGGTGGCCAGTGACAGCAGCAGTGGGGGCTGTAGCGCGTTCAGCTGAGCTAGTAAAGATTCCCCCAGATATGGCCAACACACTCGCATGGCTGTCAGCAGCGAGAGCCAGAAGCGAGCAGGATCGTTATCCAGCGCATCAAGTTGGAGCCACGCTACAGGCGATTGCTGAAGCCGAGCCCAGCTTGCCAGCAGGGTCGTTTTTCCAAAGCCTGCCGTTGCCGAAAGGAGAACCAGCGGATACGGTCCCAATGCCAGCATATGGTCCAGGAGTCTGGTGCGGTCAAGATAGTGTGTGCGGACGGGCGGAACCAAACATTTGGTTATAGGAATAGTGAGGTCAGACACGAGGTTGAGCCTTTCAAACTCCTTTGCACTTGTGGATCTCTTTCCATATTTGTATGGTTGGACCTGGACCAATCAACCACTTGTTGATACTATAACCCACTGCGAAGTGAGCGTCAATGGTAGATTACGCCAGGAAGCGGACGGAACTGACCATTTTGTGTGAACATCTGCAGGAGTGACTGCTCAACGTACATCGGTTCATTCACGTCATCCTGCAGGACGGCATCGATGTGGAGGAACAGTACATCTGGACGGAGGATGCAGTGCGCGTTATTCATCGATATTCTTTCTCCAATTGAATGGGAACTGCAGTTCGTCACCAATTACCTTGGCCACTTCACCCTGAACCTCGGATTGCATGACGCCCTCGCCATTGGTGCCCGCGAACGGGGCGAGGCACGCATCGTCTCAGTCAGCTCCACGGCACATATGAGATCACCGGTCGTGTTAGACGACATCCATTTCGAACGGCACGAGTACGACCCACAGGCAGCCTACGCACAGTCCAAGACCGCCGACTCGTTATTCGCGGTCGAAGTTACACGCCACTGGGCCGCTGACGGTATCGTCGCCAACGCTGTCAACCCCGGCGGTGTCGCCACGGGGCTGCAAAGAGACTTCACACAGAAACAAAAAGATTACTTAAATCTCGTTGCGCACCCCGTGGGTCCTTCCCACGCGATGTGGAAACATCTTGTTGCCAGTGAGAGACAAGTCCGTCTCTCACTGGCAACGGCATTAAAGCACACCTGCATCTCTAGCAGCATAATACGAAGGATAGAAGGGGCGGAAACCCAGTTCATCTCGGATGCGAAGGATATCAACGATCCCTTCCCACGGATCGTTGAAGGGAGCTGCTGCGTCACTTGCACCTTCCGGCAGACCATTCAGGTGCCGCAACTCTGCGAGACTCATGGGTGCATCATCAGCAACATTGTAGATCTGGCCATCGATCCCAGAGGTGGCAACAGCACGCAGTAATGCCTGTGAGACATCGGCATGATGCACCATATGCAGCCGTTTTGCCGGATGCCACGATTGCGTGAGTGGCAGGAAGTCGGTCACATGCGGATCTCCTTCTCCATAGACAAAACCCAGACGCAGGATACGCACTCCCAACCCTCGCGTGCGATACAGTTCCTGTAGCGCCTGTTCAGCTGCGGCCTTGGTCTGCGGATAGGTGGATGCTGGCTGGAGGAGGTCATCTTCGCGCACAGGCCGACCACGACCCGGACCATAGACCAGGTTCGTGCTGGTGAAGACAAAACGCTCAACTCCTGCGGAAAGGGAGGCGTTCGCCAGAGCCAGAGCACCTTCCTCATTGGTCGTCCTGATTCGCTCCTGGTCAGTTCCCCGGAAGAAGGCTGCCAGATGAACTACGGTCTGGACTCCCGTAACAGCCGAAGCGAGGCTCTCTGGCTGGCTCAGATCTCCCACGATCACCTCAGCTCCCAGCTTGCGGAAAGCCTCAGCCTGCTCCGCTCGGCGAACGAGAAGACGCACGGTATGTTCGCGTTGCAACAGACGGGGTACGAAATGGCTCCCAACCTTACCAGTTGCACCAGTGACAAGAATGGTTTTCATGATCATTTGACTCCTTGTGGATGAAAACTTCTCTCTTACTGTCGAAAGAGAGGCATTGCCAGGTCTCTTCGCACGTTTCGCTTGACCTGGATACGACATGCTTAGTATGCTTGAGAGAGAATCAGATAACCAACCTCTCGTGATCGTATGATTGCGAGTAGTAGGATAAGGAGATGGAACAGATGGAAGAGACAGAACGAGAACGCCGACAAGCGCTCGCGGCCTTCTTGCGCACCCGCCGCGCCCGGCTCTCTCAAGCAGAGGTAGGATTACCAGCACGCAGCAGGCGCCGAACGCCAGGGCTGCGGCGCGAAGACGTGGCGGAATTGGCGAATATCGGGGTCTCCTGGTATACCTTGCTGGAGCAGGGACAGGAGGTTCATCCCTCAATGTCCGTTCTGGAAAGCATAGCGCAGGCGCTCAGGCTCACCCCTGCAGAGGAGCAGCATCTGTTCAGGCTTTCAGGTCACACCCTGCCAGCGAAAGCGCCAGCAGAGGAAGAAGAGGTTCCACTGGCATTACGACGCACGGTGGACGCGCTAACTCCTCATCCAGCCTTTGTGATCGGGCGGCGCTGGGACGTTCTCTTCTGGAATCGGGCGGCTGGCCTGCTCTTTCGCTTTGATGAGCCCTTTCCACCGCACTCGCTCAATGTGGTCTGGCGCTACTTGCAGTTGCAAGGACGCTCGCCCGATCTTGACTGGGAGGTGCAGATGCGCAATCTGGTGGCCCAATTTCGTGCCGATTACGCCCGCTATCCGGGCGATGCCTCGTTTGAAGAATTACTCCATGATTTGCAGGACATGAGCCCATTATTTCGGGAATGGTGGGAGCAACAGGATGTACGAGGGTTGCCCAATGGACCACGATCCATGATCCACCCGGCGCTCGGTCTCCTGGAATTTGACCATGTGACCTTTCAAGCCTCTTTTTCTTCCGATCTCCGTGTGAAAGTCTATGCCGCTTCCCCTGCAACCGCTTCAAAGCTAGAACAGGCGTTGTCTGCTACCTCTTGATGGGAGATCATAAGCCAAACCCGCGTCTCGTTGCACATCTCGTGGGTTGGTAGATATCAAGCCGCTGCTCCAGCGTCTGCGACGGCCTGTTTGAACAGGGAGCTGAACGCTTGTATTGCCTTGCTTTGTGGAAGCGGAACTTCTCTGGTGATGAGACCAAGAGGCAGATGCAGCTTCCAGTCTTTGATACGTCGGATAACCGTGCCGTCTGGAATATGGTATGTGGCGAGTTTCGGCATGATTGCGACGCCCATTCCTTGCTGGACGGCTTGCTTGATAATTTCGAGACTCCCGATCTCAATGCCAATTGCCAGTGGAAGTCCGCGTGCCATAAAGGCTTGCTCGATCGCCATGCGATAGGCACAGGGCGGATCCGTGAGGAGCAAGCATTCAGCACATAGATCGCTCAGCACGATCTCGTCTTGTTGCAGGAGAACATGGTTTTCGGGGAGGAGTAGGACAGGCGTTTCGGTCAGGATTGGTTCGAAGTTGAGTCCTCCGTTGGCGGGTGGTGGTGTTGAGATGCCGAGATCAATCTGATTGGCTAGGAGTTGTTCGTGCGTGCGGTTTGTGCTCAGGATCTCGATGGTGAGACGGATCCGGGGATAGCGCTCATGAAAGGTGCACATGACCTGCATAAGATAGAGGCGTGCTATTGGCTCGATCATGCCCACACGTAACGTGCCGCTCTCTCCTGCGGCGAGATCTGAGAGATCCTGCTGCATTTGCTCGACGTGATTGAGGACATGCTGAGCGTGGATGAGGAGTGTGTGTCCTGCGGCAGTCAGCTGAATTTTTCTCCGTTGGCGATCAAAGAGTTCGACTCCCAGCTCCGCTTCAAGTTGCTGAATGTGTAATGTGAGTGTTGATTGCGCGTATTGCAGTCGCTCGGCAGCCTGGACAAAACTCCCTGCCTCCGCAATCACCTTGAACGTCTGCAAATGCCGTAGATCCATAATCCTCCAACTATCAGTAAAAATGAATGTTTGCTTCGAATACTTTGTGTTGTTCGATACATCATACTCTGGTATGCTGATGGAGCGCAAGCACATGATCCGTGTGACGACGTATTGTAGGATACGTCTGCACAGAATCCCGTCTGCTCAAGAGGGATTCAACAACAGAAAGGACAAAATGATGACACCACTTCCGGCTCCATTAGAGCCTCTCTTTACCCATCAAACAGCACAAGTCAATGGGGTCCGTTTACATTATGTGATTGGCGGCCAAGGATCTCCGGTGCTGCTGCTCCACGGCTGGCCTCAGACCTGGTACGCATGGCGAAAAATCATGCCTGCACTCGCCGAGAAATATACGGTGATCGCGCCCGATTCGCGTGGGATAGGCGATTCGGAACGAACCGACAGCGGCTATGATGCCTCCACGCTGGCTGAGGACACCTTCTCGCTGGTGCGCTCTCTGGGTTTCCAACAGGTTTTCCTCGTCGGTCATGATCTGGGGGTCTTAACCGCCTATGCCTATGCCGCTCGGTACCGTGAGGCTGTGCAGCGCCTCGTGATCCTGGACAGTCCCGTTGAAGGCTTTGGAAGCGAAGATTTTGTCACCAAACTCAAAATCTGGCACTTCGGCCTGTTCCAGGCTCCCAGGAACCTGGCGGAATCTCTTGCCGAAGGACGCGAGCACATCCTGCTTCAGTGGTTCTTCTCCCGTGCGAGAAATTCGGCTGCCTTCACGCAAGAGGATATCGATGAGTACGTTCGTTGTTACTCTGGCCGAGATGCCTTACGAGCCGGATTTGAGTATTATCGCTCGTTCTCAACCAATGCCCAGTTCTTTAAAGAATACAGCAAAGAAAAATTACGCATCCCGGCCTTAGCGTTGGGAGGCGAATACAGCGGTGCAGGCTGGCCGTTCTATAGTCTCGCTCAGCTCGCTGAACACGTCTCCGGCGGCATCATCCCACAATGCGGCCACTATATTGCAGAGGAACAACCAGAAGAACTGCTCCAACGACTCAACGCATTTTTCGCCGAACAAGAGCCGTAGGCCGCCAAAAGCAGGCACAGTACGTGCACATGTTGAGAATCAATGGTTCTCCGCCATCTTCCCAGGGCCTGTGAATTATTGCTGAGGGCACTTCTTGGGAAAGAGGGGAACAAAAGCCCTGGGGGTGAATTGTTTTTGCACGGCTAGCTCTTGAATGGTTTGACGGCCTTACTCTTCATAAGGGAAAAGTATCTTTATAGAGATGGGATATTCTTTTGGATCTGTCCCACTTTTGGTTATTCAGGCAGCTTGCTATCCATAGATCGATAGATCGTTCTACATAAATAATAAGGCTTTTGTGGAAGGATCTGATGAAGATGGAAGTGAAGCAAGTAACTGCTCTCCCAGAGGAAGTAGAAGTGGCATCTGTTGAGATGAGTGATGACGTACTGACTATCATGGCAGTTTCCATAAATCAGCACCCTTGTTGCCCGCTGTGTGGTGAACCATCCATACGAGTACACAGTTCCTACCTGCGCAAGGTCGCTGACCTGCCTTGCAGCGGGCAGCAAGTGCGTTTGTTGCTGCACGTCCGCAAATGCTTCTGCGAGGTGATAAACTGTGTGAGGAAAATCTTTGCTGAACGGATCACCTCCTTAATGGCTCCGTGGGCACGGGTGACGCAACGTCTGTTTCAGATTGTGCAAATCATCGGTTTAGCGACTGGCGGGAGACTTGGGGTTCGTGTCACAGACCGCTTGGGAATACAAACCACGCGCCAGACCATTCTCCGACGTATCATGGCACTGCCTTTAGAGCCAGTTGAGAAGGTTCCACAGATTGGTATCGACGACTTTGCGTTTCGGCGCGGTCGCAAGTTCGGCAGTATTCTCGTTGATCTTCAGACGCACAAAGTGCTGGAGGTCTTGCCCGACCGGGCAGCAAAAACCGCAGCCGCTTGGATGGCGGAACACCCGGAGCTAGAGATCATCAGCCGTGACCGCGGTGGCGATTACGCCGCAGCGGTCCGGAAAGCCGCTCCGCAAGCGACGGAGGTGGCCGATAGATTTCATCTCTACAAAAACCTGACCGAAGCGGTCGAGATCCGAAAGCAGGCTGAAGAGAGCGCACGCAAAGAAGTGCCACAAGAAGTCCAGGATGCTCTTGCAACGAGCAAGAAGGCATTTTCCCCTCGCACATGGAAACCGGTTCCAGCTCCAAGGGATGAGCAAGAGCGTCTGGCCCGCCGGGAGCAACGCTTTGACCGGTATCAACAAGTTCTTGCCTTAAAAGCCCAATGATTTGAACAAGCCGAGATTGCGCAGCGCGTGGGCCTGACAACTCGCACGATCCAAAAGTGGTTGAAAGCGAAGGCGTTTCCCGAAGCTAAAGAACGGCGAAAGCGAAAAAGCATCTTTGATCCCCACGCCTCCTATGTACTGAAACGATGGAAAGAGGGACAACGAAACGGTCCGCAAATCTATGAAGAAATCAAGAAGCGACGTTTCTCAGGGACGCCCCAGACCGTTTATCGCTTTCTCAGGAGGCTACGGGTTCTGGTTCCTCTTGAGCAAGCGGTTGAGGCACCTCCAACGCTGGTTCAGGATTTTGTGGCCAAAGATGTGGTCTGGCTCTTTGTGCGTGACCCAGAGAGTCTTGACCAACAAGAGCAGGCTGTTCTGACTGCGATTTGCCAAACCAATGGCACAGCGAAAACGCTCTACAAGCTGGTCCAGGAATTCCGGACCATGTTACACCAACGCACTGGCGATCAACTGAATGGCTGGCTCACTGCTGTCAAAGAAAGCCAGATCCGTGAACTGCAAAGCTTTGTGACCGGTATCGAGCGCGACAAGGCTGCTGTGGTCGCTGGGTTAACTCTTCCTCATCACAATGGCCTGGTCGAGGGATATGTGAATAAGCTCAAACTCGTCAAGCGCATGGGATATGGGCGGGCGGGTTTTGCCTTACTACGCCAGCGAGTCTTACATGCATTGTGAGAGCATCACCAAAAGTGGGACAGATCAGAGTAAATTCGTTTTTCAATCAGATAACTGTTCCAAAAAATCTCTAGAGCGGCCTGTAAGGCCTGAATACAGAAAATTCTACGCCCCGTAATTCTCGCATACATATTCCTGGCTGTATTTCTCAGTTATTTTTGAAGATGCAGCGTTGAAAATAACATAGCTTCGTACATTGGGCTAAACAGCTGTGAAATTTTTTGGGAAACTCAAGAAGCAGGAAACCCTTCTGGATTTCCTGCTTCTTGGACGAAAACAGCGAGGGGAAAAGAAAGGCCGGTGTTAACTCTGCGTAAGGAGGTGTGTAATCAGATCAAGCAAGGTCTCCATATCGAACGGCTTCTCAAGGATGGTTAAGTCAAGGCGTATCTGGGCCTGGTGCGGAACGGCAGCGCTCATGAAAATAATAGGAGTTTCCTCCACTCCTTTGCTTGCTCGGAGCAGATCCAAACATTCTAATCCATTCATACCAGGAAGGTGATAGTCAAGCAAGATGAGGCACGGGACAATGGCTTGTACCATTGTGAGGGCCTCAAATCCATTGAGCACATGGGTCACCTGATAGACGGTGGCATCTTGCAGAAAAGCCACAAGCATTTCCCCGATATCGGGGTCATCTTCGACGATTAGCATCGTTTTAACATGATCAGAATCGGAGCGCTGTCTAGGTAGGGGAATATTTCACACATTCTTCCTTTTTATGCCTTTCTGCTTCCAGCAAAGTAGGCTTATAATTATCACGAAGGAAGAGGAGAAAACGTTACATGTGTTCTGGTACCATTCAACTGCAACAGTGAGCCTGTATTTCCAGGAGTCCATACCGCTTCTCTCAATGGCAAGCGGTTTCCCCAGTGCGCTGGCCCGCTGTCGTTCACACCACACCCTCCCTGGCATTGGTCCCCTCTCGTGCGCAACGCTCCCCACGTGGCCCCTGTTTGCTCTCGCCCCCATCACATCACGGACAGGGTCCTGCTGGCCAGCCTGCAACGCCACCCAACGCGCTCGCTTTTTTGCCCTGTTCACCACCCCGTGCATGCGTTCACATCCCCTCTCACGCGTGAACACTCCCCATTTCATCCACACGAAATACCCCACTGCCAGGCGCAGGGTGTGAACCGGCATCCCAGGCCCGCATAACACAGCGCCATCCCCCAACCCCTCCCTCTGCCCTCCCCTTCCTGCTCAGGCAACGAAAAACTGTTCGATATCGTCTCTGTTTTACAAGAGCAGACTCACCTTGCCGTTTGGCCCCTCAAAAACGTATCCCTTCTCGATCTTGACCATAGGCAGCTTCCGACGCGTTGCGGCGAGCTGGTCCTTTGCGTAGGTAAGTTCCTTCTCCTTCTTCAATAGCTCCTCACGGGCAGCAAGCCACTCCTCCCGAGAGACGACTGTTGGGTCACTCATGAAGTCCTCCATTCTTTTGACGACCGGATTGTTCTGCTTGGCTCCCATCACGAGAGCACGTGTGATGTGCACGTAGATGTACTCTACAAGAAACCAACCAGAAAAACTTCTTGCATCTTGCTCTCTTGAGAAGGACGCAACAGACACTCATTCCACCTGGAGGGAGGGATAACATGGAAACGACGATGCCGCGCAGCGTCTTGCGCCACAGAATGATCAGTACCGACCGCACGCGACCACGGGTCGCTCTTCATGCTTCATGCTTCATGCTTCAAAAGCACACCCAGAACCAACCCACATAGCCTCACCGATGCACAGCTCGCCGCCCTCCTGCGGTGCTCGCTCAACAGCCTGACGCAGCTGCGCCTCTGCCGTCTCCCGGCCACTGAGCAGGAACTGGCCCACATCGCACACCGCGCCCACCCTCGACCAGGCCCCTCTCTCCACCCTCCTCTCCGACTCCTCAGAGAACACACACGCGCACTGAGCACACACACGGGGCTGCCGATCAGCTACTGCTGAGATCGGCAGCCCCTGTTCTTCCTCCCTACACGACTATTCCATCCAGTTCCCAACATTCGTCCCGTTTCGTGCGACACGTTCACGCGGCGACGGTAGAACACAAGTGAGACAACTTCTCTTCGCCGCTTCTGGCGACCACAGAGAAAGGATACTCATGATGACCGACGACACGTCCATCCTCACAACCCGGTATACCTTCGCCGCCAGCGCCCCTGGCTTTCTCGGCCACTCCCTCCATCTCCACCGCCAGCGCACGGGCCTCTCATCAGCACAGCAACGCGCCCTGCTCGGTCTGCACGGCGCTTCCACTGATGGTCTCTGGACACGCCTGCAGGCTATGCCTCTGCCTCGTCCCCAGCACGTTGACGCCGATCTCCAGCGCATCGTTGCTCACGTCCTCACGTCGTTCCCTAGGGCCACCATCCACACTGCTCAGCTGACCGCATTCCTGCGCGCCACCTCGGACGCATAGCACCACACACATCCTCTCACACAGCAGTGAGCAGGGCCAGCACGGTGACCGGCCCTGCTCACCTTGTTCCCTTCTCACGTATTGTTCACAAATTCATCTCATCTATCGATCAAAGAATGACACCAGGAGGCTGGCACCGTCAATTCCATATGTATTTGGACTGCTTTTTTCTTCGCCGTTTGAGCACTCCTTCTCCTCCCTCCGTCGGCCTCCGTCCTCTCTTCACGCGCTTTCCCTCCCGTTTCCCCCTTCCTTCCTTCTCCCCAAGCCACCACGAAAAAAACGTGATCATTTCATCTTCGCATTTACACAAGAAATCGCCATCTGCTTACTGTGCGCTTCCTTCTTTGACCAGGGCATAGCTATCGAACATAAAATGATCCTGGAAACCAAGAGCGCGATAGATAGGTGCGCCCATCTCAGAAGCTTGTATTGCCGCGATACGATATCCCAGGTCAAGCGCTTGCTGTAAAGCAACCACAGTGATAGCTGTACCAAAGCCTTGGTGCCTCGCCTGAGGAATTGTTGCAACATTGTAGATGCCAGCGATTCCTTCACACAACAAGACAAGAGAGATGGTAACCGGTTCTCCCTGTACCCGACCTACATAATAATACACATTGGGATCATGCAAAAAAGTCTGCCCATAATTGAGGTTTGACAGATAACGGGCCATAGGTTCAGGAAAACCAAAACCAGTACTCATAATGTCAATATGTTCTTTGAATGCTTCCTCACTCTCAACCAACTCAATAGTCAGTTCAGATGGAGTTTTTGCCGGTACTTTCAAAGCATGCAAGTCAAGCACCATTGATCGTACTTCCCCACTCTTCACCCACCCATGTGCAGATAAAGACTCTTTCAACATCGTGCTATTGAGAGATGGCTCCACATCCCAGAGCATCAGTCCGTTCTTAAAAGACTCAGCAACGCGTACAAGCGTCTTGTCGATAGTGCTCTCTGGTGTATCGGCCGTAAACGCTGCACTAATAACCTTATTAAATACTCCTGGTTCATTCACAAACCATCTGCTCCCTCCCTCATCATAAAACCGGGCGTTAAAGATACGGCCAAGATAGCTTGTAGATGTCTGGTACGTGATCTCTGTTGCTACATTTAAAGCGGGATCGAAAAGGCTATTTAAAAATGTGGGCATATGTATCTATTCCTCATTTACTTGTTCCTGCTCTCGCAGAGGAACGATATTCAGATTGAAGTGAAAGAGATTGGTTGGATCATATTGGCGCTTTAGGGCGAGAAGCCGGGCATAGGTTGCGGGGGGATAGACTTCATGGACACCTGGCTCACCCTTTTCCGGTTGAAAGCCCACGTAGGCACCACTGGCATAAGCAGCCATAACGTGAGAGACTCGTTGTGTACGAGTGGCAAGATCACCCAGATCGTACGCTAGTGGAGCATAATAGGTTACCATGACCAACCCTCTTTATCACGATGGGCAAAAGCAGTCGCGTTGCTGTCAATCCGCTGCATAGCGCCACCAAGGATACGGAATTGGATTAGCGTCTGAGGAGACATCACCTCTTGTGACACTTCAACCAATGAATGTATAAATTCCGGTGTGCACTTCTCTGCAAACAATGTCACCACATGGTGCTGCTGACCTTGCACCTCGCCAGCTTCATTAAACTGAAACATGTCGGCGTAGAGGATGAGCGTAATCAGGTCCGCGATAGGACAAGCAATCTGGCGCAGTGGAGCGATTATGCATTCTCCCTCGCGACTATTCCCTGTGTAGCACGTAATGATCATTAGCACTGGCTTTCCCTGCATGTCGGCGGGAATAAAGGGAGCCGGTGGCGCAAGCACCAACACGGCTTCTGTCGACAACTCATCCGGTGCATCCAGGTGAATACGGGCATATTCTGAGATGGTATGCTCGGCCTCAGTTGCCTCAAACACATCATGCCGCCGAGAACGGTGCCACCCGGATGCAGCGCTACTTCGAAAGCGGTAACGACACCAAAGTTCCCGCCACCTCCACGCAGACCCCAGAACAGTTCAGCATTCTCCTGAGCACTGGCACGCAAAAGCTGTCCATCTGCAGTGACCAGTTCTATCGCTCGCACCTGGTCAATAGCCAGGCCATATTTCCGCACCATCCAGCCAATCCCACCACCAAGCAGCAAACCCCCTACCCCTACAGTGGCAGTATCACCGGATGTGAGTACCAGACCATACGGCTGAAGTGCATGAGACACCTCACCCCAGGTGAGACTGGACTCAATGCGAGCAGTACATAGGATTGGATCAAACCGAAGTCCTTTCATGCAGGAAAGGTCAAGCACCAGACCATGATCGTTGGTACCGTAGCCACCAATGCTATGCCCAGCACTTCGGACCGAAAGTGGCAGCCCTTGCTTACGCGCAAACGTGATTGCAGCCTTGACATCACCTATGTTGAGACAGTGCACAATTACAGCAGGATGGCCATCGAAGAGGCTGTTCCAGACGCTTCGCTCCTCCTCATAGGAAAGATCACCCGGAAGAGTAACCTTCCCCTGTATCATTGAAAGTAACGTTTCTAATGTCAGCACATCTATATGTGGTGCTGTACGTACGTCTTGATGTCCATTAGGAGATGATCTGTTTTGCATAGACGATACAGAGGTTTGATGATCATATGTCATACATTTTTTCTCCTTCTTGCTTACTTGCTCACAGGTTACCATAGGCCGTGCTGAAAAAAATGATAGAAAACAGACAGATGTATGACGGACAACTGACAGATAGCATACACGATCTGATCTCGTTGCTTGTGGTTGGTCCCGGGTACCATATCTCCCGCTGGCTTCTTCAGGGCAGATATATGGGAAGTGAGATGGTAGCCACTGTATACTGACTCACCCGCTTCCGATCAGTATACTGAGTCTTGTCGGATGCACTCTAAATCAATTCTGTATGACAATGGGACGCTTCTGGAAGCAGAAGGTTATTGGAGGAGATCAAAAAATGAATCTAAAGCTTGAAGCCATCATCATTCCCGTCGCAGATGTGGATCGTGCGAAAAAGTTCTATGCGGACACTCTGGGTTTCAGAGTCGACGCCGATCTGAGCCGCGGAGGCAACTCTCGCATCGTACAAGTAACACCACCAGGATCGGAATGCTCTATCCAGTTCGGCGTTGGGATCACTCCGGCAACACCTGGCACATATCAGGGGACATACCTGATTACGACCGATATTGAAGCCACACGAGCGGATCTTGTCAAGCGTGGAGTGGAGGTGAGCGAACCCTATCACTTCGGACCGCAAGGACAGACACCTGGCATCGACCCTCAGCACACGAGCTACAACAGTTTTTTGACGTTCAGCGATCCAGACGGCAACGGCTGGTTGATCCAGGAAGTTAAACAACGTGCACCAGGGCGCTAATGGGCAATACCCTTCCATCACCTGATATTCTTTGACCAATCAAGCATCTATCTGATACAATTTGACAAGGAGGACGACGGCGAGTCGTCCTCCTCCTGCATGAGAAAGAGACAACCAGCTATGACTCAGGAACAAAAACAACGCCCAGAAACCATTACAGCTCTGCTCCATCAAGCGGGGATAGCTCATCACACAACCCATATAGAAACCAATGGGGATGATCCTGAATGGCCGATCTGGTACGCAGGCTACCTTTTGGAAAATGGCTTTGAAGCTTTACTCAATGCAAAACTATTAAAAAGCGATCTGATCTACTTACTGGTACTGGTTGACAGGCAACAAAAGAGCGAAGCCCCGGGCGCACAGTGGGAAACATACTACGCCAACTTTTTTGCCAGACGTTATCTCAATGAGTAAAGCGATTGAATGGTAAAGCTGCAGGCATAGTAGACCCAGGCCTTCGGACTTGAAGGCCTGGGTCTACTATGCTCTGAGCGCAGAAGTTTGGACGAGATAAACCAGGTGCCTCCTGTTTATTCAAGAAGAGGCATTTCCTCAAACGCACCTACCATACGCAGCGATGCCTTTTGCGCAGCGGAAAGGCCCTGAATGCCAGTAATATTGAGCCCTTCGTAAGGAC
The DNA here is from genome assembly GCF_003967515.1 of Dictyobacter aurantiacus. Taxonomy (GTDB): domain Bacteria; phylum Chloroflexota; class Ktedonobacteria; order Ktedonobacterales; family Ktedonobacteraceae; genus Dictyobacter; species Dictyobacter aurantiacus. Next base: position 2,701,981 of record NZ_BIFQ01000002.1, on the reverse strand, counting down.
GATCCTGCCGTAATGTTTGCAAAAGCTCACCGCTTTGCACATTCCAGAGCATAATAGCACCATCATCGCCGCAACTGGCGAGAGTCCTGCCATCCGGACTCACTTTGAGTGATTGTAAGCTTTCCAGATGTCCCTCTCGTACTCGCACACACTGTCCGTCCTCAACCTGCCACCAGCGCAATTTGCCGTCACTGCCTCCACTGATCAACTGCTGCCCACTCGGACTCCAGACAACAGCAGAGATTATTCCCGAATGCTCCAACCATGATCGTATACATTGCCCACTCTGCGCGTGCCAGATAAAAATCTCTCCGGCACCTCTGCCACTCCCGACCGAGGCTAACATCATGCCATCAGGACTCCATGCGATGTCAATAATGACGCCTTGATGTCCTGCGATCTTGTGGAGCAGAGTACCTTCCTTGGCGTCCCAAATATACACATAGCCATTATTTCCGCAGGCAGCCAGCCGTGTTCCATCGGGACTCCAAACCACGCGACCAATGCGCATTGGCAACGTCTCTCCCACCCAGCGCAAGCGGCGCGCTGGCATCTCCCACACCTGTACGCCCTGCAGATAACTCCCACACGCCAGCAAATGCCCATCAGGACTCCATGCAATACTCTGGAAAAGAGTGTTATGAGCGTTGGGACCCTGTAGCATCTGCACAAGATCATCAGTCTTCAGGTCCCACAGACCGATGTTATCCCGGCCTACAGAGGACAGGATCTGTCCATCGGGTCTCCAGGCCACTTGCTCCCAATCCTGATGTCCACGGAAGGTCTTAAGCACCGTTCCACTGGCTACATCCCAAAGTTTCAGTTGACTATCTGCCCCACAACTCGCCAGTTCCGCGCTGTCAGGCCGCCAGTCAATATCCAGGAGGGAGCTCAGGTAACCTCCAAGGATGCGCAGGCACGCTCCACGTTCTACCTCCCAAACCCGTAAGGTACCATCAGAACTGCCGCTGAGCAGAATACGGCTATCCGGGGTAAAGGCCAGGTTATTCACATTATCGGTATGGCCCTGCAACACCATCCGGGATCTCCCCTCCTTGAGATTCCAGAACCGGATAGTATGATCGGAACTACAACTGGCTAATGTGTTTCCATCAGCGCTCCAACTCACTCGCGTCACCCCGACTGGGTGTTCCGCAAAGGTCTGCAGGCAATTGCCAGTGGTCAAGTCCCACAGCTTGATCGTTCCATCATAGCTCGCGCTGGCTAGTTGTTCCCCATTGGGGGAGAAAGCCAACCCGGTCACCCAGTGTGTGTGGCCCATCATGACGCGAATACAGCTATCAGGCTCTGGTCCCTCGAGCTCCCAGATCCCGATGCTTCCGTCGGAGCAACCACAGGTGAGCCACTTCTTGTTAGGACTCCAGGCAACTGTGATGATGGAATGACTATGTGACAATGTCCTGAGAAGTGTACCCCGTCTGGGCTCCCAAAGCCGGATAACTGCATCATGTCCACTACTGGCAAGCAGATCTCCATCAGGGGAAAAAGCAAGCCAGGTAAGGCTTATCGGTTGCCAATTTTCCCAAAGCAATGTGCCCCTGGTAACATCCCAGAGTCTGATGAAGCCTTTCACACCACCACTGACTAGCGTGCGTCCATCTGGACTAAACGAAAGATGCCAGACGATATCAGTATGAGCATGCCAACTTTGACGCAGAAACCATTCGCGCCCATCCCACACGCATATTTCCCCATGATCATTAGCTGTGGCCCAATACACTCCATCGCTGCTAACAACAACCGTCAAAATATTATCAAGGCGTTGGGTGAAAACACTGTCCAGCAGAGTGGAGTGGGCCAATGTACTCCCCCGCATATCAATTCCCTGCAAAAAGACGCCACGCAGGAAAAGATCAGATAGATCCAGGCCGCGTAGATCTCCTCGCAGCACACGCAGCAGTACGACGAGATTAGCGGGTCCATATCCCTGGGCCTGCTGATCCCACTTGCGCAAGTCGTCGAGCAAAGAGTACAAGCGCTCCTCCAGGTCAGCTTGTCTCAAGTATGTACTTTGCAGTCGAGAGAGCAGGGGCACAACAAACAGGCGCTCTTGAATAGCTCGCACATATTCCTTGGCCTGAGCCCGGCACAATCCATATTCGAGAAGACAAGCAAGCCTACCCTGCTCAATCTCGCTGGTAGCCCATTCGATGAGCCGGTCTGTCGCATATTCGAGGACCACTGACTGTAGTGTAAAACTGCCCGATTGCTGTCCCCTCTCAACGATACTTCGACGGCTTAGCCCATCAAGAGCTTCAAGCACCTGGGCCGCGACCCGCGCAGGAGAGAGCACAGCTAACAGGTCCGGCAAACGCACTGGTTCGCGCAGGATGGCCAGCCAGCAGAACACAATCTGCTCAAGCCGCGAAAGGCGACTATATTGCTCGTCCAACAGTTCTCGCACGCCCCCGAAGACGACATTGCCCTGCTCCAGAAATGGGAGGATCTGGCCGCCGAAGAGATCTACAATGGTTCTTCCCACGGTCTTTAAAGCCAGTGGATTGCCCTGGTAGACCTCAATCAGGCGCGCCAGATCCTGTGAAGATCCGACAACTTCTTTCTCCTCCAACAGTTGAGCCCCCGCCGACTTGTCCAGCCCGGACAGACGCAAAATCCGAACAGGGGAACGCTTGCCTTCCCATGGCACGAAATCCGCAAGCTTCTCTCGACTGGTGAGCAGCAGACAGCTCTGGTGACTGGTTTCCACCAGGTAGCGCAGGAATGGACCATAGTCTTGTGCCTCTGTCCGCAGGCGACCTGGCGTGGTCCCCTGCTCTAAAAGGGTCTCCAAATTATCTAATACGAGCAGCACCCGTCGAGTGCGTAGTTGCTCCAGCAATCGCTGAAGCAGATCTGGCAGATCTGCTTCAGCGATTGCTGGAGCTTGCGGATCAAGCACCTGTAAGTAGCCCTTTATCAGGGCGGCACAGGAAGGACTATCACGGAGAGAGCGCCAAATCACTACCTCGAATTGCCTGGCAACCTGATGCATTACCATGATAGAGAGGGCCGACTTGCCTATCCCCCCCATACCCAACACACTGATCACCCGGCAGCGATCCTCAACTATCCACCGGCTAAGCAAGTCCAGTTCTTCTTCTCGCCCATAAAAGCTGGGCACATCGAGCGCCTCTCCCCAATCCAGTTGAGGCTCAAAGGTAACGTCAGGAGCACTACTCTGTTCAACATCAGTCAAATATGCAGATTCTTGAATGAGCTGTTGCCGCAGCCAGGATTCATCAAGCAAAACCCTCTGATGGGCAGCTCGCCAGAGAACTCGGATCTCTTCTTCCTCCTGGCCAACGGCAAACACGCGATGCTTCAAAGCCAGAGCCAGCAGGGCCTGCAGGTGGGAGGGTTTGGGGTAGGCTTCACCAGCCTCCCAACGACCAATGGTTTTACGAGAAATACTTAACAACTCGGCCAGACTCTCCTGCGTCAACCCAATAGCGATGCGCAGGGTCAACATCCTCTGTCCAAAGACGTAATCTGGCTCTCCATGCAAGGAGCGCCTCATAAACCGATTCCTTTCACCGGACAGCAGGAGGATATGGACATGAAAATGAGACATAAAATGGGACATCTCGGAGACTGACTTCCCTGGTCTCTTTCGATATACTCATAAATGTCGAATGTGCTCCATGCGAGTCCAGTACGACAAGGGAGTGCCTCTCGCCTCTCACATGCTTGAAGGCTACTCCCCTCAAAAATTTATCCTTATCATAGCACAAAACTATATGCAAGCAGCTAACAAAGCAAATTTCTCGATGCGGCTGTAGATTTTTTCCTTTTATTTTTGCTTGTCTACGATATGAAACACATTGTTTTTCTGCCAGGCAGAAACTGCACATTCTAAAAAGGGTAGTGGTGCAAAAAGATGAGATTGTATCAGGCACAATTTTATCGTTTGGCAACACTGCGATAAACGCATTGGAGGGCATGGAGTCTTTCGCCATTCGCCACACCCTCCGCAAGCAACGTGGACCCCCCTCGAGCGCCTCCACACCTATAGGTAGTGTGAGAATGCTAGAGGAAGCTATTATCATCTATTGACGATAGCTTCCTCTGCTTCTCTGACCTATGACTGATTGGGTGCAGCCGGGCCACGTAGAAGGCAAGGAGCACACCTATGACGCGCTACTCCTATCGTGAGCACGATTTTACTTTTGGTCAAACTATGTTCAAATTGCGCAGTAGCATTGGTCTGACGCAAGCTGCACTGGCTGACCTGCTAGGAATCTCACGGCGCGCAATTGGCGAATGGGAGGCAGGCAGTACATATCCCAAGACACCTCACTTGCAACACTTTATAGAATTGTGTCTGCAACAACACGTTTTTGAACCTGAACATGAGGAAGAGGAGATCCGTACCCTGTGGAAAGTGGCGCACCAGCGGGTATTGCTGGATGAGATCTGGCTTGCCAGCATACTAACAAAACCGCCAGTCTCACCGCGAACGATCACACTGCGGAGTGATGCGACTATCGTACAAGATTTGTCTGCCCTCACTACTCAGCTCAATCTACCGTCTGAACAGCCCGTGGCTCTGGATTTCGCGAAGCCTGCCACCTCTTCACGCATTGATTGGGTAGGAGCCCTCGACGTAAGCCACGTCGCAGGTCGCGAGATGGAAGTGTCGGAATTGACTCAATGGATAGTACAGGAACGCTGCCGCCTGATCGCTATCCTGGGCATGGGTGGCATCGGCAAGAGCACTCTGGCCTCCCTGGTAGGTCAGCGCCTGGCCTCTCAGTTTGAGGCCGTCCTCTGGTGCTCAGTGCGTGATGCCCCTTCCTGTGAAGCATTGCTCGCCGACTGCATCTCTTTCTTTTCCGAGACACCACCTACCTCATTCTCCTCGTCGCTGGAACAACATATCAATCAGCTCATCGTACGCTTACAAGCTCGACGTTGCCTGTTGGTTATCGATAACCTGGAGACCCTGTTGGTAAGCGGTCATCTCGAGAGCGGTTATCTGTCAGGATACGAAGGCTATGGTCGACTCATCGAACGCCTGGCCGAGTCAGATCATCAGAGCTGTGTTCTGCTGACCTCCAGGGAGAAACCCCGGGAGATCGAACCGCAGGAAGGAACACGCTGGTATGTACGCTCTCTGCGCTTGCAGGGTCTGAACGAACAAGCAGCGCATGAACTGCTCGCCGATAAAGAGCTCAGTGGCACATCTGCGGCATGGCAGTACCTGGTAACGAGCTATGGTGGTAATCCTCTGACGCTCAAAATCGTGGCACAGGGAATCTCCGACCTCTTTGCTGGCGATATCGATCGCTTCCTTGAAGAAGGGGAGATGGTCTTCAATGGCGTGCGAGCAGTTTTGCGCCAGCAAGTGGGACGCCTATCCACACTGGAGCATCTGCTGCTCACCTGGCTGGCCGTGCTGCGTGAGTGGACATCACTGGATACACTGGCACAGGTTCTGCACCCCCGCATGCCACGCGCCTCACTGCTAGAAGCGCTGGAAGCACTGGGACGGCGCTCGCTGCTAGAAAAGGGACAACAGGCAACCTTCAACTTGCAATCAGTGGTAATGGAATATCTTACCGATGAGCTATGCGAAACCTTAACCGAAGAGATTATACAGGGGACGCCGCAACAACTCTGTCGCGTGGCACTTTCACGAGCACACGCACAAGATTATGTACGAGAGACCCAGAACCGTCTGTTGGTGCGACCTCTCATTGAGCGGCTACGCGTTGAACTGGTGACCAATGCTCAAATCGAAGCACACTTGCTGCGTCTACTAGAGCAGTTTCGGACTGAGGAGGCTGCGAAACAGGGTTATGGTCCGGTCAACATTATCAATCTGCTCAAAGACTTGCGTGGGCACCTGCGCGGTCTGAACCTCTCCAGACTTGCCATTCGCGGAGCCTATCTACAAGATGTCGAGATGCAGGATACCTGCCTTCGCGGAGCACTGCTCCAGGAAAGCACCTTTGCCGAACACCTTGATGTCATCAACGCGGTTGCCATCAGCCCTACTGGACAGTATTGGGCGGCCGCCAGTCAGCAAGGAGAAGTTCGCCTCTGGCGAGATGAAGGCCGCGTTCTGCACCGCGTCTGGCAGGCCCATACAAACGTCGTTGCCGCTATTATCTTCAGTCCAGATGGTCGCCTGCTTGTTAGTGGAGCCTGGGATGACACGATTAAGCTCTGGGACGTAGAGAGCGGGAAACTGCTCTGGACTGGTGTTCAACACGGAAACGTCAATCATGTCACCTTTACCCCTGATGGACGTCTGCTTACCAGTGGCGGAGGCGACGCTCTCATCCAATTGTGGGATGTCCAGAGCGGTACAATCATCCAGCAGATGACGAGTCTGGGAGGGCCTGTGTGCTGGTTAGACTGGAGCCCTGATGGAACACAACTTGCGGCAGGTTGTGTCGATGGCAACATCTGGCTGTGGCAACCTGGCGCGTCAGAGCCAGAAAAGCATGTTCATCGGCTTTCGGGGCATGCTCACTGGGTGACGGGAATAGCCTTCGCGCCCAACGGCAGCTACCTCGCGAGTGCAAGCTTTGACGGCACTGTCAAATTGTGGGACATGAAGCATCTGGAATGTATCCAGACGTTTTCGGAACATACAGACCGCGTGGTCCGCCTGGCATGGAGTCCCGACGGACGAACGATAGCCAGTACGGGTTTTGACAAGACGATCTGGTTATGGGACACCGAGCAGCAAAGGGCGCAAGCCGTTCTACATGGGCATACTGCCACTATCTTCGGACTAGCCTTCACACCTGACAGCCGCACCCTGCTCAGCGGCTCGAATGATGGCACCGTACGCGCCTGGAATGTAGAAGAGGGACATTCGCTACACATTATAGGAGGTCATGTGGTCGCGTTGTACGACGTCGACTGGAGTCCAGACGGCAAGCAACTGTTCACTGCCGGGCCAAATACGCTGGTAACCATCTGGGATCGCGCCAGTGGAGCTCCTTCTGGCATTCGACACGGACACCGTTGGGCTGTCCTTGGGACTGCGATAAGCCCCAATGGACAATTACTGGTCAGTGCCGGGCAAGATAACCATATAGTGCTATGGAACATGGATAGTGACGTTCCACAGTACCTGCTATGCCCGCCTGATGGGGCAGATGTTATCTTCCAGAAAGTCATGTGGAGTCCTGATGAACGTTCTCTGGCATGTGGAACCTACTTACATGGTGTACAGGTATGGGATATACCCACGCTCACTCGTCGCTGGGTAGCGCAAGAGTCAGCACACCTCATTCGAGAAGTGGCATGGAGTCCCGATGGCATGTGGGTAGCAAGCGGGAGCGATGACGGCTCTATCTCGATACGAGCGGCGGCTGATGGTGCACAACGCTTACTTTTGAGACATGGTGGGGCCATCTTCTGTGTAGCGTGGAGTCCCGATGGAACATGGCTAGCTGGTGGTGGTGCTGGCGGCGAGGGGGGAGAAATCCTCATCTATGGAACTGAGAACGGAGAGCTTTTGCACACCCTGATCAGCCATCCAGGATTGGTATATGCAATCGCATGGAGCCCTGATGGCACGCTGTTGATCAGCGCGGGCAGCGATGGCAAGCTGCGCTGGTGGGAGACCAGGAGTGGGCAATGTATCCGCGTGCAAGAGGGGCATCATGCTATGGTGGAGACACTCAAGGTGAGTCCGGATGGTAGCGCACTCGCCAGTTGCGGCGACGATGGAGCATTGATCATCTGGGACCTGTACAGCGGAGCGCGGCTCCAGACGCTAAGACGCGATCGTCCCTACGAGCGCCTCAATATTACAGGAACGCACGGCCTCTCTGAAGCACAAAAAGCGTCTCTCTATACCCTGGGCGCTTTTGAAGAACCAGCCAACGATAAATACATACTGTGCGGAGAAGAACGTCGAGATAAAGCACTGCGCTGAAATGGCTCTGCCCAATGAAGACGAACGAGAACATGAAAGCGATGGCTGCAGGAGTACAATCAGTACCATTCAGCCATCGCTAAGCGCTTCATCCGCAGCCAATGCTCAGATCAAGATCAAGATCAAGCGTTTTCAATCAGTTGAAGCAGGTCAATCTCCTAGAACTGATTCCAGATGTCAATATCAATTTTATACGCATCATCTTCCTGCTGCCAAAGGACCACTGCCTTTGTCTGCAGTTCCTGCGTCTGTCCATCAGGCAATTGGATAGTAACTACTATCTGAGACAAATTTTGTATCGTATGTTCTCCAATAAATTGAGCATCAAGGGTAGTGAATTGCATCCCTGTGACGCCGTTATCGACCAGAGCTTGATAATAGGTTCGAATAGCGTCTTGTCCACATACAATCGCCTCTGCTGGAGGGAGAAGACGAGCATTCCTGGTGTGCATTTTGGAAAGGGCCTTTACATCTCTCTGCTTAACTGCATCACTGAAGACTTTTGCCAGTCGATCCATGATATCCCATGCAGCAGTTGTGTTACTCATTTTTACTTCTCTTTCTTCTTTTTTACAATGAGATTTATTTGAGCTTACCAAGCGCGTCAAACTCTTCTTGTGTCAATTTAATCGTCGCTCCCAGTACATTCTCTTCCAGATGTTTGACGGACGTTGTGCCAGCAATGGGAAGCATGGTACTAGAACGTTGTAGGAGCCAGGCAAGCGCAATCTGACTGGCTGTGACATGATATTTTTTTGCAACCAGATCCAATGAGCTTCCTGGTTGTGTCAGTTGGCCAGCGGCCAACGGAAACCACAAGCATCTTTTGAAGATTGCTTGTCTGAAACAAGTGTATAGTTTTCTACGATAGGTAACAATGACAGAAAGGTGAAAGAATGGTGACACCTATATTGATGTCCTCCTGAACGCTTTTTCTTCTGCAAGCCAACACATTGGCGTTACCTGGAGCAACAGCTTGCATGTCGCGTTAGTCCATGATCACGACAAATACGCTTGTACAAAGGAGTGAGAATCCTATGCCAGTCGCTATGAGTAGTCCGGGAAAGAGCCAGAGCCCTTCAAACGAAGAGACTCTGGCTCTAGCAGGGCGGGCCGGATCATAGCGAACTGGCAGCCATCCCATGGCAGCCTCAGAATACTGCTGGAAGGTATAGCTTTGAAATTCAACGGATTCCTCTTGCTCTGTCCAGAATTGGATTGTCATGATGCGACAGGGAAAGATCTGGTCTTGCTCCCCTTCTGGAACAATATCTATGATCTTATTCACATGCCCTTTCGCGCATACAGCCTTTCTGAGGAACCTTCGCGTGCTATGCAGAGAAATCAAGCCGGTCAGTAGTATTACCAGTCCCCAGGTTGACATGACGACTGGTAATAATATAAACAACAGAGACGCTACACCACTATTAAGCAAGGCGGCACACCTTTCCATAGGAGCCTGGCTCCTAATGCATTTTCACTAAACATATTTGGCGTAGAGTATGAATACGGTAAAAAGGGAGTAGACCGCTCTAGTCTACTGGCATGTACGATCCGCATTCAGGATACTGCACTCATAAAAGGAAGAGTCTGGAGTCTTTCGCCTTCCCCCAGACCCTCGATAAACAGCATTAGTCCGCCTCGAGCGCACTTAACACCTCTCACAGTATAGAAAAAAGACCTGAAGAAGTCAGCCTTCAGCAGATAGCATCTTTCTTCCCATTTACTTCGCATTACCCGACAATGTGATCTTGACCCCATAACGAAAGTTTTGCTCTGTTGAGGTGCATTGCTTACATACACCTCAACCATGAGGCCTGAAACCGCAGTATCAATCGAGGAAACCACCATCAACGGCTAGATGCGCTCCATTGACATAAGAGGCATCGTCAGACAGCAGAAAGGCTACGGCAGTTGCAATTTCTCGTGGCGCTCCAATACGTTGCGCCGGAATCGTCAGAGCAATCTTGTCAACCTCACCGGGAGTCCCTTGTTCGTTGGTCATGGGGGTATCAATGACACCTGGTTGCAGTTCGTTGATGCGGATACCCCGGCTTACCCAATCATGAGCGGCTGTCCTGGTAAGCCCTCGGACGCCATGCTTACTGGCTGAATACGCGGAACGAAAGGGCAAACCACGATCAGCATAGACACTGGAGACATTCACAACCGCGCCTCCACCAGCTGCGGCAATGGCGGGTAGCTCAGCTTTCAGGGCATAAAACAACGACGAAAGATTCACTTGCAGGGTGTAATTCCAGGTATTGATGGTGAGATCAGGAATATCAGCATGCTCGCTGGCGGTACCCGCGTTATTTACTGCGTAGTGAAGCGCCCCGAAATGTCTGACCACCTCATCCACTGCCTGCTGCAACGCCTGGGCATCAGTAACATCTAATGGCATAACCAGTGCCCGACTGCCAGTGGCATTCACGCGAACTTCTGTCTCGCGTAGCGGTTTCTCACGCCGTCCAATCAAAACAACGTTCGCGCCCCGCTCGGCGAGGAGCTCTGCGGTAGCCGCTCCCATGCCAGTACCAGCTCCAGTAATTAAAACTACCTTCCCTGCAAAATCACGATCTCTTGACATTTCCTTCTCCTTTATTTACTTATATATTTTTTACTGATATCTTCAAAAAAACATTTTTCGAAGATATCACGGATAGCACATTAATTTATATATATAAACAGCGCACCTGAAGAACCTGCTGAAAATGAACATTCGCCAGCAGGCTCTGTCGTTCCCTCTCTCCTTACCGTTTATCGCAGCGATCTGAAAGCCGCGCGAAGCTCTTGCGCAAAGAGTAGTGGCTGCTCCCAGGCAGCGAAATGGCCACCTTTATCTACCTGGTTGAAGTAGATGAGATTATGATAGGCCTGTTGTACCCAGCTATGAGGTGCCTGATAAATCTCGCCAGGGAAGACGGTAAAAGCGGCCGGGACGGTGATATTAGCAATGCTGACAGGGACAAATTTATTTTCCCAATAGAGGCGGCCTGCTGAAATTCCCGTGTTGGTCAACCAGTAGAGGGTCATGTTGTCAAGCACGTCGTCTCGGGTCAGATACTCTTGCGTACCATTTAAAGCCGAGAGGATCGCACCGGCTGGCTGGTTATATCCATCGCCATGATCGAGCATCCAGCTAGCCAGGCTAACAGGTGAATCGGCCAGCCCATAGAGCGTCTGTGGGCGTGTCCCCATTATCTTTGTGTAGGCAAAGTGCTTCGTCGTTAGGTCGACCAGTTGACCGTATGCGTATTTTTCATCATCTGCGAGACCTGCTGGAGCTGGAGCGCCAGCCCCGAGTGCGGTTGCAATGTTTACTGGAAAAGTAGAAAGCAAGTTGGTGTGAAAGCCAAGTAGCTCCGGTGGTGCCTGCACAGCCATTAGATGAGAGACGGTGGCACCGATATCACCACCTTGCGCCACAAAGTGATCGTATCCCAGGCGTTTCATCAGCGTCACCCAGGCGCTCGCGATATGCACAGGGTCCCAACCGGTTACCGTTGGCTGCTCTGAGAAGCCGTAGCCTGGTAGTGAAGGGATCACCACGTGGAACGCATCTGATGCATCGGCACCATAGGCTGTGGGATTAGTGAGAGGATCGATAATCTTGAGCTGCTCGATGATTGAACCAGGCCAGCCGTGAGTGACAATGAGCGGCACCGCATTCTCATGCAGGGAGCGAACATGGATAAAATGAATATCAAGACCATCAATCTCGGTTATGAATTGTGGCAGGGCATTGAGTTTCGCCTCAATTTTGCGCCAATCATAACGTGTCCTCCAATAGCGCGTGAGATCCTGAATGGTCGCCAACTGCACGCCTTGCGACGTATCCTGGACCGTCTCCCGCTCAGGCCAGCGTGTCAACGCCAGACGCAGATGGAGCTCGTCGAGGTCCTTTTGCGGGAAGTGAACGCTGAATGGGCGAATATCAGAGGGATTCGCGCTCTTGTCAGCTTTTGGAGTATTCGCACTCATGCTCTTTGCTTCGGCGTTCCCTATAGTACTCAATTGGGCAGCGGCAAGAGTTATGGCCGCCGTACCCAAAAAGTGACGACGATTAAACTTGATTTCATTGTTGCTCATGCAATGTTTCACCTTTCTTCATGCCAGGCTTATTCGCTGGCTCATCTCACGCCAAATGAGACAATAGATACAACTCTTTACTTTGTCTGTAGGAAGGCTAACAAATCAGCATTAAACTGATCTTTATGGGTGAAGGTCAGGCCATGCGGCCATGGCTGCGGCGATCGTGTGCGATGACACGATAACCATGAGAGGCCAGGAAAAACATCTGGTCGTCCCAGGCATCGGCGTTCAGTGGCCAACCGTGACTGAAAACGACTAGTGTGCCTGTACCCCAGCTCTTATAAAAAAGAGTAGCTCCATCTTCTGTTTTAATTGTGCCAGTACCCATGTTTTAATCTTCTCCTTGAATTCTATCCTTCTATTTTTTGTGTCAAGAATGGACATATGAGCATGTTCTTAAAGATCAAGCCAGCGCGCTGAAACTAGCGGCGAATCTCTCTGCTCCAGCTTGTGGCACCGACAAAGGCACCATGCACCAGCAAGACATTCACACCTGTACCGGATTTCTGCTCTGGCTCCAGATGCTGCGCACTGGCAGCATGAGCAGATAACGCACCTTGCCCAAGCAAAGCAGTCGTGGTAGCGACCGCTCCCATCCCTTTTACAAAATCGCGTCGTGTCGAACGCAAGCTTTTTCCGAACATCCTGTCCTCCGTATGTCCTATACAAGCCGATTTCGTGAAAGAACGATCGGCATGTAGAAAAAATGAGACGCTGAAAAATCGTCCGGGCACAGTAGCGCTGTCCCGGCGAGCACATAATAAGCATACTTGTTCGTATGCCTCAGACAGCGATCGTACCTATCACCCATGCATCGTTTTACTCATTGGAAACAATAGTCTACGTTTATTGCAACTATTTTCCTTATTTATCGCTTTAATCTTTCGACAGAAGAGGCTTTAGAGAGTGAAATAATGAAAAAAATTGCTCAATTGACTATTCATTTAGAAATTTTTTTTGAGTGTTTTAACATTTGATATAAAAGACGCTATTCTCGCAAGAAACTGTTCACCTTCAGGCATTTGATCAGAGAATGACGGCCAATCATGCCAGAGTTCGGACCAGATATGCTGCAATATTTAAGTTCCCAGTCATATGAGGCTTGAAGGTTTGACGAAGATATTCGCTCAGTTGAGCAGCCTGCTTACTCATACCCTTGCTTACACATACCCTTCATTGAGTTCATTCCATTATTTTTCAGATCCCAGCATCATGAACAAGATGATCATAAGGTCACCCGAAGCAAACACGCAAAACAATATAGGCATCTTTGTACTTGCCTCAGACTACATGTATACAATAGCATGGAGATAAACGTGCTACAACGACACACAGACGACAGACATGTGACAGAAAAAACTCCACTGGGCATGTTAAAACTTCCAGAGGATTGGTTCAATCAGACTACGGTTGAAAAGCGCCTCGGATGCCTCTAATACCTGCGCTAGCGTACAAGGCATAATCAGGAACGTTTGCATATACGCTATAGTTATTGGCTTCAGCATTGGGATAACTACGCCCGTTTTCCCACTCTACCACGGTATGCCGGGATACATGCAGCTTTTCAGCCAATCTGGCTTGAGTCAGCCCGATATGCAACCGTAGCGATAGCATGCGCTGATCAAAAGAATAGTCTTGCTGCTCATAAATGGATCGCTTTACAAGTAGATTCCCTTCCGCATAACATCGCAGTACACACTTCGCTCGAAATGTGACAAGTAATGCTACGTACACGCTCAGTGACAGACCAGGACAATGGTAGGTGTGATGGTAGGTGCAATGGTAGCCGATGTCCCATGACGTGTCCAGCCACCACGAGTATAGTTATAGCTATCAGATATCTCTAAACATTTTCACTGCTGTAAAAAAAAGAGATCAGAAAGGGCAAACAATAGATGAGCCACACCAATTTTAATGCTGGACGCCGCCGCTTCTTTGGCGCGGCAGCTGTTACTATGGCCGCCGCGCCTCTTAGCCTGAGCGCCTGCGGGCAGGCAATGGCAAGTGCCGCAGCAACCACGCAGACGGCGACGAAAACAGGCACAACACATACCTCCTTTGGTCCCTTGAAACAGGTCAACGCAGGTCTCCTCAATATCGGCTATGCCGAAGCAGGTCCTTCCAATGGTCCAGTGGTCATTCTTCTGCATGGCTGGCCCTACGACATTCATAGTTTTGTGGATGTTACGCCATTGCTTGCAAAGGCAGGTTATCGGGTAATCGTACCATATCTGCGTGGCTACGGCACAACAACCTTCCTTTCCAGTTCAACATTCCGCAATGGTCAGCCATCAGTAGTCGCTCTCGATATCATCGCGTTGATGGATGCGCTTAAGATCAAAAAGGCTCTGTTCGGTGCCTTTGACTGGGGAGCTCGCACGGCCGACATTATCGCAGCACTCTGGCCTGAGCGCTGCAAAGCCCTTGTCTCTGTCAGCGGATACCTGATCGGTAGCCAGCAAGCTGGCAAGACACCCTTGAAACCGGTGGCGGAGCTCCAATGGTGGTACCAATACTATTTTGCCACCGATCGTGGTCGAGACGGATACGATATGTATCGGCACGACTTCAACAAGCTCATCTGGCGGACCGCCTCGCCGAAATGGAACTTTGATGATGCTACCTACGAGCGCACAGCCACAGCCTTCACAAATCCTGATCATGTCAGCATAGTGATTCACAATTATCGCTGGCGGCTTGATCTGGCCAAAGGCGAACCACAATACGATGCATTAGAACAGCGGCTTGCCACAGGTCCGACCATCGGCGTCCCCACCATTACCCTGGAAGGCGATGCCAATGGAGCATTTCACGTGGATCCCAGTGTCTATGCTAAAAAATTCACGGGCCACTATGCACACCGGACCATCAAGGGTGGCGTTGGGCACAATCTGCCTCAAGAAGCGCCTCAGGCCTTTGCGCGGGCAGTCATCGACGTCGATCACTTTTAAGCACCTGCATAGTATGCAAAGTGACAAGCAAAAAATAATCGTTGACATTTTATCCTGAAAGGATTTTTTATCATGGCAAAAGTTTGGTTTTTGACAGGAAGTTCACGTGGCTTAGGACGGAACATCGCTGAGGCAGTGCTGGCACATGGAGATTACCTTGTTGCAACGGCACGTCATCCTGAACAGTTAAGCGACCTGTCTGAGCGTTATAAAGGACACATTCATGCGATTTCGCTCGATGTCACAAATCAAGAACGGGTGCGTGATGCGATTGATTCCGCGATACAAACGTTCGGGCGGCTGGATGTGGTTGTCAATAACGCAGGATACGCCAATGTTGGATCAATCGAGGATACGCCTGAACATGACTGGCGTGCTCAGGTCGAAACGAACCTGTGGGGAGTGATCAATGTCACACGAGCTGCCCTCCCCATTATGCGCAAACAACGCTCGGGACACATTATCCAGATCTCCTCGATTGGCGGTCGGACCGCCTCAGCTGGCCTGGGTCCCTATCAGACCGCGAAATGGGCAGTTGAAGGCTTCTCTGAAGTTCTTGCGCGTGAGGTCACACCACTTGGTACCAAGGTCACCCTCATTGAGCCAGGCAGTTTCCGTACCGATTGGGGCGGCGCCTCGATGTCTATTGTAGAGCCGAGTGAGGACTATCAAAGCATTGTTGCCGGTCACATTGCCTATCATCAACAAGCAGGGAAAGAACCTGGCGATCCGGCAAAGGCGGCACAGGCAATTATTACCATTGCCAATGAAGCTCAACCACCACTACGTCTTGTTCTGGGAAAAGATGCCTTGAAGGTGGCTCGCCTTGTCGATCAGGCAAAACTGGCCGAGACGGATCGCTGGGCTGACCTCAGCTCCTCTACAAACTTCGATGACGGCGAGGCAGAACACTTTACGCATCTTGGTTTACCACCGTCGAGCACAACAGACAAAAAATAGACTTTCGGAAAGCCATTAGATTGACAAGCTTCCCGGTAAAAGAAATTTAATAATGCTACAAGATATGCTGAACGTGCCTCGGGTTCAGCATATCTTGTAGCATTAAAAAAAAGCGCTATCAGACCTTCTACAGGAGAGCCTGACAGTGCTTACAGCGCCTTTTAATTGAAGCTCATATTGATGCCAACAGCAGCATTCTCTTCAGGGAAGGCGTTCCAGTAACCATAGCGGGCAGAAACTTCTAGCAACTTCACAAGTGCTTCGGGAGTCGGAAACTGCGGCACACCATTCCACAGCAGGGCAGTCTCTTCAAAGAGGTGTCCCATCTTTGAGATGTCTCATCTTTTTGGTCGTTGTGATCCGGAAGGTCACAGGCTCAGAGGAGGTGTTGTGCCAGGCATGTTTGGAATTACTCAGTAATCTCTTCTGGAGCGTTAACAGCAGGCAGCCGGAAAAGATTGCAGGATCGAAATGAACAATCAAAAGGACGGCTTTGGGCAAACAGCGGACCGCTGTCGGAATGCTTGTTCTTGCCGCAGGCCTGTACCTCTACAGTAAGGTATAGAAGAGCATGCAACAACGACACAATCATGACAGAAATGTGACAGAAAAAGCGAGATACCCTGAACAATACTTTTTTCCACCAGAAAAAATCCTTGATGTTTCTATGAGAAATCATCCATTACGTATGGAAAGAGAGATTCGCGGCTGGTCTCAGGCCAGGATCGCAGAAGCGGTTAATACGAGCGTCCGTTCTGTTATCCGTTGGGAGCAAGGAAAAGTGCTCCCCCAACCATTTTATCGTGAACAACTCTGCACGCTTTTTGGCAAAAACGCTCAGGAGTTGGGGATACAGTCCGCTGAAATCCCTCCATCTCTGCGCCCTGTTACTGTCTGCCCCATCGAACATCCGTTGCTGGCAACAAAGATCAATCCGCCTTTTCCAGCACATACCATCATTCAACGCCCACGCCTGACCAACCTTTTGACATTCGGTAATCAGAAGCGACTGACACTCATTTCAGCGCCCGCAGGTTCGGGCAAGACAACTGCGATCACTGAGTGGATCAAAGCCACTGCACGCACGGACGCGGTCGCCTGGGTCTCGCTGGATAACGAGGATACTGCACCTGAGCGCTTCTGGCTCTATGTATTGACGTCCATCAATATATACCAGGCCAACCTCTATGCTCCATTAATTGCCATACTACGAGCACAACCAATTCATGACTGGTACACCTTTTTAAAATACGTGCTGAACACACTACTTAAGAGTGAACGCCCTATCACACTGGTACTCGACAACTACCATTGTATCAATAATTCAGTCACGCATGATACAGTTGCCTACTTCCTGGAGCACCTTCCCCTCCAACACCATCTCATTATCTCCACACGCAATGACCCACCCTGGTCGTTATCACGGCTACGTGCGCAAGGTGCCATTCGGGAGCTTCGCGGGCACCAGCTCAATGGAACAGAAGAGGAGGTGGAGGCCTTTTTTTCCCAGGTCTTGCAGGTACAACATCCTCGCACGATCATTGCGGAGATAACACAACGCACAGAAGGATGGTTTGCTGCCATTCAACTACTGGCTCCCTCTTTATATGAGGTAACGAATAGCACAAACATACTCAACCTGTTAGATGGGAGTCAACGTCCCATTTTTGATTATATAATTGAAGAGATTTTCTCTCAGCAATCACCTGCCATGCAGGAATTCTTGCTCCAGACCTCCATTCTTGAGCGCCTGGATACTGCGCGTTGTGATGCCGTACGCAACAAAACAGACAGTCAAAAGATGTTGGATAGATTGGAGAGAGCCAATCTTATCATTGTGCTCGATCAACAGCAACAGTGGTATCGCTATCAGCACCTTTTTGCACAGGCACTGCGCGCCTACCTTAGACGAACGTCTGATGAACAGACGATACAGACCTTCTATAAACGAGCAAATATCTCAGAATGCTCCTGATAGGCTGAGCCCTACCCATTTTCTCAGTGGACCAGATACAGCATTCTGTCACATGTCTACCATGTTCCTGTCTCTTCATTGTCATTGTCAGACCTCATCAGCTCTAGTAACGTAGAAGCTAACGAGGCTGCTCCAAATTTATAGAAGGAGAAAAGCTTTGAGTATACACAATGCCGACACAAATGGAATGTCAACACCTAAAACATATAAGGACAAACAGCGCATGCAAAATTACTTCTCTGGCAGAAAAAGGCGCTCACTTGTTACAGGGACAGCGATGTTGGTCCTACTGACTCTGATCATAGTGGGTATCCTGCAAGCCCCTTTCTGGCAAGCGAAAGCCGCAGTAGACACTATCAATCCCCACCAGCATCAGACTTTCTATCATGTACCTGCTGGTGGCCTGGCGAGTGGTTCTACCACGAAGTATAACGATTGCACGACATTAGATTCCTCATTCAAGAGCTACGTGCAAGCATTAGGCCTCACTTATGGACCAACTGAGGTGGCATCACAAGCCAGCGCAACTGCGATACCAGTTCACAGGCAGGACCAGGTTTCGGTCACAAAAATCTCAGGCTATGTAACTCTGAGATGGCTGAATCGCTTCTTTCATTGACGATATCGCCTCTGACATAACTGGCTGCTTGCATATGGTGCTCATCTTTCCTGGCAGCGCTACATACCTGTGCGCCCCCATTCATCTCCCTGGCACTGTCAACGGTACCACTATGGGTTGATATATCCACATTTATGAGCTCTCTTACATCTGGCGGTCAGAAAAGGTCTTACAGTGCAAAAAATTATTGGGGTACTTTGACTATGCTTATTACTGCACGCTCACTTACGAAGGCTTATGGAGCCATCGTTGTTCTAAATGATATCTCTTTTGTCTTGAATGCCTCCGATCGCATTGGCGTTGTTGGGCCGAATGGTGCAGGGAAATCAACGCTACTCCGCATACTCGCTGGACATGAGAAGCCAGAGTCGGGCAAAATCTCTTTCGCGCCCGACGTCGAGGCCGGTTACCTACCACAACAAGCATCCGACCATCTTGTAGATGGTGAGGGAAGTATTCAGGATCTGCTTCTGCAAGCAACCGGAAATCTGCGCCAGCTTGAGAAGCGCATGCACGAACTCGAAGCGGCTATGGCCGTGGTCGATGCAGATCATATCGACCCACTTCTGAACGAATATAGCAATGTCGCCAGCAGGTTTCAGGACCTGGGCGGTTATGAAATAGACTATAGGATAGAACAGGTCATGGCAGGGCTCCATATCGATGCGCTGCCGAGAGAAAGAGGTGTGGCGACACTCTCTGGTGGCGAACGTGCACGCGTCGGACTCGCTGCCCTTTTATTGCGTTCGCCCGATGTGCTTCTGCTCGACGAGCCAACAAACCACCTCGACTTCCCCAGCATGGAATGGTTAGAGTCCTATCTTATCAACTATCGCGGAGCTCTCCTTATGGTCTCACACGATCGCCAGTTTCTGAATCGGGCCGTCAACCAGATTTTCGAGATCAGCGAGCATGACCACAACTTGCACAGCTATACTGGCAACTACGATGCCTATGTTCAGGCACAAGCTAGCGCACGCGCCAAATGGGAGGCAGACTATGAACGACAACAGGAGGAAATGCAAGAATTACGTAAACGTATTAAAGATGCGGAACGCAGTGTTGGACATGCCAATCGAACGGCGCCACGTGATAATGACAAATTTGTTCGCTACTTCCTTGCACAAGGCAAACAGAATGCCATCTCAAGCATCGTACGCACCGCCGAGGTTCAGCTTAAGCGAATCGAGAGCAATCCCATTCCTAAACCTCCAGAACTGGTACACATCAAATCCCAGTTCACTACCGAACCTCTCCGTTCGCAGGAAGCAATTACACTTACGAATATCAGCAAGCACATTGGCAAAAAAAACCTCTTTCAAGATATCACCTCTACCATCCAACCCGAGGCTCGTATCCTGCTTACAGGACCCAATGGAGCAGGCAAAACTACGCTCTTCAGGATTATCATGGGACAGGTGGAGCCTGATAGTGGTCAGGTCCAACTCGCTCCCGGAGTGCGCATCGGCTATCTCTCCCAGGAAGGTGAGGCACTTGATCCAGATCAGACGGTACTTGAGGCGTATAGCCATCAACAGGTAGGCTTTGAAGGGGAGTTTATCGGACGCTTGCTGGGGCATGGCCTGTTTCGCCTTGAAGATATGCAGAAAAAAGTGCGTTATCTCAGCCATGGGCAAAAGCGTAAACTGGAGATCGCCTGCTTGATGGCACAACATCCCAATGTGCTGCTCCTCGACGAGCCGACGAACTATATCAGTCTGGATGTGCTTGAGGCATTTGAAGAGGCCATCTTGCAATTTCCAGGACCAGTCATCGCTATATCGCACGATCGCTGGTTTATTCAGCGCTATGGCGGTGAGCTCTGGACGCTAAATCAGGGCCGGCTCTCAATAAATACAGCGTCAGATTCGGATTATCTCCACTCCTCATGGCAAGGCGCCGACTAAATGTAGGGCATGTGAGTCATCCCAGATTCTGAAACGTCATGCGCCGCAGGCGCACCACGGCAGATGAAAACGTGTATACTCGAAGGGGGCCCTTTGCAGAGAGAAGACGGCCAACAGTATACGGTGGAAGAACGTGTTTTTGAAACTGTACTCAGGAGTCTGGACGAATCACGGCATGTCACCTCACTGATGGAAACACGCAGGTGAGAGCACGAAGAAGATACTGAAAAGCAACAGGCCCCGCCTGCAAGGGGATCACCCCAATTGCCAAGAGGAGTGCGTCCGATCCAACGAAAGGAGCAAACCGATGCAGGTGATGTATCAACGGTGTGCAGACATTGATGTGCATCAGCGCTTTTTGGTGTTCTGCCTCACGGTCATTGAGGCTGGAGAGCGACGCAAGGAGATCCGCACGTTCCGCAACGAAACGAGAGATCGGCTCGCTCTGCGTGCACGGATGCTGGAAGAAAGCTGTAGCCATGTCGCACCCGTGCTTTCGAGTGCGACATGGGTGACGCCAAAGGTGTCAAGCCAGTCAGAAAGGGCGAAAAGATCTGCCTTCATGGTTAAGAAGGTACGGATCTGCTTTTGCACCGCTCCCGAAGGCTCAGTGATCATCACACAAGCAACAATCGCCTTCTTATGGACGTAAAGTCCTGCACATCGGGGATAGGTAACTTGCATCCTTGGTCTCCTTCCGCTTTCGTTCACTACACCTCTTGTGCCGTGATCAGTGTGTGGTGCGTTGAGTCTCACAAGGTTCCTACGCGTGCTCACCTCGCAACGGAAGTGGCGACAATCATCTCTTCTGGACGCACCTGGGTCAACTTGGCAATCGAGCTCTTGCGCACCTACCCCGCATACAACATCGGCACACTCATCACGTTGTTCGTAGAGCCCATTTTTCATTCCCATCTCTGACACACCGTGTTCTGCCACTTGGTGTAGTCCTACATGAGCGTCTCGTGGGATCTATATCCACGTATCATGATTGAGAGGAAACCATAGCTTCCGCTTCCAGACTCTTCAACGTTTGAGCAAGACTCTGACTAAAAAGCTTCCGTCCCAAGAAGCTCAAGAGCGTGGTCAGCACATAGCCTTTCAAATTTTTGCCTCTTCGGTCCACTGTGAGTTCTACCAGACTCTCCCCGTCTTCAGTGCGTGCAACATGGTAATGCCAGTAACCACCAGGAACAAAGGCATTGGAAGATTGCAGAGTGATGTGAATTTCGCCAGGCTGCGACCAATCATAGGTAGAGCGTTCCCAGATGCCGCCGAGGAAATTTGAACCCTCGGTTACATCAGCAGAAGTCGTACCAACTGAGTGCAATTGATAAAAGCGAGGGTCAATGTTGGACAAAAGCTTTGTTCTTTGTGGATTAAAATCAGTCAACGCTTGAACAACTCGCTCAGGGGAAACAGTTGTCCTGACTGCTATGTGAATTTTATTCATGAAATATTCCTCCATGTTGATACATTTAAGATAACGGCCTAGTATGAGAACAAAGGATCTCATTCATCTGCATTCTACTCTTCATGTTACTGTAAGATAGAGCTGTATGTGAATGACAAACAGGTGACAGATATAGACCAAAAATCAAAAATGTCTATCCACAGGATAGAGGGTGCATGGAGATGAGCGTACGATAATGACATGGGTATGACAGAAAAAAATTGCATTGAGCATTTTTCCTCCCGTTTCCTCATAGGTAAGCTTTTTTGAGCGGCCATCACGCGCCGCTCTTTTTTTCTGCCTCTTTCGCTCCTCTCCCGCTCCTGCAGCACTCCTCTCACGCTCGATCCAGCAGCACACACCTCCTCCTCTGCTCTCACGCCACACCCATAGCTCAGCAGATATGCCAACGCACCGCCGCATATTCTCGTCGTGGCAAGTCGCCACGAGTCGTCAGAAGGCGCGAAACGGCACGGTGCTGCACCGCATGGCGCGTTCCTGCATCACACTGCATACAACGACACACAACGACATCTTCCAGCTCATCTCTCTCCCATTCGTCACCACACAGCACAACCAGGCACCACACGTCGTAGCTCGTCATCAGCAAAGAGTGACATTCATCTCTCGCGCCACTTCGGAACACGCCCGGGGAACTTTTCATCGCCCAACCGGTGGCAGATATCTTTCAGCCGTGTGTAGGCGCCCTGCCATTCCAGATCGGCGAGCGTTTCCTTCAATGGCACATCCTCGCGCAGTGTCGCCAGTGTGCGGAAAAGCAGCGCCTCATCCCTGTGCTGGGCCAGGCTCTCGGCCAGGCGAGCCGCGCGGCTGGCACTCAATCCCCAGGTTTGCGGGGCTGCAGGGATCGCCTCCAGGTGCTCGTATTTCGCAAGCACGGCCGCCGCGGATTTTTCACCCCAGCCCGGGATACCGGGGAAGCCGTCAGCCGCATCACCCACCAGCCCCAGCCAGTCGGGGATCGACGGTGGGCGTACGCCAAATTTCTCCATCACGCCTGCCTCATCGATGAACATATTGCGGCGACGGTTCCAGCCAACAATGCGGCTTCCAGAGACCAGCTGGGCGAGATCCTTATCCGGCGAGCAGATCACGATCTGTTCGACTCCATCTTCGTTCTTGAAGCGGGAGGTCGCGCTGGACAGGGCGTCGTCGGCCTCAAACTCTACCATCGACCAGACCACCAGCCCAAGCGAGGAAACCGCCTCTTCGGCCAGCGGGAACTGGGCGATCAGATTGGGGTCAACACCCACACCAGTCTTGTAGCCGGGATACAGGTCGTTCCGAAAGGACTCAATCACATGATCGAACGCACAGGCCACGTGGGTGACGCCAGGCGTCGTCAACAGCATCAGCAGGCTGCGTAAAAGGCCCAACGTTGCGCCGACCTCGCGCCCATCCGGTGCCTTGCGCGGCGGCGCGCCGAAGTGATTGCGAAACAGCTCATAGGTACCATCCACCAGGTAGATCTTCATAGAATATCCGGTGCTCCTTCCATCTGTTCAGCAGGATCCAATCGCTGCTCAAAGAGACATCATCAGAGGGCACGTGAAGGCATATCCTCCAACGCCTGCGTTCGCTTGTTTCATTCATGTGTTTCACTCCTGGGAGCTCTGAGGATACAAAGGCGCAGGGAGATACAGGGGAGCCTCATTGCGCTGCGTCCTCTCGTCACGCTCACCACCACACACAGCACAACACTACCGCGTTCCAATGTGGCCATGCAGACATGCTACCCATACCTCCCACCCACTATCCTGCGGGTAGGGGAGCGAGCCCCTGTTGCTGGACAGATGAGGAAGTTCACTCCTGATGGAGCAAGTGACCCGCTCTTCCGCTCCTTACAATGATCATAATTGGGTGCCACCAGTCCATGACCATCACACGTACCCAAAAGCCCGGGCTTCCGCTCCAACCCCACCACAGGTCGCTACGCACGTGAGGAAGTGAAAAATGGTTCGAGATGTCTCATCTTAGGTTCCGGTGAGCGAAGAACTGCGCGATAGCAGGGATCATATTGCCAGGAGGCGGCTCACCCAAGTCGCTTTTCCCATTCCTCCTGCCGTCCGAGCGGGGTCAATTCGAGATAGTTGTACGAATTCAGCAGGATATCAACACCGCGCTGGAACGTCTGGTACGTGTGATAGATGGTATCTCCGTCGCGCTGGAAGACACTCAACGACGAAACCTCGCCTTCATCGTTCGACACATCGAAATCGAAGTTAAAATCGCTGCCATATGAGGAGAACCAGGGAACGGTCCAGCCCATCTGCTCCTTCCATGCCTCAAGTTTGGCAAGGGGTGCACGCGAGACGACGGCCACAGAGGTGTTCTTCTCATGAAGAGTAGGGATGTAGCACATCTCATTGACCAAGTTCGTGCAGCCCATGCAGCCCTTCTCCCAGTCGGGACCATACATGAAGTGGTAGAGGATCAACTGGGTGCGTCCCTCGAAGAGATCGAGCAGACTCACCTTACCGTTTGGCCCCTCAAAAACGTATCCCTTCTCGATCTTGACCATAGGCAGCTTGCGACGCGTTGCGGCGAGCTGGTCCTTTGCGTGGGTAAGTTCCTTCTCCTTCTTCAATAGCTCCTCACGGGCAGCAAGCCACTCCTCCCGAGAGACAACTGTTGGGTAACTCATAAAGTCCTCCATTCTTTTGACGACCGGATTGTTCTGCTTCGCTCCCATCACGAGAGCACGTGTGATGTGCACGTAGATGTACTCTACAAGAAACCAACCAGAAAAACTTCTTGCATCTTGCTCTCTTGAGAAGGACGCAACAGACACTCATTCCACCTGGAGGAGGGATACCATGGAAACGACGATGCCGCGCAGCGTCTTGCGCCACAGAATGATCAGTACCGACCGCACGCGACCACGGGTCGCTCTTCATGCTTCAAAAGCACACCCAGAACCAACCCACATGGCCTCACCGATGCACAACTCGCCGCGCTCCTGCGGTGCTTGCTCGACAGCCTGAGGCAGCTGCGCCTCTGTCGTCTCCCAGCTACCGACCAGGAACTGGCCCACATCGTGCACCGCTTCCACTCTGTATTACTCCTCCACGATGTTTGTACACGTTCATTTGATGGACTGAAAAGTGCTGCAATACAACCATTATTGGGTCGTAATACAATGATCACATGTGCACGTGAGAACTTGGATTGATACGCACGCCTATTGATGTGTGAGATAGGCGTAAAAAACACAACAGTAGCAGGAGCGGTGTGCATCCATGCTCATGATGGCTACCTCTTGCGAGAAGGTTCATGATGGCCGCCTTTCCCTCTGCGGACAAAACAGGCTCTGTACATAGCTACGCAAAGCCTCGGTCACACCAGCTTGTCCCCAAAAGCCAATATAACCATCGGGGCGGATCAAGACCACTCCTCCCTGCTCGGCTTCATAACGCCGGTGCAGTTCCCCGGTGACGTCATACAGGATATGTTTGCCCTCCTGTTGCACTCCAGAAACCGCGCTCTGCGTGACCAGGTAGAGCTCGATCATCTCCTGATAGTCAGTCGAGAGCAGGGCTTCCACCTCACGCCAGTGTCGCTCGACTGCCTCTGCTTCCTGCCGTGCCGCAAGCACGAGCAGGATCGAACGTGGGCTCTTGAAGATCTCGAAGAGGGGACAGGATTCTGCGCTTCCGCCCACGCGTATCAGGGCGTTCGGGGCACGGTCACCAGCGAGCAGCGTTCCTTTTTTATCGCGGCTATCGACCACGATGGGACTCTGCGGATAGGCGATACTGATCTCAGAGAGCGCTTCTGCCAGCCGATGCGCTGTACCAGGAAGCGAGGAAAAGAAGAGCGGGGCTAGTGCAGTGCGCAGCCCCAACAGCAGCGGATTGCGGGTGAGTGCCAGACGGGTGGCACGTTCGGTTCCACGCAATAAGGCTTCTCCCACCTGTTCGCGCTCCACTTCATAGCTCTCCAGCAGGCGTGGAGCAGCCAACCCCTTGATCGTGAGCGCGAGTTTCCAACTCAGATTCAACGCATCCTGGATACCAGTATTCATTCCCTGGGCACCAATCGGTGAATGAATGTGAGCGGCGTCCCCTGCCAGAAAGATCCGGCCACAACGATAGTGTTCAGCTCGGCGTTGATTGACATGAAAACGGGTGAGGTCCGCTGGCTCCGAGGCACGTGCTCCCACCGGACCGCAGGTCTCAATGACCCGCTGAATTTCTTCCAGCGTGACCTCTCCTGGAGGAACTTTCTCCAGCTCATAGGCAATGACCACGCGATGGCGTCCATCAGCCATCGGAAAGTACGCAATGAAGCTGCCCCGATGGACACAGGCGACAATCTCATCGTAAGGCAGCGCCCATGCCAGACGCACGTTGCCCACGGCAAAGCTCTGCTCAAAGGTCGTCCCGGCAAAATGGAGGCCGAGCAGGTGACGGACCGTACTGTGCGCCCCATCGCAGCCGACCACAAAGCCCACCCGGATCTGTTCGACCTTCCCATCAGCATGGCGCACCACCGCATCTGCTCCCTGTTCATCCTGTGTGACACCGATCAGTTCCGCTCGCCATTCAATGGCACCATGCTGGCTGTGCAAGTGTGCTGTCAGCAACTGTTCCGTCTCGTGTTGTGGCAGCATCAACACATAGGGATAGGGACTCTCAAGCAGGTGCTCCTGGAAGTCGATCCTGGCGATGCGCTTGCCGTCACTGGAGAGACGAAACGCGGGTGACTTGAGTCCGCGCTCAATGGCGGTGTGAGCCACACCCATCTTCGCGAAGAGTTCCAGCGTTTTCGCGTGGATGCCCAGTGCCTTGGTCTTCTGGGCGGCCCGGGGCGCGCTATCGATCAGGCGGCAAGAGATGCCCCGGCGCAGCAGGTCATTCGCCAGAGTCAGGCCAACCGGTCCTGCCCCAACTATCAGCACGTCGTGTGCGGCACGCGTCTGAGATACGTCTGTCATCTTTTGGTATCCTTCCTCAAATCTGTCTCATGTTGCTTTCACGTAGAGCGGGTGGTCGGCACAAGATGTGCGAGAGCACCTGTTCAAGCTGGTGTACTGGATTCATGGACATGGTACTGCTGCGCCAGGCAACAAAACCATCGGGCCGAACCAACATTGCTCCCGTAGATGAGATTCCCAGCTTCGTCGGTCCAGCGTTTTCCTCATCAAGCAGGTCGGCATCTGGTCCAAGACGGTACGCCGAAAGAGCGATCCCTTGTGCCTGGGCAACGGTCTTTGCGGCCTCACACCAGGCAGCTCCCCCTGCACCGGTGAGGAATATGAAGTGGCCATCCAACAGGTCCAGCGTCGAGATGCGTTGCCCCTGCCGTTCCAACCATAGATGCGGGACGCGCGTGCCAGGAAGGCCGGTAAGCTCTTCACGTTCTAGCAGCATGATCTCCTCCGGCACTGGTGGAACGGCATCCTCCGCGAGGATTGCCTGGGAACGATAGCGATAGCCTACTATGGGATAAAAGAGCGGGAGCTCCTTCTCTACAGGTAAGAGTTCACTCTTTATGCCCTCCGCCAGCCAGGCTGCTCCTGGCCCTGTGAGCGACTGCCGGGCAGCAAGGCATCCAACAGGGTGTCGCTCCTGCTGGTAGGTTTCCAGAAGCGCTGGCGGTGCCTCTCTACGTAGAACGGCAGCCAGTTTCCAGCCTAGATTCTGCGCACTCTGAATCGCCGTGTTAACGCCAAGCCCTTTGTAAGCAGGCATGGTATGGGCGGCATCCCCAACCAGGAAGACGCGCCCTTGCTGAAAATGGGTCGCCACGCTTTCAGCGGGTTGCCACGGTGCAATATCCACGATCTCAACAGGCATTTCCGGTGTCCCCAGTGCCTTTTGCACTAGGTCTTTACAATGCTCTGCGGTAAAATCCTGCATAGCTTCGCCCAGAGCAGGTCGGTAGGTAATCATAAACATGCCTAGATCATCTTTGGCCAGCAGGAAAATGCCCTGGACATCGGCATTCTTGATGACAAATCCATCAGCTTCACGCCCTGCGATAAGTTCCTGCCAGGGAGCGCGGAAGTAGACAAAGATGAAGTGCTCAGGAAGCACGCCCATCCCCTGCGATGCGATGCCAAGTGTCTCGCGAATGCGGCTATGAGCGCCGTCAGCCGCGATCAGGTAATCTGATCGCACCACAGAGAATCTTCCGGTGGCACGATTCTGCAAGGTAGCAGTCACGCCGCTGTCATCCTGGGCGAAAGAAACGAGCTCTGTATGGTAGCGCACATCACCACCGCGTTTCCTGGAGGCTTCGAGCAAGACTGGTTCAAGCCGGCTCTGCGGACAATGCCATCCGAATGGGTCGGGGCTCAATGTATCGACGCGTTCCATCAGGCTGGTCGGATCGAAGATCTGTTCTTGCTCTGAGGCAAGGGTTTCTTTCGTGATGACCTGCGAGATTCTTGCACCGGCCTCCCGAACCTCGGTTTCGAGTCCTAGCCCACGTAACACTTCCAGCGTGCGGAAATTGAGATTGCGCGCGCGTGGATAGACCGAGATAGCATCTCGCCGCTCGATCAACAGCGGGCGGATCCCTTGCTGGAGCAACAGCAGCGAGAGGGATAAGCCTGCGCCACCCGCTCCAACAATCAAAACGGGAACCTGCTCCTGCGCCCGAGAATCATTCTGCGTCATGAGATCATCCTTTTTACTTTGCATGCTATTCCTGTGATATAACAAACAGTTGCGCCGCCAATGAGCAAGGGGATATGGGGATGCTGGACTTCTTTGGGCTTATTGATCACACCATGTACCTAACCTTAAGTTAGGCTCATCCTGGGTCCACAGGAAGGCGTGTAGGAGCATCAGGATAGGTGTAACCATATGCGAAAAACTCCTCTTCATAATCGCCTGCTCCTATGCCCACAGTGAGGCGTCCATGCGAGAACACATCGACGGTCGGGGTCATCTGTATCAGTAGCCTGGGATCGCGGTAGCTATTATAGGCCAGGATTGTCCGATACGCACCGGTTTGGTCTCGCGGGCCAGGGCTGAGAGCATCGTCCAGCGCTCAAACAGCATATCCTCCGCCAGCATCACATGAATGAAGTAGTCGCGTATGGCCTTCAACGCTTCTGATGTCATGCGTTTTTCTCTTTCTTCTCAAAAAGATCTCTCTTGTTGAGAGGGGTACCGTTCTGGTATATGATGTTACTAAGTAACAGTCTGCCTTTTCTAAGAAAAGCGTAGTCTACCGGTTTTTGAAAAACAAGGTACAATCTGGAAGAATTGTCAGATAAATGACAGGGAGCGTATTATGTCTCACAACTCAGGCAATGCGTGAGTTGGCATGTCGAATGCCAAACCTGTGGAGCGCGATGGAGCATGAAAAAGGTCAGAGACCGGCAAAAGTTTCCCTCCCATCCTCCACGAAAAACGCCTCTGCTAAGAGAGGAGCTGCGCTGGACCTTACAAGGACCAGATTGGGCCATAGCTGACAACTAGCAGAAAACAGATTAAGACTCAACAGTAAACGAATATGTGAGAAAGAGAGATGAGTATGACACGAGACCAACTGCTCCATGATCTAAGCGCAACGCTTTGTTCGCTGTCCTCCAAGCATACGCTTCGAGTCGCCCTTGATGGAATCGACGCAGCAGGCAAAACAACCCTGGCTGACGAATTGGCTCCGCTGATTGAGGCGCAGGGAAGGCCGGTCATCCGTGCTTCGGTTGATGGCTTTCATCAACCTCGTAGCGTTCGGCTGAAGCGGGGCTCCCTTTCACCGGAAGGCTACTATGAAGACTCCTTTGATTATGCCTCCCTACGTACTGTGTTGCTTGACCCACTTGGGCCACAGGGGAATGGATACTACGGGCGAGTTGTCTTCGACTTTCGTACAGATACGCCTCTGGTCACTCCATTGCAGGAAGCTCCACCGAACGCTGTTCTGCTTTTTGATGGAGTCTTTCTCTTGCGTCCTGAATTAGTGCATCAGTGGGATTATCGCATCTTTGTCTATGTGAAGATGGAACGAGCGTTGCAGCGTGCCTTGCGGCGCGACCTGTCCCTTTTTGGCTCAGAGGAAGTGATTCGGACGCGTTATCTCCAGCGCTATCAACCTGGACAACGCCTCTATTATCAGATTGCCCGTCCGCATGAACAAGCAAACGTTCTCGTTGACAACAACGACCCATCCTTCCCACAATTGCTCTTCCCTTCTCAAACCGTAAGCCTCTCTTCACTTGAGCCGTAAGAAAAGAGCACGCGAATGGCTCCTCCGTAGCGCAGAAAACAGATTAAAAACTCAACATTAACGAATATTTATGTGAGAATTTTGCTTTATCCTGCTGTCTATTCTCTCTTTCTTTTTGAAAATACAGCAGGGTAAATTTATGTGAAAAACACGGGGCGTCTTCTTCCCTGCAAACCGTCTCTCCAGGCCGAAGTAGAGGAATTTATGGAAAAGTTATCTGATTGAAAAACGAATATTTATGTGAGAATCCACAAGAGGGAACCGTAAAGAAGTGAAGAAAATGCTACTTCGTGCAATGCTCAAAAACTCTAAGTAAATATCACGGCAGCCGTCGCGGTGCCATGCCGATTGTTGTGTAAAGATCAGCGGAGAACAAACGAGAAAAGATGTGTGAGGTATTTGCTGGTTAGATGTCCTCTTAACTGGCATCGATTTTGAAGATAGTCAGAGAGATCGGACAGCACTGAAGCTTTGACAATCGTCTCTTGTTCAGCTATAGTACGTACCGATAACATCATCTCAAAGGGGTTCCGTCCGACCATGACGCCAGTGGTGCGCTAACTTCATGCTACTCATGCTGGAAATACAGCTGTAAAATCGCGTAGATCGCCATCACTTACATACTACTGATGCGCGATTATGTCGTCGTGAGATGAAAGTAGTAATGCAACATTGAAAGGTAACATATATTACCGGACTTTCCGACTTCTTCAAATACAACCTCTGGGCCAACCAGCGCTTGCTCGACACCTGCGAACAGCTTACTGATACCCAGCTCGATGCCGTTTTCCCTGGCACCCACGGTAGTATCCGCGTCACCCTCAAGCATATGCTAGGCGCTGAGGAGAACTATGCGGCCAGCTCGATGGGTAGCTTCCCGACCACGCCGCCTCTACTCGAGGATGAGGGAGCCTCGCGCTCCTTCGCCGAACTGCGCGAGCGTGCCCGCAGCACAAGCTCGGCCATGATCGCCTTTACCGAGCAGGTCACACCGGAACAACTCCAAGTAATCCAACTCCTGTTTGAAGGCATCTACAGGGCGCCGCTCCTGGTCACGGTCATCCAGTTCATTGATCACGGCATCGACCACCGCTCTCAAATCTGCACGACTCTCACCCAGCTCAGCATTCAGCCGCCCTCGCTGGATGTTTGGGCATATAATGAGGCAGCGTT
Source organism: Dictyobacter aurantiacus (assembly GCF_003967515.1). Lineage (GTDB taxonomy): Bacteria > Chloroflexota > Ktedonobacteria > Ktedonobacterales > Ktedonobacteraceae > Dictyobacter > Dictyobacter aurantiacus. Next base: position 2,670,725 of record NZ_BIFQ01000002.1, on the reverse strand, counting down.
GAAATGCGGGTAAATCAAGCAATAAGATCTATTCGCACTTAAGATCTGTAGGTGAGAATCAGGCCCACGCTCCGGTCCTTCTCTCCACCAGAGAACAAAAGCGATAAAATAGACCCTACTTCACTTTATTGCACAACACAAAAAATTCCCTCCTCTCCCGCATCACCGTCGCAGCTACGACTGCAAGACTGCTTCCTTATGGACAGGAGCAGAGAGTTTTGCGCCTGTGATTTGAGCGATGCCGAGATCAGCGCCAACACAGGAACAATGAATGCGAGCACAATAATACAGAGCACAATATGGATGACGAGTGAATGTGCACGTTTCTTTGCTTGCATAAATGCCGCCTCTCTTTCCTTACCTGCACCCTGATTCAGATCACAGGTGAAGCGCAGATAATCCAACATTGCTCTCATCCTTTGCTAATCATCACTCGTTTCAATACTCTTCGCATCGTTATGTTTACGAACGCCAAGGAAAGACATGCCGCGCTGCGACTCCTGGACCTCCACCATGAAACCAATCGCTTGTAGTTGAGCCACAAGCCAGGAACTTGACAGGCGCAGTTTGCGATAGCTACTCTTGCGCAACGTCCACTGCTCGCCCTCGCGCACGTAGAGCAGATCATGCACCACCACTTGCGCGGGCTCATACTCAAGGAAGCAGGTCAGGATAGTACTAGCATCACTGCGCACCGGGATAAAGCGATCCAGGCCCCGCTGCTCAACAGAGAGGTCGCGAAAACTGAGCACGCATCGCCCACCCGGCACAAGCAGGTGATGAATGGCGCGCAGCAATTGCAGCACCTCATCCCTGCTCTCCAGGTGAGGCAGCGTATCACCCATGCAGACAACGAGATCAACTGGAGTATCAACCAGCCGCACAACGTCCCGGATATCGCCTTGTATAGGGACAATGGCGCGTTCGCCCTTGCGCTCGACCAGTTCCATCAGCAGGCGCTGGCTCAGATCGATGGCCATCACACGAAAGCCCAGATCGACCAGAGCAATCGATTGAAAGCCAGACCCACTCCCCAGATCCAGTGCCGTCCCCGTGCCACTCGCAACAACGCCCCAGCGCTCAAATAAAGCCCGTTGCTCGGCCACCTTCTCATCAAAGGGCCCGAACATCCAGCTATAGTATTCGGCAAGTAACTGCTCATAATGCTGTGCCACATCAGTCATCTTTACACTCCAGCTTTGTTCATAGCTTGCAGATACAGAGTAGCTTCATCCACTAGGATACGCGTATACTGAAGCATCAATCCTGCGTCAAAAAAACTCTCCCGAAGCCGCTCACGGCTCGACTAAGGCATTCTAGATTTAGAAAAGCCTCATTGTGGTAGTTGTAGTGATTCTCTTGAACGACATAGCTAAAACGAGAGAAGGTGATCTTCGCCTGACGAGGGTTAGCCTCACGTGAGGCGAGGATAAGCCGAGTCTACCTTCTGAACAGCGACGAGAGCTATCTCGATAGTGGCTGTTTTGTCTGCCGCAGAGTGTACAAGCATGCTCCAACCCAAATCTTCACGGTTAATAGTCGCCCTGGCAGTTAAATTTGCATAGGCATCTACTCTGGAGCTCTGAGCGTTATATGTGACATCGAAGGTGATGGATTTCGTTGTCCCAAGAAGTGCCAGTGTCCCCGTCACTTTATAGGCAGAGCCACCGATATGCTCGACTTCTGTACTCTTAAAAGCATTGGTGGGATATTTTTTCACGGCGAAGAAGGCATTAGAACGTAGATGGTTATCGCGCATTCTATTATGCGTATTGATACTGGCCACGTCGACTTCAGCCTCTACCCAGGAATTGGCAGGGGTTTGCTCATCAATATGAAGCTGACCTTGTAGCGTGCCGAAACTTCCTCGCGTTGTAGTAATCGACATGACGCGAATAGCAAACGACACCCGTGAACGATTGGAATCGATTTCCCAGAGCATGGTAATCCCCCTTGAGAAGCACTTCTGCGAGAAAAGCCTCTCACCGATGTATATGTGATATTGAGCGGCTGTCCTGAGATTCTGGTAAAGACAGAATTACTGTTGTGCTTTTGTTAAGGGCATGTTCCTGGTCGATTCTTTGGCCAGAGTCCCCGCTGTGTGAGGGACCGAGCCAGCCAGCGGAGTGGTGTCGAGATATCTGACCTCGTAGACGCGCTCGGAGAACTTCCAGCCGTCTTCAGTGCGCCGGTAACAGTCGTGATAAATAGCATAGTTCAACTCCGAGCCACCGTCGCGCCTCCGTCCAAGCTCTGAGACGTAGGTACGTCCGACTGCGGTATCGCCCTCGAGCCGAATCGTGCCCGAGTGCGTAGTTTGCACAAAGTAGTCTAACAGACCCTGGAGCCGCTCGAAACTGGCGCGGATCTCTCTTCGACTGGCGGCTCTGGCATTGATATGAGGAATCTGCACCACGCCGTCCTCTGTGAATAGCGCTGCGAGGCGGTCGTAATCTTGCATCATCACCGCATCAGTGAACTCGCCGCGTAGTACCTCAATTTCGCAGCGATCAGCAATGGCCTGAAAATCGCTCATCGGTTTTCTCCTTCGTGTCTCTATTTCATGTGTGAAGAGAGAAATACAGCGTTTACCGGGTTTGTACCTCTCTCTTTTGTTCGCTGTGTCGAACGATAATCGATTTCGATAAACAGATGTTGTTTTTTTTCATATGTCTAGTATGATGGCAGGGAAACTCAGAGTCAACCAGCAATCTCGCACCAGATGAAAGAAAAACAACGTTATCCACATAATCTGAGAGAAAAACGCCACTATTGAGCAATTTGTTGACTAGATCGCGATTGATTCGAGGCGGAGGGAAAGCATGAAAACGGATGCTCGTGTGCGCTATACCAGGAAGGTAATCAAAGAAAGCCTTCTAAAACTGCTGACCGAGAAACCCATCCAAAAAATTACAGTGAAAGAAATCTGTGAACTGGCGCAGATCAACCGCGCTACGTTTTACACGCATTATCACGATCCCTTTGATCTTTTAGAACAAATGGAAGACGAAGCTTTTGAGGAACTCTTCGCAGTGATCACCACGGCAAGTCAAGATGTGACTAACTTTGCCAAAAAAGTGTTCACAATTGTGAAAAAAGATGCGGACCTCTTCAAAATCCTTTTTTCGGAAAACGGAGATAAACGGTTCTTAAAAAAAATCATGGAAGTTCCACAAGCCAGGATGGTAGCCAGCTGGCACCAACTCTATCCTCAGGCGACCGAACACCAACTGGATATATTCAGTACCTTCATTATCAATGGCGCTATTGGCGTGATTGAACAATGGGTGCGAACGGGAATGCAGGAAGAAATACCGCTCGACTTTGGAGTCATCACCAAACAACTCATTGAGATCTGGTTAAATGTCTCACCATGATCCGGAACAGCAACGATTCTTGCCCAATTTCGGAAACTGTCTCAAATGTGGTGAAAGCGTAGTATGTTGTTGTCTCAGTTTGCATACTCCCCGGGTAAAGCCACATGAATTGGTGGAGACGTGTGGGGACAGCAAATTCACCTGAAATATCGTCGCAGACCATAGAAATCCTATTTATTATACCGAGCATCTAATTATTGAATATCTTTCATGAACCTCAAAAGTTTCTAATGCAGGCAAAACCGAGCCCGCGTGAGGCTATTCTGGCGAGGTTGGAGTCCCGACATTTTTCCTCATGAAAAAGCTTACAAAGATCGAGCCGCGCCCTGTACGTGTGGCTCTCACCTCCAGCTATCCGGAATAATTAATTATTCTTGAATCCCTTACAGCGGCCTGGAATAACACCACAACTCTCCGACAGTGAGTTGGTGACCATCGCGCTCTATCAGGAACTCATCGGCAAACCGCGAGAAGATCACTTCTTCCGACTGTATGCTGCCAGTCTACGGGTCTTCTTTCCTAGACTCAATGAACGCACCCGCTACAATCGTCGCAAGCGTTCGCTTTGGTCAGTGATTTTGGCCGTCCGCACCAGCTTGCAACTGGTGCAAGAGGGCCTTTGTTTCGAGAAGATAGCAGCCATTGGCTCAGCTCCGGTCCCCTGCGTGAGCTACAAACGCCGCAAACAAGCTAGCGATTTTGCTGGTCATGCCGACTATGGGATTTGTAGCAGCAAAGCCATGAAGTACTTTGGCTGCAAATTGCATATCGTTGTGAGCCTCACTGGTCTCATTCTCGGCTTTGTGCTCACCAAAGCCAGTCTCGACGATAATCAGCCCGTGGTCGACGTGCTGGACACATTTCCCCATCACCTTGAGCATGTGCTGTGGGATGGCGCTTACATAATGCTCACCATCAAGCCAGTGTCTGAGGCTTCAACTCCCAAGATACTGATTCCGTCGGGGAGAGGAAGAAGTGGAGAGCCCCTTTTCTTTTATCGACAACAGCACTGGAGCATCGACTCAAACTGATCAAGTGCTCGATGTATGGACGTGGCTGTGTCGAGCTCTTACGCCAACAAGTGCTCAGCGATATCTCTTGATATTGCTGAGCACCATTTCTGCGGGAGAACGACGATATCAGGTACTGGACAGTTTCACCACCTTCAATCCTGGACAATACTTTTTCACTCAAACCAGGACAGGAAAGCTGTCGTGATGATCACCTCTGCGCTACTGCCGGCCGCCGAGGGCCTTGCGCTTGTTGTCAATACACTGAAACAACTGGTTGAAGGAATCCGAGAACCGCTGCACTCCCTCGTCTTGCAGCTGCTGAGTAAACTGGTCATAGTGGATGCCAGCTTCTTCGAGTGCAGCAAGCGCAGCCTTCGCCTCTGTGATCTGGTCCTCGATGGAGAAACGCACCCGTCCATGCTCGCGGAAATGCTCGATCGTGGTGGGAGCCATCGTATCCACAGTGTTGGGACCAATCAGCTCCTCGACATACAAGACATCATGGTAAGCTGGATTTTTCGTGCTCGTGCTCGCCCACAGTGGCCGTTGGACACGTGCCCCCCGCTGCTTGAGGGCTTGGAAGCGTGGCCCGCTGAACAGCCGTTTAAACTCCTGGTACGCCAGGCGGGCATTGGCGATAGCGATCTTGCCTTGCAGGGCTCTCAGCTGCTGCTGCCGAACCAGGTCACTCACAGCATTCATTTGGTCTGTGAGCAGTTGGTCCACCAACACATCCACACGACTGACAAAGAAGCTGGCCACTGAGGCAATGTGTCTGATATCCTGGCCTTGCGTACTGCGTTCTTCCAGGGCACTGAGGTAAGCCTCAACCACCTGGCGGTAGTTCTCGATTGAGAAAATGAGGGTGCTATTAATGTTGATGCCCTCAGCCAGTGCCTGGCGAATGGCGGGAATGCCTGCCGGAGTTGAGGGAATCTTCACCATCAAGTTAGGTCGAGCAATCGCGTGCCAGAAGCGGCGCACCTCTGTTAGAGTACCTGCGGTATCGGCTGCCAGGTAGGGGGACACTTCGATACTTACGAAGCCGTCTTGCCCATCTGTCAGCTCATAGACGGGACGTAGCTGGTCAGCTACCAGACGCACATCGGTCATTGCTAGTGCTTCATAGATCTCCTGTGTGTTCTTGCCCTCGGCGATCAGTTGCTGCATTTGTTCATCATAGGTAGTGTCATGCGTCATTGAGTGCTCAAAAATGGTGGGATTGCCTGTCGCACCGCAGAGGCCATCCTCGTCAACCAGGCTTGCAAACTGCCCCGAAAGGAGGTGACTCCGATCAATGTCATCGAGCCAGACACTTTGTCCCAGTGCTTTGAGTTCCAATAAAGGATTCGTCATGTGATTGTCTCCTTGATAGATATTTCTCACCTAAGATATTCGTTACCCTTTTCCCAGCTTTTCGTGAGCACTTGCTTGGGGCTTTCCTATTCCACCTTCGCTCCAACCTCTCGCCAGCACCAGACATCCCGCAGGTAAGCCAGCAACTCCTCTGATGAGAACTGAGGCGAGGCATAGGCGACATAGCCATCTGGCCTCAGTAGATAGCAGGCTCCTTCCTGTAAACCAGCGCGTGCTGCCTCTGGAGTGAAGGAGAACTGCTTCACTGGCACTTCGGGATGCTCTCTGGTAAAGCCCTCGATCTCTGGAGAAACCGTGCCATAGACCTGCAAGTGCACTTTGAGAGTGCACAAAGCATCATAATTGCTGCTTCCATCGCTGCACTTCACCCAGGGCAAACGATCGCCCGCCTGCACAAGGCTGGCCGCTCCCCGGCTCATGGGACTATGGCGGTAATTGAGCCGCGTCTGTGAAATAGTGCCGAAGAACCAGCGGCGCATCTGAGGCAACTGGGAAAGCCCTGAGAAAAGCGGGGCCACAATCGCGGAGCGAAACAGCCGCGCCCTCAACGTGGGACTGGATGCAGCGGTGAAGACGCGATCGGTGGTTGCCACCAGCAAGTGCGCGAAAGCCATACGCTCTGGCTCGTAACTGGCCAGTAAGCGCTCGCCGGCCTCTCCCTGGAGGACTGCAGCCAGTTTCCAGCCCAGGTTGCTGGCATCCATCAGCCCGGTATTCATGCCCTGTCCGCCTGCCGGACTGTGAATATGGGCCGCGTCCCCCAGCAGAAACACTCGTCCGCGTTGGAAGTGTTCTGCGATACGGTGATGCGTGTTATAGGTCGAAAACCAGAAGACTTTCGCAACCTGTGCACCCATAGAGTCCTCAAAAGTGGAGCGCACATCCTCGAAGGTGAGGTCCGTCTTGTCGGTCAACTCTGGCGGGACATATCCCAGGACGCGGTAATGGTTGGGTCCGGGCATTGGGAAAAGGGCATGGAAGCGATCTCCATCGATGCTGATGCTGATCACACCTTCGGGCTGCGGAGAGGTAATGAGCGCGTCCGCCACATAGAAATGCTGGGGATAGGTTCCTCCTGGGAAATCGAGGTTAAGTGCGTGCCGAACCTGGCTGCTGGCCCCGTCACAGCCGCAGACATAGCGCGCTCGCACACGCTCACTTTTTCCATCGGCGCGTTGTAACTCCACGTTTACCCCCTGCTCATCCTGCACAAGATCACCAATCGTGGTTTCCCATCGCACCTGCCCAGCCTGCTCTGTGAACGCTTCAAACAGGAGGCGCTCAGTTCTGTCCTGGCTCATAACGAAGAAGTAGGGGTAGGGAGAGAGCCCTTTACCGATCTCACCCATTTTGACCCGCCCCACAAGACGCCTGTTGATCAGCAGGTTCATCTCTTTCACCGGTACACCCTGTGGCAACGCCCGATCGACAATGCCGAGCATATCATAGGTTTCCAGTGTGCGCGCCTGTACTCCCACCGCTCGCGATTCGCTAGTCAGACCGGCCTTCTTCTCAATGACCATTGGGTGTATCCCTAAGCGCGCTAACCAACAGGCCAGCATCAAACCTGTTGGGCCGGCACCAACAATTAAGACATCAGTGTCCATTTCCGTTCTCCTTTTCCCTCTCACCTGGCGTTTTTCTTCCGCAACGTATGCTCTGGAAGGAGGGACGTTTTTCTTCTCCCGCTCTGGGCTGATCAAACGTGCAGTTGATAGTTATAAGCGAGCTCACGCAATCACTCCTTCAGACAAGCAAATGGTATTGTGAAAAAGTGTTCCTTCCTTAATTTCCGGTTCAAGCTTCGACGTACCGTGGCAGGCCGAAAAGGCGGGCTTTGACCCGATCAAACACCCTGGGGGGGAGAACCCTGGAAAGCCACGGTAAACGTCTGGATAACGGTCCCACAGGGTAGCGGGTTCTGGGTAACCTTGCGGTGAGAGCCTTGAGCACAACAGCGGCCATCACCTCTGGACACGCCCCGGCCTCCTCATGCTTGACGAAGGTCTGGACAAAGGCACGATAGGCTGCAGCATAGCGCCTGGCCCCTTCTTCTGGAAAGGTGCTGATCATGGCCTCGCTATCCTTCACCAGCTTCCCCACTGCAGGCGTGCGAATGCTGCCAGGAGCAATCAGGCAGACCTCAATCCCCCAGAGAGCCAGTTCCATGCGCAAGGCATCATTGATCGACTCTATTGCATATTTTGATGCACAGAGGGGACCCCCAAAGGGAATCGTAATCTTTCCTCCGACCGAGCCAACGTGAATAATGCGCCCGCGAGCTGCGCGGATCAGCGGAAGAAAGGCCTGGGTGACGGCCACTTGCCCGATGACATTGATCTCGAACTGGCGGCGCAACTCGGTAATGGGAAGGAGTTCCATCGGAGCCGTGACCCCGATGCCTGCACAGTTCACCAGTCCTGTCAGGCCTGCTTCTCCCACGGTTTCAGTAACCTGCATCGCGGCAGCAGTTATCGAGTCTGCGTCAGTGACATCCAGAAAGATCGGGGTGAGGGATGCAGGTGCCTGCTGCTTGAGCGCGAGCGCATCCTGTTCTTTCCGTACGCCCGCGAAGACGTGGTAGCCCGCTTGTGCCAGCAGGAGCGCACAGGCGCGCCCCATTCCAGAAGAGGCGCCGGTCACGACAACCGCTCCCCTGTTGATTGGTATGATGTCAGTCATAGTTCCCTCCTTATATGTTTCAGGCCTTTCATCGAGATGGCCTGGCAGGGTCGCTCCCTGCTGGATATGCCCCGCCGGGAAAAGGCTACTTCCTCCACGCGGATTATCCGGCAGAAAAAGATCGCCCTTCTCCAGTAGTTTCTCCTGAGGACTTGGCCTGTATCGCCGAAACCAACCAGGGCCTGTTCATCACCTTCCTGCGGGAAGCTAACACTCCTGCGTGTCTGGTCAACCGTAGGGCGGAACACCATGTGGATCGACTTCCTTTGAAGATGCCATTAAAATGAATTATTCATTATGACTGATCATCAGGAGGAACTGTATTTACCGCCAGCAGCGGTAATCCGAGATCATAGAGCTGGGTGAGAATACCGTGTAGCGCTGCCTGGTCGGCGAGTGGCCCACTGAGTACGGTTTCTCTCTCTTCACAATGGGTGATGGTCAGGCCGTGTAGCCAGTCCTGCCATTCCAGATCGAGATAGCCCTGGATGTGGATCCGGTAATGCATTGGTTTCATCATCATTCGTTTGCCCCTCATCTTTGCCGATCAGCCGGACAGCAATCTGTTCTAAGGAAACTATACTCTCTTAGGCTGAAGGGAGAGAGAGCCAAAAGATGTAGGGTAGGATGTATTTTTTTGTCGGGGAGAGCCGCTACATCTCACAAAGCCAGCCCTGCTCGCGGGCGAGCGCGACGGCCTGGGTGCGGTTAGTAGCAGATAATTTCACGAGGATATTGCTCACATGGCGCTTGACGGTGCTATAGGCGATCACCAGTTGCTCTGCAATATCCTCATTCGAGGCGCCAGCTGCAATCAGGCGCAAAATTTCTTTTTCCCGTGTACTCAAAAGAGGAAGTGGTTTCTGCGATCCGGCAGCAAGAGCTTTTTTTTCAACAAGTTCCTTCTGAGCGGAGGCTTTTTGCTCGGATATGGGGAAATGGGCCAGTAGCCTTTGCACAGAAGGTTGCTGAGAGGGGGTGCGCTCGCCCAACTGGATCAATAAACACTGCACAGGTTGGCCTTCATTGAGAAAGAGGCGCAGATAACCACCCGGCTCGGCCAGGTGGAGCGTAAGTGCCAGTGCATCCAGAGCCTGTTCGCGCTCCTGGAGAGCAGCATAGGCCAGCGACTGGATGAGCAACATTTCTATTTCACGCTCGCCCCGGCCATCTTCTCGCGCTACCTGCCTCCATCTGGGAAGATGGTCCAACACAAGCCTGGCTTTTCCTTGAGCAATCAGCCAGCGGGAGAGGAGAAGATAAGCGGCCTCCTGCGCATACGCTGGCGCGTCGTCAATCTGGACAGCGCATGCGCTCAGACAATGCTCTGTTGTCACATAATCCCCCTGGATAAGGGCCACGCGTGCCCTCTCGATCAACGCCTCGCGGTACACCTCCTGGTGATCATATCGACAAGCCAACTGGAAGGCCTCTTGCAAACGCTGCTCCGCCAGCACCGTTTCGCCACGAGCCAAAAGGAGGCGGGCGTGATACAGTGCTCCCAGACTCAGAAGTTTGGTATGCTGCATGTGCTGAGCACTGGCCAGGGCTTGCTGGAGAGCCGCTTCCGCCTCTGAAAGTTGATCCCATTCCAACAACACCTGACTCCAGCGTGCAAGTACCTCGGAGGCGGGAAAGCGCAGATCCCGGGTTCGCTCTATCACCTGCTGATAGTGTCGTGCCGCCTCTTGCAGTTTGCCCTGCATCCGTAAGAGATCGGCCAAACGTAGTTTACAGGAAATGAAGCCGGAGAAATTAGGGATACCCTCGTTCACACGCAGACTCTCAGCAAAAATGGGCAATGCCAGTTGTACCTGACCAGTATGCAAAGCAACAAAGCCAGTCATCAGACTGCGTGCATCTTTTTCCACCGGGGCCTCACCCGAGAGATAGGGCAGCGCCTTTTCTCGATAGGCAAAGAAGGAGGAGGTATGGCCTAACCAGTAGCAGCGCACAGCCTGATGGGCCAGGGTAGCTCCCAGCCTTGTCAACTTCCCCTGCTCCTCAAAGCCCTGCGCGGCCCTCTGAGAGGCCTCATCAAGTTTTTGGAGTTCTCCCATCATAATCAAAGCGGAGTTATACCACATCGCCAGTTGGGGATGCCTGGTAAGGACAGCCGAAGGGAGGCGCTCGATCCAGGAAACGAAACGCTCATAGGGATAGCCCTCGGTAACGGGAATGCCCTGCTGTTCGAGCATAATGGCCGCTTCATCGTAATCTTCCGCACTCATGGCGGCCTCTACAGATTCCAGAAAGAAGCCCTGCTGCTTATACCAGGCGCAGGCGCGTCGATAGATTTTCGCCACATGAGCTGTTCCAGTGAGCTTGCGCTGGCGATGCTGGAGCACTTCCGCGAAGAGATGATGATAGCGATACCAGGAACGATCTTCATCGAGCGCGACAGTGAAAAGATTCGCCTCCTCCAGGTATTCTAGCATGCGATCTCCATCTGAACGTCCACTGACAGCATTACAGAGTGAACCAGTCAGGCGCGGAAGAAAAGACGTGCAGAGCAAGAACTCTTGCACCTCTGACGATTGTTGGTCGAGGACTTCCTCGATCAAATAGGTGCTGATATGTCTATGGCGTCCGTTCCAGGTGGAGAGCCAAAGCAACTTATCAGTCCGATGTTTGAGTGAAAGGGCTAGCAGGTGGAGTCCGGCAGGCCAACCTTCCAGATGCTGTTCAATTACCTCCAGCATCCCCCCCTCTGAGAGAACGACGCCCAGTTCCTGCTGGAGAAAGAGAGATGTTTCCTCTGGTGAAAAGCGCAGGTCCAGAGCACGCAGTTCGTAGAGTGAACCGCGTGCTCTGAAACGAGCCAGAGGGAGAGGGGGGTCGGAGCGCGTACTAATGATCAGATGCATAGGAGCAGGCAGATGCTCAACAAAAAAAATCATATCCTGATGGATCTTCTGAGAGGTAATCAGGTGATAATCATCCAGAACAAGCACCAAGGGAGACAAGGAGCAGGCTAGCGTATTCACCAGCGAGACAAGAACGGTATCGATGGGGAGTGACCCCGGAGATTGGAGCAGAGGAGTGATCAGGTGCTCCAGAGGAGGATACAATCGCTGGCAGGCAGCAATCAGGTAGTTCCAGAAACTTGCAGGATCATTCTCTGTGGCATCAAGGGAGATCCAAGCGATAAGGCCCTCAAAAGAGGAGGCCCAATCCGCCAGGAGGGTTGTTTTGCCAAAGCCAGCGGGAGCCGAAATGACAGTCAATCTATGCCGATTGACCTCATCCAGCTGCTGACGTAAGGCCTGACGATCCAATAGTTGAGGACGTCGGGGAGGAATGGCCAATTTCGTCCTCAACAGAGGATGCAAACCTGCCCGTTCAGGTGGAGAAAACGAAGCGACTCCTGCCAGATCAGATGAAGAAGGATGGGGGGATAGCCCATTGAAGTTGATCATGTCTCTCTCTCTGCTAAGTTGGTTCAATATAGTTAACTACCTCATCTGCTGAAAGCATAGCATGTAAGCAGGAAAACAGCAAGATGTGGTTCTGAGACAGAACATGACACATCGTTAAAAGCGGGCGCAGGGGTAGTGTTGCAAAAACTGGGGAAGAAACTCTGGAGGACTGAATTTCCCATCTTTGTAAATCACGGAACTATGAGGATCTAGCACGGATTTAGTGATCATGGAATAATATGTGATAGAATAGGAAGCAACCTGTTCTTTCATCTTTTCTATCCATGGATTTTTTCCTACCTTAATATCAATGTGCATCATCGAACAGGAGTGGTTGACGTTCCTTAGGAAGAAAGAAGCACGACCCCCGGTCATTGTATCGCATGCCAACGATGCGTCCTTGGCGATACCAACGCCAGATCGTTTGAGCAGGTAACGTTGTAGGAATGAGCCAGTTCCTCGGCAGTGAACATGCCCTGTGCTCGTAAACGTGTGTACCGATCGGCAAGACCATGATGCCAACGAAGCTGATAAACATGCGTACTATCAAGAAGCCAGCAAATGCTACGCAGCTGGTATACCCGCGGCAGAGGCAGACAGAGATATCACTATTGATCGCTATGTAACCTAGTGCAGGCTCAGAAAAGCTCTGGTGGAAGAACCAGAGCATTCCTCAGGAAGCCAATTGATGAGAAGAAAGAGGAGCGGGAAAGAACGATGCCATACGAAGAGACGATCCAGGTGGTTCAACAGGCGCTGTCGGAAGCTCTCGTCGAGTTGGAGAAATGGTTTGAACAATCAGAGGAGAGCCGCTGTTATCATCCACAGGATGGCGGCTGGTCGATCCAAGCTATTCTTGAGCATGTGACACTGACGAACCATTACCTGCTCCTCATTATTCGTCAAGGACGAGAGAAAGCGTTGCGCCGAGCACAGCGCGGAGAGTCCATACATGAGGGAGAGAGCGATCTGGATCGCCTGACCCCGATTGGACATCCTGACGCTTTCCCCTGGATCAGGCCAGAGCATATGGAGCCAACAGGAGCTTCCCTCGAAGATATTCGCACACGCCTCCATGCGCAGTACCAGGAGTGCCTGAGCATTCTTGCTGCACTTAGAAAAGGCGAGGGCTCCCTCTATCAGGTGCGAATGTCCGTGCAGAATCTGGGTAAGATGGATATGTACCAGTGGCTCTATTTTCTGGTCCTTCATCAGAAACGCCATATCGCTCAGATCGAGCAGGTCTTTGAGGAATGGCGCCGAGCTGTATCTTGATCACGCCACGCCCCAGCACCAGGAGCATTTGATTGAGAAAGGTGAGGAGCTCAAGCAACTGGCTGAGAAAGCGACTCCAGCAGCTCACAGCCGAAGTAGCCGCACACACGTTGCAGAAGTTCGCTTGCGGTCAAGAGCCGAGCGGACTCGACAATCGCACGCTTGCCATATGGTCTCGATACTCACCTGGTTCGCGGTCAAGCCTTGCTCAAAGCTGACCTCTGCTGCCAACTCTAGCGTCCAGACACTCGTCGATTTTCCAAAGGTGCGCGGACTCTGATGCAACAAAGCTCGCAGGGCTTCACATTTAGCCTGGTCAAACTGGGCCTGTACCGTCTTTGGTCGGGAGGACTCCTGCTTGAGGCAAGCGACGCCTTCCTCTTCAAACGCATGGATGGCATTACAGACGGTTTGCGTGGCCCAGCCCAGATTCTGAGCAATGACTTTGAGGCGCTGTTTTCGACTGGAGGCGAGCACAATCTGGCTGCGATGCAGGGTAAAAGCATCGGAGGAGCGCAGTCCAGCTTCTAACCCTGCTCGCTCTTCTGGACTCAACGCTCGAACGTATATGGGGGCTTTCATGCCCTCATTCTAGCAGAGGTTTATTCCTTACACAACAGGTCTCGTGAACCTGCACTAGTTGTGAATATGCGACTATTGCCGCACACTATGTGCGGACAAAAGAACTTGGACTCTCTCCCGGAACGCGGGTCCCTACGCTCACTGGCGCTGGTATCTTACCAATTGACATTCTTTGGGAGAACGATGATTATAAAATTCTGATGACGCAGGGAAAGGTGGAATTTGGGAAGATTCTCCAAGAAGATGAGCAAGAGACGCTCTTGCAGGCGTTGAAGCTTCACTATGAGACACTTCTAGAGGAGTGCCCTATTCAGATCGTTTCCACGGGTCACTCCAAAGTGCTCATTGGCATTACGTCAAAGTATGTCCTTAATCAGCTTGCACCGGATATGGAGATGCTCCGAAGGCTAAGCAGGCAAACCAGTTGTAATGGCTATTTTGTCTTCACCTTTGATTCTAATGTGCCTGGCATTCTCACCTGGGGGAGAATGTTCGCACCAGCCATTGGTATTCATGAGGACCCAGTAACGGGCAATGCGCATAGTCCGTTGGGAGCGTATTTGGCACACTATCGGCTTTTCCCATTTCAGAAAGAGTGCTTTTCTTTTGTTGAAAGGCAAGGCGAAGTAATACAGCGAACCGGACAGGTCGAGGTTCTTGTCCATTGCCAGGAAGGAGGGTTCTGTTGCAAAAAAAGAACCTCATCTGATAGGATAGAGCCAAAAACTGAAAAGAAGATGGTTCTTACCATGCAAAACGTGTTTAAATGGTGTTATTTCCAGGCCGACATCATTCTTTTGTGCGTCAGGTGGTATCTGCGCTATTCGCTCAGCTATCGTGACCTTGAAGAGATGATGATGGAACGGGGTCTGCACGTCGATCACACCACGATTTATCGCTGGGTCCAACGCTACGCACCCGAACTGGAGAAACGCACCCGACCGCATCTCAAAGCCTGTAACAACTCCTGGAAAGTCGATGAGACGTATATCAAGGTTAGGAACGTTTGGATGTATCTCTACCGTGCCGTGGATTCAGACGGCAATATCCTCGAGTTTCTCTTGCGTCCAACGCGGGATGCCGAGTCCGCCAAGTGCTTTTTCGTCAAAGCGCTCGCATCGACTGCTCGATCAGCTTCTCAAGCATGTCCGATTTCAGAGCAGATGGCTCCACCTACGACTCCGACTGATACCACAATCATCACGTCAATTCCTCGCGTGATCAATGTCGACAAGAACGCGGCCTATCCCAAAGCCATTGCTGAGCTCAAAGTCACTGGAATGCTGGCTCAGCATGTGGAATTGAGGCAGGTCAAATATCTCAACAATCTCATCGAACAAGATCATCGCTTCCTCAAACGCTTGACCAAGCCAGGGATGGGCTTTTTCTCCTTCGAAACAGCCTGGCGAACCATCCAAGGATTTGAGGTAATGAACATGCTGAGAAAGGGGCAGGTACAAGGAGTGAACAAAGGAGATGTACAAAGACAGGCTACACTGGTCGCTAGACTCTTTGGCATTGTTGCCTAAGCTGAACATGGAGAGGCCTACCACGCTTATCTTGTTTCTTCTCATTTTTTGCAACACAGCCGATAGGATGGGTACCGCTGATCATGAAAGACGCGATTGGTCGCCGCGATCAGGCTGGCCTCCCCGACCTCAGCAATCGCTCCCCCGGTGTTGGTATTGCGATCAAAACAAGGGAAGTTACTGCTGGACACCTCCAGGCAGATGCGATGTCCGGGCAGAAAGACGTTGGCCGTGGCCCCAAGGTCAAGCCGCAGTTGATAGACGCGGTTAGGCTCCAACAGTTCTGGTAACACAAAGGACTCACGATAGCGAGCGCGCAGAATCCCATCGGTCAGCAACGCGGCGCGACCATCTGGAAAGACATCCACCAGCTTTCCTGTAAAATCGGTATCCAGGGCGGATGAAGCCACAAAGAGAACCAGCTCGATGGGGCCAGTTACCTCCATCGGCTTTTCCAGTGGCGCAGTCGTATAGCAGAGCACATCTGCGCGTGCTTCGATCAGGGATTGATCGCGGGGTCCCACATTGGCAATAGCCACCGAATTCGGCAGCAGAGTGGCTCCTCCCACCGTGGGAACCGGATCATGCGGATCATAGATATAGACATCCTCTGGCTCTTCTCCAGGAGAAGAAGCAGAGAGCCAGCCATCTCCCGTCAGACAGTTGGCATGCCCCTGGCTATGCAGATACAAAGAGCGGAAATCGGTATCGGGCAGCGGCCAGTCCTCTTCCTCACGCCAGAGGTTCTTGCCCATCACAAAGAGGTACACCGTCTTCTCCTGCTCGACGCCGTTGGAGAGACCCTTGAGCCAGTGATCGAACCAACGGATCTGCATGCCCGTCAGATCAAGCACATCTGCGCTGGCCTGCAACCCATAGCTGAACTCAGGAAACAGACCGGTAAAAGAGATCACGCTGTCGGCGACAGGCGTGAGCGGTCATTTGGACCACATCGCGCAACAGTCCATGCAAGGGAAAGCGCATCTGTACGCAACGCTGGAACAAGGCATTTCCCTGACCACCCTCTTTGGGTACCAGACGGCGATCTGGCGCAAACATCTGGACCTGCCCAAAGCCCATGATGTGGACGCTCTCTGTATTGTCACCTACGACACCGGAGAGGTTATTCCCTGCCAGCAAGACCGTTTTTACCAGGTGGGGTTTCGCCCGCGTCGAACGCGGCGGCACT
The DNA here is from genome assembly GCF_003967515.1 of Dictyobacter aurantiacus. Lineage (GTDB taxonomy): Bacteria > Chloroflexota > Ktedonobacteria > Ktedonobacterales > Ktedonobacteraceae > Dictyobacter > Dictyobacter aurantiacus. Next base: position 2,654,282 of record NZ_BIFQ01000002.1, on the reverse strand, counting down.
ACCATGATTTGCCTCGGAAAGGACAAGGCAGGGTGCGCTATCAGGTCAACAGCGAACTGGAGGGCTTTCGCAAAGGTGATGTGGTGCGCGTGAAGGGCACCTCTGTCAAGCAAATCAATTCGATCTACAGCGACGGCTATCTTGCCTTTCCGCGGGTCAAAGGGGAACTCTCAAAAGCTCGACCGAAGGATTGTGTGTTGCTCGAACGTGGCACCACAATGCTCTGGCAAAAGATGGCAGAATGATCAAGAAATGTCGAGGATCCGCTATGAATCCAAAGAACGATTATAATACCCCGCCGAATAATACTATATCTAACGCAAAGTTGATGATTGAAAATTGAATCTACCTCCGTTTACCAGGGCTTTTCCATATGAGAAGCGAGAGAAACGAATTCCTGGCTGCTCCCATCAACTCTTGACATTTCTCCTGCGTTGTCCTATTCTTAAAACAGAGGAACATACACTGACGTATGTTCTGTAGGAGGGCCCATTGCTACAAACAAGAGAAGATTGGATACACGCCGGGCTGCAAGCCCTGACCGCTTCTGGCGTTGAAGGCGTGAAGGTCGAAACACTGGCAAAAGAACTACATATCAGCAAGGGGAGTTTTTACCATTACTGGCCTGATCGGGCTACATTTCTCGAGGCTCTGCTCGCAGATTGGGAGGAACGGGGGACGCGCGGTGTGATTGATGCCCTGGAGAAGATCGCATCGCCACACGAGCGTTTGCAGCGCTTGTTTGAGATAAGCTTCTCAAGCGAGAAACGGCTTGAGGCCGCCATACACCATTGGGCCAATGTAGATGCAGCAGTGGCATTTCGGCTTTCCAGGGTAGAAGAGATGCGCAAAGCCTACATAACGAAATTGCTCTGTGATATGGGCCGGCCTTTCACCCAGGCGCGCGAGGTTGCTCGCATCTATTACCTGGTCTATCTTGGCTGGGTTGATTGGAGCCAGCGCAACGAGTATCCCCCTGATGAACTTACTGATCTCTATCGCTCATTACTGACCTACTTTTAAGGTTACAATTCCTGATCCCGCCATTTTTTTGGCAAAAAAACATACGCATGTGTATGTTTTAAAAAAAGAGCCCTCTGAGGGCTTTCACCTTCCAGTTCTCACCATGCGCTCCGTGTATGCGGGGCGAAGGTCCTTTGTCGAGAAGGCCTGGTTCTAATTGAAGGTAGGCGTTTCTATGAAGAAGACCCTCCTGGGTATCGCTGCTCTCCTGCTGCTTGGCGGGATGGTCCATATCGGTTTGGGTATAGCTCAAATGATTTGGGTGAGTGGACTGGTGTTGGATGTGCTCTGGTTCACGAGCGCTGGCTTCGCATTAGTGTACATTGCCTTTATCAACTATCTGGTGACTACAGCAGGTCCCACACAGACCCGTTTTTTTGTCATTGGGCATACCACCAATATTCTAGGCTGCATCTTGCTTGGACTGATCCTGATCAAGTTGCCAGCGCCACATGTGGCATTGCTTTTTCTTCTGCTCGTAGCTGAAACAGGCCTGATGATCCGGACCCATATGCAAGTCAAGAAAGGCTCCCTTACCTATACAACCGTGTGAAAACTTCTGAACCAACCCCGCTTTTGTAGCCTCTACAAAAGCGGAGCAGGTTCACCCTTACCCTCGTCGGACTCGCTGGTTTCCGGCAGCGGACCATTGGCTCGTGATCCGTTGCTCACCAATGGGAGCATGTGAAGAAGGCATATTCAGAGAATATGATGTTTTAAAAATAAATGCAAAATAATACGGCAAGAAGGAAACGTATTATTTGTAAGGTGCATGATGACATACGATCAGGTGGAAGAATAAAAGCAGAGGTGCTGAATAGATGCTACAAATTGAACTCTCAGCAGGCATCATTGAGTATGAGGATACGGGCGGTAGCAGTCCTGTGATCGTGCTACTATACGGGCTGCTCATGAACGGCTCGGTATGGCTTCAGGTCGTTGGTGACCTGAGCAACGACTACCACTGTCTCATACCAACGCTCCCCGTAGGCGGTCACTGGCAGCCCATGCAAACAGAAGTCTCTCTCTCGCTCCACGGCTTAGCTTCTCTTCAGGTCGAGTTTCTAGAGGCTCTGAACCTGCGCGAGGCTACTTTGGTCGGCAACGACCTGGGCGCATTCCTGGTCACAGCTGACTCGTATCCTGAGCGACTCGCACGGCTGGTGATTACCTCGTGTGAAGCCTTCGACAATATCCCGTCCGACCTACCCGGACATGTCATCACGTTCGCGGCAAAGATCCCCCGGGATCTGAATGCCGCTGTCCAGCCTCTGCGTTTGCGCGCTTTGCGCCATTTGGCGTTCGCTTTTGGACTGATGGTGAAGCGTCCGATCTCTCATGAAATCACCGATGCCCGGCTGCACGTATTGTTAAGCCAACGTGAGATTCGGCGTGATGCCCTGAAATATCTGCACGGCTCCAGCAAGAGCGAACTGCTAGCAGCAACTGAGCGTCTACGCTCTTTTGAGCATCCAGTCCTGATTATTTGGGCAAAAAAAGATCGGATGATGCCTCCGACACACGGACTGCGGCTGGAGGCACTCCAGCCCCGGGCACAATTGGTAGAGATCGTCGACAGTGGGACGCTCATCCCTCTCAACCAACCTGCCACACTCGCCCACGCCAGCCGCCAGTTCATCCAAGATACACCTTGAATGGAACAACTTATTGAAATGAACATCCTCAAAAGGAGAGCCAAAGATGACAGACGTATCTCAGACACGTGCCACATACGACGTGTTGATTGTTGGGGCGGGACCGGTTGGCCTGACCCTGGCGAATGACCTGCTGCGCCGGGGCATCTCTTGCCGCCTGATCGATAGCGCGCCCCAGGCCGCCCAGAAGACAAAAGCACTGGGCATCCACGCGAAAACGCTGGAACTCCTCGCGAAGATGGATGTGGCCCACACCGCCATTGAGCGCGGACTCAAGTCACCGGCGTTTCGTCTCTCTAGTGACGGCAAGCGCCTCGTCAGGATCGACTTCCAGGAGCACTTGCTTGAGAGTCCCTTTCCCTATGTGTTGATGCTGCCACAACACGAGACAGAACAGTTGTTGACAGCACACTTGCACAGTCAGCATGGTGCCATTGAATGGCAATCGGAGCTGATCAGTGTCACCCAAGACGAACAGGCAGTGGAGGCTGTGGTGCGCCATGCTGATGGGAGAATCGAGCAGATCCGGGTGGGCTTTGTGGTCGGCTGCGATGGGGCCCACAGTACGGTACGTCACCTGCTCGGTCTCCATTTTGCCGGGACAACCTTTGAGCAGAGCTTTGCCGTGGGCAACGTGCGCCTGAACTGGGATCTGCCCTACGATGAGATTGTCGCCTGTGTCCATCGGGGCAACTTCATTGCGTACTTTCCGATGGCTGATGGACGTCATCGCGTGGTCATTGCCTATGAGCTGGAGAAAGCCCCTACCGGAGAGGTCACGCTGGAAGAAATTCAGCGGGTCATTGAGACCTGCGGTCCGGTGGGAGCACGCGCCTCGGAGCCAGCAGACCTCACCCGCTTTCATGTCAATCAACGCCGGGCTGAACACTATCGTTGTGGCCGGATCTTTCTGGCAGGGGACGCCGCTCACATTCATTCGCCGATTGGTGCCCAGGGAATGAACACTGGTATCCAGGATGCGTTGAATCTGAGTTGGAAACTCGCGCTCACGATCAAGGGGATGGCTTCTCCACGCCTGCTGGAGAGCTATGAGGTGGAACGCGAACAGGTGGGGGAAGCCCTATTGCGTGGAACCGAACGTGCCACCCGCATGGCACTCACCCGCAATCCGCTGCTATTGGGGCTGCGCAATGCACTGGCCCCGCTCTTGTTTTCCTCGCTTCCTGGTGCAGCGCATCGACTGGCAGAAGCGCTCTCTGAGATCAGTATCGCTTATCCGCAGAGTCCCATCGTGGTCGATAGCCGCGACAAAAAAGGAACGCTACGGGCTGGCGACCGTGCCCCAAACGCCCTGATACGGGTGGGTGGAGGAGCAGAATCCTGCCCCCTCTTCGAAATCTTCAAGAGCCCGCGTTCGATCCTGCTTGTGTTTGCGGCACGGCAGGAAGCAGAGGCAGTCGAGCGACACTGGCGTGAGGTGGAAGCTTTGCTCTCAGCTGACTATCAGGAGATGATCGAGCTCTACCTGGTCACGCAGAGCGGGGTCTCTGGATTGCAACAGGAGGGCAAACAGATCCTGTGTGACGTCACCGGGGAACTGCATCGGCGCTATGAAGCCGAACAGGGAGGAGTGGTCTTGATCCGCCCCGATGGTTATATTGGTTTCTGGGGGCAAACCGGTGTCACCGAGGCTTTGCGTAGCTATATACAGAGCCTGTTTTGTCCGCAGAAGGAAAGGCGGTCAGCATGAACCTTCTCGCAAGAGGTAATCATCATTGAGCTTCTATAACCATTATTCTATGACCTGATTTGATGAGCCGAAAAAACGGTGCACCATAACCGCACAGTGATCGGTATCAGCAATGGTAGAAAGGCCTTCGATCGTTATGCTTGGGCATACAACTGATCTTTTCGGGATGCTTCTCAAACACTTTCGCAAACACAGACACGTCACGCAGCAACAGCTTGCCGAAGCGTTGGGCGTGCATCGCAACACCATCGGGAGGTGGGAAGAAGGCAGTTATTTGCCGGAAAGCAGGACGCTTGTGCTTGACCTGGCCAGGTGCCTCCAGCTCAATGAACAGGAGACACGCCAGTTGCTGGACGCAAGCCTGCTCGCTCCTCTGCCAATCTGGAGCGTGCCCTATCCCCGCAATCCTTTCTTTACCGGACGGGAGGAACTCCTCTCAACGATCCACACGAACCTTGGCCGTGGCCAAAATAGCGCGTTTACTCGATCCTATGCGTTGTATGGATTAGGCGGCATCGGCAAAACACAACTCGCCCTGGAGTATGCCTATCGGTACGCGGTGGAGTACACTATGATCTGCTGGATCCAGGCTGAGACACTCGAACAGATCCAGTCGAGCCTGTTGCGCGATGCGCAACAGGTAGACTTACCCATGGATGCAGACACCGACCAGCAGCGGAGTGTACGTGCCCTCCAACAGTGGCTGGAAAAACATGATCAGTGGCTGCTCATCTGGGATAATCTGGAAGATCTCGACCTGTTGGCTCGCTTTCTTCCCGCTGTTCGGCAGGGTGCTCTCCTCATCACGACGCGTCGTCAGGTGCTCGGGACCATCTCTCAGGGCATCGAGCTGGCTCCTCTGGAGGAGGCGATGCAGCTTCTGTTGCGTCGCACAAAGATGCTGCACACAGGAGGCCCGAACGAGATGACCTGTTTCCTGGCGACAACGATGCCTGCGGAATACGCTGCCGCAGCAGAGCTGATCGCCCTGTTGGGAAGATTACCGCTCGCACTGGACCAGGCGGGAGCCTACATCGAAGAAACAGGATGTGGGTTGGGGGGCTATCTGCACCGCTATCAGCAGCATCGTCTCCAGTTGCTCGATCTGCGAGGCACATCAGGAGGAAATCATCCGCAATCCGTGGCAACCACCTTCTGGCTGGCAAGCGAACGAATTGGGCAGCAACAAAACGCAGCCGCAGATCTTTTACACATCTGCGCGTTCTTGTCTGCCGATGCCATCCCCGAAGAATTATTCGAACGTGGTTCTGCCTATTTTGGGCCCACACTCTCCTCGCTGGGAGCTGATCCGCTCCGCTTTGATCAAGTGATCACCGTTCTGCGAAACCTCTCGCTTCTTCAGCGCCAGCCTGAAACACGCACGCTTTCTATCCATCGCCTGGTGCAAGTGGTGCTGCTCGAGCACATGCATGAAGCCGAACAAGCGGTGTGGCTCGAGCGCATTCTTGCAGCACTCAATGCCCTGTTCCCAGAGGTTGTCCCCGACACGTGGAAGCAGTGCGAGCGCCTGCTTCCACACGTGCTGGCGTGTGTGTCTGTGTTCCCTGCGCACGCCAGCAATCACGCATTGGCCGAGATGATGCAGAAAGCCGCTGACTATCTGCGAGCGCAGGCTCAGTACGTACAAGCGGAGCCACTGTACCAACGTGCCCTATCCATCTGGCAACACATGGTGACATCGCCACCTCCTCAGGTTGCGGCTTCGCTCAATAAACTGGCAAATCTCTATTATGATCAAGGAAAATATGAACAGGCTGAGTCCTTATACATCCGAGCATTAGACATCAGGGAATATGCCTTGGGGGAGGAGCATCCCGAGGTTGCAACTTCCCTCAACAACCTGGCTATCCTGTTTACAGAACAGGAGAAGTATGAGATGGCTGAACCGTTATTTCAGCAAGCGCTGTCTACCTGGGAGCGAGCATGGGGGCCTGATCATCCACATGTGGCAGCTTCGCTCACCAATCTCGCACTTCTCTGCTATCACCAGGGGAAATATGAGCAGGCCGAGCAATACTCTCAACGAGCCTTGTCTATCCAGGAACGGGTACTGGGACCAGAACACCCTGACGTCAACCACGCACTCAATAGTCTGGCGGATATCTATATGCGACAGGGAAAATATGAACACGCCGAACCGTTGTATCAGCGTGCACTGCAAATCTGGATCCAGGCATTGGGATCAGAACATCCCCTGTTGGCGCAGGCTCTCCACGGATTAGCCAATCTCTCGGTTGAGCAGAGGAACGAAAAACAAGCTAAAGTGCTGTACCAGCAAGCGTTATCGCTCAGAGAACGAGAGTTTGGCAACCAACACATCGAGACGGCTCACATCTTACACGACCTGCAGCGCCTCGCGTAACAATTTTTGTGTGCGACGCACCCGCAGATCGCCGGAGTTGTGAGACACTTTGCGCCTCCTGTCACATAGGTGACATTTCTTTCAACTTGCTCCTGGTTTCTAGCCAGGGAAGAGGGTATGTTTGTAACAAGACAGGTTGTCACGTAACCACGGTTGTGTCACACAATGGATGTGTAGTCAATTTGCCTTTCCATCAGGCAAAGAGCGTGATCTCAATGTTCATTGAGAGGCAAATAGAAAGGAGTCCACGTATGGCTCAGGAACAGGTTTCCGTTTTGATTGTAGGAGCAGGCGGAGCTGGTTTATCGTTGGCGCTTTTGCTGCGCCAGCAGGGGATTGCGTCGTTGTTGATCGAGCGGCGCACGGATGTTTCATGGTATCCGCGCGCGCGTACCCTCAATTTTCGCACCATGGAAGTCTTCCGCAGCCTCGGTCTGGACGAGCAGGTGCGCGCGGCGGGCGCTCCCATTTCACGCATGTTTCGCAAACACACCTTGGCTGCAAGCGACCAGGAAGAGCTACTCAACCCCACTACGCTCGTTGAGCATCTGGAGGAGATCAGCCCATACCCGCTTGGCCGGTATTGCCCGCAGAGCCGCCTGGAACCACTGCTGAGGGGAGAAGCCGAGCGGCAAGGGGTCGATGTGCGCTATGGCACCGAACTGGTCTCCTTTACTCAGGATGAAACGGGCGTCACCGCCCTGCTCAGGGATCGTGCGACCAGCAATATCAGTCGGGTCAAGGCAGCGTATCTGATCGCGGCAGATGGCGCTCATAGCCGGATTCGCGAGGCGCTTGGCATTTCCACATGGGGAGTGGGAGAACTGCCAGAGAGCCAGATCTTTGTCTACTTTCGTGCGAATTGGGGGGAGTTGATCCAGGGCTATGAAGCCGACGCCATCCTGACCAGCAACGAGAGCGGACGCGGCATGTTCCTGATTACCGATCAGGATCGTGGCATGTTTGCCATCACGTATAACCCCATGCGAGGAGAATCCGCACAGGATTATCCCATTGAGCGTTGTCAGAAATTGATTCGCGCCGCGCTGGGAAAACCAGAGATAGACGTTGAGATCGTGGATCTGGCAGATTGGCGGCCCATCCAGCGGGTGGCTGAGCGTTTTCAGGAAGGACGTGTTTTCCTGGTAGGCGATGCGGCACATACCATGCCGCCCTACCTGGGGCTGGGTGTCAATACCGCGATCCAGAGCGCACAGAATATGGCCTGGAAACTGGCGGCCGTCCTCAAGAGGCAGGCGACCTCGCAGTTGCTCACCACCTACCAGACAGAGCGGCATCCCGTTGGAACACTGGTTGCCGAGCAGTCGATGACAGGACCGGCAGCGGTGTTATTTGAAAAGGAGATGCGAGGGAATGCTCAGCTCCATCTGAAAGATCCACTCCCAATCCTATATCCCATTGTTGGCTATCGCTATCGTTCAGCGGCCATTCTCTCGGAAGAGACGGCCACAGCCTCTCCAAACGAATTCGAACTGCTGGAATCTCTGGAGCTCCATGGGTTGCCAGGCTCACGCGTACCCCATGTGTGGATCGAGCGGCAAGGCCAGCGCATGTCTACGCTGGATCTGTTCGATGGGCGCTTTGTGTTGCTGACAGGAGCAGGAGGAACCGCCTGGAACAAGGCGGCGGCGACTATTGCTTCGCGCCTGGGTATTGAACTGGCCGCCTATTGTTTTGGCCCGGAGGCTGACCTGCTGACCCTGGATACTACCTGGGAAGCTCGGTTGGGTATCTCATCTGAGGGAGCGATGCTTCTCCGGCCTGATAGCTTTGTCGCCTGGCGCAGCACATCATTGTCAGCTAACCCGCTAGAGACATTGGAACGGGTAGTTGCTCATATCCTGGGAAAAAACAAGACACCGTCATACCATGCATAACCATACAGATAGAAAGCAGGTAAAAGGCCATGCAAGAAAAGGCTCCAAGTACTCCACAGTAACAGTCAGGCTCTAGAAGCCAGCTCAATAAAAGATCCAATGCGATCTTTCTCAAAATCGCTGGCGGCCCCCTGCGCGCCTACTCACTTCTCAAGCATATCAGGCGCGGCAGTGGCAAAGAGTACGCAACGCTGCTGACCGCGTATCCTCTGGGCGGTGGTTTTGTAATAGCTCTGCCTTATGGGAATGGCATAAAGGTGAACTGGTGCCGCAATGTCATGGCCGCTGGGAAATGCATCATCAAGACGCGCGGGCAGGAATATGTGCTCGGAAGGCCAGAAATCATCTCAGCCGCGCAAGCGCTCCCTGCCTACCCGCCGCTGTTCAGATGGGTGTACCAATCACGGGATATTCAGCAATTCTTGTGGGTACATCGCATGCCCATATAATCAAGGTATCCTCAGAGGCGTTGCTCGGGGGCTGCATCAGCCCGTCTTTCAGCTCAGAGCGGTGCAAAACTCATGCACCGAAAGTGATGGAGTTCCGATATGGAACTCCATCAACTTTGATGCATACAGCCTGTCTGCTTGAAGAGAGCAATACTGATATACTCATCCTGAAAGAAATCATGGTGTTTCCTCTTTTCACATGAATGAGGTATCAGATGGAAGGGTCCCTCTTGCTCCCATGCACCGAGTCAATGAGAGCGATCTGCTCCTTCTGACGTGATCCGCACCCCTTTGGCGGCCGACAATACGCCTTTTCTGGATCGGCGAAGAGGTAGATGTGGTCGCAATCCAGGCATCGATAGCCACCATAGCACCCCTTCGAGGAGTAAAACGGGATGCCCAGCTGCGCGCAAATAGCCGCTCCATATTCTTTGGTGCCCGGCTAGTCTTCCTCGATTTCCTGATGGTGGGCACACACCCGTTCGTGCCCAAAGAGGCGGATTGCCCCCTGCAGGGCAAGGAAACTATCCTTGCCCCCGCTAAAGGACACGCACACGAGGCTGAGTTTTAATGCTTGAAAATCGGGTTTACCGGGACGTGCAAACTCAGGAAACAGAGAAACCATGGGCAACGTAGACCGCTTCATTTAGGCTACCCCCTTCGACGGAAACTCATCCCAGGTGCGCCCGTCCAATTCGCGACCACCCGCCTTCGCCTGACGGCCTCCCCATTGCTTATGGAAGAAGGCGACGCCATCGGCAAGGCAATGATCACGGATAGCTCGCACCCACTCAGAATCGCAGGGACGAGCATTGGGGCCACTTTCCCCACCGGTGATGACCCAGTCAATGCCCTGAAGATTCAGGGAAGGGAGCGGACCCAGCAAGGGTTCAACGTAATGGGCGCACCGCATCCCCGCAGTGCATTGATGCGCGCCGTCATCGCATCATTTTCTACACTCACCCCCATCCAGACATTCTTTGGCCAATCAATACGGGGCGCGAGCTGCCGCAACCTGCCTGATCGTTTCGTCAGAACTTGGAAGGTATGCCAGTGTGCCTGGCGCATAGTGTTGAATACCTGCTGAATGTAGTCCTCCGGCACCTGGCTGTGAAAAAGATCGGACATTGAATTGACAAAAATCTTTTTCGGCTGCTTCTGGTGTAAGGGCCACTCCAGACGATCAGGCAGCAGTTGCACCGTTGCGAAGGCTGTGTTGCAAAAAATGAGAAGAAACAAGATAAGCGTGGTAGGCCTCTCCATGTTCAGCTTAGGCAACAATGCCAAAGAGTCTAGCGACCAGTGTAGCCTGTCTTTGTACATCTCCTTTGTTCACTCCTTGTACCTGCCCCTTTCTCAGCATGTTCATTACCTCAAATCCTTGGATGGTTCGCCAGGCTGTTTCGAAGGAGAAAAAGCCCATCCCTGGCTTGGTCAAGCGTTTGAGGAAGCGATGATCTTGTTCGATGAGATTGTTGAGATATTTGACCTGCCTCAATTCCACATGCTGAGCCAGCATTCCAGTGGCTTTGAGCTCAGCAATGGCTTTGGGATAGGCCGCGTTCTTGTCGACATTGATCACGCGAGGAATTGGCGTGATGATTGTGGTATCAGTCGGAGTCGTAGGTGGAGCCATCTGCTCTGAAATCGGACATGCTTGAGAAGCTGATCGAGCAGTCGATGCGAGTGCTTTGACGAAAAAGCACTTGGCGGACTCGGCATCCCGCGTTGGACGCAAGAGAAACTCGAGGATATTGCCGTTTGAATCCACGGCACGGTAGAGATACATCCAAACGTTCCTAACCTTGATATACGTCTCATCGACTTTCCAGGAGTTGGTACAGGCTTTGAGATGCGGTCGGGTGCGTTTCTCCAGTTCGGGTGCGTAGCGTTGGACTCAGCGATAAATCGTGGTGTGATCGACGTGCAGACCCCGTTCCATCATCATCTCTTCAAGGTCACGATAGCTGAGCGAATAGCGCAGATACCACCTGACGCACAAAAGAATGATGTCGGCCTGGAAATGACGCCATTTGAACACGTTTTGCATGGTAAGAACCATCTTCTTTTCAGTTTTTGGCTCTATCCTATCAGATGAGGTTCTTTTTTTGCAACAGAACCTTCTTTGGTACATTGAAGGATGAATGCGTACAAGAAACTTTCAATTCATTCCATGAAGAAGCAAGATCATCAATTTTCGCCTATATAGAAGCGTATTACGTGCGATCCGTTCAGCCGAAATTCATTTGACCATGAAGGGATGGCTGGCAAGGATATTTATCCTTGATAACTCATGATTTGATGGGAGACGCAATTTCTCTCCCACGAGGTGAACGTGGAATGGCCCTGCCCGACGGTAGCGACTGGTCCTCAATCCGTCAAGCGGGCAGAAATGGAAAGCCTCATGAGTCTCAACATGACCACTTTCCAAGCCAGGCTCCCACGGCGAAGGCAACTGAAGGTGCATCTGAACCATCGTAACTTCTAACAAGCCAAAGAGGCTGATAGGCTTGACCAAAACGGTAATGAGATTAATATGAGGCGAGAACTGTAATATTCTCTCCTTTCACTCATCCAACATCTCCGGTGGATAGCACCCGCCTACAGGAGCGTAAAACACATCATGGGAACGGAGTAACTCGACATCCGGCTCTCATCGCTGGTCGATGCGGTGAGCAGGAAACCATCTGCACGCGGATGTCGAGCAGGATTCCCCAAGAAGCAAATGCTTTTGGGAAAGCCAGAGGATAGGCTGACGTGGGGACGATGACCGGGAAGAAAGAGGCATGAGTCGGATGTCAGAGACGAAGGCACCCAGAACCGGGCGTGAGCCTGATCCTGAGAGTGAGAGTTGGCGCAAGTTGCCCTGGCGCAAGTTTGAGCAGCATGTGTACAGACTCCAAAAGCGCATCTTTCGAGCCGGTCAACATGGCAATACCCAAGCCGTCCACAAACTTCAGAAGTTGCTGACGAAATCCAGGGCAGCGCGTCTCCTCGCGGTGCGGAGGGTCACGCAAGATAACCAGGGCAAGAATACTGCCGGAGTAGATGGGGTAAAAGCCGTCGCGCCCCAACAGCGACTGATCCTGGCTGAGCAAATCCACCCGAAACAATGGGAAGGCAATCAACCCAGACCCGTTCGACGGGTCTGGATACCCAAGGCGGGCAAAGCGGAAAAGCGACCGCTAGGCATTCCGGTCATGCTGGATCGGGCGCATCAGTGCCTCATCAAACTGGCTCTGGAACCCGAATGGGAAGCCCGCTTTGAACCGAACAGCTATGGATTTCGCCCAGGCCGTTGTGCCCAGGATGCCAAAGAAGCCATTTTCAATGCAATCCGCTATCAGTCCAAATACGTGCTGGACGCAGATATCGCCGGATGCTTCGATAACATCTCCCATACGGCCTTACTCGATAAACTGCATTCCTATCCTGCTATCCAACGAACGGTCAAAGCATGGCTGAAAGCCGGCATCCTAGAAGATGGCGGCTTTCATGAGACGATCAAAGGAACTCCGCAAGGAGGAGTCGTGTCTCCTTTACTCATGAATATTGCCTTGCATGACATCGAAAGAGCGATCCGAGAAGCTTTCTCCTACAAGGAGAGCGTTCCTCAACTGGTTCGTTACGCCGATGATCTGGTTGTTCTTCATCCCACTGAGGCAGGTGTGCAGAAAGCAAAGCATCTTCTGGAAACATGGTTGAGCACAATGGGATTAGAGCTTAAGCCCAGTAAAACCCGGATAACCCACACGCTTCAGGACTACCAGGGGCAGGTGGGCTTCGATTTTCTCGGCTGGACCGTCCGACAATTCGCTGTGGGCAAAACCCATACGGGAAAGAACCCGCGGGGAAGACCGCTCGGTTTCAAAACAATCATCACTCCCAGTAAAGAGGCGGTCAAACGTCACACTGCTGATATGAAGGTGGTGATTGACAGAAATCAACATGCCCCACAAGAGAAGCTCATTGAGGAACTCAATCGCGTGAATCGGGGATGGGCGAACTACCATCGCAGAACAGCGGCCTCAAAGACGTTTCATGCCTGTGACCAGCTGCTCTACCTCCAATTAAAACGGTGGGCGAAGCGCCGCCATCCCAACAAGGGAGGGCATTGGATCGCGAACAAATACTGGCATGTGGACGAAGGACAGGGCTGGCAGTTTCAAAGCCAGCAAGCAAAGCTGTGGAAGCACGGCCAAGCACATGTCCAAAGACACATCAAAGTCAAGGGAGCGGCCAGCCCTTACGATGGCGATCTCCTCTACTGGAGCCAACGACTGAAACAACATCCTCTGTGCAATGGCGTCAAGGGAATCCTCTTGCGCAAGCAGCAAGGGAAATGTCGTTGGTGTGAGTTACTCTTTCAAGACACCGATGTCATTGAAATCGACCACATTACGCCAAAGAGCGAAGGAGGCGGCGAAGAACTCAGCAACAAATGCTTGCTCCACCGACATTGCCATGATGAACGACACGCTCGACGTGTCAATGGTATCTGTGCCAAGGACCCGATCATTGAGGAGCCGGATGAAGGGAAACTTTCCAGTCCGGTGTGCGCCGTGAGGCGCTTTGAGATATTCCTGTTACAGACAGGAGGAACTAGGGAAATGTTCTTGAGCCACCAGCTAACCCGGCGGCGAAAGCCAAACGGAACAAGAGCATGCTGAAAAAAAAATGACCCATGCTTGAAAGCGTTGTAAAGCATGAGCGTCATATGGCTCGCCCACCACGGGTAAAGCTAGACTGCTTAAACTCCAATCTCGACTTGGTGTAAGTGGCCCGCCCATCGGAAGAACGCTTGAAAACGATGTCATCTTCTGCTTTGGCTTGAACCGGAGGCCGAGGCAATCCCTGAAGGTGAAAGAAGACGAACGAAGTCAGATCAAGAGATGAGTGGAGACCCTAACGTGCGGCTAGAACGTATCTCAAAGACGTACCACGGGATTACCTACGAAGGGCGACCTTTAGGGTAACAGAGTGCCCATATGAGTCGTGGGGATCACGTCCCACCAGGGAGCGCTGGAAAGCAGCGTACAGGGCAAAGGGGCACAGGAACCTAGATACTCAGCAAAGCGAGGTATGCGAAAATGCAGGACGCCACAACAGTCCTGAGTATCATCCGAAACCGCGGTGAGCGAGGATTACCAGTAACCAGGCTCTACCGACAGCTCTACAATCCACAGTTGTACCTCCGGGCGTATGCGCGTCTCTACTCCAATGACGGAGCCATGACGCCAGACACCACGGGAGAAACCGTGGATGGTATGTCCAGGGAGAAAATCGCAGCCATGATTGGCCTCATCCGTCAAGAACGGTGGCGATGGACACCTGTGAAACGGATCTCCATTCCCAAAAAGAATGGAAAATTACGCCCGCTCGGACTTCCGTCTTGGTCGTCAAAAGTGATGCAAGAGGTGGTGCGTCAATTGCTCGATGCCTACTTTGAACCGCGCTTTAGCGAGCATTCTCACGGGTTTCGCCCAGGGCGCGGGTGCCATACGGCACTCAGCGAAATTGTGCAAACCTGGAAAGGCGTGCATTGGTATATTGAGGGCGATATCTCCGACTGTTTCGGCAGCCTGGACCATGAAGTACTCATGACTATCCTGGGAGAAAAAGTCCACGATAACCGATTTTTGCGATTGATCCGACACATGCTCCAGGCAGGGTATCTTGAAGAATGGCGCTGGCATGAAACGCTGAGCGGGGCACCGCAAGGCGGTGTGTGCAGCCCAATACTCAGTAATATCTACCTGGATAAGCTGGACAAATTTGTCGAGACGGTGTTGCTTCCCAAATACAATCAAGGGAAGCGACGAGCCAAAAATCCTGCGTACCAGAACATTGAAAATGCCATTGCCCGTGCCAAGCGTCGAGGAGATCGACAAGCTATCCGCATGTTGCGGAAGCAGCGGCGAAAGCTGCCGAGTCAACATCCTCAAGACCCCAACTACCGCAGACTCCGTTATGTGAGGTATGCCGACGATTGGGTGCTTGGTTTCAGTGGCCCAAAGGAAGAAGCCGAGGAAATCAAACGCGAACTGAGGACATTCCTGCACGATACGCTCAAGTTGGAACTGTCCGAGGAGAAAACGTTGCTGACGCATGCGCGAACAGGAGCAGCGAAATTTCTTGGGTATCAGATCGTGAGTCAACATGTCGATGACAAGCTCGACCATCGAGGGCAACGACAAGTCAACGAGATGGTAGCCTTACGAGTTCCCAAAGAAGTCATTGAACAAAAATGTGCATTGTATATGCAACGAGGAAAACCAGCTCAACGAGGCGTGCTGATCCGCGACAGTGATTACAGCATTGTCAGCAAATATCAGTCGGAATATCGAGGGATTGTCCAGTACTATCTCTTGGCTCACAATGTTGGCTGGTTCAACAAATTGCACTGGATTGCAGAAACATCGTTGCTCAAAACGCTGGCAGGCAAGCATCGATCGAGCGTAACGAAGATGGCAAAGAAATACAAAGCCACCATCGAAACGCCTCATGGACCAAGAAAATGCCTGCAAGTAGTGGTGCAACGAGACAACAAGAAGCCACTTGTTACGCATTTTGGGGGAATTCCTCTCAAACGGAAACAAGATGCTATCCTTGTTGATCGCTTCCCTCAATTCGTCATGACTAACCGGAGCGAATTACTTCAGCGGATGTTAGCCGACACCTGCGAACTCTGCGGATCCAGCGAGAAAGTAGAGGTCCATCATATCCGCAAACTAGCCGACTTGGAAAAGCCCGGACGAAGAGAGAAACCTGGATGGGTCAAACAAATGGCGACACGCCGACGCAAAACCCTGGTGGTATGCCGGAAATGTCACGAGGAGATCCATGCAGGAACATCCACCGCAGCATTTCGGAAACAGGGACCGGAGAGCCGGATGACACGGAAACGGTCCAGTCCGGTTCGGGAAGAGGGTAACGGACAAGGCCCGTGAGGGACCTCCCCGGTATCCTACTTCATTTTGAAGCCGAGCGGAGGGGGCGACTCCTTCGCTTAGGTTAACAATCGAATTCGTCGACATTCTACACTGGGATATATGAGTCCGCTCCAGTATGAAAACATGGGAGAAATACGTACGTTATCAAACGTTTACCGTAATATATTTTTCATGGTAGAATAAATACGTATTACGTAATCTACGTACGTAAAAACGTTTTCATTCTTCTCAGCCCCAATTATTGGAGGCTCCACGAAAACGGGGCAACCTCAAGGAGCAGCACCTGATATGTGGTTTTAATGTACCAGGATCGATGATGGCAAGATTGACATCGCAACGACAAAAGAGGATGCATGAAATCAACGATTATGAAGGATGAGACGAACAGAGTAAGCAGGGTGGCCCTCTGGCGCAACCATGCCTTTATGTTGCTCTGGAGCGGTCAGGCGGTTTCGTCTCTTGGCACAACCATTACTCAGACCGCCTATCCGCTTCTAGTCTGGGACCTCTCGCATTCGGCGGCGTTGGTTGGCTTGGTAGGCGGCCTGGGCACGTTGCCCTATATCTTGCTCAGTCTGATCGTTGGTGCGCTGGTGGATCGCTGGGATCGCAAACACTTGATGGTTCTCTGCGATACCGGCCGCACACTCAATCTGGCGAGTGTGCTTGTCATGATGGCGTTGGGACGGCTGACCGTTGTGCAGATCTGCGCCAATACTCTGATTGAAGGGACGTTCTACGTTTTCTTTAACCTGGCGGAAGCCTCTTGCCTGCCACGCGTCGTGAGTAAAGAGCAGATTCCGTTGGCCACGTCTCAGAACGAGACGACGACTGGCGCAACCGTGCTCGTCGGCCCGGCACTCGGCGGCGCGCTCTACACGTTGAGTGGCTTTGTACCTTTTCTGGCTGACGCGGTCTCCTACGTGGTCTCTGTGATTACCCTGAGCTTTATTAAAGTGTCTTTTCAGGAGAAACGGGAGGCTCAGAAGCAGCGCAAGCTGCTGGTCGAGATTCGCGAGGGGCTCGTCTGGCTCTGGCACCAGCCGCTCATTCGCTACATCGCCTTTCTCACCGGCGGCTGTAACTTTGTCGGCGCAGGTTTACTCCCTATTCTCCTGGTTCTGGTGAAGCAGCAACATGGCTCTTCGCTGCTCTATGGAACGATCCTGACAATTGGTGGAGTCGGTGCAATTGTTGGTTCGTTGTTGGGCGCGCCGATCCAGAAGCGCTACCGATTTGGTCCGGTCATTATTTGCCTCATCTGGTTTGAGGCGGTGTGCTTTCCGCTCTATGCAATCGCTCCTAACCCGTTCCTGCTGGGAGTCATCTCTGCGTGCCTCTTTGTGTCAGGACCTATCTATAACGTGGTCCAGTTCAGCTATCGGATCACGCTGATTCCAGATGAACTGCAGGGACGCGTCAATAGTGTGTTTCGCCTGCTGGCCTTTGGCTTCCAACCGTTCGGCTTTGCTTTGACTGGCCTAGTGATCCAATGGTTTGGGGTCATTTCAGCGATTCTCTTCCTGTCAGCCTGTGCCTTGTTCCTGGCGATTCTGACATCTGTGAATAAGCATGTCATCCACGCCGGAGCTTGACAGGTACTCGCTCATCGACGGGAGATCAACTGCCTCATCAAGTACTGGCTATAAGGGTTGCAACCAAAACCCTGGGTTAAAAAATAAAAAAGAGAGAACCCTTTGTGGTAGGATAAAAAAAACCTCAACCAACCACAGAAGGGAAACTCTCATGCATATTCAAGTATCGCTCATTGTCGACATCGATGCAACTACTGATCTAGCCAACATGGAAGCGCAGATCCAAGCTGCCGGCCATCACGCGATGCGCCAGGGCTTGCAACAAGGAATACGCCAGTGGGAACTGAACCATCGCAGCTGTCCTCATTGCAGTAGCGGGCAGGGACGCATCGAGGGAACCGTGGCTCAGACCATACAATCGCTCTTCGGGACCGTGCGGATCGCGCGGGTGCGCATCCGTTGCCAGCAGTGCTTTCATCGTTTCTGCCCCGCACAGCCTCTCTTGCAGCCATTGCAACGGGGACGGGTGAGCACAGCACTAGCGGATGCCGCTTGCCTGGCCGGATCATCCTGGCCCTATCGGCATGCGGCTCAGGTGCTGGCTCGTCTCTCAGGGGCTCAAATCAGTGCGGAAGAGATTCGGTTGTTGACCAATGCACGTGGGCACATGGTCGCCAAAGAGCAAGCACAAGATCAGCCAGTGCCTGTTCCCACCACTGGGCAGCAGGACGAAGGAGAACCGCATTCAGCCGACCGAATCATCATTGGTCTCGATGGAGGCTGGGTGCCCAATCGAGAGCGTCGCGGCGGCATGGAGGGCAAAATCGCGGTGGTCGCCAGTCACAAAGTCATCGTGAACGAGCCTGAGGCCCCATCTGGCAACATGAGTTGGATCGAGTTGGAGCGCTACGTGCAGCATCATCGTACGCCTGTGGTCTCCCGATCACGTTGGCAGAAGCGTCGCTACGCCGCCACCTTCGCCTTCACCGAAGCCTCGGTGATCGGCCAACAAGCCGCCCAGACCGTACAGGTGCTGGGCATTGAGCAACAGGAACAGGTCGTGATAGCCGATGGGGCACAGTGGATCAAAACACAAACGCAGCGGCACTTTCCCGAGGCGACATGCATTCTAGATTGGCCGCATCTGTGGCGCACGATGATCAAAGCGGTACGAGCCGTGGGACTCCAGCGTGAGGAGGACGCGAAGTGGGTTACCGCCCAGTCCAAGCAACTGCGCACCTGGCTCTGGAAAGGGCAGATCGAGAAGGCACAAGAACGCTTACAGCGCTGGCAGCAAGAAGGCCGAGGGCATCCGAAGGTGAAAGCCCTCCAAGCAGCTTTGACCTATCTGAAGAACTAGCGCGACTGGATCGGCAATTACGAGGAGTGGAGAAGGCAAGAATATCCCGTGGGCAGCGGCATCATTGAACGAGCGGTTGCGGTGGTGATCAATCGGCGCATGAAGCGGCGTGGCATGAGTTGGTTGCGCCGCAATGCCACCTCCGTCGTCGCCTTACGGGTTGCATGGCTCAACGAAGACTGGATGCGTCCGGCCAATGCCCGCATCTATCCATGAACCCCAAGTTGATTGACCCAGGGTTTTGGGCAGAACCAAAGCAATGGTGGCGTCCACATTATCCCGTGCTGGTTACCGACTAAGAGTCCCTGGCTGAACAGGATTGAACCAAAATGGGTCCACGGCAAGCGTGTGATCGTCGAACCAGCTCAGCTTTGAACAGCAAGTGAACTCAGGCAGCGCGTGTGTCGTTACTTTGGCTGCGAACAAGCTGAACTTCTTACGCAAAAGGCCTTGTGAACTCGCCCTCTCATGCCTCTTACCAACTGTTGTAGTTTAAGAAGAACATCCCACATCGCCGGAGTTCGCTGTGCCACCAATACTAGTTTGACAAGGGACGAGCTTCTGCTGCATAGAGCTTGAAATAGTCGTGTGCTCTCTGCCATTCTCGCTGGCTCAAAAAAAAGATCTATCAGTGCATAGTAAGCCCAGCTCCGTTCCTCTCGGGTTGCTTCTTTTATATGCAGAACAGAAGTGTAGGTTGCAGAGAGATCATCGAAACGGCGTGTTGAAGCATATTCGCCTACCAACTCGAAGAGATCCGCAATGGGGGAAGCATCTTGCGTTGCCTTCTTAAAACTCTGGTTAGAGCCGCGCCGCCCCTGGAAATTGGCACGTGAAACCGTCACACTCGACCACCTTTCAGGAGGGCGCCTTATCCTCGGGGTGGGCCTGGGGAGTGACTACTTTGGAGAATATCATGACTTTGGCGAGACAACTGATGCCAGAATTCATGGAGGAATGCTCGATGAGGGGCTTGCGATCCTGACACACCTGTGGAGTGGGGAAGAGTTTAGCTACGAGGGAGAGCATTATCATCTCTCGAAGGTGCAATTTCTGCCTAAACCCCTGCAGCAACCGCGCATTCCCATCTGGGTCGCGGGCAACTAGCCCCACAAAAAGCCTTTTCGTCATGCGGCTCAGTTCGATGGGATCTTTCCCCAGAAGAGCGGGAATGATCTCACTACAGAGGACTTTCGTGAACTCCTTGGCTATATCTCTGCCCAGCGAACGCAAGCAACCCCGTTCGATGCAATTGCCTATGGGCTGACTGGCGAGACCGACGAGGCACAGGCAGCAGCGCATGTGGCTTCATTTGCCCAGTCAGGTGCAACCTGGTGGTTGGAGCACTTTGCGCCTCATCATACGGTTGAGCAGGTCCGCCAGCGTATTCACCAGGGACCACCACGCTTCTGAGTGAGTTGCCACTCCAGAACCGCAAGAGGGTTTTTGTCCTCCTGGACACGAGAACTACCTCCTCCTGATAAGCACCAGGCGTCCCCTTGCACTGCATGAGCAAGTAACGCTACTATATGCTATATCGATACATGCCACCCTGGTATCTAGCCTCAAGCAGGCACGTCATCATGACGAGACGAAAGGAATAACACGCTATGTCGACAGATATTGCTTCAACAACGAACACTGATTTCTACCTGATGGATGAGCTACTCACCAAGGAGGAACGCGCAATTCGTCAAAAAGTACGCCACTTTTGCGATACCGAGATCATTCCAATTATCAATGATTACTGGGAACGGGCAGAGTTCCCTTTTGAGCTGATCCCGAAACTGGCACAGCTGAACCTGGCGGGGGGCAGTATCAAGGGCTATGGTTGTCCAGGGATGAGCGCGGTGGCGGCGGGTCTGATCGGACTCGAACTGGCGCGTGGCGATGCCAGTATTTGCACCTTCTACGGCGTACATTCGGGGTTGGCGATGTCATCGATCGCGATGCTGGGTTCTGAGGAACAAAAGCAGCGCTGGCTGCCGGCGATGGCGCGCATGGAAAAGATCGGAGCCTTTGGTCTGACGGAGCCGAACCATGGTTCAGATGCGGTGGCACTGGAGACACGCGCACATCGTGATGGCGATAGCTATGTGCTCAACGGTTCCAAGCGCTGGATCGGCAACGCATCCTTCGCGGACGTCATTATCATCTGGGCACGCGATGACGATGGCAAGGTGGGCGGATTCCTGGTCGAGAAGGGGACGCCCGGCTTCGAGCCGACAGTAATGAAGGGCAAGGTGGCGAAGCGCGCCGTATGGCAGGCAGACATCACACTTACAGATGTACGCATCCCCGCAGAGAATCGCCTGGCCCATTCGCACAGCTTCAAGGATACCTCAAGCGTACTGACCGCCACGCGGTCCGGCGTGGCCTGGGAAGCGGTGGGACACGCTGTAGCAGCCTACGAGATTGCGCTGAAGTACGCGCAAGAGCGTGTGCAGTTTGGCAAAGCGCTGGTTAACTTCCAGATCATCCAGGATAAATTAGCCAAGATGTTGGCTAATGTGACCAGCATGCAGTTGCTCTCGCTGCGCTTGGGACAACTGCAGGAAGAGGGTAAGATGACAGCGGCGATGGCTTCGCTGGCCAAAATGAACAATGCGCGCCTGGCTCGCGAGGTTGTGGCCGATGCGCGCGAGATGTTGGGCGGTAACGGCATCCTGCTGGAATACCATATTGCGCGCCACCACGCCGATATCGAAGCCGTCTTCACCTACGAGGGCACAGATACGATTCAATCGCTGATTGTGGGTCGCGATATCACCGGTGTGCAGGCATTCTCATCACGCTAGGGCTACATACAATTGGAGTTCACGATCTCTGCTTGCAATGACAGGGGCGGCCAGCCCCTGTAGGGGATCCAGGGGTCGCAACACATCATGGTGCTCAATCTCTGCCCAGACAAGTTCTCCACGATGTGCTCCACGACGCAGGCGGCACGGGAAAAGCAACTGCTGCTGACGAAAGTGACGGACTGTGGTAAACGCTGATCCAGTGTGCGCAAAACTGCGAAAGACCTCGTGAACGCTCGCTTGCACTTGCAAATCGGGATCAAGCACCACGGTATCCGTTTCGGTGTAGACAAACCCAATGGGTAAGGTCAATTTGAGGGCTCCCCGCCTCGCTTTGTTCAGAATCCCGCCTTGCAGGCGGGCGCGCAGCACAAAGAGTTCTGCTTCACGGCAACATCCCAAAACTTGAGACGTTCTGGACGCCCTGGCATGGCATTTTGTATTCGGGTCTGGTCTTTTTGATCGGTATCCGGTTGACGGTCCTGGTCATCAATCGACAACGCAGCGGGAGCTGGAGAGAGGCGATCCCCCAAGGCTACAAGCTTGTCTACCTGGCACTTGGATTGATGGTCCTGGATGGACTGGGTGATATGACGTGGCACCTCCTGTTTGGCGTGGAGCAAGTTCTTGACGCGTTCTTCAGTCCCACACATCTCAGCGGGCTGATCTGCATTAGCCTCTTCATCACCGGCCCTCTCTATTCAATGTATGTATGCAGGGTGACTCCCACGTCGTGGAGCGACTATTTTCTGTTGGCAACGGCATTCCTGCTGCTATATGTACTGATCGCGAATACCCTGCAGCCCTTTGGTATCTTTACTCGTACCTGGCCTACGATCACCCCCTTGACCTTTGGCACCGGGCAGATCGCTGCCACCAGCGGCATCGCTATCCAGGCTATCCTGTTTATCGTCTTTGTGCTACACGTGTCGCGCTTCTGGACCCTGAAGCCGGGCATGTTCACGTACATTCTAGGTGGGGTTGCAACCTGCCTGTCGGTAATGGGCCAGTTGTGGTTTATCGTCCCGGTCTTTTTGCTGGGCGGGGCACTCATCGACCTGGCTTACTGGTATCTGAAACCGTCTCCCACGCGTGTACTTGAGATGCGCATCTTTGCCGCTATTGCCACCTCCGCTCCTTACGCCGTCTATATGATCTAGATTGCATCCACTATGCATGTGGTCTGGACCATTCACATGCAGGTGGGTGTTGTCTACGTGCTGCTCATGATCGGCTGGAGCGTGTCCTATCTGTCCTATCCACCACAACGGCCTGAGGAGAAATAGGCGTAAGCCTTACTAGGCGCCACTGGGTATGAGTAGTCGCCACAAGTCGTTACTACGCATGAGTAGTCGTGGCGAGACATCGGGAGGTCATTGAATAGAGGAGCAGGTGGGAGGTCAGCTGGGCGTAGCAAGCACCATCTTCACCTGCTCCCTCTCTATACCTGGTAGGTCACCAAAAGCGGAAACTCCAACTCCTT
Source organism: Dictyobacter aurantiacus (assembly GCF_003967515.1). Classification (GTDB taxonomy): domain Bacteria; phylum Chloroflexota; class Ktedonobacteria; order Ktedonobacterales; family Ktedonobacteraceae; genus Dictyobacter; species Dictyobacter aurantiacus. The sequence continues at coordinate 2,631,034 of NZ_BIFQ01000002.1, read as the reverse complement.
GCAAAAAAAAGAGAGTCCGGCGCACTGGCTGACGATAGAAAGCTGTACGAGGTGATGGAGGAAGCCCTAGAGAAATACATTGCACGAAAACAGACGAAGAAGTAAACGCCCTATCGCACTTGTGCGGCAATGATCTGGACACCGTAGCCGATTTGGGCAAAGATGGCAAACAGTGATGCTCCATCCACCAAAATCTATGGTATTGTATGTTCGTAAACCCGTTCGCATTGCAAGTGAATCTATTCGCATTGTGAATGAACTTGTTCGCATTGCGAATAAGATTATCTTTCACGTCAAGTAACCCACGCCTAAAGGTGGAAGCTTACCAGCCAGGACTTGACCAGACCCAGCTAGGGTCTTCTAAGGAGGGAATGTAGAACCATAGGTGACAATTCACAAGAGTACGAGAAGCTCACGCCAGAGAAAAAGACGCTGTTCAGTATTGGATCAGTCGGGCAATTGCACCTGCCAACCAGAAGAATGAGTATAGTAGCTATGGACTCAAGCACGACTACGAACGAGAGTCCATGCAGTACTTGACCAATGGGCAATTCAAAGGGGCAATGCTTGCTGCTGGGCACGCCACGCCGCGCAGATCAGACGCGCAAGGGAGCCAGCCCGCGTCAACACCCCCGCGCCTGAAGATGAGATGCATACACGCCAGGGAGAGCTGATCTACCCAACGGTGCCCTACACCTATGAAAATCTGGTCTCCGCATTTAAAGCCCTTTCAAGTGTGGATGCCTTGCAGGAACTTCACCGGTAGATTGAGCATGGCGCGCTCTCCTACAACAATAGGGCTGGCCACCTGCCCCCTCATGCTTTTTGACGGCATGGTACGCAGGTGACCAGCTCTCTCCTACTGTACTCGGTGCCGAAATATGGATCGCTATCGCCCTCAGTGCATCACCGCATTGGCACTGATCGACCAGGAGAAGGCCTGATTTTCATCAGGAGAACCACCCGGAAAAGCACTGGCGAGAGAGTTGACGACAGCAAGGAGGCGAAGTATAATGCCCTGCGGTGGAACGGAAAACAGACCGTTCTCTGGGTGAAGCATCTTCTAGGTGAGAAGGGGTGTCACACGTGCCAGAAATGCGAGCAACCGTGGAGCAGATCCAACAGAATGCCTTGGTGCATAGCTCTTTCTCTTTCCATCCTATCAACATATGCATGTCATCGCGGTGCATCAACGCATTGTTGGAAGACTACCACACCGCTTCGGTGTATGACGCACGTAAAATGCACTGAAAATTGCTTCAAAGGGTATGGAACCTGAAAAGAAAAAGAAAGGTGAAACACATGGAATCGATTGAAGGACATGAAGAAATAGTGGAACCCATACAACTAGCTGAAGCACGTGAAGGCGAAGCGTTGACCATTTTGCAGATTATGCCAGCGCTGCCAGGCTGGGGAGCCGTCTGGGGCAATACCCAGGAACCAGCTGAGAGCGAACCAGGCTTCTTTACCGAACAGGTCGTCTGCTGGGCCCTGGTGGAAGCCAGCGATGGACGCCGCTTTGTGACGGCAATGGCTCCAGACCTGGAAACCAGTGAACTCAAACTCATGCTCGATATGGGCAACTTCCTCGGATATGCGAGCCCAACCTATTCGCTTGACTGGATGCAACGTGCCTCCGACAAGCGTACAGAGCAACAAACAAAGAAAAACACACCTCTCTCATAAGAGCATAGTCGACAAGGGTGGCATTTCTCGAGGAGAAATGCCGCCCTTGTCGACTATCGCCCCGGCAACATACAAACGCTCAATCTCTACTTACAGGCACTGAATGCTATTGGAGTAGCACAATTTGATTCGTTCAGAACCAATGGGCATCCCGAATTCTTTGGGAAAGATGGTCAGAAAGTCATCTCTCTCCCAGCACACGAAACACTCACTGTTGCCAACGCGGACCACCGAGAAAATTTTATGGCACATCTTGACCGACATCTCCAGGGGAAAACAAGCTACCTGGAAATGTCAAAAGGTCTCGCCGAGAGCGGCGGAGCAAAATGAACGTTTGATACCATCCACATGACGGTGACATACTACGACCAGCCTGGTGGTAGTATGTGCGACGCGTGGACAGATTTTTAGGTGAAGAGTGAATAATCGGCGCGAAGCGTGAACAGCACAACCATTGACAACGAGAGAAACCGCTTGAGATGCGGATCGTTCTGGATCGTTTCTGTAAATTCGTGTGCGAATGTTACTGCTTTTGCCTGTTATGTGTGGGCTATAGTAGCAGGGAACCCAGCGAGACTTGTCATTTTTCAGCTAAAAAATACTGTTTCTTCAATAATCTGCCACGCTGCCAAGCGCTTCGAGCCGACTGCCTCTCTCGCATAATTTGGCGGAACAATATTTTCTTGTGCCGAGACATTCGTAGATCATCTCTTTTGTAAACTTTTTTGACGCAACGCCATTTTATACGAGAAAAACGCCATGTTACGGTTTTTATAGATCCTTTCCGATGCAAAAAGGAGGATGGCGGCAGCTTTTGCACCATGCCTTCAGGGGTAACCGGGACTGGAAGCACCCGGCGGTCTGGTCACCACATGGCGGCGATGCTGGCAGCGATGCTCCTACCCTGTGCTCGCCCGGAAGTTGCGGCCACACTCCGGCGTGTCGGGTCATATGGATTGGTGCCGATCGCTGCAATGCTTTGCGGATCTGGTTTGACAAGAAAAACGTTCGCATTGGCGCTCATCACCGCCACATCTTCTGCGACTCCTGGGATTGAACCGTAGCTGGTCGGCATCGGAGCAAGAATCACGACCCGCTCGTAGCCCTGGGCCAGGCGTGCATTGGTCGTCGACACCATGCCCCCATCAATCCATATTCTGCCATTGATGGACACTGGCGGCCAGACACCTGGGACAGCTCCACTCGCCATCACTGCACCGGTGAGAGCAATACCTGATGTTCGATCGAAGACATGCAATTGTCCAGTCTCAGCGTCAATAGCGGTCACCTGCAACCTCAGAGGCCACTCGGTCGTGACGAGCCGAGCCTCGACCACGCGCCGACGTTGCGCGACCGGCACCGGCTCAGGATGTTCTCTAGCAATGGCACCCATTGCCGCACCGACGCGCTGCGGGTCACTTCCTCCGGTGGCGAACGCGTGATACCACGCTGTGGTGGTCTGCTCGGACGCTGCAACCGGGATCTCAGCATCACTCGGTTTTGACTGGGCAGCGAAGAGCCGGTTCATATCGTAACCGCTAGCCAGGGCCACTCCAACAAAGGCCCCTGCAGAAGTGCCGATGATGGTGTCTGCCTCATGAAGGGCAATTCTGGCTTCGAGCAAGCTCGTTAGGATACCAATTTCCCAGGCAATGCCGGTTACCCCACCTCCGCCCAGGACAATGGCTCGGGTCGATGCTTTTTGCTTCTGAATGGTCATATCAATCTCCTTTTTTCTGGCACAAACAATAGGTGTTCATGAGCAGCCTCCTCATACACACAGGCAAAAAGGAAGCTATCCGATGTCAGGAAGACACCCAACCAGATGCTACTCACGCACATCCTGTTCCTTTTGATTCTGTGCTGCTCTGTGCTACTCACTATGCAGAGTGTAAACCATGAAGTATACTTGAAGGTCAAGACCTTTGGAAGGAGATGCCTATGAAAATCCATGAGTTGGCACACAAGACTGGTTTGACAACTCCCACCATTCGCTTTTATGAGAAGGAAGGGCTGCTCGATACACCCTATGTTCGACGTGAAGCCAATAACTATCGCGACTATTGTCAGGAGGCCGTTGAGCTTCTTCTCCTGCTCAAAAAGTTTCAGGCAGCAGGATTTACGTTAGCAGAATTCAAAGCGCTGATCCAAGCAAATAAGGCACAGGAGCTTTCCCTCCCAAAGATTGTTGAGCTTCTTCATCAAAAGATGAAAGAGATCGACAGGAAACAAGCCGAATTGGAACAGGTTCAAACGTATCTTGCACAGATGTTGGCACACAAAATGGCGTTGATGGGCGCTGAAGGAAAAGGGGAGGAGTGAGAGGACGACCTGAGAAATCGCATCTCTTTTTAACCCTGGTCATGTTGTGAGAGAAAAAGGCTACGCCGCTCTAAAAGCGGTTTTCGATAGGTATGCGCCATATTATGGTTTCAATGATTTTTCTGAAAAATTGTCTTGGTAAGCTTCTCAAGCCAATTATTGGCAATTTGGTGCCAGGTTATCTGATTGAAACGCGCCACGAATGAGTTTAAATGACAAGACTCGCCTGTTTCAGCCCAAAAACAGGCCGGAACAGGGCAACAGAAGCTCACAACCCAAGCAAATTTTGCTCATGAATTTACACTATTGAAAGTGGTAAATCTGCTTGTAGCAGCCATGTTGCTCATCAGCAATAGATGAGCTGATCACGCTTCGCGCTGATTGTTCACTCTTCGCCCTAAAATCTGTCCACGCGTCGCACTTACTACCACCTGGCAATGAAATGCTTGCTGAGAAAGTAATGTAATGTTCATCCCCACATGAACTCGATCTTCAGCAGTTCGACGCCGATCTCCACCGCATCTTCGCCCTCCTGCTCACTTCGTGCCCGAACGCCACCATCCACACCTCCCAGCTGGCCGCCCTCCTGAGCACACTATTGGAGCCATAACGGCCTCCAACAACGAAAAACAGCGCGCAGGCCCGGCACGTTCACCGGACCTGCTCACCTTGCCTCCATCCGTCCCTTTGGTCATCCACTCACGTGATTCGGCCCATCATCCGAGATCTTCAATAACCTCATCAAATGCCGTTTGAAACATCTGGATGGCCAGCTCACGATCTCCTATCTTGTTTCGGCGCACCAATTCCGCTGCTTTTTCAAACGCTTCTTCTTGACGAGGTGACACCAATGTCGCTTTTGTTTGGAGGACTGGTTCCTTATATCTTCGGGAAATCATGCCAGAACTCCCCTGCTTGCCTTTACAATGAAGCACATAGGACTCTTGAGGAATAGGGCATATCACCCGTAGCGACGCAATGATGTACTCTCGCATCCACACGTCTTCTGCTACCTTCGCTGAACGGGCAAGCGTTTGCAACGAGCCAAAAACATCTTCCGGAATATCCGCTATCCACAGATCAGGCATCCTTCATCCTTTCCTTCTTCAGAGAACAACACCGCTCATCACCAGAGTGCATCGGTGACACACTATACGGTGGTATCACTTGTCTAAGGTTCATAACAACCTGGCTGGAAATTGTTGAGGATTTCCAGCCAGGTTGTTATGAACCTTGCACAACAGCTTGACTTAGATTTGTTGCCCATAGAGCTGGCGTCTCCTGAGATTCCCCTTCCACCCACGCCTCAAGCTTTTCTAGAAGCTTGAGGCTCCCTACCCCCTTTCCCTCGTGGTTGGAGGAAGAAAACGAGGAGGCTCTCATTGAGAGGGCATTACAACTTACCTGGAAGTTGAAGAATCTTTCTGGGCAGCGTATTGGGCTTGAGCGAGCAATAGGAGCCTTCTTGATGCTTGCGATGGACCTCTCGGTCATAGAGCATCGGAGGAGGAGGCGTTTCTCCTGGGGGCACCTGGGAGAGTGTTTCCTGATCCGTCTTGAGCAAGGCATAAATCATTGAAGCCATCTGTCCAGCTATTCTACCGAGCACCTTTTTCTTGCCTCGATACTCCTTGGTCTTCTCGTCGTAGGTGCAGAGGCGAGGGAGCAAGCGCCGATAGATCCTAGCCCATTCACAATCGAGAGTCGTTGCCCGCGCCGCCATCAGAAAGAGCATTTGCTTCATGGGGCGGACCCCTCGGGTTGAGAGGTTGGTCCGATCCATGGTAACCCCAGTCTGTTTTTTTCTCGGAGCCCAGCCGAAGTAGGACTTGAGTTCACATGCCTTGGCAAAATTGGCAATGTTGCCAATGGTGGCAATGATAGTTGCAGCTTGTACCGGTCCGATTGGAGGGATGGAAAGTAAGATCTGACCTTCCCAACAGTTTTGGACAATATCCACAATGGCCGTTCGGAGATCCTCTAGGTGCTGCTGAACGAGCTGAAGTTCTTTGATCTGCAAGCCTTGTTCAAGCACAAGACCTCGTTGTCTATCAAGATCAGTGACTCCAATGGTTGTGTCGGCCAACCGCTGAAGTTCAAGCAGTTGGGCATCAGAAGGAAAAGTTCTCTGACGGGCCGCACGTAAGTCGCCCAAAGAAGCCACGCCGATAGCGTGTGGGGTTGGGAACGCAGAGCGAAAGGCAAGTGCCGTAGGCAAATTCGGGTCGCGGAAGACTTGAACCAGCTCAGGGAAGAGTTGATCGCAAATCGCCGTTAATTTATTCCGATATTGGGTACTTATTGGGTACTCATGTGGCCCAGTTCATACCGATGGCGCATCACTCCTTGGAGTTGGGCAGCCGCGCTAGTAGGAGGCTCAATCCGGCGTACTAATTGCATTTTGTCCTGAACCTGGGCTCCTAGTTCAAGCTGGGTGTAAAGCGCATTGGCGAGGCTCAGTGCATCCCGTTTATCCGTTTTGAGCATGCCCTCCACTCGCTTTTGGACATGCACGCGGTACACGGTAATATCCAGATCAAGCAGGTATTGTTCTAAAAGCCGGTGGTAATGACCGGTATGTTCCAACAAAACAATGGTCTGTTCGAGCGGCACATACTCCCCAAGGCGCTCGACAAATGAGCGGAAACCTTCTCGTGATTGTTCGAACACAAAGGTTGGGCAGCCTTCAAAATGCTCATGGCGTGTGAGCAACGTTCGTGAGAGGAAGCCTGCAACATGTCGAAATTTTCCGATATCGACCCCCACGTAGAGAGTTTCCTGTGGAAGCAGATGAAGTAGAGTCAGCTTCGTGCGTGCCTTTGTCTTAGTAGCCATGGACATCCTCTTCTCGCTGAAAAAACAGAGTGTCTTTTTCTTGGCATCGTCCATAACCAGAATTGTTGGGTGAGAGAGGTCGGAACCCGCAAATGCGCCCTGCCCAGCTACACACGAAAGGTCGGCACGGGCTTCCTCAAAGGTTCATGAGGGATCGCAGCGCATTTCCCACTTAGACAACAAGAGTCGATTTCCATAGACAGAAAAAGGTTCTCCAGGTTCCACTTCCCAATGTAGCTGGCATTGAGTGCCTCTCTCGCTGAGAATTCTACGTCGTCAACATCTCAGAAGCAAGCTGTTGTGTGTAGACAGAAATGGGCCAATTTTAAGAGAGAACTCAGCAGTATCAGAGAATTGATGGTAAACAATCAGGTCGATACACAGCAAAAGGCGTTTTATAATCTAAGGACTGATGATATCGCTTGTAATTGTAAAAATGAAAGTAGTCTGCTAACCCCTTTCTCGCTTCTGACACGGTTTGGTGGTCTTTGAGATAGACTTCCTCATATTTCACACTGCGCCATAAGCGTTCCACAAAGATATTGTCTAACGCCCGCCCGCGCCCATCCCAGCTGATACGAATCGCTGCCTGGAGTAAACGACCAGTGAAGTCCTTGCTGGTGAATTGAGCACCCTGATCAGTATTGAAAATCTCTGGCCGGGCCGCTTGTAAGGCTCGGTCCAGCGCTTCCAGGCAAAAACTGGTCTCCAATGTGGTTGAAAGTTCCCACGCCAGCACAAACCGGCTGAACCAATCAATAATCGCCATCAGGAACACAGAGCCTCGCGCCAGGCGAATGTAGGTGATATCGCAGCTCCAGACCTGGTCAATCCGATCGATGCTCATACCGCGCAGAAGATAGGGATAGCGTACCGAGGGTTCTCCCGGCAGGCTCACCCGTGGTTTTGGATAGATTGTTTCCAGGCCCATCCGCTGCATCAGCCGTCGTACTCGTTTCCGATCGACGGTATATCCTTGTTCTTGAAGGAACACCACCATTTTCCGCTTTCCATAAAAGGGAGTTCGCGTATATTGTTCATCAAGCAACCGCATCAACAGCAGATCTTCCTCACTTTCAGGCACAGGCTCATAGTAATAACTTGAACGAGCTAATCCCAACAGTTCACACTGACGTGCGATCGACAGGTGTGGGTGATGTGGCTCGATCAAGCGCCGCTTCCCTTCAACGGTACTGATCTGATTTTTTTTTGAGAAAATCTGCCTCTACTTTGAGTTGGCCGATTTGTTGGTATAAGCTTGCTATTAAGGCGTCTTCATTCTTCGCTCGCTCAGATCCTGGGCGCTCAAAGATGGCTGGCAGTTCATCGAGGACTTGCTTTTTCCATTGCGTAATTTGGGTAGAGTGCACTCCATACTCTGAAGATATCTCGTTGATTGTTTTCAGACCTTTTATTGCTTCCAGAGCCACTTTCGCTTTGAAATTACTGCTGTACTTTTTCGGTGAACTTGCCATGGTTTTCCTCCTTGCGGATGCTTGTCTCCTTCCTGCTATTGTATCTCATTGACCTGTCCAGTTTTCCGCCCCCATTATACTCAGTGAAGACTGGACATCCTAATTTATGAGACAACCTCTCGCCCAGCGGAACATGGATGAGTTCGGAGAGGATGCCATTCACATCTAGGATGATTCCTGATTGAGGATCGACGATGCCACGAATAGAGAGGCCAAGAGCGGAAATATCATGGTGCGCCAATAACGACTGGCTGATCTGCTCAATCCTGGTCAGCGCGTCCCTTGCCTGGTCCTCTTCATTGAGCGGCACTGTCTGTCCCGCAACAATCGTATCGCTCTGGACAATCCCAGCCTTCATACGTGTCCCCCCTACATCAAATGCCAGCACATTTCCTCGAACCGAGCCTGCCTCGCCAGCCATTACTCACTCCTTTATGCGGATATATAAACATACAGAGCTGTGCAGAGCCCAAAATAGAAAGCGCAATAGAGAACCGAAAAAAGTATACGAGCAACTACGACAATCCCCTATGGGAGATTGCCTCAAGCATGGTGATGCATAGAGGGTATTTGACAGTTGCCAAAAATCTGTAATTATGTTATGCTATCTATAAATATCTGTAGGTGGTTTTCAATCCAGTGAAAGAAGAAGAACCGAAGCTGTTGCGAGTCAGCCGTGCGGCTCACGAGTTGGGATTACATCCTTTCACCGTGCGCAAATGGGTGAAAGCTGGCAAAATCCAGGCGATCCGTGTGGGAAACGAAGCGCGTATCCCTCGGTCGGAAATCGAGCGACTGGTGGGGAAAATTGATGGCCGTCTGCTCGTCCTCTATGGGCGTGTGAGCGGGCATGGACAAAAAGACGACTTGGACATGCAACTCCAGCGTCTTCACGTGTGGGCAGCAAGCGAACGTCGTGGACAGGAACTGTTGGTGCTCTCCGATATTGGCTCAGGACTCTCCGCCTCCCGCAAGCAATTGCGGCGGCTTCTCACGTTGGTCTGTGAAGACAAAGTGAGGGAAGTCGCTATCACCTACGAAGATCGCTTAACACGCTTTGGGCAAGAATACCTGGAAACGCTTTTTGCCTCCTTCGGCGTCACCCTCACAGTGTTGGAACCAGGAGAAGAGAAAACGTCAGAGCAAGAACTGACGGATGATCTGCTGGCCGTAATCGCCTCGTTTTCGGGGCGACTGTATGGCATGCGTTCTCACAAACAGAAGGAGCTCTTGAAGTGCGCACAGGCCGTGATCAACAATCCCTGAGCTATCCGCTGCGTCTGCCGGATGAGATCCAGGCGGATGCACTGCGACTCCTCGATACGTCCCGTGAGGTGATCAATCTCACGGTTACGGCTCTGTGGGAGCGCCTTGACGAGTTTGCCACGCGCAGCAACAGGTACGCCTACAAACAGATTGAGGAGATGATGGCTCCCCCCCTTGCTCATGGTCATCGGCAATGGCGTTGCGAGGCTGAGCAAGCAGGAAGGATTCTTCGGGGGCAAGCCGAGCGCAAACAGCAGTTCGCGCTGGTTCTCCCTCTGCTCGAACAAGGAATGATCCAGCCCAAAACAGAGACGAAACGGGCTGGAAAGAATCGGAAGGTTATCAAGCAAGCATTGACCGATCTGCGTGAGATCAATTCAGATGGAGGAAACGCGGTCGAACTGCAAAGCCTGATCGAGCAGGCGTGCAACTTTTACCTGGCAAACGGCTGTTTCCCCAGCACCTACGAAGAGATGCAACCGATTCCCGTGCTCAAAGCAAGCATCTTACCGTATGCTGGCGACGATGGACCAGAGATGGGGCAAACCTATCGCATGAGCTATGATCTTGATCAGAAGAGTCTCACGCTTGCCTTGCGTACTCCCGATGTGCAGGGAACATGGGGACGGAATTGGCGCGAGAAGGCCGTTCAGATGAAGCTGCCTGACTTCGTGGTGGGGCGAGCAAAAGCTGGGCATCCACTCGCTCCCACGTTGCGAGAAATCGTCGAGGCTGATGGCGTTCGCTCCGCCGTGCTGGATTTCATCATCGAGGTTCCGGTGGACGAGTCGGCCCCCTTTGCAGAAATTCAGACGGTCCTGGGCTTCGATTGGGGCGTCAGGGTGCTGGTGACCGCCAGCGTGGTCGATCTCGACGGCCACCAGATCGGGCGTCCGTTCTTTCTCAACACCGGCCCGTTTGATGGCCGACAAGCTCGTTTGCGTCGCCAAATCGACCAACTCAAAGCCAATGTGGCCCGACTGGAACAGCAACGGGATCGATATCCTTCTGGCGATCCCAGGCGCAAACCCTCAGAGGAAGCGCTTTCCATCGTGCGCCGGGAGATCAGTCGGTGCTGGCGGAAGTACGAAGCCAGAAATAACGACCTGGCGCACCTGGCTGCCAATATCCTGCTGGTGTTGGCAACTGCCTTTGATTGTCGGCTGATCGCCGGAGAATCCCTGAAATCGATGAAGTCAGCTGGACGCGGGCGCGGAGCAAAAGGGCGCTGGAGAAACTGGCGCAATAACTCCCAGGTGCGTGGGGAACTGTGGCGGGTGCTACGCTACAAATGTTTCCTTGCTGGGATACGTCTCGAATGGCAGCAGCCTCGCCATACTTCGCACACCTGTCCTCGCTGTGGCAGCCCCGCCCACACCTTTCGTTCCCCTGAACATCGCTCATCCGTGAGCGAGTGGGGAGCTTGGCTCTCCTGCTCCCATCCACAATGCCTCTGGAATGGTTCCAGAGATTATGCCGCTTCCGTAAATATCGCCCGCCTGGGCGCAGCCTTGATTCGTCATGCATACACCACCGGACGGGTAAAACACCTGGTCATCACGAACCCGTCGGTTCAACCCGTTTCCTACATGGGAATGTGGGCGGCGCTACGGTTACCGCCGCTGGTCCTTCGGGACCACCTGATGCACTCAGGACGAATCTACTGCAATGGGTGGAAATTGTCCGTGAAGCTCCGTTCGTCGTATGCCACACCCATCATGCTTCGATTCTGTGGCTAAGGCAAACAAAAGTTAAGGATAACAGCACTTAATAGTAGATTTTAGTAACGGTACTTGACCTGGATATCTTTGTATCATTTAGCACATGCCGCTCAATCGGGTGAACGCCAGCATCTGGCAAGCGAGATTGCGTTGGCAAAAAAAAAGGTCAGCTTCTAACAATCACAGCGCAAGATTGCAATTGTGGCCTGCCAGAATCAGATTGGAGCGGCTCCCATGTGCTGGTTGTCTACAATAGTAAAATGAGCACTGCCGAGTAACAACTATCCAGCTTTCAAGTACAACACCAGGCACTCCCTTCGGCTCCATTTAGCTGTTATGCAGGTATGCGACGGATTGGCGTTCAATGAGACGAGTAATGATCTCAACTTTTATGGGCAGCAAGTGCGGATTGGTGCTACGTTCTAAAAGACGACGTACTGCCAGACGTCCCATTTCTTCGCGTTCAACACGTATGGTCGTCAAAGCAGGTACCGTAAATTCCGCCATGGGTATATCATCGAAGCCGACAATCGAAACATCCTGAGGAATACGAACGTTTGCTTCTTGTAAAGCGCGTGCAATACCGATAGCTGAGGAATCATTGGCACAAAATATAGCCGTAAATTCTGGATGAGGAGCATACAAAAATCTTTTCATGCGTTGATATGCATCCTGCATAACCATGGATGTATCCAGGATAAGCGCGGGATTGTAGGGGATACCAGCATCATGAAGCGTTGCTTTGTAGGCTTCATGGCGCCGCTTAATAGTGCTACGGACAAGGCGGGTTGTGTGCAGTATCTGGCGATGGCCGTGGTCAATGAGGTACTGGACAGCAAGATGAGCACCATATTCGTTATCCGGAAGGATTGTATCGATACCCAGATTTTTGTGTTCGGCATTGATACTAATCACACGAAAATTATATTCTAGAATACTCTTGAGCAAATCGTTGTCATCAACCGACATAAAAATATGCCCATCATCAGGATTGGACCAGACTCTCTCCAGTATCTGAGCCCGGTTTATATCGTCGGGCTTCACCACAATATGACTTAGACGAATATCATGCCGACGGCACTCCTCTTCTACCCCAACCATGATCGCTGAATGAAACTGATCGCTCGAAAGATTTGAGCTAGTGATGAGGCTGATAAAAAGATTAATCTGCCTCAATTGATCGGTTTTCGATTGATAACCAAGGGCCGTGGCAGCCTTTAAAACACGCTCCCGTAAATCATCACTGATAACATCAACATTGTTGAGCACGCGTGAAACCGTGCTAATAGATACTCCAGCCGCATTCGCAATATCTTTTTGCAGAATACGTCGACGCGGCATCCTCTGGGTCTTTTCCGGATGAATATTCATGGCGGGCTTCTTTCATCAGTAGCATAATGGTCATATTCATACTTGTTTCTCTGCAAAAAGATAGCATAAATTTGCAGAATCGACAACTTTTAAGCAATTATAGCAAGATACGTAGAAAAACAACTTGATTTTTACTCCTTAAGTCAGTATTCTTTTACTAAAGAAAACGTTATCTATCACAAACTGAGGGAATATTCACCAGACAAACAAGCCTCAGTGCAAATAGTGAGAAATTATTTGCAAGTAATTTTCTCTCAACATAAAACAAGCTGCGTAGAAAACCAGATTGCCTGCGTTGATGATGGCATACGTATCAGTATGTTACTGATGCAAACATAAGGGATTGTATAATCCTTTTTATTTGCACTTTCGCGACGATACGACACATAATAATGGATTTGTTCAAGGCAACAATGACTGTGAACAGGAGGGAAAATGACAAAGAGGTTTACCGTTCAAGCACAAGCTCAGATTGCGGTAGGAGAGACAGCCATAGGGCAAACGGCCGATTTAGAACAGGAACAAAGCCAGGAGAAAGAAAAGCAGCAGTATTCAAAACGAACTATCCTATGGCATAGGGTATGGCGCGAACGCTGGGTGTATTTCCTGGTACTACCAGGGATCATCTATTTTATAATTTTCTACTACTTGCCATTGTTGGGAAATGTCGCAGCCTTCCAGGATTATTCTCCCTATCTCGGTTTCTTTCGCAGTCCATGGGTAGGTCTGGATAATTTTAAAGATATTTTCACTGATCCCGATACGTTAGTCGTTGTCCGAAACACGCTGGTGATCAGTTTGCTTCAGATTATCTTCGCTTTCCCGGCTGCGATCATACTGGCTCTCTTACTGAATGCCATTGCAAACGAACGTTTTAAACGCTTCATGCAAAGCCTTGTCTATCTACCACACTTCCTTGGCTGGGTGATCATCATCAGTATCTGGCAGCAGTTATTTGGTGGTGATGGTCTGGTAAACCAGTTGGTCAAAGGGATGGGTGGCAAAGAGATCGATCTGCTCACCAATCCCGATCTGTTCAAGCCAATGATTGTTTTGCAGGTGATGTGGAAGGAGAGTGGTTGGGGCACGATCATGTTCCTGGCCGCAATCACAAGTATTAACTTGGCGCTCTATGAGTCAGCGGCTGTGGATGGTGCCAATCGATGGCAGCGCTTATGGCATATCACGCTCCCCGGTATTCGTAGCATCATCATGCTCTTGTTAATTTTGCGCCTGGGTAATGTGTTGAGCATTGGCTTTGAGCAAGTTTTCTTGCAGCGTGGAGGAATGAGCCTGGATGCGGCTGAAGTGATCGATACATTTGTCTATAACCGCGGTATTGTCAGCGGACAGTGGGGGTTTGCGGCTGCGGTCGCCTTGCTTAAAGTTGTGATTGGCATTGTATTGATCTATACGGCAAACAGGGCAGCAAGGAAATTTGGCGAGGAGGGATTATACTAATGGCAACATGGATGACACGATCGAGTCTTTTTGAGCGGTTAGTATTAGGGCTGATTATGCTCATACTGGCTTTTATTATGCTCTTTCCCTTCTGGTATGTGTTTTCAGCAAGTTTATCAAGCTACCAAGATATTGTCAGTGGCAAGATCATTTTGTATCCAACTGGCTTCAATATAGCTGGATATAAATATGTGTTGCAGGAGAGTGGTGTGGTGCGTGGGTTAATCAATAGCTGCATCCTTGTTACTGCCGGTACCGCGATCAATATGTTTTTTACTGTCACGATGGCGTACGGCTTAAGCCGCACCAATGTGCCAGGGATGAAGGTTATTCTGTGGCTGGTCTTGCTCACACTCTTAATCGCGCCAAGCCTGATTACCAAGTATCTCGTCGTACGTGAGTTGCATTTGCTCGATACCTTGTGGGCCTTGATCTTACCAGGAGCCATCGCCCCTTTTAACCTGATCGTCTTGCGCCAATTCTTTATGTCCATTCCTGGCGAGTTGATTGAAAGCGCGAAACTGGATGGTGCGACGGACCTGCGTATACTCTGGAGTATCATTTTACCTTTGTCGAAGGCATCGTTAGCTGCGATCACCTTATTCTATGCAGTGGCTCATTGGAACAATTTCTTTGATGCCACGATCTTCATTAATAATCCTGCGCTCTACCCAATCGCTGTCGTTTTGAGACAGATTGTGCTCCAAGGAAATTTACCCCAGGATGCATCTGCAGTGACGGAGGCACCACCACCGGATTTAACGGTGCAAATGGCGGTGGTCGTTATTGCGACGATACCGATTCTGCTGATCTATCCTTTCTTACAAAAATACTTTACCAAAGGTGTTTTGACTGGATCCATTAAAGGTTAATATCGTTTCCAAGGAAGGAGAACCCACATGAGTGATAAGACGCCATTGAGTAACAATGGTCAGAACATGTACAGCCGTCGACGCTTTATCCAGGTGGCGGCAAGCGTCACTACTACTGGTGCGTTATTGGCGGCCTGTTCTCAGGGCGAGGACACGAAACTCACTAAAGCCAAAGTAGATAAGGCGGTACCTGGTGAGCAAGTGACCGCAACGGTAAACGCGGCTAAGGGAAAAACGTATTTCCCCTCGGGCGACCCGAGGATTCCAGATGCCTATACCGCTCCATTACCACCATATCAATCGGTTCAATATGTACCCGGTCGTGGTGGCACGGTCAGATCAGTCTGTATGAGTTTCCTGCCCTTGCCAGCACCGAAGGATCAGAATAAATACTGGCAGGAATTAAATAAGCGTTTGAATGTCGATTGGCAGCCCTCGCTGATTCCCGCGACCTCTTATCCCGATAAGGTGGGCACATTATTGGCGAGTGGTGATATGCCAGAACTCTTCCTGGTAGATACTTCTAGCTCGCCCGCGGTTATACCCGCGCTGCAACAGGGCGCATTTACCGACCTGACAGAATATTTAAGTGGGGACGGCTTAAAAGATTATCCCAATATTTCACGCATTGCCCCTAATGTCTGGAAAAACATCTCTTTCGAAGGAAAGATCTATGGTGTGCCTCGCCCTCGTGCATTGATCGGCGTCACGATGCTCTGGCGTAACGATTGGGCGAAAAAGGCAGGTATGGAACATATTCAGAACGGCGAAGACTTTTTCAAAGTTTTGCAGTATTTCACCAAAAATGATCCAGACGGAAATAAGAAAGCAGATACCTGGGGGCTGGGCTATATTTATGGTACCGCCAGTTATATATTTCAAATGTTCGGTGCTCCAAACGGTTGGCGACAGGATAGTAGCGGAAAACTCGTGAATAGTGTGGAGACAGAGGAATTCAAAGCCGGAATGGGATATTTACACAGGTTATATGCGGCTGGCTTGTTCCATCCAGATTCTTTCACGCAGACGATCACTCAGGCAAAAAATGGCTTGATTGCGGGCAAGTTTGGTGGTTATGTCGATGGTTATGTCGGCTGGTGGGGGGAGAGAAGCGGCGTGAGAAAAGTTGATCCGAATGGGGATATTACGGTCTTACTACCTGTCTCAGGCAATGGGAATACACCAGTCCACCATATGGGTACCGGTCACTATGGCTTTGCTGCCATACCATCCCAATATGGTGGAGATCGTGAGAAGGTCAAAGAGCTTCTGCGCATCATGGACTATCTCACCGCGCCGATCTTCAGTTCTGAAAATGATTTCTTGAAGTATGGTGTTGATGGTGTTGATAATAAGACCACGGATGGCAAAAAGGTGCTAACGGATACTGGCCAAAAGGATATTGGTGAACTGGTCTATATTGGTAACAGCGTGCCAGCTTTCTACAACAGCGAAGAGCCTGATTTTGCGCTTATGGAGCAAAAAGCCGTGAGCGATCTGATCAAGATGGGCGTGAGCAACGCGGTAACTGGACTTTACTCCCCAACGGCGACCAAACAAGGCGCAAAGATGAGCCAGATCTATAATGATCATTTCTTACGCATTGTGAAGGGTCTTGATCCACTTAGCTCTATTGAACAATGGAGAAATGACTGGAAGAAAAATGGAGGCGACCAGATGAGGAAAGAGTATGAAGAGGCGCTGAGCAAGAAATCTTAAATGAGTCCTTGCTAGATAGCCATCTTGATTTACGGTTGAGTGTATATGTATATAATAAACCCATAAAATAAGACAAAAAAAGTGGAGGTTTGAAGGCGGAAAGGGAAGAGATGACAACAATCAGAAAAACCTACACAACTGAGTTTAAAATCAAAGTCGTGAAAGAGATTTTTCTTCTCGCAAAATCTCTTTCACAGATTGCTTCAGAATACGGGACACATGTGAATGTGATCTCTCGTTGGCGAGATCAAGTCTTGTAACGTACCTGGTAAAATAGATAGTAAAAGAAGAGAGGTACGGAAAACAGTGCGTCCGTAGAGCGCCCTTCTTCATCGCTTCTCATGAAGTTACGGGTAGAGAGATCCCGTATGGTCAACGAGATTACCGGAGATGGAAACGTCACAAGGGAACTAAGCATGCTCGTAAAGCGTCAGCCCTGGAAACCAGGAGACAGAGTGTGATGCAAGACCAAGGATGGTATGGCCAAGGCTTGATCGCTTGAAACCCAGTTTCTTAGCCTTAAGTACCGGGGTGGACGAAGACTGGTTGAGACGTCCACAGAAGATGTTTACAGGGGTTACATGTTTCGACTCCTGTACTCTCTAACTCTTCTCAGCGTGGAAGACGCCACGATAAAGGAACGAACGGGAGCCTAACCCATCCGTATATGGGAGGAGCGTCAAACGGAGATCACCTACGTTGTGGGTTCTGATAACTTTGTGCCGGAGCCGCGATAGGGTGACAGAGCTTCCATAGTAATCTGAGACGGTAGCACCGTTCACATGGTGAAGGGAAGCAGGCCATTGCGTTGAACACAACCAGCGGTATGCGTAAGGCAAAGAAGCTCATGGGAGAGGTTCAACACCAGGAATTTCCTGAGAATGGCTGGAGAGCCGTATACATCGAAAGGTGTCCGTGCGGTTCGGAGGGAAACAGAGCGAAACCTACTCTGGCAACAGATCAAGGCGCGCTCTGTTCACCCTATTGGCAGGCAAACGGAAAACGCATACACCGGAATTTAAGTTCAAAGTAGTCATGGAAAGCTTTCAGCGTGAGACGACCTTGGAAGAAGTGTGCCGAAAGTTTGGCCTGGCCTTTGATTATCATATGCGCGCCGATTTGGTAACTAGTGTCATTGAGACCATAACCTTTCCCACAGCTGGAGCCATTTGGCATAGCGATCAAGGCAAACAATATGGAGCGCAATGCACCCTAAATCTGCTGTTGCAGAAAGGCTTTCAGCAATCGATGAGCCGCGCTGGCACACCCACAGATAATAGCATTGCCGAGCGTTTTGTGGGCACCTTCAAGCTTGCGGTGGCGGATCACCGTTCGTACCGGACACTGGGTCACTTCCTGGGTGCTGCAGAGACATGGATCAATTTTTACAATACGTTACGTCCTCACGAGGGCGTCGGCAATTGTTCACCCTTGCACTATGCTCAAGATCATCAGTTACACGGTGCTCCTTTGATTTCCTTATGAGAATGTCTCTTTTACTGGGTACTTTACAGAAGTTTTGCTCATATCGCAATTATATCAATGCGATTCTATCCAGCTTACAATATCATCGTCTAGTAACGCTCTATCAGCTTCAAATTCAGTGTCGTGGTGCCAATTAGGGTATTCTTTCCATTCTTTGTCTTTACTTTTTAAAGCTTCATAGAAGGCATGAGTAGCCGCAATAATAACTACTTTATCCTCTTGAGCTTGCAACACGAGAGCAGGTAGAACAACGCTTTCCGCTCTTTTCATCGCTCCCAAACGCATCCGCAATATTTGGACAAGAAATGTCGCTGTAAGCTCCTTTACCCAATATGGATCTTCGTCTAACATGCGTGCAGCCTCACTGTTGGTAGTCATTCCTTCGTGTCCTCCTGCCACATGCCAACGGCGACGAGATTTAAAGAGCCCTCCAATCAGAATAGACACGGTTGTTCGTAAAGACAGTCGGCTACCATCTTGTATCCATGGATTCAAGAAGATAACACCATTGAGAAGGTGACTGTAATCAGCTGCAACATAAGTCGCAAAGATCCCCCCCATACTATGTCCCAGGAGGTATACTTTGGCAGATTGATGCCGTTTATGAATTTCGGCAATGACCTCTACTATATCTTGCACATATTGTTGATACACATCTATGTGGCCGGGATGCCCTTGCGATCTGCCAAATCCTCGATGATCCACGGTATATACCGTTAAGCCACGCATATATAATTCATTAGCCAGGTCAACATACCATCCTCCGTGCCCTCCCAGGCCGTGAAGAATTAAAAGCACATCAGCATTTTGCTTCTGCCAGGATCTGACAAATAACTGACAACCATCTTGTAGGAGTATATATTCACCTTTGTGTGAGATATTCACATCATCGATGAATTCTCCCCATATTCCAGGTGTCTCTGCATTATAGCGCGCCATATATTTCATCACCCCTTTACTTTTGTGCATCCCTTCTCGCTGTAAGAATACGTACAATCACAGCTTATTATAATTCCATTAACCATACCAGGGGAAGGCTCTGTGAGCAAGAGGAAAAAGAAAAAGGCGGGCAACCTCCCTGATTGTTGAAAATCAAGGAGCTTGCTCGCAGTATACATACTGCCCTGGCTCTTAGTGATTACCGTTGATCATGAGCTGCCTTTGTGTCACGGAGAAAGGCACTGTTCGCCGGACGATAAGGGCGAAGCATCCAGAGGGGGCGTCGCAAGCCATCAGGCCGCTGCGTTTGTGGGCGGGCCATCGCCATCCACTGTTGGTACACCTCATAAGCCTTTGCCGGGTCAACCTGGATATCACCATAGCGATCGCCAGCCTGAGCAGCTGTCACCCGCACTTTCTGGTGCCAGCAGTGCATGCCACTAACCGGATCAGGATGAACCGGGAAGGTCAGATTCTGGTGGATGCCACTTTCTCGCCAGAAGATGCGCGACGAGTCGGGGTCCGCACTGGCATAGGGACGCACGCCCTCAACCTGGCGCATGCGCCAGATGCCGTCTTCGTCCCGCCCCAGGGCGACCTGCGCGGAGGCCCAGCGGTCTACCCCGGGTTTTGTCTCCAGGCGCCAGCGTCCCATATGGTGCGAACAGGCCACCACCCCGGGTCGGATCCCTTCTGTCACCCAGGCCCGATTGACATAATACCCAATATCGGTCGTAACACGCAGCAGGTCTCCCGTCTGGACCCCAATGCGCTGCGCATCCACTGGATGCACCCAGACCGGGTTGGCATTGGAGATCTCGCTGAGCCATTTCGCATTGTGCGAACGCGTGTGGATCAGCGTCGGCAGGCGAAAGGTGGGAATGAGCAGATATTCACCTTGTGTATGATCGATCTGCGAAGGATGGACATGGCTCCTGGTGTAGCCTGGAATGGACTCATCCGGCCAGCCCCACTCTTTGAGGGTCGCAGAGTAAAATTCCAGTTTACGCGAGGGAGTAGGGAAACCCTCGCGCGCCACGCCATCCACCATCACGCCGATCGGGGCACCCTGCCGAGAGATAATCCCTGTATGCGCATCTATCTCTGCTTCGCGCAGCTTGTCAGGGGGAACCTCCTGTTCATTCACCTGAAACACAGGAGCGGCTTCCGCTGGAATGGAAAAGGCACCGTATTTCTGCATATATGCCAGTGGGGATAATCCTTCCTGTACAGCCGCCTCAGGCAGACCGGGAACGCTATGCTCAAACATCCAGCGATAGTATTCCTCAATCGTCAGCTTCTCACCTGCGCGATACGGAGATTCAAAGTACTTGCGGATCCCCAGGCGCCCATCTGGATCAATGCGCCAGGAGAGCTCAATCCAGAACTCATCCTCTTCCCACACCTCTCCTGGATTGGCCTGATACGTGTACTCAATCTGCTCCCCATGGCGCTGTTTATAGACCCGCTGCACCGGCTGCCGAAACCCAATCCAGCGCGCGGCATGCGTCTCCTGGCTCATGAGATCATGGCGTTCCCCGGCCAGGCCCATCGGAAGGACATAGTCGGCGTACCACGCCGTTTCGTTCCAGGTGGGGGTCAGTGCCGCGTGCAATTCGATCTGTTGCTCATTGGTCAACGCCTCTATCCAGGCCGTCCCATCGGGATTGGTCCAGACCGGGTTATAGACGCGTGTGAAGTAGGCGGCGATCTTCCCTCGTCCCTCTTTGAGAAAGTACGGCAACAGGATGCTCATCTCATAATTGGCCAGCGGATACTCCGGCGGAAAGAGCAGTTCGTTCCAGACCGTCGTTGGAGCAGGCTTCAAGAACGGGGCAGGCACAAATTTATTCCAGCTATGGGGAGCCGTCCCGCCAGGAGTGCCGATACTACCAGTGAGCACCGAGAGGAACCAGAGGGCGCGCGAAACCTGCCAGCCGCCGAGGTTGCCAGCGCTGGCAGCACGCCAGGTATGGGCCGCAAAAGCGGTCCCGGCCTGCCCAATCTGACGCGCCACATCGACAATGGTCTCGGCCGCCACCCCGCTTTCCTGGGCCGCGAACTCAGGGGTATAGTCGGCATAGTCTTTGATCAATTGCGCGATGAACGCCTCAAAGGTTGGCGGCTCGTCCGGGTATTCCGCCTCCATATATGCTTGCCAGTTGACCCAGCGGCGCATATACTCGCGATTATACAGTTGCTCAACCAGAATGATGCGCACCATCGCCAGCAGAACCGCGGCTTCCGAACCCGGCCACGTCGCAAGCCAGGAATCGGCCATACTGGCCGTGTTGGAGAGGCGCGGGTCCATCACCACCAGCTTTGCCCCCTTCATCTTGCCCTCGATAATGCGCTGGGCCTGGGGGTTAAAATAGTGACCTGTCTCCAGGTGGGAACTGATGAGTAAAATCAGGCGCGCATGCGCATGATCAGGCGAGGGGCGATCCATGCCACACCAGATATGATAGCCGAAACGCCCCGATGAGGAACACACATTGGTGTGACTATTATGCCCATCCACCCCCCAGGCTCCCAGCACGCGTTCCATATATCCATCGTGGCCGGGACGGCCCACATGATACATCACCTCGTCCCGGCGATCATCGACGATCGCGGCGCGGATCTTGGCAGCCAGCGTCTCTAACACCTCATCCCAGGACGTGCGCTCCCATTTGCCCTCGCCACGTTTTCCCACGCGCTTCAACGGGTAGAGGATGCGCTCTGGATCGTGCACCTGGTTGATCGTGGCGGGACCCTTGGCGCAGTTGCGCCCACGGCTACCAGGATGATACGGATTGCCCTCGAATTTTTTGACGCGGCCCGATTCCTTATCGATATAAGCGAGCAGCCCACAGGCGGCCTCGCAATTGAAGCAGATTGTTGGGATCAGCTCGTAGTGTCGTTCAACCTTGCGCGGCCACTCTTTCGCATCATATTCCATCCAGTCGTTCCACCGCTCAGGCGGTGGACAAGACGCCAGGTCAGCAACGCGCATGAGCTCGCCATTGGGGGCGTATTGCATAGGTTGTGCTTGCTCTTTCATCATTGATCCTTTCCATTCTATCGATGCGACACGCTAACTTAGAGGAACGGCCTGTCCGGCTACCACAAAACAATGCTCGTAGGCGAATAGACCAGACAAGGCGAGCAGTCCCGCGAGACCCAGTAAGAGTAGCTGAGCACCAGGCAGCAGCAAGGCCAGAACCAACAACACGACGGGCAGGAGCGACCCGGCGCCCAGGAAAAGATACAAGAAGAACGGCCGCAGCCTGGCTGTCATCATCGTGTGCGCCGCGGCAGCAATATGGCGGCTACTATGGCTGCCAAAGACCTCAATCAGCACCAAACAGATATGCACCACAATCGCGCTGAGCAGCAGCGGCGTGAAAAGCCGTGTGAGGGTTCCATCTGCGCCAGGCAGCCAGGAAACGATGCCCAGACTCGCCGCTCCAGCCAGCACGGCCTGAACCAGGAGGATAGGCAAGAGCAGAGGACTTTGCCAGAAATCTCGTCCCTCAGCCTGACCAAACAGAAAAGCTGTATATCCAGCAGCGGCAACAGCCAGAAGCAGCGTGGGAAGCAACAAAATCTGGAGCAGCGTTGCGAGGTGGAACAAGGCCGCCCCAAACCAGAGAACCTCAACCAGGCCGAAGACGCCAAGAATATATCCTCCCCACACCAACCAGGAGGTGGGATTGCCCTTCGTCAAGAGAAACAGAGCGCGTGCGGGACGTTTGAGATCGGCAACCAGCAGCAGCAACGTCAACGCGATACCGAGGCCACCAATGATAGGTGCGCTGATACCAAGCAGGGTATGCCATCCCGTGCTCATGGTTCCCTGGAATCCATGCAGGATCAGGATTGCGGCAGCTACCAGCATGGCACCTGCGCCGATCGACTTCGTTCCCAGGTACGCCGACACCATCCATCCCCAGGGAGACCGCTCTTTGGGCGGATCATAGACAATATGCGAACGCGCAACGTGAAAGGCTCCAGCCTGATCTGATACGGATATCGCTGGGAGATCCAACGTGGATCCTTGTTGGGGAGATGCAAACGCGGTCCGCTGTTTCTCAGGGCGTAGCGATCGGGCGGAATCAAATGCATGCCCTGCTTCACGCTGAGATTGCAGCAGTGTACTCCACATCGTCATATGTGGCAGTTCCTGAAGAGACTCTTCTGGATTGATCGCGGCCTCATCCGCTCCCAGGTAATACACATTGGGGCCTGTCCCCTGTTCTGGCTTGCGCACGCGTACCGGCTCACGCGCGATCAGTTGCGCGATCTCTGTCTGCGTATCCTGCATGTCGCCAGCAATAATAGCGCGTTCCGGACACACCACTACGCAGGCTGGTTCAAGGCCCAACTCGGTACGGTGGGCGCAGTAGTTACACTTGGCAGCCGTATGGCTGGATGGATCAATATAGAGCGCGTCATAGGGGCAGGCCTGCATACACGATTTACACCCGATGCAGCGCCGCGCATCAAAATCGACGATGCCATCATCCCGTTTATAGAGCGCCTTCGTAGGACAGATCGCTACACACGGTGCGTTATCGCAATGGTTGCAGCGATTGACCAGGAAGTGACGACGGGTATCAGGAAACGTGCCCCGCTCAATATATTTGACCCAGGTGCGATTGACCCCGATAGGCACATCATGTTCAGCTTTGCATGCAACTGTACAGGCGTGGCAGCCGATACACTTTCGTTGGTCAATAACGAATGCATATTTCGTCATAAGCTTCTTCTCTCTCACATTGAGTTGATGGATACTCTCCACTGAGCACACGAACAGCGTGGCAGAGGCCGCTCTCTGGTTCCAGGTCTTAGTGTAAGATAGCAGGGGGTATTTGTCTAATTTATCTTCCTCATATTCCCCATAAAGGTTTCTTTATGAGGGGAAAGGATACGCCCGAACATAGGCCATGAAATCGCGTGCCATTGGCCCAAAATACTTACCCCGGCGGTAAAACATCACCAGAGGACGTGTGAGTTCCAGATCCGTGATTGGCATCGCGCGGAGCGTACCGCCCCGGACCTCATGTATCACGGCCGCACTGGAAACCATGCCAACTCCCAGATTCGACTCAACAGCCTTCTTGACCGGCTCGGTCCCCTGAAAGTGCATGGCGATTTTAAGCGTGTAGCCACGCTCGCGCATTGTCTGCTCAATCAACTGGCGCGTACGCGAGATCGTTTCAGGGACAATAAAAGGCTGAGAGACGACTTCTTCAAGCGAGAGAGCGGAGCGTGCTGCCAGCGGATGACGCGAGGAGAGAATCAGGGTGAGCGTGTCCATCCCGATCGTCTCCACGGTCAGATCTGGATGAACAATGGAGCCACAGGCAAAGGCCAGGTCGATAATCCCCTGCCGGGCTCGTTCGATTAAGCGCTCGGTCGCATCAATCTGCAGGAGCAGTTCGCTCTCTGGTCGCAACTCTTTGTAGTGAGCCAGCAGAGGAGGCACCACATACATGCCACCCGTCGTGTTCGCCGCCACCACCAGTCGTCCCCGCGCGATCCCTTTGATTTCCGCGATAACCCGTTCAGCTTCTGCCTCCGCATTAAGCATGGGCAACGCGCACTGATAGAGGGCCTGACCTGCCTCCGTCAGCACAAACCGCTGATTGACACGCTCCAGCAGCTTGATCTGTAGGCTCTGTTCGAGCGCCTGTACCTGCAGGCTGACCGCTGGCTGGGTCATAAACAGAGCCTCCGCGGCCCTGGTGTAGCTATTGTGCTCAACCACACTACAAAAGATACGTAATTGGTGTAAATTCACTCTCTGGGCGCTCCTCTTCCTCAAGGTGTTAAAATGATCGCCGGGCCAATCTCCCAGCCTGAATGGCAGCTATCCCGATCAGAAACTGGGCGAGGTGAACTCTGAAGTGACGCGTACGCCGTATGGATTTGGCATGATGTATGTTGCAAGCCAGATCTCCGGCCTGCTCGGCATTGGCAGCAGTAGTTTTAAGGTGCTAGCCATGGATACCTTGATACGCCTACCGATGAAAGTATCCACCACGACATCGTGCACTCTTCCCAATCATACGGCTTGTTTCACGTATCAGGGAAGGCGATGACTTCACAGACGACCGCAACAGTTCTCAAGGTATAGTGTTCGAGCCCACAATAGGATAGAAGGGCAGTTAGCGATAGGTAGCAAGCAGGGTTTGCAGCGTCTGACGCGCACGGTAGAGGCGAACCTTCAAAGCGGATTCCGCGATGCCTAATTTCTCCGCAGCGGCTCTGGTACTGAGCCCCTCAACATGGCGCAGAATAAACGCCTCGCGCAACGAATCGGGTAATTGAACCAGTGCCTCACGAATCGCGCTCCGAATCTCTTGCTGAAGCATCTCCTCATCAGGAGTATGCTCTTCATCGACCAGCGTCAGCGCATGATCAGTATGCTCACTATCGCCTCCAATGGAAAGAGGAAGCATTTCTGGCTGGTGGCGGCGCTGCTTCATGAAGGCCGCATTCGTCACGATGCGATACAACCAGGTGTGGAGACTACTTTTTCCTTCAAAGCTTCCAATATGGCGGCACGCCTGGATAAAACTTTCCTGCAGGATTTCCTCAGCATCGGCATCATTATTCACCAGGCGGCGCGCCAGCAGATAGAGTCGATGCGCGAACCGCTTGAGCATACAGGTACACGCCATCTTCTCGTTGCGGCGCAAACCCTCCAGCAACTCCTCTTCATTTTTATAGATCTCCAGCTCGATGTCCCAGGGTTTCTCCATAATTATTCCTCTATGCAGTGCTCTCTGCTCTCTTCATCTTTTCAGTGAATACCAATCGAACGTTTATTGGTTGCGGCTACTATAAGAATATCTCATCTCCGCCATGATGAAAAGTCATATATTTTATAGATTCCATAACGACCTGGAATAGTATGACAGCGATCAGAAGACGACGGTGCTCATAGAAAATGGCTCCCCTCCCTGGCAAATATGTGACTCCTTTCAACGCTCCCCTTGCCACCTGCTTTAATGCTGATTCATCAAAGTTGTAGCAGGGAATATGAGGGAGAACAATCGGACGCTCTCAATCTCCACAATGAAAATGTAACCACTGGCTGGGAAGCTGCATCAGAAAAGATAGAGCAAGAACGTGCCCCTCTATATTCATGGCGTAGCGATGTAACCAATCATTGGTCGCCTGCATCAAAAAAAGGAGAACAGAACAAGAGCTCCATCTTATTGATGAGCACGTTCAATGATGACTATGGCAAGAGATCGCGTCGCGCTCTCTTCACGCATACCACTACAAGAGAAAATTTGGAGAACGAACATATGGCATTGGCAAAAAAGAGCTTCGGACGCACGATTGATGTACACGAGTTGGAAGAGCTGTTGAAGGCAGGGCGAGAAATCAAAATCATCGATGTACGTACTCCTGCCGAATACCAATCAATGCATATTCCCGGAAGCTATAACGTCCCCCTGGACCGGCTTCCTGAACATAAAACGGAGCTGGCGAACGCGCTTCAGGCACCGGTCGTCCTCGTCTGCCGCAGTGGCGCACGCGCCGAACAGGCGGCCAGAGTCTTTGATACGACCAGCCTGGAGCAATTTCATGTGCTGCAAGGAGGCATCAGCGCCTGGCAACAGGCCCGGCGGCCAGTCAACCAGGGCAAACAGATCTGGAGCATGGAGCGCCAGGTACGCGGCGTGGCTGGTTCGCTGGTCCTGCTCAGTGTGCTGGGCTCGCTCTTCCTCTGGAAGCCGCTGGCCTGGCTGGCCGCATTCGTGGGTGGTGGCTTGACCTATTCCGCCCTGACCGACACCTGCGGCATGGCGATGCTGCTCAGCAAGCTTCCCTATAACCGGATCGTCAGATGTGACATACGCGATGTTGTCCAACAGTTGAGCGCGGCTGAATAACACAACGTTTGTGCAAGAAAGGAGACAACGATGCTCTTACATACCTTCTACCATGAGCCACTGGCCCAGGCCAGCTATCTCGTTGGCTGTCAGGCAACCGGTGAGGCCCTGGTGATTGATCCCAATCGTTCCCTGGACCAATATATCGAATTCGCGCAGGCGAAAGGATTGCGCATCACCGCCGTGGCCGAGACGCATATTCATGCCGATTTCGTCTCGGGCTCACGCGAACTGGCACAACGAACCGGAGCCCAGCTCTATCTCTCAGACATGGGACCCGCCGAGTGGAAATACACCTACGCGGCGGAGGCCGGAGCGATCTTGCTGAAAGATCACGATGCCTTTCACATCGGCAATATCCTGGTTCAGGCCTTGCATACACCAGGCCACACGCCGGAACACCTGTCTTTCTTGATTACCGATACCGCCGCCGCCAATGAACCGATCGGGCTCTTCACCGGTGATTTCATCTTTGTCGGGGATGTAGGTCGTCCTGATCTCTTAGAGCGTGCCGCCGGAGTGCAGGGAACGATGGAGCAGAGCGCGCGTCAGCTGTTCCACTCACTGCAGATGACACGTGAACTGCCTGATTACTTGCAGATCTGGCCGGGTCATGGTGCCGGAAGCGCCTGTGGCCGAGCCCTGGGCGCGATTCCACAGACCACCATCGGCTATGAGCGTCGCTTCAACTGGGCCTTTACCACCACGGATGAAGCGGCATTTGTGCAGGCGGTGCTGGAGGGACAACCAGAGCCTCCCTTCTACTTTGCCCAGATGAAGCGCGTCAATAAAGTCGGTCCGGCCATGCTGGGTGCGCAAGCGTTGCCACCACAGGAGACCCTGGAACAGCTCCAGCGCCAGTTGGACGATAAGCGACGCGTGATCGATACACGTCCCGCTGACAGGTATGCTGACGGATATATCCCTGGGACCATCAATATCCCCCTCAATGGCTCATTCCTTACCTGGGCTGGTTGGTTGCTCCCCTATGAACATCCATTCGTGCTGATTGCTGATCAAACTGAGGTACAAGAAGCACAGCAAGCCCTGCAGTTGATCGGATTGGACCAGTTCGCAGGCTATCTGCCAACCGAGATCATCCAGCAATGGAAGGAGGCGGGACTGCCGTTGGAACACCTGCAGGCCATGGGCGCCGCCGAGCTGTGCCAGCGTATCGGGCAAGGAGAACTACCGGTCATTGATGTACGTGGTGCCAGCGAATATCGTGAAGGACATATCCATGGCGCCATCAATATCCCCGTAGGGTACCTTGAGCAACAGCTACTGAAAATACCGGCAGGCCAGGATGTTGTCGTGCACTGCCAGGCTGGAGCTCGCTCCGCGATCGCCGCCAGCATTCTGGCCGCACACGGCTTCAAGCAGCATATCAACATGAAGGATGGCTTCGCGGCCTGGGAGAAAGCCGGGCTGCCTGTAGAAAAAGAGCGCCTGACGGGCACGCATTAGCATGCGCGCCCCCACAAGGGAAACACGAGGTCACTGGCGATCCGGTGATCTCCATGCTTCCCCAGGAAAGCACAGCAGAGGAAGAAGAAAAAAAGAACTATGGATCCATTGTCATTCATCTTGATCATCCTGCTCGGAGCGTTAATCGGGCTGGCGCTCGGCGCCCTGGGAGGTGGAGGTTCTATCCTCACCATTCCTATCCTGGTGTACATCGTTCACATGAAAACGCACACAGCGGTCACAGCATCGCTGGTCATTGTGGGCCTGAATGCCCTGTTCGGCATGATCTTCCATTATCGCGCTGGTCATGTGCGGATCAAGGAATCGCTGCTCTTTGGGGTCTATGGACTGGTCGCCTCCTATATCGGCGCGCGCATCTCGTCGTTCCTTCCAGGGCCTGTGCTGCTCGTCCTCTTTGGTATCTTGATGCTGGTTATTGCCCTGATGATGCTACGCCCAAAGAAACCGCTACAGGAAGGGAAACGTCAATCCTGGTGGATGGTCCTGATCGGGGGCGCGGGTGTCGGTTTCCTCACCGGATTTCTCGGCGTCGGAGGTGGTTTTTTACTGGTCCCCGCACTGGTCCTCTTTCTCGGCATGAGTATGCCAGATGCCGTCGGTTCCTCACTCCTGGTGATCGCGATCAACAGTACATCAGGTCTGCTAGGACACCTGAATAGTGGTCCACTGCCGTGGTTGGAAATCGGGCTTTTCTCAGCAGCCGGGTTGGTAGGATTGCTGGCCGGGACCAGTATCACAAAAAAATTACCTGCCCAACGACTGAGCCAGATATTCGCCGTGTTTGTGCTGGCGCTGTCTGCCATTGTCCTGGCAATCAATATCCCGCTGGCATGGCACTATATCTAAACAGCAAAGTAATGTAAAGAAGAGGCGAAAAGCAGCCATAGACATATTCCAGATTGAAGAAAGGGAGAGCTATGTTTCATCTGTTTGATCGATCCGATATTCCAGGCATTCAACCTGAACAGGCCAGAGAAAAACAAAAGGCTGGTGCTATCGTCCTGGATGTGCGCGAGCCATCCGAGTGGCGGGAAGGGCACATCCCTGGCGCGGTTCACATTCCACTGGGTTCGCTACCACAACAACTATCTCAGCTTGACCCGAACAAAGAACTGGTGGTTGTGTGTCGAAGCGGCAATCGCAGTATGACAGCATCACAGATACTCCACAGGGCCGGGTACAAGGTCCATAACATGTCAGGAGGGATGATGCACTGGAGCCGATCCGGCTATCCCATCACAAAATCCTGAGAATGCGGCTAGCATGAAGAAAGATAACATTGCGCTGCCATCTTCTGATGCTCCATCGTTACCTTCATCAACGGTAATCCAACCTGGCTTACGTGCCAACTGGCGGCAATTCACCCTGCTGGTCATCGTCAATGCCTTCGTTGGCGGCATGGTAGGGCTCGAACGCAGTATCGTACCACTCCTGGGTCAGCACGCATTCGGTCTGGCGTCCACAACAGCGGTGCTCTCCTTTATTCTGAGCTTTGGCACCGTCAAAGCGCTGGCGAACCTTTTCGCGGGTGGACTGGGTGATCGCATTGGGCGCAAGGGGGTCCTGATAAGCGGCTGGCTCATCGGGCTACCAGTGCCGTTGCTCATCATCTTCGCTCCGTCCTGGGGGTGGATTATTGTTGCCAACCTGCTGCTGGGCATCAATCAGGGCCTGTGCTGGTCCACCACCGTCATTATGAAGATTGACCTGGTGGGGCCAGCACGACGGGGACTGGCCATGGGGCTCAATGAAGCAGCAGGGTATGGCGCGGTTTCGCTCTCGGCCATTGTTGCTGGCTATCTTGCCGCGACCTACACACTGCGACCCCAGCCCTTCCTGCCAGGGATCGCGTTCGCCCTGGCAGGACTGCTGCTCTCACTCACGCTTGTGCGTGAGTCACACGACCATGCACGGCAGGAAGCCACGCTGCTGGCACAGGCCACAAAACATACAGATATGGAAGCGCAGCGAACCGCCAATAGCCCCGCTGAACACCTCTCCTTCAAAGACATCTTCCTGCTCACCTCCTGGAAGAACCGGACCCTCTTCGGAGTAAGCCAGGCAGGGTTGGTAAACAACGTGAATGATGGCCTTGCCTGGGGACTCTTCCCGCTGTTCTTTGCGGCAGGTGGATTGGATATCACGCATATTGGCCTGCTTGCCGGTATCTATCCTGGTGTCTGGGGCATAGCGCAGTTGGTGACGGGCGCACTCTCAGATCGCCTGGGACGCAAAGGCATGATCGTCGGAGGCATGATGCTCCAGGGGATAGCGATCGGTCTACTCCCGCTGGTGCATGGCTTTGGGTGGTGGAGCGTCACAATGGTGCTACTTGGGCTGGGGACCGCCCTGGTCTATCCAACACTGCTGGCCGCCATCTCGGATGTAGCTCACCCACAGTGGAGAGCTTCGGCGGTGGGCACCTACCGTCTCTGGCGCGATAGCGGATATGTCATCGGAGCGCTGCTAGCGGGGATACTCACAGACCTGTTGGGCGTAACCTGGGCGATCGGGGTGATTGGTGGAGTGACATTCCTTTCCGGCGTCCTGGCCCAGATGGTCATGTCTGAAACCTTTCCACATAAGCAGCATCCCCAAACGGAAACGGACGAGGTCGCCAAAGACTGTTTGCAGTGATCCCCCGGTGTAGCAGGCTGGCCGGCCCTGCAGAGAGAACAGCTGTTGCACCGCCTGGTGAAGACGCAATCAGGCCAGGGCATCAGGGGGCGAGACGCTCGTCACTGGGGGATAGATCAACAGACCGTCTTTTACCCGCAGAAAAGGGGTCAAGGTATGCTCTCTAACGCTGTGCTTGCTTATGATGTGAGAAACACGCCAGCCAGCGATGGTGAGTGCGTCGGCAATCAGAGAACGGTGGCAGCGCCAGGGCACCGCTTCGGCGCACATGATGACAGTCGTCGTCCGACGAGCACGTTCCTCAAGTTCGTCCAGGCCCGTCCAAAAGGCCGGGGTCGCCATATAATCAGCAAAACCACGAAAAGAGGCATTGCGCCAGCCCGCGTTCAAAGAATCCTTCCTCGGATGGCGCAGACCGCCGAGCGCTGCCAGATGAACATACTCAATACCGGCTCTTTGAAGGGCATCAGGAAGCTGATCAATACCAAACTGGGGATGTGCATGCGACCTGGGAATGGTGCGCACGTCTACCAGCAACCGGATCGCATGCATCCTCAACAGTTCTATAAACTCCTCTAGAGAATGGGTTGAGTGGCCAATGGTGGCAATAGTATAATGCTTCATAAAGAGAATATAGCACATACCAGAAAAGCTTTCTGCTTCCCAACCTCAGCTCTCCTTGCCTCCTCTTCTCCTGGCTGGTGCGGATGGAAACCGGTTCGTGATCTCACGGAATTGGCCCGAAAGGGTCATTCCATCATCTGTAGAGAAATGATCCTAACAGGTCAAGATTTTTGATAACATTCGGTATATATTTTCCTTGTCTCTGGCAAGAGACCATGATTTCTTATTTGCCAATAAGATAGAGAGAGACAAGGAAGAACGAATGTCACAACCGTATGCAAATGTGAGCCGGAACACGCCTGACAGGGAAGATCCTACACAAACAATGACCTTCCAGAAAGAGTCATCTGATGATAGGCAGCAATTAGAAGCACTGGCCTCATGTGTACAGGGAAGACTGGTAACGCCGGATGATCCAACCTATGCTGCGGATCACGTCCTTTGGAACGCAAGCTTTAAGGGTCATCCGGCGGCGGTCGTACACTGCGTCAATGTGGAAGATGTCCAGGCCGTTATCACCTTTGCTCGAGAGCACGCCATGCCGCTCTCTGTACGCAGTGGGGGACATAGTCTGGCAGGCTTTGAGACCAATGACGCTGGTCTGGTGCTTGACCTGTCCGCTATGAAGAAGATTCAGATTGATCCAATCCTGCGCACAGCTCGCCTTGAACCGGGGCTTACCTGGAGCGAGGTGGCCAATGCGCTGCAGCCGTACGGCCTGGCGCTCACCGCGGGTGATACCGGCTCAGTAGGGGTGGGTGGTTTACTGCTTGGTGGGGGTATCGGGTGGATGGTCCGCAAATATGGTCTGGCCATCGATCATGTGCGAGCGGTAGAACTTGTCACCGCTGAAGGGCAACTTGTGCGTGCTAGTGCTGAGGAACATCCCGAATTATTCTGGGGACTGCGTGGTGGTGGTGGGAACTTTGGCGTGGTCACCGCTTTCGAGGTAGACGTGCACCCCGGTGGAACTATTCTGGGAGGGGCCATCTTTTTTGATGCCACTGAGGCCGAGCACATCATGCAAAACTACGTCCGTATTGCTTCAGAAGCACCAGATGAGCTCTCGACGGAAGCCCTCCTCATCCTTGCGCCGCCCGCTCCTTTCATTCCTGTCGACAAGCAGGGGAAACCAGTTGTTCTCATCATGCTGTGCTACGCTGGGGATATCAACGAGGGAGAGCGGGTGGTGGCTCCACTGCGTGAGCTTGCAACCCCTATAATCGATCTGATTGCACCCATCCCCTATCCAGAAATATTTCCGTTCAACGCTATTGGAGAAGTACGCGGCATGCAGCATCATGCGGACACCTTCTTTGTTGAGAATATCTCTCAGGAACTGGTACATACCCTCGTAGATGCTGCCGAAGGCGTCATGTCTGCCGAGACACTGATCCAATTTCGTGTGCTGGGAGGAGCTATGAGCCGGATAAAGAATGATGCTACAGCCTTTGCACACCGTGACAAACCGGGCATGGTGATGGTTACCCTTTTTGGCCCGACCTCTCACGATGCTGCCAGTCTCGAAGCCCGTAAACAGCAGTTCATGCAGGCGCTCTCTCCCTATGCCAATGGAGCGTATGTGAACTACTTGATGGACAGGAGTGAACAAGAGGTCCATCGTGCCTATCCACCAGCTACCTATGCTCGACTTGCTGCACTCAAGCGCCAGTATGATCCAACCAATCTCTTCCGCTTCAATCAGAATATCCTCCCACATCCTGAGCAATAGAATTCATCTGCCAGAAATTCTACCAACAGGAGGGAGATTCTCCTGAAGAGAGGGAGAAGTCAGGAAACAGCAACAAATCGAACGCGCGCCGCAGAGTAGTCAGCAAATCGCGCTCGGATGCCCGCATCACCTGCGCGTTGGCGATCATGCGGAAACCGTGATTAACTACAGGATGCGCCAATGGTTCCGTTCAACTGAAGAAGGGAGCGAGAAGCGTAGCCTGTCCTATCTCTGTTGCACGATTGAGGCGACCTGTTCCTGAATAAAGAGATGCTGAGCCTGATCATGCTCGCGCTGAGCCTGCTCCATTTCGTTCAAATGTTCTTCTGCCCACTGACGTAAAGCTCCAATCGGCTCAGTCAACGTCATGCCTAGCGGGGTGAGGGAATATTCTACACGAGGTGGAACCACTGGATAAACAATGCGCTGGACCAACCCATTGTGCTCCAGGTCACGCAGCGTCTGCGTCAGCATTTTCTTTGAGACACCATCGATCAGAGCACTCAACTCGCTAAAACGCTTCGTGCCACCCTCCAGGGCATAAATAACCATTGCCGTCCACTGATCACCGATCAGTTTGAGGACGGCCCGCGTGCTACAAGTTGAGAAAGAGATCGTTGGCGATACTTGCTTTTTCATAGTTGCCATAACGTAACTATAGCACTTTTTTGCTCCTTATTACAAGATACAAGTTCATTGGTTATAGTACGTACCGATTCGCGTGCATGAGAAATGAGGGAAGCGTGGCTAGAAGCCTGTACGGTGCATATAATTACCTGGCTCTGTCACACAGGCCCATTAAAATATGAATTCATGAAAGAGATCGCAGACACCGGCCACGGCGGCAATGTTGCACGCCATTGCTCAGGGCAGCAATGACGTGCAACATTGCCGCACTATATACTCTATGTATCGTTCTCTCTGGTCTTCAGAAGGTTGAGGTGTTGCGCGCGCATCACTGCCTGCGTGCGGTTATGCACACCCAGCTTTGCCAGGATGGCCTGTACGTGTCGCTTCGTCGTGTTGAGGGCAATCGTTAACTGCTGTGCGATCTCTTGATTGGATGCCCCCTGCCCCAATAATAGCAGCACTTCCTGTTCGCGCGCACTCAATGGCTCGCTGTAGATCGGCTCTTTTCGCTTGTTCGGCTCACGCAACACACAGGTAGAGCGCAAGCGCTTGGCAACGGGCCTGGTATCATGAGGGGTTCGCTGGCACTGCAGGAGCGAGACCGAACTGTTCTGTCTCTCCTGTCCCATCTTTCCTGGCCCAGACTCCGCTTCTGTGTGATGGTGCAGAGGATAGAATTTATGCTCCAGCACTTGCCTTGCCTGGGGCCAATCACGGCCCAGGACCGCATACTGCATCGCCTCATAACTCAGTCCTTGTTCGGCATACCAGGCACTCGCCTTGTGGTACAAGGCATCGATCGTCTCCTGTGGCAGCGATTGATGAAGGCGATGACGCAATGCCGCGGCAAACAAGTGATGATAGCGATACCAGCCACGTTTCCCACTCACAGCCACGAGAAACAGGTGGTTCTGCTGTATCACCGCGAGCAGTGCCTCACTGTGGCCCTCTTCCCACAACCGGTCACAAAGAGGGACGCAGAATGACTCCAGCAGGCTGGTGATCAGTAAAAAGCGCTGAATTTGTTCTGGTTGCTGGCACACAACCTCTGCGATCAGATAGTCAAGCACCTCGCGCTGCTGATCCAGGCCAGAAACGCCCTGATTGGTCGAGGGTCCCTGTGACTGAAACGTGGACGCCAGCAACTGCAACCCCACAAACCATCCTTCCGTCCGCTCCATTAACGCTGCCACCTCCTGGTTGGATAACGCGAGGCACAGCCGTGTCCGTAGAAAGTCGGACGCTTCAGCAGATGTGCAGAGCAGGGAATCCGCACGTACTTCGACGAGGGAACCTTTGGCCCTGAAACGATGTAGTGGCAATGGAGGATCTGTTCGTGTCGTCACTATCACACACAGTTGGGGTGCAAGATGCTCAAGCAGATAGGTCAGTCCCTGATGAATCGCTGGTTGTGTGATGCACTGGTAGTTATCAAGGACCAGCAGATAGCGGGCTGCCGGCTCTTCCAGCAAACGATTGATCAGCAAAGAGAGGAGATGCAGCAGAGCGAAATCTGCATCGTGTGGTTGTTGCCACATCTCGAGCAGCGGCTCCACCAGGGAGGGTGCACACCGTTGCAGCGCGAGAAGCACGCCGTGCCAGAAGCGATGCAGATCGTTATCAAATGAATCCAGTGAGAACCAGGCTCGGGAAAAGCGTATTCTGGAGCTCGCGATCCAGGTAGCTAATAGGCTGGTCTTACCAGAGCCAGCTGGAGCCGAGAGCAGTGTGAGAGGAACGTTGAGCCCTTTGTCGAGGAGAGCGTATAGCCGCGGTCGAGGGAGCAACATATGAGCAGAGACCGGAGCAGAAAACTTGGTTTCAGCGATCTCACAACAGGTAGACATACAGGTATCGCGACAACCCTTTCTACGATATGCATCCAAAGCAGATAGCTCGCGAGTAGCAGGAGCGAGAATTTGCTCCTCGATGGAGAACATATCCCGCTCCTTAGAAGATGGCTCAGTCTCAATCATTCACTCAACGGACAAGGAAAACGGCTTTGCCCTGGATGCGCCTATCTCGCAGCTCTGTCAACGCCGGAGCAAGGTCATTCCAGATGGTTTCTCTGCCCAGCGGGACCGTCAGTTTTCCTGCGGCAACAAGCGTCACCAGGGTGGTAAGGTCAGCACTCAGGGTGGAGGTTACACCTGGATCGTACGAGAAGAACGTTTGCAGGCGGGCACCTTCGTGTCCGAACAACTTGAAGAGACTAAAAGGCGTGTCCTCCCCTGACGAGTTGCCAAAGACGACCAGTGTCCCATGAGGAGCGATTCGCTGAAGCGCCGCGGCTAATGACGTGCCTCCTACTGATTCCAGGATCACATCAAAGAGACCCTGTGCCTGGTCAATCTGCGTGATTACTGCGCTCGCTCCAAGCTCACGTAGCCCCTCTGCACGCTCGGCATGGCCAACCACCCCGGTAACATCTGCTCCCGATAAGGCCGCCAGCTGCACCGCGAAACGGCCAACGCCGCCCGCCGCCCCGGTAATCAAGACACGCTTACCCAGCAGTGCACCACCGAGGCGCAAGATGCGCAGAGCCGTATGACCGGCCATGGGGAGGGCTGCGGCCTGGGTGAAGCTCACCTGTTCCGGCAGAACTGCCAGCCGGGCCGTAGGCAGCGCTACGTGCTGCGCCCATCCCCCCTGCTCAGCGAGTCCTAGCACACGGGTTCCGACCTCGGGGCCACTTCCATCGGCAGCCCGCTTCACTACGATACCCGCGATATCCTGTCCCGGGCGCCACCCTTCTGGACGCGCGGCCAGCAGGGCCAGTTCACCTCGGTTTACCGAAAAAGCCTTAACCTCGACAAGCGCCTCTTGATCGGTTGGCTGTGGTTCCGCGACCTCGCGAAGTTCCAGCGGGGTCTCATTTCCAGGGGTATTGACAAAAGCAAGCATGACATTCTCTCCTTCAGATAAGATTAGTCTGTTTCATAAGTGCTCGTGTGTGGCACCGTATTTGCCCATAGTATAGCTACAGAAATGTCTGCTTGTAAGAAGGCACGAAAAAGTGCAATAGTTACCTTATTGAAACCATCAAGAACCAGGCATGACCAAAGATCTGTGTCTCGGCGGGCACTGCGCGAACAGTCCTCAAACTGATCAGCGATCAATAGACTGCGTTAGCCATCTTTACCCTGGAGAATGGCACTCTGATGGCGGAAGCGCTGAGTGCCGGGATGCGTTAACCATCCGCTGAGCTAGCCTGCCGCCGAGTATGGCAGGAGCTCCACCAATCCTGAAAGAAAACATACTCTCATCTCACACAATCACTTGACAAATCGGAACAATGTTCCGTATAATATTATCGGAACGCTGCTCCGATAATATTATACCATACTTGAGAGAGCTGCTCGGACATACGTTTTCTTCAAGAGAAAGGGGATTTTTTCTTATGGATATTCAGGACAAAGTCGTAGTCATTACAGGGGCATCCGGAGGCATTGGCCTGGCTACCGCACATCTCTTTGCGGAGGCCGGAGCAAAAGTCGCACTTGCGGCACGCTCTGCCGATACCCTTACAACCATTGTCAATGAGCTTCATACACACCATCATGAGGCTCTCGCGGTTCCCACCGATATGTGCAACAAGGATGCGGTTGAGGCTTTGATGGACCGCGTGTTTGAGCAGTATGGACGCATTGATATCCTCATCAATAATGCAGGACAAGCCGTGCGTGGCAACGTGGCTGATGTCGATATCGATCAGTTTCGCCAGATTTTTGAGCTCAATGTGCTTGGCCCTGTAGAGGCGATGCAGGCAATCATCCCAAAGATGCGTCAAAACGGCGGAGGTTTAATCATCAATGTCAGTTCGATTGTTTCACACATGCACCTGCCCTCCATTGGTGCCTACGCTGCGACAAAGGCTGCCCTCAATATGATCTCTGATACGGCACGAGAGGAGTTAACTTCAGAGAATATTCGCATCACCACGATGTTTCCTAATGCAACGGCAACGAACTTCGGTAAAAATAGCTTAGCCACTCCAAAGACCAATCAGCAGGGGCCGCGCCCACCGCAAGGCGGACCAGAACCCGATAGTGCTGAAGCGGTGGCCCAGAAGATCCTCGAGGCGGCACGCAATGAGCCGCACGAGCAATATATGGATCGTTCCGTGTAAATACTTTTGCTTCGTGGGCACCAGTGGACAAGTATAATGGTGTCATGATTTCGGTTCTTTCGCATAAACCGTGCTCTGTCATGAGGCGACATCCAAAACACGCTGGCGGAGGAGTTCAACTCTCCCCGCCATACAGCAAGCGAGTCATTGCATGCTACATTATCTACCCGTCCACCGCCTCTTGATTACGACCTTTTCGCCCGCCAGGAAATTCACACGCCACTTGCCCGCTGTATCCATGGCTCATCGCTCTTATCCATCACTTTCAACAGCTGTATCTTCCATCATACAAGCTCACCTTCCCGTCGAAACGAGGTGGCTGAAGAATAGGAGAAGTGGGTTCTGCGCAATCTGCCACCGTCGCGATGTCACATGACATTCGCAATGAGGTAGTGAGGGCGAGAAAATCTGAGGAGTTAAAGATGATGGCTTGTGTGATTAGGGAACGAACGAACGCCGCGTGAAATTTTCTTCCTGCACTTCATAGCGCCAGATATTGCTTGTTCGCCATTCATGAGGCGCGAAAACAATTTCTTCTAGAGAGGCCGTGTGGCACCAGTACTCCAGTCCATACCTGGTCGCGCCGTGTCCAATCACGGCAATCGTTTTCCCGTCATAGTCCCGCAGAATATCCCGCAAGAAATCACCCACGCGCTGAACCACCATAAACACGCTCTCTCCCTGAGGAAATGGCTCCATCAGATGCTGCCTGCGCTCTCGCTCGACTTGAACAAAAGGAGCCTGGGTCAGATTCCCATAATCGCACTCGCGCAAGCGAGCATCCCGAACCAGAGGCAAAAGGCGATCTGCAAAGGCAAGCTCGGCAGTCAGCACGGCACGTTGGAGATCGGAACTGAACACCGCATCAAAGGGCTGGGCGGCATACCGCTGTCCTAGTTCACGTGCTTGCTGGCGACCAAGGGCAGAAAGCGGAACATCTGCATGACCAGAGGCACGTCCAGCTTCGTTATCAACGCTGCTCGTATGAAACGAATAGAAAAGGATTAGCATCTCATCTCCTGTAGGTGTGCTTGCTTCTGGAATCCCGCTGGTTCACGTTTCAGCAGGAAGGAAACAAAGTATGATCCGAACAGGGTGAGGAGCGATGTGCGCTTCCCACCTGGCGTGTTTGCCTCATGATATCATACCATCCATCGATCGCATCTTGCATGTCTTGAACCTCAAACTAGTCGCCTATGCTCACCTGGCGCGGTTTGGCTGTGGCATCAAGGACCCACCATCAAGAGGTTTGTATGAGGAAGAAAGGTCCTTTGAAATGCACAACGTGTCTGGCTTCTCCTTACGTTTCTCTCGAAACGTACGACTGATGAACAAGACCACGGAAAAACAATCAGGCGCTGTTCCCACTTTCTGATATAATGCAATGTCACCTATCGTGAAACGTTTTTCGTTGAGGAGATTTTAATGTCTAACTACCTGGCATTGTATGATTACCGATCTCAAGTGGCTGCCTCTTATCGTGAGCGTAACAGGGCATTATGCGCCGGAGAAGATGCTGCTGTCGTTCTACGACGTTTTCGGGAGAGCAAGGATCACCTTTTCTTGACACATTCCCAATCGGCTCTTGACGAGGAACAGCGTCGTCATTTCCATGGCCTGCGCTACTTCCCCTATAATCCTGCCATGTGCTTTGCGGTGACTATTGATACTCATGTTGAGCCGAAGCAGCAACACATCGCGATGGATGCTCGTGAATCGATGACAATGACCACCATCGGGTTGGTTCGCTTTACGGTTGGAGAGATACCTGTGGAGTTATCTGTATACTGGCTCAACATCTATGGTGGTGGTTTGTTTCTCCCTTTTCGTGATGCGACATATACATCGGAAACGTATGGCGCCGGGCGCTACCTCTTCGATACGATTAAGGGCAGTGATCCCGTTCCTTTCATAAATGCCCAGGATGAAAAACAGATCATGCTCGATTTCAATTATGCGTATAATCCTTCCTGTTCTTATAATGATCGCTGGGTCTGTCCTCTGGCCCCGGCCGAGAACCGCATTGATGTACCTATTCCAGCAGGCGAGAAAAACTATAAGTAAGAAAAGTTATGGTTGCCTATTCGCTATACACTGCTCTAGAGGGACGGTAAAACAACACGGTCGTTGTTTTACCGTCCCTCTAGAGCAGTGTATAGTAAGCTATCTCACCAGGTTGCCCGCTTCTCCGTGGACTGCTTAATCACCGGCTGACGGCTGCTAGCCAGGTCAGCGATGACGACGATGATGCCCGAGATCACAGCAACGGCGAAGATCGGTGCGTTGCTGCGCGAAGCCAGGCACGCCCGATATCAGCAACAAGCCTCAAAGATAGAGGTAAAGCTGGATTTTGCTACCTCTTCTTCTCGGCCGCCAGTTGAAACTCGATAGCGTCGCGGTAGGCTGCGCTCAGCGGCTCTTGTTGATTCTCCGACCAGCCCAACTCTTTGGACATCAAAGCGGCGACCTCGTTGATCACACCCAGGCCGCGCTGCTTATCCTCCAATTCAATCGATGTGCGATGAGCCAGCACATCACCTGGCGTCATGGCCATCTCGTAACGACAGGCATAAACGACCTCGGCTTTGATGTAGGGCAGATCATCGATCAGCGGAGCAGCCAGCGTGGCATCCTGCTCGATAATCTCCAGCACCTCCTGGGCAACCGTGCCATAGCTCGCACCCAGGTGATCGATAATGTGTTTGCTCAGACCGAGAGCCTGGCCCCGCTTCTCTATGCTGTGCCGGACACTTGACCAACCCGCGCTCCCCTGCAATGGCAGCGCTTCGGTAGGATGTAATGGCTTCATGCCATCACGACGACTCAATACATCAACGGTATCCTGCGCCATTCTACGATAGGTCGTAAGCTTTCCCCCTGTGATGGTGACCAGGCCGGACGTGCTCTCCAGCACCACATGCGAACGGGATAACTTCGCGGTCGAGGCGTTCTTGTTACGCGGCTTCACCAGAGGACGATAGCCCGCGTAGGTACTGATGATATCCTGCTCGCTCAAGTTGACATTCATATACATGTTGAGATATTTCAAAAGGTAGCTGATGTCATCCTGTGTCACAGTCGGGTGATCGAGGTCGCCGCGCCCGGTATCGGTCGTACCGAAAACGGCGCGTGAGCCCCAGGGTACCACGAAGAGGATGCGCTTATCTTCCGTCTCAGGCAGCACAATCGCCGTCTCGCCCAGTTGCAAATCCTCACGCCTCAACACCAGGTGCACGCCTTTGCTTGGCTCAATGCTCACCTGCGAATCCATGCCGGTCAGGTCCTCTACCAGGCCGGAGAAGACGCCGGCCGCGTTGACAATGTGCCGCGCGCGTACCGTATATTCCTCTTCGCTGAAGCGGTCGCGGACGATCGCGCCGGTCACCTTGCCATTTTCCTTGACAAAGGAGGTTACTTCGCTATAATTCGTGATCGTTGCGCCATAGCGGGACGCCGTACGAATGAGCGCCATCGTCAGGCGAGCATCGTTCGTCTGCGCATCGTAGTACGTGAAACCCTCTTTCAAATTGGTCTGCACCAGCGCCGGGGCGAGGTTAAGCACCTTCTCGCGGCTGAGATGGCGATGGAACTTGACACCCCGACCACCCGACATCAAGTCATACATCCATAGACCAATATCCAGCAGCAGACTCAGTCCTACGCCACCGGGCGTGGTGAAGGGCATACCGACAGGATGACGATCTCCCTTATAGATGGGCAGCACAAACTCCACGGGAGTCACCAGATATGGAGCGTTCTGTAGCAGTAGCCCACGCTCGACCAGCGCCTCATGCACCAGCGCGAAGTCGAAGTTCGGCAGATAGCGGATGCCGCCGTGGACTAGCTTGGTCGATTTACTACTCGTGCCGCTGGCGAAATCATTCTTCTCGACCAGCGCCACACTATAACCACGCGCCGCGGCATCCAGGGCCACACCCGCGCCCGTCACACCACCACCAATGACCAGCACATCAAAATGTTCGCTCGCCAGGTGTGATAGATTACGTGAACGTGTCGTTGATGAAAGTAATTGCATTGGTTCTCACGAAAATACGAAATAGTTACCAGTAAGCCCGTATCACTCCTCACCAGCACCATCTCGTATTTTCGTCCTTTCCTGGTAGATGTTTGAATGCTCTAAACGAACTACCCTGCTGCCGGCTCGCGGACAGCTTCACCCTTTGTCTCGGTATCGCCAGACTTCGTCAGGTGCCTGGCCTCGATGACTTTACCGATGGTGAAGTCGTAAATGAAGCCACCCACAATGCCGCCGATGATCGGGGCAACGATCGGAATCCAGGTGTAGCTATTCAGGCTGTGTGTGCCGCCACCAACCAGGGTGATCCACAGGCGTGGGCCAAAGTCACGCACAGGATTGATGGCATATCCGGTATTCAGACCAAACGAAGCACCGATCGCGACGATCAAAAAGCCGATGATCAGCGGATTCAAGTTCGCCTGCACTGGCTGGTTGCGCGCATCGGTGATTGCAAAGATAAGGCCAACGAGGAGGGCCGAGCCGATGAACTCATCGCAGAACGCTCCAAAGGTGCCGACGAAGGGCTTCGCGCTGGTATAGAAGACACCACCGACTGCGTCGGCAATATTCTGCGTCCCCATCGCGTGGACAATCGCGCCTTGATAGACGAAGTAGAGAATAGCCGCGGCCACAAAGGCGCCCAGGAGCTGTCCGAGGATATAGGGTCCTACCTTGCTCCAGGCGAACTTGCCCCGCGCTGCCAGAGCCAGGGTTACGGCCGGATTCAGGTGCGCGCCGCTGATCGCGCCAGCGACATAGATACCGAGCATAACCGCCAGGCCCCACCCGAGGATAATCACAATCCATTCATTCGCGAATGGCGTGGCTGCACCATTTGGTCCCAGGTTGGTAAAGAGGGCGAAGGTGGCAACACAGCCATCACCAAAGAGCAGCAGGATCATGGTACCAAAGAATTCTGCTATCGCTTCACCGGCGGTACCTGCAAGGGCGCTGGGGGCTTCTACAGATCGACTAGCCATGAGTTATTTCTCCCGTTATTCTTGAAATAAACTACAATCACATCGCTGTGCTTGTATGCATACTCCACCCCGCCATTTCTCACATTTGCGTTGGCGTGAAAGCGGCCGGGATGACGTACAACATACGCTGTCGAGAAAACTGTGATCAACTGATCACGAGATCTAAGACTATAAGTGCGCTCCAATAAAATGGGTGGGGCCGCATGTAGAGCGGGCGCGGACCAGTTCTACATGCCGGCAATTTTCCTGGCTGGCCCTACTTAGGCTCTTCCCAGCGCAGGGAGCGCTCGACGGCGCGCTTCCAGTGTGCGTACAGTTCATCACGCTGGTCGGCGCTCATCTGCGGCTCAAAGGTGCGGTCAAGGGCCCAGTGTTCGGAGACCTCTTGTATGCTGCCCCAGTAGCCGACGGCCAGACCGGCCAGGTAGGCCGCGCCGAGAGCGGTGGTCTCAGCTACCTTCGGTCGCTGCACAGGCACACCCAGGATATCGGCCTGGAATTGCATCAACAGGTTGTTGCCTACCGCGCCGCCATCGACGCGCAGCGCTTTGAGCGCCGATCCGCTATCAGCAACCATTGCTTCCAGGACGTCGCGCGTCTGATAGCACATCGACTCAAGCGTGGCACGCGCCACATGGCCCACGGTGGAGCCGCGAGTGAGTCCGACGATCGCGGCGCGCGCGTAGGGATCCCAGTAAGGAGCGCCCAGGCCAACGAAGGCCGGCACGAAGAAGACACCACCGTTGTCGGACTCTGTAGCGGCCAGGGCCTCGACATCGACGCTGTTCTTGATCGCCCGCAGACCATCGCGCAGCCACTGTACCGCCGCGCCGGTCACAAAGATGCTCCCCTCCAGAGCATAGGTCAGATCTGGATGCTTAGGATCGTTCAAGCCCCAACCGATGGTTGTCAACAGACCATTCTTCGAGGGTACGCTCTTCGTCCCGGTATTCAACAGCATGAAGCTGCCGGTACCATAGGTGTTCTTCGCCATACCGATCTCGTAACAGGCCTGGCCAAACGTCGCGGCCTGCTGGTCACCGGCGATGCCGGCGATTTTGATCGGGCCGCCGAAGAGTTCTGGCTCAGTCTCGCCATAGACCGAGCTCGAAGGCATAACGGTGGGCAGCATAGAACGCGGCACGCCGAGTTCGTTGAGCAGCACATCGTCCCACTGGGCGGTGTAGATGTTGAAGAGCAGGGTGCGCGAGGCGTTGGAATAGTCCGTGACGTGCACACGCCCACCGGTGAGGCGCCAGATCAGGAAGGTGTCGACCGTACCGAAGAGCAGTTCGCCACGGTCGGCCTTCTCGCGCGCCCCCTCCACGTTGTCAAGAATCCATTTGACCTTCGTACCCGAGAAATACGCGTCCGTTACCAGACCGGTGCGCTCGCGAATCTCTTTGTCGAAGCCCTTGGCGATCAATTCTTCACAGATAGGGGCCGTCAGACGGCTCTGCCAGACGATAGCGTTGAAGACCGGCTTACCGGTCGACTTCTCC
Organism: Dictyobacter aurantiacus; assembly: GCF_003967515.1. GTDB lineage: Bacteria > Chloroflexota > Ktedonobacteria > Ktedonobacterales > Ktedonobacteraceae > Dictyobacter > Dictyobacter aurantiacus. The sequence goes on along the minus strand of NZ_BIFQ01000002.1, from coordinate 2,586,229 downwards.
CAGACGAGAGCGGTCTCGCGCTGGTTGGTGATGCCAATCGACGCGATATCCTCAACGGAGGCGCCCGCTTTTTTGATCACTTCCTGCGCGACGGCGAGCTGGCTCGACCAGATAGCTTCTGGATCGTGCTCAACTAAACCGGGTGCGGGATAGATCTGGGGAAACTCTTGCTGGGCAACGCTGATGATTGAACCGGCATGATCGAAGAGGATCGCGCGTGAGCTTGTCGTGCCCTGGTCCAGGGCAAGTACATACTTCGCCATAAAATAGGTTCCTCTCTAATGAACGCTTCGTGCGTCCGCTAAACAACAACGTAAAACGTACTCCAGGCAGCTACGCCTGAATAACTCTATAAACACGATCGGTATACCCGCATAACAGCGCGGGCAACAACCAATCTGGTGGGCATCCAATGCAAAGATTAATCGATATATATAAATTTTTATGCTAATTGATACCAGCACGGGCCTCGGAGCCAAAATCGTGCGGCGTAAGCATTACCCCGCTGGCTCCGGCGCTCAATACCGCCTGCACCTGGTCACCAGTCGAGATAAGACCCGAGCCGATAAAGGGCAGCGGCAAAACGCTGGTCAAAGGTGGATCAATGTATGGGATAGCCAGCGCGGGCGCGACATCAAACAGATCCACAGTCGTGACATCGATCATTTCCAGCGCGCTCTCCAGACCGGTCGAGTCCGCCGCGAAGATACGCAGTACGGTCTCCAGGCCATATGAGCGCGCCAGGGCCAGCGTCTTTGGATTCGCGGAGATAATCCCGGCGACCGACAGCTGGTCGGCAAGGTACTGCAACCCGGCCGCATCCGGATGCAGGCCTTCCACATGGTCAATGTTTACGTAGACCGCGTACTGGCGCGAGTACGCCTGCACCAGCAGCGGCGCCAGTTCAAGCAGGTTGCAGTGCCTGAGTATGATGACTTTACAAGCTGACGTCCTCAGTACATGCTGTAATTGCACGCGGCTCTCTACCTGCGGGATGATCCTGGACCGCGTCAATAGCTTGATCATCGATCTACGAGGTTGTACAGTCATGCATTCACTCCTATTGTGTTGCTAGCGCTCTACAGTGCACGTCGCTATGCATTGCTATACCAAGCCCGTCAATAAAAAATAGACAACAAAAAAAGCCCTAAGCCTCCCGTTGGAGTAGCTCAGGACTTTTCATATCAGTGTCCTTATGCTTACGTAAAAGCGCACATTATAGACAACGCATCTCGCCCAGGCAGCAGAGCGATAGAGCCTGCTGTGGATGGACCTTCACAGCGTTCCCCTGCATCGGCACTTTGAGGCCAACGTATGCCGAGAACAACTATGTTTGAGATTCTAGCTCTTTTGTGTTACAAATGAAGAATCAAATGTACCACTACAAATATTTTTGTTTATGTCATCTATACTCATATATATAACCATTTTTAGTACTCCTGTCAAGGGTTATTGGAGATCTCTTTGTACAATCTTTGTATATCGGTTGCAAAACATTGCTCCGGCTACTCTTTCCAGTTAGCGGCTACCAGTACTCCTCCTGCCAGGCGCTCCTGGTCATCCCTTTGTACAATCTTTGTATATCGGCCGCAAAACATTGCTTCGGCTACTTTCCAGTTAGCGGTCAAAGATTGTACAATACTACAGCTAAGATATTACGCACTGCTTTATAGGTGACAAAATCACATGCTTAAACAAAACTTTCTCGCCCTGGCCCAACGCTATCCCGTCGCGGCCGCCATAAAATCGCCTGAGGATCAAGAGCTGGCGCTGGCATCGGATGTCTCACTCATCTTCATGTTGAAAGGCAACGCTTTCTCGCTGGCAGATTTTGTCTCCCGCGTCCACAAGTGCGGAAAAGGGATCGTGGTACACGTCGATCTCATTGGTGGCATCGGGAAGGACCGCGCCGGAATTCAGTACCTGCGCCAGCAGGGGGTCGACGCGATTATTACCAGCCGCTCCCACCTGGTCGCGGCGGGCCACGCTGAAGGGTTGACGACGATTCAGCGTCTGCTGCTGCTGGACCACTCGGCGCTGGAGACTGGGAGCAAGACGATCGCGCGCGCGAAGCCCGATCTGGTAGAGATTCTGCCCGGCGTGATCTTTCCTGACCTGGCCCCTCAATTGCGCCGGCTCCTGCCGGGTCCCTTTATCGCCGGTGGCTTTATTCGCACGCGCGCCGATGTCGAACGGAGCCAGGCTGCCGGGGCCATCATCTGCAGCAGCAGCAACAGCGAGTTGTGGTTCGCCGGGCGCGCGCCTTGAGCAGTATTCACGTTCTAATGAACCTTAGACATGAATGCCTTCATCACAACAACCTCATGCGCGAACGCTGCTCGGTTTTCAATGCACGTGGTCCATCTTTCGGTAGTGCTGAGCCATAAAGAGATCATCGCTGAGGAATGATATCTACAAACCTCCTGGGTGATGACTGACCGGGTTGTTTTTCTTTCAGTCTCTCCCAGGAGGCTTTCTTTTGCGATCTCATCCCCAAAAATTTTGGGATGAGTCATATCACCTTGTTATGCTGGTTATTCCTTAGTCCGACACAACCTTGATCTGGTCAAAGCGCCCTGTTGTGCCCCAGACGCGCACGCCTATTTGCCCACTGGACCAGGTGCTATCGCTACCCGAACCCAGTATGTTCCAGTTTGTGCCATAGTCTGTCGAATAGGACATGGTCAGAGCCGTGCCATTCAGGTCAAAACGGATCAGATAATAAGTATTGCCTGACCAGCTAAAACTACCGCTGGCAATCTGGCTCCAGGAACCACCGTTGTTTTTCCAGATGTCCCACGTATTATTTGTTTTGAGCTCGGCCTGGTAAAAGTGCGTTCCATCCTGCACACGCCCCAGCAGACAGATACCGTTATTACCAGCTCCTCCTGTCACCACATACGATTGCACACTATAATCGCTCCAGGAAGGGCTGCCAGCCAGTGAGATATCCTCGTTGGTGTTACTGGCACAATACTCTTTCGAATTGCTACCGACCTGGCAGACAGACCAGGAACCGTTATAAGGCGTCCACTGGTTGGAGTTGCCGCTTTCAAAGTCATCGAAAAAGAGCTGTTGGCCCGCGTTGGACGTTTTATTGATGTAAATCAGATCCCAGTAGGCCAGGCTGGGAACCGTAAACGTCACGTAGTTACCACCGCTGTCGGAACCAGTCGAGAAGTTTTGGGTGAAAGTCTTGCCGTTCTGATAATCAGGCGAGGCAAAGGACACGCCATTTACAGTCCCGCTCCCATAGTAGTATTTCACAGCAACGTTGTTCTGCGCATTAGGTGTGGGATAGTTGCCATTGGCGTCAAAGGCATCATTGTTGTTCTCACCCAACAAATTGATCAGGTTGATGGTGTCGTAGCCGTTGCCACTTTTGGTAAATTCGTAGACAGTATTGGCGCTACTATTCGTACTGGTGGCCAGGGAGTTGCCGCCCGCGCTCAACTGAACCGTGTGGCTTGTATTCGTCAGTCCACCGCGCAAAAGTTCTTCATAGGCCACCATAAAATCGTAGTAATTCTGCAATCTCTTTTGCAAATCACTACTCACACTCAAGGGATGGCTGGGAAAGTAATCATTGCTGAGCATGTTAACGCCATCACCGAGCTCGATATGAGCTCCTCCGGCCGCGAAGATGGACGCGTCAGCCAGCAGAATACCTGGAGTGTTAAAAGTCGTTCCAGTATTGTTGGTATCCATGTAAGCGGCTGTGACCAGGGATTTGTTGCTTAACGAGGCCGCGTAGTCAATGTCTTGTTTGTAGTTGTAGTATGTTTTATTGTTGAACCATTCGTTATACAGCACATCGTCGCTGGTCTGCTGCGCAACTCCGCTCAACGCGGTATTGCCGGAATCGTTGAAGATAATCCTCTTACCTGTGCTATTCTTCGCGTTATTGAGAAAACCAGGAAAAGTATCATAAATGTTGATGGATCCCCCTGAGCAGGTGTAATTGCCGCCGACAACAAGCTGATCAACATGCCAGCCATCAAAGGGATAAGCGGCAAACATGTTCTTCTCATTGTTGAAAAGATAGTTTTGCCAGTTGCTGTTGGACGGATCAAAGAGATCGAGTTGCGGTGTTGCCCAGCCACCTGGCAGGTTCCAGCTATCCTGACCGGTACAGTTATTATTGTTGTAGATACCCCAGGAGGGAGAGACGCCGTCGTTTGCGTAATCGGCATAGGCCGCGTTCGCTGCATTGTAGGCAAAGCCAAGCATATTATAGCCATGTGCCGCATTGAGGTAGTCCAGCACGGCCTGGCGATAGTTTGTACGGTTGGCGATATCGCTCCAAGAGCTGGCAGGATTGGAGACGCTTCCAGACAGCGGGATATGATGCTTCCATTGCCAGTCATAGAACTGAAGCCCATCGATATGGTAGTTCTTTAGCTGCCAGATCTCATGTGCTGACGTCGCACCGTCTTGTGAAGGGTAGGTCGCCATAAACCCATAGCGAGGAAACTTCGTCCAATCAGACGAGACATCGACCGCTGTATTCAGATTGTCCAGATCATTATTGGCTGAGTCACGCACCCAGGCCTCAACGGAGTAGCCCTGATAGTCGGTCGCAGGTGGCGTCCATTGCCAGGAAAGCGACGTTGAGGCGCCTGCATTCAAATTCAGCGTCTGTGCCTGCCCCGTTCCGACAAGCGTCCCCAGGTGCTTATAATACAGCGTCACACTCCCGTTACTGATATTCTGACCAGTTGTATTGGTCATATCAACAAAGATCGTTATCCCTTGACCTGGATTGTACCGCGCCTTATCTGTATTGATATCAGCAATGACAGACCCGGTACTTGCCATCTGTATCTGCGTTCCTTCGCTACGCGCATAGGCTGCCTGAGCGGCTGGCATGAAGAGAGAAAATAGACCCAATATAAGTATACAACGCCCGAATCGTCTCTGGCCCATACACCATCGCAGCATAGTCATCCTCCTTGAATAACTACTACATCCTGAAGCAAACGATGCCTACTTTCTTCAGTAAAATAATTAATAGAAACTGTACCTATAAATTTTCTTCCTGTCAAGCCTCTTGCAGAAGCTGACGCATAAGAATAGACGCTCAATCCCTTTAAAGGTCATTGGGCCATACGAAATTTGCAATTTATCCTGCAATTTATTATGAACATGTGCTCATGCTTCTTTCCGTAGAAGAATGCAATACCTCTTGACAAGCATTTACCTTGCATGTTAGTATCTCAATACACTTACTTATTTCGGTAAATAAATAAAGTTTTCGCCTCATTTCTATCGTTATTATGTTGCGTGAAGAAGAGGACATATGGCACCCACACGAACTGGTAGTAAGCGTTTGCTGCGTGATTTGAATCAAAATATTGTCTTCAATCTGCTGGTTGAGCATGGTACGCTCTCGCGTACTGAACTGGCTCGTCGCAGTCGCCTTCCCGCTGCAACCATTACGCGTATCTGTGGCGAATTCCTTACTGCAGGCCTGGTAACAGAGATTGCTTCCGAGGAATCGAGTGGAGGACGGCGCCCGATCCTCTTGAGCATTAATCCTGAGGCTGGCTATGTCATTGGTGTCAAACTCCGTCAGGAGAGTGCGACTATCGCGCTCTGCGATCTTAGCTGCGCGCTCAAACATACCTGCGAGATCCAGTTTTCTGCGGGTGCTGCACCACATCATGTGGTTGACGTGATCACAGGAGCAATAAAACGCTGCGCCAGTGAAGGTGGTATTGCACTTAACCAGGTCATCGGCGTGGGGGTAGGTTTATCTGGCCTGATTGATTCGCAGTATGGGCTTTGTCGCTACTCTGCCATCCTTGGCTGGCAAGATGTCGAACTGGGACCCGCGCTGGAGTTTAAGCTGCATCTTCCAGTGCGCGTTGACAACGATGTCAATACACTGGCAGTGGCTGAGCGCTACTTTGGAGCTGGGCGAGACGCGGCAAATTTCCTGCTCATCACTATTGGGCGTGGTGTAGGCCTGGGCATCGTCATACGAGGAGAGATTTACCGTGGTGGGCGTGGTGGCGCGGGCGAGTTTGGGCACACAACTGCCGATACATCACCAGGTGCTCCCTTGTGTGAGTGTGGTAAGCGTGGCTGCCTGGAAGCGTTGGTCTCTGATATCGGCCTTTTGCAGGCCGCAGAGATACATATCCAGGATGGCTACGATGAAACCAGGCTTATGGGGCTGATCCAGCAAGCGCGCGCCGGTGACAAGAAGTTACAAGCCGTTTTCAACCGGGCCGGAAATGCATTAGGCATCGCCGTCGCAAACATGGTCAATATTTTCGATCCCGACCGCGTAATTCTCAACGGCGAGGGCTTACGAGCCGGTGAGTTGCTCTTAAAACCAATGTATGCAACGCTGCCAGCTCATATCTTTGGTCCTGCCAGACAGCCGGATTTCGTCGTTGGTTCCATTGATGAAACCATCTGGGCACGAGGAGCGGCAAGCCTTATTCTGCATGAAATGTTTCAAGCTCCCATTTATGAGGAAGATGAAGAAACACTCGCCATCGATCATCTCCTCACACAGGCGACCCGAGCCAGCCATCGCAAAAAAAGAAAGGAGGGATAGCACACCGTACCAGTATTCCAACAAGAGAGTTCACTTCGCCACTATGCCCTGGTTTTGTTTACATGGTTCATCATTGTTGTCTATTCTGCTATTTTTTTCTTCATGGAAGAGGAGAATCCCATGCAAACAGCTATGTCGCGCCGAACACTACTCAAAACAGGAGCTCAAGTCGCACTTACCGCTGGAGCAGCCGGGAGCTTGCTTGCGGCATGTGGAGAGAATACCTCGAGTGCATCGTCCAAAGTTACCATCAAGTTCTGGCATACCTACAATATCACCAGTCCTGAAAACCAGACGCTTCAGACCAAAGTAATTCCCGCATTTAACAAAAAGTATCCCAACATTACGGTTCAGGCGCAAGATATTCCCTACAACTCTATGCTGCAAAAGCTTATTGCCTCTGTGGCAGGTGGCAATGGTCCCGACGTAGTACGTTCTGATATTATCTGGATGCCACAGCTCGCGAAGATCCATGCCCTGGTTCAGGTTGACGATCTGGTCAATCAGCACAAAGACGATTTTTATCCCGGGCCTCTGGCAACCTGCTCCTATAAGGAGCATTACTATGGACTTCCCCTGGATACAAATACCAAGGTTGTTCTCTATAATCAAACATTACTCGAAAAAGCCGGGGTCAATCAACCACCCAAAACAACTGACGATTTCAAGAATGCAGCGCTAAAAATTACCTCATTGGGAAAAAACATCTTCGGCTATGCTGAAGGTGGACTCTACGATTGGGCAACGCTCCCCTGGGTTTGGAGCTTCGGTGGGGCCGTCACAGACGACCAGTTTACTAAAGCCACGGGCTATATCAATAGCAGCAACAGCGTTGCTTCCCTCGAATACTTATACAATCTCTATACCACGCGCGCTCTTTCGCCTTCAATCCTGGGAAGTGGCAACGTGTCCCCTGACGATGCGATCGGGAAGAATCAGGCTGGCTTCATTATAGATGGTCCCTGGATGCCTCCTACGTTTCAGAAGACGTACCCCAATATGAAATATGGCATGGCACTGATGCCAGCGGGTCCCAATGGTCAGTCATCCTCTGTCATTGGTGGTGAGGATATAGCGATCATGAGCTCCAGCAAAAATGCCGAAGCAGCAAAATCATTTGCTCAGTTTATGATCTCGCCGCAGGCTCAGCTCCTGATGGCATCCACTGGTCAGATGCCTGTACTCAAGAGCGTGGCCTCTGATCCTACGCTACCTGCCTACTTTAAAATCTTCAGTGAGCAGCTACAGACAGCCAAGCCTCGCACTGTACATCCTAACTATCCCAAGATCAGCACCATCCTGGGCGATGCTTTTAACAAAGCCTTCCGCAAACAGGCGACTCCACAGGCCCCTTTGCCTTTGCGCGCTATCGCTTTCCTGGGCGCTCTTTCCTCTTCTATGGTATGCTGGCAACAATGACCGTGCCCGCCCTGGTGCTTATTATTCCCCAATTCGTGTTGGCAAGCCATTTAGGTTTAACCAATAGCCGTTGGGGTTTGATCCTGGTCTACTCGGCCGGTATGGCCTTTAGCGTGTATATGCTACGTGGTTTCTTCGAGGAACTCCCACATGAACTCTTTGACTCGGCGGCTATCGATGGCTGTGGCGTGCTACGCTCATTCTGGTCAATCGCGCTCCCCCTGGCCCGGCCGGCGCTGGCCGCTGCCGTCATTTTTAATTTCTCGGGCTTCTGGGATGAGTTTGCCTGGGCACTCACCTCGACCAATGACCCGAACTTCTATACCCTCCCGGTGGCGCTGCAACAATTCTATGTCGCACATGGTACCACCAACTGGGGCGTCGTTTTCGCTGGTGCCGTGATTGCTGTCTTGCCCGTCATTCTTATTTTCCTGCTCTTCCAGCGCTACTTTGTGGCGGGTGTGGTTGGTGCCCTGAAGGGCTAACGTCGGATTGGTCTTTGCGGCCCGGTCGCGCAGCCTCTACTCTGGTCGCGCGCAGCCTATCTGAATCTCTACAGGCAGTTGCATGTATAACATTTCACATCCTACTCCTCTCCCTTCCCGGCACCAGGCAACAACATACTCCTACGAGGTGAGCGGCACGTCAACGTCGCTCACCTCGGCCTGGACTATGATCGTCGTGCTCGGCACCCTGATCATCCTGGCCTAAGAATGAGAGGATACTATGAGATTGGTGAGATCGGCACGTAGCTTTAACAGTGCCAGTTCCTTGGCTTTGCATTCGAGCATCACATCATAGTCAGACCAGGGAATATCCAGCATAAAGGTGCGAAAAGTAGATGCAGTGACGTAGTCGCTGTGAGCGCCGGGTCTCTTGGTAGGATTTTGTTCAGAATAGTGCAGCTTTGGCAAACGACTACCCCAGGTGGCCAGGATGCGTGACCAGGGCAACTGCGCAAAAGGAATACCGTTCCCATTCAGCTGATGGTGCAAGGAGTCAATGATCAGTGGAACACCAACCTCTTCACAGATAGGCAAAAGATCGGTCACAGACCAGGAGCGCTCATCGTTCTCTAGACGCAGACGGCTATGAATCTCAGCTGGCAGGGAGAGAATGTTTCGCTTCATGCGCTCAGCCGTTGCCACACGATCTCCATAGACCCCTCCACCATGGAGCACGATATCCCCGTCAATACCGAGCATATCCATCAGCGATGAGTGATACTGCAGGTCCTTTACGCTCCTCTCCCATATATCACCTTTCGCCGATGGCAGGGTGAACTGGCCCGGATGGGTCGACAGGCGCATCCCGTGAGCCAGTTGCGCAATATTCCCATAGGCAGAAAAATCTAGCTCACGAAGATTGACTGAGCTATGAGATCCCAAGGGAACCAGGTCTGAAGAGAGCCGGTACATCATAATGTTCTGCTCGCGATTCCAGCGCAAAATCTCGCTCAGTAACGCCATATTCTCATTAACCAATAGTTGCAGATATGCCATCCCCTGCGCATTGAGCGTGGCCAGGCGCAGCGTACGAAACGTTTTTTCAAGTGTCAGATTGATACAGGCATAACCAAGACGCATATGTTCCCCTCTGTCTATAAGAAAGCTTACAATCATTGCTTCAGGCATAAATAGACAGACGCTCAGGAGAAATGTTTTGTGTCAGTTCTTGCCTATTACTAAATTATTTATAGCTACAGCACACCTGCCCGGTACAACCTATCGGCCATATCCTACCTGAACTGTATAATGGTCTTGATCCCCTGCCGTGATCGTAATGTTTCTAGCGCCTTTCCATACTCTTCCAGTGCAAAGGCATGTGTGACCATCTCGTTCACTTTCACCTTTCGGCTTTCTAAATAGGCCAGAGCACGATCGAAGCAGTGGGTCTGGGCGAAGGAGCCTGTAATGGTTAGTTGCTTTTGAAAGATCTCATACGGATTCCGAGGAAATTGGGCCAGGAACTCACCTTCATGGATATGGAGATCGGTACCACAGATGCCGCAAGCACGAACCCGGATGCGTACTTCGTCTGGCTCGATCTCTGGCATCGGTACGTCGCGATAGCTGAATCGTCGCGGCGCATCATATACAATCGCTTTCATAATCCTACCTCTCCATACGCATGAATGCGTTCGCAGATAATACGTAACGTTTGTTCGATGTCTCCGTCTGCCGCTTTAAATGCCTCGGCATCTATAGTCAGCGGAGCCCCTAGCACCACCAGTGGTGCCCCATATTCAGGAGTGCGAATAGCCTGCTCCAGCGAGAGACCTCCCACCGCCTGTACTGGAATACGAACCGCCTCGACGACCGCTCGCAATTCATCCAGGGGGCTGGGCGCTGGCAACCTCGATGCGGCCAGGCTACGCCGCTCGTCATAGCCAATATGATGAATGACATAGTCGCAACCCAGATCTTCCAGCATACGAGCCGCGACAACCTTATCTGGAGTGGCGAGATTGTCACCCATTACCTTCAGATGGTGGTCTCGACCTGCTTTGACAACCGCTTTGATCGTCTCTGGATGGGCGCGCGCCATGACGACGACATGCGTCGCGCCGGCGCGTGCCATCATCTCCGCCTCTAGCCAACCTCCATCCATGGTCTTGAGATCAGCCACAATCGGTACTCCAGGAAACGCCTCGCGTAGAGCACGCACGCCGTGCATGCCTTCCGCTATAATCAGTGGCGTACCCGCCTCCAACCAGTCTACGCCCGCACGCCGGGCAAGCCGAGCCGTTTCAAGCGCTTCCGGAATCGTGGTGACGTCCAGCGATATCTGTACAATGGTCTGCATGCTCAAGATTCTCCTTTCCGCTACAGCTACTCTTGGTCTATCTTTAGCGAGACGAACATACAGCTTCATTCTCGCTGGAGCTGCTCACGGATGCACTGTCCCATCTGCTTTGTGGTGGCTGTGCCGCCAAGATCTGGAGTCCGTACCTGCCCATCTGCCAGCACACGTTCGATCGTGCCCATAAGCAGTGTGGCCGCCTCGTGTTCACCAAGAAAGTCTAGCATGAGCTGTCCTGACCAGATCGAGGCGATGGGATTTGCGATCCCCTGCCCCATGATGTCGGGCGCGGAACCATGAATGGCTTGAAAGAGACTGGGATAGCGTCTCTCCGGATTGATGTTGGCACTGGGCGCCAGCCCCATACTGCCCGAGATTGCCGCGCCGAGATCTGTGAGAATATCTCCGAAGAGATTCGAGGCCACCACCACATCCAAACTTTCGGGACGGGAGACAAAACGAGCACTCAGCGAGTCGATCAGCTGTTGCTCGTAGGCGATATCTGCATAATCGGCCGCGACCTGTCGAAAAACATCATCCCAGAAAACCATATTGAATTGCATGCTGTTGGATTTTGTGGCACTGGTAACCTTTTTCCGTCCATACCGCCGCGCATAGTCAAACGCATAGCGAATGATGCGCTCGGTGCCTTTGCGGGTAAAAATAGTTGTTTGAATGGCGACCTCGTTGTCAGTTCCCTGGTGTATCCGACCACCCGTCCCGGCGTACTCACCCTCGGTATTCTCACGAATACACACCATATCAATATCCTGAGGCCGCTTATTGGCAAGTGGACTCTGGACACCGGGTAGCAGGCGCATCGGTCGCAGGTTAACATACTGATCAAACGCCTGGCGAATAGGCAAGATCAACCCCCACAGGGTAATGTGGTCTGCTACGCGAGGATCACCTACGGGTCCGAGCAAGATACCATCAAAACCCCCATGCTCAAGTATGGAGAGCCCATCTGCTGGCATCAACGCTCCTTCACGCAGATATCGCTCCGTCCCCCAATCAAAGGAGCGAGTCTCAAACCGGATACCCCCGTGTATCTCCGCGATACGAGCAAGTGTCTGCTCGCTCTCCGCGATAACCTCTGGCCCGATACCATCGCCTGGAATAACGGCGAGATGATACTGTTTCATAAATGACCCCTTCAATCCGTAGGTGTCAGGCTCGCCCTGGCTTATACGTTCCAAAGCAAGACCCCCAACCAGCTCGCAACAATGCAGTAAACGTTTGCTATGCGGCGCGCGAAAATGTATAACCAGACTGTATCATCCAGAGATTTTTCCTGTCAAGAATAACGCTTTTACTGATAAATGGAACTTTCGCTGTGTCACTTGACAGAGATGCAAAATTCCTGTTAAGATTGTGTAAGCAATAGCTTACCAATGAAGTACCGTGATTCAAGGGGGAACTGATATCATATGCCACCTGTTACAAAGACCATCCAGCACGCGGATACTGATGTATTTGCTGCCATTGCTCATCCGGTGCGGCGAAAACTCCTGGATATGCTGGCGGTGCATGAGCATTCCGTTAAGGATCTGGCCGAACCATTCGATCTCAGCAGACCGGCGATTTCACAACACCTCCGCATCTTGCTGGATGTCGGGCTGGTTTCAGAGTATCGCCAGGGACGCGAACATCGCTATCAGCTTCACGCTGAACATCTCTCAGAGGTCAGCCATTGGGTACAACAGTATGAGCGTTTCTGGCACAAGCGGCTGGATGCATTAGGAAAGTATCTGGAGGAACAGGAATGACCGCGCACGATATTGTGGTCGAAGCTACATATCCCCAACCTATCTGGCAAGTATGGCATGCATTAACCGATAGAGCAGCCCTGGGTACCTGGTTGATGCCAAATGATTTTGAAGCCCGCGTTGGACATCGCTTCACCTTTCAAGTTGGGCCACAACATGGTTGGAACGGCATCGTACAATGCCAGGTTATTAAACTGGTCGCCCCCCACTGCGTCGCTTATACCTGGCGCAGCGGACTAGACCAGCCAGAAACAATTGTCACCTTTACCCTTGAATCTCACGGTGAAGGAACATTCCTCCGTCTGGAACACGCTGGCTTTGAACCAGATAACAATCAGAAGTTTAGCCTCCTCGATATTCTCGGTTCAGGCTGGAATACCAAACTACTCAGAAAAAATTTGCCCGCCTTCCTGCGTCAAGAATCCGCTCAATGGAATAAAGTACCAGCAATCATTCAGGAGGGAAACAGACTATGATCAAAACCTTACGTATCACGATCAGGGTGCATGATCAGGAGGAAGCGCTGTGTTTCTATACCCAGAAACTTGGCTTTGAAAAACGGGCTGATTTTTCGATGGGAGCCAATCGTCGCTGGGTAACTGTTGCTCCCCAGGATGATCAGGTGCTCGAATTGGTCCTGCAGCCATCTGACTGGTTTGAGGGAGAGGAGCGCCAGAGCCATGCAGAATTGGTAGGGAAAAATCCAACGATAGTCTTTCAGGTCGATGATTGTCAGGCGACCTTTGAGCAACTTCAAGCCGAGAAGTTGAATTTTCAATGCCGCCCACCGATATGAGTTATGGCATCGAGGCCGATGGACAGGACCTGTACGGAAATAGTTGCTAAAAGTCTAGCGAGTCCTTGATTCACTGGCTCATGGAACTACCAGCGGGCTTCACGCGAGTCGTGGAGCAGAAGTTTGTTGAGTGAATCACACCCTGGAATGGTGTCCCAGTTCCCGGCTCTGTGGCGCTGTATTAAGGAGAGGCGAAAGCTGAAGGTGTGCAGCGTGTCAAAACCTCAAGAAACAATCGCGAGGGGCGTTTTACTTCCGAAAGGAGAGCTTAAAGCTATGATGTGTGTGGTGTATGTGGTCAATCAGAATGGCCATTGCTTGATGCCCTGCAAGCCATCCAAGGCGCGTAAATTGCTCAGGGACGGCCGGGCTCGTGTCAAGCACCGGAGCCCTTTCACAATCCAACTCCTCTGGGACTGTGAGGAGCACGTCCAGGAGGTGGTGGTCGGGATCGATAAGGGCAGTTCGATCACGGGCTTCGCTTGTGTTGGTAACGGCGAGATTCTGCTGTCGGGGGAGATCGTTCATAGGAAAGACGTCAAAGAGAAGATGCAAACCCGCCGGATGCATCGGCGCAGCCGCCGAAACCGCTGTTGGTATCGTCCGAAGCGGATCCTCAACCGAGCTTCTAGTCGTCGCAGTGGGCGACTTCCTCCGTCGATCAAAACGAATGTGGAGGAGGTGATCCGTGTAGTAGAACACCTGCCGTTGCCTCTCGCCCACATCGTGATCGAAGATGTCCAGGTGGACATCGCTCGTTTGAACGATCCGACGCTTCAAGCAAGCCGCTATCAGGACCCGACACGGCTGGATGAGAACCTACGGATCGCATGCCTGATGCGCGACGGCTACCAATGCCAGTCCTGTCACAAGCGCGAGACGCGCTTGGAAGCGCATCACCTCGTGTTCCGCCAACACGGCGGCAAAGATACCCTAAGCAATCTGCTCACGCTCTGCGAGTCGTGTCATCACCGTGTGCACGAGGGCAAGATCACGCTGGCGGTGACAGGTGTGAGCGGTCATTTGGACCATATCGCGCAACGGTCCATGCAAGGGAAAGCGCATCTGTACGCAACGCTGGAACAAGGCATTTCCCTGACCACCCTCTTTGGGTACCAGACGGCGATCTGGCGCAAACATCTGGACCTGCCCAAAGCCCATGATGTGGACGCTCTCTGCATTGCCACCTACGGCACCGGAGAGGTTATTCCCTGGCAGCAAGACCGTTTCTACCAGGTGAGGTTTCGCCCGCGTCGAACGCGGCGGCACTACCATGATTTGCCTCGGAAAGGACAAGGCAGGGTGCGCTATCAGGTCAACAGCGAACTGGAGGGCTTTCGCAAAGGTGATGTGGTGCGCGTGAAGGGCACCTTTGTCAAGCAGATCAACTCGATCTACAGCGACGGCTATCTTGCCTTTCCGCGGGTCAAAGGGGAACCCTCAAAAGCTCGACCGAAGGATTGTGTGTTGCTCGAACGTGGCACCACGATGCTCTGGAAAAGGATGGCGGGATGATCAAGAAATGTCGAGGATCCGTTATAAATCCAAAGAACGATCATAATACCCTGGTTTTCTTACAATTGACAGGGGAAAATTAGAGCGCAGAACTGCTCCTGCTTTTTTCAACATGGGAGTACCAGCATCGACATTCCCGATCTGCTGCCCTCATATGCATCGATGATAGCCCATAAAGAATCGTCCCTGGCCCACATTCATGAAGACGCTCCGCTGGAATCAGGCAAGACAATGAGCTGACCACTCATGAAAGGCATGTGCGGCGCCATATCACAGTAAAAGGTGAACGTCCCTACTTTATTGGCAACAAAGTTCCCTCTGGTCGTGGCTTGAGGAGAGAGGGCAAGATTTACGTTGAAGTCCTTGAGGGTAAAAGTATGACCATCATCCTCTGGATTCACTATGGTCAGGTTCACTGTGTCCCCCTGATATACCGTTAAGTGGTCAGGCGAGAATGTATATACCTCCTTGCCATGCAGCACGCCACCTTTGGCGAAATCTTTGTGGAGGAAATCAAATGTCGTCGCCGATTCTTTTACCAGAAGCGGAATAGTAATCAGCGTAAACGCACGTGTGTGCGGAGTGTATTGCACATCAGAGGTTGGTCGCTGCACCTCACAGCCTATAAAAAGGAACACTATAATAGACATCAGACAGAAAACCACTATCCACCTTTTCATCCTCTCCACCTCTCTTTATCACCAATGCGTCTAACTATCTTTCTCTTTATAGTATAGCGCTGTGACGGAAGCCACGCTGAAGAGATCGCAGCTGTTCTCTATAAGGAGCCGCCGCCCACATCTGGCAACTCCTCATGGTGCTGCAGTTACCAATTGTAGGCTTCTTTGTCATTAAATATTTACCCAAAAAGCCCAGACAGGCCCTACTGGTTCTGGCTATTCAAATTATTGCCGCCCTGGTGGCCTTCGCGCCCGTTTTCTTTTTCAAATTATAAAGATGGCAACCAAACGATGGTCACAGCACGGCGTTGTTTGGCTGTGACCATGGTACCGCTACAAGCACTTATGCTCGTATTGCGGGGGTAAAGGTCTCCCATAACCACTGGGTGGAGAGCCTGTGCCAACCGCTGATATGCTCGTCCTGGCCAGTGCCATCATCTGTTTCGGCCGTTGCCAGTGAGAGGCCATGGGCACCATTGGGGTAGACATGCAACTCAAAGGGGATATGCCGGGCACGCAAACCCTGCGCGAAGAGCAGAGAATTTTCAACGGGTACCGCGCTATCAGCAACGGTATGCCAGAGGAACGTTGGCGGCGTCTGGGCATTGATGTGGTGTTCAAGCGACATCGCATGCATATCTTCGGGCGACGCATCTGGTCCCAGCACATTCTCAAAGGAGCCGCGATGGGCGAAGGGACCCGATGAGATCACTGGATAACACAGAATAAGCGCATTCGGCCTATTCTGGCCACTTGCCAGTCCAGGAACATCCGAACAATAGGGCTGGTCCCAATAAACTCCCAGGCTGGCGGCGAGATGACCACCAGCCGAAAAGCCACATACCGCGATACGCTGCTCCTCAATATGCCAGTCATCGGCATGTGCACGAATAATGTTCATGGCACGCGATACGTCTCGTAGTGGTTGCGGATGGCGAGCGGGCGCTACGCTGTAATGCACCACAAAAGCATGGAAGCCAGCGGCCGCGTATTGTAGGGCCACCGGTTCGGCCTCGCGCGGTGATGTGAAGCCATAGCCGCCTCCGGGACAGATCAGGACCGCCGGGCGCTTTTGGGTGCTCTCCAGCACATACGTGACCAGCGTCGGCATAAAATCGGCCTCTCCCTTTGAGGTATACTGACCCTTTTCCCACAATGGTATTGTCTCTGAAAACACAGCAGGCCTTTCTTACTAGAAAAACAGATCATTTATCGCTGAAATCATAGCACATGCTAGCGCATAACGCATTGCTCCTACCGCCATTTCAAACATAGAACCCCGGCACGCACGACAGGACACACACTAGCTGTTAGCGACAGCTCTTGTTGTCAGCACAAAATATATCGCGGTACCCGGAACAATATCATCTGTCGTGTAGCGCATATCGTAATAAGAACCCCCTGACGTCGGGGTCGCCTGTATAGCACCATCCAACGTTGCGTGCGTATCTACATCAACCGTCAGACCACTCACTTGCCATCGATCCTGTTGCAGAGAAAGCCGGGAGCCAGCTGGCGTAAAGAGCCGAAAGATAATATCTGGATGATCATCGTTGACTCCCCTGATATTGCAGGTAATCATGTTCTTTTCAGCGCTAGCATTAATCACTATATTCGTATGATACACCAATCTGATCCAACAGATCCTGCCCTGCTCCCCTACCCACTGGATGGTGATAGGATGAAATTGGTTGCTTGCTGGCTTGCTATACTCGGTCTCTTCGCCACCTAGAAGAATATGCTGGCCAACCCAGGCATGTGCTACGCGACGCGGATGATTGGTGATTGTACGCACAACCTGGCGTTCACCCTGGAACGATCTGAGATGCGGCAATACATCATCTGGAACACTGACGCCTACAGCGATATAACATGGCACAAAGGCAAAGTCATGCTGATGTGCAAAGGGGCGGGAGACATCCGGGAAAGGCGCGAACTCCTTTCCAGTCGCCATCCATATCCACAGACCAATCAAGGAGGCATATGATTGCATATCCATCCCATAAGCACGATCGAACGGGCCCGCCATATTTTTCATCCCCGCGTGATACATCAGTGCGACGTCTCGCCAGAGGCGTGCTTCCATGTCAGATCCCAACCGCTGCAGCAGGGAAGATGAAGAGTAACTGCGCCACAAACCCAATGCATAGAGGTCCACTCCATAATAGGTGGGAGCATTAAATTCCGCGAAAGCATGGTTCGGCTCGAACAGCTGATAAATCTCGTGCGCATATGCCTCACCCCTGCTTTGCCAGTCCGGATCGCCAAACCGCCGGCCGGTACAATCCAGTAGAAAGGCATGCATCAGCGCGATATTCGTATAGGAGGCGGGCAATCTGCGTTCCAACGCTCCCCGTATGGCTCGGCGTAATGCCTGTTCAATACCGGCCACCAGGTTTCCTGGCAGATCCGCTTCATGCTCAAGCAAGATGATCGCCAGGGTACTACCAATGAACTCGCGCCAGTTTGGATCATAGTCGCGCCAGACCTTGGCATCCTCGCCGGGATGCGGCTCCTCCGATAGACGATACCAGGTGCCATCATATGGCTTCCCTGGCTCATCAAACTGATAGGACAAGACCGTTTGTATGGCCTGCAATGCTCGTTCGTGGTCACTAGCTGCTCGGCGCTGGAGCAAACCAAGCGCATACCAGATCGTTTCACGGACATGGTGCACCAGAAGAACTGGCGTGGTCGTACTATCCTCGTCTTGCTCCGCCTCCATTTTGAGTAAACCCACTTCAGCATCCCAATAGCGATCCAGCCACGCCAGCGCCATCTCCATCATCTCACGAGCCACCGGATCCAGATTCGAAAAGTGCATCGCCATCATCTTTTCCACCTCCCAATATTGTTCTACAGCATATTATACATCTCGCTGCTCAGCCGCGTCTTCCCGATGGTGTAACTGTGCCCGGGTATAGTCAGCATGATGGGATAGTTGTCCCATCATGCCAACATCAGTAAAGGCAATCCTGGGTCTGGTAATCATAATTAATGGATCCCTTCATGCCTTCACACGTTGGTACGCCTGCGAACAGGGAGCAACTATCCTGCTATTGTGTCTCTATACGCCAGTCACGCCAGGGCTCACCAGTAGCAATGGGCTGGCTACAATGCTCTTGCATCAAATCGGCGACCGTAGATTGGCGTACTACGAGCGTACAATCCAGGGGATCAAGTTCGGACGCAGCTTTTCCTTCCAGCTTGTCAAGCAGTTGTGCCATAGCATGAACACCCATCTGGTAAACAGGCTGAATAATAGTGCTGAGCGCGGGATCATAGAGAGATGCGATTTCGAGGCCATCATAACCAATCATAGCTACGTCCTCTGGTACGCGTAAACCCGCCCTCTTGAGCGCCGTTATGGCTCCAATGGCAATCAGGTCCTGATGAACGAAGATGGCTGTGGGTGGATTATCATGATTAACCTGAAGCAACTGCTTAACCGCCTGAGTACCGCTGGCATAGTCAAAGCTTGCCTCGACAACCAGCCTGGAATCGAACTCCACGTTCCAGTCTGAAAGAGCAGTTTGAAACCCACGCATACGCTCAATACCTGGAAGCGACGTCGCAGGAGCTGTAATGCAGGCAATGCGCCGATGCCCTAGATCGAGGAGATGCGCGGTCGCTACGTAACCACCTCTCCGATCGTCCATGAGTGGAGCCTCCTGAAAGATGCAGGATGCAGGCAGGCCCAGTTCCCTGGCTTTATCTTCTGAGACGCCAACGACACCGGGGATCTGCTGGCGCACGAACATCTGTAGATACATAAGCCAGCGCGCGGGATCGTCATAAGTGTTGCAGAGCATGACGCCATAGCCTCTGGCGATGGCTACGTCTTCCGCTCCACGGGCCAGCTGCGAAAAATAGGGGTTCGTGACATCGCCCAGTAAAAGACCGATCGTGTTGTTAAAACCACGACGTAGCGAGGTCGCGACAAGATTCGGCTGATAGCCCAGTTCGGCAATGGCGGCACGCACTTTTGCGACGGTGGCGGCGCTGATACCTGGCTTGCCATTAAGCACCGCCGATACCGTCTGCTTGGATACACCAACTTTTTGCGCCACATCGCGCATGGTTACTACCATAGGTACCTGTCCTGCATACTCTCAACGTGATCGATCATGTGATCGATCACGTTGAGAGTATGCAGGACAAACTTGTATTTGTCAAGTAGAGAGATTCTAACAGCTTTCCCATATCGGGGCATATATTATATAGAAGGCAATGTAGCCATTGGCAACGTTAAAATGAAAAATAGCGGTACAATCCAGGCACCTCCTTCCCATTCTTCGCCAGGAGCGTACAATTGAATATGGCTACTATCAGTTACTCCCGGCTTCAGCAACAGATGAGTAGCAGCAATGGCTTCCTTCACTATGCATGCGTCGGAATAAGATACAAGCTCGTCGTATTTATACATATAAATTCTTAGCATCATTCAAGTACATTTAATTTATCGATATGCAACTTATCATTTAAAGGATGCGTTATAAGGAAGTAAAATGGATCAAACTCGGACAACATCTATGCCGGAGCAACATACACCACTTCTGTTGTGGTATCGTCAGCCAGCCTCCCAATGGCTGGAGGCGCTGCCGGTGGGCAATGGGCACCTGGGCGCGATGATCTATGGCGGCATTACCGAAGAGGTGTTGCAGCTCAACGAGGATACGCTCTGGGCCGGTGAGCCGTACGATAGCAACAATTATGAGGCGGCCCGGCACCTGGCTGAACTTCGTAAACTGGTGTTCGCGCGCAAGTACGTGGAGGCAGATGAGGTCGCCCGCCGCATGCAGGGGCCGCGCAATCAACCCTATGAGCCACTGGGCAACCTACACCTCACCTTCCAACATCACGATGTTACCAATTATCGGCGCCAGCTTGATCTGCGTACAGCCTGCGCCGAGGTACGCTATAGTAGCGGCGGCGTGAATTTTACCCGTACCGTCTTCTGTTCGGCCGTCGATCACGTGCTGGTTATCCAGTTGGAGAGCGATCAGCCGGGAGCACTCTCGTGTACCGTGTCGCTCGATAGCGAGCTGCAAGCCAGCAGCGAGGCGCGGGACGATAATCGTATCGAACTCCACGGTCGTTGTCCCAGACACGCCCCGGTCCCCGAAGGCTCCTCCAACCGTCCCATTGAGTACGATGATCAACCAGATGGCAAGAATATGCGCTTTGTTGTTCAGCTCCATGTAACCCTGAACGATGGACAGTGTGATGCCAATGCCGATGGCTCACTGACTATCAGCAACGCCACCACTGCTACCTTGCTGCTGACGGCGGCCACAAGTTTTCGTGGCTTTGATCAAAGCCCCAGTGAGCATATTCCCGACCTGATGGGAGAGTGCTCTGCCCGTCTCGATGCGGCAGCCATCAATAGCTATAAGAATATCCTGGATGCCCATGTGGAGGATTACCAGCGACTGTTCGCGCGCGTGGAACTTGATCCTGGCGGCGATCCCTATAGCGGTCGATCGACGGATGAGCGTCTGCAAGCGGTGCGTGAGGGAGGCAGCGATGAACAGTTGATCGCTCTGTATTTCCAATATGGACGCTATCTGCTTATCTCCAGTTCACGACCCGGCACCCAGCCCGCCAACTTGCAGGGCATCTGGAATGAGCGTATCCAGCCGCCCTGGAACTGTAACTGGACCACTAATATCAATACTGAGATGAACTACTGGCTCGCCGAGACCTGCAATTTGTCAGATTGCCATGAGCCCCTGTTCTCCTTTATCGAGGACCTCAGCGTCAACGGAGCAAAGACCGCCCGGATTCATTACAATTGCCAGGGCTGGACGGCACACCACAATGTGGATCTGTGGCGCATGACCTCACCAGCCAACGGTTCACCGAAATGGGCTAACTGGCCGCTCGCCGGCGCCTGGCTCTGCCAGCATCTGTGGGAACATTACGCCTTCACTGGCGATCGTAATTTTCTAGAGCATCGTGCCTATCCCCTTATGAAAGGGGCGGCGCAGTTCTTTCTCGACTTCCTGATTGAACGCGACGGCTGGTTGCTGACCAATCCATCAACCTCACCCGAGAACGTCTTTATCACCGAGGATGGTGAAGAGGCAACCGTTAGCGCCGGTACAACTATGGATATGACGATTATTGGCGAGCTGTTCACAAACTGCATCCAGGCCAGCCAGATCCTGGCTAGCGACAGCGATTTTGCCAGCGTGCTGGCAAGCAAGCGCACTCGCTTACTCCCGCCACGCATCGGCAAACATGGACAATTACAGGAATGGAGCGAAGATTTTGATGAGCAGGAGCCGGGGCATCGCCATATGTCACACCTGTATGGACTCTATCCCGGCGAGGCCATTACTGCCAGGCAGACACCAGAGCTCTTTCAAGCCGCACGCAGGTCACTGGAGCGCCGTCTTGAGAACGGTGGTGGCTACACCGGTTGGAGCCGGGCCTGGGTGATCGCGTTATGGGCGCGGCTGGGTGAGGGCGATCTGGCCCACGAGAATATTATTCAGCTACTCAACCTCTCAACGTCAGCCAACCTGCTTGACCTGCATCCGCCGCTGATCTTCCAGATCGACGGGAACTTCGGGGCTACGGCCGCCATCGCCGAGATGCTGCTGCAGAGTCATGCCGATGAAGTCTCCATCTTGCCCGCCCTGCCATCCGCCTGGAGCCATGGTTCCGTACGCGGCCTGCGTGCGCGTGGGGGACTCGAGATCGATATAGCCTGGCACGATAGACAGGCACGATCCATAAACTTGCGCGCTCATTCCGATGGTCAGCATCACCTGCGCCTGCCAGCAGGTCAACAGCTAACCGAGATCAAGGATCAGCACGGCCACGATATCCCCTGGCACACAGAACAGGATCATATCATCCTGACCGTTCAAAGCAGCACGCATTATACATTACAAACAGCACCTGCTGTTTTCCAGATTTGACCTATGCGTCCAGATTTTCGAAAAAACCCATAAAAAAAGGGCATAGGGGGTTCACAGGAGCGTGCCACGCTCCTGTGAACCCCCTATGCCCTTTTTTTACCTCTAGCCTTTGTTGCCCTGCGCCAGTCCTTTGCTGATCAGGTAGGTATAGCTCTTCTCTACCGCTTCCAGCATGTCGGTCGCGCATTCATCAAGTTCTATAATCAGCCATTGGGCGGAGTTCTGTGCAGCCTGGATGACGCCGGCGATATCAACCTTGCCTTCTCCAACAGCAGTCATTGGCTGTCCCTGCACGGCGGGTCCATCCTTGATGTGCAGCAATGGAGCACGCGAGCCCAGCGCGCGAACCTCGGTGACAGGATCAACCCCGCCGGTCTGTGCCCAATAGACATCCAATTCAAAGCTTACGGTCGGTGCCACATACCCGCGCAGAACCTCATGGGCACTCTTCCCATCAAAGCGATTCTCAAATTCCCACCAATGATTGTGGTAGCACAGCGTCAGACCCGCGCGGCGAATAATCTCGTCGGCTGCGTTTAAACGCTCCGCGACCGCTTTGACTCCATCAACACTCTTAAAATCATCAGCAAATTGCGAGACCATGACATATTTACAGCCCGCCTGAGCCGCCCGCTCAAGGTGCCGCTGCCCCGCTTCATCAATAGGTAATTTTCCGATTCCTACGCTTGGTATCTGTAATCCAAGCTCATGGATAAGGTGCAGGCGAGCACTTTGTTCATCAGAGAAAAAGTCTAGACCACCCTCCACACCAACATACCCGATATCCGCGACCCTGCGCAGGACGCCTTGAAAGTCATTCGCCACCTGGCGACGGACAGTATACAATTGCAGGGCGATTGGTTTTGGCATAGTCATGCTCCTCTTTTACTAACAACTGAGCGCTACAAAGAGATACGCCTTCTGAGTTCGCATGGAAACAGGCATTAAGGAGAGGGGCGCCCAATAGTGCAGGGATGTTCCTGTATGGAGATATAACGCGATTGGTTGTTATACTGAATGGCAGCCATTTTGCATTGCATCGTCCCTGAACCCATACATCCCTGTTTCTACGCAGATCGAGAACTACCCGTTCCCCGGCTACCCTCGTAGTGTATCTGCCTTTTTATAGCATTGTCAATCGGAAATTACGACAAAAAAGTAGTACCACTTCGATTGAGCGTGGTACTACTTTTTGTTGTAGATGTGCATATGCGCAAAGAAGTTTTCGCAGTCCGCAGGGGAAACGAACCTAGTGATACTCGTTGTATGCGTTCGTCTTGCGATTGACAGCCGGCGGATTCTCTTGCTTCTTCACACCACTTTGCGATTTCGCCAGATTCTTCTCTGCCCTGACATTGGGATGGTGCGTCTGTCCTCCCTGTCCCTCAGCATCGATCGGAGAATGCACTTCCTCCCCATGCTCGATATCTATCACGCTATGCACTTCCTCATCAGGCGATACAAACAGGTTATGGCGTACATCTTGCTCTTGTTTTTTGTTCTCTTCCTTTGCCATCAACACTTCCTCCTATTCCTACTATATACTACCAGCACCCGCCGCTCGGACTAGAGATTTGAGCCGTTATCCGCCCCTCCGCCCATATATGCACTGCCTCCCTGGTGAATATGGCTCTTCCTGCGGTTCGCCTCCTCAGTACTCTGCTCGACGGCGTCAGGAGTGTCAACACCTCCGCCTGTAGCGGCACCACTGGCATCGTACAATGTGTCTTCGCTAATAGCGTCGCCTGCGTCGTTGGTTTCGGGCATCTCCACATTGTTATCAGGCTTGTTCCGCCGCACTCTGGTGCTTTCTCCATCAGTATCAGCTTTCGCGGTTAATCGCTCTTTTTGCGGATCCGCCTGGGACTGTTTTCTCTGTTGCTGTGCCATCTATACTCCTTTCCAGACCTTACAGAAACTCTTGTTAGCATAGTGGCCGGACACCATGCTCTTTGTAATGATTGCCGATCGGCAATCATTACAAAGAGCAATGGTCGACAACCACTTACCTGGTCGCGACAGTCAGTACCTGCTGAGTAACGGTCGGCAGGTTTTGCTGCAGCCAGTCAGCCATTGCCGCATCTTCTTGCAAGATCTGCTGGCAGACAGTGGCTACCTGCTGCTCACCCAACGCCTGAGCGGCTGAGATGAGGGAGGTATATGATGCGACCTCAAAGTTCTCAGCGGCATAATCGGCCAGCGCGTTCTTCACCAGTTCATCTTTTGCCGCTCCGGTTGAATGTGCCTGCACCTGCCCAAACAGCGATGCCATACCTGCCTTGACGGCCGATGTCTTGCCGCCAAGAGACTCTACACAACCCTTAACCAGATCGGCATGACGGCGTGTCTCTTCTAAATGCGTCTGTAACCTGGTCTGTATCTCCGGGTAGTCCTTGGCATCCTTAATCTGATGCTCCAGGATTTTCACGAGAGAATTTTCCATACCATACGCATCGTTAAGCCAGGAGATTAACATATCTTTAGCAGTCATATTCGCTTCTCTTTCTATTGAACATTACCAGTAACATTAAACGCTCGTACTACTGTTCGTACTACTTCTCGTTCTTTACCTTTTTGACGGCATCCATCATTTCATGCTCAGCCTGCTGTTTACTCATCTTTACATCGTCTTTTCCGAGATCTTCAGCAGCCATCTCCTGCGCAGCATGCCTGGCGGCCTCGCGAATCTCTTGCTGCTCATGCTTGCGCTCGATCGGGCTTACTGGCTCCTCTGGAGTATATGGTTTATATTGTTCTTTATTATTACTAGCCATATTATTTATCCCTTTCATTGCTGCAAAGGTTTCTGGTCACATAGCTATTTCATAGCATTGAATGTCTTCTACTTGTTTATCAGGCATCCATATATTTACTACGATACAGAAATGTATTTGTGTACAATCTATAACCAGAATCGATATACAGTCGAAAAAAGCCCATCCGGGATAGGCCAGCACTGGTCTGGCTTTATCTCTTCACTGATGAACCTTGCATCTGTCTCCAAATCCAGACGGCTAACAGGATTACGGGAAGGGCAGAACCTGCTATGAAGGTAGTGCGGCGCGCCGTAATCTTTTCTTCTCCATGCCATCCATCACTCTCGCCGTTGCCGGTCTGCATCGGTTCAAACAATGTTCCAATGAAAAAGCCTTGAGGCGTGTTGATAACGTTGTCATAAGTAGAAAAAGATGCATATAATGACAGAGAGGTATGCGGATGTACCTTTTCCTTTGTAGGAAATATCCCATCAAGGAGGATTGTATGCCCCGATCGATATCCCACAGTAGTCGTCCTCTTATTGTTGTCTGCTTTATTTTGAGCACGCTCGCCCTGGCGATATTTTTCCCGGCTCAGGCCCAGGCGGCTGGCGGTAAAAAGGTCAATGTCTGGCTCACAACGTCTGATCAAAGCCAGTTGTTGGCACAGCAACCTGCCATCTCGTTTTCCGGTCAACCCAGCGCCGGTACCCCAACCATCAGCGTCAATGACGACCAGAAATATCAGCGCATGACGGGTTTTGGCGCTTCTTTGACCGCCTCATCGGCGGTGGTGCTGTCCCAATCCAATGTCGCACAAAATAAAGTGATGCGCGACCTTTTTGACCCCCATACAGGGATTGGACTGAGCTACCTGCGGCAGCCGATGGGCTCGTCTGACCTGGCACCACCACAGGATGCCAGCAAGGGCTGGGTCGGTGAGTATACCTATGACGATATGCCCGCCGGTCAGACGGATCCTACGCTCAGCCACTTCTCGATCGCGCAGGATGATCACTATCACGTTACTTCTTTGTTGCGGGAGGCCCTGCGCATCAATCCGAATCTCAAGATTATGGCTACCCCCTGGTCTCCACCCGCCTGGATGAAGCTGCCCGGCAATAGCTGGGGCCACTGCACCAACTGCGATGGCAGCGGACAGGGATTCTACGATGGGAGCAATAGCTGGGATAATACTCCCAATGACTATGTATCTGTCACCTTTAATGGTACGCAGATCAAGTTCTATGGGGTCGTTGGTACAGATCATGGTATCGGCGCCTTCTCAATTGACGGTGGCTCCGAAACAATGGTCGATTTCTATGCGCCAACCAATGCGGGTAATACCCTGGTATATACCAGTCCAGTGCTGCCTGCAGGACAACATACATTGAAAGTACGCGTCACAGGTCTGCAGAACAGCAGCGCTCACTGGAACGGCATCAATCCCGATCGCGTCGATATTATCTCGGCCAGTGGCGTGACGACCGTCGACGATAGCGTGCAGGGATCGGGCCTTAACCAGTTCCTGTATGGTGGCTCAGGCACCGCCAGCATCAATCAGGGCTACCTCAATCCAAAGTATTATCAGGCTTATGCCCGGTACTTCGTTAAATTCATTCAGGCCTATCAGCGTGAGGGCATCCCCATCTACGCTATTACGCCCCAAAACGAGCCGCAGAACGGCAACTACATGCCCACCATGATCTTGCCTGCCACCAGCCAGACTGCTGGCAATCCAGACATTGGCAACGAAGCGGACTTCATCGTGAATCTGGGTCAAGCCTTCCAGCAAAACCATGTCCAAACCAAGATCCTGGCCTTTGATCATAATTGGGATACCCCGGAGTATCCGAGCGCCATCCTCAATAGCCCGGCCGGCCAGTATGTCGATGGGATCGCGTTCCACTGCTATGGTGGCGATGCCAGCGCGCAGGATCAATTCTACGGTAAGAAGGATATCTATGAGACCGAGTGCTCTGGTGGACAGTGGGAGAACAACAACAATCCTACCTTTGCCGCAACCCTCAAGGATGTGATGGAGCTCGGCATCAGCTCGACCGCCCATGGGTCCAAAACAGTGGTGCGCTGGGGCCTGGCGCTCGATCCCAATGGCAATCCTCACCTGGATACCTCCGGATCATGCGGCACCTGCCGTGGCGTCATCTCGGTCGCCGCGGATGGTACCGTGACGAAGAACTCTGACTATTATGGTCTGGGTCACTTCAGCAAGTTCGTCACGCCCGGCGCCACGCGCGTCGCTTCGACGAGCAACTCTAGCAGTCTGGAGAACGTGGCCTTTGTAAATCAGAATGGCACCCATGTGCTGGTCGTCTACAACAACAACGCCAGCGCTATGACTTTCCAGGTTCAGGCGCAGCACAGTACCTTCTCATACACGCTGCCCGCCGGCGCGGCGGCAACCTTCACCTGGTCAGGAGAAGACGACTAGAGTAGCTTACGGCCCTGACGGTCGTTTCCCGCCGCCCACCTCGTGCGGCAGCCTCTGTTTTATGGATTGGAGGTGTATTGGGTGCGCAAATGCGCACCCAATACACCTCCAATCATTATGGTGTTACCTGTTGTTTATGCAGCAAAGTATAGAGCTCGTTGATGAGGTTGCTTCCATTGGGAGAACCCAGACCGGAGCAGGCATCCCAGCCGGATCCGGCGCTGTAGGCGCCGTTGTTGCCCTGTGTTATGTCGTGAAAGGCGTTATTTTGCTGCAGCCCCTGGTAGTTCTGGTAGAGTGTGGCATTGAGGAAGCCGGCGGATTGCCCGAGCCGCTGGTTTAACAGGGCAAGCAGACCAGCCCAGAGCGGCGCGACGGCGCTGGTTCCACCAATGACCATATCCTGTCCATCGACGCGCACTTTGTAGCCTGTTTGAGGATCAGCATCTCCCGACACATCGGGCACGCCCCGTCCAACGAACTTGCTCGGGTTGGCCGATGGGGGAACATTAGCGTTGGCCTGCCAGCTGGGCAAGGCGAACTTTTCGCTCACACCACCACCGGTCGCTGAACTGGCTCCTTCGTTCCATACGACCTCGCTTGTAATCTGCTGACCGCTCGCCTCCAGTCGGGTACCACCACATCCCATAACATAAGGGTCGGCCGCGGGAAAATCAACATGTGCCTGCCCATCGGTCGCGCCGTCACTGGAACCACTATCGCCGGCAGCGGCACAGACAGTGACCCCGAGCGAAGCCGCAGCCTGAAATGCCTGGTCCATCGTCTGCCGGCTCTGGTCCGTCCATTGATCTTCAGCGCTTCCCCAGCTAATCGAGATCACTGACGGTCTGTTGGTGGTATCATGGATCGCTGTGGTGATCGCATCCACGAAGCCGCGATCTGTGTTGGGCGCGAAGTAAACAACGATATGCGCCCCGGGGGCAATAGCCCCGGCCACCTCGATATCCAGTTCCACCTCTCCATCTGCGCTATTGGGATCTCCAGTAGGCGCATTGTTGGCTCCATCAACCGATACGCTGGTAACCTGTGGAACAGCAATGTTCAACTGCTGAAAGTAGGTTGTAATATCACTGGTATTGTAGCCTCCTCCCAGTTCGATGATGGCGATGGCCTCCCCCTGCCCGTTCAGATCTGAAGGGAAATTATACAGCTGGGCCAGCGTACGTGGATCATAAGAGGCAGCACCTGCGTTCGGCCTCGCGATAGCCGGATCATAGAAACGCAGATGGTAATTAGCCTGGGGGCGATCATCAAGACCAAGAACGCTTTCTACCGTTTGCGCAAGTTCGTGTGGGACCATTAATGGTCCGGTGCGCCCACGATAGGTAGTGTCTTCATATTCATAATGGTACAGTTCAGTCTGAAAAGCCGAATTAAATGCGGAAACTGTTCCACTCAGGACCACGCGTCGGCTCACAGGATCTATCTCTGTAACAATAAGGTTGTGCTGGCGCGCAAAATGCTCGATTTTCGTAATATCTTCAGGTCTCGCGCTATGCACCCTGGCATATTCTTCTCTTGTAAGCCGGGTGGCACGGCCCTGTATCTGCTCCTGGAGATTTTGCTCCAATTCTTTTCCAGCTGGATCCTTCAAATAGAGACTGACCTCGATAGTCTCATCGTGCGCGACAGGAGCAATCCGCCGTGCACCTGGTAGTGGCTCTTTTCCACTTCCTGGCAGTTCTCGGTATCCATAATGCGATGTATTGCTCACTTCCTCTTTCCTTACCTTTCAAAACTATCCTTTTCATGCCCTTACTAGAAAAAAAGACATATATCAATGGTTACATTGTTTTTCTAAACAAAAACAAATATACCTTATACACGCCTTTTACGTTCCCTTCTATTACGCATTCCTAATCCACTTAGATGCCGAGCTCAACAGCTATATAGACCACAATAAATACATACGGTCTGCTTGTTGATTACCCAAACTACGCATTTTCTTTTAGAGGATTATCGGGAGGCAAGAATGTTTAATTGCTTTCTTAATATTGACAAATGATGATTTATATGTCATTCTTGAATGAGAATGACATCGTTGTCATCTCTGTACAGGATGAGTTCGACGCCTTTGTGACATAGGCTAATCACCTTCAATTGTAGAATGACAAGCACTTGACCGGTTGACAGCTCATATTTGTTTTCCTGATAGGGCACGAATGCATCCTATATACAGCCATAACCATAGCGCTCTCTATTTAAACAGCAACAATCGGTGCACCCGCTGTGCATGATAGGTTGTTGCCAGCGAAAGACACGGAGGTCTCTGATATGAAACGTCGTACCATGCTCGGTGTGCTCGGTGGCACTATCCTCGGTATAGCTGCATCCCCTTCCCTTATGGCCTACGCCCATGAAGATAGCCGCGCACAGGCCAGCGCTTCGTACGATGCGTTGCAAAAGTATTTCTATGTTCCCGATGGTTCTCACCTGTACCATGAGCAGTACCCGGTAGCAACAGGCGATAATCCTTACTCCTACGAATGGCCTTTTTCACAGGCTCACATCGCGACGCTCGATCTGGCCAATATTCCCGGCTCTACTGGTAGCTCCTACCTGTCCGCCTTGCAGGATCGCTGGTTGGGACAGGAACGCTATTGGAATACTACTGGTTCAACCGGGCTCCCAGGCTATGATTCGTATGCACGCCCGCCATATGGCAATGGTGGCGATAAATTCTATGACGATAATGAATGGGTGGGCCTGGCCTGTATCCAGCGCTATCTGATGAACGGTGACACTGTCGCCCTGGAACGCGCAAAACAGATCTTTGCGCTGGTGGTCTCTGGTTGGGATACAGACGCATCGCATCCGGCACCCGGAGGCGTCTTCTGGACCCAGGCACCGTGGAGCCACGATCGCAATACGGTCTCCAATATGCCCGGAGCGGAACTGGGCCTGCGGCTGTACCAGCTGACCAGGAACAACTACTACTTTGAGTGGGCGCAGAAGATGTATAACTGGACCAACACCTATCTGCTGGCGCCCAACGGCCTGTATTGGGATCATATTGACCTGGCGGGCAATATCGAGAAGACGCAGTGGAGCTATAATCAGGGAGTACCCGTAGGAGTGAACGTCCTCTTCTACCAGGTCACAGGTGACGCGACCTATCTGCAGCGTGCTCAGAATATTGCCAACGCCGCTCTGGACTATTATGTGGCAACGAATAAGATCTATCAACAGCCGGCCTTCTTCAACTCGATCTTCTTCAAAAATCTGTTGCTCCTACAGTCGGTAGATCATGATACACGCTATGTCAAAGCCATGCAGAGCTACGCGGACCAGGTATGGCAGACGTCGCGTGACGCCACGACTGGCCTCTTCCATTTCGGTAACTCATCATCCACCCAGATGATCGAGCAGGCGGCCATGACCCAGATCTACGCGGTCCTTTCGTGGAGCCCGTCACAGTACCGCATCCTTTATTAGCCTTACCTTTTAAATAAAGAAACCAGAATTTGAGCACCCCATGATTATGGAGTGCTCAAACACTATGCAGGGCTGCAGAATCAGTTATATCATCGTCGACGGTACAAACAGGTTGGCAGCCTATCACCAACCCCCACGCATGCCATATAATAAACGAAAGCTTATTTATCGGCACATAACAATATAATCCATTGACCTGGTAAGAAGGAACACCCATGACTGACGCACAGCAGCTTCAACACTACTCAGCCCAGTCGCTCGAGCGACTGTGGCCGCGCCTGGAAACTACCCTTCGAGACGAGGCCAACGCCGCGCCCGCAGACTGGCGCACGTTTGAGACGCGGCTACGGCGAGAGTGGAATCGGCTCTTCGAACTGCTGTTTGGCCTCTACGGCAGCCATTATGACTTTTTCTACCATCTTGAGGAGCTGCTGACCGCGACGGCGCGCAGCTGGTTGACACGCGCGTCCTGGCTCAAGCAACTGGACGAGCGACGCTCTGCTACTCCCGAATGGTTCCAGTCACAGCAGATGGTCGGAGGCATGTGCTATGTCGATCTCTTTGCCGGTACCATCCAGGGTCTACGTGAGCGGCTACCGCTGTTCAAGAAACTTGGCTTAACTTATCTACACCTGATGCCACTGTTCGAGTCGCCAGAAGGCAATAGCGACGGCGGCTACGCGATCAGCAGCTACCGCCAGATTAATCCAGAACTGGGCACGGTCGCGGATCTCTCCGAACTGGCGCGCGAATTTCAGGAGCAGGGCATCAGCCTGGTGCTCGACTTCGTCTTCAACCATACCTCCGATGAGCACGAGTGGGCACGACGCGCTCAAGGCGGTGATCCAGAATACCAGCAATTCTATTTCCTCTTTCCTGATCGAACTATTCCCGACCGCTATGAGCAGACACTGCGCGAGATCTTTCCCACCGTACGTCGCGGCAGCTTTACCTGGCGCGAGGACATCCAGCGCTGGGTCTGGACGACCTTCAATAGCTTTCAATGGGATCTGAACTACGCCAATCCGGCCGTCTTCCGCGCGATGGCCGGCGAGATGCTCTTTATCGCCAACCTTGGCGTAGAGTTCCTCAGGCTCGACGCAGTCGCCTTCATCTGGAAGCGCGAAGGGACCAGCTGCGAAAATCAGCCGGAAGCCCATCAGATCATTCAGGCCTTCCACTCGCTGGCGCGCATCGCGGCCCCCGCGCTCCTGTTCAAATCTGAGGCCATCGTCCATCCTGACGATGTGATGAGCTACATCAGTCCACACGAGTGCCAGATCAGCTACAATCCCCTGCTGATGGCGCTGCTGTGGGAGTCGCTGGCAACGACCGAGGTCAAGCTACTCGACCACTCGATGGGCCATCGTTTCCGCCTGCCGGCGGGGACGGCCTGGGTGAACTACCTGCGCTCTCATGACGATATCGGCTGGACCTTCGACGACAACGACGCCCGCTGGGAGTGGATCGATCCCGTTGGCCACCGGTCATTTCTGAACCAGTTCTACATGGGACGCTTCCCCGGCTCTTTCGCGCGCGGCGTCCCCTTTCAGGAGAATCCCGATACCGGTGATGCCCGCGTCTCGGGCACCCTGGCCTCGCTGGCCGGACTCGAACAGGCCATCCAGTCCGGTGACGAGCAGCAGATGGATCTGGCAGTTCGGCGTATCCTGATGCTGTACGGCATCATCCTGAGCATCGGTGGCATCCCCCTGATATATCTGGGCGACGAGGTAGGTACGCTCAACGATTATACCTACAGCACAGACCCCGATAAGGCCAATGACAGCCGATGGATTCACCGTCCCCGCATCGATTGGACATGGCACAGGCAGGTTGAGAAAGAAATCAGTTCGCCGCACGGCAAGATCTTTGCCGAACTGACACGTCTCATCGCGCTACGCAAACAGCAACCGGCAATCTTCGATGGAGAAACAGAGTTCGTTGAGACCGGCAATGGGCACCTCTTTGGTTATGTGCGCTACGGTGGCAATCAGCGACTCTTCATCGTAGCCAATTTCTCCTCACAACCCCAGGAGATGAATGCCGACCTGCTGCGCGAGTACGGAACCGGCTATCACTTCATTGATCTCATCGCCGGTCGGACATTTAGTGCCGAGCACATATTACGACTGGAACCGTATCAGTGCCTCTGGCTTGAGCAAGAGACGGCAACCACCATAAACTGATATCTCCACTTGTAACAGGAAACATCCTGGCGACTCGTTTGAGCCGTCTCAATGAGAAGACGATATTAAATAGAGGTAGTATGTATGGAAAACAACCTGGTATTAGGTATCGATGCAGGAACGGCGGGTGTCCGTGCCGGCATCTTCAATCTACAGGGACAATCCCTCGGCTTCTCAGAGCAGAGCTATCAGACCTTCTATCCACAGCCGGGCTGGGCCGAGCAGGATCCCCATCACTGGTGGGAAGCTCTGGTACAGGCGATCAAGCATTGCCTGCAGACCAATAACATCGATGGGCAGCGTGTGATGGGCCTGGCTATTGACGCTCCCTGCAATATTCTGTTGACCAGCCGCGCCGGGGAGCCGCTGACACGCAGTCTGATCTGGATGGATCTACGCGCTACCGAGCAGGCTAGAGCACTTACCGCTACCAACGATCCAGTACTGCGCTACTGCGGCGGTGATGTCCCCGCCGAGTGGCCCATTCCCAAAGCACTCTGGCTGAAGCAGCACGAGACATCATTATGGAACCAGGATACCTACCTGGTCGATCAGATGGGTTGGCTCACCTGGAAGCTTACGGGAGAATGGGCTGTCTCGCTCAACTGTGCCGCGGCCAAATGGCACTATCGCGCAAGCGCCGATGAGGCAACTCCGGCAGGCTGGCCGATCACACTGCTACGCGCGGTTGGGCTTGAGGACCTGGCCACCAAAATTCCCGGCCAGGTATTGCCAATGGGCGCGCAGGCCGGTGAGCTCACCAATGCAGCGGCCGAACAGCTGGGTCTACGTCCCGGTATCGCCGTCTCTATGAGTGGGATCGACGCCCATGCAGGTATGGTGGGCTTGAACGTGCTGGCCCCAGGCACCCTCGCCCTGATCACCGGAACCTCTACCTGCCAACTGGTGCAATCTTCGTCTCCAGTGATTGATCGCGGCCTATGGGGGCCCTTCGAGAGCGCTGTAGTAGTTGGTGACTGGACGCTGGAGGCGGGACAGGCCAGTACCGGTGGCACGGTACGCTGGCTGCTCGATACCCTGGGCGGCACACTCCCTGCAGGAGACGAGCGCTACGCCGTCGCAGACGCTGCTGCAGCCGCCGTCAGACCCGGCGCGGATGGCCTGACCATACTCGATTTCTGGCAGGGCAGCCGCACTCCAATTAAAGATCCCCATGCACGCGGCATGATCTGGGGACTGACTCCCGCCCACACGCCAGGCCACTTGTTGCGCGCCGTCTATGAGGCCACAGCCTACGGCAATCGTCATATCCTCACCCGGCTGAATGAGTTACAGATACCCACCAACCAGATTATCGCCTGTGGTGGAGGCACCCGCAGCTCTCTCTGGCTACAAATCCTGGCAGACGTTGCAGGACTCCCGATCAGCCTGACGGCGGTGCCAGATGCAGTATCGCTCGGTAGCGCAATCTGCGCTGCAGTCGGCGTTGGCGCATATACCGATCTACGCGCCGCCGGCCAGACCATGGTGCAACTCGGCAAAACGATCGAGCCAGATCCAGCGCATCAAACCATCTACGATGAGGGCTACGCACGCTATCGTGCCACATATGAGGCTATGACGCCGCTTTTTCAACGCCCAGCGCCTACCGAAAAATAGAAAAAAGAAGGCATGCCTTCTCTTTCTTTTACTCTTTTTGTAATAAATCTACCCTTATGTAAAATAAATTATTTATTATACCAGATAGTACTACATATACTATGCTCTCGTATATATCTCCATCTCCTCCGAGAGTATCATATGGTTATGTGGTGTTTATGTGTGTATTGAGGAGTGGAGAATGAAAATATTATCATGGGTTCCCCATAGGCGAAATGTACATTTTAGTGCACTTTTCAAGCTACGAATAGGAAATAGCGTAGATCGAGCCCGGGCTGTTGTTCTCGTATTCATGCTTTGTAGTCTGCTCATGTCGACCAGTATGGGAGTCACCATCCCTGTTTTTGCCCATCTTTTTAAAGAATCTTCTTCTGGTTTGCGAAATCTAAGCTTCATGATGATGGTCCCCCACCTGGCTATGCTGATCCTGGGTCCTTTCATCGGTGAATTGGAGGATCGCTACGGCAAACGTCCATTCCTGTTGCTTGGCTTTGTCGGACTGGTTGTCGCGGATATCGGATTTCTCTGTGTTCATGCGGCCGGGGCATACATCGGCCTGCGACTTTTCCAGGCTGTCGCAGGTGTAGGTATCATGCCGGCAATGATGGGAATGTTCGCGGATGTCGTTCCCAGTCAGCAGAGAACGCATCACATCAGCCTGATGATGACGGGCAGCGCCGGTGGCATGACACTGGGCCCTGTCATCGGGGGATTTCTCCTGACACGCTGGGGAACCATCGCTCCCTTTGGCATCGCCGCGATCTTAAACTTTAGCGTGCTCTGCGTGGTCTGCATTATAATTCCCAGGATCTTCACCAACCAGCCATGCCAACAACAGGTCTTCAGGCGCAAAGTTGCAGTATGGCGACTCTCAAGAGACATGCTCGTACCTTTGATGGTCCCGCTCTCCTTCTTGCTGGGTCTGCTCCTGCTTGATTTTGTGTCGGCGTTTGGACAATCATTCGTAGCACCGCAGAGATCACTCTATCTTTACAAGGTTCTACACTTTACGCCTATGCAGTTCGGCCTGCTTACAAGCGCCCATGGATTGGCAATGTTACTGGGACTCGTCACTCTGAGCTTATGGGGAGAGAGGACAAACAAACGTACTACGATTGTACTTGGCTTCTTGAGCCACGCCTTCCTCATTTTTTCGCTGCTGTTTGTCCATCAATTTATCTCCCTGTTTTTGATCTCGCTCTTCGCAGGCATAGGAGGAGGAATGGTCAGACCATTGCTCAGCGCCTATTATCTGGATCGTACCACACCTGAACACCGCTCAAGCCTGATCGGCATCAAGGAGGCCGTAACTGCACTCGGAGAGATCACCGGTTCCCTGACCGTCGTGCTCGCCAGCGCCTGGCTCATCCCTCACAGAACCTTTTTACTTGGAGGCAGCATCGTCGTCATCGCCAGCATGATCGCTTTCATCATCCTGAAGTCACACCGCATCGCCCTACCATCTCCGACTACGCTAGCCCATGCCATCCACACAGATGAAGCACTGAACGACATGCTTCCCGAGGTCGCCCTCGCCACCGAACCCGAACCCACCAGTAGATAATCTCGGATTCGACATATCTTCCTCTTTTTCATTATAGAGTGAGGCATGTTTCGGGCTCCATGGCGCCTCCACTTTCAATTTGTGCGAAATATGGAGCCAGCATCTCCTCCTCTATGGTTTGTGTGGAGCAGGTCTCAGGCGCCGTGGCGCCTGAGACCTGCTCCACACAAACCATAGAGGAGGAGATGCCGATTTCATAATCATGAAATCGGCATGTCACATTTTTCATAGCTGTACGATATCAGGGATGAAAATCTCAAGAGAGGAAACATACAGGTATGCAGCACTATCTTCCTTCCCAGGAGAGTGACGCCTATCCGACCGATGAGTCGGCGCTCTTTGATCGCTATGGCTCCTTTATCTTCTCATATATTCTCAAGCATATAAGCTCGCGCGAAGAGGCGGAGGACCTGACGTTAGAGGTCTTTACAGCCGCGCTAGAACAAAAGGCGCTGCGTCAGCTCCAACCAGAGAAACAACTGGCCTGGTATGCGCTACTGAAGTTCCCCAATCAATCAGGACAACCCCTCAAGCCTCAAACAACATCAACAACCGCACCACAGCAAAATGCTTCAATTCCTTACATTGTGTCAATGACAATGACCAGCCCTACCAGCGGCTGGGGGACGGTAGTAACAGCACAAAACCAGACGATGACGCTCGCCCACACAACTGATGGGGAAGAACATGGCAGCCTTTTAATTCCATCCAGCGCCAGGTCAGCCCGATAGTTACCCCTATCTTGGATGACCAGACAGCCTGGGTCGCCTTGCATACCAGTTCTGATCCCCATACATACGGGTCAGCCATGCGCACGACAGGCGCAGGAAAGCATTGGACCGATCTACGCCTGCCTCCCGAGGTACAATATATTACCTTCATTGATCACCAGCATGGCTGGGGCTGGAACCTTAATCCAATCTCGCAAATAGAAAGTTCGCGCACAATATATGCTACTGCAGACGGCGGTACTACATGGAACAGTGTTAGCGTGATGGACCCCAACCGCCAACCCGGCGCTACAACCACCGGAACACTGCCGCTTGACGATGCGCTTGACCTGCAATTCGTGACTGCACAACATGGCTGGGCCATTCTTAGTGC
Source organism: Dictyobacter aurantiacus (assembly GCF_003967515.1). Classification (GTDB taxonomy): domain Bacteria; phylum Chloroflexota; class Ktedonobacteria; order Ktedonobacterales; family Ktedonobacteraceae; genus Dictyobacter; species Dictyobacter aurantiacus. The sequence goes on along the minus strand of NZ_BIFQ01000002.1, from coordinate 2,548,610 downwards.
GACGAACGGCATTCCACACACATACCTCTACCAGACACAGGATGGTGGTAAAACATGGACACTGCAACAACTACCTCAACCAGCGTCTGGCCCAATCTCTGGCATTAATGTGCCAATGCACGAAGATAAGTCAGCTGGCGCCAACCTTGTCGTGCGGCCGCCGCAATTTTTCGGTCCACAAGCAGGGATCTTGAGCGTTATGTCGCAGCAGAACGCGCGAAGCCCACTCAAAATATACCTGTATGCCACTAACGATGGGGGGCAGAACTGGTTGCCACTGGGAAATACTATCGAAAGCACCAGCCAGGTCAATCTGCTTATACTGGATACCTCACATGTTTTTCTGGCAGATAGAACAGAGGTCACCCCGTACACCCTCATAAACAACCAATGGCAAAAGCAGCCTCCTCCAAAGATAACGGGGCCAATAACATTCGTTACTGCCAATGGCAGCCATGTCTGGATCCACACTCAGCAAACGTCCGGGAAGCAGATAGTTGAGACCTTATATATGAGCAGCGACAAGGGGAATTCCTGGCAACAGATCCTGCACAAAACTGTCAATCCATTCACGTTGACATAGCCTTAATCCTCTACACAGGGAAAAGAAAAAAGCAGACAGGCAAACAATGGAAATCCGCAGTATCCATTCTTCGCTACTGCAGATTTCTATTGTTTGCTGTTATTGCTCAGCCTGTGCCAGTGCTTTGTCCTCTGTGGCGTAATCGAACTGATCGGAATCGACCTTTACAGGAAAATGCTCGCGCTCCCAGGCGATAGTGCGACGGAATGCTTCGTCAACATCGATACGTTCGCTATAGCCAAGTTCCTGGCGGATGCGGCTTGTGTTAGCCACCACGTCTTGCGCCGTGTTGATGCCCCAGCGCAGTTTTTCCGGCACGCATTCGGCAGGTAGAATCACGATGCGCCCCTGCCATTTGATCACCTTCGCTATGTGTTCTATGCGCTCAGCTACACTGAGGGCGAACGACTCTCCAACATTATAGATGCGCCCGGCTGTCTGCTCGCTGGTTACCGCCAGCGCGATGGCATCAGCAACGTTCTCAACATAGCCGTGCGTCCAGCGCCAGCGGGCCTCCCCCTCTTCAAGCAGAATGCTCTGTCGCCCATCAAGCATGCGTTTGAGATAGAGAAACATACGGTGCTGAGGATCATGGGGACCGTAAACCGCTGGCAGGCGCAAGATAGTACTGGGAAGCTCAGGATGGCTCATAATTACACGTTCAGCAAGAATTTTGTCGTAGTCATCCATCCAGCGCTGAGGATCATCATCGGTCCTGAGCATCTCTCCACGATATGGATACAGATTTTTGCGCAAAGGCGATTCCTCAGTAATCGGCGCAGGATCAACGTCGCCGTCTTCTTTTCTGTTGACACGCCCGAATGCTCGATACACATCCTGGCTGCTGACAACCACGATGCGCCGGGCCGCACCAGTGAAGGTCACCATCAGATCACGCGCGTGCTGCTCCGTAGCCACCATCATATCCAGAACCACCTCGGGCGCCAGCTGTCGCAGTTCGCCAGCGTATTCTGACAGACGATCGCGATCGCCCAACAGTTCTTTCACGCCATCTGGCAGCTTTGTCTTCGTCTTTCCTCGATGAAATATGCTCAACTCATGCCCGGCTTCAGACAACTTTTCAACCACATATGGCCCCATAAAACGTGTCCCTCCAATAATCAAAACGCGCATCCCTCGGTCCTTTCTGCTATCTCAACATTGACGGATGAGATCACTATACGCGCTTTTCATCAGACGAAACAAGAAAAAAGCAATGCTGAGAGCATAGGATAAATATGGTCTATGCTCTCAGCATTGCTTAAGTCATCCACGGAGCTTAACAACAGCTCACCTGTACTGGTGCGGTCTTGCACCAGTACAGACAGCTCGGTTATTTTACTACAGGCAGACGCGACTGCGCGGCCGCGATCTCCTGTTCAGGATGCTCATGATCCTGCAGGCGTCCGGCAAAGTAGGCATCGTAGGCGGCCATGTCGAAGTTGCCGTGACCGCTGAGGTTGAAGAGGATAACGCGCTCTTCGCCCGCCTCTCTGGCCGCCAGGGCCTCATCGATAGCGGCACGTACGGCGTGGCCGGTCTCGGGCGCTGGCACGATCCCTTCGGCGCGCGCGAACGTCACCGCGGCGGCAAAGACAGGATTTTGTGGATAGGCGCGTGCCTCGATGTGGCCCTCGTTATAGAGCTGTGAGATCAGCGGTGACATGCCGTGGTAGCGCAGGCCACCAGCGTGGATCGAAGGCGGCATAAAGTCATGCCCCAGCGTATGCATGCGCATCAAAGGGGTCGCGCCCACTACATCACCGTAATCATAAGCATACAAGCCCCTGGTCAGGGTCGGACACGAACTGGGCTCGACGGCCAGAAAACGTGTTTTGGGACCACCACGCAGGGTCGCGCCGATAAAGGGAAATGCCAAACCGGCCATGTTGCTGCCACCACCGACACAACCAATGACCACATCGGGATAATCGTCGGCCTGCTGCATCTGCAGCATGGCCTCCTGTCCGATCACAGTCTGGTGCAAGAGGACATGGTTGAGCACGCTACCCAGCGCATACTTGATGCTACCACCACTCTTGCCCGCGACCTCAACGGCTTCGCTGATGGCCAGGCCCAGGCTGCCAGCGCTATCAGGGTCACTCGCCAGAATGCTGCGGCCCGCGTCGGTCAGGTCCGTCGGACTGGCATGCACGGTTGCGCCATAGGTCTGCATCAGGTTCTTTCGATATGGTTTCTGCTGATAGCTGATCTTGACCATAAAGACTTCGACGTCCAGATTAAAGTAGCTACCGGCCAGCGCCAGCGCTGAACCCCATTGACCAGCTCCAGTCTCTGTCGATAGCTTCTTGACGCCCTCTTCTTTATTGTAAAATGCCTGCGCTACGGCTGTGTTGAGCTTGTGGCTGCCAACGGGACTCACTCCCTCGTACTTGTAATAGATGCGAGCAGGCGTATCCAATACCTTCTCAAGCCGACGCGCGCGATACAGAGGAGAGGGCCGCCATTGGGTATAGATCTGACGAATCGGGTCCGGAATCTCGATCTGGCGCTCGCCGCTCACCTCCTGCGCAATTAGAGCCTGCGGAAACAGCGGGGCCAGATCGCCTGGTGACACCGGTTGCTTCGTTGCAGGATGCAATGGAGGAGCTGGTGGATTGGGCATATCAGCCACAATGTTGTACCAGCTTTTAGGAATATCTGCCTCACCTAGCAGGTATTTCGTATGTATATTGTCTGGCATAGCATTCCTCCCTTTAATACAAATGAAGAAATATCAACAGATTCGCCTCTAACACTAAAACAAGCAAGCACTGTTTGTCAAGCAGGCTCCCTCGTAGCGGAAGTAGCTGTATCAATTATAAATGAAACAGCCAGGCTTATGCCCGGCTGTTTCATTCTTACATAGGAAGAGTTGCACGCGCCATGGGCACGAATCGTCAGTTGTACATCGGAAGCCCATTTGCTTTGCGCATGAGCTGGAAGTATTGATCACCACGAACGATTCTGTAACGGCTGCCAAGGCGTTGCGCAATATAGGCCGCGTCCGACGCTGGTGCCTGGTTCCAGGCCAGTAGAGAGACGGCAATAAACAGAGGTGATTTGCCATCCCAATGGGCTGCGTTCTGATGAATAGCGGCTACGATCCCATCCCGGCTGGTTGCATCCAACTGAGTTGAGATAGGAAGCCTGTTGTTAATAGTCGAACTACTCTGTGGATTCCACCAGTTAAGCAAGAGTCCGTTCAAATTCAGTTGATTGTAATAGGCCTGCGCGACATAGGCTGGCAACGTCGAACCCACATCAATGGCGTAGACGATGTTTGTGCCCGCTCTGCGCAGATATCGGCCCGAGACATTCAAGAATCTGTTCAGGTTATCCTGTGGCCAGAGGGACGGATTAAAGTATCCCAGGCCCGAGGGACCAGCGACCAGCAGATCATTTTTGGTGGCCGTCCGCTGATAGTAATTCAGCATTACCGGTGCGATATCGAGCAGCGCGGGACTGATCGACCAGTTGATCGGCACACTGCCACGAGCAGGATCTTGATCCCAGACGTAACGCATATGGTGTTCATTAAATTGGACATTGTCGCCATCGCTCATAGTAAAGGTCACATAGATATTATTCCCCAACTTCGGCGTCGCAATCGGCTTGATGGGATAGGAGGGCGCCTGCAATCCTGAAAACACACTCATGTTGTCAAAGCTATCCGAAGCCACCACGTACACTCCATGCCGGGAAATCAGGCGTACCCCGGCGGGCTCACTATCAAACCAACCCAGGTAAGGAGTGCCCGGCTGTACATCAGAAAGAATCCTTTCAAACAGGGCGCTATCCGCGGCATTATTGTCGGTTTCCAGCCAGAATACCATGGCCTGATTGGCAACCGCGTACTCACGCAGGGAAAGCGAACCGGGTATCAGTTGATCAGAAGAGGCCAGTGGCCTGACACTGGAGGCGGAAACATTAAACTCGTTCCACATCTCAGCATTTACAACGAGTTGCCGGGTCCCGGCTGGCGGTACAAAGCGATAAACGAAGTACCGCATTCCGTCAGAAAAGCGGTGTGGGTCAAGCCCGCTCATGTCACACCCGGATCTCCCGTGATCAAAGATGTACTGCTCCTCATCCTGCGTACATGTCACAAATTGAATGATGTTCTTTCCATCAGCATTGACGCTAATCCGGCGGACAGACGCCCCCCAACCATCCTGAGGAAACGCGTCTGCAAAGCGCAGGTAAACAGCCTCGCCTCCCAGTTCATGAGACAGGTCCATCGTATAGATGGCTCGGTTTAAGCCATCAGTAATCGGTTGACTTTCTTGTAAGATCGTTCGAAAGCTCTGCCAGTTGTTCTGGGGAACCATGACGCTCTGCGCTGGTTGCAGACCAACCAGCATCCGATGGGTGGTCTGAGGCCAGAGGTGCTCATATTGCCAGGTATTGGCCTCCAATCCATTGGCAAATCTGCCACGAAAATCCGCCAGCAGCGGAAGATTATATGGTGCCGTGCTCAGTCTGGTAGCCAGTTCCGGACTGACAACCACACCGCGGTGGATTCCAGCGAAGGTCGTAGCCACATTGATCGTATCCAGTACATTGGGATCAAAAATGACCATCCCCTGCACTTGACGGATATACTTGTTTACTACCTGCCAGGGATCGTTATACACCTGGTACGGAATATGGATATCGTTAAGCCAGGTATATTGTCCTTCACTCGGCACACCATTAATGACATAGATCTGCGGCAGTTGCCGGTTCACGATACCTTGAAGGGTCTGTAATAGAAGAATAAAGTCCTGAGGGGCGTTACTCACTAACGCAACATCGAGGTGTTGCGCCCTGGCAAAGGTGGGTAAAGCCTGATTTTGAGGCCAACGAATACCGCTATCAACTTCCGGCCTGGCAAATGCATGCACTGCCAAAACACAATCAAAGCCAGCGATTCCCAGGCAAAGAGGGAGCAGGCAGAGGGCAATCAGGAAATGGTAGAAGCCCTTATAGGTAACTTTCAACATCAGGAAACCTTCCTTGAATCTTTTGCTCTTATTGCAAAATTAATACATACATTATAAAAATGTGACGCTTTCCTGAGATCAAAAGCGATTTTGTTTTATGGTGCAAAACTTCCATATAACTGCGCACGGTCTGAAAAAAGAACCTCGTAACCTCTGCCACCAGTTGCAACTGGTGGAGACGAATGAGGGCTGTTTCCAGGGGAAATGTATGGGAATCACCCGCGCAGATCAGGACATAATGCACTGGAACCAGGGCAATGATGTACCTTACGGGCACTTGTTTCGGCCAACGCCAATAGTGGAACGAACTCTTCACGAAACCTCAAACCGACAATCGCGACACACACGCCTTTGGTCCTCGTCATCACAAACACCCCCTTCCCGCAACATAAAAAATGTAAACCATAACGGCAATATATATATTTAATTACGCAAGTGCTGATATGCATTTTAAAATAAGTTGAGGATTTTTTCAGGATGATAAATATTTTATGCAAACATAGCGCCTTAATATGTAATTACCTAAACAATAACACATAATGATAAAAAATTCTAGTACATGTGTAGATAATTTTTGACAATAAGATATATTCATATTTGAATATATCGATAATAGCGGTATTAGTCTCTTCCGCAATGGCAAAATTCATGTTCGGAGGCATCACGAGGTAGAGGCTCATCCCCTTCGTCCTGAGTTGATCTCCCACTTCTACATGCCAGATTATTTATACTGCATGAAGCTCGGGAGCCCGCTGCCGCAGCAGGGTGAGGGCAACAATCGGGAAGAAAATCACAGAGAGTAATCCGGCGGCTATTAAGGCGGCGACGTTGGCTCTGGTGAGCAGGCCCAGGTCCAGGCCGATCTGCGAGGCAGCAACGATGAACGACAGCGAGGTGGCCTGCAACAGCCCCGCGATAATCGAGCGCTGAGAACCGACCAGTGGTCGATAGAGCAATGCGGGTACGCCACGGATGAGGAGTAGAGCCAGCAAGAACAAGGGCACGCGCAGAATAGTATCGGTGCTTGCCAGCAGCGCCTTCAAATCAAATTGAATCCCACTGGAAACGAAGAAGACGGGAATGAAGACGCCAAAGCCGATGGCCTCGAGCTTCTGGCGAAAGTGTGGATGGGTTAACATGCGATCTCCGTCGATCTGCCTGAGAACAACCCCGGCAATAAAGGCCCCCAGAATGGTTTCCAGCCCCAGTACCTCTGACAGCGCGGCGAAGGCGACCAGCAAGACGAAGGCCCCACGCACCCGGATCTGGGCTGTCGTGTCTTGCAGACGCACCAGCACCGCAGCGAGGCGTGGTGATCTTTCGACACGCAGCACAACAAAGACGCACATGATGGCCACCAGTACGAAGCCTCCCAGTAACACGAGCTTCGCGCCCGTGCTGGTAGCCTCGCGCGAGAAGAAAAGGGAGAGCAGAATAATCGAGCCAAACTCGGCGAACATCGCGCCCGCGATGACCAGTTGACCAAAACCAGTTTCGCTCTCGCCCGCGTCTTTCAGAATCGGCACGACGATGCCCAGTGCGGTCGCGACCAGGATAATGGCGATGAGCAGTGGAGATACCACCTGCCCGGCCGCGTACAAGGCATAACCGGCGAGCAAGGCCAGACCCAACGAGAGCAGAAAGGCCAGCGCCACATAGGTTAATAAGCGACCTCTTAAACGCTCCAGTTCAACTTCCAGTCCGGCCAGAAACAGCAGAAAAGCCAACCCTAGCAAGGAAAGAATCGAGATTGGCAAGTCAACCCTTACCCACCCCAGTACAGAGGGGCCAATAATGATGCCACCCAGAATTTCCAGCACCACCGCTGGTAGACGCCGTAAGGGAGAAAGGCCTAACAGCAGTGGCGCCAGAAAGGCCACCGCAGCAACAATCAGCAATCCGGTAAATGAGATCGTCGGCATAATAACCTCGCACTCATATTCCGCACGATCATCTCAACCAACTCCCGGTCGCTCATGGCTGGCCTGTTCAAGCAAGGTGCGTACCTCTTTATCGCTGGTTTGATCAAAATGTCCATACCAGCTACCAACTGAGTAGAGTATGTCAAGTTTCATGGGACAGACCACCTCGTTACCCTGGGCCGTCAGTTCATCGCAGGTGGTAATAGCAGCAACCGGGACGGCGATAATAGAGCGCGCCGCCTGCAGTTGTTTGACGGCGGTGACGGCGGCTCGCATGCTGGCGCCTGTCGCCATCCCATCATCTACCACCACAACGGTGCGCCCACGCACGTCATAAGGGGGACGGTCGCCGCGATAGAGCTGTTCTCGCCGCATCAGTTCCTGCTGTTCGCGCGCCGTGACCTGGTCGATGACCGCTTCAGGAATCTTTAAGGTGTTGATAACCGTATGATTGAGAATGCGTACGCCTCCAGAAGCGATGGCACCCATCGCCAGTTCTTCCTGTCCGGGAACACCCAGCTTACGTACAATCATCACATCCAGGGGTGCATGCAGTTGACGAGCCACCTCAAAAGCGACGGGCACGCCACCCCTGGGTAATGCCAGCACCAGCACATCTGGACGATCGCGATATGCCAACAATTGCGCGGCTAATTGCTGCCCGGCATCTTTACGATCACGAAATTGCTTCATCATGATCTCTCCTCTTCACTCTTCACGGCTCAGCTTGTTCGATCACTCCTTCCCCATTATGACACAAATGGTATATGACCCAAACGTGAGCAGCAATTCCCTTTCAGGAAAGCACCTGCGTTAAATTTAGATGCATTACGGGAAAAACGTCTGCGCTTATCGAGCAGCAACCTGTGCGGATAACTATACGAAAATGGTAGAATTAAGATAACAGGCACTCATCAATATATGATCTCAAATGTAGTAACTAAGGAGATTCCAGCATATGAAAATGAATCCCTTGATCGAAACGCTCTGGAAAGGCTTTGTGCAGCTTCATATCGCCCTGTATCACCTGACTAGAGGCCGCTTCATGAGCAAGCGCACGATCCTGATCACGACCATCGGGCGCAAGAGCGGAAAACCGCGTACCAGGGCGCTGTACGGCATACAGGACAATGGCAACTATGTCTTTATAGCCTCCTATGGTGGCTCCCCTCAACATCCGGACTGGTATCGTAACCTGCAGGCCAATCCACGTGTCATCGTTGAGGACCATGGACGCACCATCACCACCCGGGCCAGCACAGTCATCGACGAGGAAGAATATAAACGTCTCTGGTCTCGCATGACAGCTATGTATTCCGGCTATGATGACTACCAGAAAAAGACCGAGCGTAAGATCCCGGTAGTGCTACTCAAACCAGAACAAAGTGTGAGCAGGAGGTGAGATTCCGTGACCCCTTTGTGAGATGCCCGCACTATCCTTTTTTTAGATCACATTGAGGGCCAAAGGAAAAAAACATGAGACCAATCGAAACGATGTTGATCATGGCGAATTTGTTGACCTTTGTGGTGTTCGTGGTGCCACGACTACATGCCAGTGGCTGGACAAGCTCTATCGTCCTGGTCACCTTCGCTGTGGCCGGGTTCCAGATCCTGGTAGAGGGGCCACGTTGGCAAATGGTTCCCGCATATGTACTGACCGGGCTCCTCCTACTCGTTTGGGGGGTAGAGCGCCTGGTGAAGTCAAACAGGATCGCCAAAGATCTCCTCAGTAATCGATTAGTAGTGGGGGGGACAATCATCCTATGTCTGCTGGACCTCTTACTTGCTGCCTCTCTGCCCATCGTGTTCCCGGTCTTTCATTTTCCTCGCCCCAGCGGACCCTACCAGATCGGAACGCTGACTTATCACTGGGTGGAAAGTCGCCACGAGATATTCAGCACAGATCCCAATGCTCATCGTGAATTGATGGTTCAGGTCTGGTATCCGGTCAAAGGAAACGTATCATCGGTGCGTGCTCCCTATGTGCAGGATGCCAGTGCTCTTTCAGCTTCTGTAACACGTGTGGCCCCATTGCCGTGGTTTGCCTTTAATCATTTCCAATATGTCACTACCAACGCTATTCCGTCCGCACGCGTGGCAACCGATACGTCTACTTATCCAGTGCTGGTCTTTTTGACAGGAATATTCGGCTTTCGTCAGTCGAATACCTTTCAGATCGAGAACTTTGTTTCGCATGGCTACATCGTCGTGGGCATCGATCAGCCGTATACCGCCGCCGCGGTTGATTTTCCAGATGGACACCAGATTATAGGATGGACCCACGCTCAGATGGACCCGTTCACCAATCAGAGCTTGAACCCGGTCGAACCAGCACCAATGCTCAATGGCATCGCTCTCAAAAATGGAAATATGCCATATTTAGCACAAGATGTCAGTTTCACCCTTGATCAGCTTTCTGCTCTCAATAAAGCCGACCCAAACGGCATTCTGACTGGGCGGCTTGACCTGAAGCGGGTCGGAACGTTCGGGATTTCATTAGGCGCCATGGTTGCCGCTGAAGCTTGCCACATAGATTCACGGCTGAAGGCGTGTCTGATGGTGGATGCCGCTATGCCTTTCGATGTTGTTCAAGTTGGTCTGCGGCAACCAGGTATGTGGTTGACCCGGCCTGCCAACGATATGCGCCTTGAACATTGGAAAGAGTCAGACATCACCCAAACGCTGAACACGATGCAGGCGGTGTTCAATAAAGAGCCAGCCGGAGAAGGCTACTATGTGTCGGTGCCTGGGATGTTCCACGTCAATTTTACTGATGCTCCCTACTTTACCCCGCTGGGGCCTCTATTCGGTTTTACGGGACCAATCAACGCTCAGCGGGGGTTTGACATCGTCAACGCGTATTCACTGGCATTTTTTGAGCAGCATTTGCAAGACCACACGGCGCCCCTGCTTGATGGACCATCAAAATACTATCCCGAAGTCATCTTCTCTTCGAAAAGTATCAGCTATCATCCTTTCAGGTAAACCGCTGGTTCAATCCTGGTAAGTCATTACCAGGAGAGTTTTTGCGGGCACAACGATGTATCATAACACATTAAGCTGTGATACTATTTAAAGATCAACATGCTCTAAGGATGGATAGATGGCAGAAAAGCAGTTTCCTTTGACCCAGAGACAACTTGAAAAAATCATTGAACGATATCCAACCCCATTTCATATTTATGACGAAAGAGGCATTCGCCAGTCGATTCGTAATCTCAAACAGGCCTTTGCCTGGGCCGATAACTTTATCAACTTCTTCGCGGTGAAGGCGCTCCCCAATCCCTATATTCTACAGATCATCAAGGAAAAAGGCTTTGGGGCCGACTGCAGTTCGCTACCGGAACTGCTGCTGGCCGCGAGCGTCGGCCTGACAGGCGAGGATATTATGTTCACCTCAAATGAAACTCCGGCCAAAGAATATCGCCAGGCTAAAGAGATGGGCGCCATCATCAACCTGGATGATATCAGCCATATTGAGTATCTAGAGCAACACGCCGGGCTTCCAGATCTGATCAGCTTCCGCTACAATCCGGGGCCGCTGCGGGAGGGCAACACTATCATTGGCAATCCGAAGGATGCTAAATATGGGCTGACCTACGATCAGCTGTTTCAGGCCTACGCGCTGATGAAGCAGAAGGGGGTGCGCCGTTTCGGACTGCACGCGATGATCGCGTCCAACGAACTCAACCCGCAATACTTTGTTGAGACTGCCAGCATGCTGTTCGATCTGATCATTGAGCTTTCCCGCAAGATAGGCATCACCTTCTCGTTCGCCAACCTGGGCGGTGGCATCGGCATTCCCTACCGACCGGAGCAGGAAGCGTTCGATCTGGCCGTGTTTTCTCGCCAGCTCAAAGCGCTCTATGAGCGCAAGATCGTCAACAACGGTCTGCACCCCTTAAAGCTCGTTATGGAGTGTGGCCGACTGATCACCGGTCCCCATGGCTACCTGGTTACTACGGCGCTGCACAAAAAAGAGACCTATAAAGACTATATCGGGCTCGACGCTTGTATGACCAACCTCATGCGTCCGGCTCTGTACGGCGCCTATCACCACATTACCGTCCTGGGCCGAGACACACAGCCGCGCACACACACCTACGACGTGGTCGGCTCACTGTGCGAGAACTTTGACAAATTCGCCATCGATCGAGATTTACCAGAAGTCAGCATTGGTGATACACTGATCATCCATGATACCGGCGCCCATGGACACGCGATGGGCTTTAATTACAATGGGAAGCTGCGCTCGGCCGAGTTGTTATTAAAAGAGAACGGCGACATCCAGTTGATCAGGCGCGCGGAAACCCTGGCAGACTATTTCAGTACCCTGGATTTTACCGGGCTGCCGTCATCCACCAGGGCAAACGTCGAAAAGACTCTAAAGTTATGAACGCGGTATGCACATAGTTGAAGCATACAAAAAGGAGCGGTCGGGTGATTCCGACCGCTCCTTCGCTAGCTTAACAGGAGATTAAGGCTGATTATAGACGTGAACGTAATCAAATTTCGCGGGAATGGTATTGACCGGTCCAGCCGAGAAGGCAAACAGGCCAATCTTGATGGGATAAGCTGCCGAGGCAGGATTCAGATCCCACGAATTCCCTTTCACCCAGTGCACATCATCCAGGCTGCTATATGGTGTATAGACGTTGCCGGTCCGATAGACGCGCAGCCAGGTAGTGACCGTTGGATTGGTGGCTGTGCTACCATTCACGGTCGGATTGGGATTCGAGAGGTAATCCCAGCTCTCACCCTCTAATGGACACTGCTGCGCCGTGTAGGTCTTGATGGCAACATTGCTGCCAGCCGCTGGCTGCACATCGCAGCTGGTTTGATCCCCTGGAGTCGGGTCCAGGTTTTCATGACCGGCAATAACCTTGTTCAGCGATTCATGGTGCGTGACACCCACCTTGATATAGTGATCATCATCGCTATAGACGAGCAGGCCTGCCTGCTGATAGTTGGTGTTTGGATCGAAGGTCATCTTCGTTTCCATCATGTAGTTACCAGCGGGAGCATTCTCCAACAGCAGGTTGGTGGCGTTGTTGGCGTTACGATAGAGATCCCCATTGATGGTGATCGAGAGTTGCCCATTCGCCAGTGAATGCCGTGTGGGATCTTCACGTACCCATGACCATTGCGATCCCAGCGCGCCATTGAACTCATCGGAGTACTGAGCAAGCGGGGTACCTGCTGCCGGTACCTGCTGTGACGGGGCCACATGATGCGTCAGAGGCGCCGTGGTTATATTGTCGAAGTCGGCCGTAGCATTCTCGGTGATAAAGCCAACATTGCCATCGTTGTGGCGGAAGGAAGCGGGGAACGCTCGCTCCTGTACCGCAACCGGATCACGCTGCGAGTCCGAGACGGTGAAGCGGTAGCTTGCTAACCCGGGCTGGCTGGTCGTATCATCGATGGTCAGGTAGTGCCAGTCCGTAGGATCAAAGCCGGCCGGTAGCGGTGTGGATTGCTCCTGCTGGATCACATGCCCGTTCTGATACGCGGCAGTAACTAACGTGTTGTGGACAGGATCAATGAAGGCAGAGATAAAGGTTCCCTGGGCGTTGCCCTGACCTTTTTGTACATAAGAAACAAAACCACCATAGCGTCCGTTGCTTCCAGCTTTTTCCAGACGCAGATTGAAATCGGTACGCTCGCCCTGAGGAACCGTCTTCTGGCTGACAAGCAGTGCCTGGCCATTTGCGCTCTTTTGCGCTACGTAACCACCAGCGGTCATATCGCCGCTGACGACCTGCCAGTTTCCGCCCGCCGTTTGCCAGTTGGTGCTCAGATCACTATTGTTAGCGGTATTGAAGTTATCGCCAAAGGTTGGCGTGGTTATCGGTGCGACGTTGGTAAGCGATGGACCCTTGCCATCATTGACGATCGGCCAGCCATCAGCCGTCCAGTCGATACGATCCATCAGCAACTGGCGATAAGAGATGCCCGAACCATTAACCCAACCGTTGTTCTCATCGACGCCGTGATAGATGATCCAATCCTGCCCGGCAAGGTCGGTGATGATGGCGTTATGTCCCACGCCGCGCCACTTGTTGCCGTTCTGCTTGAGTGTGGGATAACCACCACCTTGCGCCCCGCTGTTAACTCCTGCTGGATCGGTAGAAGGACGCTGTGTCGGAACAGGCTGTCCGGTCGGCGTCACCATCGGGAAACCATTCTGATCGACAAATGGTCCCAGCGGCGAGGTGGCACGGCTCACTACGACGCTATAGGGGCTCTCAGGACCATTACAGCAATTGGCCGAAGAGGAGAAGTCGTAGTAGTATGCCTTGCCGTTTACATCGTGGCGTATGACATACGTACCCTCATAATGATCCCAGTGTCCAACCTGGTACACGGATCCAGTCACCTGCAGACCATCAGATGCCAGCTTCTGAACCACCGTGCCGCCAAAGAAGCTACCATAGTACATGTAGCGCTGGCCATCGTGATCGGTAAAGACCGCCGGATCAATGGTCCAGTAGTAGCAATTGGGATCGGTGTTAAAGACACAGGAGCGCGGCGGCACAATCGGTCCATGCTGGAAACTACCACCAGCTGAAGGACCCGCATCCTGCCACGGACCGGCCAGGCTGTCAGCGACCGCCACGCCTATCGAGCTGGGACCAGCGGGAGTACCATATTTGGGCAGGGCTTTGGTGGACGAAGCCGTGTAATACATATAGTATTTATGGTTGAAATACTGGATGTCGGGCGCCCACAAACCAGCATTGGGATCTACCCAATCAGGTCGGGAAGCCATGGCGTCACCTACAAACTGCCAGTGTACCAGATCAGTAGAGCGATGGATCGGCAAGAGATGGTACGATCCGTCCTCCCAGCGGTCTGAGGTAGCGATAACATAGTAATATCCATCAAGTCCCTTAATGATGGATGGATCCGGTAGGGTCTGAGAAATAATCGGATTGCTATAGGTAGCACCAGCCTGCGTAGCAGCTGGTTGTGAGGCAGTACGGGTTGTAGTACTGGCTTGCGCGCTACCAGACAGCGAACAAATCAGAAGCACAACCAGTGGAATAACACTATAACCATAAGCTGGTTTCAATAGCGCTGCCTTCGCTATTGTAAATAGTCGCGACATATGCAGCTCCTTTGCCTGAAAATAGATCCTCCGTGCACATATTCTTTTTTGATATTTACAACGATGTAAAACAAATGTAACATGCGAAATTCACTTTTGTCAATGCATAACGATAGCAAACAAACTCCTCAAGGTGAGAAAGTGATATAATTCCTATTTGTATGTCAATCGCCAAACCAGAAGAGAGAAGAACCACGAGGCATTGTGGTTGAAGGTAACCAATGTATCCATTACGTGTAAAAAATATCTATGCTGTGGGAAATGATTATTATACGCTTCATATCGAGGACCACGGTGTGAACTCGCGTAATCGGGAGGTGCGCCAATCCGTCAAAGAAGCCTTTGCGGCTCTACGCAAAGCCATCAATGCCTATCGCCTTCGTCCTGAATACGCTGAGCTCTACCAGATCGATGAACGTTATAGTGTCAAGGGTAACTATTGGTGCCTGCACAAACACTTATTGCTACACTTTGCTTCCTGGTTCACGTTGTCTGCCCCGCTTGAAACGCTACTACAGGAAGCTACTCTACGGGCAGAACAGCAGTACTACAACTTTCACGCGGAGCCATACCGTATCTCGCAAGCTGGCCTGGAGCATGCTCTACACATCTTTGAGTTGCAGCAAGGCTTCACGTCCGAGGATCTCAAACAGCGTTATCGTCAGCTTGCCAAAAGTTATCATCCAGATACAGGTGGCGACGAAGCATCGTTCAAAAAGCTCCAAAATGCCTATACACTCCTGCAGGCATACCGCGCCACCCGCTAGCCGTGACGATCTGCCTGCTTACCTCTCATCAACAGAGCAGGCAAATTAGAACTTTTCATTTTCGTCCAGAGATCATTGGGAGATCACGAGCAAGCGATACGATGTACATTCTTTCACGTGTGTGCGGCGGACGGCTGCAGCCGTCCGCCGCACACACTCCCAACCCGACGCCGTAGGCGCCAAAGAGGAAAATGAAAAAAACCTGCAGGCAGATAAAAATGCTTGACTTTCATCTAAAGATAGGTTAAAATTCATCTATCTTAATTTTGGAGGTACTGTTCACCATGCATTCATTCACAGCCAGGGCCTTGTTGCTAAACTAAGTGAGCTGTGTCCACGGTTACCACGGTCGTTCGCAGGCGATTCATTACATGGATTTGCTTCTATTGGCACGACCATATTCACTTGCCTTTTCTAAAGATACGCTACGGATCAACTCTTTTCTGTAGACCTCTCTTTCGGCACCTACTACCAGCCCACTTAGCCTCGTAGGGCTTTTTTTGCTTGCTTGCTTATCACTATGGGCAAGTTATGGCATTGCCTTCCTTTTAGCATCATCGCTCCCCCCCTGCATAGCCACCATATCTTTGTGCTGGCTATTTTCTGTGTGTATCGAGCATCATCATACTGTATGCGCAAAGCGCGTGCATTCATGATTTGAAGTGCATTTACGATGCTTCATTGAGCAAAAGGAATACATTAGCTGCATGTATATTCGTTTAAGACGCAATCCAAACGTCTCCTTCTCTTTTTCTGTTCACTTAGCTGCCGCCCGCGGCGAGATGAGGGGGGTTTGATGCACCCATTTCAGACCTTAAACCGCTATCGGCGGCTGCTGACCCGCTATCTCGGGCCTCGCTGGCCATGGATGGTGCTGCTGGGTACTATCCTGTGCGCCACCATCGCTGTGCAGGTAGCCACACCATTGATAACCAGCTACTTCATCGATCAGGCCGTCTCTGGCGGCAATCTCAACAAACTGATCCTGCTGGCTCTGCTGACCATGGGCCTGGCCCTGGCGGGACAGGGATTGGCGGTCGCTGAGACCTATGTAGCCGAGAGCGTGAGCTGGACGGCCACCAACATGCTGCGCGCTGACCTTATCGAGCATTTGCTACAGCTAGATGCCTGGTTTCACACAGCTCATACGCCGGGCGAGCTGATCGAGCGAGTGGACGGTGATGTCGCGACCCTGGCTCGCTTCTTCTCGCGCTTTGTGGTCTATGTGCTTGGCAACGGCGCCCTGCTGCTGGGTGTGCTTGGTCTGCTCTATTACGTAGACTGGCGCGTAGGACTGGGGTTGAGCGCCTTTGTGGTGCTGGCCATGGCAATCATGCTGCGCATCCGCGCCGCCGCCACACCATCCTGGACCGCTGAGCGTCAGGCCAACGCCGATTTCTATGGCTTCCTGGGAGAGTACCTGGCCGGGCTACAGGATATTCGTTCGAGCGGCGCAGGCGCGTTTGTGATGCGCCGCTGCGCTGAATTGATGCGCGCGTGGCTAGCCATTACCCGCAAGGCGCAGATGTGGGGCTACGGTCTGGGCGCCACCAGCCTGGGAATGTTCGCACTCGGCACGGCAACCGCCCTGGCCGTGAGCGCCATCCTGTTCAGATCAGGTACGCTGACCATCGGCATGGTCTACCTGATCTTCCAGTGTACCGAGATGCTGCGCCAGCCGACCGAGCAGATCCGCAACGAGATACAGGATCTGCAACAGGCCGATGCCAGCATGACTCGCATTGAGGCGCTTTTGAACACAGCTCCGCGCGTGTTTGATGGTCCTGGCACCGAGTTGCCAGCAGGTCCCCTATCAGTAGAACTGGATGGAGTCTCCTTTCATTATGCCGAAGACGCGCCGGTGCTGCGCGATGTCAGCGTGTCACTGACGCCGGGCCGCGTGCTGGGTGTCGTGGGGCACACCGGCAGCGGCAAAACTACGCTGACACGGCTTCTGCTGCGCTTCTATGATCCATCATCAGGAGCAGTGCGCCTGGGAGGCGTAGATCTACGAGAAGTTCATCTCTCAGCGCTACGCGCACGCATCGGCCTGGTCACCCAGGAGGTGCACCTCTTCCATGCCAGCGTGCGTGACAACCTGACCATCTTCGACGCCAGCGTACCAGATGAGCAGATTCGCGCCGTGCTGGATACTCTGGGAATGGGCGAATGGCTACAAGAATTGCCGGAAGGATTGGATACACAGCTTCTGTCTGGCGGTGTGGGACTCTCCGATGGACAGGCACAGGTGCTGGCCTGCGCGCGCATCCTGCTACGTGATCCTGACCTGGTAATCCTGGATGAAGCGTCTTCGCGCCTGGACCCGGCCACGGATCGACTGGTGCATGCCGCCCTTGGTCGCTTGCTTGATGGCAGGACGGGCATCATCGTGGCGCACCGACTGGAGACCATCACGTACGCCGACGATATTCTGGTCATGGAGGATGGACAGGTGCGCGAGCATGGACCTCGCCTCACCCTGGCCACCGATCCCAGCTCGCGCTTCGCCGGATTGCTGCGGATCTCTAAAGAGGAGGTTAGCATATGAACAAGCTCCCAACCTGGCGCTACCTGTTACAGATGGTACGCTACAAGCTGTGGCTCTACCTGCTTCATGGAACATTGTGGGGCACGTTCAACCTGTCCGCTCTAGTGGCAGGTCTGCTCGCACGCGCATTTTTCGATACACTGACCGGGCAGGCACAGTTACCCGGCGGCACTATGGGAGTCATCATCCTGCTGGTAGTGCTCGCGGTCTGCCGCGTGATCCTGATGCTCACCGCAGGCTCCGCCGAAATTATGATGCGCTTTACCATGAGCAATCTGCTGCGCCGCAACCTGCTGCGCCGAGTCCTGGATCGTCCCGGTGCCTATGCCCTACCCTACTCTATCGGGGATGCTATCAGCCGCTTCCGCGACGATGCCTACCAGGCCGAGGACAACGTAGACTGGAGCGATGAGATCGTGGGTCAGGGCCTGTTTGCCGTGGTAGCGTTTATCGTGCTCCTGAGCATCAATGCTCGTATGGCTCTGATCACCATCGTCCCGCTCATCGTGGTAGCGATCATAGCGCGGCGCGCCAGTACGGCATTGGGACGCTATCGCGCCGCCAGCAGCCAGGCTACCAGTGAGGTCACCGGTGCCATCGGTGATATCCTGGCCGCGGTACAGACGGTACAGGCTAGCGGAGCTGAGGGGCGCACCGTGGCTCACTTCCAGCGATTGAACGAACAGCGTCGTACAACCATGCTGACCGATCGCCTGGCGACGCAGGCTCTCAGCGCCCTCACGAACAACACGGCCAGCCTGGGTACAGGCTTGATTATGTTGCTGGCCGCCAGCAGCATACGTGGGGGCAGTATGACGGTGGGCGACTTTGCCCTGTTCATCTCGTATCTAAGCTTCATCGCCGACTTTACCTCGGGGATCGGCCAGTTTCTGGCCGTCTATAAGCAGACCGGGGTCGCCTTTGAACGCATGGGCGCCTTACTGGGCGATGCCCCCCTCTCTACGTTGGTGGAGCACACTCCTATGCACTTGAAAGGTTCCCTACCCGCCGTGCCAGCACCGATGCGCCACGAGTCGGATCGCCTTAACCACGTGGAGGTACGTGGACTGACCTATCTCCATCCTCATTCGGGTCGTGGTGTTGCCGGGGTGGACCTGAGCTTATCCCGCGGCACCCTGACCGTGGTAACGGGACGCGTCGGCTCGGGCAAGACCACACTCTTGCAAACACTGCTGGGCCTGCTGCCAATGGAAAAAGGTGAGATCCGCTGGAACGGCCAGGTAGTGGAGAACGCAGCCGCGTTCTTTGTGCCACCCCGCGCGGCGTATACGTCACAGGTACCGCGCCTGTTCAGCGAGACGCTCAAGCAGAATATTCTGCTGGGCCTCCCCGACGACCACGCAGCCCTCAAGACCGCCATACGCGGCGCCGTGCTTGAACACGATGTAGAAACGTTGGAGGAAGGACTGGAAACGTCGGTGGGCACACGCGGAGTTAAGCTCTCAGGCGGCCAGGTGCAACGCACGGCTGCGGCCCGCATGCTGGTACGCGACGCCGAACTGCTGGTCATCGATGACCTATCCAGTGCGCTAGACGTCGAGACCGAGCGCGCCCTCTGGCAACGCATCTTCGAGCATAAAGATGCCACCTGCCTGGTGGTCACCCATAGACGCATCGCCATGCAGCGCGCCGACCGTATCATCGTCCTCAAAGATGGGAAAGTCGATGCCACGGGCACGCTGGCTGAATTGCTGGCAACCAACGCCGAGATGAGGAATCTGTGGCAGGGCGATTACGAAGATTCAGCAGATGAACTGATGTAAATTGTAATGTACAGGGCTCCAGCTAGAACTTTAACTTTGTCCTCACCTGGAGCCCTTGCTTACCTTCTCAACATGATCTTTAATAAATAACGTCGGCATACAGCGGGGAGGGTGCAAGAGGGGCGGTCAGCCCCTCTTGCACCCTCCCCGCCTGCGGCGGGGATACGTTTCGTGACCTTCGTGGTATGATAAAACATAGATCAACCACAACCTTTGTATGTAGAGGATAAGTAATTTATGGACACTTCCGCGCCAATCGGCGTTTTCGATTCAGGAATGGGGGGGTTAACCGTACTGCAAGCCCTTCGCCAAGCCCTCCCCCAGGAGCGTTTGCTCTACGTAGCTGACTCCAGTCATGCACCCTACGGCGACAAATCGCTGGAGTATATCCAGCAACGCGCGCTGACACTTACACATTTCTTGCTTGAGCAGGGCGTAAAGGCATTGGTAATCGCTTCCAATACCACGACGGCGGCTTCGGTAGATTTCCTTCGCTCAACCTTTCCTGTGCCAATTGTCGCGGTAGAGCCAGCCTTGAAGCTGGCGGTCGCCTCCACCAGAACAGGTGTGGTCGGGGCACTCGTCACGGTTGCTACCTCTCAAAGCACACGCTTTACTACACTGCTTGAACGCTTTAGACAGGATGTCAAAGTGATCATACAACCCGCTCCGGGACTCGTCGAACAGATTGAGATGGGCGAGCTCACAGGTTCGGCCACGCGTGCGCTGATCGAACGCTATGTCACACCGCTGCTAGCAGCTGGAGCTGATACCATCGTTCTCGGCTCCACGCACTATCCCCATCTCCGTCCACTTATCGCAGAGGTGGCCGGGCCAGAGGTTGTGCTAATCGATACAGGCGAAGCGGTCGCACGCCAGCTACATCGCGTCCTCGAAGCTCGCGAACTGTTGAACGAAGATCCAACACCTGGGGACGTGCAATTCTGGACGAGTGGCGATACGCAACTTGCACAGCAGGTTATCTCTCTATTATGGGGCACTCCTGTTGGAGTGCAACAATTACCAGAAGCATTCATTTGAGAAAATTGACTTCTATAAAATTTGTTAGTATAATTAATTCAATCACTATCTGAATTAATTATACTAACCCCTGGAGGATTCACTTGGGCAAAGTAGTCTCCGTTGATCGCAATCTTATGCGCAGTATGAATCAGAGCACGCTGCTCAACCTGATTCGTACCCACGCCCCGGTATCGCGCACGCAGCTGGTGCAGCTCTCGGGTCTGAGCACCGGCACGGTAGTAAGCATCGCCACCGATCTGCTGAAGCAAGAGCTGATTATGGAGCAGGGAGTCGCTAATTCAAACCTGGGGCGCAAAGCGGGATTATTGCGCGTCCACCCCAACGGAGCCTATGTGCTCGGACTGAGCCTGGTCGAGAATGATGAGATAGTGATTGTGCTACTCAATCTATTAGGAGAGATTGTTCAGGACTCTTGCTGGCAGGTACAACTGCATGATTCCACAGTCAATGTGGTGCAGGTCATCACGGAAAAAGTGGAAACATTCCTGCAGAATTGCCAGGTGCCACGCGAGAAGATCCTGGGACTTGGCTGCGGCTTTCCGGGCAATGTCAATTCCCAGACCGGCAGCAGCGTGGACAACTGGATTCACAACTGGCACGATCTGTCCATCACTGATCCACTTTCTCAGGCTCTGCGGATGCCGGTCTATCTCGATAACGTCGTTAACTGCCTGGGGAGCTATGAAAAGCTCTATGGTCATGGCAGGCCGTATCGCGACTTTCTGGTCATCACGTTGGGTCGTGGTGTAGGTATGGCCATGATCCTTAATGATGATCTCTATCGAGGCTCGCGTGGCTGGGGCGGCGAATTTGGCCATATCCCCTGTGTGCCAGATGGCCGGCGCTGTGAATGCGGCAACCAGGGCTGCCTGGAGGCCTATGTGGCTGACCACGGCATCCTCGCCAGCTATCATGAACTGCGGCATAAGTATCCAGACGACGCGCGGTTAGCCGCCGATCTCTCCCTCGATGAGATTCGGACCGCCGCCCGCGAGGGGAACGAGCATCTGCGCTCCTTACTGGCACAGACAGGGCAGTACCTGGGGACCGCCCTGGCCTCAATGGTCAATATCTTCAATCCAGAGTGCGTTATCCTGACCGGCGCCCATGTTCATCCAGAAGATGTGCTTTTTTCCTCGATGCGCGAGACTATGCACAGGTACATCTTCTCTCGCCTGGACGATGATCTACCACTGATCATCACACCAGTCACCAGCACGCGCTGGGCGCAGGGAGCAGGCACGCTGGTGTTACGGCACTTCTTTCTATCACCAGCTCAGACGGGTGCCTGAACGATCCGGACTTTAAACCTTTAGCTGAGTAGTAAGTACAACATGGCAACAGCTCATCAGTAACAGTGTATTGATCGCCAGGGAAGGAGGAATTACAGCTGGCAGGTTATAAATCTGTAACATTGCCAGCGGACGCGATAGCTTATCTTTAAAGAGACGCCATACAAGGAGGTCATGGAATTGTTTCAACACTGGAAGTTTACTCGTGCTACCACTATGTATTCTGCTCGTATATTTTTCCTTCTTATGCTAATTCTCCTGAGCCTGGGTGCCTGCCTTAGCACTACCTCTGCAGCCGAGGCGAAAGGCAACGCGACGCCATCAGCGATGAATGGGCTGGCCCAGACCCCATATATGGGATGGAGCAGTTGGAGCCTGGAGTCCACCAAGTATCCTGGCTATAATACAAACTGGCTCACCGCCGCCAACATCGAAACACAGGCAGACGCCTTGCATGCGAAGCTGCAATCCCATGGGTACAACTACGTCAATATCGACGCCGGCTGGTGGATGGACTACAACTGGAAGCCAACCTTTGATGCTTATGGGCGTCCAATCCCATTTCCCGATCGCTTCCCGGATGGGATGGCCAGCGTCGCCAGCCACATCCATCAACTGGGACTGAAGGTAGGCATCTACTATGGTGCAGGCATGGATTTTGCGGTCTATGATAACAACTATCCCATCTATGGCACCAGCTGTCATGCACAGGATATCGCGGTGAAACCGTTACAAAAGACCAATGGCTGGCTGGGCGCCTATGCCATCGATTACTCAAATCCATGCGCGCAGGCCTACATCAATTCTATCGCCAACGAGTTCGCCAGCTGGGGCATTGACTTCATGAAGCTAGATGGCGTTACTCCTGGCTCCTTCATCAATAATCCGACCACTTCCGACAATCGACCCGACGTAAAAGCGTGGTCGCAGGCTCTAATCCAGACCGGGCGTCCGATGCAGTTCGTTATCTCCTGGGCACTGGATCATAACTATGCCGACTATTGGAAGACCTATAGTAATGGCTGGCGCGTCGATACCGATGTGGAATGCTACTGTAATACCCTGGTAACCTGGAACAACTCCGTCAAGCAGCGCTTCACCGATGTAGTCCCCTGGATCAACGATGCGGGTCCAGGCGGCTGGAACAACCTGGATTCACTGGATGTAGGTAGCGGCAGCATGGATGGCCTGAACAATGATGAGCGCCAGACTACTATGACGCTATGGGCCATCGAGGCGGCCCCCCTCTATACCGGAGACGATCTGACGAAGCTCGACGACTATGGGTTGTCTCTCCTCACCAATGATGAGGTCATCGCCATCGATCAGGCCGGTCACCCAGCTCGACCAGTGGCGCAGTCCAGCAACCAGCAGGTCTGGTACGCCGAAAACAGCGATGGCTCCTATACCGTCGCGCTCTTCAACCTGGACAACACCAGCGCTACAGCCACGGCCAACTGGCAAGACCTGGGCTTCGCGGGTACCGCTACAGTGCGCGACGTCTGGCAGCATAGCGACCTGGGACAGGCCACCGATAGCTATAGCGCCACCTTGCCCGCACACGGCTCTCGACTGCTGACGGTCAAACCAGTCCCCCATCACTCCCACCCGGTTCCACCCTTCCAGGGTGACAAGGCTGTATCTTACGAGGCCGAGTCCCCCACCAACAATACACTGGGCGGTAGTGCTCAGATCGTTGTCTGCTCTACCTGCTCAGGCAGTGAGAAAGTGGGCAATTTAGGAGGTAGCGGCAGCGTCCAGTTCAATACCATTACCAAAAAGAAGGCTGGCATCTATACCATGACCATGTACTACACGGACGGTGATAGCCAGCGTTCCATATATATCAGTGTCAATGGAGGATCGGGCGTGCTACTCGACTGCCATGGACTCAGTAATAATAACTGGAACCAGGTCCAGGCTATGCAGGTCTCGGTCCAACTGAAAGCTGGCACCAATACCATCAAATTCTATAACGACAAGGGCTATGCACCCGACCTCGATCGCATTACCGTCTGATCATCATTAGTAGACTCCATTCCCTTCGTCTAGAAAAGAGAGTGGAGGCAGGCGCAAAGGTCGGCCTTTGCGCCATGCTGGTCGAATTGCTCCTGCCTCTGTGCTTCATCCCATGCCGGCAGCGTGGGGAGGGATAACAGGGTGGGGCACAGCTAAAGCTGTTGGGGTATGATCTCTTTCATCCCCAGCAGCTTTAATTTTGAAATATAAGCAGTGGAAATCCTATTCTCCTTATTTTATATATTTGCTGTATAGTTGCTATCATTATATATAACCACAACACGCGCCGCTATTCTATTCATTATCTAATATAGAGATTACACTAATATTATGAAAACGGGCGCTATCCACGAGATACAAGTAGTATCAGTGTACCTGATATGGTACGAGCACCACAGTTCGACGAGAATTTTTGTCCCTGACAACGATGTCATAATATCTGACAATGATGTCATAATATCTAATACCGCTATCATGAACATAAGTTCTTCCTTGTAACAAAATGCCTTTTTAATCTCTGCAATTCATTCCTATTCGTTAATCTCACACTATTTCTTTAATAAAAAAAGTCATTTTATACACAGCAAAGTGGTGCATATTAGGCTCACATTATGTTATACTTTTCTATAAGCAAGCGTCGATCCAGTGGGTCTGTTCGTGCTCAGTACAATAATGATCGTTTATTGTACAGCTACATTGCAAAACAACGTTGTTTGCGCGCTGCGATGAGTGGTATAGACTTGTAGAGGTCTATGCCGTTCAGAGCTCAATGTAAGGAGCCTTATATGCGTATACGGCATTGGTTAAGGAAACCACGTATTCTTCTCATCTCGCTATTTCTTCTTTCGATAGTGCTTGGAGCTTGCGGCAACAGTGCAGGTGGACCTAAAGAGGTTGTCTTTTGGACCAGTATCACAGACGATATCGGTATCAAAGCCCAGCGTGATATTGCGGACGCCTTCAATAAGGCGAATCCGGACCTGCATGTAAATGTCGTACCTGAACCAACTACAGGCACAGGCGATTCAACCGCGCTAATCACGTCCGTTCGTGGGGGGGTCGGCCCTGATGCATATTTGATCGACCGTTTTACGGTCGGACAGCAGGCAGCCCTTGGCCTGTTATCGGATCTCTACCCCTATACGAGCAAAGAAAACCAGGATCTTTCCAAGCAATATCTTCCATTTGCCTGGTCTGAAGCCCTGTTTCAGGGCCATCCATACGCCCTTCCCATGGATACCGACGCGCGCGCGCTATACTATAACAAAACAGTGCTGCGTCAGGCGGGCATCGATCCCTCCATCCTTGATCCAAAGAATGGGCCGATCAAGATGAGTAAATTGAAGGAGCTTGCCTTCAAGGTAAATCATATGGATTCCCATGGCAACTATGATCGCATCGGCTTTATTCCCTGGTATGGTCAGGCCTTCCATACCACGTGGGCGCTTGACTTTGGAGCCCAGTTCTTCAACAACAATACCTGCCAGTTGACCCCACTGGAGCCGGCGATGTTGAAGACATTCAACATGTATCATGACTGGTCACAGGCATTGAATTATCAGAAGGTCAGCACCTTCCTGGCAACGTATCAACCCGCCAACGCCCTTCCTTCGCAGAATCCTTTCTTCACCAACCACCTGGCATTCGCCATCGATGGTGACTGGAATCTGGCCAGCATTAAACAATATGTGCCCAAGTTGGACTATGGCGTGACGTATATGCCCATTCCCGATGATCGCACGACTCCATTTACATGGTCAGGCGGCTTTGCACTGGCCATTCCGACAGGCGCGCATAATGCGGATGGCGGCTATCGCTTCCTACGCTTTATGGCCGGTCCAGATGGACAGCGTATCTATACGAAAGAGACCAGCCATCTGCCAACCTGGAAGTCCCTGCTGGATGAGAAACAGCTCTTCGATCCTGGCCATACGTTCTTCGCCAACCTCCTGCAGTACTCGGTCAGTCGCCCGCCGCTGCCGGTTGGTGGCCAGATCAGCGATGAGTTGAGTTCAGCTCAGGATAAAGTAGATTTCAATACTGCGACTCCCAAAGAAGCGTTGCAGGAGTACTATAATCGCGTCCAGCCACAGATGCAGCAGTATTGTCCCTTTAAGCTTGAAGGTTGGAGTAACCCGTACAAATAAACTGACGGACGAACGTTGTAAACCCACGTATCACCGCTTTGCTTGCCTGGCTTATAAACGATGGTGTTGTACTGCTGGAGGTGTATACTTCCTACGCCCCTATATACACAAGGAGACAGTGTTGTGTTAGCAGTAAAGTCTTCTCCAAAATCCACGCCGAGACTCAGTCGGCGCGATCGCCTCAACCTCACGAAGGGTCTGCTCTTTATCAGTCCCTGGATTCTCGGTGTGATCATCTTCACCCTCTATCCAATGATCTATTCTATCGCGTTCAGCTTCACGCGTTACTCGGGCTTCAAAACTCCTGTCTGGCTGGGACTGCAAAATTACACGCGCATGTTCACCGACAGCCTCTTCTGGCTTTCGCTGGAAAATACGCTTTACTATGTCCTGTGGGCCATCCCTGTGGGCATCGTAGTGGCTCTCCTGCTGGCGGTAGCTATGAACCGCGAAGTGCGCGAGGTGGGCATCTATCGCGCTATCCTCTACCTGCCTTCGATCCTGCCGGCCTTCGCGATGGCCTTCATCTTTATTGTGCTGGTCAATCCACAGTACGGTATCGTCAACTATATCTTCTCCCTGTTCGGGGCGCCCACCCAGGACTTCCTGGGTGATCCGACGGGCGCGAAGAATGTGATTATCGCGATCGCGCAGTTAGGGGCGGGCAATGCGGCCCTGATCTTCCTGGCTGGCATGCGCGGTATACCTGATACGCTCTATGATGCGGCACGCATCGATGGCGCCAGTACCTTTCGCCGCTTTTTCTCGATCACGATTCCTCTGCTGTCACCGATTATCCTGTTCAATCTGATCACTGCCCTCAGCGGTGGACTGCAGATTTTCCAGCAGGCCTACATTATGACCAATGGTGGTCCTAATAACGGTACCCTGTTCTACATGCTCTATCTCTACCGCAATGCCTTCGCCTACGCCCAGTTAGGTTACGCCTGTGCCCTCTCGCTGGTGCTCTTCATCATCGGCCTGGCCCTGGCTGGCGTGCTCTTTAGCGTTTCACAGCGTTTTGTGAACTACGAACTGGTTAGCTAAGTGCGAGATAGTATGAAAAACAACTTTATCACCGGGAGGATATAGCGATGAGTACACAGGTTATAGACAAAAAAGATACAGAGGCAAATGAGATGACGCGCTATCGTCGGCGTGCCGCCACACAGCGTGTGATGAAGACGGCCGGACCGCGCGTATTCCTGATCATTATGTGTCTGATCTACATTGTGCCGTTTTATTGGATGCTGAGCACTGCGCTTAAGTCGACGACCGATCTATCGCAGTTTCCACCCAGCTTTTTCCCGACGTCACTGCACTTTGAAAATTTCGCGGCGGCAGTCAGTACGATCCCCTTTGGTGTCTACTTCGGCAATACCTTGCTGATTACAGTCCTGACAATCATTGGCTCGGTGCTGGCAAACCTGGTGGTGGCCTATGGCTTCGCCTGCATTGAGTGGCCAGGACGCGATAAGGTCTTCTATATCGTGCTAGCAACGATGTTCATCCCATTCCCGATCGCGATTGTGCCGCAGTTCGATCTGTTCGCGCGCCTGCACTGGATCAACACGATTCTGCCGCTGGTGGTGCCCCACTTCTTTGCCGGTGCCTTCTTTATCTTTATGCTGCGCCAGTTCCTGCTGCAGATTCCCAAGGAACTGATCGAGGCATCGCGTATGGATGGAGCCACCGAACTGCAGATTATGTGGAGCGTCATCCTTCCGCTGTCGCGCCCGGCGCTGGCGGTCGTGGCCCTTTTCTCTGGTATCGGCGCCTGGAATGACTTTATGGGACCCCTGATCTATCTACAGGACGATATGAAGCGCACGCTGTCAATCGGCCTGCAGGTGTTCCGCTCAACCCACGACATCCAGTTCAACCTGCTGATGGCGGCCTCCCTACTGACGGTGCTGCCACTGATCATCCTCTTCCTGTTTAGCCAGAACTTCTTCATCAAAGGAGCTACCGTAGGAAGTATCAAGTAGCTGGTTGCACCAGCTACTTGATGACTGGTCAGCCTGGGGGCGCTGTCGCTCCCAAATCTCTTTTCTCTAAGGTTACCAAGAGCAAAAGCCCTGTGGAGCGTACGCTCCACAGGGCTTTTGCTCTTGGTAACCTTAGAGAAGTTCACTAATCAGGCTATGGGGACCAGCGAAGATGGCACGGCCATCCTGTACCGTCTGACGCATCAGACGAAGCATCCTCTCTTTGTCGGAGTTCATGAGCGCGATCCAGGCGGGCGGAGCGCCGGTTTGCGGATCGTGGGCGGCGCTCCAGTTGGCCATTTCTGCCAGAATAGGGATCAGGTCGAGCCCTTTTTCGGTCAAGCTGAACGTCTCTTTGCGTTTGTCGAAGTCAGATGGCCTTTTTTCAAGGATCCCCTTTTGTTCTAGCAAGGCAAGACGATCGGCGAGAATGTTAGTGGCGATCTTCTCATCAGAAGCCAGAAACTCTCCATAGGTTTTCTTCCCAAAGTAGACAATATCACGAATGATCAGGAGAGACCACGGGTCGCCAATGGCCTCTAAAGCGTAGTTAATCGGACAATCTGAACGTCTCTGGCGTTTGTGCTTCATCTTTTGTTCCACTCTAGTGCTGAGGAGCAGCAGTGCTTTGTAAAAATGCGGTAAAAAATCTTCCCCAAAAACTTCCGGTTTTCCACTTGCTGACAAGAATAATATAGCATCTACACTTGCAAATTGCAAGTAATAAATCGGGGACTTAGCATAAAAAAGGGAAAAAGCACATGATTCAGGTAGTAAACCACCCACAGAAAAGTGCAAGCGCTGCAAGCTCAAAACGTCGCCAACTGCTGATAACCTCTATGCTCTGGATTGTTCAACTGGCGCTGGCATTTACCTTTTTGTCCGCGGGCATCATGAAATTGACGACTCCCATTGAGAAGTTAAACGCGTTGATGCCTTTACCACTACCAGTACTGTTTGTCCACTTTATCGGCTGCGCCGAGATAACCGGGGCGATCAGCCTGACCCTACCAGCCCTGCTGCGCATTCGGCCCGGTCTGACACCATTGGCTGCCTGTGGATTAATAATCATCATGATCGGAGCCACAGGGTATACGATTCTGGGCCAGGGTCCGCTAGCCGCACTGATGCCTCTGATCGTTGGCTTGCTCTGCCTATCTGTCGCCTATGGTCGCCGGACTACCCTGATTGCCGACCCGCTCTTTGGCCGCATCTTTAAGCAGCAGGCTTCACACTAACCTTATCACTATTGCGGTTCCGGTTTTATTAAACACAAACAGAAGAGTTTATAAAGATACTTGCGAAACACAAGCAAGCATCTTATAACACCGAACAAAACACCAGGGAAAGGTTGAGTACCCATGCATACAACCCTCATGGATCAGGATGCTATCAGCACAACAGACATAGATGTAATCAGTGCTGATTCTATGATAACGGCAATTGACAAAACACCACGCGCAATCACTAGCGCATTATTGTTTCTTATCGGCTGCATTACCTTGCTGATGACGGGATTCGCGATCATTATGCCAATCTTTCCGCAGCGTTTACAGGCCCTGGGACTGGGAGCCGAAACCCTGGCTCTGATGGAAGGGGCCTTTGGCCTGGGCATGTTCCTGTTTAGCACCCCGATGGGAACCTGGTCCGGACGCGTTGGTCGCAAGCCGGTGCTCTTTATTTCGCTGGCTGGATTTATCGTCACTAATATTCTGCTTGCACTGGTGAATATCCCGATCTTCTTTATTCTCATTCGCTTCGTTGAGGGTATGTTGATTGCTGGTCTGATGCCCGCTTCTATGGCCATGATCGGCGATACCATTCCGCTGCAGAAGCAGGGACGCTGGATCGGCTATATCACGACAGCCCAGGCGACCGGGATCGCGCTGGGGCCAGGCATCGGCGGCTTTCTGGCTCAGGTGTTGGGATTCACAGGTCCCTTCTTTCTATCAGCCGGTATCGCGCTGCTGGCTTCCCTGCTGGCAGTGTTTCTGGTGCCGGAGACGCTACCCCGCCAGAAACGCATGGTAACCAAGCAGCCAACTATAAAATCCAGCACAAAACGCTCACAACCCAGGGATGCTAGCTTTTACGGCCTGATCTGGCTGGTGGGTCCCTTCCTGCTGATCGACTTTGGCCTGATCTTTACCTATCCTTTTGTGTTCCCTCAGTATCCATTCTTCTTCGAGAAGGTATTGCACTACAGTACAGCCCAGTATGGCCTGGTGATCAGTGTCTTTGGTCTGGCGATGGCCATCTCGCCGCTCTTCCTGGGACGCCTCTCGGAAAGCTTGCCCAAGAAGTTGTTGATTATCACTGGTAGCATACTCTTCGGCACCCTCAATGCCTTCATGTTCATCGCTCCACTTTATCCGCTCCTGCTGGTGGGATCAGCGTTGGCGGGACTGGGTAGCGCCCTGGCAAGTCCCGCGCTAGGCGGCATCTACCTGGGCGTCTCAAATGAGCAGAATCGCGGCCAGTTGATGGGCATACGCGGCTCGGCCATCTCGGCCGCTGTCATGCTTGGGCCGCTGGCCCAGGCCCTGGTCGGCCACTGGATCACAGCCCAGATCACCTTCGCCATCGGTGTCATCCTCTCGCTGGCCCTGGTCGCCATCGCCTCCATTCTGCTGAAAAGTCCACGCCAGGATAGATAAATGACGAGCAAGGAACAGCAGGGAGACATGCCCGATTGGGCATGTCTCCCTGCTGTTCCTTGCTCGTCATTATTATTATGCATGTTAAGATATACTCATAAAGGATTTAACGAGAAAGGATGCTCATAGGTCATGACAACATTTCCAGTTAGTGTAGTTATTTTTCCCCCAACCACCCAGAAAGTGTTGCAGGGGATCAAAGAGGCAGAGGAGGCCGGCATTCCACGCGCCTGGGTGCCATCCTGGCCGGTTGGCCCCGATGGCTTTAGTATCGTGGCAGCCGCAGCAGTCCAGACGAACAAAATCGAACTAGCCACGGGTATCGCCATTACCTATCCCACCCATCCGCTGGCCCGCGCCAATCAGGCGCTGGTAATGGGTGAGCTCGCTCCGCACCGCTTCCGCCTGGGTATCGGTGCCAGCCACAAACCCGCGATCGAGGGAACCTACGGACTCAAATTCGGCAAACCACTCAGCCATACAAGAGAGTATATCGCCGTGCTGCGCGGTATGCTGTGGGAGGGACGCGTCGATCTCGACGGAGAATATTACCAGGTTCACGCGGAATTGCCAGCGGGAGTCACCCCGCCACGCACTCCCATTGTGGTAGCTGCCCTGCGCAGAAACATGCTTCATCTAGCTGGCGAGATGGCTGATGGGGCAATGCTGATCTGGTCGCCACCCTCTTACGTGCGCTCCGTCGCTATCCCCACCATGGAGGAGGGGGCACGCCAGACCAACCGTCCTCGACCACCACTAAGCGTGAGCGCACCTATCGTGCTGACAAAAGATTTCGGGATTGTGCGCAAGATCGCACAATCGGCCTTCGCGGTCTACTCTTCCTTCCCCACCTATCACCAGCTTTTCAAGGAGGCGGGTTATCCTCTCAATGCCGACAATACCCTCACTGATGAACTGATCCACGAACTCTTCCTATATGGGGATGAGAACACGATCCGCCAGCGCCTCTATGCACTGCACGAAGCGGGGGCCGACGAGATTGCCACCACCATCAATCCACACGACCCATCACGCAGCCACCACACCATTCTAGAGATCCTCGCCAGCCTCTAGTTACTCTAGCGCAGTCTCACCCAAGATGTGAGACTGCACTCGCCTGCACCATTGTATAATCCAGTCATGAGCAATCAGCTGGTAATAACTATTCAACGATTGAGGTCACCGCGATGAGTTCAAATGAAGATCCGCACGCATCAGCGAACAAACAAATATATGAAGTGAGTTCCAATTCTATTTTGCATGAGAGAGCTCAGCAGTATTATTGGGAAGGATTAGCGCCGCTTTCCATAAAGACCTTTTTCGGTGGGCGGGCCCTCTACACTCTTGGCAAGGGCTACTACGCGGTGAACGATGCCTCATACCTGATCGTCAACCAGAACCAGCCATATGCTATTACCATTGAGGCTTCGCAAAACGTTGAATCATTCTGCCTCTTTTTTGAGCCTGGACTGGCCGAAGAAGTCTATCGTAGCCTCATCACGCCCACCCGCGATCTCCTTGATAGTCCAGAGCCGGATCGCATTATTCCGCTCCACTTTTTCGAACGCACCTATCGGCATGGCGATCTTGTGTCTCCGCTCCTGCTTTCGCTACGCGCGCGACTCTCCAGAGGAAACTATGAGCAGGCATGGCTTGATGAGCGGTTCCACGAACTTCTGCAACAACTGCTCCAGGTCCATCTCAATGTCTATAAAGAGGTAGAGACGCTCTCTGCTCTCCGGGCATCGACTCGTCAAGAACTATATCGTCGACTCTACCGGGCCAGGGAATATGCCATAGCGTATCTGGAAAGACCTGTTACGCTGCGAGAGATGGCCATGGTCGCGGAGCTTTCACCCAATCATTTCATGCGCATGTTCAGGCATCTCTTTCGACAAACGCCACATCAGTTTCTCATTCAGCAGCGCATCGAACGCGCCCGAACCCTACTGACCACAACTGATCTCACAGTGACCGAGATCAGCCTCTCCCTTGGCTTCGAGAGTATGGGTTCATTTAGCTGGCTCTTCCATCAACGCGTTGGCTGCTCCCCAACAGCGTATCGCACCAAAAAAAGTGATTTTCGAGAAGCGCATCTCTCTTTTCTATGCCATACTCATCCTCAGATAGAACCCACATACATGCTAAAGGAGATGATTTATGGAGAGAAAAGCTGCCCTCGATCCAACCCTGGTCAATGAGTTTGTCGCCAATGCCCATGGCGATGCCGAGCGGGTCGCCGCGCTTTTGGAGCAAGAGCCGATGCTGATCAATGCCGCCTGGGACTGGGGTGGAGGTGATTGGGAAACAGCCCTGGGGGCCGCCTCACACATGGGCAGAAAAGACATCGCCCATTATCTACTAGAAAGAGGCGCCAGGATAGATATCTTCGCAGCCGCCATGCTGGGCCGGATAGAAATTGTTCAGGCTATCCTCCAGGCATTTCCCAATGCCCGCCACTTGCGCGGCCCCCATGGCATCTCACTGCTCGATCACGCCAGAGCAGGCGGTGAAGAGGCATCCCACATCGTGGAACTGCTTCAGGAGTAGTCACCGATCTGTCATCTTGCATCGCTATACTGTTGCCTGAATAAAGCTTTCGCTATAGTAGCGAGATCCTCAGACTGTAAAAAAATATCCATCGTGAGGATCTCACTTTTTATGAAAGGTAGCATGATGCTAAAACTAAGGCAACAAATAATCCGGGGAATGGTGATTCTAATCATCCTCATAATTGGCTTGGCGATGATATCTCCCTATATCCGTCTCAATCCAGCTCAAAGCCGAGTCATGCTAGATCCATCTTTCCCCCTGCACTATACTGTGCTCGTTATACATATCTTTCTCGCGTTCATCGCCCTGGTGCTTGGCCCATTCCAGTTTATGAGGGGAATACGTCAGCGGCATATCGCGCTACATCGCGCCACTGGACGCGTCTATCTGAGTTGTGTCCTTCTCAGCGGGACTGCTAGCATTATCGTTGGACTCTACACAGCCGACTTTACACGTCAGACGGCCTTCCTCATGCTGGCCGTGCTCTGGCTGCTGAGTGCGATTAAAGCGTACATCGCCATTCGGCAACGGCGAATCAACGAGCATTTCACCTGGATGGTACGCAACTATGCGCTTACCCTGGTAGCGGTTGTCGCCCGCATCATCGTCCCTTTGAGCATCGTGGTACAGCTGTTACGCGGACAGATCTCCCTTCCCATTAATATCACTGAGGTGCTTAACAAAACGCTTGGAACTGGCATCTGGCTGGCCATCGTGCTCAATCTGGTGCTAGCCGAATGGACTATCTTGCGCCGCATCCAAAAAAAGACAACAGAGAGGGATTAAACAGATGCTCAACTCTCCTCTGCCAAAACTTTAAGCATCGCTACCTCCGCGATCTAGCGTTCATGAATCAGCGAGCGGGGAACCTCTCCATAGGGCCAGCGTACTATACCATCGGAACAAATTTGCTGGCCCAGTTCAAGGTGTTAGGGGCAAATCCGATGGCGCGCAAATAAGTCGACGCCATACCAGACTGCTCTATCAACCAGTCAATCGTCGCATGGAACTCATTGATCGGATCAACCTGCTGAACTCGTTCCTCACGCACTCCCATCGATGAAAGGTAGACGATGCAAAAAACATTCTACTTAAGCACCTCGATAACAGCCGGAGCCAAGCCAGTGTAATCGACAGAGCTGGCTACACTAGAAATGCAGCTTTGAACCCATCTCGATTCTTCTCCCGTGTCTCCAGCTTCGACAGATCACCACGTTTCGACCAACACCAAGCTCTCATCTTTTCGCGGTTGCTGTCATCAATCTCATCCAGCCCGACGCATTTCTGGAGGGAAAGGAAACGGCGAAGACGTGCATCTCAGGCTTCGCCGTCCTGGCTCCTATGGAGCTCACTGGTTAATCAGGTTTGCCAACGGTATCTTGATTGCCCCTTATCCCTTCAATCACTTGCCATGCAGCTTTACGACATCGAGTGCCGTTTGTCGCTACCATCCCTTATTTTCCGGCCAGGCGGGAAACAACCGGGGCGAGCGTTTCCATGTGCGCTTCCACAATCTCGATACAATTGATGCCAAACAGCTCACGTCTCTTTTGCAATTCATCGGAGATCTGGTCAGTGGTTCCGATAAGTATTTGCATACAGTCGAGTGCCTGCCCACCGGTCAAACCAATGCGGTTCCCAATCTGCTGCGCGACTGGTTCCGGATGGTCGGTTACAGCGGCGATAAAGATGGTGGTGCTGAACTCAATCAGATCGAAGCGCTCCCCTGCAGCTTGCCGTACCCATTTCAGCTTTTCGCGATTGGCATCTGGCAAGCCGGAGGCCCAG
This sequence comes from Dictyobacter aurantiacus, assembly GCF_003967515.1. Lineage (GTDB taxonomy): Bacteria > Chloroflexota > Ktedonobacteria > Ktedonobacterales > Ktedonobacteraceae > Dictyobacter > Dictyobacter aurantiacus. The sequence goes on along the minus strand of NZ_BIFQ01000002.1, from coordinate 2,513,425 downwards.
TCCAGGCCTTCTGGAGTATTGCGGGCCACAAGGCCAATGATGTCGGCCTCGCGTGCCGCGATGGAAAGCATGCGTTTACCTCCTCCACCAATGTAGATGGGAGGGTGTGGGGTTTGGACCGCTTTGATCGCGGCCTTTGTGCCATCGACGCGGTAATAGTTGCCAGTGAACGTGACCTCTTCCTGGTGGAAATACGCCTTGATCAGCCGGATCGCCTCTTCAAAGCGCGAAATGCGGATACCAACTGGATCGAAGGGGATACCCGCCTGTTGATATTCCTTCGCGAAATATCCGCATCCAAGCCCGAGTTGGAAGCGCCCTTCTGAAAAGAGGTCGAGGTTCGCAGCCTGGCGTGCCAACAACAAGGGGTGGCGGAAATCGTTGCAGAAAACGTGGCTCCCAATCCGCAAGGAGGTCGCATCCGCCACAGCCATCAGGCTCACGGCAGGATCGATCTCATAATTCAAATGATCAGGCACCAGAAACGTCGTGTATCCCAGATCCTGAGCACGCTGAGCTTTGGCAAGCCATTCGCGCCGAGATGCGGCACGTTCGGCGACAACGCTAAAGTGAAACGGACGAATAGTCGTCATAAATACATGTTCTCCTTCTCCCAAATATCAACAAAAATAATAGGTTAGTTTGAGGACATCGAGTTGGTGACTCTTATACTCTTTGCGGCAGAAGATTTCTGCCCTTGAGGTCTGATTCTTCCCCACATTTACAAAAGGAAAAAGGAAGACAGACTCAAAATACGTGTCACTGCCCTGCATCATACTGGATAGTACAGAACCACAAAAAAGGGTACTGGCGTGGGGCAAGGTTCCCAGAGCCTGGATAGATTTCTTTCTCTCTTTACTTGCTTTAATGTATAACATCTTCTATCATCATGACAAACACAATCCTTCTCTTGATCTAGAAACTATTTCTTTCGCCGATATTTTCACTGGTTCACGAAAAAGAGACCAGAAAGCATAGATTCCCATATATGTATCATCAGGGAGGTCATGCCATATTTTTGGACATACATTATATGTAGCTATATATGGCTACCATAGGGTATTTCTTGACAAACAAAGCTGATCTTTTTTACCATATTCACGGAGGATAAAGGAAAGATCCTGGCGGGCACAATGGTTCACATCCTCAACAATGATATCTTATTTATGCATTGCTTCTTTGCTTCACGTATTCTCTCTTTCACATGATCGCGCGATGAGCTTGCCCTTTGTGGTGTAGAGTCATCCGTTGTGCATACGAGAGAACTGCAGCCACGTCTGCTAGCATGTGAGCTCATCAGTGTGCTGCATCCATTGTTGCTTTTTGAGGAAGAGTTGAACCATTTTGACACACTCTTTCTTAATGCTCTCTTTTTTCCGTTATTTTCCTTTTTTGTGTATAGAGGTAAAGGAGCAAAGAAGATGGCAAGACAAGACCATCTTTACATTCTCAAGCAGGGCACCACTCAATGGAACCTGTGGAGGCAGCAACACCCAAACGTCGAACCTGATCTGAGTCAGGTGGACCTTCGCAAAATCGATCTTAGAGGTATTAATTTCAGCAGGGTAAACCTGCGCTTTGCCAATCTTGGGTCCGCGACCCTCCAGGATGCTAATTTGCAGGGCGCCAACCTCAATCTTGCATCACTGCGTTCTGCCAATGTCCAGGCGGCCGATCTCCGTGGGGCAGACTTATCAGCAGCCGACCTCACCGATGCCGATTTGAAGGGTGCTAATCTCAGCTCAGCAAACCTTCGAGCCGCCGATCTCACCGGTGCCGATATGCGGGCGGCGGACGTTACGCAAGCGAACCTTGACGGCGCAATTCTCGACAACGTCAGATGGCGGGAGCGGTGGTGGGATCGCTTTCGCTAAAACGACAAAATGACCTGAAGATCTTCCCTCTACCGTATAGCATTCTCTGAAAGAGGGCGCGCCTGGGCGCACCCTCTTTCAGAGAATTATAATTTAGGTTGTTCCCTTCTGTCCCTTGATTGACCCATGTGTGTCCCCTGAGTTGAAGCGGGAGTGTTGTCTATGGGTTGCCTCATGCCTGTCTGCAATTCCACAATAATCGCGTCGAGGTGTGTGCCCGTGCGATGAAGTTGTACCGGCCTGCCAGCCCTGGCCTTTCGAATAGCATCCACCAGTTGCGCCGTATGGGCTTTGGCTCGTTCGAGTTCCGCTTCTGCCTGGCTTGAGCTTTGAAGGCGGGCAATCAAGTTGTTAAGGGATAGGCTGATCCTCCAAAGTACGTTGTCCTGTGTCAACGGAGCGCGCGCGGTGAAGTTGCCATTGGCAACCTCTACATGCGTCTGCAAAATAGCTTGGGTTCCCTGCTCTAACTGCTGCTTGAGGGAGATATCCTGTTGTTGGCGCTCAACTTCGCGGCGCTCTAACTCCGCAACCACTTCTGCGCGGTCCGCGCGCTTGAGCGTCTGATTCAAACTGCTGATCGCCACGAAAAGGACCCCCGCAACTATTATTGCCAGGGTTATAGGGCGCAGGAAGATGTCGTAAGGGTTCGCGGCCAGCACGGCAGCAAACTCGGCTGTGTGGGGCAGATATAAAATAGAGAGAACGGTAAACGCTATATTAAAGAAGGTCACCACGAAGACCGACCGTGGATCCAGCAAGGTAACAGACACAAATTCCGCTTGAACAAACAGATCGAATTGGGGGAGGACATAGGTCGTTAGTCCACCCGAACCAAGGGCAGGTCCAAGAATCGAGAGAATGAGACCAACCTCAATGCCGATAACGACGAGAATACCGGCGACCATGAGCTTCCCTAGCTTGTTAAAAACAAGAGCGACGATGTCGATGAAAACGGGAATCAGTAAAATAAAGATCAATGCCTTGTTGGGACCAAATATGGCGGCCGGCTCGGCAGCAAGAACCAGGAGTATGATCATCAAGAGAACGAAGCTGGTTAGCCTTCCACGGCGCGACAGATCTCGCTGTTGCAACGTAGCATCTGCGGAAACGGGAGCGGGGGCTGTAAACCGATACCACCACCGCAAAAGACTCGTGTCTTTTTGAGGCTCCTGATTGATCACTGATGCAGGACCGATATTGGCCTGGCTTCGCGAAGGATGTTGTCCCGTGCGCAAGCCTGATGCGTCTCTACTCACAAGAAATATTCTCCTTACCAGGGGTTTTGTTCGATAACGACATTACATTGATATACGTCAATATAATAATATTATGCTTTCCATCAGTTTAACATGGAAAGCATCGAGTTGCTAGCACCTCTGTATAGACGCTCCTTTGCGTTCTTCCAGGGCAAGTGCATGAGAAAGGTACCACGAGGCAATAACGGGTAGCACTGAAAATACTAGAACGATAAAACCAAAGGCATAGGTAAACATACCGGTTTGCTCTTTGATCAAGCCAATGATTGGCGGCCCCACAATCGCGACGGGTGATGCCAGAACCGCGATCAGGCCTTGCGCAACGCCAGACCCAAACGCCTGTTGCTTTCCATGGTGAGCGGCCGTACTAAAAATGGCAGCGTACGGCAATGTGGTCCCTAGAGAGAACATCAGCAACCCACCGCATGCAATGGGGAGCGTGCCAATTGGCAACGCCAGAATGATCAGTCCGAGAAACGCCATCAGCGTTCCCCCTCGTATGAGAAAAATTGCTCGCTGAGAGCGCGCCAGAATTATGCCACCCAGTGGCCGGAAGAGGGCACCAGCGAAGAGAGCCAGTGAGCCTAGTCCGGCAGCTAGCGGGAGCGACAATCCATAGCTGACTGCGAAATAAACCGCTAGCCAGGCGGTTACGGCGTTGCCAAGCCCGAAGGTCCCCATATTGGAGAGTCCAAGCGTCCAGATCACACGTGATCGCACTCCAGCCGCCAAGTCAGCTTGCTGATGGGAATCTCTGCCACGCTCGTCGATTACTTTGGGAACAAAAAGCCAGGCAAATATAGCAAGCAGGCCGAGCAGGCCACTAGCAACGAAGGTACTTTGCCAGCCGATGAGAGCTAACAACGAAGGGGTCGCAACGAGACCCAGGCCCGCTCCCAATTGGGCAGCTCCTCCATTGAGGCCTTGCGCGAGCGCTTCGTATCGTCCCAACTGAGCGGTAGCATGGGATCCCGCGACCAGCGCGATCCCTGCTCCCAGGCCGGTAAGCGCACGGCACACAATCATCCAGGAAAAGGTGGGGATGAGTGGGCAGAGGAACGCGCTTAAGCTGACCAGGAATAGAGAGCCAAGCATGGTTCGGCGTGCCCCGAAAATATCGGAAAGGATACCACCTGGGATATTAGCCAGGGCCAGACACAAAAAAAGGACGGCGGAGAAGAGCCCGATCTGACCGCTGGTGACGTGCAGAATATGCTGCAGCAGTGGGATTAGTGGACCGTAATTTGTAAAGTTGATGCAGATAGCGATCGGGGCCAGGCAAATTGCGACGAAGTGCCCGGCGACGCGAGACATCTTTTGCGTCGCCGGTTGAGAACGATGGGAGAGGGTGTCGCGTACTGGTAGCCTGTCCATCGAGCCTCTCACCGTCAACGGGGATCGGTTCTGGAACACCTGGTTGGTCGTACCCATCGGTCTCGTCCTTGTCCCAATCTTCTCCGGCAATTGTTTCACATGGGATGGTACGCTTGAGCTTTGGTGTCGCAGTTGCGCAATTCGTCGCGTTCTAGAACGTGCCGCAGCTTTCCTTTTTTTCATCTGTCTACTCAATGATTGTGTTCCCTCAGCTATCATCTTCACCGCGAATCTCGCGAAATCTTTAAGATGAGAATAGCTAATATAAAGATTGCAGTCAATCAATTACTTGTCCATAAGTACTAATGATTATATGTGTTACCTATTTGTAACACATATTCACAATGTAGTTGTGTTACAGATGTGAATCACCTAAATCTATTTTTGGGTAACTCTTTTTGTATTCCCTCGTTCAGATCAATTCTCTCCCCCTTCCAAAAATGGTATATCCGCCTCAGAAACTTGACATGTATCTTAAAAACCTGTTACTTTGTAAAACAATGATGTAAATCAGCTGCTCAGACACGGAGGAGCAGAGCCCTAGAAAGAAGGTGTTATTCATCTTTGCATTAAACAAGAAGTTTATCCACTGATTAACCGTTTCTCCCTGTACTGCATATGCAAGGGAGTAAACTTACTGCTAATATTTATTTTTTTCTAGTGCAACTTGCATTATTTCTTTTTTCTGCGTCCCGGAGGACATTATGGGATATATCACTACTACAGGCCAGAGGAGGAAGCGTAGATGACCTCTTCTAGGCCTAATTCGAATGAGCAAAAGCTCCTTCCCCAGGCAATCCTTGATATGAATTACGCCTTTGCGCGTACCGCGATGCTCGTTGCATCAGTTCGCCTTCACCTCTTTACCCATCTCGCCGAAAAAGCACTTTCCCCTGCTGAACTCGCAAGCCGTACACAGACGCGACGCGAGTCAATGGAACGGCTCTTAAGGGGCCTGGAAGCGCTCGGACTTGTCAAAGGAGACGGCGACACCTATCATCTAACTCCCATAGCTGATGCATTTCTCGTAGAAGGAAAAGATTCTTACCTGGGAGGGGATACCCTGGCTATGGTTGATTATGTGCCAGCGTGGTTTGAGCTCGACCAGACCATGCGCTCATCTGTCCCCTATCGCGATCTCGGTTATGCCAGGACTGCAGAAGCCTTTTTTGCTCCACGCGTCGTTGATCTTTTTCCGCTGGTTTTTCCAATCGCGCGCCGGACGGCTTCCGAACTCCCACTCGCCAGATCGTCCGATGCAAATCTAAGTATCCTCGATGTCGGAGCGGGAAGCGCGCCCTGGAGTGCGGGATTTGCGTTTCAGTATCCATCGGCTCAGATAACCGCCCTCGACTTTCCAGAGGTTATCAAGCAGGGACGGAAGCATATTGCCGAGCAAGGACTTGCAGATCGCTATACCTGGATTGCACGGGATATGGAAGAGTTCGCGTATCCATCACATTCGTATGATCTCATTCTCTGCGGTCATGTCTGTCGTTTCATCAGTGATGAACGCTCAAAAGCGCTGATCGCGAAACTGGTAGAGAGTTTGCGTCCAGGGGGAACGTTGTTGATTGCGGATGTATTCTATGCGCCGGATCACGCCAGCCCACCGCCAGCTATTACGCTGGATCTTTCTATGCTTGTCAATACGCAACAGGGCCGCATCCGAACGGTAGCAGAGGTCACAAGCTGGTTGGCTGATGCAGGGCTGCAAGACGCGCGGAGCTTCCATGTCGCTGGACCGTTCCCAGTAGTGGTAGCCAGGAAAGGGGAGAACCTGTAATGCGCCGTGTCGTTATTGCTGGACTGGGAGTTGTTTCTCCGGTTGGTATTGGAAAAGATGTTTTCTGGCAGAATCTGCTCGACGGGGTTTCTGGGGCGGTGTCGCTTGGACAGGCTACCTGCTCTCCACTTTTCGGGCATCATCAGTTTGGGGCGCAAGTGGTCTGCGAAGTATCGGACTTTGATCCCGAGCGTCACCATGTGCCTTCCGCCTATCAGACCGCGGATCGGTTTATCCAGTTCGCCCTGGCCGGGGCGCACCAGGCATTTCTGGATGCTCGCCTCGATCAGTGCTCATGGGATCGAACGCGTGTTGGGGTGACGCTGGCAACCGCTATCTGCGGAACACAGACCCTCGACGAAGAATTTACGAAGGCGACAAACAACGAGGATGATAGCTATGCGCCGGATGGCGTTTCGCCTTTTCTCTACTCCGCCGCAATGGGAAACTCGGCTGCGCTCGCTGTCGGTGCCCGCTACGGTTTTCAAGGAGAGTGTACCACGCTATCAACGGGGTGTATCGGTGGACTGGACGCGATTGCCTATGCATACGAGAGCATTGCTTACGGAGATCACGATGTCATGGTTGCCGGGGCTTCTGAAGCACCCATCTCCCCGATTACCATCGCAGCCTTCGATATCATTAACTGCCTTTCGCGCCACCAGGAGCCTGCCACGGCGTCTCGGCCGTTCAGCGTTGATCGAGATGGTTTTGTTCTCTCCGAGGGGTGTGGCATCGTTATTCTTGAGGAGCTTGAGCATGCACTAAATCGCCAGGCACCGATATATGCAGAGATCACGGGATGTGATGTCGTCGAACATGCAGTGCACATGACCGATATGTCTCCAGAAGGACGCGATCTAGCGCGCGCCATCAATGGAGCCTTACGCCAGGCCCATCTACCACCAACCGCGATCGACTTTGTCAACGCTCATGGGACCTCGACCCCGCAAAATGATTATTTTGAGACGCTGGCACTGAAAACCTCGCTTGGTTCGCACGCAACCGCTATCCCTGTGAACTCAACGAAATCGATGGTAGGTCATGCGTTAGCGGCCGCCAGCGCGGTTGAAGTTGTGGCCTGTGCGTTGAGTATGCATGAGCAACGGATCCATCCTACCATAAACCTGACCAATCCCGACCCGCGCTGCGATCTGGATTACGTCCCAGACCACTCACGGTCTCAGGCCATGACCCGCATGCTGACCACAGCAAGCGGCTTTTCTGGCCTCCACGGGGCCATGATTATCGAAACTTGCCCAACAGAGGATGCACGATGGAAAAAATAGTGATTACTGGCATGGGGGTCATTTCTCCGTATGGGATTGGCTCTGACATTCTGTGGGATAAGCTGATGCTGGGAGAGAGCGGATTAAAGGAATTGACAAGCTTTGATACGTCACACCTTCAATGTCACGTGGGGGGACAACTCCAGGATTTCCGGTCTGATGCCTATCTTAAACCCCGTCTCACACGTAAGCTCGATCGCTTCTCGACCTTTGGGCTGCTGAGTGCCCAACTGGCGCTCCAGCATGCCGGATTGCTCGACGAGGAGAAAAAAACCAGGTGGAATGGTCAGGAGGAGAAAAGCCATCGTGTCGGCATCACGGTGGGCAATAACCTGGGGGGATGGGGATTCGCCGAGCGCGAGCTGCGCCACCTGTGGCGTTCAGGGCCGCGCGACGTCAATCCGCACATGGCCGTCGCCTGGTTCCCGGCCGCCGTTCAGGGGAATCTCTCTATTCATTTCGGCATCAAAGGAATTGGGCGCACATTCCTTAGTGATCGGGCGAGCGGAGCCCTGGCCCTCATCCACGCTGCTGAGTGTCTCCAGCGTGGTCGCGCTGATATCATGCTCGCGGGAGGAACTGAGGCGCCGTTTTCCGCGTATGCCGCGCTCTGTTATGAAACATCCGGGTTGATGTCTCAGCAAACCCGAGGCCGATCAACGGCGGCGTATCGACCGTTTGATCGCGAACACGACGGGCTGATTGCCGGTGAGGGTGCCGCTTTTTTCGTACTCGAGCGTGCGCAAGATGCGCAGAAGCGTGGTGCCCCTATTCTCGCAGAGATCGCGGGCTGGGCCTCAACCAATGATGGATACGATTTCGTGAAGCCTGCCCCGGATGGAGTCCGCTATGCCGCAGCAATGACAGAAGCTCTGCGAAAAGCTGGTGCGCAGGCTGAGGAACTGGATTGCCTCTTCGCGGCTGGTTCAGCAGTCCCCGAGGAAGATGTCTCGGAGACACGTGCCATTCATCTGGCGCTGGGAGAGAAAGCGATGCAGGTCCCTGTCTCGGTTCCTAAGGCGGCCTTTGGGAACCTCTTTGGAGCGGCGTTCGCCGTCGATATGGCGATTGCTCTGCTCGCAATGCGCCAGCGGGTAATCCCCTCGACTCCCCATCTTGAACAGCCAGCCCCGGAGTGTGACCTTGATTATGTGAGGGGCACACCTCGTTCGATCGATACCTTCGATTATAGCCTGATCAACGCGCGCGGTATTGGAGGTGCTAATGCCTCCATGGTCCTGCGGAGGTGGGAAGGGGAAGCAGCGTTGGAGCAGGCCCGGTAATGTTGACAGCGATATTTTTCTAGTCTCATGGCCTATTTATGCTCGTTTTTTTGTAAAGGAGATATTTCATATGACGCATAACTCTCGCGAACAGGATATTTATCCTCGTGTGGCAACAATTATTCGCCACCAGGTAGACGAAGATGACGAGATCACATTAGATACTGATCTGTTGACCGATCTCGGTATCGAATCGCTCAGCTTCATTGAGATCGGGCTTGCCATGGAAAAAGCGTTTGGGCAGCAATTCCCTATTGCCGATCTGAAACGTTGTACGACGGTTGGAGATCTTGTTCAACTGGTCATAAAAAAGGTACCAGAAGAAGAGGCCGCAAGCAAATGAGTGAGTGGCCCGAACAGAAAACGCGTGAAATAGCTGATGGGATATTTGCCATCATCCATGGTAACGGCGAAATGGGCGTCTCCAATGCGTCTTTTATCGTCGAGCAGGGACACGCCCTGGTCGTCGACACGATGACGTTTCCAGAGATGGCCATGCAGATGGCTCGGGAGATCAAACGCCAGGGTGCAAATGTGGAACTGGTGGTCAATACCCACCACCACGTGGATCATGTGGGGGGAAACGCGGTCTTCTCTCAGGCTCGCATTCTGGCGCACCCACGTTCAATTCAGGCAGGTCGACAACTGGGACTGCCGACATCCACCTATGACCATCTGATGCCTCGCTTCAAGGGGCGCTTCGCCGATTTGAAACTGGTAGAGCAGGAACCCTTGCCAGATCATCTGGTTGTACCACGGGATGGACAGATCCTCTCATTTTCGCCTGCGCATACTGCAACTGATCTGGCGGTGTGGTTCCCTACGGCGCGCGTCCTGATCACGGGCGATATAGGCTTCAAAGGGGTGGTTCCACTTGCCCTCAATGGCCTGATTTCCGGCTGGATCGAGGCCCTGGATGCTCTGATTGCTCTTGATCCAGTGGTCGTCGTCCCTGGCCATGGGGCTCTTGGGACACGCGCCGACCTGGAAATCTTGCGCGATTATTTTCTTTCCCTGGAACAGTTAGGCCGTGAGGCGGTGCTAGCTAACCAGTCTTTGCGGGATGCGCTGGCCGCGTTTGATCCCGGGCCCCTTACAGAATGGCTCGAATCCGAACGTCACGCCATTAATTTGGAGCGTGCAATGAAAGAGGCCCGAGGGGAAATCAATCGCTCGGATCTCACAGCAGCGCTCCTCAGTCGCCCGCTTGAGTAAGGGCAGGGGGATACAGTTCTCCCAGACCGATAGAGAAACAATTATACAAAAAAAGAACACGGAGAAGAAAGATGCCACAAGCACAAGCATCAATTGTTATTGCCCGCGATCCCGATACTATTTTCGCCATCACCAACGATATCGCACGCTGGCCAGAGCTGTTCAAAGAGTACAGCAAAGCCACCGTTCTCTCCTTTGAGCGCTCTGGCCGCTTTGCCAGGATCGAATTCGAACTGACCAATGCAGAAGGCGAGACCTGGCAGTCCTGGCGCATCCTGGACTATGAAAAGCGCGAAGCCATTGCCCAGCGAGGAAATCCCAAATTTCCCTTTTTCTACATGCATTTGACCTGGACCTATGAACCGGTAGATGGAGGGGTTCTCATGACCTGGACGCAAGATTTTGAGATGGATCCAAAGGCTCCTGTCACCAATGAACAGGTTCTGGCGCGGATGACCAACCATATGCAGGAAAACCAGAAACACTTCAAAGAAGTGCTCGAATCGATGCCTGAAGCCGCGCGCTAAGCTCGTTCGGCGCGGATAAAGAGATGCGCCTGTCCGGATATAATATGTACTAGATTCCAGCAAAGGAAAAACAAAACATGAAAGAGACAGAAGAGGTTGTTGCCATCACAACAATCAAAGAGCATCAGCCAATCTGTACTATGATCAATACGCTTACGGTCAAACCCGAAAACCAGCAAACATTGATGACATACCTGAAAGAAATGACGGAAGAAGTTGTGGTAACCGCGCCTGGCTTTATCAGTGCCAATTTCCACCTGAGTAAAGACGGCACGCGAATCATCAACTATGCGCAGTGGAGAAGCCTGGAGGATCTTCAGGCAATGTTGCGGCAAAATCCACACCATGTCCAGCGCTGTAATGAGCTCTCTGAGCACATCGAGATTCGATTCGATCTTGAGGTCGTGTATTGCGCCTATCCGAGTAAAGCTCGCGTCCAGGAGCACGCCTAGTCTCGTTCCCTACGCGAATGGCAAGCATTGGCCGTTTGTCTGGAATAGAACAGGAGACTCCCCGAACGAAAATATGGAGCCGTCTAAGAGCCGAAGCGGTTCGTAGACGGCTTCCCCCATCTACAGGGGCGTTACATACAGGTATCCATTCTATAAAAGCAAGAGTCAGAACCGCTCTTTTGAAAGGTAGGATATATGGCGATCACGGAGAAAGCAACGCCGATGAAAAACGCGCCGTTGCGCGTGCCCCCGCGCACCAAATTGACTGGCGAACAATTTGCAGGAGACTGGACGCCAACACACGCATCCCAACCGGATTATGGCATCCTTTTCATTCCTGATATTGCTATTCCATTGCCCGATGGCACAATTTTGCGGGGAGATCTCTACCGGCCTGATGCTGATGAGGCTTTTCCCGTGCTCCTGGCCTGGTCGAGCTACACCAAAGAACTGCAGAATACCGGTCTCCCACTTCCCATTAATGAGGTGGGGCAGGTCAGCTACCTGGTCGCAAGAGGTTATTGTCACCTGACGGTAAACGCCCGCGGCGCAGGGAAATCCGCCGGTCAGCATATGATGCACTTTTCGCCCCAGGAACATAAAGATGTGGCGGATGTTATTGAATGGGCGGCGACACAACCATGGTCCAACGGGAATATAGGCATGATCGGCATGTCCTATTTTGCCGCCATCCAATACCTGGCGGCAGCACAGCAACCACCACACCTGAAGGCTATCTTCCCCTACCTCGGATTTACCGACCTCTATCGACATTTCGCCTATCATGGTGGAGCGTTTCACTCGGGTTTCTTTGCGCCCTATTATACCTTTGTAGGGTCGACACAGTCGCTTTCGGTGCCCCCTGTACTCCGTCATCTGGGGAGCTATCTGCTCAATCGGAATTGGATTCAGAGGCGGATCACGAGCTTCTTTTTCAAGAACGAAGAAAAGATGCCGCAGCAGATGCATCCGGAGGGCGAGTGGATGCGGGACTTCGCCCAGCTCGCGTTTGATGAACCCTATGATGGACCGTTTTACCGAGAAAAGTCTGCCTGGCCCGTGCTCGACCGTATTCAGATCCCCGTCTGCATTGGGACAAACTGGGCCAATCCCGGTATTCATTCGCGGGGAGCGTTTCAAGCCTGGCATGGCATTCACGCGCCGAAAAAGCTGTTCATCGGCCCCCCAGACCCGCGGTGGCCCTGGTCGAACTATCACGGGGAATTGCTGGCCTGGTATGATTTTCATCTGAAGGGCATGGATACGGGCGTCAACGAACAGCCTCCGGTCCGCTACTGGCTGCAAGGGGCTGATTGCTGGAAGAGCGCCACGGATTGGCCAATCCCTGACACGACGACGCAGCGACTCTACTTGCACGCTCGTTCAGAGCGAAGTGAGGATAGCCATGTGCTGCAGGCGACGCATCCCACTCAGAGTACTACGCTCCAGTTTGCCGCTATCCCACGAGGAACAAACTACCCCAAGGAGCTCGAAAAGCATATCAGCCAGAGGTTGACTTACCTCAGCGAACCTATGCTTGAAGATACCGAGGTCGTGGGACCGGTCAAGCTCCAACTCATCCTTTCTTCCACTGCCATCGATACACACGTGGTCGCGCGGCTGAGCGATGTCGCTCCCGATGGGACTGTCCGCCTGCTCTCCTTCGGGTGGCTGCAAGCCTCCCATCGCAGAATTGACGAGCAGCTCTCGCGCCCCGACGAAATTATCCATGAACATCGCCATCCAGAAGCCTTAACCCCATCACAGCCAGTTTGCCTGAGCTTTAGCTTGACGCCCACGGCAAACCTCTTTAAGAAAAAACATCGCCTTCAATTGGAGATCGGCAGCCGCCCCGATCTGTTAAAGGCGACGGTCTTTGACGGTTTTATTTATTTCCCCTACGAGGCCCCACCGTACCTGGCTCGCAATACTGTTTTTCATGGGGAATCCGATACATCCTATCTCGAGGTATCCATCCGCGGAAAGGATGGAGTTCCACTGCCCGATGCATAGAGAGTGTCTGACACTCATCACCCTGGAGGGACGTGAACGCCCCTGCACGCGCGTCCGCTACGCGGACGCACTGGTTTTGTGTATTGGTGCAACAGGGGCGCTTTCGCGCCCCTGTTGCACCAATACACCATGGAGTTGTGAGCACCAGAGATGCGAAAGCTCAAGCGTGCTGCAGGCGATGATCATGAGAATCAGACACTCTCATAGACTGCCGTGCAGGGCTACTAATCGAAGGAGAGGAAACGCCATGGGTCGCCTCAGTCATGAACACCGACGTTTCCCGCATAGCGCCGTACCAAATGTCATAATAGTTTCATTCCCCATGGGTGTTGGTTGATCACCACTAAGACCAGGAAATTTCAATTCATGAACTGCACTAAGCTGAGGATAGTCCGTTACCTGTTGAAATGTCCTGGCCTCAGCCTTAGACAGTGGTATATAACTATATTTGACGATCGCCCGGTTGCCGTTGAGATAGGCGCTGTCCACGGTAAATTTCAATGTGCCCAGCGTACTGGTCTTAATGGTCTGAGTTTGCTTGATCAGCTGCTCATAATACACCTGCATAGAGGGAGGTTTGCTTTGAAATATATGGAAACAGTGGTCGTCTTTACCAGCAAGAAAGGAGATGGTTATAGCAAAGGAATCTGAGCCGGAACTATGTCCGGCTAACGGGCGAAGCGTTGGGCATTGCGGGCGCGTGCTTTGGCGGCCTCCTCGGCGCGATCCTTAGCGGGCGCGTTCGTCTCCAGCGAGTCGAGCAGGGTTCTGGTGGATGCCGTAATTTCCTCGACGGCGGCCCAGAATGCCGCTTCGTTGGCTTTTGATGGCTGGTTAAAACCACTCACCTTGCGTACAAATTGTAATGCCGCCTGCTGAATCTCTTCCTCGGTCACAGCTGGCTCAAAATTGAAGAGAGGCTTAATATTTCTACACATAAATGTTACCTTTCCAGGCCAGAGCTCACTGGTGCTGCAAATAAAGTGACCAGCATCCCTACCTTACTGGTCAATAAAATATATCCCTGAAGTAGCTATTCTTCCTACCCTGGGCTAAAGTGGAAAAACTTGAGTTTTCACACCTGTGATGCTCGCGAGTCAGTTTTGTGTTGGTGCATAGGCTACGCGAATGCGCAGCCTATGCACCAACACAAAATAACAGTGCGGCCGCACACGCGGACGCCTGTGTGGAGGCTCTCACGTCTCCACACGATGACGGGAGTCAGGCACATTCTTTGATGCCCAGGGCGCAGACGGTGGAGACCGGCTTCATAGATTTAAACTCCAGCCTGGTCTGTTGAAAACCTGCCTGTTTCAGTGTAGATAGAAGCCCGGCACCGATGTCTTTGACTTCCTGGTCCGCTTTGGCCCAGACCGGCTGAAGGATGAGGGCAACTCTTCCGCCGCGCTTGAGGACACGATACATCTCTTTTACGCCGGTAAGTTGATCGGGCCAGATCTGTATCGAGTTGGCGGACAGCGCCACGTCAAACCAGTTATCTTCAAATGGGAGGGTGAGCGCGGAGCCTTCTTTCAAGACAACCTGCTTGCTCTGGATAGCCTTCTTATTGCGCCGTGTGGCTTGTCTGACCATCAACGATGAAGCATCAACCCCGGCCACAAACCCTTCCGGTACCCGAAGTGCCATTTCTTGAATCAAAGCGCCAGGGCCAAAGCCAACTTCGAGGATATGATCATTGGGACGAAGATCAAGCAGTGAGATTGTCCACAGGTTGCGCTGCCTGGTCATATAGGCCATAATCATGGCGCCCAGCCGACCGGCCAGCCCCTGGGGATGCGCAAATGCCGCGTCTAGCAGTGTCATGAGTCAGTCTATCCTCCTTCTTTATTATTACCACCTTCTTCTCTTTCCCTATACGATTTATCTTCATAGCGGTTATAGAACAAAAATGCGCTTTGATCCATCTGTCGGCTTACATATCTATTACGAGAAAGGCATTGGAGGTGCGCCCTGGAGCATCCTGCGGTATAGCTCGGAGGCGCTATATCTCAGCGACGGATCACGCACAAAAATGCGTACGGTGGGATGGTCAAAAATGGAGAAACTGGGATCGGAGTCGCTATCATTTAAGGTGATTCCCAGCAGATGCGGATGATTTTCAAAGCGGGCGGCCAGGCGAAAACCCAGCCGACCCTGAAAGAGCATGTGATAATAGTGGCTGGTGACGGGATAGTACTGGAGCAGGCGCGTCGCCGGTTGATCCCAACGGTCTGATGTCAGTACGAGCACATCGCTGTTCGCCAGCGCGGCTGTCAGGGCCCTGATCTTGGCAGGATTATCATAGCTATACATATCCAGGCCTGACACAGCAAGGTGAAAGTCCTGCTGAGGATTATGATTGTCGATCGCAACTGGTATAATGACGTCTCCCTGTTCATAGATGATGTGGCTACTATACGTGAGGTGTGTAAACATCCAGCGGGACGCCTGGATTAAGGTGCTGGGCTGGCTATAAATGTTGATCATCGCCAGGCCCTGAAAAATCGTTGTCAGCAAGACCAATCCAATCAAAGTATAGGCTGGAATCGCTACATGCGCCCGGTCGGTAGAGGTTCTTCGGCTCATGCGTATAGTAGTAAAAGCGGCCAGGGACGCCGCAGCAATAACAATCAGTGCTGAGTAAAGCGGCAGCATGTAGCGTACGTACTTCACGTAGAGGCCCCCCGCCATACCGCCATAAACCAGTATCCAGGACAGCATGATCAACCAGCACCCGGCCCGCATCTTCATGGTCCTCCAGGTCAGCCAGAGCAGACCTCCACCAGCACTCAGGGCCAGCATTGGACCCAGTCCCCAGAGGAAGATGTTTTGTATCTCATAGAGGTAAGGGATCGTATCCTCAAACTGGATGGTATAGGGCATGAGAGCCTTACCTGTAGACATGTTCCCCTGGTCGATCACCTGCTGCAAAAAATTACGCCAGTCCAGCAGAGCGTATGGCATCGACAGCATGAAGGTCAGGCAGGTGGCGAGAATCACCATGGCCAGGGCCATCGGGACAGTTGCGCGCCGCTCTCGCCGCCAGCGCAGCAGCAGCGCGATCCCCACCGGAACCGCCAGGGGAGCAGCGCTGACTTTGGTGGCCAGGGCCAATCCATATCCGCATCCGATCAACAATGCTACACGCAGCGGCGTCCGTGTCTCCACCAGAGTGACGCAGCCCAGCAGGGTCAGTGTCACCAGAAAGAGCAGCATCGCATCTACCGTACAATAGTGAGACTGCTGCACCTGGAGCGGCGAAAAGGCGACCAGCATCGCAGCCACTATTGACACCGCACGCGGTGAAAGGACAACGTATCGATCAGATAAGCATAACCGGTATGCAAGCAAACCAGTAATGAGAATGGTGCCGCTATCCATGATTGCCGAAACACAACGTCCAGCAAGGTTGAGGTTAGTATAGGTAAAGAAATCAGGAAAGAAGAATGCAATGGTGTGCCCAAGCAGGGCCAGTAGATAAATGGGGAAGGAACCATAGGCAAAGAAATGTGGATTGAGTGGCGATTGAAGCGGATCAAAAAATTGGGGCACACTCGTAGGCCACGCGACCCTCAAGGCATGGGAGACAATAAAAGGCTCATCAGGGTGAAACAATTTTCCCTGGTCCCAATTTAAACCATATACCCGGAGCAGCAATCCCAGGTAGGACAGTAACCCCAGCATCCATGGTTGCCAGTCGATTAACCGCTTCGTTAATTGCAGGGTTGCTGGCTTCTCAATCAATACCATACGCTTCATCACATCACTCCCTCCACGTAGCCCGGCCGCCATTTCTTGTTGATCAGCGCATACCATCTAATGTGTCATTATGTCCACAACACTAAAATATTTTCTAATATTCCATTCTCCTCATTTAAAGTATAAATTACCTTAAAACTCAAAACATGCAAATGCTCTAACCGGAGATATGGGTGGATAAGCCATTGGAGATAAATTCTATCATGGATTCAAAGACGCTCTCTGGCAACTCATCGTTGTTCATTTTTTGTCCACCTTGCGGAGGCCAGATTAACCAGCGTAGAGCAATGAAGTGGCCGATACCCATCAATGTATAGGCGATCGCTTCTGGATCAAGTTTGCGAATAGTACCATCATCCATCGCTTCCTGCAGGCCGCGAACGTAGCCCTGGCTGATCTTATGATAGTAGGCATAAAACGCCTCGGGCGCCACGCGCTCCGCCTCCTGGACAATACTGTAGATGCGTCGGTGTCTGGCGACAAAATTGAAAAAAGCTCGGAAGCCGCGCCGCTCAACCTCGATGCGATCAGGCGCGCCGGCGATGGCTGCACGCATCTCTGCCCGCAGGCGCTCGCCAATATCTGTGACCAGTTCCTCGAAGATGGTACGCTTGCTATGGAAATAGATATAGTACGTGCCCTGCGCGACACCCGCGCGCCTGGTAATCTCTGAGATGCTGGCCTCATAATACCCCAGTTCGCCAAAGACCTCTTCGGCGGCATCCAGAATCTTGCGCCGCGTCGCCTCTCCACGTGCCGTGACGGGCATTAAAGGATTCTCGGTCTCATTGCCTTTACTCATCATCACCCCTTTAGCTTCATGCTAATATGATACATGACCCATGTATCATATTATACAATACCTGCTCTATATCTCTGGTATATGGGTCAAAGCAGCCGCGTACACAGTTCAGCCTCTTCAATGAACATTGTTTTGAGCAACGCGAGAACGGAATGTCCGGGGTCGCGGGCGCGAAATATGCGGCTTTCAGGACACATTATATGGCAATTTATACGACTATCACAAATTGTGAGGACAGTAGAAGATTTGACCCATTTCTTATACAATATCAAAGAAGAGATTCAACACAGAACAATGTGGTTCGATACGGAGGTGATCTATGGCGTTCATTACCCTTGGCGAGTGGCTAGCGCACCGCGAATTTCTCAGTCCTTATAAAGTGGGATTGATCGATGAGGAGACTGAATCCCACTTTACTTATCGCACGCTCAACCTACGTGCCCGTGCCCTGGCCGCTTATCTCCAGCAGCAGTATCATCTGCGCCAGGGTGAGCGCGTAGCGGTCGTAGCCTTCAACGCGCCTGAGTACCTGGATGCTTTTTTTGCCTGTGCACTGCTGGGAGCGATCCTGGTTCCGCTTAACTGGCGCCTGACCGCACATGAGTTGGGAAGCATCCTGAACGATTGCCAGCCAGCGTTGCTGCTCTATGACTCCGCCCATGCGGAACTGGCTCGGTCCCTGCAACGTACTGGCCAGGTTCGCTCTCTGCTTACCTTCGATGATTTTCCTGGCGAGCAGGCCGATCTGTCCAGCCAGATTCATCCGTTTACCTCGGTGGATGGTGAGGAGATAGCGCTCATTCTCTATACCTCGGGGACAACTGGCCTGCCCAAAGGGGTGCTGCTCTCACATCGTATGATTACCTGGAACGCTATCAATACTCAGATCAGTTGGGGACTGCGCGACACAGATATCGTGCCGACCTTTGCCCCTTTCTTCCATGCCAGCGGCCTCAATGTGTTAACCACTCCCCTCTATCACCTGGGTGGAACTGTCGTGCTGCTGCGTGGATCATCATCCCAGGCTATCATGTCGGTCATCGAGCGGCGGCGCTGTACAGTTGTGTTCGCGGTCCCCACCGTCTTTCAACAGATGTTGCAGCATCCAACATTCACTGGCAGTGACTTTTCCTCCGTGCGCTTCTTTATTACCGGTGGATCGCCCTGTCCGCCGCACGTTATCACGGGCTACGCCGAACGTGGCCTGGGATTTCGCCAGGGGTACGGGTTGACCGAGGTAGGAGTAAACTGCTTTAGCCTGGCCCCCGAATATGCCGTCAGCAAAGCTGGCTCGGTTGGGCATCCCGTCTTCCATTCGCGGGCCCGCATCGTCGATGAATTCGATCATGATGTACCACCCGGCGAGATTGGCGAGCTTATCCTGGCGGGGCCACACGTCTGTTCTGGCTACTGGCAGCAGCCAGAGGCCACGGCCAGCGTCTACCGCGATGGCTGGTGGCATACGAGAGACCTGGTACGCCAGGACGCCGACGGCTTCTACTATATCGTCGGACGTCAGAAAGATATGTTTATCTCCGGTGGCGAGAATATTTATCCGGCCGAGGTCGAAAACGTGATCATCACCCATCCGGAGGTGCTGGAGGTAGCGATCATTCCACAACCTGACGCGCGCTGGGGCGAGGTGGGACTGGCGGTGATCGTGCCCCGCGTTCCCGGCAGCGTAACGCCAGAGGAGATCCTGAGCTTTTGCGCGGAGAAACTCGCTCGCTATAAGCTTCCCAGGGCTATTCGCTTCGTGGAGGCCCTACCCCGCAATGCCATGGGCAAGATAATGAAGGTCGAACTGGTGAAAGAGTTCCAGGTAACATAGGAAAACGCCTCTCCGTCCGCCTTCCAGTTTTGCCCGGCTGAAAAAGAATCCCATCTACATACCGCAGAGTCTGCGGTACGCATCTCATCACCTTCCGGCGATTGAGGTGTGGTCAATATTTGTAGAGGTCATTATGTTAACCATCAACATTGAAACAGCCCGTCGCTTCATCCTCGGCAAGCAGGGGCTGTGGCCCGGACGGCGCTGGCGCGGCATCGAGGGGACCGAACAGGCCATGCATGCCATGGAGTATTTGCAGCTCGATCCGCTGAACATCATTGCGCGCAGTCAGGATATCATGCTCCACAGCCGCGTGCTCGATTACACGCCTGGTATGTGGGAAAACGTGACGTATCAGAAACGCAAATTCTTCGATTGGGGGAGCTGGCTGGCTGTGCGAGCGATGGACGAACTGCCGCATTGGCGCGTGGTCATGCGCCGCGAACGCAATAGCGGCTTGCGCCTCCCTGCTATTGCCCGCGACCACGCTGAAGCCATCATCGAAATGCGCGCCGTCTTGCGCGAACGTGGGGTCGTGAGCAACCGCGACTTCGCCATGGCCACGCGCACACGCACGCAAAATTATCGCGGTCGCAAGGACAGCGCGCTGGCTTTATATTATCTATGGTCCACAGGTGAAGTAATGACACACCACCGCGACCGTTTTGAGCGCGTATATGCACTCACCGAACAGGTCGCGCCCACGCATCTTATCCGCGAGAGCAGCGACGACGAGGCTGATCGCTTCTTACTCAAAAAGGACATCAGCTTTGGCGGCCTGTCGCGCATCAGCCGTACGAGTGATTCGTTTCGGCGCGGCGACCCGGCCAGCGCGGCAAAGAAGTTGCTTGGGACGATGCTGGCCGACGGCGACATTATCGAGGTGCGGGTCGAGGGTTGGAAAATGGTGCACTACGCGCTCGGGAGTGACCTCACCATACTGCATGATTTGAACGCGGGACGTGTGCCGCAGGCCTGGATGCCGCTGGAGACGACCACAACAGAAGAAGTTGTCTTCCTCGCGCCACTCGATCACGTCAGCGCGCGCGGCCGGGCTAAAGTAGTATTTGATTTCGACTATGTGTGGGAGGTATATAAACCTGAACACCAGCGTAAGTTCGGCTATTACACGCTGCCGATCTTGTGGGGCGACCGACTCGTCGGCCGCTTCGACAGTAAGCTCGATCGACTGACCAGCACCTTTATCATCCTGGGCCTGTGGCTGGAGGATGAGACTCTTGGCAATGACGAGGTTTTCGCGGAAGCTTTAGCCCGTGGATTCGCACGCTTCGTACGCTTTCTCAGCGCAAGCAAGCTGGATGCAACAGCAATTCGCGAGCCGCTGTTGCATCGACGCATATGCTCTTTATCATCATAAGGTCCTAGTGAGCGGTCCAGCCGCAGTCGATCATCTGCGCGCTTCCGGTGATGGCGCTGGCGGCATCGCTGCACAGAAAAGTGGCCAGATGGGCGACTTCGGCTGGCTCCAGCAGACGCTTGATAGCGCCTTCGGTGACCATGACCTTCTCGACCACTTCGCTTTCCGGAATATTGTGGACTTTGGCCTGGGAAGCGATCTGCTTCTCGACCAACGGTGTGCGTACATAGGAGGGACAGATAGCGTTGCAGGTGACACCGTATTCGGCAGCCTCCAGCGCGGTGACACGTGTCAGGCCAAGCAGACCATGCTTGGCCGTCACATAGGCGGACTTGAAGGCGGAGGCGCGCACGGCATGGACCGAGGCGATATTGATGATGCGTCCCCACTTGCGTTCGTACATATCGGGCAGGACCGCCTGCGTCAACAGGAAAGGCGCGGTCAGCATGATCTCGATGATCTGGCGCCACTTCTCTTCGGGGAACTCCACAATCGGCGCCACATGCTGAATGCCGGCGTTATTGACCAGGATATCTACCGGTCCCTCGGCCTGGCGCGTGGACTCGACCAGCGCTTGTACATCTTGCGCTGAGGACATGTCGGCGGCCTGGAAGCGCGCACCCGCGAGCTCGCTGGCGGCCGCCTTGCCGCGCTCGACGTCCACATCTGACAGCGTAACCTTTACGCCCTGGGCAGCCAGATCCTGGGCGATGGCCAGGCCAATGCCGGAAGCCGCCCCGGTAACAATAGCTACTTTTCCACTCAAGCTAGTCATAGCAACAAAGACTCCTTCTCGTTGACAGTAAAGAAATAGATTTATGATCTATTTTCTTTGAATCGGGTATAACATACCCTTTGTATCCCCGGCTGCGGCGGGGAAAGGGAAAAGAGTTTTATGGGGACACCCCAAACCCCGGCAGGAGGGGCTTGCCGCCCCTCCTGCACCTCCCCGCTTTACCTTGCTTTATTTAATAAGTCCATCAATATAAATATGCTCATCCACCCATGTATAGTTCTTGTACGGATGAATTGGCCGTCAGGGTTGCCGCCTCACCATTAAGTACAATGCTGCCACCCTGTAAGATATAGGCATCATGAGCCACCTCCAAAGCCTGATGGGCGTTCTGCTCTACCAGGACGATGGTCAGCCCTTCCGCCTTATTCAACTGCTCAATAACATCAAAGACGGTCTCGACGATGATCGGGGCGAGGCCCTGTGATGGCTCGTCGAGCAGGAGCAGACGTGGATGAGACATCAGGGCGCGCCCGATCGCCAGCATCTGGCCTTCGCCCCCGCTCAGGCTGGCCGCGTGGGCATGCAGACGCTCCTTCAAGCGCGGAAAGAGATCCAGGATGCGCTCGATATCCTGTTCCATCTCGAAACGTGAGCGGCGCGTGTAGGCCCCCATGACCAGGTTCTCTCGTACGGTGAGGGAGCCAAACAGGTCGCGCCCCTCCGGTACCAGGGCCAGCCCTTCACGCAGTCGTTTTTCCGCTGAGAGTCTTCCCAATGGCCGATCCTCGAATTCGACGCGACCAGATTTGATAGGGATCAATCCACTGAGCGCGCGCATCAGGGTAGTCTTGCCAGCTCCATTGGAGCCTAAGATAGCGACGATGGATCCTTGCGCGACCTCGAATGAGATGCCATGCAGCACTTCCAGCGAGCCATAGCCTGCGTGCAGTTGTTCAACCTTCAACATGGGAGCCTCCCTGTGAGAGCTGTTCCTGCTGCACCTTTTTGCTGGCCGCGCGCCCCAGGTACGCCTCCAAAACAGCGGGATCACTCAACACGGTGGCTGGATCACCTTCAGCCAGCTTCTTGCCGTAATCCAGCACACAGACGCGGTCAGATACCGCCTGCACGAGCCGCATATTGTGCTCGATTAGGAGCAGCGTCGTGCCCACCTCTTTTTGCCAGTAACGCAATCGGGCGGCCAGTTCCTGCACATCCTGGGGAGGTACACCCGCCGCCGGCTCGTCAAGCAAAACCAGGCGCGGATGCAGTACCAGGGCACGCGCCACGCCGATCAGCTTCTGCGTTCCAAAGGGTAACGAGCCCGCCGGACGCCTGGCATAGCTCTCCAGTCCCAGCAGCTTCAGGGTCTCCAGAGCATGCTGGCGTGCACGAGCATCCTCGCGCTTGCCGGGTCCAAAGGGCAAGATGCCGGAGAGGATGCCCGCGCGCAAGCGCGTGTGCTGCGCGGTCAGCAGATTATCCAGCACAGTCATGCTGCCGAACAGCTGCAGCTGTTGAAAGGTGCGCCCGATGCCGAGCGAGGCTCTTCTGTGGGCAGCCAAACTCAACAGCTCTTGATCCGCGAACCGAATACTGCCGGCCACAGGCTTAATCAGTCCACTGATACAGTTAAGGACCGTGGTCTTGCCAGCTCCATTGGGACCCACCAGGGCAAAGATCTCGCCCTCATGAATCTGCAGGTTCAGCTCATTAATGGCGGTCAGGCCGCCAAAGCGCACGGTCAGGTTCTGGATCTCCAGCAATGGATTTGCCAGCACGGCTTCAGTCATTGGCATCTTCACCTTTCTGCCCTCTTTGCAGCCAGCCACCGGCGCGTGAACCCAGACTGCTCAATCCACTGGGAAAGAAGATCAGGACGAGCAGCAACAGCAGCCCATAAATCCCTGTATACAGGGTCGAAATCTGCAGCTGAAACGAACCGATGCTCATGGGACTTGGCAACTGGCCCAGCAGTAGCGGCAGAAAGCCAACAAAGATGGCACCCAGCACGGAACCAACCAGCGAGCCGAGCCCACCGACAACGATCATGGCCAGGAAGGCGATGGTCTGGTCGGCGCTGGACATGCTTGATGAGGCGGTGGTGGCCCAGGTGGCGTACAGGGCTCCGGCCAGCCCGGTCATGGCCGCGCTGATCACAAAGGCCTGCAGCTTATAGCTCGTCAGGTTAATGCCAAAGGCTTCAGCCGCCGTCTCGTTGTCGCGAATCGCCACCCAGGCTCGTCCGACCCGCGAACGCAGCAGGTGATAGCTCAGAAAGAGCAGGATAGCGACGATGGCGAAAATAACATAGTAAAGCATATGATCATCGTTCAAGAAATCTGGCAGGTTGCTCAGATCGTAGTTCTGGCGACCCGCCGTGGTATCCCAGAAATTCAGCAGCGCGCCAACGGTCGTCACCAGTCCCAGCGTGGCGACCGCCAGGTGCGCCCCCGAGATGCGCAGGGCCGGGCTGCCAACGACGATGCCGAGTACGGCTGAAACGAGCACCGCCACCAGAATACCCACCAGGTAGGGCTGTCCAAGATCACTGCACAGCCAGGTCAGGATATACGCGCTGACACCAAAGAAGGCGGCATTACCCAGTGAGGGCTGGGCCGCGTAGCCAGTCAGGATGTTCTGCGCCAGCGCCGCCAGGATAAAGATGCCGATCAGCGAGACATGATGCAACTGGAAACCGGAGCTGAACCCAAAGACCTGGTCATAGATCATCGGCAGTACAATGAGTAAGAGGATACCAGCGATGCTGACCAGCCAGCGTGGACGACGTAAAAAGGCTAAGCTTGAAGCGGCCGTCTTGCGTGACTCTGGCTGTATAGCTATCTCCTGATCCATGGCTGGCTTCTGTGCCATAGCTTTTTGCACTCCTTTGCTATACACGCCGCAGGAGCGCGCGACCACGCAATCCCTGTGGCCTGACCAGCAATACGATCACAAAACCGGCAAAGATTAATGTATCGCGCATCGCCGGATTGCTGATATCCAGTGATCCAAGTGTATGCCCGGCCAGAAAGTAGGCCAGCAGATTACTGACCAATCCAACGAGAATGCCACCAATGAGCGCACCCGGCAGGCTATCTAGCCCACCCAGCACGGCTCCGATAAACGCCGGCAGCAGGATAGGATCCATAAACTGCACATCGATCTGGTTGCTCTGACCCGCCAGTAGAATACCGCAGACCGCTGCCAGCAGCGCGCTCAGGGCCCAGATCAGCATGAAGATGCGGCCAACGGAGGCGCCCATCAGGCGCGTCGCCGGGATACTATCGGCCATGGCACGCATGGCGATGCCCAGACGCGTGTGCATCAGAAAGAGGTTCAAGGCCAGCATCAAGGCGGTGGTAACGACCAGGATTACCAGGTCGATCGCTGAAATATAGAGCCCTCCCAGGTGAAGAGCGTGGCCTTCAAATGGGGTTGAGAAATGCTGCACCTCGGCCAGTTGTGGCCAGATGGCCTGCGTGACTGTCTCCAACACCAGTGCCAGCGCCAACGTAGCAATGGCTTTGGTAAATACAGGTGCATGCAGGACGGGACGAGCGAAACCACGCTCCAATACAATTCCGAGCAGCGGCGCAAATATCAGGGTCAGGCACAGCGCCAACCAGAAATTAAGCCGTAGACCCGTCACCAAAATATACATTAAACAGGCACACAGGGCAGCGATGGCCCCATAAGCGAAGTTCAGCACCCCCGTGGTGCGATAGATCAAAACGATCCCCAGCGTTAATAGCCCGTATAGACTGCCCGTTACCAGTCCCGCTATGACGACTTGCAAAAATGCGACCATTGCATTTGCCCCCGTCGGCTATACATCCATTCATTAGCGCAAACATGACAGGTGAGTCATGTCTTATGTATCATGCCATGAAGATAACCCTGCTGTCAAGAGATGTTCTTTCTCCCCCTTGACATTTCAGATACATATCGGTTATATGTGAAACATGACTCATGTATCATATTCCTGACCACACAGGTGTGGTGTTAACAAAGGGAGCAAAGACGGCATGGATCTTTTTGCACGATTGCGCATCGGGAAACGCTATGCGGCGCTGCTGATAGCTGCGGCGGCCTTGCTTACACTGGCGGCATGTGGAAGCAATGGGGCGTCAAACACGTCGGCGGCCAATGTACCCGGTGTCAGCAATGACACGATTACCATCGGCGCGGTGCTGGATACGACGGGTCCGCTGAAGGTGATCTGCGCGCCTATTCTGGCTGGCGACCAGCTCTATTTCAACAAGATCAACTCGGCCGGCGGCATCAACGGTCGTAAGGTAAAACTGGTGCAGGTAAGCGATGATGGTGACTCGACCAAAACCAAGGGTGCGGTACGCCAGTTGTTCGAGCAGGACAACGCCTTCGCGCTGTTCCAGGTCTGTGGCTCGGGCAATGCCAATGTCGCCGAGACCTACACCAATCCCAAAGGTATCCCGATGGTTGATCCCATTGGTGGCGGCTCAAAGTTCAAGGATGCCCAGGGAAAAGCGCTGCCCTGGGTCTGGATGACACAGCCCAATTATGGGGATGAAGGTCATGTCATTGGTTATTATCTGACCAATAAGCAGCACGCGAAAACGGTTGGCCTGCTCTATGAAGATGATGTGCTGGGCCTGCAGCAGAAAACCACCCTGGACGAAGAGCTGCAAAAAAGTGGTGCCCAGTTGGTCGCTTCAGTGGGATATAACGCGGCCCAGACCGACTTTACAGCCGCGGTCCAGACCTTAAAGAGCAAACATCCTGACATCATCGTTCTCAATGGGCTACCCGGTCCCACGGCGAAATTCATCGCCACAGCAGCCAGCCAGGGCTATCATCCATCCCAGGGCTATCTGGCCAACTATCCTATGGCCGATAACTCCTGGGCCAAGGTCCTGGGATCCGCCGGAGAAGGTACGTACGTCAGCGGCTATACCAGCACGACATCGCCAGTCGGTCAGGAGTATCTCAAAGCCACCGCATCTGACCCGGTGTTTAGCGCCTACAAGTTCTATGGCTATATCAATTCCAAAATCTTCTCAGATGCGCTGAGTAAAGCGGGCAAGAATCTGACCCGCGATAGCCTGCGTAACGCATTGGATCACGATTTCAATAACTACGATACTGGCTTTGGCCCCAGTCTGACCTGGACGCCCGACCAGCACGGCGGCGTTAGCGATTTCATGTTCCTGCAGATCAAGAACTCCCAGCTCACGCCAGTCAGCGACTTTATCAAAGCTTCACAGGTCTGGCCATAGCAAACGTCTCACTATGAACCAGCCCGCACTTTTGAAAATCCGAAAAGCAGCCTCTGCGGGGTTCACAGGGGCGGCGAGCCCCTGTGGGGGTCCAGGGGTCTCCCCTGACCTTCATTCTCTTGTGGTGCCACCGCAGGCGGTACCACAAGAGCCTCTTATCCTCCAGCCTTGTTATTTTTCTAAGGGGTCAAATCTATGCCTACACAACCTGTCAGCGATACCTTTGTGACTACCAGCAGGCTTACGCACCATTATGTCCAGTGGGGTGAACAGGGACCCGCCATCATCTGTGCCCATGGCCTGACGGCCAACGCCTTCTTCTTTCAGGCCATCGCTGAAGATCTGGCGCGCGACCATCGCGTCTTTGCCTACGATCTGCGCGGACGCGGTAAAAGCGATCGGCCAGAGCATGGCTATAGCGTACCCATCCACGCCGCTGATCTATCTGCACTCATCAGCGCGTTGAAGCTCGAACAGCCCATCGTCCTTGGACACTCACTCGGCGCGCTGGTCTCCCTCTTTTTCGCGGCCCACTACCCGACGCAACTCAGCCGGTTGATCCTGGCCGATGGGGGAGCCCCTCTCCCCTGGAACAGCGTCGAGGATCAGCCAGCCTGGTTGACCGCAGCCATCAACCGCCTGGGAACAGCGGTTCCATCGTATCAAGAATATATTCAGCGCCTGAAGGCGGCGCCTTTCCTTGGACCCTATTGGAATGAGTATATAGATGTCTACTTCGAGCACGATGTAGAGCGACAGAATGATGGGTCGGTAATCTCCCGTAGCTATCGGGAAGGTATCTTGGAGGAGGGATTAAACTATGACGAGGCCAGAGCCGAAGAGCAATGGGGCAGGATACAGGTACCCACTTTGATTCTACGTGCTGGACAACAATTGTTGTCTCCCGGGGATCAGATTCTCTCAGAGGCGGTTGCAACTACTATGCACCAATCAATCAAAAACAGCCAGATCGTAGACTTTCCCACGCTCAACCACTATACCCTGCTGTTCAACATAGAGCCGGGACCGATAGAGGCCATATGCTCCTTTATCGCCTGAGGGCTCCTGCACAATATCGCGCGTGCGACGCATGCTTTGTGAAATATGGCGTGAATGCACCATATCTCACAAAGCATGCTGTATCTTTTTTTGCGCAAGATTGAAGAAGTTTTTCCTTTTTTCCATGCTATGATGACCAGAAAATGAGAAGAAGCGGATCTCACAAAGGTGGCCGATCTCCTCCTGCAACCGGCTACAGTGAAAAGGAAATAAGCTAATGGAATATACTGCTTCTACACCAATAACAGATATAGGCCTTTCCGCGCCCGCCGTACGTGCGCTACACGGGGCTGGCTATCATACACTCCAGGAGGTAGCCGGAGTCAGCGCAAGAGAACTGGCATCGTTGCATGGCTTTGGACCAAACGGTCAAAAAAAGCTTCACCAGGCGCTCGTGGATGCCGGCCTGCACGATTCAATAGAGATGAAACCAGCTTCTGAATAGGCAATCGCATGTGGTCTACGTTCGCTGAGCCGCCAATCACTCATAGTGGCACGTGGAGCAAACCGTGCTATGCTCCCCTTGCGGTGCTTGCTTGCCTTACAAGAGACAGGAGCAAAAGCATCCGCAAGGGATCTGCCCGTTAGCGATATTGAACCGTCAACACGGGCACGTAGGAACCAGCGGAGTCACCGCTGTAGAAGTCCATCACATCCATCTGATAGGTATTGTTGGTGGCCTTCTGGAAATGGACACGGAACTGGGTATGCCCATTCAGATTGATGTACGGGAAGGCACTGGAGGCGATGCTATCGCTGGTCGCCTGATTGGTCTGCGTGGGCACAGCATTGAAGTAGCCAACGTTGGCCTGTCCAGCACTGGCGTTGTAATCGGCCTGCTCCAGAGCATTATTCCCGTTAAAGCCACCGAGCGGCGAGATATCCGCACTGATTGAGTCCAGGTCCCCTTGATAGTAGTAGGGATCGTAGCGGTACAGGGTCAGCGTGGCACTAACGATGGTTGAGCCAGCTGGTATCTTGCTGGTGTCAAACGAGACAATGCTGACCTCAGCCTGGTTGAGCGAGGTTGAACCGGCCTGCAGGTAGGCTAGCGAGCCCATCGGGACGCCATCGTTGGGATAGATATAGCCATCCTCGGCCGCCAGCGAGGAGAGAGTGATACTATGGGTCGGCGCAGGCGTCGGGGTTGGTGTATTGGTTGGCGTTGGCGTCGTGGTCGGCGTGCTGGTTGGCGTCGGCGTCGGACTCTGGCCATTTTTGGGGTGGTTCATGAAGAAGGTGTACATGGCATTGGTGGCGCTGGGACCCTTGGGATCGGTATAGGAGCCGCTGGTGCTGCCACCGGACCAGGCGTGACCCATGCTGTTGATCTTCCAGTACTCCTCGATCTCGCTGCCGCTATTGTTGTTCCAGGTCTGTACGGTGTAGGAGTAGCCGCCGGAAACCTGGCCGTTGGTGTTGGTTGAGGGACTGCTAAAGCTGGCATTATATGTACTGTTGGAAGCCAGGTGGTCGGTCTGCATCCACTGCTGGATAACCTGGTCGCCGTTGACCGGATAGACGGTATAATCGCTCTGCCCCTGGAAGTCGATGGTGGGCACGACGCGGGCGGCGCTGCCCATGGCGTTATAGGCAGCCTGCCCCTGCTGTGTCGGACTGGGACCTCCCTGCGACTGCGCGGTGGTAGCCGAAGTCAGCGAGGTCGCCGCCTGGTATTCCAGCCCGGAATGCACCCCAATAGCGGCAAAGATATCAGGATAGGTGGCACCCATGATCACCGACATGGCAGCGCCAGCGGACATACCCGCCACGTAGACACGATTGCTGTCGATCGTCCACTGTGAGGTGGTCTGCTCCACCGTCTGGGCGATCCCGGCGATGATGGCTGGCTCGCCACTGCCACGCGCCTGGTCGGCGGTCTGAAACCAGTTCCAGCACGAGGACGAGTTATAGGTGCTGGTCTGCTGAGGGTAGACGACGATAAACTGCTTCTGGTCCGCCAGCGCGTTCATCTGCGTACCATTGGCAAAATCGGTTGGGTTTTGCGTACATCCATGCAACATGACGATCATGGGAACGGCCGTACCAACCTGGTAATTAGCGGGGGTGTAAACATAATAGGGACGACTGCCAGCGGAGCCATTGTAAGTATACTGGGTAAAGGTGCCGCTGCTGGCGTGCGCCCTCTGCATAAACGGAACGGTAAACATCAGTGCGGACATCAGGACCAGCGCGACCAGCGCTGTAAGGCTGCGAAGTAATTTCGACATGAAAGCCCCCTCTCACATCCATGTGTTATGAGGTAGCTATCCGCCGACTCGGCGTGCGGATAGCTATAAACGCCGCTCAACGGTGAGCAAATACAGGGCTAGGCTACAGGAGATCAGCAAAATACTTTCTGGGATAGATTAAACAGGCAGGATATACAGTTGCCACATTACAAGGACATGACACATGATTCATATATCAGATAAATGGGCATGTTGTCAAGGGAGCGATTGTGGATAATGGCAGGATGTCAGTTACCTACAGTTGCTCCCAGGGTACTGCGAAATTGGGTCGCGATAGCGATAAACTCGTCGAGGGCGGATGGATTGCTCAGGGTATCGCGGCTCGCGACCTTCTCCGGAGACTGGCCCAGAAATAGCTTCTTGACCGGTACCTCCAGCTTCTTACCGCTCAGGGTGCGCGGAATCTCCTGAACCGCTATCACGGTGTCGGGAACGTAGTGGGGTGAGATCGTAGAACGCAGGCGCGTTTTGATCTTCTTGATCAGCTCTTCGCTGAGTGGCTGCGCGTCTTTTAGAACGACAAACAGCGGCATGTAGTACGCACCGCCGGGCAACTCGACGCCAATCACCAGGCTATCAACCACCTCGGGTAGATCTTCCACCGTACGATAAATCTCGCTGCTGCCCATCCTAATACCTTTGCGGTTGATGGTCGAATCCGAGCGGCCGGAGATGATCACGCTCCCTCGATCGGTCAACTGTATCCAGTCGCCGTGGCGCCAGGTGCCGGGATAGGTGGCAAAGTAGCTATCATAGAGACGTTGCCCCTGTGGATCGTTCCAGAAATAGATGGGCATCGAGGGTAGCGGCTCACGAATGACCAGTTCTCCAACTTCATTCACCACCGAGCGTCCCTGTTCATCAAATGCCTCTACTTTAGCACCCAGCGCCCTGGTCTGGATCTCACCCGCATAAACGGGGAGCAGGATAGAGCCACCAACAAAGGCCGAACAGACATCGGTACCACCGCTGATCGAGGTCAGCCAGAGATCCTGCTTGACCGCCTGATACACCCAGCTAAAGCCTTCTGGCGGCAGTGGCGATCCGGTCGAGCCCAGGGCGCGCAAGCGCGTCAGTTGATAGGTCTGGGCGGGCGTGATCCCGGCCTTCATACAGGCGGTCAGGTAACCCGCACTGGTTCCAAAGATGGTGATGCCGGCCTCCTGCACCAGCTCCCATAAGGCGCCAATATCAGGATAGTTTGGACTGCCATCGTAAAGCACGATCGTACAGCCAACCAGTAGACCCCCAACCAGCAGGTTCCACATCATCCAACCGGTAGTGGTAAACCAGAAGAAGCGATCTTCCGGCTTCAGATCCATGTGCAGATGCAGAAACTTGATATGCTCCAGCAGGATTCCGCCCTGACTCTGAACAATCGCCTTTGGAAGCCCCGTCGTTCCCGAAGAATAAAGCACCCAGAGTGGATGGTTAAAGGCTACCTGAGCATAGGTCAACGTGTCATCATAAGCCAGGAGCTCATCCCAGAGCAGTGTAGCGGGATCGCTATCCGCCTGGGGCGCGGCATAGACGGAAGGGATAATGATGGTTTTGCGCAGCGTTGGCAGCGCCTGGCGCAGCTCCGCCACCGTCGCACGCCGGTCCAGCTCCTTGCCGCTGTAGCGATAGCCATCGATGGCAAACAGCACGCATGGCTCGATCTGCTGAAAACGATCCACCACGCTTTTGATGCCAAAATCGGGAGCGCAGCTGGACCAGGTCGCCCCAATGCTGGCGCAGGCCAGAAACGCGATCACCGCCTCGGCACTATTGGGCACATAGGCGACGACGCGATCTCCCACGCCAACGCCTAGAGCCTTGAGCCCATTGGCGACCGAGCCAACCTGTCGCTGCAGCTGCTGCCAGGAAACCTCGCGCAGGGACTGTGACTCGGAACGTACCAGCAGGGCTGGCCTATCCGCGGTGGCATGCCGAAATACCTGTTCCGCGTAGTTCAGGCGAGCCCCGACAAACCATTCAGCCCCGGGCATCCAATGCGTCATAAGAACCTGCGTATAGGGCTCGGATGCCTGTATCCGCATGTACTGCCAGATAGAGTCCCAGAAATCTTCCAGCCTGTCGACCGACCACCGCCACAGTTGCTCAGGCGTCTCCATCTGCAGACCTTTTTCATGCTTCAGCCAGTACATATAATCGGTAAGATTGGCTCGCTGCTTTACCTTCTCCGACGCTTCCCACAGTACTGTGTTCTCCTCGGAAAAATATTCCATTGCGCTTCATGTCTCCTTCATGGTTCAAATGTTGAGTATCATTGCCCCATAGCCTCAAAATATGACGCATGAGTCATGTATCATATTTTGAGGCGCATTGTCAAGCTATAGCGGATCGCGCAGGCAAAAATTTATATGTATCTTTAAAATTTCCAGAAAAGTTTAGCCGACCATATAGTAGCCAATACCGGGCTCAGTAAGGATGTGGGCGGGCTGTGAGGGATTCGCTTCAAGCTTACGGCGCAGGCGACCAATGTAGACGCGCAGATATTCAGACTCGCTGCGATACTCGGCACCCCAGACACGCCTGAGCAGGGCCTCGTGGGTAAAAATCTTGCCGGGATGCAGGGCCAGTTCCTGCAGCAGATCAAATTCGGTTGGCGACAGCTTGACCAGCGTGCTATCTTTCCATGCCCGCCGCTGCTCAAAGTCGATCTCCAGATTGCCGAAGCGGCGCGTCCCCATTGAGATAGGATGGTCGGCCCAGTGGTTGCGCCGCAGGACCGCCTTAATGCGCGCCATCAGTTCACCGATACTGAAGGGCTTGGTCAGATAGTCGTCAGCACCCTGTTCAAGGGCCGCGATCTTATCAGCATCCTCTCCCAAAGCGGTCAGGATAATGATCGGGACGGTGCTGCTCTGGCGGATGCGGCGGCAGACTTCCAGACCATCCATGCGCGGCATCATGATATCCAGAATGACCAGCGCGAAATTATGCTTCTCAAACAGGGCCAGGGCCTCTAGCCCATTAGCAGCCAGCGAGACTTTGAAGGATCGTAGCTCCAGGTTGCGCTGCACAAAATCCTGGATGCCCGGCTCGTCATCGACGACGAGGATGTGCTTTTCCTGTGGCATACATCGACACTCTTTCTTTGTGTGCTAAAAAACCTCTTCCAGCTTGAAGGGTCGCGACGGCGCATTGGGCTGATGGAGCAGACGCGCTGGCAACCAGATATGGAAGATGGCGCCAGTCGCGCCATCGGTACGGTTCTCGGCCCAGATGCGGCCCCCATGGGCCTCCACAAACCCACGGCAGATGGCCAGCCCCAGTCCAACGCCGCTGCTGCTGCGCTCGCGCCCACTATCAACCTGGTAGAAGCTTTCAAAAATACGCTCGGTCAGATCGGCTGGCAAGCCAGGGCCATTATCCTCCAGGCTCACACAGATCCCGCTCTCCCCTGTTTCCTGCGTGTAGCGCACGGCAATAATTATCTCGGCGTGCGCGCCCGCATAGCGCCTGGCGTTCTCCAGAAGGTTGCGCAGGACCATCTCTATACGGCGCTGATCGATATAGACGACCGGCACTTCTTCAGGCAGCGAGAGCCGTATCTGCAGCTGCCTGTTCTCGTCGCTTTCGATGACCCTGTTGAACAAGATATCCAGCCGGCACAGACTGGGTGAAAGCTTAAGGGTGCCAGCCTCCAGTTGTGACATCTCCAGCAGGCTGGTCACTAACTCAGCCATGCGGTCCTCCTCTTCGACTATACGAAGCAAGAAGTCGCGTTGCGTGGCTTCATCCACCTCGACGTCGGTCTCCAACAGGCTGGTGGCATAGCCTTTGATGGAGGTCAATGGTGTGCGCAATTCGTGCGAGACGATTGCCAGGAGATTCTGCTTGACGCGCTCGGCCTCGTTCTGTCGGGTAACATCACGCATGAGCTTGCCGTGCCCGATGACCTGGCCCGCCTTATCGCGTACCTGGAACAGGCGCATGCGGATGTGGCGCCGCGAGGGAACGAGTTGGCCGAGTTGATTATAGTAGCCATGCACCTGAAACTCTATCGTCTGAGGACCACTGCCGCCATCGGCATGGCGCAATGCTTCTCGATATACCTCTGGCTTCTCTATCAGAGCCTCCATACGCTCAGTCAGATGCTGGCGCTGAAAGGCGTCCTCGTCAATGCCGGGGGTCGACATACCAACAAACTGCGTGAAGCGCTGATTGGCGTAGACGACCTCTCCGGTAGGATCTTCCAGCAGCACCCCCTCGTCCATGCTCCCGAGCAGGGCATCCAGCGTTTGTAGACGCGTATAGCTCTGCTCGTCGCTTTTGCGAAACAGCGTATGGATCTCCTCTTCCATCTCGGAGAAGGCGTTCATCAGCCGCCCGATCTCATCTTTGCGACTCTTCTCGCGCACCAGCAAGCGGTGATCGGTTACCTTCCTGGCCTGGTCAGGCTTGATCAGGGCCGCGGCCTGGGCCAGTCTGGAGATGGGGGCCACCACCCAGCCGTGCATGACAAACCAGAAGACGCTGGCGCCAACCAGCAGCATGATCAAGGCCAGAATCAAACTATGCTGAAAGCTGACGACGGTAGCAAATGTCTCATCAACCGGTCGGCCGACCGCGACCGTCCAATCGGTTTCGCGAATCGGCACATAGCTATAGAGCCAGTCGCGCCCCTCTTCCCTGGCAATGACGTTGCCCGGCTTACCATGCAGGGCATTACCCAGACCAGGAATGCTCTGCACCAAAGGGACACTGGCGGACGTCCCTGGCGCGTTGACGATGGAGATGCCCTGCTTATCCATGATCCAGATGCGCATCTCACCGCTGTTGTGCACCTGCTCCTGCACGGATCGCAGATGGGGATCTAACTGTTGCTGCTGCAGGGTCAGCATGATCATGCCAACCAACTGATGCTGGTTATTGAGAATGGGAGTCGCCAGCGCCACGCTATAGCTATGGGTCAGCTGATCGCTGCGTTCTATGAGCAGATAGCCCTGCTGGGAATCATGCAGCTGCCGCGCATATGAGGCGATACTGACATCTGGAGGCTGACTGGAACTGAACTGTGGATAGGTGAGCAATAACTTGCCCCTCGCGTTATAGACGCGATACTGGCCAATCTCGGAGTGGACGCGGGTAGAAATGCTGAATTGGGCGGCGAGTTGCGTGAGGTTGAGCTGGGACGCGGCAGGACTCAGAGCCTGCTCCTTCACTTCCTTCACCGTTCCCTGCACATAGGTCTCAACATCCTGAGCTAGCGCCTGAGCCAGACTCAGGTCCGATTGCTGCGCGCTCTGCTGCAGGGCATCGTATTGAAAAAAATAGAGCTCGGCTCCGCCCAGCACCAGCGGAATCACAAACAGGCCATAGAAGACGAGTAACTGCAGGGTAATTTTGCGTTCCAGTATTTTCAGCATGGTTCGGCCTCGCTCAAGAAACTGTGCCTCAGTGGTTATAGTATGCGTCAATATGACGAGCAATTCAACTCTTTGCTTCCCCACCTCCAAAAATATTTATATTTTTGTTTACGCCAACCTATCTTCCGTTTACGGCTTTGTTACTCGCCGCCCGTATACTTACCCGTAAACCTTGCGATATCCTAAAGGCAGTACGTAAAACAGGGAGGTTCAATGACAACTCTGCGTTTCGATACCGCCGAGGATACCACCAGAGATGAGTCGATGGCGCCAATCATCGCGGCCAGCACGATCGGCTCCGCGATCGAGTGGTTGGATTTTTTCTATTATGGTTTTCTGTCCATGACGGTATTTCCCGCCGTGTTCTTTCCGGGTTTCAATTCCTATGTGGGCGTGATCGCTTCGTTTACGACCAATTTCGTGGGCTTCGTAGCGCGACCGCTGGGCAGCGTCTTCTTTGGTCGCTTTGGCGACCGGGTTGGACGTAAGCCGACGCTGGCCACTACGCTGCTCCTGATCGGCATCGCGACGATGTTAATCGGGGTGCTCCCAGGCTATAAGACAATCGGAATACTGGCCCCGCTGCTGCTGGCGCTGCTGCGTTTTTTACAGGGCGTGGGGGTCGGCGGCGAATGGGGTGGCTCGGTCCTGCTGACGATGGAGTTTGGCAATCCGCAACGGCGGGGCTTCTTGACTAGCTGGCCGCAGACGGGCGCCTTTGTAGGTCTGGGACTGTCTGTCGCTTCGCTGCTGCTCTTTAAAAATCTCTATCCTGGGGAGGCATTTCAAAGCGTGGGCTGGCGCATGCCGTTTCTCTTGAGCACAATGTTGCTGCTGGTAGGACTCTATATCCGACTACGCATCCCTGAAACAACCGCTTTTTTACGCGTTCAGGAACGGCAGCGGTCACAAAGTATCGTGCGCCAGATATGGCGCGGCTACTGGCGAGAAATCCTGCTTTCCGCGCTGGTGCGTTCGGGAGAGCAGGCACCATTCTATATTTTTACGACCTTTATGCTCTCGTATGGCGTCGCGACGCTACATTGGGAAGCAGCGTTGCTCTATCGAGGTCTGATCCTGGCCTCGTTGGTGGCCTGCGTTACCATTCCCATCACAGGCGCGCTCTCGGATCGCTTTGGGCGGCGACAGGTTACCATATATGGGGCGCTGCTGATGTGCGCCTGGGCCTTCCCTTACTTTTTATTTTTTAATACCGGCAATCCCGTGTTGATCATGCTGGCGATCGCGTTCTCGCTGGGAGGCTGCCATGCCTGCCTCTATGGACCCCAGGCGGCCTTGATCGCGGAACGCTTTCCAACGCAATTTCGCTATACGGGTGCAACCCTTGGCTATCAGCTCGCGTCGATCATCGCTGGCGGACCCGCCCCGATCATCGCGACGTATCTCCTCGGCCGGGTACAGCCCTTCAACGCGAACTACCCGGTCTGGGTACTCATCGCCCTGTATGTGATCGTGATGGCCCTGATCTCGCTGCTGGCAGCGCTCTATCTGAAGGATTATACAGGCCGGGCAGCGGTTGAAGATCCGGCATAGCGAAAGGAGGTGCAGTTCATACGACATAGTGCCAGGTGCATCAACGAAGATGCACCTTCTGATCTCAGGAATATGGCCTTTTCAACCTGAAGTGTAATCCAAAGGAGGACTATTATGAGCACGAATATAGCATCGATGGATGAACCAACCCCACAACAGATGCGTACGGTCATTATCTCCAGTACGGTGGGCACAGCCATCGAATGGTATGATTTTTTCCTCTATGGCACGATGGCCGCATTAGTATTTCCAAAACTCTTTTTTCCTGCCTCCGATCACGTTGTCGGTACCCTGCTCTCATTGTTAACCTTTCTGGTTGGTTTTATCGCTCGCCCCTTTGGTGGCGCTCTATTTGGACACCTGGGAGACCGCATCGGGCGTAAATCGACGCTGGTAGCTACCCTGCTGCTGATGGGCGTCTCCACTTTTATCATCGGCATCCTGCCCGGCTACGCCACCCTCAGTGTGTTCGCGGCCCTGCTGGTTACTCTGATGCGCCTCTGCCAGGGACTGGGAGTCGGCGGAGAATGGGGCGGCTCGGTCCTGCTGGCGATGGAATACGGGCATAAGAGCAGACGCGGCTACTGGGCCAGCTGGCCACAGCTTGGCGCTCCACTGGGATTGGCCCTCTCGACGATCGTGGTGGATATCGTCCAGTCAGCGATGGGCAACGCGAGCTTTCTGTCCTGGGGCTGGCGCATCCCCTTCTTTGTCAGCGCTCTACTTATCCTGATCGGCCTCTACATTCGCCTGCGCGTCATGGAGACCCCGCTCTTCGCGAGGGTCAAAGAGCAAAAGCGCGAGGCTGAGGCGCCTCTGGCGCACGCGTTCCGCCATAGCACGCCTGAGATCTTGCTCAGCGCGGGTTCACGCTTCGTTGAACAGGCGCCATTCTATCTCTTCGCCACGTTCGTGGTCACCTATGGGGTAGATAAGCTGCTCCTCAACAAAACGATGATCCTCAATAGTATCGTGGTCGCCGCCGTGCTGGAGATGATCACCATTCCCATCTTTGGCGCGCTCTCGGACCGCATTGGACGCCGTCGCTGGTACTTGATCGGCTGCATACTGATGGCGGCCTTCGCCTTCCCATACTTCTTATTAATGAATAGCGGCTCAACAGCACTCTTTGTAGTCGCAGTTGTTCTGTCGCTGGCCATCTTCCATTCCTGGGTCTATGGTCCACAGGCCGCGATGATCGCCGAACGCTTCAGCACGCGCTCGCGCTACAGTGGCGCCTCACTTGGCTATCAACTGGCCGCCCCGCTGGCCGGTGGCCTGGCCCCGATTATCGCGCTACTGCTGCTCAACGGCAAAACCAATCTGTCGGCCCTGGGACTCAATGGTGTCGTCCTCAACATCGGCTCCGGCTCCTGGCAGGCCGTCTCGATCTACATGGTTATCCTGGCGGTGATCTCATTCGCGTCGGTGCTCGGCCTCAAAGAACTGACGCATGCCGATATCTCCAGCGTCGAAGAAGACAAGATCTCTTCTGACATGCTGATTCTGGCCGCCGAAGATTAATCTCGTCACCTCCCCTGTACCCATAGCTCTGCTCTATCTCGCACATAGAGCAGGGCTCTTTTTTGACATTCCACAGTCAAGCTATAAACCTGGTTTGCCGGAAAGTTGTATATCGCTCCCATTATACCGAGTGTTGTAACTTTCCGGCCCATCCTCAGCGTGTCTACATTGTGGATTACATCACACTGTGAACTGTTCCACATTATAAGAGCAATTATTACACGTGAAGATGCATCATTCTATCTGTAAAGGATGATGCATCTTCACTTTTATTGTACATACTAACCGGGTGTGAGTATTCTGGGAAGTATCCTTAGAGGGTACTACCAGGCAAGGTATTATTCTTATAATGCGACATGCGAAATATAGGAAGAAGAGAGAGATGATTAAATACTCTATGGTGAAGTTAAATAGAGGACGAGCATTCAAAGTAACAGCGCTACCACTATTCCTGTCTCTGGCACTGGTCTTGCTGCTATCCGCCTGTAGCAATGCGGGCTCATCAGCATCAACGCCATCGGCAGGAACGACACTAACCGCGACGGCACAGGGGAACGCAACTCCGACCTCGTCCAGCACAACAACAGTAGATTCAAGCTCTACAGGATCCAACAGCGGAGGCAACAACAAACCAACCGTGCCTCTGACAGCAATCCGCATGCTTGACACACAGAACGGCTGGGCGCTGACCGCCAGCTCTATTCTGAGAACATCTGATGGTGGTGCCCATTGGAAAGATGTAACACCAGCTAATGCGGGCCTCAACAAGGACGCCAAAGCTACCTTCATGAATGGTCAGTACGCATGGATCGCCATTCCTCCAGCCAATATGCAGGAGGGCGCGGGCATCACTATCCTGCGCACCAGCACGGGTGGCACTAACTGGCAGAGCTCAAAGATCAACGACCCACGGGTGTCGATCATCGATATGCCTCACTTTTTGAATGCGCAGGAGGGATGGCTTGAGGCTTCCAGCACGCCTGGCGCCGGTCATGCCGGATCAGACATCTGGCATTCAACAGATGGCGGCCAGACCTGGACGCAGCTCTCCAGTAATGCCGACTCCAGCGGACTCAGCCTGGGCTATGTCACCGGCATCTCGTTGAAAGACTCACAGACCGGGATCGCGACCGGCAATCTGGGCGCGGGTGGTGATAATTCGGTTCCTTCGATCGCCCTCACGCAGAACGGAGGAAGAACCTGGCAGATGCTGTCTCTACCGCACCTTCTGGGCGGCTATGACACGATCAACAATAACTCGCAGCCACCAGTCTTCTTTGGCAATACCGTTGTCATGCCGGTCAACGTCAGCGCTCAGGATAATCCTAACCTGCTGGTCCTCTATCGTTCAAGTGATGGCGGTCAGCACTGGGTACAGACAAGCGTGGCTCACATCGCGGCCAGCAACACCTACGTCCTGGATGCAAACCATGCCTGGGCAACCGATACCCAAACCGGCAAACTTTATCGCACCACTGACGGTGGCGACCACTGGAACGTCGCATCCAATGCCGCCTACAACCTGCTGGCCTTAAGCTTTACCGACACCAGCACCGGCTGGGGTGTCTCTAGCCAATCACTCTACCACACCACTGATGGAGGGCAGACCTGGCAGCAGGTACAGTACACCATTCAATAACATCCTTGCATCGCGCATTGAATAACCAGAGGGGGGATGAAGCCTGAAACGCTTCATCCCCCCTCTGGTTATAAGGTCAGAGATCAATTACTATTTCATCCTGAGGGCGTGAGCAACAAAGCGGTACATTCCCATCAGCCGGGAGATCCAAGTGGCTCAGGTTGAGTTTCCGGAGTCATAAAAGATGCCACTGTAACCTCAGCACGTACATCCCTGTAGAGATAATCAATTCGCAGGGCCTGCTGTAACACAACATCGGGGAACGCCGCTGAATACAGCTGTAAGCTGTTCATCTTCTGGAATGAATAGCCGGCCCCTCAAAAGAGAGGAAACAGTGACCAATGTCTAAACGCATTCTCCTACTTCCACTGGTGGTCTTCGCTCTATTGCTGGCATCATGCGGCAACTCAAGCTCGGGCAACTCATACTCCACAACCAGCTCCAATAATGCGCAGGCCAGCAGCAAACCCACTGCGACACCGACCTCGTCATCGTCTTCACAAACTTCAGGTGAGGTCATCAAGACAACGAAAGCTACTGTCAATGGTTCTTCACAAGTTATTCTGACCAACGCGCAGGGCATGACCCTGTATTACTTCACCCCTGATACAGCCACAACCTCCGCCTGCACCGATAGCTGCGCTTCAACCTGGCCTCCAGCTTTCTTTGATGGCACGGGCGTGGTTCCTCATGTATCCTCGCTCCAGGGAACATTTAGCCTGCTGGACACATCCAGCAAAAAACAGATCGCCTACAACGGTCATCCCCTCTATACATATGCGGGAGATAGCGCAGCCGGACAGACCAATGGCGAAGGAATCGGCGGCAAATGGTTTGTGGCCACATCCACGCTAAAGGCACAGAGTGCTCCTCAAACCCCTTCCAGCAAAAATGGTTATTAAAAAATATGTTGATTGAAGTCACGAGGTCACCTGGTCGCACAGCGACCAGGTGACCTCGTGACTTCAATCAACATAAAGTACATGCTAATGCGCCTGGGGCACCATCACATAGACATTGCCATCTTCAACTTTGGTCTGCAGCAAGGGGAGAGGCGGCAATCCATACCTGTAGTTGAGGTTCTGGTGGATGCCAGTTTCTGTGAAGACGGCGCTATGGCATGGACAATGGAAGCTGCGATCGGCATCTTTCCACTGCACAATACAGCCCATATGCGTACAGGCGGCGGAGAGAGCGGTAATACTGGCGTTGGGATCGGCACTGTTTTTGGATCCCTGAGGATTGCGCAGCACATAGCCTGTAAGGGTAGGCGTGATAAAGCGAACCGCAGACTGGCCTAAATCAGCTAGCCGCACCACGAAGTGCCAGGTGATAGGGATACCAGACTCGATCTCAAGCCGGGTGGCGGGATATGGGGGGATAGAGAGCGTCTGGTCCGCTTTTTTGGCTGCGCTCTGCTGCTCTATCACGTGTTCCACACCACCACCCACTACCAGCGAAGCAGCAGCGAT
The DNA here is from genome assembly GCF_003967515.1 of Dictyobacter aurantiacus. Lineage (GTDB taxonomy): Bacteria > Chloroflexota > Ktedonobacteria > Ktedonobacterales > Ktedonobacteraceae > Dictyobacter > Dictyobacter aurantiacus. The sequence continues at coordinate 2,471,711 of NZ_BIFQ01000002.1, read as the reverse complement.
CGCGCCACCCATCAGCAGACGGCGTCGTGACACGAAGCGTACCGGCCTCCAGTGCACCTTCTTCCTGTCATCATCTCGCGACACGCCAACGGGTCTGGCGTTCTTTTCATCAGGGTGTAAATTGCTAGCAGGAGCTGGTATCTCTTCAGTATTGAGCTCCAGCAATTGCTGCTTCAGGTGCTCGACAAATTCTGGCTGCGGCTCAACGTTTTCCGGCGTGGCCGCTCGGAAAAACGCCGCCATCTGATAAATGCGCGCCTGCTCAGGAGTTAATTCAGCTGGAGGATGCGCCACCTGGCCAGACTGCAATCGCTCTATATAGCGCTCCAGCTCCAGGTAATCTTCAAATCTTTCCTGATCATCGCCCGCCATGATTGCTCTCCATTACGTAGGTATGTAGGTTAAATGCTGACAATTTGATTGAATGCATTATATGGCACAATGCCATATGCTTCAAAAAACAGTAACATTAAGTTCCGCCGCCCGCTTGAGTGCGCGAAACTGCAGCACCTTCACATTTGCTTCTGTCAGACCCAGTTTCTGTGCCGTTTCTCTGACTGAAAGATTGAGCAGGAAGCGGCACATAAGCACTTCGCGGTAGTTCTCTGGCAGCAAGCGTAAAAGCGCATGAGCTTTTTCTACAGGTGATTCATTTATCTCCGCCAGAGCTGGCTCGGCAGGACCCTCCCAGCCCTCATCTAGCAATGCCTCCAACGAGCTGGTCGACGCGCGATAGTAGTTGCGCCAGTAGTCCGCAATGGTCGTGCGCGCTACCTGGAAGAGCCATTTCTGCATGCTCTGCTGGCCCCGTTCTGCTTTCATGCTGTGGGCAGCTTTCATAAATATTTGCGCACACAGATCTTCCGCTTCTTCCCGATTACCCACCTTACTGTAAACGTAGCGGTAGATCACCCCAAGATGCTCCTGGTAAAAGGTTTGAAACGCCTCTTGTGCTTGCCCATGTGAATCGCTCGATGTATTCACACTGCCTCTCCGACTATTTCCTTTTTAATATAAAATAATTTAGATACTTCTATATTAAACATACGTTGCCAGGTTACGCTTTCAACACAGGCATACACTATTCCGAGTTCCCACTTTCCTTCCATATAACCTCTACAATTAAGGCGATTTGTAAAAAGGGAATAGAAATACTGCCCAGCATTGTTGATAATGGTGTAAGCATAATGGCAGAGGTCGTTGGTAAGAGATATATACTACGGTTAGGGTCTCATACAAACAACTCATTAGTAAAAGAAAGCGGTCTTCCTATGTTGTGCACCTCATCCTCTTCTTCAGTGCCGTCTGCTCAAGACTTTGTACAGTTCACATTAATACCTCCACCAAATGTGGTTCAGATTGCGGCCTCAACGTTACGTGCGCAATTGAATGATTCAACTATCCTCCTGCGTTCGGAGCCTGAAAACGCTGCAGAACCGCTTGTCCTTCCTATTTCTGACACGCATAGTCTGTCACTCTCTAACCATGGTTGGGAAAGTATGGCGCTCAGTCTACAACAGGCGCAAGGACAGGTTGAAATCAGCACTACGGCCCAGGAGCAGATGCTCCTTGTCAACTATGATCGCCTGTCAGTGTCCGGAGAACTCTATCCCACCCGCATGATGCTCCGTGGTGATGTCGTTTTATTACAGACACCCCATTCCACAGGCCATCAAGAATCCAACTAATAACGATAAAGCGGGGGTGAGGTGCAGAAACACGTAGTATGTGTTTCTGCACCTCACCCCCGCTTTTGATCCCACAGACACGGCCCTCCTATTTTTTCAAAAGCTCAAGGCAAATATAGTTTGACTAAAATCTACCTTTATACTCTACTTATAAACGATGAGCTACAGGTACAAATACTTGACAACAGCGCAACTATCACCGTATACTTTATCTAATAATCAAAAGAATCACTTAAAAACATGGCTATCCAGCATAGCTGAGGCAAACGAGGGATATACTTTATACGCCTGTCAAATTCTCCAAATGTATCTCGATAAATACTAAAGCCCAAAGAGTAATATGTGCAAGGCATAACCTATCAGGTGCATGCACCAGCTATCCTCACCGTATCAAACATATGTTCTAACCAAAAGAAAAAAAATAGAAAAAACACTCCGTGCCAATCTTAAAAGTCTGACCGTTGATCCCGTATAAGCAATCTGGTAGAGCCAGGCGACTTGCAAACAGCAAAACCTATCGTTCGTCCCGCTTAAGTATGCATTTCAGGCACATCATTTATAGGAAATGGGGTCGCCTGTTATGCATAAAATTACGAATTGTGACGAAAAAAGTCTCGTTGAGACTTTTTTGAAAGGACACTGGTAGCAATGGCGAAAGTACTTGGCATTGATCTAGGAACAACCAATTCAGCAATGGCGGTGATTGAAGCTGGTGAACCAACGGTATTGGAGAACAGTGAGGGATCACGCATTACGCCTTCAATTGTCGCGATTACCAAAGGTGGCGAGCGGCTGGTGGGACAGGTGGCGAAGCGCCAGGCTGTGACCAATCCAGAGAACACCATCTATTCGATTAAACGCCTGATGGGACGCAAGTTCAATGATCCCGAGGTGCAGCGCACCATCAAAATGGTCCCCTACAAGATCACATCTGCTCCCAATGGCGATGTGCGCGTGGTGATGGGCGGACGTGAATATAGCCCCCCAGAGATTTCTGCGATGATTCTGCAGAAGTTGCGCGTCGATGCGGAAGCAAAGCTGGGAGAACGCATTACCCAGGCCGTCATTACGGTTCCCGCTTACTTTAACGATACGCAGCGCCAGGCGACAAAAGACGCTGGCACCATCGCCGGGCTGGAGGTTTTGCGTATCATCAACGAGCCCACGGCAGCCTCTCTGGCGTATGGGCTGGATAAGAAACACGATGAAATTATTGCCGTCTATGATCTTGGTGGTGGTACGTTCGATATATCGATCCTACAGCTGGGTGAAGGGGTCTTTGAGGTTAAGGCGACCAATGGCGATACACACCTGGGCGGAGACGACTTTGATCAGCGCATCATCAACTGGCTGGTCGATGAGTTCCGCAAAGATCAGGGCATCGATCTGAGCAAAGATCGTATGGCTCTGCAACGCCTGAAGGAGGCAGCCGAGCGCGCCAAGGTTGAACTGTCGTCTTCGCAGCAAACAGAGATTAATCTGCCCTTCATCAGCGCGGATGCCAGCGGTCCACGCCATATGGTGATCACGCTGACGAGGCCCAAACTGGAACAGCTGGTAAGCGACCTGATTGAGAAGACGCGTGGTCCGGTTATGAAGGCCCTGGAAGACGCGGGCGTCAAGCCTAATGAGGTCAACGAGGTCGTCCTGGTCGGAGGACAGACACGCATGCCAGCAGTCGTCGATCTGGTGCGTAAGATCTTTGGCAAAGAACCGAATAAGGGCGTCAATCCCGATGAAGTCGTGGCTGTGGGCGCCGCCATCCAGGCAGGTGTGCTCCAGGGAGAGATGAAAGATGTGCTACTGCTCGATGTGACTCCGCTCTCACTGGGCGTTGAAACCATGGGCGGCGTGATGACAAAGCTGATCGAGCGCAACACAACCATTCCAGCGCGCAAGAGCGAGGTCTTTAGCACGGCGGAAGATAATCAATCGGCCGTGGATATCCATGTCCTGCAGGGCGAGCGCGAACTGGCGCGCGACAATAAGAGCCTGGGACGTTTCAGGTTGGAGGGAATCGCCCCGGCGCCGCGCGGCGTGCCACAAATCGATGTCGCTTTTGATATCGATGCCAATGGCATCCTTAATGTAACGGCGCGTGATAAGGCGACCGGTCGCGAGCAAAAGATTACGATCACGGCCTCCAGTGGTCTCTCCAAAGATGAGGTGGAAAAACTGGTGCGTGACGCCGAGCAGCATGCCCAGGAAGACCAGCGACGCCGCGAAGAGATTGAAGCACGCAACCGCGCCGATAGCGTGGCGTACCAGGCAGAGCGTACCCTGAAGGATGTCGGTGATAAGATTTCCTCCGATCTGCGTAACTCGATCGAGGGAAAAGTAAAGACGGTGCGCGAGGCTATGACCAGCAATGATACGACGCGCATGCGTTCGGCAACCAGCGAACTGGAAACCGAGATGCAAAAGATTGGACCAGAGATATACAGCCAACCCGCAGCAGGAACCGCAGGGGCCGGAACCGGACCTTCCACAGGAACACCACCTGATAGTGGTGATAGTGGTACCGTCGAAGGCGAATATCGCGAAGTCTAAAAGCTCATTTCGTCTTTGCTCACAGAGAAAGTGTGTCATGATGGCAAACTTTCTCTGTGAGCAACATATGTTTGCAAAGGTATAGAGAAAGCACGATGAACATTGAGCATTTTACTGAAAAATCGCGGGAAGCGGTGAGCTCGGCGGCCCAGATTGCGCGCGAGCACAATCATAACCAGGTGGAGGTAGAACATCTGCTGGCCGCACTACTGGCGCAAGAGGGTGGCGTCGTCCAGCAGATCATCACAAAAGCAGGAGGCAATCTGGCCGCTGCGCAGAAAGCCATCAATGACGAGCTAGAGCGTATGCCAAAGGTGTACGGTGGCAGTGAGCCGGGCATCTCTCCCCGGCTGCGCAAGCTACTGGAAGATGCCTGGAATGAGATGAACGCCTTCCATGATGAATACCTCAGCGTCGAGCACCTGTTGCTGGCAATGTTCAATATCAAAGATGGAGCGGTGCCACGGATATTACAGGCGGCGCGACTCACGCGAGAGAATGTACTACAGGCGCTCACCTCCATCAGAGGCGCGCAGCGCGTCACCGATCAAAATCCCGAAGGCAAGTACGAGGCGCTAGAGAAATATGGGCGCAATTTGACCACCCTGGCCCAGCAGGGAAAACTTGATCCAGTCATCGGCCGTGATGAAGAGATCCGGCGCGTCATCCAGGTGCTCAGCCGGCGCACAAAAAACAATCCGGTCCTCATCGGCGAGCCCGGCGTCGGCAAGACAGCGATCGTCGAAGGTCTGGCGCTGCGCATCGTGCGTGGCGATGTGCCCAGGACCCTGGCCAATAAACAGATCATATCATTGGATTTGAGCGCGCTGGTGGCCGGCGCCAAATATCGCGGCGAGTTCGAGGATCGTCTGAAGGCCGTCCTCAAAGAAGTGACAGGCTCCGAGGGCAATATCATCCTCTTTATCGATGAGCTCCATACCCTGGTCGGAGCGGGTGCGGCCGAGGGGGCGATGGACGCCTCGAATATGCTGAAGCCAATGCTGGCACGTGGAGAGCTGCACTGCATTGGTGCTACAACCCTGGATGAGTATCGCAAACATATTGAAAAGGATGCCGCGCTGGAGCGCCGCTTCCAGCCGATCATCGTTGAGCCGCCTTCAGTTGAAGATACAATCAGTATTTTGCGCGGGCTGAAACAGCGCTACGAAATCCATCACGGGGTGCGCATTACCGATGGGGCAATCGTCGCGGCAGCCGTGCTGTCAGATCGCTACATTACCGATCGCTTCTTGCCAGATAAGGCGATCGACCTGATTGATGAGGCCGCCAGTCGGCTGCGCGTGGAGTTGGATAGTACGCCAACCGAGATTGATGCGCTGGATCGGCGCATCCGTCAGCTTCAGGTGGAGCTTGAGGCGCTCAAGAAAGAGACTGACGAGGCCAGTAAGGAACGGCTGACGCGCGTCACTCAAGAGATTACATCCTTGCAAGAGCAGTTGGATGCACTGGAACAGGCTTTCGAGCGCGAACGTGCTCCGGTTGAGACGATCCAGCGTCTGACGAAAGAGCTGGAGCAGGCCCAGGTTGAACTGGAGCGGGCCGAGCGTGAATACAACTTTGAGAAGGCCGCTGAGCTACGTCATGGCACAATTCCAAAGCTGGAACAACAGATCACCGAGACCGAAGCACAACTTAGCAATATCAAGGGAAAACGTCTACTTAAAGAGGAGGTCGATGCCGAAGATATTGCCGAGGTAGTCGCTAAGTGGACGCATATCCCGGTCTCCAGACTGATGGAGGGCGAGATCGAAAAACTGGTCCATATGGAGGAGCGCCTGCGACTACGTGTGGTGGGACAGGAACTGGCACTCACCGCGGTCTCCAATGCCATCCGCCGCGCACGTGCCGGCCTGCAGGATCCTCACCGTCCACTCGCCAGCTTCCTCTTCCTGGGTCCTACTGGCGTCGGCAAGACAGAACTGGCCCGCGCTCTGGCGGAATTCCTGTTCGACGATGAGCGCGCCATCATTCGCATCGATATGTCCGAGTACATGGAGAAATATAGCGTATCACGTCTGATAGGAGCCCCCCCAGGATACGTTGGCTACGAGGAGGGTGGCCAGCTCACAGAGGCGGCGCGCCGTCGACCCTATAGCGTGGTGCTGTTCGATGAAATCGAGAAAGCGGCTCCAGAAGTGTTCAATACGCTGCTGCAGCTGCTCGACGATGGTCGCCTGACCGATGGGCAAGGGCGTACCGTTGATTTTAAGAACACGGTCATCATTATGACCAGCAACGTGGGTGTAGACTGGCTTAAAGAGCTTGAGCGATTGGATGAGGATGAGGTGCAGCGCCAGGTGCGTCAACGCCTGCGATCAGAGGGATTCCGCCCTGAGTTCATCAATCGCATCGACGAGATCGTTGTCTTCCATCCCATCACGCGCACACTGATGAAAGATATCGTTACCATCCAGCTCAATCGTCTGCGTCCACGCCTGGCTGATCGGCACATCACCCTGCGGGTAACGGATGCAGCGCTGGATCTGCTGGCCAGGATCGGCTACGATCCCCAATTTGGCGCTCGCACGCTCAAGCGCGTCATCCAGCGTGAGATCGAGAATCGCATTGCCAGCGATATTCTCAACGGCACCATCCATGACGGCGATACCATCAAAATCGACGCCAGAAACAGTAAAATCGTGATTGAGGTGGTACAATCTCAAGCACAACAAGCCACCTATGCAACCTGATCAAGCGAATCAAGAAGGCTATGGGTCTGGCATCTCATGGCCTTCTTGTAAAAAAGAAAGAATACACACCCATTCCTTAATTCTGAGAAGCCTCCTCTTTTTCGTTATTGTTTAGCGGAACAGTAAACCAGAATGTGGAACCCTCTCCCGGTATACTTTCAACCCCTACCTGCCCTCCATGCTGTTCGGCAATCGCCCGGCAAAGGGATAATCCAATGCCCAATCCAACATGGGGTACCTCATCATCTTCATTCGGCTCCCCACAGGACTGAGCACGATAAAAACGTTCCCATATACGCTGTTGCTCCTCCAGTGAGAGGCCCGGGCCCTCATCACTTACCGAGACGCGAGCAAAATCTGCGTCAGTCGTCAGGTGTATCACCACCAGTGTTGATGCTCTTGCATATTTTAACGCGTTCGAAAGGTAATTTGAAACAATCTGTTCCAGGCGATCGGGATCTCCATATACCAGCAACATATCAGAAGAGCGATCCCAGACAATACGCTTCCTGGCGTTCATACCTTCAAGGCGTTCAACCGCCTGGTCGACACAATCAATAAGGTTACAGTTAGTTCGTTTTATACGAAACATATTGCGTTGAATACGAGACGCATCCAGAAGGTCATCAACCAGGCGCGTTTCTATGACAGCCGATCTTTCGGCATAGTGTAAAGTTTTGAGCAGCGACTTTATCTGCGGATGCAGATGAACAGTCTCTGGAACGGAAAGCAGGTGTTTCTGAATTTTTCGGCACGCGAACTGGATATTGCCCTGGATACCAGTCAGTGGTGTCTTTAACTCATGGCAAATGATCCCTATGAACTCTTCAAGCTGATGTTGAGCATTTTTGCTGATATTTTCCTGTTCCTGAGCATGGCGGCGCGCTCGTTCGCGTTGATAGACAATGATAGAGATCATCGTACCAGTCAAAGCAAACAGGGCAATCGATATCAACTCATTTAGACTTAACCTCTGCAAGGCTAAGTGCGGAAACAATCGACCAAAAAGCAAGGGCTGGAAAAACAGGTCCAGGATCAAGCCGGTCCCAACCAGAAGCAAGCAGAGAGAAGGACCAATACCCCATATTGCTGCTGCGACCGTCACAAGAAGCAACAAGATGGTATTAATATGGGTTGAACTAATCGGAAAACCCGGGTTCCACACCAGAGGCGCAAGTGCCAGTACGAGAGCAACCAGTGGCAACGTAATCAGATAACCTACAAAAGGACGGCGCCATACCGAAAGCGGCTCCGCCATAGGTCTACGCGAGAAAGAAAGCCGGGCAGGCTGCTGGCTTTGAGATCGCTTCATTTCCTGGTTTCCTTTGTATCTTCTACCAATCAATCATATGGCTTTTCAATATGCTCAGTAGGTCATACGTACATCATTTATATGAGTGATTCTATCATCGTAGAACAAGCAAGAGAAAACTCAGCCTATGGAGAGTTAAACCCTCCGTCCTTCAGGGGAAGGGCGGAGGAAGAGTTGTGAGGACCGTTAGAGAAGATATATCGCGCTGACAGAGTAAATGGTGGGCAGGTAATCGGCAATCAGTTGCCAGTGGTCGCCACGATCGTTGCTGGCGAAGAGTTGTCCGGTATTGGTACCAACATAGACGCCGCAGGGATCAAGCGCATCCGTGCACATGCCGTGACGCAACACACCCAGGCGCACATTAGGCCCTTTCGGCAGACCCTGCGTCAGCGCCTCCCATTCCTCGCCCGCGTTCTGCGTGCGATAGACGGTAAACTGCTCGCTGAGGTTGTGGCGTCCCTCGCCTTCGACGATCGAGTACAGCGTTTCGGGATGGTATGGATCAAGGGCGAGAGGGAAACCGAAGTCAGAGGTCAGGTTGCTATGCACGTCGATCCAGTCGTCACCGGCATTTAAACTCTTGTAGAGACCGCAGTGATTCTGCTGATAGAGCATATCCGGCTCGTTGGGATGCTGCAGGAGGCGATGAATACACTGACCGAACTCTGGATAGCGATCGGGCTGAAAATCGGCGCGCGTATTCTTATTGGCGAACTTCCAGCTTTTGCCCCCATCATCGGTACGCAGGCAGCCCACAGCTGAAATACCTATCCACATGCGTTCGGGATTGGCATAATCAGCCACGATGGAATGTAGGCAGAGGCCACCTGCGCCTGGCTCCCAGCGTTCACGTGTGGGGTGCTCAAGCAGGGCCGTGTTTGGCTCCCATGTCTCGCCGCCGTTCGTGCTGATCCACAGACACGCCGGATCGGTACCGGCGTAAACGACACCTGGCTCCTGCGCACGACCCGGCTCGATATACCAGATATTTTTCAGGTTCAGACCACTATCGGGCGTGAACTGCACCCCCTGGCGCGGCTCTTGCCAGGTCTGACCAAAATCGTCGCTGTAGCGGATAAAAGATCCGAAGAAATCACCATTGTCGGCGGCGAACAGCCGATAATTGGCACGTGGATCACAGACCGCATAGAAAATGCGGCCGCTGAGCGCGGTGCTCTCAACCTCCCAATGTACGCGGTCGGAGGAAGAGAGCAGGAAGAGTCCTCGTTTCGTCCCCACTGTTAATACCACCGTACCCGAGGGATACCTTTTCCGTTGCGCCATGGCTCGATCTCCTTTACGAAAGTGAGACTGCTGTCAGCCTCCAGCAACCGAGGGGATGACGCGAATACGTACCCCTGCGGTAATGGGCGTATCAAGGCCTTGTAGATAGCGAATATTGGCCTGGTCAATAAAGATGTTGACATATGAACGCAGTTCACCAGTCTCGTAGCAGAGATGGAAACGAAGTCCTGGAAACTGGTGCTCCAGGTCCGCAATAATATCACGAATCGTTGCCCCTTCTACATTCAGGTAAGCCTGCTGATTGGTTCTCTCGCGCAGCATCGGCGGGAGAATCACCTGGGCGATTGGCATAGCCATGATCCTCTTTTACGTTGATAACCTTCCCATGCCTATGATGAACAGCGCAGTGCGCTCCCTATTAGTCAGTATAATTGTGACAGCTCAAAAAAACTTCTTCCATCTTGCTCTTTTCATCATCACGATAATAGGCTAAAAAGCATATCGGGCGTGCTTTTTGGCCTATTATCATCACTATAGTTCAGTTATACAGGTGAAAGAGAGTAGGAGCGGGCTACAGCCTCATATTGAGAGATGCAAGAGAAGGTGGAAAAAGCGCTAGGATTATACACGCGAAGCTGGTACAATTACAGCAGAGAAATTTGGCTGCATACATGCAAAGGAGGGCATGAAGGTGATACGTCATCATGGAAGACGACGCTTGCAGACACTGGTACGTTTAGGGGTGCTCACACTCGTCATTGTAGCAGGCACACTGTTGTCAATCAGCGATAGACAACAAGCATACGCGGACTATAGCGTGACCGTGTATCCGAGTCAACAGTTTCAAACGATCCAGGGCTGGGGCACAAGCATGGCCTGGTGGGCCAACTGGGCCGGCAGTCTGAGCGATAGCCAGCGTGTACCGCTCGCCGATAAGCTATTTGATCCAAATACGGGCATCGGGCTCAATGTGCTGCGCTATAACTTTGGCGCCGATGGTCCTGGTAATGTGTGCCACAATTCGATCGCCAGCGGTAAGGCTGGCATCTACACCAACATTCCATCCTATGAGCCGACCAGCGGCAGCTATGACTGGAGCCAGGACGCCAATCAGCGCTGGGTGCTGCAGGCTGCCCAGGCCAGAGGAGCCAATATCTTTGAGGGCTTTGTCAATTCACCACCCGCCTGGATGACCACCAATAGCTGTACCTCTGGCGCTAGCGGCAACGCGGAGAACATCAGCAGCGGCCACTACGACGACTACGCCAGCTATCTATCCACCATCGCCCAGCATTTTCACGATACCTGGGGTCTGACGCTTCAGACGATCGAGCCGTTCAACGAGCCAACGCCCGGCTATTGGAACTACGATGGCGATCAGGAGGGGACCAACGTTTCGACCGTGACGCAGAATACGATTGTCAATAAGCTGGGCGCAAAACTCGATCAGACAGGGGTATCGGCCTATTCACAGGTATCGGCCCCTGATGATACCTCCGTCGATCGCTCCAACAACGACTATAATTCCTATGATGGTAGCGCGAAGGGCTACGTGGCGCAGTATAATACGCACACCTATGGTGGCAGCACCGGTGATCGTGACTACGCTTACAACAACATCGGCCAGGCTGGCAATAAACGGCTATGGATGTCGGAATGGGGAGCAGGCGCTCAGAGCAGTCCGATCGCGGCCGGTATCACCCTATCACAGGAGATTCTCACCGATGAGCAACACCTGCATCCCTCCTCCTGGGTCATCTGGCAGGCAGCGGATAACTACTTCTCATCGGGCGGCTCCGGCAACAATGGCTCGATCAACGATCTATGGGGACTGGCCAGCACCGACAGCAATGGCAATATTATCTATCCTTCCCGTTACTACGCCATGGGCAACTATAGCAAGTTTGTCCGTCCCGGCTATAAGATGATCGAGAATAGCGATAGCAATACCTTTAGCGCCTACGATGCAGGTTCACAAACCCTGGTTCTCGTCTCGACCAACAGTTCTTCTAGCAGCACCAACGTTACCTATAACCTGTCCAACTTCAATAGTGTAGGCAGTTCGGCAACCCCCTACCAGACAACAGCCAGCCAGAATCTGGCTCAGCTCGCGAACGTCTCTATCACCAATAACGCTTTTACCAGTACGCTACCCGCACAATCGATCACTACCTTTGTAATTCACAACGTTACCTATAGCGGGGCGGGGGCCGTCACGGAAGTCGATGACTCAGTGCAGGGCACAGGCATCAATCAGTTCAACTATTCAGCCAACTGGGGACACTGTACCGGCGGCTGTGGCAATGATACATCGGGCCTGTACAATGGCAGCAATAGCTGGAGTGGTACGGCCGGGGCTACAGCCAGCGTGCAGTTTAACGGTTCGCGCATTCGCCTCTTCGGGGTTAAAGATAGCAATGAGGGGATCGCCACTGTCTCCATTGATGGTGGAACGGCCAGGGAGGTAGATTTCTACGCCGCCCAACGCGCCGGCAATCAGTTGATGTGGGAGAGCCCACAGCTCTCATCAGGTACGCATACGCTCAAGATCACGGTCACCGGCCGTAAAAATCCACAGAGCAGCAATGTCTGGCCCGCGCTCGACCGTGTCGAGATCGATCCACCAGCAGCAACCAATCTGCTCTCCAACGCCGGTTTTGAAAGCGGTGGTCTGTCTCCATGGAGCGGCGAGCTGCATCCATCACTGGCAGGAGTCGAGACCAACTATCCACATAGCGGCACCTATGATGCTTACCTGCATCCAACCTCTTCCAGTGATGTTGGTATGTTCCAGACCATTACGGCCCCGACCACACGTACCTATACCCTGACCGCCTATGCCGCCAATAACACCGGCAATGTACAGTTTGGAGCCGACGTCAATGGTACACAGGTAAGAAACCTCAATGTCACCGGGAATGTGGGCTATCAGTTCTACACCACCACGTTTAGCGCTACGGCGGGACAGAGCATTAAGGTCTGGTATTATGCACACGCCATCAATGGCTGGGCCACTATCGACGATGTCAGCCTGACCTGAGTCTGATCGCGAGTCATACTATATTGGGATGTATAGCCGCCTGGAGAATAAAAGTTCTTCGGCGGCTATCCTCGTTCTACCTCTGCTACATAGTAGCGTAGAAAGAAGACGAATAATGTTTTCTTATCATAACAGATTATGAGCCCGTGAAACCGCTCACAGAAGACAATTATCGCCTGTATATTTTACTGCTTGACTCTTTCTGTAGCCCTTCCACGTACAAATAGTGAGATACTAGATCAGTTTGTGCAATTAATTGGTTTTAGGGAGGTCATGGTAGTGTTCATCACCACAAATCAAAGAAGGTTCGGTTATCGAGTAAGTAGTAGCATTCTATTTTTAACTATGCTACTACTCGTTTCCTTTATACTTAATGCTTGCGGAAGCACAAGCACAACTTCGAAAAAAGCGAATCCTTTATGGGTGGGCGAAGTCGGCGATGAGTATATCGACAATTTTAATCCTTATGCGTCAGCATCCGGCGGGCCACCAGCCGATATGATCTATGAATCATTATTATTTACAAATTATGCCAATGGGACGATGAATCCCTGGCTGGCTACCAAATATCAGTTTAGCGATAATAATAAACAGCTTACCTTTACGCTCAAGGATAATGTAAAGTGGAATGATAACCAGCCCTTTACCTCTAAAGACGTTAAATTCACCTTGGATGCGATGAAACAGTACCCGGGCATGGATGTCAGCGCCATCTGGAAATATTTGACAGATGTTACGGCACCCGATGATCATACCGTGACGCTTCATTTCAAAACGGCGAATACGCCCATGCTCTGGTATCTGGGACGATTGCAGATGCTGCCCGCCCATATCTGGTCGAAAGTTGGCGATCCAACCAAATACGTCGATAAAACGCCGGTGGGTACGGGACCCTTCAAGCTGAAGACCTTTACACCACAGATGGTAACGTTGACGAAGAATACAAGTTACTGGCAACCTGGCAAGCCGGCATTCAATGAGATCAATTATCCAATCTATAAATCAAATGATACGCTGGTCCTGCAGCTTATCAGCAATAAATTGGATATGGCGCAGGTGTTTACGCCCAACCTGGAGCGAAACTACGTTCAGAAGGATCCAACCAACCACCATTTCTGGTTGTATCCAAACGCGACGCTTATGTTCTATCCCAATAACGCTAAGAAACCATTCAACCAGGTAGCGGTTCGCAAGGCTATCAGCCAGGCGCTCGATCGTTCAAAGATGTCGAAGGTAGCGGAAAATGGCTATATGCAGGTCGCCAATCCAACCGCCCTCATTCTGCCGGCGGCCAAGGATTATCTGGCTCCCGAGTATGCCAATCTCTCGTTCAAGCCAGACGTGCAGCAGGCGAAAAAGACCCTGGAGGATGCTGGCTATACACTGGGTAAAGACGGAGTGTACGTCGGCAAGGATGGGACGCGCCTGTCGTTCAAGATCGATGTGCCCAACTCGTATAGCGATGAGATCCTGCTCTGCCAGGTGGCGTCACAAAATCTGAAGGCTGCGGGTATCGATGCCAGTGTGAATACGCTCTCGTATACCGATTGGTACAATAACAAGCAGAATGGACAGTATGACATCACCGTCGACTCCGATGGCGGTGGCCTGACTCCATACTATTATTACAACCGTACTCTCAATAGCGCGCGCAGCGCACCCATTGGTACATCATCACAGTCCAATTTCGCTCGCTGGCAAGATCCACATACAGACGCGTTGCTGAACCAGTATGCCGCAACCAGCGATCAGAACGTCCAGAAACAGACGATGCAGGGAATTGAGAAAATCTTTGTTGAGCAGGTTCCGACGATCCCTCTGCTCGACGCCCCTGTGTGGTTTGAGTACAACTCGTCACGCTTTACCGGCTGGCCATCAAAGGATAATCCATATGTAACGGCTGCTTCTCCCTTACAGATCATGCTAGCTATCAAGCCTCGCTAGAGATGCTGTATTCCCGGCGCGCCAGGAATACGCGTCTCTTCCGAACAGGAGGGTGCTTGAGGCACCCGATACGGCTTGAAGTGTTGGTGCAGCGGGCGCGCAATGCGCGCCCGCTGCACCAACACTTCAATGAGCCTTTTTTAAGGAGTTAGCGGATGCGCTACTTACTACGTAGAATTAGTTTCTATATTGTTACGGCCTGGGTTTCGCTCACCATCAATTTTTTCTTGCCCCGGTTGGTACCTGGGGACCCGGCTCAGGCCATTCTGGCTCGCTTTCGCGATAAGAATCCAAGCCCGGAAATGATTCAGGCCCTGGAAATTCAATTTGGTATTTCTCATGATCCCCTCTGGGTACAATATCTTCAATATCTCAACAATCTCTTTCATGGCAATCTAGGTGTATCAACCAACTATTTCCCGACTGCGGTATCGACGATCATTGCACAGCGTATGCCCTGGACGCTGGGTCTGGGCCTGGTAACACTGCTGATCAGTTTTATCCTTGGTACACTGCTGGGAGTTTTAAATGCCTGGAAACGTGGTACGAGGGTTGATACGATCATTTCACCAATGATTATGATGCTCTCTGGTATTCCATATTTCTGGCTGGCCTTTATCTGCCTGTACGTCTTTGGGTTTACGTTCAACTGGTTCCCGCTGAATGGCGGCTATGATGAGGGGCTGGTCCCCTCCTTTGATCCCGACTTTATGCTGAGCGTTCTCTCGCATGCGATACTGCCAGCTCTGACCATTATTGTGTCTTCCCTGGCCGGTTGGATGCTGACGATGCGCAATACTATGATCACTACACTCTCGGAAGATTATATATTGATGGCACAGGCTAAAGGATTGAGTCGGGGACGGGTAATGTTGCGCTACGCGGCCCGCAATGCTATCCTTCCTAGCATCACCAGCTTTGCACTCGCGCTGGGCTTTATCGTCTCGGGTCAGTTGCTGACCGAGACCGTCTTTTCCTATCCAGGTATTGGCTTCGCCTTCGTTCAGGCGATCGGTGATAAAGACTATGCCTTGATGCAGGGCGTGTTTCTGATTCTTTCACTGGCTGTACTGGCCGCCAACTTTATTGCCGACCTCACATATGCAGCACTCGATCCACGAGTGCGGGTAGGAGGTAAGTAAGATATGGCCACAACCCCTCCTTTTAACGCAGCACCAATGCCAGACAATAGCAATGAACAATTTATTGCGTTGACCGAAACTGCCGATCAACAGAGTGGCAAACCATCCGGAGGTAAGCGTCCCAGAGCCAACCTGCTATCGCGCTTCTGGCACATCCTCATCATCAATCCAAAGATGATGACAGGCTGTATCATTGTGGGCATCTTTGTCCTGCTGGCCATTTTTGGCCCAATGATCGCTCGCTATGATCCAACAGCCCTGACACTGGATATCCTGGAGCCCCCGTCCTCGGCCCACTGGCTGGGCACAACCCAATCAGGGCAGGACGTTTTTGCACAGTTGATGATCGGGACACGTTCCTCCATTTTATGGGGCTTCGTAGCAGGCGTCATCGTCACATTTATTTATACTGTTGTTGGTCTGACTTCGGGCTACTTTGGTGGCCTCGTTGACGATATCCTGACCTTTGTGACCAATGTGTTCCTGGTTTTGCCAGGTTTCCCACTGGCCCTGCTGCTGGCCGCCTATATTCCCTATAAGGGACCACTGACGGTGGCCATTGTCATTGCGATCACCGGCTGGGCGGGACACGCGCGCATCATTCGCGCCCAGACGCTCTCGATGCGTCAGCGCGACTTCATTGAGGCCGCGCAGGCCAGCGGCATTAGCACGGCGAAGATCATCTTTGATGAGATGCTGCCCAATATGCTGGCGATCATCGCCGCTGGCTTTGTCGGGACCATGCTTTCCGTCGTACTGGCGGCCGCGGGTCTGGAATTTCTGGGTCTGGGTGATATCCGCAGCGTCAGCTGGGGCAGTATGTTCTACTGGGCACAGAATGGACAGGCACTGATTCAGGGAGCATGGTGGTGGTTTGTGCCACCCGGCGCCTGCGTGGTGCTCTTAGGAGCTGGTTTAACCTTTATCAATATCGGTATCGACGAGGTGGCGGATCCACGCCTGCGCCAACATCGCAGACTCTTCAAACGCAACCGAGGAGAAGAGAATCAGGCAGCGCCAATTCCACCAGTGGCAGTTTCAACGGCAGAAAAGGAGCGCGAATCATAATGGGGCAGGATAGTAGTGATACAACAACGTTGCTGGATGTGCAACACCTTTGTGTTGATTATGAGGCGGAAAATGGGACCGTGCATGCCGTCAATGATGTCAGCTTTAAGCTCGGGCGTGGCGAGATTCTTGGGCTGGCTGGTGAAAGTGGTAGCGGCAAATCAACGCTGGCCTATGCGGTAGCCCGGCTGCTGCGTCCACCGGCCGTGATTACTCAGGGACAGGCGCTCTACTATGGCCTCCCTTCCTCCGAGAGGGCAGACAGCGCTGGACGACGTCGGCGGCCAGCGACCAGTGATTCTACATTTGGGGGCAACGCGCCGCTCGATGTTTTACATGCTTCGGCGTCCCAGCTCCAGAAGTTGCGCTGGAGCGAGATCGCAGTCGTCTTTCAAAGCGCTATGAACGCGCTGAATCCGGTGATGACGATTAAGGATCAAATCATCGACGTGCTGCATACGCACCGTCCCGGAATGGATAGACAGGCGCTGCGAGAACGAGTGGGTGAACTGTTACAGTTAGTCGGCATCTCGCCGGATCGTCAGTACAGTTATCCTCATGAACTGAGCGGTGGCATGCGCCAGCGAGCCATTATCGCCATCGCCTTGGCGCTCAATCCCGAACTGGTAATCCTCGATGAGCCAACCACTGCTCTGGATGTAGTAGTGCAGCGCGAAATTTTGACGGAGATTCTGCGCCTGCGCACGCAGTTGAACTTTGCGGTTATCTTTATTACCCATGATCTTTCGCTCCTGCTGGAGGTCGCCGATCAGATCGCCATTATGTACGCAGGCCGCATCGTTGAGACTGGCACGCGGGGAGATATCTATCGGCATCCGCGTCATCCCTATAGCTATGGCCTGCTCAATGCCTTTCCGTCGCTGGTTGGTCCGAAGAGAAAAATGTATAGCATTCCAGGCTCACCCCCCGATCTACGCCATGTCCCATCCGGTTGCGCCTTTAGAACACGCTGCCCCATGGTCTTTGACGCCTGCCCGAAATATATCCCGCCCCTGGTCTCACATAAAGACGAGCAACAGCCTCAAGCGGAGACGCAGGAAGAGGAGCGATCAAAGGTGGCCTGCCACCTCTACGATAAAGCCTACCGCGAACAGGCACCCACTATTGAGGAGATTGAACAGGGTTATGCCCTGGTGTCAGAGAAACGTGGAAGGAGAGCATAGTGCAAAAAATCGATCAGCCGGAGAATCATTTAGCCGAAGAAGAGCAGCCAGATGCCATTTTAGAGGCGCTGCATATACGGAAGTATTTTGCCAGTCGGCAAGGAGGTCCATTGCGGGCGCGAGCCTTTATCCACGCGGTAGAGGATGTCTCCCTGGCCCTCTATCCTGGTAAAGCCACCGCCCTGGTCGGTGAAAGCGGCAGCGGCAAATCTACCATGGCGCGTCTGCTTGCGCGCATGTATGATCCAACAGAGGGCGAGATTCGCTTTCGGGGGCAACCCATCAACCTGAAGAAGCGCAGCTCGGGAGTGCTGCGTGAATATCGCCGCCACGTACAACTTATTTTTCAGGATCCCTTTTCCTCGCTCAATCCAGTCCATACCATTCGCCACCACCTGGCGGGTCCCCTGCGTGTATATCGGCGCGTTCGCTCACGCGCGGAGGAAGAGGAGCTGTTGCTTGAACTTTTGCAGCGCGTAAATCTGGAACCTGCCGAACAATTCATCGATAAATATCCGCATCAACTCAGTGGCGGTCAGCGGCAGCGTATCGCGATCGCGCGTGCCCTGGCGGTGCAGCCCGAGGTTCTGCTGGCCGACGAACCCGTGTCGATGCTCGACGTCTCTATCCGCCTGGATATTCTCAATCTGCTGCTCAACCTGAAAGATGAAGAGAGGCTGGCCCTGCTCTTTATCACGCATGACATCGCCAGCGCCCGCTACTTTGCGGAGGAGACAGTGGTGATGTACGCGGGCCAGCTCGTCGAAGGCGGTCCCAGTGATGAAGTCATCCAACATCCGGCTCATCCCTATACGCAGCTGCTGATCTCTGCCGCTCCTAACCCGGCCCGCAGCAATCTTGATGCAGCAGAATCACCGGAGTTGGTTGAGCTACCCGCGCGTGGCGAGATCCCTGGCCTGCTGCATCCACCTAGCGGATGTCGCTTTCATACACGCTGCCCTCATGCCATGCCAGTCTGTAAGCAGCGCTTCCCAGAGCGTACCGATCTGGGAGGAGGCCACTGGACCAACTGCTTTCTATACAACACACCTGAAGAGTAAGAGGATAGAGTTTTGCCAGAGGGTATACAGAGAGCAGCGGTGCCGCGGCACCGCTGCTCTCTGTATACCCTCTGGCAAAACTCTATCTGACGAGATTATCTTGTTTACTTTTTTTGTTCTGCTTCGTGAACAAGTATAGTAACAAACCATAATATGTTACATAAATGCAAAAAAGAAAATATTACTTAAAGAAGAGATTAGGAGATATAAAGCATGAAAGCAGTTGTATTTCATGATATCGGTGATATACGCCTTGAGGACGTGCCAGAGCCACAGATAGAGCAGCCCACTGATGCGATCGTAAAGTTAACCTCCAGCGCCATCTGCGGGACTGACCTGCACATGGTGCGCGGTACCTTTTCCGGCATGGTGCCGGGCACGATCCTGGGACATGAAGGCGTCGGCATTGTGGAGCAGATCGGCTCCGATGTAAGAAATCTCAAGGTCGGCGATCGAGTGGTCATCCCTTCTACCATCGCCTGTGGCTATTGCTCTTACTGCCGTGCCGGCTACTACTCCCAATGTGACAACGCCAATCCCAATGGGAAGTCAGCCGGTACCGCCTTCTTTGGTGGCCCCAAGGAAACTGGTCCATTTAATGGACTTCAGGCTGAGAAGGCCCGCGTCCCATTCGCCAATGCCAATCTGGTTAAGCTCCCACAGGAAGTAACTGATGATAAGGCAATTCTTATCTCGGACATCTTCCCAACCGGCTACTTCGGAGCCGATATGGCGAATATTAAACCAGGTCATACGGTGGCGGTCTTCGGCTGTGGACCGGTCGGACTGTTCGCTATCGCGAGCGCCAAATTGATGGATGCAGGACGCATCTTCGCCATCGATACCATCCCTTCGCGCCTGGAAAAAGCTCGCGAATTAGGGGCGGAAGTTATCGACTATAACGCAGAAGATCCCGTGGAGGCCCTCAAACGCCTGACCGGCGGCATTGGCGTCGATAGCGCCATTGATGCGGTTGGCGTGGATGCCAATAAACCCCAATCGGGTCCCGCGGCCGAGCAGGCACAGCAGCAGTCGGAAACTTTCCAGCAGGAAGTGCAGAAGGTCGCGCCACAGACCAATCCGCAGGGCGATAACTGGCATCCCGGCGATGCGCCATCCCAGGTCTCTGAATGGGCGGTGCAGGCTCTGGCCAAGGCCGGTACCCTATCCGTCATTGGCGTCTACCCGCCTACCGATCAGTTCTTCCCGATCGGTATGGCCATGAACAAGAATCTCACCATCAATATGGGAAATTGCAATCACCGCAAATACGTCCCTCACCTGGTTGAGTTGGTACGTGTAAACGCCATCGATCCAACGACGATCCTGACCCAGGTTGATGAGATGAGTAATGCCATCGATGCCTACAAAATCTTCGATCAGCGCCAGCAGGGCTGGCACAAAGTAGAGCTTGTGCCAGGTATGTAGCTGATAACCACCAAAGGAGAGCATTGGAGGGGCACCTGCAAGGGCGTCCCTCCAATGCTCTCCTTTGGTTGAAAAGGTTTAGTGCCACTTCCATTCTACGATCTCTTTGGGATCCGAGCCGTAGGTCTGGATATAGTTGTGGTGGTCGGCCAGGCGGTATTCGTACTGGCTGATCATGCTGTTAGCACACGCGGCAACACGCGGATTCCTGGCCGCGGCATGACGGATCGCCTGGATAATCAGGTCATAGCGGCTGGTACCATTGCGCACGTTCATATCGAATGGCGTGGTCGTCGTTCCTTCCTCGCGATATCCGTTGATGATCAGGCGATCGATATTGTGGCGTCCAAACAATAGCGTCTGTACCGCCGATGGATAGCCGTGGAAATTGATGATCACAGGGCAGTCTTTGGTGAAGAGCGCCTCGAACATATCCTGCTGCAGGCCGTGCGGATGTTCCGATTTATGCTGCAGTACAAACAGGTCGGTCACGTTAACGACGCGCACCCGCAATTCGGGCAGTTCGTCGCGCAAAATCTGCGCGGCCGCCAGGACCTCCAGCGTCGTGTTATCACCAATGCCGACCAGCACGACATCTGGATCAACGCCTTCGTCAGTACTGGCCCAGGGCCAGATGGACGCGCCAGCGCGGCAGTGGGCGATCGCCTCATCCATCGAGAGCCACTGCGGCATGCGTTGCTTGTTGGCGATGATAAGGTTGACTTTCCCGGTACTTTGCAGGCAGTGATCCATCGTGCTAACCAGGCAGTTGGCGTCCGGCGGCAGGTAGACACGGGCCACATTGGCTTTCTTGTTGAGTACGGAATTGATAAAGCCTGGATTCTGGTGGGAGAAGCCGTTGTGCTCCTGTCGCCACAGGGTCGAGGTCTCCAGGTAGTTAAGCGAGGGCACAGGCAGACGCCAGGGAAACTCGCCCGAGATCTTCAGGAACTTGGCAAACTGGTCCATCATTGATACGATGATGTTCAGGAAGGCTTCATAGGTTGGGAACAGACCATGACGGCCGGTGAGAATATACCCCTGTAGCCAGGCCTCACAGTTATGCTCGCTGAGCACCTCAACCACCTGTCCTCCCTGCGCGGCCACCTTTTCATTGTGTGGAGGCACAGGCCACTCGTATTCGCGCGGCTTCACGTCCAGCACCGCGCCCAGCTTATTGGATTGCAATTCATCGGGACTGAAGATGCGGAACAGATGGGGGTTGCGTCGAATCACCTCGCGCAGGTAGAGGGCTACCTGTTCCATACTGCTGACATTGGTACCACCACGGCGTGAGGGCATGCCACGGTCCACCTCAACGGCAAAGTCGCTGATCGGCGGCAGATCCAGTTCCTTCATGATCTTGCCACCGTAGGTATGGGGGTTCTTCCCCATGCGGCGGTCTCCGACCGGGCATTGCTCTAAAATCTCCGCTTTCGGTCGCCCCTCGTCTGTCACCAGCTCTTCAATATGATAGGAGCGCAACCACTGCTCCAGCAGCGCCAGGTGTTCAGGATTGCTCTTGGGATCTTCAATAGGAACCTGGTGGGAGCGGTACGATCCAACAATCGGTTCACCGTCGAGCTCTTTGATGGCGGTCATACCCGTGGGGGTACGCATAATGATCAATGGCCATTGTGGCTTGACCTGTGGCGTCCCCTGACGTGCCGCCTGCTGGATAGCACGGATCTCTCCATATGCCCAGTTCATGGCGGCATACATCTGCGCATCCAGATCATCGTTCTCGCCACCCTCAACGAAGCGAATCTGGTATCCATAACCGGTGAAGAGGCTTCCAAGCTCCTCATCCGCCATGGTGCCATAGATGGTTGGATTTGAGATTTTATATCCATTGAGATGCAAAATCGGCAGTACCGCACCCGATTCAACGGGATTGATGAATTTATAACAATGCCAGGCCGTCGCCGTTGGGCCGGTCTCGGCCTCACCATCACCCACGATACAGGCCACGATCAGGTTTGGATTATCCATGGCCGCACCAAAGGCGGTCGCCAGTGCATATCCCAGCTCACCACCTTCGTGAATGGTACCAGGCACGCCTGGATACAGATGGCTGGGGAAACCGCCAGGCCAGGAAAAACGCCGGATAAAATTATGCAAGCCCTGTTTGTCAAAGGTAAGTTGGGGATAGAAATCGTGCAGTGATCCTTCAAGGTAGAGGTTCGCCAGATTGGCTGGAGCTCCATGGCCAGGCCCGGTCACCAGAAACATATCCAGGTCGTGCTGCATAATCAAGCGATTCAAATGGGCATAGACCAGGTTGATGCCAGGGCTCGTCCCCCAGTGCCCCAACAAACGGTCTTTGATGTGCTCTGGCTTCAAAGGCTCCTCAAGCAACACATTATCCCTTAAATAGATCTGCGCTGCCGCCAGGTAGTTGGTAAAACGGCGATAGCGGGCAATCGCATCTAATTGAGCGGCATTTTGCTCACGGACACTGCCTGTCTCGATAGGCTTTATGGTAGGAACGTCGTTAACTAACTGTTTAGCCATAGACCCCATTTCTCTTTCGTGCTAGGAAAAGAGGCTGCATCTCTCATGTAACGCTCTTTTCTGTCTGTCTTTGCCGCATAAGTTCGAGTTCAAAGCAGAGATGAAGAAAAACTCCTCCCGATGTTTACACGAAATACAGCAGAAAAAGAGAAACATGCATGCATATGGCCTGGTTCATCTGCCAAAAACAGGAGAACCAGGCCATGCATATAATTACGTGCTACGACAATGCGTTAATTGGTTGCGACGGCGACATCATCCACATAGAATGAGGTCGGATTCGAGCTGTCATTGGTGCCCGTGAATGTGATCTCGATCGTCTGCCCTTTATAAGAGCTGATATCGAATGATGATTTCTGCCACTGACCCGTTGTACTACCATCACTCAATTTCTGTGATGTACTCAGGACGGTTCCACTCGTGTTACGGATTTGAATGGAGAGAAAATCATAGGAGTGTGTAGTTTCGGTGGTGTAGACATACCAGTAGTAGCTCAGGGTCGCCGTTGTACTGCTGGATGGTATAGTAATCGTCTGGTAGATTGTGTCCCGACAATTATCATAGCCGCATAAGTATGCCTCGTAAGAACCAGTATGGGGATTTGAGTTATCAACGATCTCGTATCCTCCACTGGAACTCTCTACCCAGGGCGAACTGCCACTCTCAAAACCACCATTCTGCAACAGGTTACCGGATGGCGTTGGCGTTGGCGTTGGCGTTGGCGTAGTTGTGGGTTGAGGCGTCGGGGTCGGGGTGTTGGTGGGGGTGCTGGTAGGTTGTGGTGTTGGCGTTGGGGGTGTGCTGGATCCACCAGAGGCCAGCCACTCCGTTCCGTTGGGAAAGAGAATATTGTCCTGTGCCGCCGGATCGTTCCAACCATTGTAACAGGTATTTCCGGAAGAGCAGGTGCCGTCATCAATCGCGGAGCTATCGCCCATAGCCAACACGCGACCGCTTCCATAGGCACTACCTGAGAAGAACACGCCTGTTGTGCCGGTGTTTGAATAGCTGTTGCGGTAGATGATACCATGGGCCGCGGAATTATCGGTCTTGTTCAAGGTCTCGGTGGTGCCGTTACGAATGATACTTCCCTGCGCCGTCCCAAAGGGTCCATTCAAGAGAGGGTCACCATTAGGGGTATCGTTGCTGGGATTTTCAGAGGAGATATTGAGGGCATCAAACTGGATGCCAAAGACATCGCTCTTGACCCCATTGTTGTTCATCAGATCGTTGAAGATCATGAGCGAGTCATAACCATCATTGTTGCGGTCGCTACCGGTGTGGTCGGCAATCATGAACAGGCCACCACCATTGCGCACAAAATTCAGGATGGCGGTCTTCTCGCTGCTGGTGAACAGGGTATTTGGCTCAGGAAGCACAAAGGCATTGAAGTGGCTAAGATCCTGGGGATTGCTGCTATTGCCATAGGTGATGGTGCTGGTGTTCGTTTTGAGGCTATAGCGACCCGTTTTCTGCAGCGCCACGCCCCAGGCGCTGATGCCACCGGTCCAATCGGTCTCTACCTGAGGATTGGGATTCTGAGCCAGCGGATCTGGCTGGCTGGTGCTGATGACCCAGTCGGCGTTGCCAGCGGTCTCGGCGTGCGCGTTATCAAATAGAACGTTGTAGGTTGCTGCGGCACGGGCAACATGATGAGATAAGGATTGTGGAACAAAGAGAATCGTGCCCAGACTAAAAAGAAAAACGAAGAGCAGAACGAAGAGTATGCGTAGACGTACATGTGGTTGCGACATAGCATCCTTCCCTTTCGCAGTCACGTTTGAACCATATGATGTCAGCACATACGTCTGCTAACAACTATGCGCTGCATATCCACTATAGGTTCTTTTCGCTCCTGTTGTTGGCAGCAGACAGGAGGCACAACACGAAGAGTGATGACGAGCAAGAAAATGCTTATCTATGCTTTATAACCGCATAGACTATAACTTTTCTTCTACTAAGAGTATATATGGTATTAACCAAAAAATCACCATTCAGAAGGGCTAAGTTCAGGATAAGCTGCATTTTCTAATCTTTTCTAATAAAACTATGCGGAATAGCTATGTGCTAGCACAAAGAGCCATGGCTAAGCATAGTTCTGCACGAACAAGGCTTGACTTCAAGTTGACTTGAATATGTACACTTCCTGTTAGCTCCTCTTTTATGACATAAGCGAGAGCATTCATCGTGTGATACAGAGCGTTGATAGTGCAGTTTTTGATAGAGAAAGGTAGAAGGTAATGAAGATTCTGGTGATTTCTGGCAGTTTGCGCGCCAGTTCGAGCAATACACGCCTGGCAAAGGCAATTATGGATCTGGCGCCTGCGGGGATCGAGACACAACTATATCAGGGGCTGGGAGATCTGCCTCATTTTACGCCTGACCTGGATGGAGATGATCCGCCAGTGTCGGTGGTCGCGTTACGCCAGCAGATTCAGACAGCCGATGGTGTACTTATATGCACACCAGAATACGCCTTCGGTGTGCCGGGTACGCTCAAAAACGCGCTCGACTGGACCGTGTCATCGGGTGACTTCTCCGAAAAGCCGGTGGCCGCGATCAGTGCCTCCCCTCTATGGGGTGGTGGAGACAAGGCTCACGCCTCATTGCTGCTGACATTAACCGCCCTGGGAACCCATATCCTGGAAGAAGGAAAGATCATCATCCCGATGATCAACAAAAAACTGGATGCCGAGGGCAACATAGTAGATTCTATCCTGGTCGAGAATTTTAAAGCCCTTTTCAACGCCTTCCAGCGTTCAACCACTTTATAGGGATAAAATAAAGGTTGTTTTGAGGAGTTGGTGCAACATCACAAGTGGCTGCATTCGCAGCCACTTGTGATGTTGCACCAACTCCTCAAAAACCAATTGTAAAGCACAGGAGTATCAGAAGGTGAAGGCTTCGTAGAAGTCGCCAATCTGAGCCAACGCATCACGAGGCGGTGCTGGCGGTCCATACGCCTTCCCCTGCGCGGCATCATTGTTTTGAGCCGGCGTGCTGACATCAAATTGGTGGTTGATGCTCGCCAGCGTGGGCAATCCAAAACGGCGCTCGATGAACTTCAGAATAGAACTATGCTCGTATAATTGACCAGAAACATAGCCGCGCCGGGCATAGGGCGAAATCACCAATGTCGGTACACGAAAACCCATACCATATGCATCTACCTGCGGAGGGGCAACATGATCAAAATAGCCACCACCTTCATCATAGGTAAAGAAAAGGGCAGAGCTGTTCCAGGAGCTAGAACCCATCAGGGCCTGAATAACCTGCTTCATCTTACTCTGTCCCGACTGAATATCTGTGGGCGGATGCTCGCTAATCAGCGATTCCGTGATCAAGAACGAAACCTGGGGCAATGTACCTTGCTCCAAATCGTTATAGTAGGTGCTCTCCGGCAAATAGAGTCGAGGATCATACTCCCATTTCTTAAAATATGCCAGCGCATTGTATCCTTCGAGCTGCGTTGGTAAGCTGCCAGTACCCAGCCCAAGATTATAACACTTCCAGCTGATGTTATGCTGGTCGAGCAGATCGGCGATGGTCGGCCAGTCGAGCTGTCCACCATTGATATTGTTGGTAGTATTGCCACCGCAGGTACCGCTCCACAGCGCCAGACGATTGGGGGTAGTGGGACCAAGCTGATAGCAGAAGTAATTTCCACATAGGGTAAACTGATCGGCAAGCGAGTAGTAGTACGCCAGGTCGGAGCCATTGTAATAGCCCATGGCATCGATACCATCTGTGGTATAGACGCCATCCATAGCTCCATTATCCCACTCGCTATGAATAGATTGCCAGGAATGGGAAACATCATTACTGATAGGCAGCGGAAAATGATAGGGCTTTACAGAGCCGCCGTTGCCATCTGGTTGCGCATAATTCTGGGGAACACCAAAGCTTCCGGCTCCGGGATAGTAACCGTAGTATTCGTCAAATGTACGATTTTCCTGGCAGGCAACCAGTACGTGGTTGATCGGATTAGACGCGGCGCTCGCATGCACCGACGTCTGTTCTACGGCTGCTAGAATCCCTTCCAAAGCAAAACCAGCTCCAGCGGCCGCGCTGAGCTGCTTTAAAACCTTACGGCGGGATTGAGGCTTCGTAGTCCATTGCTGCTGGTTCATACATCTCCTCATCATATAGGTGTAATTTATATTTGCTTTATAAAAATAGAGTGCAGACTCTATTTTTATAAAGCAGTACCCTATGAACCATCATATAATCAGTATATTTATTCACCGTTAAGGAGTACGCAAACATACAGTTAACGCGATGTTATAGCGTTGTAATGTGAGCTCATCATCGATGTAATATTGGGTATAAAAAGATGAAAACGGCCATAACGGCATTGATGATTACTCATCAACTGTGTGGTATGATAGCTGATGGGGACGAAGTATGCTTCCGCTAGCCTCTCACCTTTGATGAGCAGGTCTTTCTTATCTTTATTTTGATAGAAGCCCTTTACATACAAGCTCTTCACCCATCATGAGGACTAACGCGCAAATCTTACGCAAAGAATAGGATGGAATCTATTTATGCCAACCACAATCGCATTTCAGCAACGCTATGGCCCATGGGCCCTGGTCACAGGCGCGGCATCAGGACTCGGCAAAGAATTTACCAATCAACTTGCGGCACGCCAGCTGAATGTCGTTGCTATCGATATCCAACCAGACAAACTGCAGGAACAGGTTGCGTTCCTACAGCGAGAATATGGTGTACAGACAAAGGCTCTGGTTGTTGACCTGGCTGATCCCGCATTTCTCACCGAGGTACAAAAGGGAACAGATGATCTGGAGATAGGATTGGTCGCCAACGTGGCGGGGCTTTCTTCGGTTGCTCCGCTGCTTGATGTGCCTTTGGAGACGCTGCAGCGGCAGATCGCTATCAATTGCTACGCGCCCCTGACACTCTCGCACCACTTTGGACGCTTGATGCGCGAGCGTGGACGAGGAGGTATTGTCTTCTTTTCATCTGCCTCCGCCTTGCAAGGGACAGCGCTCGTCACGAACTATGCGGCTACAAAAGCCTACAATCTGATTCTGGCCGAGGGGCTATGGGACGAGCTGCGCAGTTCGGGGGTCGATGTGCTGGGATTCGCGCCTGGCGCTACCAATACCCCCGGCTTCCATTACGCGCAGCCACATTATAAATCGGTTACCATGCCCTATATGGAGGCCACACCAACGGTCGCAGAGGCGATTGCCGCCCTGGGACGTACCCCGAGCCATATTGCCGGGCGTGGCAATCGGGCTGCCGCCATTTTAACCACGCGTATCCTACCACGCAAACAGGCCATCAAACTTTTCGGCGATAACATGCGCAAGCTCTATCCCCATCACCTCACATCAGGCAAGAACGAAATTTAACCATGTCATTGCTCACCCTTAGTATTCGGAACAAGGGTGGGCAATGGTATATTCAGGATGGGTCAACCAGAGGAGGTTCGGTGATATGACCACCCAGATCGCCGAGTTCGGGGACATCGATACCCTGGATGCCCAGGAGAATGACGAGCTCTCCACCATGATGCAAATCATGTGACATGATGCGCCAGATCGTCCACTGGCGCGAGATGGCGTAGGTCTTTCCCCAGTATGTATGCTGATAAGTCTGAGCGAGATCGCTGATAGTCCAGGTATGAAGCGTAGTCTCGATCATATGCCAGGTCACTTCCAGGCGTCGAACCAGTTCCGCCGCGTTTTCGACGATACGCGATTCCTCCTCCCATCCCTCGACCTGACGAGCTGCTTCCTCACTGCCTGGCGCCTGCATCCGTTGGAACCAGCCAACCCGCCCCAGGCTCAGGTGGCTGGCGATCTCTCCCACCGATCGCAGATGCGGCGCGGCCCGATAGGACAACTGCTGAGGGGAAAGCGGAGCAATAGCCTGTACCAGGCTGCGCTGATGACCATCCCATCCCTCATACACGCTTGCCAGCGAAGATGTACCAGTTATCATCAAAAAAACTCCTCTTCGATGTACGCCTTCCAGTACGACTGATATACAATAAAAGCGCGCCCATACCGCTTTAATAGAAAGTATGGGCGCGCAGGTGCAATCTAACTGTGAACTACTAGCGAAGATCAGGAGTTGCCACGCAGATTGATCTGGAAATAGATCTCATCATTATGGTTTCCATAAACCCCATCGATAACGTCGCTTCTGGAGTTCCCGCTTCTAGGTACCGTAAAGGTGGGCGAATGGCAGAAGTCATCATCCGCGCAACCAGGATTACTGGAGATGGGAAGCGATACCGCGGACATGAGCTGAGTTCCATCGGTATCTGTGCTGGTCCCCGGATAGACATTCAGCGAAGTGCCGTCCTGGCTCATCGCGATCACGTAGAAATGTCCCTGACTATCCTGCGTAATACGCGCCTTGGTGCCCAACGAGAACGAGATATCCAGCCTGACATCTTTCACCAGATGCCCACCCTCAATAATAGCATGATGCGGCCCATCATACAGATTATTATAGAGGATATGCACCTTGCCCTGGGTATCAATGTAGCTATCTGTCAGGTACGTGATATCGTAATCGGTGTTGTTCTGTGGCGGCACTACTCCGGTAACGTCGATAAAGGTCAGTTTGGGATTTGCTACGTTTACGTCCTGGGTGTAAAAATACCCAATGTCGTTAAAGATGTAATCGAAGCCGGTAGACGCTGTTAATCCAAGCTCTTCCCGTTTAACATCACGCATGGCTGTGATCGTCAGATCACCCTTATCACCCAGGAAGAAAAAGGCATAGGTATAGCGGCAATCCAGGGTGTTCTTATGGAAGGTCCATTGATGTGTAGACGAGGAATAATACGACCAGAAGAAACGGCCAGGTACATCATCCTCAGTGGTCTGATAAACGACCATATCACCCTTTGTATTAATAGTGGCACCGGCATAACCCTGATCTGTCGACCAGTTGCCAGCTACATCCTCCTGCTCAAAAGTTCTGCCCAGATCTTTTGAATACAGATGCACTAGCGTTCCCTTTGTCCCCGGCCAGGTGAACAGGTGAAGCTCGTCGCCAGGACCAACAAGAATATTAATCGGCTCCGCCCCTGCGTCACCTTTCTTCAACTCTTCCCACTTGCCACCTGAGATCTGATGCATCAGGTGCCAGGTGCGGTCCTTCAAGCCTGTACCCGCACTAATATAGACGGTAAAAAGATCTCCGGTAGAAGTCCGTACGATACGGCTCTTTTGCACTCCCCAGCTATTAGGTACATATGACCCATCCGTACCAAATGCACTATTCGTTACCTGTTCCAGGTTTGTCAGGACGGGGTTGCCAGGGGTAGATGTAGCCGTGGCAGTTGGCGTATCCGTTGCTGTCGCCGTGGCGGACAATGTCGGAGTGGCAGTCGGCGTCACCGTTGGCGTTGGTGAATTAGCCGTACAGGATCCGGTAGAAACAGGCGTGCCCGTTGGCGTTGCGGTAGCTGTTGTCGTCGGGGTATCTGTTGGCGTTGGCGTATCCGTTGCTGTTGGGGGGGCCGTCGGCACAGGAGTCGGCCTGGGTGTGACAGTCGATTGTGCTGGCTGCGTCGGATTTGGATTCGAACCCTGCGTCGAAGGCGGATTAGTCGGCTGCGGTACTATTCCATTGTTAGAACCTGTTGTATCGGGTTGCGTTGCTATAGGATACGAAGGTTGATCCGCTACAGGACCGCTTGAAGTTGAGGGTGGATAATCAGTTGAAGTTGGATACGTGTCTGTTGGCGTCGATGTGTCTGCTCCCGATGGATTCGTTGATGGGTCGATCGTAGGGGGAAAAGGAGGCACATCCGTATTGGCCGGGGTCGATGTAACCGGGGGTACAAATGGTTTGGCCGGTCCATCGCTGGTATGAACCATGCTGGCTTGCAGGCCGTGCCAGAGAGGCGAACTGGCCCTGGCCGGCATAAATTCGCCGAGGCCAGATGCAAGCGAAATAAAAAAGATAACCAGAACCAGTACAGACGCCATCAGGCGCTGACGAGTCTTCCAGAAGAGCGGAAGATTGGCTGGCACATTTTTTCCTCTGGCGAGCTGGCGTTGAAAAGATGAGAAACTATCTTTGGAAACGCTTAAATACTTGAACAACGCCCTACGAAAAGCAAATAAAAGCCTATTCAATATACACTATCCCTTCCTTGAATAGCTTACCAACGGGCATCCAATCTATTACAGCATTGCCCTATCTGATACATGCGCTTTGTTTTTTATGCGTAGTTGCCATGAATTAAAAATAGTTTTCTTCATTATTGTATGCATTAATTCTATTATATGCGCTTCAAGGGATTCTTTCAACCTCCACAGTTTTAAAGTTTTTTACATTATCATTACATATGAGCTCAATTACACCGTCTACTCGCATAAATCTTATAATTATCCATATTACCATCTTTTTCTCCCAACTATTATGTCTATCGATGAAAGTACTCTGGGATGTGCTTAAGGCCACCATCAAGGTCCATAGACAAAGCTCGCCCGTGATCAGTACGAGCAAGCTTTCCATTTTTTCTGACAGCAATATAGCGGATTACGTTATGCCGTTAATAGCGGAATACGGCTGCGGCTAACTGGCCGCCGATAGCATCGGGTTGATTAAGGATATAGACGGCACCACCATGCAGGACACATTGGGTGGCCGCCCGCTCCAGCAAATCATCATCTCCGGGCATGGCGGTCTCATGCACCTCCATAGCCTCGGTGAGTGGATTAAAGCGGCCCCACTGTTCGTGGTCGCGTGCGATGAATAAGGAGGCGATACGTCCCTCATGGGCGGCGGGCACGACCAGGGTAATATTGTTGGAGGCCATCTCCGTCCCGACGTTCTCCTGATACTGTGCCAGCGCCTGCCGCTGCCCCTGTTCCAGCACTGGCTCGACCAGTGGCAGGGTTTTCTGATGCAGTTCCTGAGGTGATAGCTCATCTGGATTGCCTGCCAGGCTATTTTCAAGCAGATGAGGATACGTATTGGCCTTGCGATACAGGGCCGTCAGGTATTCTACCCCCGCCAGCACCATCGGAACGGTTTCGTCATGCAGGAGCTCGCGCAACCCATGGTTGATCTGCTGAAAGTAGCGTGTCAATTGCTCTTTGGCCTCGTCGCTCTCGCCTTTGCCATGAAAGACCAGCGTGTGCCGTCCACTTTTGCCTACCAGCGCTCCAGAACCAGTGCTATGGTACTGCAGTTCTTTCTCGGGTTGTTCATACTGCAGCGTCGCCGCGAGGCTTTCGGGAACCTGCTCTGGCAGGAGAACATCCTGTACCGTATAGCGCGTCCCCTCCAGTAACCTGATCTCATTTTGCGAGAGCGCCAGCACATAGAAGCGTCCGTCATTGGCCAGGAAAGATAGTAGAGGCTTGAGATAGAAGTGTGAACTGATCACCTGCTGCTCCTTGACGCGCTCTGGCAGGTGATAGCAGTGAAACTGATCCAGGCTACGGAAGATGGCCAGGCCCTGACATGGTTCAAGCCATAATTCGTGATTATCGGGCAACTTCAACAATGGCTTTAGCAATTCACTTTTCATACTGGCAAATTGCGCATGCTGCTCCAGTTGCTTCTCGATCTCACGCAGTTGATTACGCAGTCGCACCGGATTCTGTTGTGTCTCTGGTCCAACTTGCTCAACGGGCATAAACAATGAAATACAGGGATCGTAATGTTCTTCCATCAATGTCTTGACTTCAAATCTGGATGGTATCTGCATGAGATTGTACTCCCCTCGCTTACGTTCATAGCAACAGAGCACCATTGTTTCTTCCACAACATACACGGCGGTTCATTCAATGAACGAATCAGATCATCACGATGGGACAGTATAACCTCAGCGCAACCATTATCATTCAGCCATACAAAAAAGCCAGGTCGAAACATCAATCCTTATGCAGGAATATCTCAACCTGGCTCGTGTGCTCAAGACGGATTATTTCGTGGGCCGATCAAGCGCGATAACCGGGATCTCGCGCGACGTCTTCTGCTGGTATTCCGCGTAGGGAGGAAAAACTTCCGCCGCACGTTTGTACGCCCTTGCCCGCTCTTCGCCAGTGAGGATTTTCGCAGCGGTCGTGAACTTCTCGTTCCCTACCTCCACGGTCACCTCCGGATGAGCGAGAATGTTTAGATACCAATCGGGATGTTTGGGATTACCACCTTTTGAGGCCACAGCCAGGATGCGGTCACCGTCGGGCACATACATCAAAGGAATGATGCGTTCCTGGCCCGATCTGGCTCCCTTCGTGGTCAGCAGGATCAAGGGCGCCCAGCCTTCAACCTTGCCACCGTTGGCGCGAAACTCCTTGATCACCCCTTCATTTCGCTCTTGCCATGGATTCATGATATTTGCCTTTCCATCTATCAAAGATAAAGAAAAATTTTTAGCGTGATGCGCTTTCTATTTTATCATATGAGTCTGGATGTCCCGCCAGACCAGCTCAACGACCTCGTGTACAGCACGTTCAACAAGGGGTGAAAGGGCGGTACCGGCACGGAAGCGTTCGCCCTCAATACCATAGATGAGCAGGTCGGATGGCAATCTGTTGAGCGCCCGCGCCAGTTGTATGGCTTCACCGACCCCAAAGGCATGCGAGGAGCAAAATATGGGAGCGGCAAGAGCCATGTTTGTTCCATGGGGATCGAGACGATGTACCGTCCCTGGACACGCCCCCGACGCAACGGCATCGATCAGGATCACGCGTTCAGCGTGCGCCCAGGCATCTAGCAGCCACGCGCCATCGCCATCAGACTCAAGGCAGGTCACGCCATCGGGGAGTTGCTTCTCTTTCAACATCTGGAGAACCAGCAATCCTGCGCCATCATCGCTGCGATAGCCGTTGCCGATCCCAATCACCAGCATGCGCCCGGACATACTTACTGCTACCTTTCTATCACGGTCCCCTACTTTATGCGCGTGCTATGTGCACACGCAAAAAATGCGTGGCACATGAGATGCAGGGATCATAGTTGCGGATCGCTTGCTCACATTTCCAGGTCAGTTCATCATCGGGCAGTTGGATGATGCGCTCCACATAGCTTCTGAGATCCTGTTCGATCATCTTCTGATTCTGTGACGTTGGCGGGACGATCCTGGCGTCCCGAATAATACCCTGCTCGTCAATGGTATATCTATGGTAGAGCAGGCCGCGTGGCGCCTCTGTACAGGCATAACCGGTCGCGTTCCGTGGTAGCGGTGGCACACACGGCTGTTGAGGCATCTCGTACTGCTCGATGAGGCGCAGGGCTTCGTCGAAGGCGTAGAGCACCTCGATGCTGCGCACGATAATGCTCTTAAAAGGATTGCGGCAGGTCGCCTCCATATCCACAGATCGCGCTGCTTCTTGCGCCAGTGGCGAGAGACGGCTGAAATTGAGATTGTAGCGCGCCAGCGGTCCAGTCATATAGGCGCCCCGTCCTTTCAAGCGTGAGTGGAGCGCGTTGGAATATGGCACCTGCTCTTCAATAAAATGATCGTCATACTCTCGGGCGGTGATATCAAGACCCTGATTGGAGATTATCCGCCCCTCATTCATTGGATATTCATCGGGATGACCGAGGGCGACAAATTCATAATCCTGCTGAAAGTCGGGGAAGGGGAGTTGCGCCACCCAGCGCACCGTTTCCAGAGCGTTATCTCTACCGCGACGCAGTTGTTCTGCCAGGGATGCAAACTCCTGCGGCATGGGTACCTTATAAAAGCCGCCAATCTTGACATTGACGGGGTGCACGGCACGACCACCTAGAAACTCAATGATGGCATTACCCGCCTTCTTCATCTGCAGGCCGCGCTGCACAACGTCAGGATAGTCCCGCGCCATCTGCCAGGCCGAGGAGTAGCCGAGGAAGTCAGGGGCGTGCAGCATGTAGATATGCAACGTATGGCTCTCGATCCATTCTCCGCAATAGAGCAGGCGCCGCAGGGCGCGCAGTTGTCCCTCCACCCTGACTCCACAGGCATCCTCCATGGCGTGTACTGCGCTCATCTGGTAGGCCACGGGACAGATGCCGCAGATGCGGGCGGTAATGTCGGGCGCCTCACCAAATGCGCGCCCACGCAAAAACGCCTCGAAGAAGCGCGGCGGCTCAATGATCTTTAATTCAACATCCTGTACCACGTCATCTTTCATCTTGATGAAAAGGCTCCCCTCGCCCTCAACCCGAGTCAGGTAATCAATGATGATATTTCTATTATTCATAATGATGTGCTCTCCCGGCGAAACGGCTCGGCATACGCGTTGAAGGTCTGTAGCTGACGCCTGATCTCTGCGTTCGTCATTCCCACGCGCCGAAACTGGCGGCTCAGCGATATCAGGTTGGGAGTCTCCTTGGGACCATAGCAGCCATAACAGCCGCGATTGAACGAGGGGCAGATTGCTCCACAGCCGGCATGCGTCACGGGACCCAGACAAGGTGTCCCGTGCGCGACCATGACGCAAACATTGCCTGCTTGCTTACACTCCAGACAGACGCTATGGGCGGGAATGTTGGGCCTGCGATGCCGCAAAAAGGCATTGATGATCTCCAGCAACTGGTGCTTGTTTATGGGGCACCCGTGCAGTTCAAAGTCAACCGAGACATGCGCGGAGATGGGAGTCGAGGTGCTTAGCGTCTTGATGTACGCGGGAGAGGCATAGACGAGATCGGTGAACTCGCGCACATCCTGAAAGTTGCGCAGGGCCTGGATGCCGCCCGCTGTCGCGCAGGCCCCAATGGTCACCAAGTACCGCGAGACTTGCCGCACATGCTGGATACGCTCCGCGTCCTCAGGGGTAGTAATCGATCCCTCGACCAGCGAGAGATCATAGGGTCCACTCACGACGGCACGGGATGCCTCCTGGAAGTTGGCGATCTCCAGCGTCGCGGTCAGCGCCAGCAGTTCATCCTCGCAGTCCAGCAAACTCAACTGGCAACCATCACAGGAGGCGAATTTCCAGACCGCCAGTTTAGGTTTCTGTCCCTGGCTCATCTTAGATCTCCCGTTTAAATAGTAGGTCTCGCACCCGTATGTAGGACAGCACCGGCCCATCCTTGCAAACAAAGGTGGGACCATACTGGCAGTGTCCACAATGGCCAATGGCACACTTCATGTTACGCTCCATCGATATATATATCTGTTCGCATGGGACACCACATCTCTCTAACTCATTGACGACAAAGCGCATCATGATCTCTGGCCCGCAGACAAACGCCAGTGTGTTCAGCGGTTCAAAAAAGGCGCGCCCGATCAATTTAGGAACGACACCAACACTGCCGCGCCAGCGCTCACTGGCCCGATCGACCGTTACGACAACATCCAGGTCCAGTCGGGCACGCCAGCGTTCACAGTCCACGCGATAGAGAATGTCCTCAGGCGTGCGCGCACCATAGAGCAGTGTCACGCGGCCAAAGTTTTGGCGGTGAGCACTAACGTAATGCATGACAGAGCGCAACGGCGCGAGTCCCAAACCACCGGCTATCAACAACAGATCTTTGCCCTCGGCCTGATCAAGCGGCCAGGGACGTCCAAAGGGGCCACGCACCCCAAGCACGGCTCCCGGTTGCATCCCGCAGAGTGCGTTTGAAACGTTACCAACCGCGCGAATAGTATGAACCATCTGCTCCGGATGATCCGGATCGCCGCTGATCGAGATCGGTATTTCACCCACCCCAAACACATATAGCATATTGAACTGCCCGCACGAGAAAAGAAGCCGGTTGCTATTGTCCGCCTCCTCAAGCTCAAAGGTCACAATATTGGGAAGCTCATCCTGCCTGCGCCGGATACGATACCAGCGTGGTAGCATAGGTATAGGATCAATTTTGTCTGTCAGTATCATCAACTACCTCCCGCCCCGGTCTGGTAAATATCAAGCAGTTGCAGGCGCGTTGTTTGTAGCCTCCGCATAACGATATATGCTACCCGCTTGACGAGTCGATATCCAAAAACATTGTCGTTCTCGCACATGTAACGCAGAGATGCTCCATGCAGCGCAATGGCCTTGACCTTCTCGATAACATGGGCACTAAAATGCCAGCAATACGGCTCGAATAACCATGACCAGCCCAATACCTCGCCCGCCTCGATGGTCTCGATGGAGAGAGCGCCGCGATCGGCCGCAAAGGTCTCCAGCGCAACTTTGCCCTCGATAATCACATAGAAATATTCGGCTGGCTGACCTTCATGAAAGATATACTGATTGGGCTCATACTCAACCGGCGTGGCCAGGGCGGCCAGTTGATGGAGATAGTACAGGGGCAGATCTTTGAAAAAAGGATGGGCAATCAGGATCTGTTCACACGTTGGCATGGCTAGGACTCCTTTTGCTCGCTGTCATAGATGGCGCATGCCTCTTCCGTGATGTCGATACCCACTGGACACCAGGTAATGCAGCGGCCACAACCGACACAACCAGATGAGCCAAACTGGTCGAACCACGTTGAGAGCTTATGCGTCATCCACTGCCGATAGCGTGATTTGGACGAAGTACGTACGCTACCTCCATACAGATACGAGAAGTCCACGTTAAAGCATGAGTCCCACTTGCGTACGCGCTCGGTCTCTTTATCCGCCAGATCGGTAGTATCCTCTATAGTGGTGCAAAAACAGGTCGGACAAACCATGGTGCAGTTGGTGCAACTCAAGCAGCGTTGAGCCACGTCATCCCAACGTGAATGCTCCAGGTTGCGCGCCAACAGATCTTTGATGCCCTGCGGAGAGGTTGGCATCTGGCGTCCCATCGAGCGGGCCGTCTGCTCTACTACCTGCTCGGCCCGTGCGATCTCTTCATCCCCTGCCGGTTGACACTCTAGAGCATGCATTATGTCTGCGCCCGCTTCACTTCCAATCTGAACGACAAAGAAGTGGTTGTGTGCATCTATGATCTCTGTCAGTGCCAGATCATAGCCAGTAGTTGCGCGCGGGCCCGTCTGCATTGAGGTACAAAAGCAGGTTCCACCAGCCTGCCCGCAATTGAGGGCGACAATAAAAAGATCCTTTCTGCGCTCCTGGTAGATTGGATCGATATAGGCATCCTGCAAAAACACACGATCCTGAATGGCAATGGCGTGCAACTCACAGGAGCGTACACCGATAAAAGCATATCTATGGCTATCATCATCACTCACAGCTATATGAATACCCTGCTCGTCACGCTGCGCACGCCACAGGCGTGTGATGGAAGGATGCAGAAACTGCTTCCACGAATGCGGGCCAACGGCATAACCAAAGAAGGCATCATCATTGCGCCGCTTGAGCCGATAGACACCACCATCCTGCTCGTCTGTATAACCCCTGGGGAGATCGTTTATTGAGGTCAGCACATTATAGACAATGGCCTCGTTGTGTACAGTGGGACCGACGACCTCATATCCCCTGTGTCGCAAAGCAATAAGCAATTGCTCTAATTGCTCACATCGCATGATCAACTGATCATTGATGGATGGTGAGGAGTACATACTATGCCTCCTGTCCGGCCCGCTATCAACAGGTTTTCACGAGAAGATCATACAAGAAAGTCAACAATTTGAGCATTGAATCGCTCTTATTGCTTACACGCTCTCATAAATACATTGGAATACACCTTGCTTGTTTATCATTCTTTTTTTGAAAGAGAAAAGGGGAGAGCGCCCATGAAGAGGCGCTCTTATGCGGCATGCACAGTAATGGTGTAGGGATAGAATGAGGACTGGATCTGCTCTTCACGCTGACCGCTGATGACAGCCTGCACCGGCGAGACAATGGCCGTTACCGTTTCGGTAGGCAACCAGGGACGTCCGGTTTTTACCACTACCAGTTGACCAAAAATGTCGCCCAGATAGGCAAAATCGCTGGAGATCTGGTTCGGCGCAGGATAAGAGACGATCCCTTGCTGCTGCTCCAATTGCGTAGCCATGGCCGGTACATCCTCTACCGGCAAGCCTATCTCACTCACGCGCAGAACATCTTGCGGCCCAAATGCTCCCGGTGTTTCGTGCTCCAGACCGTTATGTACCATGTATTCCAGGATGTTATTATCAGCATCCCCAAAGTAGAATGAACGTGCATCGAGGCCGGAAAAGAAGATTTCATCTTCACCCGTCTTTAACGGCAAAAGTGGTATGCGTTGCGCAATCCAGTCCTTGGCCTGCTGAAACTTGTTGCGCGGAATCGTAAAGGCCATATGATAGAGCACCTCTTGCTGTGTCTGCAGCAGGGTGAGCCGGGTCGTGCCAGCCTGAACCGTAAAGGAGGTCGCCGTCTCAGCGACGATAGGTAACTCCAGCACGGTACTATAAAAAGCTTTCTGCTCGCTCAGCTTCTGAGTCTGTATGGTAAGTTCTTGAATATACATGCATTTTATCCTTCCATCTTATTCTTATGTTAACCTCTCTCTTCAGCCCCCTTATTTACAATAGTATCTCTCACCCGCTCGACGGTGACATTGTTCAAAAGACAGAGATCCTCCTGTACAAACGGCCAGTTCATCGCCATTGCCACCCTGATCTCCCTGCCGAGGCATGGCAAAAAGTCCTGGCGTTATGCAACAGTATGGCTCCAGGTATTCTCATAGAACGTGCCTGACACTCATCACCATGGGGGCACGTGAGCGCCCCCGCACGGGCGTCTGCTGCGCAGCAGGTGCGAAAACCGATGCAGGTCGCAGGCCATCATCATGAGAGTCAGACACACATATAGACGCAAAGATACCCACTCAT
Organism: Dictyobacter aurantiacus; assembly: GCF_003967515.1. Lineage (GTDB taxonomy): Bacteria > Chloroflexota > Ktedonobacteria > Ktedonobacterales > Ktedonobacteraceae > Dictyobacter > Dictyobacter aurantiacus. The sequence goes on along the minus strand of NZ_BIFQ01000002.1, from coordinate 2,432,153 downwards.
GTATTTCATACACATCAGATAGAAGTTACCAACGAAATACACATACGTGTCAAAAAGAGAGTTTGCAGGAAAAGTAAAAGGAGTTCATCTGTTATGGCTAAACAAGCACAGGCAATACGTATTCACAATTATGGCGGTCCGGAAGAGCTTAAGCTTGAGCAGACGCAGATTCCCGATCCCCAGACTGATGAGGTGCTCGTACGCGTTTATGCGGTCGGAGTAAATCCGGTCGATTGGAAGATTACCGAAGGCTGGATGAAGGACTTCTGGCCGGTGCAGTTCCCATACATCCCTGGCCGCGACATCGCGGGCATCATCGAGGAAGTGGGACCCGGAGTAACGGCGTTCCAGAAGGGACAGGCGGTCTTTGGACAGAGCGCTAAAGGTGGCTACACAGAATATATTCCCGCTTCAATCAATACCCTGGCATTGAAACCTGACACGCTCAGCTTTGAAGAGGCCGCGGCCATCCCAGTGGGCGCGACGACCGCGTGGCAGGGTCTGTTCGACCATGGCGATCTGCAACCTGGACAGACCGTCCTGGTCCAGGGTGCCTCCGGTGGCGTTGGCCTGTTCGCGGTCCAGTTTGCTCACTGGAAGGGCGCTCGTGTCATCGCCACCACCTCAAGCTCAAACGTTGACTTTGTGCGCTCGCTGGGTGCCGATAGGGTTATTGACTATACTTCCGAGCCGGTCGAACAGGCCGTGCACGATGCGGACCTGGTCTTTGATACTGTGGGCGCTCCAACCCTGGCTTCATCGCTCAAGGCGCTGAAAAATGGTGGCACCCTGGTGACGATCGCGGGCCAGCCGGAGGAGGCGCAGGCAAAGGAGAAAAATGCGCGCGTTGAGCGCTTTTCTGCCCAGGTTTCGCATGATCTCCTGGAGACCTTCGCGAAGTTGATACAAGAGGGCAAGTTGAAGGTCGAGCTTGAAGCTACCTATCCGCTCGCTGAAGCGGCTCAGGCGCATCAGCGCAGCAAGACCGGCCATGGTCGTGGACGCATCGTGCTCAAAGTCGCCAACCAGCAGTAAACACAGGCAAGGCCGGGCGTGTGTAGAGAACTACGCACATCCGGCCTTGCCTCCATAACAGCTATTTCACAGATTCGCAATCATATTTTGCTGTCCGACTTTTTGTGCCTTTCTGGAATGTTCATGGCAGGGCGGCAGTTTTCCCTGACAGTGGAGCCAGAGGGCTGGCGTCTCTTCCGAGATGTCCAGCAGGTAGATAACCGTTTCACAGCTATCTACGATCATACGCGCCATCTTCTGTAGAAAGTGGGGCGCCTTCTCGTTGAGATGCTTGATCAACTCATCCGCTTTCCATCCTTTGGCATCAATATCAGTCAGGGTCATGATCTCCAGGTTGATATCAATGACATGGTCGGGATAGCGGCTGTTGAGTCCCTGCAAGCATACGCTGAGGATATCTTCTAAATACATCAGCAGGCCTCCTGTGAAAGATCTTCACGAGCACGCTTCACAAACTCGATCGCCTAAGCCCTACACGCTCACCGACCATCGATAGAGGACAAGATGTATGCATTCCCGCGCGTTTTCATGCACCATCAGCAATTGTCACTGCTACCCGCGACATCACAAATCAGGCCCGCCAGCGCGCATCGGCCTGCGCATGCGGCGAATCGCTGACGATCTGCATCAGTTCGATGGCATTGCCATCGGGATCATTAAGCCAGTACTGCAGATTATGATCTATACCTTGTTTGGCTTCACCGGTAATCTCTACGCCCCGGCCTTTAAGCTCCTGCAGGGTTGCCGCCATATCATCGACCAGCAGGCAGAGATGATTATAACCAACGTTCTGGCCACGCGGGCGATTCTCGCCGGCGCCACCAGGAAAGAGCTCAATAAAATTGCCCGGCGAAACCTGAAGATATACGATCCAGGGCGATGGTGTACCTTCACGGTCAAGTCTGAAGGCCTCTTTCAGGCCCAGTTTCTGACAATAAAAGTCCAGTGACTTCTCAAGATCGGAAATGTAAAATGCGAGATGCCCGATACCAGTCAGCATTATGATGGTCCTTTCTAATCGACATGAATATCTTCTCTTCTATGAGTTGAACACGAAAAAATACTCCTGTCAAGCAATTGACCATTTATTTATACACATTATCGGGCTGGAAAGCAAGACATTAATCATATTTATCTTGTATTCACGGAAAGAAGCCTTCCTTCTCTACTGTCTCCAGAACGCATTCTGGCTCGTATTCATATATAGCTGGGGATAAATACTATGAGAAAAATGCTTGTACAAGAGTAAGACACATTGAAAAAATAGAAATGGACAATGTCGGAGTATTTGTGTGCTCTTCAACAGACTTGTCTCTCCCCTATAAAATTTCAGGAGGATCAGACTTTTGACCAATATTCAACATATCACGGATACAACAAAACTGAATAACGGTGTTCAGATGCCATGGCTTGGCTTTGGTGTCTTCCAGACTAAAGAGGGTGACGAGGTCATCAACGCGGTACGCGATGCGCTGGAGACCGGCTATCGCTCGATTGATACGGCGGCCGCGTATGGCAATGAGACCGGTGTGGGCACCGCTATCAAGCAGAGCGGCGTATCGCGCGATGAGCTTTTTGTCACCACAAAAGTATGGAACTCTAATCAGGGCTACGATACGACATTGCGCGCCTTCGACGAGAGCCGCAAGAAGCTGGGCCTTGACGTGATCGACCTGTACCTGATCCACTGGCCGGTCAAGGGCAAATATAAGGATACCTGGAAGGCCATGGAGAAGCTGTACCGCGATGGACACGTACGCGCGATCGGCGTCAGTAACTTCCATGTTCACCACCTCAATGACCTGCTGGAGAACAGCGAAGTGGTGCCAGCCGTCAACCAGATCGAACTGCATCCACTGCTCAGCCAGGTTGAGCTGCGCAACTTCTGCCAGCAGAAAGGTATCCAGGTCGAGGCCTGGAGTCCCCTGATCGCGGGCAAGCATCACCTTCCATTGCTAGACGAGCTGGCCAGCAAATACCACAAGTCACCGGCACAAATCATCCTGCGCTGGGATCTGCAGCATGGCATCGTGACCATCCCGAAGTCGATCCACACCGAGCGTATCCGTGAGAACACCAACGTGTTTGACTTCACACTCTCCGACGAAGACGTGCAGCGCCTGGATGGTCTGAACCGCAATGAGCGCACCGGCGCCGATCCAGATAACTTTAATTTTTAGGTGTCAGACATACTTTTTCTGGGGGACGTGAGCGCCCCCGTTCGGGCGGCCGCATACGCGGCCGCCTTTGTTTTTTGTGTTGGTGCATCGGGTGCGCATTAGCGCACCCGATGCACCAACACTGGGAAGCTGGCGTGCACCCGCACATGGGCGTCCGATGCAACAACAGAGAAATTTGGCGTGGACTCGCACATGCGGAGAGTCCGGGTGGGAGAAGGCGTGCATGCTCAGCAGCTATATACCGTCCTACTTTTTGCCCCACACTACCTGTGCAGGCAATCGTCGCTCAAGCCAGAGCAGGCTCATTCCTGACACAGATACCAGTACCGCCAGGAAGAGCCACGGCAACGATGGTGTCACGACATAGAGATTCGAGAACAGGGCCGGGGTCAATGCACTGGCGATCCCCCATGAGAACTCATACGTTGCCAGGTAACGTCCACGCAGGGCCACAGGACCAAGGTCGGCGACCAGCGAACTGGTGGTTGGTCCATACAATATGGATGCCAGGGTATGAATAGCCACCACCAGAAACAGATAAGGAACCACCAGGAAAGAAGGTATAAATAGCGCCAGGGCAAAGCAACCACACGAGATCCCCCACATAAGAGCAGCCAATCCAAGGGTTCTGGTACGGCGGAATGGCTCCATTAAACGCACCATAAAGGTTTGACAGCCGATCACCAGCAGTGAATTGAGCAGCAAAGCCGGACCCGGCAGCCAGTCAGGAGCGTGCACGGCCTCAGTTACATAGACTGGGAAGGCCGTTGCCAGCATCATCGAGCAGAGAGGAAAAGAGATGCTGCTGATCAGAAAGAAGATGAACTGGCGATGCCGTAGAATGGATGTATACGGCACCTTCTCTACCTGCTCATACTGTAGGTGCCCTGGCTCTGACAAACGCAGCAACAGGCTAGCCGCCAGCAGATAACAGAGGGAACTTGCGCCAATCAGCAGATGGTAGATGTCTGGATTATGCGTTGCCAGTACAATGCCCGCTAGCAAACCACCGATCCCCAGCCCGACATTGCGTATGACTCCGACCAGTCCGAACCAGCGGGCCAGTTCACGGGGTGTAGCAATATCAACGATGAGCGACGCGCTGGCCGCGAAAAAGATCCTCCCACCAGCCGTAACCAGCAGAGCCATGATGAAAAAGACAGGTACCGTATGCACAAAGAGATAGCCCAGAAAGCCAATCGCCTGGATCAACTGACTGATGGCGGTTATCCGTCGCGCCCCAAAACGATCTACCAGGCTACCAGTAATCAGCGATACCGGCAGCGCGCAGACGGTCGCGCAGGTCAGGGTCAGCCCGATAATCGGCAAGGGAAGGTCAGTCGTGACCTGAAAATAGAGGATTGAGAGCGGTATAAACAATCCCGCTCCCAGAGCATCGATGACCAATACCAGTAAAAAACCATACCGTCCCTGCGTCTCTGGCAAGCCCAGCTGGTCCTTCCATCTATACATGAAATTCCTCCTGACAAACAAAAAAAGAAGAGGAGCTGGTAGCATACCTGTTCGGCAGCTTGCCAGCTCCTCTTCTCTAAAAAAGGGCATTCCACAAAATGAATGCAGCTGTTTAGATTTCACATGCTTCCCGCGTCACATTGTGCCCTGGGAAGCCAGAGGAAAGGGGTAGAATACCCACAAGAGAGGCCACATATACAACATCGGGCGCGATCAATTCACTTTATTTGGCGCCTTGCATATGAAAATGCCTCTCGGCTGGAGATTACAATAAATTCCTTTCGTCATACAATTATAGCACATCAATGTTTCTTTGGAAAACGCTTATGATACAAAAATGAACGATACCTGGCAACCACTATCAGCTTGATAAACACGAGGAGGAAAAAAGATGCCACGCACATTAGAAGAGAAGCTAACCGCTATCGCCACGCACTTTGCATTAGGGCCTATCATGGACTTTGAGCGCACCGGCGGCACCAATGACAATTATCTGGTGAGCACACCATCTGGCGGCTATCTCTTCAAAATGATCGTAAACTCTCCCTTGCAAGAGGTATTAGATGGCCTGCCATTTTTACAGCGCTTGCAGGAATATCAGTTCACCGCCAGCGCATACTACCTATCGGCGCCCGATGGCAGCCAGTTCTATCATAGCCCCGATTGCGACGCGGTCGTACTGACCCGGCTACCTGGATCCATGCCCCAGCCATCACAGGTGGTTAGTCGAGCCATTGGCGCCCAACTAGCCAGACTCCATCTTATTCCCGGCCAGAACTTGCCCGCTAAGCCTCACTGGCTGGACGCGAGCTATCTAACACGGTGTCTACAGAGCGCTGTTCAGCTCTATGGACCTGATCGTCTGCAACAGACCTTGCGCATCGTTCATTCACTAAGCGATTTTCGACCTGAGACCTTTCCACAAAGCATCGTCCATGGTGACCTGGATACGACCAATTGCCTGTTTGATGGCGACCGGCTGGTTGCTTTTGTGGATTGGCAAGAGATCGGTGTGGGCGCGGCCATCATGGACTTTGCCATGACGGTGCTGGGATTCTGCTTTGTGGATGCACCCGAGGGCTCTGATCTCTGGGCCTGCTTTGATCCCGAGCTGTTTCAAGCCCTCTTCTCTGGCTACCAGAGCGTACGCCTCTTTTCGGACTACGAACTGGCGCATCTGGATGCGGCATTCACCCATACGGGTCTGACGCAGCCACTCTGGACCATGCTCAACTGGGAACAATACCATCCAGGTGAGAAGATGGTTGAGACCAATCTGCTGTACTGGAAATATGGCCTGCCAGATATCCGCTTATCCTCACTGATCTAGCCGATCACAGGAAGCTGGCGTCGAGGGTGGACGCTCACGCCCACCCTCGACGTCGGGAGACGCCATCCTGGCCAACTACGTGATATTCTTCTTTATCTTTAATACGCAGGGATAAGGATGGCGACACCAAGGGGAGGGAGTTGTATTTCCTGTTCATAGACGCGCCGGGTAAGGACATCGCGCATGGGTTCCGGCAACATGATCATCTGTGTCTCGGGCAGGTGATTGAGCAGGAAGTAGGTGGTCAGTCTGCCTTCACGACATGTGACCTCAACGCCGGGTGGAACCAGCAGCGGCGCACTCAGTCCAAGACGGCTCTGCAGCATGTTCAACAGCATATCTAAGCCCGCCGCGTCTGGCCGGGTGGCGACATAGAATGACTGACCCAGGCCATGGTGAAATTCGGTAATGGCGGGCCGGCCAGCATAAAAATCCTGTCCAAAGACGGCGAGCGCCTGCGCCCCTTCTAGATGCACGATATCGCACCATTGCTCACAGCTATAGCTGCCACGCCAATCATCGGTCTCTTGCAGGCAAAACAAAGTATTCGTCGTTCCCAGGGGGAGCGGATCAAACTCCTCAACCCAGATGCCAAGGGTGCGTCGCAGAGGTCCAGGATAGCCGCCCAGCCAGGCGCGATGGTTCTCATCGACCATGCCGCTGAAGTAGGTGGTCAAGAAGGTTCCTCCCTCTTTGACATACTGCTCGATGGCCGCCCCCTGCTCCTCGCTTACCATGTTTAACAGGGGCGCGATCACCAGCTGGTAACTATCCAATGACTGGTCGGGGGAGATAATGTCGACGGCGATGTTGCGCTGCCATAGAGCTCTGTAGTAGTGCTGCAGTTCCGCGATATAGTTGAAGTAACGGCTGGGCGTGTGGCGATTCTCGACTGTCCACCAGTTGGGCCAGCTCATCATCAGTGCGACACGCGCCTGCATGTGCGTCTCCAATAAGGCGGACTCAAACAGCTTGAGCTCCGCGCCCAGCTGCGCCACCTCCTGGAAGACACGTGTGTGCTCATGACCGGCATGGCTGACGATGGCGCCGTGATACATCTCGCGGCCACCACGCGCCTGGCGCCACTGAAAGAACATTACGGAGTTTGAGCCGTGCGCCAGCGCCTGGTAGCTCTGCAAGCGCATCACACCTGGACGCTTGAGCGGATTCTCCTGGTGCCATTGAACCTGGCTAGGGGTCTGCTCCAGCAACAGCCATGGCTGTCTGGGCTTCAGACTGCGCATAAGATCATAATGGAAGGCGGCCATATCAGGGGTGGCGTTGTGACGCGGATACGAATCCCAGCTGATAATATCCTGGTGCGGCGCCCAGGCAAAATAGTCGATGTAGCGCGTCAGACCATGGAAGTTGGTCATCACCGGCACATGCGGCGTGACCTCACGCAGTATAGCAACCTCACCCAGATACCCTTCGAGGTTCATATCTGACAGGAAGCGTTGATAGTCAATCTGTAGAGCTGGCAGGCTATACTCGCCGATGCTGCTGGGTGGCTGCACCTGCTCCCAGTCGGTGTAAGTACGGCTCCAGATAGCAGTAATCCAGCAGCGATTGAGCTCTTCCAGCCGACCATAGCGCAACTTCAGCCAGTCGCGGAAACGCATTGCGCAATGCTCACAGTAGCAGGTCGGGCCATATTCGTTGCTGACATGCCACAGCCGCAGCGCGCGATGATCTCCATAGCGTTCAGCCAGCCTGCGCACCAGATCCTGGCCCAGGCGGCGAAAATCCTCATTGGTGGGACAGTAGTTGAGGCGCACGCCGGGCTTATGCCGCATCCCCTTCTCATCCACCGGCAGGACATCGGGATAGGCCGCCGACAACCAGGCCGGTTGGGCCGCCGTAGCGGTCCCCAGGCAAACCTCGATCTGCTGTTCCGCCAGCATCTCAAGGATGTCGTCCAACCACTCAAAGGTAAAGCGATCCTCAGCTGGCTGCAGCGCCGCCCAGCTAAAGATTCCCAGCGAAACCAGATTCACGCCAGCCTTACACATCAGGCGCATATCCTCCTGCCAGATCTCGCGCCAGTTCTTATCCCCCATCCACTGCTCTGGATTATAATCACCCCCAAAGAAAGCCGCTGGAAACCTGAGCCTGCCTCCTCGCCGCTCCGCTTGATAGTACCCCATAACTCCACCCTCCAACATATGTTCGGACCTCGCGTCCGATTACTCCTCCGCCCTCGAAAATGTCCCTCGTCTGTTCTGACCTCGCAAGATTATCCGTAGGTGCCAGGCTTGCCCCGGCTGTGCCGCACAGCGGCCCCGTGCACGGGCGCCCCCGTTTCACCAACAACGACCTGTCTCCGATGAATAGCATTTTTTTTAGTATAAGCGGTAAATACAAATCTGGCAGCATCAAGTGAGTGGCAGAAGCAGTAAAGACCTTGTCTCTGTCTGCTGGCAAAGATAAAATGGCCTCGTACATGAGAAATTATTGTCTGCCTGGCGGTCAACGGGAATGCATAGCTCTCTGGCCCCCGGCGGACATAGAAGTATAAAGTGAAGGTTTATGATGGATAAAGCATTCTGGCGCTCGATTGCGCTTAATCATTTCCAACTACCAGCAGACTATAGCGTTGAGCAGCTAACGCCGGAGTTACTAAGCCTGCTGGGCGATCCCGATCCTGAGTTGCGCGATTACTATATCTACTCCACACTCGAAAACTGGATTCAAGAGGGCCTGTATACCCACACACAGCTGCGCTCAATGGTTATGCAGTTGGCTGAGAATATGCGGTACGATCTAGGCAAGCAGGGAGACGATATGGTGCTGCTGCGCTCATTCTCGGCTCTGACCCTCTCGGACATCCTCAAATACGATAACAGCCATCCTTTTCTGGCCAGGAGCGAGGTGCACGGCATCCTGGAACAGGCCATCAGCTACCTGGTGGGCGAGCAGGATCTGCGCGGCTACGTCACCGGCAAGGGCTGGCTGCACGCACTGGCCCACGCAGGTGATCTGCTGGGCGTGCTCGCCCGTAACCGTCATCTCGGCGATACGGAACTTAAACGCATGATGGCCGCCCTCGCTGAGCGCGTGACGCTGCCGACCGATTATGGCTATATGACACTCGAGGAGGAACGCCTGGCGCTGGTCGTTATCGCCACCCTGACACGTGATATCCTCTCTCCTACCTTCTGGTCCTGGTGGGGGCGACAGATGTCTCAGGTAGAGGAGCGCATGCACTGGGAAAACACGGTACGCTTCGCGCAGCCCCCCGATATCAATGCCTACCACAATACAAAACTGTTCCTGCATGCCCTGTTCTTTCAACTGACCATCACTGGCTATAAGATGCGCGGTGTACCAGAGCTGGTCGAAACGATCAGGCAGACGCTCAACCGGCTCGATCCGGGCTTCTTCTCGGCCGATGTAATCAAAATCCTTGACCCCGATATCCATACCGAAGACCTGGCATAGCTCCTCAAGGCCGTCTAACCCTTTACAACGCTGTCAATAAGCGTTACTATAAGAGGAACAATATATGTTGACTAAGTAAATCAACTTTATCTACATAAAAGTTGTTATCCGCAATGCTCAACATGCCTAAATTACTTTTTCTGTCTGGACAACAAGACGAGCAGAAGACGTTCCGAGCTCCTAACATTGTAGAGCCTTTTAGGGTACAATAGAGAGTGAAGACGTTTTGAGTGAAAGGATTCGAAGCAATGACGACAACGAATACCTCTAACCGTCAATCCACTGGTGGATCAAAGTACACCGGTCCAATGATCGATACTGATATCCATGAGACATTTACCAGATGGACCGACCTGGTACCTTATCTAAAAGAGCCATGGCGCGGCCTGATTACCAATGGAGCCTGGCAGGGCACCGGTAATCCGCACGTGCACTGGGCCAGCCATGGCGTGAATCGTGGCGATTCTCAGCCAGCTGATGGCGCACCAGCAGGATCAAGCCTGGAACTGCTGCGCAAGCAGGTGCTGGACCTCTATCCCATCAAGTACGGCGTCTTAACCGGACAATTCATGCCAGCGGTAATGCCAATGCAGTTTGAGTTCGCGACCGCGCTAGCTCATGCTTACAATAATTTTGTAAGCGATCACTGGCTGGCTCACGATCCTCGTTTACGCTCCAGCATCCATCTGGCTCCGCAAGATCCTCAGGCGGCGGCGCGCGAGATCGATCGCCTGGGCGATGATCCCCGCTTTGTGCAGGTCCTGCTGCCGATTGGACAGTGGTCCTATGGTGATCCTTTCTACCACCCTATCTTTGAAGCTGCCGCCCGCCATAACCTGGTGGTGACCTTCCACCACACAGGCGCAGTGGAGAGCGCGCTGGGCAAAGGACGCTACTATATCGAGTGGCATATCAATGTGCCACAGGGCGCCATGGCGACGCTGACCAGCCTGGTCGTCAATGGCATCTTTGATAAGTTCCCCACCCTGCGCTTCTGCGTGCTGGAGAGCGGCTATAGCTGGCTCCCTCATCTGCTCTGGCGCATGGACCAGAACTATCGCTCTCTCCACCTTGAGGTGCCCTGGGTCAAACAGCTCCCCTCGAAATATATTCGTGAACGCGTGAAGTTCTCAACGCAACCGACCGAGGATACCAGTGTCGAAAACTGGCTGCGCCTGCATGAGATGCTAGAGACCGATAAGCTGCTGGTCTTCGCCACCGACTATCCACACTGGGACTTCGATTCGCCCGAGGAGTCTGTGCCGCGCGGCCTGCCCGCCGATCTGCGGCAGAAGATCTTCTATGATAATGCGCGCGAGCTCTTTGGCTTTGAGGACTAGAAGGGGAGTTCAAGAAGATGCAGTACCATGTTTGCCGCGTGGCCGATGTGCCGCGTGGGGAAAAACGTAGCTATACCGTCAAGAATATTCCAGTTGTGGTGGTCCATAGTGAGCAGGATGAGTTCTATGCCATCTATGGCATCTGCCCCCATCAGCGGAGCCCTCTTAGCGAGGGCTTGCTGATAGGGCTAACCGAGGCCACCCAGCCCGGCGAGGAATTCTGCATTGCACGGGCCGGTGAAATTATTCGCTGCCCCTGGCATGGCTTTACCTTCGACGTCACAACGGGCGCCTGCCTGACCGAACCCGATAAGTACCGGGTACGCACCTATCCTGTCAAGATTGATAACCACGAACTCTACCTGGAGATTTAATTATCTCCATTATTGCTTCATTATTTCTTTATCATTTCTCTGGTAGCCAGAATCTCCTGGCACAAGGAAAGGCGGATATCATTTATGGGAAACCTTCCTCAGCAGCCCATAAACGCTCACGCGACAGACCCTATTTCAGCGCAGAAGCTGACACGCCGTACGCTCCTCGGCAATGGTGTGAAGGCCGGCGTAGGCGCGACCATGCTCGGTCCTTTGCTGGCCGCGTGCGGTGACGATAGTTCTTCTTCAGCTAAACCTAATGGCCCGGTCACGATTCAGTACGCGGCGCTGAACGATCAGACCGGTGAACAGGCGGCCGAGATCGCCCGCTTCAACGATCTGCACAAGGGCAAGATCAAGGTCGAGTATCAACAGTTGCCACCAGTGGCAACCGACCAGTACAACAAATTTGTCAGCGCTTTCCGAGCCCAGTCCGAGGTGCCCGACGTCGTCCATATCGATGTGACATGGCCAGCCCAGTTCGCCAGCTCTAGCTGGCTGGAGCCCCTCGATAAGTATGCCTCCGCTGATTATTTGAAGCAGTTCTATCCCAGCGCAGCCAACGTGGCAAAGATCGATGGCAAGATCTATGGCATCCAGCGCTACCTGGACATCGGCCTGCTCTACTACCGTACCGACCTCGTTCAGAAGTATGGCGGTCAGGTACCGCAGACGCGGGCGGATATGGAGGCCATGGCGACCAAGATCCTGGCCGGAGAGAAGGCCAATGGTATTCAGTATGGCTATCTAATGCCAGGCAAGAAAATTGAGGCCATCGTCGATGAGTGGCTGGAGTTCCTATGGGGCGCGGGGGGCAACATCGGCAATCCGGGCAGCCTGAAGATTGATGATGCTTCCAGCATCGATGCCCTCCAATATATGCACGACCTGATCTACAATAAGAAGCTGTCTCCGACCGGTACCAATACGTACGCGCCAAACGATATCCTCAACCTGTTCAACAATGGGCAGGCTCCCTTCATGCGTAACTGGACCTTTGCCTATGCTCTGGCCAACAATCCTAAAAACTCAAAGGTAGCCGGCAAGGTGGGCATCGCGCCCACACTGGCCCTCAATGGTGGCAAGGGACAAGGCTGCACGGGCGGCTGGGTGCTGGCCATCAACGCCAATTCAAAATATAAAGATGAGTCATGGGCCTTTATTGACTTCTTGCTCAGCAAGGAGACGCAGACCTCGCTGGCGCAGAACGCCGGGCTGGTCTCGACACGCCCCGATGTGGTCAGCGATCCAACGCTACAAAGCAAACATCCGCAGTTCAAAGACCTGGCAACGATTCTCAATAGTGGTCACAATCGCCCGCAGTTGAAAACGTATAACCAGTTTACGACTCCACTGCAGGCCGCCATCAACGGCGTTCTCAGCAATCAGCAGTCGGCGGCCGACGCGCTGCATGGCGTGCAATCGCAGGTTGCGTCCCTGGCCTGATAGCTCTGATCAGTCATCCCGAACTTTTGAACATTTCCCAAACCGGGGTCCGGGAGTCTCTCCTGGACCCTCACAGGGGATTATCACCTCTGTGAACCCCACTGCAGTACATACAGAGGGAAAGGATTGCAACCTATGGCGGTAGTTCGTTCACGCGCGAAGAGGAGTATGCTGGAACGTCGGGAGGAGCGGCTGGCATGGGCGATGCTGGCTCCGGTCCTGATCGCACTGCTGGCGATGGGCGTCTATCCAGCGCTAAGCACCATCTGGTATTCGTTCCACAAGGGCGGCTCATTCGGACTGGGTATGTCTCTGGCCGGGCTGGATGGGTATGTCCGCATGGCCCATGATGCTCAGTTCTGGAGTGCTCTGAGATTCTCTCTGCTCTTCAGCTTGATTACGGTGACGGGACAAATGATCTTTGGCACGGCACTGGCGTTGTTCGCGAATATGAAGTTTCGCGGTCGCTGGCTGGTACGCACGGCAATCCTGCTGCCATGGGCCATTCCAACCGCGACCAATTCGGTCATCTGGGCTTATATCTTTAATGATCAATATGGATTGGTGAACAGCCTGCTACTTCGGTTCCATATCATTGATCATGCGCACCTGATTAACTGGCTTGGCTCTGCTCCGCTGGCGGTCACCCTGATCTATGTACTGGCGATCTGGAAGGCCAATTCGCTGGTGGCGCTACTGGTGCTGGCCGGCCTGCAGGCAGTGCCGGAGGAGACGATCGAGGCTGCGCGCGTGGATGGGTCGTCCTCCTGGCAGGCGCTATGGCGCGTCACGCTGCCATTAGTGCGCCCAACCCTGGTGGTGACGCTGGTACTGCGTACCATCGAGTCACTGCAGGCCTTTGACCTGATCAGCGCCTTCACCAACGGAGCGCCTGGCACCGCAACGCAGAACCTGGGACTCTACATCAACCTGCAGATTCAGCAGTTCGGCGATTTCCCTTATGGTTCCAATATCGCGATCGTGCTGATGCTGATTACCTTTGCCTTTATCGTTGTCTACCTACGTACCCTGTATCGTCCCGGTGTAAGCTAAATGTTGGAAGGATTGTAATCTATGGCACAGACACTACAAGCAGAACACCAGCATCAGGCACAGCCCGGTTTGGCAAGAATAAAGTCGCCGCGCAGGCCCCTGTTCTTTCTGACCAGTACGATTATCTTCGTAATCTCTGCGCTCATTCTGCTGATCCAGTTCTTTCCTATGCTCTGGGCTCTGGCAACCTCTTTGATGACGCCAGAAGAGACCACAGCGGTTCCGGCGCCCCTGCTACCAGCACATCCGACGCTCGGCAGCTATGTAGAGGCTCTGCAAGGTGAGATCGGCCGCTATTACGTCAATAGCATCATTACGGCCAGCGTTTCGATGCTCATCACAATGGTGCTGGCAACTCTGGCAGCCTACGCCTTTGCGCGACTACACTTCCGCTGGAAGGGTATTATCCTATTAGTGGTACTCTTCTTCTCACTCTTCCCGCCGCTGGTCCAGGTTATCCCCATCTACCAGATTTTACATAGCCTGCACCTGTTGAATACGCTGCCAGGCCTGATCTTACCTTATTCTGTCTTTGGCCTACCACTGGCGGTACTGATCCTGATGGCCTTCTTCCAGGATGTTCCCATGGAGCTTGAGGAGGCTGCCATCGTCGATGGCCTGTCGCGCTTTCGGGCGTTTATTCAGATCATCTTGCCCGTGACCGTCCCTGGACTGTTCGCCACCGCTATCATTGTCTTTGTCGGCAACTGGAATGAATACCTGTTCGCCCTCAACTATACCAGCACCAAAACGTATACGCTGCCAGTCGGCATCGTCACCATCAGCCAGACAGAGTTTACGACCAACTTCGCCATTCTCTCGGCGGCCACAGTCTTATCGGTAATCCCACTGGTTATCCTGATCATGTTGTTGGAACGGCGCGTGGTCTCCGGCTTGACCGCAGGCGCGCTCAAAGGTTAATATATTTTGTCATTTTTAGATCTTTTATTACCGGGAGAAAAATATGCAGCTTCCTTCTCAGTTGATTCAGCGTCTATTGCAGACCGACGGTAAGTTTGCCCGCCAGCTTGGCACGGTCAGCGCGATTGAGGGGGGATTCCAGGCTACACTGGGTACGATTCCGTTTCGCAATCTAGGCGATGATCTGCGCCCCATCATCCTGAGCAATGAGTCGCTGTCAGATCAGATAACGTCTACTAATGTGCCCAATCGGCCACCGGATATCCTGCCATTCGAGAAGCATATTGAGGAGGATCTGGCCCTGCGTATCGAGGTGATCTCACCATCATGCGTGCGCCTGCGTCTCGGGCCTCCTACGCAGTTGGAGCAACCAAGAGAATTCGCCATGCTACAGCCCGACAGCGTTGCGGCCGCGCCGCTCTCCTCTCCACCTGGGATAGAGGCGGAGGCGGAGACGGTCGTTGTCACGTTGGCAGGCTTGCGCTTCAGATTGCAGCGTGATCCGTTCGCCTTCTCTATCACGCAGCAGGATAGCCACTATAGCTGGTCAACGGCTACCGATGATCGGGATGTACATGGTCTGCTGTGTACTCCTCCTCCCGGCATCGCCACCACCTCTGCTGATGAGAAACCAGAGGCGTACTGGACCTGGAGTCTGGCCCCCGATGAACATCTCTATGGCCTGGGTGAGCGCTTCAATGGCTTCGATCAGCGCGGTCGCAACCTGACGCTGTGGACGCAGGATGCCTGGGGGACAACCACAGACGCGGCCTACAAGAATATCCCCTTCCTGCTCTCCTCTGAGCACTATGGACTCTTCTTTCACACGCCCACAGCGGTCCAGCTGCGCCTGGGTACGACATCGGGCCGATCTGCCCGCGTCCAGGTCAGCGAAGAGGTGCTGGACCTGTATGTGATCTTTGGTGAGACTCCAAAATCTATCCTGACTGGATATACCATGCTGACCGGGCGCGCCACGATGATTCCGCGCTGGGCCTTCGGCGTCTGGCTCTCGCGCTGCCGCTACCAGAATCGAGCGGAGGTCGAGGAGGTCGCCAGGCGCCTGCGCGAAGAAGAGGTCCCCTGCGATGTGCTCCACCTTGATCCGGCCTGGCTTGAGCGCCCCAATCTCTCCTGTGACTTTGTGCCCAGCGACGAGAACTTCCCCGATCTGCCCGAGATGATTCGGCAGCTTGATCAGCAGGGCTTTAAGATCTCGCTGTGGGAGCTGCCCTATGTCTCGTCGCATGCCCGGCGCTTTCAGGAAGCAAAGGATGCAGGCTACTTCTTGAAGGATGCCTCTGGCGAACCGATCAGCGGCGATTTCGGATCACCACCCGCCGATGGCAATGTCCGCGCCATCCTCGACTTCACCAATCCAGCGGCACGCTCATGGTGGCAGGACCTGCATCGCCCCCTGCTACAGGCAGGAGTCGCCTGCTTTAAAACCGACTTTGGCGAGGCGGTACCGCGCGAGGCCAGAGCACACAATGGCATGGATGGGGCAACCCTGCATAACCTCTATCCCCTGCTCTACAATGAAGCGGTCCACGAGGTCATTCTGGAGGAGAACGGCCAGCCGGGAATGATCTGGGGACGCTCGGGCTGGGCGGGCATTCAGCGCCATCCAGCCCAGTGGGGTGGCGATCCCAAAACCGATGCCTGGTCGATGCGCACCACTCTGCGCGGAGGATTGAGCTACGCCCTCAGCGCACCTGGCATCTGGTCCCACGACATCGGTGGCTTCTACGGTCCATCGCCATCTCCCGAACTTTACATACGTTGGACGCAGTTCGGCATGCTCTCTCCCCTCACGCGTGCCCATGGCACCACGCCTCGTGAGCCCTGGGAGTTCGGTGAGGAGGCATTGGCGAACTTTAAGCGCTACGCACGTTTACGTATACGTCTCAATCCCTACCTCTACAGCCTGGCCTGGCAGACACATAAAGCAGGATTGCCGATGCTGCGTCCACTCCTGCTTGAGTTTCCCAACGATCCCGGCACGGCCCTGATCGACGATAGCTATATGCTCGGCGATAGCCTGCTGGTCGCGCCTATCTTCAGCGAGGACAGGGAACCAGTCGCGCGCAATCTCTACCTGCCACAGGGTGAATGGATCGACTTCTGGACCGACGAACGCCTCACTGGCGGCCGCTACATCACACGCCAGGCGCCGCTGGATACCATCCCGCTCTATGTTAAAGCGGGCAGCATTCTCCCGCTGGGACCCGAGATACAGTTTATCGGCTCAAACGTCCCCAATGATATTACCCTCGAAGTATATCCAGGAACCGAAACAACAGCTTCTATCGTCTGGGACCACCAGGGAAGCGCCACCAGCTTAGAGCTAAGCCAACTCGTTGACCAGCAATGGCAACTCACCATCGATGGTCAGCGTCCCTGCAACTGGACAATCCGCTGGCACATCAATGGTGGCATAAGCGAGACCCGGCTCGCCCACAGCGCCAGCGCGACGGTCTCATCAGAACAACCATAAAGATGGCTGCGATGCCCCTGGAGCCTGGGAATGAAACCTTCCGCGAAAATGTTACCAACGGTAAACATTTTCGTGGAGGAGAGATCATGAGCAAGCAACCAGAGGTCACCAACAACACAGCCGAGCAGCGCTACGAAATTCATCTCGAAAATCAGCTAGCGATACTCACCTATGAACGCGACGGGCAGCGCATCATCTACCAGCACACCGAGGTTCCATCCGAACTCGAACATCACGGCCTCGGCAGCATCCTGGCCCATACCGCCCTGGAAGATGCCCGCTCCGAAAACCTGACCATCATCCCATCATGTCCATTCGTCGCCAACTACATCCAGCACCACCCTGAATACCAACCTCTTATCGACAAAACAAACCAATAAGCACATACGAAATGAGTGCTTCACGTGCTCTAAAAGTACATCTAAAACAAGTATACCTGAAAACAAAGGAAAACACATCGCCCAAAGGGACGGTGTGTTTGGCCTGAACTTCCTCTATCATAGAGCAACCAATTGCCACACGTGCTGTTCTCTGGTTCGCTGTGGCAGTGCCATGCGTATCACTACCATCACAAGAGGAGAAATCATGGCCGCTCTCATTGATTACCCACAGCGATACTTTGAGTTGTGGGGCTACACACCCTCATTTAACCAGCTACTCTTTCAAGGGAACCCTTCCCGGTCTCCGGATTCAAAGGGTATCCGTATTGATGTGGTCTTTTGGTCGGTTCTCTATGTGCAACTTCCCGCAGAATTCATGGGGTTGACGATGGATTACGCGCTTCCAGAACAGGTGGATACCATTTACCAATCCTCAGGTTACTCGTCATTTACACAATATCATGTCTATCGGCTATGGGGAAAAGAATATGAAGGGTACATAGTGGCAATGGGATATGATGTTGATGAAAATACGCGACCATCCAACGAACCATCCAAATGGGATCTGCCAAAGAGGCCAGGAATTCCCATTGTCAGGGAGAATCTGTCTAATTTCTTACTAGAAGGGCTTCTTCCTCTGGAGATGCCTGCTCGTTACTGGACGGAACTGGGTCAACGCTACGGCACATGGATTCGCAATATCTCTCTTTTTGCAGAGCATCCTGAGGAAACCCTCAAGAACTTTCTCGAAGGAGTTAAAAGCGGATATATGCAGGATTCACCCGGTTCGGACTAGCACATCTAAGTAAGCAATCCCTGGCCTTAAAGACGGATTCCCTGTCAAACCTCGCCATGACTTCAGTCACAGTTTGCATACAACGCTTGCAAGCGTTCAATCAGGCGGCATCTAGCTTCTTCAGGCAGGAAGGAGGCCTGTAAGGCGTGGAGGTTGCATTGCAGAAAATGTTCTTTGCCCCACTGAAAATGCTGGTGAAGGTGTTCATACTCCTGCTTGAGAGTGACCGGGGTAATGGTGCGATTATCTGTGTTGACGCTCATCGATACACCATGCTGGTAGAGTTGGTTGATGGGATGATCGATATAGGTGTCATACATATTGGTCTGGAGGTTGGAGGCGGGGCAGAGCTCAAGATGGATCTGTTCCTCGCGTAGCTTTTCAATCAGAGCTGAGTCCTCGATGCTTCTGGCTCCATGACCGATGCGCGTTGGCTGCAGATATTCCAGGGTTTCCCAAACGCTCTCGGCCCCTCTGGCTTCACCGGCGTGCGCGGTGCGAAAGATGCCCTGCTCGACCGCATATTCAAAGGCCGCGATATGTTCGTCCAATGGATAGCCAGCCTCATCGCCCGCTATATCCAGTCCGACGACGTTGGTGCCTTGAAACTGTTCGACCAGTCGTACTGTATGCATGCTTTCGTCGGCATCAAAATGGCGTAGGGTACACAAAATGAGCCGGGCTTCTACACCAGTGGTGGCGATGGCGTTGGTTAGTGCCTCGTTGACGACTTCCACCACCTCTTCGGGCGACATACCTTGCTGGGTATGCAGTAGAGGCGCAAAACGAAGTTCCGCGTAGAGAACATTGTCGCACTTGAGCTGATCCATCACATCAGCAACGACCATGCGTAAGTGCTCTGGAGTTTGCATAAGTGCGATTCCCCTGGAGGTACGGCCCAGGAAATCCACCAGATTGGTGCACTTCACCGGACCGGCGAAGTCGCGACGATAGATCTCTTCGCTGACGGTGGGATCGATGGCATGCACCACCTTATAGCTCAATGAGCAGTCCAGGTGATGGTGAAGTTCAACTTTTGGATAGGCCTGTATATTCATTCTGGATAATTCCTTGCAATACAATTTCTTATTTATCTGCGATGGCTGTCGTAGAGCCTCGCACTACCAGCGATAGCGGTAACGAGTCAAACTGGGGCGTCTGTTTCTTTTCCAATACGCTCAGCAGCAAGGCGATCGTCTGCTCACCCAGCGTTTCTGTAGGGATCGCAACCGTGGTCAGCGGCGGCACAAGGATGCGGCTCACCAGGCTGTCGTCAAAACCAGTTACCGACACATCTGCCGGAATGGTGAGATGCAGGGTATGAGCCGCCTGGTAGACACCGGCCGCCAGCATATCACTATCGCACACGATGGCGGTAGGCGCATCCTGCAGTGTAAGCAACTGATACGCCGCCTGGTAAGAGGACTCCAGCGTAAAAGCGGACCGCACCTGGTAGTCATCCCGATAGGGAATCTTGTGCTGCTGGAGCTGTTCTCGATAGACGCGATGACGCAGCAGAAACGTTTCATCATCAAGCGCGGCCGCCAGGTGAGCAATGCGTGTGTGTCCCAGCTGGATAAGGTGCTGCATCATAGCAGTCATACCATGTTCGATATCGAGCAGAAGCGAGGGCATCTCATTGGTGAAGCCGTCAACGAGAATGGCTTTATCGCGCAACAATTCTTGCAATGGCGCGGTAGGAACGCGCATGGTATAGAGCACCCACCCCTCGACCGCGTACGTCGTGAAGGCTTCATTGATAAGCTGCTGCCAGTCCTGAATATCCTTGAGAGTAATCAAAATAACCGAGTAACCCTCTTTTCTGGCCGCGCGCTCCGCTCCCTCAAACACAGCCGCGAAAAAAGGATTGTTGACATCGGGCACCACCAATGCAATCACCTGTGAACGGCCCGATCGCAACGTACGCGCCGCGCTATTGGGCGCGTATCCCAACTCTCTGGCCGCGCGCAGGATCGCCTCCTGGCTCTTCTTCCCCACGCGTCCAGCGGCCTTCCCCCCCAGTACAAGCGAGACCGCGGCTTGCGAGACCCCCGCCCGCCGCGCCACATCTACGCTGGTCGGCACGCCACGCGATCCACTATCGGTCAGATCTTCTCCCATAACACCCTTTCGCTTCTAGAAAGTTATACGTATAACTTTCTAGAAGTATAATTAAAAAGCCTGTCCATGTCAAGCAAGCAACAGTCCCCAGGCTTCACAACCATTTTCAATATCGTAATTACAATACTATGAGGTCGTCTCAATAACAGTCTCGCAACAAACTAATTGGTTATAAGAATTCTACTAATAATCCAGGTGTTTCTGGAAGAACGAGAGCGCCCTGGCGCCCAGTTCCTCCCAGGGCGTATCGGACCAGGGTAATAGTTGTTGTTGACGCAGATTATGATAGGCGCCTTCAAGCGGATGGAAGTCTACCTTGTTCCCCGCCTCATTGAGGGCCTGAGTAAAGCGCTCAGCCTGCTCGAAGGGGACAGTTTCATCAAGGGTGCCATGCACAATCTGGAAGGGAGGAACGTCGGGGCCGACATAGTAAAAGGGACTGGCCTGGCGCATGAGATCTTCGCGCTCGGTGATCGTGCCATCAAAGAGCTGCGTTACGGGCGACGGCGCATCATTGATCAATTCACCGCCTGGATGTAAGAAATCGTAGGGAGCACAACGCGCAACTACCGCCTGGACACGGCTGGAAAACCCCGGTGAACCGCAACTGCCTTCTAGTTCAGGCCAATCTCCTGTCATACCAAGCAACGCGCCAAGATGTCCCCCTGCCGAGTCCCCCCATACACCTATGCGCTCAGGATCGATATGGTATTTTTGCGCCTGGGAGCGCAACCAGCGTACCGCCGCTTTCGCGTCGTAGATCTGAGCTGGAAACGGCGCGAAGCGGCTCAGGCGATAGGTAATGCTCACAGTCACAAAGCCATGAGCGGTTAGCAAAGGATTTAGCCAGGGGTATAAACCGCTGCTCCGCTCTCCTTCGGCCCAGCCTCCTCCGTGAGCATAGATAACAGCGGGTACCGGCTGTGCGGGCATGGGCGAGGGAAGCAACAGGTCCAGGCAAAGCGGGGCTTCCCAGGGAGGTACGTCGGGAACCTCTCCATATTGAAGCGCGGGCAAAAGATTGCATGCATATGGACATCCAGGTAATGACAGTTGCATAAATGACATCTCCTCAGATATTGCTCGTATCCCTCTTTATGAGGAATAGACATTTCTAGCACTCTTAGCATACGCCAGAGATGTCAAACAAACAAAGGTAGTTAATGCTCTAGATGTTAGGGATCGGGCCTGCCTGATTAGAAATATTGTCATGCACCCTGTCAACTCTCCACAATAGGTATCGAAGCGAACTCAACATTTGGCCCGTACTAAAGATAGATTAAAAGTGCGCCTACTTCTCCATTTCAGATATTTATTTCTATCTGTCTAAAATCTACCATGAAAAGGAGCTCGATCGATTATGCCACAGCAATCATCGTCTTCTCATGCTTCAGGCGAACAGGATGCAACGCGAGGACAGTTGGGACCCTGGCTCTGCTGGGCTGTGGTGTTCGCCGATATCGGTACATCTATCTATTACGTTCCGGGCATTCTCTATAAAACAGTGAATGCGCTGTCGGGCTTCTTTGTCTTTCTGACCATGGTCGTCTTTATCTTGCTGACCTTTAAATACGTTGAGGTGACGTATCGCTTTCCACAGGGCGGTGGGGTGGTCACGGTAGCGGCCCGCGCGCTCAATCGCTGGTTTGGGGCGCTGGGAGGCATGTTTATCCTGGTCGACTATTTTCTCACGGCGGCGATCAGTTGCCTGTCAGGTGTACTCTACTTGAGCGTGGTCATGCCTGCACTCGGACCCCAGAATGTGGTCATTGGCTTTCCAATCACAGTCTGGATCACCCTGCTGTTCTTACTCTTGCTGGGCATCTTAAACTGGGTCGGTGTGAGCGAGAGCGCCAAGGTCAGTATGGTCGGGGCCCTCATAGCCTTTCTCAGCGACGTTGCAATCCTGTTTACAGTCTTCACCCACCTTTCCTTGCCGCAGTTTCTGAGCCTCTTCTCGCAGATGTTCTCATCTCATCATATGACTCCGGTCACGCTGCTGATTGGATTCGCGGGCTCGTTCCTGGCATTTTCAGGGCTGGAGAGTATTTCTCAGCTGTCCCCGGTGATGAAGCTTCCTCGCAGCAAGGTTGGGCGGAGCGCGTTGTTCCTGGTCGTTTTAACCATCGGCTTCACCAGTCCATTGCTCACCATGCTTTCGACCCTTCTGCTTCCTCAGGCAGCCGCTAATGATGTGCTCTCCAGCCAGATCATATCGTTACTGGCTGGCAAGTGGGGTGGTCCGGTCCTGCAGACAGAGGTAGCGATCAGTGCCGGTGCACTCCTGATCTTCGCCAGCAATACCGCCATTATCGGCTCCTACCATGTCTTCCTGGCGCTTTCAAAGATGGAGTTCTTTCCACAGTGGCTGCTGCAACGCAATCGACTGCGTGGCACGCCCCATTTTTCCATCGGACTATCCACGCTGGTGCCGATCGCCGTTTTGCTGGCGGTACACGGCAATATCGGGATACTGGGAGACATGTACGCCTTTGGACTGCTGGGCGCCTTCTCCCTGACCTGCCTCAGCATGGATATTGTGCGCTGGCGGGCACGCAAGATTCGTGCCCGGCTACGCCCGAAGATTGATAATACCCATGAGCTTGAACAGGCGGTGGCAATGGAAGAAGATGCGCAGGAAAATGAGCAGCAGGTAAGTACTCCGCAGTCGAGCCTTAAAGATATCCAGCCAGAAGATAATGCGGAACAGAAAAGACAGCCGGTGCCATCACAGCAGCCAGAGATTGAAGGTCCCTGGACGCGTTCAACGCCCAATTTTGTGTTGGGTATTCTGACCACCTGTCTCGTCTTGCTGGCGTGGGGTACCAATCTGGTAGCAAAGCCACTGGCGACGGCGTTCGGTGGCTCGGTAGCGCTCCTGGGTATGGCGATTGCCTACTTCAACTATCGCCGCGAGAAGAAGAAGGGCCGGGTCGCCGTGTTAACGACGGGCGTCGAAAAAGACTTCCCGGCCCAGGTCCTGGCAGTCCTGACACCAGACGATCCGGCCAACGAGGCCATCATCGACGCAGCTCTGGCACCAGATGGCCGCAAACCCGTCGTTTTTCTCTATCTGGGCACCCAGCAGGACGAGGAACACATCGAGCCATACCGGCTGATAGAGTCCCATATCAATGATATACAGGCCAAAGAGATATTGGGACGTGTCAACGCACGGGCGGTAGAGCGCGACATCGATTGCCGCTTCGTCTATCGACGCCAGGGCGAGCAGGCGATCGCCGAGGTCTGGCAGTCGGTCCATCCAAAAGATACGATCATGTCGCCGGAGCAGGCCGCTCGGTTGGGCAAGCAGGAAGCATCCCTGGTGCCCGCTGGATCAGTCGCCGATCAAGATCTGGTGGTGCATCTATCATCACTATAGGATGTGGTCTTGCATATCAAAACAATGCCCGATAACGCTCATGCAGCAGCTGTTCGGCGCCATCGCCTAATTGTTGAATGACGATGGCGGCGGCCTGCTGCTGCTTCACCAGTCCTACGGTCTCCCCAGCATAAATATAGGCCAGGTCGTAATCTTTTTCTTTGATAGCTCGCGCCAGTTGCTGACGCGCTGCATCATTGGTTTTCAAGGCTTCAACATCCCGCTATTTTTTGGGTTGGTGCAGCGCGCTGCACCAACCCAAAAAATAGCGCGTCCGCTACGCAGACGCGCGTGTAGGGGCGCTCACCCTGATTTAAACGGCGGCAAAATCCTCTGTGAGCCAGACGCGGTTATGCACACTATCGACAATTACATCGACGCCGACCATTTTACAGCTGGTCGAGAGGATGTTTTGACGGTGCCCATCATCAGGTGGCCGCTCCGCAAACATCGACTGGTTTAAACCTACTGCAGCGCTGGTTGGATCACTATAGCTGCTGTAGCCAATATTCTCAGCTGCGGCAATCCAGTTGACACCCGCCTGCTTCTCACGATCACCAAAATAAGCCTCGCCTGGCAGTTGATGTGAGAGTTGATCGGCGGCCGCCATGGCCAGATTATGCTGATGGGCGCTCTGGACCAGTTGCGAACTCCAGGTCAACGGTGGCAATCCGGTTCCAGCACGCTCCTGGTTGATCAAGTTAAATACGGCCTGCGCGGCTGCAGGAATAGAGGATCCATTTCCTGCAGCTTGAACGGCTGGCTGCATTGGCTGTGATGGCTGCGCCGCTGACTGCGTCGGCTGAACTGCGGGCGTGGTCGATGCAACAACCGGAACTGTTGGCTGCGGCACAACTGCTTTAGCCTGCGGCTGCGGTGGCGCCACTTTAGGGCGTGGAGTAGGCTTTGGTGACAGCGTGACATTAACCTGGGTAGGAGTGCCTCCAGCTTTAACGGCATTGCCCCCGGCAATATTCTCGGAATGCGCTGCACTACCAGCATTGTCTGTTCCCTGTGCATTGGTGGATGAAGCCTGGTTTCCACAACCAGCCAGCAGAACTAAAAATAAAGCCGCACCAATTATCCATTTCAAGCTATGTAATCTCATCACTACGCAATACGATCCTTCCAAAAATAATGAACCACCATGACTGACATTGTTCTATTACTCTCTATTGCCTGCTATATAGTGTAAGGATACAGTAACGAATGTCTACATGTACAATCCTGTACAGGAAACTGGTACTTTCTTATTATAAAAATAAATGAAAATTAACCTGTCTAAAAGGCTCTGACTCTGTGTAGCGCAAAAAGCCGCGCCCGTGCGGCTTTTTGCGCTACACAGAGTCAGAGCCTTTTTTAGTACTATTTTTCCACACAAAGAGGGTGACTTTTGGATATACTATGAACATGAGCTATCAAATCCTACTGTTTTATAAATATGTTGAGGTTGCTGATCCTCAGGCGGTCAAGCTATGGCAGAAAACGCTCTGCCAGTTGCTGGGTCTGAAAGGGCGCATCATTATTGCCCCGGAAGGGATCAACGGGACCGTGGAAGGGACCGTTGAGGCGACCCGCCAGTATATGCGGGCCATGAAAGAATACCCGGCCTTCAGCGAAATTACGTATAAAATCAGCGAGGGCACAGGCAATGCCATGCCGCGCCTGTCGGTGAAGGTTCGTAAAGATATTATCAGCGACAGTGTCGCCCACTGGAGCGTCAATCCCAGCCAGAAAACCGGCAAATATCTGACGGCCGATGAACTACATGAATGGTATGAGAGCGGAAAAAAATTCTATCTGGTAGATCTGCGCAACGACTACGAGCATCAAAGTGGTCACTTCGACAACGCCATCTTACCAGCCATGGAGAACTTCCGCGATCTGCCCAAAGTCATTCCAGAACTTCAGAAACTCACGGATGCTCCTATGGTCACAGTCTGCACAGGAGGGGTGCGCTGTGAAAAGGCAACGGGATTTTTAATGAACAATGGGTTACAGGATGTCTACCAGTTGCAGGATGGCATTGTGACCTATATGGAAAAATACCCCAACCAGCATTTCAAGGGCAAACTGTATGTCTTTGACAATCGTATCCTGATGGGATTTCACACCGACGCGCCGGAACATGAAACGGTTGGGCACTGTGTTGTGTGCCAGAAACCATCAGAACATTATGTAAACTGCACCAACGATGACTGTCACCGTCACCTCATTTGCTGCGAAGACTGCCTGGCGAACTATACCGCATTTACCTGCCCTCAAGGCTGCCGCGCCTGACAACCCGCGAAAAAGCCTTGTCTTCTCCTCAAGGCAAACAAGATCTCTCAGGAGCAGCTTAAGCGAATATATAAGAATTGAGCCCTCCCGAGAGACCTTGTGAAGAGGTTAGCTGTACTCTTGTCGTCTACTCAATCGTGTCTGTTCTAGCCAATACATAATTGGACAATCGTTGTGCGCTCATCCGGTGCGTTACGAAGGTCCATTGTCAGGCCGATATTACATAGTAGTTATTCAGAATACGATGAAGGAGACACAAGCTGATGCGTGTTGTTGTAGATTTAAATCGCTGTCAGGGATACGCCCAATGTTGCTTTCTGGCCCCGGAGTCCTTCAAACTGGTCGGTGAAGAAGCCTTGATGTATGATCCAGCCCCCAATGATGATCAAATGATAAAGATAGAGCGAGCCGCTGCCGCCTGTCCGGTGCAGGCGATACGCTTCGAGCACACGTCTCCTCATCCTGCTCAACCAGGCGGTCCGACGTCACAGAAGCAAGGGGGACAGAATGGTTAGCAGAGAGGAACTCAAGGCAAACTTCAAGAAGAACGGCCGCATAGCGATTGTGGGCGCGTCCCTGGCCGGTCTGCGCGCGGTCGAAACGCTACGCAGGGAGGGCTTTGGAGGCAAGCTAACGGTCATTGGAGATGAGCCCTATGAACCATATGATCGGCCACCATTGTCCAAACAGGTTCTCAGCGGCTGGGTGAAGGCGGATCATACTACCTTGCCTCGCCTGCATAATCTGGATGACGTGGAATGGAAACTGGGAGTGGCCGCGACCAGTCTGGACATACGCAACAGGCAGGTTAAGCTGGCTGATGGTCAGTCTGTTGACTTTCATCGCCTGTTAATCGCCACCGGCGTCCGTGCCCGTCCCTGGCCAAAAAAAGAGGAAGCGACACTGGATGGCGTATTTGTCGTACGCACCTGCGATGATGCGCAACGGCTGCAAGAGCGTCTGGATAGCAAGCCACGCCATGTACTGGTAATCGGAGCGGGCTTCACCGGTTCAGAGATAGCCTCCGGCTGTCGCGATCGCGGTCTGACGGTCACCGTTACCGAACGTAGTGCAGCGCCCTTAATCGGCGCCCTCGGCGGCACCATCGGTTCCATAGCAGGAGAGCTACAGCGTCAGCATGGGGTAGATCTACGCTGCAATACCACCGTCATAGCGCTTGAGGGCGACGCTCAGAGACGCTTGCGGCGGGCCCGGCTCTCCGATGGCACCACCTTAGACGTGGATACTGCGATAGTAGCTCTGGGTTCGATCCGTAATACCGAGTGGCTACGCGGTTCGGGACTGGCGGCGGGACAGTTGGGGGTCGCGTGCGATGCTGGCTGCCGTGCCTTTGATCTTAATGGCATTGTGACGGATGATATCTTCGTAGCCGGTGACGTGGCTCGCTTTCCCCATCCCCTCTACGGGTATCAATTGATCGCGCTTGAACACTGGGGCAATGCCCTCAATCAGGCCCAGGTGGCGGCACATAATATGGTTAACAATGAAGCAGATCGTCGACCCCATATCTCGATACCTGCGTTCTGGTCGAGCCAGTTTGGTGTCAATATCAAATCCGTTGGCCTGCCACCCTTTGCTACGGATGTCGCTATCATGCAGGGCTCGGTTGAGCAGCATCGCTTCGTGGCCGCCTATGGCCATAACGGGCGTACCGTCGCCGCAGTCAGCGTTGATCATGGGCGCTGGCTACCCTATTATGAAGCGCAGATCGCCTCGGCCGCCCATTTTCCACCGGCGGCACCGGCCTACGATAATCCAGCGCCTATACATGTAATGCCGGCCAATTTCCCGCGTACCGGTGTACCCAGCGCAACGCCGACCATTGCTTTGACTGGACACGTACCGGGCGAGCTCAGGGCAACATACCTTGAGCCCTCCCCGATGACACCTGAAAAGGCCGTCACCGAAAGTCCAGCCGAACACAAAGTATAAGAGGCACCATTATGGTTGAGAGAACCTTGTTCCAGCAGGTTAACGACTATAAGAATAGAGCCAATCCTTATCCATTGTACACGGAGATGCGCAAGACGCCGATTGTCCGTGAGCCAGATGGAAGCTATGTCGTTAGCAGCTATCGCCTGGTCACTTCCCTACTGCACGATCCACGCCTGAGCTCAGATGCGCGCAACTTCCCGCCGGGTAGCAGGCAGGCGCAGCTAGCGGCCACCGGCAAATTTCCAATCCCGTTTATCCGCCTGGATCCACCTGATCATGATCGTCTGCGGCGCATGGTGACGCGGCAGTTTGGTCCACCACACGCGGCGGGTCTGATTGATTCGATGCGCCAGGAACTGGCGGATATCGTGGAAGGCTTGCTGGATCGTATTCGGGGCCACCATCAGATCGATATCGTCGATGACTTCGCATATCCCTTCCCAGTAACCGTCATTTGCCGTTTGCTGGGTGTGCCAGCGGAAGATGAGCAGTTCTTCCATGGCTGGGCGGATGCGCTGGTGGAATCGCTTGATCCAGAGGTAGGACAAGAGATGTCTGCGCACGGTCGCCAAAGGGCGTTGGCTGCCCGGAGCGAGTTGAATCAGTATATGAGCAAGCTCATCGCCGCGCGCCAGCAGCAGCCTGGAGACGATATGCTCTCCAGGCTGGCCACTGATGATGGTCCCGATGGACGATTGACGAGCGGTGATCTGGTAAGTACATCGGGACTGTTGTTAATCGCCGGCCACGAGACCACGGTCAATCTGATCACCAATGGGATGCTAACCTTGCTGCGCCATCCGCAGGTACTGGCACGCCTGCGTCACGATCCTGAACTGGTTATTCTGCTCGTCGAGGAACTGTTGCGCTTTGAGCCACCGGTCCAATTCAACTCGCAACGCGTGGCCACCGCAGATATCCAGATCGATGGCCAGACCATCCCGAAAGGGACGCAGGTCTACCTGATGCTGGCCGCCGCCAACCGCGATCCCGAGCAATTTTCTGATCCCGAGCAATTCATTCCTGATCGTCAGAACAATGAGCATCTGGGATTTGGTAGCGGCATCCACTACTGCTTTGGTGCTCCACTGGCCCGCCTGGAGGTTCAGTGCGCCCTGAACGCCCTGGTCCAACGCCTGATCAATCCGCGCCTTGTCGTCGATCCCCCACTTTATCGTCCCGGCGCTGTCCTGCGTGGACCCCGCCATCTGCTCGTTCATATCGATGGCGTGACACCCAGGCGACGGTAGAACGTAACACAGGCGGGGTCATGGTTGCGCATGACCTCGCCTGCGTTCATTCGTCTATTAGCTTGTCTTTGGATTGGTGGATAATATCAACGGCTTGCGAGGCGTCTGATTGAAATCAAAATCATTGACGAGATTGCCCAGGATGCTGGCATTTTCGCGCACATCGGGCCGTGGATCAGGCCGCCCATCGGTCTTTGGATCAATGCGCGATCCATTCAGGAAGTCATCCTCGATAAATTTAAGGTAGGCGTCAAAGCTCAGGGTCTGATGATCGATGTATCCCTGGCGCGCGTAGGCGCTGATCACCAGCCCGGGGACGCGCAATCCATAGCCGTTTTGATCGGCCGTCGGTGGTGTGACGTGGTCGTAGAAGCCTCCCCAGTCATCCCAGGCCAGAAAGATGGCGGTACTATCCCAATCAGGACCGTTCATAACGGCATTGACCAGTTGGGTAACGTAGGACTGACCGGTGCTGACCAGTGCCGGCGGATGTTCGCTGTTTTTGCTATTTGGCGTAATCCATGAGACGGCCGGAAGCGTCCCTTTCTGGGCGGCGCTATAGAAATTGTTGAGCGATTGCACGTTCTGCAGTTGACCATCCTGCTTAACGGTATCAAAATCGGGCAGAGGATTCCAGATACCCGGCGTCTTTGCCCTTTGCTTGACTTGCTGACAGGAGGCGGCATCATCCTCACAATCCGGCTCCGTGCCCGGCGCGACATAGTAGGCCCAGCCAACATTGGCTTTATGCAGCAGGTACGTCAAATCGGTCCAGGCGTAGTCTGCCGTATATTGATTGGCCTTTTTCAAAGGTACTGGTCCCTTGATGTTATTCGTACAACTGGATGGATCACCCGGCTTGCTACAAAACGCTGACCAGCCTGAAACCATAAACAGGTGCGCGGGCAGGCTCCATGATGAATCTGGCTCAAACATATGGTCCTGCAACACAAAGTTCTTCGCGTACGACCAGTAATTGGGGATCTCGCCGGCGGTGTGATACCCCATCACATCGGTCTGTCCCCCTGCGCTACAGGCGGGATCGTCAGGATTGGTACAGCTGCCCTTCCCTTTTTCGGCCTGGGCGACAAAACCATCCATCTTTCCTCCATTCACGTCCGCCACCGCATTGGCCACACCATGGGGGCCGCCGTGGTTGAGATCCTGGGTATCATGATATGGCTTGATGCATTGATGCGTCTTTGGATCATTGACGCACACGCTGGGCACACCGTTCTTCATCGGGATTCCGTCCGCCCCTGGATAGGTGCCAAAGTACGAGTCAAATGAACGATTCTCCTGCATGATCACAATGACATGCTTGATTTTATGGATATCATTGGTAACACTGTTGGTCGGCGTACTGGAGGCCGATGGCGTACCTGTCTGGCCGCTGCTACAGGCCATCAATCCGGTAGCGATTATGAGGTATACCAACCCCAGATGCCATGCGCGCGCCGAGATACTATACCCGCTCTTTCTTTCCATTGATATTACCCCTTATCTTCCTCGGTTGAGATTTCTTGTGCCAGAGAGACTGTGGCTGCCTGTGACTGCTTTAGCCGTTCAGCGCGCAGCAGGGCGCGGATGAATGGTCCACCACCATGCCGCTTGATCCATTCCTTCAACGGTGGATCGATGCGCAATTCGTAGCGCTCGGTGAGATCTGGCTCATCATCCTCATCTTCCGCGCCAGGCATAGGATAACCTGAGCGCTCATGCAGGTAGCCGAGCGCGAACGCTCCCTGTTCACGGCGATTCAAGGGACTGTTAAACGCATCGGTGGGGAGCAGTTGTGTTAATGCATATAGATCCACTTCCTTGCCCTGCTGGATAGCCAGCGCCAGGGCGGCTGGCAGCACCTGCGGTGGCGCGGTCGATGCGGTCTGATAGACCTGCTCGGGGTCTCCCTGCAGCATGCCCTGGCGCGCCAGCTGTGCGAATAACCTTCCCAGCAGATAGCCACGATTGTATGACATCTCATTCCTTCTTCCGTCAGACTATGAAATTATCCTGTACGTACGTGCCTGTACGTAACTATACCTGTCCAATCTCAAGAAACCCTGAAGGTTTGCTCAAGATAGCGTCTACCTTACTCATCCACAAAATATTTATTCAATGTTGCTGCTCTTTTTCCGCAATCAGGTCATATAAATAGATAGCTCTTGCACAGACTGTTATAATGGCCTGATACCCATGGAAGAGATAAAATGACTTGCATATGAGATGAAATGATAGGAACAAGGAAATGCCCAAAGACGATATGCATTCCACAGATTATGGGGAAATAGAACTGTCCCAATATGATAAGCAGCTACTACAGCGCCAGAGCCAATTGCAGACGGAATCACAGCAGGTGCTGGCAGATTTGAAGGTGATTGACCTGCTCTCGCGCGTGGGACGGGTCAGGCAGACAGGCAGCACCACCGTGGGATTGATGGTCTGGCGCGATATCGACCTGCAGGTCTACAGCCCGGGGCTGAGCGCCGAGCAGGCCTTTGCCACCATGCAACCCCTGCTGACACATCCTTACGTTACGCAGGTGCGCTATCTGCATCAGAGCGACCACTTTAAAATTGAAGACCTGGGGGAACGCTATTTCTTTATGGTCATGTATCAATATAACCAGATCGCTGAATGGAAGCTGGACATCTCATTCTGGATCGAGCCGGGCATCCGTCCCGAACCTGTTCAAGATGAACTTGAACAGGTGTTAACGGCTGAAACGCGCCTGCTCATCCTGCGCATCAAGGATGCCTGGTATCAGCTACCCGCCTATCGTGTTACGGTCGCCAGCACCGATATCTACGACGCGGTGCTCCACCATGGGGTGCGCACGCTGGACGATTTCGATCACTACCTCGTCCAGCGCGGCAAACCTACCCGCGCCGAGCAGCATGATGAAGTGCACCGGGATTGAGCTATTACGTAACATCATGCTCCCCTCTCGGTGTGGGAAGCTTCTCCTTTCCAAGGAGCGGGCCGACGATCTGCACGAAGCGGGCAAGCTGTTGCGTTATCCAGGGAACGCGCAAGAGTGGACGTAAACGCCCTAACAGTTCATGCACGAACTGTAAAAGCTCCTCAGTCTGGTGCGTCTCGGCGCTGAGGTCTTGTAACCAGAACAGCACAAGGGCGAGTTGCACGCCATAGAGCAAGGTAGCCAGATCGTCAACCTGGGCAGCGCGAGGAGCATCCCTGGATCCGGAAACCAGGACGTGATAGCTTGCCTGCGCCCGACGGCGAACCTCGGATCCCTCTGTGCCAAAGACTCCAGCACGCGAGAGGGGATTCAAGGCGGCCCCAGATAAAGCTACCAGGGTCAGCCGATGTGGTTCCATAATAGCCAGCAGATCGTGCATAAGCCGGTGAAAGCGGTCGGCGATAGATGCAGCAGGGAGCACGGGAACGAGTTCATCTAGTTGGACGACCAACCATCGATAGAGCTCCAGGACCAGATCCTCTTTACTGGCGAAGTAGCGATAAGTAAGCCCCAAAGAACACCCGGAGGCTGCCGCAATATCTCGCATCGTGGTCTGATCATAGCCTTTGGTCGCGAACAGATGCCAGGCCGTATCCATGATGCGCTGTCGCGTCGCAAGCGCTTTCTGCGTGAGCGGGCGCGTCTCACGCGTCTCAGACAATTCCATGTTCCTCTCCTCACACGCTTCTGCCTGCACACGGGGGCGCAGGTATCCTTGACTTCAGCATAGCACATCTGGTACAGTAATAAAAGTGAACAATGTTCACTTTTTTTAAATCTACCCTCAATCGGAGAAATCGTGATGCAACATTCTGGTTCTCTGATTACCACAAGAGATGGAGCTACTGATGTTTTTTCATACACGCGATCTGGCCAGTTGGAATCGCGTCAGCCTCGGCTTTGGAGGATGCGCCTGGGGAATGGCTACGCTTGCCAGCGTAATCGGTTGGCTGAGGTTAAGCGATCTCCAGATTGTTCTTCTGCTGGCGCTGTTTGTCATCACCCCATTAGCGATGACACTTGTTTTACGTCCAAAAGAGGATCGTTCCTTGCCTCAGCCTGCTGCACTGATGCTGTTTATGCAGCCGCTGGCATCATTGCTGGGGGGCACCTCTTTTTTTCTCCCTATGGGATTGTTCGCCGCGGCGTTCGCGGCTATATGGCTCTTCTTCACCGTATTGCTCGCGCTAATCGGACTGGTTCGGCTTTGCCAGTTCCATCACCAGCAACTGCTGTCACTCGCGAATCTCTGTCTGACGGGGGCGTGGCTCTATCTGCCAATTGGTAGTACATGGATGCTGCTGGCACGCTGGGGCCTTCAGCCTCTTGGCTTCGGCGTGCATACCGACCTGCTTACCGCCGTCCACTTCCACTTCATCGCCCTGGCAGCGCTGATCATCACAGGACTGACCGGCCAGATGATCCAAACTACCCGCATAACACAGCACAAGATTTTCCGGACAACCTATCGCATTGCAGCGCTGGGAGTCCTGATCGATCCACTTTTAGTAGCAGCAGGACTGACCATGGCGCAGGTCGCCAATCTACCATCTCTAGATACTGCCCCCGCCGATCTGCTGGCCTTAAGCCTGCTCCTGATCTCGCTGCTGGGCCTGCGCTTTGTGGTGCCCACAACCACCTCACGGTTGGCGCAGGTGCTCTTGACTCTCTCGTATACAACCATCTTTTTCACCATGCTGTTTGCCGGGGCATATGCCCTGGGAGATGCCACAGGAGCATGGACCATCACGATTCCCCAGATGATTCTAATCCATGGACTCGAAAATGCCCTGGGCTTTGGCTTCTGCGGGCTACTCGGCTGGCGCATCAGAAGCGAACAAAGAAAGATGAATGGTGAGGCATGCGCGTAATCATTACTGGTGGCACTGGACTTATCGGGCGTACGCTTGTTCATCACCTGGCCCGACAGGAATATGAGATCATCGTCCTGAGCCGGTATCCAGAGCGGGCGGCGCAGATGTTTTCCCATCGGGAACTGCCAGGAGTGCAAACGATTGGCTGGGATGCAACATCTGCGCAGGGGTGGGGAGAGTTCATTACTGGCGAGAGTGCCATCGTGAACCTGGCGGGAGCGACTCCGGCCCATTGGCGCTGGACGCAAAGGTATCGGACACGTATCCTGGAGAGCCGTTTGGGGGCCGGACAGGCCGTGATGCAAGCGATGGAGCGATATGGGCCGCCAGCGGTGCTGGTGCAGGCCTCGGCCTCGGGCTACTATGGGGATCGTGGTCAGGAACTACTCACAGAAACCAGCCTCCCTGGTCAGGGCTTCCGTGCCGAGGTATGCCAGGAGTGGGAGGCATCGACCGCTCAAGCTTCGACCCGGCGCTGCATCATCCGAACAGGACTCGTGCTCGATACCACTGCAGGGGCCTTCCCTCCGCTTTTACAGTTCGCCCGCCTGTGGGGGAAGCAAGTGGGCAACGGAAGACAATGGATTCCCTGGATTCACCGCATGGACGTTGCCAGAGCCATCCAGTTTCTGCTGGAACAGCGTACGCTCTGCGGCCCTGTCAATCTCTGTACCCCCAGGTCCGTGCCCAATGCAGAATTTCTTCATGTGCTACATCGTATTATCAAACGACCAGCACTCGTCCCGCTACCAGCGATCGTTCTACAGGCACTGTTAGGAGAACTGGCAACAGTGATGCTAGACAGCCAGCATCTTGTGCCTGACCGTTTGTTGAAGGAGAGCTTTCAATTTGTGTACCCCCAGCTGGAGCAAGCACTGCGCAATCTGTTGCCAGAGCAGAGCAGCACTCCAGTTGAGGAACCTTTTTGAGTTGTATAAGCTAGATAAAACCCATGGGGACACCTTTAGACATTAGCGACCGGTACGTTAGCGACACAGGTTTGCAAGAAGGCAGCTGTTCTGGCAATCGATTCTCTCGCTTCTGGCACGAACGGCGTGAAGATCTGCCAGACGTGAGGGAGGTTGCGCCAGATCTGACTCTCGACGCTGACACCATGCTGGCGCGCGCGATCGATCAGTCGCAGGCTATCATCGCGCAGAAGCTCACTGTCACTGACATGCACCAGTAGCGGCGGCAGGCCGCTCAAGTCAGCATACAGGGGCGAGGCCAGAGGATCGGTCACCTCAACCTTGCCATCCAGGTAGTAGCGACCTGCGTCAAGAATCATACGGGCGAAGAAAAAAGCGTCGCTCTTTTCATTGGTCTTCAAAGAGGCGCCGGTCCCCGCCAGGTCGGTCAGCGGAGAAAAGAGGGCCGCGCCAGCTGGCAGCGGCTCCCCCAGTTCACGCAATTTAAGCAGCGTCGCCAGGGCCAATCCGCCCCCGGCCGAGTCTCCGGCCAGCACGATCCTGTCAGGAGCTTCTCCATCGGCGAGAAATTGTTGATAGACGGCAATGGTGGCTTCCAAGGCAGCCGGAAAAGGATGCTCGGGCGCCAGAGGATAATCCAGGCTGAGACAGCGCATGCCAGACTGAGCCGCCAGGGCAACGGTCAACGAGCGGTGGCTACGCGGCGAACAGGCGAGATAGCCGCCACCGTGCAGGTAGAGCAGCAGCGGAGCAGGGCGGGAGCTTTGTAGAGACCCCAGCGGCTCGATCCACTCGTCGCAGAAACCGGGCCGCTGCTCTACGATGCGCACCTGCCAGCCCGTGGGAACAGTGACGCGCTGCCGCGCGTTCAGACGCCGGCGAAACTCCGCCACATCCACCGGCCGGCGAAAGTGTCGCTTCACATTCTGCTTCACCAGTAGGTTCATCAATTGTGCCTGCCAGCTCGACATACTATAGCCTCCTTGCTTGCTAAATACTATTTGCCACATATCTTATCCGCCATCAAAACAGCTCGATTAAGAAGGCATCAAACGATTAAATAGCTTGATCAGAGCTGGATATCTTGTGGGTGAGAGCCGCTGCGTAATATCCATAATATATGCTTCCCGTCCGATGAGGATGCGAGGCGCGTTGCGCTCGATGCCACGCACGATAACGTCAGCGGCCTGTTCCGGCGGCATCCTGAGCACGCGTTCAAAATAGGCGCGCCCCCGTTGCTGCTCTTTCTCCGACAGAGACTCAAAGCGGGCGTTGCGTGCGATATTCGTCTTGATGCCGCCGGGATGGACACAGCTGACCTTGATAGAGGTACGCGCCAATTCCTGGCGCAGCGTTTCGGTAAAGCCGCGCACGGCAAATTTGCTGGCACAATAGGCGGCCTGCCCCGGAACGGCAAAGAGACCAAAGACGCTGGAGAGGTTGACGATATGTGCCTCCGGCTGCTGCTTCAATACCGGCAGGAAGGCCTTGACTCCATAGACCATGCCCCAGAAATTGATATTGAACAACCACGTAATCTGTTCCACCGAGACCTGCTCAACCGTTCCACCCAGAGCGACGCCCGCGTTATTGATTAAAATATCAACCTTCCCATACTGCTCGATGACTGCGGTGGCGAAATCCTGCACCGCATCATTGTCCGCCACATCCAGCACATGGGTGGAATTGGGAACCGAGACCATGTCAGCGGTCTCCTGCAGACCTTTAGCATTGATATCTGCCAGGGCCAGCGTACATCCCTTGGAGGCAAAATTGAGGGCCAGCGCGCGCCCGATGCCGCTGCCCGCTCCGGTAATCACGACAACATTTCCAGGCTGAATCTTCATAAATACAAACTCCTAGCATCATTGCTGACAATAACCTACATCTTAGAGAGGCAAGGATGGAAGCGCCCGCGAGGGGCGCACCTACGACGACGGCGACGAGAAGGAAGGTACGGCGCTCGGATGGGCGGCATGCGAATAATGATTCCAATCAAAGCGGCGCGTGCGGTAACGAAATTCAAAGGTAAAGCCGGGCCAGATGGTGGTGTTGCGGCCACTGGAGGTCAGATACCAGCTGGCACAACCGGAGGTCCAGGCGGTCCCCTGCATGCGCCGCTGCATCTCATCATCGAAGGCCGCCTGTGCCTCCGGCAAAACCTCTACCGATTGGACATGATGGCGCTCCATCTTGCGCAGGCAGTCCAGGATATAGTTGATCTGCGATTCGATCATGTAGATCATCGAGTTATGGCCCAGACCGGTGTAGGGACCGATCAGCAGAAAGAAATTAGGGAAGTCTGCGATAGTCGTGCCCAGGTAGGCGGTCGGACTGGCGTTCCACTTCTCGGCCAGTGTCTGCTTGTGGAGGCCGCGGACGTGCTGGGGGAAAGGTGCGTCGGTAACGTGGAAACCGGTACCACAGATAATGGTATCCACCTCGTACTCACGGCCATCCGCCGTCACCACGCTATGGGCCCTGATCTCGCGAATAGACTCGGTAACCAGTTCCACATTCGATTTGCCCAGCGCCGGATAAAAATCATCGGAGACCAGGATACGCTTACAGCCCATCGCATAGCGAGGCGTCAGCTTCTCACGCAACACCGGATCTGGCACCTGCCGGGCCAGGTGTTCCCGCGCAAAACCCATCCCCTTCTTCATCACCTCGGGTCGATACACGAGTCCCAGCGCGGTCAGTTCATTGCGCAGGTAGATCCTGGCACGAGCCAGCCGCTGCGCCACGGGCAGCAGGCGGAAGAGACGCTTTTGTCGCTCAGAGAAAGGATGATCCATGCGCGGCACGATCCAGGGAGGCGTACGCTGAAAAACCGCCATATGTGCTACCTTCGGCTGGATCTGTGGCACAAATTGGACCGCGGAAGCGCCGGTTCCAATGACAGCCACACGCTTGCCGGTCAGATCGTAGTCATGCCGCCACTGCGATGAATGAAAAATGGTGCCTTCGAATTGCTCAATCCCCGCAATTGCTGGCAGGGAGGGCTCATTCAATGGTCCGTTGCCGCAGATAAAGATGTCAGCCGTGAAATGCTCCTGCGTGGTCGTGATGTGCCAGCGTTGCTCATCCTCATTCCAGACCGCCTCCACCAGTTCGCTCTGCCAGCGAATATGCGGCAGGATACCGAAGCGGCGCGCGCAGCGGCGCAGATAATTTTGGATCTCTTTCTGCTGAGGATAGAGCCGGGTCCAGTTGGGATTGGGCGCAAAGGAAAAAGAATAGAGCAGCGATGGGATATCACAGGCACAGCCGGGATAGGTGTTGTCGCGCCACGTTCCCCCGATATCATCGGACCGTTCAATAATCATAAAGTCGTTGTAGCCGTGCTTCTTGAGCTGGATAGCCATACCCAGGCCAGAAAAACCGGTACCTAAAATCGCGATATGGGTGTGCGGAACCGAGTCGTCATTCATTGTTCGGGTCCCAAAACTGGCAAAGGGATAGCGGTCGGAAACCGATGCGGGGCGAGCATCTCTGCTCGCGCGGACTTGAAACATCGTAGTATCCTCCAATATTCTAAGTCGCATCCTTGTGGAGGTGACAATTAGTCATCATACAGCATGAAAAGCTTGCTGGTCCTGACTATGCTGGCTCACCAGGGCAAAAGCAGCTACAGCCAGTTCACACAACTCTTGCCGGCTAATGCTGCGTTGCTCCAGCCAGGCAATACTGGTCGCTTCAACAAAACCGATCCATCCCCTGACCGCGATCGCGAACACCTCAGAAGATCGAGCATCCTGCACAAAACTCTGGAGGATATTCTGTACATATGTCTGACGGACCATATCAATAATAGCCGCCACCTGATCATCTACGCCAACCCCTCCCCGCAATAAGGAGATATAGGCCTTGGCGTGGCGCTCAACATACACAAAATAGGCATCCAGACTGCTACGAAGACGTTCCATCGGCTCCAGAGCTGAATTCGCCTCGGTTGCGGCCAACAGCTGTGTGGCGGCATATTGCACTACGGCAACATAAAAATCATGTTTCGTTGGGAAATAGTAATACAGGAGGCCTTTCGAAATATCGGCGGCATTCGCGATATCGTCGATTGCAACCTCTTCATATGATTGATCGCAAAACAGGGACACACCAACTTCGATCAGCCGCTGGCGCCGTGATACGCGCTCTCGTCCCATATTTACCCCCTATACGTTTCAAACATCCCAGAACATGCGCTCAATCACATCATCTCATTTGAATATAATTCAAATTTGAACACACGTCAAGTTTATATAATGTGCCGGTGCCAGAGCGAGACATAGACATATCCCGCTCTGGCACCGGCACAAAACGTAGGTGTCGGCTTGTCCTGGCTTTGCCGCGCACCTACCTCTAATTGGTAAACCAGGACATTGGTAGAAAGGAGCGATTCATCTTCATTTGCATTGAAGGGGCGATGGAGTGGGCCCGCCGCTTCGCCTCTTCCGCCTTTGGACCCTGGAATTGTCGATCAACCTCGCGCTCAAATAATTCCAGCCAGCGCTCAAAATGCTCTGGGGTCAATTTTCTCTTGTCATTCAGTGCAAAATGTTTCTGCATCATGCCCCCCCGATATCCCCCGGTCTGAAACAAAAGATTTTCCCAGAAATCATACATAACAGGTAGATGCTCTTCTAAATTAATAGCGGCAACTTCCGTAAAGAAGGGGCCAATCAATTCATCGGCCATGGCATGTGTATAAAATGCGCGAATCAGGCGCGCGATATCGGCGCGGCCCTCGATATCTTTCTTTTGAGTTGACTTCAACATGAGATCCTTTAGAGATATTTACAATGATGCGTTTCATTCTAAGGTCGAGCTACCCATAACAATTACCTTGTATACCAAAATTATGGATGATCCCGGCAAGAATGTAAATAGCCGGGCAAAGAAAGATTTCCAGGGATGCGCGCTAGCCTGGGACAAAGAAGGTACCCACAGCCAGAATCAGGTAGAAGGCGCAGAGCAGCAGGCCTTCGAGCCAGGTAGAGATGCCATCCAGGCTGATCACAGTATACAGGCCTGCCACCAGGGCAAACATCGCCACCTCCAACAACGAAAAGTTGAGGTCCAGAGGAACCCCGATGATGGCTCCGGCCAGTACCAGCAGAGGTGCTACCAGCAAGGCGATCTGAATCGATGATCCGGCCGTAATCGCCATCGAAACCTCCATATGATCCTGATTTGCTGAAGAGACGGCCGAAAAATGCTCGGCGGCATTGCCAACGATGGGCAAGATAATCAGGCCCACAAAAAAGGGATTGAGCCCGACCTGCTTCGTCAAGGGATCAATCGCACCAACCAGGATCTCACTTAAAACGGCCGTAGCGGCGGTGGCTAACGCCAGTACAACAATAGGAAGCCAGATGGCAGCTCTCCATTTTCGCTCCAGTAGTGTCCACCAGTGCGCTTTGTCGCCAGCGGGAGATGTTCGATGTGTGACAATAGCGGTCTCTATTTCACCCAGCTGCCGCAGCTCTGCTTCCCGGCTCAGTTCCTCGGTGGGATTTATCAAAAGATCTTCCTCAGCCGCCCGTAAACCAAAGATTGAATAGGCTATGTACGCCGCATAACAGATAAGCAAAATAATCGCGATCCCGATACTGGCCTGATGTAGCTGGTTACCACGCACTACCTGCTGACCAGGATGGGTGCTTTCACCAATGGTAGCCAGCAGCGATGGAATCGCCATACCAATAACGGCCAGCACCAGCATGGCTGCGTATTGCCCGGTCGCCCGAGAACTAAATTGCTGCTCACGGTATTTCCAACCACCAAAGAACATCGACATACCCAGTACCAGCAGCGTATTGCCAATAATTGAGCCCGATAGGGATGCCCGCACGACCTCGGGCAATCCGGCCGATAAAGCCGCCAGGCCGATAATGATCTCTGCCGCATTGCCAAAGGTTGCATTGAGCAAACCACCAATACGTTGTCCCATACGCTCGGCCAGCGCTTCAGTTGAAACGCCGATTAAACCAGCCAGCGGGACCAATCCCAACCCGGCCAGCCCAAAAACCATTAGAGCCGAAGCATGCATATACTCGGCCACCACCGCCAATGGGCCCGCGACTAATAATATATAAAGCCAGCGTGTCATGTATTTTAAATAACCTCTCTGTTACATCATCCCTGTATCAACTATAACTATTGATAACATGATCCCATAGCTTATCCAATAAATCTGGATAACTACTTTATCTATACACGAGCTATCACCACTAAAAGGTGCATGGACCGATGGGCTGCTTAACGATGATGCACTTTACAAGGAGGCAATGATAAAAAATCTGTTTGGTGGAGTTCTTTAGTTCAAGAGAAACTATCGTAGTGAATTGTATATGTTGAGACTTACTTGTATGTATTAAAGGTAAAGTATTTTCGAAGCTTAGTTGATCTATCAGTAGAGTATCAGACTATCAGTCGCCACTGTCACTATTGCATCCTGAAACATACGCCTGGACATTGCCTGGACCATGATATACCAGCAAGCTGGTCTACGGCACCGCTATAACTACAACACCCATTACGATACTACTGAACGGGTGTTGTAGGTCGATCCGATCATTTGGAACACTCACATGTCAGGGAGTCTGTAGTTGAGCGGCTAAAACGTGCTTCTGGACCTTGCCCAGGGCATTACGCGGCAATGAATCGACTATGATAATCTGACGCGGCTTTTTATAACTGGCCAGTTGTTGGCGACAGAAGGAGATGATGTCAGGTGCCTGCGGGTGGTGGTCGGTCCGTGGCACAATGACGGCCACGACCTGTTCACCCATATCCGCATCAGGGAGCCCTATCACAGCCGCTTCAGCTATATCGGGATGGGATTCGAGCACGTCCTCTATCTCGCGAGGATAGATATTATAACCTCCGCTGATAATCAACTCACGGGCGCGTCCCGTAATAGTGTAGTAGCCATCCTGACTATACCAGCCCAGATCACCAGTCTTAAACCAGCCATCGGCATCAAATACCTCAGCGGTCGCGTCAGGTCGCTGCCAGTATTCCGTAAACACATGAGGTCCACGCACCTCAATCTCGCCTATCTCTGTGGCAGGGAGAGGACGGCGTGTCTGTACATCGACGACCCGCGCCTCCTGGCCCGGGAAAGGAGCGCCTACGGTACCCGCGCGCCGCTCCCCATCATAAGGATTGGTCATGTTCATAATCGTCTCGGTCATGCCATAACGCTCAAGGATACGCTGCCCAAAGGTCTGCTCAAAGGCATTAAAGACCTGCGGACTCAAAGGGGCGGAGCCCGAGACAAAGAGCCGCAGCTGACGCGGCTTAATCCCCTGCCGCTCAACTTCCGCCAGCAAGCGGGAATACATCGTAGGAACGCCAAAGAACATGGTGATAGCATGGTTGTTCTGCAGGTTGGAGAGCACATCTGCCGCGTCGAACTTCTGCCGCAAGACCATGCTGGCACCGGTCAGCAGGGTGCCATGCACACCGACCATCAAGCCATGGGTATGAAAGAGAGGCAAGGTCAACAGGAGGCAGTCATTCTCAGTCCAGTGCCACGCGCTGGTTACGGCAATACTATTGGTCAGGAGATTACGCTGCCGCAATAGAGCTCCTTTTGAGCGTCCCGTGGTGCCAGAGGTATAGCCAATCACGGCGGGGTCGTTTGCTTCGGGAAATACGGGCGCATCTGTGCCCCCCTGTCGCTGTTGAGAAATGGAATCGGCACCGTTAAGAAAATCTGCCAGGGAAATGCTCCCACTGGTCGATCCATCAATCAATATCAGGGTATGAAGCGACTCGATCTGCAGTGGGAGGATCTCCTGCGCCCCGACCTCGCTGGTCACACACAAACGCACTGCGGCATCATTGAGAATATGGCTCAGCTCAACCTTGC
Organism: Dictyobacter aurantiacus; assembly: GCF_003967515.1. GTDB lineage: Bacteria > Chloroflexota > Ktedonobacteria > Ktedonobacterales > Ktedonobacteraceae > Dictyobacter > Dictyobacter aurantiacus. Next base: position 2,389,236 of record NZ_BIFQ01000002.1, on the reverse strand, counting down.
GGTACTGGGTATTCACCAGCACGACAACCCCATGGGCAAGCTGCACGCCCAGATAGGCGATAATAAATTCAGGCGAGTTCCCAAAAAAGAGGGCTACACGATCCCCTGGCTGCAGTCCCCGCCCTCGCAACGCCCGCGCGAAACGCTCAATCTGCGACGCTAGATCTCCATAGGTAATACGTTGCTGATCAAAAAAGATCGCCACACGCTCTGGCTGTTCCTGCGCATGCCGCAATGTAGCCTCAACAATTGAATTCATGCAATGCCCTCCCTCTCTGTCTGTTCCTGTATCATACCACATCTACATGGTTTATACCACGCTTGCATTATAAATAAAGGCGCTGAGCATATTCGCACTTGACATACCCGCATAGCTTTTTGTATAATATGTAGAATGTCATATTCTATGACATTTATTGAAATTCATACAACACTGTAAGCATCCTTATAGATACCTGGCTATAATCCTGCTATCAATGCCAATGGTGGCTTTGATATAGAAGACACATGTATTGTAAGATATTGTGTTTAGCTACTCACCATAAAGAGTGGAGTCAGGAGGTCTCAATGGCGGCGATCTCATCGTCAGAGAACGTCACTGTACGCAAAATGCTTCCGATCTTGAGTGCCAGCACCGTTGGCACAGCCATTGAATGGTATGATTTCTTCCTGTATGGTTTTTTCTCGGCAACCATCTTTAACAAGCTTTTTTTTCCTCTCCTCGATCCCGTTACCGGTATTCTGGCATCCTTTACGACATACTACATCGGTTTTATCGCTCGACCAATTGGGGGTGCCTTCTTTGGCTGGTTTGGTGATCGCATCGGGCGCAAATCAGTACTGGTCACTACGCTGCTCCTGATGGGCATCTCGACCTGCCTGATGGGCCTGGTTCCAACATATGCCCAGGTCGGAATCCTGGCCCCGTTACTGATCACGATCTTGCGTTTTCTACAGGGTGCAGGCGTAGGCGGTGAATGGGGGGGTTCAGTCCTGCTTTCGCTTGAATATGGAGACAATCGCCGCCGTGGTTTCTGGACAAGCTGGCCGCAAACAGGTGTACCACTGGGTCTGGCACTGGCTGCGATCGTTGTTATTATTACGCGTGCGCTCTTCACAGGTGATGCCTTTTCAGGGCTCGGCTGGCGCATTCCGTTTTTCCTGAGCGTCGTCCTGATTCTGGTCGGACTCATTATTCGCCTGCGCATCCTGGATACGCCCGCCTTTACTAAATTGAAAGAGGAGAATAGAATCTCCCGGGCGCCATTGGCCGATGCCTTCAAGCATCATTGGAAAGATATCATTCTGACGGCACTACTGCGGTCAGGAGAGCAGGCCCCCTTCTATCTGTTTACCACCTTCGTTCTGGGTTATGGAGTCACCTCGCTCAAGATCCCTCTCAATGTGCTCTACGTAGGCATTATTGTGGCGGCTGTCGTCTCTTTTATCTTTATGCCTACCGCCAGCTATGTTTCGGATATCATTGGGCGCAAACGCTGGTTTATGATCGGAACGCTGCTGATGGCCGTGTTTGCGTTTCCTTTCTTTCTTTTGCTGCAAACCAAAAATCCGGTGGCCGTTGTATTCAGCATGGCATTTGCTATCGGTATCTGCCACGCGTCGGTCTATGGACCTCAGGCGGCATTCATTTCCGAACATTTTGGCCCCAAATTGCGCTATAGCGGTGCCTCGCTCGGCTACCAGCTGGCATCTTTGACGGCGGGTGGACCCGCTCCAATCATCGCTACCCTGCTGGTGGCACAATACCATTCTTATGTGCCTCTGGCACTCTATATCGTTCTGATGGCTCTTATCTCGTTCTTTTCAGCCCTTGCGCTCAAAGAATATGCCAACAAGGACGCGCAGTTTGATCATGATGAAGTAGCTGTCCCGGCCAGTGTTAGCGTCTCGAATGACTGACCGGATAGCGGCAAACCTGGTCCAGACGCTCTATTTCTTACCAGAGATAGGGCGTCTGGATTTACAATATCGATGTATCTGAATGATAAATCTCAAACCATCTTCAAGGTCATAAACCTACGTCACCAATCGATGCGAAAGTGAGAACAGACGCTTATGCTGACACAGCCAGTGCGCGACGAAAAGATAAGGCTTGATGGGGTATCCCTTCATTGCGTCCAATGGGGCCAGCAGGGGACGCCTGTCATCTGCATTCATGGCTTAACAGCGAATGCATTCTGCTTTCAGGCATTTGCGGACTACCTGGTGCCATCTCACCGCGTCTTTGCCTATGATCTGCGTGGACGAGGTGAAAGCGAGAAACCAGCACAGGGATACAGTGTGCCGATTCACGCAGCGGATCTGGCGCAATTGATTGATACCCTCCAACTAGAGAAGCCGGTGGTCATTGGGCACTCGCTGGGAGCGATGATCGCGCTCTACTTTGCCGCACATTATCCCGAAAAGTTAAGCAAACTGGTCCTGATCGATGCAGGCGCACCCTATGAGTGGAAGACAGTGGAAGATCAACCAGCCTGGTTGAAGAATTCAGTTAGCCGCCTGGGGAGCAGTACCCCATCTTACGACGATTATCTTGCCCATCTGAAGATGGCTCCCTATCTGGGTCCATACTGGAATGCGTACATGGACCTCTATTTCACACATGATGTGGCCCAACAACCAGACGGATCGGTCATTTCAAAGGTATCGTTGCCCGGTATTATTGAGGAGGCGATGAACACGCAACAGGCCAGACCCGATGAGCAGTGGGCCCACGTACAGGTTCCGACCCTCTTGCTGCGTGCCGGTCAGAAACTGCTATACGAAAATGATCAGATCCTCTCAGAACGGGCGGCGCATAATATCTGCCAGGGGATTGCCTCCTGTCAGTTCCACGATTTTCCCAATCTCAATCACTACACGATCATTTTTGGTGTCGATCAAGGACCAGCGGAAGTAATTGCTTCATTTATACGGCAGAGTTAGCAATAGCTATGCTCTCTGCGAGGCTACATTTGAGTAGGCTCGATTTCGGTCTCCGAGGGACTGAGTGGATAAAGTTCCTCCGGCGCTATCTCCTCTCCTGATTGAGAAGAGTGAGTATCGCTCCTCCTGTCAGGAACCTCTTCAGGTAGTTCCTGCCAGAACAGCGTTTGTTGGGCTGCCAGCATTCCCATTTCTGGTCCGGTCAGGGCTGGCTGGACCGGCATGCTCGATATAGCGATCTGGACATCGCCCCCAAAGACTCCCAGTTGCTGATTTATTTTGCGCAACGCCTTCCAGAAAGCCAGCATTTGCTGCCAGACTGGCTGGATGTCGGGCGCCAGTACGCTCCCCAACAGGAGGAAAAGGGGGATGAACTTGCTCAACACCATCCATTCCCACGCCGTAGCTCCAGGGATCATGCCCAGGTACCCTAAATTCTGAACATCAATATGGAAGAGATTCAGCAGGACAAAACAACTGGGCAGGACAGTCAAAATGCTGCAAAAGATGGTGCGCCTGGTCTGGAATTCAGAGCAGGTTACTATGCAGATAGCCAGAATGTAGGCCAGGGTGCTCCATTGGTACTCAAATACCTGTTCATAGAAACAGAGAAAATAAGTGATATAGAAGAGCGCGGCCTTGGGCAAGGCGATCCTTTTGAGCATCCCTAAAAAGACGATTACAGCCAGCACAATATCCTGTATAGCATGATAAATAAAATCCGGCCACTGCGTCCTGTAATGCAGGAGGGCTGACAGGGTAATAATTTGATTGGGGCCAAGAGTACCCGACAGGTTAAAGTTGGTAATGAGATTATCAGTATAGTATTTGCCAACCCCACCAGAAAGGTAGAGCAGCGTCACGGCTCCAAAGCATCCAACACCTATGAGCGCCTGCTTCCAACGTCCCTTCAAAATTAATGTCGGAATCAGTAAAATACCGATGGGCTTTACAAACATCCCGCATATATAGCAGACCCCGGACCACATGCCTGATCCCTTCTTAACCAGCAGGATCAACATTAAGAAGAGGAAGAAGTTCAGGGCGAAGTGAAACTGCCAGGCAGCCAGTTCCAGATAGTTACTAAAGTTGGTCAGGATGATAAAGGCGGCCAGACCGACATATTTATGTTCACGAAAATTCCAGACAAAGTAGGCGACCAGCAGAAGCGTCAGAATGGCTTTGATTCCTAGCCAGATATATGGCGATTGCTCAGGACTGAAGAGAGCCAGCAAGGAACCAACGGTAAGGGTGAATAGAGGATGATAGACATTGGAGTTGGCAAAGTTTGGTCGAGCATACTGCACCCCACCCGGCAGAGGGTCCCCGGTCAGGCTACCTCCATGCCAGAAAGCCCATGCCCCGTTGGGCAACTGGTAAAAATCGATACCCTTCGCCCCTTCGTGCAAAGCGGCACCACTAAAAAAGACATTAAACCATCCGGTCCACACCACCGAGACCAGAAACAGGATGTAAATACATACTCCCAGGTAGTACAATCCGTATGTTTTCAACCGGTGCCGTATCTCTTCCATTCTTTGCTCCGCCATTATATGTATCGCAAAACAGCCAGCCATTCATTGTTATAACCTTATACTCCCCCTCCACACAGTGATCAGCCATTGGCGTTTATGGTCAGATATTTATTGTTGAGTTATTTTAACTTAAGCTTTATTAAATGTACAGATGCAAGAAAAAAGAATCGCATTGTATTGTGTTACAAGAAACACACACGCTCCTTGTAACACAATAAGATTACCGACTGGTATAGCGAACCGGGCGACCGCTACCGGGACGCGCCAGGCAGATATCATGTTCAAAGGCCAGTTGACCACGTACAAAAACCCGTTGGATCTTGCCTTTGATTTTTGTACCAGCAAATGGCGTCCAGCCACACTTCGACAATACCTGCTCGTTGCTGATCTCGTATAGCTGTTGTGGATCAATCAACACGATATCCGCGTCTTTACCCACTTCCAGCGCGCCCTTGTCCTGTAAACCAAAGATGCGTGCAGGATTGGTGACACAGCGCTTGATGATCTCGTTGAGGGCTATCCTGCCTTCCTGGGCGGCGTTAAAGAGCAGAGGTAACATAGTCTGAACGCCCGTCATACCAGAAGGCGCCTTTTGATAGGGCTGCATCTTCTCCTCTTTTGTATGCGGCGCATGATCCGTACCAATGGTGTCGATGACATCGAAATAGCGCCATAGCGCTTCTTGATCGCTCTTGCTGCGCAGAGGAGGATTGACCTTGCCGAAATTGCCCAGCCGTTGCTGATCAGCTTCAGTCAGGAAGAGGTGCAGCGGAGTTACCTCGCAGGTGACGCGTACCCCTTTCTGCTTTGCCTCCTGAATTAGCTCTAGCTCACGCTGAGTCGTGGTATGGGCGATATGCAGACGACGGCCAACCTTTTCAGCGATGGCCAGGGCACGGCTCAACGCGATCTGCGCGCTTAAGGGAGGTCGGGCCCGATTGTGCTCGGTACTCCCCTGCGCGCCAAAATAAAGCAGCGATTGCTCATCCTCAGCATGCACAGCGATCGGCTTATCAAGAGGAAAGGTCGAGAAGTGCCGGAAGATAGGCGAGAACTCAGTCACCAGCAGCGAGCCGGTCGAGGAACCCATATAGAGCTTCATGGCTGCTACCTGGTCAGCTACGGAAGCCGCCTCCTCGATATTGTTATCGGTTGCCCCAAAATAAAAGCCATAATCAACAACTGCCTTCGGCGCCACCAGCGCCATCTTCTCCTGTAGATGCGCTCGGCTATCGGTTGGTGGCTGCGTATTCGGCATGTCCAGAATGGTGGTGACCCCGCCCGCCAGCGCGGCCCGCGTTCCGCTTAGAAAGTCCTCTTTATGTGTACCGCCGGGATCACGAAAATGAACATGCGAATCGATAAAGCCGGGTAGCACCATCATTCCTTCGGCTTCAATCACCTGCTCGTCCGGCTCAGGCACGAGTTGCGCGGCCAGTTCGCTAATCTTCTCACCTTGTGTGCGCACATCTAACCGTACAGGACCATCCGTCAGCACAACAATACCATTCCTGATCAACATATCTCATTCTCCTCGCTTAATATATCGCCAAATCAGGGTAAATCATCACACCATTGCCATATGAAAATGTTCACTAAAGGATGCTTGCTGTCTGGCAATACCGGCGCAGTCGTGTCGGTATTGCCAGACAGCATAATAAAGAGATTGAGGATGCCTCGCTCCCCAGGTAACACACAGACAGAGCATAGGTCTATTTTCAAAATACCGATTTCCTATTATACTGGAAACGTTGATTTACTGCGTACCCAGCTTGAAAGATAGAGAACCAATGCTATTTAAAACCCTCATTCGTCCAGTCATGTTTCGTGCCTCCGCCAACGATCCAGAAATCGCCCATCACTGGTTGATGGGGCGCATGGCCACGCTTTCTCACAGTCAGACCATCCTCAAAATTATTGAGGCCACCAACGCCTATAAATCATCGGCGCTGGAACGCGATGTCTTTGGCGTCCATTTCCCCAATCCAGTCGGACTGGCCGGTGGCTTCGACAAAAATGGGATCGCGCTCCCCGCCCTGGCCGCGCTTGGCTTTGGTTTTATTGAAGCTGGTACCGTCACACGCTATGCCCAGCCGGGCAATGCCCGTCCGCGCATCTTTCGGCTCTCGGAGGATAACGCCCTCATCAACCGTATGGGCTTCCCCAACGATGGGGCCGATGCCATCCACGCCCACCTATCCCAGTCACCCAAACCAGGGATACCAATCGGCTGGAGCATCGGCAAATCAAAGATTACACCGCAAGAGGAGGCCATTGAGGATTACCTCTATTCACTGCATAAGCTCTATGATTTCGCGGATTTCTTTACCGTCAATGTCAGTTCCCCCAACACCCCCGGCCTGCGCCAGTTGCAGGATAAGGAGCCACTGGACCGCCTCTTGCAGGCGATTGTACAGGAGTCGGAAGCCATCGCGCAGAAAACAGGCAGTTCGGCCAAAGCGGTGCTGGTCAAGATCGCTCCCGATCTAACGGAGAGCCAGCTAGACGATGTAATCGAGGTCTGTCTCAATCGCCATGTACGCGGCATCATCGCCACCAATACCACGCTGGCCCGTACGGGTCTGCGCCACAACACATCCGAGAGCGGCGGACTCAGCGGCCGTCCCCTCCACCAACGCTCACTGGAAGTAATCCGCTATCTCAACCAGCAGTTGCAGAACAAGATCCCCATCATAGGCGTTGGTGGCATCTTTGGACCCGACGATGCGAAAAGAACGCTGGATGCCGGAGCCAGCCTGATTCAAATCTATACCAGCTTCATCTATGAAGGCCCCGGCATCATCAAACGCATCAATCGAGAGCTCGCACGCTCTTAAGGCTTCAGGGAAAGTTTCGAGCAGCTTATTCAATGATAGCGATCACACGCAAAGGGCTGCCCGAGCCTTTAAGAATTTTGAGCGGGGCAGCGATCACGATCGCGCCTGTGGCTGGGAGTTGATCCAGGTTGGTAAGGCTGGTCAATCCGAAGCGGCCAGAGCCATGCAGAGAGGTATGCATAGGAAATGGTGGATTAAAACCTCCGGCCTGCCCGGCATCGGTGCCGACGGTCTCAACTCCCAGTCCCAGGATGTCGCGCTCAGTAATTAAGAACTGGATACACTCTTGCTGCAGGCTGGGTGAATGGGCCCCATCATCCTGTATATTCAAGAAAGCCTTGCACCCCTGACGCTGGCTCCAACCGGTATGCAATAACACCCAGGCACCAGAGGGAATCCGACCATGCTGGCCCTCCCAGCGCACTACATCATCTTTCGAGAGCAAGAAATCTGGATCTCGGGCCACTTCAGCGGTAACGTTGATTACGCAGGCCGGACCAACAAATTTGCGAACGGGGATGGTATCGGTCGAGTTATTGGGCAGGTCCTTACCCGTAATCCAGTGGATCGGCGCATCGAAGTGCGTACCTGTATGCTCTCCCAGGTTGAGCACATTCCAGTACCAGGCTGGACCACGCTCATCATAATGCGATATCTCCGTCAGGCTCAGGCTAGGAGAGGGCGCGAACATCGGCGGCAGATCGATCACCGGCGTTTCGGGTTCCAGCAATGAGGTCAGATCGATTACCTTGAGCAGACCGGTCTGTAGTCCTTCCAGAAACTGTGCCAGGATACTTTTCGGGGCGGTGCTCATGAATTGCTCCTTCTTTGAGATATGCTCTACGCTAGCTGATGGTAGCAGGATTGTACGGGATTACTTAGCGAGAGAGGGCCATTTCCGCCAGCTTGCGCTTGAACTGAAAGCGATTTTCCAGCAGCGGCAAGTCCATCTGAAACGATTTAGGGCCTATAGCCTCGACCTTCGAGACCACAGTGGTCATTCCGCCGGTCGATAGCGCCTGCTGAACGGCGTCATTCAAGCTCGCCGGAGTATCGGCCTCCTTAACTACGGGTATGCCAGAAGCGCGGGCGATGCCAGCCAGATCCGTGCCGGTCGCGGTCGCCGTAGGGAAGCCGCCAACCGAGAGCAGGCTTTCATTATCAAAGACGATATGCAGCAGGTTAGCAGGCCGGTAGCGGGCCATCGTACTAAGGGTGCCCAGATTCATGAGCAGTGAGCCATCACCATCCATTACAATCACTTTGTGCCGGGGCATGGATAAAGCGATCCCTAGCCCCATTGAGGACGCCAATCCCATGGCATGCTGCAGATAGAAGAAGTTGTGGCGATGTCCCAGACTATACAATTCAGCAGCCACCGCCCCCATGATGGTGACCACAATATGGTCCTGAATATCGGGATAAATAGCCTTCAAGGCATCAGATCGCAGCATGTTCAGTCCTCCCACATCAATTCACGTGACAACAAGATCGCGACCGGATGTAGCGCGGAATGAGCCAGCGTCTGCGCGTCTTTGATGCGGCGATCGATATCCGCCGCGCTATTCAGATGCCAGACAGGAATATTCAAGGCGCGCAAGATGGGTTCAGTTACCAGGCCACCCTGCGTCTGCCAGGCATCCTTTTCCCCCATGTGTCCCCTGTAACTTATAAGCATGACGAGAGGGATTTTGCACAAAAGGGCCAATGAAACGATCGGATTGATGGCCGCCAGAAAGCCATGATTCTGCATCAACAGCGCACTATTCACCCCGGCCAGATGAGCCCCTGCGGAGATACCGATGGCCTCCTCCTCTTTGGCGATGCGTATCAGTTGCATATCCGGATCGTCATCAGCCATGCGTATAAGGTGTACCAGCCACGTCTCCGGCAGAGCCGAAATAATTTTCACATCACAGGCTTTGAGCGCATTATAGATCAGCCTGGAATTGGAAACAGAAACAGGCAAACTGGCCTCCTATCTATACAAGAGTGAAGCATAAGAGAGGAACAGCTAACAAAAGCACTTTAACGGTTTGAAATCAGTATAACATAAAGGTCTGAGGCAAATAATATACCCTCGTAAGGAGAAATATACAGCCCTTGCGCAATCTGACTGTAAATAGATGTTAGCTATGATAAACACCATATGAGCGAGCAGTTCATCATTGAACTGCTCGCTCATATGGTTTACTGATATTATAATATATTTTTTGGACTTCTGCAGCCTATATTGCCATTATTGAGCGGGCTGCTGAATAATCTGTGACAGAGCGGTCTTCACCAGGCTGGATGGGATGGCGAAGCCAACACCATTGGCCGGCGTGTTTGACTCGGTATTGATGGCGGTCAATGTTGGGATGCCAATCAGCTCACCCTGCTCATTGATCAGGGCGCCACCGCTATTACCAGGATTAATGGCGGCATCGGTCTGAATAGCGTTGTTGATGGTGACGGTGTTCGACTCGCTGACGCTGCGGTTGAGGGCGCTAATGATGCCACTGGTAACGGTCTCAGTGATGCCCAGTGGATTACCAACGGCCAGGACATTCTGTCCCACGGTCAGTCTGGTTGAGTCGCCAATCGTGGCAACGACCATCTTCGCAAAGGGCTGCACATGCACCACAGCCAGGTCGTCCTGGGCGGCGGTACCAACCAGTTGAGCCGTCATCGAGCGACCATCATACAAGACCACTTTGATCGTCTGGGCACCATCGACAACATGGTTGTTGGTAATAATATCGCCATTTTTATCAATGATTACGCCCGAACCCAGTTGCTGTCCCTGGTTGGTGGTGACGTCCAGTTCAACGACCGATGGCTTGATCTTCTCAATCGCGGTTTCTCGCTGCGTTTGAGGCAAGGTTGAGCTCACCGTCACATTTGACGAACCAGAACTCGTCGTCGAATGGGTAGTGGTCGTTGTAGCCACGCTACCGCCTGCATACTGCCAGCCAGCAAACAGTCCAACCCCGAAGATAGCCATTAATACAACAGTTAACAAGAATATCGAACCGGTACGCATACCTGAGGATTTCTTAGGCGCAGGCCGTGGTGTAGGAGGCTGCGGTGCCGGATCCTGCGGCGCCCCGCCTCCCTGCTGCCCATATTGGGGCGAAACTAACCTCTGAGGTTGCTGCCCATAATAGGGACCCTGCTGCCAACCACCTCCCTGCTGCCCATATTGGGGCGAGGCTGGCCTCTGAGGCTGCTGCCCATAGTAAGGGGCTGTATGATCTATTACGGCAGGAACGGTCTCGGGCCGCGGCACGTATGGTCTATAAGTTGGAGCATATTCATTTTCTTCGTCCCTAAACATAGCTCTTACCTTCTGTTTTTTCTCTCTAGCACGATTTAAGATTACTTTTCGGTACACATTCTTTCGTAGTTTCTCTATTTCTAAGATAGACCAGAATAATCAAATAAGTTCCACACAAATGTAAAATGAATGTAAGAAACTACGTTGCTCCAAATTGGGCACGACCAAAGAGAATGAGGAGGGAAATACCGTGCAGTCATTTCCCCCCATATAGCACGATCAAACGTCGATCTGTAATATACACGCTCTATGCGCCGGTTTTTTTCTGACGCTCCATCTCTCTCAACGCAATTCTACGAATCTTGCCCGAAATGGTTTTGGGCAGAGAATCCACAAACTCGATCTCACGCGGATACTTATACGGCGCGGTCACACGTTTGACGTGATCCTGCATTTCAGTAGCCAGCGCCGGGGATGGCTGATAGCCGGGGGCCAGAACTACATATGCCTTGACGATCTCGCCGCGCATAGCGTCAGGGCTGGCGATAACAGCCGACTCGACCACGGCGGGATGCTCTTTGAGGGCACTTTCAACCTCGAAAGGTCCAATGCGATAACCGGCGGAGATAATGACATCGTCGGCCCGACCGACAAACCACAGATAGCCATCTTCATCTTTATAAGCGCGATCGCCCGTGATATACCAGTCCCCTCGAATGCTGGCGGCGGTCGCCTCAGGATTCTGCCAGTACTCTTTGAACATCCATTTCGGCCGTTCGGGCTTGACGCGTACCGCGATATCGCCTTCCTGCATCGGTGGCAATTCGTTCCCTTCGTGGTCGATAACGCTGACATCGAAGCCAGGAGACGGCTTGCCCATTGAGCCAGGCTTAACCTGCAGCGAAGGGAAATTAGCGCACAACAGCACTGTTTCGGTCTGCCCATATCCGTCGCGAATCGTCAGACCGGTATGCTGTTCCCACATACGAATCACCTCGGGATTCAGTGGCTCGCCGGCGCCAACGCAGTGACGTAGAGCCTTCGGCTTGTGCGTCTTGAGATAGGCCAGAGGCTCATCCAGCACCAGCATACGATAGACGGTTGGAGGCGCACAGAGGGTGGTAATAGGGTAGGTATGCAACATGTCCAGCGTCTCATTAGCGCTGAACTTGCCACGCGCATCCTGGATAAACATGGCCGCGCCCATCACCCAGGGACCGAAGAGGTTGCTCCAGGCAGCTTTCGCCCAACCAAGCTCGCTCACATTCCAATGCAGGTCATCCTCGTGCAGGTCCAGCCAATATTTTCCGGTGATAGTGTGTCCAAGAGGATAGCTGGTATGGGTGTGCAGCACCATTTTGGGATAGCCAACGGTACCCGAGGTAAAGTAGATCAGGCATGGATCATCGCTCCTGATCTCCGGCGCCACATAATCGAAACCGACATCCTCTAACGCGCTACGATAATCGATCCATTCAGCATTTGCAATCGCCTGATTTTGATCGTTGACCAGCACCAGATGCTTGAGTGAGGAACAGTCAGCGCGCACCTGGTCAACTTTGAGCATGCCTTCGCTATCGGTAATGATTCCCTGCACCTCAGCGATGTTGGCGCGATACTGGATATCACCAGGTGTGAGCAAGGTGGTGCAAGGGATCGCAATGGCACCGATCTTCATCAGGCCCAGGATACTTTCCCACCACTCGGTCAGCCGTGGCAACATCACCAGTATACGATCGCCTTTTTGAATCCCCTGCTGTGTAAAAAGTTGCGCGGCCTGGCTGGAGCGCATCGCGAAATACTCAAAGGTCAACCGCCTCTCCTCGCCGGTAGGACCCACCCACAGCATCGCCAGCTTATCGGGGTCCCGCGCCCACTTCCCAATTACATCAACGGCAAAGTTAAAATGTTCAGGAACATCGATCTGAAAACGCATCCGCTCGACTTCATAGTCAAGCATATGTGGGCCTTTAGACTGAGAACCAGACTCAGGTGTAGCCATGTTTCTACAACCTCCTTGGGCAACGATACCAAACAATACAAACAACAGTGTTTACAATTGCCTCTACTAGCATACCATGAAGATGCCGCAAACTTGTATCCTGGACCATTTCATGATCAACCTGCACATACCTGAAGTCTCCATCTTTTGGATGAAGACAAGCACATTCGTGTGCCCTATACTCACAGTACAAAGGCTTAATAGAAACAAGGAGGCAACTGCCATGATTGATGCGTTCAACATTGTTCAGCGTCGGCAAGCCTGGTGGATTGTGCTACTTGAAGGGATCGCAGCCTTCATACTGGGTTTGTACCTCATCATCTCACCGTTTAAAGCTATCATTCTTATTGCTACCGCAATTGGTTTCTATCTGCTGGTCATGGGCGTTCTGGCGCTGATAGATGCATTTACCCATGAGAGCCCTTCAAGGGGATGGAAGGCTGTTTCCGGGGCCGCCGGCATTATTGGAGGCATCCTGGTTGTGATGAAGCCACTCTTTGGGGCCGCCCTTATCCCATCCATCCTGATCCTCTACCTGGCCATTCTCTGTCTGATCCACGGCTTAACGCAGTTGATCAGCGGAATACGAGGGGCCGGATCGGAAGCCGTCAGCGTCGGGGTGCTCAGTATCGTCCTGGCTGCGATTCTCTTTATCGTTTTTCCGCTGGTGGTGGCCGCGCTCCCATTCTTGCTGGGCATCTGTGGCATCATCGGGGGGATCTTGCTGACGGTAATAGCCTTCAGGATGCGGCCACAGCAGATGCAGACACAGCCGCCATATCCTCAGACACCTCAATCCTGGACATAAGCAACGCTTTAACACGAAGGCGGTGCGACATCGTAAGTCAGGTGAACAAATCTACGCTCCGGCCGGGGGATTAACGCCCCTCGGCCTCACTGTGTGTCGAGCTACCTGCAAGGCTATAGAGCCAGTTTGAACGGGCGCGCGCGAGCAGAGTATCGCCGCGCCAGACCTGTTGATAGCGCGTAAAGGATTTGCCCGCGGATGGGAAGTCGTCAAACCAGGTTCTAATCTCCAGCTTTTCTCCCAGGCGCGCACTCTCCAGGTATTCAATATCATACTGACGAGCCGCCAAAATGGCCGTCTCAGGGGTCATGTCCGCGCGAGTGTAGATCTCCCAGGCCGCGTTATCCAGGATCTCGACATAGGCGGCGTTATTCATATGCTTCATCAGATCGATATCCGAGAAGCGAACGCGATAGGTGGTTGTCTCAGGGGCGCCCTGTGGCATGGGCGCGAAGGAGGCTTCAGGGCTGGGAGCAACAGGTCCGTCGGGCAACCAGATGGCGGCCGTCCCTTCTGGCAGGCGAGTTGGCCGGCCACGCTTATCGACATAGACCCAAAGCGAATGCGCGCTGATTACAGGCTGATCCTGAGGAGCTCCGGCGATGCGCGCCTCGTAGCCACGCTGCGCGGTAATGCGTGAGAAGCCCATACCATAGGTCTGCATCTCCAGGCGCGTATGCATCTGGACGGGGGCGGTGAAATCGATCATCGTACGCTTAATAATCCAATAACCATCTCCTGGCAGTTGAATATCCTCGGCATCCAGGGCCGCGATATCCTGCATATACCGTAAAAACGCGCTCGGGGTAAGGTGGCCATAACAATCGCCTTCATCGTAACGGGCTGTATATGTATGGCTGAATTGTCGTCTCATCATCTCTGCTCCGATTTTGATACGCAGATGTGTGCAGCAAGCTGGCACATCTGGCAAATTTCGTTGTTCCTGCTTCATCGACCAATGCCATGGCACCGGGCCTTGAGATCAGCTACCGGTTTCGGTCTCACACAGTCTCCACAGGCGCTTTTACGTTGGGCCAGAGCCACTATCCACAACGGGAACGCGAATCGCTTCTCCGAGCATGCGGCAGGCTTCACGTTCCAAGTTTCGTGCCGCATTCAAGTCACGGTCTATCACTACACCGCATTTCAGACAGCAATAGGTGCGATATTTCAACGGCATGCGCTTCTTCACATGCCCACACCCAGAGCATCTCTTGGTCGAGGGGAAGAACCGATCCACGACAATGGCCTGCCCTCCCACCGCCTGCATTTTGGTGGCAAAGAATTGGAGCAACTGGCCGAGTCCGGCGTCTGCCATCGCTCTGGCCAGCTTCCGGTTTTTGAACATGCCTTTGATATGGAGGTCTTCCAGTCCCACCACGCTACACGTCTGAGCCATCTCGGTGGTCAGCTTGTGATGACTATTTCGCCGCATGTTGGCTATCTCGCCGTGCAAGCGAGCCAGTTTTACCCTGGCCTTCTCGCGGTTCTTGCTGCCCTGTTTGGTTTGGGGATCATAGTGTTTGCGACTCAACGAGCGCGAAAGACGTTTCAGCTTCTTGATCTGCCTGGACAACGGTTTGTGGTTTTTAAATCGCCGACCATCGCTCACAATCGCTGCTTCTTTGATGCCCACATCAACGCCGACGAGTGGATGTGGATTGACCACAGAGACAGTGGGGATTTCCACGTGAATGCTCACGTACCAATGACCGCCAGACAGGCCAATCGTCGCCCCCAGGATTTTGACAGAAGAACAGAGCACATGCTTGCGCTCATTGCGCCATTTGCCAGATGTCTTTGCATAATCAGCACTCACGAAGCGCAGCGACTCCGCCATGTTGATCTTCCCCAGGCCACGCTTGTACTTTGTCTTGTTGCGGATCTTCTGGGGCAGCATTCCATCGGCTTGCTGCTTGTCCAGAAGAAACTGACCTAACACCGGGACAACGATCCAATGGTCCCCAACCGAAAATTTATCATTGGCAACGTAGAAAGACTCCCGACTCCTGTTCTTCTTTTTGAAGGTGGGGTAGGTGTTCTGTCCCTTGAAGAAGCGGGAGAAGGCATCTCCCAAATCCTCAAAGGCACCTTCAATCACACATTTGGTGACCGCAAAGGTCCAGGGGAATTCCCTGGCTCGGATGGCTTGAAACTGTTTCTTGAGGGTGTGGGCTGTGGGCTTCTTCTCCCGCTTGCCTTCCTGGTACTCCTGATAGTGCGTGTTCCATTCAGCCAGACCCCAGTTGTAGACAAATCGACGCGTACCTGCCGCCCGTCGAAGATAGTCTTCTTGCTCAGGCGTTGGGTGCAGGCGAATCTTGTGGGCTTTGATTGTGGTCGTTGCCATGAGCCAGCGCCTCCTTCACCGTTTTTCGGTAGTTCCCCAAACCATACAGCCGGCTCGAAAAGCAGTGTAAAATCGTGAGCAAATCCTGCGTGAGCTCTTGCTCTGGACTGAGTGACGGTGTATTCATCACCAGGAGTTCGCACTGATGCATCTCACACAAGTGCTCGATAAGCGGGAAGCCAAAGCGAGCCAATCGATCCCTGTGGGCAATGACGAGCATTCCCACATCACCAGCAATGATACGATCTACCACGGCAAGAAACTTTTTGCGCTCAAAGTTGAGACCGCCACCAATTTCTTCAAGCCATTCATCAACAACCAGTCCGCGAGCCGCACAGAACTGCTCAAGATGGTGCCGCTGATTCATGAGATCGGGCTTTTGTGCTGGGCTGGAAACACGGCAGTAGACAAGACACCGCTTCTTTTGTGGGCTTTTTTCCAGCCCGAGCACCAGAGTGAGGTCTTCATCGGTAAAGTAGCGCTGATTCGTAACGGTGCGATGCGCCTTGAGTCGGCCTTCGCGGTCCCATCGCTGCAACGTCTTGGGAACGACCCCTACCAGTTTTGCAAATTCACCAAGTGTGTACATAAACGTAGAATAACACACAAACACACACAATTCAACTATCTAGTACCATCTCCTTCACTGGCTTTCCTTGATTATAAGCCACAGGCTCTGGCTTCCGCCACACAGGAATAACCAGGGTTCAGCTTTATCTGCAGCCATTTCCACCCTTCGGATGATGCACCAGGAGAACAGCTTCCTCTATACTACCGATAAAACCGCATAGCTCATAGCCAGCAATCAAACCCAATAAGGAGCGTAGCGATGACCAGAAGAAAGCGCCCGGCACCGCCAACCTATATGCAGCCAACCTACCCACCTAAATTTCCAGGCAAGACACCACCTGTAGAGAAAAAGCCATCGCCATCAAAGCGCGCTAAAGAACCATCAGAGGCCGATAAAGTCACCAGATCAGCCTCCGAGCGCTTATCCAATTTACAAAAACTCGGCGAGTTACACGACTCTGGCGTGCTCAACGACCAGGAATTTGAACGCGAAAAACGGCGCATCCTCGAAAAACCATAGCATCTGAGAATGTATCTGACTCCCTTTCAGGCGGCCGCATACGCGGCCGCCCTTTGGTTTTTTAGGAGTTGGTGCAACTCCTAAAAACAATTGAGCGCCGCAGGCGCGAAACCTACAGCTTTCAGATGCTTTCTGTTAAAATAAACAGGGCGGCTATACTCTCTTGCCCATCTAGCCCTGTAGTGATAATGTAATCACGACTTCCAGAAAGGACTGGTACAAACCAATGGCTTCCCTTAAAAAGGGTGTTTCTCCTGAGGCTCTGCCCGCTGAGCCCGCTCGAGCTTCCTCCTATCAGGCACCTGTGACGATCGCTGATATCTGGCAGGCGCAACAATATTTAAAACCGTTTATTGAGCATACGCCGCTGGTACACTCGCGTACGTTAAGCGAGGCGACGCAGGCACATGTCTATCTTAAATTTGAGCAGATGCAGCGCGGTGGCTCATTCAAGGTGCGAGGCGCGACCTATAAACTTTCCCGTCTTACGGCTGAACAACGCGGGGCCGGCGTGATTACGGCCTCCGCCGGCAACCATGCTCAAGGGGTGGCCATCGCAGCCGCGCAACTACATATCCCCTGTACCATCGTGGTGCCAGAAAACGCACCTCTGACCAAGGTAACGGCCACACAGAAACTCGGGGCGCAGGTCATTCTTTCTGGCGCTACCTACGATGATGCTGTCCAGCATGCCTTGAAGCTACAACAGGAGTCAGGAGCAACCTATGTGCCAGCCTTCGATGATATCGATATCGTCACGGGCCAGGGCACGCTGGGACTGGAGATGCTGGCCGAGGTACCGGAGGCCGAGGTGATCGTGGTGCCAATCGGCGGCGGCGGTCTGATCTCGGGTATCGCGCTGGCGGCGCGGGCGCTGAAGCCTTCGATTACGATTATCGGCGTCGAGGCGGCGGGCGCCGCCAGTATGCGGGCATCATTGAATGCGGGAACATTGCAGACGCTACCCGCGATCACGACGATCGCGGACGGCATCGCCATCAAGCAACCCGGCAAGATCACCTTTCCCATTATTCAGCACCTGGTGGATGACGTAGTGGTAGTCAACGACGAACAGATCATCGACGCGGCTTTGCTGCTGATGGAGCAGCATAAAATCCTGGTTGAAGGTGCAGGGGCAACCGGAGTGGCCGCCCTGCTCAATAGCAGCATAGCGTTGAAGGATAAGCATGTGCTGGTCCCCCTCACCGGCGGCAATCTGGATATCAATCTCCTGGGTCGTTTTACCGAACACGCCCTGGTCAATGCCAGTCGCTATTTTGCCATCCACGTCAGCCTGGCCGATCGGCCCGGTGAACTGGCTCACGTGCTCAATATCGTCGCTAGCATGCGCGTCAATATCATCGACGTTCATTATCAGCGCGTCTCCAGCCAGATGCCATTTATGCAGCACGAGGCGATGATCACGGTCGAAACACGCAACCGGACCCAATGTGAAGAGCTATTGCAGAGCCTGCATGCCGCAGGCTATATCGTTGAAGAGGCGCGCGCCCTTCATTGATCAACCACCGCATCCATTTCTAATTCCTACGACAGAAAGCAAAGAAGAGCCTCCTCACCATCATGAAGGGGCTCTTCTTATCGCTCGCTAGCTACACCAGCAGATCAGTAACAGACAGCGGCACTTCTTCTTTGGTGGCGCCGGTGTCGCGGTTGGTGTTGGACCTGGTTGGGGTCCAGGAGTCGCTACCGGCGTAGATGTGGCCGTACCGGTCGGGGTCGCGCTCGCAGTCGCGGTCGGCGTATCAGTTGGCGTTGGTGTATCGGTCGGCGGCACAGCGGTAAGGTGCGGCAGATCGGTGGTAATCGCCAGGTGAAAGCCGCTGGCCGCAAAGGTATCCGTATTGAGCGAGTGGTCCACCGTCAGGGTTACATTTCTCATCACCAGGCGCGGCACGGTGCCGCCCGCGGCCAGGATGAGCAGATCAGCCTTATTAGCAAAGCTCTTGAGGCCGGTGCCTATATCCCTGAACAGACCCGTTTTGATCGCCACCCCGGTCGCCGTTACCGTCCCGGTCGATGAGAGCAGCAGAGCTGTGCTGTAGAAGGGATGGCTCAGACTAAATCCTTCCATAGTGGCCGAGCTAAAGGTAAGGGTCGGAAATAAAGGATCAGATAATAAGTTCAGGTGCGCGTTCGTACCTATAATCTGGGTCGCCTCCAGTGTATAATCACCGGACGCTGCGAATCCTTGCGCTGTATTATGCGCAGCCGCGCGCACGGTGATGCCGGCATGTGAGAAAGCACTCAGCATATCCTGCGCCTCAGTGGGATGCGCGTAGACTGCCACCGGATCAATAGTCAGCAGCAAGCTCCCAACAAACAGGCAAAATATAAGCATAGCGATACACAGGCGTATCACGCGGTGTCGCACAGAGTACACGTCATCTACTCTCCTTCTATGCTCGAAGCAAGATTGCCCCTTTCTGACAAAAGAAGCAATCCTATGCGTGGAAAAGGTCGTTCATGTGATGAGAGAGTTCGAGGTACCGGGAACCTGCCGGCACAAATCAACAGGGTCCCGGCACAGGATGGGGTATTTCTACTATTTGACCGAGAGCGACAATCCGGGTAGGGTCATACTGTTGGCAATCATGTAGGGCGCGTTGATGGTGATATTGTTCAATGTAGCGGACTGGGCGTCAATCTCAAAGGCATTGCCATTGGCGTTACTGTTGACAGCCTGACCACCAAAGGTGGCCGAATCGGAAGAAAGGCCGGCCAGGTCGGTCGTAAGGCCAGTCGTGGAGACGGGGGTGTTCTGTCCCGCCTTCAGGGTCACCGTCACGTTGCCGATAACTGGCAGAGGCACAGTCTTAGTAATCACCAGGTTCGCGAGCGTGCCGTCAAGCTGGTTCACGGCGACGGGCGACGTGTTATCTGCCTGGGATATGCCTGGATAGAGGCGGAACCTCGTCGTTTTGATTGAGGATGCCGTTACGGTGACGGGCACGGGCACCGCCGCCGCCATAGCGATGGCTCCCTTGCTGATGAGCGTCGTAATACCACCGAGCACTAACAGAGCAACCAGCATGACCGACCAGAAGATTGAACGGTTGACCCTGCCAATAACCGGTTGCTGCTCAAATAGCTGCTGGTCTACGTTAGAAAGATTCGGCTTGTTCAGGCTTTCGCCAATGAAAGGTTCCTGTTGCATAATCTTTTTACACCCGCTTTCAAAAATAAAGATAACGTTAGATTACGAACGCGTTAACGCGATCGCAGGAAGGGGAATTTGAGGGATGAGGGGAATTTGTACAGGGAACGAGGGCGCGTCTGGACGCGTGTAACGGGCTGCCAGGCAATACCCATTGCTCCTCCGATGATACCCAGGAGCATACCAATGCCAAAGCCACCCGCAGCTACCAGCAGTGATACCAGCGAAAGGACGACAGCGATAGCGCCAGCAAGTAGCGCGTTGGAGGGGACCAACAACTGGATGATGCCCATAGTGACCAGCAAACCCCCAACCAGCAGGCCAGCCCAGATGTTGCTGCCAGGCAAGAGGGCAAATGGTAGCAGGGCTACAGGACCCCAGAGAACCAGCACACCTGCCAGCACCACCAGAATCCCCCCGGTGAATGGACGAGTCTTGCGCCAGAGGCGAAATCGTGACCATTGGTGCCAATCGTCCTTCTGGCCTGCTTCCCTCCTGGGGACAGTGACTTTCTGGAGCTGTGGTTGTGTCTGTACATGTGGCACCGTCAGGCGTTCCAGCATCGTCTTTTGAAGACGTCCTCTGGATGTTGAAGTGTTAGCCGTTGCCTTCTCAGCCCTGGCATCCCTGCCCTGTACATCTACGATAGTAGAATCATCTTGATTAGCCATCGTCTGAGCCTCCTTTGCTCGGCACTGAGTCCTCTTTTCTTCTTGACCGGAATACTACATATCTCACGACCTGTTTGCCAGTAAGGCACCACAGAGCGTGAACTAAATAGATGCATAACCTACCGGTTAAGAGCATGTCCGAATAAATATAGGAGATAGACATCCATGCAATGGCATGAAACTGACTGACTCTCAATCAATGAACTTATATACAAAAAATAAATCATGCCACTGCACTTGTCAAGGAAAAAAGAAAAAAATAGTAGAAATGGTAGGGTAGGAAAAAAGTTCATGGCAGGCCCTGGCAGATAGGGCGCAAAGGCAGCCTACTCACATAGTACTTGTCTCAATGGGAGAGCTTTAAATCAAACCCAGCGCCTGGCGCACAAACTGCGAGGTTCCCGCAATATATTTCTCTACCGGCAGCGTTGAATGATAGACGTAGCATTGCAGGTTCGCATAGTAAACCGTTCCCACAATCAACTCCGCCGCGATCTCAGGATCAATGGAGCTAGTAATAGTTCCAAGCTCCTGCTCACGGTGCAGCAGCTCAGCAATCAAACGGTGATAAGGAGCGAAGACAAACTCATTCCCCGAAGCCGAATCGATGAGACGAGATAGTACTAACACGTCATGATAGTGGCTCAGGATGCCAAAAATATCCCTGATACTTCGCTCTATTTTACGATCCAAAGATTCGGAAACCATAAACGCACTGGTCAGTGCCGCCTGGACTTCATCCTGCATCTCGACCGTCAGGGCCTTCACAATTGAGGCCTTGGAAGGAAAGTACCAGTAAAAGGTTCCCTGAGCAACACCGGCCCGCGCAACAATAGCGGAAACGGTCGTGGCCTCGTAACCTTTCTCAGCCATAATCTCTCGTGAGATCTTCAAAAGTTCGGCGCGTCGATCCAATTTAGGGGACCTGGGAGATTTCGTGTTCTGATGCATGGGCTCTCTATCCTGGCTGCATAAACGTTTTTGCATAGTTTTGTCTAGCATAACACATCACCATCACAAAGTACAAAATTGGTAGTTGAATACTATTCAAATTTGAATTTTGTTCAAATTTATGCTACACTCCAGACAAAGGAAACAGGTGCATAGGGATTTATCATATCGAGCGTAAAACCCCTTGCTTTAGCTATGGGGATAGAAGCGAGTCCTTATGGGGCGAGATGGGGGGCCAAAATCGGCGTAACTCCCCCATGAATGTATAGAAATATCAGTCGCACGTACCACCAAAGAGTAACTAGCTAGTGGCATAATTACTCTTTTTTGCTATAATTTGAGCATGGATACAGAAATTAAAAGGAACTCAAATGTGGTTTATAATTGCCACTATCATGTGGTCTGGGTCCCGAAATATCGACGGAAAGTCCTGCTCAATCCAATTGATGTGCGTCTGAAAGAGCTCATCATCGAAACGATCCAGAAATGGAAACAGGAATGTGTCGAAGTGGAGGTTATGCCTGATCATGTGCATTTGCTGGTGGGATGTGATCCCCAATTTGGCATTCATAAGCTCATTCGGTTGATCAAAGGGTTTACCAGTCATCAATTACGGCAGGAGTTTCCTGATCTCAAGAAAAAGCTCCCCTCGCTGTGGAATAACAGCTATTACGTGGGAACCACCGGCGGTGTCACCTTGGAAGTCGTCAAACGCTATGTTGAGAGTCAGAAAGGGAAATAGCAGGATGCGTACCTACAAATACCGACTCTATCCGACTCGCAAACAGCAAGAGACGTTGCAATGGACGCTCGATCGGGCCCGTGAACTGTACAACGCAGCGCTCCAAGAGCGCCGTGATACCTGGGCAATCATCAAGCACCACCCGAACTTCTATGATGAGGAGTGGCGCAAACAAGCCATAAAGGATCATGGTAGGAGTTGCTACCGTCAAATCAACGAACTCCCGGACGTGAAGGAGGTCAGGGACGAGTACAACGATATCTATTCTCAGGTGTTGCAGGAGACCTTGAAGCGGGTTGATAAAGCGTACAAAGCCTTCTTCCGACGTGTGCAGAATGGAGAGAAGGCAGGGTATCCCAGGTATCAGGGACGAGATCGCTATCATTCGTTCTGCTATCCACAATCTGGTTTCTCCCTTGAAGGGAATCGGTTGGTTCTCTCGAAGATTGGGCATCTCAAGATCAAGGTGCACCGTCCAGTGCAAGGGACTATCAAGACGTGTACGATCAAGCGAGAAGGTGATTGTTGGTATGTGTGTTTCGCTTGTGAAATCGAAGCGACCCTAGAAAAGCACACACCCTACACCGATGAAGCCGTTGGTATTGATCTGGGACTCTGTCACTT
Source organism: Dictyobacter aurantiacus (assembly GCF_003967515.1). Taxonomy (GTDB): domain Bacteria; phylum Chloroflexota; class Ktedonobacteria; order Ktedonobacterales; family Ktedonobacteraceae; genus Dictyobacter; species Dictyobacter aurantiacus. The sequence continues at coordinate 2,366,246 of NZ_BIFQ01000002.1, read as the reverse complement.
TGCAGCCCTCTCAACAGGTGACATCATAGAAAATCCGCGCTTCTTCCGTCAGGCTGAAAAGAAGATTACAGGCATGCAGCAGGAGCTCGCACGCAAGAAACGCGGATCCAAACGTCGGAAGAAGACGGTCAAGCGATTGAGTAAAGCCTATCGCAAGGTGCGTAACCAGCGACAGGACTTTCTCCATCAGTGGTCACGTTGTTTGGTCAATACCTATGAGACGATTGTGTTTGAAGATCTGGCACCATCAAAGATGAGCAAGGCACCCAAACCCAAACAAGAAAAAGAAACCGGGGTCTATCTCCCAAATGGTGCCAGTAAAAAAGCTGGTTTGAATACGTCGATCTTGGATGCGGGTTGGTCTACGTTTATGAACCTGTGTGAATACAAGGCAGCATGTGCCGGTGTTGTCCAGGTGAAAAAAGTAGATCCCTATAAAACCAGTCAGGTATGCAGTGGATGTTTGCATGAAGGGCCGCACAAAGATCTCAGTGAGCGAGTCCATACCTGTGAGAACTGTGGTTTGGTGTTGGATAGAGATATCAACGCCGCCATGAACATTCTTGCTGTGTGGAATGGCCTCAACCTACGTCCAACACCTAAAACAACCAAGAAGAAAACCCAGGCTCGGACGGAGCCATCAGAGGACGCGCCTCTGAGAAGCCCCCGGCTTTAGCCGTGGGGAGTCGTCACGAAAGCAGAAAGGGTGCAAAGGGGGACTGCCATGGTGCAACATAACGTGGAGGAATCGACTCGCGTTGTTCCGCGCTTGAATAGAAGTGAGAGCCTATCATTCATCTTCTCCAATGATCCGCTCAATACGCCTCTGCGCCTGGCGCGCAAGTATGGAGATGCGTTCTACCTGCAAGCGGGACATGATAAGGTCTTTTTCCTCGCTCATCCAGATGACATCCGTGAATTGCTGGTTGTACAACATGAAAATTTTCACAAAGGCCACGGCGTCATGATGCTCGACCGTATGCTTGGCAATGGACTGATTACCAATGATGGTGATTCACACAGGCGGCAACGAAGACTGGTGCAGCCAGCGTTCCACCGCCGGCGCATCGCAGGCTATGCCCGCTCTATGGTCGAGGCCACGCAACAACAGGCGCAGATGTGGAAGGACGGGCAGACTATCGATATGTCCCAGGAGATGATGCAGCTCACGCTTACCATCGTTGGCAAAACCCTGTTCAACGCCGACGTCACACAGGAGGCTGATACCGTGCAGGCCGCGCTGGTGACCGCTATGGAGGCTTTTCGCAAGCTGGGGCTCTCGCCACTGGGTGAACTGGTTGAACGGCTACCACTACCCATCAATGCACGTCTGCGCCGCGCCCGTGCCCAGCTCGACCAGGTGGTGTATCGCATCATCGAGGAGCACCGGCGTCAGGGGTCGGATCAGGGAGATCTTTTGTCTATGCTCCTCATGGCACGGGATGAAGATGGAAGCACCATGGATGACCGGCAGCTACGCGATGAGGTGATGACTCTGTTTCTGGCCGGTCACGAAACAACCTCAAACGCCCTCACCTGGACATGGTATCTGCTGTCAAAAAATCCACAGGTGCGCGCGAAACTGCAGGAAGAAGTCGATAGCGTACTGGTGGATCGCACAGCCAGCATCGAGGATCTACCCCGCCTGGCCTATACCGAAAAAGTCCTGATGGAATCGATGCGCCTCTGCCCACCGGTCTGGGCCATCGACCGCATCGCGATCCGCGACACCAACCTGCGTGGCATCCAGATTCCCCGCCTGTCACGGGTTGTCATGAGCCAGTACGTCGTGCATCATAGTCCCAGCCTCTATCCCGATCCCGAGAAGTTCGATCCTGAACGCTGGACGCCTGAAGCCCGGGAGACACGTCCAAAATTCGCCTACTTCCCCTTTGGTGGTGGTCCACGCCTCTGCATGGGGGAAGCATTCGCGTGGACCGAGGGCATCCTGTTGCTAGCCACGCTCTCCCAGCACTGGGAAGCGAGCGTGGCCCCGGGAGCACGCATTAACTTCCAGGCCGCTGTCACCCTGCGTCCCCAATACGGCGTTAAAATGACCCTCCACCAACGCCACCCCCACCCGTAGGTGCCGGGCTCGCCCCGGCTTTGCCGCGCAGCGGCCCCGTTCCCGGACATCATGTTCCACCCACAGCGCCTCCTTTCCATCGCTTCAGCCTTGAACCCGATTTTTGACCCCATGCCATCTACGTTCGACTCCTCATATACGTGATTATTTTGACAACGCTCCTTGACAAATGACCATGGGTCAATTATAATTGACCCATGGTCATTTAAAAAAGGCAGGCGACCATGTAGGCGGATAGAACAAAATACAATGCATGTTGAGGGAAAGATAGATGAAATATTTCGTGACAGGTGCCACTGGCTTTGTCGGAAGCCACGTTGTGCGCCAATTGGTTGAGGCAGGACACCAGGTAGTAGCGGTCGTGCGTAATCCGGCGAAGGCTCAAGAATTGGTCGGGCTGGGTGTACGTGTTTTCCAGGGTGATGTAACAGATAAGGAGAGCATGCGTGAGCCGATGAGTGGGACGGATGGTGTCTTCCATATCGCGGGTTGGTACAAAGTAGGCGTTAAGGATAAAAGCGCTGGCGAAAAGATCAATATCCAGGGTACACGCAATGTGCTGGAGCTCATGAAGGAACTGGGCATCCCGAAAGGAGTTTATACGAGCACGCTGGCCGTGAACTCCGATACCCACGGCAAAGAGGTGGATGAGGCATACCACTTTACGGGACGGCACCTGAGCGAGTATGACCGCACCAAGTGGGTAGCCCACTACGAAGTGGCCGATCCAATGATCGCCGAGGGACTACCCCTGGTCATCGTTCAGCCGGGCCTGATCTACGGGCTGGGAGATACCAGCAGCGTGCGCACAACGTTTATTCAGTACCTGCAGCATAAACTGCCGATGCTACCAGGGGGCACAGCCTTCTCCTGGGCCCACGTTGAAGATATCGCGCGAGGTCATATTCTCGCCATGGAAAAGGGCAAGGTCAGTGAGAGCTATATTATCTCTGGACCAACCCACACCCTGGTCGATGCCATGCATATGGCCCAGCAGATCACAGGTGTGCCCGCGCCCCGCGTTATCGTTCCGCCCACCATGATGAAGGTATTAAGCGCGATTATGGGCGTGGTCGAAAAAGTCGTCGCTGTGCCCGATGACTACAGCGCCGAATACCTGCGCACCAACTCTGGAATCACCTATATCGGCAACAATGCCAAAGCCAGGCGCGAGCTCGGCTATCAGCCACGTCCCCTCAAAGAGGGCCTGACGCAAACCCTTGAGCATGAGATGGAACTACTGGGCATGAAATAAGATGCCAGCAAATGATTGTCCTCGTGATAAATCACCGGGAGACACCGCTTTTGCTGCATACAAGTACCATCTGAGTAGTTACAAAACGTTTATGATATATGGGGTATGATAAGGGGGTACAATAAGGAGGTATGAAACGTTTTGTCTGCACCATCAAATCCTGATCTTGACCAATATAGACAGCGATTGATGCATCGCCGTCGCTATTTTCCTATTTATGGACTTTTAATGATCATTACCGGCGGATTAGGCGCGCTGGGATTGATTTCACTCTACATTGATCGCCCTCTATCTATGCTGGCCGTAAATCAGCCAGGAAGGCTGCTGCACCTGTTCCTGTTGCTGGCTTTTCTGGCGTTTATTATTGGTGGGGGTATCTGTATTTCTTATGGCTTCAGGGCACCCGCCCTGTCTGATATCCAGCGCTATCGGCAGGCAGAACGACACCGCCTCTTTCAACAGGCCTATGGACAGGCCGTCCCCTGGTGGAGCCGATTGATGATTCGCATTCTGACAATGCTGCTCGGCCTGATTTTCTGTGCCGGCGGCATCCTCGTCATGTCCCAATTTGGATTGGGAGCGCTGGACGGCTGGATCTATCTGCTGGTCGGTGCCTTCCTGATCAGCCTCGTCTGCTACTTTATCCCACGCGAACTGCGCAAATTACCGGCGCTCAGCGCCGAAGAGTTGGCACAGAACTGGATCGCCGGAGAAGCTACTACTGGAGAAGATACCTTTCTAAAAGACAGCACGCTACAACAAAAAGAAGACGAGTAAGCACCACTGAAGAAGCCACAACGATGTCGGTCAAACAGCTGCTGTTAGCGATTGATGAACAGACAACCACCGAAGTGTTCGTAGCCGGGGATCAGCAGCCGATTCTCTGTGTCACCCATCCCTTCGCCCCACCAACAGGCAAGCGGAGCGGCTACATGATATTAGCGTCCCCACCCTGGTGCTCTGTGGAAAACAGGACCCCATTATCCCCTGCCACCACTGCCAGTCGCTGGCGAACATCCCGCACGCGCAACGGTCACCTTTGAGCACAGCGGACATGACATCGCTGAAGACGCACCCCAGTTGTTCTGCGCCACCATCCAACGCTTCCTCAATGGATGAAGAAGATTCATCGGAGGCAAGCTCCGAACCTATCGGGTGCCGACCGTGCTTTCGCGTACGATGAGGTGGCATGGGACCTCCACGCGTTCGGGGGGACCGGTGCGCGTGCCGTCGATACGGCCCAGCAGGAAGGTGGTGGCGAGGTAGCCGATCTTCTCTTTGTCGGGCGAGATGGTGGTAAGGGAGGGGACGGAGTAGCGACTGTCTTCGATATCGTCAAAGCCAACGACGGCGATATCTTCGGGCACACGATAGCCCGCTTCATGAATGGCGCGCATCACCCCCAGGGCCAGGTGGTCGTTGAAACAAAAAACGCCGTCAGGTGGTGTATCGAGGGCCAGCAACTGCCTTAGCGCCTTCGCCCCATTACCGCGGTTGAAGAGGGGTAATCCCCGAATGATGAGATGGGGATCAACCGGGAGACCAGCCCGAGTCAGCGCCTCGGTATAGCCCCGCAGGCGCAGGCGAGAGGTTGCGGTCTCATGCGCGTCAGATTCCTGCACCCCGATGGCGGCGATGCGCCGGCGGCCCAGTCCAATCAGGTGCTGCGTAGCCATGCGCGCGGTCGCCACATTGTCATATGTCACATGATCGTAGGGAACATCATAGATGCGATCACCCAGCAACACGATGGGGATCGATCCAGCGCGCGGCGCCAGATCCTCCGGCTCTGAAGCAAAGGGACTCAAAATAACGCCGTCGATCAGGTGCGGAGTCAGTCCTTGCAGCACCTGGCGCTCGCTCTCCCTGCCTTTGGTGCTATCAATCAGAACGGTATAGGAACGCTCGCGAGCCGTCGAGAGAATCGCTTCACCGATCTCAGAGAAATAAACATTGCTTAAATCAGGGATCGCATAGGCGATGATGCCAGAACTCCCCTTGCGCAGATACCTGGCGGAGAGGTTCGGTTGATAGTGTAGCTCCTCAAGAGCTTTTTTGACCCGTTCACGCATCTCGGGGGTAACGTAGGGATAGTTATTTACCACATTCGAGACAGTTCGTATCGAGACACCAGCCCTGAGCGCGACATCCTTTAGTGTGACGGCCAAAGATCACCCCCCTTATTTCCATCAATGTGTATCACATTGTAGCAGAGATTAAACAGGTCGGAAAGCTGAAACAGCAGTAGCATGCAAGAGCTTTGCAACGTTATCAAAACTATAACATCAACCTGATTTTTTCGTCAATAAAAAGCAGAATAAAACCTGAATAATATTGACAAAAACGATTTTTATATGGTATGTTTCTTGCAACGTTGCAAAACATCATCTGCAGATGCTTAAGCGCTCGAAATTTGTGACATGGTGGTGACAAAACGCAAGGAGGAAGCATTTGGCACGCATAAAAATTGATACGGCCCGCCGCACTGGAACCATTGACAGGAATATTTATGGCGGCTTCATTGAGCACCTCGGTCGTTGTATCTACGGCGGTATTTATGAGGAGGGCTCCTCACTCAGCGATGAGCATGGCTTTCGCAAAGATGTCATGGAGGCAGTCAAAGGGCTCCATCCCCCTATCTTACGCTGGCCCGGCGGCAATTTCGTGAGCGGCTATCGCTGGACCGACGGCATCGGTCCGGTAGAGCAGCGCCCGGCCCGCTTAGAGCTAGCCTGGCATTCGGTAGAAAACAACCACTTTGGCACCGATGAGTTCATGCGCTACTGCGAGGTGATGAACATTGAGCCCTACATCTGTGTCAACATGGGCACGGGCACCATGGATGAGGCTCGCGACTGGGTCGAATATTGCAATGGCACCGGTGATACCTACTGGGCCAACCTGCGCCGCCAGAACGGCCATCCCGAACCCTACAACGTCAAGTATTGGGGACTGGGCAACGAGATGTATGGCCAGTGGCAGATCGGTCATCTAAGCGCGGAAGATTATGTCAAAAAAGCGCGCGAGTTCGCCAAGGTGATGAAGTGGACCGATCCCAGCATAAAACTGGTCGGCTGCGGCCAGAATGGGTGGAATGATTGGGATCAGACGGTGATCGAGGGTCTGGCGCCATTGATGGATTACTATAGCCTCCACCTCTATACCGGCAGCGATGATTACTATAGCAACGTACTGGCCCCGGCCCTGGTTGATTTCGCCCTGGAGACGTGCCAGGCTATGATCGAGCGCGCGCGTTTCAACCAGAAGTTAGACCATCCGATCCATATCGCCTATGACGAATGGAACGTCTGGTTCCGGCAGCGCAGCGCCGAAAGTGCCCTTGAGGAACGCTATGACCTGGCCGATGCCCTGGCGGTCTCTTCGTACCTCAATAGCTTTGTGCGTCATAGCGATACCGTCAAAATGGCCAACCTGGCTCAGATGGTCAATGTGATCGCCCCCATCTTTACCAGCAAAGAGGATCTGTTCCTGCAGACCATCTATCATCCACTGCGCATCTACGAGGAACAGATGCAGGAGGTCACGCTGGATGCCTACGTCGACTGCAAACAGCTCACGCTGACGGAGGATCAGGAGAAGTCGCGCTGGCCACAATCTATTGCCTCGTTAGGACCCTTTAAGGTCCTGGATGTATCGGTTACCAGCGATCAACAGGGCCATGAGCTGGCAATCGCCGTCGTCAACCGCGACCAGGAAGAGGATCATACCACCACCATCCAGTTTGCCGATCCCACAACCATCAGCCAGGGAAGGATCTACCAGGTCAACGCCACAGATCCCAACACCAGTAATTCTTTCGAGCATCCGGACGCCGTCACCGTACAGGAACGCCAGCTAGAGCTTGCAGACGGGAATCTTACCTATACATTCCCCGCCCACTCACTTACCGTCCTGCGTTTACATGCAGAATAGCCTATTCAATTTATCTGCATACAAGGATATGAAGGCGTAGTAGCCTTCATATCCTTCCGTTATTGTCTGCTTTTTTCGAGGGCTTCGCCGGCAGCGATGTCGCGCTGCAGCCAGCGGGCGCCGATGATACCGACGATGCCAGAGATGACCAGCGCGGGGGCACAGGTGATCAGCAGAGCCTGCCCCAGGTCTCCACCAGCCATGTTATGTAGAAAATGCTGTCCATGGGTGGGATCGAAGTTGGTAGCCATCACACCAATAATAGCAGGCGCAAAGGCATCACCAAACACGTGAGCCAGTAACATACTGACCGCGATAGCGGATGAACGCAGCCATGAAGGTACCACATCCTGTGTGGCTGCGGTACAAGGTCCACCATAAATTGAAAAAAGAACGACTGTAATAAAGAGGAAGATAGTAAAGAGGATGAAGTCACGCGCCAGCACGGCAACGATAAAGGTGGGCGCGCTGATCAGGAAAGAGAGTCCGCAGACCAGGACGCGTGCCCCTTTGAAATAGCGGCCCAGGAGATCGCTGATATAGCCACCTGAGAGATTACCAACGATGCCCGCCAGAACGATGACGCCGCCCGAGTAGATGCCTGTAAACTGCTGGCTCAGATGAAAAGTATCGGCCTGCTGCAAGTAGAGTGGAAGATAGGTTACGTTCGCGCTGAGCACAAAGAAGGCAAAGATCTGCACCAGGGTTAGCACAAGGAGCGTCTTGATGTGCAGGAGGTACCAGCATTGCTTGAGGATCGATTCTTTGACAGCGGTCGCACCCTCAACAAGCGCCGGCTGCTCCCTCTCAATAGAAGGGAGCCGTCCCCCCTCTTCAAGCATGGCCTCCTCATCAGCCTGGTTGCGACGCGGCTCGCGAATACGCCAGACCAGAAAGGTCATCACTAGTCCCGGCGCCGCTGCCACCAGAAAGGCCTGGCGCCACAGTCCCAGCCCCCCCAGCACACCACCAACGGCAAAGCCAAGGAAGATACCGGTATATTGCGCCACGCCCCACCAGCTCATGATGCGCGCCCGTTTCTCCCGGCTAAAGAAATCGCTGAGCAGGGCACTCCCTGCTGGATAGTAGCCCGCCTCGCCTATCCCCAATATCATACGCGACAGAAAGATGATGACAAAGTTTGTGGCCAGGGAGGTCCAGGCCGTGGCGATACTCCAGATCGCCAGGCATACTGCTGCGACATTCTTGCGCGGCACGCGGTCGGCCCATAAGCCCAGAGGGATCGTGGCGATGGTATATACGATAAGAAAAGCAGAAGCGATATAGCCAACCTGGCCCAGAGATAAACCCAGGTCTTTAGCAATAGCATTTGAAGCGCCCGTAAAAATATTGCGATCCAGAAAGTTCAATAGATTGATGATAAAGAAAATTGAAAATACATAGCGAGGATAACGCGAGCGTGTACCTGTTGCAGCGACAGATACCTCTGGGGAAGACGCGATCTTCCGCATATCCACCTCCCTGTAGGAATATCACAACGTTGATATCGAAAATGGGATTGCCACCTCTACCATAACATAATAGGAGGCAGGTTGTATATGGGGCCAGAAATATTCTCAATGGAAGGCACACAAAAGGGGCATCTTCGTCACTGAAGATGCCCCTTCCGCAAGGAGAACAAAGTAGGGAAGTTGTCTACATAAAACTAGGGTTGTGAAAGGGCGACAGCCTGTGCGGCGGTCAGGGCGTTGACGTTGGCGACAAAGTTCTTAGGAGTACCCAGACCTGTCACGTAGTCATAGCCGGGACGGGCGGTGCAGTAGAAGCCACATTTGCCATTGGTGCCCGAGGTGATGTCGTTAAATGAGTTGGGCTGACTTTTGGCCAGGCCGTAGAGCAACGCATTGGTGATCGGCTTGTTGACCAGGGCGGCAATGCCGGTCCAGATCGGAGCTGACACACTGGTGCCCATCTCGGTCTGCCACTTGCCCAATTCGTAGATGGCTACCGGCGAACCGGCGACAGCGGCCACGTCAGGATTGCCACGGAAGCCGTTGGCCCGCGGGATGCCGTATTTCGTCTGATAGGATGGCTCCGAATACAGTTTGGAGAGACCACCACCAGAGCCATCCCAGGCCGTCTCGGTGCTCCCATTGACAACAGTGCCGCCCACCGCGATCACACCAGGATAAATCGATGGCGGAGTAATCTGGCCATAACCATTGTCACCAGAGGCACCAAACATGGCAACTTGATTAGGATTGTCGTTATACAGGGCCGCAAATTGCTTGCCATTGCCATCAAAGCCATAGCTCATGTTGATCGCTTTAAGCCCTGGAGTCTTGATAATCTCAGATGGGCCCTCCGCGATAGAAGTGTTGTTCGTATGCATGATATAGACCAGGATTTTGGCTTGAGGCGCTACAGCGTGCATGAGCTGTACATCCAGCAGGCCCTCGGCTGGATCACTGCCATTCGGAATATACTGGCCACCCTGATTCTTGATGGTCAGACAGCCGCTGGCTACGGTACATTCCGGCAGACCAAACTGGCGACTATAGGCATTGAGGTCCGATTCCATGGTGGGAATCGCCCCATCAATCACTTCGGCGATTAACTGTCCCTTACCGCCGCTAATGCCGGGCAAATTATACAGTTTCCACAAGTTCTGTGGAGTCAGGCCCGCAGGCGAAGCTTTAGCTGCCTGCTTCATATGGGTGAAAGCTGTCTCGCCCATGGTGATATGGGTCTGTGGTTTTTTCATTCCGTTAAGCATGTGGGCAGCACTGCTGTTCGAGAGGCGGAGAATAGTGGCGGGTATTAATAGAACAAGCAACAGAAAGGTAAAAAATAAAATATTGGCGGTCTTTTTTCCGGTCAGCGCCCCACTAATAGACAGACATCGATAAAGGCCAGGCAACGGCGCGCACTCTCTGTTGTAGTCCAGACTGTTTTCCTTATGTGAATTCAACATTACAACCCCTTGTCCGTATTAATTGATCCCCATCTATATAACTGACAGCAATCCTACGCCGGGCATGAGTATGAGGAACCGGGAACTGCTTGCAAGCGCCTACGCGTTGGAGCCTTGCATTGAAGATAAGCCAGTTCAAAGACGCATACCTATTCCCTGGCCCGCATCGCAAGAACCTCTGCTTACTTGCTGATGACTATAGGATAACATGAACAATATTGATATATGCTGAAGCGTAATTAAACATAGCCATATTAGGCTACTCAACTATATAAAATACCTCTGCCATAGATCAGAGTATCTGTGCTATACTGCCTGATAGGTGCCCGCCTACGGCGGGCTCATCATTGTTTGTCTGCATTCATCCATTGAAAGGTGTGTATCATCATGCAAGAGGCTGTGGCATCACCGCTGACCGGCTGGGCAAACTTTTATGTCATCATCGGGTCCGCGGCGGCGGCATTAACTGGATTGATGTTTGTGGTCGTTACCTTGATCGCGGGGCTGCGCAGGCGCAGGAGCAGTGGAGGTATCAATGCCTTCGGCACGCCGAACGTGGTGCATTTCTGCGTCGCGCTCCTCATCGCGGTCACCCTCAACGCTCCCTGGCATGCGCTCTGGAACGCTGGTCTGATACTCGGCCTGTGTGGTATAGGAGGGGTCGCATATATTATAATCATCCTGCGCCGGGCTCTGCGCCAGGATGACTATACGATGGTGTTGGAGGACTGGCTGTGGCATATGATCATCCCTTTTAGCTCTTATAGCGCACTTGTCGTAGCCGCGATCCTGCTCTCCAGCCATCCAGTGCCGGCGCTATTTTGCATTGGAGCGGTAACGATTCTACTCTTATTCACCGGCATCCACAACGCCTGGGATGCCCTGACCTATAACGCCTTCGATCTCCATCCAGGGGATAGCGATCAACCACTGGATTAGCATTCTCGTGCTCCAATGCATCATTTTTTTGAGGAAAGCGCCGCTTTGCTGCTAGTGAAGAGAAAAAACCTACAGATACCAGGCATGTATTACGTTAATAATCACGACTGGCTGGTACTAAAGATCTGGCTCCCTGGAATACAAAGCAGGCGTGCATACGGCTGTTCACCAGAATGCTCTATGATCTCCTATACGCTAGCTATGTGATAGATTATAACTATCTTATATTGCTACATTTCTGATGTTCTCAACAGGAGAAAAATATGCCCCGAATCGCGATAGTTGGAGCGGGAATCGCTGGCCTCAATGCCGCGTTGACCTTGCAGGATGCCAACCTCGCATGCGATATCTATGAAGCCGCCGACCATGTGGGTGGTCGCATGCATTCCGATACCACTACATGGGCCGATGGCATGGTCAGTGAACTGTGCGGTGAGTTCATCGATGGGGATCATGAGACCATCCACCGGTTGATTAAGCGCTTCAACCTTCAAACGGTCGATCTGTGGCAGGCCGGGCAGGACCGCACGCAAAACTTGATGTACTTCTTTAATCGCTATTATAGCTCTGAGGAGATGGATAGGGATTTTCAGGCACTGGCTCCACTACTACAGCAACAGGTACTGGAAGCGGATTTTCCAACGACGTACAACCACTTTACTGAAACTGGTGCCAGGCTCGATCAGATGAGCGTGTATGAGTGGATCGAAACATATATCGAGGGGGGACACAATACTCCACTAGGGCACATGTTAGATGGCGCCTGCACAGGGTTCTACGGGCTGGATAGCAATGTACAAAGCTCGCTTAACCTTGTCTACATGTTTGGTCCCCGCGACCTGGTGGAGGAACCTGCCACACCCACATCGGTGCCAGACACCACGAAGATTGTGGGGGGGAATGCTCGGCTGCCGCAGGCGATCGCCCACAGCCTGCCTGACAAATGCATCCATCTACAACATCAACTAACTTCGATAGAGCGCATGGAAGATGGCACGCTGAACCTCATCTTCACCACCGTCGATGGCTCAAAACAGATCCAATGCGATCACGTCATCCTTACATTGCCGTTCAGCACCCTACGCCATATCGATTACCAGCGCGCCGGCTTTGATCCTCTAAAGCAGACCGCGATTGAAGAAATTGGCTATGGCACCATCTCCAAGCTCTTCCTACAGTTTGACCGGCCTTACTGGTTCGACAATGGTCCCTGGCCACAGTTGCACAGAGGCTTTATCATCACAGACCTGGACGTTCAGACATTCTGGGATACCTCCCTTGGTCAACCGGGTTCCAGCGGCTTACTTGTCAACTATACAAGCGGGCATAGAGGAGCTGCCTATGCGCCGGAGACATCGTATGCGACCTCACAGGATTCCACTATTATCCAAGGCTATGCCCAACACTGTCTGCAACAGTTGGAAAAGGTCTTTCCCGGCATTACTCCCCACTATATCGAACGGGCTGCTCTAAGCTATCCGACCGGCGATCCCTATCTGCGTGGCAGTTACTCCTGCTGGCGCATCGGACAATACACGCGTTTTGCTGGATATGAAGGCGTACGTCAGGGATCCATCCACTTCGCTGGCGAACATTGCTCGGTCGATTTTCAGGGCTACATGGAAGGTGGGGCCCGGGAAGGGGAACGCGCAGCGCATGAAATTATAGATGATTTCAATCAACCGAAATAAACCTATAAGATCAGGGAAACCGCCCCAACGTGTAATTAACCTACCAGCTGATTCATCCTGGTATGCATGAGATTGTATTTTGTAAATCCATCTGTGACCGTTACTAATGTGGATACATGCCACCATCAATCAACAAGGTCTGATTCGTTATGTAGCTATTGTCCACCAGGGATAGAATAACCTCGGCCACATCTGTGGGCGTACCCAGTCGTCCAACGGGGATGCGTTGGATCAGTTCGGCTGGCACGCCGGGCAGCATTCCAGTCTGCTCAATCAGGGCAGGGGCCACAGCATTAACGGTAATCCCATCCTGAGCCAGGGTGCTGGCCAGGGAATGTGTCAAACCCAGCAGGGCCGCCTTGGAGGTTGCATAGTGCGGTCCAACAATACCTCCGGTAAAGGCCGCGACCGAAGAGACAAAAACGATGCGGCCCCAGCCCCGATCGCGCATACCCGGTACAAGACGCTGTGAGAGCAAGAAGGCGGAGCGTACATTGATATTCATCGTGGTATCCCATTCCTCTTGCGTCAGTCGCTGCAATTTCATCTGCTGGCCCCGACCTGCGTTGCTAATCAAGATATCTACCTGTCCCATTTCTGTCAGGGCGGTATCTGCCAGCTGCGTCACCTGATCTGCATCACCCAGATCAGCCTGGACCGCCAGTGCGCGCCGTCCCATCTGTTTGATCCCGTCAGCCAGTTCCTGCGCTGGCTTTGCCTGCCTTCCATAACCGATCACCACGTCGGCCCCCTGTTCGGCCAGCCTGCGCGCCGTCTCATACCCGATGCCACTGCTGGCCCCGGTCACCAGCGCAACCTTCCCATGTAAATCCATCTCCAACTCCTTCATAAATTCATTAGTTGTTGCTTCATTCTCAATCTCTATCAGGATACAACATTGCTGAGGAGAATCCGGCATCAGCCAGGTCGGGACCAGCCCGACACCCACGAGGAATCACCACCGCTCTCACATGGTTGCCTTCGGATCAGGCATAGAGCGCAGGCGGATAACAGGTGAGAAAAAGATGGGTAGCAGCGCGACGATGAAACCGCAGCCAGCTAGAAAGATGCTCATGCGCAGGCCCACCATAGCCCCGATAAATCCGCTGGTCAACGCTCCCAGGGAGGTCGCGCCATAAGTAACTACGCGCAGAGAGGCACTGACACGACCCATCATGTTATGGGCCGTTACAGCCTGGCGCAGACTGATACTAACGACAGTATAGATGCCAAGCGCGATATGCACCAGGAAAAAGACTGCCAGACAGACAGCTACCACCAGCAGGTGCGGCGCGATAAAGAGCGATAGAAAGATGAACGGTGTGCTACCAAGCGTAAATGTGCCGCTGATAAACCAACCCAGGTGGAAGCGCTTCATCAACGTCGTTGCCAGGACAGGTCCAAGCAAACCACCAACCGATCCAATTGCATAGATCAGTCCCAGCAGGCCTGGGCTGAATGCCAGTTCACGAATCGCGTAAAGCAGAAAGATCGTATCCAGAATGGCGAAGCAAAAGTTCCACGCCGCCGCTTGAAAGGCTAATGTACGGATATAGGGGTTGTGGACGGCGAAACGCACGCCCTCTACGACCTCTCGATACCATGACAATTGCAGCTCTCTCTCTGGCCGCGTCTCTCGCTGCTTGATCAGGCACAACGATAAGATCGAAACCAGATACGATAAGCTATCAACCAACAAAGCGGCAGGAGCCGATAAAATCTGGATCAGAACACCTGCGAGGCCCGGTCCACCAACTTCGGCCGCAGCCATGCTGGCAGCAATCTTACTGTTAGCCTCCACCAGGTATTTCTTGCGCACCAGCAACGGGACGTATGATTGCCAGCAGAGGTCAAATAAGACAGTGCAGGTACCAACACTAAAGACGATGGCATACAACAAAGTGATTTGCAACAGGTGCAGCGCTGCCAGCAACGGGACCAGAGCAATCAGGCAGGTCCGGAGCAGATTGGCTACAATCATCAGTGGTCGTCTTCGGCGCCGATCAACCCACACACCCAGGAGCAGAGGTAGCGGTATATATGGCAGCCACTCAAATGTACGCAGCAATCCCAGCTGCTGCGGCGTCACCTGCAGAACCAGAATCGCGGCCAGTGGAATGGCAACCAGCGTCACCTGCGAGCCAAACAGTGAGACGCTCTCACCCAGCCAGAACTTCAAAAAATCCCCGTTTTCCCACAACTCTCCCCAGCGATAATACCAGCGGCGCTTCGGCGTAGGAGGAACAGACGAAAGCGAGTGAACATCCTTCAATGACATAGTTATAGCATCCTTCGCAGCTGTGTAACAGTGTTCTCTGCCTTGAAGGATAACTGGTAATATGTGCCAGCAGACTGTCATATTTAACGCTCTTTTCACTCTTCTATGCCCTGTTGGATATGATAGAATGATGCAAAATGTCTGGCCATGAAAAACGCAGTTGATTGACCTGATAGCAATACAGGAAATTCTAAAAATATGCAGCGCTTTGATCGTATCCTGGGAATCCTGCTCTTCCTGCGCGGCAATGCAGGCGTGACAGTGGCGGACCTGGCCCGGCACTTCTCCGTTTCACGGCGCACCATTCATCGCGATCTGGAAACGCTCAGCACGCTGGGTGTGCCGCTGTATGCTGAACGTGGACGTGCTGGCGGCTTCCGACTCCTGGAGGGCTATTTCCTGCCCCCATTAATGTTTACCCAGGAGGAGGCGGTCGCGCTGCTTGTCTGCCTGACGCTGCAGAAAAGTCTGCGCACCTCAGTTTTTCCACAGGAAATGTTGCTGGCGGAAAAAAAACTGCTGATGGCGCTGCCTGATAGGCTGCGTGCCATGCTGGAGAAAGGGGAGCGGTTACTGGGGTTTGAGCGCTTTCCGCACGATATTTTTCATATTGAGCCCGAACAGCAGTCGGCTCACCTTCCGTCAGAGATAGAACAGAGGCAGCAGGAGGCGCAGCAGAGTGCGATAATGAGCATTTTCTTTCAAGCCATTCTGGATGGTTGCCAGGTGCAGCTCCACTACTTCTCTCCTTATCGAAACCGACAGTCAGAGATCCAGCTCGTCCCCCTTGGTCTATTCTGGGACCGCAATTACTGGTACCTGGTAGGCCAGCCAGTTGATAATCCACAGGCCGATCCACGCCTGTGGCGCGTGGATCGAGTACAGGCGCTGCATGCGCTTAAGCTGATACCTGTTCCCACCGACATGGACGCTTTTGATGTACGTACGCTGCTCAATCGCCAATGGTTGGGTCCAGCTATGGAAAAGTGGAGAAGATCAACGCCCGTTACCATTCGCCTGATGGCTGAACAGGCTCGGCGACTGCAACAGGATTGGTATTACGCACACGCTGAATTTGCCCCCGACGAAAAGTCTGATCATGTCTTGATGACCCTGGGAGAGTGTGATAGTGATATCGTCTTCTCGCTGGTACGCTGGTTGGGTCCGGGTGCCGAGCTTCTTGCACCTCAAGAGTGGCGCTCCCGACTGCGCGCAGAACTGCAACAGATGTTGGATAGCTATGATGATACCTGAAATTTATACCTGGCCAGTTTCACTGCTCCTGATACAACAAAATAGAAAATGCAGGATGCCTGCCATAATCCCCCTTGACTATGGCAGGCATCCTGCGTCTGCTATCAGCTATAAATGTGTTTGAGCTTCACGCTAGAAGACAGCGACTAGCGCAGTTGCTGAGCCTTCTTGAAGAGATTCTGTGCCTGCTGGAACGGATTCTGCTGCTGATCTTTAGCGTTAGCATGGACAGACGTATTGCTATCAAAGGTCGCGTTATTCAGCGTAGTCTGGATCTGCTGCGCCAGAGCGTTGCGCAGAGTGGTCAGCGAGATCAAGCCGTTTTCCAGATCGTTGTAGGTCTGGTCATTGGCAGAGTCGCTTTCCAGAGCCTGAGTAGAGATGGCCGCGGTCTGCAAGCCCAACGCGCCAACAGGAGCGTTAATCTGTTTGTAGAGTTGACCAAGAGAGATGTAGAAGTCCTTATTGCTGCGTACCTGTTTGGGCAGAGCGTTTTCGGTGAACACTTCAAACATCGCCCGGCCATCGGAGGTATAGTCATCTTTCAGACCCAGCAGCGACATCATGGTCGGACGCAGATCCGTCTGGTCGGCCCAGATGCTATGATCAACCCCCAGGTGACGTACACCGGGCCCAACCAGGCCCAGCCAGGTGGTATTGATGTCAGGCGCGAGATCACCATGGTTCCAGGCATAGCCTGACTGAACCTGGATGCAGGGTTGATTACAGTTAGGCGCACCAGCGTATAAGAAGTAGTCAGGTTTGGCGAACATGGTCAGCGTCGGCGTTCTGGCTGGATCAGCGGTCACCATGTGCAGGAAGTTCATCTCAACCGGGTCAGCCAGGTAGTTGGTGATCTTCTCATCCTTCCCGGTGTACGGATTGGTAGCGGTCAGGTCTCCCAGCGCACGAGCAAAGGTACGGGTCGTCGGATCCTGACGGCTGGGATTACCATTGATGTAGATGGTGGGAGCCGAGTCGGCATGTACGGTGAATGGTGTAGTAATATTCTTCTGTGTCGCCAGCAAGCCAGTCAGGTTGCCGTTGACCTCACCTACCTGCTGATAGGTACAGGGAATAGTCACGCCATCACAGTTGGCCGGGCTGGGCTGACCACCGGCGAAGTGGTCGTTCTCGTCTGAGCTAAAGCTGAAGATTGTATTGCTGGCATTGATGCCATCTTTTTGCAGGCGCGCGAAAAACTTGCCAAAGGCATCGTCATATGACTTCAGAGTTTTGACATAACCTGCTTCACCAGGGCCATACGCGCCGTTGTGTGGATCGTTGCCATGAGGATCATGCGCATCCGAGATGTAGGCATAAGTAACTGGTACATTATGCTCCTGCATCGCGGCCACATACGAAAGCGATACAGCGGCGCTCATGCCATCAAAACCGGGAAAACCGATATGCTGCTTGCTATCCTGAATGACCTGGCCATTGAGATCCAGTAATGGACCCGATGGATTGATCTGTGGCGCGACATATTTATGACCGAACAGGGCCTGGTAGCCAGTGTAGCCACCGGGCTCATCGGGCAGTACATCAGGCCGGCCGTTGTTAGCGCTTGCGCAGAGAGCATCATCCTTGGCGCAGTGGATGCCAATACCAACAAAGTCGCTATAGGCCTGAGCACTATTCGCTTTGACCTCGGCAGCCTCGGGTGAGTTGGCCCCAAAGACGGTCGGGATATCCGTGCCGATGTTCTCCAATACCATGTTGGCGGTCGAAACAGCGCCAAAATTACAACCCGCGCGTGTGTAAGAGACCCACGGGGCCGGTGTATTGGTATTGGGGGCAGAGATCATATTGTAGGGCGCATTGGGCGCCGTCGATATAGGAGCGGTCCAGTACGTAAACGACGGCGTTGAGCTCGTGCTGCCATCAGGATTAAAGTAGCGATAGCTGTTGGCAACCGAGACACCATGATGTTCACCATACAGGCCTGTCAGGCTGGTCAAAATATCGTCCGCGGTGTGAGCGATCAATGGTGTGTGATAGTTCGAGAGCATCGTGCCATTGTTTTTAATAAAGTTCAACAGATTGGGCATCTGCTCCAGGTCAGAAGGAACATTGGGATTGTCACGCGTAAAATGCACATTGTCAAATTGAATATTAATGACGTGCTTCACTGCTTTGGTCGGCGAATTAAGCTGACACGATGTGTTGTCAGAACCTTTATCAGAGGCGGCACTGGCAAAATCACCACGCCCAATAAAGAGTGTCAACAGCAACGCCGTGAGCAGAACGCCAGGGAAAAGAACTCCCCATGATCTTTTCAAGACGAAACTCCTTTAACTAGGGTACATTAACAACAGTCATTCATAGAAAGAGATAGATTTCAAGGCCGATTATGCTACATTAAGCTCAAAGAGCAATATTCCATTGTAGCTGACCCATCAAGTGTAACATACTTTTATAAAAAAAAAGCTATCTGAGTGTTAAGAGATAATAAAATTAATGTATTTCATTGAAATGAAACGATTAGCAAACGCTATTTTGCGTTCTCCTTCAGGAGTTGTAGCAAGATATTATATCCGCGCTATTTCTCATCATTCACACAGATGCAGTGATATTCTCTATGGACATTTGCAAGCTGCTCTGCTATGGTATTGAACATGAAAGCATCGCTCTTCTTCCAGGGAGGCACACTGGTGCTGCAGGGCGTTCCGGAGACGTTTGAGCCCCCGCCCCCTTTTCGCTTCATACATAATCGCTGGCGTTGTGAGGCATATCATTACGTGGAACTGCCCACATGGCTACAGGAAAACAAAATTCGTAACCAGGTAGCTCGCTGGCAGCGTCTGAAGCTTTCTCTGCATGATCCCCGTGAGCCACATGATTACCAGCTGGAGGCTCTACATGCCTGGGTGGCGGCAGAAAAGCGTGGAAGCGTGGTGATCCCAACGGGGGCGGGCAAAACGTTTATCGCCCTGCATGCCATGCATAAGGCCAATGCTTCCACCGTCATCCTGGTGTCTACCGTCAGTCTGCTGTATCAATGGTATGTGGTACTGAGCAATACGTTTCAGACCGAGATCGGGGTCTATTATCACGCGGAGAAGAAGGTGTTGCCAATCACGGTCACAACCTACCATTCGGCGGGCGATCTGATGGCCGAACATGGCAATGAGTTTCGCCTGCTGATCTGTGATGAGGTCCACCACCTGCCGGCCAGAACGTGGGGAGAGGCAGCACTGATGAGTCCCGCGCCCTATCGCCTGGGCCTGACAGCAACCTATCCAGATGAAGCGGAACAGACAGGAGAACGCTGGCGACTGGATGATCTGCTGGGGCCGATCGTGTATACGAAACGCATCGAGGCGCTGCTGGGCAAACAGTTAGCCGATTATCGGACACAACGCATTCGCGTCGATCTCACGCCAGAGGAACGGGCGGAATACGATGCCACCTACAAGCTGTATATCTCCTACATTCGAGAGCATCGCCTGCGCGGCAGCCATGGTCCTAACTGGCTGCATGAACTTTTCCGCCTGTCAAACGTTGATGTGGAGGCGCGCCAGGCTCTCCTGGCACGTCAGCGGTTATGGGAGATCATCGAGGGGTGTCAGGAAAAACTGGCCATGCTGGAACAGCTGCTGCGCGAATACTCCCATGAACGTATCTTGATCTTCACCGAATCGAATGCGCTGGCCTATCAGCTGTCGCGCCAATATTTGATCCCAGCCATTACCCATGAGACCGGCGTCGCCGAGCGCAAACATATTCTCGAATCGTTCCAGGAAGGACGCTATCGCGCGTTGATCACCGCCAAAGTCCTGAACGAGGGCATAGATGTTCCTGAGGCCAAGGTGGCGATCATCCTGGGCGGCAGTTCTAGCAAACGGGAATATATTCAGCGGCTGGGACGCATCCTGCGCAAGCGGGAACTAAAACAAGCGGTCTTATTTGAAATCCTGGTGCGCAAGACGATTGAAGAAAGTAAAGCACAGCGCCGCCGCGTGGCTAGAGAGGATTGTTAAACGCTCACGAGTGATCTGATCCGTCCTCTGCTGCGCTTTCAGAGCCGGGACGTCGCGGTAGCGTTGGTCGATCCAGTCTTCGCAGCTGGTCTTCACCTTTTTGCACCAGACAAGGATATCTTTGTACGCTTCGCGCTTACGGGTTTTGTCTACTATGGCAGCGATCTGCAGCATCTTTTCCTCTTCCAGGTGGGTGATCCTCTTATTGGCGTTATTGAGCGCCTGACTGTCCAGAAACAATCGCGCCCTATCTGGGCTTGTTGACACGGCCCACGATACTGCGATCCATGAATTTTCTCGTTTCATCTCGACCACGAACACCAGTATCATGCGAACAAAGTTACCCAGCGGGCTGTCTTATCGATATTTTCCTTGATACAGTAGAGAGTGATACCGTGGTGTTACATCTCCCCTATCAGGATTAGCATTATGTACCTGTGAGCGGCTGAGGCGATCCAGCGTGCGGATAAAAACACCCTTGATTTTGCCATCGCGGTAGCAATTCCTCTCACCCGCAAGGATGGAGATTATAATTTATAAGATTTTAAAATATTAAAAGTATCATAACTATTTTATCATTATAACATTTCATTGATGCTGAATAATATATATTTAATATTTATGCATTCTACAATGTTATTTATATAGTGAATGACATTGCCTTTGTATAAGGATGTTAATGAGAAGGAGTCGGTGTAAATTAAGATCTCCTGCAAAGCAATCTGTTTAAGGAATAGGTTGATATGAATAGCTAAGCTAGCAACTAGACATAAGGAATATTTTAATATATAATTAACTATGTTAAACAATTATTCTCACTGAAGATTTATATAAATATATTTTTTGGAATTTGTCAATCCAGATGTTTAAGCTGTTCTAAGGCTATTAAATTCAAATTTTTAGAGCCGTTGACTCCAGTGCTTAAGGGATTTTAGAAAAATTCTCTAGTAACAATGTTATTTATTAGCAACAGAACCATTTTCTTTTTGGAATCTACAATGTTTCATCCATTTTTGAAAGCTTTATTTAGAACGTGTAGCAGGATAAAATGTTGGTGCTTTTTGCGACATTTCCAGTCATAAGTAAAATAAAAGTAGCATAACATTCAATAACAATGTATAGGTTCTATACATTCAGAAATGGTTAACTCTGTCATCGAGAAAAGAAGTCGGAACAAATAAGCCGTAAGAGTTTTCTGATCTTTTCCGGAATATTTTAAGGGTGACACAGAGTGCTGAT
Source organism: Dictyobacter aurantiacus (assembly GCF_003967515.1). GTDB lineage: Bacteria > Chloroflexota > Ktedonobacteria > Ktedonobacterales > Ktedonobacteraceae > Dictyobacter > Dictyobacter aurantiacus. Next base: position 2,344,653 of record NZ_BIFQ01000002.1, on the reverse strand, counting down.
CTTTTCCTGTGTAGTGAAGTGCAACCATAACTTATTTGAACATTTGGTTCTGCATGAATACCAAAGTAAAGCAGCATAAAGGAGTTAAACTACATGCTTACCATAGAGCAAATTATGCGATATCACTCAAAAATTGATGTCCCCATATCGCCAAAGAAGGTAGGAATAGAGTTAGAACTTTTCTGTATTAATGGGCAAAACAATACAATTGTTCCTTATCAGGTAATAGAGGATGGTATTTCTGTACAAAACTTAATTGGGTATTTAATGGCTTACAAAGGATTTAGTATATCAGATTTCACTAAAACTTTTGAATTGAAAAAGGGCCAGACAAAAATAACATTAGAGCCAGGAGCACAGTTTGAATTTTGCTCAGCGCCTCATGAATATCTAACCGATCTGTTGAGAGATTTACACATCTACAATCTTACTCTGCAAGAATTAGCTGATGAATTCAAAGTCTATTGGTTAGATGTATCATACTTTCCCGTTGGGAAACCTTCTGATGTTTCTCTTATTCCCAATCCTAGATATGAAACAATGCATAACTACTTTCAACGTACTGGTAAATTAGGAAGAGACATTATGTGTTACACTGGTTCTCTTCAAATTACATTTGACTATGACTCATTACAGGATCTGGAAGAAAAAGTCAATCGGGCCCTTCTCCTTAAACCGATCTTTCTCTTCCTGACAGCAAATTCTAGACTGAGAGAGGGAAAAGATACAGGTTTACGATCATTTAGAACGATAACCTACAGGAATACAGATTCTTCTCGCATGGGAACACCTGGCTCAGAGGAAATATGGAATTCCGGGAGATGGACCCTATTAAGCTATATACAAAAAGTCTTAAAGGCACCGGTGATGTTTTCATTAAGAGAAAAGTATACTTATCAAGAAACTGACAATAAAGCCTTTGACTCCTTCATGGAGGACTCTTCACTAAGTGATTATTTATTCCATAATTCGACCATATGGACGGATATCAGAGTCAGACAATATTTCGAAATCAGGTATTTAGATAATCCAGGTATTAAACTTATCCCAGGGATCATTATCCTACTTTATACATTAATATATAATCCAACACTATGGAGCTCTTTTTTAAAAGAAATACCTTATAGTTTCAATGAGGTTCCGCAGGTAGTTGATTTACTAAATACTGCTTCAGAGGTATCTGACGATTATTGGAAAAATAAATTAATGGAACCATTCATGACGCTTACAGAGCATATTCAAAGAAATATTGAGCCGTCACTATCGTTATCATTAGATCCTATAAAGGATAAAATAGTTAATTATAAGAGTTCCGATGATTTATTAAATCTAGGTAATGATAAAGATATTTTATACTATTTTAAAAGAAATCATTATTCTATTAAAATATAGAACGTATTTGAACGATTATACCAAATTACGTGAGGAATACTAGCGCATGTAGGGCGTAAGGTTTTATAGCGAATCTCTATCATCTACGATAGAGATTCTACTGGCTTAGCTAGATATTGTAGTTATGTAGAACATTATTTACTCTGGATATATATTTCTAGAGGAACAAATTATTTCATCTATAGATCGGAGATGGACAATGTTCTGCTCTAATTGTGGTAGCCAGATAAGGCCCAATGCCAAATTCTGCGTTTCCTGTGGAAACGCAGTTCATCAATCAGAACAGTTAAGCAGCAAGATCGAACCTTCAACAACCTCGCAAGAGCGTAGCAGTTCTTCATCCTTAAAGTTATATATATCAATACTTGCGGGTATAAGCTTTATAATTAGCATTGTTATTGGCGTACAAAGTAGCGGGGGATCAGCATACAGTATATTGACGATAACAATTGGTATATTAGGTGCTGCCTTCACATTTTTTCAGTTATTAGCATCACTTCAAATTACTAAACCTATTATCTGGCCACAAATTAAAATCACAAAGTTTCCATATTATTATATTATGCTAGTTTCATCTATCTTGCTTGTAACGGCCTCTATATGGCAATACTACAAACCTAATACAATAACGTTGTCTCCTAATCCCTGCCAGACAGTCAGGGTACAGGGATCGGTATCTTCTGATACCGTTATAAGTCAAGCTCCCGATGGAGAATGTATTGGTATCAGTGATGGAACATTCTTCTTTGATAAAGATCTAAAAGATCGCCCTAAAAACTATAATGATTTGAAGCTTCAAGTTCTTCAAGAACTTAAAAATGGGAATACTGACCAGGCAGAAAAACTTTGGCGCACTAGTCATGTGACAAATGATGCAGAAATGCTCATTTATTTGGAAGATCAACGCATACTTGCTTCCAATAGCCCTTCTATAACAATAGCGGTAACAACTATGGTTACAGGAGGCTACGCAAGTGTAGGAAGAGGAATATTGCAGGGAGCTTACGTGGCTCAAAAAGAATACAATAGCAACTGCACACTTCCCAATTGTACAAAAGTCAGGCTGCTTATCGTTAACGCCGGATCAGGAAGAGGATCAAGTGACTGGGCGTTGTATGCAAGCATTGCGGCTAATCAAATTGTACAACAAGCCAGTACATTTAAAATCAAAGCAGTCTTGGGCTGGCCTTACAGCGGTCAAACAGTGGGGGCTATTCCAGTTCTAGGCCCAGCACATATACCGATAGTATCTCCTTCAGCGTCAAGTGATAGCTTAACAAGTTCCTCGGATTACTTTTCACGTGTTGTGCCACCTGATACTGTACAAGCTATCGCTGGAGCAAATTACGCAAAGAATACGCTAAAAGCAAAAAAAGTCGCTGTTTTCTATGATTTAACTGACCCATATAGTAGAAGTTTGGGAGAAGCTTTTTCTAAACAATTCGAGGCAATCAGCCATACGACCGTGATCAAGGAGCTATTTACAGTAGGTAAGACTAATGATGACCAGATGGGGTCATTAATAAGAGACTCATTTAGACAAGCTCCTGACCTTGATCTCATTTACTATGCTGGATATGTTCAAGATGTGTCACATTTGCTAAACTTGCTGCCAGATGCGAAACGTTATCCAGGTTTAGAAGTGATGGGTGGAGATGGTTTGTATGATCCATCTGATCTCCCATCAGGAATATATCCGCCAACATCGTTTGGCCGTATGGTTTTTACTGCACATGCTTATTCTGACCAGTGGCAATTCGCTCATCTAACCAATCCTCCATTCTTTTGTGATTACACACACGACTTTGACCCTTCGACTCCATGTCCAGGCCCAAATACTAATAAGAAGTATGGATATAACCGTGCATCAACATTCTCTATTCTTACTTATGATGGCTTATCTTTACTTTTAAATGCTTCTGGAAAAGCAATCAGCAATCTAGGAATAAATTTCGATCCCCCATATCTGCAATCAGTGATAAGAACTATCAAGGGAAACCAAGCATTTCAAGGGGTGAGCGGAAGAATATCAATAGATTCTAATGGGAATCCTATTAACAAAGCTGTTGTAATTTTACGCGTGGACGAAAATGGTATGACTCGAATGATTGGTTCGTTAAATTGCTTCTCTGTTCAAAGTCACTGTGGAGACACATCACCATAAATTCACATGGCTGCTATTTCACGAGCACTAACCTTGTGAACATCCAATTGAATGTTAGTGGCATCGCATCAGCAATCCTCGATGGTCAGACAGCCAGGCAGGAATCTTCTGGGTGTGCGTTCTTTGCGGTTGGCTTATCGATAATGAAACAACAGAGTTGGAAGTATAACAAGTCTGCAGCGTATCACATTTTAACATCCTCAATTGCTCCAAGCACTTTGAGCGCTGTTTTTTGTGCTTCGCTTAACCCTTTTACGTTCGTAATATTCATTCGCTCGTAGGGTCTTTCACTAATTAATGTTTTTGGTTGATCATTAGTTAGTACGTTCCACAGCTTAATTGTTTCATCATGGCTAGCGCTAGCGAGCATATGCCTGTCGGGGCCAAAGGCAATAGACCGGATGACGTGAGTATGATCTTTGAAGGTCCGCAAAACTCTCCCTGTGCTGGCCTCCCAAACACAAACAGTATGATCTTCACTGCCACTAGCAAGGATCGTGTCGTCGCTATTGAATGCAACCGACATGACCCAACTACTATGCGCTTGCAAAATTCTGATAACTTTGAATGTGTTAACTTCCCACAAACGAATTGTTTGATCACCGCTGCCACTCGCAAGGATGCTTCCGTCATGGCTGAAAGCTACAGAGTAGACGCGGCCACCATGCCCACGCAGGGTTTGAATGCAACGACCAGTGCTAATCTCCCAAAAACGGATTGATTGATCATCACTGCCACTGGCAAGGATGGTACCATCAGGGCTAAAGGCCACTGAGTAAACACGACTCGTATGGCCTTGTAAAATATTGAGGCAATGGCCAGTGCCGGGTTCCCAGATGCGGATTGTCTGATCGTCACTGCCGCTGGCAAGAATAGTGCCATCAAGGCTAAAAGCCACGCTTTGCACCCAACTCGTATGGCCTTGTAAAATGTTGAGGCAATGGCCAGTGCCGGGTTCCCAGATGCGGATTGTCTGATCGTCACTGCCGCTGGCAAGAACAGTGCCATCAGGGCTAAAGGCCACTGAGCGGACAAGATTAGTGTGTCCTTGGAGGGCTCTGAGACATTGTCCTGTATTCACATCCCAAACTCGCACCTTGCGGTCTTCACTGCCGCTGGCAAGAATAGTGCCATCAGGGCTAAAGGTCACTGACTTTATCCAGTTAGTGTGTCCTTGGAGGGTTCTGAGGCACTGTCCTGTATTCACATTCCAAAACCGCGTTGTATGATCGTCACTGCCGCTGGCAAGGAGGGTACCATCAGGGCTAAAGGCCACTGAGTAGACCCAGCTGCTATGTCCTTGCAAGATTCTAAGTGTTTGTTCCGTGTTAATCTCCCAGAGGCGGATTGTCTGATCATCACTGCCGCTGGCAAGGATAGTGCCATCGGAGTTAAAAACTACTGACCTGATTACATTAGTATGCCCTCGCAAAATCTTGACGTATTGCTCTGTATCGATTTTCCAGAGACGGATCGTACGATCGTCACTACTACTGGCAAGAGTGGTACTGTCGGGGCTAAAGGTTACCGAATGTATGCGACCCTCGTGTCCTTGCAAAATCCTGAGACAGCGACCGGTACTGAGTTCCCAAAGATAGATTGCCTGATCATCACCACCGCTAGCAAGAAACTTACCATCTGGACTGAAGGCAACTGATCTGACTATATTAGTATGCCCTTGCAAGATATTGAGGCATCGCCCCGTATGTACCTCCCATAAACGAATTGTTTGATCGCTGCTACCACTAGCAAGGATAGTACCATCAGGGCTAAAAGCAATAGACTTAACAACATGAATATGACCATACAAGATGTTGAGGCAGCGTCCAGTGTCAGCCTCCCAAATGCGGATCGTTTTATCTTCACTGCCACTGGCCAGCTTAGCTCCATCTGGACTAAACGCTACAGACCAGGCCCAATCTGGGTGGCCTCGGCAGGTAAGTAGAGGTATTCCACTGCTCGCTTGCCATACCCACACCTCGCAGTTACTGGTTCCTCCCGCTAGCAAGGATCCATTAGGGCTGAAATCAACCGAAAGAATATTGCCAAAGATATCTGTAAAAACAGATGTAGCCAAATTACTGGAGGTAAAGTTTACATCCTGGAGTATTACTCCTTGTAAGTATGCCTGCCACACTGTTAAGCTGGAAAAATCATAATTATGGAGGTCTATGTTTAAATGTATCAGAAGATTAAGTACATTACCAGCTGCATAATTCAAGCTGTAGGGCTGTGTCTGACGGAGCATTATAAGTAAATCTTTCAGCTTTGCTCCGCTTTCTTGTTCCCCTGCCTTGAAGAGAAGACTCTGTGCTAAAGGAGTGAGGATAAGGCGTTTCTGGCTGTCTCTTACATAATCTTTAGCTTGAGCTTTCATGAGTGCATGGCTCATAAATAATTCTAACTTTGCGGTTCTAATCTCTTCTGCTATCTGCTCAACGAACTTATTCGTTACATATTCCATGATTACTGGCTGAAGTGTAAAGTGCGCAACGCTACTCATCTCGATCATTGACCTGCGCCGTAAGGACGCCATAGCATCGAGTACTTCCCCTTTTGACAGGGAAGACACTTTTAATTCTTGTAAATCATACAGGGAAACTGCCTCGCGCTCAATCGCCAGCCAGTACATAATTTCCTTTTCTTGTGCAGAAAGGCGTTTGAACTGCTGATCCAGTAGATCTTGTATCCCTAAACTCGGATCCTCGCTCTTCAAGAAAACGGCGATATCTCCACCAAAGAGATCTCGAATAGGTTCGGATACGAGTTTTAAGGCAAGTGGATTGCCAGAATAAAGCTGGATAAGATTTGTCCAGTCGTTATCTGACCCAAACAAGCCTTTATCATTCAAAATTTTCCTTCCCTCAGATTGTTTGATACCTGAGAGGTATAATGAGCGAATAGGGGAAGTCATCCCTTCCCATTGTGCAATTTCTTTCGGCTTTTCTCGGCTTGTTAGTACCAGGCAACTTTGATGTTGTGTGTCTCCTACACGTTGAAGTAGCTTCCCATATCCCTCATAGTCCGGTAAATAGAGACTCGTACGATTGCCCGCCTGCAAAACAGACTCAAAATTATCTAGCACCAGAAGGCATCGGTGCTTCCGCAAATACTCTATGAGTAGCGATATCTGTTCATTATCATTTTTCGGCAGATCAATTCTCTGCTGATCAGATAAAAATTGGATGCAGTGCTGCAGGACAGCCTTGAAGGGCGGGGCGTGTTGTAGTGTACGCCAGTACACATAGTGAAATGCACCTGCTATCTGCTCGATCAACTTTGCCGTTAGTGTTGTCTTGCCAATACCCCCAATTCCAAGCACTGCAACTATTTGGCAGCTATCATCTACAATCCATTGCTCTAAATCCGCGAGCTCCTGTTGACGTCCCTGAAAACCTCTTGTGTGAGGAATCTCTCCCCAATCTTCCTGGTTAACTTCATGAAGTGTCAGCGGAGAGAGAGAGGTGGCCTTGCGTTGCTCTGTGGCAGTTATAATAAACTGATCATATTCTTGCCCGTTAAGATCTAAGGCTTTAGCAAGAGCCTGGGCAGTTGCGCCAGTTGGAGAACGTACGCCGCGTTCAATCATGCTAACATAGTTAGCACCGTAGCCTGATTTGCCAGCTAAGTCTTCCTGAGTTAGTTGCGCACGCCGCCGGTAGAATCTAAGTAGCGGTCCAAAAGCCAAGTTAGACATTAATATTACCTGTCTCCTTCGCTGTTATAAAACCACCCTATTAATATTAATATAACATAGTAAGTTATATATGTAAATTAGCATCAGAGACATAATTTGCTTATCTTACATAAGCAGCGAGTACCATGTATCTTGTTTGAATTTTTTTCTTTTTATTTACAGCTGATAATTCATAATGGCTTCACTTAAGTCAGCTTTATTTAAGTCAGTCTCCCGTAAATCGGCTCCCCGCAAATCAACCCCATGCAAGTCAGCGCCACTCAGGTCGGCCCTGCTCAAATTCGCGCCACTCAGGTCAGTTCCACTCAGATCGGCCCTACTTAAATTCGCACCACTCAGGTCAGCCCTACATAAATTAGCTCCATTTAAATTAGCTTGGCTTAAATCAGCCCCAAACAAATTAGCTTTACTCAAATCGGTCCCACTTAAATTGGCTCTATTTAAATCAGCTCCGAACAAGTTGGCTTCGCTGAGAGTAGCTTCGCTGAGGTTGGCTTCGCTGAGGTTGGCTTCGCTGAGGTTGGCTTCGCTGAGGTTGGCTTCGCTGAGATTAGCGCCTTTCATGCTTATAATGCAACCATGTATATCTATGTTAATGAGATCTGACTCATATAAGAACTGGAGAAGGCTTCCTTTACGATCAGCATCCAATCTAGAGAGTACTGTTAAAGTGCGCGCTCGTGCGATATTTCGTATTTCATTTTTCACGTCTTTGGTCAACAAGTGTCTGTCAAGAAGGAGTTCCGACATGCGATCTAAGTAGGTTTGTAAGAGCGCTTCTCGCTGGTTGTCTGCCGCAATATCAAGTGCCGTCTGATCGCGTTGCTGAGCAATTTTTTGCTCATTTTTACTGGCAGCCTGATTGAAAAGTAAAGCACCAATAGCTAAAGCGACTGGAACAATGAGTAATTGCATCCAGTCCCAAAGCGTTTTTGCTGGTTGATATTGTTGCACATCTGGCCCAATGGAAGCGTTGAAACCTAACCATTGCCAGTTGTACCAGTATCCTGCAAAGACAAATGCGGAAAAAACTAAACTTGCGCATGCAAAAATGAGAATTTGCGTGGTCTTCGGCCATCTATGAGGATGCTTTGTTAGCATGAGTTCCCTCTCAATCAGAGCCTCACTGTAGACTGGTAATGTCCAAAAGTGGCTTTCAGCTAAATATATCAAAAAGCCAGTCGACCACCGATTGGATTACAGGTGCTGAAACAGACCTTTCTTCCCCGGCTACAGACTGGACAAAGTCTATCAGCCAATCACGCTTTTGGTTTCTAATAGCTTCATCAAGTTCAGCAGCTATTTGACGATTCTGCTGTATCAGTATAAGAGTTTCTTCCCTCAATTCGTCTTCGATACTAGACAATGCCATCCTCCTTTTACCAATTTTATTTTGTATTGTAAGAGGCTATCTCAAAATTAACGAAAGGACATAGAATGAGGCCAAACGAGCCAAAAAGAGACATCGAAGCTACACTCAATGCTTCACCCCGTCCTAAGCTCATCAATCCAATCCGTGGCTTAAAGAGCTTGCTCCCGTCAACTAGTCGTCGCTGGCCTCTAAACGTCACGCTGCTTCCAGATACCAAAGGAATAATGTAGCGCCTTTCTAACCTCTAGATTGAAACGTGCTACTGCGATGATCTGCTATGTGTTTGCAACGAATCATCATGTGCACTTAAATGGCAGGCCGAAAGAAGTATGATCTCCGCTCTTTGATTTTCTCATCCTCAAAAATATAAACATCAGCAAAAAGCTCATCTATATCAGTGCCATCCTTTTTGACACCGAGAAACCTTCCCCAGCAACTCCCGCGATGTCTATCTATCACAATGTGCTCAAGGTCATGTTTTCCTGATGCAATTACACGTTCATGTTGATAAAAGTGAAGTAATTGATCAATCCCAACAATAGGAGCATATCCAGGGCGCTCATAAACTATATTTGGACAGAATACACTGATCATCTTATCCCAATCGCGAGAGTCCACAATAAGAAACAACTCTGTAATGGTGTTCTTTGACATAGCTTTAGCTCCTTTTTTCAGCCATCGTCACAACAAAAGGACCATCGGTAACCAAAGCGTAGATGTAAATTTCCCTGAATAACTCTATAGAGATCCGTTTGAATAGTGATAGAATACATTGTCACGATTTTATTGACCACGTACAGTTCGTACAAAAACTCGAACTTAGACGTACTGGATCGCTCAGGGAGAATATGACTTTGAGGCGTCGAAGATAGGCGTAGCCAGATTACTCATCGTCAGTTGTTCCTCTGTGTGCTGTAACATCCCACTACACAGACGATCCGAGGATTGTTGAATGCTTACGAGTGACCTGATCCGCCCCCTGCTGCGCTTTCAGGATCGAAACGTCTCGGTGGCACTGGTGGATCCACAGAGCGCCTCGCTGCAGACGACGGCACGGGAACTGATCAAGCTATTTCACTCCCATGTGGATTGTTCACAGGAGGCCTGGGAACAGGCTCTGGGGACATACATAGGTCCACGTCTGGATTATGTACTGGTGCGGGGACTGGCCAAGGTATTGAGCGATGGCGCCACCTTTACGCCGCTGCCGACAATACATGCACCAACAGTGGTACGCGAGAGCATGTTCGCCTATGGGCCGGTCTTCTCCGGTAGTGACATGGTGCATCCTGTCTCGCGCCAGGGTGTACTGCAGTCGGTGGCCACCAATCTAAAGCTCAGTCCGAGCGACGTTGAATCATTGCTCTTTGCAGATCGCCATGCCTCTTATCGCCTGACTGATACTGGTCCCACCTGGACCCCAGAGACACTGCTGGCGCGCTACAATCTGGAGCTGACGCGCGGCGTGCTCTACTGGGCCTCGCAACTGACCATCGAGATCGCGGATAACTATAAGGACATCTGGAAATTCATCAAGCTCTTTAAGCTGATGTTCGTGGCACAGGCTACCAATAGCGGAGGCTATCGCATCGAACTGGATGGTCCAATCTCGCCTTTCGTAGGAGCGACGCTGCGCTATGGACGCCAGATGGCCGCCTTTCTGCCCGCGCTCTTTCTCTGCCAGCACTGGAAGATGCAGGCTACCGTTTATCCTCCACAGGGACGCGGAGCCATGAACTATCAGATGGATTCCTCCAGTAACGACCTGCAATCTCATTTTAAGCGCTCGGGATCCTTTGATAGTCGCCTGGAAGCCGATTTCGCCCACGAGTTTGAACAGAAAATCGGCCAGCGACGCGGCAGATGGCTGCTGCGGCGCGAGAGCGACCTGCTGCTGCTGGGCGATACAGTGATGGTACCTGACTTTGTGATGGTCGATCGGCACGATGAGCGGCGCCGCATCCTGATCGAGCTGGTCGGTTTCTGGCACCCCGACTATCTGCGCCGCAAGCTCGAAAAGGTGCGAGCCGCTAACTGTTCGCACCTGCTCCTGCTCGTCTACAAAGGGTTGAACGTCACCGAAGAAGACTTCCAGGGTATCACCAGCGAGGTCATCTTCTTTCCCAATAAACCCGTCATGAGAGATGTGCTGGCAAAGGTCGAGGAGATGTCTCAGCGTATCTATGGACCAGCCTCAGCATGAATATGATGAAGCGAACTGGCGCGGGCGGATCTCTGCGTCGACCACCCATATGGCTGGTAGTGCTTCTTACGCTGGGGCTGATTGTGCGCCTGGGCTGGCTCGCCTTCGTTCAGGATCGCCTGAACGGATCACTATGGAGCGGCGGTCTACTACCGCTCTTGCTCTCAGTGCTATCTATACTGCTCACCTGGCACATTGCGGCCTCTCTGACCAGATACGCGGAGTTATCCGAGCGGGGCGCGGAGCGCTTCACAGTCATGTCGACGCTGCTCATGGTCGCGCCTCCCCTTGCCATTCTGACGCTACAACTCTCATCCTGGCTCAGCAGTGCGAGCACCCTGGTGCTCCTGATGTTACTCGCTCTCCTCCAACGCTGGCAACAGAGCAGGCGCTCAGTCCCAACCTGGCAACATCCTATCCCTAGGCGCCTGTACAGGCTCACCTCTCTGCCACTATTCTGTGCTACCCTCGTCGCATTACTCTATGCCGGATTTTATGTACTGCCTGTGTTTCCCCATACATCTGGATTAATTATTATCACGGACCTGTTCGCTTTGGGCTGGCCTTATACCATAGGCGCGTTCTTTACGCTCCCCTATCTGATCACACAATATCGACAGGAACGCACCCTTCTCCATAACAGGCAGATTTCAGATCCTGGCACATCGGCAACAGTCGTCTTCCATGTAGCGGTGCTGATACTAATAGGTACCTACTTCATAATTCAGCTCTATATCTATTTTCTGATTCCCTGAAGATAGCGCTTTGATCAGGCTCTTGACTTTTCTTATTGCAGACACCTATACTTACAAATAGTACTGATTGACCATATTTCACATTTGGTCATATGAAAGGAGCAAAGTAAAAACAAGCATGGAGCATTCTTCTGGACCGGGTGAATCACAGAAAAATGTAGAACGTGCGCAACGCATTCTGGATGTGGCCGCCGAGCTATTGCTGCGCTGGGGATATAAACGCGTGACCATCGATGATATCGCCAGGCACGCGGGCGTGGGGAAAGGAACCATCTATCTGCATTGGAAGACGCGCGATAGCTTATTCGAAACGGTGATATTGCGCGAGATGATCATCATTTATCGCGCTGTCATGCAGCGCATATATGCGGATCCCCTTGAAATTCTACCGCATCGCATGCTCCCTGCGTCACTCCTGATCACCGAAGAGAGGCCAATCATTAAAGCGCTTCTCACCCGTGATATAGAAACCGCAGGAAAGTTGATTCAGAACAATGCCCACGGCGAGATCCGAAATCGCGAAGAACAGACAATCAGGGAGTATTTTAGCTTGCTCTACCAGCATGGGTTGACCGCGGTCGATAGTAATCAACCAGAACATCTCTATGCGTTGGAGATGCTCACCACCAGTTTTACCATGCTTGATCCCTATATCGTTAGTGGTCAACAACTCTCAATCGAGCAGAAAGCCGGGGTACTTGCTCGCATTATACGTCAAACCTTTGAGCCGCCGACACCACCTGCTCTCGCTGTCGTACAAGAGATAGCCCCGGCCATCATCCAGCTGTTTGAACAGCTATGTCTTGACTTTGAACAAAAAATACGAGCACAAACCGAGCTGTAACACCACCCTGTACTACTTTACTAACATATCATCAATTTTACGTTATGAAGAAGTAGTTCTAAGGAGCAAAACCATGCAACAAGTATCGTCTCAGGACCGCTGGCTGGCGCAACTGGCCTGGTGCAAACAGATGCGCAAGCAGAGCCCGGTATACTATGACGAGCAGCATCGCCTCTGGAACCTTTTCCGTTATGAGGACGTAGTCTCCACCCTCGCTGATCCGGCCACTTTCTCTTCACATATTATGCCTCCAGCTCCGGCTCAGGATTCAGAGGAGAGCTTCCTGAGCTCCTGGCTCAAAGGTGATATCACGAAAATGGATCCACCACAGCATCGCCATTTTCGTGGCCTGGTCAGCCAGGCTTTTACGCCACGCGTGGTTGAGCAGATGACGCCGCGTATTTGTGAGATTACCAATACATTGCTTGATGAGGTGGCCGCGAAAGGCGAGATGGAGTTCGTCAGTGACCTGGCCGCTCCTCTCCCCATCATCGTGATCGCTGAACTGCTTGGCGTGCCCCCTGAGGATCGCGACCGCTTCAAGGTCTGGTCAAATACTTTGATCGACTCCACTTCTGTCCAGCCAGGAGATAAGAACAGGCTAAAGGAGGTGATTCCTATCTTTCAGGAGATGTTCGCGTACCTGCAGAACTTCTGCCAGGCGCGCCGTGAACAGCCTCGCAATGACTTGATCAGCCACCTTACGCAAGCGCAGTTTGAGGGCAGAATGCTGAATAACGATGAGATCCTGGCCTTTGTGACGACCCTGCTGGTCGCTGGCAATATCACCACGACCATCCTGCTCGGAAACGCTATCATCTGCCTGAACGAGCATCCAGACGCCCTGACGGCTATCAAAGCTGATTCCTCGCTGCTTCCATCAGCGGTCGAAGAGATCTTACGCTATCGTCCACCATTCACGGCTACGATGCGTCTGACAACCAGGGACGTCACAATACAAGAGATGACTATCCCGGCGCAGCAACTGGTTATTACCTGGCTGCATTCCGCTAATTACGATGAGCGGCAATTTCCCGATCCGGAACGCTTCGATATCAGGCGCCATCCCAATCGCCACCAGGCCTTCGGACATGGCATCCACTTCTGCATCGGTGCCCCGCTCGCACGCCTGGAGGCTCGAATAGCCCTGGATATCCTATTGAAACGTTTCCCATCCCTACAAATACAGCCGGATGCCAGGCTAGAAGCCTACGCAAGTCCTTTTATTAATGGTGTTAAAACCCTGCCCGTGAACTGGTAACCTTGATATATAACATAAGTAGGAGGATGCCTGTCAGAGACACCCTTCTACTCAATGTATATCGGTTCATTTCTGCGGTTATTTTCCGGCCAGCCGGGCGACTACAGGGGCGAAGTTCTCCATCTGTCCGGCGTTCACATGGATATAGGAGAAGCGCAGTTGCTCACGCTGCTCTAGTAGATACTCCACAGCTTGCTCGGTGCTCATAAATTTCTGCGGCATACGAGGGCCACCGGTAATATGAAACACTTGCGCCGTGCTATCTGTGATGGTGAGACCAAAGTCGGACTGACTGAATTCGAGTTGCTCGAAGCGTTCGCCAGCCGCTGCGCGTATCCATTCCACCTTTTGCTCCAGGGGAACATCGTTGATGGTTTCGCCAGGGCGGGCGAATTTGATGGTGGGAGAGACGATATCGGCATGCCGGGCAGCGATAGAGAGCATGCGCTGACTGGCACTACCAATAAAGATGGGGGGATGGGGGCGTTGAGCAGGTTTTGGTAGAGCCGGCAGATCGGTAACGGTGTAGTATTTCCCCTTGAAGTTTACGCGCTCCTCGGTGAAGAACTGCTTTATGATGGTCACGGCCTCCTCAACACGACCGACTCGGGTACCAGCGGAGTCAAAGGGGAGACCTAATTGATTATAATCTTCAGGACCAACTCCAGCGCCAATACCCAGCTCAAAGCGTCCATCAGAGAGCAGATCCAGGGTGGCCGCTTCTTTGGCTAAAACAGCTGGATGGCGATAATCATTGCAGAAAACATAACTGCCCACACGCAGCGTGGTGGCCGCCGTCGCGGCAACCGCCAGGGCCGCAAATGGGGCCACATTCATCTGGGTGCGATCGGGCAATAACAGACTACTGTATCCAAGCTCTTCAACACGACGAGCAAAGCTGATCCAGCTTTCGCGCGACTGAGCATTGCCGCCAACGACACCAAAGCGAAAAGGTTTCAGCATTGTGCACTCTCTTTCTTTCACCCTTTAATTAGTATCTATCTCAGGTTGATGCTGTACATCTTTACATTGGCCAGCGATCGGTTCTATCATTATGCAGATGACCTATCCAAACGAATGAAATTTAACTATACTGATTATACAATTAAATTCAACAAGGTGGCAAGTCCCTATATGAGCCCTCGTCCTTATCGGCTCGGTCAACGCCAGGCGGCGACCGAGCAAACTCGAATCCGCATCATTCATGCCTGTCGTGAACTCCTGATGACGAAGGATGGCTTCACGCACTTTTCAATGGAGATGGTGGCCAAACAGGCAGATGTAGCCCGCATGACTGTCTATCACCAATTCGGCTCCAAAACGGGCCTGCTCGAAGCATTATGCGATTCCCTGGCGGTCAACGGTGGCATGGAGCAGATGGCGAACGTTTTTTGCCAATCGGAACCGATTGAGGCCCTGAAGCAATACATTATTATCTTTGGTCGCTTCTGGAGCGCGGATCGGCTTGTGACGAGGCGCCTGCGCGCACTGGCCGACCTCGATCCAGAGTTCGAACAGGTGATTCGCCAGCGGGACGAACGGCGTCGAACAGGGGTACGCACCCTGCTCGCCCGCATCTGCGAGGAATATGAACAGCCCTCCGCCGAAACTTTAGAGAATGCGGGCAACGTGCTTTGTACATTAATCGGCTTCGAGACCTTCGATAGCCTGGCGGGACCCGAACGCTCCCCTGAAGATGTAACAGACCTGGTATACCAGCTCGTCTTAGCCGCACTCGACCGCCTCATTCCCGATATAAAACCATCATCACCATCATCGTCATCACCGTAGATGCGCCCCTTGCGGGCGCTTCCCCCCTCGCTTCACGTAAATGCCACCCATCACGAACGCCTGGTGATGTTCTCGCAAATATGGCAGGGGATGTCATGAACGTCTCAGTAAAATAGGGGGAGAGAATTGATGGAGGAAAAAGGAGAATATTAACCATGCGTTACGGTTTTATCATTCCCGGAGGCGATGTCCAGACCATACCTGAGATGGCGGCCGAAGCGGAGGCGGCTGGTTGGGACGGCGTCTTTATCGCCGACTGCATCTCGATCGATACTCCCGATTATCCACCCGGTCCCTGCTACGATCCCTGGATCTTGCTGACGCTGATGGCGGCGCGCACACAACGTGTTATCCTGGGTCCAATGATCGCGGCGATCTCGCGTCGCCGCCCCTGGAAGCTGGCGCGCGAGACCATGACGCTCGATCATCTCTCACAGGGCAGAATGGTGCTACCAGTCGGACTGGGAGCCGCCAGTGATGATGCGGGCTTCTACAAAGTTGGCGAGGAGATGAGCCAGAAGGGACGCGCCGCCCTGATGGATGAGTGCCTGGATATTTTGAACGGCGCCTGGAGCGGCGAGCTCTTTTCGCATGAGGGGGATCATTATCATGTGCAGAGCATGCAACTCTTGCCACCCTCAGTCCAGCGACCGCGCATCCCGGTCTGGCCAATCGGGGTCTGGCCGCGTGAGAAGTCGATGCGGCGCGTGCTGCGCTGGGATGGCATCGTGCCACAGAAGAAGGATGGCGACATGACACCCGAAGATATCCGCGCCATCAAAACCTATGTCGAGGACAATCGCAAGCTCACCACACCGTTCGATATCACCTGGGAGGGTGAGACGCCCGGTGATGACCCGGAACGCGCGGCGGCCATTGTGCGTCCCTGGATCGACGCGGGCATCACCTGGTGGATGGAGGCACGATGGAACAATACAGCCCCTGACGAAGTGCGTGAGCGCATTCGCCAGGGGCCACCTCACATCGATTGATGCTCATCCGTCTTTACAAGGGATTTACGCACCAACACGCGGATTCACCCATTTGCCGATGGAATGAATAATGTGGGTCTGCTGAAAGCCGGCCGCCGCATAGGCGTGGCGCGCCGGTGAGCGATCCAGGTTGGTTTCGACGATGGCCTTCCGAGCCCCGTGCTGCCTGAAGCGGTGTAGGATCTCTAATAACATGACACGGGATAATCCAAGCTGCTGGAAGCGTGGATGAACGCCAATCGGCTCGATCTGGGCCAGCTGACGCGCGGACTCCAGCCAGCCCACGCAGAATCCGGCCAGCGACCCATCAGGCGCCTCGATGACCAGGTCCAGTTCGGGCCGGTAGGTGGGCATGCGCAGGGTTCGAGCGCGCCACTCAGGAGTCATAGAGTTGCTCTCGAAGGCAGCACTATGCAGATCGGCATAGGCCGCGACCTCGTCCACGCCACGTAAGGTGCGCAACATAAACCCCTCGGGCAAAGTCGGAACTGGCGGCAGATTTTCTAGCGCATGCTCCAGGTAGACGTAGCAATCATATTCATCAATCCGAAAGCCATGGGAGTTCACGAGTTGCTGCCGCTCGCGATCTTCTTCCTGGAACTCCGCCCAGTAGGGCAGAGGCTGCCCACGTTCGACATCACGTTCACGAAAGCGCTGATCCGCCCAGGCAAAAAGGTCCTTCTCCACCTCGCTCTGCTGGGGACCCGGGCGGATAAAGAAGTCGAGCACCGCCCAGTAGTATTGCCAGGCGGCCAGGCCAACCATCATCCCTTCTTCATTCTCCCAGAAAACGGCGTCGTTACCGGCATGGATCGCCGGAGAGCTCATGCGCCAGGGCCAGTCGACGACGTGGCGGCACGACTCTGGCATCTGGCGCACAAGTTCAAGCACGCGCGTCAGATGCTCCGTGCCATCAAAAGGATGGCGTGTAATAGCCATGCAGGAATCCTTTCCATCAATGATCCTCCTCCATTCAGAAAGGAGCAAGGCTTAAAACCAGTCGGTGAAGCTCAGGCAGCTATGACCAATGGGGAAAAGCAGGCTCAGCACTGACCGGGCCTCATCCGGTAGTTGCTGGGGATGCTGCTCTAAGATCCATGACACCGGACGATAGCCAAAGACCAGTTGGGCAAAGCTCTGAGGCGAAGACTGGAAGATAATGGCCTCAGATGAAGGCCGGGCGATAATGTTAAGCTTTGTACCTTCGATACGCAGGGTAACACCTTCGTCACCGATTACAAGGTGTAGCTCGCCTGACCACTGCGCCAGGGCGCGCCGCCAGCGCGCCTCAAGCTCAGGCAGCATAGCAGCAAAGAGCGTGGGCAGATGGACGAAACGTCCCATCCAACCGGCGTAGCGATGATGAAACTGAGAGGTGCGCACGCCCCATTCTTCAGCCGGATGCTGCCATTTCGAGGTATCAGGGACCTCAAGGCGATCGACAATGTTATACAGCTCAGGCGAGTTCGGCGCGAAATAATAGGTGTGTTTTTCAGGAGCCTCGGGTCCATCGGTGAGGTGCACGTGCGCCTGCATCAGCGCGATCTGCGCTGACCAGTTATCGGCGGCAATCTCTATTCCGTGGGCGGCACTCGGCTCGTGCGAGGCGATCAGATACCCTTCATCTGTCCCTCTAGGAGAGCGCGCGAGCAGGATAGTATTGCGGCTGAAGCGGTTGCGCTGCAGATACTCCTGCTTTTCTGTAGAACGCTCAAAGCTACCGGTATAGCCTCCCAGGCGGCGCTCGTACAGATCGCGTATGGCCTGCGCATCCTCAGGCGTGGCCTGGCGTACCGTGTGCGAACTGCCGGAATGCGCCAGAATGGCTCCACGGTCGATATCGTATGTCGTCACATCGAAAACATCGGTGTAACCGTAGCGGTAATAGAATTTGGGAATGCCGTCGAGCAAGAGCAAGCTATGCCGCTGCTCACGCGCGAACTGGATAGCATCGTGCATCAGCGCGCTGGCCGCCCCCTGCTTACGCGCATCTGGATCGACAACCACCATCCCAATACACCCGGTGGGAATACGCGCCGCACCCATGCGCAGCATCCATTCATAGATCGCGTAACCACCGAGCTGTCTACCATCGCGGAAAGCGCCACGCAACTGCCTGGGATGGAAATCTGGTTGCGTAAGGAAGCTCTGGCTCCGCTCCCGCGCCCGATCCGGATCAGGCGGCTGGCGAGAAAAGGCCTGGTCGGCCCAGATAAATTGCTGCTCAATCTCCTCCTGGGTAGCAAGTGGACGCACGATAATAGATGACGAGGCCATAAAAGCAAATCCTCCAGTGAGTGACACTCCTGTTCCCTAAAGGGAAACAGGCTTCTTAGCATCGTTGGGACGGTAGCCTGCCTCCAAAGAGACGACGTCTGCAACGTGTGGTTGAGATCCCAACTGACTAAGACAACGAGGGGGCGTGTCTGCCCTACTACTACTTTTCCTGCTCTTCGCAGGACGTAGATACGTATACGAACGAGGAAAGGATACCCGCTCACCAAAGGCAAGCGTATGCATGTTAATGGACCCGACAAGATCGCGGTGTCCAGAGAACCCGCAAGCTTTGCAGGTCCATTGCCTATTTCTCGGCTTATGTTTATGCCCACATTCCGGACACTGGCTACTTGTTCCTCGTTCGGAGCCAGTGAAGCACTCAATGTGGGCTTGTGTGGCCTTGTGATTGAGATAATCAATGTCACGCCCGTACTCCCACAGGCTCATGCGCTGGTTGTGGTGGCGACCAGCATGGCGCTTTCTCACACCGTGGGGATTGCCGATAAAGAGGGTTCCCACTTGTTGCTCGACGCAAAAGGTAATCACTTTGCGCGTGGCTTGATGGCGCTGGTCTCGAATTCGCCGCTCTGCTCGCCGAGCTTGTTTGGTCTTAGCTCGTTGCAGTTTATTCCAACGACGGGAGTGTTTGAGACACCGAGCCTGTTTCTTGCCAATGGTGCGCAGAGCTTTGCTCCGCTGACGCTTGAGCGAGCGGATGCCGCGCCCGGTCACGATAAGGGCTTCATTGGTCGTGGTAGTTACGCTGGCCAGGTGAATCTCTCCCAAGTCCACAGTGGCATGCCCCTCGCCCGGGGCGTGTTCAGCCTGGGAAGCCTCGATACTCACATGCAATTCATATCCCTGATTCCAGACCAACTTCACCGAACGACTGTGTTCGGGCAACTCGACTGGCAACACCAATGAATCGCGTCCTCTTCCCATGGGCAATACGACCCGCTTTCCTTGTGTACTCACGGCTTGCGCAGGCCAGGAGACGGGGTAGAACCGCTTTTCTTTATAGGGATAACGCATCTGCATCTCAGGATGCATCTTACGTAGTTGCTGAGTGGTCTCCACATTGGCGAGGAAGGCGTGGGTAACCATCTGAACTGATTGGCTATGGAGCGCAAAGCGTCCTTTGGTGGCTTTTTGTAAGGCGGTGCGCCCGGGCCACCTGAGATGCTGCATGCGAGCCTGGAGGTGAAACGCCACACATGCGTTCCACACCAACGCCGCCTCTTGCTGTGCAGTACGCAAACGCTGGTATTGAGTCGAAGAGAGGTGATTCAGTTGATAGATCTTGACGGTATTCATAGATACTAGTGTAGCATACTTGAACAGAGTTTCCAAGTGAAAAATCTGGAAGATTATCCTCTCAATCATCATGCACCTCGTGTGGTTTCTCACATCTCGAAGACCTCTACTTACTGGCAAAGGGCACGTCGAAACAATCCGACTGCAAATCCCCCAGAGGTGCACGGAATCAAACCATCCAAGGGCGTGTGTCAGGAGAAAGAGCAAAGCTGATTGGGTGCCCTCCCCAACTTAAGCAGCCTAAACGAAACTTCCCGCGCCTGTTATTAAGTGAGCCAGAAATCCTTGCTGGCATCAACATCCTCAAGCGTAACATTGAAAGGGCAGCTACGTCAAACGTAGTATAGTCACCACAATATTTATATTCTGTTTATGTCAGCCTATATGACGTTTATGTTTCGTTTACGGCTGAGCGGCTATACTTCCGTTACAGGTTCATACATACTTGCAAGCATCGATATTTACGTTCATAACGACACATGAACTGACCGCTATGAAACATCGAACTGCTGTGTACATAGCAGTACCAGCAGACTAGCCGAGAAAGGGGTTCGGTGATCTCCGCTTCATCTATGACAAACTCATCAATTTCACCACAATATATACCCAGGCTAAAAGCCTCTATTGAGCTGCGCAACGTCACCAAGCGCTTCCTGACGCCCAACGGTCAGGCCTATACCGCGCTACGCGACCTCAGCCTGAGCATCGCACCCGGTGAGTTCTGCGCTATCGTGGGACCAACCGGATGTGGTAAATCCACCACGTTAGGCCTGATCTCAGGACTGGAGAGGCCCAGCAGCGGTGAGGTCCAGGTGATGGGCCAGCCGGTCCAGGGCATCGATCCGCGCATTGGCTATGTCTTTCAATCAGACGCGGTCTTTCCCTGGAAAAATGTCTTGCGCAACGTGGCGACGGGACCCCTCTTTCGTGGCAAACCGAAGAAGGAGGCCCTGGCGCAGGCCCGTGATTGGATCGCGCGCGTTGGTCTATCCGGCTTTGAGGATCGCTATCCGCATCAGCTCTCCGGTGGCATGCGCAAGCGCGTGGCCCTGGCCCAGACATTCATTAATGAGCCGCAGATCCTGCTAATGGATGAACCCTTCAGCGCCCTGGATGTGCAGACCCGTACCCTGATGGAAGATGAGCTGCTTCAGCTCTGGTCCTCGACCTCGGCCTCGGTTGTATTTGTCACGCACGATCTAGAGGAGGCCATCTCGCTGGCGGACCGCGTCTGCGTGCTGACCGCCGGGCCAGCCACGGTCAAAGGCATCTATACCATCGATCTGCCACGGCCACGCAATGTGGCTGAGATCCGCTTTGAACCGCGTTTTGTCCATCTATATCAGGAGATCTGGGAAGACCTTCGCAATGAGGTGTTGATTAGCTATGAACGAACAAAGCAGCGCAATCAATAATACAGGCACAACAGAGGAGAATATACAGATAGACCGGACCAGCATACGCCGCAAGCGCGTACTGATCAATATACTACGCGTTCTGGTACTGGTCGTGATAATCGGTGGTTGGGAACTGGGTGCCCGCGCGAAAGTGATTGACCCCTTCTTCTGGGGCCAGCCCTCCGGCATCTGGGCTCAGATCGTGACCTGGGCCGTCAATGGAACCGCGCAGGGTCCACTGTGGGAGCAGATCGCGGTCACGCTGGAAGAAACGGTGCTGGGCTTTTTGATCGGCGTCATTTTAGGCGTCATCTTCGGCATCTTACTGGGGCGCAACAGATTTCTGGCTGACGTGCTGGGGCCATACATCAAGGCGGCCAACTCCATTCCACGTGTGGTATTGGGCTCCATCTTTGTCATCGGTCTGGGGCTGGGCATTCAATCCAAGGTTGCGCTGGCGGTCGTGCTGGTCTTCTTCATCGTCTTCTTCAACGCCTTCCAGGGGGTACGAGAGGTTGATCGCAACCTGCTGGCCAACGCGCGCATCCTGGGTGCCAATTCGCGCCAGCTCTCTATCGATGTCATCATTCCATCCGCCCTGACATGGATCATCGCCAGCCTGCATACAAGTTTCAGCTTTGCGCTGGTCGGCGCGGTCGTCGGCGAATTTCTGGGTGCCACCCAGGGCATCGGCCTGATGATCCAGACCGCGCAGGGCACCTTCAACGCCAATGGCGTATTCGCGGCTATGGTCATCCTGGCAGCCCTGGCACTGATCACAGAGGCCCTGGTCACGGCGCTCGAAAACCGTCTGATCACCTGGCGTCCAACCAATACCGTCAATGACATTTCAATCTAAGCAGAAAGGAGAACTGGCTACATCCCACATAAAAGCTCTTCCTCTCTTAAAGATGCCCAAACCCGGCCTCACCTGAGGGAGCCTATACTGTACGCATGTGGTCATTGTCGACCACCCCATCTCGGATAGGAGATAACAAGGCATATGAAGATACGCAAGAAACAACTCTGCCTGCTGTTTGGTATTATTTTGATCCTCGTTCTCAGTTCGTGCGGTAGCGATGCCAGTAGTTCATCAAACAAGAGCAGCACCGGCGGCGGTGGCACTACCGGTGCCAAAACCCACCTTTCCATCATGGTCGGTGGGCTCAGCAAACAGATCTATCTGCCCAACATGCTCACCAAGCAACTGGGGTATTTTGATCAGGAAGGCCTGGATGTTACCCTCATCGACGAGGCATCTGGTCAGTCTTCGGAGGACTCGGTATTGGCTGGACAGGTTGACGCGGGCTCCGGCTCGTATAACCATACCATCGAACTGCAGGCGGCTGGCAAACAGATGGAGTGCGTCGTTCAGCTGGATATCGCGCCGGGTGAGGCCGAAATGGTCTCGGCCAAAGAGGCAGGCAGCATTAAATCAGTGAAAGACCTCAAGGGAAAAAATCTGGGCGTGACAGAGCTTGGTTCTGGTACCCAGACCCTGACCATTGCGCTGCTGCACAACGTCGGGATCGCGCAGAGCGAGGCACACTTCCTGCCGGTTGGCGCGGGTGATACCTTTATCGCCGCCATGCAGCAAGGTCGCATCGACGCGGGCATGACCACCGAGCCGACCATCTCTCGCCTGCTCTCCAGCGGCGTTGGCAAGGTCCTGACCGATCTGCGCACCCCGCAGTCAACACAGACCGCCCTCAATGGCTCATATCCCTTCATCTGCCTCTTCATGAAGAATGACTATGTCAATAGCCACAAGGATGTGACGCAGAAGCTGGTCAATGCCTACGTCAAAACATTAAAGTGGATCCATACGCATTCAGCTGAAGAGATCGCCGACAAGATGCCCACCGACTACTATGCGGGCAACAAAACGCTGTACGTCACGGCCTTGAAGAGTCAGCTCGCCATCTTCAGCCCCGATGGCAACATGCCGTCTGATGGTCCACAATCGGTCTATAACATTGAGAAGGAGACCAACCAGGCGGTGCAGGGCAAACAGATCGATCTCAAGGGTACTTTCACCAACGAGTTCACCAGCAAGGCCAACTAATTCACTGGCGCGCACAGGATGCAGACGCTGAGCGCCTGCATCCTCTTTTTGTGGTTAAAACCCTGTGGACGATACAAAAATATCAGAGCGCGGTCCTATCTATGCACTTCAGTAACGGGCAGATGGATACTATACATTGAGATCGCCCCTAAGAGCTCGAATACTGCTCTATCTATTATTGAGGCCACAATGATCTACCCGCAGCATATATGCATATGTTCAGGGTATGGTCGGTGGTAGCCGGTTAAAGGGCTACCTGCGCTTATACGCGCCCGCAACATACTGCCTGAAGTCCAGGCAGAGCAGAATCACGAGGATGACTTCAACGGTCTTGACGGTCGTATCAAACGGGTCCCAGGGCCATCCTTCACTGGGACTTCCGAGGAAGAACCAGAGTACGATGGTAAGCAGCGTATAGCCGATAAATATCCATCGTATCAAGCTGTGGGCGCGCGCAAATCGGGGCAGTAAAAACATGAACAGCAAACCAAGATAGCCAAGGCCATTCAATAAAAACCAGAAACGCAGGTCTTCATCGGGCTGCATCGCGAGGTAGAGATGGGCACCACCAGTAATAAGCGTTGTCAGCGTAATGCCAATCACCACGGCAAGGAATTGCATTTTTGCTTGAGACACTTGCTGCATCAGATCCCTCTTTCTTGTAATACTATCAAATCCCCATTTTATAGTATCCACATGCTAGACGATCTGTTGCCACAAATAGTTCCACTCAAGCACGAAAGAATTCTATGCTATAGATACTTCCCGCATCAAATAATTGATTATTGGCCTTTACAGACGCTTAATAATGCTTTCAAATATTTATATATCGTCAAAATAAAGAAAACCTTAAATGTAATATACCTTTCAATTTCCTCCACTTCTTCAAGAGCGTGTCTGACTCTCATGATCATGGCCCGCCACCTGCATCGGTTTTCGCACCCGCGATGCTCAGGATTCCTTTGTATGCTGGTACATAGGGTGCGCGGATATGCACCCGATGCACCAAAACCTAAAACCGGTGCGGTCGCGTAGCGGGGGCGCGTGAACACCTCCCAACATGACGGAAGTCAGACACTCCTCAAGATAAATGAGGTCTATGGGAATATCTACATGTATACGAGCTATCAGGGAAGCCGTTTAATGGTGGGATTTACAGTGGAGGGTAAACTAGTTGTATTGCAGTTCGCCTATGGTTTGTGGGGTGGTGTGAACATACTGTTCTCGTAGAGCTCGCACAAAAAGCTGAACACAGTTTGATGGCTTGCCCGAATACAGTATCCCATAGGGAATGGTGTACTCCCAATCGACAGGAATCGTGACCAGAGAGGGGTGAACATCTTTCCAGCCATCTAAGGTCAGCAAAACGGCACCGGTTTGTTCACAGCGGTTGAACACATCAATCGTATACTGCTGGGGGGTATCCTTGATATGGATGGCCGGGTGTTCCGTTTCTAAATATCCCCGTATTTGGTCAATAAGCGGGCTGGTGCCTGGTTTGATCAGGACGAATCGCCCTCCATAGAAATCGGTCACAGCAAGCCTGTTCTTCCTGGCGAGTGGATGCGCTCTTGAGACGGTGACACAGAAGTGATACTCCCCCAACTGGAGAGCCTGAAAGGAGTCAGACTCATTGCCTCTCTCATACGCCCCGACCATGACATCAAAACCCTTCCCAATCGTTCGATAGACTGCAGGCCAGGATTGAGAATCATCATCAAAAGGGACCATCTGCATTTTGAACTGGGGATAGGCCGAGCTGATAGTGGTCCAGACATCTAAGAGGACATTACATGGGTTGAGCAGTGAGGTTCCAACTCGTATCAGATATGGATGGGTATGTGCGGCTTGACGAGCTCGTATCACAGCTTTCTCCACAGATTGTAGCAGGAACCTGGCGTCATGATAAAAGAAAATCCCGGCATCCGTAGCTCGAATGCCATGATGCGTGCGTATTAACAGTTGCACTCCAACCTGAGCTTCCAGGACATTCATTTGTTTCATGAGAGCCGTTGAGGATATATATAATTTCTCTGCCGCCCTGGAAAGGCTTCCTGCATCGATGACTTCTATGAACGCCTTTAATAAATCAGTTTCCATGCTCTCTCCCTTTGTATCAACCTGTGGTTGATACATTGTAAACTTTTCGCTTCTTCCCAGTCAAGCCGGTGGATTTTATAATTGCATTGTAAATAGTAATACACCACACGAGATGGAGGATACCATGATGAAAACAAGAAAACTGGGAGAGTTAGAGGTTTCGGCCATAGGCTATGGTTGCATGGGATTAAGCATAGGCTATGGCTCTGTACCGGAACGGAGCGAATCCATCCAGTTGATCCGCCAGGCCTATGATTGGGGTTGTACTTTTTTTGATACCGCCCAGTTGTATGGAGCCGGTGACAATGAACTCCTGGTTGGCGAGGCGTTACAACCGATCCGCGACAACATTGTGCTGGCGAGCAAGTTTCTCGTTCCCACCACCGAACACACATCGACACGTGAGGGCTTATTCGCGGAAATTCAGTCCCGTGTAGACACATCCCTGAAACGGCTGAGAACAGACCATATCGACCTCTATTATCAACACCGGATGAACAAAGATATTGCGGTCGAAGAGATCGCCTGGTGCATGGGTAGGCTCATCCGTGAAGGCAAGATCCTGGCGTGGGGACAATCTGAAGCTACGGAGGAAGAAATTCGACGTGCCCATGCGGTCACGCCCCTGACGGCTATCCAGAGCCAATACTCCATCATGGAGCGGATGTATGAAAAAGATGTGATTCCTACATGTGAGGAGCTTGGTATCGGCTTTGTCGCGTTCAGTCCTCTTGGCAACGGATTTCTCTCCGGCAAATACACGGCAGATGCCACCTACACTGGTCGCGATGCACGTCGTGTGATCACCCGCTTCAGCAAAGAGAATGTCCAGGCAAACCAGCCACTTGTGGATGTCCTGACCAACATTGCGAACCAAAAAGGTGCTACCCCCGCACAGATTGCTCTTGCGTGGATGCTGCACAAAAAAGATTTTATCGTGCCGATTCCCGGCTCTAGAAAACCAGAGCGAGTCCAGGAGAATTTGGGCGCTGCCGATGTAGAGTTAACCGATCATGAGTTTAATCAGCTCGAAGCAGAACTTGCAACAATCGAAATTCACGGAAATCGAACCGACGAGGATATCGAGAAATTGAGGAGCATGGCATAAGTGAGAACATGCCAAACGGGCATCCGTATGACTACCTGATATGTCTCCGGTTCTTCATTCCCATCGCCAATACCGGAGGAGCTGGTTTGGGAACGTCGCAGTGGGGAAGAAGAACTTTTTTCTTCAGATTATGAAGGATAGGAATATATATGCTTAGAAATGATCACTCTCACGGAATGCAAGCGTTTGAACATTCCGTTGTGGAAAGTTCTCCACAAAAGAGGCTAAATCGTCTGGTCTTCTTCCCTCAGGCTGCATCTCGTCGTTGGGCTGCCCTTGCGTTGCTGTGTCTGGCTCAATTCATGTTGATCCTTGACTCTTCCATTGTAAACGTTGCTTTACCCGCGATGCAGCGGGGATTGGGGTTCTCCTCAGAGAACTTGCAATGGGTGGTGACAGCATATGCGCTCGCATTTGGTGGCTTTTTGTTGCTCGGTGGACGCTTAGCTGATCTATTTGGACAACGGCGCCTGTTTCTCGCTGGTCTCATGCTGTTTATCCTCGCCTCGTTTGCGGGAGGACTTGCACCTTTCCAGCTCTGGCTCATTGCTGCTCGTGCCGCTCAAGGTCTGGGCGCAGCACTTGTTGCCCCCACGGTTCTCTCTCTTATCATGACACTCTTTACGGAAGAGTCCGAACGCAACTCCGCCCTTGGTATCTTCGGTGCCATTGACGCGAGCGGATTCTCAGCTGGCGTCCTTTTTGGCGGACTCTTAACAAATGCCTGGGGATGGCGTTGGGTTCTCTTCGTAAACGTCCCCATTGGCATTGCTGTCATGATCTTCGCACCATTTTTCCTTCCAAAGGGCCAGAGAGTGAGAAAGCGACTCGATATAATCGGGGCACTGATCGTCACAATTGCCTTTACCTTGCTTGTCTTTGTGCTTTCAACGGTGAACACGAGTGCATGGGACTGGTTTATACCTACCGGGCTGGTTATGACCGCCTTCCTGCTCCTGGTGGTTTTTCTTCTCATTGAATGTCGCATACCTGATCCACTTATCCATCTGGGTATCTTTCGGCGACGTAGCTTCACGGGGGCAATACTGCTCGCCGCTACCCTGGGAGCGTCTTCAGGGACAGTTCTCTTCGTGCTCACACTCTATATGCAAGAAATCTTGCACTATTCCCCACTCCAGACAGGACTCGCATTTTTGCCTCTAGGACTCATTGTGGTCATAACGGCTACCAGGATACCAAAGGTTATTGCCCGTTTTGGGAGAAAGACAAGTCTCGTTGGAGGCCCTATCTTGCTCATGGCAGGGATGCTTCTCCTCAGTCGCATCTCCGTTACTGGCACGTTCCTCAAAGACATCTTACCAGGAGAACTCCTCTTCGGGATGGGTGTTGGGACAATGATTGTCGCTGCAACCAGTGCGGTTACATCAGGGGTGAGAAAGGATGAACAAGGTACAGCTTCCGGGTTGTTTAATACCGCACAGCAAATTGGTCTAGCGATTGGGCTTGCTCTTGCTGTGGCGATAGAAACTGCACAAACAACTGTACTGGTAGCATCCAGACCAGCCATCTCCCTGGTTGACGGCTTTGATGCAGCACTGCTGGCAGCGGCTGTTCTTGCTGTTCTTGCGATCATGATAGGTGCCTTCGTCTTTCGTCGCGCCGATACAAACCAATGAGGGATGAACACTGGCTCTCTCTCAGATTTGCTGTGGATCAGCGAAATAATCCCGCTCTGGATCAACAGGTACGGTCAGTGTTGTTGCTATGTATCGTGTCCTTTTACTTTGACATCCTCCCCGTCTCAAGCCAGGGGTTTCACGGAGCGGTTTGATAAACGCCTTGTAGGTTAGCACATCACATTAACTCGTACTGGAACGCCAGTGGGTGCGTTCAATTTCGGGGGCCACAAAACGATAGCCGACGCCTGGCTCGGTAACCAGGTAGCGTGGTTTGGCCGGATCAGTCTCTATTTTATGGCGCAGGCGGTTGACATAGACACGGAGATATTCGGCCTCTCCCCCATATTCCGGACCCCAGATGCGCTGCAACAGGATGCGGTGCGTTAACACCTTACCCGCGTTACTCACCAGTTGTGCCAGCAATTCAAACTCTGTCCGCGATAGGCGGACCGCCTCGCCCCGCAACCAGACATTATGTCCCGGCAGATCAACTTCCAGTTCCCCAAATTTTTTCACGCCGCCGCTCGGCTGAGACTCTCCCTGCGTACGTCTGAGGACAGCACGCACCCGTGCCAGCAGTTCTTCCACCCCGAATGGCTTGGTCAGATAATCATCGGCGCCCAGATCCAGGGCGGTCACTTTGTCGTATTCAGCATCCAGGGCGGTCAGGACAATGATGGGGATCGCGGAATGCTCGCGCACGCGCTGACAGACCGCCAGGCCATCCATGCGTGGCATCATAATGTCAAGGATCAAGAGATGCGGCTCCTCGCGCTCCCAGACAGCCAGCGCCTCCAGACCATTACTGGCTTCCAGCACTTCAAACCCCCGCGCCCGCAGATTGCGACTGACAAAATCTCGCAGTGTGCCTTCATCTTCAGCAAGCAAGATACGTTTAGGTTGCATCGTCATACGCGCCTCCATTCTTCTGGCGAGAGGTCTATAGTCAGTGTTTCAATCGTTGCCGGGGCAACAGCAATCGGCAATGAAAAGGTGATCGTGGTCACACGCTGACTACTGGCAGCCTGAATCTTGCCTCCGTGGGCCTCGACAAAGGCCTTACAGATCGCCAGCCCCAGCCCGGTCCCACCCAGGTGCTGCTGCTGTCCATGGCGTGCACGATAAAAACGTTCAAAAATATGTGGCAATTCATCGGGCGCGATACCATGACCGCTATTAGAGATGGCGATCGTAATAAAATCCCCCTGGCGCGCGACCAGAATCGTTGCGCTTCCCTCCCCATACACCAGCGCATTTGAGAGGAGATTACGCAGCACTACTTCGATGCGCGCGCTGTCAATGTTGACTTCTGGCAAGGTTGGAGGAATCTGCACGTGAATAGAGGAGTCCGGATACTGCAGCCGTTCGTGTTCAACAACAGCGGGCAGTATATTCTCTACACTGGTCGGTGACAGATTTAACTGCAGCAGACCCGCTTCCTGGCGAGAGAGATCCAGCAGATTCTTGACCATCTGCGCCAGGCGATCAGCCTCGCTACTGATGGTTTGCAAGAAATAACGCTGATCCGCACCCGACCAGCTCACATCCTCTTGCAACAATGTTGAGGCATAGCCTTTGATAGCGGCCAGCGGTGTACGCACCTCGTGACCTACAGCGGCCAGCAAGGTCGTTTTGAATTCATCCAACTCGCGCTCACGCGTAACGTCCCTCAGTAAGAGTCCGCGCCCGATCGGCTGTTCCTCCTCATCTTCAACATCAAAGAGACG
Organism: Dictyobacter aurantiacus; assembly: GCF_003967515.1. GTDB lineage: Bacteria > Chloroflexota > Ktedonobacteria > Ktedonobacterales > Ktedonobacteraceae > Dictyobacter > Dictyobacter aurantiacus. The sequence continues at coordinate 2,314,554 of NZ_BIFQ01000002.1, read as the reverse complement.
CAGGTGCAGGGTACGCTGCTGCTCCTGGGAGTTCACCATAACCATAGCTTCGCTGGTAGCGGCGGTCTCAATCCGCTTCAACACAGCATCAAGCTGCGGGAGATCTACCGCACTGGCGCGTAAAGCGGCGTAGAGCTTGCTGATGGAATGCAGCTCCAACTGTGCCTCGCGCAATCCCAGCAGGTTGCGCACGCCCTGATTCGCATACAGGATAGTACCATCGATACCCGTTAGCACCAGACCATCATGCATACTCTCCATAATGGAGGCCAGCTTCTGCTTCTCTTCGGCGGCGTGCCGATAGAGCCGCTCGTTTTCACGGGCAACTTCATGCAGCCGCTCGTCGCTGCGCTCATAGAGCACGGCATGCTCCCAGGCCAGCGTCGCATAGTTGGCGAAAGTCAACAATAGATCGATCTCGTTCTGGTTAAACAGGTGTGGCTCAGTGCGGTGAACCAGCAGGACCACGCCTCCGGCGTGGCGGCTGATAATCGGGATGGCCAGCACTGATCGGAAGCCATCTTCATAAGAGAAGGAAGAGGTTCCAGACTCTAATATTTTTTGAACCGGTGCACCATCGCGCAGCGCGATTACGGGGGCCGAGGTGGTATTTTCCGCGGTCAGCGCCAGTTTCTGATCATACTGCTCACTATGACCATCACTGACCAGCACGCGCAGGGTTCCCTGCTCATCGGGCAACAGAACCGCGGCAGCCTGCACATCCACCAGCCGACGTGCCTCGCGAATGATTTTTCGGACCACCGCGTGCGGCTCCAATGAGCCTACCACGGCATTTGAGGTCTCCAGCAACGTGCGTAGCTCACCCAGCTTCTCCAGGCCATCAAGCTCTAAACGCACCAGTGAACGGGCCAGCGTCCCGACCTCGTCACCACGTGAAGCCATAATGGTCGTATCCATCGGGATCGAGAGCTTTGAGGAAGGGAGCGCCTGGTGCTGGCGGGCCAGCGTGTGCAGCGGGCGAATAACCCGACTCAAGAGAATGATCCAGAACAGGAGTCCACCACAGGCGAACAGAATGATCGCGGCCAGTAGCCAGAGATGAAACTGCGCGACGACTGCCAGCGCTTCCTGCGCGGGCCTCTGTACGACCACGGCCCAGCCCGCGTCCGCGATCGGCACGGCGCTAAAGAGCCAATCCTGGCCATCCTGTCCGCGACCAAGCTGTGAAACAGTATGATTATGCAGAGCCTGCTCTGCGCCCGGCAGTTCATCCAACACCGTCTGCAGGATCCGCTCACGCTGGGGAGTCGCCACCAGAACACCGCGGCCATCAATCACGCTAATCATCAGGTGCCGTCCCTGCCGTTGCTGGGCGTTGACAACGGCGATCAGAGGCTCGCTTAGCTCGACCAGCGAGAGACTGGCCGCGATGATGCCAGCCAGGCGGCCATCGGAACGGCGCATCGGCTGCGCGATAATCACCCCGGCATTAAAGGTGGTCTCAACCGCGATCCCGACCTCAAAGACCGGGCCAACGGCCATGCGAGCCCGCTGTACAACATCGGGGGGTGAAAATTCGGTATTGAGAGCCTCGCTATTCAATGGCCACGTCACCTGCAAAACGCCCACGGGGTCCAGCCAGTAGACATGATCCACATCTGGACGCGCCAGCTTATATGTCTGGAAGATATTGGCGACCGCCCGTGGATCGGAGATCTGATTCACCTGCTTGCCAAGCGCGGCCAGCGAGCTCTCCGCGTCACGAATCTGTAAATTGGTTTCAAGAGCGATCTCCTGCGCTAGCGCCTGGTCAGAGGCCTGGACATCACCGCTCAATTGCCGCTCGACCGCGCCATTAACGGCCAGGCCGCCAAGCAGCACGATGATCATAAACAGCAGATACACGCTGAGCAGTTGCACCAGGAGTGAGCGACGCACGAGATGCAGCATGAATAGCACTCCCCCTTGAGTTCCATCAAAGATTCACCATTGTTGCCCTGAAGTATAACACAGCCGCTTCTACTTTACACAACGTTCGCTTGCTACAAAAATACATAAAAGGCTCGATGCTATCAGGATACATCGAGCCTTTCGTCTATTGCGTTACAGTCTTTTCAGAGGCGCATTCTAACAGCGACATAGCGGTCGGCAGGGCGTCAGCGGCGTCTTCGTGCCACTGATAATAGCCGAGCCAGTAGTGGGCCTCCAGGATCAGTTCATGCACGCTGCCACCGCGCAGCAGGCGCGCGATCCGCTGCCCACTATCTTCACCTTCACGCTGCAGGGGAGAGACAAACTGCTCCTCCATCTCTTCCGGTTCATCTGCCATGGTTATTCACTTCCATTTGTGCTAGCCTCAATCATCCACCATGAATGATTATGAGATTGATGCCTACAATGATCGCTCTACCTTGGACTGCTCTACCTTGTCAAAAAGTTGTTGAAATAAAGTGGCGATCTCTTCATCACTGACATCAAGTGAGGCATCTCCCACCGATAGTTCAAATTTTTGATAGGCGGGGATCTGCGTAGGGGCCACACCACCAAAGAGCCAGGTTCCGCTCTCTTCGGCGACCTCCAGGGCGGCTCCGTTCAACTCTTCACGCTCGCCACGGATAAAGACATGCATCATATGGGTCTGGGGCACTGCTGGCATAATCTCAATCTGAGGGAAAGCTGACAGGGCGGCCGCGATCGCTTTCGCTTTCTGATGATAGGCCTCCATGCGATCCAGCCGCTCGGCCAGACCCTTACGGGCCGACAACACATAGGGATAGAGCTGGTAGAGGTTGCCACCCTGCCGGCGCTGCCAGATACGCGCCTCATCAATAACATCGGCGGGACCGGCCAGTACGGCGCCCGCGATACCGCCCAGGCTTTTGTAGAAAGAAACATAGACGCTATCAAAGAGTCCGGCGATCTCCGCGTAGTCCCGCTGATAGTAGGGTTTACACTCCCAGAGACGCGCGCCATCCATGTGCAGGACGATGCCGCGCTCACGGGCCCAGCTGGTCATAGCCGTCAACTCATCCCACGTGGGCAACTGCCCCCCGATCTCGCGCTGCGGCAGCTCTAATAGCAGCGCGCCCAGAGGCTCTTTGACCGCCTGCAGATCCGCCAGCGTCATCAATTGATAGGGCGAGCCGATCAACACCGTTTGCAGATCATGCAGACGTTGCGGGGCCTGGAACTCATGCAGTTCTAGATGGGCCGTAGGATGAAAGCCGACGCGTGACAGGTGGCGACGATCGGTCCAGATGCGCAGCGCGATCTGCTGACACATCGTGCCACTGGGCATAAAGACAGCGGACTCTTTGCCCAGCAAACGGGCTACTTCGGCCTCAAAGTCGTTGATCAGCGCCCCACTCCCGTATAGATCAGGAGCCTCCTCAGGCTGCACCGAATCGGCAAGCTCATGCAAAATCTGCGGTAACGTCTGTTGATATGTATAATGGCCCGCGATAGAGCGGCGACAACTTTTACGGACCGCGCGAGGATCGCGTGCGTTCGTCATACTAAAGATCCTTCTAACTATTCCTTATGGCACCGTGGAAAACCTACAGCCCTCCCAAAGCGCTATCTCATCGTTCCCCTGCATTGTAACATATGCACGCATTGATCTCAAAAACCGTTGCGTGATTCACATATTGTTACCAGCTGGCTGATCTGTTACACTCAGGTACATCAATATACAATGAACGAAAGATATGGACACAAAAATAACGCAAGATCGTTTACAGACCGCCATCCAGCTGCGGGAGGTGGGGCGGCCACAGGAGGCACGGACGTTACTGCTAGAGCTGCTAGCTCTCTACCCTGATGACGCGGAGCTCAATTATCAAACAGCGTGGGCACATGATAACCTGGGACTGGAAAGTGAAGCGGTTCCTTTTTATCTGCGCGCGATTGAACTGGGATTATCCAAAGATAGCCTGCAAGGTGCATTATTGGGACTTGGTAGCACCTATCGCACCCTGGGTGAATATAAGAAGGCCGAACAGATGCTGCGGCGTGGCATGCAAGAGTTCCCTCAAGATCGAGCATTCCCGGTCTTTCTGGCCATGGCCCTGCACAATCTACAACGCCATGCGGAGGCGATGCAACTCCTCTTGACAAATCTGGCGGAAACAACAGCCGAGCCTTCGATCCTGTGCTATAAAAAAGCGCTGCTCTTCTACGCTCCTCAATTGGATAAAACGTGGGCAAATGATGAGAAAGAATAGCAGAAACCAGAAGCATAGATTTTGTGTAACTTTGTTGAACTACGCGGGTGAGTAAAAGATGGCTCGTATGACACCGATTGTTAAAGGAAACCAGCTGACTGGCGTTGATAATGCACCTATAGCACTGGGCTCGGTGGCATGGTTTCGCTGGCTGGGGGACCATCGCGTCTTTCGCTTTGTCTCTCGCGGCGGCAGCTTTACGGCGCGCAAAGAGCTCCGTGCAGGCAGATGGTACTGGTATGCCTATCGTCGCCAGCAGGGTCAGCTCCACAATCTCTACCTGGGCAAAACGGAGGAGTTAACCACTAACCATCTGGTCAACAGCGCCACGATACTCTCCAACATCACTGCCACGCGAGAACCGGCATCGACAGATCCACAATCGCCTACCGTGCTGACGGCAAAGGTTACACCGCCGCTAATGCACGCTGAAGTACTTGACCGTCCACGCCTGACAGCTATGCTGAGGGAGTACGCCACACAGCGGCAGTTCTTCCTCATCACAGGACCAGCTGGTTCGGGCAAGAGTACGCTGGTGAATAGTTGGCTGGCAGTTAGCGGGCATCCCTATACCTGGCTCACACTGGATACATCAGATAATGAGCCAGCTCACTTCTGGCATTACATGGTCGCGTCTCTTCAGGCCATTCAGCCAGAATTGGCACTGCATACAATCACACAACGCTCTGCCTTAAATACAACACCTGTTGCCACCACGCTCCCATCCTTCATCAACGCGCTGGCATGTTTGCCCACCAATACGACACTGGTGCTCGACGATTATCACCACATCAACAACCAGGTCATTCACGATAGCCTCGACTATCTGCTCGAATATCTACCACAACAGCTACGCCTGGTCATCATCAGTCGTCAGGAGCCCACTGTCTCTATTGCCCGCCTGCGCGCCCGAGGTAAGGTCGCAGAGCTCACCTTCGCGCAACTCTGCTTTACGCCGGGCGAAATCCAGCAATGGTCAAACGGAATGGCAGATCAACCACTGTCGACAGAGCAGGTCGGCATACTGCATACCAGAACACAGGGCTGGATCGCGTTGCTGCGCCTGGTACTGCTGGCACAACAGCAAATGCCTGAGCAGGCCAGTTCACACACATTCATCCCAGAAGATCATCCTTACATCTTCGACTATCTGACCAGCGAGGTACTGGCGGCGCAGCCACAGCAGGTGCAGGAGTTCTTGATGCAGACGGCAATACTGGAATGCTTCAACAGCGAGCTCTGCCACGCAGTCACACAGCAGCACAACGCCTGTCACATAGTGATGCAGCTACAGCGTGAACATATCTTCCTCGAACCATTGGATGGAGGACACCAGTGGTTTCGCTATCACTCGCTCTTCTCATCCTTCTTACGCCAACAGCTCGAGCAGCGTCAACCTGAGCTCATTACAACACTCCACCAGCGAGCCGCCAGATGGTATATGCAGCAGCAGATGCCCGACGAAGCTATCACCCATGCCTGTGCCGCTAAACAATTCGCACTGGCGGCACAACTGGTTGAAATCCATGGACACGACCTGCTGATGCAGCAAGCTGTAGTGGTACTGCAGAGCTGGCTCGCGCGGTTCCCCGGCTCAATTCTTACCGAACGTCCTCAACTCTGTCTGTTCTCAGCCTGGGTACAGCTTCACCTGGCACCCAGGTGGGATGAGATTGAACGTACCCTGCTACAGGCGGAAACAGCCATGCAGACGCAGGCTAATCGCTCCCCGGAGCTACAGAGCGAGATCATCGCCATTCGCGCCCGTATCGCCATGTACCAGGGCGATAACAGACGCAGCCTGAAGCTACTGCAACAGGCCTACACTGGCCTTAACAAGGATAACCTCTATCAGCGTGGCGAGGTGGCGCTAAGTCTGGGGAGCACATATGCCTCACAGGGTATCCTGGATAAAGCCGAGGCCAGCTTACGTGAGTCCATACGGCTTAGCTCTAACTGCCATAACCTGCGCACCACGCTGCTGGCTGTCCGGACGCTGGCGAACCTCTATGTCGAACAAGGCAAGCTACTACAGGCCTGGCAACTCTACCATAAAGGTCTGCGCATCTCCAATGACAACTCGGTGGCTGCGTTACCTCCGCTGGGATTTATGTACGTGGGGCTCGGCGAGATCTGCTATGAATGGAACGATCTCTCTCGGGCGCGTGAGTATCTACAACGAGGCATTGCACTGGGACAGCGAGGCGGTGATATCAAGATATGGTTACTGGGCTATGCGGGATTGATGCAGACACTGCTAGCGCAGGGTGAAACCGCGCAGACATGGTCGTTGTTTGCCGAGGCCGAAAAACTCGTCAAGCAGACCGGCTTCCCACGTGGGCAGCTCCTGCTAGAACAGCTACAGGTGCGCCTCCACTACCTGCAACGTGACACGGCCTTTATGCAACAGTGGTCTGCAAACTGCGACCTGCCTCTGGATGCTAACGAGATCGATGCTCGGTATGAGGAAGACTACCAGCTGCTGGCCCGGACCCTGTTGCTTCAGCACCAGCCCGCAGCGGCGCAGGCTATTATTCAGCGCTTATGCCACCAGATCGAAGCCTCACAGCAACAAGGTATCCTGATCAATCTGCTGATCAGCAGTGCCCTGGCATATGCGGTGGAAGGAAAAATCAGCCAGGCCCTGGAAACGCTGAGTAATAGCTTGAAGCTGGCCGAACCAGCTAACTATCAGCGAACCTTTATCGACGCGGGTCCCGGGCTATTACCCTTATTAGAAAATCTATGCGCAAAACCACAGATCTACTCCGGCTACACAACAGGCTACCTGGAAAAAGTATTCAATAGCAGTGCGCGCTTTCACAGCTATAAGAATGTTGATTCTCGATATTCGGCTGCTGGTGAAGCACTTAGTAGACGTGAATTAGATATCCTTCACTTGCTCGCCGAAGGGCTTTCAAACCAGGCCATTGCCGGTAGGTTGATTATTGGGCAGAACACGGTCAAGACCCATCTGAAAAATATCTATAGCAAACTCGATGCTCATAGTCGCACGCAAGCACTGGCCGTCGCCAGGAGTCGGCGCTTGCTCTAGCGCATTCACGCTTTTGGGTGATGTTTTTCCCTTCTGCCAGCGATACTGTACTGTCATCACATCAACAACGCTAACTGGCGGATAAAGAAAGAAGGGGAAATGATGGCTCTATCAATAGAAGAGATCACAGCAAACTATACCAGCTCACTGCATGCGCTTGGTGAGATAGCCTGGAGCTACTACTATCAGGGTCAACTTGATGATGCTATGAGGCTCTTTGAATGGGGATCACAGCTGCTGGACTTTCCAGAAATAACCGCTCTCAGCCAGGCTCAATTCCTGCTCAGGTACGCTGAGTTCCTGATCGCCAACTACTTCCTCACCAATCAGGATGAGGAGATGGTGCTTACCAGTATTGACCGGGCGCAAGCAGCAGCCAGTAAGAGTCACGATCAGCGACAGCAGGCTACAGCGCTCTACTTGCGAGGCCAGATGAACTACTACCAGAACATGCATAAAGGCCTCCAGGATTACAGAGAAGCCAGGTCTACACTGCAGCAAGCCAATAAACTTTATACAACACTGGAGGACACAGAGGGCATAGCTCAGACCCTCTTCTACATGGGTCTGACATATGAACGCGAAGAGGACGAAAAAAGTGCCGAGTCCCACTACCAACAGGCACTGAAGATAGCGCGCGAACACAACCACAAATGGATCATGTCTGAGGCGACCCGGCATCTGGCTGGCCTGGCAATGCAGCAAGATACCGATCTGGCCCTGCGCTATGCACTGGAATCGTTACACCTGCGCTCCGAGATCGGCTTCAAGCGTGCGCTCCCCCCGGCCTACTTCCTGGTCAGCGATATCTATACACTGCGCCATGAGCTAGACGCGGCCCTCGAATACTGCCAGCAGGGCCAACAACTGGCGGAAAAGATGAGATTGAGTAGCGCGATTATCAACGGCCTGCTCACGATGGGGCAGATTCAACTACAGAAAGAGGCATTGGAGGAGGCCAGAGCAAGCTTTGAAACAGCATACCGGCTGGCCCGGGAAACACATATCGCTTTCGCCATCGCGGCGGCACAGGATAGCCTGGCCCAGATCCAATCTCGTATGCCCAATAGCTGAATTTGTGTACAGGTTCATCACAAATAGTATATAATGCACTCGCTCTTCATGAAGAAGAGTGAGTGCTCTGCGCTCAAAACCACATATGGGAGAACTTCCTTCCATTATAGCAGGAGGCCGTCATCGTATGTCCACACCACGTTATCAAATACAAGAAGTTCAGCCAATCATATCATGCGCCTTATATTATATTTTATTTAGCATTGGCGCTTTCCTAGTGATCCCTTCATTCTATCTACCACTCGGTATCAGAGTATTTCCGGGAGATACTTCAGGAAATATACCATTTGGGAATTCCTCCTACCAGGAGTATATAGTTAGAGGCAACATGCTACAGCAATCAATCCTTTTTCTTGATATACTGGCCATTATAGGAGTGATCGGGCTCATTATATATCTTTTTGTCAGTTCAAAGCCGATGAAATTTCTTGGTCAGAGTCGAGCATTGGCGTCTCTAGCTCTACTGATCAGCTTCGTCAATATATTGTATGTACTCATCTTCAGCAACGAAATCCTTACCTACCATTCTAGCGTCATATCTCAGAAAACATGGGACGACAGCATTCTTCAGCTCTCTGCCGTCTTTGCTATGTATGTCATCGGCACCTTAATCATGTTCATTTCGAGTATTATGCTCTTTATCCAGATAAGGTACGAGCGCTTTCTATAAAGGCACAGGTACATTTGTGGTCGCGTGCTTGCTCTCCAGGAAGAAACATAAGTCATTCATAGGCAACCAGAGTCATTCAATTTTTTCATCCACCAAATTTCGTTGTGAAAACTGTCGATTCCGGCATAAGCCATTCGTCATCCTCATGAAACCAGCGAATGACGCTGGCTTGATCGCGAAAAGCGGTTGATTCACGTTACGAAAAGGAGTTTGACAAATATGCGTTACTTACTGTTGATCTACGGCAATGAGGCAGAGGCAGCGAAAATGAGCCCGGAGCAGATGCAGGCTGAGATGACGGCCTACAACGATTTTACAGAGATGATTCAGAAGAGCGGCGCCCATCTGTCAGGCGAGGCGCTGCATCCTGTCAATACCGCCACCACAGTGCGGGTGCGCGACGGCAAAGTACTGACGACCGATGGCCCTTTCGCCGAGACCAAAGAGCAGCTGGGCGGCTTCTATCTGGTCAAGGCCGAAAACCTGGATGAGGCCATCGCTATCGCCGCCAAAATTCCCGGCGCCACCAGCGGCTCGATCGAGATCCGCCCGGTGGTTGAGTGGGATTAAGCATTCCAAAAGGCAACACGAAAATGGACCACTGCGCTGGATTTCTGGCACAGTGGTCCATTTTCAGGTACACTATCAGCGATAGATAGAGGAGAACATACATTGAGCAGGAGCACCTTGCTGGTGAATGATGCAATGAGCAGGCTTGATCTAGATCGGCAACTGGATCAACTCTTCCGCGAGGAGGGGGGACGGGTACGGGCAGCCTTGATCAGCCGCCTGCGCGATTTTGAGCTGGCCGAAGATGTGCTGCAGGAAGCCTTCTTAAGCGCCATCGAGCACTGGCCAGGCGAGGGATTGCCAAAGAATCCCGCTGGCTGGCTGCTCGTCACAGCTCAACGCAAAGCCATCGATCGCCTGAGACGTGCCCAGGTCCTCGTACAGAAGCAGACCGAGCTACAGTTGCTGGAGACACTCAGAGAAAATGCTGCTCCATTCGCGGAAGACGAGGTCTTTTCTGACGACCGTTTGAAGCTAATCTTTACCTGTTGCCATCCCGCCCTGAATCAGGATGCGCAGGTAGCCCTGACCCTGCAGACTCTGGGCGGACTCTCAACCGCTGAAATCGCCCGCGCATTTCTGGTCAGCGAGACCACGATGGCCCAGCGCCTGGTGCGCGCCAAGCGAAAGATCCGCAACGCCGGTATCCCCTATTCGGTGCCCGCCGCGCATCAACTCTCCGAACGCCTCCAGGGAGTGCTGCTGGTGCTCTATCTCATCTTCAACGCGGGCTACATCTCAAGTCAGGGGGAGAACCTGCTGCGCAACGAATTGTGTGCCGAAGCCATTCGGCTCGGCCGGGCGCTAGCGCTCTTGCTACAGCAGGCCGTTTCACCGGCCGAACAGGCTGAAGCCCTCGGGCTGCTGGCGCTCATGCTGATTCATGACGCGCGGAAAGATGCCAGGATTGGTCCCGAGGGCGAGCTAATCACCCTTGAGGAACAGAACCGCAGTTTGTGGAATCAGCAGCAGATACAGGAAGGGATGGCGATCCTGGACCAGGCCATGCAAGCCCACAAACCTGGACCCTATCAGATCCAGGCGGCGATTAGCGCGCTACATTCACAGGCAACCAGCACGGAAGAAACCGACTGGTTGCAGATCTCTCTCTTATATAGTGCTCTGACCAGGCATCAAAACTCGCCTGTGATCTGGCTCAACTGGGTGGTCGCGGTAGCCATGGCCAGCACACCCGCGCGCGGACTCGAACTGCTTGCCGAGATGGAAAACGTCAACATGCAACACTACTACCTCTTCCACGCCGCACGCGCCGATCTGCTGCGCCGCGACCAGCAATACCGGGCAGCAAGGGAATCCTACCAGCAAGCTCTATCTCTGACCCAGAACACCGTCGAGCAGGCATTCCTCAAGCGCCGACTGGCCGAATTGCCAGTCTCATAAATCCGTACAAACATAAATCAACGTCTATTTTTGCATTTTTCATGGTATCATACTTAAATCAAATATATTAATGTTCTCTATTAATTTTTTCCTCTTATTTTATACAAAGGAGATATGTTACAATAGGATACGCAACATATCAATGGAGGGACACCAGAAATGAATATCGATACGCAAGAACTATTAGCACAGTACGAGCGGGGACCACGTGAACTCGATGCCCTTCTCTCTGAACATCCTAATGCCAATCTCGATGTTGCGCACTCACCTGGCGGATGGACCATCCGCCAGATCGTGCATCATATCTCGGATGGCGACGATCTATGGGCGATGGCGATCAAGGCAGCCCTGGCCGCTTCAGGCGTTCACTATACCCACGATTGGTATACCACCGACAACGCCTGCTTCATTCCTCTGGATTACTCAGGACGCTCCATTGAACCCGCGCTAGCACTATTCCGGGCTACACGCGGCCATATCACTCAACTACTCCGCCATCTGCCTCCCGATGCCTGGGAGCGCTATATTATGTTCAAAAATCAGGATATGCCAAAATTTGAGAAGGCCACCGTCGCCCTGATAGTGCAGATTCAGGCCACGCACGCGTTGGAACACATTACGGAGATACGAACGATGCTGGAGACACCAGGGAATAAGTATAATGAAGAGAAGAGGAGCTAATGAAGGGCATGGATAGCTCACAAGAACAGCAGGCGGCAGAACGGCCGATTATTAATATCGAGAGCGAGAAAGTGGCACTGGGCCCCATCCGGCGCGACCAGGTGCCGCTCTTCTATCGCTGGGCCAATGATTTCAATGTCCTGCGCACATTGCATATTCCTCGGCCCAGCACCTTTGAAGAGAATCTGGCTTTTTTTGAGGGTGACGTGGAGAATGAGAAGCGTCGCACCGAGGTCCACTTCACCGTCTATGAGCGGGCAACGCTCATCCCCATTGGAAGAGTAGACCTGGCTGAGATCAGCCATCGGGATCGCCGGGCCGAATTTGGAATTGAGATCGGTGAGGCCAACTACCGGGGACGTGGCTTCGGTACCGAGGCGACGCGCTTGATGCTGGATTATGCCTTCACCGGCCTGGGCCTGCACAACGTTGGATTGTATACCTGGGAGTATAATCTAGCCGCCCAGGCTGCCTACAAGAAGGCGGGCTTTCGCGAAGTAGGACGACGCCGTCAGGCCAAATTCATGGGTGGCAAGTTCTGGGATATCGTCTATATGGACTGCCTCTCAACCGAATTTGTCAGTCCGGTCCTGAGCAAGGTCATGGTCCCCGATGAGATGCGTTCATAAATCGCCTGCTTATTCGAATAGACAGGCATCAGGCAAGCGAGCCAGCAGAAATCTCTACCGGCTCGCGCTAATCTGCATAGATGCCCTCACATCAGGAGACGAGGGCGGCGACGGTTTCTGGCTCCTCCAGGCGGAAGACACCGCGCTCCTCTTGATAGGAGAAGAGCTCGGCATAGCGTCCCCAGTTAATGGCGGTCTCCAGTTGTGACCAGGACTCATCATCACTGAAGTGCTCATGCAGCTCGCTCAGGAAACGCTCCTCTGGCAGAGTATGACCGGGTTCGCGCGCCAGGTCGCGCACAATATGCCTGAGCATGGTAACGTTTTTGATCGCCTGCTGGCGGAAAAGATCCTTCTCCTCCAGTACGCCCGCCTCGGCGAAGCGCTTGCCAGTCTCGGTCAGGATAAGATCACCTTCCCGGGCCTCGGCGAAGCCCAGGATATGGGCCGCATCAACCAATGGCAGCAGATCATCTACCTCCAATTGCAGATCACGGCCCAGCTGATAAAGGTCTTCACGGCCCCCTTTAGCATGTACTAACTCGATTAACCCGGTGACGTCGCTGATCGCCACGTGCGGCAGGACCTGGTAGGGCTGTGTCCTGACCGGAGCCAGCTTGCCACTCGTCGCCACCTTCTTCTCTTGAGGCATCAGCGTCGAGATGTCCGCGCGCGGGCTGGTCATAATGCGATAGATCAGGTCCACCATCTTTGTATAATTAGTGTTGTTAGCATCCCGCTGCTCGATAGGCAGACCCGGCAGCTCGACGCGGATGATGCCCGGATTGGCTCCCAGCACCACGATGCGATCGGCCATCAACACGGCATCGTCGATATTATGGGTTACCATCAGGATGGCGCGCGTCGGAATCTTATGCTCGCGCCACAGACTCAAGAGCTCTTTGCGCAGATTGGCGGCCGTCAAAACGTCCAAAGCGCTAAACGGCTCGTCCATGAAGAGCAACTCAGGCTCAACAACCAGAGCGCGGGCAAAGCCAACGCGCTGACGCATACCACCCGAAAGCTCCTTGGGATAGGCATCTTCAAAGCCGTCCAGGCCGATGGTATCAATAGCGGCCAGCGAGCGGCGCATGCGCTGCGTGGGCGGCACCTCCTGTGCCTCCAGGCCCAGTTCGACGTTCTGCAGTACGGTAAGCCAGGGGAAGAGGGCAAAGGTCTGAAAGACGATTGACAGATGTGGATTGGGTCCGTGCTGCGGCATCCCTTTAAAGAGGACCTGTCCCTCAGTTGGTCGCAGCAGACCCGCCAGGATACGCAGCAAGGTCGATTTACCCGAACCCGAGGGACCCAGTAAAGCAACGAACTCGCCCGCGTTGATCTTGAGATCGATGTCGTCCAGGACCACGGGAGGATTGACGCCACGGGGACGCTTGCCGTCCATATCATAGATCTTTTTGACGTTGCGCGCCTCCAGCAATGTTTCGCCAGCATGAATGTTGAAATTGACCATGATTCATCCCTCCTCTTTAACCCAATGTATAGCGACGCTCGGTCAGCCCATAGAGGCGCTTCCAAAGCAAGCGATTAATCAATATGACGACGGCAGCCATCAGCAGAGTACCTGCCAGCAGCAATGAAAAATTGCCATCGGCACCCGAAGCTGCGATGACCGAGCCCAGTCCAAAAGTGCTCACGGTCTTGCCATTGAACGTCACATATTCAGAGACCACACTGGCGTTCCAGGCGCCACCGCTGGCGGTGAGCATCCCCGTCACCAGGTAAGGAAAAATCGCCGGCAGAATCAAGGTGCGCCAGCGACGCCAGCGCGTGACGTGATAGATGGTGGTCGCCTCTTTCAAATCGCTCGGGATAGACATGGCGCCGGCGATAATATTAAAGAGCATGTACCATTGCGTGCCCAGCAACATCAGCAGAATAGCAGCCAGTGAGAGTCCTCCCGGCAGTCCCACCAGAGCCACCAGCAAGATCGGGAACAGCGCGGTGGCGGGGATCGATGCCACCACCTGCACCACCGGCTGTAGACGTCGCGACCATTTCGGCGAGAGCCCGATGGCTACCCCTACGGGAATCGTCCAGGCCAGGCCGACCAACAACGCGATCAAGGTACGCAGGAAGGTCGCCCCGGCTGCCAGCACAAGCTGTCCCCACATGGCGAACGAGACGTTGCGCAACAAAAGCAGCATAAACCACAGGCCAGCCAGCACTCCCACCAGCAAGGCCGCCAATAGCACGATCTTGAGCAGACCACCCACGGTAAAGCGGCGCTGACCCTCTTTATCTGTGCTGGCCAAACCGGTCGCGACCTGCAATGGCTGCAGCCGATTCAGGATACCAGCAATCACAGAGCCAATTGGTCGGAAGAGACGCTGGTTGAGCGCACCTACCAGGGCCGAACGGCGCAGGATATTGAGCACCGGAGACGTCGGAGCATCACCCTCGCTATTCATCTCAAGCTTAAAGCGATCCGCCCAGGCCACCAGGGGACGCCAGAAGAAAAAATCCATCAGAATAATTAAAGCGATCAAAGTAATAAGCCCCAGGATTAAAGCGAGCGCATTGCCCTTATTGGCGGCCGTCTGCAGGTAAGAGCCCAGGCCCGGCAATTGAAACGAGCGCGAACCCAGGACAAGCTGCTCCGACGCCATCAAGAAGAACCAGCCACCCGCCCAGCTCATCATGCTATTCCAGATCAAACCAATCATTGAGGCGGGCACCTCTAATTTGAAGAAGCGCTGCCAGGGTCGCAGGCGAGCGATCGATGAAAACTCTTTCAGATCCTTAGGCAGGGTACGCGCTGAATGATAATAGCTAAAGGTCATATTCCAGGCCTGGCTGGTAAAGATCAGCACCACGCTGGCCAGCTCCAGACCGATATTTGCATGCGGGAACAGTCCCACCAGCGCCAGCACCACACCTGGCAAAAAGGATAAAATGGGAATACTTTGTAGTATATCTAGCAGAGGCACCATTACCGTATTGGCACGCTTATTGGTGGCCGCGATATGCCCATAAATGAAAGTAAAGATCAGCGATAAGATATAGGCCAGCAGCATGCGTAGAAAAGAATAGCCGGCATAGACCGGGAGTACGGTCGGCGAAAGATTTATCTGTATGGCTGGATTCAGCGGAGCGGTCCAACGTGAAGCGGCCACGATAATCAGAGAAACGGTCGCGATCAGGACCAGCGCGATACCCAGATCGATGAAGCCCAGCCTTTTGCGCGGCTCCTCGCGTGGTGGACGGTTCTGCCTGGGCGTGCTCGAACCACCCTGGAGCTGCTCACGCTCCTGTACGCTCTCGGGGATGTAAACCTGAGCCATCTCAGTACCTCCATCTATACGTCCTTGTTTTCATCAGACAGCATAGAGGAGCATACTCCAGGAACCCGGATCAAAGTAGCTGGCGCAATTGTACACAGTCGCACACGCCATCCAGGTCTTGCAGGGTTATCACTCGCGCTGCCCGATGTAACGATATTAAAAGATAAACAACGTTGCATCGTTGTTCAGGGTCGGCATTCATGCCAGAAACCTTCTCTTTCCGTCTTTGGCAGATGAAACTTTGTGATGTAGGGAGATACCCTGCGACCATTGTGCGCTTTTCTCCAGAAAAGAGGGCACAAAAAAACCACCGTCGAAGGTGGCACAACTTGAACTCACGGCAAAGGCACCTATGCATTACATGCGCAACGCATACTCCTCCCGTGACAGGTCGGCCACAGAGCAAAGGGATTCGCTCATCCCACTCCTATACATCTCACTCTTGATTGTGTCAGAAGAGACACACCTTTTTGAACATGGTTGGAAAGGACTACCGGGGCCCTCGTCCATAGTGAACATACCTTCCTTTTTATGGTAGAACAATAAATATACGGTTTTCATGGAAACTATACCCTCCTCAATTCGCTCTTGTCAAGCTTATTTGGCACAGATATATTTGTGAGCATGTGCCTTACTCTTGTCTTACTGGGGCACGTGCGCGCCCCCGCTGCGCGGCCGCGCCGGTTTTATGTGTTTGGCGCATGGGGGCGCGGATGCGCCCCCATGCGCCAAACACACCATAGTCTCGTGAGCACCACAGGTGCGAAAGCTTCGGGCCTCGCGCCCGCTTTTCCATTTAGGCTTAGAGCAAGGACCAGTAATCGGCGGCGTCGTCGGCGTTCTGGTCAGCGTTTGAGGAGGTGGAAACCACGTTTTCACCTCCATTTTGCACGATCGCACGCATGCGACCGGTTGGCTGGCGTACAACCGGTCCACTCTCATAAGCTGGCATAGGAGCAGGTCTGGCCGACTGTTGATACGATTGAACGGGCTGCTGGGCTGGCTGTACAGGTGCGGGTTTATACGACGGCACCTGCGCGTCCGCTTCCGACTGTGGTTTTACCTCGGATGCAACTGGCGTCATTACCGCAGGCACACTGACAACAGGTTGGACAATCCCTTTGTTCATCATCTCATAGTACTCGGTCAGACGTAAGGCGATTAGCTGCCCCGGGTTATCAATCATATGGTGTTTCACGGCATCCTGCCGTAACGACTCCAATGCTTCAGAGTCCTTCAACAGACCAACTGTGAAATGCAGAAATTTATCTGATGAAGATTGCGACATACGATTTCTCTTCCTACTAGCTTACATTCCTAGATTAAAATATACGGATTGAAGTTGCGCTGCCATTGTTGGTCGTACTGCCGCTCTGCACCTTGCGGATCAACAGACGGCCGGCCAGGGTACAGTAACCGATACAGTTGGCATGAACCGGATCATCGGGCCGGGACAGGTGGGGGATGCGCTTCTTGAGGAAGTTGTAGAAATAGAAGACACCGCCACCAATATTCAGGACCGGCTTGAAGCTGGCGGCAACCGCGTCGCGGTCACTCTGTCGCCAGGCAGAGGCCACGAAGGAGACGATCTCGCTACCAACCTGGGCCACCGCCTCTTTGACCAGTTTCTCCAGTTCATAGTTCCCAATCGTCTGTCCATACGAAGCGATCTCTGGATAGCGAGCAAGCTCACCCTGAGACTGGGCCGCGTATGCGTGCATAATTTCGCGCGCCTCCAGCAATGAAAGGGGACGATCATACTTGTTCTCAAATGAGTCCATCATCATCTGAGTAGCCGTCTCAACACCCACCGGTTTACCCTTACAATACTCAACCACGGGCACCTGTCCACGTGCCACATACAGATCAGTGGTACGACCACCGATGTCGATCACCGCGCTCTCGGTCATCTTGTTGGTAGAACGATCGTTATAGGCGATCAATGCGCCGGCACCTTCCATCACCACGGTCGCCACTTCAATGGTCACGCGGCGAGGGGTCTTCTCATCATTGAGTGTAAAGGTATATGTCCCATCCAGCGCCTCTTTGATGGCCAGGCGTAAGGCAGCGTTTTTAATATATGTTTCCGCTGGCAGACCCGTAACGACGTAGATACCAAACTCATCATCAGGAATCAGCGTGGCAGCTACGGTGAGTAAGCTGCGCAGGCTAAAGCGACTGGCGTAACGCTGGATATCACCGCGTCCATGATAGGCGTCGATCGACTGCTGCAAGGCCAGATCACCGATCGCATAGGCCGCCTCTTCATCCTCTAACTGCATTACGTGAACGTTTGATTGCTCGACATTTACACCAAGGTTACGCAAAGCGATCGTATCAACCTTGGCGAAGGCTGTCGGTATGCTAAGTGAGACCGTCTTGCCATTGATGACGGTCACACCACCTATCTCGGCATTACCAAAATCATGCCCATAAGGATACCATTTCATGATTTCGAACTCTCTTCTGTACTTCCTGGATATTGAATAAAAAATTTGCGATACGAATCCGTTGCCTAAAATAGACATTTCTATTTTGCAACGATAAACGCCTATGCGAATAACTTTTCTCATGCTTATGGTACTTATGTCAAGCTCCGATTTGAATTTAAGAGCACCACCGCCATATAGATTGCAACCGAGCGGGCATCTATATGCTTGACTTTTATGCCCGCTTTGTTTATTACAAACAGTAGGTAACGTCTGCTAAAAAGTAGCGCCGTTTCGCCGCACCGCTGCGGCGGAGAATGGAGAAGTTCTCATGGCATGGAATAAAGAGGTGGCTGCGCGCGATTTCCTGCCCATCGAAGAGCGCCAGCAGTTACAGCTCAGACGACTTCAGCATACCGTTCAACGTGTCTATACGTCGGTTCCTTTCTACCGGCAAGCCATGGATGGCTTGCAAATTCACCCTTCTCAGATCACCAGCCTGGCCGACCTGCACAGATTGCCATTTACCACCCGCTATGACCTGATCGAACACTATCCCCTGGGATTGCTCTCTGTGCCGCGTGAGCAGTTAAGCCGCGTACATGCTTCATCGGGGACGCGAGGCAAAGCGAAGATCGTCGGCTATACGCAGCACGACATTGATATCTGGGGCGAGGTTTGCGCTCGCTCACTGGCCTGCGCCGGCCTGCAGCCAGGTGATATGTTGCATAATGCCTATGGTTATGGGCTCTTCACCGGTGGCCTGGGACTCCACTATGGGGGTGAGTACCTGGGCGTGACGATAGTTCCCATGTCCAGCGGCAACACGCAGCGCCAGGTCACCTTTTTGAAAGATCTCCAGCCGACCGCCCTCTGCTGTACCCCCTCATACGCCCTGACATTGGCCGAAACTCTATCCGCGCTGGGCCTGTCTATACAGGACCTGAACTTAAGGTGTGGCATCTTCGGAGCGGAGCCCTGGACTGACGCGCTGTGCCAGCAGATAGAGGACAAACTTGGTCTGCAAGCCCTGGATATCTATGGGCTCAGCGAGGTCATTGGTCCCGGTGTGGCTATGGAATGCATACAGGGCCACCAGAGCAAACAGAATGGCCGTAGCCTGCATATTTTCGAAGACCATTTCCTGCCCGAGATTATTGATCCAGTAACTGGCGAGGCTCTACCGTATGGCACAGAAGGAGAGCTCGTCTTTACCACCATCACCAAAGAAGGTATGCCGCTGCTGCGCTATCGCACCGGGGATCTCTGTACGCTCAGCACCGATCCCTGTGCCTGTGGTCGTACCCTGGTGCGCATGAGCCAGATCAAAGGGCGCGTCGACGACATGTTGATCATTCGCGGCATCAATGTCTTTCCAGCAGAGATCGAACGCATCCTCTTCGGCTTTTCAGAGCTGGCTCCCTATTATCAAATCCTGGTCGATCGCGAACGCACACTGGATACCCTCACAGTCCAGGCCGAAATAGCAGCAAACAGGCAGCCACCCATTGATGGACAGGAGATCAACAACGGAGACTGGATGAATAACGAACAGGTCCAGCGGTTACAGAGACGCGTTTCTGAAGCGCTTTCAGCACAGCTCCACTTACACATCGCCGTCCAGGTCCAACCGCCGGGTACCCTGCCACGCAGTGAAGGCAAAGCCGTCCGCGTCATCGATCGCCGTCCCACATAAATATATCCCCTCCATAGCTTCAGGCTTCACACCCGATTAACGTCCCCATGATGATTTCTCAGGAATATCATCATGGGGGACGCAAAACCATAGAACAAGGTTATATTCATCACATTATCGCCCGCATCTACGGTATTTCATGTTGATGATATAATGTAAGAGCTTATTGAATAATCATTATATGCAACTTATGCTGTTTTGCAGGTCAGCAGCTCTTTTTTGCGCTGCGCGAAGACCTCGCGTGCTACGGCAAGAAATCCTTGTAGGAGTGGAGAGCGCGCGTCCCGTCGCCAGAGCAGCACTGTCCGGAACGCGAGATTGTGATCGAGATCGGACAGCGGAAGATACACCACGCCCGGCACAGATAGTCCCATCGCTGACGACGCCACCAGCGAGACTCCCAGGTCCGCCGCCACCAGGCCCAGCAAAATATGGATCTCGGAAACCTCCTGCTGCACACGCGGACTCCGTCCACAGATGCGCTCGATCCGCTCATAGAGCACCCCGCTATCAGAGTCGCGCGGACAAAAAAAGAACGGCTCCTCGATTACATCAGCGAGCGCGACCGCTGACCGGTGCGCAAAGTGGTGCCGTTCAGAGCAAACAGCCACGAAAGGCACGTGCTGCAGCACTTCCGCGTCAAATTCCGCTGGCAGATCCTCAAAGGTGGCGGCGAAACCCGCCTGGATACGCTGCTCTTTTAAGGACTGCAACTGCTCCTGTAGATACATCTCTTTGAGCTGCACCGTCACCTCTGGAAAGTGCCTACGATAACTCGTCAGCACCTCCGGAATAATATTCATCGTCGCGACCTCGGCATTGACAAAGCCAATCTCCAGGCGTCCCCACTGGCCGCTTTGTGCCTGCTGCATATGCATAAGAGACAGATCCACCTGCTCAAGGATGCGGGCGGCATCCTGCACAAACAGTTCACCTGCACTCGTCAGGCGTACCCCGTGATGATTGCGCTCGAACAGACGCACGCCCAGAATGCGTTCCAACTGTAGAATCTGCTGACTCAACGCAGGCTGCGCGATATAGAGCTTCTCGGCCGCGCGCCTGAAGTGCAGCTCCTGGCTCACCGCCATAAAGGCGCGCACATGGCGCAATTCCAACTGATCATTATGCATAAACGTTCTCACCATAAGAAAAAATAAGTATTGGACATAAACTTAGTATAGCAGTATAGTCAAAGGGCAAAGCAAGATCGACATCTTTTTCCTGTCCTCGGCACAGTTGTCAACAAGCACCGTGCAATCGTCAACGCTGCTTACGCGTGGCTCTCGCCATCACCGAGTTGCAGGACGAAAAGCTCAGTAGAGAAGGCTTGCCGATGGCAGGCCATGCGGCTGCGCGTAAGTGGTTGCATGGCATGATGATAGATACAACGCTATAACAACGCACCATTGCATCAGTGGAGCCTGGTCAACAAAGGTGGCGATCCTGCTTCATTCTCGCATACACCAATATCTATATAAAAAGGAGAACCTATCTATGAGTAACCTTCATGAGCGTAACGACGTGGATGTCACGAATCGGGACACCTATGACCTGGAGAATAAAGCAGCATTCAAAAAGCAGATGGATATGCTGAACCCGCCGGTTATCCAGGAGTTCCGTGCTAGCGACGGCAAGATCGGCGGCCAGTTCACCGGCCACGATATACTGCTGCTGCATACCATCGGCGCAAAAAGTCAGCAGCCGCGCATCAATCCAGTGGGATACGTACCGTATGGTGACGCTATTCTAATTATCGCCTCCAAAGGCGGCGCGCCGACCAATCCCGATTGGTACTACAATATCCTGGCGCATCCCGAGGTCGAACTAGAAGTGGGCACGGAACGTTTCAAGGCACACGCCAGGATCACCGAGGGCGAGGAACGGGATCGTCTGTTCGCCATTTTCACGAATAAAGAGCCAGGCATGGGCGAGTACCAGACACACACGACCCGCCTGCTCCCCGTGATTGTCCTCACAAGAATCTAGACAAGCATATCTACATTGTGCTAATGGGTGAAAAAGACAGAGAACTGTGGTACGCTTTAGTTGGTCAGCAAAGACAACGAAGGAGCGTATCTATGATGCCTGGCAAAGCGGCGGTTCTCCCTCCTTTTTTACCCAGGGTTGAGATACAATGACAGGGATCAAGCGTGTTCCAACAAGCCTTTCAGCGCCTGTAAGAGCTCCACTTCTCTCCGATTGCCGCGCAACGGAGGCAAAGCCGTCCGCGTCATCGGTCGCCGCCCCGCATAAACATATCCCCTCCATAGTTTCGGGCTTTACGCCCGATGAATACCCATGATGATATTCCCCTGGAATGTCATCATGGGACGAACAAACCATAGAACAAGGAGATTATTCCACTCATCATCACCCGTATCTACGACATTTCATGTTGGTGACATAATACAAGAGCTTATTGTATAATCACCATATGAATGCTTTTTATTTGATCTCGCTATAAAAGCTTCCTTCATTAGAAATACATAAATATTTTGATATAGAAGAAAACGGATATGGGTAAAATGGCTAACATACTTGTACTACCATTTCTAGCGATTACCCTCATTTGCTATGGTAGCCTGGTAGGGACGGACGTTTACAACAGATATAAACTGCGTAGAAAGTCTACCACGTATCTACGCTGGCAACACCTGCTTGTAATCAGCGTCACCATTCTGCTAGCAGCATTTGTGGTGCTATCGCTCACACGTATAAGCTGGGAGCAGGAAGGCATCATAGTGTTGCTCTATGGGTTATGTATTGCAAACATAAATTTATGGGATCTGCACTCTATCATGCTACATCCAATTGAGCCTGAGCGACTGCAGCCATCGGATAGAAAGCTAAAAAGAACAGCAATTATAGTTGTATCTATGAGTTACCAGTTTAATACATTTATGATCTCAGGTGGCATAGCCTGGATCTTTATAGCAACAGTTCACTATCTGTAGAGCTCTATCATTGCACCCATCTGTATGCTATTCCTTATGTTCCTTTTTATGGCATTGATCGCTCACTTATACAACCGCTGGCATAAGCAGGCGCTGGAGATAGCCTATGAGCAACGACAATCGATGCCAGCCGATTACGCAAGCGAAATTGAGGCTGAATATAAGGGATTACTGGCCCAAAGGACACAGGAAAAGGGCTGGGTAGGCTGGAAATTTAAAAGTGTTTTAATCGGACTCTGGCCGACTATCATATTATTTGCCCTTCCCATAGTGGTCTCACAGTTGCACTGGTCAAAATGGATCCTGATCCTGGGATGGGCGCTATTTGGCGTCCTGGCAATTATGCAACCTTTTATCAGGATGGTCCCGGCGATGACCCCATTACCCACTGGAGCGGCAGGTAAAAAATTGCTACAGGAATATACCCGGCTTGAAATGTTTGACGGCATATCTGCCTGCGCTATCGCTATTCTTCTCCTCTTCACAACGTTTATCAACAGGCCCACATCACTAATTGTGCTCGGCATCGTCGCAGGCGCTGCCTGTTTGACTATAGCCAGCACCTTTTTTCTTCGGTATCAGAAAATTAAAAATAAGGCCCAGAAGCAGTCATCCACAGCAAAAAAACAACCTCAAAAAGCAGAGGCTAACAATATATTCCAGTTCAGCACTATCCTGCTCACCATAAGAAGGATGCTTGTATTCTACTGGATCTTCGCCTATATTGAGCGGGTCTTTGAGGGGAGCGTACAACTATTAATCATTGCCTACTGGTTTATATTTATAGCGGTGATCGCCTGCGGTGTATTGCTAATGTACGACCGTCAACTTACCAGCAAATTTCCAGAAGCTAAAGAACAAGCCGCGTAATGATGGCCGAACGTTGCTGAAGAAAGGAGCGATAAAATTGCTGCTGAAAGCCTGTCTGAATGGAAGTCGCGAGGTGGGAGAACACGTGGCGTTACCGGTAACATCAGAAGAGCTGGCGCGGGACACGGAGGCGGTGGTCGCGGCAGGAGCGGGAGCGATCCATGTTCATCCACGCCGCGTCGATGGCGGTCAGTCCCTGGAGGCTGAAGATATCGCGAACGCGCTGCAGACAATACGTACACGCTGTCCCGGGATACCCATCGGGGTCAGCACGGGCATCTGGATTGAGCCCGATATCGCGCTACGCCTGCAGCGCGTCCAGCAGTGGACCGTGTTGCCAGATTTCGCCTCGGTCAACTTCTCGGAGCCGGGCGCGGTTGAACTCTGCTACGCGCTGGCGGCACGCGGCATCGGCATAGAAGCGGGGCTGGCAACAGCGGCCGACGTCAGGCTGCTGCACGCATCGGGACTGGCCGATCAATGTCTGCGCATCCTGATCGAACCCGCCGAAAGCGAGGTCGAGGCCGCCCTGGCCAATACCACCGCGATGATCGCGGCTCTGGACGAGGCACGCATCCAGAGGCCGCGCCTATTGCATGGCGCAGATGCAGCCGCCTGGGACATACTCAAAATGGCCGGCTCGCTGGGCTATGATACCCGCATCGGCCTCGAAGATACGCTTACCCTGCCAGATGGGCAGCGAGCCCAAGGCAACGCCGAGCTCGTTTCTCTGGCTGCAACAATCTGTGGTATTCATTGATAAGGGATAATGGGGTTATGAAGAACAAAGAGGTTATTGAGACTGTTTTCTTTGAAAACCAGCAAGGCTGGGAGGCGTGGCTCCATGAGCATGGAGCTGCCAGCCCAGGCGTCTGGCTCAAGCTGGCTAAAAAAGAGGCTGGCATTCCTTCTATCACCTACGCTCAGGCCCTGGAGGGTGCACTCTGCTACGGGTGGATCGACGGGCAGAAAGCCTCTCTTGACAATCAATACTGGCTACAAAAATTTACGCCGCGCCGTCCCAGAAGTATCTGGTCGAAGATCAATTGCGATAAAGCCATGCAATTGATCGCGGCCGGCAGGATGCAGCCAGCGGGACAACAACAGGTGGACCTTGCTAAAGCGGATGGACGTTGGGACCAGGCCTATGCCGGACAGAGCCAGGCCACAATCCCTGAAGACTTTCAACAAGAACTGGATAAGCATCCAGATGCGCGTAAGTTTTTTGACACGCTGAATAGCAGAAATCGCTATGCGATGCTATTCAGGCTCCAAAACGCCAAAAAAGCTGAAACGCGCAACGCACGTATACAGAAGTTTATAGCGATGCTCGAAAATCAAGAAAAAATCTATCCATAGTGTTACCAACATAAATTGGCGAACGTGTTAGAGCATGGTGACAAAGGAACGGCACGTTTTTGTTGTGTTTGAGCAGTAAACGCCCCCCATAGCAGTGCTCCACATACAGCTCAAAGGAAATGTTCCGATGGAAATACAGCATTCGCACGTACGCAATCTATTACTTGCCCTCTGGCTCGCCTTGCTACTCGTCAGTTTTCCAACCGGTGCAGATGCACGAGTGGCAGGGCTGGCCCAGCAACCTGCCTTTGCGGATAAGCTCATGCCCCTGCTCAGCGCCAAACAGAAGCAGATGCGCGTCCCCGGCGCAATTATTTATGTAGATGTACCCGGCAAAGGGACATGGACCACCGGCATGGGTACAGATAATCTGAAGACAAACACACCCATCAACATCAAAGACCACATGCGCATCGGTAGCGTGACCAAAACCATGGTTGGCACCGTTATTTTACAACTGGTACAGGAGAAAAAGATTCGCCTGGATGACCCAATCCACACCTACCTGCCGAATGTCAAAAATGGGCAGGCGATCACCATTCGCCAGTTGCTAAACATGACCAGCGGCCTGTTCGACTATGTAGAAGACCGCCCATATCGGCAGACGTTAGATCAGCATCCCGATAAAGCCTGGAAGCCGAATGAGCTGGTAGCCATCAGCATGCGGCACGCGCCATATTCGCCACCCGGGCAGCAATATCGCTATTCCAATACCAACTTTATCCTGCTCGGCCAGATCATCGAACGCGTCACACATACGCCAGCGAACGTTGTTTTGCAACAGAGAATCTTTCAGCCACTTGGCATGTACAACAGCTTGCTTCCACTGCCAAACCAACCAACCATGCCCCGACCATATGCCCAGGGATACATGTTCGGCAGCAACCTGCAATCTATCCCACGACCACATATGACGCGGAAAGAGGCGATCAAGGTAGGTGATCTTGATCGGCAACCAAATAATGTGACGGATCTCAACCATTCGTTTTCCTGGACCTCCGGCGGTGTGGTATCCGATTTAGAAGACTTAAAGATCTGGGCCAGAGCGCTGGCCACGGGTAAACTGCTGAATCCCGCACTCCAAAGGGAACGGCTCAACTGGTTACCAATCAATGAGTCGTCCAGCTATGGACTGGGCATCGCTAAGTTTACCGGCCTGCTTGGCCACAACGGTTCGACACCCGGATACACCAGTTTTGTTGCCTACCAACCGGTTACGAAAACCACCGTGATCATTCTCACAAATCTTTATATCGCACCCGATGGTACAAATCCAGCCAACGAAATGGCTAAAGCCGTCATTCAGACGATCGGGGCCGGTACAGTCAAAAACACCTCTAAAACACAGGCGGAACATACCAGCCCTATCCAGCCAGCGCGAGAGCCACGCCATCCCATCGATAATCATACCAGTGCATCGGCGGCCAGTTTCCTTGTACGTATGCACCTGCCCGAGCTCTTCCTGTACACAACCATTCCCATGGGTGCTATATTACAGAGAAAAATAGCTGCTGGTAGCAAGGATGCTCTGGCTAGAAGGATGCATAATTGGTATGAGAAGCTTCATCACGTGTATGGGCGAATGCCTGATTGACTTTTTGCCGCTACCGGGCAACGGAAAGAACGATGAGTTCAGGGCCTATCCCGCCGGCTCACCTCTCAATATCGCGGTCGGTGTGGCCCGTCTCGGCCAGCCCAGCGCGTTCGCCAGCAAAATAAGTAGTGATTATTTTGGTCGCAGACTACGAGCTTATATTGAAGAGAACGGGATTGATCCACGCTATCTCAGCACAGCCGAGGCACACAGCACGCTGGCCATCGTAGCGATGGAAGCGGGGCAAGCCAGCTTTGATTTTTACGGCGAAGGGACTGCCGATGCCCTGATGACGCCAGAAGATCTACCCGATAGCTTATTTGCGGAGACCAGATTACTACAGATCGGCTCGGTAAGCCTGCTGCGAGGCACCACACCAGATACAGTCCTCAGCACATTCGAGCGCCTCAAGGGGCAGGCACTGCTTTCGCTGGATCCCAATATACGACCTTCACTGGTGAAAGATGAAGCGGCGTATCGCGCCCTGCTGCAGAAGTTGATAAGCCTGACGGATCTCCTTAAGTTGAGCGACGCCGATCTGGACTGGTTAATGCCCGGTCAAACGCCCGAGGCGGCGCTTTCCCTGCTCGCGCAACAGGGTCCCGCCCTTGTTGTCATTACACGCGGAGCCGCCGGAGCCATCGCCATGCGCAAGGGAGGCCCCCCCATCCAAATACCTGGCTTCAACATAGAGGTTCGGGATACCATCGGGGCCGGTGACACATTTTGTGCTGGATTACTGACCTACCTGGCCGACCGTGAGATTCTCACACATGAAGAGCTGGCCGGGATAAACGATGATGAATTGACCAGCATGCTACGCTTCGCGGCGGCCGCAGCCGCCCTCAACTGCCTGCGCGAGGGCGCGGATCCGCCAGCGCGAGCAGAGGTTGAGCAGTTCCTGGTTCAACATAACGCTTAATTTGAATGGTAGTTTGTTGCTTAGCACGCGCCCTGCTAAGTAACAAACTACCTGATTACCTGCCCAAGCGAGGTAAAACAATATTCCTCAGATCAAGTTACCTATCTGTTAGCTCTAAGCTCGACTTTGTACAAAAGTCGAAAATTGAGCTCGCAGGAGACCGACAATCAGTGTGCTTGTTCAGCTCACGGGCGAAAAATGTACAAAGTCGAGCTTAGAACGTGTCTGACTCTCATGATGATGGCCTGCGGCCTGCATCGGTTTTCGCACCTCCGGTGCTCACGAGTCCATTATATGTTGGTGCAACAGGGGCGCGAAAGCGCCCCTGTTGCACCAACATATAAAAACAAGGCGGACGCGCGTGCGGGGGCGCGCATGCACCCCCAATATGACGGAAGTCAGACACATTCTTACATAAAAATGAGTAACTGTATCACAAGCAAAATATCTACCCTCACTGGCCCACCGATATCCCCAGAAAAAGAGAGGGGACGGAATATGAGGAAGCGAAAAACAGACGATATTAGCGTTAGATAATATAGAGAATAGTAGATTATACTATAATAAGCATTGAGTGTGCGCTGCTATTCAGGAGGAAAGACCGTGTTACGACAGGCAAAAATGCGTATTGGGGCCTTCTTACTACTGGCGGGAAGCCTGCTGGCACTAGTCGGTGAAGTACTAAACCTGGGTAGCAATAATCCCACCCAGGGCAGCTGGTTTCTTCCTATGATCCTGGTAACGCTGGGGACCATTGTTTTTATTTATGGTCTTAATACGTACGCACAGCTATCAGATGATATCAATCTCTTAGGAATCTTAGGTGCCGGGCTACTCTTTATAGGTGCGCTGATATTCGTAATAGGCGTTATTGCTGTCAACATGGTACTCATACCGGTATTATTAGGGATGGCACAAAGCATTACGGCCGTTGTCAATGCTCCTGGTAATGCCGCCCAGAATGCCACGAATGGTGCTTCTAATGGCTTAAATGCGATCAAAAATGGCATATCAGGACTCTTTGGCCAAAATACCAGTGGTTCAGATATCCCATCTGTTCAGGTGCCACAGGTCAATGGCATGAATCTGGTGGATCAGGCACTGGCCCGCTTTCACCTGCCATCCTTCGCGGCCATCACACATTGGGGGCACTTCTTCTTTACAGGCGGTCCGCTCACCATTGGCTGCATTATCCTGGGCATCTCTTTCCTGCAGATGCGAGCCTTCCCGCGCATCATTAGCTACATCCTGATATTCTGTGGAGCCCTCAACCTGGTCAGCCAGCTCTTCATATTCCTGCCTACACTAAGCAACATCACCGCTATTCTGCTCTTCCTCTCGCTGGCCATGCTCGCCATCGCCTTTATCTATCCTACCCAGACCGGCAACTGGTCACGAAATGTGCTGGATAATACCGAACGCTATAGCCAGACTTTCAGGTCGTCAAGAAGATAGCGATTGTGGTAGATGGATCCTCTTGTGGGCATCGTTGCGGTGCCCACAAGAGGATCCATCTACCACAATTGTATATGAATTATGCCAGAGGAATATCGTCCTGGGGTTGCAGTAGGGGTGGTGAGACCTGGACGGTATCGGGGTATTTGATACCGCTACCCGTGTTGAGCAGGACAACGCGCTCACCTTCATGAATCCAGCCCTGCTGGCGTAGCTTGCGGGCGGCCACCAGCGTGGCCGCGCCTTCAGGACAAACGAAAAGTCCTTCGCTACTGGCCAGTTCGACCTGAGCCTGCAGCAATTCGTCGTCATCAACAGCCAGGGCGCAACCACCGGTACCGCGTACCGCTTCCAGCACCAGAAAGTCACCCAACGCCTTTGGTACGTTGATACCGAAGGCCACTGTTTTGGAGTTCTTCCACATTTCGGACGTGTCTCGCCCCTCCTGCCAGGCCTTGACGATAGGAGCACAGCCAGTAGACTGGACCGCCACCAGGCGGGGCAGGCGCTCACCAATCCAACCCATCTCCTGCAGTTCACGCAACGCCTTATAGATACCAATGATCCCGACGCCCCCACCAGTAGGATAAAGGATCACATCGGGCACCTCCCAGTGGAACTGTTCTGCCAGTTCGTACCCCATCGTCTTTTTACCTTCGATCCGGTATGGTTCCTTAAGGGTCGAAGCATCGTACCAGCCATGAGCTTTAACGGCACGTCCAACGATAGCGCCCGCATCACTGATCAATCCATTTACCAGGAACAGATGGGCACCACTGATGGCGCACTCATTACGTGTGATCAGGGGCGCGCCCTCCGGCATAACCACCACCGCGTCAAGTCCAGCACGGGCAGAGTACGTGGCCCAGGCCCCACCAGCATTCCCGTTTGTCGGCATGGCCAGGGTCCGCACGCCGAGCTCGCGGGCACGCGACACGCCAACCGCGGCGCCACGCGCTTTAAATGAACCGGTGGGAATTACCCCCTCATCTTTAACATACAGATGACGCAGAGCCAACTTCTCGCCAAGGCGGGGCAATGGCAGCAGTGGCGTCATCCCTTCTCCAAGAGACACTACATTCTCGGCCGAACGCACCGGCAGCAGTTCGTGATAGCGCCAGAGCGTCGGCTCACGTTGTTGCAGCATCTCTTTACTCAACTGCTCTTTGGCGGCTACCAGATCATAACGAGCCAGCAACGGAGAACCGCAGGTGCACAGATGAGCCTGCTCATCGGCATCATACTGCGTATGACAACGTGGACATTCCAGATGGGTTAAAAAGCTAAAAGACAATGTATTTCACCTTTACCAGAATATTGTGTTTGCTAAAAAGTAATCGGCAGGTTCCTGACACCAAAGACGATGTTGCTGCGCACCTGCCGGAGTGGGACATCCTTGTATCGCCGCCACTCGGGCAGCAGGCGCAACAGATTCTCCAGCACAATCTTTGCCTCCAGACGCGCCAGTGGCGCGCCCAGACAGAAGTGGATGCCATGACCGAAGGACAGGTGGCGATTGGGATTGCGCCGGATATCAAAACGCAATGGGTCAGGAAACTGGGCCTCATCAAAGTTCGCTGATATGGTGGTCACCTTCACAACCTGTCCTTTGCGAATCAGTTGGTCGCCGAGCTGGACGTCGGTGGTAGCAACACGGCCGCCAATGATGGTGCGAGCACCGCCCGTGCCCCGGTTAGGAGGCAGACAGCGCAAGATCTCCTCGATCGCCACCGGCGCCAGCGAGGGATCCTGGCGCAATTGCTGCCAGGCATCGGGATGCTGATCAAAACACAAGAAGGCGTTGCCGATCAACTGCGTGGTCGTCACATTGCCAGCGACTAGCAACGTAATAAAGAAAGCGTAGAGGTCATCGTCGCTCAGATGCTCCCCGTCCACCTCCGCCGTCAGAAGCAAGCTCAAAATATCCTGGCGTGGATGGCGGCGTCGTTCATCAATAGTATGTGCCATCTTCTCATACAGGATCATGACCTGCTCCTGCGTCAGCGGCATCTCCAAGTCCTGGGAGGATTCTTCCTGCCCCAGCGAGGAATCGGACAACAGCGCATCCGTCCATTGCTTGATTAGCGGCCAGTTTTCGTGTGGAAAACCCAGCATATCGGCAATCACGATAATGGGCAGTGGCACCGCCAGCTGCGCCACCACGTCCATCTGACCCTGCACTAGCAGTGGCTGCAGCAGTTCTTGCGTGATCTCCTCGATGCGAGGAGCCAGCTGAGCAATGGAGCGCGCCGAAAAAGCCGGCGTCACCAGAGACCGCAACTGACGATGGCGGGGTGGATCCATGGCGATGATACTATTGGCCGCCTCATTATTCTCGTGAGGGGCAGGCGCCGAAGAAAACGTCGCATAATCATTCTGCACACGTATATGGTCGGCGTAGCGGAAGATGCGCCAGCTCTCATTCTGCTCATCAAACCATACGGGCTCGGTCACCCGCATGGTTGCGCTCCACTCACGCATCTGCTGATGCCACTCCAACGGTGGCAACGTAAAATCATTGAAGAAAGACGGGAGTTGCATTGATCCAACATTCCTTCCAGGATAGCTATCCGGCTGTACATGCATCACACCTTACTATTGTATATCACGGACAACCTGGAATAGCAAAACAAGCTGGCGCGTTCGCTAGAGAACCCAGTGGCCCGTCAGATACTGGGTCAACAGGAAGAAAAGCACGCTGG
Source organism: Dictyobacter aurantiacus (assembly GCF_003967515.1). GTDB lineage: Bacteria > Chloroflexota > Ktedonobacteria > Ktedonobacterales > Ktedonobacteraceae > Dictyobacter > Dictyobacter aurantiacus. The sequence goes on along the minus strand of NZ_BIFQ01000002.1, from coordinate 2,283,007 downwards.
CAGCAATCAAAGGATAGTACAGATTGAAGGTTTTATTTTTCCCAATGCCGGCCATCAGAATAAAGGCAGGAAACAGCTCCAACATGTAGCGGGCCTGCGATTGCAACGGGAAGAGGCCGGTTCCACCAATCGGGAAGAGCTGCAGGAAAATATAGACGGCAACCGCATACAGACAATACGACCAGTGCGTACGCGGCATGCGCCAGGGACCAACGATACTCAGGATAATCATCACCAGGATGAACAGGGAAGGCACCAGGTCCATCAGATTGCGCTGCGACTGGAAACTCAGGATGCCATCGCTGATGATAATCGCCTTGGCCGAGCCGATCAGACCATGCCAGGGACCATGGAGATGGTGCGCCCACATCGCCTGCGCATGTGAGAAGGCCAGCAGATCACCAAAACGATCATAGCAGTACAGCGCGAACACCCCCACGCCGGCCGGAACCAGTCCCGCGCTTACAATATCCAGGCGAATCGATGTAAAAGAGAAATCGCGCTGACGCAGATACTCATAGCAGAAAGGAAGTAGCAGAAACAGTCCAGTCGAACGCGTCAGGCTGGCGAAAAAGCCACATATCCCCGCCAACCACCAGTTGCCATGACGAAGCTGGTAGAAACACAGCAGGGCAAAACAGATGAACAGCGACTCATTATAGGGAGCAACCAGGAAAAACGAGGTAGGAAAGATCCAGAGATAGAACATGGCGCGCCGCGCACGCTCCTCATCAAAATCCTCACACACCAGCTGATAGAAGACGATAAAGAGCACAAAGCAGGCCAGATTCGACACCACCAGCTCGCCACGCAGAGGAGAGGTAGGAGAATTGGTCAACACCATCCACGCCTTCACACAGAGGGGATACAGCGGGAAAAACGCCGTTCGCCAGGGCCAATCGTAACCGATGGTCGCGATAGTGCGAAAATGGGTCGCATCCCAGCGAAACCAGTCTTGCCAGGCCATATATAAAGGCACCCCCTTGCGGGTAAAATCGGGCTGCGTAAAGAGCACAGCAAAGCAGCTGGTCAGGGCAAAGACGATATGCCAGGCAATATACATGGGCAGAATCTGTCGGGCGGCGTGGGACCATGTACGCCACCAGCTTCTGTGCGCTGCTGGCGCCAGCCCCGGCGTCTCCGGTACAGTGCTAGCAGTGGACCCGGGCGCCACATCAACAATAGGATCGGCAGAAATCTTTGGATCAGATGATTCCATCAAGGTTGCTTCCTTTACCTCGCTGATATATACATGGAAATACATCATCTACTATAGAGGCCATCACATCCGAAGCAAAGAAAAAAGGAAAAATATCCTAGTGGATCATTCAACTTCGTTAGCCTGGGGAGCGGTCAACAGGGTAATCAGAGTAGGAGTCTCGATCAGGAGCAGTTTCTGGCGGCGCGACCAGCGCTTCAACGCATACTCGATGCGCAGAGCCTCATTTTTCGTGGCGAACTCCCAGCTAGCCAGCAGTTCAACCGGAAGGCGCGCACGCGTATAGCGTGCCCCCTTACCAGCATTATGCGTGGCGACGCGGCGCGCCACATCGGTAGCATAACCAGTATAGAGTGTGTCATCAACACAGCGCACAATATAGACATAATGCAAGACAGTGTTCAATCAGACAACCATTTCTCGTGAGGGCAATATCCAACATATAAGAGATGATCTTATTGTAGCATTTCCCGCCATCATATGTGGAGACAAGCGCGAAAGGATACAAAGGGAGGCCCACTCCAACTGGAGTGGGCCTCGGGCCAGGGCAAGCCTGGAGCTACAGGACATTATTTGGCATATTCGACCAGGGTGATCAGGCCCCCCATCTCTGTACCGGTCTGGCCCGGATTCATCAGGTGCGATAGGATATGGCAGTGGAACGGATACATGCTACCCGGTGTCGACCAGGCATTGAATACCAGATCGTATGTCTCACCAGGGGCGAGTTGAACAGTATCCTTGGTGATTGGTTGTGTCACCATGTGCCCATCCTCGGCCACAATCTGGAATGAATGACCATGCAGGTGCATGGGATGGATGCTATTCGCGTCAGCCCCGAACAGACGAATGTGGACGTTCTGGCCATGTTTCACGATGATCGGCTGCGTATCAGGGAAGGCCTTACCATTGATTACATAGTAGCCACTCATCGCCGCGACAAATTGATCGTATTCGACATCCGACTTGATCTGCTGCGGGCTGCCAGGACGTGGATTGACAATGAACGCGCCGTAGAAACCATTGGTCTCCTGCTCCATATCATCATAGTGGCTATGATACCAGTGGGTGCCCACATCCTGATCGTGCAGGGTGAAATCAAAGTTATAGGTCTGTCCAGGCTCAATCGGCTTCTGACCAAGTCCAGGGACACCATCCTCATGGGTCGACACTTCCAGGCCGTGCCAGTGTACAGCTGTCGCCTTCGGGAAATGGTTGATAAACGTGATGCGTATATGGTCGCCAGCATTCACAGTGATCTTGGGTCCCGGAACGGTACCATTAATGGTCCATGCCAGCACGCGATGACCAGCGGTCACTTCCCACATCACCTGCTCAGCGGTTAACGTGAAATGTTTTGCTCCGTCTGCATCAACTTTGTAGGTCGCTGGCTGATCCCCATACTTCTGGGTTGCCAGCGGTACGTTGGAAGTATCTGCTGAACTAGAACTGGAGTCGGACATAGACATCGTATCGGAGCTAGAACTGCTAGAACTGCTAGAGCTAGAAGAAGAGTCGCCGCGATTCAGTGTCATCATGGCACCAACTCCATAGCTCAACAGCGCAACCAGGATCATTACACAGGCAAAGGCGAACCACTCGGTAGTATGGCTGCGCTTACGTGGTCCGGGCCGTTGATAGGTAATCTTCACATTGGGTGTAGAGGGCTGAGATGCAGGAAGCACTGGCGCGCTTTCCTCGACGGATGGTTTATCAGGGACATGTAGCATGTTTTACTCTCCTATGTGCAAATAAAAAATGAAGCAATCAGTACGTTTTGCTGCGTTAACGGCTTAGCAACTTTAGATACACAGATCATAATGCAGCCACATCACGAAAGGATCACGGCAGAAGAAAAAATCATCACAGGTATAGTGATATGGAGATAATGCAATCACTGATAGCTTTTTTTGAGGATTTTTGTATCGCTTAGTCGGGAAAACGTCCCACTTGACAATGTATTGGTGGTCAAGCATACTTCAATCAAATAAAACAAGTATTGCGACAGTCTATTTAAGGGCCAGGGCAGCGAAGCCGTTCTCCAAGAGGATTTACAATGGACGTTTATCAGCATTCGCACACATCACAAGCCGCACATCCATATACAGAGCAAGACATCGGGACTACGGAACTCTTACCAACCTATCGTATGGATCTCAGGCCAACCCATACCAAAGATGTCTTTTATGACGCCAATCCGATCTCTGATTGGAGTGAGCTCTCGTGGGAGAAAATCGGGCGCCCATATCGCGTTGAACGCTGGTCAAAAGAGAAGCTACGCTGGGAAAAAGAACATGATCAGCAACTCCCTCCAAAAACATCCTGGGAGATGTTCAACCGCTCATTTCAGCAGCTCTTTGATGAAGATGCACTGGCCACTCGTAAAGAGGCACTGGGAACATTAGGAAAGAGTCTGACCACGCTCCAGTTGCACGAGGCCTTTGAGGCCGTCGAGGATATCATCCATACCAGCGTCTGGAATAAGATTCACCGTATTGAGGATGCCATCTGGGATCCTCGTGGCAAGCGGGCCTTATTTGAGGGGCTGGACGTTGAAAAGCCGGAGATTCTCTTTCTGGGAGCCGCCGATGGCTATGAGGCCATGCAACTCATGGCCATGTATCCGGGTGGACACACCGTGCTGGTCGATTACGACGATTACTGCCGCACCCACCGCTTCGGCGAGTTCCCCGAATCCTATCCTTTCCTTGGCGAAAATCCAGCCACCGGCGCCCCTAAGGTCTGGTACAGGGACGAGATGAACATCGATTTCGAGGTTTGCGACATTCGCGATCTTAAATATGGGAAAGAATTTGATATCGTGGTCAGCATTGGCCTGATCGAACATTTTCCCGACGAATATAAGCCCCTGGCCCTGGACATGCATAGACGCTTCCTCAAACCCGGTGGCTATGCCATTATGACCACACCCCGTGCACAGCTACAATCTAAAATCTTCTATACCCTGTTCGCCGATACCATGAACTTTGCTTATCGTGAGCTCATGGATGTCAAACATCTTGGCCTGTACGCCTATGAAAATGGTTTTGAGATTTTGCGTCATGGACGTATCAAGGCGCACAACGGGGTTATAGCGCGCCTGCGCTAACGCTGCGCCAGCATCAACTCCTTTTTCGTGTACTGTGGCAGAAACTGGTCGGCCAGGCCGACCAGTTTCTGCCACAGTACACGAAAAAGTATGCCTGCATAGCGGTGCAAGAATATTCGAGCTCAAAAAACCCTGGATGCTTACCAGATAAGCCATATATTATACAAATAAGCTTTTTATTCATGTATTGATCCATCAGTATAATAAAAGCAGGTAGTATTCGTAATGGTTGGTTGGATAGATGTATAAACGAATACATACTGAAAGGATTAATTTATGAGAAAAACACTTAAGCCATTAAAACCTTCACATCGTTCATTGGCTCTGGGAATTGGTCTGGCTATTCTATGTATAGCTGGCGCATTAACCATCTACAGCATTGAATTTACCTCCAGCGCTTCAGCAGCCGTTGGGCAATCGAGTTGTGGAACGGTCTATGTACGCATCGGGGATACCACACCTACTAACGTGAACGCCAATATGATTGAAGACTGCTTCTGGAGGGCTTATGTTACGTGCCAGCCAGGCCAGTCGCTGACCTATCAACAGACAGGAATCGATGCCGGCACCATCCGCGATTTTACACTGGTCAAGCGGGGACGTTATTGCCAGATCACCGATCAGATGCGGCCCTATACTATCGTTGGCCCGGGCACGCATCATGTCGATTTCTACATCTGTAGCGGTATGTACCGGGATTACTATGGTCTGCATATACAGGATTGTGAGGAAGATGGCGATATCCTGGTTCCTGCACGCCATCCACATATTGTGCCGTTGCCGATACATTCCGCACCAGTCAAACCTTCGCTATAAGATAGTCGGCTTTCTTGAACTAGAATGGCTCGCCCGTGCTATGGGCGAGCCATTGTTATACTTCACGCAATATATCATGAGCACTTCTCAAACATCGCTTCGACGTTTGCAAGATACAAATATTCGTATGATATGATAAAGCATGCTTAACGAGATGCTCATTTCTACACCGATTATCTCCGTATGTACTACTTGGTGAGAGATACGCTATTTTGTTCAGAGGTCAAAATCATGCAAGCTAAACATACTATCGATACCGCCCATCAGATTGCCACCTCTACCCGGATTCCTGAAGGCGCGGTAGCCTTATGGTGGTTAGGTCAGGCTAGCTTCGCCTTGCGCAGCGCAACCAGCACCATTCTGATCGATCCATTTTTAACTCCGATGGAGAGCCGCGTAGTGCCACCCCTCTTTACCGCCGAGGAATGTCCGCCGGTTGATCTGATTCTTTATACACACGAGCATATCGATCATTTAGATATACCCGCACTCAAGATCCTGGCGCACCATCCCTCCAGACCACGCTTTATCGCGCCCAGTCCTATTGTTGACCAGGTGCTGGCGGCGGGGGTAGAACCCGAACAGTTGCAAGGGGTACAACCGGAAGAGGACATCACGATCGGTGGTACACGAGTTATTCCACTACCCGCCCTGCATGGCCTCAGCTTTCCACCGGTATGCTATAGCTTTGGGCAGGAGATCAGCGATGGCCATTATCGCTATCTGGGCTATGTTGTCGAACTGGGAGGTATACGGGTGTACCATCCCGGCGACACCCTGGTCTTTGAAGGCCTGACAGAAAAGCTGCAACCGCTTGCCGTCGACCTGGCGCTGCTCCCCATTAATGGTCGCAGTTATTTCCGCGAGCAACAAAATCTGGTCGGCAACATGGACGAGCGCGAGGCGGCAGATCTGGCCGCGGCCGCGGGCATCAAGGCGGTTATTCCCACCCACTATGAGATGTTCGCCGCCAATGTCGGCCGTCCCGGCTTCTTCGTCGATTACATACGCGCCACCCATCCAGAAGTATGCTGCTATCTACCATCCCATGGCCGTCGCCTGATATATATGAAATAGCCGGGCCGGAATAGATAAAAAGAGATGAATATGCTACTTCCACTTTTTTAGTAGTTGAAAAGAATAGTCAGGTAATCCATACCCAGAACTGAGCGACTATTCAGGTTTATCGTGTGGAGAATTGAGAGGTGCCAGACCTGTTTACAGGTGCATAGCACCTCTCTTTTTTGCTTTCCATGTTTCTGAAGATTTCTTTATAATTTGTAGCGCGAAGATATACACAACAATGATCAACATGTGATATTGTATTGAATATACGCAGATATCTTCATTCCACATATCTATTAGGAGGTCACCGGTGCCAGTAGAAGAAATAGTTGCGCTCTCTGTTGGAACAGAAAAGCTCTCAGGGTATCTGGCCTATCCCGAGGGAGAGGGCCCATTTCCCGGTGTCGTAGTTATTCATGAGATATTTGGTCTCAACGACAACATCAAAGATATCGCCCGGCGCTTCGCCGATGAGGGTTACGCGGCCTTTGCTATCGATCTGTTCGCTGGTCGCAACCGCACCATCTGTATGTTCCGCTTCATGAGCCAGATATTGACCAATCCCCTCAATAATGGTAGCATCCGCAACCTTAAGCAAGCGCTTACCTATCTGGGGCAGCAACCCCGGGTGGACGCCGGGCGCCTGGGGGCGATCGGCTTTTGTATGGGAGGCAGCTTTGCCGTTGCCTGGGCCTGCAGCGACACACGCCTCAAAGCAATCGCGCCCTTCTACGCGATGAATCCCCGACCCCTGGAAGCGGTTGCCCGCAGTTGTCCTGTCGTCGGTTCATATCCCGGGGAAGACTTTACCGCTAAAGCGGCCCAACGCCTTGACGAGGCGCTCACACAGCACCAGGTTGAACACGATATCAAGATTTATCCCGGTACTAAACACTCGTTTTTTAATGATCAGGGCAAAACCTATGATGCCTCCGCTTCACAGGATGCCTGGCAGCGTGTTCTGGCCTATTTTCAAGCGCACATTTAAGTTCAGGAAGTTCACAGAGCGCAGTTCCAATGGTGATAGAAAGCAGTCCTATGCGGTATAGGCTTCTGTTTGGGAAGCACCGGGCGGCGCTGCGTTGGCGGTATAGATAAATTCGATAAAACCATGCTCATCGGGTACAGGATTGAGCATGGTAAATCCTACTGCCTGCAAACAGCGCATGCTTGGCTGATTATCGTATTCAACACCCGCATGCAGACAGGCAACCTCCTGTACCTCTGGCCGGTTCAGGAACGCACGCATCATAAGCTTCCCGTATCCTTGTCCGCGCAAACGAGGATTGACGGCAATGGAAAAGCAGGCGCGCCCGTGATCCTTCTCGAATTGAATCACACCTAGCGGGCCCACATCGGCATAGATCATCCAGGTATATACATGGGGAGAGGTCGTAATATAATTAAACCAGACCGTATCGGGATAGTTAATCCTTCGTGACAGTTCAGGGTCATGAAACCAATCTTGATAGCGAGAATACTCTTCAGCATCCAATGGACTAAAAATAAGATCTGGCATCACATTCTCCGTGTTTATAATTTATCTGAGACAAAAATCTCTATTCTCATTACATAATATGCACGCCTACAAACTCTAGTAGAAATAAAAATAAGAAAGAGGTTCAGCCAATGGAGTTTTCAGAAGTAGTACGCAAGCGGCGCATGGTACGGCACTTTAAAAGCGATCCTATTCTGGCCACGGATATCCCTTCACCTTCTCTCAAGCGTGGCCGCAAGAGCGGGAACGAGTTTCTACACTTTGAGAAGTGGTAAACGTTGCTACCCGGATAGCTCCATCTGCATTGTTAAGCCAGAACATCCGCCGACCAATATTAATAAGTGAGGTTGACCAATTCTGGCATAATGTGACTCAATATGAGTAGGCAAAAATAAACAATTGCAGAGATATATATTAAAAGGAGCACAGCAATATGAATATAGGTGTTATTGGATCTGGAAATATAGGTGCCAACGCGGCAAAACTTTTTGCGCAGGCAGGACATAAAGTAGCGATCAGCAATTCAAAGGGCCCACAATCGCTGTCTCAACTGGTTTCAGAGATCGGGCCCAATGCCAGAGCGGCAACCAACGAAGAAGTGGTTCGATTTGGTGATGTCATTCTGCTGGCTATCCCCTGGTCACAGCGCACCAGCCTGCCTCCAGCCCAGATGTTTGAGAGCAAGATCGTCATCGATGCCACCAATCCCTATAACAAAGATCAAAATGGCAATTTTCAGGTCGAACAGCTCAACAACACAACATCCAGCGAAGAAATTTTAAAGCAGATACCGGGCACACGGCTCGTCAAAGGTTTTAACACCATGTACTTTGAAACGCTGAAAACGAGCAGCAAATCCTCACCTGACGAGCGCCTGGTCATCTTTATCGCAGGAGACGACTCGGAGGCCAAAGGGGTTGTCGCTCAGCTGATCGAGGATATCGGTTTTGCCGCAGTTGACACCGGTTTTCTGAGTGAAGGTGGACGCCGCCAGCAACCCGGATCCCCCATCTACAATGTACCCATGACCGTTGAACAGGCCAAACAGGCGCTGGCTAACCTCCCATAACGCCTGTTAGCATACAAGCGGTCCAGCTATAAACAGACCACATACTATATGAGAACCCACAACAGGCCGCTATGCTTGTACTATAAATAGATATAGTACGAGCATAGCGGCCTGCTAGATAATTCATAATCAGGACCAGCCTGGTCTATCCAGGCATCACGGCCACCGATTTCCAGAAAAATGCCATTAGCATACATCAGAGTACTGAGCGCAGACAAAGTATTATGAGCATTGAAATACCCGAACAGGTGGCCGAAAAAATTCTTATAACTCATTTTTCTGAAAAGTGCTAGAAAGTAGAAACTAAGCCATGGATTTTGTGGATTGGCGCAAGATACCGAAAGGACAGCGCACAAGGGTGCAGCGTCAGTTAGAGGATGAGAAAGAACGGAAAAACTCGGCGATCGTCTTTCATGGCATCGCCGATTATTATATCCAAAAAGCCCAGAATGCGGGCGAATTCGATAATCTCCCAGGTGCTGGGAAGCCATTTCGCAATGGTTTTCTAGAGAACTCAGGTGTTGACGATATAACAACCAATATCATCAAGAAATTTGGAGGTGAGCCGCTGGAGGTCTCGCTGCAGAAAGAGATCCAGCGCAAGCAGGAGCAGATTGATAAACACCTTGCCTATCTGCAGCACCGTTTACGCTATACACAGAGGCAACGGCGTCCCCGCTTTCGCAGTCGCATTCGGGCATATCAACGAGAGGTGCATGCTTTTGAACACGAGTACAGGAAACGCCTGGCTGATATCAATAGCCGCATCTTAAGCCTCAATATCGCGGCCCCTGAAAGCATGAATATGCGACCGCTCCCGGTCGAGCAGCTCCTGCAAGAATATCGCGAACGTTTCTATGTGTTTGACGAAAAATAAGCGCAACTTCTCATCTACTAAGGCGCCCCATTGGCGAATAGTCTCCCCCGATCATCTTTGGCGTAGATCACCATAGCTTTCGTTATATGGGGCACCATTATTTTCCGGTCAAATCTTCTTTCCGGGAGCTAACCACCTTTTCCATCTACACCGCGCCACTGAGCATATTAACCAGTTACTCCAAATTACCTTGTATACAAGTAACTATTGTAAAAGTATTATGCATGGCATATACTTGGATAGGAGCTAATCAAAACAGAGAGTTTTTTTGTGCAGGAGTATACATGGATCAGGTTGAGGATTGTTTGAGTTTTTACCTTGGCAAGGCCTATCAGCGGGTCGCACAATCTGCCAAGCAACGTCTAGCTCCGTATGGAGTCACCCCTGTGCAGTATGCACTGCTCAAGGTACTCTGGGAGCGCGACGAGCAGAGCGGGGCCGAGCTAGGTGAACGCCTTGTGCTTGATAGCGCGACAATAACCGGCGTTCTTGATCGCCTGGAACATGCGGGCCTGATTGAGCGCAAGGCCCATGCGACCGATCGGAGAGTAAACCGGGTCTCGCTCACCGCTCGCGGACGTGCACTTCAGGAACCGCTTGATCGTGAGTTGGATCAGTTAAATCAGGATTTCCTCGGACAATTCTCATCCGAACAGAGAAAGCTTCTACGGCACCTGCTTACAACGGTAGCTGCCTGGAAGCAGCAAGATCATTCTCCTGCTCCTTAAGGGTGACTTGAGTGCGCATCGAGAAGCAAAGGATGACATACCGACAAAAACATCATGAGGGCGGTACATGACCGACCACTTTCAATATCAAATATTATGCAAGGATGGTAATTATGCTTTTTGATACAAAAATTGCGTTGGTGATTCGAGACGATCTGGCCTCCTGGCAAAAAATGAATGTAGCAGCATTCCTGGCCAGTGGGATCGCTGCATCCTATCCTGAGTGTATCGGTGAACCATATGAAGACGCGTCTGACAACAAATACCTACGGCTGATTGGCCAGCCAACACTGATTTACGGAGCCGATCGCGCCGGGCTCACGCGGGTGCTTGATCGTGCCCTGACACGCGGAGCACAGCCGGCCGTCTATACAGAAGAGATGTTTACTACAACCCATGACGAAGCCAATCGCGCCGCTGTACGCAGCGTCGAGCGCGAGAACCTGAATCTGGTAGGCCTCGCCATCCGGGCGGAAAGAAAAGTGATCGACAAGATTGTGGATAAATTAAGGTTTCATCAATAACGATAATGCTGGCGCCTGAACTGCTCAGGCCTGCCAGTTAAGAGCATGCTCAATCAGGGTTTCTTGCTGGCTCTCCAGCCAGTCCAGGCGCCAGAGAGCAAACGCAATGTTATCCTGGATAGCCGCATCGGTCTCCAAACCATCCTGATAGCGACCAATACGGTGTTGTAGAGAGGCAAACTGGCGCATGCGCATCATAGCTGGTATCGCTCTCAGTTCGTCCTCCTCCAGCGGCAATACGTCCATGTAGCTACGACCCAGCGAATCGATGATCTCCCATTCATTCCCGGTCCCCAGGCGGCTAACCGGCCACCAGGTTAAAGATACGCTCAGGTCGAGAGCTCGAATATCACGGGCCGCGAACTCGAAATCGAGCACGGCCGTGACATGTTCCTGCTCATCAAAGAGAATGTTGCTGGTGTCCAGGTCGCGATGCAACAACTGCTGCGGCAGGCTCTCATAAAGCTCCTCCACACTATCCTGATGGGCAATCAATATATCCTGCATCTTACGTATCTGCTGCCGCTCCAGGGGCAATGACTCCAGCGCCTTCCCAACATCTGGTATCTGGGGATTGCGCTCTTCTAAGCGGCCAAACGGCACTAGCACCTGGATCTCCTGCGGCGTTGATTGATCTGGTACAGCGGCCAGAGCCTGGTCCAGGATCGCCAGCGTGTGAGCGGCCGCGCTGGCCTTCGCGGGAGTACTCTTGCGCGAGACAATGCCCGGCAAAAACGGAGCCAGCGTCGCGATCCCGGTCTTGCTATTATCAAGCATAAGTGGAACCAGCAGATCACCGCAGTAAGCGTGAATGGGTAACGGCAGCAAAAATGGGAGATCCTGGATCGATAGTGCCTGCAGAATCGTCATCTCATAGCGCAGGCGCGGCAGATGTGTTTCTCCTGGAGAGACACGCAATGTGTAGGCATGTCCATCCGCGGCATCCAGCCGCCAGACATGATTGTTTGTACCACCAGTAAGAGGTGTGAGAGAACAGGGACCCTGAATCGGCCAGGTCGCGCATATAGCGGAAACATCCATGTGGAGCACTCCAATCCCAGTATTGTGTCATATGGCATGCCTATAGATAGAAGCTTCCAAAAGCTGCTAGAGAGGAAACTTGTCTATATTGTAGCAGATTCCACCAGCACTGGTAGTAATCATCCGAGAACGCACAAACCAGTCAGCCCCTTTCAAGGTCAAGGAATAGACCGGTGTTACCATCTGTTATCACCTGCGTATGACTGACTTGCAGATCTATTGCCTGCAATGATGCAATCAGCAGTAGAAAAAACGATCTCTTATCTCAAATAGTTGAGGGTGTGCAAATAAGGAGCAGAAACATATGCGAGCAGATATTGTTCCCGGCGCTACGTTTCCCGATTATGAATTGACCGACCACACAAAAACGCGCCGCCGTCTCAGTGAGCTACAGGGCATCGATCCCATGATCTTGATCCTGGCGCGCGGACACTATTGTCCCAAGGACCATCAGCAACACCTCGAACTGGCCGAGTTCTATCCTAAAATCGCCGTCTCCTATACACAGATCGTAACCGTCTCAACCGACAATATTCTGGAAACCAACGAGTTCCGCGCCGCCGTCGGGGCCCAGTGGACCTTCCTATCGGACTCGGGACGCAAGATCCAGCAGGATCTGGAGATCCAGGAGTACACTGATCCCCACCACAACCCCATGATCCCCCACACGCTGGTCCTGGAGCCAGGGCTGCGCATCTACAAGATCTACAACGGCTACTGGTTCTGGGGCCGCCCATCGCCCGAAGACCTCAGGCAGGATCTGCGCGCCATCTTCCAGAAGATTCGACCCGACTGGGACATCTCCGCACCCGGGTTGCGCGAGGATTGGGAAGGAGATAAGAAACTGCATTACCCCTATGGGCAAAGGCGCTAATTCGCTATCTTCTGCCCACGAAAAAGGAAGCAACATCCCACTGAAAAGTCGGATGTTGCTTCCTTTTTCGTCTCTTCTATTCAGTTGCTAAATCTGATTAAGAGATTTTTATGGAAAAACGTACATTTAATTCTGGAGATCTTGATATGCTTCCTGCCAATATTGATCGTTATAAATGGCATTAGGACCAGGCTGCGCCAGTTGTGTACTATCAACAGTTGTATTGAAACCGCCAAATTCCTGACGCAGGTTGATTGTGTTCACCAAACCTTGCTGGTTCACCTGTTCATTCACATTTTCACCGGTTGCTGTGTTCTGCTCAGTATCAGCATAGATATTGGCTGCGATCTGTGTTGATACACCATCAGCATTAGCAATATCGGCGATAACCGCACTCTGATTGTTCGAGTTTGCCGCATACATGCTTCCCATAATCATAGCTGTCAGAAAACGATCCACGGTATCTGTATTACGTTGTCCATAACTCTGGGTAAGTGCGATTGATGTTCCCTGATACGGCTCGGTGTAGGTTGAAAGACTGGCGATATCACTGAGATAAGAGACAGCGCGCGCCTGCTCGATATACGGCGCCGCCAGCATCGTCGCATAAGCAGGATCGCCCGTCGAGGTTTGACCGGCTACCATATCCTGATAACGTATCTTCGAACCACCAACAGAATTCAGGGTATAATCCTGATTTAGATACATCCCGTTTTCAGCCATAATTTTCTCAAGGGCAATAACAAAACCACTGTTCGGTGCATCAACCAGAATTGCTTTACCCTCCAGATCATGGATACTATTGATGCCCAGATTGGTGTTCACCACCAGATCCAGATTGGCTCCCTGATCAATGCCAGCAATGACTTGAATGGATTGATTATTGTTGACATCCTGGTTCACAACATTATCAGCAGTTGAAGAAATAATATCGTATTGACCGGAAAGCAGGCTATTAATTTGCTGCGTAGAACTAGTGACCTGATTGTAGCAGACGCTTACTCCTTCTTTCGCGAAATACCCCTGATTCACAGCCTCAATGTATGAAACACTTTTCCCAAATGCTCCATATTGAATACAGCTGCCACTGGCATGCGCCTGGGAGACGAAAGCTGACCCCGCTCCCACGAATCCTTCGGCAATTACTGCGAGCACAAAGGCGAGAGCAATAACACCAGAATACTTCATCTTGCTGTAGACCATTCCTTTCTTGCTAGGCCCATATAAAAATGTAGTTATAAAAATAATTGTGCCTATCCATTGTCTGTAGTTTACTTTCTGCATATAAGGCATATGCCTGAGTTGATAAACTAACAGATGAATATAACCACAACATCATAATATACCAATATCATGATAAAGATTATCAAATATGACTATTTTGCTATTTACCTTATATAGAGTAAATGCGTGGAAAGTAAATCCTCTTCCCTATATTTTTCTATTCGCTCCCTTTTCAAGAGTGTGTCTGACTCTCATATTCATCGCCTGCGGCCTGCATGAGGTCTCGCACCTGCGGTGCTCACGTGTCAGTTTCATATTGGTGCATCGCGTGCGCGGATGCGCACGCGATGCACCAATATGAAAAACCAGTGCAGCCGCGCAGCGGATGCGCGTGCGGGGAAGCTCATGTGCCCCCAGAGTGACGGGAGTAAGACACATTCCAAGAGGTCAGCAAAAAGAAGCCCGGCTGATTACATGGCGAATGCTGGTCAACCACGGCAACCAGAGAGCAGGATTATACTCACTATGAATATCGCCGGGCATAAATGTTTTTTTCTCTATTCATAGAGTTTTTATCGTTTAATGATGTCTTGTCGTGTTTGTATTTTTATCTATTGTGGGATAGTATGTTTTTGATTGAAGCAGCATAACAAATCAGAACAATTACATAGCCGCATCGACTCTACTAGGCCAGGAAGCCTGTGTATCTCAAAAGGTGATTGCGAGAAAGGATAAAAGAGCCATGATACGTAACATGCTCTTCAGGATTTATTTCTTTCTCTTTTCATGTTTACTTGTAATGTTGGCGAGCGGATTAGTTCTCTCGATGGGTGAGACGAGCGCGCTGGCCTTCACTCATACGGACGCGCCCTTCTCAACAAACACAGGATTGCAAGATCGCGGGGAGTTGGAGGCATTTTTGGATGGAGTCCTTAATACGCAATTAGTAGGAAATCATATTCCAGGCGCGACCGTTGCTGTAGTAAAAGATGGGCGTCTATTATTTTCCAAAGGCTACGGCTATGCCGACATTAAGCACGACAAACGCGTAGATGCCGCGACCTCACTTTTTCCTGTTGCCTCGGTGAGCAAACTGTTCACCTGGACGGCGGTGATGCAGCTTATGGAGCAGCATAAACTAGATCTACACACTGATGTCAATCGATACCTCAAAACATTTCATATTCCGGCTACCTACCCTCAACCTATCACATTAGAATCCTTATTGACCCATACCGCCGGCTTTGAAGATAGGGAAGATGGTTGGATGATATCAACTCCTCAGCAAGTGCAGCCACTGGGGACATGGCTGGCCAACCATATCCCGGCACGAGTACGCCCTCCGGGGAAACTGGCGTCCTACTCTAACTATGGAGCGGCCCTGGCGGGATACATTGTAGAGCAGGTGTCCGGTATACCCTTTGATCAATATATCGAAACAAACCTGTATCAACCATTGAGCATGCGGCACAGCACATTTCGCCAGCCTGTCCCGGCACAACTGCAGGCGGACCTCACCCAGGGGTATGCATATATTGACGGATGGTATCGCAGCAGACCTCCGAAATATTTTCAGGCCGCTCCTGCTGTTTCCATGTACACGACCGCGACTGATATCGCCAACTTTATGATTGCGCAACTTCAAAATGGCCGCTTTGGCGATCAACGTATCTTGCAGGATGCGACAGCCAGAGACATGCAGGAGCAGCACTTTACCTCAGACTCTCGCATCCCTGGTCTGGCCTATGGCTTTGCGGTTCAACGCATCAATGGTCAGCGTTTGCTTCAACATGGAGGCGATATTCCGTCCTTCCACTCATCATTGAACCTGTTGCCCGAACGCAATGTAGGGGTGTTCGTTTCCTATAACAGCGATGCAGGATCGGCTGCCAGAACCTCCCTTTTGCAAGCATTCATGAACCACTACTTTCCAGTTCCGCGAGCTCCCACGCCCTCTCCTCTTCCTGGATTTGCCGAACGCGCAGGGAAGGAGAGTGGCATCTACTGGTCACTACGCCGTCCCTATACCACATACGAGAAGATTTTGATCTTGCTCGAACCCGGCATCACCGTCAACGTTATCAATGCAGGGTATGGTCATTTGCTGATTAATAGCGGCGGGGGAAATATACTCAATGTGGTAGAGGTGGCACCCGGCGTCTATCGGCAGATGGGAGAGCAACAGCAAGTCGTCTTTCAACAGAGACAGGATGGAACTGTTATGTTTGTAGGAAATAGCTTACAGTCCTATGGCAAAATGGCCTGGTACGACTCGCGCAGTTTTCAGGTGCCATTGATTCTGGCATGTTTGCTAATCTTTCTGTCCGCACTCCTGCTATGGCCAGTCCGACTCCTACGCGCGCTTAGATTTAAGCGTTCTGAAGAGCTCATCAAGAAAAATACCGTTTCTCGGACAGCATACTGGCTGGCAGGGATCGTATGCGCACTAAACGTGATCGTTCCAATTTACCTGGTATGGACCATTACAAGCCACAAAAACCTTGCTGCTGTATTACCTGTCATATTGATGCTCGGCATTATCTCCGCGATCCTGACCGGAATTGTAATTCTATTTACAGCGCAGGTATGGAGAAACCGCTTCTGGCACTGGCCACAACGCATTCACTATGTCCTGGTGGGGCTAGCTGCTCTCGCGTTTGTCTGGGAACTGGCCTACTGGAATCTCCTGGGGTAGCACAACTACATCCATCAAATTTATACCGCACGTGAACGCTTAAGAGCGTTTATCACTACATCTCTTTTTATTGTCTTCAGAGCATCCGTGGCAGGACCAGAAGAAGACTCCGGTCAACGAGTGAGTTGACCGGGAGTCTTCTTCTGGTCTTCTTCTGGTGAAGGGGTCTCTACTGTGCTATCCATACTTTCACATCAATAGTGGCGGCACCAGCCTCGCTCATATTGTCGCCGATGGCAATATATTTGCCGTTGGGAGACCAGGCCATAGAACGGATAGGGTTGGCGTTCCCCGTATAGGTATAGAGGAGCGCATCTTTATGCGCGTCGAGCAATAAAACTCCATCACCGGCAGCCGCTACCACCTTTCCATCTGGCGACCAGGCGACAGCGGATAGGTAGGAATTCATACTCACGCTGTATTTCAAAGCATATCTTCCATTGAGGGCGTCAAAAATCTCGATTGAACCAGAGGTATAGCCTACCAACAACCGCTCATCCCCTTTCGTTGGTGACCAGGCGAGTGAAGCGGCATCGTATGAATCTGGAGCATTGCGCGTATAGACGTTCTTGCCTGTTGTCGCATCCCATATGCGCACCGTACTGTCATAGGCAGAGGAGGCGATATACTTACCATCAGGTGACCAGGTCACATGCGCCACCTGGCCGGTATGCCCTACCAACGTCGTTGTCTGCAGGGTGGTCATATTCCAGATCACCAGACTCGAAGTCCCATTGGGGGTAGGAGCACCAGCGACAAGCTTTGCCCCATCTGGTGACCAGGCAAAATCATAGATGAATGTGCCACCACTTCGTTGCTGATAACTGCCGAGATATGAACTTACGCTCGTCTGTGGTAAAGTGTTATTGATTGACGCGACAGGCGTCACCCCTGGATACGTCAGGGTCTGCACAACCGTCCTGGTGACCGGATTCCAGATCTGGACCTGCCCACCTTTTGTCGATGCGACGTACTTGCCGTCCGGTGACCAGCGGACCGCCAGGACACTTGCTCCCGTGCCATTGGTATATGGTTGAAGGGAGACATAATGATTGCCAGTGGTAGCATCCCATACATCAATACTCTCGCTGCCGCTGGCGATGCGCTTGCTATCAGGAGACCAGGCCAGCGCATAGATGCTATCAGGCGCCTGGTCATACTGTTTCGCATCCCAGGTGTAGACATTTTTCCCGACATCCTTACTCAATGTAACCTTTGAATTGGTGACGGTAGGTTTGAAACCGGGTGTAGTGGTTACCGCTGGATGTGGATGTGCGATACCTGCACCTACATGTGTTGTTGTCTTTGCCTGACGCGCGCTATTCACGTTATTCAACAACAGTACCATGCTGCCCACAACCATAATAGCAATGCATGCCGCTGTCAGAACCCCTAACCGACTCCACAGAGTCGGCCGCTTCTCGGGTACATAGTTCTGCTTTTTGTCTATGTGAAGCATCATGCTCTTTCTCTCGTTCTGGGGCGAAACGCGCTCCGCCCTCTTCTCTGCGGCAACCATTTTGATTCGTTGCCAGGCATTCTGCAACGATTGTGCATCTTCATCGCTCGTCGCACGGGGCGCACCCTGGCGATACATCAGTTGTAAATCCGCTACCAGCCTGTCATCAGCGCTACCTTCTGGACCCATCAATCGCAAAGGCTCGTTGGTACTGACAGGCATATGTTGCTCAAGCTGCTCATCCACACCTTCCGGCGTAAATTCATCATTATGATCTGTCATCGTGCTATACCTTAGTGCCTTTCGTAGATAGAGCGTAAGAAATTGAGGGTGCGCGAGAGGATCATGCGCACATTCCCTTCTCGTTTTCCTACCATCCTGGCGATATCCGCGCAACGTAATCCATTCACAAAACGCAGATGTAACACTTTCTGCTGGATGTCCGGCAGTCCCTGTATATACATCTGTAAGCGTGCATACTCGTCGCTACGTTCCGCTAACCATTCAGGAGCCAATTCATCGTCAGCAAGCAGGATATCCGTAACTTCCTCTAACGTCACAGTATGTCGCCTGCGTGCCACCTGACGATAATAGTCTGCAACTTTGTTGTGAGCTACGCGCCAGAGCCATTGTCGCTGCCGTTCGGGTTCAAATGCACGTAATGCCTGGTTCTCCATAGCCGCGACAAAAATATCCACCAGGATATCTTCCGCATCCTCTCGTAGCGGCAAATGCAAACGTAGATAGGTAATAAGCGCCTGCGCCTGCTGTTGATAGAGGAGAGCTATTGTCGAATCTATATTCTCATCCAGGTATAACTGTTGCCGCATATCCGATTCCTACATTTTATGATTGAGGTTCATGCATAAACACGTCAATTATCACCATCGTAAATTTGCCTGAAACGTCACAACACTAGCTTCTCAGGCATCAAAATAGGCACCAAAACAAAAAACATTATTGTATTAGCAAGGAAAAATCCCATTTTTGCCGCAAGCTCTGGTAAGATTATTGCATAGCTAGAAAGGCGCGTTTCATCAGTATGCTTGATATGATCGATCTACAAGAGGCCTGGAATCTTCCACCTGTTCGTGTGACCTGGAAGCCAGATAGCGGGACCATTCATCGCACAGTTTTGCTCAGAACCGGCCAGGTAAACTACGCTCTACGGGCGTATCGCTATAGTAATGAGCAACGGTGGAAAATCGAAGGGGAACACGCAATAATCGCCCATGTACAACAACATGGTCTGCCCGCCATCGCTCCCCTGCCATTGCCCAACGGGGGGACGATCCTTAACCACGAAGGTGCATTCTATGCACTCTTTCCATTTGCCCCTGGACAGCAAATACCACGCCATAAATTGAACATAGACAATGCGATTGCGATGGGAAAAATGCTGGGCCAACTTCACCAGGCTCTGCGTGACTATCATCCACAATATGCTCGCACTATTTCATTCGATGTCGATCGCGAAACGAGCGTAGCTAAGATAGATCAGATCGAGGCAGCTATCCTGTCGCAACCAGAAGGGCTGAACGCTCTGGATAAGCAATCTTTGCAACGGCTAGCGCAGCGACGAGACAGATTAATGGCATCACAACCAGCAGATGTCTCCATCCTATCAACCCTCAATCACCAGGTGACCCATGGAGATTACCAGGAAAGCAATCTCTTTTTTGAAGGAAATAGTGTCAGCGCAATTATCGATTGGGACCAGAGCCTTTTCGCTCCTCGTGCCTGGGAAATCATCCGCGTCTTCCACTATATATTCAAGTTTCAGGCGGAAGGCTGCTCTGCCTTCCTGAATGCCTACCGCACTATCATACCGCTACCGCTCGTGGACCTGGAAAAGACGGCGACCATTTATGCCTGGATACGTGAGCACGATCTATGGCTGTATGAGGAACTCTACCTGCACAAAAATCAGCGCGTCCGCTCCTTTGTCGCACCAGGCAGATTCATCCCCCTGGCGGAGCGTTGGCATGCCCTCAAATCACAGCTCGTATAACATCTATGCAATAGTAGCCGTTCAAGCGCATCAATATAATCTACACTCATGAGTAAGCCCCTTCGCTTTTTATTCATAGTTGATCGTATGCTTGCCAGATGTAGGTTTGTTCAAATTATACCTCATCCAGTGCATCGAAGAGAGGCCATGTTCCCGGCGTGCTTTTCTCGAGCCAGTGTATATTGCTATTTGTTTAGCATCCCACCGAAGAACTGTGATATATATCATTCAATTCATCCAGCATATTGAATATACTATTACTGAGCAATATAAATATATCCAAAAAGAGGTGCCCTATGAAAAGCTATATAAAAACGTTCTTCATATCTGCTATTGTTATGATGGTGCTTATCGGCACCGCGTTATTCGTGTTTATCCATCCTTTCTCCGTACAGGCAACCTCCAAAACAGCCACACCTATGGCTACAGGAACCGCCATTTCAGCTCCGCATGTGGACGGTCGGAAAGCAAAAGCAACTCCAATGGTAGCGAAACAACCGACGCCAACGGCACAGGTTTCGCCAACGCCCATCGCAACCGTTCCACCAACACCAACACCGGTTCCAGTAGCTCCGGCGGTACAATGGAACAATGCCCCGCTCACGGAATACACAACGAGCGCAACGAATGTACGCGGCACGCCTTACACCAATGGTGCAATCGTCTCGACCCTCAACGCCGGTGCTCAGATCACCGTATATGGAACGGTGAATGGGGAAACTGTCGGTGATAGTTCAACCTGGTATCGCGTTTCAGATCAGAGCAGCGCGCCACAATACATCTATAGCGCGCTGCTCACGACCGACAAACCCGCGCCGGTCGACAATTCTGGGACCAGCAATGCCGACTGCAGCACTACATCCGGCAAAACAGTGGATGTCAACCTGAGCGCTCAGTGGGCCACCTTCTGTGACAATGGGCAGATGGATAACAGTTTCCCCATCACCAGCGGGCAACCTGATCTTCCTACACCGACGGGCACCTATCACGTGTTTGATAAGTTGAGTCCAACCACCTTCTATTCGCCCTGGCCGGAGGGTTCCCCCTACTACTATGAGCCGACCCACATCAACTATGCGCTGGAGTTTCGAGAAGGCGGCTACTTCCTGCACGATGCATGGTGGAGGAGCACCTTTGGTCCTGGCACCAATGTTCCCCATACCGATCCCCAGTACGGTGATATGACCGGCACGCATGGCTGCGTCGTCATGACCACCGACCAGGCGGCATGGCTCTATAACTGGGCGCCTATTGGAACAACGGTCTATATTCATTATTAGAGGGAAAATCAGCTGCGAGGGCGAACCTACAACGACGGGCGTTGTTCGCGTATCCAGACGCGCATCTCGCCGGGCTCGCGATTATCCCAGGCATAATAAGGGATGGCTGTCAAAGGCGTCTCCTGCATCTGCGGGAGGCTGGTGGTGTAAAGCAGACCATCCCAGGCAGCCTGATTCGGAACCAGGGCCATGCCATGCAGGGCAACCACGCCGTCCAGCAGATCTGGATGGAATGTGGCCTGCAGTGGCTGGCTCAATGGCAATTCCAGCTCTCCCAATGAGGCGGATGCATGATCTACCCCTTCCAGACAATAAACAATGGGTCCCCGCTGCAAGGCGGTGCAGCTCCGGTCAGCCGCTACGGCAGGATGGGCGTACATGCGCTGAATATCCATCGGCAGATCCAGTTCGATCACGTCACTCGCCTGCCAGGTGCGCTCAATAGCGACATAGCCTTTCTCCAGGTTGGCCGCAACATCTACCTCCATGCCATTCATACGTACGGCAGGCTCACGGCACCAGCCGGGGATGCGCAGCTTGACGGTAAACGCGGATGGCTCTGCCAGCTGCTCAATAGCGAGGCGCACCGCACCATCCCAGGGATATTGGGTGCTTTGCTGTATGGTCAATGCCTGTCCCCCCACCTGCAACTGTGCCTGTCCGCTGGCATACAGATGCACAACCAGATCAGAAGGTCCCTGAGAATAAACATACTGCCCCAGTGAAGCTAGCAGGCGGGCGATGTTAGGTGGACAGCAGGCGCAGCCAAACCACTCATAGCGGTGGGCATTGCCGGAGCTGGCCAGAGGATTGACATAAAAGAACTTCTTACCGTCCAACGAGATGCCGCTCAGCACGCCATTGTAAAGGGTGCGTTCAAGCACGTCAGCATAGCGGCCATCACACTCCAGGTGTAGCATACGATGCGCCCAGAATACAAGGCCCACGGCGGCGCAGGTCTCGGCATACGCGGCCTCATTGGGCAGGTCATAATCGCTGGTGAAGCCCTCGTTGGAGAGTGATGAACCGATGCCGCCGGTCAGATACATGCGTTTCGTCGTCAGATGCTGCCAGAGCCGCTCACAAGCCTGAGCAAGGCTCTCGTCTCCAACTTCACGGGCCAGGTCGGCCATCGCACAGTAGAGGTACATCGCCCGCACTGCATGGCCCACGGCTTCGGTCTGTTCCCTCACCGGTAGATGCGACTGATTATATTCACGGGACTTTGCCTGTTCCTGGTCGCGTTCGGGAAATATTGTGCCGAAAAAGCCCGGGGTACCACGCTCCTGCGCCTCCTGCTCAAAGTAATACGGCTGACGGCCACGCTCATCGACAAAATACTGGCTCAGGCGCAGATATTTCTCGTCACCGGTGACACGATACAGCTTGACCAGCGCCAGTTCGATCTCCTCGTGCCCACCATAGCCTTGCTTCTTGTCGGGCTCACGTCCAAACACAGTCGCGATATAATCAGCGTAGCGGCGTACAACATTCAGCAACTGCCGCTTGCCGGTGGCCTGAAAATGGGCCACACCGGCCTCGATCAGGTGACCCGCGCAATACAGTTCATGAGCGTCACGCAGATCAGTCCAGCGGCGTCCCGGTTCAACGACGGTGAAATAGACATTGAGATAGCCATCGGGTTGCTGCGCACCGGCCAGCAAGGCCACTACCTGATCCACCAGTCCATCGAGGTCTGGATCTGGATGTACAGCCAGGCTATAGCTGGCAGCCTCCAACCACTTGGCGACATCGGATTCCCAGAAGATATGCGGTTCTGGCTCCTGTCCCGGCTTCCAATCCAGCCGCAGCGCATCAATGCGCCCGGTCTCTTTACACTGCTGGTATTCAAAAGGAATCGTCTGCTCGTGCACCAGCTTGATACGTGGCGCCCAGAAGGTATCAGTAAAATGAACATCATTAAACGCTACAGGATCAAGCCTGCTCGGGCTTTTCTCGCGAATCATGGCTAAGCTCCTTTTTCTATAAGCGGTAGATCTGGCACTTGTCAGAGTAGGGCACGTAAGCGCTCCCACACGCGCGTTCGCTGCGCGCCCGCACTAGTATTATATATTGATACATCCAGCACTCGCATGCGCGCTCAGCGCACCAATAGATCATCCCTCCTTGAGCACCGCAGGTACGAGGCGGATAAGACAAAAAGCTTGCAGGCAGGCAGTAATAGACATTTATACGATACAATAGAGAAGAATATCCTAATAGCAGCACTATTTCGCCCTCTAATGGTGCGAAAAATACCGGCTGTCTGCTCTAACATGTAGTAAGAAGGTCCCGAAAAAAGCAATTCCGCTGCAACGTAAATATAGGTGTAAAATGAGCATGGATAGCAGGCTATACAGGCCGGAGTTTGAAGTGCCCGGAAACCAAGGGACAGCAATTGAGGGAGGAGATAAATATGAATTCATTTGATCAGCTCGCACAGGAAATCTTTCGTCAGAAACAGCACATGGAGGCATTGCAGGCGGAGAACGCCGAGCTTCATCGCCAGATCAGCGATATTCAGGATGGGCGCGGTGTATTCGTTATGGTTGGCGATCAGCGTTACTCGCTGCGCTCTTTGCGCGAAGCCGCTTCCAGCGATAACAACGATCGCTTCCGCTCAGGCTACTAAGTGGTAAAAGGGCTGGTAGGAACCAATAACCGTCCAGCCAGAGGATAGATACAAGCCAGCGATGTTGTGGCCGCTCTTTGTAATCAGAACAGCCACAACATCGCTGGCTTTTTAGCATCGGTTCAGGGTTATTGGTTCACGATCTGAATGGCAATCTTGCCTGCGATGCCACCCTGTTCCAGTAACCGCTGGGCCTGCGCTACCTGATTCAGCGGCAATGTTTGCGCCACAACTGGCTTCAACTGACCGCGTTCAATCAGAGCCCGCAGATA
This sequence comes from Dictyobacter aurantiacus, assembly GCF_003967515.1. GTDB lineage: Bacteria > Chloroflexota > Ktedonobacteria > Ktedonobacterales > Ktedonobacteraceae > Dictyobacter > Dictyobacter aurantiacus. The sequence goes on along the minus strand of NZ_BIFQ01000002.1, from coordinate 2,258,614 downwards.
GTCAAGTTTATAGCGCTCTCGCTGCAGGAAGAGGTAGTGGAGGGTGATATTCTTCATAAAACCCATATAGGTATTGCCAGCAATATCTACAACACTCACCATCCGACCATACATCTTCGTTGCGGGAATGCTATTGGCCACCGTCTCACCACCGACTGTATCAAAGACCACGTCCACGCCTTGTCCACCGGTCTCACGCGCGATAATGTCAGCAAAATTCTCCGTCTTGTAATCGATGACCCGGTGCGCACCTAACCGCTTCGCCAGCTCGGCATTTTTCGCGCTACAAGTAGTATAGACATAAGCACCGGACGCCCGCGCGATCTGGACCGCCATCGAACCAACGCCGCCTGTGCCGCCATGGATCAGCACGGTCTCTCCCACCTTCAACTGCGCCCTGGTGATTAACGCATCCCAGGCCGTACCACCGGCCAGCGGTACGCAGGCCGCCTCAATATGAGACAGGTTTTTGGGCTTATGGGCCACGATAGCTTCCCGAGCCACATGATACTCGGCATAGCTACCACCCCGACCAGGGATATCAGGTGTATAGTACACTTCATCACCAACTTTAAAATCCTTCACCGCAGATCCCACTTGCTCAACCACACCCGAGACATCATAACCAATGACGGCAGGTGGCTTCACTCCAGCCCAGGAACCTGACTGACGAATTTTATAGTCAACAGGATTGATAGAGGAGGCATAGACACGCACTAATACTTCATCCGCTTCAGGAGTCGGCTTTGGTAGCTCCTGCTCAGCAAATACTTCGGGTCCACCAAAATCCTTAATAATCATTGCTTTCATACTATAACTCTCTTTTCATGTTTGCTAAAAAAAACTGCACCCTCCAGAGGGCACAGCCATCGTGCTTGTTTCTCTATTGTTGATCGGCACGCTCCGTCATGTGGATAGAGCCTACCTTCGCTATTAACTGATACGTAAGATCAGGTGCTTGTGTAGACACGAGTCAATCACATATAGAGAAACAGCTCGCATATTAAGTTATATATTATACGCATACCTTAACTCTTTGACCGGTTTTGGGATGAAGTAGTGAGATTATTCATCGAGGTCATCTTCGCTATTGAGCGTGCGCCAGCGTTCCTGGAGCATATGAACATCGGCAGAGGTTAAACCGGCGCGCTGACAGCGCTGCGCAAAGAGCTGGTCGTAGCGTCCATCAGAGCTAACATGGGCCAGTTCAATGTCATGAAACGATTGCAAGAGTACTTCTTCATTTTGAGCAAAGGTTGCATAGTTGCCTGCCGCACCGCCAACATTGACCGCAAAGCGACGACAGGCCGCCAGCACACGAATACAACGCGATTCATCCTCACGCAAGGCGGCTAATTCACCGTAGTCAGCATCGTCAGTGGTCATACTCTCCTCCTGCCTGCTATCTATTTCTAACATTGCATACTCCCTGCCATCGCGCGCAGGAAAAAGCTATCGAGAGCATAGCATATCAATGCGCAGTAATGATAGTATGGCATACAGTTGATAATGCAGCGCTCTATGATCATCTCTTGCGGCTCGCTCATATCAGCGAGCGGGCATTTTTTACTATCGCCATATAAATGTGAGGCAATTCATAGTATGGCTAATCATTATAAACTATCATCAGTTTGCACAAAACATAGCAATATTGCCATAAACAAATAAAGAGCCGGTGCATAGATAATGCATGGCCACTAGAGATAGATACGGGCAGTAGCAAATAATATGTATGCGTGCCGCGCATAGCAAAAGGAAGAATAATGAAGAAGCACACGCAAGAAGCGAACTGGTTAGAGGGCACACAGATGAATCGGCGCAACTTTCTTTCGCTCTGTGCCGTAGGCAGTCTACCTATCTTATTAGGCGCCTGCCAATCACAACCTGGCGTCAACGCGACTACTACACCCCGGGCCGCGACAGCTACACCCCGAGCCACATCCACTCCCACACCTACCAGACCACCTGTACTCAGTGAAACCGACTGGTCCAACCTGGGCAAGAGTCTGCAGGGTACGCTGGTACGCCCAAACAATCCGCAATATGCGACCGCCCACCAGCTCTTTGATCCGCAATTTGATGGCATCAAACCAGCAGGGGTAGCCTATTGTGCCTCACCCAAAGATGTACAGAACTGCCTGTCCTTCGTGAGCCGCTTTAACCTGCCGGTCACCGCCCGCTCTGGTGGCCACTCGTATGCGGGATATTCAACTACTAGCGGGCTGCTGCTTGATGTCAGTCGCATGAATGCCATCACCATAGACAGCGGAAGCGGAAACGCCACCATCGGCAGTGGAGCCAAACTGATCGATGTCTATGCGGCACTCGCCCAGAAGGGACGTGTGATCCCAGCTGGCTCATGTCCGACCGTGGGCGTGGCTGGCCTGACTCTGGGAGGTGGCGTAGGCGTGCTTGGACGCAAATTTGGCCTGACCTGCGACAATCTGCTTTCAGCGCAGGTCGTCCTGGCCGATGGGCGCATCGTTACCTGCGACGCCAGTCAAAACTCCGACCTCTTCTGGGCCCTGCGTGGCGGTGGCGGTGGCAACTTTGGCGTCGTCACCTCATTCACCTTCCAAACCCACCCGGTAGACGCGCTGGCGATCTTCACCCTTGGCTGGAACTGGAGCGATGCTGCCGCCGTGGTCAACGCCTGGCAAAATTGGGCTCCGCAGGCACCCGATGAACTATGGTCCAACTGCCTGCTCCTCAACACTGTTGATAAAAGCGGCACTCCAAGGGTACTTGTCAACGGCGTCTACGTCGGAGGCGTCGATGCGCTCAACCAGCAGTTGCAGAACCTGATCAACAAGCTGGGGATAGCGCCTATCACCCGTTACGCCTCCAATTCCGGACTATTGGACACCATGCTCTATGAAGCAGGCTGCTCCAACAAAACCGTCAGCCAGTGCCGCCTGCCCAGTCAGGATCCTCAGGGACAGATTCAACGCGACTCGTTCGCGGCCAAATCCGACTACATCGCCAAACCGTTGTCCACCCAGGCGATCAACTCGCTGGTCAACGCCATCACACAATATCAGCAATCGTCCACACCTGGTACGGGAGGGATTGGCATGGATGCATATGGAGGCGCGATCAATCGCGTGGCTCCGAACGCCACGGCATTTGCTCACCGCACCATGCTCTTCTCGATCCAATATAACGCCAACTGGGATGTCGGTGCCTCAGATACGGTCATCGCCCAGAACCGCTCCTGGCTCAACAGTACCTGGCAAAACATGCGCGGCTATGCCTCTGGCGCCGCCTATCAGAATTATATCGATCCATCCCTATCCAACTGGCAGCAGGCATACTACGGGACCAACCTGGCACGGCTCCAGCAGGTCAAAACCACCTACGATCCCAAAAATCTTTTCCGCTTCAAGCAAAGTATCCCATTACCCCACTAATGACGCTATAGTTCAGCGCCAAAACACAAAAAGAGGAGCTGCTAAGAGCGGCTCCTCAAACTTACCTATAAAGTATACCTGAAAATGGGCAAAAAATCAAGCTTTTTTGCGTGCAATTTATCAGCCAATGTATAACCACACTCAATCCCTTTCGCTTCCCCTCCCCTCTTCAAAAGAGATAGTCACACTTAGCGATATTTTGCTTTCTGGCAGTACTGTTTCAAACACTTCCTCTTCACTGTCTGCTCAAGCAGCGGGGGGATTTAGGTGCCCTATCCAGCTCGTTCAAAGTATTTATTGTACTATATTCTCATATAGTTAATATTTATACAATAAGCTTCTCTTTACATTTAAAATGACATAGAAAGCGGCTCTTCATTAAAATCAGTACTGTAGGGTTTCAATATCAATATGCGAGCGTATAAAGCAGGAACGCCAGAAGAATAGAGTTGGTTGTGAAGGGAGGGAAGAAAGCAGAAAAGTCACAATGATCTTGATCGATTATTTTCACAATGGCTAAATCTCCGGGAGAAATATCTGCATGAAGAGAACACTACATCGTATTACACTTCTGACTGTGGTTGCCATGCTGATGCTCATCACATCTGGAACAACCAGCCACGTCACGCATACTCTGGCGGCCGGTCGTCGGGTACAGCAAGCCTTTCAGGTTATTCCCGGACATGTGATTCCTGTATTGCAGCATGGAGACTTCATCTCTCGAACAGCTACTGGAAATATCATTCACCTCGCGGTAAGCTTGAAGCTGAGTAATCCGGACAATCTGAAGTCATTGCTTGAGGCACAATATCAACCCCATTCACCATTCTATCGAGCCTTCTTAACTCCACAACAATTCACCAACGAGTTTGGTCCTACACCCGCAATGGTAGACAGGGTGGTACAATTTCTGAGCAGCCAGGGCTTCACCATTGATGCGATTGCCCCCAACAATCTCATTGTCGATGCGACTGGCACCGTTGGGATGGCGGAAAGGGCCTTCAACATCACCATTAATAATTATGCCTACCTTCAACGTACTATCTATGCGCCCGCCAATGATCCCTCTGTACCAGCCGATCTTGTAGACATCATCCAATGCATCGCCGGCTTAAACAATATTCCACAGATGCACCATGCCTCCGTAAGTAAGCGTATCAGACCCTTGCTAGGCACAGGTGGCGGCTATACACCAGATGAGCTACGCACAGCTTACGGTGTTAATTCACTTCTCCATGCTGGCTATAATGGCACTGGCCAGACAATCGCCATTTTTGAGCTCGATGGCTATCAACCCTCCGATGTCAACACCTATCTGAGTACCTACAATCTGGGGCCGCCCAGGTACTCAAATGTGTTTGTCGATGGGGCTACGAACACGGCGGGCAATTTCAGTTCAGAGGTGGCATTAGACATGGAAATCGTCTCGGCGCTTGCTCCCAATGCCAGCCAGAAAATTTACATTGGCCCTAATGGTTATGGTATTAACGACATCTACAACAAAATCGTGACCGATAACCTGGCCAAAGTTACCTCTATAAGCTGGGGATTGTGTGAGCTAAATACAGGCAATGCGGAACTAGCGGCACTTGACACAATCTTTATGCAAGGCGCGGCTCAAGGTCAGGCTTTTTTTGCCGCCAGTGGTGATACGGGAGCCTACGATTGTCGGAGTAGTAATACTACAGTGCTGAATGTCGATTCACCCGCCAGCGATCCATACGTAGTCGGGGTTGGAGGCACCAGCCTGATCACTGGTACAGGCGGCACATACACGAGTGAATCAGCCTGGGGCAATACTTCACGAGGGTACGGCGGCGGTGGCGGCATCAGTTCGTACTTCACCAGGCCACTTTATCAAACCGGCACTAACCTGACCGATGCGCATCGTATGGTCCCGGATGTCTCAGCTGATGCGGACCCGTATACGGGATATTCCATGTATTGTACGGCATCAACAGACGCGTACTGCTCGGGCTGGTTAACAATGGGGGGTACCAGCGCGGCCGCCCCACTCTGGGCTGGTATCGCGGCTGATATCAATCAATACCTGGCAGCACAAAGCCTGCCCGGATTAGGCAACGCGCATACGCCCTTATATAACCTGTACAACGGTACGCAAACCTACCCGGCCTTCCATGATGTGACCACCGGTACTAATCTCTACTACCCGGCAACCCTCAATTATGACCTGGCTACCGGCATCGGTACGCCCAATGCCTGGAATATTGCGCGCGATCTCGCGGGTATTACTCCCACTCCTACCCCTACTCCTACCCCTCAGCCTTTGCCTGATTTCACGATTCAACAGATCCATGCAGGTGGGGTATATCTGGGCATCGGGCAGACATTGACGGATCAGATCAGGATCTCCAGTGTGCCCACCGCGGGTCCTGTTGGGTTACCCAGTTTAATTCGCATGGTCGCAGTGCTACCAGTTGGCCTGAAAAATGTAACGGTAAGTGGTACCCGGTGGACGATTTCCAGCACAGGGGCAACCAGCCCGGTATTAATCTCAGCTGTTTATGTGGGCGCGTACCCGGTAGCAGCCGGGACCACATTACCCACTATTCGAATTTCAGGTACGGTCACTGGAGCGGCAGGTGTGGCAATTACAGATACGGCGGTGGTGCAGGTAGCTGGAGATAGTCGAGCCTCTAATAACCTGGCCACAGATACATTCGTGACTACGGCCCTCTCTGTTCCAATTACTCCACTCCCAACGCCCACAACGATACTTACTACCCCCATTCCATTGACGCCGCAAGCATTACCAACCAACTTACCCAATTTGCGCTTCCAGCTAAGCCATAATGGCACCACATTTTACGCCGGCCAACGGGTCACCTCAACCCTGACCGTGAGCAATGCAGGCAACCAGACATTCAATACCGGCAGCCAGATTCTGCGTTTCACCGGAGTCATTCCCATTGGGCTGAGCAATGTGAGCATTAGTGGCACCAACTGGCAGATGACCGCGACATCACAGACCAGTCCTCTGCTCTTGTTCGCCACCTATACCGGCATCACCCAGTTAGAACCAGGACAAAGTCTGCCGCCTGTGAGCATCACGGGAACCCTGACTACGGCTGGCGCGCCATCGATTACCAACACCATATACTTGAGCGTAGATAAAGATAGTTATCCTCAGAATAATTTCACCATGGATACCATCAGCATCTTAACGCCCCACAATACTGATTGAATGGTCCTTTTTTCAGAAGCTGTGACACCCGCAATACATGCTAACGTGCCATGGCTTCTCTTCTTACCCACTATGGTGCATTTCGTACATCCTGGTACCAGCATTGGCTGGCAGACAACCCATCAGCCAATACTCAACGTGCATCATTGTGTAATGAGAAGTGTGGAGGGAAACGACAATGAAATCAGTAGGAGCAAAGGGTAAAAATAAGAGCAATGACAGCCTGCGGGAATGCCAACACTGCTCTTACAAAAACTATTCATCAAACATAGTTAAAGCGCCCATTAATAGCTTGAACCCATTTGTTTATAAACGCTGAGCCAATCGGTCGCGATTTTGGTCTGGGCGGTACGTAGATCCATTTTGCCACTACACACCTGGTCGTGTAGATAGTTTTCTACTTGATCCTTCTGATGAAAACCGGGAGTGGGAGACGCGGCTTCAGGCCACAGGTTGGCGATGTCATTGGAACCACCCAGTTCCAGGCTGATAAGGTGATCCACCTCATATTGGCCCGCGCTATGATGGGTAATGCCATATTCAGCATAAACTTCGTCCTTGACGCTTACAGGCACGTTACGAACAGACTTAGAGTATCCGGACCTGCAAATTTGGCTGGCGGTAGCATTGGAAAAAATCGCGCCGGGCGTGCACTGCTTATCCTGCAATCCTCCCTGCGCCTGGCACCCGGAGGTCTTGCTCCGATGCCCAATGTCAGGCACCTGCGCGGAACTCCCGCCATTCGAACTACTACCGTTTGAACTGCTCCCATTCGAGCTATTCCCATTGGAGCTAGATACGCCCCCATTCCCAACGGAGACGGTACAACCCGCCAGTAAAAAAGCCAGCGCGATCATACTTACGATATATAGCATGCTTTTCTTCATATGACTTCTACCTCAATAAGACCAGATTGACCCGCTGTAGGTCAGCAGTAATAATAACACAACCTTATCACGTATATATATTACGAATCAAGACGATTTTTAGATTTTTTTGGGCATCTTCTCCCCATCGGGCCTATCTGTCTCGTTCGCCATCTGGGGCGGCATTTATTTTATAGTGGAAAATTCACTCGCCAATCATGAAAATATTTGCGCAGAAATAATGCTGAGCTTGACTTGCCACAACTTCGCCAATATAATTTTTATGTCACCTATACTTCTATTATATGTCCAGGCACAAACAATCAATAAAAACAAGCAAGTTCAATCCTGTCGCTGCCAGTCTCTATTGAGTGATTTATGTAAAATTATTCAATCTTTATTTGACAGGATGAGCCTCAAAGCCAGAGGAGAATTGCCTTGAAATTCAAACGTTTGCTCATTGGATGCTTTTTGTGCGCCATTGTTTGTTTGGGCGCTGTACTCACTCCAGCCGCAGCGTTCGCGGCACCGATGCCTACCCAACCTCCAAAGACCCCATCCGACACGCTTACGATTCCGCAAAAGGTACAGCTTTACGCGATCGCTCACCACACCTGGCAGTTTTTTGATGCCGACGCTGACCCTACTACCCATCTGCCGATGGATAACATCGGTTTCAATGGCGCACCGGCCAGAGGAGCTTATACCTCGCCGACCAATATTGGTGTCGCCTTCTGGAGCATCGTCAACGCCCAGGACCTCGGCTTTGTCAGCAGAATTGATGCACTCAAACGTGCCAATGCACTGCTTAGTGAGGTCGAAAAGCTCAGTAAGTGGCACGGCTTCCTCTTTAGCTGGTATGACACCACCAATGGACATCGCATCTCAGGTCCTGGTGGTACCGATCAGGAAGGACAGCCAGCCACGGGAGCCTTTATCTCAACTGTGGACAGTGCATGGTATGCGACCGGACTGATCGCCGTCAGAAACGTTTTCCCAGCACTGGCTCCTAGAGCTACGGCGTTGCTCAACGCGATGGATTTTGGCATCTTCTATGACAATGGAGATCAGAGCCAGAGCGATACCGCCGGTCAGATGTATGGCGGCTATAACGCGGACCAGGGACCAGCCAATTTCCACTACGGCATACTCAATGCGGAGACGCGTATCGCGGCATATATCGGCATCGGTACCCATCGCATGCCTGGTGATGTCTGGTGGCGCACCTGGCGTACGTTGCCAGCCAGCTTTGACTGGCAGGGGCAAACACCGCAAGGCTACAATGCCACCTATAACGATCCGCAATCAGGCAAGCCATTTACGGTCTTCGAAGGCCACTACACAACAAACGGCATCAACTTCGTACCCAGCTGGGGCGGGAGCATGTTCGAGGGATTGATGAATAACCTGGTCATCCCCGAAACCTCGTGGGGACCACACAGCTTTGGCCTCAACGATCAGCTCTATGCCAGGGCACAGCAGGCTTATGCCACGCAAACCCTGCACTATCCCGTCTGGGGACTCTCTCCAGCCAGTACGCCGGATGATACCGGAAACTATGATGCCTACGGCGCACGCAACATGGCATCCAACAAAAACTGCTGCCCCTACGACGAAACGGCGGTCACACCCCATGCCTCATTCCTGACGTTAACCGTTACGCCACAGGAAGCATTCAAAAACATTCAGCAGTTAAAACAGCGCTATCCCGGTATCTATGGCCGCTACGGCTTCTACGACAGCGTCAATCCTGTCACCGGACAGATCGGACATCGCTACCTGGTGCTGGACCAGGCCATGATCCTATCGGCCCTCGATAACGCCCTACTCAACAATCGCATGCAGAGCCACTTCGCCAATGATCCCATCATTGCCGCCGACAAACCTTATCTCTCTCAAGAGAGATTCTCGCTGCCGTAAGTAAACATACGGCATCTTCAAACCTGGTAGCCGCACGATACACAGCCAGATGTGTATCGCGCGGCTATCTATATACCCCAGGGCTTTTTATATTTGCCGAGAGATCACGAGCAAGCACTACGATGTACATGCTTTCAGGTGTGGAGTGTGTGGTGGGCGACCGCCCACCACACACTCCACACATCCAACCCGGCGCCGCAGGCGCCAAAGAGGAACATAAAAAAGCCCTGTATATACGCCGGTGAGACTTCCATTGGATCTATGGTAAGATGTATAGTGAAAATTAGCTTTAAGGTAAAGAGAGATGAGTACACCTTCAGAACGGCTCCCACACCAGGCTGCCGCTACATCTTTTCACAGGCTGGCGTATGGCGGCAATCCTTTCCAGTATGGCGAGCTGTATGTACCGGAGGGGCCTGGACCGCATCCGGTGGTAGAGTTGATACATGGCGGCTTCTGGCGCAAGGCATATGATCTAACCTTGATGCAGGGTCTGGCCCAAAACCTGGTCGCGCAGGGTATGGCAGCCTGGAATATCGAATACCGGCGCATCGGCAATCCTGGTGGCGCCTGGCCAGGCACATTTCTAGATGTCGCAGCCGCAACCGATTATCTAAACCATCTGGCCCCCATCTACCAGTTAGATATGCAACGCGTCGTTGCTGTAGGCCACTCTGCGGGAGGACACCTAGCCTGCTGGCTGGCCTGCCGCCACCTGTTACCTTCCGGCAGCGCAATACATACCAGCGAAACGCCGCTAAAATTAAGAGGAGTCATCAGCCAGGCGGGGGTCGTCGATCTGGAACAGGCATGGCAGCTTGGTCTCAGCCAGAACGTAGTACAAGCATTACTGCAGGGCAGCCCGGCAGAACAGCCTGTACGCTATGCAGAGGCGTCACCAGCAGTCCTGTTGCCATCAGGCGTCCCTCAGATCCTGGTCCATGGTAGCATTGATGACATTGTGCCAGTCAGCATTAGCCGAAGCTATGCCCACAGAGCCAGTGCGACAGGAGATAACGTTCAGCTATTGGAATTACCCGAAGCCGACCACTTTATACTGATCGATCCCAATTCAGAAGCCTGGCAGCTCACGATAAAAGGGATCAAACATCTGCTGGGTTAACATAACAGGCCTATCGTATCCGCGATTCAAAGCCTCCAAACCCGGCCCTTGACAAAATCCGATCGCGATTGTATCATACAAACATGACGTTAACGTAACATTAGAGGTTAAGCAATGAATGACCGCATGCGCATAGGTGATCTGACAGAACGGGCGGGGGTAACGCCGCGCACCGTTCGCTATTATGAAAGCATTGGACTGCTCCCTCCCGGTGAGCGTGAAGGCCATGGCCAGCATTACTACACCGAGGAGACACTTGCGCGTCTGCGTAAAATTGACCAGCTAAAAAAGCTGGGGCTCAGCCTGGATGAGATCCGTGACGTCATCGACCTCTATTTCACTGACCCGAGCGGGATACAGCCCAAGCAGAAGGTGCTCACCATCCTGCGCAAACATCTCTCTGAAACGAATCAGAAGATCGGTGCACTCCAGCAATTTCGCGCCGAACTACAAGGCAATATCGAACGCTTCGAGCGCTGGTTAGAGGAAAGAGAACGTCCCTAACCTTTTTTTACCAGAAACATGACGTTAACGTCATGTTAAAACACAAAAGGAGTATTCAAAATGAGCGAGACAATCGGATTTATTGGACTTGGCAACCTGGGGCTACCGGTAGCAACCAATCTCCTCAAGGCAGGATATGCTTTGCATGTCTATAATCGCACCGCGGATAAAGCGCAATCCCTGGTCGCACAGGGTGCGCAATTGGCGGAACGACCGGCGGATGTGGTGACGAGTGGAGGGATCGTGGTATCGCTGGTGTGGGATGACACGGCACTGGAAAGCGTCGTGATGAGCGATGGCTTTTTAGAGCGGCTTGGACCGGGCAGCATCCATATCGCGATGAGCACCGTACTGCCTGAAACGTCAAAGAAGTTGGCGGCCATCCATGCTGAACACGGCTGTGCCTATGTCGAGGCCCCTATCTTCGGCGTACCTCAGGCAGCCGTCGCTCGGCAGCTCTGGATTCCCTTTACTGGGCCTCAAATCGCTAAAGAGAGGGTCCGACCAATCCTGGAGGCAATGGGAGCACAGGGAATCTTCGACTTTGGTGAAGAGGCCGGCGCGGCAAATATTGTCAAGATCGCTGGCAACTTCCTGATTGTTTCCGCGGGACGCTCTGTAGGTGAAGCGCTCACGATGGCGAAGAAGAACGGGGTCGATCCAAAGGCGGTCATTGACATGCTGACCAGCTCGTTATTCAACGCTCCCATCTATAAAAGCTATGGCAAAAGAATCGCCGAGCAGGGGGAGGCTTTCGGCCAGAACCCGATCCCGCTGAAGGACATTGGTCTCTTCAAGAAAACAGCGCAGCGGATAGAAGAGCCAACTCCTATTGCCAATACCTTGCATGATCTTTTGCAAAACTAGACCATGCCGGTATGGGTGCGGCCTACTGTCCTGTCTGGGGTCGCGCCCATACTTGCTTGTGATCCTGTAATCAAAATTTCACATCCATCGACGCAACAGAAATTGCAGGTAGGTATATTCAAGCAATCCCCAGATATTGATCACAATCGAGAGCAGGATAAGTCCCCACTCGTACCAGCGCAACCTGGTATGAAAGCCCATCACTGCCAGAACAAAGGCCAGCGGCAAGATATCGACGAAAAAGCGATAACCGAACTGGAACCAACCCGTGTTGAAATACAGCAGATGGGCTACCAGAGGTAAAACAGCGCCAGCCAGCAGGCTCCAGGCCAGATAGCTTCGGGGACGCACCACAAAGGTGCGCACCATACTGTAGAGCGCCGGCATGGTCCAGAAAATGCCGGTGCCAACTGGATTAAAGAGTACAAAGGGCGGGCTAAGCATAGGCATGGGCGGCTCAATCAGCATATAGTAAAAATTCGTTGTCAGGAAATGCACATTAAACTGTCCGTATTGATGCAGCCCATCGGCCACGCGTGGGCTTACATTCATGCTTAGATAGCCAAAATCCAGCCAGGAACCAAAACGCAGCAGGTTATAGAAGAGCATCCCCACGACAAAAAGAGCCAGCACCACACCAAAGGTAGCGTACTTCTTCAACATGAGCCAGGTCTGGCGACGTTCTTCCAAAAAAGTCAACAGGAGATAGCAGGGAAAGATCAGCAACGCGGTACTCCGCGAGAGCGCGGCAAAGCCAAGCCAGCAAGCTAGTAGCCAGCTACGGCGCTTATCTAACAGTTCCAGTACATACAGCAAGAGGAAGGTGGTCGCGATAACGTGGGCCAGAAACCAGACGCTTGCCTGCATAGAAACGTACAACAACTCGGTGCCAAACACAAAAAACGCCAGCAGCCAGGCTACACTGGAGAAAGAAAGCTTCACAACCCCCTGCTCGACCAGCCGACGTAATACCAGAAATGCGAGTACGATATTGGCGATGCCGAATGTAAATTCAACACCTACCGACATGGCGAATTGATGGCTGTAGTGAAAGATCGCGACCAGTGGTAGAAAAAAGACCGCCGGCAACGGCGGAAACGCCACATACCAGTGTCCATGCCAGAATGTATAATCACCCGCATCGTGAGGAGGCGGCGCATTTACATAAAGATGCCCTTGCAGCCAGCCATTGGCAAGGTAGATAAAATGTTGACCCGAGTACACCTCTGGTGCAATAGAGAAACTGATAGCGGGTGCCGCTTCATGCGGATGGTGCCCAATAGGAAAGCGCGCATGCACAAAATGAACGCAAAAGGTCAGTAGCGTAAAACCGGCGCAGACCAGAATAATAAGCACAAGGGCACGCCATGAACGGAGAGAGGGTGAAGCAACGCGTTCCCTTCGAGTTGTCAAAGGAACGGCGCCTGTCTGGCTACCTGTCGCATCCGAGCGGATCATAGCGTGCGCGTTACTATCCATGCAATCGCTCGCCGCGGGAATTAAGCGGATTGGCGCTGGCGCAGTTCCGCGGCCAGCTCATATTTGTTGGCGAAGACCCTGCCACCGCAATAGATGTTGTATCTGCTGAAAGCCGAGGGCGTCTCGCGCTTCAACCGCTCCTGGACGGCTGGTTTAAAAGCCATCTTTGAATGGTACCAGGGCTCAGGCAATGGGGCATATGCCAGTTCCCCTACCCAGGCGGGTACAGGAAGCTCATATTTCTGGCACAGATATTCAACGGAGGCAGCACAAAAGACAGCCCAGCGATGCTCGTCTTCCGTTGGCTCCGCTGGCTCCTGGATGGGATCTTGCAATAATTCTAATTTGCGATCTGGATAATTTCCGAAAAAGTCGTTCATGAAATTACCCAGGGGAAGCCATGGTTCGGCCCCCTCACAGATCTCTTGATAAGAAACTGAGATTGTCTGCAGTTCAGTACATGTCTTCATTGGCCACCTTGTTTCTGTTGATCGTCTACAGGTATTGTAACATGCGAAACAAAAAATTTGCAGTGGGCGCACATACGAATATCGATCATCGAAGCGCGTATACGCGGTCTCCAGCAGATTCCACGCGGTTAAAATAATTCGTCCAGAGTATCCTGAAATTGATAGTGATCCTGCCAGGCGGTATCAGGTATAAAGCGATCGACAATTTCCTGCGCCTGTTCCCGTGTCGTTATCTGCAACTGCTTGAGTAGGGCCTCAATGTCAAGCATATCTTTCGGGCGATAGACCATCAATTTGAGAGCCAGGATATATTCCTTCGAAGGCAAGTATACATGCAGTTTTTTATATTCATGCCATAACGTAGCTCCCGGATTGGGCGCCATATCGCGAATAAAATAGGCCACATCGTCATTGATCCAGGTCCGCTTCATCTGATGCTTTTTCGCAACAGCATTCACAGCCGACTTAAACGCCTTGGTTTCAGGAGTTGGATTCGTTGAGCTATCACCTTCGATATCCATCAGAACCACATCTACATCTTCGGTGGACTCACGGTTGGCAGCCAGCAGTAACATTGCTACCCCACCCACGATCATCACGCGCACCGGCGACTGAAAGCCGCGCCGCTCCAACTCATCACCTAATTCCTGCAAATATTTCTCTATTTCTTGCCGCTGCATAGATCCACTTTCTCCAACATAACCAGCCTTAAAATATCATTATTACTTTACCACACTTCATGCCTGCTTAGCGATAACCATGGATATGATTCCATATACAATAAATGTGAGATTGACCCAAAGAGAGCCAATCTCACAGTATAAAGGTAGCTGACAGTTATTGATCAGGATGGCTGGCGGTCTGACGTAGCGCGGATGATAGCACAGAGCGTATCTAACACCCGGTCAACAAGTTCTTCCTCAATTACCAGTGGCACGAGGATGCGCAGAACGTTGCCATATAGGCCAGCCTTCAGCAGCAGAATTCCTTGCGCGCGAGCCTCTGCGATAATGCAGTCTACCAGTTCGGGAGCGGGCTCTTTAGTCTCAGGATGGCGCACCAATTCGAGCGCGATCATCATGCCCAGGCCACGCACATCACCAATGGACGGCACCTCTTGCTGGAGCGTCAGGAAGCGTTCGCGGAAGCAGGCTCCCAACGCGACAGAACGAGATAAAATCTGCTCCTGCTCAAAAACATCGAGCACGGCCGGGCCAGCCGCGCAAGCGATCGGATTGCCGGCATAGGTACCTCCCAATCCACCTCCAGCTGGCGCATCCATCACCTCAGCCCTGCCAATAACACCAGAGAGGGGGAACCCACCTGCCAGACTCTTGGCGACCGTGATCATATCGGGAATCACACCGCTATGCTCAATGGCAAAGAACTTGCCGGTACGCCCAAAGCCGGATTGAATTTCATCCGCGATCAACAAAATACCATGCTCAGTTGTAATGCGCCGCAGCTCACGCAAAAAATCGGCCGGGGCTACCACGAAACCTCCTTCACCCAACTCAGGCTCGATAATCACGGCCGCTACCTGGTCCGCCGTTACACCGGTCTGGAAAAGTTCTTGCAAGGCCTCCAGGGACCGTTCACTGCTCCATCCCCGATATTCGTAAGGATAAGGCGCGTGATACACTTCGGGGGCAAAAGGTCCAAAGCGCTGCTTGTAAGCGGAAGCCTTGCCCGTCAGGCTCATGCCGAGCAGGGTGCGACCATGGAAGCTGTGGGTAAAAGAGATGACGGCTGGCCGCTGCGTTGAGGCGCGAGCAATCTTAATCGCGTTCTCAACAGCCTCAGCACCTGTCGTCAGAAAGATCGTCTTCTTGGGATCGGCACCCGGCGCCAGCGCGTTCAGGCGTTCGGCCAGGCGTATATATGGCTCATACATCACAACCTGAAAGCAGGTATGGGTAAAGTTCGCCAGTTGATCCTGCACCGCTTGCATGACCCGTGGATGATTATGACCTATATTGAGAACTCCGATACCGCCCACAAAGTCCACATACTCTTTCCCATCGATATCCCAGAGGCGTGCCCCCTGCGCCCGCGCCGCAAAAATTGGATGCGCGTTGGACACGCCTCGAGGAACATGTTGCTGTCGAAGATCTTGCAACGCTGCTGTACGCGATTGATTGCTGAGCATACCGTTTTCCCCACCTTCGTATATATTCTAGCTATTTGACCAGACTTGTTTATTAGCAAATATAAACAAAGAAGCATTTTTATGCAATAACATTCAGTATGACAAAGAAGACCCTCACGACGGCCTGCCTCCGATGCCTTGCCGTAGCGTTGACAACACGAATCGAGAGGCATCGCGCGGCGCCGTATACCCTTCAGAGATACTTTCCCAGGCCATAAACAGCATGGCGGTAATCGTATCAATAATCCAGCGCGTAGGCAGGTCGTTACGAAACGCGCCTTCACCCTGTCCACGCTGAACCAGGGCTTCAAACTGTCCTAATAAACGGACCTCCCTGGCTTTGAAATCTTCATCGCTATTGTCAAAGGGCCAGGCCCCGATCAAAAAATGGAAGCGATGTCCAATGGGAACCAGCGCCAACACGAGGTTTTCCAGCGATTCTAAGGCTGGAACCTGCCCCATATGGCTGATCGCTACAATCTGCTCAATTTCATCAAAACAACTGGCAATCAGGGAACGCAATAGTTCTTCCCTGCTTGCATAATAGCGATGCAGCGTAGTACGACCAATGCCGGCAGCCATAGCAATATCATGCATCGAAGCAGCATTATTGGAAATAAGCGTTTTTATCGCAATATCCTGGATAGTCTCTCGATCCATGGCCATAGATCTATATCTCCTCTGGA
Source organism: Dictyobacter aurantiacus (assembly GCF_003967515.1). Taxonomy (GTDB): domain Bacteria; phylum Chloroflexota; class Ktedonobacteria; order Ktedonobacterales; family Ktedonobacteraceae; genus Dictyobacter; species Dictyobacter aurantiacus. The sequence goes on along the minus strand of NZ_BIFQ01000002.1, from coordinate 2,241,935 downwards.
ACTACGACGTCCCAATTCAAACTTACATGTTCACTGACGTTGAGAAAAAAACAACGTATATACAAAAGTATACACGTTGAGATAACAAAAAAAATCACACCTGGTAGTGCCAGAGCAGGTTAACGCGATACGTTCCGGCACTACCAGGAACCTGCATCAGGGGACAGAATGAATGTGCGAAAGAACCGACACCAGGCCTGTAACGGCGGATCCCCAGATCAGTAAAAAAAAGAAGACGGTGAACCCAACAAAGAGAAAAAAACAAAAATAGTACAAAGCCGATTTCGCGATAGGTATGACAATGGTATCCCTGCACAAATGCCAGAAGCCCGAAAACTGCTGTTTCATTCCCTTGACCTCATATGTGCTAACCATCGCACTACAACCACATCTATCGTCCAGAGATAAAGGATCTGGACTCATATTTTGAGACGATTCAGCACAATGTCTGGTATCAGAGTTTTAGATTTTGCAAAAATCCGAAAAAACAGGAGCAAGGGACTCTCAGGGGCGGATCACCCCTGAGAGTCCCTTGCTCCTGTTTTTTCTCTTGTGGCGCCGCTGCAGCGGCGCCACAAGAGAAAAAGAAATGATAGCTTTAGTCATCGATGCGCACGGTAGAAACGGACCAGCCATGCAAAAAACCATGCCAGTTGAGGGTGATATGCGCGGTACAGGTAACCTTATCCGCATATACGATCGGATACGTCACCGTACCGTCATTCCACGTGGAGGCTTTTGTCTGTAGTAAGCGAATGTGACGATTTACGACGATATCACTCGCCTGCGCGCTCACTTTTCCACAGGGCGGAACTGTATTTGAAGATTGGAACTGATACGAATTATTGATATTTACCCAGCCTTGTATGTCCAGTGAGGGCCGATAGTAATACATATAATTGAGGCCAAAGCCTGCCAGGGCCAGAACAACGATACAGAGGGCCACATAGCGCTTCAGCATCGTCTCGATGGGATACGAAGCGGTCGGGGTAGCTTTGATCGGCAGAACAAGGGTGTGAGCCACGCGATCTCCGACGCGTTGGAAGCCATGGGAGAGACAGCAGGAGAAAAGGCCAATAATATAACACAAAGGCAGCATGTCAAGAAAGCGTAGCAGATTACGCCACAAAGATGCCAACCAGGTCAGGCGTTCCCCTCGCATACCGGTAACATGCAGCCCGAACAACAATTTGCCGATAGTGGTGCCGAATAAAGTTTCCTGCACAAAGAAATAGACAAAAGCGATCAAATATAGCCAGACGGGGTGAATGAAAGGGATGCCCCCAAAGGCCAGGCTAAAACCATCTCCATCAAACGAATAATTGTTGCCTGAAGCGGGATCTACGACGCCAAATATTGCACTGCTCCAGATTTGAAGACTGCTAAGAATGATGAAGTCAATGATAGCCGCGCCAACGCGCGCAAAAAATACACGTATCCTTATTGCTGGGGGACCGGATTTTGTGCCAACCACACCGTCAATTTGCATGAGTGCTCTCTTCTATGAGAAATTCTTAAATAGATGTCTGCCAATCACATTGCTGCCTCCTTATTATACTAAAACAGGCAAGCATTTTAGCCATTGGACCCCAACATGGCACCACCAGATATTCCGGTGGTCGGCCTGAGCTATCGGCATAATAAGAAGGCCATGCCAGCTCAAACAATGCGCCCCGTCGCTACGGAGACACTGCGCAGTTCGCCCTCGCGTTCAAGTAGCAGGGTATGACGCTGTCCCGGACTCCCGCGCAGTGCATCCACCGCCATCGACAACGGCAGGCCCGTCATTTTCAGGCCGTTAACCTGCAACAGACGATCCCCCACCCGTACTGATCGGCGTACGCAGGCATAGTTTCCATCCGAGATTGCGGCGATACGATAGGAGCTATCGGCATTGAGGGCCAGCGTCAATCCCACCATATCCATATCATATGGATATGCATCATCGTTCCATTCCCAGTAGGACATCGCATGCATATAATCGATCTCGATCCTGAATTGTCTGAGCACGTTGCCAGCCAGGGCTCCCATCATAGGGGCGCTCATATGCTTCAAGTGAGCCTCCTCACATGTGCTACCAGGGTGAGAGACGACGGTGATATTTTTGAGTAATACCGAACCCAGAGTCATGAGTGGGACCCGCATCATCGTGGCGTGCTCTTCTCCAGGTACACCCATGTTGGCGGCTCCCACCGCGCAACTGGCCCGGGGCCAGGCGGGAAACTGCCGCACCCATTTGCCCATCACGCCATCAGATAGCATGGTACACGAGGCTCCTGTATCCAGCAGCAAGCTATACTGCTCACCGCCAATGGTGGCTTCAACGCATGGAAAATAACTATTGGGATGGAACGAGATAGGCACCGGCTCGCCGCGCGTAGCCATGGCGCTGCCAGGCGAAAGTGAAAAGGTGCCCATTGTATAATCCAGAAGCACGCAGTAACGCGACAGCAAAAAGCCTGGCAGAATACCATTCAGATCTTCACCAGGAAAAAGGGAAGACGTTCCTACCGCCATTAACGCAGATATCTGCGCCAGTTCAAGCTCGCACGGTCCAACCAGCAAACGCGGTGGACGCACACGACGAAAAATATGCTTTCCCAGACATGATACGGCCTCATCCTCAAAAACCAGCTCTAAATCCCGAGCCAGGGCTTCGGTGAGGATGAGCGCCCCCCCGGCAGTGTCAACCAGAAAACGCGCTTTACGTATGTAGCCACAATCGGTGCGGACCTCAAGTTCCACGAAAGGCCGATCGTGTGACAGGTAAAGCGAGATACATCCATGCTGTTGTACAGTCATTTATGGCTCCTTTGCACAACAATGCCTCATAAAACATGCTATGAACACTTTATCTTGCCATAATACACAATTTAGTAGCACAACAACAAATACCTGGAGGGCAAAGTACACAATTGTTAACAGGTGAGTCCCTCGATTAGCACAGACATTCTATTACACGGAAGATAACACGCAGAGGTATCACATAGTTGAAGGGGATTGCACAAATAATGTAAAATCTGTCATAATAGGGGTTTAAACAGCCTCTTTCCTGTCATTATTATAATACAATTGTCAATCCCCGCGCATCGTTCATTTGGACATTGTTTAAGAAATTATTTGCAGTTACAATAGCCCGGCACTTTACGTGCGCTTTTGTTGAATGTTGTCGCATATCACCTTCATCAGGAGGAGTCGATGCACGTCTTTGGCAAGCGCTACCTGTTGCTCTTAAGCATGTACCTCAAGCCACAATGGAAAAGCGTTTTATTCTTAACCCTCTCACTATTGATCAGCATTGGTCTGCAGTTGCTTAATCCACAGATATTGCGCTATTTTATCGATACCGCGATCTACCATGGCGCAAACAATTCATTGATCGCCGCCGGTCTCCTGTTTATCGCTGTGGCCCTGGCCCGGCAAGGTATCTCCATTGCCAGCACCTATCTCAACACCAATGTGGCATGGACAGCCACCAACCAGCTACGCACCGACTTGGTCGCCCATTGTCTCTCGCTGGACCTGGCCTATCATACATCCCGTACGGCAGGAGAGATGATCGAGCGCATCGATGGAGACGTCAATGCCCTGACCAATTTCTTTTCACAGTTCGTGATTAACCTGCTCACCAGCATGCTGCTGCTACTCGCCATTCTCGTCCTCTTCTTCACCATCAATGCCTGGGAAGGACTGGCGATGGTTGCCTTCTCTGGCATCGCGCTACTCATTCTCATGTATCTGCGCCGGCGTGCGGTTCCTCTCTGGAGAGAGAGTCGGCAGATCACCACCGCCTTGTATGGTTTTCTCAGTGAAAGGCTAAATGGAACCGAGGATATTCGTGCCAATGGGGCCACCGGTTACGTACTGCATCGCTTCTATCTGCTGCTGCGCACATGGTCGCCCATTTTTCGTCGCTCGATGGCGGCGGAAGCCACCATGGGTATCATCACCCTGTTCCTCTTTGTGCTGGGCAGCGTCCTCTCCCTCTCTATCGGGACAGCCCTATGGATGCAGCGAGCAATCACTATCGGGACCGTCTATCTGATCTTTTCCTACACCGATCAACTCTCACAGCCGATTCAACAGATTCAGCAGCAACTCCAGGACCTGCAGCAGGCCGAGGCATGCATCAGGCGCATCGAAGGGCTGCGCGAAACGCGCTCGGCCCTGATTGATGGAGAGCAAGAACTACCTCCCGATGGAGCACTCGACATTACTTTTGACAACGTCACGTTCGGCTATGTCGCGGATGAGCCAGTATTGCGGGAGATCTCATTCCACCTCGCGGCTAGGCGTGTGCTGGGCATCGTTGGGCGCACGGGCGGTGGCAAGAGCACGCTGTCCCGCCTGCTCTTTCGCCTCTATGATCCCCAGTCCGGTGAAATCCGCATGGGTGATCATCCCCTGCCAACCCTGCAATTGCGCTCGCTGCGCCGTCACATCGGGATGGTCACGCAGGAGGTGCAGATCTTCCATGCCAGCGTGCGCGACAACCTGACTCTCTTCAAGAGCACAATTTCAGACGAACAGATCAAGCAGGCCCTGGCTGAAGTTGAGATGTCCGGCTGGCTGTCAACCCTTCCAGATGGGCTGGATACCATCATAGGGGCAGCCGGAGAAGGATTATCGGCGGGCGAGGCTCAGTTGCTCGCCTTCGCGCGCATCTTCCTAAACAATCCAGGCATCATCGTTCTGGATGAAGCCTCATCCAGATTGGACCCGGCTACCGAGCAGCGGATTGAGCAGGCTATCCATAAACTGCTGGCCGGACGTACCGCGCTGGTAATCGCACATCGCCTGAAAACCATCCAAAGGGTTGATGACATCTTGCTGCTGGAAAACGGGCGCATTCGTGAATGGGGAACACGAACAGAACTGGAGAAAGATCCCGACTCACACTTTTCACACTTACTGCAGACAGCCCGGGAATCCGACACCTCCATCGCCAATCAGCCGGAGCTGGCGACCGATAGAGACTAGGAAGGACAGCACAAACGATATGAAAACATACCAGTTTATCGGCCGATTGATCCGCTATCGCTCCTGGTCCTATATCGGCTCTCTGTGCGGCGACATCAGCTTCTATGTCATAGGACGGCTGTTATTCGGATTGATTCTGCAGGCCTTTTTTAATGCGCTCAATACGCTGGCCCATAGTGCCAATCACGCCAGCCTGCTACCATGGTTGCTGCTTGGTGCGCTGGCATTAGCGGCTCTGCTCAGGGCCACCATACAGGCCGCTTCCCTCCCGGCAACCATGACCTGCATCTTCAATACCAGTGCATTGCTACAGAGAAATTTATTGCGCTACCTCCTCCAGAGGCCCGGTGCGCGGGCCATTCCGGGGTCCGCGGGCGAGGCCATCAACTACTTCCGGGATGACGTCGATGCCATCGACGGACTGTTTGGGCAGATCGCCAACATGGTGGGACTGGTCTTCTTTATGCTACCGGCGGCCATTATCTTGCTGCATATCGACGTTCTGATTACCCTCTGCGTCTTTCTGCCGCTCTTGCTGGTGGTGGGCATCGCTCAGATCATGCGACAGAGGCAGCATCAGTTGCGCGCCGCCAGCCGAGAGGCCACGGGACTGCTGACAGGAGCCATCGGCGAAATCTTTAGCGCCGTCCAGGCCATTCAGGTGGCCGGCACGGAAGACTCGGCGGTCGCCTACTTCAGCCGGCTCAGCCGCGTACGCCAGCGACAGATACTGAAAGATACTGTTTTCTTCAGCGTCCTGCAGTCGGTCTTTGGCAACACGGTCGGCATCGGCACCGGACTCATTCTGGTGCTGGCGGCGCTCTATCGTCACCTCAATCCCGGTGATATCGCCATCTTCATCTCATATCTGGGAACCATTACCACCTTTATCGTCTCCACCGCCTCCTTGCTCACCCAGTATACCCAGGCCAGGGTGTCGCACCAACGGCTGGTATCGCTCCTGCAAGGCGCCGATGAGGAGATACTGCTCAATAGCGATCCACTCTATCTCAAACAACCTGTACCCGAGCTGCAGGTAACGGTTAAGACAGAAAAAGACAGGCTAGAGTTGCTCACCGTCAACAATCTCACCTATCACTATCCCGATACCGGACGCGGCATCGCTAATATCAGTTTTCAGCTGCGACGCGGCACCCTTACCGTGATTACGGGGCGCATCGCAGTCGGCAAGACAACACTGGTGCAAACGCTGCTGGGGCTGCTGCCGATGGACGACGGCGAGATCAGCTGGAACGACCAGCGCGTCCTCAATCCGGCCAATTTCTTTGTGCCACCACATAGCGCCTACACGCCCCAGTTGCCACATCTTTTTAGCGATACACTGGAAGAAAATATCCTGCTCGGTCTTTCGCCCGACCAGGTAGATATCTCACAGGCTCTGCGCCTCGCGGTACTCGAGCCTGATGTCATCCGGTTGGAACAAGGGCTGCAGAGCATCATCGGCACGCGTGGCGTCAAGCTCTCAGGGGGACAGGCGCAGCGCACAGCGGCCGTCAGGATGCTGGTCAGAAACTGTGAATTGCTCGTCTTCGACGACATCTCCAGCGCCCTCGATGTAGAAACCGAGCACCAGCTCTGGCAACGCTTGCTGGCACAGCATCAAAACACCTGCCTGGTCATCTCGCACCGCAAGGCAGTGTTGCAGCAGGCGAACAACATTATCGTTCTCAAAGCTGGTCAGATTGAAGCCATAGGCACACTAGCGGAGCTCCTCACCACCAGCGAAGAGTTCAGGCATATCTGGCACGGTGATTTCGAGCAATAAACACCTGGCGAAATGTCAACAAACCACCCACACAGCGGATGCTGCATTACATGTGTACGTATACGTATACGTACACATGTAATGCAGCATCCGCTCAAACCAGCGTCTCAAGCCATTGTATATGAGGAAACAGACATATCATGGGTCGTATGTGCGCTAATAATAACCTTGAGGTAAAAAAAGCAACAAGCAACAATAAAGACTATATATGGCGTACAAAACAATGCTATACTTTTATCAAGCAATTACAAACAATGCCATGTTTACTTGCTCCTACCGTATGGATACCTGTTGCTCCATCGCTAAGCAGAAAAAAGGAGGATCATGATGAATAATTCTGCAACGCTACAATCATTTCCCCAGCATCGCCCGGTTACGCTTGCACGTCGAGGGGTGGTGGCTGCGCCACATTACCTGGCTGCCGAGGCGGGCCTGGATATACTGAAGTCGGGAGGCAACGCGATAGATGCAGCCATCGCGGCCAACGCAATGCTGCAGGTCGTTTATCCGTTTGTGTGCGGACTGGGGGGCGATATATTTATGATGATTTATGAAGCCTCCAGCGGCAATGTGTATGGCTTAAACGGCAGTGGCCGCTCGGCGCAGGCAGCCAGTATCGAACGGTATCAGGAGTTGGGGCACAAGACGATGCCGACCTTCGGTGTCCACACCGTGACCGTGCCGGGCTGTGTCAGTGGCTGGGATGCCGCCTCGCAGCGCTTCGGTCGGCTCGGGCTGGCAAGATCGCTGGAAGCGGCCATATCTTACGCCGAAGAGGGGTTCGCCATTGGGCCGGGATTGCATAACGCCTTGACCACGATGAGCAAGCGGGACGATGTACACGCCTCCTGGCATCGGCATTTTCTGCCTGATGGTACGGTGCCAGAGGTTGGCAGCATCATGCGCGTCCCCACGCTGGCTCAGACGTACAAAACGATCGTGAAAGAAGGGCCGACCAGCTTCTATAATGGATCGATTGCCGCCGCGATGGCAGAGTTCTTCGAGCGTGAAGGGGGACTGATTACACGTGAAGATCTGGCCGCCCACCAGGCAGACTGGGTTACGCCGCTCAGCGTCCCATTCGCGGGCTTACGTATATATGAAATGCCACCCAACACCCAGGGCGTCACCGCGCTCCAGATGTTAGGCATACTCGATCAATTGCCCCTGGGCAACAATCCGCTGGCCCCTGAAACGGTTCATCCGGCCGTCGAGGCAAAAAAGATCGCCTTTACCGATCGGGCCGCGTACCTGACCGATCCCACGCACATGCGCGTTGATCCCGCCCAATTGGTAAGCCCTGCCTATCTTGACCAGCGCCGCCCCCTGGTCGATCTACAGCGTGCTCAGACCTTCACGGCAGCCGGCAGTTTCACAGGCGATACTATCTATCTCTGCACGGCCGACCGCGAAGGGAATATCGTCTCGCTGATCCAGAGCAACTACATGGGCTTTGGCAGCGGCCTGGTAGTTGATGATCTGGGTATCGTACTGCAGAATCGCGGCGCTTATTTCTCACTTGATCCAATGGCCGCCAATGCACTGGCTCCCCGCAAACGCACCTTACATACCTTGATCCCATCGCTGGCCCTCAAAGATAACAGGCCCGCCATGGTGTTTGGTACCATGGGAGGTGATGGACAGGCGCAGACCCACCTGCAGGTCTATACCGCCAGCGCCCGCTTCGGTTTAAATATGCAGCAAGCCATCGAGATGCCGCGCTGGATACATGGCTCGCCCTATGGTGGCGTCGAAGAAGCCCTGCTGGTTGAGGATCGCTTCCCGGTGGCAACACTGGAAACACTGCGCCAGATGGGGCATACCATCCAGATCGGAGACCTGTGGATGGCGACCATGGGCTATGCTCAGGGCATCATGTTTGATCCTACAACCGGGGTCATGCAGGGAGGCTCAGATCCACGCGCCGAGGGGATCGCCGCCGGCTGGTAGATCAACAATAACGAATAAAGTACTTTTTATCCCCTCTTTTTGCGCCGGAGGAGCAAAAGGGATATACTGCACTTTACACAATAATATTCTAGTGGAGAAAGATTATGGCTGCCAGCGCTGCCCGGCCCTTGAACATCTTTATTTCTTATGCAGAGAGAGATAAAGAGTTGCTGCGAGACCTGGAAAATCATCTCGCCACTTTGAAGCGACAGGGACTGATCACGAACTGGCAGCAGCACGACATACACGCAGGCGAGGAACGGGAAAAGGCCGTTATGCAGCATCTAGAAGCGGCCGACATCATCTTTTTGCTGATCAGCGCCGACTTTCTGGCCTCGGATCACTGCTCCAGTGTTGAGATGGCGCGGGCGATTGAGCGGCATAAAAAGCGCGAGGCGCGAGTTGTACCAATCATTCTGCGTCCCTGCGACTGGCAGGGCAGCCCATTCGAGAAAATCAAATGCCTGCCGAGCAACGGACTCCCCATCACCAGATGGCAAGATCGCGACACCGCTTTCTTCGATGTCGTCACCGAGCTACGCAAGATCATTGAAGAGCTCAATCAACGACCTCTCGTGACACCAGACACTCAGATCCTCATCCTTATTCCATACGAGCGCAATTTCTTTTTTACCGGTCGCGATGAAGTGTTGGATCGTCTTCATACCTCGTTTCAGACCATAAGGGCACAGGCAATCAGTGGATTGGGCGGCATCGGCAAAACACAGATCGCCATCGAGTATGCCTACCGCTATCAGGACGAATATCAAACCATTTTATGGGCACAGGCGGATTCGCGCGAAACATTGCTGGCTAGCATCGATGAAATCGCCCAGCAACTGAAGCTGCCCGAGCGCCAGGAATCCAATCAGCCCCTCCTGCGGCAGGCATTCAAGCGCTGGCTCCAGGAACATGCAGGCTGGCTACTGGTGCTGGATAACGCGGATGATCTCGCACTGGTGCGTGATATACTTCCGACCGCAACCAGGGGACACATTCTGCTGACCACGCGCACCCAGATCCTGGGCACGATTGCCCGCCGGGTAGAAATCGAACAGATGGCAGGCAACGAAGGAGCGCTCTTCTTGCTCAGGCGTGCCACCTTGCTCGATGTAAATCAATCGCTTGACAGCATAGCTCCTGCGCAGCGCCAGCTGGCACTTGAGATTGTTAAGCAAACAGGTGGCTTGCCCCTGGCGCTTGACCAGGCGGGGGCATACATCGAAGAAACCAGATGCACACTTCGCGAATATCTGACACTCTACCAAACGCGATTAAGCGAGCTGCTCAGGCGCCGCGGCCAGAATGTGCTCGATCATCCCGCGCCTGTGACCACCACCTGGTCGCTATCTATCGACAAAGTGCAACATAAAAATCCAAAGGCGCTGGAGATCCTTCGCTTATGCGCCTTTCTCGATCCCGATGCCATTCCACTGGCCATCCTTAGCAAAGGCGCCCGGCATCTAGGACCGGATTTAGAGCAGCTTGGTCAGGACACTATCGCGCTCAACGATGCGCTGGCCGAACTGCTCCGTTATTCACTCATCCAACGTAACCTCAATCAAACCTTGACCATCCACCGATTGGTGCAGGCGGTTCTCCTGATGGCAATGGAAACGGAAACGCAACGTACATGGGCCGTACGCATCGTGCGCGCATTCAATCGACTCATCCCTCGCATCCACTACGGCAACTGGCCACGCTGCTTCGCTCTACTACCCCATGCGAAAAGATGCATTCACCTGATTGATCGCTGGCAGATGGAGTCCACCGAGGCGGCCACCCTGCTCAACTGGACAGGCCGGTTTCTAGCTGAACAGGCTACCTATGCGGAAGCAGAGACCTATCTCCAAAAGGCGCTGGCAATGAGAGAAAAGATCCTGGGTCCTCGCCACCGCAGCACCATCAGTAGCATCAATAACCTGGCCCGGCTTTACCATAAACAGGCCAAATATACGCAGGCCGAGCCGCTCTACCAGAAGGCTTTGGAGATTAGCGAACAGACCAGACAACGCAATATGCGTAACATCACCACCAGCCTGCTCAACCTGGCACGCCTGTATAGTGACCGAGGCAAATATACACAGGCCAGGCCGCTGTACCAGCGAGCACTCAGCATCAACGAACGGGCATTTGGCACTGATCATACAGGCAACGCTATCATTCTTAACCATTTGTCCAGCCTTTACCGCTACCATGGAGAGTATGCACTAGCCATCGAGTGCGCCCGGAGAGCGTTAACTATCCGAGAACATGTCCTGGAGTCTGATGACCTTGATATTGCCCAGAGCCTGAATTATCTGGCCCGTGTCTATCATAACCAGAAAGCATACGCGCAGGCGGAAGAGCTCTACTTGCGAGCATTGAACATTCTTGAAACAAAACTAGAGCCGGGCAACCCATTAATCGCGATCAACCTGAATTACCTGGCAGAGCTCTATGGCGACCAGGCTCAATACGAACAGGCTGAGCGGTTAGCTACGCGAGCCCTGGCAATCCGAGAGGCGATCAGTCCCAATCATCCTGATACCACCCTCTGCCTCAGCAATCTCGCCGGCCTCTATCATCAGCAAGACCAAGACGAGCTTGCCGAGCCCCTGTTTAAGCGAGCGCTCTCCGCGTGCGAACAGGTCCTTGGGTCCAAACATCCCATCACGGCCAGAAGATTGATCAGCCTGGCCCAGTTGTATCATGATCAGCAGAAGTATCAGCAAGCAGAACAGCTCTATCGCAGGGCGTTGGCCGTCGATGAACAATGCCTGGGGCCTGACCATCCACATGTTGCTATGGACCTGAACTACCTGGCCCTGCTGTATCATGCCATGGGACGCTACCAGGAGACAGAGCACTTATTCCAGCGTGCCTTTGAGATTTGTACCCACCTGAACGCCAACCATCCATTTAAGCTTGTCATCGATGAAAGTTATCACAGCCTCAAAACCTCACCCTCCCCCCATCATCAGGTCAGACGTATCGGCTGGTAGCACCGCGTAAAAGGATATCATGAGGACAGGTATCATACGTGGGGAGCACAATCATGCCTGTTAATCTGATAATTCGATCACAGCCCGCGTAGCTTGACAAGGATGATAAACACCCATAAAATGGCCAGGGTAACCCTGAATTACCCGCAGAATCCAGCAGAAACCGGGAATAGCCTGCGGATTCCAGCGGCATGGAGAAGAAGAAAATGTTAAAAGAAGAGCGCCAGCGCTATATCGTGGATCGTTTACACCGCGAAGGCAAGATTCTGGGCACCGACCTGGTCATGCAGCTAAAGGTATCTGAGGACACGATTCGCCGCGATCTCAATGAACTGGCGGAGGCCGGCATCCTGCAACGCGTGCACGGCGGCGCGCTCCCTCGTGCGCTCTCTTCTTCGTACGAAGAACGTCTACAGACCAGCACTGGTGCCAAGGTTACAATTGCCAGGGCCGCCGCTGACCTGATTCATGATGGGCAGGTCATCATTATGGATAGCGGCACCACCGTGCACGAAATTGCCAACCAGATTCCCCCCAACCGGCAGGCTACCGTTATCACCAACAGCATTCCGGTCGCCGCCACGCTGGCCCTGCATCCCCATATTGAGGTCCAGGTACTGGGCGGGAAATTAAAGAAAGACGCCCAGGCCATGATCGGCGTCCCGGTTATCGAGGCCCTCAAACAGATCCGTGCCGACCTCTGCTTCCTCGGCATCTGCAGCCTGCATCCCGAGATCGGCATCAGCATGCCAGATATGGAAGAGGTCTATACCAAGCGCACCATGATCGAGCAGGCGGCAGAAATCGTGGCCGTCAGCGAAGCCAGCAAGCTTGGTACGGCCGCCCCCTACATCGTCGCCTCCATCACCGCCCTCACCTATCTCGTCACCGACACTTCCACCGACGATAAAAGCCTTGCACCATACCGGCAACTGGGCATCCAGGTTATCCGAGCAGATTGATATGTCAATTATCGAGAATAATCTGAAGCCAGCTTTGAGGCTTCTGGTTATTCAGCCCGCGTGAAAAGAATATCCTGAGCGCCCTCCCAGAGCACCAATCGTCCGAGATCGTGTAGTTGCTCTGAGCCTTCGATAATGGTGAGAAAGTGGTTACCCGCCAGTTGTCCCATCTTGCTGGCAAAACAGGTGCTGCCATAGGGGAAGAGGATCTCGGTCTCGCTATAACCTCCAGGATATAAGAGGATCTGACCCGCGCCTGGATGGCTGGTGTGGTTCTCAAAACCCAGTCCAACATCCAGGTCCCCCAACGGAATCCAGGCGGACTCACCACTCCAGCGGGCCTGGATGATCTTATTGCGAAATGGCAACAACCGGCTAAAGGCGGCACAGGTCTTGGGCGCCATCTCATCTTCCATGCGCGCCACAAACTCAAAGGGGCCAGCAATAATCTTTAATCTCTGCATCTTATGACCGCTCCTACTCTATACGGCATATCATTCAGCCGTCCTGGTATTTAAGGCATTCAGGACGCGCTCAGGCGTCATAGGGAGTTGATCGAGCCAGGCGCCGGTGGCCTGGTGGATAGCGTCCGCGACTGCGGGCGCGAATGGGATCAGGGGCATTTCAGCCACGCCACGCGCTCCATAGGGTCCATGAGGATCAGCCAGTTCTAGCACGATAGGGACGATTTCGGTCGGCATGTCCAGCACAGTAGGCAGCAGGTAGGTGCTGAAGTAAGGAGTAAGCACGCGCCCCTGCTTCATCTGGAAGTTCTCGATCAGCGCGTAGCCCAGCGCCTGTGCCAGGCAGCCCTCAATCTGACCGGTGACCTGCTGCATGTTAATGGCTTTCCCCACATCGTGTACGCTGATAATGCCCAGCACCTGCACCTGTCCGGTCAGCGTATTTACCTCGACTTTAACGGCCTGGGCCGTATAACCATAGCAGTAGTTGGGAACACCGCTGTAGGTCACTGGATCAACAGCCGTGGTGTGGGGAGCGCGGTACTGCACGGTCGCCTGAGCCTGATAGTCGTCAGTGTAGCTCCACCTGTTGCGGGCTTCCTGCGCGGCATCCTTGACGGCACGCCCTCCCATAAAGGTCATGCGAGAGGCCGAGGCGCTCCCGGCGTTGGGGGACTCGCTGCTATCGGTGCAGATCATAGTCACTTTATCAAGTGGCAATTGCAGGGTTTCAGCGGCGATCTGGCGCAGTATCAGGTGTGAGCCTTGACCGACATCGGCCGCGCCGACGCGCACCTCGGCGCGCTCCAGTTCCGCCTGACCAGACACCTCAACCGTCGCGGTGGCCTGCTCGGGAAATCCAAAGGAATAGCCCACGTTCTTGATGCCACAGGCGATACCGATCCCCTGCTTCAAATATCCCTCATTGCTGGCTACAGGCTCTCCATATCCCCAGCGGCTCCTGGCTTCGGACAGACAGCGTTCCAGCACAGGCAGTGCGCTGACGCCAGCTGGCAGGGGTCGCTGCGTAGGCTCGATGCTTCCCTCGCGGTAGATATTGCGCAACCGTACCTCGGCGGGATCCAGGTGCAGGGCTTCAGCCAGCCTGGCTAGCATCAGCTCACTGGCGAACTGGGCCTGTGGCGCGCCAAAGCCACGGAAGGCGCCGGAGGGAATGTTGTTGGTATAGACCGCGTAGCCATCCACGGAGATATGCTCGATCTCATAGCAGCCGCAGGCAAACAGCGCAATATCTTTGACGACTTCGATGCTGGTGGAGGCATATGCGCCGCCATCGGCGATGATCGTGGCTTCAACCGCCGTGATCGTGCCATCGCGTTTGCCGCCCCAGCGACAGGAGATGGTGACGGGATGGCGCTTGTGGTGCCCGATCATCGATTCCTCGCGGGTCCACACCAGGGCCACCGGACGACGTACTTTCCAGGCCGACAGCGCCAGCACATGCTGCATCGAGAGGTCCTCTCGTCCACCAAAGGCGCCCCCGATGGTCGCGTAGCGCATCACCACCTGTTCTTCTGGCAGCTGAAGCATCTGCGCGATCTGGCGCCGATCCTCGTGCATCCATTGTCCGGCGGTCTCTAACACCAGGCGCCCCTGATCATCGATATAGGCGATACCAGCCTCTGGCTGCAAAAAGGCGTGCTCCTGCCAGGTGGTGGTAAATGTTCCCTCAACGACTGCATCAGCCTCCACCAGAGCTCGGGGCACATCTCCTTTGCGCAGTGGGAAATGGAAGAGCTGATTGGTGCCACGGGTCTCATGAACCAGGGGAGCATCGGGCGCCAGGGCCCATTGTGGGTCCGTCACCGCCGGCATTTCCTCATATTCAACGGCCACCAGCTTTGACGCCGTGATAGCCGCCTCTCTGGACTCGGCCACCACCAGCGCGACCTTATCTCCTTCGAAGCGCACCACATCCTGGCAGAGAACCGGCTGGTCGGCCTCGATCAGGCCAAAGGCATTGTAGGGCACATCCTGAGCGGTCAGAACAGCAATAACGCCGGGGGATGCCTGGGCTTCGGCGGTATCAATGGAGAGAATGCGGGCATGGGGACGATGGGCAAAGACAACCTGTGCATGCAGCATCCCAGGCCGAACGAGGTCGGCGGGATAGCGAGCAGCACCTGTTACTTTCCCCAGCGCGTCGGGGCGCGCGATGGATGCACCGATCAATTCAGTCATACAAGTGTCCCTCCTTGCTGCTCTCCCACACTCTGCACCGCCTCCCAGATCTTGCGATAGCCGGTACAGCGACAGATATTTCCGCTCAATGCCGCGCGGATCTGCTCCATTGAAGGCTGCGGATATTCAGCCAGCAGCCTGGCACCAGACATTAACATACCAGGAATACAGTAGCCGCATTGAACGGCCGCGTGATCGATAAAGGCCTGCTGTAAAGGGTGAAGATGCGCTTCATCGGACGATAACCCTTCAATGGTGGTCACCTCGGCGCCATGGGCCTGTGCCGCCGGTACCAGGCAGGACATCACCGCCTGCCCATTCAGCCAGACGGTGCAGGCGCCACACTCGCCCTCGGCGCACCCTTCCTTAGTGCCAGTTAAACCGGCATCTTCACGCAAGACATTCAACAGAGTCTTTTGATGTGCTCCACTCCATTGATGCGCCTGTCCATTCACAGTGGTTTCGATCCGCTCCACCAGGGGCGCGACACGACCCTCATTATTCCATGGTGTTTCCAGTGATACAGGGGACCGCATCCAGGATGCGGGTTCCTGTGGAGTGGCCAGGCGCCGCAGGCCATCCTCCAACAGGGTTGAAAGCGTTCGCAGACGATACGTCGCTGAGGAGCGTACATCATCTATCGGACTGGCATCGTGCGCGGCCAGCCGCGCCGCTTCCCGGCATAGCTCCGGCGTCAGCTGTTTTCCGGCCAGAAATGCTTCACTGGTGCGAGCATGAATGATGGTGGGCGCCAGACAACCCAGGGTGATCTGGGCCTCATCAACCCGCTCCTCGTCCCCCAGCGTCAGGAGCAGAGCCAGATTGATGACCGAGATAGCCTGCGCCCGACGCAGACCTAATTTGATAAACAGGCCACGCTGCTGCTCGGACATGCGAGGGAAACGGATCTCACGCAGCATCTCACCCGGCTGAAGGATCGTGCGACGCACACCCGTATAAAACTGTTCTAGCGGTACACTACGTTCGCCATATGGATTGGTTAAGATGACCCGCGCATTCAGAGCGAGCAGGGGCGCGATGGTGTCATTGGCGGGCGAGGCTGTCACCAGGTTACCAGCAATCGTTGCGCGCGTGCGAATAGGCGGCGCTCCCACTTCCCAGCATGCCTGCGCCAGGGGGAGCGCGTAGCGGCGGCACAGCTCAGACATGATGACGTCGTTGTGGGTAGCCAACGCCCCCAGCACGATCTCATCATGCTCCTCACGCACATATTTAAGCTCACGCAACTTACTGACATCGATTAATGTCGTAGTTGGCTTTACTCCACGCTGCAGTTCAACCAGCACATCGGTCCCCCCCGCGATAATACGGGCTCGATCCCTATGCTCCCATATAAGATCCAGGGCATCTTCTAATTGTACAGGTTGCAAATAGGTCTGCCACATAGGCATTCAACTTTCTACTGTAACGCATACCACAGCTCTAAATACAGTCTATTCTTAACAACCCCCATTCAGTGGTAAAGGTTTCACCAGCTGACCAATAGGAGGACTGACGATCTTGCCATCCAGAAAAATGGTCTGGCCGCGAACCAGGGTGCGCACGATGCGACCGCGAAACGTGCGTCCCAGATAAGGGCTATACGGATGCCGGTAAAAGAGGTGATGAGATTCCAGTCTATACGAACCGGTGAGATCGACCAGCGTCAAGTCAGCATCGCAGCCAACTTCTAGCCGCCCCTTCTGCGCGGGCAAGTTAAAGCGACGCGCCACGAACTCTGAAGTCGCAGCCACGATCAGTTCCAGGGGCAGATGGCGCCGGTGATAGCCTTCGGTAAGCAATAACGCCAGCAACGATTGACAACCTGAGATACCACCCCAGGCCTCGAAGAAGTCCGCGCGCTCCTTCATCTCAAATGGGGCCGGCGAGTGATCTGAAGCAATCATGGGCAGGGTACCAGAAAACAAATGCTGCCATAATGCAGCCTGCTCGGCCAGTGGACGCAATGGTGGCGCGCACTTGGCGACCACCCCCAGTTCTTCCATATCTTCCCCAGTCAATACCAGGTAGTGTGGACAGGTCTCGCAGCTCACGTCTACGCCCCGCGTGCGCGCGCTGGCCACCAACCGCACGCCACGTCCCGTACTAACGTGTACGATATGTAATGCACAGCCTGTTTCTTCGGCAAACAGGATAGCACGCTCGATCGCCTCCAACTCGGCCAGTACCGGTCGAGACGCCAGATAGTCTCGCACACCCACGCGCCCTTGAGCACGCGCCTGGCGAGCCAGTCCCGCTGTCAGCTGATCATTTTCCGCGTGTACCGCCACCAGTTTGCCAAGTCTGGCTGCCTGCTGCATACCCAGGTAAAGCGTCGCATCGTCCACCGACTGAAAATCCTCGATGCCGCTACTGCTCATAAAAGCCTTGAAACCCACCACACCACAGGCTGCCAGAGCAGCCAATTGTTCGAGATTAGCGGGCACCAGTCCACCCCAAAGGCCAAAATCAACGTAAGAGGAGGACTGCGCGGCCGATAGCTTCTCGCCAAAGCTGTCGGCATCCAATGTCGGTGGATGCGCATTGAGGGGCATATCAAAAAAAGTGGTTGTCCCTCCCGCCGCCAGGGCTTTTGAGCCCGACGCAAAGCCTTCCCAGGTTGTCCGGCCAGGCTCATTAAAATGCACATGAGCATCAATAACACCAGGAAATATATGGAGATTGTGCGCGTCAATAACCGCCTGCACGCTACCATTCAATTCAGGAGCAATCGCCACGATACGTCGATCAGCGATCGCCACGTCAGCACTACGTACACCGCTCGCCGTCACCAGTGTTCCACCTCGAATCACGAGATCGTAAGCTCCCATGGCCTTCAGCCTCCCATGCTACATAAATGATCCAAAAGTCGATCAACAATCCGAATAGAAACGGCCACATCCTCTGTCCTGACAGATTCGTCAGCGTGATGGCTGATACCTCCTTTACAGCGTACAAACAACATGGCGACCTCGGTAAGATCGCTCATGGCTACCGCGTCATGGCCCGCACCGCTAGCCAGCGAATACACAGGTATACTCTCCTCTTCAATCGCGCGCCTTACAAGTGAAGAAAGATAGGGCGAACAGGGAACCGTCTTATTTTGCTGCACAGCATGCCAATCGACAGTAACGCCGCGCTCCCGACCAATCCTGAGCGCCTGCTGGCGCAGTTCTGTGGATACCCGGGCGAGCACCTCGTCATCCTGATGACGCACGTCCAGGCTGGCCGAAACGTATCCTGGAATGACATTACTGGCACCAGGAGAGACCCGTAATTTTCCAACCGTAGCTACCAGTCCGGATGTCTGGCACGCCAGCGCTTCTACGGCCAGGATATACTCGGATGCCGCGCACAGGGCATCGTGACGCATAGCCATCGGCACCGTGCCGGCATGGCCCGCCTGTCCAGAAAAATGCAGCATGTAGCGATGCTGGCCTGAAATCGAGCTCACCACACCTATCGGGAGATCATGCGCCTCCAGAACCGGCCCCTGTTCGATATGAACCTCGCAATAGCCAAGCAGAGCCTCGGGTCTCCAGCGCGCGGTCTGTAACAGGGCTGGATCGGGCTGACCACCGAATGACCGAATGGCGTCAGCCATACTGATGCCATCATCATCAAGATAGCGCAGGATGGCGGGATCAAAGGTGCCGGCAACCGCCCGACTCCCTAGATAAGCCGTGTGATAGCGAACACCTTCTTCATCGGCAAAACCAAGGACCTCGATGGCGAAGGGCAGCCTGCGTCCCTGTTTGTGCAGGCGCTCGACACAGGCCAGGGGTACCAGGACGCCCAGAATGCCATCGTACTTGCCCGCCGCGCACACGGTATCAAGGTGAGAACCAAAGAGCATCGTTCTGGCGTTGCTCGCCTGGCCTTCGTAGCGGCCAATAACATTGCCGATATAATCATGGTGGACCGTCATGCCGGCGGCGAGCATCCACGAAGCAACAACGTCATTGGCCTGCCGCAGCGGGACGGTCGCGTAACGGCGAGTCAGACAATCCGCATCCTCACTATAGCGCGCCAGGAGATCACAGCGCTCCATTACGGTGCGCGCAGCCGCATCCAGCATCTTCATCGCTAGCTCCCCCGATAGGTGCTATACGCCCAGGGCGAAATAAGCAATGGAACGTGATAGTGCTCCTCAACCCGGGCGATACCAAAACGAATAGGAACCTCATCTAGAAAGGGGGGATCAGCCAGTGCCAGACCCTGGGCGACAAAATATTTCCCCACGGCAAACACCAGTTCATACCGGCCTAGCACGAGCTCATGCCCTTGCAGCAAGGGTTCAGACGTACGCCCATCCTGATTGGTATGCAGAGCCTTCAGAAGGGTGCGCCGGGCGCCCTCACCGCCAAGCAACCACAACTGAAGTGGAACGTCTGCCGCGGGACGGCCTTGCGTGGTATCCAGGACATGGGTGGTAAGTCGACCAGGCATAACACATCCCTTTCCAATCAAGCATTCCGGCTCACCGTCAGCCTGATCACGCCATACGCCGAGAACGGGTCGCTATAGACCTTGATCTTTTTATCGGTTGTGGACGCCACGATCTCATCGCGCGTGCGATTCTGGGCCTCAAACGAGACCTCCGCCAGTTGTGGGAAACGGGCCAGCAGGCGTTGGCCCATCTCGTGAACCAGGTGTTGAATTGATTCGCTGACAAACTCGTGAAAAACCACTTGCAGCAGGTCGCGCACCTGCTCAGCTGGCACATAACGGGCATGATCATGAGCTAGAAATGCCTGGTCATCAATGTACTTCCAGTACACGTCCAGGTACACAAACAACGGACGGTCAACACGTTCCTGCAGCGTGGTATATTCATCGCGTACGAAACGTGAGAACGAGCTGCCCGTCACTTTAAACAGCTCCATATCCACCTGGCCACAATGATGATCAAGCAGGCTCACCGATCCACTATCATCGCGTTCAAACGCCAGGGTCGCCACAGCGTAGGTGCTATGGGAGCGATTAAAAAGCACTCCGCTGGCGGCAAACACTCCCGGCTCCTTCCCCGGCACTGTTACCCGCGCGAACGGAAGCTCGCGACCACTTAAACGCAGACGCTCCATCTGAGCATATGTTTGCAAGAAACGCCTGCCCAGCAGATCCAGAAATTCTTCAATAGTTGATCCAGTAAACTCCAACGCCTGGCGCAAGACAAAATTTTTCATGCTATCGGTCGCCACCACATGGGAGTTGTCCCCCCTGGTATAGGCGGGCAAAAAATTCTCACCCAGCACCTCAACATCGATCTCGTAGGCAAACAATGTATTCTCGCGACCGGTAAAAGGGGATTCAGGAATCGGCATAATCCCTACCAGGGGAGGTGCGTAAACGCGATAGACGGGGATGCGTAGCTTGCCATAACTTGTAAAAAAAGAAAGTTCAGTGCTCATGAAGCCCTACCCTTTATCTAGCCTGTGCGAACTATCTGACGGTAGCCGTCGCGAAGCATATAGAAAATCCTATGACCGGATCAAATCGCGCAGACGTAAAAGACATATTTTAGCCACTTCACCCAGAGCGAGCATAATCTCCTGCCCAGGTGAATTATGGAGTCGTTGCTCAAAACCTGCCAGAATGCTTTCTTTTTTGTTTTCACGCGCGCAAATGACAAAAGGGAAACCGAAACGTTCACGATATGCCTGATTATAACGGGAAAATGCCGCGATCTCTTCATCGCTCAGCCGATCCAGGCCAGCGGCAGACTGCTCGTGGGTGGAGGAAGGAGAAAGCGTTCCGGCAAGGGCGGCCCGTCCGACCAGGTCAGGATGGGAGCGAATCAGAGCAACTTGCTGCTCAAGCGGGGCGGCGTACATCACAGCGCATAAGGAAGCATGCAAGTAATCCAATGAACGAAATGGCCGGGAAGACCAGGTCTCAGCAACAATCCAGGGAGGTCCTTCAAAGAGAGGGCTCAACGCCTGCACAAAATCGTCATGACTGAGAGCATTAATCTCTTGTAGCGTATATGTAGATCCCGTCGTCATGTGTGTCCCTTCTTAAAAAGAAAGAAAGATAGAGGCGTGCGCCATCGACGGTAAAAATTTCTAAAGGCATTCTATAAGCTGGAAAAGCAGCGGTGTCAACCCTTCCAATAAAAGGATTGTTTATTTCATAACATACCACCTGCCAACCGATAGCGGCCAGGCAGAGAAGTAAGCTGGTTTTGGATAGGCGGACAGCATTCACCAATATGTATAGTATATACAGCCAGTATAGGTGCGTCAAGTGTATAATATACACATATCTATTTTTTGCATCTGGTATTCGATGAGCATTTTATGTTAGAATACATGTATATCTTCTGAAGAGTCTCTCTCTCGGCCGTTCGGTGTATTTTAGTACAGCAGGAGTAGACAGACGATGCTCATTACACATGCCACCATTTTGACCATGAACGCCAGCCGCGAAATTATCACAGATGGCGCGATTGCTATCCAGCAGGACCGCATTATCGCCATCGATAAAACACCAGTCCTGCAGGAACGCTATCCGGATGAAGAGCAACTGGACGCAAGCGATAAGCTGGTCATTCCCGGATTGATTGATACCCATGTACACCTGGCACAGGCGATGATCAGGGGCTGCGCTGATGACATGGAACTACTGCAGTGGTTATGCGAGCGCGTCTGGGTGCTGCAGGGCAACTACAGCCAGGAAGATGGCTACGTCAGCGCTCGCCTCTGCATCGCCGAGATGCTGAAATCGGGCACAACCACCTTCCTGGAATCGATGCTAGCGCACCGGTATGGCTTTGATGGCATCGCCCGGGCCGTCCAGGAAAGTGGCATTCGGGCCTGCCTGGCAGGCATTGTCATGGATATCGGAACCTATGCGACACAGGACAACTCGATGCATCCCGGCATGCGTGAAAGCCGAGAGACTAGCCTGCTGGGCGTCCTGGACATGCACAGCAAATGGCAGGGAGCCGCCAATGGGCGTATCCATGTCTGGTTCGGTCCACGTACTCCCGGGGGCGTCACCTCGGATCTGTATCGCGAAATGAGCGAACTGGCTCGGCAAAAAAATATGGGGATTACCATGCACCTGGCAGAGGTTGAGGCCGATAAAATCTACCTGCAAGAAAAATTCGGCCTCTCGCCAGTGCTCTACGCCGAGAGCGTCGGTCTGCTGGGACCAAGGTCGGTCCTGGTCCATATGGTCTGGTTGAATGATGCGGATATCGCCAGGCTGGCGGAAACTGGTACTCACGTCTCCCATAACCCCTCCTCTAATAGCAAACTGGCCTCGGGCGTCTGCAAAGTGCCCCAACTCCTGGAGCAGGGCGTCAACGTCGCTCTTGGCTGCGATGGTGGCCCGAGCAATAATGATTATGATATGATCCGCGAAATGAAACTCGCGGCAGTTATTCACAAAGCGGTCAGCATTAATCCTCTCACGATACCGGCTGAAACCGTCCTGGAGATGGCGACTATCAATGGTGCCAGAGCACTTGGCCTGGAACATGAGATAGGTTCCCTGGAAACAGGGAAAAAAGCGGACCTGGCCATACTGGATCTGCACCGTCTACATACCACGCCCTCACCCAATCCTGTTTCTACCCTGGTCTACGCTGCCACTGGCGGAGAAGTCGACACCGTACTGGTAGACGGGAAGATCGTGGTTCAGGGTGGCCACCTCATGACAATGGATGAGCATGAGGTGATCGCGCAGGCCAACAAACACGCCTACCAGGTATATCAACGAGCCGGGATCGACATCAAACCGAAATGGCCGATACGCTAGCTCGTAGTCCGGGTCTACGGCATAGAACGTACACATGAGCAAGGACTCGTCACCATGGAAGGCTCACAACCGCTGCAAAAACCCAGCGGTTGTGAGCCTTCCATAATCACCCAGAAACTACTCTGCTTGCGACGCCAGGTCGTCTCAGTGTGTGTATCCATCCTGCTAAGCTTATCACGAAAGATACCACCAGCCTCCACGATCCAGAAGGCCTGTTCCTCATCGCGGACAACATCAAAATAATGTGCATGCGCCGCGATACAATGTTTTTGCTCACGTTTCGCAAACTCGCGAGGAGTCTGGAAAAGGGTAGACACATAATGCAAGGAATGGGTGAAGACCCAGGTCATCTCACCCCGTACATCAGGAATGCCCTCAAGCGTCGCTGAATCTGAAATGCTGATGCGCCCTTGCTGCATCAAGGTCGCCACCGTTGGATCAAGATTGCGCACCAGGCTACGCATATCTTCGGTCCCCGTATGGCGATTCAACCATAAATGGTCGTGATAGCCACGACTGATCATCTGATAACCACCGACCCGCTCAAGGTCTTCATTAATGAGCATAAGCAGATCAACAATCATCTGCTTTTCTTGTTTCCATATCAGACGTTGATCAACGGGCACCAGGTGATTATATTTATGGCAATCAAAGAAATCACCAAGCCATAACACGCACTGAATACTAAACTCGCGAATTGTTGTGCGCAGCATGGATAACAAAGAAGGATCAAGATAAGGAAGATGAGCATCGCTGGCAACCAGAACGCGTGTCTCATATATTTTACGGCGCAGGCCCTGACCAGTTGGCACACCCAACTCATGCACAGGGGAAACCATCTGCCACGACGAAGGTGCTCTTGTGTGCCTATTGATTAGCATGTACCCCACCCCTTCACTTAAAAAATACCTCCAACCGCTCTTTTCTCCTCGCGCACAGAATACGTTGAAAACACTTCTTGACGAGGAAACGTTGCAAAGTAATTATAGCGTGCAAATATAGAAATACGCAATAAAACGAGGTTATGTTTCCTCAACCTGATAGTTGAGATTTCATTACTGGTGGTCGATCAATTCGTGATGTGACAAAGAGAGTGGATGACCGCATTATCATTGCGTCAATCCAGTCAAGCATACCTCTACAGTGGAGCTAGAGTGATATAATCTCAAATGATGGATCTACACACCATACTTTGGCAACGAGTATATGAAAGAAAGGCAAGCATGGACGGCGTAGGAAACTGGCTCTTGTTTATGCCGCAGATATCGGTCGCTTCCAGCAAGCTACGCGTGATGCTTGGACGACGGCTACAAGGAATCGGCGCCCTGCAAGCTCAGACCAATCTCTGGCTTCTTCCCTATAGTGCTGAGCATGAAAAAGTGATCACTAATATGCTGGCTGATCTCAAGGAGCAGGGGGGAGCGGCCTTTTTTTTCGCTCCCAGGTTGGGAGTGACGAGATGCAGCAATCGTTGATCGCACAGTTTCAAAGCATTCAGCATAGCGAGTACGCTACATTCATGCGCTCCTGCCAGGAATTCCTGACAGCCGTGGAGCAGCAGGTCCTGAACGATAACTGGAGCTTTGATGTACTGGAAGAAATTGAACGCTCGCTCCAGAAACTGAGTAACAGGCTGACGCGCTTACAACAGCGCGACTTTTTTCCTGATGATCAGAGCGAGGCCGCCCGAACGATGCATGCACGCTGTAGCCAGGCCCTCTACGAGTTTGCAATCAGCGTATATACCTACCACGATATCACCGTAAATGCTGAGGATGCAAAAAACATCGTTGAACATGGTGAAGGTCGGTAATGCAGCGGTCATGAATGGCTGAGCAGTGGAACAACGTCATTCACCAATGTCTGTAGCGTGATCAAATTAGGAAATCCCTCGCACGAAAGCATAAAATAATCGATGCCCAGATCAATAAATGGACGCATCTGATCGATAATCTGCCTGGGTGTTCCCACAAAGGTGTGTGAGGAATTCTGTACTTTGCCAGAGGCCAGTTCATGCACGATAGATTCCCTGGGAGCACAGAGGCAGTTCGCCTGCAGCGTACGCCGCAGGGTTGCAGGGTTACGACCAACCTCGGCACAGGCCTGTTCACACATGGCAATCTGTCTTCTTGCCGCGTCTATATCAGCCCCCATAATATTCCACCAGTCAGCGTAACGAGCGGTCAGGCGCAGCATTTTTGGCTGGAAGCCAGCTACCATAACAGGTGGGATAGGATCGGGTTTGGGGCGGCAGTAGGCATTTTTGAGCCGGTGATGCTTGCCCTCAAACGACACATTATCCTGCTGCCAGAGCGCCCTCGTAATCAATAACGTCTCTTCCAGCGCTTCAACACGCTCACCAGCGGAAGGAAAATCGAGATTATAGGCCTGGCATTCCTCTTCGTTCCAGCCCGCGCCAATACCAAAGATAAAACGCCCTTTGCTCATGTACTGCAATGTCGCGGCCATCTTGGCCAGTACAGCGGGATTGCGGAATAGCTGGCAAAGCACGATATGGCCAAATTTCAACTCGGGTCTCCTGGCCATCAAATAGGTCAGGGCCGTCCAGCCTTCCAGAAAGTCCTGCGAACCAAACTGGAGATGATCAGAAAACCAGGCTGAATCAAAGGAGCCTGCGATAATCTCCAGTCCCTTCTCATTCGCCCTCAGATAGGCGCTACGATCAATGTCACCGTTCCCGACGGGCATAGACCAGCCAAATTGCACACCAGCCATAGTACTCTCCTTTTGTCTCCCTATTACCCATCAATACGATAGACGGAGCACTACTGTATACAACACCAGAAGCAAAAAGTGTGTGTCTTATTCTCGTCATCCTGGGGGGCACGTGAGCGTCCCCATACGCGCGTCCGCTACGCGGCCACACTGTTTTTTATATTGGTGCATCGCGTGCGCGGACGCGCACGCGATGCACCAATATAAAACTGACATGTAAGCACTAAGATTTTTGAACAATGAGCAAGAACGAGTGAAAGGGAATATCAACAGAACCTTGCTGTTGGAGGAGATGATGGATGTCTACGAGTTGATGCCAATACTTCTCAATTGAAAAATCAGGCACTTCCCAGGGAACGGCTTTGAGGTAGTAGACAATGGCACCCACATCTTGAAAGCGAGTCATGAAGAGTTCCTCTTTACGCTCGACAACATGCCCGCCAGCTTCTTCCATCTGTCGTGCCGCGTAATCGATATTCCATGGGTGTTCCACTTGCTTGTGACGCCCGAGCAACTCATGCAACCTGGCATTGGTCTGATCGCCAACTTGCTGTGTGATAAACATCTGCCCTGGCTTGAGAATGCGCAACACTTCCGATGGAGTGTAGCTCCCATGGCGGTTGATAACAAGATCAAGCGTCTGATCTGAAAAAGGCAAACGCCCATCGGGGGCCGTGTAAACGGTGACGCCAAGCGGGGTGAGCCGTTGCCTGGCGGCAATAATGTTCGGAGCATACAACTCGGTAGCATACACCTCAGGGACAGGTTGGTGCGCAAGCAGCTGCGCGAGTTTTTCTCCCCCACCCGTGTGCATATCAAGCAGGATATGGGCCTGTTTCATTGCCGCTGTTACTATGTGTGTGTAATCCCAGGCTGGATTGGTTCTGATGCTTGTCATTCTCCCGTTCAGATACGAAAAATCCCAACCATTGAAGGGATGATTGTACTCCTCAATGAGGAAATCAAAAAGGGCCTGATCAGCTTTTTCACCCATGCGATATTCTCCTTCTTTCTATATGGTGTAGTGATGACGGCCTTATCCAGGACATAAAAAGGCCGTGAGCGAGCACTCACGGCCTGTATTGACGAAAAAAAAGAAACAGGCTGTGAGCGTTCTTGATCTCTCGCCCACAGCCTGTCATTTCCTGGTTGTGCTTTTCCTGCCTCTTAGTTCAGAAGCTCCCTTACAGGTACCTCAAAAAAGGCACAATACGGCCCTGGGCGAAAAGCTGATTAGGCAGTGTGATAACACGACACCTGCTTGTTTTCATGGTAAGCTTTCCGCATCCAGGATCAGAAGTCCCCGGATACCTTTCCTTTCTTACAAAGTTGCTTCTGACTGCACTAAACAAAGTCTATCACTGGTATTATTGCTTTGTCAAAGATTAAAGAGGACAGGCGCAATACTGTACGAGGTGATACATGTGACCGCATGTACCACCTCGTACAGTATTGCGCCTGTCCTCAGTTATAAGAATTTCATCTCGCCGCGGCAGACTGAGAGGGCGCGGGCAGCCAGGGCGGGAACGCCGCGCTCAAGGATGGGGAAAAATGGATCATCGGTGGTACCGGAGAGGTAGCGTTTATAGCTGCCTTCCAACAGGATGGCCAACTTCCAGATGGCCAGTGCGACATAAAAATCAACGTGCTCAACTTTACGCTGCGTGCGTTCCATATAGCGCTGCACCAGGGCGGCCCTGGTGGAAAAGCCGGGCTGGCCTGTGATCTCCCACGAGGCGTCGCCAAGCGAAAAAGGAGGGTCTTTCTCTTCACGCCAGAACGAGAGCAGGTAGCCAACGTCCGCCAGGGGATCACCCAGTGTGGCCATCTCCCAATCTACAATAGCCAGCACGCGCGCGGGTGGTTCAGGAGCCAGCAACGCATTATCCAGGCGATAATCACCATGCACGATCGTGGCGTATGAGTCCTCTGGCAAATGTTGCTGCAACCAGAGTGTGACCGCGTCTAAATCGGGAATGTCTCTGGTGCGCGAGGCGTCTAGCTGACCGCTCCAGCGACGCAACTGGCGGCCCAGGTAGCCCTGAGGCTTGCCAAAGCTCTCCAGGCCAACGGATCGCCAATCCACGAGATGCAGTTCGGCCAGCGCATCAATCAGGGCCTCCCCAATACCCACCCGCGACTGCACATCGCTGGCGAAGGCTGGTGGCAGTTTATCGCGAATCGCCAGCCCCGGGATGCGCTCCATCAGGTAAAATGGGGCGCCAATCACCTGCACATCATCACAATAGAGCAACGGACGCGGCACTGGAACGGTCGTATCCTTTAATGCACTCAGGACGCGGTATTCGCGGCCCACATCATGGGCCGTGGGCAGCAAGGGACCATATGGAGGCCGGCGCAACACAAATTGCTGATTACCCGAGGTGATAAAGAAGGTTTCATTGGAATGGCCCCCTCGGATGCGCTCGATCTGTAAGGGTGCATCGACATCGATCAAAGGTAAAGCCCCGGTTAGATATGCATGCAGAGAGGCCCTGTCCACCAGACGACTTTCCAGGTCATTACTCATCGGTCACCTCCCTGGCTGGCATCGGAGGAGGTCGTCCGCTGTGGAAGCGCCTGGCCTTCACGAGCGGTTTCATCTTCTTCGGCCCGTAGAGCAGCCTCTTTTAAGACCTGGCGTGCAATAACGCTGCGATGGATCTCCGAGGGGCCATCATAAATACGGAAAGGGCGCACGCTACGATAAAAAAGGGCCAGCGGCAGATCCATCGATACACCATGCGAACCACAGATCTGTAAAGCCCGATCTACCACACGATTCACGACCTCAGATACATACGTCTTGGCCATAGAGGTCTCATATCGACCCTTACCGCCGGTATCCAGTACCCAGGCCGCATGCCAGATCATCAGGCGGGCGGCGTGTATCTCGGTCGCCGAGTCCGCCAGCATCTCGGCCACCATCTGGTGCTTCCCGAGCGTCTGACCGAAGCTCTCGCGTGTATTAGCGTACTGGGCGGCGATATCCAGGGAGCGCTGGGCCACACCCAGCCAGCGCATACAATGGGTCAGGCGAGCGGGAGCCAGGCGAACCTGAGCATATCTAAAGCCCTCACCAACGGCCCCCAGAACGGCTTCATCAGATACCACACAATCGCGCAGCGCGATCTCGCAATGTCCTCCCACAAAATGAGCATCCAATGAAGGGATCTCGCGCACAATCTGAAAACCTGGATTATCGGCATCGATCAAGAACATACTGGCACGCGGCTGACGTCCCCCCTGCTCCACCCCATCATCTGTACGCGCCATACAGATAGCGAAAGACGCGCCTGTAGCACCGGTAATATACCATTTATCACCGTTGATAACCCATTCAGAACCACGCCGGGTGGCAACGGTACGCAATGAGGCAGGATCTGTACCAGCCCCGGGAGGAGGCTCAGTCATCGCGAAGCAGGAATGAATATCGCCAGCGACCAGGGGACGCAGATAGCGTTCTTTCTGCTCCTGCGTTGCCACCATCTCAAGGAGATGCATGTTACCCTCATCGGGAGCGGAACAATTCAGGGCCAGCGGGCCCAACAGACTGTGGCCAGCCTCCTCAAATACCACACTCATCTCACGCATATCCAGACCCATGCCTCCCCATTCTTCATCCACATGAGGAGCATAGAGATGAGCCTCACGGGCCTTACGCCGGAGCTCGGCCAGTTTCTCGGCAGGCAGGCCCGTATGCTCATTCAAATAACGCTCTTCAGGAATGACATGATCACGCACAAAGCTGGCTGTGCGCTTCTTCAATTCGAGCAATGCGGGCGAGAGGCTAAAGTCAATCATGTTTTTTACTCCCTCGTAAAAAGGTGTGCCAGACGTTCATCCCAGGCGGGGCAACACGAATACAGGCATTGTGCTCCTTGTTCATTTTTCGCAAGACGCACAACCTGAGGAGACGCACATATCCAATAGTACATGGATATGCATCAGAATATTTGTATGATAGCAGCAACACCTGAATAAAGGCAAGTTGAGCCGCATGCTTGTTCAAAGCTTCTCTGAGTCTCCTGGGAGATGAACCGGCACCCTATCAGGGACGATACCTATTCCAATAGCGAGGCAATCAGGTTTCATTGAGAGGTACGGTTCACTGATGCTGGATGTAGTGGCCCGGCCTTTTGCCAGTTCGATAGACTGTTTCATATTCGGTGGCCAGCATCGCTTCGCGGATATCCAGTTGCTTCCACAGAGCATCAATTAAGGCGTAGGAGATATCTAATTCGGATAAACGCTGCTCTAATTCTTTTCGTTCGAGATCCAGCAGGGCGCGCTGTTTCTCTAGCTGGTAGCGTTGCTGCTTAAAAAGCCGGGCTTCTCGATCCAGTTCCTGAAGAGGTGCTTGTCTTTGCGTGGCAAACGGTTCAATGTCATCTGGCTCGTGGAATAACATATCTTACCTCCCCACATTTTCCTATCCAACAATGCACATTTCATCGCCTAATAAAAGAATAACATTTTTATAACACCAATGCTACCTTATAGAAAAAAGTCATATCGGAGCATGTAATACCCCCGCACGGGCGTCCGCATACGCGGCCGCACTCGTTTTTTGTGTTGGTGCATCGGGTGCGCATCTGCGCACCCGATGCACCAACACACATAGGACCCTTGAGCACCGCAGGTGTGAAAACTCAAGCACGCTACAGGCGATCATCTTGCACATCAGGCACTCTCTCAGATATAACTGAGAGATTAGCGCTTGCCGAAACGGCGCAGGCGCAGAGAGTTGCTAACAACAGTTACCGAGGAGAGGGCCATTGCCGCGGCGGCAAAGATGGGCGCCTGCTCTCTTAAGAAAGGGATCAATGGTGAGAGGATCGCCGTTGGGATAAGAATGACGTTGTAAGCAAAAGCCCAGAAGAGATTTTGCTTGATGGTACGCATGGTCGAGCGTGAGAGGCTCAGGGCCGTGACGATACTCTGCAGGTTTCCCTTCACCAGTGTAATATCAGAGGCCTCCATAGCGATGTCTGTCCCGGTGCCCATGGCAATACCGGCGTCGGCCTGAACCAGGGCCGGGGCATCATTGATACCGTCCCCAGCGAATGCCACCACCAGTCCCTGTTCCTGTAAGCGTTTGACCTGGTTAGCCTTATCCTCAGGTAACACCTCAGCCAGAATGTGTTCAGGGGCGATCCCGACCTCATCGGCAATGGCCTGCGCGGTCAACAAATTATCTCCGGTAATCATCCAGACGCTTAAACCTTGCTGCTGGAGCTTCGCAACGGCTTCCGATGAGCCAGCTTTAACGGTATCGGCGACGCCAACCACGCCAACGGCCCGCTGATCAATAGCGATCAACATAGCGGTCTTACCCTGCTCTTCCACCAGGGTCATCTGTCCAGACAATGAGTCGGAAGAGATGCCCTGCTCCTTGAGCAGGGTACGGGTCCCCACCAGTACGGAATGCCCCTCAACGGTCGCCTGTAAACCACGCCCGGCCAGGGCTACAAATGTTTCAGGTTGTTTAGCCAGGGTGATACCGCGTGCCCGAGCACCTTCGATCAAAGCTGTTGCCAGCGGATGCTCAGATCCCTGCTCGGCACTGGCGGCCAGGCGCAGCATCACATCTACCTCCACATCTGGCAACGCAACCACATCGGTCAACTCTGGTTTACCACGTGTGATCGTACCGGTTTTATCCAGCAGCACAGCATCCACCGCCTGAATGCGCTCCAGGCTCTCGCCACCTTTAATCAAGATACCCTGCTCGGCTCCCCTGCCCGTACCGACCATGATCGCGGTAGGCGTCGCCAGTCCCAGTGCACATGGGCAGGCCACAACCAGGACCGCTACCGCCGCCACCAGGGCTGTAATCCAGGGATTACTGGCCATCGCCATATCCATAGCACCAGGAGCAGGTGTAACCAGATTTCCAACGATCGCCCAGGCGATGAAGGTCAAACTGGCTATCACCAGCACCACCGGCACAAAGATACTTGAGATCTTATCGGCCAGTCGCTGAATAGGGGCCTTCGATCCCTGCGCCTGCTCAACCATGCGAATAATGCTGGCCAGCATGGTATCAGCGCCCACATGCGTCACCTGCACGCGCAGCAGCCCACGCTGGTTCACGGTCGCGCCGATAACGCTATCACCAATAGTCTTCTCAACCGGCATACTCTCACCGGTAATCATCGCCTCATCAACCGCCGACAGGCCAGAGGTAACCTGGCCATCCAGCGGAATCTTCTCGCCAGGCCGTACAATCAGCTCATCACCAACCTGCACACGCTCAACCGGCAGTTCTATCTCTTCGCCATTGCGCAGGACATGGGCGGTGCGGGCCTGCAATCCCATTAACTTCTTAATCGCCTCATTCGTCTGCCCTTTGGCGCGGGCCTCCAGATACTTACCCAGGTAGATCAACGTAATGATCAGGGCAGCCGTATCATAGAAGGTCATGGCACCAACCAGACGAGGGGAAACGGTGGCTACAATACTTATAAGATATGCGGCCGTCGATCCCAACGAGATCAACGTATCCATGTTGGCGCTACCATGACGCAACGTCTTGAGCGCACCACGATGGAATTCCCAACCAACCAGTGCCCAGACAGGGGTAGTCAGGAGAAAAAGGAACACATTTTCACCGGTGAAACGATTCATGAAGAACATGTTAAGAATAGCTACCGGAATGGTTAGCACGATACCAAGCAGGAGCAGGTTTCTTTTCCTGACCAGTTCAGCTGTACGGCGCTGCTCACGCTGCGTATCCTGACCCGCAACGGGTGGGGCTGGCTTTTCTGTTACGGCGGTAGGCTGCGTCGCCTGTTGCGCTGGAGCAGCCAGTGGAATGGCTTTATAACCCAACGCATCCACTTTTTGTACCATCTGTTCTACGCTGACCTGCGCAGGATCGTACAACACCTTGCCGCGTTCAGTAGCCAGATTGACCTGGGCATCCTGCACGCCGGGCAACTTCTTCAGCCCTTTCTCAATACGCATCGCGCACGAGGCACAGGTCATACCTTCTAGCACGAAATCCGTTCCCTGTAAATCGGCATGAACATCAGCGGCACCCGCCGCCGGAGGAGCATTGACCACCAGTGGGGTCGCCCTGTAGCCCAGCGCGTCCACTTTCTGCACCATTTGCTCCGTCCCAACCTGAGCGGCATTATACGTGACGGTAGCTTTTTCAGTGGCCAGATTGACCTGGGCATCCTGCACACCAGGCAATTTTTTCAACCCTTTCTCGATACGCATCGCGCACGAGGCACAGGTCATGCCCTCAACGGCGAAAGTCGCCTGACCATCAAGCGGCTGTACACTCGAATCTCTATTATTATCCAAGGAGTTCTCTGCTTCAATAGCCATCGAGTTGCCCTTTCATCATAAACAATACACCCCTACCCCCTGGGGTGGGTATACATTGAATATATGCTTTCCAGCCAGATTTGTCAACCTTGGCCTGGAGATCACCGCCCATTCAAATGAACGCGATGAATTTTCATTGATGAACACCGCAAACCAACCCGTAGGTGCCGGACTTGCCCCGGCTTTCCCGTTCCCGAACATGCGCGTTTCCCCAACGGTAACATCTTTTCCTGGGGACGGTCATGTATTGAAGGAAACGTGAGCATCCGGGAACGGGAAAGCCGGGGCAAGCCCGGCACCTACAGTTCGGTTACCTCTTTACAATCTGTTAGATATCGCTTATGCTGTTGGCAGGTAGCGAATTTGCTAGCAAGTTCGCATTCGCGCCATTAATGTATTGACTTTTATGTTAAATGGCTGTATTATTTTCATCAATGAAACAAAGTTAATTTCATTGAATAAGCAATGAATTGGCCTTGCAGTGACCACCTGTCACTAGCACATGAAGAAGGGATAAATGTGTGATTGGCTCGGTCACAGTGAAAGATGTTGCTCGTAAAGCGGATGTCTCAGTCGGCACCGTTTCGCGCGTATTTAATAACCACAGTAACGTCTCAGAGGAGATACGCGATCGGGTATTGAAGGCGGCAGCGGAACTGGGCTATGATCGTATCGTGAGCCCCGAACCTCCACGTACAGGGGCACGCGCGATCAAAGAAATCGGATTTCTCTATGGAGATCTTGCCGATAGTAGTGCAACCATCAGCAATCCATTCTGGACCCATATCTTAAACGGCGTCGAGCAAGAGGCTCGCCGTTCCAATATCAAAGTAACATACAGATCCATCGAAGAACTGATTCAAAATCCTCAGGAGCTCTACTCGACAGTTCAGGAGATGAAACTGGGTGGCATTTTGATGGTGGGACCTGCCGAGCGGGAGACGGTTGCGGTATTAAAGAGTCTTGATATACCCCTTATGCTGGTCGATAACTATGTTCCTGGCCTTTCTGTCAACTCGGTATTGAGTGATAATTTTGAAGGCGCCCGAACAGCGGTCAATCACCTGATCGATAATGGTCATCGCGAGATCGCCTTTATTGGTGGTCCCGTTATGCCCGGACCAAGACCGGTCGACACTATCTACACATTTGAACGGCGCAGCGCCGGGTATCGTACAGCCCTGCTGGATGCAGGGATACCCGTCAACTATGATTTAATCGATAATGGTAGCTTTGGCATCGATGGTGGCTATCAGGCCTGCCAGCGATTGCTGGAACGTAAAGCAGCATTTACAGCGCTTTTTTGTGCTAACGACGAGATCGCCATTGGCGCGATGAAGGCCCTACGGCAGGCGGGTTATCACCTGCCCGAAGACATCTCCGTCGTCGGTTTTGACGATATCGTATTGGTTGAACATTTGACGCCAGCCCTGACGACCATCCGCATCAAAAAAGAGGCGATGGGGGCGGTAGCAGTAAGGCGGCTCCTTGAACAGGGTAATGATCCATTTGACACCAGCATCTGTAATATCCTGGAGGTTGAATTGATTCAACGCGATTCCGTACGTCGTATCAGCCATTCATAATCCCTTTCATTAAACAGCACATACCACCAGTCGCGCAAACAAAAAATGCATAACATGCCAGACGGGGATGCTCCCTTTTGCGAATGGGGTTTCATTCGCAAAACCACATCCTTATCTATACAACGTTGTTGCTTACACTTACGGTTGACATTTTGTCCTACCAAGTTTTTGGCTGCGTTCGAGTCCATTTTTATTTACACGAAGGAGTGATTCATATGGATTTTTCAATGTCACGACGGCGCTTTATCACACAGAGTGGAAAAGTCGCGATGGCGGCTGGAGTGGGTGGAAGCCTGCTGGCTGCCTGCGGCGGCGGTTCTGGTGGCAATTCTAATTCAGGTCCTGTCACCCTGACCTTTGGCTGGTGGAGCAACACCCCGGCGAAAGATAATGCCATGAAGGCCTGGATTAAGGATTTCGAAAAAGCCCATGCCAACATTCATGTAAAGCCGGAGATCCTCCCCTGGGGCAACTACTGGGATAAGTTAAAGACCACCACTGCTGGTGGCAATGCTTATGATATCATTGGTATGTCCAGCGGCATGGCGGCTCCCTATTTCGATAGCGGCGCCTTAACCGATCTGACTACATTCTCCGATTACAACGATGCATCCAAGTCTTTGAGTCCGGCTGCCCTTACGTTGAGCCAGTGGAGTGGTAAAACTTTTGCCCTCCCAATTGGCACCTCGATCTCTGTCCTGGGCTACAATAAAGCGTTGCTCGACGCGGCGGGCGTTCCAGCTCCTGATCCGGTAAAAGCGATGACCTTTGATGAGTTCAAGGCTATGGCGAAAAAGCTGACAAAGATCCAGAACGGCAAGGGCGTACAGTATGCCATCAACCCAGACGACATTCTGGACTATGACATGTTTGTGCGCATGAACGGTGGCAAGACCTTTGACAATCCGGTCAACCCGAGCAAGGTCACGATCAATACACCCGAGGGCATCCAGGGGTTGACAGATTACCAGAGCCTGTTCACCGAGAAGATGGCACCTCCTTATAATGAGCTGAACAATGGTCCCTGGTCCTTTGACCTCGGCGCACTGGATACAGGGAAGATCGCCTTCGCCCGTGTCGGTCCCTGGCTCTTCTCGGATATGGCGAAAAATCCTAACTATGGCATCACCCCGATCTTTACGATCAAGCAGCCGGTCATCACCGGTGGCGTCAACTCCCTGGCTGTCTACAAAAATAGCAAGAACCAGCAGGCGGCCTGGGAATTTCTGAAGTGGGCTACGCAGACGAATCCCGAGATCAGCTTCGCGAAATTCAGCGATATCCCCGCTGAGAAGCAGGCCTTCTCACAGTTGGACAGCTATCTGCAGCCATCGAAATTCGCACCGACCATGACGACAGCCTTCCAGTCCTTCCAGCCGAGCTTGATGACGACGAAGGACCAGCTTTCCACCACCATCGGCGATATTATCACCGACCTGATGGCGGGAAAATTAACGCCGACCCAGGCTGCGGCCAAAATAGAGCAGCAGGGCAATTCAATCCTCGCCTCTGCCTAGCCCACGGTATACGTGCACCGAAACGGTGTGGATGGGCGCTTAGAGCGCCCGCACCCCTTGTAACTGGTGGTACACCCACAGACATTGTGCGTACCACCAGGCGAAAACGTTGTGCTCTATTGCGTTCAAGCTTATGCAAAGAAAGAGCGATCAAGCTGGGGATCCAATACTCCGTTAGAAAGAGAACTGGTTCATGATATCTACGTCACAACAACGTCAACCGCCATTGTCCAGTCGCTCGTCTTCACAAGGCTACAAACGGCCGAATTTTTTTCAGCGACTGTGGCGCAGCGAAGATCTGAAAGGCTATCTCTATATCAGTCCCTGGCTGATTGGCTTTTTGCTGCTGGGACTGTGGCCAATTACCCAGACCTTCTACTATAGCTTCACCAAATTTAATCTGTTCAATGATCCGACCTGGATCGGTTTCAAGAATTACCAGGATATTCTGACGCGTGATCCGATCTTTTTACAGGCCTGTATAAACATGGTGGTCTACGTGCTCTGCTCAACCATCATCAGCATTGTAGGCGGGCTGGGGCTGGCACTACTACTCAACCAGAAGTTCCCCGGAAACCATTTCTTCCGTACGGTTTTGTATATTCCCAGCCTCCTGGTCGGTGTGGCGATCGCGAAGCTCTTTAAGGCGATCTTCGCCGCGGGAGACAACGGCCTGGCGAACGTCTTTCTCGGACTATTTCACATCGCGCCCGTCAACTGGCTGGGCGATTACAGCCGTCCCTGGATCGGCGTAATAGCAATGATCCTGGTCAACGTCTGGTTTATCGGTGGCACCATGTTGATCTTTCTAGCCGGCTTAAAAGGCATTTCGGAGACATACTACGAGGCGGCAAGAATTGACGGAGCCGGAAAATGGTCTACCTTCTGGCGGATTACGGTCCCCCTGCTTTCGCCGGTTATCGTCTTCAATACCATTCTGACCCTCATCGGACATATCCAGGTTTTTGAAACCCCGCTGGTCTTTGCTTCCAGTCAGGGAACTGTCAGTACCGGCAATCCCCTTGGCTATCACAATAGCCTGGCCGTGTTTCTGACCTACATTTACCGGCGTGCCTTTATCTCCAATGATTATGGCTATGCCTCAGCATTGTCAGTGACCGTCTTTGTCATCACGTTAATCCTGACGCTTTTTGTACTTGCATCAATTCGCTTCAGTCACTATAGCGAGCAAGAGAATTAAGCACTATTGACAGAAAATCTGGTGGAGACAAGACGGTGTTGTCCCTCTGAACAAGGGGGAAAAAGCAAAGCTTTGCAGTTCACCTGTTGACGCCCACGGCGGCAGAGAAGAGTGAGGGAAAGAATCTTTCGCAACGAAAGGCGAGGTTATGAGTACGATACAGAGGGCTGGAAGGCCGTCTTCTTCTACAACAACACAAACGTTTAATCAGAGACGACAAAGACGAGGCCGACAGTTGTTGCGCCTGAGCTATATCTGGACGTATGCCATCCTGATCATATTGAGCTTCCTGATTTTGATGCCGTTTCTCTGGTTGGTCTCATCTTCATTGAAGAACGAGTTTCAGTATTTCGCGATCCCCATTCAATGGATACCCAATCCTATGCAATGGTCCAACTATGTTGAGGTCTTCACCCAATATAATTTCGCTCATTATATATTCAATAGCATCTGGTTGGCCATCTTTGCGGTCATCGCGACCACCTTTTCATCGGCGATCGTCGCCTATGGTTTCGCGCGTTTCCGTTTCCGCGGACGGACCCCGCTGTTTGTACTGCTGCTAGCAACGATGATGATTCCATCTCAAATGTATACTATTCCGCTCTACATCATCTTCAGGAATCTCGGCTGGATCGATACCTATCTGCCGATTATCGTGCCACAGCTCTTTGGGAGCGCATTTAACATCTTTCTGTTCCGGCAGTTCTTCATCGGCCTGCCGCGCGAGATCGATGAGGCCGCGCGCATCGATGGCTGCGGCAGCTTCCGCATCTTCTGGAATATGATCCTGCCGCAATCACGACCGGTTCTGATCGTGGTAGCCATCTTCACGTTCCTGAGCAGCTGGCGCGACGCCTGGGGTCCATTGATCTACCTCAGTAGCGACGCGAACCGTACAGTTCCCCTGGGGTTACTCTTCTTCTCTAACCCCTTCAAATCAGTTGATCCACAGTTGATGGCCGCGACACTGGTTGCTCTGGTCGTTCCAGTGATCCTCTATGCCATAGGGCAACGCTACATCGATAGTGGTGTCAGCATTGCTGATGTGAAGTAAATGTTCAGGACTGAACATTCTCGTTTTACATATTGGTGCAGCAGGGGCGCATCTGCGCCCCTGCTGCACCAATATGTAAAACGAGCGCGGCCGCACGTATGGGGGCACTCATATGACCTCCACTATGACAAGAGTAAGACACATTGTTAGATCAAGAGAGAAATCTTATGGCGCACACACAAATTCGTAGGCAAACGAAGTTTCTTGTTTTTTCCGACCGAGCCTATCCCGATTGGCACTCTCCCCAGACCCTGGAGCAGCTTATTCCCGGTGAGGCGCGTTTTGTGGATGCCGCAACGCTCAGTTCCGCCCTACAAGAACATGTAGAGCTCTTTATTTCATTTCATGGTCCCTATTTTCCCAAAGATGCGTGGCCCTCTCTTGTGGAATATCTGAAGCGCGGCGGCAATATAGCGATATTTGGCGGCATGCCCTTTACACGTCCTGTACGCGCAGATGGAAGCGTCGAAGCCGAACAGCAGGCGTACGCCCAGCAGATCTATCTAGGGCCATCTTTTGCGCTCCAACTTCCTGAAGCCACTTTGCGTGTAAACGCGTCCGCCGTCACAGGTCCTCTCTTTACGCATATTCCACAGATGCCATCGTTAGCGGCCGCACAGGCCGGCTCCTGCTGGTCATTTTATCCCAAACTCACCCAGGTCTCTGATCATCCAGAAGATATGGGAGCGGCTGGTCCCTTCGACACCCTCTTAACGCCACTGCTCTACCTGGATAACCAGGTACCCGAAGAAGGAGACGGTCACCTGGCCACGTTGATCTCTCTGCTCGATCAACAATCAGGACGCTTTCAGGGCGGGCGCTGGTTGCTCTCCCCATGGAAACCCGCGACACCCGAGTCGTGGCTGACCATCGCGGAACCGATCCAGCAATTCATGCTTCAGGCTGCGGCTGGCGCGACGGTGCTGCAGGCGTGGCCTCAGCAGGCCTGCTATCGTCCGGGCGAAACACCCGCTGTGACCATCTCATCACGTGCACGCCAGGGCCATCACGTGGAGATAACGGTCTCCACCCCTCAAGGAGAGGTTGCGCAGACCTTCAATGCAGAACTGCCGGGATCTCCCTATGTGCAGGAAATCAGCGTTCAGCTATCAGATTCGTTGCAGGAAGCGGGGCTCTACAGCGTAGAGATATGCTTCGAAAATGAGCAAGGACTGGAATGGCATGAAAAGACAGGCTTCTGGGTATGGGACACGGCCCTGGTAGAAGCCAGCAAAGATCTGCATCTGGAGGTCGGCCGGGATTATTTTTACCGCCAGGGCGAGCCCTTCCCACTTTATGGCACGACGTACATGGATAGCAAGGTGCAGCGCAAGTTCCTGGCCCGGCCCAATCCAGCCCGCTGGGACGCCGATTTCGCCGCCATGAAGCAAGCGGGTGTCAATACCATCCGCACCGGCATCTGGACCGGCTGGCGCGACATGATGATGGATCCCGGCCATATCAATGAGTCGTCATTGAGGGCGCTCGACGCGTTCGTCATGACCGCCTGCAAATATCAGATTCAGCTTATCTTTACCTTCTTTTCCTTTTATCCACCACTCTTTGAGGGCTGCAATCCCTGGCTGGATCCTCGCTCGCTACAGGGTCAACTGGATTTTGTGACAATTCTGGCTCGCCGCTATGCGCAGGTTCAGCTACTCTCCTGGGACCTCATCAACGAACCCAGCTTCGGCGATCCCCAGACGATCTTTAGCCAGCGCCCTCTCCCCAGCTACGATCGCTATGAAGTGGCGGCTTTCCGCGCCTGGCTGGCCGAGCGCTATAGCATCACGGAACTGCAGCAGCGCTGGCGCCAGACACCGGGAGATTTCGCCAGTTGGGACCAGGTTACCCTTCCGGTGGCAGCCGATTATATTACCGATCCTCGTGGCACTGAAACGCGCAACATGCTCAAAGTGATGGATTATACCTTCTTCTCACAGGATATGTTTACGCGCTGGGCGGCGCAGATCTCGGACGCCATGCGGGCCGCGGGCTGCACCACGTTGATCGGCGTCGGTCAGGACGAGGCCTGCTCACGCATCTCACCACAGTTCTATGCCCCGGCCCTCGATTACGGCACGACCCATCCGTGGTGGAATAACGATAGCCTGCTCTGCGATATGCTGCTGGATAAGCATATCGGCCGCCCCAATATCATCCAGGAAATCGGGGTCATGCTGGTACGCGATGTCGATATGCGACCACTGCGCAGCGAACAGGAATGCGCCTATCTGCTTGAACGCAAACTGATAACAGGGCTTATTGGACGCGGCGCGGGCCTGATCCAATGGCTCTGGCATATCAATGCATACATGATCAGTGATAACGAGAATAGTATCGGCCTGATCCGTCCTGACGGCAGTATGAAACCTGAATTAAAGGTGGTACATGAGGTGGGACGCCTGATACAGGAGCTCACAGGGCGCATCATCGAACCAGCACAACCACCCGCCACCTGGGTCGTCATCCCTTATTCACAATGGTTCCTGCGTCCTGACCTGGCCCTGGAAGCGACGCGCCAGAGCATTCGCGTCCTGGGCTACGACCTGGGTATTCTTCCACAGATGGTCGGCGAACAGCAGCTGGAGGAACTGGTCGCACAGCAGCAACAGCCGCAAACGATCATCCTCCCCGGCGTGCAATATCTGTCCCAGGCAGCCTGGCAGGCTCTACTCACCTTCGTAGAACGAGGGACGACGCTCCTGGTCAGTGGAGTACTGGGACAGGACCAGCATAACCTCTCCATGCCGATCCATATCGATGATGTTGAACGTGACCTGCCAGAGATCAGGCCGGTTTCACGCTATGAAGAGCTGCAAGGGCGCGCCGGTCAGCGGCATCGGTTCATCTATAGCGGTGACAAAATCGCCTACATCAAGAAGGCCCACAATCAGATACGTGAATATACGCGTGGCAAGGGCTCTATCATCTGGTCGGGACTGCCGATTGAACAGTCACAGAACACAGAAGCCATTCGCGCCATCTATCAGGAAGTGCTCGCGGTAGACGGTCGCGGCTGCCAGCAAGAGAGCCCATATCTCATAGCACAGCAACCACTAAAGCAGGGAAGGCTTACCCTCATCGTCTCTGAGAGCTCACAACCTGGTAAAATTGAGCTAGAGGATGGGCAGCGCGTGCAGATCGAGCCCGGCCGCGCGGGAGCGATCCTGCATCAGGATAACGGCAGCGATCTATGCTTCGGAGGCATCCATCTCCTCTAAAAAATATGCATACGTTGTCTACAATCGAATTGCGCGCAATTTCATTGTAGACAACGGACGACACAAAAAATATGGCAGAGCCGCCAGGCAGTTATGAGACAATTGCCTGGTGACTCTGTCTAAGCAATCGCGATGGGTTAAAACGTCACTGGTAGGGAGACCAGGTTACGCAGGGAACCACCTTCCTTCCAGGTCAGTTGTTGGGGATCACAAGCCAGGCGCAAATGCGGAAGACGACGTAGTAACGTACCGATTGCGATTTGCCCCTCTACGCGAGCCAGAGGAGCCCCCAGGCAAAAGTGGATACCTTTGCCAAAGGCCACGTGCTGATTCTCCCGGCGCAAGATATCCACCACGTCAGGATCAGGAAACTGCTGTGGATCCGTATTGGCCGCGAGCAGTGCATACCTGACCATATCGCCTTTGTGGATCACCTGACCATGCAGGGGCACATCTTCAAGTGCCCAGCGCGGCCCGGACAGCGTTACAGGAGAGGTATAGCGCAACAGCTCCTCGACGGCCCCGGGTAACAATGAGGAGTCGGCACGCAGGAGCCGCATCTGATCAGGATACTCAAGCAATGCCAGCATGCCATTGGCTATCAAATTGACCGTCGTTTCATGACCGGCCGTGATCAACAGGAAAATCATCGAGATGAGTTCATCTTCACTCAACCTATCTCCTTTCTCTTCAACCTGAACAAGTTGACTTGTCAGACTGTCGTCAGGATGTGCGCTCTTATCAGTTATTAACGTTTTGATATAGCGAACAAATGCTTTCTCGGCCTCAAGACCTGATGCTCCTTGCCCGGGAGCGGCGCCCTGGCTCTGGACAATAATCTGTGTCCAGGTACGGAAAAGCTTGCGGTCCTCTACTGGAATACCCAGCAGATCCGAGATGACCGCGATCGGTAGCGGAACAGCGGCGTCAGCGACCAGGTCCATCTCCCCCCGCGCCTGAACCGCGTCCAGAAAACCATCCATTAACTGCTGGATGCGCGGTCGCAACTGCTCGATCATGCGCGGGGTAAACGCCTTTGATACCAGCGTGCGCAGACGCGTATGATCGGGCGGATCTGTATTGAGCAGGTGTTTGCTCCAGGCAAGAGGCATATAAGAGGAGGGCGCCTCATCGGAGGAATTACGCTTAGCCCGCGCCGGCTGCACTTTCTGCCAGTCCATGGTGAAGCGTGGATCTTTCAAGATCGTGGCGGCCTGATCATAACTGGTCAGCAGCCACATATCTGTCCCCATCCAGTGAAACCTGGTGAGGGGAGACTGCTCGCGCAGTTGCGC
Source organism: Dictyobacter aurantiacus (assembly GCF_003967515.1). GTDB lineage: Bacteria > Chloroflexota > Ktedonobacteria > Ktedonobacterales > Ktedonobacteraceae > Dictyobacter > Dictyobacter aurantiacus. The sequence continues at coordinate 2,198,892 of NZ_BIFQ01000002.1, read as the reverse complement.
GTAAAATGGATAGGGATTATGTTTCTGCGAGAAAAGCTCGCTCAGGGAGATCTGGGCCATACGGATCAACTTCCTTTCACCGTTTTTCAATTTCTGTGGAATCAGCCATCATTCCGGCAACAACAAACCTGATGATATAGTCGCGCGCACGTGCCAGGCTCCCGGTTGAGGAAATATCCTCGCCCGGCAGCATCACCTGGTAGAGAGGGAGGGAGGCCAGATACGTCAGGCAGATCTGCCCCACTGTCGCCAGTTGCAATATAGGAATAAAATCAGACCGCAGCAGTCCAGAGCTTCGCGCCCTACGGAAAAGAAGCTCGAACTGGTCGCGATCGGCGGTCGAAAACTGCGAGGAGATCTGGGCATAGGTCCGCCACCCCCCGGCCATCTCCCAGGTCATCATGCGCACAAAACGGGGATGCTCCAGCAGATAATCAAACAGGGTTTGCAGCATTGTTTCAAGAAACAGCCTCAGTTGTGAGGCGGACAGAAAAGTGGTATCATCCTCCAGAAAAGGAGCAAACGCACGCGCCAGCAACTCATTCGCCGTATTATCAGCATGCTTTAGCACGGCCACATAAAGGCCTAGCTTATCACCGAAATAACGGAAGATCAGGGTTTTATTGTATCCGGAGGCCTCAGCGATCGCGTCGACGCGCGCCCCCTCAAAACCATGTTCCGCGAACACGGCCTCCGCCGCCATCAGGATCGTCTCGCGTGTGACCTCGCCTCTTCTCTTATCAGGCGACATATCTGTCCTCTCCATCTTTATAATGTAACCAGATAGTTACGTAACTATCTGGTTACATTATAAAGAGCGAGGCATGAACATGTCAAGTGTCGCTGACGCCCGATAAGATCGAATGAGGCTATGGATTCGCCTGCAGGAAGCGTAGAGCGATCAGGATATAGGTGCGCGCGGCTGTTAGCAGTTCGGAGACCCGAACATGTTCATCCGGCATGTGGGCGACGCGCACATCGCCGGGTCCCAATAGAAGAGCAGGGATCTGGCCCAGATTGACCAGTTGACGCAGATCAGTACCGGCGGTAATACCTTTAATCGTGGGCGCATGACCAGTCACTTCCTGTATGCAACCTGCACAACTCTGTACCAGAGGATGGTCATGAGGGATTTCACCACTCTCAAACTGACCGCCAGTCCATGTGACGGTTAAAGGATGGTCGCGCAGCCAGGGATCGGTCTCGGCCAGGGTGTGCAGAGTCTGCTCAAATTGCTCGCGCACCGCCTGACAACTCTCGCCCATCGCGACTCCAATACGGCCCTCAAAAAGCAATTCATCCGGCACGGAAGAGGACCAGTTGCCTGCCTGCACGCGACCAATATTCAAAGGATAGGGGAGATCAAATTTTCCCAGCAGAGGATGGGTGACGTCGCTATTGCGTACGCGCTCTAATTGGAGCAGTGCCAGGTGGATATCAAGATATTTCTCTACCGCGCTGACCCCTTCCAGACGCATACAGGCGTGGGCTGACTTCCCACTGACATGTACCAGAAACGTCAGGGCGCCCGCCTGAGCGGGGACTACATCGAGGTCGGTCGGTTCACACACAATCGCCGCATCACCACTGTGCCCCCGCATCAGGCTCGCGAACGTACCCAGGCCGCCATCCTCTTCACCAATCACGCTCTGCAACATCAATGAGCCGGGCAGCGCCACGCCAGAATCTTTAATCGCCTTGATCGCGTAGAGGGCCGCGATCAAGCCACCCTTCATATCACAAGCACCGCGTCCATAGATCAGGTCCCCTTCCTGTTCGCCGCCCCAGGGATCATGGGTCCACTGCGTACGATCTCCCTCGGGCACGACATCGATATGGCCGTTAAAAATCAGGCGCCGACCCGCCTCACTACCGCCCTGCCAGGTACCGACCAGTCCAACCGCTTCGCGCTCACTGCGATCAACCTCCATACCAGGGAACGAGGCCTGGCGTCGCAGTTCCGCCACATCAATGGTCCATTCATCGACGGACAGTCCAAAGTCTCGCATGCGCCGCGCCAGCCAGTGCTGCGCCTCCGCCTCCTGCCCGGTCCTGCTCGGCAGGCGCAAAAGCTCACGTACGGACGCGAGCAATCCATCCTCATCCAGTGAGTCCAGAACCTTTTGCTCAATTGCAGTTAGTGCCATCAGTCGTCCTTCTTCCAGCAGAAATACAAGTCTGTTCCAAACATAATCAGACTATCAATATGCTAAAAAATTACCATCCTCAATTTGAGGCGTCAAGCAAAGATGGCTCACCTGGAGCATATGAAAGTTGCATCTCGTGCCATATAATAAGAATGTGTCTCTATGAAAGCCCTTTTGCCAGTATGTCCGATGCCCACATTGGTGGTATGCCACAGATCCAGGAGCGAGGCTTACCTCAGCCTGGTGCTGCAGGCGCTAACCCACTGACTTCTGGACACATTCTACGCAAAAAGGAACAAGCAACATCACTATTATGATATGCATACATAAGAGAGGAACGGATTTGTAATGAGCCTTTCAACTGTCTATGTTGGATCCTACGCGGAAAAAGATGCGCAAAGCATTTATGTTTACAAGCTGGATAGTGAAACAGGGAAGCTGACCCTTGTTAACAGCACATCAGGCATCCTGAACCCTTCTTTTCTGACCGTCAACGCCGATCAGACACGCCTCTACGCCGTCAGCGAGACCAATGACCAGCCAGGATCCGTCGTGGCTTATGCGCTCAATTCTCAAACGGGAGAGTTGACACGGCTCAATGAGCAATCAACCAATGGAGCGGCGCCATGCCATCTCGCCCTTGCTGACCAGGAGAGATACCTGACCGTGGCGAATTATCTCGGCGGGAACATCTGTCTGTATCCAGTACTGCCCGATGGACAGCTTGGGGACCTGGCTTACGAGGTACAACATCACGGGAGCAGCATCAATACTGAACGCCAGGATGCGGCTCATCCACATTCCACCAATATTGATCCCAGTGGGGGCTATGTGTATGTGCCAGATCTGGGGCTGGATAAGATCATCATCTATAAGCTCGATAGTATGTCTAACCAACTGGTGGTCCAGGGGGATACCATGGTAGAACCCGGCTCGGGACCACGCCATTTTGTCTTTCATCCCCAGCAAAACTATGCCTATGTCATCAATGAGTTGAGCTCGACAATCACGGCCTTCACATACAATCCCGACATCCAGACACTCACTACGGTGCAAACCGTCAGTACGTTACCAGCGCATTACACAGGTAGTGCCAATACCGCCGCCGAGATACGCATAGATCCATCAGGACGCTTTCTCTACGCGTCAAATCGAGGCGACGATAGCATTGCGGTCTTTAGCATCGATGCCGACGATGGAAAACTGATACACGTCGAACGCGTCTCTACCGGAGGTCAGGGGCCGCGCAATTTCGCCCTGACACCCGATGGTACCTTGCTCCTGGTCGCGAACCAGTATTCCAACAATATTGTCAGTTACAGCATTGATACACAGACCGGCAAGCTTACGGTAACGGGAGAGAATCTCCAGTTGCCCCATCCCGTTTGCCTCAAAATTTTCAACTAACACCTGGAAAAGCAGGCTTGTAGAGACTGGAGTGAAGAACTCTGGTCTCTACTATCTATGAACAGCGCATCAATATATGGTCCACCTTCGATGAAGCTTCAATGAGTCCAGCGTGCGATCAATGCCTTCGGAAACCGAGACCACCGGTTCATAGGCCAGGTCTTTGCGCGCCGCGCTGATATCATAGGTCTGGGTACAAGCCAGCATGGTAGCGGTGTAGCGTGTCAGCATGGGAGTGTTTCCTATCCAGCTGGCTCGCCTTTCCATAGCGGACGCCGCCATCAACGCAAAGGGGAGCGGAAGGGTATGTAAAGATTCGGAGAGCTTTAGACGCTGTAGAATAACACGCAGCGCATTCCATAAAACGATGTGTTCATCGTTGGTAATGATATATGTTTTGCCACAGATGTTCTGAGCATACAGAGCTAGCAGCAAGGCGTGGACGACGTTATCCACATAGGTCACGTCGCTGCGATTGCGGCCATTGCCAATCTGATAGAGGCGCTGTTGGCGCGCATGCTCCAGCATGCGGGGTAACCAGCGATCACCGGGACCAAAGATGACGTGTGGACGGATAATAACCGTTGGAACATCGCTGGCCGCCTGCACCAGTTTCTCTGCCTGGTATTTTGAACGGGTATACGGAGAAGAGAAGCGAGACGGATAAGGAGCGGACTCCGTAATGTTGTGTTGATTTTGCCCGTTAAAGGTAACGCCCGAAGTTGAGACATAGATGCAGCGTCGGATATTATGCCTGCGACATCCCTCCAGCACGGTAGCCGTGCCCTCAACGTTGATCTCAAAGAAATCGGTCCAGTCGCCCCATGGCTTTACCAGCGCGGCAACATGGTATACGGTATTCATTCCAGCACAGGCAGCAAACACCGCCTCGCGCTCGCGCAGATCACAGGCGACAGGAATAGCACCATCCTGCATCAATTCTTGCACACGCGAGAAGTTGCGACCCATCATATATACCTGGTGTCCTCGATCCAGCAAAGCTGAAACCAGGCGCCGGCCCAGGAAACCGGTCCCGCCGGTAACGAGAATCTTCACATATTTATCTTTCTGACTCAAGTACCAGAGATCATCCTCACCGCAGCACACTTCCCTTCCATCCAGCAGGTAAATAAGCAAAACTCGTTAATCCATCTGATCCAGGCTCCGATCCAAGATACAAAGATAGACAAGCAACCGCCCTATACCTGGCATCACGATAACATCCATAGTATCCTCAAAAACGAAGTCTGACAGTTGCAGCAAAGGTGCATTAATGCAATCCATATCTTTCAATGCCCCCATACAACGGACGAATGGCACCCGATTTTATGAGAACCAGGCCACATCCATCAGAATATACGTCGCAACGGAGGTATATATCGCATCATTGCGGCAGAGCGGATAGCTATTATGACCTATAAGCTAAGCACACAGCCAGTTCGCGGGCAACATCAGGCAATCATCAGATGCAGGTGTGGGTTCGACACACCCGCATGCTGATAACTATATGATGCATGTTTGATACCGTTTTAAAGAGGCAAAATACTAGCAGTAGCAGTTACCAGGTGATAAAGCGCACCGGTGGTATCAGATGGTAGAGGGGGATGGTGCTGCAACGTTGTTACACCAAAGATAGCGAATCCGATAATTACCAGGATGATTATTGCCACGAGAAGCCAGTTGATTTTGCGGGGTGGGATAATTTCGGCTACCTCTTCCTCCTCACCCTGTTGGTCAGGCTTCTGCTCATCTATATTGTCTATATTGTCTGTCTGGCCGCTTGAATGGTTCTGCACAATGATATCTCTTTCCCAGGAATGCAAGAAACAAAATTAAAATTTCTTTCCCTCTTATACACCAAAAGGTGGTTAACAACAAGTACTTTTCTTATGAGAATCTCCCCTGCAGGGTGATGATGCCACGTTCAAGCGCGGTTGCTACGGCGGACGCACGTGAATCGACACCTAATTTGTAGTAGATGGTGGCAAGATGCGATTTCACGGTTGGTTCGCTGATACCCAGATGGGCGGCAATCTCTTTATTGCGCTCACCATGTGCTACCAGCAGCAATACCTCCCGTTCGCGTCGGGTTAGTTCAACATTTTCTCTAGCGGGGTCCGGCTCACTTTCACGAGCTACCACCGCTGCTTCAGGCGTCTGCATCAACGCGAGCAGGCGCTTGAGGATGGTTGGATGGAGCAGGGTATGGCCCTGTGCCGCGGCATGGGTGGCATGGATCAACTGACTCCGTTTCACGTGAGACGTTAAATAGGCAAAGACGCCAGAGCGCAACAGGCGTAACATGTGTTCTTCATGCGCATTAGCCGTCAACACAACGATAGCTACCCGGGGCCATTCTCCACGGATCAGCTCAATGGCGCGCAGGCCATCCATTTCCGACATATGGGGATCAATCAGCAAGACATCCGGTTCACATTCGCCCACCAGGCGGATAGATTCGGGTATGCTGGTCGCGCACCCGACCAGTTCAATCTCATGATTGCCTGAAAATATGCTATACAATCCTTCCACGATCACATCGTAGGCACTGGCAATCAGCAGGCGGATCTTTCTCTGCTTGTGGTTCTCCATCAATCCTCCTCAAAGGATACTTCATTTCTCTTCTATTCTCCTTCTGATTATAGCAAAAATGGCTGTGTTAAAACCAATAAACATCTAGAGAGCGTGTCTTGCTCTCATGGTCATCGCCTGCGGTCTGCCTGATTTTTCGCCCCTAAGATGCTCAGGAGGCCGTTTTATGTGTTGGTGCATAGGTGCGCATCAGCGCACCTATGCACCAACACATAAAACCAGTGCGGACGCGAATGTGAGGATACTCACGTGTCCCCACGGTAGCGGAAGTAAGATAGCACGCGGAAAGAAAAGGTCGAAGAGACGTACTACTCCTTTTGGCGACCGCCATTTCATCCGAACGGATGATAAATATGGCATATTTTTTTAGCTACAATAAAAGTGTAATAAAAAAGAAGATATAGCTAATCCAGCGATGGATGCAGGAAGCAAAGGAGAGAAAAGATATGAGTTCACCATTAATTGCGGCGGGCATAGCGATTGGACTCGGTGCGATCGGCGCGGGACTGGCGATGGGGCTCGCCAATGGCAAGGCATATGAGGCGATAGGACGCAATCCCGAGGCGACATCGGCCCTGCGGACCAACTTCTTGCTCGGCCTGGTATTCGCCGAGACGATCGCCGTCTATTCACTGGTGATCGCTATTCTGCTGGTGTTTCACCAGGGCTAATGCTCTACCCACCAGCGGCCAAAGGATGGGCCATCGGTAGGCCCATCCACCAGGATACTACTGGTCACCTGTCAGGCTAAATGGAGAATGATCTGCCTCGAAGTTGCGCTCTTGTACCTGCTGAGGAACAACGCTCTCTTCAGAGTCGGTGCTTTGCTCAAGGGGCAGCGCTTCATGTTGCGAACGCGGTAAAATAAGGGATTCGTAGACACAGGCCGCCAGTACGGCACCGACAATCGGGCCAATCCAGTAGACGAACTGGTTGGTCCAGATACCGCTCATCAGGGCAGGACCAAAGGCACGCGCTGGATTCATGATACCTCCCGTTAATACCCCACCACCGAGTATGCAGGCGGTCATGGTCAATCCAATAGAGAAACCACCGAACTTTGGCGCGCGCGTATCAATCGCAGTACCATAGATAGCTAAGAGTAAGAAGAAGGTCAGCAACGCCTCCACCGCAATGCCCGCTCCAATAGATACACTATTCGATAAGGCGGGTGTCCCCAGTTGGGCGGCCTTCCACACAAAGGCGGGAAAGACCACACGTAGAAGAAGGGCGGCAAAGACGGCACCCAACAGGTGGGCCACAATATAACAGAAGCCCAGGCCAGATTTAATGCGCCGCGCCACCAGAAAAGCGATGGTCACGGCCGGATTAAAATGTCCGCCTGAGGTGGCGCCAAAGATGGTAATCAGCACTGCCAGCGCCAGACCATGGGCCACGGCGATTCCCGGCAGGCCAACCGCCCCTTGCATCCAGGTGTTGGCCATGACCGAACCCACCCCCACAAACACAAATAGAAAGCTCCCGATCAACTCTGCGACAACCGCGCTGATACCCTTACGCTCAATATTACGCCCACGCGCAGATGGGTCTGTCACCCGTTGTCCCATTGCCGCATCAATATCAACTTCTTCTGGCTCTTCATTAACATAGTCATTCATTATATGATTATCCATGTGCTAAAATCTCTCTTTCATCATCACCACCGATGCGCATGAATAGCTCAAAAGCGATGAGAATGAGGAATAGCACACTCCATGTATCCTCACTGCCTTTGAATGCCCTTGCGCTCCTCCTTACAGTATAAAAAACACGCTAAATTCCATCCCTTGGCAACCAACTTCTCAAGTGAGCGCAGCGGCGGAACGGGAATAAATCTGCTTCATCCATCGTTTTAGAGGGTATCTGACGCTCATGATCATCATCTACAATCGAGACAAGTTCTCGCACCTGCGGCCGCCCGTATGGGGGCGCTCACGTGCGCCAGAAAGACGAGAGAAAGTCCCCTTCTTAACAAGTGATATGCTGTAAGCACCAGAATCTTTGAAACGCTATACAACTATTTCTTCGTAGCCCAAGAGGAAGCTTTATTGCGACAATAAAATTCCTCATAAGACACAGAAAGATAGAGAGGATTTATAGCATGGGCAAACATCCCTTAAAACTTGGATATAAAGCATCGGCGGAACAGTTCGGGCCACGCCAGTTAATCGACTTTGCGGTTGAGGCCGAGCAAAACGGCTTCGATAGCGTATGGGTCAGCGATCATTTCCAGCCATGGCGCCATACCAATGGACACGCTCCTCAGGCGCTTGTCTGGCTGGGAGCCGTGGGTGAGCGCACTTCGCGCATCGAGCTGGGTACCAGCGTACTGACACCAACCTTCCGCTATGAACCAGCAGTAATCGCGCAGGCCTTTGGCACGCTCGGCGTCCTCAATCCTGGTCGCGTTATCCTTGGCGTCGGTTCTGGTGAATCTTTGAACGAGGTGGCCGTCACCGCAGCTGAGTGGCCAGAGGCCAAAGAGCGCCTGGCACGCTTACGCGAGGCGGTCGCGCTGATCAAGCAGTTGTGGACCGAGGATCTGGTAAACTTCGAAGGCAAATACTATAAGACCAAAAACGCCACCATTTATGATAAGCCAGAGCAGCCCGTGCCCATCTATATCAGTGCTGGTGGTCCTGTAGCAGCAAAGTTCGCCGGTCGCGCCGGGGATGGTTTTATCTGCACATCCGGCAAAGGCGAGGAGCTCTATCGCGATAAACTCCTGCCGGCAGTAGAAGAGGGGGCGAAGGCCGCCAACAAGGATCCAGACGATGTAGAGCGCACCATCGAGGTGAAGGTCGCCTTTGATGAGAATCGCGATCATGCGCTGGCCGATACGCGTATCTGGGCCGCTCTGGCACTGCCAGCCGAGGATAAGGTGCAGATTCACGATGCCCGTGAGATGGAGCGGCGCGCCGAAGGGGTGGCGGATCAGGCCCATCGCCGCTGGCTCGTCTCGTCCGATCCCGAAGAGCACATCGAGCAGATCCGCTCCTATATCGAACTGGGCTTCACCCACCTGGTCTTCCACTATCCCGGCGATGACCAGTCCCGCTTCATGAAGCTCTACGCCAAAGATATTATGCCGCGTCTACGGGAGCGCTGGGGATAAATCAGTTTTCTGCTTGTTTATATAAATGCGGTGGTTGAGGCGCTCTGGAGCGCCTCAACCACCGCATTTATATAAACAAATCCTATATTCTTAAAAGGCTATACGAATGCTAGATATGCAGCCAATAAAATCTGAAGATTTACCGCTGATTCAGCAGCTTGGCTACAAGTACAACCTGGAATTGGATGCCGCGGGAACGGATCATGCCGCTGTGGTACGCTGGATTACAGCGACGGCACAAAAAACATGGGAGGGAACCCATTTTTTCTGGCTGGCAAGGTTAGAGAACGAAGTGATCGGCTTCTCAAGTTGTTACCTGGCCATCAATCCCTTCACCCAGAAAACGTCTGGCATGATCGAGGACTTCTATATTGTACCGGCATATCGCCACCATGGCTACGCGCAGGAGCTGGCTCATACGACATTCCACGAACTGGCCAGCAGGGGTGCGGTAGAAATTCACCTGGATATACTCAAGAACAACACAACCGCTCTACAGTTCTGGCGAAGGCTTGGGCTACAGGTGCATCATTATGCAATGTCAATGCCCATCACGAACAAAGAGGCTTAAGCTGTTCAGCGCGCTACAGGTCTGTATGTAAATGTATATACAGACCTGTAACGCATTCCGCTATCGCGTTTAAGTGTGGTGAGAGCAGTTATATAAGCTGAACTGGTTTAGCGCGTTGTGGGAGTTTGGCAGCATCCATAATCTGGCGGAGATCAAGAAACAATGCGTGCCGACCCATCTGATGGCTTCGGCGTTATCGCCTGCTCCCAGCACACTGATAGTCGTCACTTTATGCTTACCTACCTGGTGCGTAGTGCGATGGATGTTAGAAAACAAAAAGTAGCGGATCATGCCCCGATTAACCAGGTCTATTAATTGATCCCTGTTCACAATCTTGTCTCCACCACCAAATCCACCGAGATCCATCACTGGCTGACCGGTCGCCAGAATAATGGGGGCAGCCGGTGATGAGGTCTGGGTAGCTACCAGAAAGCGTGCATGCTGACGATGGGCCTGCAGGTAGGAGATCAGGCGTGTATACGTTATGTCTACCGGAGATGGGGGGCCCTTCTGCACACCAGGCTTGACAATTGTGAGATCGCCGGTGGGACTCACATGAACAACGGGGCCCGCCGAGCCCTGCACACCCGATCGGATAAAGACCGAATAACCACCCCATATGGTAGGTGCAATCAAAAGGGCCAGCACGCCAAACACCAGTGCGAGCATCAAGACAACAAAACGATTCACAGGAGCCAGGCGACCGCTCTGTGGCCTGCCACTCCTATCAGAAACCGGACGCCTGAATGCACGCGCAATAGTCAGGAACAGGGCTATGGCAAAACAGATAATAATGATGGTAGGTATCAGCCAGCTATTCCAGCCACGATAATATTGTATAAACTGGCCCTGCGTGGCCGCAGTTAACATTAACGCGCAAGGAAGCAGCCAGCCGCGCCAGCCAGGTCGCATATAATCCTGCCACATTACGACAAAACCAATACCGGCCAGCGCGCAGATGGCGGGCGATAGCATGACCATATAATACACATGAAAAAATACGGCGACGCAAAAGAAGACATACATCGTTAGCAACCAGACGCCCCAGAGGAGCAGCGACTGCTGCCGGCGATCCCAGGTGAATTGGGGACGCCCCTGCCAGGCCAGCGCGACCAGTGCCAGCAGAGCCACAGGCAAGAACCAGCTCACCTGCACGCTCAACTGGCGGTTGAACAGGCGCAAAGGATCTGGCGCGCCGATGTCGCTGGAGGCCTGCGCTTCCCTGGCGCGGGCCAATTGGGCGGGAGTCTCCGTGACCGTCTTTGTAGCAGTCTCGGGCTTACCATTAGCGGCTGGAGTGCGTCCCAGCAAGCGCGTCAGACCGTTCCATCCCAGGGCAAGACTTAACTCTGAGTTATCTGTGGTAGAGCCAACATATGGTCTCTGGCTGGCTGGAGTCATATCAACCAGCGTCACCCATGATAAAGAAATGGTCAGCAACAGCAGCGCGGCCAGCAACAGGTGTAGCAGGCGTATCCACCAGCGCCGTGGCGCACCCAATAGATACGTAACCGCGAAAGCAGGCAACACCAGGTAGGCCTGCAGCATCTTAATGTTGAACCCCAGACCCACCAGCAGGGCACAGGCGAGCAACCAGCGTAGGTGCCCGGTCTCAGTGGCCTTCAGCAGCGTCCAGGCAGCGCATAGCGTGCTGCAGACCAGCAGCATATCAATAGTATTGTTGCGGCTGGTAACAATGCTGAGAGGAGTCAAGGTCAAGGCCAGCGCCGCCAGCAGTCCAGCCCACTGCCCAAAGGTCCGTGCGACCAGGTGGTGAAGTATTAATACGGAAACAACACCCGCCAGCGCTTCTGGCAGCAACAGGCTGACACCAGAAAAGCCGAATATCCGAGCGCTTAGCACCTGCAGCCAGAAACCCAGCGGCGGCTTATCGATCGTGACGAAGCCGCCTGGATCCAGAGAAACAAAAAAGAAATTATGCCAGTTCAGCAGCATGCTTTTCACGCCGGCGGCATAATAATAATTGCCATAGCCAATCCAATTCAACCGATAAAAATTCAACAGAGCAGCCAGCGATACAATCAAGCCGAGCAGTACGCGGTGCCACCAGGAAGGCACATCTGGTGGATATATGCGAGCAGCACGCAATGGGCGGGTCGGCTCATCCGCGGCAACGGTTGTGTCATTTGCCTGCATTGACCAATCCTCAATCATGAATTTGCATATTACGGCTCAGATAATCTCACTACAGCGAGAAGATGTCAACTATACCGTGCGTTCGTGAGAATAGTATGAAAATCTCAAGTATACGTGGCTCTTTCTCCATTGGTCGATAATATTGCCTGTGAGACGAATGTGATGTTGCTTTGGCTGGTGGTGATATCACTGTGATGTGAAAAAGGTATTTTATTGATGAAACAAAGAGCACCAATGAGAAATAGTAGATACACAGCAGTTCATCTGCGTGGAAGGAAAAGAATACCATGGCAAAGCAGTTGGCAAGCGTCAAGTCTTATCTTGAGCCGGGATTACTTGACCGCATGCATCGTTACTGGAACGCAAGCAACTACCTGACCATTGGACAGATATATTTACAGGATAATCCGCTCCTACGTGAGTCGCTACGCCCTGAGCATATCAAGCCCCGTCTGCTGGGCCACTGGGGCACCTCGCCGGGGCTCAATCTTATATACGTCCATGCGAACAGGTTGATCAAAGAGCAGGACGTCAACGCGATCTACCTGGCGGGACCGGGGCATGGTGGACCGGCACTTATTGCCAATGTGTACCTGGAGGGCACGTACTCAGAGATCTATCCTAACATCTCGGCGGATAGTGAGGGGATGCGCCGCCTGTTCCGCCAGTTCTCGTCACCCGGTGGCGTACCAAGCCATGTGAGCGTTCCCACACCAGGATCGATCCATGAAGGTGGTGAACTGGGTTACGTCCTCTCACACGCCTTCGGTGCCGTCTTTGATAATCCTGACCTCCTGGCTATCGCCGTTGTAGGAGACGGTGAGGCAGAGACGGGTCCGTTAGAGGGCGCCTGGAAGAGCGTCAAATTCCTCAATCCCGCCTGTGATGGCGCGGTACTTCCCATCTTACATCTCAATGGCTATAAAATTTCGGGTCCAACCGTGTTGGGACGCGAAGAGAATGAAGAAGTCAGCCACTTACTGGAAGCCCATGGCTATGAACCTTTCTTAGTAGAGGGCAGCGATCCGTACGTGGTCCACCAGCAGTTCGCGGAAACACTCGATACCTGCTACGCGAAGATCCGCGCATATCAGCACGAGGCGCGGCAGCACGGCTTTTCACACCGGCCGCAATGGCCAGCCATTATTCTGCGCACGCCAAAGGGTTGGACTGGACCGAAGTTCGTGGATAATGTACCGGTTGAAGGCACCTTTCGCGCCCATCAGGTGCCCGTCGCGGATGTCAAAAATCGGCCCGATCATCTGAAAATCCTCGAAGACTGGATGCGCAGCTATAAACCTGAAGAGCTCTTTGATGAAACAGGCCGTTTGATCCCTGAACTGGCCGAACTGGCGCCGAAGGGGAAACGCCGTATGGGCGCCAATCCACATGCCAATGGTGGAAAACTGCTGGTTGAACTGGATCTACCAGATTTCAAAGACTATGCCATAGACGTTCAGCAGCCGGCGACTGAACAGCATGAATCGACACGGCAGTTGGGCAAGTTTATGCGCGACATTTTCACGCGCAATGCGGAGCAGAGAAACTTCCGCCTCTTCTGTCCCGATGAGACCAACTCTAACCGCCTGGGCAACGTGTTTGAGGTCGAGAACCGCTGCTCTGTCAACAAAATCATCCCGGGAGATGATCATCTCTCCCCTGATGGTCGCGTAATGGAGGTCCTGAGCGAGCATCTCTGTCAGGGATGGCTGGAGGGCTATCTGCTCACCGGGCGCCATGGTCTGTTCGCCACCTACGAGGCGTTCGCGATGGTCTCAGACTCGATGACTGTGCAACATGCGAAGTGGATGCAGGAGGGCATTAAACTACCCTGGCGCGCGCCCATATCGTCGCTCAATATCCTTCTGACCTCGACCTGCTGGCGCAATGACCACAACGGCTTCAGCCATCAGGGCCCTGGCCTGATCGATACCGTGCTGTCGAAGAAAGGCTCGATCGCGCGTATCTACCTGCCGCCCGATGCCAACAGCCTGATGGCCATCTCGGATCGCTGCTTCCGCAGCAAAAACCGTGTGAATCTGATCGTCATCGATAAGCAACCACAACTACAGTATATGACCATGGCAGAGGCGATCGAGCACTGCGACCGTGGTTTATCCACCTGGCAATGGGCCAGTAATGATGGGAACCTTGAACCCGACGTGGTCCTGGGCTGTGCTGGCGATATCGCCACCCTGGAGACCGTAGCGGCGGCCTGGTGGCTGCGCAAGCATATCCCTGAACTCAAGGTCCGCGTCGTCAATGTCGTTGACCTGATGGCCCTGTATCCAGCCTTCTTCCATCCCCATGGGCTGGATGAAAGAACATTTATTAACCATTTTACGGAAGATAAACCGGTCGTCTTCGCCTTCCATGGCTATCAACGAGCCATTCACGAGATTGTTCATGGACGCAGCAATGCGCACCGCTTCCATGTGCGCGGCTTCCTCGAAGAGGGAACAACTACCACGCCATTCGATATGGTTGTAAAAAATGGCATGAGCCGGTATCATCTCTGTATCGAGGCACTCAAGCGAGCATCGCGAATCAAGAACCTGGCCCCCGAACTGATCGCCGAGTGTGAAGACATGCTGGTCAAACATGCATCCTATGTGCAGCAGAATCTCCAGGACATGCCAGAAGTACGCGATTGGGTCTGGAGCAATTGAACTGCTAAAGAGATATGAGCGCGGCCGCGACAATGGCGTCACGGCTCATTGCTCCTCCTTTTTTCAGAAGAGGGGGGCGTTGTCTGATCAGACGGTGCCTTCCTCTATTTTTTATGTCCGCCTATTTGATAGGCTGAGCGCTCATACGTTTGAGTCATAAAAAGCCGATGGCAGTTTGAAAAGTAAGTAGAAAGAGACCAATGCAAGCACAAAAAGCTATCATGATTCATAGTCCCAGCTCTGGCCGATCCAGTAAACTGGCAGAGACCACTGACTGGTTACGTGAAGCGGGAATGGAGATTGTCGATGTCCTGCCAATTAATGCGCTCGATGGTCTACCGCCACAGGGACCACTCTGGCAAGAGCAGGGCATCCAACTTGTCATCGCCTCCGGTGGGGATGGCCTGGTAGGTGGCGTAACATCGCACATTGTGTCTAGCAACTTACCACTGGGCATCTTACCGTTGGGGACCGCCAACGATGTAGCGCGTACCCTGGGTATCTCAATGGATATCAAGCAGGCAGCCGCTACAATTATGCGCGGCAAGGTCATCACCATTGACATTGGCATAGCCCGGCCCGCCGAACAGGAGCCGCACCCTATTTCTAACGAGTACAAAGCCGCCGTCCCAGCCAACTCCCACAGCTACTTTGCGCACGCCCTGACCATCGGTATTAACGTAAGATTCGCACAGTTCGCCACCGATAAGCGGCTGCGCAAAAAGTTCGGCAACATGACATATGCGGCCGCGGTAGCCAAAGCGCTGCAGAGCTATACGCCGATCGAGGTAGATCTGGACTTTGAGGGGCTGGCTATCTACGATCACGATCACAATGGCAAACCGGTGGGCACGCCCAGAATTCTCTCCAACCGGGTTCAGATCCATAGTAAGGTGGCTCAGGTCACCATTGTCAATTCGCCGGTATTCTGGGGAGCCTTACAGGCCACGGTGCCAGGCGTTAACCTGCATGATCGGCTGCTGGATATCGTTGTCATCGAGGATAACCGCATGGAACAGTTGGTATATAAAGTGTTGCGCTTCTTCAGGCGTTCAACGGCACAGAAACCTGAGTATGCGGGCTGGTATAAACAATTTCCAGAACTGGTTTCCGCCGAGCGTACCAATATTCCAGGCATTCATCATGTGCAGGCGCAGGGAATTACCATTCATTGCCGTGGCGAGCAGGCCGAGGCAACTTTAGATGGAGAGGTCCGTGGTCAGACCCCTATGCATGCCCGTGTCGCCGACGAGTGCCTCAATGTCATTGTACCTTGAGCCACCAATCACTTGCAGCCTGGCAGTGACGACCGGCGAAAATTATATACCTCTTACGCTGACTTACCCGCCTCTGACCATAATCATATGTTCATCACCAGTCAAGCCAGCAGCAAATGGAATGCATACCACACAACGAGCACAATGACCGTCCCGCGCCGCTTCATCGGGCAGGGTCAGACAGAAACTACTATGTCCCCAGGCCAACAATTCTAAACAGATCTGCCAGTGCAAAGAGATCTCTACCGGAGGGGAACCTCTTTGCCGCAAAAAAAGTTTGCACAGGTCTTCGATAGTGCCCAGCGTATCCAATAGCGATGGCGTTGGGCGCAATGCCTGCAGGGTATAGAGATGATGCGTGTCGCCGAGCGCGCTTATGATAGCAGGTGTGGAACAGACATCCTGCGCTTCCTTCTGCCCGCTTTCAGGCGCTTCGCGCAAAGGTGGGGTCGATGATACCAGGGTAGTAACACACATCTCCCTCGGAGTATGATTAGTAGGAATATAGAGAGCCGCGGTGACCTCTAGCAGAGTATCTGGCTCCCCCTCAACGCGCTGAACTGGCGCAGGTAAATACATCGTTTCCTGGTCCGCAACATCACCAGCCTGGCGCAGGCGCATAAAAATATCCACAGTTTCCTCCCCTACACTGACAACACAACCACGTCACTGTGTAAAGCAATAGCGTATGATGAATTTCATTATACGTATCTACGTGGATTAGCTCAAGAAAAAGCGTGAAAAGTGGTTATGGCTAGGAGAAAAGTCCCTGTATATCTAAGCGCAGAAAACAGTTATAGAGAGGGAAGGGGAGGAAAACAGATTTATCCATCTTCACCCCCGTGCAATATCACGAATAGTGGGATTAAGCCACAATCGCTACCTGCGCGAATGTTCCCGATGAGATTGCTCACCTGCATGGCGGCGAGTGCGTTCATGCTCACGGTCCCGGTCATGCTCGCGCTCATATGAGTGCTCTCGTCCACGGCTATGAGATCTCTCTTCATCCCGATCGCGGTCTCTATCATAATCCCGGTCCCTGTCACGCCCCTTATTGTTCTCGCGATAGCTATACCCTCGTTTATTCCCTTTGCGCCGGCCCCCACCAAAAATTCTGTAGACTACATTGATGAGCATAATGATTACCAGCAGGGCGAGAAAGCCACCGAGCAACAAAATCCAATTATCCATAATAACACTGTTCCTTCCAAACCCGGGTACATCTTGATTGGCGCTGATATCCTACGCTATAGAAAACGATGTATTGCTCGCTAGATCAAACGGTAAATAGTGCGCTTATCGATACAAGTACCTGATTATGCGCCACCAATAAAGGATAGTTTCGCATGTTTGTGCCTGTTTTGCAAACCCGGACTACTTATTGATAGAGGTTCCACATTTCGCGCAGAAGGCCGCCCCCGGCTTTAATTCAGCCTTACAACGTGGGCAATAGGCTTTAGGGGTCTTCAATGCCGTGCCACACCACGAACAGTAGAAGTCGTCAGCATCGTTTAGTTTCTGGCATTTACTACACTTGTGTTGAGCCGGTGCACTGGTAGCAGTTCCCTGTACTGGCTGGGAATATGCTTCTCTGGACGTAGCAGTCCAGGAAAATGGACCACCCTGCGTAGACCCCTGCCGTTGCATTTGCGCCTCCATATGCGAGGGCACAGGACCCACCTGGACATCGGGCCGCTGCTGCAGAGCAACCATGTCCAGGGCCTCAAAGAGCTGTTCCTCCAAGCCTGCCTGACGTAACACACCGGCCCCGGTGGTAAATAGCAGAGGCCAGAAAAATATCATGCCCAGTAGACCAGCTGCCGCCTTGTCTTCCCAACGATGCTCTCCTACCAGCGCCACCACACCCCCTGGCACCCTGCGCAAAATAACCGTCAGCGCAGCCTGCATGCCCAGGATAGCCTCAAAATCGCCACCTTTGCGCAACTGCACTACCATCTGTCCCTGGTTAGAAAAATGCTGCACCTGGTATCCCTGAGACATAAAAATGGATTCAAAATCTCTCACCATGCGATCAACATCAAGATTGGCGGCCTGATAAAAACGTGTACTCATTTATGAAATATCCCCAATTCTATCTGATTATTTTTGAGAGCGTCTGATGCGCAGGATATCGCCTGAAGCATGGCTGGTCTTTCACACCTGCGGTGCTCAAGAGTCAGTTTTGAGTTGGTGCATAGGGGCCCATTCGCGCCCCCATGCACCAACTCAGAAATCAGTGCGGCCGCGCCAGTGGACGCCCGTATGGGGGCGCAAACATGCCCCAATACGACGATAGGTAAGCTACTCTCTTTAATAAGATATGTTTAATAAGACGCGATAAAGTAATGAGATCTAAAAATATTAACCCATCAGGGTTAATTGTACGAAAACCGAAACGATTTATAGAAATGAACAGATCTAAAAGAAAGGCAACCTCAAATGTGCCATAACAACGAGTCAGGTATGCTAAAAGAGTCAGAAACATTACCTGCCTAAGGAGATGCACCATGCTGCAAGCGCCGCAGATTATCGATAACTTTACTCGAAGTAGTCATCCTGACAATTGCTTTCATCTTTCTTACCTCTACACGCGGGGCGTGCCCCTGGCCTTGTTATCATTAGCGGGCATATTGCTCTTAAAAGCGATGGTGCTATCGCATCCTAAAGACCGTCGCAAGCATTTAAAATACAGTTGCGGCACCTTGCTACTGGCCCTATTATGCCTTTCACACCAATGGTTCTGGATCTTTCCAGGGCTGGCTCTCTATAAGCTTTTGCCCGCGTTAGCAAGGATCACCAACATCTCTCACCCATCACGAACGTTGCCAGACTCACATCAGGATGTTTCTGATGAGCAATATGATACTTCCCAGGACAGAAAACCAGCGGAAGAGGGAAGCACGTCTTTGCATTACCAGTATCTATCGTCCTACTATTCCTACGATGAGCAACCTCTGGCGCACTACCCACAGGCGCTCCCACCACACACATACAGCTCATGGCATTAAAAAGGGTGCCGACATGGACACAAACATGGTGTTGCGTACCATTTTTGTGTCAATCAGAAAACATGAGGATAAACGAACTCACCCTGCTCAGCCCGAGGGACATGAGACCCTGACGGGACCGGCAGGGTGACACCTCTTTATCCATCTCACGAAGCCGAAAAACATGGGCGCGATAACGGTACAGCCATTATCATCTTCCTGCTTCATGAATACATTCAGTATACCTGGTTTAGCCATAAAGATTAGTGAACCGCTACACATGCTTTTTGTGAATCATATCACTCCTTGTGCAAAAGCCTGGTAAAAGGAACGAATAAGCACATATCATTGCCCACCAATCTGTCGTTTACAAGGGGGATGACCACAATACTACGTTCAGATCGCCAATCCACGAAAGCCAGAACATGGCTGTTGACAAGAAAGGCCGCGCATATTAGGCTTGTATACGCGGCAACAGCCCAATATAAGCTAGTAGAGGTTAATATGTATGCCACACTTTGATGAGTTATTCCTCACCCAGATTCGGGATCACACCGAAGCCAAATGGCGTGATTCCCAACCACTGACCTTTGAACAGTTTCTGGCGCAAGATCGTATGAGTTGCATCTGGCAAAAAGGCACAAAATGGTTGGGATTAAGCGATGAGGAGATAAACTCGATTGAGAAGCAGTGGTCCCTTCACTTTCCGCCCGATTACCGGCTGTTCTTAAACATTTTACATTGCCTCGATAGACCTGTTATTATCGCGACCTATGATGGCGATACACGCAAAATCGTCCCTTGCGAGTCTTCTTTCTTACCCGACTGGCAACGGGAGGGCGATGGCATAAAAAATGCCTATCGGCAACTTGTCGATGATATCACGTATGAGGTGCTACACAATAATATCTGGAAACCCGGTTGGGGCCGAAAACCCATCACCAGGTATGGCTTGAAGCAACAGATAGAAGCCCTGATCGCGCGCGCGCCTAAATTGATACCAATCTATGGGCACCGTTTCTTGCTAGCTGAGCCCGGGATGGCGGGAAACCCCATTCTGACATGGCATCATTCAAGCATGATTATCTATGCTCCCGACCTCTATCATTTCTTTTGCAAAGATTTTGTGGAACTATTGGAACTGACCGACCAGGACCTGCAGGCAATCAACATTGAAAGCAGGCAGATCAGTAAAAAAAAGCATCAGGAATATAAAACTATTCCTTTCTGGGGAGAGATGCTATAAGCTGCATCGTCCATCTATGCAACCGATTGCTTCAGGGGCTGGAAATACAACTCATTTGTTTTTTGTTTAAAATTTTAGTCCTAGCAGTGCAACTTTTCGTCACTGTAATCGATTATAATAAATATAGAGAGATATATAAACTTATCTTTATGACCAAAGTCTATTTTATGCTTTTAAATGTATGTCCAGGAGGCACATCCCACAATGGTTGATTACCATACCAGTCGACAGCGTTCATATAAAGTACTGTCGCTGATGAGTGTCACCATACTTCTTCTAATGATGCTAAGCGCCTGTGGTAATCCACAGGTGCAAAATAGCGCGTCAACAGATAAAGCAGCGCTTGATAAAGCGATAGCCCACGCCCAGAGCGTCGGGGTACCAGACACTCTTCTCCGTCCTATTTTGAATCAGGAACATAAAATCAGCAGCACGAATGAACCGGTTACCCTGTTTTCCAACCAACCTGCCACTGATTATTATTCAAATCTCGCTAAAAATTATCAACTGTTAACAGTACAGGTACGAGGACTTGAGTATCAAGCCACACAGCAATCTGGCCACCAGGCCTCTATTGACCTGAAAGCTTTCTCCTCAATTCTATCGCAGCGACAGACGCAGGGGTTTGTAGAGGCTCAGAACTTTACCAATACGCTTACCCAGGTTCAAAACGAAATGAACCAGGCACAAGAGCCAAAACAGTATATCCAGGTGAGTCAGAAGTCACAGCAGGCTACGGAAGCGCTGAAATTGCTCGGCACCGCCAATGATCAACTGGGGTCGTTCCAGACGCTCATCAAGACCCTGAAAAGCTCTAACCTGGATACAACCGCATTAGACCAGCAAGAGGCTGACGATGTCAAGCAATTCCGCCAGGCTACCACGCCCGATGATTTCCGCAAGATCATTAAAGACCTCAACGCGCAGTCGCAGACCGCCAATACCATCTCAACCCAGGCTGTTCCTTATGTGGGGCAATTCAAATTGGGGCAGTTTCAGGCATCCATCGATAAGGTGAAAAGCTACGGTGGCAATGCGGACCAGTACCAGAAACAGTACGACAGTGACAAGGCGTTGCTGGATAGCGGAAACTTTGTTAAGTTTACAACCGACTTGAATCAGCACATGGCCGACATTCGGGTACCCTTGCTCCAGTTACAGGCAACCTACGATGTCAACCAGCTCATGACCGATGCCAAGAACTGGGGCCACGCCCACCAGTACCACGATAGCTTCAACGGCCAAACCTATGATACGGCCTATGACTACTGGAATGGTACCGTGTACGATCTCAATTCCGAGCTCACTACCGCGCAGACCGCCGACGATTTCCAGGCGATCATTGATTCAGCCAAAGATCAGCGCACCCTTTTTGAAGGCATGAAGACGGATGCCGTTGATTCAACGCCGTATAACGTTCCTCATCAGAGCGACCTGAAGTTGATGCAGGAGTTCAACGCGACCAAAGGCAAAGTCATCGTTACATCGCTGAATAACGGTGCTTTGCGCGTCTATCAAGATGGCAAACTTATCCACTCTATGCTGGTGGTGTCTGGCATGCCTGACAAACCATCTCCTCCAGGAGTAACAACGGTCACCAATCGCCAATCGCCCGCGGTCTTTAAGGCGTTTGATCAAAATAAAAATTCGCCTTTCTACTATCCAGATACCCCCATCCATTACGCGATGATGTATCACACGGGCGAATACTACTATCACGATAGCTGGTGGAGAGCCGATGACGATTATGGTCCAGGCAAACAATTCCCGCATTATGCTCCAGCAGCATTCAACGATGGAACCCACGGTTGTATTAACATGTCGCTGGACGAGGCGGCCTGGTTGTGGAAATTCACCACGCCAACCGACCCCAATGGAACCGATACGGTGACATCCATCGTGTATTAATCGCGAACACAACACCATAAAAAGGGAGAAACCCGAACGGGCTTCTCCCTTTTTACTATTGAGCTGGATAAGCTACAACTACGCTGATGGGATGATCGGCAAGACGACGGCCGATGGATGCTCGGCATCATGGTAGATGCGCTGCTCAGCAACAGCCAGTTCACTGGTCATACCCAGGGGCGCTCCAGTATTCTGGTTACGATCATATTTGGGAAAGGCACTGGAAGTTATCTGCACGCAGATACGATGGCCAACCTTGAACACCTGGGATACGTTCCAGCAATCAATCGAGTAGTGATAAATCTCGCCAGGTTGGATCAGTTCAGGCTTATCCATGCCATTGCGGAAGCGGGCGCGCACCATACCATCACAGAGACGCTGGCGAAAACCATTGGGCCATACATCGATCAGCATAGCCATAAAATCGGTATCCGGAGCGGACGAGGAGGCATAGAGATCAACCATGATTGGTCCGGTCACCTCCACATCCTCTTGCAGCGGCTCGCTGACATACACCAGCATATCATCCCGACGCTGCAAAGATGCATAGTCATCTGGCCCGCCAATCTGAGAGGAGGTTGCCTCGGTGATAAAGGGTACTGCATTAGCGGGATCGTAGAGGTAGGTATCTACGGGTTCGGTCTCTGGCCTGGTGAAAGAGAGCATACCATTGCCAAAACGGCTGTTCGCACGTCCCTGACTATGCAGATAATAAGGCGTCCACTGTGTACGTGCCAGGGGCCACTCCTGCTCGTCACGCCACACGTTATTCCCCATCACAAAGATACGCACCGGCGACACCCCTGTCACGGGCTGGCCCTTCAAATAACGATCATACCAGCGCAGTTGTTCCGCACGCAAATCGATAATCGATTGCGGACCAAAATCGACATCACCAATTCTGGATTCGGCATTAACGTTGTGGCCCCAGGGACCCATCAACAGGCGTTGATTGGTACGTGCTTCAACGGTCGCGCCTTGCCTGGTCATGCCAATATAATTTAAAGGGGTGCCAATCTGCTCGTCATCGTACCAGCCGGAAATGTGCAAGGCGGGCACATCGACACGATCGAACTTCTGCTGATAGCATAGTGGCTCCCAGTAGTCATCGAGCTGTGTATGCTGCATCTCCGTGCGCCAGGCAGGGATGCTACGACCAACACTCTCATCCATAGTGACGAGTGGCAGATGTTGATAGACCTGCTCCCACTCTACCCGTGCCATTGACTGGAGGGCACGGCCACTGACCAGGTGCAGCCAGCACAGATGCATGGGACTCGGGGTTCCGGTAGGGGTTTCGACAAACGGATCGGAAGGAGGAACCAGCACTACCATGGCCTTGAGATGCGGTGGACGCTCAATCGCGGTCAGCCACTGAATGCGACCACCATATGAGGCCCCGATAGTCCCGACATTGCCATCCGACCAGGGCTGGCTGGCGCACCACTCGACCGAATCATAACCATCGCGCCCTTCATTAAAATAAGGCACAAACTCACCATCGGAATCGCCACGGCCACGAACATCCATCGCGACAAAAATATACCCGTTGCGAACAAAATACTTGGCTGTCTCCAAACTCACCTCGGCCTTCATATACGGCGTGCGCGACAAAATAACCGGACGCTGACCGATCTGCTGCTCCGTACCAACAGGCATATAGATATCGGCCGACAGGGTAATCCCATCACGCATAGGCACGCGTTTATCAAACTGGATCTGTAGTTCGCGAGGATATGCAGTAGTCATTAAACAACTCTCCCTACACAGTTACTATACCAGGGAACGTTACCGTTCCCACACTATTTTTTGTGTTCATGCAGCAGACAGACGCAAAAGTCGTGAGTGTGATGGTGCATAGGAGGCGCGAATGCACTCCTGTTACACCATCAATACGTGATCTTTTGCACCTGTGTTGCTCAGGAGTCAATTTCTGATGGTGCATGGGGGCGCGAATGCGCCCCCATGCACCATCAGAAAAAAACCAGAGCGGCCGCGCACGCGGACGCCCGAAAGGGGGCGCTTATGTGCTCCAGTACGACGCAAGTCTGACGCTCTCATATCGTGAGAGCGTCAGGCAGGCAATACAATCTGCACTTTGACCGAGGTGGGTTTCATATGCGTCGCATACTTGAATGCCTCGATGCTTTCCTGGAAAGCGAACGTATCCGTGATTAACGGCTTCACATCTATCTTACCGCTCCCAAGTAGCGCCAGGGCACGTGGATAGACATGGGCGTAGCGAAAGACGGTCTCTATGCTGGCCTCTTTCGCCTGAGCTGCCACAATATCAAGCGGCACGGGGGCGCCAGGCATACCAATAAAGACAACGCGTCCGGCCGGGCAAAGCGGTTCAAAAACGCTGGCGGCCGAGCGGGCATTGCCGCTGGCCTCAAACACAATATCTGCCCCCCAGCCATCGCTTAGCTGCTGCACCACTTCGGTTACACTCTGCTGCGCCACGTTCACCGGTACGATTGGTCCCAGTGCGCGGGCCAGTTCCAGCTTCTCCTGCACCACATCCGTCATCACAACCTGGCTACAGCCACCGGCCAGCGCGGCCAGTGCCGTAACCATCCCGATTGGCCCTGCGCCCATCACCACCGCCAGGTCTCCAGGCTTGATTCTGGCCTTGGTTGCCGCGTGTATACCTACCGCTAACGGCTCAACCATGGCACCCTCAGCAAAGCTCACATTGTCTGGCAATTTAAACGTGAAAGCCGCCGGGTGCACAACATATGGGGTCAAGCATCCATGCACGGGAGGAGTTGCCCAGAAACGTACAGCCGGGTCCAGATTGTAGATGCCGAGACGGCTGGCCTTGCTATTGGGATCTGGAATCCCCGGCTCCATGCAGACGCGATCGCCTTCTTTTAGATGCGTAACTTCGCTACCGCATTCGACTACCGTGCCAGACGCTTCATGTCCAAGCACCATCGGCGCACGCACGACAAATGGCCCGATGGCGCCATGCTCATAGTAGTGCACATCGCTACCGCAAATACCGACCGTGTGAATAGCGATCCGCACATCGTGTGGACCCAGCGTGGTCGGTAGATCAATATCACGCAGCGACAACTCATGTGCCTTCTCTAAAACAAGAGCAACCATAGCAAACCTTTCTTTATTGAAACAGACCAACTGTTGCTTCCATAACCTGCCCACCGACAATGCTTCTCCTCCATGCGCACTTCTTCTCATCCATGAGCAGCAATTGTTGGTATATAATAGAGGCATTATAACACCTGAACCACGTTTCCCTCCTGACATCTTGAGGAGGTCATGCCTTTAAATGCATGCATATATGCATCTATTGATGCTCCTCTGTAGGCACAGGCTCGGTAGGACGCTCCTCGTCCGAGGCGGGAAGAGCGCGTATCTGATCCCAGGGGATGCGCGCAGGTGTACCGATATCATGCAGATGTAACGCATCATTGTAGCGCATCAGCCGCCAGCGTCGATCAGGCCCGCGCTTTTGCCAGTGGGTAATTGAGGTGTTGCGCGTTCTAAAGCCAGCCTGGGGCACTGCTAATGAACTCAATCGAAAGAAATAGATAAACGAACCATCAATAATGCCGCCATGGCATACCAGCACGATTGTCTTATCCTCATATGTATTTACAATACGCTCCAGGGCAGTGCCGACACGCAACTGGAATTCTCCCCAGCTCTCTCCACCCGGAGCAGGCTGCTTCAGGGGTGCCTTGCGAAAGTCGATCGGCCCGTAGGTGCGTTGATATTCTTCAGCGGGCATGCCATCTGTACCACCAGCGCGCATCTCCTCGATCTCTTCATCCACCAGGAGGGGAGAATCCAGCGCGGGCGCGATAATCTGAGCCGTCTGGCGCGCGCGATGCAGCGTGCTGCACATAAAAACGTCAGCCTTGATTTCATGGGTGGCAGCCAGCCGATCGCGCAGATGCTCAGCCTGAACGATACCCAGCGGAGAAAGCTCACTGTTACCAATCGTGCCCTGAATAGCGGATAGTGCTTCACCATGGCGAATTAAATACAGGTTGGTCGTCATAGATTCTCCAATCAACAGTAATAACATAAATAAACATACTTCGCTCTTCTACTATAACCCATGATCTCGACCGGCTGCAGGATAATTATGGTCATAGTGAGCGTTACAACCAGCATAAAACATGCTTAACAGCCAGTAGAAGCGGTTGCCCACACTTTCTGGTTAAGAAAGTGTGGGCAACCGCTTCTACTGGCTGTTAAGTTCCGTACCATCCACAGTTCCATTTGGCGGCGCACCGCTACATAGAAAGCCTGTGCAGGTGGGGAGGAATCACAACATCAAACGCCATATTCTTAAGAGTCGTGGTCAGAAGCCAACCTTCGCGATAGAACGAAAGCAAGAGTTACACTGTAAAGGCTGGTCATAAGGCGCTCTTAAGGTGAAACCAGATCAATCATTATCGCCAGAACCACCCATGCCACCTGATGGAGGATTATGCCATCCCGGGCCTCCTGGCGGAGGATTATTATGTTCTCCCGGGCCTCCTGGCGGAGGATTATTATGTTCTCCCGGGCCTCCTGACGGAGGATTATTATGCCATCCCGGACCTCCTGGCGGGGGATTATGTCCTTCCGGATAGGAATGATAGTGATAGAACGGAGGCAGCCAGTGATGGTGATACCAGTCCCACCAACCAGGGATATGATATTCATCACACCAGATCCATCCATATGGACCGTACCACCAGCCCGGATAATACAATCCCCTACACCAGTTGGATGGCCAGGGATCGGGATTGGGGTAGTAGTGTGGTTGCGTAGGAGCCTTCTGAAGTCCACAATTGCTCATAGCGTGAGTGGCTTGAAGCATATGGGTAGATGAGCAATTTGCAGACATGGGCGCAGCATGGGTAGAACTACTTCCCAGCATAGCAAATGACAAAGCAAATGCCAGTGCCAGAATGCCCACACCACATCGCAGTATAAGCACCTTACGGTCTCTCATAAGCACTTCCTTTCTTACCTGATAATCTGTAAGAGGTGCATTGAATAATGATTTGATGCAATAAATCATTAATTCCTCTCCCAACCCATTATAATGATGTAAAGAAATTGGGGCCTTAAATGTATAGGAAAAATAAAATCTGTAACTTTAAGGCAATAAATATTTTTAATGCGAAAAATAATTTAAAGAAATAGATATGTAAGGAGTGCGGCAGCTATACATCTAGCGCGAGGAATACGTTACAGTATAGTAAACATCATACCAAGCGAGGAGGAATTGTATGGATCCTAATACTACACCCCGCCGCATTGCGATTGTAACGGGTGCCAGTCGTGCCCGTGGTATCGGAGCTGCCGTCTGCAAAGCGCTAGCAGCCGAAGGTATCGATATCTTTTTTACTTATTGGGCAGCGTTTGATCGCGCCACCTACGGCGCCGAAGAAGAGCCGCAGGCACTGCAACAGGCCATCTGGAAAGCAGGGGTACGTTGTGTAAATCTGGAGATTGATCAAGGGCGGCCACAGGCTGCCAGAGAGATTATGGATACCGTTGAGGAACAACTCGGCTCACCAACCATACTGGTCAATAACGCCGCGTATTCAGCCCGTGGTGGTTATGAAACCATTGATGCTGAAACCATTGATGCTCACTATGCTGTTAATATCCGTGGCACGCTGCTGCTTAGTGCCGAATTCGCCCGGCGCTTTCAGAGTACATCAGATGGGCATATCGTCAACCTGATTTCGGGGCAAGCTCAGCCTATGCCAGAAGAACTGGCATATGGAGCCAGTAAGGGAGCCATTGAAGCCTTCACTATTTCACTGGCGGCGGCCCTGGCTTCGAAACGTATTACCGTCAACGCCATCGATCCAGGACCCACGGACACTGGTTGGATGACTGAAGAGATCAAGCAGCAACTCACCAGAATCTCACCACAGGGACGAGTCGGCCAGC
Source organism: Dictyobacter aurantiacus (assembly GCF_003967515.1). GTDB lineage: Bacteria > Chloroflexota > Ktedonobacteria > Ktedonobacterales > Ktedonobacteraceae > Dictyobacter > Dictyobacter aurantiacus. Next base: position 2,170,891 of record NZ_BIFQ01000002.1, on the reverse strand, counting down.
CAGAAGATGCCGCCCGGCTGATCACATTTTTGACCAGTCCAAACGCCAACTGGATTACCGGGCAGGTCATTCATTCACGTGGGGGCATGTAGAACATGCGGCAAGCCGTTTCCCAGGTGTTGGAAGACGGCCTGCCACATTAAAAGGACCCGGCAGAACAACCGCTAGCTATCCCAGGCATTCCCCAGTCGGGTCAGCCGTTCGCGATATTCAATACGCTGCTGCCAATCTGCTGGCCAGGTAGACATTCCCAGATAAGCACCAACAAATGCACCAGTCAGACAGGCAATTGAGTCGGAGTCACCAGAGCTGACGGCGGCACGCTGAATAGCTGAAACAGGATCTTCAGGGTACAGCAAGAAACAGTATAGACCTGTCGTCAGAGCTTCTTCAGCTATCCAACCAGCCCCGGTAATCTGACAGGGATCGCTTTCACGATCCGGATGCTGCATCGCCTGGCGTAAGCGCTCCAGCACCGCCAGGCATTCATCCCAGCCGCCCTCGATAAAGCTCTCTGGAGACTGCGTCGCCTGGCGGCGCCAGAGTGGGCCTAGCCAGTCGGCATGGTATATGGAGCGCTGACTATTGGCATACTCGATCAGGCGCTCAGGTAAGGTAGATGGATCAGCGCCCGCGACCAACTCAGCAATCGCACAGGCCGTGAGGTCAGCAGCAGCCAGACCCGTAGGATGACCATGCGTTAGCGCCGCCTGAAACTGCGCGATGGCGGCACGTTCGCTGGCCGTCACCCCACTATTGGTAGTGGTCAACAACCCGACCGGCGCCACCCGCATATTGGCCCCACATCCCTTAGATCCGCTAATGGTAGCCTTATACCAGGGCAAACCGCAGGCCAGGTAGTCACAGGCTTGCCTGCAGGTCATGCCAGGGGCACGATTGTTGTCAGGACTTTCATTCCAGGCCACAAAGGCATCGCGCAAGGGATCTTCCAATGTCTTAGCCGTATAAGGCCGCGCAGCCGCCAGCAAAGCTTCCCCCACCGCCAGCGTCATCTGGGTATCGTCGGTCACGCGCACAGGCGTATCCTGCGCCAACTCGCGCGGTCCAGCAGGAGGATAACGTTGAAGGATTTCATTAACAGAGAGAAATTCGGTATCCGCGCCCAACGCATCTCCATAAGCGGCCCCAAACAGGCAGCCAGACGCGAGCTTCATACGGGGGCTTCTATCGTTAGTATTTTGCATATATGTACGACTCTCTTAAATTTAAAAATATAGCAAAGATGATAGAACAGTTTTACTATACCATACTTTGAAGCTTCTGCTTCTCAACATGACGCCTACGGTGCTCATTGAGTTTTTAGTATTGGTGTGACACAGTCAGGGGGTGCGAATGCACCCCCTGACTGTGTCACACCAATACTAAAAACGGGGCGGCCGCGCATGCGGACGCCTGTGCGGGAGCGCATTGTTCCCCTCAAGATTGAAAAGGTAGCACACATAGTAGTCACAATATACATAACGCGCCAGAGTTTTATTCTTAAATTCTGTAATTGCAATCCGATAAGAATCGTGTATAGTAGGGATAGAGGTTGACCCATCTTTGAGTAACTCACCTATGTAGTGTGAAAAGTACATGAGGAGAACCTGTTTGCAGCTCAGAATTTACTTTAATCCAGCCGAACTCACCTTTATTGAACCATCCGAAGAAGATATCTATATCGTCATCGATGTTATGCGTGCCACAACAACTATGACCGTGATGTTTGAGCAAGGCGCCAGGCAGGTACTGGCAGCCCAGACCCTCGAACAAGCATTGGAGGCGGGCCGCAAAGTGCCCGGACGTATCTTATGCGGTGAGCGCCATACACAGACACCACCCGGCTTCGACTGCGGGAACTCGCCCGCCCAGTTCGCCACGATGGACCTTAGCAATCGCGAACTGGTGCTTACTACCAGCAATGGCACACGCGCCCTCTTTGCCTGCCCCGAGAAAAGTACCCGCCTGGCGGGTTGTTTTTATAATGGGACCGCCGTAACAGGTAAAGCGCTCGAACTGGCACACGAGCGTCAGAGCAACATCGTGATCCTGTGCGCCGCCGAATACGGCTATTTCGCGCTAGAAGATGCCGCCTGTGCCGGTTACCTGGCGCAGGAGATCCTGCGTCAGAAGCCTGAAATACAGATTCATGACAGTACCCATGGCGCGATTACCCTGTATGAGAACTACCCTCCTGCAATCCTGCTCGAAAAAGCGCAATCCTCCCTCGATCTCACCGCCACCGGTCAACAGAAAGATCTGGAATATTGCCTCGCCAGGAACAAGAGTGCCTGCGTACCCATGGTTACTGGCATAGAAAACGCCACAGGACTCCTGCAGCTTGCCTATCCCGCATCCCAACTGATTGAAATTTAAGCCGCACCACGGTCCCTACACATAGCAGAACCAGACTACAACGATGTACATTGTGTGGGTTCCACAGCAGAGCATAGTGATCAGCTACATGAAGGCGAACAGACTGAAGTTCACCACGCCGGGGCGTGTTTTTAAACAAAGATATGATATACTGCTCTCAATAAAATGCAATTGCAGTAACCTGCTTATTTACCTTTTGAGATTACATTGATCCTAAGAATCAACCAGACGTTGGGATATCAGCATTTGTTCCATTGCTAAGAAAGCGTTAGATCAACAATGCAAAGACACAATCCATTTCTAGAACGATTACGCAATGGTCCACTATTATGCGATGGCGGAATGGGGACAGAGCTCTATGCGCGTGGGATTTCGTATGAGCGGTGCTTTGAGCATCTCAATATTACCGATCCAGAGCTCATCAAATCTATTCACCTGGATTATGTGGCCGCTGGCGCCCAGATCATCGAAACAAATACCTTCGGGGCCAATCGTTATCGGCTCGCGGAACATGGCCTGGAAAACCGGGTTGTCGAGATCAATCGCGCAGGTGCGAAAATAGCACGCGAAGTACGTGAATTGAGCGAGCAGCCTATCTTTCTAGCCGGCGATATTGGCCCCCTGGGTAGCCCTCTGGCCCCCATTGGCACTATCCAACCGGCCGACGCGCGTGCGGCATTCGTTGAGCAGACCGAAGCCCTGCTGCAAAGCGGCGTGGATCTGCTGATTATCGAAACGATGTCAGACCTGGCCGAGATGCGCGAAGCCTTGATGGCTGTGCGCAGCGTGACCGATCTCCCGGTCGTGGCGTTGATGACGTTTGGTGAAGATGGCACGATTGTCAGCGGTGAAGATGCCCATACGGTGGCTACCACCTTGCGTGACCTGGGCGCTAATATCTTTGGCGTCAACTGCGCTCTGGGTCCCGCCAGCATGTTCGATGTGGCTAAAAGCATGTGCGGCTATAGTACAGATGATTTCTTTGTGGCCGTACAGCCTAACGCGGGTCTGCCCAGGCGAGTCGGAAATCGCTTTATCTATGTGGCCACGCCTGAGTATTTCGCCGAGTATACACGACGCTTCCTTGGTATTGGTGTGCGCATGATCGGAGGCTGCTGCGGCACGACGCCCAGGCATATCGCCGCCATGCATGAGGTCTTAAATGAACTGGCACCCACGATCGCGCCCGAGGACGATACCCAATCGTCCACCACTACATTAGAAGCCCTGCGCGAACGCATGCAGGAAAACGCGGCTCAGGGTCAGGAAGAGCAACCGGTCACCCAACTGGCCGCGCGTCTACAGGAAGGTCGTTTCGTCATCAGCGTCGAGATGAGCCCGCCCAGAAGCGTAAAGTTCACACGCTTCCTGCAGAATGCCACCTTTATCTGCGAGAACGGGGCCGATACCATCAATATTACCGACAATGCCATGGCGCGCGTCAGGATGAACAACGTGGCGGCCGCCCGCCTGATTCAGCAAAATGTGGGCATCGAGACCATCGTCCACTTCACGCCGCGCGATCGCAACCTGATGGCGGTGCAGAGCGATGTGATCGGTGCCCACGCCACCGACATTCGCAATATCCTGGCCGTCACCGGTGATCCCCCCAGCCACGGTGACTTTCCCAACTCTACCGGTATCTGGGATGTCGATAGCATCGGGCTTATATCGATATTGAATAACTTAAATAAGGGACTCGATGGCAATCGCCGCAAACTGGCCGCCTCTTCATCCTTCTTTATTGGCTGCGCCGCTAATCCGGCCGCCACCGACCTGGACCTGGAGCTTGAGCGCCTGCAGCGCAAGATAGCCGGCGGGGCACAATATATTATGACGCAACCCGTCTTTGACGCGGGCGCCTTCTTGCACTTCATCAACAGATACAAAGATCAGTACGGCGAGATTCCGATACCACTGCTGGTCGGCCTGCAGCCCCTGCATTCGTATCAACAGGCTGAAAAGTTCCATAATGAAGTGCCCGGCATCGTCATTCCAGAAGAGGTGCGCCATCGCTTGCGCCAGGCCGGTGATGCTGGTGGGGCGGTAGGCATAGAGATCATCAAAGAGCTGTTTGATAAGCTTTATCCCCTGGTTCAGGGTGCGTATATCATGCCACTGGACCGCTTTGAATTAGTGGGCGAACTCATCCCTTACATCCGCCAGCAGACCACGAAGGCGTAAAAGAAATAGAGTGTGTAGAAATAAACGAGAATATTTCTACACACTCTAAGAAAAGCTATTCGCCACGCAACTTGCTATAGATCACTATGTCATGCCACTCCCCCCCACGCCATTGGGCCTTACGCACTATAACTTCGCGGGTAAAGCCAGCTCTGGTCAGCGCCCGCTGTTCCGCGATATTGGTCACATCGGTAGCAGCCTCAACGCGCATAATCGGGTAGGTCTTGAAGAGGTAGTCAGCCAGCAACTTTTGTGCTTCCGATCCATAACCTTTCCCGCGCTGCACAGAAGCCAGATTGATACCTAAAGCATAGTGTATGCTCCCCTCATTAGGACCATAACGAGCAGTACGATAGCTAATAGTGCCCGCCAGTTCGCCTGTAAGCGTCTCAATAGCCAGCATGCCACGGCTTGATTCCAGGCAGCCATTGGCCTCAAACCTACCTTGTAGATGCTTATCGCGAGTCAAACCAAAATTGTTATATTCCCCCTCATAGGCCGGATCATTAGCCCAGCTATGCAATGTGTCTATATCAGCAGCCTGCAGTGGTCGCAGGCGTATTCTTTCACCCTGTATCATTCAACATCGTCCTTGATTCAAACTACATCACATACGTCGATTAACTACTCACCGCGAATCTTGCTATAGAGCACCATGTCATGCCAGTCTCCACTACGCCACTGCGCCTTGCGCAACACACCTTCACGGGTAAAACCCGCTTTTTCCAGGGTGCGCTGCTCCGCTATATTGGTAATGTCCGTGGTAGCCTCAACGCGCATGATTGGATACGTTTTGAAGAGGTAGTCAGCCAGCAGTTTTTGCGCCTCTGATCCGTAGCCTTTCCCTCGTTGCTCAGGCGCCAGGCTGATGCCGATATTATAGGCGGTACTGGCTTCGGGCCCATACCGCTGTGGATGATAGCTGACCGTACCCAGAAATTGATCATCAGAGGTGGTAACAACCAGATTGCCAAATCGCGCGTTTAACAGGCCATCTTCTTCAAATGCCGCTAAGAGATGCCGATCGCGCTTCAAGCCGAAGTTATTGTACTCACCCTCAAACTCTGGATCATTGGCATACGTATGTAGAAAATCCAGATCCGAGCGCCGCAAGGGGCGCAGGCATACTTTTTCACCACGTATCATTTTTTACCCCGTCCTTTATAGCCATAGATACGTTCATCATAAAACAGTATAAGCGTTATGTCTATATAGCGGTGTGTTCAGTGATGATCTTGATAATACTGGTAGGCCAGCTGAATGTGATGATGGTTTTGACGGTAGGCCTGCAGAGCTTGCGAACTGGCTACCGGCACTAGAGATCCATCCACTAAAGCCAGATGGGTCAATGCATCGGATGGCCAGTAGAGACGATAGCCATCACCAAAGTAGTTGGTGACATAGCCATCCACTGTCGGTTCAAGCAAGAAGAATTCTAGCTTGACCTGGTGATAGAGCATGGCACGCTTGTGATGAAAGCGTTTTTCGGCGATCTCGATGATATTGTTGGTTTCACGCAACCAGCGATCCACAGCCTGAAAATCAGCGGCGGGGTAGAGCAGATCAATATCAGCATGGGTACGCGGTGCACTGAGTTGCCAGAGCTCTTCAGCCCAGCCACCAAAGAGGTATGTGGAGATACCAACAGCCTTCAACTGGTGTATCACTTCACGGACAAATTCCCATGTATTGCGAGCAGCACTCATAGTCAACAAATCCCTTTTACTGCTATAATTACTTACTATCAATGAGCTTGTTTTACTAGAAGGGACCATCCCCTACACCGCCGTAGCCCTCACCCTTTTAGTCGAATGCATTGATTGTTCGCTTGATCAGTAAGGATCTTAACAAATCACAATTACATTAAAAACATCATTCTGCTAAAATCGATATCATGATCGATCTGTTAGAATGGAAGGAGTTCCATCAATGTCACAACCTTCAAATCAGATTGACTTCGACAAGAATCCACCCATGCCCATCAGTGAATATGAGCAAACAGTCAAGAGCGTGAATATCGGCTATGATCTCACATTCCAATTAACTGAATGCTTTCTACAGGCCCTCGATAAGTCCGATTTGCGCATCCTGGTGATTGGAGCCGGAGGCGGAGCGGAGATCGAGCGCTTCCTTCCGCAACATCCAGGGTGGAAGATCACTGGTGTCGATCCTTCACAACAGATGTTAGAGCAAGCGCAAGCCAGGGTGACTGGCTTCCATCTGGAAGATCGCGTGGCCCTCGTGCATGGCACCATTGAACAACTACAGTCCGAAACGCGGTTCGACGCCGCAACCTGCCTCTATGTGCTTCACTTCCTCCCAGATGCTGAAAAATTGGATTTATTGCGCAATATCAGGGATCGCTTACAGCCGGGAGCGCCATTGTACCTCATCAGTGCCGTGCGCCCAACCACGGCGGAAATCAACACGACGAATTCAACGCTAAGCGCAGATTTCACTGGCGCCTGGCGGCACTATGGCGAATCGATGGGCATGCCAGCAGAGCGTATGGCGGGCATCGTTGCACGGCTAACAGAGCAGATGTCACAATCACAGGCAGCCACAGCTGACAGGGTGCAGGAGCTTATACACGAAGCTGGCTTCACCCAGGTGGCGCCGTTCTACTCGATGCTGGGGAGTGTCTATGGGTGGGTAGCGCGCTAAATGTTGCTATCCACGACTCACTGCCCATCCAGGTAACAACGTGCTGTGCTATGAGGAGGTCTCAACGTGAATTCCAACGCGCTCCAGCAACTGGCGGCACAGCTCAGCGCGGTACTTTATAGGCAGGCGCCTGGTCGTATGTGAGTCCGAGCCCGCGCTCTGCAACAGCCGATGTTGCTGGGCGTAGGCTAGATACATGGAGGTCTGCTCATCCGTGTGCAGAGGATAGTAGACCTCCAGGCCATCCAGATCTACGTCCTGACGGAGCTGATCCAGCATAGCTTCGCTATAACGTGTAATATCTTCACGTCCAGGATGAGCCAGGATACAGATCGCTCCGGCGTGGTGCGCGGCCTCGATAACGTCTTTGATATCATTGGCGAACTCCAGCAGACCAGCGTCGCCCAGAATCTTCCACAGCGTTATATTATTGGGCGCGTAGCGATGTTCAATTAACAGTGCGGCCACGTCACTAAAACGCGTAACCTGTCCTGAACTGGCACGTAATACGCTCTGCTGCCGGGGAAACTGATAGCCTTTGCGCACTAAATTTTCATAGACGGAACGCACATTCTCCTGCTGCGCCTGCACCAGTGTATCTCCCAGCGCCTTTAGCTCATCATGTTGAGAACCAAAGCCGTAACACAGGATATCTGTAGGATACTCACGCCATCTGGTCGTCATCTCAACGGCAGCGAGCATCGGCAAACCCTTTTGTCTTGCCAGTTGTTGCAGCGCCAGTGATGCATCAACACGATCGTGATCGGTCACTGCCACCAGCGCGAACTGCTCGCTCAACAGGTAATCAATTAACTGCTCCGGGGTCCACTGCCCATCGCTATAGGTCGTATGCATCTGCAGATCGATAGCGGCATCCGCCGATAGCACCAGTTGGGAGGTTAAAGGGTTCACAGGCGCATCCTTTCAAGCAAAAATCTATCCGTATCACATTCTATTGAAAAATTGAACAGCGCTCATCGGTAAGTAGAGATACCACTCTCAAAAGCCTGCTGGTCGTCGTTTTCGAGACCGAACAACGCTTCGAGTAGCGCGAACGTTCCCTGGTAAAAAACGATACGCCCCCAAAAATGAGAGATAGCGGGATACACATCAGTACAGCAAAGCACGAAAGGTTCGCCATAACAGGCAAGTAAGCCCGCAAAATCATAGGCTGGATCACCAAGGCCCATGCCACCAAAATCGATCACACCACTAATCTCCTGCTGTTCGCTGGAATACAAGATGTTGCTGCTCCCGAAATCGCCATGTTTGAGCACCGGCGTGTAAGCAAAGTTGGCGGGATCAGCCAGAAAACGCTCAAAATGATCGCGCGTCTGCTCACGCGCCTCGGGGCGCATCCAAGGGAAACAGCGTTCACGCATCCGTGTGTATATATCCAGACACTCGGCGTGTGTGTTGGAGAGCGGCAAGGCATCAGTTGGTAACAGCGACAGGGGGATAGCATGTAGCTGCTTCAGAAAAAGGGCTAACTGCCCTGCCAGACGCTTCATCGTTCCCTCATCGGTAATAGCCTGGAAGGTCTGGCGCCACAGTGGCTGACCAGCCAGCATTCGATAGCCCACAAACGCCTCTCCGATCGTTTGGGACGCAAGATTATCGAACAGGATGTGCGGAATCGGCAAAGTGACCTTATCCTCTAGCAACCGCAGGATCGCTACCTCAGTCTCCAATTGCCGCAGACCAGCGCGGTACTTTGGAAAACGAAAAATGAAATCGTCGTTCACTATGAGCACATCGTTATTCTGTCCATGCTGCACAAATTTCATACTATTTATCGATATGTCAGGATAACATTGAGAGATGTGTTGTAGATACTGATTCTGTACGCTCATAACACCTCGTAACCTATTGCTGTTTTTTCGTTAAGGTCCACTGATGATAAAACATGGAGCATAAAAAAGAAAGGGGCTGAAAGGGAGTCCTTTTTCAGCCGCCTTACCCAAAAAACGCCACGGAGATCAGAATTCATCATGTATTAGCGATCAGTAATAATAGTATTAATTTAATTATACATTCATATCTTATTATATATATTTATAAATATAAGATCGCTTAAACATCCCATGCCCTAAATATTTGCTACCCTATCGTTTCATAAAAAAACACATGAGAAGGAGATGGGAACAATGGACAGCACTGATGATGTTCTCTTAGAAATAGTGGCGGACAACGCTCCTTATACCGCGAGCTGGCTGGCGGCATTTCAATATTTTTTGCCGGTTATTCCTATGGTAGCCGCGTTTCTGAGTGCGATTACCTTTATCATTGCGTGGGCACAAAGCCAGGCGCAACCAGTTTCCTGGATCGGGATATTCTTCCCATTTACCGCTGGCACCCTGGGAGCTTGCGCGCTATGGGCCATACTGGCAACCATCTTTCGGCGCTTCACAGCGGTTGATCTCGCCAACGCCAGCAGTTATAACGCGCTGTGCAAACGCCTCAACTACCTGGACTATTATATTGCTACCACCTTTCCAGATGGTAAAGTACTACAAGAAACGTATACCATGCTTAACCGGCTCAAAAAGTTTCCAGACCATAAACAAGGGCTCTCTCTTCCTGCATCAGAAGCCAATCAATCAGGGACGGATCTAGATCCAACGCCGGGCAGCAAAGGTAAGCAGCCAGCACATCCGCAGCCATTGATCTTATCCTACCGGAACGCGATCTACGCTGCACTGATGGAACAGACGCCGAACTGGATCAGCGGCGCTGGCTATATCAAACTATGGAACCTCATGAACCAGGCAGAAGAATTACTCATCACGCTTGAACCGGTCGAGAAGGTTCTGCAAGATGCGGTCTATGACGATATGCGCCTGCGCCAGTCAAATATCGCCAATAGCACCGAGTGGAAACACAAACTACAGATGGCGCTGCTGGCCGTCACAGCGGGGGCGGCCCCTTATCTCAATCCTGGTGTGCCTTCGCCCGCCAATAACACTACCGACACCGGAGGAAACAGGAGCACCTTGCTAGCAACACCACATCCACCTACTAATGCGGGCACAGGACAACCCGTTCTCCCTCCTCCCTCTCTGAGTCGGGATCAAGAATCGTCCAATGGCATTCCACAACCAGATAACGGACAGAACACACAGTCCCAGGCACGAGCTATACTTCAGCTCATTCGCGAAATGATCAATAGCTTTAATACAAACAATTGGAACGGCCTGATTACGGCGCGTAACCGGCTGCTGAGTACCATGCTGCTGGTAGGGCTAACCACATATATCGCCACACAGATGACTATTATCATCCGCATCAAACCTCAGCATCTCATAGGGATCATCATCTTCGGTCTGATCGGCGCCCTGGTGGGACTCTTTGGCCGCCTGTATCAGGAAGCACAGGCAGAAAACGATATAGATGATTATGGCCTGGGGTCGGCACGTTTAATTGTAGTGCCGTTGCTCTCGGGCCTGGCTTCCATCATCGGTGTTTTAATTGTCGCTAAAGTCGCTAGCTTTGACGATCTCTATAACATCAAGAGCATCCTCAGCAATTTTGTGGTGGCCGCCACCTTTGGGCTGACACCCAATCTGGTCGTCAACCAGTTGCAAAAGAGATCAGATCAGTATACGGGCAACCTCAAAAGCACACAGCCAACCAGCAGTCAATAAAACTCTATGCGCGCTAAGATTAGAGATTATCGCGACGGGAGCGGGCTCTGGCCAGTTGAGCAGGGCTGACGTTGGTTTCCGCCAGGCGCGCTCCCATCAAATCGGCTTTGCTCAGGTCTGCCCCTTCCAGATTAGCACCGCTGAGGTCTGCACCCCGTAGATCGCATTCAGCTAAACAGGCATTCCTCAGATCGGCACCACCCAGGTCAACCTCCGCCAGGTTGGCGCCACGAAGATTAGCGCCCACCAGTTGGGCGCTGTTCAGGCTCCCATTGTTGAAATCAACACCAGACAGGTTGGCACCATTAAAGTTAAAGTAGGAGAGGTCGAACTCGCCAAAATGAGCTCCGCTCACATCCTGGTCCGATAGATCCAGTACGGCATCGCTATGCTCACGACGCCACGTATTCCACTGCCGTGGACGACTGGTTCGCATCAAGTCAATCAAGTCAAACTTATCCATTACAGGCCTCCTTGATCCGATCGCTGCCTTTATATGTCTACTCTACATACAACCACAATTTATAATAGCCGCGACCCAAAATAAACCTCTACATTTATTGTAACCGCCACGCTGCTACTCCGCCAGACTGATCATTGAGGAAAATGTAGTATAGTGAGAGGGGCCCGAGACGGGTGAGGATGCCAGAGGAGCAGGCCAGACAACTATTACCTGAACAGGGAGTACATATATTATGCAAAGGGCGCGCTTACGCGATTTGGGGATTAACATCGGCAATCTGCCGACGGGCCAGTATAATGCCATCACAGATGTGCCGGGGGTGTTAGTCGGCCATGAAACACTGATTTCTGATGAGGGCCACGTAGCTCGTACCGGCGTCACGGTGGTTGTACCGCGCCATGGAGATATCTGGAGCAACCATGCTTTCGCGGGCACCTTCAATTTTAATGGCTGTGGCGAGATGACCGGGCAGGCCTGGATTGCTGAATCGGGGGTCATCCATACACCGATCGCCATCACCAATACAAACTCCGTGGGTGTAGTGCGGGATGCCCTGTGCGCCTATCCACTGGAGATGGCCGAGAAGTGGCAGACGCCGCCCTCAATTGCCGCCTCCTGGTCAGGCTCACTACCGGTGGTGGCCGAGACCTGGGATGGCTGGCTCAATGATATTGGGGCCTTTCACGTCACCAAAGAGCATACCTTTCAGGCACTGGAGAAGGCCAGCGGTGGCCGGGTCGCGGAAGGAAATGTAGGAGGAGGCACAGGAATGATCTGCCATGAGTTTAAAGGTGGCATCGGAACCTCCTCGCGCCTCGTCACCTGCGTTGGTGAGCAGTACACTGTCGGAGTCCTGGTGCAGAGCAATTATGGGAGCCGCAATCTGTTGCGCGTAGATGGCGTTCCCGTTGGACGCGAGCTCGATTACAGCAAGGTGCCCGATCCCTGGACCGTGCCTCCCAAGGGCGGCTCGATCATCGTCGTGGTAGCTACCGATGCCCCATTGCTACCTGTACAGTGCGCGCGCCTGGCCAGAAGGGCCACTGTCGGCCTATCCCGGGTTGGTGGAGTAGGGCACAATGGGAGCGGCGACCTCTTCCTGGCCTTCGCCACCGGGAACGACGTTCCCATAGGCGCGCAGGCTCCATTGAGCGTGAAGATGCTGCCCCACGATCAGCTCGATCCCTTCTTTGAGGCCGTGGCCGAAGCCACCGAGGAAGCGATCCTGAATGCTCTGACAGCCGCTGACACCATGACTGGCTGGCAGGGTCGAACCGTCTATGCGCTCCCGCTCGATGAGTTGCAGCGTATCATGGCGGCGTATCGCGCCCCATAAAAAAAGGATACAGATATATGTTTGATCTGTATCCTTTGAGGTTACCTATGACTGGAAACCGAAACGGACGTTGCTCAGGCCACGCCCGAGCCTGGCATGTGGGAAGCTGGATACACCCGGGAACGTGATTGAAAGTAGCGTACCAGAAACAACACGCCAAAGATGATCGCATAGAAACCGATGAGCCAGATCACGGCGAGCAGACCAAGCCGCGGTTGAATGGCGATCCAGATGCCGAAAATGATCGAGGCAAGACCTGCCAGCGCCAGCCACCAATCCGTTCCCACATTCAGCTGGGATGAAAAAGCCGCCACCACTTCTGCTATGCCGGTGATAACCGCCCAGGCCGCAATCACGTAGACAAATGCCAGCGCAGTAAGCCCCGGCCAGACAAAGGCAATGATACCAGCCAGGATGCTGACGATGCCCTCTAGCAATAACAATCCCCAGTTGTGCAACGAGCGGCCACGTATGGCGGAGAAAACGTTGGCGATGCCGTCAACAATCGCGTACGCGCCAAACAGGACCACCAGCAGGAGCAGTGTCTTTCCAGGCCAGCCGAGCGCCAGGATGCCAAAGAGAATGGCAATAACACCACGGAACAACAACGACCAGTGATAATCGCGTATCATGGTTTGCTGCATGATTTCTCTCCTTCATCGCTACCAAAGAACAACAATGTCAACGATTGATCTCAAATGGCCGCTTTTCACTTGATATATAACATCACTATCGCCACATTGACATCCTCCAAATGAAGTATAAATTTTTCCTGGTTTGCAGAAAAACCAGAAGAAAACCATAGTGGGAATCAAGCATTAGTCCTATGCGAGAGGCATTTGTCTACTTCAGACTAGTTTTCGCGTCAATATAATAAAGAGCATGTGCGAAACTAATTTCCACATTTAGTGATCCCGAATAGAATATTTGATTAGCAAGGCAAAAACACGTTTGAGACAAGCAGATAGCTATCATTAATCAGCAGAAGACACTCGGAGGGGCAGAAATGAAAGAAACATTGCAAAGTTTATGGACCCTGGAAGAGCAGCCTGAATCGTTAACTATCCTCCACAAAGGTGCGCGTTGCTATACCCGATCTCTGAAAAAAGCCTTTCATGGCCTTATCCATCCTCAATCTCACACCAGAATTGATCAATCAGCAGGCATTGCCAGAACCAGCTTACTCCATCCAGCCCAGCAGCAACGCTTAAAAAGCAAGATCTACGTGGTCGATTATTACATCGATGGTCACCAGGAAGTGGATTAGCGTCTCTCCCCTCGCCATGGCGCGGCTTCTCTCCACACCTTCGATACGTCCATATTTCAGGAGGGTCGGCCCCACGAAACTGACCCTCCACCTGAAGAGAAATACCCGGCTCAGTGCAGCCAGCGGGAACGGCATTAACATCAAGTGAGGCTAAAATCTCAGTCGAAATGCAGGCTGTAGACAGCAAAGAATCGTTTAGCCAGTCGTGATGGTTCCGTTGGCCTGGACATGAATCGTTACCGCTTTGAGCGGCTTCGTAGCGGGGCCATTGAGCACCTTGCCCATCTGCTGAGGATCAAACTGTGAATGGTGCAAGGGACAAACCAGTCTGTGGGTCAAAGCGTCATAGCTGACCAGCACCCCTTGATGGGTGCAGGCTCGATTGTAGGCGACAAGCTGACCAGTGGGTAGGTGAATCAAAATACTTTCGAGTTTGGTGTTGGGATCAATAAAGGTACGCGCGGTATTCTTAGGGGGAATCGTCGTACTAATAATGTTGTTCTTTCTGGCAACTGGAACCGGAGTCGGCTGTGCCGCTGGCTGCCCGGGCAGATGCAGGGTGCCATCCTGGAATAAATGCAACAGGGTAAAACCTCCGCCCAGTAAAACACCAGCTGTAATCACACCATTTACCGCCTGCACGACACGCCGACGACTGATTTCAGGCCGTGTTCCATCTGCTTTTGGCTGCTCCGGCGTGATGGTTTCAGGCGTATCGCGACCAACCCTGGCGCCATTGCCGGCCTGCGGCTGAGCAGGCATCGCCTGGGTATGTGAACTGGCCGGAGGAGTAGAGTATATCGGCGGCTGCTTCCTGGAAGCAACCGGTACCTCGGGGGCTGGGCCAGCGGGTGCGGCTGGCCCCATGGGAAGCGAGGTTGGTCGAGGAATGCTCTGCAGCTTAAATGTATTGCCTGGAAAAGATGATGCCACCTTCGGAACGCGACCAGACGTCATGCCTGCCATCGCCACTTTATATTCGCCGGTATCACCAGGAGGTAAGGTATCAACCAGCGCCAGGTGTACATTCATCGGCAGGGCGGTCCCTGGTGGAGCCGGGGCCGGGCGGGTCGCCTCCTCCATCACATTTAACACACGCTCAAAGGCCGTTACCAGTTTACCGGCCGACTGCAAGCGGAGCGCAGGATCGCGCTCAAGGGCGCGTTGCAGGGCAATATCCAGGGCAGCCGGCACATCTGGCGCCACCGACTGCAGGGAAGGGATACGCTCATCCACATGTTTCTGCAACACCGTAAAAGGATCAGGATCTGAAAACGGTGGATAGCCACAGAGCATTTCAAAGGCCAGGATACCCAGCGCGTAGACATCGGCGCGAGCATCAAAGGGATGGCCCAGTACTACTTCAGGGGCAATGTAGATAGGATTTGTCAGGAGGGTACCTGCCACGCTAAATAAACCAGGATACTGGTGGGCCACCTGCCCGATTCCGCGCATCTCTAACATATGGGCCAGGCCAAAACCAGCTACCATCACGCTGTAAAGACCGTCAGGCCCCCCCTGGCGCACCAGCAGAATATTCGATGACTTCAGCGTGCCGTGGATGACGTTATTGCTATGAGCATAATCTAACGCATCTGCGATCTGGAGCAACAGGGCCAGCGTTAGATCAGGGGAACAGCGCTGCTGCTGCTTTAGAAACGTAGCGACGGTCTCGCCCTCAACCAATGGAGTAATCAGGTATGGATATCCATATTGTTCACCAAAGGCATAGGTGGGCACGATATAGGGATGCTGCAAATGGCTGATCGCTGCGGCCTGCTGCATGAAACGAGCCATAAAACGTTCTCTCGCCGCTCCCTTACACTCAACGGGCAACAGAAAAACCGTCACCATCATCTCCCGCAGCTCTCCACCTTGCCGTCGAGCCAGGTATACCGCGCTCAGGCTCCCCTGCCCGATGAGCTGTGTCAGGCGATACTCACCAATATCTTTGCCGACAAGGTGTTCCACGGGTATTAGCATCTCATCCCCCTTGATATCTGCCGTCACGCGATCCAGACAAACTGGTAATCAAATAAATTGTATATACACTACGCCTATAGCGTCAATAGAACCACACCACGAATAGGACTTGTGGATATGCAATTACTTGATATGCCAGATTGCTCCAAATCCTATCAAAAAGGCTGATCTTTCCTTTTTTGCGCCTGATAGGTTGGTAGTTTTGGGCTACAAAATGCGACATTCTCGAACATTTCAAATGGCTTGCGCTATACTACCCCTACGTGTCCACCCGGTCACGGCCAAAGTATCAGGTAATATTCCCCTAACAGCATAAACTCAGGCCGTTACCATCATATTGTTACCACAGTTATGTGTATAGAAAATATATACATCTGGAGATAAAAGTTGAAACGATCGCATTTTGCGCGCGAAATTATAGAATTAATAGCGATTACCCTGCTTTTGTTCGTGGTTATTCGCTTTATTATTCACGGTTATCACATGCAGAGTACCAGCATGCAGCCAGAGGTTGGTAGTGACGCCTATGTGATGGTAAATCGAACCTCCTACATGTTTACCCGCCCCCAGCGGGGCGACGCGGTCGTCATCCATTATCCCCCCGATCCCAATACGGATATAATGGCGCGCATTATCGGTCTGCCGGGCGATGATATCAAGGCCAACGGCCCCCATATCAGCGTTAATGGCATGGTGCTCAATGAAACATACGTGCAGCATCCCTTTAATCCTGAATCAAAGGAGTGGAAGGTTCCGGCCAACTCGTACTTTGTCTTAAATGATAACCGCTCAATGACCGATGACTCACGCCGCTGGGGCTCAGTCACAAATGATATGATTGTGGGAAAAGCGATCGTGGTTTTCTGGCCGGTGAATTCCTGGCACATCATCAGTAGCCATTCAACTGTATTTAACCAGGTCAAAAATACTCCATAAAAAGTAAAAAATCTCCAGTGATTTTCTTTTGGGATGGAGAATTACACAGGTTTATACGTTGCATTTCGACTATCCTCACGCTATGATATGGAAAGTACAAATACGTTTTGAGGTCAACAAGGAAGTCGTATGCAGTTATCATCGCAATCTGGCTCAGAGCAAACAGGGGTGGGGCGATTTCTCGCCGCCTGCCAGCGTCAGCAGACAGATACAACACCGATCTGGTTTATGCGCCAGGCCGGACATTGCCTGGCTGAATATCGCACGCTTCGTGAATCCTATGACATTTTAACCATTGCTCGTACTCCAGAGCTCTGTTCGCGGGTATCTTTGATGCCGGTAGCGCAGTATGGCGTCGACGCAGCAGTGATGTATACAGATATCATCCTTCCCTTGCCCGGCATGGGTCTGCAGACCGAACTGGATCCCGCACGCGGCCCTATTATACGCAACCCGGTCCGTACGATGCAGGATGTAAACGCACTGCGTGTGCTGCCGACTGAGGAAACGACGCCTTTTGTGATGGAGGCTATCCGCATCGTCAAACAGGGACTGGCGGGGAAACAGGCGGTCATCGGCATCGCCGGTGCACCATTTACACTGGCGCTCTATATCATCGAGGGCGTGCCCACACGCGAATATAGTACCGCCCGATCTCTCATGTACCAATTCCCCGACGTCTGGCACGCATTGCTGAACACGATTACCGATGTACTGGTTCGCTATGTCCAGGCAGAGGTCCGGGCGGGTGCCGATGCCATTCAGCTCTTTGATAGCAATGTCGGAATACTGGGACCTGGCGCCTACGTTCAGTTTGTCCAGCCGTATACCCGGCGCGTCCTGGAGGCGATCCGGCAGGCGGGTGCGCAGAGCATCCACTTCGGGACCGGGAACGCCAGCCTGTTACCAGAGATGGCACGGGCCGGTGGTGATGTCATCGGCGTAGATTGGCGTGTGGACATCGATCAAGCCTGGCGGCAGATGGGGGTTGAGCATGGCATCATGGGCAATCTTGATCCTACGCTCTTGCTTGCCCCCTGGGACACCATTAACGCAGGCTGTCTAGATATCCTGCAGCGAATTCAGCGGCGGCCAGGCCATATATTCAATCTGGGACATGCTGTTCATCCGGGTACCAATCCAGATGACTTGCGCCGGATTGTCGATACGGTCCACAATTACAGGGGTCACGCCACAGAGCTCTCCCGCTAGAAATTCCCAGCGAGGGTACAGATTCCCCCGCTCGTGCATCATACAGTTAACATAAACCTGACAATACTGCCATCAACAGAGCAGATTGGAGATAATAGAGCACCACCATGAATGTAACACCATCAACGGAATCATCATCATCCGCCACCGCCATCCAGAGCCGCTTTCTACGTGCCTGCAAACGCCTCCCGGTAGATGCAACACCGGTCTGGCTCATGCGCCAGGCTGGCCGCTATATGGAAGAATACCGTGCCCTGCGCACCCAGCATCCTATCCTTGAACTTATCAAGCAGCCGGATCTGGCCGCCGAAGTAACCATGCAGCCTATTCGCGCATATAACCTGGACGCGGCCATTATCTTCGCCGATATCCTCCCACCTCTGGAAGGGATGGGCCTCAACCTGGAATTTATAAAGGGTGAAGGACCCGTCATCCATAATCCCATTCGCAGCCGCGCGGACGTTGAGGCTCTGCGCCTCCCTGATCCTACGGAGAGCCTGTGGTTTACCCTGGAAGCTATTAAGCTGGTCCGTAAACAGCTTGACCCTCGGGGTATCCCCCTGATTGGCTTTAGTGGCGCCCCTTTTACGCTGGCTTCCTATGCCATTGAAGGAGGTAGCAGCAAAAACTACTTGCACACCAAGGGCCTGATGATGAGCGACGCACCCACCTGGCATCTATTGATGGAGAAGCTAAGCGAAGTTGTCGGCAACTATCTCCTGGCCCAGGCTAAAGCGGGCGCGCAGGCGCTGCAATTCTTTGATAGCTGGGTCGGCGCCCTCAGTCCGGCCGACTATCGCGAATATATCCTGCCGCATAGCCGTCACGCCATCGACATCGCCAGGCAGGGCAATGTCCCCATTATCCATTTTGGTACCAACACCAGTGGCATGCTCAACCTGATTCAGGAGGCCGGTGGTGACGTTATCGGCGTCGACTGGCACATCGATCTGGATACCGCCTGGGACAGCCTCAAGCCCGAAACGGCAGTGCAGGGAAATCTGGACCCGGTAACGCTGCTGGCTCCCTGGCCGGAAATCGAGAAACGCACTCGAGAGATTCTCGATCGAGTTAAAGGCCGTCCGGGCCATATCTTCAACCTCGGACACGGCATCCTTCCGGGTACCCCCGTCGACAATGTACGCCACCTGATCGACTTCGTCCACGAATATACCTCTATTCAACACTAAAAATTGACATAGTGATATGCAATGGCGTGCAATGCATGCCATTGCATATCACTATGTCAAAAATCTTTTGTGCCCCTGCTCTGCGCAGTAGCCCATTTTATGGTGGGGTGCGCAAATGCGCACTTCACCACTACAAAAAACAGTCATTTGAAGCAATCAATATACATTGAGATGCTTCAAAGCACAATTGTTGTCGTTAGGGTATTGTTTTGGTATATTGTGATGTATGATATACACAAGGAAGAGTTTCTATCTCGCACAAGGAGATGGCACAATTGAAAATTAGTCATAAATCCGCAATTATCCTCATCGCATCCGTTTTGTCCCTGGTGGCAATTGTCGTGCTGGCTATGTATCTACTTGGCATCAAACCCTCTTCAGAAACGGCCTCCAGCCATCCCTTTGTCACCCCCCGGGCTTCAGCACCGGGCAAGCCGGAGCTCATAAAGCTGGAGCAGGTTACTGATCAGGCCTTTGGTGATGAAGACACATACGTTCCCAATAGCTGGGGTGCGCATAAAGATCGCATTATCCGTACATCCAGGGGTGACCTTTTCACAACCTATATTTCACAGGGAGATGATCTCAACGATCGTGAATGGCACCTGATGCATAAAGCTCCAGACAAAGGCTGGCAGGAGATCCAATCTGGAAATGCGGGCGCCGAGCCAATCAATATTGTCCTGGGCAAAAACGATAGCATCCATCTGTTCGCCTGGCCTCAAACGCAGGGAAAATTACAGCATATCTACTCAACCGATAATGGAGCAACCTTCAAGAACGAATGGATCGCAGGAAAATGGCAAACGGGCAATGAACAGGGCTATAGTAGCGTAGGCGTCAACGATCGCGGTGACATAGTTATTGATCAGACTGGACCCGATAAACCCGGCATCTTTAACTGGGCCTATTTCAATGCTGACACAAACAAATGGACCTTCCATAGCAATACGCTGGATTTCCGCTATACCTATGCTTTTCTCTTTCCCGGTTATAATAATGATCTCTCTTTTGTAGCCACCCGCGATGTACAGCGCCATTATCTTAATCTTCCCCAGCCCGCGAATATGTCGAGTACCCCCTGGATATTTAATGAAGTGAAATATTTCCATATCGATGACATTACAGCCAGCCAGCCAAAGCTTACTCCGCTCTTGATTAAAGAGGTTAAACCACAGGATCCCAATAATGCCGAGGATCATGACCTGGTCTATGTGACGGATAGCTATGTCGATACAGCGGGACGCATGCACATCCTCTATCTCAATGAATACGAGGGTCTCCACCAGGCCATTGTTGAGGACGGCAAAATTATTAAGGATGTGGCCATGCCCAATGTTGATTTCGGGCAAAAAGTACGCATCACCCAGGATACGCAGGGGCACTTTTATCTAATCTCGATGGGTGCGCAGGGCGCGACCCTGAATATCTATCCCGGCTCATCCGACGATACCGATGGCACGCAACTGGCGCCCGTGGTTAAATTCAACATCTCGCACTTTCTCGGTTGCGAGGATTACGACTTCTGCCATTCTCCTACCTTTACGGTTCCACGCAATGGGCACCAGCTTTCCGATACCATCGACGGCGTCTATGGCAATCATAATCATGAATACTACTTCCGCATCGATCTACGCGGCAATAGCACAGGGGCGGCAAAATCCATGCAGATGCCGTTTACATCGATGGTGATAGTCTATTCCGACGAGAAAAAAGAAACGACATTGCACACCCGCTAAGCGCTGGTGGTCATTAGCTCTACTGCCCGTGTCTCTATCAATAGAAAACCATTACTATCCATCCGTCAAGGTTTGGTGACATAATGGAAGAGAGGCAGATGATGCTGTCTATCTACAATGTTCTTTTCTGTAGAAAGAGGCAAGAAGCAGTGAAATTTGCATTTAGTACCCTTGGCTGTCCGCAATGGACGACAGAACAGGTCGCGGACAATGCTGTCCGGCTGGGCTATAGTGGTGTTGAGCTACGCCTGCTGGATAATGAAGTTATCGACCCGGTACGTGACGCGGAGAAGGTGCGACAGGCTGTGGCGACCTTCCGCGCACGCGGCGTTGAAGTGTGTGCCTTTGATACCTCCTGTACATTTAATCTCAGCGATGCGGCGGAACGGGCGAAGAACGTTGAGTCCCTGCGCGTCTGGATCCAACTGGCTCAGGAATTGCAGGTACCGATTTTACGTGTCTTCGGAGGTGCTGGTACGGGTGAAAATATCGAGCAGGAAAATCAATGGGTCGCGGAAGCGCTTCGGCAAGTCGCGCCCCAGGCCGAGCAGGCAGGGGTCACCATTACATTGGAAACCCATGATGGCTTTGCGTCCGCGCACCGCACGGCGCAAGTGCTGGATTTAATCGATTCGCCAGCGGTGGCGGCCCTCTGGGATAGCCATCATCCCTATCGCATGGGAGAATCGGCCTCCGAGGTATGGCAGCTACTGGGACCACGCGTGGCACACGTGCACGTAAAGGATGCCCGCCGGGATGATAGCGAAAAATCTGGCTGGAAACTGGTGTTGATGGGAGAAGGCGAGGTGCCGGTACGCGAGCAACTAGCCAGCCTGCAGGCCAATGGCTATGACGGCTATATTTCTGTCGAGTGGGAAAAACGCTGGCATCCAGAAATTGAAGATCCAGAGATCGCCCTGCCACAACACATCAACTGGCTCCATGCCGCCGAAAAACAGCTACAGCAAAAATAAAGAGTTCTCTATAGGCTCTTGCGCCTGCGGTATTCAAACAGCGTTTTACAGAATTGACGTGCTGCCCTGCAGGCGCAAGAGCGCCTGCAGGGCAGCACGTCAATTCTGTAAAACAAAACGGGTATATTAGACGCCGCTAAAGGCGGAAAAGCCGCCATCAACCGGGACAACGATGCCCGTTACAAAGGTCGCGGCCGGACTGGCCAGCCAGAGCAGGGTGCCAACCAGATCCTCGGCCTCTCCCAGGCGATGCATCGGCGTATGGGCGACAATCGTCTCTCCACGTGCGGTAAATCCGCCCGTCTTTTCATCGGTGAGCATAAAGCGATTCTGATTTGTCAGGAAAAATCCTGGCGCGATCGCATTGACACGAATGGCAGGGCTATATTCCTGAGCCATATGCACAGCCAGCCACTGCGTAAAGTTCGTGATGGCGGCCTTTGACGCGCTATAGGCGGGAATACGCGTCAATGGTCGTAGTGAGTTCATAGAGGCGATATTGATAATACAGCCTTGCTTGCGCTCCGCCATACCGCGCCCAAATACCTGGCAACATTTGAGTGTGCCGGAAAAGTTGAGGTCAAAGACATGATCAACCGCTTCATTATCCAGATCAAAAAATGATCGCTCTGGCGATGTGGTAGCGGACGGATGGTTGCCACCGGCACCATTTACTAAAATATCAACAGGGCCAAATGTCCGGATGATCTGTTCCAGGGCCTGCTCCAGGGAAGTGCGATCCACTACATCGCAAGCCAGGCCCAGAGCGCTTCCTCCCTGCGCCTGAATCTTCTCGGCAACGTTACGGGACGACTCCTCATGCCGGCTTAGAATAGCTACCTTTACGCCAGCCTGTGCCAGTGCATACGCCATCGCACTACCCAGTCCACCGCTACCACCAGTGATAACAGCCGTCTGACCTTCTACGTTAAAGAGGTGCTGAAGTTGTGACTCGTAACTCATATTTGCTCTCTCGTATCTTCACTAGCGCCACTATGGATGCATTTCGCGCGTCGCTCACGCTTCTTGACATTCCATGATTAAAGGCTCTTTTGATAAAATCCCTTTCATTGTAACATAGGATCTCGTTTCCATAGCACAGCATTCATCAAATCTGAGGATGGGTTTTACTTTCATCATGTTGGGGGCACGTGAGCACCCCCGCACGCGCGTCCGCCCTGTATCTTTCTGAGCACCGCAGGTGCAAAAAACCAGGTATGCCGCAGGTAATGATTATGAGAGTACGGCACTCTCTGAATACTTATTGACGGGGGCTACTTTTTTGACGTAATATAGCTAACAGGCCATTATACACTTGCTAGTAGTAGTTAGACGAGTAGTAATTGAGTAACACACATGAGTCGCCAGGGTGGCGTATATTTCTAGAAGCGGCCATTGCTGACCCAACCGAAAGGCAACGCATTGCACGCATATTAGGTGTCAATCAAATCAGTCTGATACGCTGGGCTTCGGGGACCTCAAATCCGCGTTTGAAGCACCTCTATGCACTATTAGAAGCTCTGCCTGATCATCGCGAAAAACTGATTGAAATGATCGCGGTTGAATTTCCTCAATTTCGAGCCGATGTCGCAGTTATCGAAGAAATGCCGCAAGAGATTCCTTCGTCCTTCTATGCCAAAATACTAGAAGCCTATAACCAGCGCACCAAACATCTAAGGATCGCTACGATCCGTTCAATGATTCTGCAGCAGATGCTTTCACATCTGGATGCTCGGCAGGATGGGGTCGCCATCTATGCCAGTCAGTGCACCCGACCCCAGGCGGGCAAAAAAGTTCGGAGCCTACGCATCATCGATGGGCGCGGCAATCCGCCATGGCATGCCATCAATAGTAACGTGCGGTTCTATGGCTTAGAGTCCCAGATTGGGTATGCAGTTCAGACCAAACGACCAATCGTTATTCATAAACATCTTATAAAAAAACAGTGGTTCCCCGTCAACTATAACGAACTGGCCGAAAGCATTGTCGCCTATCCTTTAATCCATGCCAATCAAATTGCCGGATGCATGACGTTGATCAGCCCGAAGCCACAGCACTTCAGCGATGTCCACATGGAATTGATCCGCAGGTATGTGGATCTCTTTATGCTCTCGTTTGAATCGTCGGATCTGTATGATTTTGAGCAGATCGCGCTGGGCGTTATGCCTTCATCCGATGTACAGGAAGCAATACTGGAAGAGTTTAATAGCAGAGCGACACAGTTAATCATTGAAGCCAGCAAGCGAGGATTATCCCTGACACGTCCAGAAGCAGAGAAACTGTTATGGCCGGAGATAGAACAGGAGCTACTGGATATAGCCGCAGGCTCTTCCAATGAGATGCCGCCAGCGGCACAGCCAGCATCATGCCCGGAAGTTATCACGCCATCAGCCTATAACCTCGATTAAGTATCCAGTTGCCGCAGGCGCTGAATGGCATGCTGCAGGTACACGGCGTCAATCTTCTGCTGTGAGTGCTCCTGTAACTGGAGCAGGGCGGATAATGCCTGGACATCGCCCGTTTCGCCCAGCGTGAGGATCGCGGTGTTGCGTACGCGCTCATCGGGATCCTGTAAAGTGGTCAGCAGGAGGGCAACAGCTTGTGAACCACCAAGCTTGCCCACAGCAACAATAGCGGCCCGGCGTACCCGGGGCAATTCATTGGTCAAAGCACCCGCCAGCGCAGCCACAGCCAGGGGACCTCCAATCTGACGTAACGCCAGAACGGCTCGCAGTCGCAACGCCGGATCAGGATCATTGAAGAGAGCCGCTAACGGCGCAATCGCTCGCTTATCCGCTAGTTGCCCTAACATTTCGACCGCCTCCATGCGCGCGGCTTGCTCACCGTGTTGAAGTTGTTCCTGCCATAGAGCCAGTCCCTGTTGCTTATCCTCGGCATCTGTTTCACCCATATCCTTAATCCTTTCATTATCTGAGACAGTGTATCTGACGCTCATGAGCATCGCCTGCAGCCTGCCTGAGGTTTCGCACCTCCGGTGCTCACACGTCCGTTGTGTGCTGGTGCAGGGGGCGCAAATACGCCCTCTGCACCAGCACACAAACTAGTGCGGATACGTGTGTGGGCACCCATGTGTCCCTCGATGGCTGGAGTAAAACCCGCGGTGCATACATAAGCATTGTATGTGTACAAAGGTACAGGTTGGCGCTGAACGTTGGGACAATGCGCCGCAATGCATAAAATTTTAAACTATCCCCATATTCACAATAGCAGATAAAGGACACAATGATATGACGACAGATTTGGCAGAGATCAAAAATTTGATGGCCCTGGCCACGGGCGATGAAAAACATAATGCCAGTGCCCACTCTACGCTCGATGTACTCTGGGTACTTTACGATCGTATTCTGCGCTATGATCCTCAACAACCTCACAGCGAAGAACGCGACCGCTTCATCTTGAGCAAAGGTCATGGACCGGTCGCACTCTATGCGATCCTGGCCGCGAAAGGCTTCTTTCCCAGCACGGAACTGCCACATTTCAAAAGCTGGGATGGGATATTAGGGGCCCATCCCGATCGGCAACGCGTGCCTGGCATCGAGGTATCCACCGGTTCGCTCGGTCATGGTCTATCAATGGCCATTGGCGTAACGCTAGCGCTGCAGGCGAAACAGAGCGATCGCCGCGTCTTCGCGCTGGTGGGTGACGCTGAATGCAATGAAGGCAGCATCTGGGAAGCGGTGATGGTCGCCAGCCAGAAAAAATTGAAGCAGCTTACCTGTATCGTGGTCAATAACCATTCCAGCACCATCGAGTATGGAGATATGGCGACCAGATTTGAGGCCTTTGGCTGGCATGCCACAACCATTAATGGCCGCGACCATGAACAGATCTACGCCGCATTAAGCCAGCAAGATGCTGCGAGACCAGGCGTCATCATCGCAGACATTGCCGAACGAAAAGGAGCCTGATTATGACTATCACAGCCACGACCATGCGCGCGCAGATGCGGTATACGCTTGAAGATCTGGCCGCAACTGATCCAAGACTGATGATATTGCTGGCAGATATCAGTGTCGATTACTTTCAGCAACTTCAGCAGCGCTATCCGGAACGCGTACATAATCTTGGTATCCTGGAACAAACCCTGATTGGTACGGGAGCAGGGATAGCAATGGAGGGATTTATCCCGGTTATGCATTCCATCGCCCCATTCCTGGTGGAACGTCCATTTGAACAGATCAAGCTTGATTTCTGCTACCAGGGTCTGCCGGGCAATTTTATCAGTATTGGCGCCTCTTATGACTATAGCACCGAAGGGATGACCCATCATGGGACCGGTGATGTGCAGATCCTACGCAGCCTGCCGGGCATGCAAATTGTCGTTCCGGGAACGGCGACTGAGTTTGATCACCTCTTTCGCGCAATGTACGCCAACGGCTCCCCCACCTACTATCGTCTCAGCGAACACGAAAACCCGACCGACCATCCGGTTGAAGCGGGCAAATTGACGGTGGTTAAACAGGGCAGACAGGCCACCGTTGTCGCGGTCGGGCCCATGCTCAGACATGTCTTGCCAGCAGTGGCGGATCTCGATGTCACGGTACTCTACTGTACAACGGTCGCTCCCTTTGATAGTGAGACACTGCGCCACTATGCGCACCAGAATATCATTCTGGTCGAGCCGTATTATAGCGGCGGTCTGTCCGCGGACATCAGTGCCACCCTCAAGCACATGCCCATCAGGCTGGAGGCAATCGGGGTTCCCCATACTCTGCCAACCCGTTATGGCAGCAGCGAACAGCATGACGCCGCCAACGGGCTAACGCCAGAAGAGATACGGCGCACGATCCTCAGCTTCTTATCACAGTAAGCATTATTGCCCTGGGATCAGGAGGAGGCGTGCGTTCCCCTGATCCCAAAGGCATCTAGAGCCTGGTAGAAAACGAGTGACGACCAGAGGATATATGAACAAAGTGCTGCAGCCAGTCGAGCACAAAGGCCAGTTGTGTGGGAGCGGTGGCGCGTAAAGTGGGATCATCAGAACGGAAGATAAAGTTGAGGTGTTCAATCAAACGTACCGCCTCAAAGAGGCGCAACCATCGTTCGTGCTGTTCTGGAAGGGGGCGCACACGTTCATAGCCACGTAGAAATGCATGTCTCAGCAGATCTTCATCCTGCCTTCCCGCCACTCCATCCAGGGTAATCGAAAGGTCAACCAGGTAGTAGCTCCAGCAACACTTGTGAAAGTCGATCGCGCATACCTCTCCCTTGTGGAACAGATAACAGTCCTGCCGAAGGTTTCCGTGGATGAGCCCATAGCTATCAGGACCGGCCGGGATAGTTGAGAACTCCTCGCGTGCCCGTTCGGCCACTTCAGAAAAGATACGGTACTCACGACCAGTGATTAAGCCCTCACAGCGCGTAGTGGCGAAATCAGGATCAAGCACCGTTTCATCCTCGAACACCTGCTGCCAATCCCAGCGCGGTCGTACAAAATCCTCGGAAGGCACAAACTGTCTGGAGTGTTGATGCAGGCGAGCCAGAAATGTACCCACACGCTCAAACAGGGTGGGAGAGAGGCCAGAATCTACCGAACGCCCGGGCATCCAGCTAAACAGCAAACAGACGCACTCCTCTTCAACGTCCTCAATGCGGACCTCCGGCATCAGCGCACCATCTCGGGCAGCGATAGGCTCTGGCACCAGCAGATCTGTGTCGCGCTTCAGCGCGGTCAACCATTGCAGCTCAGAGTTCCACAACACACGGTCAAAACCTTCCTTGCGGAAGAGATGCAGGGCGAAGCGTCCGTCACCACTCCCCGCGGCCGCGTTGCCTGCATGCATGCCTGGCCTGACATATGAGGCTATACGAAAAACACTGTGCTCCCCTGGAGAAAGCAGCATCAGACGCGTGCCGCCAATATCGTAGTGAGTCAGCGCGGCCTCAGCTAAAATACGCAATCGCCGGACCTGACTGTTATAGTTTGCGGTATCCATTCATTCACCCCCACACCATCAAATAGCCGAAAAATGTGTCTATAACAGACGCACAAAGATTATACATGAAAACATAAACATAGACATCGATCAAATAGTCGATGTCTATACACATATATGAGTATAGCATGCATATGTTAAGAGATTGTTGTACAGGTTATAACGACAGCACTCATATCATCACTTTTGGCGCGCATATTTTCCGCCACATTCTGATGCGAACTGGCAATTGCCTGCTGCACAATCTTTCTAGCAGCAGTTGTACGCTTCTCTTTTTCTAAAAGGAGCGCCAGCGTTTTATCAGTCAGGTTGTCATGAATACCATCGGAGCAGAGCAGGACCCGGTCTCCTGGCTGAACATCTATATGGCCAATATGAACATCCATCGACTTCTCATGGCCCAACGCCTGGGTAATACCATTGCGATTATCAAAATAACTTTTTTCAAGACGGCTAAGCTCACTAATGTTACTGGCCTGGTCAATACGCAATGCGTCTTCCGGGGTAATTGAGCCATCTGATATTTTTAGAGCCAGGTATCCGTCATCATCGGTCAAACGTTTCAAGCCATGATCTGGTCGCCAGAGATAAATGCGGCTGTCTCCAACGTGCGCATACGACATATAATAGATATGGGCATCTTCATCATAAGAAAAAAGGGTCAACGCGGCCGTGGTGGCGGGATACCTGGTATACTCCTGCATACTCTGCGCACGTCGCTCACCTTCCAGAATAATCTGCTGATGGGCGGCATCAAACAAATGCAGGATCATTTCTTCAAGCCTGGGGAATGACGAGAATGGCACAATGCATGGCTCGGTGTGCAACTTTTTCCAGGTGCGGCGCATAACACGCGCCGCCAGGCGTGAGGCCACCTGGCCCGGTCCAGAACCAACACCATCAAATACCGCCGCCAATCCTCTTTTTCGATCTAGCAAAATGGTGTCTTCATTAGGGTCATCACTATAGTAGGTATGCCCTTCGTGTGGCACACTATACCGAACAAAGGTCAATGGCGTTTGGGTAACACCAGACGTAGAATAAGCTCTTACAGAGACTGTCATAGTGAGCCCTCTTTCTTCCAGAATACTATCCAGCATATACAGAATAAAATAGAAGTTCTGCATCAACCAGACGGGGGATCATTTTGAACTATTTTAACATATCTTGAAGCTTTTTTCTGAATTCGTGCTCTTTGGTTATTTCCTATTGCGTAAGGCATATATCAGTCTACCGCGGAAGGACAACACCTGATCAATTGATGAGGACACAATTGTGCTATGATACAAGTAGAGGTTGGACAGGATGAAGATGCCCAATCGCCACAACAGCATCGCAGGAGAGAATAACATTGTCGGATTTACCAGCAGAAAAAACCTTACTCCCATTACAAACAAGCGCGATCTTATTCGATTTAGATGATACACTGCATCACCGCAGCAAGGCCTTTTATGGTTGGGCCAGCGACTTTGCGCAACGCTACCATGATCCGGCGAAAAAAGCTGAGGTAACAGCAATGGTTCGGTACCTTGTCGAGCTGGACAACCATGGTTACCGGCCGCGTGAGGAGTATTTTACCGATGTTAAACGCAAGTATCCGGCGGTAGAGGGATCGATTGAGCAGTTAATTGAGGGCTACCAGCGCGATGTCATTGATCATATCATTTTAGAGGATGAGATCATGCTCCTCTTGCAACAATTGCGCGCGCGCCAGATCCCCTTTGGCATTGTTACAAACGGGGTGGGCTATCAACAGAAACGCAAAATTAAGAGGCTGGGAATCGATGCCTACACGGACTGCATTTTTGTCTCGAAAGAGTTTGGAAAGCAGAAGCCCGATCCCGCGATCTTTCTGGCGGCGGCTCGCTGTCTGCAAAAACCTACGCAGGAGATTCTATTCGTTGGCGATAATCCCGAATTCGATATCTGGGGAGCACACCAGGTAGGCATGAAGACGGTCTGGGTCCATCATGAGCCCCGGCAGTGGCCGGAACAGATTTCGCCCGAGGTCGCCGACCTGACAGTGCATACATTCGCCGATCTTCTCCCGGTACTGGGCTTACAGTCGGAAAAAGATGAAGAGAATACGGCGGTCAGTCAGGGCTAAAGAGTGACATACAGGCATTGAGATTGAGGAAAGCGGTTTTAAGATTAAGATGGCATCAATTATAGCTACCCTGGGATATATTCTTTCGCCGGATGGGTCACACGTTTTGATGATTCACCGCAATAAACGCCCCGATGATATCCACTATGGGAAATATAATGGCCTGGGCGGAAAATTACATGCGCAGGAAGATATCATGTCCTGCATGAAACGAGAAATCGAGGAAGAATCGGGTCTGATCGCCGATCATATGTTGCTGCGCGGCACCATTTCCTGGCCCGGCTTTGGTAAGCAGGGACAGGATTGGTTCGGTTTTATCTTTATTGTCGATCGCTGGCATGGAGAGGCACACCAGGGGAATGAGGAGGGGACGCTGGAATGGGTGGAACGCTCGGCGATTGCGACGCTGCCGGTCTGGCCCAGTGACCATCAATTTTTACCCATGGTTTTTGACGATGATCCAAGGCCTTTCCACGGCGTTATGCCATGGAAGGACGGAACGATGCTTAGCTGGAGCTATGTGCGCTCATAAGTTGGTCTGACATCTGGAACGGCACATAGAAAATCGATCACTCTCAGGTATCGGAGCGATGCGCGCGCGCGGCATACCTGGCCAGGGCGTTGAGCTCTTGCGTAAAGACGTTCTTCAGGATGGCGGGATACAATGCCTGCTGGAAACGAGCCCACAGGGTGTGGGCCGGTTCCCAGTGAGCCGCGATCTGAACATGCGCCTGTTCACCGCCCATGGCCGGGGTGACGGCAAACATGGTCACAAGCGACGAGGTGGTCTCCCTCTCCACCAGCATTCGGCCAGGCTCAGGCTCACTAACAACGGCGCGCGCGGCACGCTCAATACCATACGCGTGTACCCGGTAGCGGATCACCGTTCCATCGCCCTGTCCACCCGACTCAACCTCAAACTGGCGTATATACTGCCTGGGCATAATCTTCATGTGCCCCCGGCGATAATCCGCCAGCAGCGCGTAGACAACCGCCGCAGGGGCGGCAATCAGCGCGACAGTCTCATAATGATTCTGTGCCATACTACTACTTTCTCTTCCTTTCTGTCGATTCCTCTATCTACCTGTCCACATCAGGCTGGCGCAACGTAAAGCAGAAGCGGCTTCCTTGACCCGCAATACCCTCGCTCTCAACCCAGATCCGTCCGCCCATCCCTTCTACAAATTGCTTGCAGATATACAGGCCAAGGCCCGTACCGTGTACCGAGCTGGCAGCATCACGCTTGAGACGCGAAAATTTTTGAAACAGATGAGGCATATCAGCAGCCTCGATACCGGCCCCTTCGTCCTTGACACATACACACACCGTGTTATCCTTTCGCAGGCTGGCGCAGATGACCACCTCCGTGTGCGCGGGCGAATATTTGCAGGCGTTGGAAATGAGATTGCGCAATATCTGCCGCAATTGTTGCCGATCAGCCAGAACCACCAGGCCAGGGCTAATACTCAGTTCCAGCGTGTGCTCCTGAAGATAGATGTGTTCGCAGATTTCCGCAATCGTCGCGGCCAGCGGCAACTCTTGTATGTAGATCGGCTTCCCTTCTTTTTCCACCTGCGACATATCGAGCACGTTTCTGATGATTAATTCCAGCTCGTCACAGCCGTAGGATGCACTCTGCAAAAAAGTGCTCCGCGTGGCTTCATCGAGCTGATCGCCGTGTTCCAGCACAAGATTAATGTAGCCTCGTATCTCCGTCAATGGTGAACGCAACTCGTGACTGACACTCATCAAAAACTGGTCGCGCGCTTCTTCTAATTGCTGCTTATTATAGGACTGGCTCAACTGCTGCACACCGTGTTGTGGTTGCGGGCCCGCAATAGCGGACGCATGACGGCTGAAAGGGAGCCACAGGAAACCGAAGCAGATAAGTACTACCCCCGGCGCCAGCATCCCGAACGCAAAATCCTCGACGAGTAGAGAGGACCAGTGCAAAGTATGGATATGCAGGGTCACCAGGCTGGCACAAAACAGTAAGGAGGACAGAGCACCCAGGCTGGCAATTCGTAGCCCGAACAGGCAACAGGCAACCGCCACAGGGATGGCACAGAGCGCGACGATTCGCGAGTCGCAGGCCTCAAATAAGGCGTACGCGATAACAATAAAAATAACGCTACAACTACCCAGCAAGAAAGCCAGACGTACACGCAACGATAAACGATGTAGAAAAAAAGGTACCAAAGATCGCAAAACACTTGCTCCCATTCACACAGAAAAGCTGGCACGAGCCATTAAAGGGACCCGTCCCTTTCCGATAACATACAATACCAGCCTGTGTATTATGCCGCTGGCATAGCATGCCGAAAACCGGGGGACTTGTGCAGGAGCCTAGTCTGATTGTAAAGAAATATTTTCTGGTAGCATAGCAACGCCAAACCAGTACTGATTGAGCATCTCAACAATAGCCAGCAGACGCTGAGTGCTCATAGGTTTCAGAATATAGCTATTCGCACCTTGCTTGAAGCTAACTTCGATATCATGCTCATCTGCGGAAGATGTCCAGACAATAACCGGTATCATGCGTAAGGTTTCATCCCCCTTGATCTCCTGCAACACCTCAAGACCATCTACCGCTACCAGTTTTAGATCGAGCAGAATCAGTGCTGGTATAGGTGACTTCTGCGGATCGCTGTAACGATCCCTCTGATACAGATAATCCAGAGCCTCCTCACCATCAGCACAGCGAACGATTGGGATAGTGATCGCAAGCTTTTTTAAAGCCCACTCAATAAGCTCTACATCTTCATCGCTGTCTTCTACCAAGAGCAAAGGTGCCAATACACTACGATCCATTTTCTTCTCTTTTCTGCTACCCTGGTTATAACCGTTTCTCCGATCGGAGATTTTTTTGTTCCCATACTTCAGTCCAGAGCCAGAGGTAAGGTAAACCAGAACGTGGCTCCCTGCCCCGGACTACTGATTACGCCAACCTGCCCATTGTGCTGGCGTATAATTTTCTGGCATATATAGAGTCCCAGACCTAATCCCGATGACCCACTATAAACGATGCGGTCAGGCACCTGGTAAAAACGCGACCAGATCTTTGATTGAAGCTCCCGAGCAATCCCTGGCCCTTCATCGCAGATAGAGACCCGTACAACCATGTTATCTAGCTCGAAACGTATGGTGATCGCTTTATCCACTGGCGAGTATTTAATGGCATTGTTCAGATAATTTGTGAGTACCTGACCAATACGTTCAACATCAACGACAACAGGGATCATATCTTCACCGACAGGCTCGATAATCTGAATAGTGCTCAAGGTGTTACCTGTACGAAGGTCCGCAACGACGTTACGTACCACATCCAAAAGATTGCACAACTTAGATTGTAACTCAAGGCGATCCTCTTGTATACGAGAAACATCTAATAGATCACCAATCAACCGGCTTTCAACCGCGACCTGGCGCTCGCCACGATTGAGCACCTCGTCGATCTGCTCTAGCAAACCGGGATCTGGTATCGCCGCCGGCAAGTGCCCTATCTTGCGATGGGTAAGTTGTAGACCGGCTTTAATCGTCGCCAGAGGCGTCCGTAGTTCGCGGCTGGCCAGGCGTAGAAAATTATCTTTCTGACGATTGGCTTCACTTTCTGCAACCGAACGGATCTGCGCAATAATACGTTCATGTATCAGACGCTCACGCTCAATGACCAGCGCGGTCAACTTGCCTACGACCTTTATCAAGGTCAGGGCTTCAGATAACGGGTATTCCTGCTGGACGGAGGGCGCATCCATGATCAACAGGCCCAGGCATTGTTCACCGATATGCAGGGGCGCCACTAACATCTGTGACATCCCAAAGGTGGCTATATCCGCCTTTGGGATGCAGGCCACATCTAACAAAACGGGCTCACCCCCTAAAAGTCGTTCACGAAAATCAGCGGACAGGTAATCATGCAGATAGACATGGGGCATCTCGCGCCAGAAACGCTCTTCTGATTCAGGGGGTAATCCGGTGGCGGTCACCGGCACCAAACGATATGTCCCCGAGTCAATGGTTACGATACACGCCATCTGCGCGCCTAGCAGATCACAACCAAGCGAGAGCAGGTGCCGTACTACCTCTTGCCGGGAAATATATGCTTGCTGATCCGCCATATTATCGGGAAAATTAAGCTGCTCCATCGAGTGGGCCAGGGCTTCGGCCATCGCCAATAGGGTATCTATAGCGTGCTGGGTACGCAACTCCTGGCGCCGTCTGACCGTCACATCTCGAAATATCAGCACGCCCCCGATAATTTCGTCGGCAAGGTTACGGATCGGGGCACCACTGATGTTCAGGCAGCGCTGTTGACCATCCAGAGCCGTAATAAAAATGTCTTCAGCCTGTGGACCTTTCAGAATCTCTCCATGTAATACGCGGTGGAGCGGCGTCTGCTCCAGCGCGAGAAGCTGTTCGTCCATGCGCATCTGTACTAACGGGATGCGTTTGGACATCGGCAGCAGATCAAATGTCTCATTCCCGTCAAAGCCCAACAGGTCACGGGCCGCCTGATTCATCTGTAGCACCTGTCCTTCGCGATCATAAATGACGATCCCGTCAGCAATCGCGGCAAAGGTGGTCGACAGTTGCTGGCTCAGATGGTGAATCTGTTCTTCCGCCTTTTTATGGCTGGTAATATCGTGAACGGCTCCATAGAAGTGAAACGCGCCGCTAGACTGATCCTTAATAGGATGACAGGAGTCACGTAACCAGCGTATCTCGCCATCTTTGGTGATCAGGCGCCACTCGCGCACATCGGAGGCGCCAGCCAGTAGTGCTCGTCGCCGCTCCCGCACCGCCGGAGCATCATCGGCGTGATAAAGCGCGGGATTCAACCAGCCCAGCGCATCAATTTCTTCGGGCGTATAACCGGTAATGCTCTTAAATGTATCTGTAAGCCATACACGCTTGATTTCACCATCGACTCGTATCTGATATGAGTAGGCAGAGTCAGCGACCAGGGCAGAAATGCGGCGCGCGCGCTCCTCACGCGTGCGCAGGCGTCGCTGCTCGATCGCACCCTGCCACAACATCTCTTCCAGATAGCGGCGGCGGCGTACATATTCAGTCATATCGCGCAGGATCACCACAGCGCCCACCAGATCGGCAAACTCGTTCTGCAAAGGCGCCCCACTGATCTGTACATAGAGCTCCTGCCCGTCATGGGTAGGGAAATGGATAATAGGAGCGTTCTGGCCGGATAACGTTTCACCA
Source organism: Dictyobacter aurantiacus (assembly GCF_003967515.1). Lineage (GTDB taxonomy): Bacteria > Chloroflexota > Ktedonobacteria > Ktedonobacterales > Ktedonobacteraceae > Dictyobacter > Dictyobacter aurantiacus. The sequence continues at coordinate 2,135,642 of NZ_BIFQ01000002.1, read as the reverse complement.
CCCAGCATACGCGCAATGGGGATCGTATCGGGGGTTAATAACTGCCCTTGCATATCACGGGCCCGCAGGCCGGCCATTCTTTCTGGTTTCAGAATATCTTCCTGGGATGTTGAGACAATGCGAGCAAGCAAACACTGAGCAACCGCATTGGCGCTTTGCAGACAACCAGTTGCATCGACCTTTACCACGCCATCGGGAATCGCCTCCAGCAGAGCCTGTAATTTATTGACATGTTGTAGCTGAAAATGGGATGGAATGGTGGAGTACAGTTTATGTTGCAAATCAGTGTCCTCCTCTGCCAAGAGATCGCTGAAAGAAAGTCTCGCTTGCGCATGCAGCAGGGTAAAGCCGGGCCAATCTCCACGGTGAAATAAGAAATCGTTCTTTCCCATTCTAGCACATTAAGGTTTCTATGAGGAGTTGGGCAACGACAATAGATAGATACATTCGCACCCATCTGTTTTCGTTGCCCAACTCCTCATAGAACAGACACGATAAAAACTCTGCTGTTCCAAGCATGTCAAAAAGCAGAAAATGTTTTTTGTGTTATTATATATAGCAGTCTATTGACAAGCATTCTCTATTTCACGGACGAAAGGAATTCGGTCAATGAATGCCTGGAGATTATTTACCTCGCTCTCACGGGAGCAACGCAACACATTTACGGCCAGTTTCATGGGCTGGACATTGGATGCCTTTGACTTTTTCCTCCTCACCTTTGTACAGGTTAAACTGAAGGATGACTTCCATGTCGGGCTGCCCGCGATTGCCTTCGCACTTTCGATGACACTGATGATGCGTCCAGTAGGTGCCTTTATCTTCGGCTTGCTGGCTGAGCGCTTTGGCAGGCGCACCCCTTTGATGATCGATATCCTGTTCTATTCGGTGATCGAGTTACTCACAGCCTTCTCGCCCAATTACGGCGTTTTCCTTTTACTGCGTATCCTGTTTGGTATCGGTATGGGCGGTGAATGGGGACTGGGCGCCTCGTTAACAATGGAGTCATTGCCAACCGAATCAAGAGGGCTCTTCTCTGGCATTCTCCAGCAAGGCTACGCATGTGGTTATCTGCTTGCGGCGCTGGTCTATGGGCTGGTCTTCAGCTTCTTTCCGGCCTCCCTGGCAAACTGGCGTACATTGTTTGTAATTGGCGTGTTACCAGCTCTGCTGGTCGTCTACATTCGATTTAATGTGCCCGAATCACCGGTCTGGGAACAACAACAACGGCGCCACCGCCGCGCGGGCATTACTCCCTGGCAAAGTATCTGGCGCGCGATCAGCAGCCGCCCTATCCTGTTCATCTATGTGATCATTTTAATGACCGCGTTCAACTGCTTATCGCACGGCACCCAGGATAATTATCCAACCTTCTTGCAGGCACAACTAAAAATCGGGGTGACCGGGACGACCATCATTTCCGCCATCGCTAACGTGGGAGCGATTATTGGTGGAACGCTGTTTGGCTATTATTCACAACAATGGGGGCGGCGTAAAGCTATCATTATTGCCTGTTGCCTCGGCATCATCATGATTCCCCTGTGGTCCGGCTGGCTCAAGATTCCCGGGGTCAGTCTGCTCTATACGCTGCCACTGGGTGCCTTCCTGCTGCAATTTATGGTGCAGGGAGCGTGGGGCGTGGTACCAGTCCACCTCAACGAGCTTTCGCCCACCGATGTGCGCGGTACCTTCCCGGGCTTTGCCTACCAGTTGGGAAACCTGTTCGCGGCCCAGATCATTTTCGCCCAGGCCCTGCTGGCCGCCAATATGGGACAATCCAAAATCCCGAATTATACGGCCGCGCTGGGCATTTTCTCATTAGGGGCTTTTCTGGCGGTCATTATTATGACGGCCATCGGCCAGGAGGCCCGTGGCATCGAGTTTATGCACGAGGAAGATTCCGAGCAATCAACACTGGAACAACCAATCTAAAGAGGTGTATTGAAATAAGGAAAGGGTGGGTGAGAAGCGCCCGGGCGCTTCTCACCCACCCTTTCCTTATTTTAATATCAGAGCTCTACGCGCTGGCAGCGGCAGCCGTATGGCGGAATCCCATCGCGTAGAGCGATGCATACTCCCCCTCGCGCTGCAGAAGCTCGCTGTGCGTCCCCTGCTCAACGATCTGGCCCGCCTGCAAGACAACAATGCTATCCGCATCCTTAATCGTCGAGAGGCGGTGAGCAATCACAAAAGCGGTGCGACCATGCAGCAGCTTTTTGAGCCCCATCTGGACAATCGCCTCCGTAAAGGTATCGATATTAGCTGTAGCCTCGTCCAGGATCAGAATATGAGGATCAGCCAGCAGCGCCCGAGCAAATGAGATAAGCTGACGTTGTCCCATACTCAGATTACGGCCACGTTCGCGAATAGGCGTATTGTAGCCATCGGGCAACTGGATGATCAGATCATGGGCGCCTACAATTTTAGCCGCCTCCATCACCTCTTCATCCGTAGCCTCCAGGCGACCATAACGGATATTATCCGCGATGCTACCGGTAAACAGGAATGGCTCCTGGGGCACCACGCCAACCTGACGCCGCAACGACTTCTGTGTCACATCACGCAGATCATAGCCATCAATCGTAATCGATCCGCTCTGGATATCATAGAAGCGGGTCAACAAGCTGATGATCGTGCTCTTACCGGCACCCGTTGGGCCCACAATCGCCACTGTCTGACCAGCCTTGATATCCCAGTTCAGACCTCGCAGCACCGGATGCGCAGGATTGTAGCCGAAGACAACATCCTTAAACCTGACATCACCCTTGATCTCTGGCAGATCCTGGGCATCCGGCTTATCCTTAATCTCAACCTTCATATTCAAGATCTGGAAGATGCGCTCAGCCGCCACACCGGCACGCTGCAGTTGGGTATATTGCTGGCTCAGATCACGAATAGGATCAAAGAAACGGTTAATATACAATACAAAGGCAACCAGAGTACCAATCAGCAGCTGACCCTTTGAGACCAGGTAGCCACCATAGATAACGGCCAGACAGATAGCCAGGGCCGCTACCACCTCAACCAGAGGGAGGACTAGCGCCGCGATGCGGCTGGACTCGAGGTTGGTGTCGCGGTTATAAGCGTTGAGATCGTCAAACTCCGCGCGGTTGCGATCCTCACGTACCAGACTCTGGATCACGCGCATACCGGAGATGTTCTCTTGCAGCGTCGAGTTCACCAGCGAGATTGAGGCGCGCGTACGACGGAAAGACATCTGCGCATGCTTCTGCCAGAAGGCCGCGATAATGAACATGATGGGCAGCACCACAAAGGTCAGCAAGGCCAGCAATGGACTCATCACCAGCATCAAGATGATAATACCCACCAGCGCGATCACAGAGCCCAGCATCGAGAGCAGACCAGAACTGAGCATGGCTTCCAGCACGTCGATATCACTCTGCAAGCGTGACATGACGCGACCAATCTGCGTATGGTCGTAGAAGCTCAGCGAGAGGCGCTGCAGATGCGTAAACATATCAGCGCTCAACAAGAACAGGATCTGCTGACCGGCCCAGGACATCGACCAGACCTGCCAGTACTGGGCCTGCCACATGGCGATATTGACCACTAGAAAGATGACGCTCAGGATACCCAGTCCCACCAGGTCACTATGGATAATATAGTTATCGATCGCCAATCCAATTAACCAGGGATTGAGCAGGTTCAATATAGTATACACGAGCATGAGGACCATGCTCCAGATCGCTGGTGTCTTGTATTTCCCGATATACGGGAAAAACATGCGCACCAGCTTCCAATCAAAGTTGCTGCCCTCTTCTTCATCAGAATGAGCCAGGCTGTTCTCGATCCAGTTATGAGAACGTTTATAGTCAGCGTAAGAAACCGCCTTATCGCTTGCCCTGGTTTTAATCACTGTAATACCTCCGTCTGCAGATCAGACTGAGTATTCAGCACCTGTGCCTCAAACTCTTCCTGTTCTCGCAGCTGCATATCATAGAGTCGGGCATAGGGACCGTTATGCTTCAACAGTGTAGCATGGGTACCGCGCTCAACAATTTTTCCTCGCTCTAAGACAAGAATCTGGTCGGCATTTTTGATGGTGCGCAGGCGGGAGGCCACAACAAAGGTAGTGCGTCCACGCATCACTTCTTCCAACGCCTGCTGAATCAGATATTCGGTCTCCATGTCCACACTGGAGGTTGAATCATCCAGCACCAGGATGCTTGGATTGAGCAACAACGTACGCGCGATCGCCACACGCTGCTTCTGGCCGCCTGAAAGGGTGACACCACGCTCACCAACCCAGGTATCATAGCCATCGGGCAGCGTTAGAATGAAATCATGGATACGCGCTGCCTTCGCGGCTTCCAGAATCTGTTCCTCCGTTGCTCCAACCACACCATAGGCAATATTCTCGCGGATCGTCGCATTGAACAGAAACACATCCTGCAATACCAGGCCAATATTGCGTCGCAACGAGGCCAGCGTAACATCACGCACATCAGACCCATCCACCAGCACACGCCCCCCTTTTGTATCATAGAAGCGAGGCAGCAAATGCAGCATAGAACTCTTACCACTACCGGTTGGACCTAGAATAGCGATGGTCTGACCCGGCTGCGCATCAATAGTGATATCCTTGAGAACTTCAACACCATTACTATAGGCAAATGAAACATTTTCATAACGTACATGACCGGCTACTTTTTGCAGGACTTTGGCATCAGGCGCATCCGTAATATCTGAGGGCGTGTCCAGAACACTGAAAATACGTGTTCCTCCCGACAGACCACGTACCCACCAGTTAATCATGAAACCAAATGTACGCACCGGCGTTCCCAGTAGCAGGATATAGTTGGTTACCGCCACCAGGGTACCCAGGCTCAACGTGCGGTGAATAACCGCGATACCACCAACCCATAATACCAGTACCGTCACCAGGTTCAGCGAGAGAACCAGCAATGGCTGATTCCAGGCCGACAGGCGCATAGCGCTCATATTGAGCTCACGCAATTGCTGGTTCTGCGTACCATATTTCTCAATCTCAAACTCTTCACGAGCAAAAGACTTTACGACGCGCACACCGCTCAGGCTCTCCTGCATAATCGTGCTCAGATCACCTACGCCATTTTGCACCTCCAGCCACAAAGGTCGCAAACGCTTGACAACCTGGGCCGAGAGAATTAGCATTATAGGTACCGAGATTAACGTAATCAGAGCCAGATAGACATCGAGTCGCAATAATAGAATTGTCACAGAAGCAAAGGTAACCACCGCTAGCAGGGCGCGTAGCAACCCCATAGGGAAAAAGTTACGTACAGCTTCAATATCAGCGGTCATGCGTGACATCAGCTGACCAGTTTCAGAATCATCGTGAAATGAAAAACTGAGGTGCTGTAAATGATCATAAAGCATATCGCGCAGATCGTAAGCGACCAGCGACGAAATGGCCTGCCCGAGATAACCTTGCCCATAAGCAAAGAGGCCACGCAACGCACTGGTTACCAGGATCGCCAATGCCGCCCACAGCAGGTCCTGAAAACGACCACTACGAATACCAACATCAACGACCCACTGCAACAGCCAGGGCACGATCAACGAAAAGCCGGTTGCCAGCCCCATGCAAACAACAGCTGCAACTGCTTTGAACCAGTGAGGTCGCAACAGTTTAAAAATGCGCATATAAATGCGCCAATTCTCTTGTAATTGATTTTTACTCAAAGACGGTGAAGATTGCTGATTGGCCTGTGTTACCTGCATTCCAGATAAATCCTTTCTTGACGCGCCGTATCCGCAGTATTCCCAGTACACTTACTCATCGCACGTCGGGGCATTTCTGGTTATGCCCATAAAACAAAAATGACCTATTACACTATCTTTTATCCACTCATGCGTGATATGCATCGAGCAAGTAGAGCCTGAAGACAAATCACATACATCAATGGATGTGACAGGTTAGTATCATCACTCAAAGTCTAAAATGAAATGGCTGACATATGCTTGTCAGTCATTCTACATCTTTTTTGGAAATTTCGGTAATTGATTTTTGTTTTATTCCCGGAAACTGATACCTATTTCCGGGAATAAGCCGTTTTTCCAGTTTTTTGCTTTCTCATACTTTCGTTTTCTTTCTATTATGCTTTCTAAGAATGTATCTTAGTTTCATGATTATCACCTGCAGTGCGCATAAGTCTTCGCACCTACACTCAAAATGTGTTTGACTTTCGTCATGTTGGGGGCACGTGCGCGCCTCCGCACGCGCGTCCGCTGCGCGGCCGCGCTGGTTGTGTGTGTTGGTGCAGGCGGGGCGCGTCCCGCGCCCCGCCTGCACCAACACACCATGGATGTGTGAGCACCAGAGGTGCGAATGCGCTCCTGTTGCACCAATACACCATGGATGTGTAAGCACCAGAGGTGCGAATGCGCTCCTGTTGCACCAACACACCATGGATGTGTGAGCACCAGAGGTGCGAATGCGCTCCTGTTGCACCAATACACCATGGATGTGTGAGCACCAGAGGTGCAAAAGCTCACGCGTGCTGCAGGCGATAGTCATGAGAATCAGACACACTCAAAGTAGTCTTCGTACCTACCCCACTCACTAGTCTTCGTACCTACCCCACTCACTAGTCTTCGCACCTACACTCAGTAGTCTATTGTATATTGGTGCAGCAGGAGCGCTTTCGCGCTCCTGCTGCACCAATATACAATAACAATGCGGCCGCGTAGCGGACGCGCGTGTGGAGGCGCTTATATACCTCCTCATTAACGATAATCGTCAAAAAATAGTAACTTCTTTACCTCATCCCCTCTTGTTTTTTCGGGATCAGTAGCACATAATAAAAGATATGCAGAAGACTGAAAGACTTGTGGCGATCACACTATTGCTGCAGGCGCGCGGAAAAATGACGGCGAAGCGACTCTCCGACATTTTGGGCGTCTCCGTACGCACCATTTATCGAGATATTATTACACTCTCTCTCGCACATGTACCGGTTTCAATGGAATATGGGCCCGGCGGCGGCTACTACTTACCAGAAGACTATCACCTGGAATCAGCCATCTTTACCCGTGAAGAAGCTATTTCGCTGATCTTAAGTACCGATATCTCTGGGAACTACAACCTGTTTGCCGGTGATACCGATCTGCACCGGGCCCTGGTCAAGCTAGAGGCGGTGCTGCCTGAAGAATATCAGGCCGATGTGCGAGCGGCACGCGATCACATCCTGATTGATACATCCGCATGGTGCAACCAGACCACTGAACCGACGCATCTGGAAACGATCAGGGCCGCTGTCCTGGGCTCACATCAACTGGATATCCTTTATTCCGGCAGCAACTGCTCGAAGTTCGCGGTCACTGGCGTGCTGTGGCGCCGTATCGAACCCTATGGATTGGTATTTAAAGGCCTCAGTCGTCGTCATATCCGCACGGGACGCTGGTACCTGGTCGCCTTCTGCCAATGCTGTCAGTCTTTCCATATGCTGCGTGTCAGTGACATTGAGCAGGTATTTGTGCGAGAAGAATTGACGATACCCAGGCCGGATTTTAACCTGCGCGCTTACTGGCGAGAAGCTCGCAAACAGTTAGAGAGGCGCTATCCCCCCATTTCCCTGAAACTGCACGTGAGCGCCCAGGGCCGTCAAAGCGTCCTCCATGGAGACATCACGATTCTCAAAGAGGACGCCGATGGCGGCGCTATCGTTCAGGTCAATGTAGAATCTCTCGACGATGCCATCTCCTACGCGCTCGGACTAGGGGCCGCCGTAACGGTTCTGGAGCCTCCGCAGGTCAGAGAAGCAGTGGCGACAGCCGCTCATGCCATCGCGAATATATATAGCTGATCCAGACCACTGATCGTGCTTCAATACTCCTTCACATGTTCATCAACTTCGATTGAGAAAAAATACAAAATGTGGCACACTTCTAGAAGACGGCTAGGAAAATAACTTCAGCGCTGAAGTCCAGAACAGGTGATCTGGTTCATGAGAAGATGAAGAAGAGGGATCAGGCGATAATGACAAATAAACGACTTATACTTACGCTTCAACCCGATGTGCTGGCCATCTGCCGTTTAGATCCGGCGACCCCGCTTTCGTCCGACATGCTCAACGGAAATTTTGTAGCCATTACCAAAACAGATGAAGAGCTCTCGATCATTTGCCCACAGACTAACATAACAGATGAGGCTATTTATACCAGGGGATGGCGCTGCCTGCGCATCGAGGGTCCCTTTGCGCCCGACACCACCGGCATCCTGGCGGCGGTGTTATCCCCTCTGGCAAACGCCAATCTGAGCGTCTTTACCGCCACCACGTATGATACCGGGCATGTCCTGGTACGAGAACAAGATCTCAATCAGGCGATTCAAATCCTGGCTCAGGCAGGCCACACGGTGCGCAGCGAGAATAAAGCCACGGCACCCCACGCCATCCAATAAATAAAGGCACCCCTCCTTTTGTCATAGAGGGGTACCTTCTGGATGAATATATTCACCAGGTAGTAACCAGGTTAGCGCTGACCGGGTCGACCGCTAGAGGCGACGCGGCGGCGTACGCGTCCAGACTTCCTGTCGTTGTCATGGTGTTGGGCTTCGGCCTCAAAGGATATATGCGTCCTCTGCTTTACTTTATGGCCGCCAAAGTGCGCGGATCGGCCCGCCGGACGTTTACTACTATGCTCTCTCCTGCCAGCAAAACGGTCCGGCTCAACGAACTCTTCTGATTTCCAGACAGGAGCCGTATTGACGCGGATCTTTTTTGGGCGCGGCTTCACTTCAGCAGGATTTTTATCTTCGGCCTCCATCCTGCTACCTTTAGGAGCCACTGTAGCTGGGGATGCGAATTTGCGATTACGGGCGGGACGTGCTCCTGAAGGCTGCTCGAACTGCGGCTCGGCTACCATAACGGGCTTCGCGACTGGTCTGGCAATCATAGCATCCTCATCGATTGTCAGTTGTTGAAGCGAGACCGCCTGCCCGAGGTTGCGCGACATGCGCCGCCATTTGGAGACGTCCCCCGGCGTTAGCAGCGTAATGGCCTTACCATGGTCTCCCATGCGACCAGTACGGCCAATGCGATGGGTGAATAGCTCACTGGATTCGGGCAACTCATAGTTGATAACCTGGCGAATGCCCCGGATATCCAACCCACGAGCGGCTACGTTGGTTGCCAGCAAGGTCTGCACGCGCCCATGGCGGAAAGCGGCCAGCACCTCTTCACGGGCACGCTGGCTCTTGTTCCCATGTAGGGTCCCTACCGCAAAACCAAGGTTGGTAAGCTGCTTGCCTAACTTCTCCACGCCATATTTGGTCTTGCCAAAGATCAGGCTGCTTTCACCATCGGTGGAGTTCAGCAATGTACAGAGGGCCGCCATCTTCTGATTCTGCGGTATCTGATATGCGATCTGTTCGATGGTACTTTCCGCCCCGATGGCCGGTTGGATAGCGACCATGGCGGGATCCTTCAGGAATTTCTCCTGTATCTTCGCCACCCAGTCAGGCATGGTGGCCGAGAAGAGGGCCATCTGGCGTGTTTCAGGCGTTGTGGTCAGGATCTGCTCGATTTCGGGCGCAAATCCACTATCCAGCATCTGGTCAGCCTCGTCCAGCACGCAGATGCGCAGGCGTGTCAGGTTCAGGGAGCCTCGCTCCAGGTGATCCTTCACGCGACCGGGAGTGCCGACAACGATCTGGGCACCATAGCGTAGAGCCGAGATCTGCGGGTTATACGGTCGCCCACCCACCAGGAGGGCGGTTGAGAGACGCCGGGCAGCGGCCAGCCTGCTTAAAACATTATTGACCTGAACGGCCAGCTCGCGAGTCGGTACCAGAACCAGCGCCTGTACAAAGCGCTTATCTTTAGCAAGTCTTTCCACAAGAGGGATGCTATAAGCCAGGGTCTTACCCGAACCAGTCGCTGACTGCCCCACAAGATCTTTGCCATCCAGCAACACTGGAATGGCTCCGGCCTGAATAGGGGAAGGTTGGGTAACTTTCATATCTGCTAAAACCGCGCGTGTGGCGGGTTGCAATGCGAATTCAGAAAAAGATGGCATGAAAAATCCTTTCGGCCAAAGCGTCTGCGGTGGACGCATTAAAGTTCCCCGGCAGCGAATGGTGTCAGGGATTATCAGATGCAGACCGCGAGGTCACGGAAGCAATGCTGCTATCTGATAGAAGTAGAACTGGCGTGCAGGAAGAGATATTCTATAGAGGATTGCTCAGAGCTCTTTAGCGTCTTTTATCAGGGAACAGTGCTTCATCATTTATCTGTTCCAGGCCGTGCAAACAGTTATATCTCCCGTATTATATCCGCCCTAGAGCTAATAGTCAAGCCGCCCCCAAAAATACCAGTTTTTTTCACTTTCCTCTTTGGCGCCTACGGCGCCGGGTTGGGAGTGTGGAGTGTGCGCTGGGCGGCCGCCCAGCGCACACTCCACCAGGGACTGCCCGGGCTTTCACACACACATGTATAGTTGGAGGCAGCAGGGGCGCATCCGCGCCCCTGCTGCCTCCAACTATATAGAAAAGTGTGTTTGACACCCCCTTATACCTGGTGCGTGAGCAGATAGTGGGCCATGGCCGATCCAACCGTGTATGCGTTAGCGATAGCGATGCTGGAACCGGGGAAGTTTCCAAGTAGATCCTGTACGGACTGACCGGAAGCGGGCTGATCAAAGTTGCTGGCTGCTCGCAGGTTCAGGTAGTGGTCCAGGTGACCGGTACGCTGCAAGACACCGGCTACCGCCGTGTCTTCCTGTTCTGTCGTACAGTATTTGCCCTGATTGTTGGTCAGTAGACCCATAATATACTGAGCCTCGTTGGAGAGGTCCTGTCCCGCCCAGTAATCGTCACCGGCCATGGTATCACATGTCAGAACGGAAGGGTGCTGGTTGGCCTGATTTGCATACTTCTGCCTGGCAGTCTGGGCCTGGGTACTATCTTGCAGCTTCAAATTTGATGTCTGGGTCATAGCCAGTTTGGTTAGCGTCGTGTTGAGTTGGAAGGCACCGGTACCGGCTTTGTTATTCTCCAGGTAACCATGGGGCACATTAGGAGCTGTAGACGGCAGGAGGTGATGACCCTGATCCCAGTCCACCACCCAGTTAGCCCAGGCGACAGAACCCAGCGTGTTATTAGTGGGAGACGCACCACCAATGCCAGCGGTAATAAAATAGGTATTTTGAAACGAAAATTGTGGATCGCGCAGAATCGCCATCATACTGGCGGCGGCATTCACCTTCTCTTCACCGGTGGTGGTCACACAGAGGCCATTGCTGTTACAGTGCATGTCACTAAAGGCACCAGTCGTCTTGTAATCAAGCGGCAGGCTCTCATTAGACAACCATGGCTGTGTCTCAGATGAAAACATGGTAATCACTAATACTTTAACCTGAAAAGGTCCTGTTGCCGCGTGTCCGCGACCAATCGTACTCAACAACGCGACCAGGCACACCGCAAGACAGAGCACAGCCAGGCTGGCACGTTTGAAATAAGAACGTGAGAACATCGTTACTCCCTTCACATACAATCATTAACAGGCAAATCATTGGTGGAGTATATCCGGCTGTTTTTACACTGTCAATTGACTGATCATAAGCGGGGTGACTTTTTGGTAAAACTTATAAGTAGAAACCAATTTATCTTTAACGTAATTGTTCTTTGATAGTGGTATTAAAAAAGATAAGCTAAGGTTTTCCTGCCACATATCTTGTGTGTACAGATTTATACATATCTATTAATATGGTGTATGATAGAAACAAAAAAAACTCTGACATAAAATTGATAGAAATCGAGGGAAAAGGCTATGTCGACACCTGTATCCTCTATCCATGAATCTAACGATCCTCCGGCCGCGCGCCCAACTATGCAAGATGTCGCCCATGCCGCAGGTGTCAGCCTCAAAACAGTTTCACGCGTCGTCAATAATGAACCACGCGTAGACGAAAAGACGCGTGAGCGCGTCCACCAGGCAATCGCGCAGCTTGGCTTCAGGCGCAACGATATCGCCCGCAGCCTGCGGCAAAAACAAACATCCTCTACAATTGGACTTATAATTGAGGATATCGCCAACCCATTTTATTCGAGCATCGCCCGTGGCCTGGAGAAGGTGGCGCAGCAATATAACTATATGTTGATCATCAGTAATTCAGAGGAAAACGCGCTGCGAGAGCGCGAATTAGTCAATGCTCTATTAAGCCGACGCGTTGAAGGACTCTGCATTGTCCCCGCCGGTACCGACCATTCCTACCTGGCTGCGGAACTACGCCGGGGAACTCCATTTATCTTTCTGGATCGCCCACCGCTACAGTTGCAAACCGATACGATAGTGCTGGATAATCGAGGAGGATCTCGTCAGGCTATAAGACATCTACTCGCGTACGGACATCGGCGCATCGCCGTCATCCAGGGTGATCCGCGCGTCTATACTGGAGCTGAGCGTATCGCGGGCTACTATGAAACACTGGCCGAGCATGGTATCCCCTGCGATGAAAGCTTGATCTATTCTAATTGCGATGAGGCGCAACTGGCCCACCAGGCCACCCACGCGTTGATGAGCCTACCACAGCCGCCCAGCGCGATCTTCTCCACCAGCAATCGTATCAGTATCGCGGTACTGCGAGCATTGCGCTCCTACACGCAACAGCCAGCATTTATAGGCTTCGATGATTTCGATCTCGCCGATATGCTACCCACCCCTATAACAGTGGTCGCTCATGATCCAGCCGCAATGGGGACGCGAGCCGCGGAGATCCTGTTCGCGCGTCTGGCCGGTAGCACCGTCCCCTTTCAGCAGACAATCATACCAACGCGGTTGATCGCGCGCGGCTCGGGCGAGTTACCTCCTCCCCGGGCATAACGGTTTCAGCCTGTATCCAACCGAGCACAAAAAACAGGAGGGCATGGAACAGGCAAACGCCGCTCAACCAGCCGTAATAGCACCCGTCTCCATCTGGGCATGAATAAGTCTGGCATAATACCCATCCTGATGAATCAAAGCGTCATGCGTGCCCTGTTCTACGATGTGTCCTTCATCCAGTACAAGAATCAGGTCCGCGTGACGAATAGTGCTCAGGCGATGGGCAATAATGATCTGCGTACAGGAGAGGACGCTGATATTCTTTTCGACCACTCGCTCTGTTGCGACATCCAGAGCGCTGGTCGCTTCATCTAACAGGAGAATACCAGGCCGTGTCGCCAGGGCGCGCGCCAGCGCCAGGCGCTGACGTTGGCCTCCGGAGAAAGCACTTCCACCCTCGGATACCAGTGTCTCATACTGCATGGGCATCTTCTCGACATCCTCATGAATAGCGGCTGCCCTCGCAGCCTGCACAACTCGTTCCATCTCCATGGCTGGATTGTTGAGCGCGATATTTTCACGCACTGAGCCACTAAAGATAAAAGCCTCCTGCAATACAACCCCGAGTTGACTGCGCAGCGCGCGATAATTCAGCGTCTGAAGGGGCAAACCGTCGAAGAGAATCTCTCCCTGCGTTGGCGTTACCAATCCGATCAGCAATTTTCCGAGCGTGCTCTTGCCCGAGCCCGTTTTTCCCACGAGTGCTACCTTCTGGCCGGGCTGAATAGAGACCGTGATGTCTTGTAGCACCATGGGCGCGTGGGCATCGTACTGGAAGCTCACATTCTTCAGCTCAATACGTCCTGTCAGACGCGGAGGCAGCGACACCTGCTGTGGATCCTGCTCACTCTCGGCGCTCACTACGTCGGATATGCGATCAAAGTGAGCGCGGACAATTTGCAAACTGCTACCAGTGGTGGCAAGCGAACTAAATGGGGCGAGAAAAGAAACGGCCAGTGCATTAAGTGCCAGCATACTACCAATCGACATTGTGCCGTGAATCACCAGCAACGCTCCAATCCAGAGCAGCACGAATGGAGAAGTCAATTGGAGAATATTCATGAACGCGCTGACGATAGATGTGAGATAGCTGAGGCGCATAGAGATGTTCATCTCATCAAAGAACAGATTGGTCCAGCGATCGAGCGCACGCTGCTCGGCTCCCGCGGCCTTCAGGGTGGCGATGCCGGCCAATGCCTCGTTGAGATATCCCTGCGTCTTTCCCTGGGCCGCCAGATCTTGCTGGGTCATGCGACGGATCAGGGGCGCACTCAGCCAGAGAACTCCAACTTCAAGAAGGCCGATCACCAGGGCGATTCCCGCGATCAACGGCGATTGGGAGAACAGAATCACCATGTAGACAAGCACCGTACTGCCATCGAGCAGGGTCGAGATGAGTTGATTGGAGAGCAGGTCACGAATAACTATATTGCTGTTGACACGTGAGAGCAGGTCACCACTGAGCCGGAGTTGAAAGAAGCGATAGGGCAAACTAAGCAGGTGCTCAAAAAAGTTTAGCATCATTTGCGCGTCAATGCGTGTACGCAGATAAATCAACAGGGATGAGCGCAAGAGCGTTGTGATGCCCTGGGTGAGAATAAGCACAATCATTCCCAGTCCCAGAAACGTCAGTAGCTGGGTGGCCTGGGTTGGAATAATAGTATCAACAATGACGCGCGTCAGCAGCGGGATGCCCAGTCCAAAGAGTTGCAGCAGTAATGATGCCAGCAGTATTTGTATGATAGTGCCTCGCAGGTGGAGCAGCGAACGCGTATACGTTGTAAGTGAGAAGGTTGAGTTGGACGCGCGCCGTTCAAATTGTAGTCCAGGTTCCAGCATCAGCACCACGCCGGTAAAACCATCGGCAAACTCTTCTGGTGTCAGGCGCCGCCGTCCCACTGCGGGATCGACCACGTCAACATGGCGGTCTGACCAGCGCTCAACGACGATAAAGTGATTAAACTCCCAGTGAACGATGGCCGGTAGCGTGACAAAGCGAAAATTCTCGATGTCTTTAATGGCCACCGGCCTTGAACGCAATCCATATTGATGTGCCGATGTGAGAATAGTCAGGGCACTCAACCCATCGCGTCCGACGCCGCAGCGTTCCTGTACCTCTGAGACGGTGGTGACACAGCCATGATAGTTCAGGATCATGGCCAGGCAGGCGGCCCCACACTCGACTTCGCTCATCTGCCGCATTTCGGGAACCCGGCGCCATTCTTTTAATCTGATCTTCAGTTTGTCGGATAGGGATGGCCTATCAGCGCTTTCAGCCGATTTGGACGAGGTGGTCTCCTGCTCCTTTTGTTGGGCGGCACGCCGTTCTTCTTCCTGGATCAATTGTGCCAGGCGAATAAGTTCCGCCATATCTTTGATGCCATCTATATGCTGAGTCGGCGCCTCCATCTCCTCACCATCCCCTGTTGCCGGGGCCGAATTTTCATGAGATCGTGTATCTTGCATCGCGGCTCCCCTCTCGTTACGACGGTAAAATATGATCGAGTCCCGGTACGAGTGAAAGCACACTCTGCGTGCCGGTTTGCACGCTTGTCATGCAGTAACTGCCGGCGTACGTATGAGCAGTGGGCGTCGGTTCGATCTGCACCATGACAGCTACAGAAGGGGTGAGGATAACCTGGGCCAGTGGACCCTGTAAATGAAAGCGTGTGCGTGCCTCATCAGGGCCGATAATCCCTGATTCAACTTGCTGTACCGTACCACGTAAAGTAATACCGCTTGAGCCGAGTTGTAGTGTGGCTGGATCACCACTGTGCAGCCTGGTACGTTGATTGAGCGGGACAAAGACAACCGCCGTTAACTGTTGTGCATCCTTCCCGGGCTCCGTGATGAGTCCCTGCCCCGAAACCGACGCTGGCACCCTGACAAGCCAGGCCAGCATCCCCATAACCAGGGCAAATACCAGTAAAATCCACAAACAGGCGAATGCCGGTGGTGAGATGAGCCGCAAAAGAATACCCCGGTCACGCCGCTGTAGATAATTCTTTAAAGCCTGTTCACGAAAAATTGAGGGTTCCGAGGAAGACATCCCTACTCCTCCCATCTATGATAATGTGATTATTAGCAATAATGTCCACCATGGTAAGAATGTGTCTTATTCCCACCACTTTGGGGGCACGTGAGCGCCCTCGCACGGGCGTCCGCTACGCGGCCGCACTGTTTTTGTGTGTCGTGCATGGGGCGCGCGGATGCGCGCCCCATGCACGACACACAAGGGAATTCTGAGCACCGGAGGTGCGAAAACCCATGCAGGCCACAGGCCATCATCATAGGAGTCAGACACGTTCTAAAAGGTATAGGTACGTAGATAATTCGATAAGCAAAGATTGTAAATAAAAAATGGCAAGGCCAGATAGAGGCTCTGTTTTTCTCTATCTGGCCTTGCCAGCCATATGCATAGTTCATGCATATGGCTGGCCAGTTGATGCTGAGGCTACCAACCACAACGGCGGCTGTATGAGTTGATATCGATAACCACATTAACGTCGACGCTAATGCTGGTCTCGCGATCACCACACCAGGAATCCCAATCACGATGCTCACAGTGGTGTTCCCAATGATGCTCGCAGCCGTTGCCACCGGTGACCTGAGTAAGTTGCTCGTTTGTCAAATCCAGCAGACCCATCTCTTCTTTGTTCTTCATTGTAGACATAGAAAACTCCTCTTTTCAGGTTTCAAGCTGTTGACAATTTCTTCAGTTGATGATCATCAATTCCGCACCAATGTACCTTATATGCATTTTACCGATCTCACACCCACTCACCAGCATCAGGATAAATGTCACATATCCGTATACATTCTCTGTCCTACGCCAGGAGTTACGCGATTCTGCTAAAAGCAGTGCCACAAATAATTCACGTGCACTTGAACTACTTGAAACGCTCGCTTCCGCATATCCTTTTTAGGATACTCATCCGTTCATCCGATCATCATGTATACCTGCTGACAGGTACAGCGATGATAGTGGATCACGAGAAAAGGCGATCGCAGGGTGTGTCTTCAGTAAAGGTGCTCCCCGAAGGGTCGAGAGGTATCTTTTGTGCCCTCTCTGATAAGCATTACGCCAGGGGATGTATTTTGGATCACTTGTTTTGACCAAAATAAATTATTGAAGTAAAAAATCTAAATATTCCTTTTTGCATACTTAGATATTCCACCACTGTACTTTGTATAATATTTGCTAAGCTCTCCATTCAATCTCACAAATTTATTTTCTTTCTATCCAGCATATTCAACATGCAAATTAAACGTCTTCTCTATCTTAAACCATGAAAAAAACTACCCCTTCCTACAATAGGCAAGGGGTAGTTCACTATATTTATATTGTAGCCTTACACCTGCACCAGCCGCAGGGTAACGATCTCGTAGGGTTTGATGTTGAAAGAGACTTGCTTGCCCTGGCTCTGCAGCTGCTCGCCGTTCTCTTCCAGCAGATTGGTGTGCCAGACCGTGGCCAGCTCAAAGCCGGTGGTGAGTGTGACGCGACCACGGCGGCGCTGACTCTCGTACAGGCGTACGATAATCCCGTTGCCATCCTCGGCCCGCTTGACCGTTTCGATGATGACGTTGGGCTTATCCACGCTGAACAATGACGACAACTGCTGCTGATTAGCAGAAGCGCTGGCAGCACGCTCAGGCGTATAGACGATCAAGGGATCATTGAGCGCGTAGGCGGCACTGATCGTCTCCTCACTCCAGTTGCCCGCGTGCGGCAGCAGACTATAGGTAAAACGGTGCTCGCCCTGGTCCGCTTCTGGATCAGGCATGGTTGGGCTGCGCAACAAACTGATACGGATGACATTCTCTTTGATGTCATGGCCGTATTTACAATCGTTGAGCAGGCTCACGCCGTAATCACCCTCGCTCAGATCCACGAATTTTTGCGCGCAGGTTTCAAATCTGGCCCAATCCCAACTGGTGTTGCGATGGGTCGGGCGCTGAACATTGCCCCACTGGATCTCATAGGTAGCCATAGGACTCAGGATATCGACCGGGAAGGCGGCTTTGAGCAAGATATGGCGCTCACGCCAGTCGATGTGGGTGTCGACATCCAGGCGCGGACTGTTGTAGCTCAGCGAGATGCGCTGGGTGTAGTCGCTGTGCAAGATGCGGCGCTGGATCTCCAGTGTCGCACGCAGGGGTCCCTCTTCCACGACGCGGATCGCGCTGGCGGGCTCGGCCAGCCACTGCTTATCATCATAGAAGATATCGACATCCCAGGCGTCCCAGTTCAAGGGACGATCCTCAAAGGCCTGGAACTGGTTGGCGATGGCGCCCTCCGGCAGCACTTCGCGCTCACGCAACTTGTCGTAGACGCGGGTGATGTCACCGTCGCGGTTAAGCTCGATGCGGATGTACCTGTTCTCCAATAGCCCCTTCGTCGCGGTTAACTCGGTAGTGGGGACCTTCTGCTCGCCCTCGACTAGCTGCAAGCTAGTGATGCCAAACTGCGCTACCGTGCCAGCATCGATCCAGGTGCCCTGCTCGCTGGTCTGCGTCGAGACCGTTTCGCCGCTCTGGCTGATCTGCAGATGCTTACCCGCCGGCAACGTCTGCGGCCAGTAGGCCAGGTCGTTGCGCTCAAAGGAGGTGGGATTGGCTAGCAAGACATCGCCCCCAACCTGCTCGGCGATGGCCTGGAAGGCCTGGTCGCGCACGCTGGTACCCAGTTCGCTGATCTCTTTGTATTGCTCGGCCGAATCGACATAGACATCATGGATGCTACTGCCGGGGATGATGTCGTGGAACTGGTTGAGACAGATGAGCTGCCAGGCGCGCCCAATAGCATCGGCCGGATAGCTATAGCCACTATTGAGTAGACTGGCCTGTGCCGCCAGGAACTCGGCGTCGTGCATCAGGAACTCGCTCTTGCGGTTCGAGCGCTTGTTGCGGCTCTGGGTGGTATAGGTGCCACGATGGAACTCCAGGTACAGCTCGCCATTCCAGGTCGGCAGTTGCGCGCCCGAGGTCTCTTCTAGCTGACGGAAGAAGGCATCGACGTGTCCCTGGCGCGTGCGTGGCATGGCAGGGAACGCGGCCAGCTCGCGCAGGTTCTCCAGCATCTCGCGGGTAGGACCACCACCACCATCACCAAAACCAAAGGCGGTCAACACCGGAGGAGTAACATCGTCATGGCCCAGATCCTTCTGCCGGAAGTTGGTCCAGGTGCCCAGGATATCTTCGGGCGTCGCCATCGCGTTATAGGTGCTGGCGAAGGCGCTCCCTTTCTCGGGCGTGGGACTGAAGTGGGTCAGTACACGTGTACCATCGATACCCTGCCACCAGAAGCTATCGTAAGGCAGGCGGTTATATTGGCTCCAGCCGATCTTGATGGTGAAGAAATACTCCAGCCCGGCCTGCTTGATCAACTGCGGCAGAGCCCAGGCATAACCAAAGACGTCAGGCAGCCAGAGCACCGGCGTATCAACGTGCTCACCGAAGTGTTCTTTGAAAAAAGATCGGCCCAACAAGAACTGGCGCGCCAGCGACTCGGGACCGCTCAGGTTACAGTCGGCCTCGACCCACATGCCGCCGGTCGCCTCCCAGCGACCCTCGGCCACGCGCTGCTTGATAGCCTCAAACAGCTCGGGATGATCCTGGCGAATGTAGTCATAAAGCTGCGGCTGGCTCTGCGAGAAGTGGTAATCGGGGAACTGCTCCATCAGACGCTGCACGGTATAAAAGGTGCGTGACGCCTTGCGCCGGGTCTGTCCCAGCGTCCAGAGCCAGGCCACGTCGATATGCGCGTGACCGGTGCCTACCACCTCAACATCCAGCGGCTCACCCGCCTGCGCGATCCCCTCTTTGAGGGCTGCGTGCGCCTTTGAGACACTGGCATAGAACGCATCGCCAAAGGGCTCGCGCGTATCCAGAATGGTAAAGGCGCGATCAAGGGCGGCGAGCAGTTTGCCACGGGCGGGAGTCGCTTCGGTCAACACCTGAGCCGTCCCCAGGGCCACACGAGCCGTGGCGATAAAGTCGCGCGTCGGCTGATCGATCTGTACCACCTCAGCCGGCTTCATCAGCAGTTGTGTGCCCTTCTCACCACCAATACCGGTCCAGCCGTGCAGAGCCAGCACGTGCTGCTGCCCATCCTGCCACTGCGGCCGCAGCAAAAACTCATGGTGATAGCGATCGCTGGCGGCATATGCAACGCCATCAATATAGGCTAAGACCTCAGGATGGATAAAGTCGCCCGCGATGCCAATCGGCAAATACAGCGCCAGCGGCGCATCCTGTCCCCACTCCGAAGGAATCTGGAAGGTCGAGCGCAACACAAAGTTCTGGCGCCACTCACCCCAGTAGGAATAGGGCTCAATGGTCTTCCACTCTCGATCATCAACCTCAACTCCAACCGGAGGCGTCTCCTGCGGGCTCATCAAGGGCTGAAAACGGAACGGCGGCAATGCCTGTCGCCGACGATACACCAGCGGCTCGATCAACGTCAAGCGCTGCGCAATTTTCGGAATCGTCCAACGAATCTGGTGAAGCACAACATACTCCTTACTGCTGCTATGGTAAACTTCACCCATTGTAACACACGAACTCGCCGCCGACGCTTCGAATTCGCGACAATTCTTACATCCGCAAAGCAATCGAAAGCTAAAAGAAACACATGCTAAAAAGGCGGGGCCATAAACATATCGGCTCCAATGCAAAAAAACCAGGACTGTCTGCAGAACCGTAGCATCCTGTTGTTGGTACGAAAAAAATGGTTATCCCACATTGAGAGATACCCTCTCATTGACTTCTTTCCCATATTCTCTTGTTTTGTCTTGCGAACAATGTTAAACTCATACATACGCAAATTATCTTTTATTGATACATTGCCAGGCCAGAAAAAATGACTTCATCCCTCAACAAAGAAAATCTTATTTAAAGCCACAATCACTAAAATGACTGGATATCCCGCTTTAGATATTGGGAGCAAGCGAATATATAAAAAAATGTGATCCAAAGGATAAAGACAATGATTCCTCAGTCCTTTTCACCGCAGATGTATGAGTCGGATGAGCATCATCACCTGGGAACGCTTGAGGGGGTATATATTCGGCACGTAACCCTTTCAGGAAAGATAGCCCTGGTAGGCCTCAGCCTATCCATACTCTTTGTAGCAATAGATGCGCTGCTCCTGCTCATATGGGGCGCTGTATCCATGTCCATGCAATCGCCAATTGGCTTTACCCAGAGCATTTTCCTGGTTGGAAAACTTCTTTCTTTTATCAGAGGTGAAGAGCTCATCGCTCCCTTTTTACATCCCAGACTCTCTGTATCCATCTATACAGAAGGTCTGATTTATCGCAAAGGGCGCAGAACGCGGGTGGTGCGTTGGGACGAGATCCAGTCCATTCGGCGCCAATTCAAAATATATCGCAGCAGAGGCAAGGTAAAGCACGTCTCTCCTACGTATACCTGTATCCTTGCTCAGCAGCCAGATATAGTTCTGTACGCGGGGATAGATCATATTGCTGAAATAGGCACCCTCATAGAACATAAACTCACACAGCGGCTTCTCCCACAGCTTCAAGCGGACTATGAGGCGAACAAATTCATCGAATTCAACACGTTCTTTCTCGATCAGCAACACATCGGGGATTGGAAGCAAGAGACCATCTGGAGGCAGGTAAGCAGGATAGAAGTTGGCCTGGAAAATATCGTAGTTGAGATAGCAGACGAGAAGACAGACCAGATTGTTGTTCCTGCGACCAATATGGACAATGTGTGCGCGCTAGAGGCTTTGCTGGAGAGTATTCAAAAAGAGAAAGGATTTGAACTTTCTCTGACCGCGACCCCACAGGTTCAAAGTATTAAGCAGGGAAATCCGTACGAGAACACCATACAAAGGCAGCAGCGCGGGCAAACCTCCTGGGTCTCTACCCTGGTGCTCACCCTGCTATCCATCGCTGGACTGGCATTACAAACATGGGTGTTCTATGATAGTCTCAGCCAGGAACGACTCGCCGACCTGCCAGCTCAAACTTTCCAGGTCTCCACTACACCAACGATTATTATTAAGGTTGACGCAATAGACCAGCTCTTTATACGCAACAAAGGAAATGACAACAACCAGGTGTCGGTTGAGGGATGGAAGAAAGTCACAGGCATTGGCAGTCTTGACAACATCCAACAACAAGCGACCCGGAACGGCAACACGATCAATTTAAGCTGGACGATGCAGCAGAAAAATTTCTTAGGGCTTGGAGCAGAGAAAGTCTTTCTTCTCATTGATATACCAGTCAACAGCAATGTACAGATCGAGACACGTACGGGGGATCTGTTCATCAATGACATCAATGGAGAGATCAAGGTAAAGACGCAAACAGGCTCCATCAATCTACAGACAACCCTGCGAGGTCACTCCCAAGTGCAAAGTACATCAGGTCAGATCAATTTTTGCGGCTCACTTGATCCACAAAGCAGCGATCTCTTCAAAAGCGATAGCGGAAATATCAATATCACCCTACCATCAAATGCAGCCTTGAATCTGTCTTCATCAAACAGTACAAACCAGATCTACAATGACTTCAACAACAATGAAACAGGCACCGTACCACGTACCCGCTTAGAGATCACCACCCGCACAGGTACCGTCACAATTCATAAAGGAATCGTGTCAGATCCGAAACTTTTTTGCTCATGACAGGATTTTTTATCCCCTGGGGAGATAAGTAGTGAACCATGCTACAGCTTCATCCCACGCCTGTTCCCAATCGTGGGTAGAAAGGTCATGAGGAGAGTTGGGATACTCGATATAGCGCAGCCGTTCGGGTGACTGTGCATAGTATGGGGCAAGCCGCTGATGTAGTGCTCGTGCAAATTCAGGTAATACATTCGTATCTTTACCAGCCACCTGCGAGAGCAATGCTATGGGGAAGAAGCGATCAAGATGAAGGTGAGGACTATCAGGCCAGGGGAGTCTCCATTCAGGTGATCCGACCACAGAAACGGCTGCCTGGATGCGCTTATCAGCGATAGTGGCAGCATAAGTCACAAAGCCGCCAAACGAGTGACCAGCAATGCCGATCCGCCCAGAATGTGCCCAGCGGCATGCGATGAGCGCATCGATAATCGCTGGCACTTCTCGCGTAGTCGCCTGCACCGTGGAGAGAAATGCAGCCTCAAGCTGCTCATTCCCCATCAAATGAGGTGTGACCGGAGGGAAGCGCTCATGAAAGTCCGGATAACGCCGCTCTCCATGCCCGATGCCATCAACACCGACAGCAAGGACACCCGCTGCCGCGAGGCGCTGTAATACCGGCACGTAGTCATCTTTGGATTGTCCAAAACCATGATAAAAGAGCACTGTTCCCCGCTTTGCTCTTTCCTCTGGATCATCCTGAAATATAGCCAGTATAGGAGCTGAAGTGAGCTCCAGGCGAATAGATTCCATATCCATCCTTCCGTTAGTGTGTGAAAGAAGATTCGGACATAGCGAGTTGTGTTAGCTTTCTAGCCGTTTCCTCGTCGGCAGGCAGATAAACGACCATCTTCAGACCCGGCGCATCTTCGATCTGGAAGGTGTCATGATCGAAGACCAGGGAACCTACATGTGGGTGGAAGAATTCCTTGCGACCCTCCCGTCGTTCCTGTACATCATGCCGCGGCCACCAGCGTGCGAACTCGGAACTGCGCTGCTGGAGATCCGCGATTAACGCGCGCAATTGCGGGTCATTGCGATACAAGCCGCTGCTGACACGCAGTTGTGCCAGCACACGCCGTGCTACGGCTTCCCAATCACGACTACGACGACGATACTCCTCGTTGGTGAAGAGGAGGCGTACAATGTTGCGCTCTTCTACTGGCATGGTATCAAAGTCCGCGAGAACCTGGCAGGCGGCCCGATTCCAGGCCAGCACATCCCATCTGCGCCCGGTGATGTAGGCGGGATTGTTTCTTCCGATCTCTTCAAGAAAGCGGTGGAGGAAGGGACTGACATACTCACTCGGTGGGACTGGATGCGCGGGAGACGGCTGGCCCGCCAGCAGATAGAGGTGAATCTTTTCAGCAGTTGTAAGCCTGAAAGTTTGAGCCAGACTATCAAGTACCTGAGTAGAGACGTTGATGTCGCGTCCCTGTTCCAGCCAGGTATACCAGGTAACACCAACGCCAGCAAGCTGAGCAACTTCTTCACGTCGCAGTCCCGCCGTTTTGCGACGTGCAGTGCGTGGCAATCCTACATCAGCGGGGGACAACTGACTCCTACGCGTCCGCAAGAAACTGGCCAGCTCAGTACGCTGTTCGCTAGATACCATGCTACTATCTTCCTTTCCCTGGTAGTGCCAATACCAGTATCAACACGCTCTGGAATGACTTTAGATCTTATGGCAAGATAATACCATAAATAGAAAAGTATTGGAAAGGAGCCATAAACATGAAAGCCGCAATACTGAAAGCAAAAAAACAACCACTGACCATTGAACAACTTCCAGATCCAACGCCAGGTGCTGGTGAAGTGGTCGTTCAAGTGCTCACGGTTCCAATTCTAGCCTATACCCACGAGGTCTTTTCTGGTGAAAGAGATTATCCCCTGTTACTCCCACTTGCTCCAGGGGTGGGCGCCATCGGACTGATAGAGAAGACGGGACCTGATGCTACGCGCCTGGTGCCCGGTCAACTCGTCTTCTGCGACCCAACCGTGCGCTCACGCGATGATGTCCTTTCACCAGACATCATGCTGCAAGGATGGATCGCCCCTACCGCGGGCGCGCAAAAGCTTCAATCGCACTTTCGCCATGGCTCGTTTGCCGAGCGCATGCTGCTACCGATGGAGAACGCCTATTCACTTGAACAGCTCCGTTCTTTCGATCCCGCCAAACTTGCATGGATAAATACAATGCTAGTTCCCTATGGTGGTCTGCTGGCTGCCGATTTACAGCCGGGACAAACCATACTGGTGAATGGCGCAACCGGCCACTTTGGTAGCGCGGGGATAGCCGTCGCTCTGGCGATGGGGGCCGCCCGCGTGATCGCACCGGGGCGCAACGAACAGATGCTCAACACACTGGTAAGCACCTTTGGTCCACGCGTTCGCCCCGTTCTGATTTCAGAACAAGAGGAAGATCTCAGCAAGCGTTTCCGAGAGACGGCCGATGGCCCAATTGACTGCCTGCTCGATATCCTGGGACCCATGCGCAGCACAACTTTGACGCGCAGCGGTATCATGGCTTTACGTCCCGGAGGAACAGCGGTCCTGATGGGAGGAATCGATATGCCAGTCGAAATTCCTTATAAATACATGATGCGCAACAACCTGGTGGTTCGTGGGCAATATATGCTTCCCAAGCATGCCCCCTTGCTGCTGGCGGCACTGATCGGCAGTGGACAGATCAACCTTGAACCATTTTCTGTGCAGACCTTTCCCCTTGAACAGGCCAACCAGGCCGTGGAATACGCACGTGACCATGGTGGCCCCTTCCAATTAACGGTGCTTACCCCTACTCAAAGGTAGAAAGAAAAAAGTAAGCGTAAGTTAACTCACAAATTGACATTCAAATAAATTTAAAGCACTGAATCACCAGGATTATGCATAATCCTGGTGATTCAGTGCTTCAGTTCATCTCTTTTCTCGCTTTAATTACGTATATTTATATAGCACTACAATTAGAACAGAAAGCTAAGATAATAGAAGGCATTTCTATTTAATAGCAGGAAAGATCCTATGAAAAATTCTCTATATACCAACGATAGCACGCATGTGACGCGCTGGCTTTATGCTATAGTGGTGATCTTTCTATTTACGCCCATAGTTGTTTCTGAAGTTGCAGCATTATTGCATAAACCATCACCCTTCCCAATCTGGGTAAATTATATATTTCAATGTATTAGCTGGTTCTGCTGGGGCATAGCATCTTTAATCGTAGTCATCTCACGTCATCGTCATGAACCGTACCCCTCCATCTATACGCAACCGAGGTTCTGGTTCGGCATAATCGGCTTTACAATAATTCCTGACGCGATTACGCTAGGTATGGAAGATAGCCATGTACTCTCTGAAGGGATAGTATCAGCTACAATCCTATTAGCTTCAATCATTGCTACCTTGTTTTGCCTTATAGCAGCACTGTACTTTCAGGTACGAGGGCAAAGAAAAGCAACTCATAAACAAAAGAATATCTAGAAGTGACCATGCACAAAACCTAAGCAGGCATTTTTTATGGGAAGGCAAGAGATGAAGAGAACCTCTTCCAATGATCTATTGACCTCAGCATAAGGTTCTAAAGTCGTCCATACTCAAACCGATAAAAGGAGGTATGAGCAAGAAAGAACAACATCCCAACGATTGGCGTGAATGGCGACGACTGCGCGCTTGGCAGCTGTATACGCAGGGCTGGAGACAAAAAGACATCGCCGTAGCCCTTGGAGTAACCGAAGGAGCGGTGAGTCAGTGGATGAGCCGAGCCAGGAAAGAGGGCTCGGAGTCCTTGCGACAACAACCGCCACCAGGTCCCCAGCCCAAACTGACCGAAGAACAGCGAGCCCAGTTGCCCGATCTGCTGGCCAAAGGGGCCGAGCACTATGGGTTCCGCGGCCAGGTATGGACCACAGCCCGCGTGGCAGTGCTTATCAGGCAGCACTTTGGGGTCAGCTATCATCCCGCCCATTGCAGTCGCCTCCTGCGGAGCCTCAAGCAGAGTGTCCAAAAACCGGAGGAACACGCCAGCCAACGCAATGAAGAGGCGATCAACGCCTGGACAGACGAACGGTGGCCCGCGCTTAAAAAAAAGCCGAGCAGGAACAGCGGCAGATCGTCTTTGTAGACGAGTCGGGCTTTTACCTGCTGCCGATGGCGGTGCGCACGTATGCTCCGGTGGGCCAGACACCAGTGTTGCGAGTGCCGCTGACACGCGATCATGTCTCGGCGATTGGGGCGATTACCCCGCAGGGACGTCTCTTTATGCAGACGCAATCTCATTCCTATAAAGGAGAGGATGTGGTTGGTTTTCTCAAGCACCTGCTTCGCCAGATTCCCGGGAAGTTGCTGGTGATCTGGGATGGATCGAGCATCCATCGCTGCCAAGCGGTCAAAGACTTCTTGGCGCAGGGAGGCGCAGCTCGCCTTCACCTGGAACGCTTGCCTGCCTATGCGCCTGAGTTCAATCCGCAGGAAGGGGTGTGGAATTTGCTCAAACGTCGTGAACTTAAGAATGTGTGTTGCAAGGATTCCACCGAGCTGAGTTATGCCTTGCTGCTGGCTCTTGCCCGCCTTCGGCATCGCAAGCAGACCTTGCGTCACTGTTTCGTTCATGCTGGCTACTCACTTTAGCTTTTTATGCTGAGATCAATAGAATCTGAAATAAAAAGCAATGGAGTCTTAAAACACCTATGCCACTCACTCCAATTATTGGCCTCATCGGCTCAAGACCAGTTGGACCATTTCCCTACTGATCGGGTCGTGCTGACCGATGAAATGGCACTGGACTTCGAGCACTGGACACTATGTCTTCCTACCTACTGGCAACCTTCGGAAACGCAAATGGATCATCTCAAAAGATTGGATGATTTCTTGAGTAAGTTGAGTGGTTCGCAACATAGTGATTTCTGGACGAATGAAGCGCTCATCTCTGATCCCAGATGGGAAGAGGTTCGCATATTAGCCAGAGCGGCGCTGCTGTCATTTGGATGGTCCATCGTGGTTCCCCCACCAGTCCGAATGGAGCTTTGACTTTGTATTCACATTTTTGTATAGTATACAGGTACATAGAATTCCTCAAGAAGGAGAGATTTATGCCTGATCATTGCTAAATGATTCCGACGCATATAACTGAAGAGCAACTCTGTTGCATTAAGCTGGCTATGGCGCAACAGATATTTTGTTCTACCCAGCAAAACGCGGAAGAATGTTAGCAACATCACGGTTCAGGTCAGATGCTCTCGCGATATATCATTATTCCTTCCTCTTTGATCTTGTTCCTAGGTTGACTTGCATTGTAGCGCTGCATGCCATAGAGGCGCTTGCATCTCCATGCGTTCGGAATCTCATCTACACACTCATGTTAAATCTATAAATCAGTAAGATTCGAACACGAGACAAAGTGAAGCGATGAAAGGGCCGGAAGCAAAGAGAGGGTGATGCCGATTTATTTCTGATCCTTCCTGCAATTGTGGAGCTTTTCTCGTGGAAAGTTTATCAGGAAAGGTTCTTTATGGTTGCGACCCAAACCCAGATCAGTCCTCGCATCAGTTCGTTACAACGCGCGCTTGAAGTCGGAGATCCAATGGCATTGGAGACATTCTGGCAAGAAATTATGCAGAGCGGTACTCCACTCATAGAAACCAGTGAGGGTGATGACAGGCATGCCCTGGTTACGTTTCTCTGGCGGGATAAAGGGGAGACACAAAATGTGGTAATCTGGGGCGGACCGGCCGGCCTGGATCATCCTCAGGACCACCAGATGACCCACCTGCCAGATACAGATCTCTGGTACAAGACATATCGGCTTCAGATGGATCTGCGTGGAGTCTATACCCTCTCTACCAATGATTCTCTGATAGATCAGGAAAACGGAGGTTTCGGCACCCGTTTCATCCCTGATCCGCTCAATCCGAAACGCTTTGTAGCGCATAAAGATGAGGAGAAACCTGATTCACAGGAGGTAGTCTTCTCCATTCTTGAACTGCCAGATGCTCCCGTCCAGACCTGGATCGTACCACACACGGACGGTGCGAAGGGCAAGATCCATACCCATCGCCTTCGCAGTCAGATCCTCAACAATGAACGACGCATCTGGGTCTATACGCCTGCCGACTATACAGAGAGAAATGAGCCGTACCGCCTCTTGCTCCTCTTTGATGGCTGGGAGTACATCGATCTTATTCCAACGCCGACCATTCTGGACAACCTTGTACGTGAAGGGAAGATTCCACCCCTGGTCACGGTTTTGATTGATAATCCGGATGGTGAGACACGCAATCGCGAGTTAACCTGCCATCAGCCGTTTGTCGATTTTCTCACCCAGGAGTTGATGCCGTGGGTTCATGAACACTATCATGTCAGCTCCGATCCCGCGCGGACAATTGTTGGTGGCTGTAGCTTTGGTGGATTGGCGGCTGCCTTCGCCGGATTACGCGCTCCCAGCACCTTTGGCAACGTGCTTGCGCAATCGGGTTCGTTCTGGTGGGATAAGGATCCCGAGGACGATATTCAGCAAGAGTGGATTATCCAGCAATTCATCGCCAGTCCGCCTTTACCCCTGCGCTTCTATCTGGAAGTCGGCCTGAAGGAGGATCTGGGATGGATCTACATGGTTGGCTGCAATCGGCATATGCGCGATGTATTGAAGCTCAAAGGTTATGAGGTGCATTATGCCGAGTTCAATGGCTATCACCACAATGTTTCTCATCGTGGTTCGTTGGCTAATGGATTGCTTGCATTGATAGGCAAGCAATAGGTTAGTCTAAACTATTGCTTGCATTGATAGGCAAGCAATAGGTTAGTCTAAACTGTCTATGCGAGGCGAGGAATTCTCGCTTCGCATAGACGGGCCTGGATCTTTAATTGCCAGAACACATATTACAGCACTGGCCAGTGATCAGCCACAGGCACCCATTCCTGTTCACCCGGCCAGGGTGGCATCGTGACGATAACACAGCTCAGGGGCGTTGAGCTGGTGTTGCGCACCTGGAAGTGCGTGCCAGCCGGAATGCTAAAGGAGACACCTGGCTGGATCTTTTCTTCGTACTGCACGCCGTTTTGCTGTAGCCATACCTCACCCTGCCCCTGCAGCACATACCATATTTCTTCCACCGTTCGATGCACACCCGCACGCGATACCTGGTTCGGTAAAAGTGTACAATGGACCATACTTCCTCTGCTCGTATTCGCGAGCAAGCGAATCTCCGTCATATCAGGGGCCTGTACATCCATATCTACAGGCAGGTGCTTGATCTGGGTCTGAATATCATTATCCATGCTCGTACCTCATTCCAGTGCTATATGAATTCACGAAGGCCCTGGGTTCTTTTTTGAGAAGTGCCTCATGAAAAACATAATTCTACTATCACCAATACATTGGCTATTCTATATGTTTGCTCCAGAGGATTTTGCCATCGTTCAACTGCAGCACCGATATCGTCTGGTTGTCTTGAGATAATAAATCTAGCAGTCCGCCATTAATTGAAGTCAGATGGCTCTGTATAACTTGCGACCAGAGCACAGTTCCATCTCTTTTATTAATCGCCTGTATCAGGCCCATCTCAGCTGAAGAGGAATGTAAAGAGGAAATATACAGGCCGCCCTGTATGGTCCAGACAGCCTGATTTGCGTCAAGAGCCTTTTTCCACATTATGCCCGTATCCACATTGATAGATTGCAATTCATTGCTCTCGGTCTGAATATATACCACATTATTCTGAATATTGATGAAATCCGCGATGCCAGTCTCAGGAAGTGGAGTATGTTCTTTCTTCCCCGTTTGCAGGTCGAAAACCTCCAGGGTATCGACCCCCTGAGTATATGCATAGAGATAATGGGCATCTGCATTCAGATCAACAGTATCATTAAATTGATGGGACCACACAACATGACCCTGTGGTTGAATTGCTAATACCTTGTTATTGTCTGTTTGTAGATAGAACGTCTTCTGTTTTACTGCAAATGGCAACACGGGGTTCGATGCAAATGGTTGTGTGGAGGATGCTTCATTGTTGTATGCCCAGAGACGAGTACCACTCCGCTCATCTATCGCATAATAGTATTGTTGCCTATAACCACAGGCATAGATAATACCATCATTAATTGCTAACGTCGTGTCAATATCGGCACTATGCCAGAGCAGGCGGCCATCTTTGACCGCATAAGTGGTTTGGTCGGCATCGGAAAGTAGAAGCATTCCATCCTGCTCAACAGCTGTGGATTTAGTGGGAAGCGAGGGGAGCTTATAGGTCCAGAGAACTTTCCCGGAGCGGGGGGCAAGCAGAGAAATCTGTCCATCAGCATGTATAGCATAGATATTGAACGCCTCACCATAAAGATTAACTGTCACTCCATAGCTCATACTGGAGGTGGGAGATTGGGAGGTGCGCCAGAGCAGGGTGCCGGTCCGCGTGTCATAAGCAGTGACATTGGTATTCTTCTGGGTCAGGCTCGATACCTGGTCGTCATTTTGTGGCCGTTCCAGTACAAATGTCACGTTATCACTGCCAGTCATGGCAGTATATAAGGGTTGACCAGCTGGCGCGGTTGGAGTTGAAGCCACAGATGTTATCAGTGATGATACTTCCGGGAAGAGGAGAACAGCGATCACCACACATGCTGCGATAATCGCCAGCGTAAACCAGAGACGTGCACGGCGCGCCAGAGCAGCAAACAGTGGCTTCAGCTTTGATGGCCTGACAGGATGATTACCTGCCTCGCTCGTCTCTTCAGCATCAATATCGGTAATCTCTAATTCGCCATGCGTATAATCATCTTGATTTCCATCGGGTCTAGCATCCATTCAATCTCTCCATTACGTTGCAAGATATCATTGCAGGTCATCAACCTCTAGCATCAAGACATCATCTATTCTATCTGTTTGCTCCACAGGACTTTACCATCGCTTAATCGCAACACAGAAAGGGTATAGTCATCAGAGGCATACAGATCTAACACGCTGGCATCAATCGTCATTATGTTGCCCTTTATGGTACCAGACCAGAGCACGGTACCATCTCGCTCACTAATTGCCTGCACAGAAGCTGTATTGTTGAAAATGGGAACATACAGAACACCATCAGCGGCCCGGGTTGCTGGACTTACAGCGAGGGTCTTTTGCCAGACGACGTTCCCTGTATCCGCATTGATAGCTTTCAGTCCTTCATCAGTCTGAATGTATAACAGATTTCCCTGAATGTCTTTGATGCTTACAACACCTGTCGCAGGGAGAGGTGTGCGCTCTTGCCTGCCCGTTTGTAGATTCAGAACCTCAAGTGTCTCGGCCGATTGATCGACAACATAGAGATGATGAGTATCTGATTTCAGGGTAACAGAGCTATGAAATTGACGGGACCACAACACATGGCCTTCTTGAATAGCCAGCACTTTATTGTTGATCGCTTGCACATAGCATGTCTTATTTTCGATCACCGGCAGTGAAAAGGACTGAAAAGAAGGTTGTTGCGCTGCAGGTGGCATTGTATAGGTCCAGAGAGAGGTACCGCTGTTCTCATCGATGGCCGCATAACGCTGGTGCGCCATATCATAGAAATATATAATCCCATTATCAATCGTCAACATCGTTCCCAATTGACCATTACGCCATACTATGCCTCCATCTTTAAAAGCATACACGGCTTGATCGGACGTTTGCAAATAAAGCACCCCATCTTGCTCAATAGCCATGGGCTCAGGCATAGTAGAGGGCAATTGATAGCTCCAGAGGGTTTTACCGCTACGAGGGTCGAGCAGAGAAATCAGGCCATCCGCACGTAGCGCATAAATATGCTCTCCCTGACCCTTGAGGTTGGTCGCCAGCCCATACGTGGTCCTGGATAATTGGTGCTGTGGCGTGTGCCAGAGAAGCGCACCACTATGCGTATCATAAACAGTGATGCCAACGTTATCCAGAGGACGCGACGACTGATCTCCATTTTCGATCTGCCCCAATACAAAGGTAACATTATCATTGCCAGAAACCGTAACAAACGAATAAGGGGGAGCCATAGGCGTAATCGCCGGTGGCGCAGAGTCCACCGGATGGATAAAAGAGGCGGCATCGGGAAAGAGCAAGCTAGCAAATACGAGACAGCCCACCACAATCGCGAGCATAAACAAGATACGCGCATGGCGCACAGTAAAAGCGAGCAATGGCTCAAGCCTCGAT
This sequence comes from Dictyobacter aurantiacus, assembly GCF_003967515.1. Classification (GTDB taxonomy): domain Bacteria; phylum Chloroflexota; class Ktedonobacteria; order Ktedonobacterales; family Ktedonobacteraceae; genus Dictyobacter; species Dictyobacter aurantiacus. Next base: position 2,103,001 of record NZ_BIFQ01000002.1, on the reverse strand, counting down.
GATTTGCTAGATCGACCATTCATCTCGCCAGAATCATCCGTATCTATATCAGTAATCTCTAATTCAAAGTCCGGTTGATCACGCTGAAGTGGATCGGGTCCAGAGTCCATCCTATTTCTCTCCCATAAACAGCACACGGTAGATCAGCCAGGGTAGCCGATCTGAACCAGAAAGCATATTCATTATACACTGTTAGCGCTGGTTTATGGTGATTCAACAGCGATCAAGCATAGTGCAGCCACGCCGTAGAATGTGTCTGGCTCTCACGATCATCGCTCTGAGCATGCTTACGTTTTCGCACCTGCGGTACTCAGGAATCCATTGTGTGTTGGTGCATCGGGTGCGCGGATGCGCACCCGATGCACCAACACACAAAACCGGTGCAACCGCGCAGCGGGCGCCCATGCGGGGGCGCTCACATGCCCCCATGGTGGCGGAAGTCAGACACGCTCTAGAAAAGAAATGCATCACACAGAGGAAATGCGGCGGGCGGCTTCATTGTTTTGAAGCCGCCCGCCGCATTTCCTCTATTTACAAGACTGATAGATGCATGCCTGGCCGGTGTGCTAAGCGGTTGGTGAGATGCGGAAGGCAAAGGCATGTTCGCATGGCTTCTGCTCTGGAAGGCTGATAACCAGGCCCGCGGCCTCGCGCCTCCACTGCAGTTCCTCGGGATAGCCCAGCAGTTCGACTTTCCCAATCTGATGTTGGAACAGGGTGGCATCGCTGGCCAGGGATTTAATGGTCACAGTGCCATCAGCTGGCCACGCCAGGGCGATTGCATACAGCGTTTCGCCATGGGTGGTAAAGCGAATATCCTGACTGGTAAAGGCCGCGCGCTTCGTGTCGTTAAAGCTGCCGCCAACAACCTGCGTGGGGCCCTCGCCAAAGGTCTTCCATGGCCGCGTTCCATAGATCGCTTCGCCATTGATCTTGAGCCAGCGACCGATATTCAGCAACAGTTCCACCTCTGGCTCAGGAATGGTGCCATCGGGTCTGGGACCGATATTGAGCAGGAGCGCCCCATTTTTGCTGACGATATCTACCAGGTCCCCGACCAGTTCAGTCGCGGTCTTATACTCCTGGTTCTCCGTATAGCCCCAGGAATTCTTGGCGACGGCCGTATCCGTCTGCCAGAACGGATAGCGGATATCGGTGAGCTGGCCGCGCTCGATATCGAAGACGGCGCTACCGGCGGGAAAAGCGTCATGCTTGTAGTTGATGGCCACTCCACGCGCCCACTGCGCGCCACGATTATAATAGTAGGCGGCGAAGCGCTGTAGATAACGGCGGAAGGCTGGCTCCTCAATCCACCAATCAAACCAGACCAGCTGCGGCTGATATTTATCCACCAGTTCACAGGTTCGCGCCAGCCAGTCGTCAAGAAACACCTCGTTGGGCTGCATCGTCTTGGGCTGGGCGGGTCCGTAGAGGCCAATATAGCGAGGATCCTGTACATCCGAATCAAACACCATGCCACCTTCGTAAAACCACCAGTGCTCGGCCCGGTGGCTGGAAAGGCCAAAGACCAGCCATTGCTTGCGCACAGCCTCCGCCAGTTCGCCAATCAGGTCACGCCTGGGACCCATTTTGGCGGCGGTCCACTCCGAAAAGGCGCTATCGTACATTGCGAAGCCATCATGGTGCTCGGCGACAGGAACAACAAACTGGGCGCCCGCCTGGCGGAAAATATTGGCCCAGGCATCGGCATCGAACTTTTCGGCCTTGAACAGGGGGATAAAGTCTTTATAGCCAAACTGCGCCTGCGAACCATAGGTCTCCACGTGGTGCTTGAACTCGCGGCTATCCTGCAGATACATGTTACGTGGATACCACTCATTCCCAAAGCCAGGAACCGAATAGACCCCCCAGTGAATAAAGATACCGAACTTGGCATCCTCGTACCAGGCGGGTACCGTATATCCTTTGAGCGATTCCCAATCAGCCTCAAATGGTCCAGCGGCAATCGTCTGTCGAATGCGTTGTGTCTCTTCCATCATACTCATGCGTAAACCTCCCTATGAACACGAAAGAACGGGCGCCATTAAAACGCTTTCTCGGCCATGGTAAAGGTGCTAATTGAACGTACATAGATTCGGAGCTCTAGCAGGTTGTTTCAACCGCCACAAAGGCGATGATAGCAGCCGTTGCTGCAAAATCTGAGAAAACGTTTTCTCAGATTACAATTTTATTAGCATACAAAGTGCGTATCTGTCAAGGGGCATACAAAATCAACAGGAACTTCTCAAGGAAAGTTTGCAGATTCCGAAGGCTAACACTCAGATGATGCTTTCTGGAGTTGCTCGCCTCGCGCATCCTTCTTGCGGCTGACTCTGGCCTGGCGAGTCGGTGATTGCGATGAACGGTCGGAAGTATGAACACGTGGACGAGAAGAGTCGCGAACCACAAGCTGATGCTGGAGAATAATTTCTTGTCGAGGGGCATCAGGTTTTTGTAAGCGTTGGAGCAGCCTGCTGGCGGCGGTGCTCCCGATGTCGTAAGCCGATTGAATCACAGTGGTAATCGAGACCAGTTCGGGTACCGACCAGTAAAGCTCATCAAAGCCGACCAGCCCGATATCAGCGGGAATGTGCTTTTGCCGGGCATGGATGGCGCGCAATGCGCCCATTGTCAGACGGTTATTAGCGGTGAAAATAGCATCGACCGGCGGGTCAAGGTCCAACAACTTGTTTGTCAGGTGGATACCCGCATCGGGCGCGATCATCGATCCCCGCTGCTCCAGTACGGCTTCCCGTGGAATGCCCGCTTCCTGCAGAGCCTGGCGATAGCCCAGCACACGTTCATTGGCATTCGTTACGGATTTGGGACCGCCAATCATGCCGATGCGGCGATAGCCATTCGCGATCAAGTGGGCGACCGCCTCGCGCGCGGCGGCGGCGTTGTCGATCAAGACACAATCAGTGGAGCGATCATCGAACTGGCGATCCACAGCTACCACCGGGATATTACGATCTTTCAGATCGCCTAAGACCGCGATGCGGCCCTGGGTAGGTACAATAATCACGCCAGCCACAGGTTCGGCCGCCAGCACCTCGAGGTATTGGGCCTCCTTATGAGCGTCTTCAAGTGTATTGCAAACGATCAGTAAATAGCCTTGCTGCTGCAATACCTCCTCCACACCACGAATCAGATCGAGAAAAAAAGGATTCTGCATGTCTGTAACCAGCAAACCAACCAGCACAGAACTTCTTCCAGCCAGGATGCGCGCGGCCCGACTCGGCTGATACTTCAGATGGATCGCCGCCGCATGAACACGTTCCGCCAATGCTGGATCAACGGTTGACACACCATTCAAAACTCGAGAAACGGTAGCAATCGATACGCCGGCTTTTCTCGCCACATCGTGAATGGTAATTGCCTTTGGCTCATGGAACTCTTCCGCCCTACTGCGATCTGTCATAACTAGCCTCTACATCTGCCGGAATTTTTTTCTCGCCTGGCCGATTTTCAATGATGAAAAAAACCTGTTTCTCAAAAGGAATCGATACAATCCGAGAAAAACAGTTTTCAACTTCTTGGCAAGCATTATAAGCTGATTTTTTTACGATAGCAAGAGCTTTTTCGTGTGCTCTGTATGGCATCCTCTCAAGCAAGCTCCAGTGTTTTTAACTGTCCAAAAAAATATAGTAAGCGCTTTCTTGAAAAGCGTTATACATATCATAACATACCCTTTTTCACACGCAATTCCCCCGTCATGCGGTTGGATTGAATTGTACTGATGACATGCGCCAGGTGATCAGCTAATTTCCCTTGCTGTTGTGACATGTCTTTCTCCATTACGGCATAAATACATTTGTAGCTTTCCAGCGGATAGAAGCATCTGTCTGTTGAAGCAGCGCACAGGCAATTATTTCAGGAAAAGAGCTACCTGCCAGGATAGCGCTACCCGGCAGAACGTGCTTGAAATAGATGCCGTTTTCAAAGCCTAAGGAACGGCCATTCCTCCTCTGCTTAAAAGGCAGGGGCATCCTGGCCCGTCTTGGTGATAAAATAAAGCAAAAACAAAGGAAAAGCAGGTGGTTCCATGGAAAATTTTGATGAACTAGACAACCAGGTGCTGGCGAAGTTGATGAAAATAAAGAAGAAGCGTGACGCAAATCTGCGTTTCCGGGCAGAACAAAAAGAGCGGCTCGAAAAGACGCTCAATGATCCCCTGCTCTCACCGATTGCTAAAAATAATATTGAAAGGCAGTTGCGCGAACTGATTACCCCGAACGATTAACAGACGCCCCAGGTCATCATCATCCAGGTCATCGAGTAGCATTTCTCTTTGTGATGAGCTGGTCAGGGCATCCGTTAGCTGTGGGCCAGCTCATTAATCGATATATACTAGAATACTTACCTCGATTGATAACAGAGTATTCCAGATCTCTTATATTTAGAGAATATAACCAGTCCTGTAAAAAATAGTCTCTTAACAGCTGCATCAGAACCTGCTAGACATAAATGTATTGTAAAATATGAAGGATATAGGTATAATAACCCTACCATATTTTGCAGCCTATCCTTCAGTCAACACAGCACAGGTACATAGATACTTTTTGGTTAGCGCTCTGTTGTGCACTGAAAATCAGAACTCATTGACGAGTAGAGCGGTGTACTTATGCCTCAACAGCGAGAAACAACAACCAATAATCTGGCAGATATAATTCAGCTCATTCAGGTTGCACACCGAAGTGGTACACTAACGGTCGAACGCGGTGAAGGAGCGGCCTTTGAAGAGGGCACAATTATATTTATAAATGGGCAAATTACGGGTGCACAGATCGGCCCCTACACAGGTACTCCGGCATTGAGCAGGTTTGCCACCTGGACTGTTTGTCGTTTTTCCTTTCTGGTCTCAAGTAATCCACCTGTGCCATCCAACCCGCCAGCTTCCAATGGCCATTCAAGCGGTTCACTCCCTCCAGTGCGCTCTAACGGCATGAGTCAACCATCTTCCTCGCTCACCAACCCGGGAATGCAGAGATTGCCCCAGGGTACAAACCCACAGGCACCCATCGCTTTACAAAAACCCTATCGCATTCCCACGAGTGGAAATGTGCTGGGATATATGGAACAATTAGGACTGACACGCGAACATCGACGTCTGTATATGCTCATCGATGGTCAACGTACCACACATGAATTGTTCGCGCTGATGGGTAAAAATCCGGAAAAAATATTGGAGCTCTTGAGAGATCTGGAACGATCAAGACTGATTATGCTGCACAGTTAAAACACAGAGCCATCTACAGCGGCTCTGTGTTTTAACTGTGTATCAGCGCCAGGTTTGCCGAAAAATACGGAGCCAGTTTTCAGAAGCAATGAGACGCAGGGAGTGCTCATCATAACCACGCGCTGTCAGCGCGGCATAAAGTCTGGGCAAACAGGAGATATCACGCAGGTCACCGGGCATGGTCGCGCCATCGTAATCGGTGCCGATCGCGACCCCTTCAATCCCTACATGCTCTACCAGGTAGTCGATATGGCGGATAAGATCCTCGATCGGTGTATCAACGTTGCCCTTTCCATCCGTACGCACATCATAGACATTGAAATTGATACCAACCAGGCCATGGGATGCCTTGATCGCGTCCAGTTGTCTGTCAGTGAGATTGCGTGCTGAGGGACAAAGGGCATAGGCATTGGAGTGCGTCGCGACCAGCGGTGCCTGTGAGAGGCGAGCGACATCCCAGAATCCCTGCTCATTGAGATGCGAAAGATCCAGCATGATACCCAGCTGGTTACAGGCTTTTACCAGGGCTTTACCAGCATCGGTCAGGCCGGGACCCGTATCGGGCGACTGGCCAACGACCAGAGGCACACCATAGCCAAAGATATTGGGACGGCTCCAGACCGGTCCTAAAGAGCGCAGACCGGCCTGGTAGAGCACGTCCAATGTGACCAGTTGCGGATCAATCATCTCGGCGCCCTCAATATGCATGATGGCCGCCATAATCCCTTGCTGCAGACAGATCTCAAGGTCTGAGACGGTACGCACAATCATTAAACGACCCTGCGAACCGGCCTCCAGACGAGAGAGCAAAGAGATGATCTGCCAGCTCGCCTGCTGGGCGTACTCATAGTGAATGGATGGTCTGATATAGCTCTCGTACCAGCGCTCCGGCGACACGTTGGATGCCGCCGATGGCCGTTCACCATCGGCGGCTTTGGGTGCGGGCACATAGACAGCAAAGAAGGCCCCGGCCATGCCTCCCTCCTGCGCGCGCGGATAATCGATATGACCATCCTGCCCGCGCGAAAAAAAGGTCTGGACAAAGGGAAGCTCGCTGGCTGGCATGGTCAACGCTGGCTGCGGCAGCGGTTCCATCTCATAAAAACGTAGCAACGTATCCATATGCCCGATCAGGGTTGGATGGATGGATGTATCATCTACCATACTATTTTCTTTCTACGTCAGGAGTTGAAGCAGAGTTAAGACAGACGAATCACCTCTATCTCTCGCCACAACTCATCAGGGATAACGGTCTGGGCCAGCTTTACGGTCTCATCCAGGCGCTCGGGACGTGTCATGCCGATTACCGTTGAATGGATACGCGGATCGCGCAGGGAGAACTGCAACGCCACCGCCGCCAGTGGAATATTATAGCGCTGACAGGCATCTTCAAACTTTATGGCCTTCTCTACGTACTCTTTAGGCGCTTCACCATATTCATAGCGCGCATAGGCGCGTGGTCCCTTCGCCAGCATACCACTCCCATAAGGAGCCGCGTTCACCGCCCCAACCCCATGCCGCTGGCAGACATCCCAGAATGGATCGGCCTCGGTATTGAGCAGGGTGTAACGATTATGTGAGATGGCCGCCTCAAAAATGTCGGTCTCAACGAAGCGTGTCATCAGATCGATTGGGCCACCGGCTACGCCCAGGTGCTCAATCAGTCCCTCTTCTTTACAGCGCTGCAGCACCTCGACGGGTCCGTTGGGCGCCATAGCAGCTTCGAACGTTGTATGCTCGGGATCGTGCAGATAGAGCAGCGGCAAACGGTCCAAACCCAGCAGGCGCAGGCTGCGCTCGACGCTTCTACGCATCTGATCGCCACTAAAATCGCCCGTCTTGAGATCACGATCAGCCTTGGAGGCCAGCACATAGCCAGCTGGCACACCGCCCAGTTCTTTTAGTACCACTCCGATCCGGCGCTCGCTCTCACCATCACCATAGGATGCCGCCGTATCCACAAACGTAATCGGGCTCTTAAAAATGGCGCGAATCGTCTCCAGGGCACGCTCTTCAGGCACCGAATAGGCGAACGTATCGGGCATATCACCCAGTGGAGCGCACCCTACGCATAACGCGGGCACCTGTAAACCTGTCTTCCCCAACGTACGCAGAGGCAGGATAGGGTTCGACTGAGAATATGACATAAAGCACTCCTTCTGCACATGCAACGTTCTGTCTCAGAGGTGTATGATATCATTATTCATAACAAAAACTTCTTGTTAACAGTATCGCACATATCCAATCAAGCATGCAGATCAATTTTAGGCGTTGATGGCACGTGTTCGTTCAATGAACACGTGCCATCAACGCCTAAAAGGTATGTCTCACTGCTTGATGCATATTGTGATTTGGCAGTCGATTTATCCGAACTCTTGACGGTTATCCTGTCCAGCACTTGGCTCTACAGGCCAGTTGAGACTTATATCCAAAATTTTTATTGTTCAGCTTTTGACGCATAAACATGACTGTGGCACAATTTTTGACAGAATTACTCTGTCCATTGGTCCATCAGCGCGAAAATGCACCGTCCTGTTTGTTTCTGGATGGGCTATGAGGACAGCAATTCGTCAAAACCGGACAGGATATAGATCAAAATCGCGAAAAGGCCACATTTGGTCCGAGCCTCAATATGTGACAGAATGGTTTCATTTCGCATCAGCGACTGTAGCGCTACTGTCTCAAACAGCTTATCAGGCCAATGGACCACTTTGCTGTTTTGACCCATAAGATGCCCGTGCTGTCATTAACCGATAAAGTGTCCATCGGGGACAAAGAGATTGTCAAACCACACACTCACATTTGGGCTAGCATCTGTCCTCCGCCAGGCCCAGATCGTTGGAAGAGACGCAGTTTTTTTGGAATGAAGAAGGGTTGCACAAGGGCGCAAGAGGAATGTGGCTGAGGCGCGAGCACGGCTGTATTGAGTATCAAGGGTGTTAGACACAGTGCATGAGGGAGAGTAGACACCTCGTCTTATGATACTTGACAGAGGTGCGTCGTCGAAATGAGCAAAAACAGTGAGATGAAAAGCGTCTAAAGCATCTGTAGAAGCCAAAAGGCACGTCCTTTTTTTGCTCAAATTGACTGCGCTCCCCTGTCAACACTCATATGGCGGAGTGTCGGAAAGTATTGTATCGTTTGCTACTGGTCTGTGAACACCAGGCCACCGTAGACTCATCTCGTAAGATGATATGGCTCGACGGGCGAAAGTCGCCTGTTTGCCACGACAGGAGGAACAATGAACCAAACCAGGATAGGACTTCAGGCCACTCTCAACGGAGATCTGACGAAGACCGCACACGTCGCGGTGCCGGTGTCGGTCGAGGAGCTGGCTCGCGACGCTGCTGCCTGCGTAGCAGCAGGGGCGCGTGCGATCCACCTCCACCCTCGTGATGCCAAGGGACGCGAACGGCTGAATGCGGAGATCGTTGACGCGGTCGTCATGACAGTCCGCAACGCGTGCGGGGTCCCAGTTGGTGTGTCAACCGGCGCCTGGATCGAACCCGATCTCGTACGCCGACTCGACTTGGTGCGAGCCTGGCGCGCCCCCGATTACGCGTCGGTTAATGTGTCTGAACCAGGCTCGCTGGAGGTCATGATGGCACTGATCCAGGCGGGGGTTGGCATCGAGGCTGGTGTCTGGACCGTCGAGGACGCCGAGCAGCTGGCCGCGTCTGGCTTGGGCGGACAGGTCACCCGCATCCTGGTTGAGCCGGTCGCGGTCAGCGTCGCCAACGCGCTCGGCTTGGTCGAAGACATTCACAGAACGCTGGACAGGCTCGGCCTGACGGCACCACGCCTGCAGCACGGTGATGGCGAGGCTACCTGGGTGCTGCTCACCGATGCGATCCATCGCGGTCTGGACACGCGGATCGGGCTTGAAGACACGCTCTACGAGCCCAGCGGCGAGCGCACGACGGGCAACGCGTCACTCGTGCGCGCCGCCCGTGAGTTAGGTGCCGGCACTGCATAGAACCCGTCCCACAGAGCGACCGTGCGAAGGTTCCCGTTACACTGGCTGAGATTGAGGGAAAGGCAGTTTTCTCTCAATCTGGACCACTCATGAAATTGACCCATATCATATCCACCTTTTTTTGACCCATATTGTGTCCGAGGCAGCTAAAACGTTTGGCAAATCACACATATCTAGATGTCAAATTCGAACCTGGCGTGTAATTAGCGTAGCATCCTGGCGATCTGGCGCAAATTCGGCTTTTGACCATACATCAAGATGCCGATGCGGTAGATGCGCGAGGAGGCCCAGGCGCAGATCATGATAGACACCAGCAGAATAACGATGCTCAGCATAATCTCCCAGCCGCTAACCGCGTTGGTGGCGATGCGCATCATCATCATGGTTGGTGTCCAGAAAGGGACAAACGACATGACCCTGAACCAGGTCGCACCCGAGCCTATTGAGCCACCAATAAAGCTGGCCATGTAGCCAACCATGAAGATGGTCGTCAGGGGTCCGACGGTATTCTGCACCTCGTCCTGGCGCTTCACCAGCGCGCCCAGGGCGGCAAAAAGGGTGGAATAGAGCAGGAAGCCCAGCACGAAGTAGACCAGCAACAGCAACAGGAGCGTCGTCGAAGCATGGATGTAGCTCAGGTTGAGCGGCAAACCATTGGTTTGCAGGGCCGCGCTCAGGGGTCCTTGCAACAACAGACCAATCAGGCCAGCAGCGACCAGACAGACCATCTGGGTTAAGCCAGCGGCACCAATCCCCAGAATCTTCCCCCACAAGAGCTGAAAAGGGGTCGCGGCATTCACCAGGATCTCCATGATGCGGCTCCCCTTCTCATCGGCCACGCCATTGGCCACCCACATGCCGTAAAGATAGACGGCCATAAAGATCAGCACAGTTCCGATCACACCCAGGAAGTAGCCGCCCGCCAGCGAGATCAACGAGTCATTGCCGCCATCCTTCTGGGTATAGACGACGTTAAAAGCAGGGGGCGCCAGCAGATGCTGGGTTTGCGCGGGTGTCAAGCCCAGGCGGGACGATTTATCCTGTACGCTCAATTGACCGGCTACGGCCTGGATCTGGGCCAGATCGGTATCGCTGAGGCTGGCGGTAGCGGTATAATAGGTGAAGCTCACATCCTTATTAGCGTTGCGGTTCAAAACCAGCAACACATCCAACTTGCCATCCTTTACATCTTTTTGCAATTGATCTGCCGTACCAGGCGCGCCGCTACTCAAGGTGAAATGCGGCTTCCCTTTTTGTGGGATCGATCCCTGGTTTATACCCTGAACGTCGGCATTCGCGGCTGTATTGAGACTACGGTCAAAGTATTGCAGTAAGCTATCACCGCTTAGCCCCGCCGTGGTCCCGGCATTATTGACGATGGTGACATGAGACTGCGAATTGGAGCGGGCCGCGAAAAACTGGATCACGGTTGGAACACAGGAACCGATCAGGGCGAATAAGACAAACAATACCGTTGTAATGATATAGCTACGCTGGGTAACGCGATTTTTATATTCACGACGAGCGATCAAGCTAATATTGCGCCATGTATTGCTGCGCGAATCGCGGCCCGAGCGCACAACCTCAGTATTATGAGTCACGGGAGCAGCCTCATCAACAGGAGGCATCACAGTCTTGTTTGGCATATATCCTCTTCTATCTATTGTATGCAGCGATAATGAATGGTTAAGCCACCGTCGTGGGAGCATCAGGCAGGGCGATATTACCGACACGTTCAATGAAGATATCAGTCAATGAAGGCTCGGCCAATTCAAAACGATTAATCTGGCCAGAATGTTGCAGAGCCGTCTCAAGAATGACATTCGGATCCAGGTCCGCGCGAATCTGCATCTCAATATAATCCTGGCGCCGCTTGGTTACCTGCACGCCATCCATATCATCCAGCCACAGCGCCTGGGGATCATTTTCTAGTTTTAACCTCACAATATTGCGTCCGTGCTGACGGCGTACTTCCTGCACGCTCCCCTCCACCACCGCTTCTCCCTTATTCATGATCACGATATCCTCGCACATCTCTTCAACCTGATCTAACTGGTGCGTCGAAAAGATGATCGTCTTGCCGCGCCGATGCATCTCTAAAAAGGCATCCTTCAACACAATGGCATTCACCGGATCAAGGCCGCTAAATGGCTCATCCATGATGAGAATAGAGGGATTATGTAAGATCGTAGCCAGGAATTGTATCTTTTGTTGATTTCCTTTAGAGAGATCTTCGATTTTCTTTTTACGATTCGCGTTAATCTGGAAACGGTCCAGCCACTCATCCATGGCGCTCTTCGCATCTCTTTTTGAGAGACCATTCAATTGAGCCAGGAACAGCAGTTGTTCCTCGACACTCATCTTTGAATACAGACCGCGCTCTTCAGGCAGATAGCCTAGCTCGCGGCGTGGAATTTCACGTACGTCTTTCCCATTCCAGGTAATCTGCCCACGATCGGGGCGGAAGATATCCAGCACCATACGCATCGTAGTCGTTTTCCCGGCTCCATTGGCACCCAGCAAGCCAAACAACGCCCCCTCTTTGACCTCCATAGACAGATCTTTGACAGCCTGAAACTGTCCAAAGGACTTACTGATAGTATCTACAACGAGTCCCATGCATAACTCCTCATCGCATGTGGTTGATATAGTATCTGAACATAGCAATATGTTATAGCCGTAGAAAAAAGGTCATCCAATAAGTATAGACGTTCTCTATACAAAAAATAAAATCATGAGCTTATCAAACTAGAACAGTAAAAATAGTTCAGGGAGATAGGTGAAGCCCGATATGACGCAATTTGTGTCATATCGGGCTTCACCTATCTCCCTGAATAGTGTCTGTTAGACGCTACCGGGGCGCGCTTTTTCTTTCTTGCAGGCGCCATTGACGAGCATAGTAAAAAAGCTCTTTGAAGGCGCGCAGGATAACACGGGGATGGGCGCCAGTAGCCTTGCCGGTACGCCTGGGCAGGTGATGGACGCCAATCTCTTTAAAAGTGTAGTCGGCGCGCTTTAACTTATACAGTATCTCGGCATTGATCATGGCGCCACGTGTCTCAAACTGGCTTTGGTGAATAAAAGCTGTTCGATACAATTTAAAGGCGCAATCAACGTCGCGTACATGCACACCCAGGATCAGGCCAATCAATTGCTTCCATCCCCAGGCATTTAGTTTACGCATCCACGTATCCTGGCGGTCGATGCGATATCCAAGCACCGCGTCATACTGGTCGATGAAAGGGAAAAATAAGCTGATCTCCCGAATATCAAACTGCCCATCAGAATCCATAAAGAACGTTAGCTCTTTATCGGCCGCCTTAAATCCACTAACCAGGGCCGCGCCATAGCCCTGATTCACAGGATGGGTAATGACACGCACGCGCTGGTCTTGTTCTGCCAGAACATGAAGAATCTCACCTGTGCGGTCCTTACTGCCATCATCAACCACCACAACTTCAAATTCGTCAGCCCATGGACTCAACGTTTCCAGAATATAGGTTACGGTCGTTGCGATTACCTGCTCTTCATTATGAGCGGGCAGCACAATAGAGAGACTGTGCGCTAACTTTGGCACTGAGCCGTCGCTGGCCGCCTTACTACTAAAGGATGGTGTGGAATGCATACACTAAACCTTCCATTATAACTGCCCCTATTTTGACATCCTCCCCACGGCTAAAGCCAGAGGATTCCAAGAATCACTTCTTGGGTTTCCTGCTTCGCTGAGACTTGCCGGCGTTGGTTTTCACCGCCCCCGGTCTGACGGCCTCTCCACAGGCATTGAGGACCGTGAGCCCCACGGACCTTATATTCTTTGCCGCATTCATATCTCGGTCATGATGGACGCCGCACTCGGGACATGTCCATTGGCGTACATCGAGCGTGAGAGATTCGAAGATATATCCACAGTCGAAGCACCGCTTACTGGAGGGATACCACTTGTCGATGGTGACCAGATTTCGATCGTACCAGTCTGCTTTGTATTCGAGCAGGGACACAAATTGGCTCCACCCCACATCCGAGATGGATTTGCTTAATGAACGATTCTTGACCATATTCTTCAACTCAAGGCTCTCCACACAGATCGTTTGGTTTTCACGGATCAGCCGTGTGGAGAGCTTGTGAAGAAAGTCAGCACGTCGGTCAGCAATCCGGGCGTGGATGCGAGCCACCGTGCGCCGTGCCTTCTCTCGATTCTTCGAGCCCTTTTGTTTCTTGGCGAGTCGCCGTTGGGCCTTTGCCAGTTTCTTTTCATCTTGCTGAAAAAAACGGGGATTGCCCACCATCTCACCATCAGAGAGCGCCACGAACGATTTCAAACCCAGGTCGGCGCCGATGGTGGTTTCACAGGGTATCAGGTGAGCAATGTCCTCCTGCACCAGCAAGCTCACGAAATAGCGGCCTGCGGCGTCTTGGCTGACGGTGATACTGGAAGGGATGGCCCCCGCTGGCAAAGGGCGCGACCACACAATCGCGAGTGGCTCTTGCATCTTCGCCAGCGTGAGAACCCCATGGCGAAAGGTGAAGGCGCTCGATGTGTAGGTCGCCGATTGTTTCTTCCGTTTCTTTTTGAAGGTCGGATACTTGCCGCGACCCTCAAAGAAATTGATGAATGCCTTGTCGAGGTGGCGCAATGCCTGTTGGACGGGAACACTGGATACCTCATTGAGCCAGCGATAGTCGTCTTGTTTTTTGAGCTCAGTGAGCATCGAAGAAAGGTCTTTGTAGTACAGGCGTGTGTGTTCTTTGTAGAAGGCATCCGTTTTGAGGCGTAAGGCCCAATTGTAGGTAAAGCGTACACAGCCAAAGGTCCGAGCAAGCATCTGTTTTTGCTCGTCGGTTGGGTAGCATCTGAATTTGTAGGCGCGTTTCTGTGTACTCATGCTTTACATGCTAGCATATACGGTGTAAAAAGTCAACAGTACCCCCCATCGCGCCACCAAAAGGAACGCGCCTTCTATCCTCATGGCTGAAGCCAGGGGTTTTACGGCGCGCTTGATAATTGCTTTATGGCCATTCGGGTATCCCTTCTTCAATATCGCTCGTATTGAGAGCAGTATAAATGAAAATTATCTGGAAATATGCGCAAAAATGTAAATTTTTTGCTAACTTTATCTGCAGATAGAATATATATTGTTTAAGCGTTGGTGCAACACAACAGGTAGGGACAGCTGCCCTTACCTGTTGTGTTGCACCAACGCTTAAACATATGTTACTATAAACCCATGAATCAGTTATCTATTTATATCCTATCCCTGGACAGCATCCATACCCGGGGATGGCTGATACACCGCAACAGGAATCGCAACACAAGCACCCCGGCCACGTAAGCCCGGCACCGGTTTACGTGGCCTGTGAAGGTGCTGGTTGGCGTTGTAAACGACATGCTTTCATGCCGTTTCTATATATATGCCTGATCGACCAGCAACACCTTCACTCTCCCGCATACTTTTTTCTTCACCTTATTATGCTGTTCTGCGCCGGGCATATGTCTGTGATCTTGCAATCCAGCTACACCTCCCGGCAAACAGGTCTGATATATAGCCTGGGGTTCATCCCCAATCGCTATATGCAATGTTTTCAGAGCTGCTTATCAGAACAGCAGTGCATGCTATCGAGTTGCAAGACCTTTCATACTGCCTGTGCGCAAACGCATGCGTTGAACCAACAACGTTTTTTAGTCTTTTTTCTAGCAGTACGAAAGGTCTCACTATGTCTACCAGGGCACCACAAACAGAGGCGCCGAAGGCTTCAAGGAAGCCTCGTTCGCTCTGGTGCAATCGCGATTATCTTCTACTATGGGGAGGCCAGACGATTTCTGATATCGGTGGTGGCGTATCGCAGTTCGCCTTTCCTCTCCTTGTGCTCTACATCACAAATTCACCGCTGGCGGCGGCTACGGCGGGCACCATTCGTGTCCTGCCGAATATGCTTTTCTTCCTGCTGGCGGGTGCATGGGTGGACCGCTACAATCGCAAACACGTGATGATACTGTGTGATCTTGGTCGCGCCTGCAGCCTGGCAAGCATTCCCATCGCGCTGGCGTTTCACAGTCTGACGATCTGGCAACTCTACATTACCGCCTTTATCGAAGGGACCTTGCTGGTCTTCTTTGGCGTCGCCCAGGCATCTGGCCTCAGCCAGGTGGTGCCGCCCGAGCAGATCTCCAGCGCCATGGCCCAGCAAGAGGTCGTGGAAGGCACCACCATTCTGCTAGGACCCGCCATCGCCGGTCCACTCTTTGCGCTGGGGCCGCTCTTCCCCTTCCTGGCAGATGCCATATCATACCTGATCTCCATAGTAACGCTGGGAGCGATTCGCACACCCTTCCAGACGCCACGCAACAAGCCACGACGCCACCTGCTACACGAAATCAAAGAGGGCATTATCTGGGCCTGGAGACAGCCCGTCATCAGAATCGTCAATAGCTTGAATACCCTGGCGGCCCTGGTGAACCCGAGTAGCGCGTTAATCGTCATTGTACTGGCCCGGCAGCAGCACGCCTCCAGCACGACGATCAGCACCATCTTTGTCATTGGTGGGCTGGGCGCGATCACAGGCTCGCTACTGGCGCCGCTGGCACGGAGATTTCTGACAGTGGGGCAAGCTATCATTGTGGTACGCTGGCTCTTCGTATTGCTCTGGCCCTGCTATCTGCTGGCCGGCAATCCGTTCATCCTGGGCGTTATTGAGGCCGGCTTCAACTTCGTCGATCCATTTGAGGATGTCGCGTATTTCAGCTACCGTCTGACGGTTATTCCTGATGATCTTCGAGGTAGGGTCATCAGTGCCTGCCGCATGTTTACCGCCATCAGCAATCCATTAGGGCAGTTTTTCATGGGCTGGTTGCTCGACAAATATGGACCACGACCAACGATTATATTCGGCTGGCTCGTTCTCATGCTGGTTGCCACACTGTTTACCCTCTCGCCGCACATCAGAACCGCCAGGCATCCGGAGACATTATCGACGGATCAATCGTCTACTTAAAAGTTTCCTGCAAGAGCATCTAATATGGTACAGGTTTCTTCGGGTGGACCGCCATCAAAAAATCAATTATAGTTGATAATAACGGACACAGTCTGCAAGCGTTTCGCGCGTGGCTGCTCACCCAAATAGTCGAAAGGCCTGGCAAAAGGATTAGAATTTCAAAAAAAACGGCCCAGGACATTTACAGCAGCCATGAATTGTACAATAATAGGGAGAAGGGTTCATTCTTCCCTAATTTGTTAATCTTGAAAGGATTATTCACTATGGCCTACGTAATCACCCAGCCTTGTATTGGCACCAAAGATGCCTCCTGTGTGGATGTTTGTCCGGTTGATTGCATCCATCCAGGACCCGGCGAAGACGGCTACGATGAGCATGAGCAGCTCTACATTAACCCGGACGAATGCATCGACTGCGGTGCATGTGAGCCTGCCTGTCCCGTCACCGCCATCTTCGAGGAATCTGCGGTACCAGCTGAGTGGAAACAATGGATCAAAATCAACGCCGATTTTTTCCAGGGAGCTTAAGACTCTATTTGCAATCTCAATGAAAAGTTGAGGATTAACAAAAAATAGGGTAATAACATATAGTGATATCTTTTGCAAGGCCTCTCTCGGAAAACAAGATTGTCAGCCGGGATGCAAAGGATATCACTTTTTATCCTGCCTTACAGGAGACGATGTGCATTCACGCCAGATACGATGCTCTCTGCGTTAAAGGTATTTACGCGACTTTATATTCGGGATAGCTCCCGTTGCTACCACTTCTTTCTCCTCCCACTTACGCCCATTGAGCCAGTAGGCCTCGATCTGCTCCAGGCTCTTATTCCTGGTCTCAGGGACGAAGAGAACGCAGAAGATCAACGCCAGGACACTCATACCAGCATAGACCCAGAAGGTAAAGCTCTTACCAATCAGGTTGATCAGCGATAAGAACGTCAGGCTGACGAGCAGATTGGCGCTCCAGTTGGCGAAGGTAGCAATACTGGCACCGGTAGCGCGCAGATGGGTGGGGAAGATCTCGGCACACATCAGCCAGAATACCGGACCCAGACTGATGGCAAACGCAATCACATATCCCAGCAGTGCCAGCAAGATGAGATAACCCGATTGGCTGGGCCCAATGGCGAAGATCACACCCAGGACAACTAATGTGATGAACATGCTGATGGTGCCACCAATGAGCAGTGCCCGTCTGCCCACCCGGTCAATCAGAATACCGGCAAGAACAGTGACTAAGACGTTGACCACCCCAACAATACTGGTGGCGAGAATAGCACTGGTAGCTGACGTAAAGCCGGCATACTCAAAGATAGTCGGTGCATAATAGATCACGGTATTGATACCTACAACCTGCTGAAAAATGGCCAGGCCGATGCCGGTCAGCAGGGCCACACGTAAACCAGGCCGTAACAGTTCGCGCAGCGCGCCACGAGTGGTTCTCCCGGCAAAGGATGAGCGAATCGTTTGCCATTCCTGCGTCGCCTCCTCAAAGGTGCAGAGTCGCTCCAGTACCAGCGCGGATTCAGACCAGCGTCCCTTGCTGGCCAGCCAGCGCGGCGACTCAAGGGTAAAAAGCATCCCGATCAGCAACGCCAGGCCAGGGAAAGCGGTGACCGCGTACATTGGAGGCCAGCCCATATGCGCGCCTGCGAACGCCAGATCAACCCAGTACGCCAGAGCAATCCCGATCGTCAATGCCAGTTGATTAAACGTTACCAGCACGCCCCGCAAACGGAAAGGGGCGATCTCTGAGATATAGACTGGCACGATACTGGCAGTCGCCCCGATGCTCAATCCAACAATGAAGCGTAACATGAGAAACATTGGCCAGTTCATCGAAAGGGCCGTACACAGTGTTCCCAGCGTAAACACACCGGCGGTCAGCCGCAGCGTCGTGCGCCTCCCCAGCATATCACTCAGTTTGCCACCACCCAACGATCCAATGGCTGCTCCCAGTAGTGCGATGCTCACCGTAACTTCCTGCATCCATGCATTCAAAGCAAAGCTCACGCGCAAAAACAGCATCGCCCCTGAAATAACCGCCGTATCATAACCAAACAAGAGGCCCCCCAGGGCCGCGATAATAACAACTACGTACAGCAATAGACGCTGCCGCCAACCACTTTGCTGACGTACCCGTAAAGGACTCTGCTCCAACAATGGTGGTCCCAGAAACAAACCATCATCCTCATCCCTACCACTACTGTTCCGATTATTCATTACATCCCTCCTCCACTTCTCCACAGTTGAAAACACAGTCCCTGTACTTTTGACAACATCAACGTATATCATTACTAAGGCACAAAAACTGTTTTCATACACATATTATATATATTGAGCAAAAAAGTAATTGCTTTAAGAAGAATATAAAAGAATAGTAAAAAAATCTATTGCCAATTGGCGGCTAACAGCAATGCTCGCAGACATTGCTGTTAGCCGCCAATGGACTTATGGCTGTCTACCGCTATCAAAAGGGAAACGACCGAAACCATGTTTTGAAGCGCCCCGTACTACCCTTATGTTTAATTGATTGGCTACTCAGCAATAAAAGAGGAAGAGTATGGCTTCAATTCAATCTCCTAGAAAAATTAGATTAACGACAGTAAACAATCTGGACCAAATAACAAGTTCATCTACAAATATAGGGAAAACCGAGCGCTGGATCTCTGCTATTAGTGGCGGAGCGCTTGCCAGCTATGGAATTGTGCGGCGGGACTGGTTGGGAGTAGGATTAGCGCTGATTGGTGGTGGACTGCTCTTGCGAGGCGCAAATGGGCGTAGCATGCTCTATAAAGCCCTGAATATTAATACTGGTGGGCAACAACTATCAGCCAATGTCACCATCATCCCGGGCAATAAAGGTATCCGGATCAGCCGTTCACGGACCATCAACAAAAGTGCGCAGGATCTCTATGCATTCTGGCATAATTTTGAGATGGCTCCCCTCTATATGCCCGGTATCAAGGCCGTCAACGCGACCGGCGAAAGAACTACGCACTGGGTCGCCAGTGGAGGCAATGAGTGGAATGCGGAACTTTTGGCAGATAAGCCGGGACAATTGATCGCCTGGCACGCGCATGGCAAGCCAACAACCGCCAACGCGGGCAAAGTGATCTTTCAACCCACTATCGAAGGACGAGGGACGGTTGTCACGCTTGAACTCGATTTCTTCCAGACCGATCCGCTGCATAAGGTAGTAAGCCACTTTACCAGTTCCGGCGCCGAATATGAGGCTGCCGAGATACTCAGGCGCTTCAAAGATTTAATGGAAGCGGGCGAGATTCCCACGATAAAAGGCCAACCAACAGGACAGGGTAGAAAGTAAGCGAGGAAAAAACATGAAAGCAGTATGCTGGTATGGTGTCCACGATGTACGTGTTGAATCGGTACCCGATCCAGAAATACTCAATCCACGTGACGCGATTATAAAGATTTCAACCTCGGCCATCTGTGGCTCAGATCTTCACCTCTACGATGGCTATATTCCAAGCATGAAAAAAGGGGACATCCTGGGGCATGAATTTATGGGCGAGGTTGTCGAGGTCGGTACAGGCGTGACCAATCTCCAAAAAGGGGATCGTGTGGTTGTCCCCTTCACCATCGCCTGTGGGAACTGCTTCTTCTGTGAGCGCCAGATGTGGTCTCTCTGCGATAATTCGAATCCCAATGCCGCAATGGCAGAAGCCCTCTATGGACAATCAGCCTCCGGACTCTATGGCTATTCCCATCTCTATGGTGGTTACGCGGGAGGACAGGCCCAATATGTTCGCGTCCCATTTGCCGATGTAGGCCCCATCAAGGTCCCTGATAACCTCAGTGATGAACAGGCCCTTTTCTTGTCCGACATCTTCCCCACCGGCTATATGGCCGCCGAAAACTGCCAGATCCAGCCGGGAGATACCGTGGCGGTATGGGGGTGTGGTCCTGTGGGCCAGTTCGCCATTCAGAGCGCCTATCTGCTCGGTGCGGAACGCGTCATCGCCATTGATCGCTATCCCGATCGCTTGCAGATGGCAAAAGAACAAAGTAAAGCCGAAGTGATCAATTATGAAGGCCAGGATGTCGTGGAACTGCTCAAACAGGCCACTGGTGGACGGGGCCCCGATGCCTGTATCGATGCTGTAGGATTGGAAGCTCATGGCACCAGCGTTGGCGCGACCATGGATAAGCTCAAACAGCAGGTACGTCTTGCCACAGACCGTCCTCATGTGCTCCGTCAGGCTATCCAGGCCTGCCGCAAAGGAGGTACCGTCTCCTTGCCAGGCGTCTATGGAGGCTTCCTGGACAAGGTACCCTTTGGAGCCGCATTCGCGAAGGGCCTGACCTTCAAGATGGGGCAGACCCATGTCCATAAATACCTGCGTCCGCTCCTCAATCGCATTCAAGAGGGCGAAATTGATCCATCGTTCGTCATCACTCACCGGGTAGGGATCGATGATGTCCCCCACGCGTACGACATCTTCAAACATAAAGAGGATCACTGCATCAAAGTCATCCTCAAACCTAACGATTAATATAGTGTAGGCGTACCGATACGGGCAGTGCACTTTACGCATAGTCTATATCGGTACATCTACACTATCATTATTTTTAAGTATTTACATCTTTCAAAGCAAAGGATATAGTATTTACAGCGAAACGGACGTTGGGCACCATGTAAATTTTCTGCTTGGCAAGTAAGTAAATTCAGTTAAAGCTCGTTCGAAACCCGCTCTCGTCCGTTTCAATTTCCTCTTGCATCTGGCTTCCATATTCATTCATCAGGTTGCGTATCAAAAATTGTCATTTTTGGCCCACTGAGGTACACTACTAACAATTTGATATCCCTATCTCATCACCATAGAGAAGACCATCTCAATGTTCGTCACTCAAGCAACCATGAGGGAGCATGATCATTGATAATTTGTCATTTTTAAAGTTGCTTCAGCTCGCCGATAGCGCTGTACCTATCGGTTCAGCGGCCCATTCCTTGGGGCTAGAAACCCTCACTATCGAGAATACTCTGGATGTAGGACGTTTAGAAGATTTTTTGCACCATTACCTGGCGGAAACAGGGGTGCTAGAGAGCGCCTTCTGTCGCCTCGGACATCGCCTGGCGCCAGATAAGGGGGCATCAGGGGTAGCAGCAAGCTGGCTAACGCTCAACCAGCGCTTGAGCGCGCTCAAAACCGCTCGCGAAAGCCGCATGGCGAGCGCCACACTGGGACGGCGTTTTTTACAACTGGTTATCGCGCTAGAAGATGCTCCGTGTCTGCGCCAGGCGTTCGCCATCGCTCGCCAGCAGCCATGTGACATGCACTTCAGCATAGCATTCGGCCTGGTTGGTGCCGTGCTGGGCATCGATGAAACAACAACGGTCCTGGTCTATCTCCAACAGTCATTGGCTAACCTGGTCTCTGCCAGCCAGCGTTTGCTTCCATTGGGACAAAGTCAGGCCAGCGCCATACAATGGCGTCTAAAATCAACGCTGCTGGAAATAGCTGAACGCGGCCGTGAACAGGCGGAGGAGCCGACAGAACTACAGGTATTTACCCCTTTGGTAGACATTGGCAGTATGCGACATCCACAACTTCAAACACGGCTCTTTATCAGCTAAAATAGAATTATGGCGTCAGAAGGCTCAACAATTGAGCCCTGTATGTGATCTATAATGGTTACATGCATCCGTTATCCATCCCACCGGTCTGTACACGCACCGCCGCGTAACAGTATCCACAGAACGATCTGGACCACAACGAGAAAGTCGAGTGGATTATCATTCAAACACCATTGATACCAACGAGAACAGTAGAGGGAAAGTTACGTCTTGGCTTCGCCTGCGACGAAGCAACGCAGCGCACACAGCTTCAACGCAGCGAGCAGCATGCGCCGCTCAAAGTCATTCGCGCCTTCCCCTTACCAGCAGGAGGAGCACTCATCCACATGCATAATATTTCCGGTGGGGTGCTGGGAGGAGACCAGCTGGCTGTCGAGGTCAATGTTGGCCCCGGTGCCTATGCGCAATTAACTTCAACCAGCGCGACCCGGCTCTATCGCAGTCTGCCAGAGGCTCCTCCTGCCCGTCAGATCACACAGCTACAGGTAGCCGCCAACGGCCTGCTAGAGTATGTCCCTGACGCCCTGATCCCGTTTGCCGGCGCTCGCTATCAGCAGCAGACGCGCATTCAGCTCGCGTCCGGGGCTGGTTTATTCTATTGGGAGACCGTCGCTCCCGGTCGTATAGCTCGTGGTGAACTCTTTGCATATGATTTATTACAGCTACAGACTGAAATTGTAGCCATAGATAAACCCATAGCCATTGAGCACATCAAACTGGAGCCACAGCGGCACAAACTATCATCGCTGGCCCGGCTCGGTCCCTATCATTATTTCTGTAGCTTCTACATTTGCAAGGTCGGCCTGGACGCCGCGCGCTGGCTGCAACTGGAAGAGGAGCTTGGTGCTTTAGCCAATCAGCTTACATACCCGGATGAGATATGCTGGGGCGTCAGCACTCTGACCGCCCATGGACTGGTGATCCGCGCGCTCAGCAAGCAACACACCCACCTTCCAGCAGGACTGCTACGCTTCTGGAACGCCGCCACACAGCGGCTTTACAATAGAGAGGCTCATCCACCGCGCAAGATCAATTAGCCACCTATTTAAGGCTATATGAATTCCAAGGACAAGATATCAAAGAAGGAGGCTGGATACATGTTACTGACCCAACGCGAACAAGAAAAACTACTTATTTTTGTTGCGGCTGAACTGGCACGCAAGCGCCAGGTTCGCGGGCTCAAGCTCAACTATCCCGAGGCGACCGCCATCATCACCGCTGAAATTATGGAGGCGGCCCGCGATGGCAAAACGGTCGAAGAGATTATGAACTTTGGGGCAACGATCCTGACCCGCGCCGATGTCATGGATGGCATTGCTGAAATGATCCATGAGGTTCAGGTTGAGGCCACGTTTCCAGACGGGACCAAACTGGTCACCATCCACGATCCAATCAAATAGCTGTCCGAATAGGAGGATAACCATGCAACCAGGCGAATATCTACTCAATGAGGTAGGAGGAGATATAGAGCTCAATACCGGTAGGAAAACAACGAGACTGCTGGTAAAAAATCTAGGGGATCGGCCAGTACAGGTTGGGAGTCATTATCATTTCTATGAGGTAAATAAGGCGCTGGAGTTTGCACGCCAGCAGGCCTATGGCATGCGTCTGAATATCGCTTCAGGCACCGCGGTGCGCTTTGAACCTGGTGAAGAGAAAGAAGTCAGCCTGGTAGCATTTGGAGGCGCGCGCATCATCTATGGGCATCAAGGACAGGTAAATGGACCACTCGATCCCGATAAGAAAAGCTAAGATCTGTTATGGGTGAACAGCACGCAGGGCGCGCGATGCTCACCCATAAGATAGATCATCTTGCGAACATTAGCTAATGGTCAGAGCCACATCGTCAACATAAAAGTTAGAGGTCAACGAGGAATCGGTAGTACCGGCGAAGTATACCTGCACCTGCTGGCCCTTATAACTTGAAAGCGTTGAGGTCACATTGAAGGTGTACTGTGTCCAGCCTTTGGCATTGGCATTACATAGCTTCTGTGGCGTTGAGATGGTCGTTCCGCTACTGGTACGCAGCCTTGCGTAGAAGTAGTCGTAACACGTGCTCCCGCTCTCACTCGTACTGATGTAGACCCAGTAACTCAATGTGATATTCGTCGCGGTCGATGGGATACTGACGGTTTGATAGATGCTATCGCTACACGAGTTGTAGCCACAGAGATAGACACTATTGCTCCCACTATGAGGATTACTGGAGTCAACAAGCTCGTAGCCACCGGAGGACCTCTCGGTCCAGGGGCTGGAGCCACTCTCAAAGCCACCGTTCTTTACCACATTGCCGCCTGGCGAGGGTGTCGGTGTCGTGGTTGGCGAGGGTGTCGGTGTCGGTGTCGTGGTTGGCGTCGGCGTCGGTGTGGGAGTACCACCACCGCTGCCAGCGGCCAGGTCGCGTGCGATATTCCAGGCATCAGGTGAACCAATACCTGTGGCATTATCATAGCCAGTGGTCGCCGAATAGTATAGATTGTTGCCGCTCGTGACATCGTGGTACGCGCTATAGGTCTGCGCGGTATTATACAACTTATATAGATCAGCACTGGCGCTCCCTAGCGTAGCCTTACCCTGCGCCGTCAGATACTCGTTGGTGTCGCCAGCAATACCGGCCCACAGGGGTGCGGCGGCACTGGTACCACCTACGCTAATCCAACCAGAACTGGAGCATCCAGCAGCTGTAACGGTGCAATAGACAGAATAGCCGGTACTGGGATTGGCATCGGCCGATACATCAGGAACTTCACGTTTGGCGTTGGTGAGATTGGGACCACTCTGATAGCTGGGGCGGTTAAAGTAGGTGCTGATGCCGCCGCCGCCACCCTGGCTGCCGCTGCCCCAGGCTGACTCGCTGCTATAGGTACCACCACTGCCAACGTTGAGCGTTGTACCACCAACGCCGACCACATAGGGATCGTCCGCTGGTGAGTCTACAGCCAGTGTCGTGCTACCATTACCGCAGTCATATGCACCCGAATCGCCGGAGGCCGCGAAGAAGGCCTGACCCTGGGCCGCGCCCTGAGCGAAGATAGCATCCAGCGCAGCAAGTTCAGAATTACCCGAACTGGATTCGCATTCGCCCCAGCTGATGCTGGTCACTTTCGCCTGGTTATCGGTCACGATCTTGTTGTAGGTATCATTCACGCCGGTTGTCGAATTTGGTCCAATGTAAATTTTCTGCGTCGCGCCTGGAGAGATGGCGGAAACCACTTCCATATCCAGCTCAACCTCGATCGCGCCCGCACCAGCGGTATTGGTCGCGCCATCGACCAGCACATTTGAATATTTGCCGGAGCCCAGGCCATAATTGCTCAGATATGCGTTCACATCGGAGGCTTTATACCCATCCAGCTCAAAGATAGCCGTGGTCTGACCCGTGCCATCGCCGCCAGCGCTGATCAACGAATTCACATCGTACGCGGTGCGCAGTTCGGATGGCGTATAGCCGCCTCCAGGTCCGGTCTGCGGCTGATTTGAGATCCGGGTCGCGGCATGCTTATACTGGGCAACGTTATCCAAACCCGCAACATTCAAAATGACATTCCCCAGATTAGCAGGCACAGTCGGATCGGTATTAGGGGCATGCACCGTTCGACCATTGATGTTGTAGTCATTCAACGTGACACCAAAGGCCTTCTCGATATTCGAGACGGAGCCACTGGCATCCACCAGGGTACGATTAGGAGATACAGAGGAAACCTGCATACCCTGACTACGTAAATAAGCGACAACATCATCAACTGATTGCTGAGTTGGGCTAAACTGATCAACGAACTCCTGAGGAGTCAAATAATGTTGATACCACTGAGAAAGTGGGTTACGCTGGTCCGCGATCAACGTATCCAGCGCATCCCGGTTGCGTAGATTCAAGCTGATCGAGAGTTGCAGTTGATTGTTTGCTCCAGTGGTATGTTGGGGTTTATATTTTTTCAGCACCGGAGCCAGGTGACCAGATAAAGTATGACGCCCTCCTTGCGGCACCAGAGTCTTCGCAAACGTCAATTCACTTCCCTGAAACATTACAAATGATACGAGTGCTAGCAACATGGCACACACCATCGCTGACAGGCGTGTTAGCCACTTTTGAGGCAAAGTCCTTTTCACAAGCCCTCCAAAGTGATAAACCACGGCGACAAAAACAAGTTGGAAGAGTCAATGATGGGCTACTGTTGTTGACGAAGATAAATAGTATCGTGCACCAGCAGCAGTAACAATCACTCCAACTTATCTGGTAAGAGATAATAAAATTATAAATGTATATACTTACTTTCCCCTTACCTAAAAAAATTACAACATTTACGATTAAATAAATATTACCGAGCGTCTTTTCTAGACTCTTTATGTATAGAGACACCTATTCATATGAGAAAAATTACAGAAGACTGCATAAGACAGGAACACAAAAAATAGCACAGGGTATGTGGATCAAACTATGCAATACTATTAGAATTAATAATCAGAAGAATGCGATGCCGACCACAATTCACTATCTAGCAAATGGATCAAGAGATTTTCTTCATGATGATCAGCGAAATAGATAACACGCCCTTGCCTCTGAAGAACGCCAATAGTGGAGAGCAGTGTGCAGCACACCGAGCCAGATGATGCCTGGCTCTGGCGTGCCACACTATCTGGAACAAAAATGTGATCCTGCTCCTCGTGACCCATATCGGAGAGAGAGGTCTCTATGGTTCTTGTCTCTCTAAAATGGGGAGGAGGGCGTATCGAATCTGTCTGGCTAGCTCCTCACCATTCTCAAGGGAACCACGTGGCAACACAAACCGCTTTGAACCGATAGGATCGCCAGCGTAACGAGGAAAGAGTTGGATGTGGACATGATTAATTGATCCATCACACATGGTATTCAGATAGACCTTTTCAGCGTGAAGAGCTATTTTGAGAACCTTTATAACCTGAAGACAGCGTTGAAAGAGGGATTTCACTTCTTCATCCGAAAGCTCAGAAATATCTTCTCGATGTGGCTTGTAGATCACAATGGTATGCCCGAGCATGCGTGGATACTGGTCAAGGACCACTTTAAACTGATCATCTTCATGTATGAGGGCTTGCTGCCCAAAGATAGAGCCGGTAGCCAGGTCATGGCAAGAATAACAAATCCCACGCTCTCGCAGCGCTTCGATCTCTTGATTAAGCCGGTGACGATCTTCTTCCCATGAAGGAGTGGTATTCATATCCTCTCTCCAATGTATCTGTATTGAGTTCAGACGATAGAGTTAAACATCATCTGGTCGCTATGCAGCGCTCTACTCACGGGAACTGCAAACGAGATGAATGCGTTCCTATCAGGTTGATTGTAAAATCAACTTCACCTTACTGAAATCTCTCTTTGCCAGGTCTCGTGTACGAATCCAGTAGTAAATCCGTCCGGTATCTCCCCACTCCGTATCAGGAACATCGTCGCTACCCATCTGAAACAGGAGTTGCCAGTCGTTTGGTGGGCCTTCAAGCTCGCAGTGCATATCCCATTGGACCTCATCTGGGTGTCCCAGAAGACGATGAAGAGGAATGTGGCGTTGGGTTCCCGCTCTGCCTGCAAGCTGTGCCTGTACCTCATAATAGGCCTGCTCTTCTTCATCGGTGAGCGGTCTTGACAAGCCCAGTCGCTCCACAGAGGTGGAATCATACTGGCTATAATCTGGCAATGTGATCTCCGTGGAACACGTTACAGCACTGGAACGATAGCGGCGACGCCTGGCGATCATCTCTGGAATGGCAACTCGTTGGAGGTCAGTGGGCGCATCGGAGTCATACAATACACGCCAGGTGCTCTGGCGACGAGGCCATGAATCGAAGAAAGCATCGATGTCAAAGAAAAAGGAGAGCAACCCCCTGATCGGCAAGAGGCGCATGGGATCACACGAAGTCACCTCAGACAGGTTGATCTGTGCTACAAACGGCAGCGGGACGCCATCACATTCTGGCCATAGATTTGCCGCAGAGAGATTCGGAGCACCCCCGAATTTAGTCGCCCCTGGCTCAAGCTGCGCTTCCTCCATGGAATAAGCTTTGAGGCGGATCGATGGCAATACCACCTGCATAATCTCTGTGCTCACCTGAGCCAGTCCCCCGGTCTCCAGGAGCTGCTGTAATCGGCTCATACGTTTCCTCCCTACTGCTCGACATGCGGTATTTGAGAAGGCGATCCGAATACACTCCTGATAGTTCTGCTGAGGAAGTGATGGTCGCTTTCAGAAGCCTGCCAGACTCATGTTCCCAGCAGATTTTCAACGGCCTGGACAGCCCTGGCAAAACGTTTTTCCCAGCTTCCGCTGATCATGAGATAGGGGCGGTTCCGCTCACGTAGGGCTTGCAGGCAGAGGTCCATGAACTCCTGGCGTTCATTCTTGAAGAAACGCTGGTTGTCATCGACCCAGGGTACATCGATATCGGTCACCAGGTACAGATCATAGTTCATTTCGTCAGCAGCTGCATAGAGCCAGGCCGGACAGGTACCAAAGAGGACGTTGCTCCAGACGGTGGTGGTCAACAGGTCGGTGTCGCAGAAGAGCACGCGATTGGCCTGGCGCGCCAGGGCCTCCGTTGAAGCCCGCTGTCCGCGCGCGATTCTGTTGATATCCTCCAGGTCATCGCAGCGGCCATTTTTGAAGTCGAGCAGCCCCCGGGCGTACTCTTCGACAAAAACGGTCTGGAAATGTCGGGCGAGATCGATGGTCAGGGTGGATTTGCCGGTGGATTCAGGACCATAGATGCACACGCGTTTGGCGTAATAAGGTCGCACCACGAGCGGGAGATACTGCCAGTAGTGAAGCGGATTGGAGCGTAGGCGCGTGGCCGAGATAGGCACCAGTGTGCGCGGATGGTTGACCGGAATATAGATCATGCCCAGTAGTTCAGCTAATTTCCAACCATAATCCTCGGACGCAAAAATGTAATCAGGAATGAAAGGCAGAGCGGCACGCAGCGTCTGTTCCCAGATCTGCCAATACTGAGGATGCGTCTCCTCTGGATTTTCGTCGTTAACATGGATCACCCGTGCCCTGGGTGCCATCTCCTTGATCCACTCCAGGCGCAATTCGCTTGCGATCGAGTCAGTTGGCCGGGTGCCTACCACCAGCAGCAGTTCATCGACATACTGTTGAGCGAAATCAATCAAATACTGATGGCCAAGATGGGGAGGAATAAAACGGCCAAGCACTAGCCCGCTTGTCATACATTTTTCTCCTCGAGCGTAGCCTCATCCAGAGAGGCTGTGCCAGCCACCATTTGGAGTTTGCTTTCCTGGCGTTTGGATTGCAGCCACGCACGTACCCCCAGGAGGCACATCGCCAGGAAAACCACATAAACCACGCTCGTCAAATAGAGCCGCTCGTACACATAGAGCGGAATATAGATCAGATCGGCAAGAATCCAGAAATACCAGTTCTCCAGAAATTTCTTATTCAGCATATACTGGGCGACCAGGCTCAAAACCATTGTCAATGCGTCCAGAAATGGAGCCGAATCCTGCACAGTTTGTAGATAGAAGGTCAGGACAGCCGTAGCGGCGATTGCGATGAGGGACAGAATCAGAAGTTCAAGCGGAGAAACGTGGGAAACCTTCAAGGCCGTCTTATTTTTTCCACCGCGCAACCAGAGATACCAGCCCTGGAAGCCCAGCAGCACATAGAGCACCTGCAAACTCATATCTGCGAAAAGCCCGACGCGCCAGAAAAGGACAAAGAAAAAGACATCGTTGGCAATTCCGATAGGAAAATTCCAGATATTCTCCACCACCGTCAGCCAAACCGACAAAGCGCCTGTGATGAATCCCAGATCTTCTGCCAGTGTAAAAGGAATCACCTGCCACCAGGAACCCGCCAGGAGAGCGAGAGAAGCCATGGTAAACAGGGCAAGAAAGATTACATTTCTTCGTTTCAAGGTAGCATCCTGCCGCCCGCTTTATAGGCCAATATAGAGATCCATCCATCTTTTTAGAACAAGTATACCACATCCACTGCGCGAAAAAGTTAGCGCATCTCCAATAACTGACGTTGAAGTGAGCCAGATCAGTGATACGCGAGAGAAACTTGTATTTCCTTATAATACCAGTTACACTCTTCTTTGAGTGTATTGTTACCAGGGTTTCAAGCCACCCAACGCTCTTGTACAGAGCAACGAAGACAACCACGCTATTTTCCACTTGAGAAACTGCCGCAGGGCAATACAAATACAGCCCCGTTGTATAATACTGTGTAAACACGAAAGGCAATTCTATGCAGAAAATCCGTAAAGTTGTTATTCCAGCAGCAGGTTTTGGGACACGATTCCTTCCACAGACCAAGGCAATGCCGAAAGAGATGCTGCCGATTGTGGATAAGCCTATCATTCAATACGTTGTGGAAGAGGCGATTGCCGCAGGCATTGAAGATGTTGTCATTGTGACGGGTGCGCTCAAGCGGGCCATCGAAGATCATTTCGATGTCCCCAATGCTGAACTGCTCAACAATCTTGAAGCAGGGGGCAAAACCGATCTTCTGGAAGAGATACGCGGCATTACTGACCAGGCGAACTTTATCGCTATTCGTCAAAAAGGGAAGTACGGGACTGGGACGGCTGTATTGTGTGCTGAGCCAGTGATTGAAAATGAAACGTTTGTGGTCATGTGGGGAGACGAGTTTATTCGCAGTACTCCCCCAAGGCTGTCTCAGATGATCCGTGTCTATGAGCAATATGGAGGGGCGGTGATCTCCACAGTGAGAATCCAGAACAAAGAGGATCTCTCACGCTATGGCATTGCCGATGTTGAACCTGTTGCAGGAAATGTCTATAGAATCAAACATATTGTAGAAAAACCGCAGCCTGACCAGGCTCCCTCAAACCTGGCCACCGTCGGGGCCTATATTCTTCCACCCGACATTTTTGCGCTTTTACGTCACCAAAACCCTGGCCCAGGAGGGGAAATCTGGTTGTCGGAAGCTATCGCCGAACTCATTCGCACAGGGTATCCTGTCTATGCGTGTGAAATTGAGGACGGGCGATATTATGATACCGGAAACAAATTGGAGTACCTGAAGGCGGTTGTTGAGCTCGCGTTGCACCATCCTGATCTGAAGACCGAATTCAAAGCGTTTCTGAAAGCCCTCCCGCTTGACTAATTGACTGGCAACATGAGAGGGTTTGGCTTACCTCTCATTAGATAGAGTAAAGGAAAGAGGCATGCTTCCCTCGCCTCTTTCCTTTACAGTGCAACATTTCAAGCTCAAGTCAGTAAAGTAGCCATGCATTTGATGCTCCACATGTTCGGACTGGACAAATGCGGGATACCCTCAGACACGCCAACATCCTCTGCCCACAAAGGATAAATAATCGGAAGCCTTCCTCTTTTCAAATCTCCATTTCTTGTCTTACCTGCATTACGATCTCTCGGAAGGCTTTTATCAGCGCCTCTGGCTCATCTTTGTTAATGAGGTGGCCGCTGTGCTCAGCGATGATATGTTTGCTCCTGGATGAGAGACCCGCTAGTTCGCACTGCATCTGGTACCAGATCTGTTCAATTTGCTCTACCAAACCAGGAGGATAGTTATCAGGATCTCTATTTGAACGTCCTCGGCTGACGACTATTAACGGCGTCGAGCCAAGCGTTCCGCAGGTGCGCATGAGCTCACTGTTGACTAGATTGTCGATGTGCTCTTCATTGCTAAATGGATCGCACCAACTCACCTCCCACGCATAGCGTAGTTGTGCCAGAGCGTTCGGCTCATTTGCTTGCGAAGAAGGCAGGATAGCCAACTGTCGTTGTTGTTGTTCTTCATGCGCGGAATCGATCAAGACCAGGGCTGCCACTTCTTCAGGATAATGCTTCTTGTAGAAGCGTATCGTCAATCCCCCCAGGGAATGCCCGGCCAGAATGTAGGGACCGGAAATATCGGCAGTATGAAGCAAAGCATGTAAATCAAAAACCAGGTCTTGAATGGTCCGAGGCGTCGGAACAGGATCACTCTGTCCAAGTCCAGCGCGATCGTACCACACCACGCGAGTAAACGTAGCAAGTTGCCTGGCAATCTCATCATAGAAGCTGCCTGCCGCTCCCAGGCCCATTTCCAGCACGATAGTCGGTACTCCATGTCCTGCTTTTCTCCCGACCAGCCGACGCTCAGCAACATTGACAACAATAGGTTCATCTTTTTGCTTCATAAAGCTTTTCTCCCCCTTGTCTATGATTCTTTGATTGCACTAACACCATATTGCAAATAGAAAAGCACTGGACTAATGCGGAATAAAGAAGTATGTAAATATATATATGCTATAATGCCTATAAATTGTAGTTGAGCGATAAAAGGAGCAAGGCATGCCTCGCATTCGCGTTAATGGTGCTGAACTGTATTATGAGGAACAAGGTAGCGGTGCCGAAACAATCTTTTTTTCACACGGTCTCCTCTGGAGTTGCCGCATGTTTGATGAACAGGTCGCATCACTACGCGATCGCTATCGCTGTATTGCCTTTGATCACCGTGGCCAGGGTCAGAGCGAAGTGACACGTGATGGCTATGATATGGAAACACTCTACCAGGATGCCGCTGCCATGATTGAAGAACTGGGACATGGGCCTTGCCATTTTCTTGGACTCTCGATGGGTGGTTTCATCGGTATGCGCCTGGCTGCGCGACGACCTGAGCTACTCAAATCCCTGCTATTACTGGACACCTCCGCTGATCCAGAATCCACCGAACATATATCCCAGTACAAACAACTTGCCTTCATCGGGCGTTGGACCGGTCTGAGCATGGTCAGTGGACCCGTAATGAAGACAATGTTTGGGCAGAAGTTTCTCAATGATCCAGCGCGAAGTGAGCAGCGTCGTGAGTGGCGACAACGACTTATCAACAATAATCGTATCGGCAGCGCCCGCGCCACCATGGGCGTGGTCAATCGTCAGAACGTCTATGACGAGCTCGAAAAGATCAGCATCCCCACGCTGATTATTGTCGGAGAGCAGGATGTAGCCACACCTCCCGAGAATGCGCAACGACTCCACGACCGGATTGCTGGTTCACAACTGGTTATCATACCAGAGGCAGGGCATACATCAACGGTGGAGGAACCAGAGGCGGTCAACGACGCGATCAGCACATTCCTTGCTAATCTATAACCTGATAACGCCTTGACCACCTATCTATCTGATCCTCTTCCTGGAAACTAGGAGCAAAGCCAATCATCTCTGTATAAAAAGTCCTGGCGCGATCAACGTCTGAAACAGGCACGATTATCAGTTCAAGTTTCATTTGCATCGTATTCATTATGGTTAGCTCCTCTTTCTGGATCTTCAATAACTCTTCTGCTTCAAGTATAGGCTGAAAAGAGAACAGAAGCGATCCTTGTGGTTTAAATTTATTTTGCTTGCTGTAACATAATGACGATACATGTGGGCATCTATCATCTGCCAATGCGGCACGCATTAATCTCAGACACGCAAGCTGTAAAGGAAAAACATCGCCAAGGTAAGAGAATCAGACCAGAGCTAGCATAGACGCTATAGCTCATCTAAATCAAGGAGTCTGTCAAGACTTTTGTGCATGTATTTTTCTCTATTATAAAACACGCACAGCAAGCATGCCTATAACAGGCAACCAGACCTGACATCAACCGGCTGAAACAGTCGCCCGGCCCTGGCGGGAAATCGGTCGTAATCTCACCACCACTATTCAAAAAGGGTTAGGCCTGAGCATCATTATTGCGCCCTGAGCACTAATCGCCATCATCACAAGAGCTGGTGGCTTCTTCTATGGCATCCCATATGGCCTGATCTATAGCATCATCATCGGATTAGTCAGTGGCATTGCCAGTATTCTCACTGGAATCCTTCACAGCGGTTGGTCAAGTACCATTCCTTGAAGAACACCAGCTGGCGTATGCGAATGAAGGCATACGCAACTCAGCTCGCAACGCCCTGATTGCCGCTGGCTTATTCGGCGTCGTAGGAGGTATTGCCAGCGGACTCGTATGCGGGTTTACCTTTGGCTAGATCGGCCAACTCCCTCATTGGCGGCGTGTTGAGTTAGAAAGGCAAGAGGACAAAGGTAAAAAAGTTATCGAATAAAAATATCTTGTATTTTCACTGGTAGATCACAAGGAATTGAACACAAGCCACAGCCCCATTCTTCATAAAATCAGCAGTATAACCACATTTCATAAACTAAAGAGACAATTGATCTTCATTTGTCTGTTTGAGCAACTTCTTTTCTCAAGGTATAATACGGAAAATACCGCTGAAAGAAAAGAGACTGTATGCAAGCAGCAAATATTGTGCAAGAAGCAAGAAATAGCCTGTCTGGACTGCCTTCCTCGCAGGTCCTTCACGCGCTCACCTACCTGAAGGAAGGCGCCCCCAAGAATGAGGATGGCTCTGATCCACACGCAACATTGCGTGCCCAAGTCCTCAAGGAGTTGCAGAACACACTCTCATTGAAAGACCGCCCGCTCCTTCGCTTTCTGATGGAACAAGAAATCACTTGTCGCAAGAATGACA
Organism: Dictyobacter aurantiacus; assembly: GCF_003967515.1. Taxonomy (GTDB): domain Bacteria; phylum Chloroflexota; class Ktedonobacteria; order Ktedonobacterales; family Ktedonobacteraceae; genus Dictyobacter; species Dictyobacter aurantiacus. Next base: position 2,068,708 of record NZ_BIFQ01000002.1, on the reverse strand, counting down.
TCGAAACAGAGAGTGATAACATCCACCTTAGTGGTTTTCTGCTCTTTCTGCTCGGTCAGCTTGAGGATGTAGAGCTACTGTGGAAAGCCAAAAGAGCATCCTTTGATACCTGGTGTGGTTTTGATATTCAGTTTCTAGTTGGTGCAGGGGTCTCTACTACCCTGATATACCTCCACTCCATCGAGCAGGAATGGGCAAAGAAAGCAAGAACGTATATCGAAGAGTGCCAGCAAACAGGAGACTTAGACGACCTGGAGCGTTATCGTCGCGCGATGCAGAGGTATTTTGAGATAGAACCCTCTGCGGAGGAAGCAAACACAACGGAACACCCCGAGACGCAGTAATCAGAAATTGGTGATTCCAAATCTGATCCGTTAAAGAAAATTTAGAAGCAGATCAAATTACATTCCAAAATTTCCTTTCAGAGTTTCCTGAGTGGTTAATAAGCTAAATTATTCTGATATCCTCCTGAAGGATATGGGCCTCCGTAGTGTGCTTAGATTTTGTCAGAACCAGGTAAAATCTGCTGGGCGAGCTCTCCATTTACCCTCACTCCTTGGGCAGTTATCGGCGAAACTGCCGAACCTTTATTTGCACCACATCCTTATTGGTCAAGCATCTGCGATGACAGCCAAAAACCAGGAATATACATTTCACTGACTAATCCTATACATGGTGTATCGCTTTTATCATGAGAATGAGCTATTATATTTATTGGCTAAAATGAATATGATAAATATTAGTGCTTTGTAAACAGGAGATTCAACATATGTTGATGAATAGTTCTCTTTCCCTTGTGCCCCAAACTTCATTTGAAGGGCCAACCTTACCCGTTGATTTTCCAGCGCTGCACATTGGTGTGGCTGAATATGCAGAGGGGCCAACCGGTTGTACCGTTTTCTACTTCCCCGATGGGGTGGCGACGGCAATAGATGCGCGTGGAGGATTGGTCGGTAAGACTGGCGATTATGAACGCAACCATGCAATTTGTTTCGCTGGTGGCTCTATTTATGGACTGGAAGCTGCAAGTGGAGTCACTGCCGCCATCTTTGAGCAACGGGCTTCTGCCCTCCAAACGAAGGCGTCGGTTTCCAGCAAACATATGGCTTTAGTTTCTGGAGCCATTATCAATGATTATGGGGCACGTGACAATGTCATCTATCCTGATCTTCAATTGGGAAAAGCCGCCCTCCAAGCGGCGCGCCCTGGTCTTTTTCCTCTGGGGGCGCGAGGTGCTGGCCGATCAGCCACGTGCGGCAATATCTTCAATCTCACACACAAAGAGCCTTCGGGACAAGGTGGTGCCTTTCGCCAGATTGGAGACACCAGGATTGGCGTATTCACGGTCGTCAACGCCGTTGGTATCATCATTGATCGGCAGGGCCAGGTTGTACGGGGTAACCGCGACCCCAGGACCGGTCTACGCCTCTCTCCCGTTGAGGATCTGGAACAGCGACTTGCTCGTGGTGAAGTGGTCACTACGGCCTTTGGCAATACCACGCTGACACTTGTCGTTACTAATCAATGCTTACGTCCAGAAGAACTGCGCCAATTAGGAAGGCAAGTCCATAGCTCGATGGCGCGAGCTATTCAACCATTTCAGACCATCAATGATGGTGATGTGTTATATACCGTGACGACCAATGAAGTAAACGATGCTCGTGTCAGTGGAACGATGCTCGGAATACTGGCATCAGAACTGGCATGGGATGCGGTTCTCAACAGCGGGCCAGCGCAATAAGACTTTCTAAGAAAAAAGGAAGGAACCACTTTCTGCCAATGAAGCTGGCTTTGTCGAGGATACGATCGCGGCCATTGGACAGAGGACGATCCACACCTACCATACCGAAGGTGCCGGAGGGGGCCATGCGCCCTATATCATCCGTATCGCCTCATTTCCAAATATCCTGCCATCCTCAACCGATCCTACCATGCCTTTTACACAAAGCGAGCGAGAAAGCCCTCGTCATTCATGACTCTGTTGGGAAATTTTGTGCAGACATCGGAACATCACAGTCGAGCCACCTCCCTGAGACGAGCAAAGGGCGTAGCTTGGCGCTCGGGACGCGAAAGTGTCCCTTGCATTTGTGCTTGAAGATGCGCGATGATGCGTACCACATTGATCCCGGCCGCAATCTGTACATGGTGCAGATGCGTCTTTCGCTCCCCGCGATAAGGACTCCGTCGCATTCTGGTCCGACGCGCTGCTTGTGAAATGGTTCCTTCAACACCAGCACGCAGGGCGTATTCCTTCTGGAAAGCAGACGTGTCTTGCTCTTTTCGACGCTGCTCTAATGCCTCATAGGCTTCTTGAGGCAGAAGTTTGAGAATACGCCCCTTGGCCCCAGTTGTGCAGTGTTCTCGTGCCATGCACGCCTGACAGCATTGGGGAGGAAAACGAACCTCAATCTTGCCTGTGCCGTGTCGGTCAAGAAACGGAGCTCATCGCTGGCTCAGATGGCCTTGAGGACAACGGACCCGTTGCTGGTGCCAATCCACTTCAAAGTCGTACAGCCCATACCCCTCTCCAGCTTGCGCTTGCCAACTGGTTGACTCCTGGAGCGGACCCATCATCTCGGTTCCTTGTTTGGCTTGCTCGACAAGAGAGGTGGCACTGGTGTAGCCTTGATCCACGAACAGGGCCGAAGGGGCCACCTCGCGTTCACGCAGGTCCTGCAGGATCGGTTCCACTGCCATGCTATCAGGAGTCGTCGCCGGGACCGTGTGAACCTGGACAATCAGATGGGGCATGTGCGGATCTTGATCACAGGTCTCTGTCAGATGGATCTTGTACCCTAACCAGATGAGTTCTCGTTTGCGAGCCGAGCGTGCTTGTTCATCGTAGGGCGACACGATCCGGTCCTCGTTCGTGACCGCAGGCCCATCACGCCATCGCACTCCAGTCTGGCTACGCTCGTAATGCTGATCAAAGACCTGTCGGAGACGGATGACAGAGGGCAATTGGCCCAGAGCTGCGGGCGTTTCTTGCCGTTCGAGACCATCGAAAAGCCGTGCCACATCCTCTCCTACTTGCTTGCGTAGGGCCTGTTGTTTGCTCTCCTGCTTGGGAAAGCGTGTCATCTCAAAACGGTGAGCAGAACGATCGAACCAGTCGGGGGCCATATGCAAAAGCAACCACTCCGGGTTCTGCTTCGCCAGGTCATTGAGCGCGGCCCGCATACTCTCACCAACACTTTCCAGGCTGTTGAGCGTTCGCACCGCAGCGAGTACTGCGCTTGAATCCGTCCGTTGTTTGCCGCCGGCTTTGAGCCAGCCCCGTTGCCGGCTGACTATCAAGATGGGTTCGAGCACGAGAGACTCGGCATGGGCGTCGATGAGCCGTTGGCGAAAATCGCATAAAATGGTAAAATCGAACCCTTCGTCGTCTAAAGGTAAACTACAGGGTAGGCCGCTGGCGAGTTCCTCCGCAAAGAGCGGAGCACTTTTCCATCGGCCCCCCACCGAACCGGACGGGAACCTTTCGATTCATCCGGCTCTCTGGTAATGTTCATTCGAGGCGATGAGATGTCAGCGGTTTCCCGGCATGAATAGCTTTGTGGCAGGATTGGCAGACAACCAGTGTTTTTCGATGACGTGCCGCCATCGTTTTGACCCACGCTGGCTTTTCAGGCCGACCATAGCGTTCAAGATCCTTCAGAGCTCGGATATGGTGGACTTCGATCTGCGTATGCGAGTCACAGAGTTCACATGTCTCCGCAAGCAGTCGTTGAACGATTTCCGTTCGCCCATTCCAATAAAGGTAGGGATCATCATTGAGAACCGCCTCCATACGGCGTTGCAGAGGAATACCACCCCATTGGGCAATGAGGGGGTCTTTCCCTTCCCGCTGGATGACCGTTTGCAGTCCTTTGTAGACTTTCCCATCGGTCATCAGGGTGGCTCGGAAGCGTTCGTAGACTTGATGCACTGAGATTTTGAGTTTGGCTGCCAGTGTTTTGACCAGGGATTGCTCCATGATCCACTTCAGCTTGTTTAATCCATAGACATTGTGAGCCAGGCGGTAATACTCCACGACGCCCCGATACACCCCCTGGTAATGCACGATGATCGAAAAGACCGAGTCATTGAGCATCTCCGTGCGATGGATTGGCTTGTTATGGGTCATGTACCGCTGGCATTTGGCTTGGATTACTGCCGCAGGAAGAGAGAGTTCTATCTTCCCGTTGAGCACACGTCGCTTGTAGTACGCTTGCTCATGCGCATCGTTGCGCTGAAAGGTCGAGATTTCATACCCAAGGAATTTCGCCTTTTCCGTGCGCATATGGGTAATAAGCGTTTTGGTTTCTGAGAGGTCCAGTTTGAGAGACTCACGCAGGAACATTCCCAGTTGGCGTTTGATTTCCTTGGCATCTTCCTTTGGCCCGATGATTCCCAGGCAAAAGTCGTCTGCATAGCGACAATACCGGAGCCGTCGGTAATCGGGATCGTAGGGATCGATCGAAGGAAGAGAGCGCCGCTGTTGTTCCAGGCTTTTCGTTTCTTCTTGCTTTCCCTGCTGCCGCTTTCGACGGATGGTACTGCTGAGGCGAGTGTAGATGGGGTTGGCCTTGCGGCGTTCTCCCCTGGTGTATGCTGGGATGAGCGTGTCTTCGACAAAGGTATCCAGATGGCTGAGCACGATATTGGAAAGTATTGGACCAAGAATTGAGCCTTGCGGTGCACCGCTTAATGTGCGGTTCCATTTCCAGTTTTCTAGATATCCTGCTTTCAGCAAACTGCGGATGAGTTGAAGAAAGCGACCATCATGAATATATTTTGCCAGGGTATCGAGCAACAAGTCGTGCGACAAGTTGTCGAAGCAGGCAGCAATATCTCCCTCAATGGTCCAGGTTACTCCAGCCCAATGGTCGTAAATGTCCTTGAGAGCCGTATGGCAACCTCGTCCGGGCCGAAAACCGTGGGAGTGTTCAGAAAAAGTTGGTTCGAAGTATGCCTCAAGTATGAGGCGAATAACTTCTTGTAACAGCTTATCTGACCACGTTGGAAGACCCAGAGCGCGCGTCTTCGTGCTGTTCCGCTTTGGAATGACAACCCGTCGCACCGGTTTCCATTGATACCGTTCCTGACGTAATGCGTTGATGATCGCATCAATTTTCGCCAGGGACATGCTATCAACGGTTTCCGTTGTGACCCCCTGGGTCATGGCTCCTTTGTTCCGATAGATTTTGCCGTAAGCAATCAGGTACCATTCACGATTGAACAATTGTCGATACACGCGGGTCAATGGTAATCGCTTTTTCCCACGTTCTCGAACGAGTTCCAAGTAAACCCTGGCCTCCTGCATTACGCATACCTCGTTTCGTGTTGGAACTCCACATTTCCTGTCTTCCTTCCCCCTGTGGCTGGCTTTCCCAACCGCCCTGGTGGGTCGTGACTCCCACGAGTAGTATGAAGACTCTGTGACCCTAAGCCTCGCAGCTCGTAGGCCATCCCGTGGTACGTCATGGTGATACGTCCGAGCGTGACGTAGGCACGCAATTCATCCCCTTTGCCAACTTCATTAGCTGGTCCCCAATATGAAGAAGGGTGCAGTAATCGCCCTAAGTAATTACTGCATCATATGGCATCGGTAATAGACGCTATGACCGATGGGTGAAATATGACACCACATGGAGATTTGCATTTGAGCAGTGTAGCTCTTGCCATATCACGCGAGCCTTGCAGAACAGCACCCTAAGCGTCTTCGAATGTTTTCTGCGTTTCCAACATGCTCTTGTCCCCTTTCCTTTTCAGGTCCAGGTAAGTTGGATGACTCAAGAATCTCCCTTCTCATTCTTCCTGGCTGCACCAGGGATATCACCATGCGCCACACGGCGCAACAAGGCGTATTTCCAATCAATGCGCGCCCGCACTGCTTCTGCTGCTTGGCGATCTGTGAGGTGCTCAATGGTTTGTAATACTGTCACTACGGCCAAACGCCAGGGAGTTTCTGCATTCCGTCCACGCTTGGGGAACAGATGAGCAAAGGTCTCATCTGTATAGATGCTTGCCAGTTCGTCTCGTAAAACCATCGCGAGCGTCCCTTTGGGGAATGCTCGATGGGCGATCCGGCTCGTTGTTTCTGGAACCTCATCTAGCCGTCTCGGTTTCATGGACATGAGCATGCTCCTTTGCTTCTCGTCTTTCACTCCATTCCTGTCAAGGGGGGATTTTTTCTCACCTTACCATCTTTGCTCTTCCTTGACGAGTTGTCTGAACAAAATTTCCCAACAGAGTCATTCATGCGGGGGATGAATCGCCGTTCCTTGTTTTGGGGCTGGTGCACAGTGGCATGTTGACAGAGCATGTCGCATCAACTATACTAGTCTACATGAGTGATGCGTATATCCATGAACAGCATGCGGTCCACCACATATTGTACCACATCATTTTTTGCCCGAAACGACGACGCAAGGTGTTGGTAGGTCCGGTGCATGATCGGTTAAAAGAGGAGATTGAACACGTGGTAGAGGAAAACCAGTGGCACATTGTCCGGCTGGCGATTCAACCCGATCACGTCCATCTCTTCATTCAGATCACCCCTTATACCACGCCCACCGATGTGGCACGGCTCATCAAAGGTCGCTCGTCCAACCATCTGCGCAAGCAATTTGAGCACCTGAGACGGATGCCGTCATTGTGGACCCGTTCGACATTCTATTCAACTGCCGGGCATGTGAGTCAGGAGATTATTGACGCCTATATTGCCCGCCAATCAAGGTCCTAGCAGGAAGGGGGGACACGAGGCTATGCTCATCTACGAATACAAACTTGATGGCACAAAGGCACAATACGCTGCCATTGAAGATGCAATCAGGATCACGCAATTCATCCGTAACACGTGTATCCGGCAGTGGATGGATGGCCGTGGTATCGGTCGCAATGATTTGCAAGCCTCGTGTTCCCCCCTTGCTCAGGAATTTCCTTTTGCCAGCAAGCTCAATTCGATGGCACGGCAAGCCGCAGCGGATCGGGCGTGGTCTGCGATTTCCCGCTTCTATGACAACTGCAAACAGAAGAAATCAGGGAAGAAAGGTTACCCCCGTTTTCAGCATGATAATCGTTCAGTGGAATACAAAACCTCTGGGTGGAAATTGAACGCAGACGGCAGACACATCACCTTCACCGATGGCTGTGGGATTGGATGCTTGCGTCTGGTGGGCACGCGAGCCATTGAAACCTTTCCAGTCAAACAGATCAAGCGGGTTCGCCTCATTCGGCGTGCAGACGGCTACTTCTGTCAGTTTGCCGTGCAGATAGATCGGGTCGTCGAACATGAGATGACAGGAGCGATCACCGGCATTGACGTGGGACTCAAAGCCTACTACACCGATGCCAATGGCACTACTGTGGAAAATCCCCGCCACTATCGCAAAGCCGAGAAACGTCTCAAGCGGTTGCAGCGTCGTCTCTCCAAGACAACCAAGGGCGGCAAGAACCGTTTGAAGGCCAGAAAGACGTTGGCAAAAGCACACCTGAAAGTCCAGAGGCAGCGCGAAGATTTCGCTCGCAAAGAGGCGAACGCGCTTGTGACATCTCACGATCTCATTGCCTTTGAAGACTTGAAGATAGCGAATCTCGTGCGCAATCACCACCTGGCCAAATCGATCAATGATGCATCCTGGGGCCGCTTCCTGGCCTGGGTGCAATACTATGGGGCGTTGCACACCATCCCCGTGATCAAGGTCGCACCACATTTCACCAGCCAGAACTGTAGCGGCTGTGGCACGCTCGTCAAGAAAAGCTTGAGCGTGCGTACCCACGTCTGTCCCAAGTGCGGACTGCTCATAGACCGCGATGAGAATGCCGCTCGTAATATTCTGGCAAAAGCGTTGGCAAAACGAGAGCAACGGGAACAGGACCGTACCGTAGGGCATACGGGAACGGATGCGCCGTTGAGTGCATGAAACGCTTCTGGACATTGGGCCTCTACTTGCTGGTAGCAATATCCGTGAGCAAGTTCGATGGATGAAGGAAGAATCCCCGCGTCTTTAGACCGGGGAGTGTCAATAGAAACACGAGCCGAGATCGAAAGGGAATGAATACGATTGGGATTGCGCCGCTGTTCACGAGCATCTCGGTGCATGATGCCCTCCCAAGCTATCAGAGCTATCATTGTGCAAGTCCATCACTTGCGCGATCTAACCATTGTGGAGAAAGAGCTCAAACAGAATTGGGCAAAGGATACGGAAAGGTTGCTCTTGGACGTGAAAGAGGCTGTTGATACAAAGAAAGCTGACAACTCGTCGTGAGCTATCAGCTTGAGATCGCTAGGATTATTCTGGTTAATAATGTAATCCGACGATGATCCATCTGGTTGCTTTAGCCTAAATTGTAAGCCACCACATCACATGGCCCCTGTCCACCATCGCTAAAAAGATTAGGACCTCTTGTCCAGGTACACCATTCAAAGCGTTCAGGGATAATTGCCGAGATTGTTCCTTGGTCATCTGGAGTACCGCAATTATTCGAATAGAGATGTCCAGACGTGATCTTTACCATCGCTCCGTAGAGTCCATACCCCCTCGACATAGGGGGGATGGTTAACTGGATCAGGCTTCCTGTTGTCGATGTTTGAATCTTACTAACAGTATTACTAACCCGATGTACACTTTCGTAGATGGCATCTGCCTGAGCTTCTGCCGTAACCTCAAGGTTGGCTGCTCCGTTGAACAGAGGGGCATCTGCACTGGCTTCTATACCGGCCTGAACTTCAGCACGAAACTTCTCTATTTTTGTGTCGCTGGTTGAGATTGAGACTGAAGCGCTATGGCTCGCACTAAGTGTAAAAATTTCTTTATTCGCTGTGCCATTATAAGCGGACTCAAAGTCAACAACGTCCAATGCCTCGCCTTGATTCTGCACCTGGTCATAAACGTAGGTTGGTTGGCACGTAGGCGTTGCAGTTGCACGTGCATTACCTTCTGTGTCGTTGCCACCACAGGATGCAAGTGAAATGAGAACCAAGAGGAAGAGTATGCCGAAACGTACTATGCGAGGTATTCTAGTCACCTGTGGCTCCTTTATTTATGATATATATGGCGTGATCTTAGTTTACCGCAAAAGGGATGGAGGCTTCCTTGCTCGACTTATAGTCAATCTCGATAGTATAGTCGCCCGTCGCGTTGAGCAACACTGATTTTTCATAGACTGCGGTACCAGATTTGATAGAGACTGGTAAACTAGTATCCTCTAGGTCAACACCATTGAATATTTTTAAGGTTGCTATAGCATTGCTATCAGATGTATTAATAGTAAAGACAACGTACAATGTCTGCCCAACCTGAAATGTTCCACTTTCTCCTCGTACTGCTTGTTGTTTTTGATCGAAACCCGTTCCTACCTGAATGGCTGTAATATGTTGTCCGGTAATAGCTCCTGACGGATTCCCTCCACAGGCTACCAACGAGAGAAAGGCGACGAGAAGCAAACAAATCCCTATGCCCATTGCGGTGAATCGTCTCATGCAGCCTCCTGTCTACTGAAAATCATCTACTATTGATAAGCATGTCTACAATGCAAATGTTTTATAATACCTCACTATAAATAACGCATAAGCTCAACAAATATCAATTCTTGCTTACGCTGGCCGGTTCTATTATAGAAATTTGCAGATTAAGCGGTTCTTCTGCAAATCCGATGAATACAGTTTCCTTGCTGATAGGAAAGTACACCTTCACACTGCTGCCGCCAGAAGAAGAGTAAAGGCGTGAAACAGCAAAACACTTCGGCTAGAGTTGAATGCCAAAGAGCTGAAATGTCACCACCGTCACAACGATAGCCAGGCAGGTGCCAGCAATGGCTTGCAGAACGGTATGGGCGCGCACTTGCCATCGTGCCCAACCAACCAGGAACACGAGCGGTGAGAGAGCAAGCAAGCGAGGGCCGAAGAGAAGGACAAAGACCGTCACAGCACCTGCTATACCAACCAGGTGCAAGCTAATCTTCCAATAGCGTGTTACGATGAGCGAAATACCGCAGGCGACGATCACCGCCACCACGTAGCGATGAGAATAGGAGACGCATGCAAGGCGTAGAGGCCAGCAAAGCTGAGCAGCATACACGTCAGGCCAAAGAAGAGCGGTACAAAACGCTGCTCACGTTGACTGACATGGTGATCCGTCAGCTTCCCTTTTCGCACCCCCTGCCAGATAAACAGAAATGGGGCCACCGAAATACCAAGAATAGGAATGATCCACCAGAGGAAAGCATGCACAACATCAGGCGCAGTCACAAGTGCAATCACTAAAAATGTCGGGAGCGCCACAAACAAGGGGTTTGAGATCTCGGAAACCACCCGTGCCAGTTGCTGCTGAAGGGTCCTATCCTCTGAGGCTTTTTCCATCTCTTCTGCTTTGCGTACCTTTCTCAATACCAATACTACCTGCAGCCAAATCTTTGGATAACAACTCACGTTTGCCTGATATTCTCGAAAACCACTCCTGCCTCTGGCACCCTGGCATTATCACCTGGAGATAAACGCCAGTGACCAAACCATCCTGTATGTAAGAACGTTAAGTTTGCTGATTAATACACAATAAGGTTTCGCAAAACAGCAGCATTATAACTATGTCACTGTAAGTATGGCCGGAGATCCATTTATCAGGTTGCATGACCATAAATATGGGTTCTTTATATTATGTACAAAACAGCCATATGATGCCACCTATCATACACCAGGTGCCCCGCTTTCACAGTATACTAAGATGGAACCAACAAAGGAGGCGGCCATGCCATCAGAGACATCCGTCATTACAGTTGTTTGTGATAGCCGGAACTTCCATTCTTGTAGATAGTGATGAGAGGGCAACACGTATGAGCCAACGCATCCCTCGCCAGATGTATGCCGATCTCTATGGTCCTACGACCGGCGATCGCGTACGACTGGCTGATACCGAGTTACTGATTGAGATTGAGAAAGATTATACCGTTTACGGCGATGAGATTACCTTCGGTGGCGGCAAGGTGATTCGTGACGGCATGGGCCAGAGCAGCCGCGCCAGCCGTGAGAGTACCCCTGGCACCCTGGATCTGGTGATCACCAACGCGATCATCATCGACCACTGGGGCATCGTCAAAGGCGACATAGGCGTTCGTGATGGTCGCATCGTCAAAGTGGGGAAAGCCGGCAATCCCGATACGATGGATGGCGTTGATCCTGAGCTGGTGGTTGGCTCCGGAACCGAAGTGATCGCTGGCGAGAACATGATCGTGACGGCCGGCGGCATCGACTCACACATCCACTTTATTTCACCACAGCAGGTCTATGAGGCCATGTCCAACGGCATCACCACCATGATCGGTGGTGGTACAGGTCCCGCCACGGGTACTAACGCGACCACCTGTACACCGGGCGCATGGAATATAGCGAGGATGCTCCAGGCGGCCGAACACTGGCCCGTCAATTTCGGCTTCCTGGGCAAGGGCAATACAGCGACCCCCGAGCCGCTGGAGGAGCAGATACGCGCTGGCGCCTGCGGACTCAAATTGCATGAGGACTGGGGTACCACTCCTGCGGCCATTGATACCTGTCTCAAGGTCGCGGACCAGTATGATGTTCAGGTGGCCATCCATACGGATACTATCAATGAAGCTGGCTTTGTCGAGGATACGATCGCGGCCATTGGACAGAGGACGATTCACACTTACCACACAGAAGGTGCTGGCGGGGGCCATGCTCCTGATATTATCCGTATCGCCTCATTTCCAAATATCCTGCCATCCTCGACCAATCCTACGATGCCTTTTACCAAAAATACCATACCACGTCGTTTCCATCTTGGAACTGTTCCAGTGTTAGGCCAAACTTTTCTAGAAATGCCATGTCATCTAAACAGATGTTAACGTTTTTAATGGTTTTAGGTTTCCACGTTCCTTCTCTAACGCCAAGGTGATCAGCCTGATGCAATATGCTTCTCCAACTTCTCTGTGGAAGAGCTTTCATAATCTCTAGCTGGCTCTTATCCCGGTACATGTCTCGCAAGATTTTATTATCATCCGACCTCCACTTCTTATTGCCCTTGCCCTTGTCAATAAAGGCCGTTTCTACTCCCCAGTTCCCATACATCCACACAATGGTTATACGGTAAAAGCGGGGGCTGACATAATCGAGTTTCAGCTCTTTAATTAAAAGCTTAAGCAATGATTTGCGCAGTCCAAACGAATGTTTATGCCAGGACTGTTCCAAGTCTTTTAGCTCCTCTTCAAACGTGCCCAATACAATTTCTTGAGACGACTGAGCAATTTGTACTAACTCAGCTTCTGCTTCTGACTTTCTACCCAACAGCTTCTCAATCTGCGTTTCTAAGCGAGCAACCACAACGTCGGTTTTAATCTTACCCATATTCACAGTCAGCGTATCAATTTCTTCATCAATAGCTTCGATACTTTGTTCGAGCCTCCTCTTCCTCTTTGCATTTTTCTCGATAATGGCGGCTCGTTTCTTCTCCATATCACCAATGTCTATGTCTTGTAACTGTAAGCGTTCGAACAGCTGGGCTACGATAGCATCTTCTACAACATCGGCATATGCTGAAACTACAGTCTCCCGAGACATACCATCATAAACACGCACTTTATAGTGATACCATTGAGCACTTCTTCCATAAGACACAGTGGCCTTAGGATCTGACGAAGTAAATGTAAAAAGTGGTTTGCGCTCCGCATAGGTTATCTGGGAATATTTAACAACCCGACGCACACGATTGGTCGGAGTACCGTCTGGCCGAAAATCTCTTAAGCGGTCATAAACTGACCAGAACAAATCTTCCTCGATGATAGCCGGATGATTATCTACTCGTGTAACGCCTTCACGCTTAAATATACCAATGTAAACCTGATTCGTCAGGATTTTCTCAATCGTCGACTCACAAAAGGAAAAGCCACCATTCTGGACGCGCAGGTTGCATTTACTTGTATCAGAGGGGTGAACCCAACTCTCAAAAGCGGGGAAAATATAGGGCATTGCCTGTAATTCTCGTTTGAACTCAACAAGATCATAACCTAGCTTAACAAAGCGAACAAAAAGCCAGTGAACAATCTTCGCATGAGGCTTGTAGATGATAAACTTGCCGTAGCGGGGATCTTCCTCATTTCTCTCAGTAATATAGCCAACCGGGATAGATCCCATGCCTGCCCACATTCCACTTCTGGCAGCCAGACTACGCCGCCTGTGCATAGTTCCACGTACATGGTTTTCGATATAGGCGGCTGCCATCTGCACTTCCATCCTAAACATCTCTGCATGTTGTAGATTGGCAAAATTATAGGTCATCCGCTTACTTTCAATATGGACAAAAACATCATTCTCGCGGCACAGCTTGATAAAGATATTACTATCGATCCGGTCCTCGTCTCGAAAGAGACGGTCCACATACTCAGCAATAACGACACCAACATTGGAGGTTGGACTTTCAATAGCATTACAAATAGCCTTCAAACCGGGCCTGCGATCAATAGGCCATGTCCCCGAAGCATCTTTAATACTTACATTTCCGTCTGAATCCACCACCTCGTTTTCTACGAATAGGGTAACGCTCCCCGTTGTCCCATCATCTTTGAAACCCAAGGTATTTTTTACATAATCAAGCAACCTGACAGTTTGAGAAATATGTGATTGTATATTCTCAACAACTTGTTCTTTATCAGACTGTCGCCCATACAAATATGCATCGCGGCTTGTATCAATTCTGGGGTTATACAACTCTTCTGTAGCATAAAATTTTGTCGGTTTCTTCCGTTTGGCTACCATTAAACTTCCTCTTTCTAGCTAAAGGCTTGTCTTGATCTCCTTCAGAGACGGCTGATCTGCATTTGATTTCCTCTTTGGGTTTTCTAAAAAGAGCTCAATCAAAATTTCTCGAATCATCTCTTTCTCTGGCTCAGTCATATATGCTCCTGGTTTTCATAATCACCTGGCAAAATCTGCCCTACTCATAATGAAATCAGGATAGCGAACGCAGAAAAGAAATGACGAGAAGATTCTTGCTGAATTTTTCCTCCAATCTTATAGGGATATGCGGACGTATCGTGATAGAACATCAAAATTAGCGTTCTTCAATCACAGTCAATATCCCTGAATGGTATTATACAGCAATAAATAGAAATTTAACAGATTATTAGTCCTTAAAAAATAATAAACAAGAATCAAAATGAATATTTGTGAAGTTAATTGACCACGCAGAATATACATACTATAATGACCTAAATACTGATAGGAGAGGCTAATGGCGGAGCAAGAAGAAGTTATGCTAACTGTTAAGCAGATAGCAAAGAGAATGAGCGTCGATGAAAAAACCGTGCGCAATTGGATCACAAAGCAAGATTTAAAAGCATTTAATGTGGGTGGCCGGCGCCCAGAATATCGCATTAAACCTAGCGACTTCGAGGAGTTTCTTAACTTGAGGAGAGCTGGAAATTAAAAACAATTATTGTGCCCTATGCTGCATTGAGTTAACAAGAAAGAAACTCTCGTTAAGATTCCCATTGCTATCAATATTTTGATGGGACAGCATTAACAGGTAACTGGATACAAGATCATTTTCGGTAACAAACCCTACAATGTTAAGACATGACAGAATCAAATAGAAACGTTTCTCGCGCTATTTCGGTTCCATCCTTGCTAACAGAGGCTACTTTGTATACTAAACTTTCAGCCATATGCCAAATGTGATTAGCTAACCCACCGACTCATAAAACATCTGTCCACGTCATACTCTTTAATTTATAAATGCAATGTCATGCCAATCGACACCCATGTCTGGCGTACACGCAAACGTCGTCTGGATCTGTTCAACTCAAAATAAACGCCAATCAAGTTCATACTACCTTTGCTATAACCATCGTACCCTACTGAACCCTATGTCCTCTACGTCGGCCTCATCCACTAGGGCTGCCATATCCAACCACACCCAAGCCCAAAATGCAGCAATTTCCTCCTCAATAAAGTAGGTCAATATCTATATGGTTACGGTGAAGCAATCCAAAGAGAAACCTCGGAAATTTAAACCGAGCGTCTGTGTGAATGAACCCAGTGAGTTCGATTCCCATAAATAAATATAATAAATTAATGGAATTTCTTATTTCATGCTAACAAACATTTTAAGCAATAACGTAAGCATAATTACATTGATATTAATAACCATTTCGGTTAAAATTCATATTATATTATATAGTCATTAAAATCTAGTAGTAAGGAACATATAATGAATGAGATTCGTGGTATGGCAAAGACTGTTCGCCAACTACTGGCGGATACTAAGTATTCAGTTGATTATTATCAACGCGAATATAAATGGGAAGAGAAGCAGTTGAAAGAGTTGATTGACGATTTGGCATCTCGCTTCCTACAAGATTATGAAGCAGGGCATGCTCGTTTTTCTGTTGCTGACTATGGTCATTATTTCCTGGGCTCAATCATTATTAGTAAGAAAGAGAATCAGAGTTTTATTATTGATGGACAGCAACGCCTGACGAGTTTGACGCTCTTCCTCATTTACCTGAACAATTTACAAAAAGCATATAAAGATCCAGTTGAAATCAACAGTCTGATTTTCTCAGCTCACTTTGGTCAACGTTCATTTAATATGAATGTTGAAGAATGGGCTAGTTGCCTGGACGCTCTATATACTGGGCGGCCTTTCGATGAAGTGGATAAGCCAGAATCGGTACAAAATATTGTCCAACGTTATAGTGAAATTGAGACGCTGTTACCTGAAGAGATAGTCGATGGGGCACTACTCCATTTTATTGATTGGCTCACAGAGAAAGTTCATCTTGTTGAGATTACAGCATATTCAGATGAAGATGCCTATACAATTTTCGAGACAATGAATGATCGAGGACTTTCTCTCAATCCAACAGATATGCTTAAGGGATATTTGCTGGCGAAGATCTCAGATGTCAAGAAACGAAATACGATGAATGTGCTCTGGAAACAACAGATAACAAAGTTTGAAGCATTTTATAAAGAGGCTCCAGCTGATTTCTTTAAGACCTGGCTACGTAGTCAGTATGCTGAAAACATTCGTGATCGCAAAAAGGGCTCTAAACCTGGAGATTTTGACCGTATAGGTACAGAATTCCACCGCTGGATACGTGATTATCAGAGTCGCATAGGCCTCGATAATCAGGAAAGTTTTATACAGTTTATTGAGCGAGATATGAATTTTTATGCTCGTCACTATAGGCATCTGCTAAAAGCTGCTAACTCCTTCCAAGAAGGCTGGGAGTCTATCTACTATAATGCTCAATTGGGATTCACCACACAATATCAACTCTTGCTGGCTCCACTGCTACCCGAGGATTCTGAAGAGGTGGCTCATCACAAGTTCAAATTGGTAGGGCTCTATCTGGATATTCTCCTCAACCGCAGACTCTGGAACTTACATAATATCGGCTTCTCAACAATGCAATATGCCATGTATCTGCTTATGCGCGATATCAGACGCCAATCTGTAGAGGAACTCAGGAGCAATCTTTATAACAGATTAAAGGCAGAAAAAGAAAGCTTTACCAGCAATACACGCTTTGGATTGAACCAAAGAAACTATTTCTTTATTCGACTTATGCTTATGCGCATAACTCACTACATTGAGCAAAAATCTAATTTCCCTTCACAGTATAAAACGTACATGACAAGTACGGGAAAGGCAAAATTTGAGGTGGAGCATATCTGGGCCAATAAGCCAGAACGCCATCGTGATGAATTCCCACAGCCAGCAGATTTTCATGAATATCGTAACCGCATTGGTGGCCTACTGTTACTACCAAAAAGCTTCAATGCGAGCTACGGTGCTTTACCCTATCCAGAAAAAGTAACACACTACTACAGTCAGAATTTGCTGGCCAAATCGCTATCGGAACAGAGCTACGAACATTGCCCAGGCTTTCTCCAATTTGCGGAACAATCGCATTTACCATTTAAGCCCTACGCTGCATTTAACAGAGAAGCGTTAGATGAACGCCAGGAACTCTATATTCAGATTGCTGAGCAGCTATGGAATCCAGAACAACTAATACATATATAGCTGGCTCCTGATAGCTATATATGTATTAGTTGTTGTCATTTATCATTAATGACGTGATCAATATCTGTAGAAAGGATTCATCAGATGGAACGAGATTATTGGTTGACCACACATAAAGGCTCTTCCTGGCAAGAATTTCATCGATTAACAAATGCGCAATTGGCAAGTTTTCCGAAGCGAAATAGGCGTCAAGTAGAAAAGATGCAGATTGGTGATTATATCCTTTGTTATCAAGCAGTCACTTCTACCTGGATAGGGCTGTTAGAAGTAGTTGCTGAACCCTTTTATATTGATGAAGAACCATTCAATGAAAAAGATCGTATTTGGGACAATCCTGAATTGGAGTTTCGGTGTCGAGTTCCAGTGAGAGTGCGTCTCGATCTTCCTTCTGATGATGGGGTTCCCATTGCGCCGTTAAAAGAGCAACTTTCATTTTGTCAGGGTCCAAAACCTAACTCTTGGGCGGGTTTTCTAAGTAATAATCCTAGACATTTACGAACTTCAGATGGAGAAATCATTCAACAAGCTCTGCAAGAGAAAATAACCAGACTCTATGCTTCATGAGATATTCTGCTGCGTAGAGATCCACAGACACATATACAGCAATTTATTTCAAAAAGTAACCAGCCTTCTTGTAGATTAAGAAGGGCTGGTCGCTTTTTTGCTGACTTAACGTCGACGTAGCTTTACGCTGATACGCTTGAGGTGGCGCTTCATAGCTTCAGGGTCATCAAGGTCAGAGGAAGCTATTTCAATAACGTCGTAACCCTCCTCTTCAAGGCTTTCACGGATCATGCGATCAATCTGCTGCTGATTTTTATTGCCATGGATGCCTTTGGAGAGGCCATCGAGGTAAACGGCTAGCTGGGTTCCTCGTACTTCGTCTTGATAGAATAGATCTGGCGTTGTGACCCCAAGTGGCTTGCCAAGATCAATGCTATATTGATGAACAAACTGGGGTAAGCCTGCTTGCACCAATATCTCGCTCAACGTGTATTCTCCTCGATTAGTAGGCTGCTGGCTTCGGCTGTTTATCGAGCTTTCCTGAATTGGTGCGAGATCATGTTCGTGATGTGGAGTTCCCTGGCTACCTAGATAAAGAGGACCAACGGCATGATCCATATGGTTTCGCCATGACCTGGATGCTGGCAGCATTCATTAAAGAATATGAGCAGAATAGAACTTCACCAGTCTGGCAAGCGCTAGTAAAAGAGATATGTACCAGCTTTGAGCAAAATCTTAAAGAAAGCAAAATACGTGAGGAATATGTTGACGATTTGTTGCAACACGTTTTAGGTTCTAACAAAAATTCTAACAATTCTTCATTAACCCCAATACCCATACAAGCAAACAATAAAAGTAAATCATAAAAAAATTAAATTATTAGAACAAAAGCACTATATAATTTTATAAAAGCAATAAGTTAGGCAATTGCAAATTTTTAACTCTTATGCTATTCTCATTTTAAAAGTTATTCATACTTTAAGATCGCGATTCTTGGCAAGAATATTTTCAGGTCATAGTTGAAGGGAGGGCTGTGCAGGTTGCAATAGCAATTTTATGCATGGCTTAATTTATATGAGCAGTATCGAATACAACGATCAACAACTTTCACCGGTGAACTATAAAGAGCTTCTTGAGGCCATCCAGGCTGAATTGCAGAAACAAGCGAAGGTTGGTAAACATCTTTTCCTCGAAAAGGATAAAGTCATCTTTGATGTTGATATAATTGCGAATGCAGTTGCCGAAAAATTTGCCGACAGCAATCATTATCCTTTTGAAATCAGGGATGGTCTTAGTCACGCCTCAGTGCATGCATTGGACATCAATGAGAAATCAGACTTTAGCCATGACCTACAACGCACGATTCTTGCCGAGCTGCACACTCAAATCGCTCAATGCATGAGTACAAAACATCACTCCCTCGGCCAGTATGTATCGACCCTTCTCAAACCAATGGATGTATTCGTCCAAAATAAACCAGCTGGCCTTTCCTATCCCATTAATAAAGAACATACATTAGAGAAGCGCAGTTTGCATGCTAACGAGAACCTGTCAAAAGACGACACCTGGCTCAAAGCGCATAAGTTAACACTCAGCGTAACCAATATCGATAGTTTCAATCAACAAATTGTCGACAGTATCAACACCTATATCGAGAACTATGATGGCTGTGATGAGGACGATATCGCCGATGTTCGCGAGAACCTGATCAGTGCTCAAAATCAAGAGAAATCAAATCTGAATCAGCTTAAAAATATCGTCCTACAAGATTCTGTAGCGCGCATTCATCGCGAGGCAAAGGTCTGTTACCTACGCTATTTAGGACGAGGATTAATGGAGTGGCAAAAAAGCAAACAGCCACATAGCCAAAACGAAAAAAATGTTAGCAAAGCCATTCTGCTTCTAGGCAACCTTATCCGTCGCTTACAGAGTCTGGATGCCTATATTCGGCAAGCGGATAAAGCCTATAGCGAGTATACAGTCTACTTTCGCCAACAAGAATTTAATTATCGCGACCTCTTTGCCCGTGCCGATGCATTTAATGCACTTCCCATTATTCCTGAGATTGATGGCTTCCTGGGCGAAAATACAGATGCCAATCGACAGACAAAAACCTTTACTTCAGGTGTCAAAATGAAGTTTAATGGAGAGGTACATAATCATGGTGGCAAAGGGAAATCCGTCTTTGAGTTCAATACTATACTACTGGATCCTGCCGACCAAGAATACCTGCTACGCCAGAGGGCTGCAAGAAATGAGCACACATTCTATGAAAAAATGCTCAAAGTTGCACTGCTCTATTGCTTCGTCTTTGTAGATATGGAAAACAAAAACCATAATCCAGTCGCCTATTTTGAAACACATATCCTGCCTGCGCTACGCTCCAATGATGATGCTCAAGTTATAGCAAGCCTACAAAGACTCAAGCAGCAAGTAACCCAACCAGCGATAAAACAAAATCTGGATGTGCTCAAGAAAGTTATCATTGAATTTTTGAAGAAGGCCTCTTCAGGTCCGGCAAGATTGTCATTCGATATGGCCTTAACCCTGGACAAAAGTATCCTGACCAAAGATGTCAACCAGATTATTCAGGGAAATATTTTTCAGGATACCTTCGATAGCCGCAACGGCAAAAACGCACTCAAATATCTAGCAGTCACCGACAATGCTCCAGGCGCCAATACACTAAGCAAGCTACCCTTAAAAATGGTTTTTGAGCCAATCTATTACTCACCCGCCAACCAACAGGTCGAACATTTCACAATGCGTGCTCAGACCGATGATATTCAGGTCCTACCGATATTTTTAGCCCCCGTTGATGAAGCGGCACCCAATAAATACAAAAAAGCGTATGCAGACATCACGCGTATTGCGCTATATTATCGCCACCACGATGTACACGGTGACTCAACACGAGCATTTGTCTATCGTTTCACTTACACACTACTTGCGTATACCAGTATTAAACTACTAGCAGACAGCCTCCCAAGTGAGCAACATCAGGCCCTATTCACGCCCCTCATGTGTATCCATGCCAGAGAGATGCAAGCTCCCGATGAGAAGGGCGACAAGTATGACGATGAGACCTTTATGCACTCGCTCTCCAAACAACTGGCCCATATGTTAGGGCAAGACTATTTGAGTGGATCGCAAGGCTTTCATGTCGATACCATTCAGGACAGTAGCTACAAACTAGCCAACGGGCTATACTCTCTTTACTCAGCCCTCCCCCATACCTTTCAATTGAAAGAACCTACCAGCGATGAGGCACCTGTCACACCTTTACCAACTAACCATCTGATTAAGAAGATGGCCATTATCGTGGTTTCCAGTCAAAAAAGCGATGCCAATAAGCATTCACCTGATTCTTATCTATCCACGGTTATTGGGAAAGTAATTGGCATTGAAAGGGGAGACGACCACACGGTTACGGTGCGTACACTGAACACGTTCTCAGCCAATCAGAACAGCCAGGACCTGTATCGGCGTCCGGATGTTATTATCGAGCAAGTAAAAAAGTATCATCGTCAAGGCTACGAGCATTTCCTTTATATCGCTCATGCACCTTATAGCAGCAAACTTAATGTGTCTGACGGCGATGATGAAGATTTGTTCTTTATGAATAAGGATATTATTCAATCCATGCGTGCCGTGGATGCCAACATCAAAGTCTACCCAACCTTCTGTGATAAATATTATGTGATTAACCGCAAGCTCGCCGACGTACAAAATAAGCCATTGTTACAGGCCGACTCGCTCTACATCGATGATATCAGCGACCTGACCAGAGTAAGTAATGATCCTTCACGCCGCTCACAGGTATTTTTAAATCTGTTCAATGGCATCAAGGTCAATCCCAATGCCATCTACAATGGCGTCATGTCGTATGTGACATTGATCAATGTTTATGACAATGATCCAACATACGATCAGTATATCTGGACTGATCTTCTCAATACTTCAACTCCAAACAACATGAAGGCAGAGATCATCGACTTTATTACCATGCTGCACTTTTCACGCTACGAAAAGGCAAGCCAACAAAAAAACCCAGTTGGCTTTAAGCTTGATCCCTATACCGACATTATCGGTGACTCGGCAGTCGGCCCCCTTTCTATCTTTCCCAACATGAATGCTGGCCGGGCACGTTTTAACGCCCTGGCCTTCCTAACCGTTGTACGTGCCGTCATGCAAATCCACACAAAATAGTTGTCAGAAGGAAGTATTCCAATGAAACCAGAACAAGAGCCTGTTGAGGCTCTAGAACCAGCCGTTGAACCACAAAAGCAGGAGCAAACATTTGGGGAAGACCTGGGACGCATTTTTGAAATCGGCTTCAATACAGGCTTCTTGACCGCCATCCTTCAACACAAGAAGATTAAAACCTACTTTGGGGATCTCTATACTAATGATCTAAAGCACCTACGCAAACAGAGCTTGCTGAATGCAATCTATAAAAAAACAGGGGTCACAAATCCAGTTGATAAAGAACAGTTGCAGCGCTGGGTACTCTATTTTTCGCAAAAAGGCTATCTGGCTGGCCTGAATCTTTTTACGGAATACCTGCACTCATTTTCTCATCAGCGCAAGGATATACCTCGTGAGGTTGTCTATCTGCAGTGTAATTTCTATGGACAGAACAGTTTCTATGTGTATAACAAAAATGACAAGGCCGCTGTACAAGGATTGATGCAACAGCTGCATAGTTTCAAGGCAGCGGATTTCTCAATGAGCGAAAAGGAGATCCAGGACCACCATCACACCGGTCGCTTCCTTAACGCGGATACGTTGCTCTTACTTAAATATGGACGCTACTGGCGTATTTTGTGCATCGATCTTTCGGTGTTCTCTCTCCAACACCTTGAGGAAGCCAGAGATCTAGGAAATATCGAAAATATACGCACCATGCTGGCCTCGGAACTATATTATAACCGTTCCAAAAGTATCTTTAGTGATATGAGTATTGATACTGAAGCAGAAAATTTCACCAATGATCTTTTGTCGGAGCAACTTAAAACCTATTTCACAGCCTTTAAGCGCAAAGACAAGGAGACCGTTAAGCTTATTCAAGCAGCCAGTTATGCCAACGATTTTTACGCGTTTTTGTTACGCAAAGGTATTCTGGCAGAAACTGACCAAGTTCTTTTTAATATTATTGGTTATACTGATCGCGCCATCAATGCCATGTCGATCAACCAGGAGCAGCGATCTCTCTTGAAAACTTGTGCTGAGATTTATCAACACCATACCAGTGACAAAAACATTGGTGAAGCGCGCGATTCAGTACTGAGTAAGATTCAACTGGCGACCCGTAAAGGATTTGGAGGCAACCGGGATTTTGTAGAAAAATTGGTGCACCTGGTCGATAATGGTGATGGTCCTCACTGGTTGACCCATACCGAGACTATTGATAAATTTTTAAATACACGTGTTGCTATTACAGAACAAGAACTGAGCCCTCCTCTGCGTGCTGAACTGCAATCAGCAGAATATATTCAACAAAATATCCTGAATGTACATGCGTTGCTCACCAATAAAGCACTAGCTGGGCCTCATCCCTACCTCTTTTTAACAGGCAATCCTGGTATCGGCAAAACAACTGCCATCGTCAACTACTTGAAACGAGTGCGGCAACAGGGCGACGGCTTCCTGTTTCTCTATATCAGTCCGCGCAAACAGGTCAATCTGGATATCATCCAAAAGTTTCGCGAGACAACAGATACCGAACCTCCATGTCCCGATGTCTTTGCACTAACCTCGAACTCGCTGATTATTCGCAACACGGGCGGTCACAAGGCAGTACATTATTATTCTAATCAACGTAGTGACACCTTTCGCGAAAAGAATGTGACCTTTATTCATGCTGATAGTGAAGAAGCTCAGCTTCAGCAGGCGCGCGCACGTCAGCTTGAAGAGATTCAGGAGGGACTCCTGATCGACAAAGGTGAGCAGATTAGCGGGGTATTAGACAGTCTATGCACAGCACTGCATGCAACCCTGGACAAACCATTAGCCAAGGCAATTGTAGCTACAGTTGCAGTACAATCGCTCAAACGCTTAAAAGATGCACAGCAAACGACGATGCGCCACCTGCATACCATCTTCAAAGGCGTGTATAACAATGAGGGGCAGGTTATTCCTGCAAAGATGCAACAGTTAAGCCAACAGATCAAGCACCTCTTTATCATGATCGACGAAGTCACTGGCGATGAAAGTGGGGTTGAATTTTTGCATGGATTGCATACATTTTTGAAGAATCGCGAACTACTCAACTCCCCATTGATCAACACCAAAATCATCGTCGCTGATGCCTCTATTGTTGATCCTCACATCATCAAGCAACATCTGGAAAACACAGCCTACGAACCAGATAAAATTTATTTCCGCCAGGTAGCACCGAATACGAACCAAGCCTATCCATTACATCAAGAAACATTTCGCTTCCTGCGCGAACACGCAACCGTAATCAACGCGAATGCCTATCCCGCCAGCAAACTTCATATCACCTATAAGATCGGTGTGGACGCCCTCCAATTCGATGAAGCGACCTTCACCGAGCGTAGCAAACAATTGGAGCAGGAGAAGAAGCATAACATCATCACAGATATTCTGACCACCCTGGATGATGCAAATGTTCCTCAACAGTTAGTCTATATTCAGGACAAACAACGTTTAGCAGAGCTTATTCAGAATATCAGAAAAATCCGGGGACACTTCGAAGCTAATGTTGAGTATTTAGAAATTCATGCCAACATATCTGAGCAAGATAAAAAAGACATTGCAGCGTTCCGTAAAACTGCCAAAGTAGTTTTTATGACCGCATCAGCCAGTCGCGGACTATCCTTTCCCGAAGCGACACGCATCCTGATTGATATTCCCCATTTTGAGATTGAGCAAAATCTCATGGAGATACTCCAGGTTATCTATCGAGGACGCGGCGATAAGCATCGTGACCTGGAAGAAAAACAGCTGCTCTTCTATCTTACTGATCAGGTTATCTATACTGATGCCACAGATCGAGCCAACTCTGTACGTGAAAGTATGGTCCATCTGTTGAATATACTACTGATTCTTAAAACCTCGATGATGACCCGTATCGCTGGTGATCTGAAATTAGGGGTCAATCAACATTTTATGATGATTCCAATCGGTGGCAAGTCCGTTTATGCCGCGGGAGAAACATTCACTTCGCGCATCAGCAACTTAATTCGCGAAGCTCAGACCCTCAGTCACCGCTTTTATGGTGACAAAAGACTTACTATTGTGCAAGAAAGCTTAATGCGCACACTAGAAAATGTCCACATCAGTCTGCGTCCACTAGCCGCACAAAAGCATGAGGAAGACCAAATACAACGCTCCAATTATATCGCATCAATAACAACCTTCGCACATGATTTTGAACAGAAAATGCGCCAGGGTTTTGACCAATTACTCACGCTTCCAGCATTGGAACTTGCACA
This sequence comes from Dictyobacter aurantiacus, assembly GCF_003967515.1. Lineage (GTDB taxonomy): Bacteria > Chloroflexota > Ktedonobacteria > Ktedonobacterales > Ktedonobacteraceae > Dictyobacter > Dictyobacter aurantiacus. The sequence continues at coordinate 2,043,717 of NZ_BIFQ01000002.1, read as the reverse complement.
CATTAATGGGAGTCTCTTGATTGTGCCAATTATCAATATGTCGATGCAGGAAGCATACTGGATGCAATTTGAAGAGGTTCTAAAGCAAAACAAGGCTGCTGGTATTGATTTGCTAACAGCGATGCGAGATTTAAGTACTGACCAGCGCTACCCACCTAGTTTCCAAATGGCGCTCAAGGATGGTATTGCGCTCATCAAAGCACTCCAAGAAATGGCAGAACACAAAACACCTCACTATGAACAAGAAAGCAGCCACACAGATCAGCATTATGCCCTACCTATAGCTGTTTTCCTGCTACAAAATGAAATGAAAGAACATTTTGCAGCCAAACAAGAGCCTGTAGATTCAGATAACCAGCGTCAACTACCATTTCATGCACTACTGTCCCGCTATATCCGTACACTCTACCCCGCCGATAGTATGTTACCGATTGGACAACATTATGACGATTTTCCATTCCTTGTTTTCCGCAGCTTAAATATAAGTGCAGCGAGAAGCAAGATGTTCACGGGAAAATATCTCTTTATGTCCCGGGAACTCAACATCATCAATATGCTCTTGTCCAGCAGCAAACAAGAATAATAGCAATATTAGATTGTCATTTTAGGGGTGGAATAGTACAACCAAAGTATTTTCGTTCCATTCCCAAGAGAGGATGTACAAAATTTGTACACCATCTTACCTGGACACTAGATTTTGGTTGGTTAGAAGATGTTAAAAGAAGAATTGGATTAGAACGCGACAATAACAGTTAAACACTTTACCAATTTTTCCCTTCCAATGCAACATGAGCCGATGATAGAGGTAAAGATGGTGAAACTGCTTCTATGCCAAGAAGAGCTCCCTTTGCTTTGCTAGTTTCTTTTTGTCCATTCGTTAATCCAATGGCATTGTAGAGGTTTGTACCCTTGAGAGATTGAGCATCCTCGATATTAGCACCTTGGAGATCAGCGTAGCTAAGATCTGCATTGCTGAGATTTGTACCGCTAAGATTGGCCATATCAAGCTGAGCATGACTAAGATAGGCGCCGCTGAGATCTGCATAACCAAGTTTGGCATTACTGAGATTGGTGCGTATCAGATTAGATCCATGCAGATTAGAGCGACTAAGCTTAGCACCTCGGAGATTTATATTGGATAGATCTGTCTCATGTAGATCTATCCCTCGTAAAGAATCTAATCCTATACCTAAATCCACCAATCTGGCTTCGCTTAAGAATCGAAGAACCATCCCTCTACGAACTGGATCTAACATCCTAAGAGTGGTTATAGTACGGGCCTGGGCAAGAACTTGAGCCTTCGAATTTGCGATTAAGTCTTCTTTGAGGAGAAGTTCTGATAGTGAGGTAAAATAATATTGTAATGCATCTTCCCTTTGTTTATCGAGTGCTTGTTGCTTCTCTGCCTCCTGGCTAGCGTCAATTCTTTTTCTCTCATCTTCGCTACGACTGTGCGTATAGAGTACGCCCCCAATCGTTAGCACAGCAGGTACAATAAAGAGTTGCATCCAATCCCAAAACGTTTTCCCTGACATCCCCGTCCAACGCCAACTTAGATAATATCCAAGAAATATCAGAATACTACAAATACTGAGAGCTAATGCAAGCGACATCGACCATGGGTGAGCTTTGAAAAGTTTTTTCATCATTTCACTCCCACAAATGCTTATCCTGGAAGAAGAGTCCATCACACTCTCTACAACGTAAAAAACACTGTATTGTACAATTTGCATGGCAAGTTGATTGCTTTATAGTTTGTAGTAAATACTCAGGTCTCTTCGACCACTTACACAAATTTCGCCATTTTCCCATGCCAACATTAGTTGTGATCATCGCCAATATATGAAAAACCACTAAAAATATTTCGCCACTCCTCCAGATCAGGGAATGACAGCATTGCCCTCGTCACAGAGATGAAACACAGTCATCTCAAGCTAGCAACAATGGTGAAAGGGATATGGAATGCAAATTATTAAGGCGCGGGCAGCTCTTTATTCGGTTTATGCGGAGGAGAAGGGTGATATTCTGCAAGCGGCAGAGACATATTGTACAGAGCATGGGTATTTTCTAGAAGCGGTCTACTATGATATCGACTCCAGTAAGACAATGTTTGCCGATTTACAGAATGCGGTAGATCGGCAGACCTTCCAGGTGCTGCTGTTACCTTCATTTGATCATATTTATAAGCATCATCTGGGTCATGTGCTGAATTTTCTCATTGACGCACTGAACGCTGGTATCGAGGTCATTTGTCTAGACCCGCAACCAACAAAATTATGCCAGCAAGGTCTGATGATTGTTCCCCACTCGCGAACGCCCCAGGCAGCCAACCTGGAGGAGATTGTTCACTGTCTGCGCTCACGTTAACCACGATGCGATCAAGGCTTCTCTTCTCGTGGACAAGAAGAGAAGCTCCTCCAGGATTTCCTCAAGAAAGGGTATCAATGAGCGCTGTCTCCACCAGTCTGCCTGGTATGTTCGGATGCTTAAAATCCCTAAGCGTTGAGGTGCTAGGCGAACGCGGCAGCCACCCCAGCGCAGGGTCTACCACGCTTGTGAGCGGGTAGGCAAGATAAAGGGAGCTTCGCTCCCACACTCGGGCAGCGCTATTGACTCCAGGAAGGGCCTGTGAAGAGGAACGAGGAAGCACTATTTGAGTGTCGGTTAAAAAAGCGGAGTGTCACGTCAGCACTGTGATGAAATGGAAGGAAGAGATGAAAAAAGAACGGCTCAATATCTATTTGGATCCGGCGTTGAGAGCTGCGATCCGTGATCTAGCTGGGAGCGATGGGCATAGTAGTCAGGTCGCTGAAGAGTTGCTACGTTTGGGACTGGGGTTGAAAAAAGGCGAGACGATCGAGCAGCAATCGCTGCCGGTCATTCGCGATCTGCTTCAGTACGAGATGCGCAAATCGCTATCTCAGTTACGCAACGAGCTGCGGGAAGATATGCAGCTTGAGATCCTCAATGAGATGAAGGCGGTGACGCGCCGGAGCGACGATCGGCTGGCCTCCTTGATTGTACGAGCTATCCGCGAAGGGGGATTAAGCCGGCGCATGATCTATGCGTTGCTGGCCAGAGATGATGCCCAGTTCGCGTTACACGTCTATGACGATGCCAGGGTCAAGGTCGGCAAGGATCTCGCCGCTCGTGCGGGCCAAGAACAGGCATGATCGCGAAAGGGACAGGTTTCGTCAAGGGAAAGAAGCAGGTGGCAGGCAAAAAGCTGGCCTACCACCTGAAATATCTCCAATACAGGCCCAGAGGATCTGAAGAGACGCGCGAGCAGCGCTTTTTCTTCGGTGCGGTGGAAGATCACGTCGACAGAAAGGATATTCAGGAAGAAATTATGGCTCATACCTCCAGAGCAGTCAGCTATCACCGGTTTGTGCTCTCCCCTTCCCAAGAGGAGCCTATCCTTGATTGGATGGAGTGGACGCGCGCCGTAATGCGCGACCTTGAACACTATAAGGGGCAGGCGCTCCACTGGTATGCAATCCATCATACCAATACCGATGACCCACACATTCATGTCGTGCTGGCCGGGAGCGGAGAAGACTATCAGTCTGGTCAGCCGAGCCCTGTGAAGATGCTGACAAAGGATAAATCGCCCGGCGGTCGCGATGATTGGGAGTTTCTACGCGCACGGGGAAGGGAACATAGCGAGTATGAACACTATCAGCATCTCCAGGCAACGCTTCAAAAGCTCGATAGAGAAGATCCCCTCATTCATCCGATGCAAAGAAGCGCGTTAACACGAGATGCTGAACGCTCGCATACACAGAAAGGTTGGGAAAGATGAGGCGACATCTCCTGCTTCTTGCCTGCCTCGCTCTTGCGGGGATAGCCCTCTGGCTTTCGGGAGTATGGCTACGCGGATATCATATCGCGATCCTCACGCTTGCATTTTTAGCCGATTACCTGACTCCTGAGAAGTATCAAGCGGTGACACTTGACCAGGCCTGGCACCACTGGTGGCAGATCGGTGACGGACAACGCTGGAACCTGTATCTGCATGACAGCACACTTCAACACGTAACCCTCGCCTATGCTCAGTTCGCAGGCATGGTGATCATCCTTACCGGAGCGTTTCTCTTCCCGTGGCGCACCATGAAATTAAGGGCATCAACCGTTCACGGATCAGCACACTGGGCAAACCTCAAAGATGCGCGCATCCTGTTGAAGGATCGCGGAAAGAAAGCAGCGATGCAGAGCCAGATCCCACTGGGGATGTATAAAGGTCAGCAACTGGTGCTCAAAGAAAAGCAAATTGAGGAACATGTCCTGATCGTTGGACCGAGCGGCAAAGGTAAGACTGCGGGTATCATCGCGCCTGGTATTTTATCCGAGCGTGGAAATCGCTCGCTGGTCATCATCGATCCCAAACAGGAACTGGTCAGGCTGACGGCTGGTGCGGTCTCCCAATCGATGCAGATCTGGCTCTTTGCTCCCACCCAGCCAGAACATAGTCATCACTATAATCCGCTGACCCACATTTCTTCGATGGAAGAGGCTGAGGAATTTGCTACCTGCTGGGTCTCCAATACAGGTAGGAGCAGCGATCCCTTCTGGGATCGAAATACGGAACTGCTGATTACTGCCGTTGTGCTACACCTGCGAGATACAGAGCCGAATGCTTCCTTCTCTCGCCTGGCCGACATCCTGACTGGCTCGTCCTTTGCTGATATTGAAGCTCTCTTCGAGGCGAGCCCATCAGTTCGAGCCAAAAAGACGGCGGCAGCATTCCTGAAGAATCTCAAGTTAAATGAGAAGACCGCCGGAGGTGTGATGACGGATATCGCCGGGCGCTTCTTCCGCTTGCAGAACCCGAAACTGGCAGCCGTTACAGCAACCAACGACATCGACTTTAATGCGATGATCGAGCAGCCTACTGCCTTCTATCTCTCCATTCCAGCCAGCGCCGCAGAGCGTCTTCAGCCGCTAACGGCCTGTTTGCTGATGCAAATGTTTACGGCGTTCGTCAATAGAGCGGAAAAAGAGCCGCAAGGTCAGCTCCCACGCGGCATCACCTGCTACCTTGATGAATTTGCCAATGCGGGCAAGATTCCACAGATGGCACAAAAAATCAGTATGTTGCGCAGCACCAAAGTCGGGCTTATCCTGGCCATTCAAAACTACGCGCAGCTTGATGCACTCTATGGTTCCGAGAGCAAAGAAACCATTCTGAGCAATACGACCACCCACATCGTCTTGCCGGGAACCGGCCAGGATGAGGCCGAATTCTATTCGCGCCGCATCGGAACCACAACTGTTATTGGTCAGAGCATGAATAAAAACGCGCAACAGCAAAGCGAGAGCTGGAGCCAGGGCCAACAAGAAATAGGTCGCAGACTCATCATGCCAGAAGAAATCCGCACTATGAAAAAGGGAGAAATGCTTCTGCTAACCGATACCATCGCGCCCATCAAGTTCCGCAACATTCCCTATTATCAGTCACAGCTCATCAAACGTACCAATCCTCAATTTCAGTATCCGAGAGTTAACGAAGAGCATCGCACATATGAGGCACTCACTACGCCTAGCGAGAATCAACAGAAAGAGGACTCGGAACTAGCACATGAAATGCTAAAAGAGTCTGGAGCCAAGCAACCAAGTATTATATTAGAACGGGAAAAGTGCACCTATAACCGCCAGACGTTGTCGCCAGATTAAAAGTTCTAAGAGATCATAGGCTTCATCAAACGCCTCTAGAAAGATCAGCAGACAGGTTCCAAACATTTGAATCCTTTACATGCCATAAAGGAAAAGAAATCCGGGATAGATACCAGCACAACAGAGATTAAAGAATTAATATTTGTTTCAATGAAAGAACTAGAAGCTAGAATTACTCATATTGAAAACTGCAGAGTCTATCAAACGTTAATCTAGAGGATGAAAAACACTGGAACCATATTAAAGTAAGGAGCAGAAGTATATGGATATTCCGCGTCGGGGTAGTTTCACTATCAACAGTTGGTAAAATTTTATACTTAGGAACAACTATTGTTTATTAAACGTTATCTAATCATATAAACAGCAATCTGAATCCATCATTAAAATTTATTTTATAAATTTACTAAAGCAATGCCGCAAAAAATAATAAATACTCCTACCCACTGAGTTTTACTTAGTTTCTCTCGCAAAAAAATCCAAGCAAGCAATACAGTTACTACGCTAAATAAAGATACTAACACATTAATAATTGAAACCTGCTCTGATTTGAGAGTAACGCTTAGAGTATATATAATAAAAGCAGCAGTATCAAGAATGCCCATCAAAATCAAATACAACCCTAATCGATTTTTTGGAAAGCGAATATCTTGAGATATAACCAACGCCAGTGGAGCCAGCAAGGAAATTGTTGTGAAACGAACAAGCCAAACTGTATTTAAACCACCAAAGGTAGGAATGACATGAAAACCTAATGTCCAAAATGCAATACCGTAACAAATAGATGCAACAATTGCCCAGCCCACACCTCGGGGTACGTTATAAAATAAATGTATAGATTTTAAAGACACTTGCCCAATAAGAATTTTTTTAGGTGTTGCCGCAAAAGCGATACCGAGAAGAGTAATAGCCATCCCCATACAATGAACACGGCTAATAACCTCACCACTAAGAAAATCCAAAATGACAGTAAGCGCTGCATAGCTCGCCGCAATAGGGGAAACAATAGCAAGAACACCAACCTTAAAAGCTTTATATAAGGCAAATGAGCTTACTATGTTAAAGAAAATCTCAATAAAAGCCCATGCCCAAGGTTGCCATTGTGTAATATAAAAAAGATGCTTATATGCCCCCGTAACAAGTGAGAAGATACTTAATCCAACAAAACCAACTATTTGCATAAAAAGTAAAGTACGATAACTTCCAATTTTCCGTGAAGAGTGCTGAGCAATAAAATCAGAAGCTCCCCAACAAACCGCCGCTAACAGCCCTAGAATAACCCCCATAATGTCCCTCACAATATATAGCTTCTTTGGCAATACGCCATTATCTTCTCTAAAGCAAAAACATAAAATAACAAACTTTGCACAAAATCTATACATATTTTAAAGCTAAAAAACATTAATATCAACATTAATTCATTACAAATATTTAATTTTTATCATTTAGCCGCATTCTTAAATTGTCATTGTTAAATCGCTTGTACTATCAAATACATACTAATATTGTAGCATTCATAATATATTAAAACATAAATTATACATAGTTACAATGTGATTATATTCACTAGGTTTCTATCCTCTTATTCCACAATAACCCTTTTTATGGTATAATCCAAAATGTAAGTCTCAGAGGTTGATTTATAGTAAGAATAAGGAAATAATTAATGAAAAACAAGGGAACTGAGCGCAGTTAAGTCAAAAAGGAGACATCTTATGTACTCTCATTAAAAATTCCGCTGTTTGATACATTGCTATCAATAGCGTCCCCTTTTAGGGAAGATACATTTGATAATAATTATCAAACTACCACTATCTCTAATGATTTTTAGTGATAACTTTTTATAGGCAGGTAGCAGGCTTTTCTTTTATCAGAAACTAACAAGCAGCCACTCAACTGGCTTTTTTTTCTTTCGCATTTGGTCAAACGAAAGGTATGTAAGCAAGGAAGCAAGGAAGAATACATATGCCTAGAAAGAATATCATGCGAAGATCTCAGAGCACAACATCCCATATAGCGATAGTGGTTTCTCTTTCCATTATGATTTCTATTTTAATTTTCATTATTGCGACTACATTTATTTTCATAAATGTAGGTTTCATCCAAGGTACGCTGATTTTGACAACTATTTCAATTATCACGGGTATTATTCTTAGTCTATTAAGTCTTTTGTTTTCTTTTTTGCAGTGGCATAGTCAAAGTTCCTCTGCTGAGAGGACAAAACCTTCATCAAGTAATTTTCAATCTAAGTTGTTAACTTCTCCATTAAAAACGCAAGATATATCTCAATCATTTTGGCAAAGCATCTTTTCCGGTACAAATATTTCTACTCTATTTCGAAAACAACCATCAATGCATAATAAATTTGTGAGAACAAAGCAACCTTGTCAGATCGATTGGGGAGAAGCTCCTCAAACACAACAATTCTATGGCCGTCATATGGAGCTTACAATGCTTACTCAATGGATTCTTCACGATAATTGCCGTGTTGTAGCAATACTTGGCATTGGCGGAATAGGAAAAACGACATTAACAGGAGCATTAATAGAAAAAATTAAGGACAATTTTCAATATATATTGTGGAGATCATTGCATAACGCCCCCTCTCTCGAGAACATCCTTGAAAAGTGCATTCAATTCTTTTCGGAGCAACAACAAGTAGTTTTACCAATAGACACAGATGAACAAATCAGCTTACTGATCCATCTCCTTAATTCCAATCGTTGCCTGCTTGTTTTGGATAACTTTGAAACAATTTTGCAAGGAGATTATCGCTCTGTTTATTATAAAGATGGGTATAGTGGGTATGGAAGGCTTATTCAACGCATTGGTGAAGCACATCACCAGAGCTGCCTGGTTATCACTAGCAGAGAAAAACCCAGAGAATTTGCTTACATCGAAGGAGTAAATGCATCATCACGCTCATTGCATCTTTTAGGATTGAACTTGCATGAAGGGCGTTCCATCTTAAATGATAAGGGCCTCGTTGGTTCAGATAAGGCATGGTCCACATTTATTAATCAATATTCAGGCAATCCATTAGCGCTCAAACTTGTTGCAGAGCACGTTCGGGAAATTTTTGATAGTGATGTAGAAAGCTTTCTAGCCAATGGAGATGCTATTATTGGAGTGCATGAATTACTAAATCAACAGTTCAAAAGGCTGTCCTCTATAGAACAAGAAATCATGTACTGGCTAGCAATTGCACGCATATTTACTTCCCTCAAAGAACTCCAGGAGGATATTAGTACTGTAGATACAAGAAAAAACTTACAGGAAGTACTAGCTTCATTAAAGCGAAAATCTATCATAGAGTCTAATGGAGCGGGAAGCTTCACTCTTCAACCAGTAATTATGGAATTTGTAACGAACAAATTTGTTGATCAGCTATGTTCCGAGATAAATAACGGAAAACTGGATTTAATTGCAAGTCATGCAATAATAAAAGCGCAAACAAAAGATTATGTACGAGACAGCCAAATTGTGCTTATTCTTCAACCTCTTCTTCAATATCTCTTATCATTACAGGGAAAAGAAAATGTTGAAAAAAAACTTCGGCAATTACTCGCTATGCAAAGACAGTTTAACAATTCAATATCTACCTACCTAGCGGGGAATGTTTTAAATATATTGATTCAACTACAAACAGATCTTCATCAATATGATTTTTCTCACCTTCGTATCCAACAGGCATATCTTAGAGGTATCTCCCTCCAAGATGTAAATTTTTCCTATGCAGATTTTAGAAAGTCTTTATTTACTGATTCATTTGGTAGCATTATCTCCATCAGCTTTAGTCAAAATAGAGCATTCCTGGCAGCAGGAACTGCTCACGGAGATATCCGATTATGGGATCTCAATGGTACGCCTTTTATGACCTATACGGGGCACACAGATTGGGTAAAATCTATTTGTTTTAGTTCCAATGGGGAACTACTTGTTAGTGGAAGCGATGATCAAACTGTTCGCATTTGGAACGTCAGGACAGGTAAATGCCTTCGTATAATACAAAACTTCCCTAATTGGATTTGGACAATTAGCTTTTGTCCTTCTACAAATATGTTTGCAACAGGTGATGATGATCAAACAGTTCGCGTTTGGGATCTCCAAACTAGTCAATGCTTACATATACTTCGAGGACACACTGCTCAAGTGAGGGCACTCGCCTTCAATTCAGATGGAACATTGCTTGTAAGTGGGGGGCAAGACCAAACTATAAGAGTATGGAATATACAATCGGAGCAGTGTCTTCACATCCTTAAAGGTCATACACATTGGATTTGGTCTTTGGCATTCCATCCACAAGGTCATCTTCTCGCTAGTAGTAGTGATGACCAAACTATACGTATTTGGAATATTCAAACTAGTCAGTGCCTTCATAAATTACAAGGTCATACAGATCAGGTTAGATCAATTGCCTTTAATCCACAAGGAAATATCCTTGCTAGTGGCAGTAACGATCAATCAGTACGCTTTTGGGATGTTCTATCAGGCCGCTGTCTCCATATATTATCAGGCCATACCAACCGAATCTGGTCTGTGGCCTTCAGCTCTGATGGAAATACTCTTGCCTCTGGAAGCGATGACCAAACTGTTCGTCTCTGGGATGCTTCTTCAGGACAATGTCTACAAAACCTTCAAGGGTTCGCCAATTGGGTATGGTCTGTTGCATTTCACCCATCAAATCAAGCTATTATGGCTAGTGGTAATGATGATCAAAAAGTGCGTATTTGGGATGTTCTATCAGGCCGCTGTCTCCATATATTATCAGGTCATACCAACCGAATCTGGTCTGTGGCCTTCAGCCCTGATGGAAATACTCTTGCCTCTGGAAGCGAGGATCAAACTATTCGCATTTGGGACTTATCATCCAAGCATTGTCTCCATATATTATCAGGCCATACCAACCGAATCTGGTCTGTAGCCTTCAGCCCTGATGGAAATACTCTTGCCTCTGGAAGCGAGGATCAAACTATTCGCATTTGGGACACAAAAACTGGTACATGTCTTTCTACCATTGAAGGGCATACTAGTTGGATTTGGTCTGTGGCCTTCAGCCCTACTGGAAAATTTCTCGCAAGTGGGAGCGATGATCAATCGGTTCGCTTATGGAATATATCAACTAGTAATTGTTTAAAAGTTCTTCTTCACGATACCTACCACGTCAGATCAATTTCATTCAATTCAGATGGAAGCATGCTTGCTACAGGATGTGACGATCACAAAATTCGTATTTGGCATATAGGAACTAGCCAATGCCTTCAAACCTTGCAAGGACACACTGGTTGGATCTGGTCTGTAGCTTTCAGCCCTGATGGAAATACGCTTGCTTCTGGAAGCGAGGATCAGACAGCACGTTTGTGGAACGTGCAAACAGGAAATTGCTTACACAGTTTCAGAGGCCATACAAATCGTGTGTGGTCTGTCTCGTTCGATGCACAAGGAACTGTTGTTGCTAGTGGTAGTAACGATGGAACAATTAAGCTCTGGGCAGTTCACACAGGCGAATGTATTAAAACCTTATGTAGTGATAGGCCATATGAAAGAATGAATATAGCAGGGATAAAAGGCCTTACTGAAACGCAGATAAGTGTGCTTAAATTATTAGGAGCATGTGAAAAGTAAACACTTTACTTTATTAGCATTTATATATAAATGCTAATGTACATGAGACATCCCGAATTTTAAGGTCGGGTTTGTAAAAAGACACCTCCTGAGCGAGACTGAAGGAAAAACAGGCCACCATTCAGTCAATCCAGGAGGTGTTGTTCATGTCATCTCAGTATCTCACACCGCTTGAGGAGCCACAAGTTCCAGCATATCCCCCTGCCGAGATGGCGCAGGGATTGTACACTGCTCTGGCTCACTTTCTGGCTCCCTTGCTCATGCAAGCCGATAGCCGCATGGACAAACGACTGGTGCGCACGATGGTGCAGACCGTGGCGGTGATCTTGACCTTCCGTGATCGCGTCAATGGCTTGCTCCTTTCGGAAATGGGCGGCTATCTCGAGACGCCCGACAAAGCTCCGGCAGGCACCAAACGCCTGTCTCGGCTGCTGCATTGTCGCAAATGGTCGGCTGAACTGATCCGCTCGTATCTGTGGCATCGAGCCAGCCAGCGCCTCACAAGGTGGAAACAGATGGGAAGGGATGTGCTGGCGCTGTGGGATGAGAGTGCCTGGGAGAAGCCAGAAACTATCGCCTCGGACGACCTTGCCCCGGTGCGCTCGAGTAAGGGCGCTCGACTCACCCATATCAAGAAAGGTTACTACACCCCGCCGCGTGGCCCCATCTTTGTGCCGGGCCTCCATTGGTTGGCCGTGGTCCTGGTCGGCAGCGAGCAGCAAGACGACCCGCCTGAACTAGCCAGCATGCGGTGGTGGACCAGCCGTGGGGCGCGCGCTTCCTTCAAACGCGATGAACAAGCCAAACTGTTACTGCAAGGCGTTCTGCTCTGGGGACGCGAGGTGATGCATGTCTTTGATCAAGGCTTCGCCAGCAGTTTCTGGCTGGGTCTGTTGCTGGCGTTCTCGTTGCGCTTTGTGCTGCGCTGGAAAAAAGATTACCAGCTCGTGGATGCCCAAGGTCAGCGACGTGCAGCCTGGAAAATCGCCCGTGGCAAACGAGGATGGCAAGAACGCTGGGTGTGGGATTGCCGTCGTCACCAGTGGGTCATGGGCAGTGTTCTCGCTTGTGCGGTGAGGCATCCCGACCATCCTGAGCAGCCGTTGTGGTTGGTCGTGGCCCGGCGCAAAGGTGGCTTGCCCTGGTATCTGCTCACCGCCGAGTCCATCACCACCGCGGAAGATGCCTGGCGGATCATGTTTGCCTATGCGCGTCGCTGGCAGATCGAACTGACCTGGAAAGAAAACAAGAGCGAATTGGGCTTCCAAAGCCCGCGGCTCTGGGAGTGGGAGACGCGAGAAAAACTGCTGCTGTTGGCGGCGCTGGCCTACGCCTTTCTGCTGAGCCTGCTGGCGCCGTTTTACGAACTCTTACGCCGCTGGCTGTTGCGGCACTACTGTCATCGCACAGGCCGTCATGCCCGGCAAGCACACCAGCCGTTTGCACGGCTGCGCCTGGCCTTGAGTCGGTTGTGGCAACGGATCCCTGCGCGCTGGGAGGAGGTAGCTGGCCGGCCCCGGCCCCAGCCTCGCGTCCAGATCATTATGCTCTGAGGCGGTGTGGAGGTTCCCCACGTGACGAGAGACGCTCTGGTCGGCATCGGCTGACCATGTGGGCGTGTGTCCGGTGTTCATCGGGTACAACACGTCTTGCCAACAGAGGATGCGAATGCGTGCGAAAAGAGCATACCCCTAGGCCCTGTGGAAGCCGCTGGGATGCTTTGGGAGTGGAAAGTCGATTGACCAGCTCCTTTCTCTTTTTCCGTTTTTTGGCACAGTGGTGCTTTTCAGCGAGCCAAACGGGGAAAGCACGTTGTTCTGCAAGAGAAGAGAAGCGAGCAGTTCTCCATTTTTGAAGGAGAACTGCTCGCTTCTTTCACAAGTTCATCCCTAAAATTTGGGATGTCTCATGTTTATTAGCATTTATATATAAATGCTAATGTACAATAATCCACTTATTTGAAAGAAAATTTAATTTCCATAGTTTAAAATATATTCCTGGATCGCATCCATATATGCGGATGCGGTCCAGGAATATATTTTAAACTATGGAAATTATCTACAAATACACCTGTGGGCCTGATAACGCCAGGCTGTGTTCTATAGGGCTGGCGACAACTTTCATGGGAACAGAGAGTCCTTTGGCAAAGTAGAGACCTTCGCCTTTGGCACAGCACAGGAGAAATTTGCGGGTTCCCTGGCTGAGTTGAAGAGCTTCAGAAACGGCTTCGATGGTGGTATGATCCTGTTTCATGGCGTATTTGATCTCCGATTGTTGGATAATGGTCATGCCGTGCTCGTTTCTGACAAAGTCCTGGACATTCTGTGTGGTAACGCGCAGGCAGAGGTTGTATTTGCGGGCACGACGAGCCAGGCTCGATAAGAAACGACCTCCTTCGTCGAATTGCAGCAAGACCCATGCTTCATCGACGGAGAGGATGCGCGGGACCGGATGTTGCTCGCTACGAACCTCGGTCCAGACGGCATCGGTGGCCAGGAAGAGGCCAACAGGGCGCAGTTCGACGTCGAGGTCGCGCAGGTTAAAGACTACAAATTGATGCTGGCTCAGGCCGATGGATTCATCAGGGAATGAAGAGACATGCCGTTGCAGGCGATCAGCCAGACCAAAGGTGTCTGGTCCACAGGTCTGCTGACGCAACAGCTGATAAAAATCACGCATCGTAGGTGGTTTTCTGGTATGGGTCGCGGGATCGGCGGTGATGCCGCACTGCTGATAGAGCTGGCTCATACAAACGTTGAGATAGGCCTTCTCGCGCTGCGAGAGCGTACCTGATGTCCGTTCTCCTTTTTCCGCCAGGAGGAGATCAAAGAGCACATGCAGGCTCTGATACTTTTCCTCCAGGAGATTGCGCCCTTGCTTCTCCGCCGTCGGCAGAATAAACGGGTTGATCTGGAGTGATCCAGGAGAAAGGCGAATGTTGGTGCCGCCGAATTTCTCGCACATGCGCCGGTATTCATCCTCGGGATCAAACACGATCACTTTATACCCGCGCTGCAGGCAGCGGCTCAAGTAGACCTTCTCATGATACGATTTCCCGGCGCCCGATTTAGCGAATTTGATAGCGTGCCCATTCTGCAATTCGTCGCTAAGCGGATCAACGATAACCAGGCTGCCATTGGGCATCACCCCTTCCAGGATACCATGCTCCATCGAGAGGCTGGTACTGGCAAACGGGAATGCCGTCAGCAGCGAACTGGTATCCAGAATCTTTTTTCGCTTTAAGATATCACGACCATCTGGCAGCGTACAGAGCCAGCCGCGATGGTGCTCTAACGAGAGCGCGATCGCCCTCAGTTCCAGGCTCTTGAGCACCGACAGCAGGCGTTCCGAGCGCTCGTTGAGCTGCAGGCGCGATGATGCCCGCACTAGCAGGTAAAGTGAGACGCCAAAGACCTGCTCATCCTGCGCGACCAGCTTTTCACGCAGGGTCTCGACCTGCTTCAGCGCCTCGTGGATATATGGGTCGTGATCGCGCCCACGGCGCTCCTCAAGCATGCGCGTCGCGCGGTAGCCTGTCAACTTATGCGAGAGACGCGCCGTATACGTCCCCGCTTCCAGGGGCTGAATATGCATGACCATCTCGATCGAAGGCTCATCGATCTGGACCAACCGATCAAGCCATCCAGGCGAGACCCGCGAGGGATAGTCAACCACGGCATAACATCTGAGATATTCATCCATATCGTCGTGATGGACACGCACGTACTTCGGCTTGATATCCAGCAAACCAGGAGCCAGCAATTCGGACACATTGATAGCATTGGGATAATCAGCAGTCGGTGACTGCAAGGCAACAGTGCTATTTTTGTTTATAGTCAACCCCCTCGCAGCGTTATTCTGCGTAGATCTCACAGGCAGGTCGGTCGCCTCCAGTTGCTGTGACGTCAGAGGAAACGCCTTGGCAGCCTTTGCATGCAGGCAGGATTGATAGTAGTGGACAAGCTCCAACCGGTTCAGACGCCTGCCATGCAATCCCATCCGCTCCAGATCCTGGAGGAGATCAGCACACCGACGTTCCAGCTCGCTTTTTGAGAGGTCGGCAATCTCCGAGCGGTTTTTCCCCTTCGCTTTCAGGCGATCGGCAGCCACGATGAGATAAAACTTACGCTGCAGTAGCACGCGTATGGATGCCAGGTTATGCACAAAGCGGATGTGATCCTCGGTCACCTCATCAACGGCAGGGGCCGAGGCAACCTGGCCTCGTGCCGTGTCGAGATCGGCCAGATACGACGACAGCTCGTACGGCTCGATGCGGATATGGATCATCAGCGGAAAGGAAAGCCGCGCCAGGAATACGCGGAAACCTTCCAGAACCACCTCTTGTTCCGCCTCGGACATCAGCGAGAAGTTCACAGGTTGTGTTTCGAGCACCGCCTTGTATTCGCGCTCGCGCGCTTTCTCGGTGCGGAGACAGAGGGTGTTACCCTCTATCTCGCGAACCGCCATCATATCAAGCATAGTACCGGGTTGATAATGAAGTTGTAACATACTTGCTATTCCTCCTCCTCGTCATAATCAAGAACGGGCGTATTCAGTTGCTCCACAGGAGCCAGATCTTCATCAGGAAGTTGCTGCCAGAGATAGGTCTTCGGGGTCAAGAGATAGAGCAGCCAGACCATGGCCCATTGCTCCAGGCCACGCGCAGCAGGACGCAGAAAGGCCGCGGCCACACCGATCACAACAGGGACCAGCGAGCAGAGTGCATTGCACACCAGGCCAGCATCGCTGCCATTGAGAAAGGACAGTGAACTCCATAGGGTATAGTCGAGCGCCACACCCGAACCAATCAAGAGCAGTTGGCGCGTAGTCAGCCCCAGGATGATATGGTCGGATACTTCCAGGTGGATCGGGATTTTATGTTTATAGTTGCTCATCGAACCTCCTGCTAGCCAAAGATCCGTTGCGCGATCGTCTGCAGCACCGGACCACCCACGATAAAGACGAAGCCGAACACCGCGCACCAGGCTGCTGCCTTGGCCAGCATCCCCTTGCGCTCATTGCCGAACGAGGTCATCAAGATCACACCGATAATGCCAAGGATCGAGATGAACAGGCCGATACCCAGTGCATGAATAAAAGCGCTGAACGCGTTCGTCCACTTCGTAATTTCAGGAAATTGCATAGGTACTCGCTTTCTATCTGCTGTGCAGAGCAATAAACAGTAGTATTCAAGCGGCAGGGCGAATATAGCCCTGCACGGTAAAGGTGTCCCAGTAGCCGTTGTGCGTGTTCACGGTGCCGTCTGGATTGCGGGGCAACGTCTGGACTGGCAGCTGCGCATTTGCCTGCGCGAATGTAATGGAATGCACATCAACAGCAACTACAATACTGACGTGCCCAAAGGGACCACCCGCCCAGGTCATAATGTCACCAGGCAAGGGCTGCTGGCTCTCGATCCATCCTGGCTGATGAGCAAACAATGCCCAGAACTGATTGGCATTTTCACTCACGATAGGAAGCGGCTTCACATGGATATAGCTGGCGATCACGAACACCACACACTGAAAATTGCCGTTCTCCCAGGCAGCACAACCAGGGCAGTGGATCGCCGCCCACTGGATCACTTCAGGCGGAAAGCCGTTGTCATACCAGGCATCCAGCGCAATGCCCAGACGCGGATCATTACAATCCAGGCCCGGCTTGGGATCGGGTTGACAGTGCAAGTGGCGAGCCATGGACAGCGCCATCTGCACCACCGCATTATTTGATACCCCGACAGCCGGGGCAGGACTCGTATTTATGCCTCCTTGCAGCGCGATGGTCGTGAACGTCCCGTAAGAGATCATCACCACCATCAAGAGACAAAAGAAGATCATCGTACAGCATCCAAAGGCCCTCCTGAAACTCTTCATGCGTTATCCTCTCAGGCTCTTCCACGAAGTGACGAACCAGCATCGGCCGCGCCAGAGGCCACCGTAACAACGGCCGTGCCTCCCGCCGAGACGGGCACAAGCATCCAGTGTCGGAGCATCTCAGGGATAACAAACGCGATAAACAAAATGCCGATTCCAATGAGGAGATTGAGCAGTTCCGCGCCGGGGTTATTCTGCAGGACCGCAGCCGCCAGCATGCGACCACCCACCGTGATGGTGAGCACCTGGAGAAAGCGCATCAGACACAGCGCCACGAGGATGCGGAGCCAGGTATGCGCGATCTGCTGGGTATCCGCGTGAAACAGACACAGCAGGCACAGTGGTCCCAGGGTGATCGCGATGGCCACGCCGGCGATCCCAATCGCGGCCTGAATCACCACCAGGACATTCATCAGACCATGCAAGACCTGGAGGAACGCAGCCAGAAAGACCGGCGCACCTTTCCCGGCGTTCCCCAGCGGGATAGGAGACATCCCAACGTGATTGACCAGGACATCGCACAGTGCATTGTTGAAGTCGATCAAGAGCTGCGCGATCTTGAGGCTGCTATGGGCAAACACCAGCGTCAAAAACAGGCGCGGCACCACATCGATCACATCAGCATAGCTGACCGCTCGTTTCCCGGCGGTCAGGAGCCGCATGCCAATCCAGCAGAATGCTACGACCACCAGTCCGTCGGTGATATGCAACATCACCTGCCAGACCGCAATCACAGCGGGATTCCCATAAGTCGCATCAGGTGGAATGCGCTCGGTCATATGCTGTGATTGCGCAATCAACCAGTTCGCCCCATTGTTAAAGCTGTCCGCGATCCACTGCAGAAAACCCACAAAAGCATCACAATAGTGGATCGGGGCCAACGGATTATTCGGCAGCGCCGAATCCAGCGGACAATTGCCCGCAGTGGGCGCCGGTGGCTGGTGAGCCTTCGTGCACACCACCTGGTTGGCATACTGCTTCTCCAACAGATCAACCGGCCAGCCAATCCGCTGAAACAAATCCGTAGAACGCAAGCAGGTCGTCGCGGGAAGCACCTGCAACTGATCATCACACAGCGTTGCGTTGCGATACTGAGGCGACAGAAAGGAAGGATTCCACCCAAATTCCTGCTGCACAATATCGCCAGCCTTCCCCGAATGCTTGCAAACAGAGGCCACATCACCAGGTGATATCTGAGCCAGAGTAACGGCAGGCCCACCGCGCAATTGCCCAGAAAGATGAGAGGAAGTTGGCGCTGATACGAAGGTGTGGAAGCTAGCCTGGATCAATATAGCCAGCCCCACAACAATCGGTAGCCATAGCGGCCAACGCCAACCACAAAAAAGACGAAACATGACACCTCGCTTTTCCTAGCACACATATTCA
Organism: Dictyobacter aurantiacus; assembly: GCF_003967515.1. GTDB lineage: Bacteria > Chloroflexota > Ktedonobacteria > Ktedonobacterales > Ktedonobacteraceae > Dictyobacter > Dictyobacter aurantiacus. Next base: position 2,025,163 of record NZ_BIFQ01000002.1, on the reverse strand, counting down.
TGCTTATCTCTAAGCGAGGCCAATGATAACAAGAAATGGAGGCAACAAATGGCGAAGTATTTTGCAGGATTTATCCTAAAAGAGAGGTTAATGAATCGGACCAATCGCATTACTTAAATCTTTGCATTATTGGAGAAAAATGGTGTATTTATTTGTGCTGCAGTGGAGGATATAAATACATTCTAGTTTTGTTACATATTCCAGACAACAAGGTCTGGTTTAATTATTTTAAGCGCATCTTATGGGAAAGTAACATAATGGCACATATTTTCGTTGGGGTCATTGTTCCAGAATCTACAACATTTGAGAAGATTGAAGATACGGTCAAAAGACAGCTAGAACCGTTCGGCGATTACTGGGAAGTTGCCCCATATAAAGTTTATTTGTCTAAAGACAATATTAGAGACATCATTGAGGAGCATAACCTCTCACCTGAAAAGCGAGAAAATATTGTGCAGGTGAAGTGGTGGGGACATTCATTAGCTATTGATGAGCAAGGCATCTATTATATGAGTACATATAACCCTCAAGCAAAGTGGGACGACTGGTGGTGCATTGGAGGACGGTGGAACGGAGTAGTCAGCAAGATGTCTCGCCATAATAGTGGCCAGAGTTCAAATATTGAACCAGAACATTGTAGCTTACATGAAAATATGATCCGCATTGAACAAATAGAAAACATTCCTCAATTTTTCGCGCTGCTTACACCAGATTTACATTGGTATGAAATAGGAACCGAAGGGGTAAAATTGGAATACAGTGAGCAGGAAGTATCTATGTGGCAAATAAAAGCACAACAAATTTTAGCAGAACATCGAAACGATATCTTAGTAGGAGTTGATTGTCATTCTTAAATAGCTCTGATATTTCAAGTATTGGGAAGGGAGCAAGGAACATTTATGATTTCCTTGCCTTGTTTTAAAAACGACAATAGTTCATCCAAAATAAAATCTCTTTCATTAAACGTATAGTAGAAAGCTCAAGCAAAAATGGCACATTCGTTAGATCGATTGGGTCTCATAAAAGAGAAGCTAAAATACTTAAAACAACGGGATACCCGGTTTCAGACGTTCGGAGCAAGCGAACATATGTATGAATCGCGCCCTCCTTTAACTCCCAACGAAGTATCTGCATTTGAACAGAAACATTCCATTATGCTGCCAGAGGACTATCGAAACTTTTTACTCTACATAGGAAATGGAGGAGCCGGACCCTATTATGGACTCTTCTCCGTACATATGTATAACTGGGAGCTAGCTACTGTCCAGAATAATTTTTTAACACTCCCCTTTCCTCATCAGGCAGCCTGGCAGCCCAATTCAGATACAATTGATAAAGAAGCGCTAGATGAAGATCATACTTACTTCGGGAATTATTGGGTTCAGGGATCCATGAGAATTTGCCACTTTGGGTGTGGGGTCTATATGTTGTTAGTGGTAACCGGATCAGAACGAGGACATATCTGGTTTGATGACCGCACCAGTGATTATGGCATTTATCCGACAGGAAACAACTTCCTCACCTGGTATGAAACATGGTTAGAAGATAGTTTGCGGGATATAAAATAAAAAAAGAGGAACGCGACCAGAGAAGCGTTCAATGTTCCTCCGTTTGCCCAGCTCTTTTCTATTTCAATGCAAGACGCGAGACCGATCAATTGAATGAAGCACTTCAAGCATATATATACCTTTCAATACTGCTTTCTCAGACTTTACCAACAAGCTCAAAGCTATCAGAACCGCCACATATAAGGTAGCTCTGATAGCTTCAGTTTTCAGTTTGTAACAGCACATAATATTTCCAAGGTGATTATATTCTTAATGCTCTACTGATGAGGTGATTTCGGCATCAGCATATACCCAAAACTGGAGAGGCGCAGAATGCGAACATCAACACAGGCCTTTTTCAGCTTTCGGCGCGCGTTTTCAATGTGCTTTTCTAGCGCCTCTTTCGTCCACATATCCAGCTCTCCATTAAAAATATTTTTCACGATTTCGCGATCGGAGACAGGATGCTCGCATAATAACTGGAGCATGACCTGGTATTCAATAGGAGAAAAACGCACCTGCTTCGATCCAAAGATCAGGACTCTCACATCATCCAGATGATAAATACTACGGCCATTCATCGTAAAGACAGCATTCTGATTATCGAACATACAAGACAGCTCTAACTTTCTAGATCACATACGATCGTCGCTGAGCAATTACAGAGATTGTTTGATCTGAATCGTAACGATTTTCAATTAGAGACTTGGTTCTTTCATTGGCCCATTGATTGCACTTGTACAATATTGCAAATATAAAAGAGGCAGGGTAGTATACAATCTTGTTCTCACATTGATTGCTCTATTTACATAAAGAAGGAACCAATTACTATGGCAATTACAAGCTCTCTGGAACTGATGACGCCCTGGAGATTACTTCGCTCATTGCGGAAAACGCCATACATTCTTCAGACATTGCTTCGTCAAGTCACATCATCTCAGGCACAGCAAGCTCCTCATGATGCGCACGAATGGAGTATTATTGAAGTCCTTTGTCATTTGCGTGATTATGAAGAGATCTTCTTCCGCCGTGCTTTACTGATCATAACGGAGGAGTGTCCTCATATACCTATACCAGAGAGCAATGAAGAGCTTGCTCGCAAGGGCGAATACAAGCAGCAGAATATCACAACCGTTTTAGATTCATTATTTACAACGCGCCAGGCATTTCTTCAAACTTTGAACGATTTGAACGAAGACCAATGGATGAGAGAAGGTATCCATAGTGAGCAATTTCCTATTACGCTCAAGGAAGCGGTTTTGCAAGTAATCATACATGATATCGATCATATCGAACAGATTACGCAACTCCTTCATGAACAAGATCGTAGATCGAATCTGGCATAATCATACTGATAAAAAAAGCTTATGAAATTTTTGCCATTAATATGAAACTTACTTGATGAATTATCATTGAAGCGATCTCATTTGAAAGGGGCTAGCGTAAAAGCCAATTCTAGCTACTTGTGAGATTCCATATCAGAAGCATGAATAGCATCTTCAAGGGAAGAGAGTACCGCTCGACAAAAAGCTTTCACTTCCTGATTCTCCAGAATCTGCCCCGTATCGCCTCGACGTTGTGCAAGTGCAGTATCAATGAGGGAAGCGTAGCATGGCAACTGTGATTTCGCCCATGCTCCCGCTTCTGATTTTGTTGCGTGCAACCCCTTGAAAAGGTATAACCAAGAACGACATGCAGTGAGAATTGCGCCACTGCGATCATTGATCACATCCCAGCTTAACGGGCGTCGTAGTTGTGTTGTGCATGCCTGTAGAAGAAAGTGACGCGGAGAGGCTGCAATCACCGTCATGGGTGGCGGACCTGTCAGAACACATCCTCTCTCTCGTGCCATCGCGAGGTCGAGGAGAGAATATCCATCAGTGCTCTCTGGTATATGTACATCGAAATGGGGTTGGTGACGCTGCACTCGGATGATGGTGTCCCAATGAGGAAGTCGTGATGGGGTTGCCGCCGCTTGTCGCGTCAGCAGCTCACAATCGATCCCAGCAAGAGTTGATGGGGGAGTATGCTTTGCGAACCAGGCTTGCAGTTCCTCCTTTTTGGAAGCAGGCAACGACGTTTCAACGACTGCAATGAGATCAAGATCACTTAGGTTTGGGACAAAGTCACCAGTCGCTACTGATCCATGAAGGTAGATAGCAACAAGCTGTTCTCCCAAACGCTCCTGCATTGCTTCCGCTGCGAGATGGGCGAAGTGCATGATGCTCTCCAATGCATCACTCGGCATGGACGCTCCTTTTGGATAACTAAGGCACAATAACAGAGAAAGGCCCACTGATGAAACTCTTCCTACAGAGTAGCTTACGTAGTTTTCTTAGCTCCTGCAAGGTTTTTTGCAGCGAATACTGCACATAAATATCAAGAATCAATCGGCTATGCTGGCCTCGTTCAGAGCTATTGCTTCTCTTCTGCCATCAGTGACCAGAACTCCAGTCTTTTGCTGCCGGAGTTGAAAAGGGCAAAGATGCGGTACAAGCCGGTTTGACCTGGCCGATCGACAATGTCATGCTCAAAGAGCACGTGATGAATCTCAATCTTATGACACAGCAAATGTATGGTAAGGCTGAATTCGCTCTTCTTCGCCAACGCACCTTACACAGTATCTGATCTTACGGAAGAGGCTATTTTGATCCCCATGACGGGCAGACGCTGCCCCTCAAGTTGGGAGTCGATATCTCTGATATGGGAAGCACCCATGTGTTGATAAAAACCGGCAGCATGAGGATCAGCTTCCCATATCATCTCATTGGCTTCCAGAGCGCGAGCCATCTCCAATGCATGCAGAAATAAAAGGCGCCCTATACCTGTACCTATTCGCTGTGGGATCACCCAGAGTTCAAGCAGTTCGCATATGCTGTTCTCATGAAGTGTGATCCCATGCAAACCGACGACGCTCTGCGGGTTTTCTCTTGCTATATAGATTTCGTTCTCACGTATATAGGCTGGTGAAATGGTCAGGCGATCTCCCCAGGCGGCTATCCAGTTCTCGGAGTAGCCCCAATAGGCCTTTGATGCCAGCATAATCTGCTTGATGAGTGCCGCATCTTGAGGCATAGCTTTAGAAATCTCCACGTGGCGCTCCTCGCTTTTTCTTCCCCTGGCAAAGAAGAGTAGTAATATGCGTAACTTCTTCCCTAGTATATGCATTTTACCTCTTTTTTACAAGAATGACTCTTTCTCTCCATCTAAAATTGCGCAAAGCAAGCGAACAGATAACCCCGGGAGTGGGCAAGGGCTTTTATATGCGGCAGAAACTTGTATTTTCCTATAATTACAGGTACACTCTTCTTTGCTCGTATTGTTGTTATATTTTCATACCACTCGACGCTTTTGCACAGAGAGACGAAGACAACCACACTATTTTCTACTTGAGGGAACTGCCGCAGGGCAATACGAATGCAGTCCTGCTGAGTAATATCGCGTAAACAGGAAGGGCACTTCTATGCAGAAAATCCGTAAAGTTGTGATTCCAGCAGCAGGTTTTGGGACAAGATTCCTTCCACAGACCAAAGCAATGCCGAAAGAGATGCTGCCGATTGTGGATAAGCCTGTCATTCAATACGTCGTGGAAGAGGCGATTGCCGCAGGCATTGAAGATGTTGTCATTGTAACCGGTGCGCTCAAGCGGGTCTACGCAGCATTACCAACCAGGCAAACTTCCTCTCTATTCGTCAAAAGGGGATGTATGGAACTGGGACAGCTGTACTGTGTGCTGAGCCGGTGATTGAAAGCGACATGTTTGCAGTCATGTGGGGAGACGAGTTTATTCGCAGTACGCCCCCAAGGCTTTCTCAGATGATCCGCGTATATGAGCAATATGGCGGGGCGGTGATCTCCGCAGTGAGAATTCAGAACAAAGAGGATCTCTCACGCTATGGCATTGCCGATGTTGAACCCGTTGCGGGAAACGTCTACAGAATCAACCATATTGTAGAAAAACCGCAGCCTGACCAGGCTCCCTCAAACCTGGCTACCGTCGGGGCCTATATTCTTCCACCCGACATTTTTGCGATTTTACGCCAACAACAGCCTGGCCCAGGAGGGGAAATCTGGTTGTCGGAGGCGATTGCTGAACTCATTCGCACAGGGTATCCTGTCTATGCGTGTGAAATTGAGCACGGGCGATATTATGATACCGGAAACAAATTGGAATACCTGAAGGCGGTGGTTGAGCTCGCATTGCACCATCCAGATCTAAAGACCGACTTCAAAGCGTTTCTGCAAGCCCTCCCGCTTGACTACAGCGCTGTCCAGAAGGTTTGAGCTATGAATACCTGGTAAATGATCTGAAAATGAGGACCGGTTTAGCCCTCACCAGTAAGCCCTTGTCCCCCGTCATGAACACTGGTATAATGGTCGTTGGGAAAACTGCTCTCCATCGGGAATATCACATCCAACACCTGAAAATTCCTCGTGATGAGATCCACCTCACGCTTAAGAGATGGTGAACTGAACTGCTAACTGGTGGAAGAAACGGCCAGATGAGAAACGAAACACAAACAAGAGGAGGCTCACTTGTTCTCACTTCATCACGTCACGCTTCGTCCCCTGGAACTCGACGATATTGACCTCCTGTATAGCTGGGATCTTGATATCGAATTAAATATTCTCAAAGGCTGGACTCCAAGACGATCTCTTCGCGCGTTTCGCCAGATTTACGAGCAGCGTATCACTCAGCCGTCAGATACGAACATTCGGTTCGGAATCCAGTATGAAGGACATCTTGTGGGGTTTGTGGATTTGGGATTGATTGACCATGAGCAGCAACGGGCCGCCATCGGGATTGCCATTGGCGACAAGCAAGTCTGGGGACGTGGCATTGGCACAACAGCATTATGTCTCCTCCTCGATTATGCCTTCACCGTCCAGAGGCTGGAACGGGTCTATGCTGAAATTTACGGGTTTAATGCGCGATCGATGCGCTTAATGCAACGAGCAGGCTTCCAACAGGAAGGCATGCTGCGTCAGCATGAACTGCACAATGGGGCGCGCCAGGATCTCTACATCTTTGGTCTGCTCAAGCCCGAATTTTACCAACACCACCAGAGTCTCTTCGGCCTCCCTCATCAAGAGCAAGCGATCCAGTAACAGCACGTGGAGTTTTTTTCCACAAACCGTTTGCACCAGTGCTGAGATGTTAAGCTGTTTTCCCGCGCGATGTCGTGGGATACCCACAATGCAGAAACCAGCCGAGCGCATCTTGAGCAGTGATACTGGGCAACGCCTGAATGATGGCGTCTTGGAGCGCCTCTCGCGTACGAGCGCCTACGCGTCGCAAGAGCGTTTTCAGTTTGGAAAAGGCCCCTTCAATTGGTGAGAAATCGGGCGAGTAGGCAGGCAGAAACAACAATTGGCACGATCTTTCTTCGATGGCCTGCTTCACCCGAGGTCCCAGGTGAATCGAGAGATTATCCAGAATGACGATCTGTCCCGGGCGGAGGCTGGAAGCCAAGATCTGCTCGACGTAGATTTCAAAGGCGACACCATCCGCTGCGCCATCCAGTAGCATCGCTTCACCCATGCCCTCAAGCGACAGGGACGCGATCAACGTCAGGTTTGCCCCGTAGTTGCGGGGGACTCTGCCCACTGCCCGCTCTCCTCGCGGAGCATAGGCATACAGCGGGGTCATGTTGATCTGGGTCCCGGTTTCATCCACGATGACCAGGTCCTGGGTGGGCAACTTCTTGGCTTGTTCTCGCCAGGCTGCGCGAGCCGCATCGTCCTGTTCGCTGGCTCTCAAGCTCTTTTTTTTCCGCGTCCAGCCCAACGCCATTCTCGTGCGACTGAGAGAAGCGGGACTGACCTTGGTCCCGGTCCTGGCTTCCCACATCTGGCAGTGCTGCTCTCGGGTTGCATCGGGGTGGACTTCTAGCTGGTCGAGCAGGCCAGCACGCAAGGCCGCTCCCTTGATGCTGGGGCGACCAGGGATCGGTTGGGGCAGGACATGCCCCCTCTCTCGTCGCGCTTTAAGATAGCGCTTGATCGTGGCTGTGGAAATGGCAAACATCTCTGCAACTTCGGCTTGCTTTTTTCCTTGGTCGATGGCTCGCAGCACGCGTTGCCGGAGGTCTTGAGAATACGCTTTCATGCTGCAAGAGTATCATAGATCAGCCCTTCTGGACAGCGCTCTAGTACACCGGTGACATGAGAGAGGGCGCGTACCGGTGGAGCCTTCCTACTTCTTGATGGGAGGGTTCAGTTCGCCATTCATTGCACGAGATGGAAAACATACAAGTTCTACTTATCGGGTGATTCTATGTTGTATGTCCCCATGCCTACTTTTCATCTGGAGAAAGGATGCCATGATGCCTCATGAAAATTTCACCCTCACGACGGAAGCCCAATCGCTGATCCTCGAACGTCTCTATCACTTGTTAGCTGAGCATTACGTTGTTCCTGAGCTTGTTCCTGCAGCAGAACAAACGCTGCGTCAGCAGTTCGGCACTGGCGAATTTGCCAGTTACACTGCTACCGATGCGTTTTGTGAGTTCGTGACCACGCACCTCTACGAGTATTTTCACGACCGACATCTTGTCCTGCAGTTCCATGCCGAGGCACGGCCGATCTCTAATGAGGAGAATCTCACACAAGCTGCTGAAAGGCAAGCACAAATGGTAGAGAGAGAAACTCTTCGTAACTTTGGCTTTCAGAAAGTAGAGAGGCTCGAAGGCAATATTGGCTATCTCGATCTGCGTTTTTTCTCTTCGCCCGCGATTGCCGGTGATACTGCCGCCGCCGCCATGACCTTACTGGCTCACACTAACGCTATTATCATCGATCTCCGACATAACGATGGCGGAGAAAACTATATGGCACATTTGCTGACAAGCTATCTGGTGGAGGCTGAACCAATCTTGCTCAATAGCTTCTCTTTCCGCTCCCATCAAAGGACACAACAATGCTGGACGCTGCCCTATGTCCCTGGAAAGCGCTCTACTCATCAACCGGTGTACATCTTGACCAGCGCGGCCACGGCTTCAGCGGCTGAAGAGTTTGCTTACACGCTCCAACAATTAAGGCGAGCAGCAGTGATAGGGGAGAAGACAATAGGAGCAGCCAATCCAGTGGAGATCTATCAGATCACCAAGCATGTGAAAGCGCTGATCCCGATTGGCAAATCCCTCAACGCCGTGAGTGGAACGAACTGGGAAGGCACAGGAGTTATCCCTGATAAAGAAGTACCAGCAGCCCAGGCACTGCACATTGCACATATGGAGGCTCTTCAGAAGGTGTTAGCAGACACACAACTTTCGCCTGCCGCCTCTGCGTTCTTGAAAAAAGAAGCGCAGAAGCTGATCCAGAGCCAGACCTTCCTCAACGAATAGTGAATGCCATCTTGAGAGACGTCGCTCATCGACCGCGTTGCCATGTGCCAAAATGGCTGGATCTTTATACTCCCTTCCAGCTACTCAGCACGTTGGTTTTCAACTTCGAAAATTATATAGAGGTCAGTAAAGCAGCCATCCATTTGATTCTCCACCTGTTTGGACTGGACAAAAATGATATAACAGCACGGATCATCTTACCATAGCCCGTTTGGGGCAGCCTACTGCTGCTCTTCAATCGCGCGTAGACATGCTCTCAAAATTTTGAACTGCCCGATATGATCGGTGTCTCTGCTCCTCGAACACGTGTCACTGGAGTGATCAACCAGGGGGTATTATTGAGCGAAAGCTATGGTTGTGTTATGATCGTTTCGTGCAAGATAATTTAATCTGAATCAAATTACATCATCTTGACATATTTCAAACACATGCGAACCAATTCAACATACCTTCTACGTATGTTGCTAGAAATATATTTGCTTTTCTCAATGGATGAACCCGTACGAACGAACGAGCTGATACGGCAGGCTCGCCTGGAACAAGGATATACCCAACGTACTCTAGCCAGAGCACTTGGAGTGGACGAACAAACAGTGCGTAGCTGGGAGCGCGGAATACGCTTCCCATCACTCGAATTTCGCAATCGTCTGAGCACAACACTGGAGAAACCATTAGAGGAACTTGGACTACGCGTCAATCAGAGCGAACAGCCAGAGGCAGTAAAAGAAACGAGCAACCATACCAACTCGCCTGAACCTGACGCGCTTCACACAACAGCGCCCATTAAAAATGCTCGACAACAGGATGTCATAGCTACCGGAACCCTAGCTCTAGTTGCCACGACCTCTCGTGAGTTCTATGCTGATGTCAATCGTCTGCGCATGCTGCGACGCGTGCGTTCTCGATGGATTCACGGCGTGCTGGAACATGTCTCCAGCGGACACCTCCTTACGTTACATCTCCAAGAAGAGCCAGACGCGGTTGGGCATCCATGGAAAAGCTCGATGAGGGAAAACTTCACTGCGAGAAATGCTCAAAACGATCCCCTGCATATCATGCAGGTCTACCATGATGCCAATGGCGAACTGCTCATTTTAGGAGAGCCGGGCGCGGGCAAGACAACGCTACTACTGGCTCTGTTGCGCGAATTGATTGAGTATGCCGAGCTTGACGTCACGCTACCCATGCCGATTGTGTTTCACCTTTCTGCCTGGGCCGAAAAACGGCCTCCATTTGCAGACTGGTTAATAGAAGAATTGGTCACCAAATATCAGATTCCCCATAAGCTCGCAACGGAATGGATCCAGCAGGACCACATCGTGCCGCTACTCGATGGGCTTGACGAGGTAGGTGAGGGCTTCCGCGCAGATTGCGTTGAAGCGATCAATACCTACCGGCAGGAGCATGGACTCAGCCCAATGGTTGTCTGCAGTCGAAAAAAAGAGTATCTGGCGCAACCAACTCGCATTATCCTGAATACCGCAGTCATTGTACAACCACTCACCGAGCAACAAATTGAGAGCTACGTTTCACAGGCTGGACCCGAACTCGAGGCCATGGGTTACGCCCTCACACACGATACCCATTTGCGCGAAATGGCCTCAAACCCACTCATGCTCACCATCCTCGCGCTCAGCTATCGAGATATGCCCCTTGACGAGATCCTCACAATGAGTTCGCTGGAAACAGGTCGCAATGCCATCTTTGAAAAATATGTGGAGCGACTCTTACTTCAGCAGAACGCCGCTGATGAACACTACTCATCACAGCAGACAAAACGGTGGGTGAGCTGGCTGGCCAGGCAACTAACACAGCATAGCCAGACAGAATTTTACATTGAGCGGATGCAACCCGACTGGCTTTGCAATGACACGCTACGGCATCAGTATCGGCACGTCGTTGTGCGACTCATATTTAGCCTGGAGATCATCATCATTTCAGCCCTCTTTTCGCTCCTGCGCGGCGGTCGAATTGGACCTATTAGCGGCATCGGTGTTGGCCTCCTGGGCTGGCTAGGATCAGGGCCAGGAAATAGTGCATTGGGGTGGATGGCCCCAGGCCTGGGAGGTGGATTAGAAGGTGGCGGAAGTCTTGGCATTATTATCGCCACCGTGACGTTGCTAGTTACGCTGCTCATTGACCGGCCCATCCCCAAGCTATCGTGGCGCATGTTCTGGCGGAGCCTCTCGCAAGGGATACAAAAAGGACTGTGTATCGGGATCACTGTCGGCACGTTATCCTGCGTGCTCTTTGGACTCGATAGCAACTGGAACAACGGTCTGTACCGTGGCATGGGCATGGGGCTTTTTAGCGGCCTCTTGATTGGATTAATGGCCAGTGGCTGGATTGGGCAACTCCCTCACTGGCCAATATTCGGCATCGGCTTTGCCTTCATCGGCGGCGTGATCTTTGCTTTGCAGGCCGGCATGCTCAATGGCGGTATCGCCTGCATTGAACACTATATACTTCGCCTGTATCTCTGGAAAGCAGGGCACATCCCCTGGAAGTATCGCCGCTTTCTCGACTATGCAGCCAAACAGATCTTGCTGCAAAAAATCGGCGGGGAATATATGTTCTCCCATCGCCTCCTCCTAGAGCATTTCGCATTGCCTCATCTATCAGACAATCACAAAAAGCAGCTCGATATAGATAGAGGATAAAGATAAAAGAGCAGTACCATAGAAACAGCTCTCGCCCATAGATGGCCTGAAATCAGAACACATCTTGCTAATCCCACCAGAATAACCACACACGACCGTTGAGCAATGTCTTGACGAGAGTTGCAAAATTACCTCGGAGCCATTGATCAACCACATCAGGAGCGTAGATGTACTGTTCTTTTGCGAGCAGAAAAGCGTCTTCCCATGTGGTTGGCGGTCTTAGCACGCGCATTTCCATGGTACTTGGAGCCATAGCAACTAATTCGGCTCCCCAGCGCTCATTCCAGTATTTCATCATCGCCACCTGGACTGCATTTGATGGATCCCATTCATTCCCTTGAACAGGGAGATAGGCCGGCACTTCCCAGAAATGAGTTGTTGGAACGAGAGCAATGGGAACCAGCGACGGGAGTGTATAGGGAAACCGACCGTGGGGAAGGCGAAAGTCAAAAGGAGCCGGTGGAACGTCAGCACGCCTTCTCACATCCTCTTCATCTATTCTTATGTGAGGTTCCTCCTGTTCCAACCATTGCTGAATACCAATGTGCAATCCTTCCTCAAGGATCTCCTGGACCATTTCTTCTTCTGAGAGAGGCTCTTTAAAACGATCCCAACCAATGACTGGCCAATATCCCGTCTCAGAGACGAGACCTCGTAATACTTCCCATTGCGCGAGGGCCTGAATGACAGGAACCCGCAGAAGGTAGATGGGATGCTCTTTCCCTCCACGCTGATATTCAGGGAGGCTTAATAATGATACATCGATATGATGATATTGAAGCGTTTCTTCCAAGTTCATGATGACCCGCCGTACAAGCATTTTTGGGTATGATACCAGTCTCTTCACTGCTTGACCAGCCCACATAAAACGCGGCCAATCTTTTGGCACAAAGCGTCCAAATATTCATAGCAAAGTAGAAAGACGAAAGTTGCCACTGCGGTAGACTCCATCTTCCATTTGCAAGACGTTTTTACCAGTCCCTCAGGGTGCCTGCAAAAGCGTCTTTTTGGTATTCTTTATCTAAATCGTATGTCAAAAAGGCTGTTTTTAGCAGCGTCTTTCCAACGAATTGTGTGTTAGACACTTGGATGGCTCTATCTCCTGATCACAAGAATCATTGAGAAATGTCCTTATCAGAATGTGTATGCTGTGATTGTAATACCCCACGAATATTATCCTCAGGAATATATGTGCCATACACATTTTTGCCATATTCACTCTGCTTTTGGATAAATACTCGCCCGCAGATCTCGCATTCATAGATAAAGCGTGCGGAGCGAGTCAATTCAATAAGTAAGTCAGAAAGAATATCGTGAGTTGTTAAGGCTTGCAGATAACCCTCTCCGAAACGAACACGAAGGAAATCGTCTTGTTTACCTGATTCTCGTGCGATTATAAATGCCTCTAAAGACCTGGTAACAGCGCCAAAGACTGCTTCTTCATCTTCATCCGGAATAAATGTAGCTTTATATGGCAGATAATCGGTCTGATCTCGTATGATATGGCCGCAATCGCATTGAAACTTCACTGATTTTTCTCCATCTTTTACTGTAAGAGGGCTGCTCCCGAGTTATCTCAGCATACCATCTACAATGTAATCGGCTATCACGACGCCTAAATTCTTTTACACACATCAGCCAATCTCAAGAGGCACGAGCAGAAACCGGAGCCAACAAGTCGTAGTGTCGCTATACTCAAAGAAAAGCAGCATCTTCTGGTACAGCTAGGATCCCCTGAATTGTTATACATCCTTTTGTATGAATACCTCTTACAATTGTGTTGTTGAAAGTGTTGGACAATATACGTTATAAAAGAACAAGGCAAAATACGAAGAGCAGGAAGTGGAAAAGAGATATGGCAAATACAGAACTCATTTCTCTTATCAAACAGAGTGTTCAAGAATGGAACAAATGGAGAGAACAACATTCAGACGTAACAGTAGATCTCAGCGGAGCCGACCTGAGCTATACAGATCTAGGCTTTGCCAACCTGAGCGAAGTCAACCTCAGTGAAGCTGATCTGAGCGAAACAAACCTAAACGGAGCCAGCCTTGGCTTTGCCAACCTTATGGGTGCCAACCTCAGCCGTCGAGACGTGCACAATAGAGATCTCAGCAATACAAACTTTAGTGCAGCCAATCTCAAAGGAGCGAACCTGAGCGGAGCCAAGTTCAACCATGGTAGCCTTAGCTTTACCAACCTCAGCCACCAAGATTTACACGACACAGTTTTCAGTTTTGCCAATCTTCAGGGAGCCAATCTCAATCATGCCAATCTCAGCGGAACTGATCTGAGCGGAGCCAATCTCAGCAGGGCCAACCTCAGGGGGACTAATCTCAGCCATGCCAACCTTAAAGGGGCCAACCTCAGCACAACCAACTTCAGCACAGCTAACCTGAACGCAGCTAATCTGAGCGGGGCACTTCTCGTCGAAACAGATTTTACAAGAGCGACTCTTACCGATTGCATTATCTATGGTATAGCGGCATCGAATGTTCAATTAGAAGATGCTACCCAAAAAAATCTGCTTATTACCCAGGAATATGAAGCAACTATTACCATTGATGACCTAAAAGTTGCTCAATTTATTTCTCTCCTGTTGAACCATCAAGAAATTCGTAATGTGATTACTCTATTGGCGACTCAATCTGTGCTTATCCTCGGACGCTTTACACGCGACCAGGAAATCACATTAGAAGCACTACGAGAAATATTACGATCACATGGATATCTTCCTATTCTCTTCAATTTCGAAAAGCCAAATAGCCTCAATGTATTTGAAAAATCAAGTAGCTTCAATATAACGGAAACAGCCACAACCCTTGCTCGCCTTTCACGTTTCATTATCATTGACCTTACTGATCCTCGTGGTGCGCTGCATGAAGTAGCACGTATCATTCCAAATTGCCAGGTACCCATCCAACCGATTGTAGAAGGAATAGAAAAACCATACAGCATACTTGAACATTTGAAAAATTTCCCCTGGACATTAAAACCGCATTTTTATCAGAATAAAGAAACATTGATTGCCTCATTCCAAGGACATATCATAGAGCCTGCAGAATACAAAGCAAAAGAGCTAGAAAAACGCAAAAATAATAGATGAGAAAACTCACAAGGATAGAATAGACAGGCACATATTCAACTGGGGCTACTCTATCATAGATAGTTTTTATCAGGAAGGCTACTTGAGATATGGCGGACACACTCGATATCAGCTTTACGTTCCAAACCAAGCAAACACCGAGCTATTGGTGGTTGATCATGTGTGGCGTGTTAGCGTCCTACCAGTTTATATTCCATGCCCCTGATCATCCTACCGGACAAAGCAGCTATACCTATTATCGTTATAATCCGCCGTATACAGGAGATAACGAGGAGATCGAATCTTGTATCGGTTCCTTTGAAGATGTTTCAGATGAGGTGCGTGCAGAACGAGGCTCGATTGTGGCGCTCTTCTGGCAAAAGGAAAACGACGGTGAAAGCATGGAATTGGATTTTGGTTTTACTCCAGAAAAAGAAAAGGAGCGCATAGGAGTGCTCATCACTGTCCCTGGTGGTCAAATACGAGATGTGCCGATTGAGAAAGCGCACGCTCGGCTGAAAGATCTCTTTGCATGCACCTAGGCGTTAATCGAGGCATGTCAGCCAGAAACAGGTGAGATCTACTGGGAAACCTCATCATTTAATCTCACTCCCTGGGCAGTTATCGGCGAGACTGCCGAACCTCTATTTGCACCGCATCCCTATTGTCCAGCCATCTACGATGACAACCAAAAGCTCATACAGATGCTGCTGCAGAATGGCAAGACCTTGTTTTATCTCAACCCTGTTCCTGTCTTACGAAGACAAGATCAAAACCAATATTGGCAATTTTATTCATTGCAATAAGAGGATAATACATACATTTCTGGCCGACCATTATTCCTCTCTACGCAGGAAGTATAGATCATGCAATCTCATCCATTTGTTGCAGTACAAAATATTTGTACAATTTGGACGAAAGACTCACGAGGAGGCATCAATGCGCAAGCGCGCAATCGTACTCCTGAGGCACTTGAATTACCTACACTTGCCGTTCCATATTCTGAATATAATTCCCTGCTCCATACAGCGCTATATATTGAGCGCTACAGCTTTCAACGCCCTATAGAAAAGGTCGAACAACAGGAGCAAACCAATCCATTCTGGTACAATTGCCTCAAGTTCGAGCGTTGTGAAAACACGCTCAACACTACGTTCGAATGGGAGCACAACAAGGGCATGCCAAGACGCGCTGATTTTCTGAGAACAACATGGTCGTTGCGAGAAAATACGTGGGGATGTGCCATCTACAATATACGTACTTCAGAAGATTATGGCTGGGTTTACAAAAAGTATATTATTTCCTTTGGCTTATTTCATTCGTACTCTCATCGCTTGTTTTTAGACACCGAGCCAGTTCACATCTATAGAGACATGGCCCAGTTACGATAAGGATAAGTGAAACATACGGTGTATCTGCAAAACACACCAACTAGAGTTGAATGCCAAAGAGATGAAACGTCGCGATCGTCACAAATATAGCCAGGCAGGTGCCAGCAATAGCTTGCAAGACGGTATGGGCGCGCACTTGCCACCGTGCCCAGCCAACCAGGAGCACAAGCGGTGAGAGAACCAGCCAGCGAGGGCCAAAGAGAAGGACAAAGACCGTCACCGCACCGGCCATGCCGACCAGATGTAGACTAATTTTCCAATAGCGCGTCACAATGAGCGAAATACCGCAGGCAACGATCACTGCCACCACGGTAGCAATCAGAATGGGAGACGCATGCAAGGCGTAGAGGCCAGCAAAGCTGAGTAACATACATGTCAGGCCAAAGAAGAGGGGTACAAAACGCTGCTCTCGTTGACTGACATGGTGATCTGTCAGCTTTCCTTTTCGTACGCCCTGCCAGATAAAAAGAAATGGGGCCACCGAAATACCCAGAATAGGAATGATCCACCAGAGGAATGCATGTGCCACGTCAGGCGCTGTCACAAGTGCAATCACCAGAAATGTTGGGAGCGCAACAAACAAGGGGTTTGAAATCTCTGAAACCACTCGTGCCAACTGCTGTTGAAGGGTCCTATTCTCTGAGGCTTTTTCCATCTCTTCTTATTTATATACCTTTCTCAATACCATTTCTACCTGCAGTCACGCCACAAAAATGACTACTCTATGAGGCAGATCTTATAAAACTGCCTTCTTGCTAACTCCTAGTATATCGCAACCGCACGAATCCCCATACCCTCTAAGTACAATATGGTCCATAGCACAATTACTCAAAGGAAAAGGGTTGGTGCTTGTAAGCGCCTTTATTTCTGATAATATCCGAGATCATTTGCTGTGTTAAGACCGCGGGATCGCTCTCATTAAAATAAAGCACACTCGAACGCCATTTTTCCATACAGGCATACGCGAAGGAAAAAGCAAGCAAATAACTGTCACCATGCCCACTGATATCGATTGTAATTACTGATTGTGGCTTGCTAGAAAGTGCGGTGCATACATCTTGAAAATCTTCCGGATAATCTTCCCTTAAGGCAGGAATAAACTCGGCTTCAGGAAAAATCATGATGTAACCATGTGCCGAAGACATCAGGTTGCTTACATTCGGATTCTCGTCTCCATAGCCACCCATCCCCAAAACAAATGCCCTCACCTCCTCAGGAGTTACATCTTCCTGGGCAATAAACACACACATTGATGATCCCATATATGCTCACTTCGCAGTTCTATCGACCTCTATTTTCCATATTCTAATAGACCGATCTTCCTTCAACATATCTTCTCCTAGAAAACACGTTCCTCCAGTTGCTAGATAACCTGTTGTTGACCAATCTAGCCCTCCAATCGTTTCTGTCCAATGCCTCTCATGCAGCCTCGGACCTGGATGAGCCTCAAAAGAAGCAACACACTCAAACGTTGTTAGAGACCAGATATCGAGTATACCATCTTCTCTACTACTTGCTAGAAATCGGCCATCATGCGAAAAAGCGAGCAAATCGTAAAAGACGTCACCTGATGCTGGAAACTTATGGAGCAAGTGCAATTGTTCCAAATCATACACATACACTCCTCGTATATCGTCATCTCCAACATTCGTAACAGCAAGCAGTTTGCCATCTGGTGAAATCTTCATTCCTTGAATACCAAATATGGGTAGAATTCTCCGAACAGCATAATAATCGTGTTCTGGATCAAAATGACAGATATGGATCTCTCCTTCTGGACTAGAGGCAAAAAAAACCAGTTCCAGGCCACTGAGGGCAAATTGCAAGCATCCTACGGTTCCATCAGCCGTATCTGGCTGACCAGGAACGTCGATTGATGTCCATTGATGTTTTAACAAATCGTAGAGCAAAATATTGCCGTTCTTTCCATCTCTGACCAACCAACGTTGATCGGGAGAAACAGCGAAATCAACCACGATGCCCTGGTCAGGATGAGAGAGTGCCATCAATTCTTCCCCATCGTACGCGAAAAAACGGATATGCTTCTCTCCATCAAAAAAAACAATCATTTTACCATCTGCGGTACACTGTAAATCCAGGGCTCTGCCGGGAAAACGCTGGCAATAACGCCAGATATCCCCGGAGCTTCGTTGCCATTGATACACGGCAGTTCCATCGGATGACCAGAGCGTATTGCCATCTGGTGAAAAACAAACACGATACGTTTCACCTTGGTGCTGTTCAAATTGGTGAAGAAGAGAAATGTGCAATGATATCATCCCTCCATGGTGATGCCTGCAAACAACGGCGTGCATCAACTGAACGCTTGCCTTGGATCATCTTCGGCGGAAATAATAAATACGCGTCGTTCGAAGTTCTAATTGGTGTTGCTGAATGTAGTCCGCATAATTTTTATAGAGATGCCGGTGGAGGTGGTAGTCTCGGTATCCATGCAAGTGAGCAGCATAATACTGAATATCTGCCTCACAGTCAAGCTGAAGTTTCTGACAGATCATCGTATATTCACTTAAATCTGCAAGCAATTCCTGGCATTCATCCAGGGTCGCACCACTAATGCCGTAAAGCACGCCAGAAGGCAGTTCATGTAACGCGTAGTAGAGCACATTATCAAGATAGGCATGCTTCTTTAAAAGCACATCACGATCATTTGGGTCGTACTGCAAATATCGATCGATGAGCGTCTGATTAGTATATCCATTACGGATCTTCTTCATTCGATTGTAGTCTATAAGCGATTGGGTATGCTCCAACAGCACCTTTATCGCCTGTGCATTCCCCGACTCAATTTCGCGGGCCAAAACCGGGTAGATCACCTGGGCAAAGAGCGGCATACGAATAGAAGCCTGATGGCTTTTCAGCTGATCCAGCATCATGAGAAGATCAGCGAAAGAGGTCTGCTCCAGATTGGGATAGCGCCCCAGCAGATCGCTCATCAATCGGCCACGCTGACGATGATAGCGAGGATTGCTCTCTATCTCAATATACTCTCCAATAAATGCCTGCATGGTCATATACGTTCGTTATAATCCTTTATCGTGCTTTCTCATATGCATGGTATATCCGCTGCAGCTCAGCGAGGATTTCCTGACAGGGCACCATTTGAGGGGATTTGTAGCGCTCCGGCTCGTGCAAGACATGGACATTGCAGTCGCGCAGAAGAGCGATACTTCTAGCAAAGGCGGGGTGACGCACAAGGTCCATCTTGACACAAGGGATGAGGAGAAGCGGAATCTGGCCATTGCCGAGAGCCTCGCAGAGAAGGCTGACAGCCAGGTTGTCTCCGATACCCGCAGCCCACTTGTTGACGGTATTAAAAGTGGCCGGAATGACGATGATGGCATCCGCCTTAGGAAGTGGGTCACCTTCGCCAGGCAGTTTGTAGTCAACGCGAACCACATGGCCGGTGAGGGTTTCCAGTGTGGGCATGTCGATCCAGCGCGTAGCATGAGGAGTGGCAATCACACAAACATCCCAGCCCGCCTGTTGGACCTGTCGAATAAACTCGTCAATTGTCTCAGCAGGGGGAGCGGCACACACGATCATGTAGAGAACTGGCTTGCGAGAAACGACCATAGCACTCCTTTAGAGTAGTGAAGCAACCGGCTCCGCAGTGATTTCTTTGTATACCTCGTGGATGTGGTGATCCAGCTCATGCACCCAGGCAGCCGTTTCCCAGGGCTGAAGAGCCGCGCGCAAGGCATAGACACGTTGCAGGGAACTCAACGAGCGCACGTGACGAATAATAGTCAACGACTGATAGGCGGTCTCAGAGGCCTTCTGACCCTCGCCGAGGCCGGCATACGCAGTCCCCATATCTGCCAGTATAACCGATTTGCGCCGCAAAGAGGAAGAGTTCACCAGCGATTCGGCGGTCTGCAACGCACCAAGCGCCAAATCAGCCTTCTTCAACTGGAGATATCCCGAACCTTTATAACCGGCCAGACGTGAAGGACTGAAACCTGTCGCGTATCGGTCATTGTCAGAAAGCACCTCTGGAGCTATGCTCTCCGCTCGCTCAATCGCCCGGGTAAAAGCCTCAAGGTCCTCAAGCTGAGAGTGAGCCTCGGCCTGGATACAGGCAAGCCAGGCACGGGTTCCACTCTGCTGGATAGCAAGCTTCTGACTGGCAACTAAGAGGGTGAGTGCATCTTGCGGTTGATGCTTCTCTATATGCAATAAGCTCATGCGACCAAGGCCAACGGCCCACAAATCAGCGTTGCCCGCGGTCTGGGCAGCGCTGAGGGAGAAGGCATAATAGGACCATGCCAGGTCGTACTCGTGAAAGTCAAAGAGGATCTTCCCGATGATTTGAGCCACTTCCCCCGCGATCTCAGAAAGCCGTTTTGCCGTACTGACAGGCTGTGAGCGGTGTAAGAGCGCAGTGACCGTCTGAAAGTGGCCAATCACTCCGCTAAAGACCTCAAATGAAAAGTTCTGGCTGAGCTTCCAGTAACGCTGCGTAACATTATCGAGATCATCTAACACACTTGCATCCACCACAGAAGAGTGCGTGAGATGATACTCAAGCTGATGCGGCGCATCGGCGTGGAGCATGATATAGGGAGAAAGGACCAGAGTCGTACAGGCAACCTGGAGCATACCTTTCAATACATGCCGACGAGAAAGATCCAAAACAGGTCCTCCAGTTTCTCTCGGGGTGTCTTTCTGCGATTGATCTTGTGCTGATACAGGCAAAGCGGAAGATTCTGATGGTGAAGCAATAGATCCTTCAGCTGCCTTTGGCGGCTCTAAAAAGCCAAGCTCGATCGCGGAGAGCTGAAATAAAGCACAAAGCTTTTCCTGGTAAAATCTGCCAGGTGATCTTTCTCCCGTCTCCCAGCGGCTCACCATATCTTTACTGGTCCCGATACTCATCCCGATCTTTTTCTGTGACCAGCCACGGATCTCGCGCTGATATTTCAGCTTCTCATTGGGCTGCTTTACTTCACGGCGCATCATTTCCACCTCATGTTTTCTCTTATAGAGAGGAGTGTAGCACAAAATAGCACATAAAACAGCCTGTATCACGAAAAAGGCAACTTCTGGCATGAAAGCGCTATCTACTTGCGACGCCATTCTGGGTATGCTCTACACAGAGAACACAATCAATACAAAACAAAGGAGGTTTTCCCATGGCAGGAAGCCAGGTGGCAGTGTTACGCCAGCAGATCGAGTTGATTTGCGATTCCATGCACCAGGGACTTTCAGGGTTGGCGGCGGGGACAGCCAGGCACACCTTCATCGTCCGCAAGCATATGGAACTGCAGAGTGCGCAGGAGCAGATGGCCCATGTAATCGGTGATGAAAAGTCGATTGTGGCTATGTGCGAAATCTATGAGCGGAGCGTGCTCAATGGATAAGCACGCCAGCAAACCAACCCTGCTCGAACTGCGCAGAAACACCACCATCACATCCGAGCAACTGGCACGTGAAGCAGGCGTAACCCTGGCCCAGTCGTACGCCGTCGAAATCGGCGGTTTCGTTGACGAACATGTTGCCCACACAGTCATGAGCACGTTCTCTCGCCTGACACACCAGCAGGTCACATTAAACGATATCAGGTGGAGGCACCCCGCCGCCTGGATGCCATCGTCCAGACGACGGGCGTAGTGAAGAGGGAAAGAACAGAACGGGAGAGTATGCATGACACAGCCGTCACATGGAGTATCGCTTCACCCGACCCCTGGCCACCATACTCCATGTTGTGTCTGTGTTCCCGGTGGATGTTGTCGCAGTCTCCACCCCAACCCTTGCGACAACATCCACCGGGAAGGTCACGTTGATAAGCAACTTTGTAGCACAGCCATCATGGAAAGAGACAATACACAGATCGGAGTATAAGAGATGAACACAGCGCTTCCAGCATCATCGCTTCCAGTTGAAGCCAGCGAGTCAGTTGAAAGGCTGCTGCCCTTTAGTCTGCTCTTCGCCGAGACCCCACCTCGTTTTGGTCCGCGCGATGAGTCCATTTACCCAACCGCATACAAAAGCAATCGCGACGGCAAAGAAGAGGATGATGAGACTGACGATACAGATGATCCGGATGAAATCCCGGATCAAACCGGACTCATCGCTGACTCCAACACGCGAGAGGACGATGACTACTAATGAAGAGCCACGTGTTGATCCTCACACAGCCAAGCGATGGCCACGCCACCATGATGCTTGAGGAGCTGCAGTATCGCGGTGTCCACGTCACCTGCTGCAATGTGGCCGATTTTCCAGGCAGCATCACCGCCTCATGCACGCTTGACCAGCAAGGTCAGCTGGATGGAACATTTGGGTATCAAGGGCAGACTATTACCCTTGATACCTTGACCGGCATCTGGTGGCGCCGCCCCACGTTCTATAAAGCGGCTCCTGGATATACTTCCGGCGAGCAAAACTTCATCGAACTGGAAACCCAGCGTGGCTTTCTGGGCCTCCTGGAGAGCGCCGAGGTCCAGGACGCACATACACTCTGGGTCAGTCGCTATCATGCCATCCGCAGAGCCGATCTCAAACCGCTCCAACTGACGGCCGCCCAACAACTTGGCCTGCGGATCCCGCGCACCCTGATCACGAATGATCCACAACGGGTCAAATCCTTCTATGACATTTGCCAGGGCCGCATCATTCTCAAGTCAGTCGCCCGTGGCGTTATCGAGGGCAACGACAAAAGCTACCTGTATACCAACGAAGTAGGACCTGAATACATCGATGAACACACCCTCGAACGGGTACGCGTTACAGCCCATCTCTTCCAGGAGGCTGTGGGGAAAGCGTTCGAGCTGCGCGTCGTCATCATCGGACAACAGATCTTCGCGGCAGAGATCCACTCTCAGCACACGGCACATGGGCGCATCGACTTCCGACGCGATTACCCCAATCTGACCTACAAAGCCCATCAGTTGCCCGATGATCTCGCGCAAAAGCTCTTCGACCTGGTCCGCTTCTTTGGGCTACAATACTCGTCAATGGACCTGATCGTCACACCTGCAGGCGAGTACGTCTGGCTCGAATTAAATCCCAATGGACAATTTTACTGGCTGCAAAAAGAAGTGCCACAGCTCCACTTAAAGGAAGCCATGGCCAATCTCTTATCACAACCAGAGGAGTATCGCCTATGAATACCTCCCCCTTCAACAGCGCCACGCAGTCATCTGCAGAAGCACGCCAGCATCTGGTCGATGAACTCGTGAGTAAAGGCACCATCAGAACGGCAGCGATCCGCAAGGCCTTCGAAGCCATTCCCCGCGAACGTTTCGTCCCCTTTTTCTATGAACGAGACGAAGCTCAAAAACAGAAAGCCTGGACACGATACGATGTGGCAAGCACACAAGACTATACGAATTTAATTTACCGCGACGATGCCCTTGTTACACAGGTGAATGAGCGCGGCTGGCCCAGTTCGTCCAGTTCGATGCCAACGGTCATGGCACTCATGCTCGAAGCACTCGATATTCAACCTGGACAACGCATCCTGGAGATCGGTGTAGGAACAGGCTACAATGCAGCCATCATGACCATGCTCACCGGAGATCCACGCCTGGTCACGAGTATCGAAATCGACGAAGGATTGGCCCAACAAGCACAACAGGCGTTACTGAGCACTGTTGGACCCGTCAATATCGTCACAGGAGATGGCTATCAAGGTTATCCCGAGCATGCTCCCTATGATCGCATCATCTCCACAGCCAGCGTCCCTCTCATCCCACCAGCCTGGACACAGCAGCTCGCCCCAGGTGGACGTCTCGTCACCGACCTGCATGGCTCGCTCGCCAGCGGCTTCCTGATCATGGAAAAAGCACCAGACGGCACCATAAGTGGACATTTCCAAGAGCGACCGCTACACTTTATGCCTCTAATCACAGAGCAGCTGCCCCAGGCATCCTTTGGTACGGTTAAAAACCTGCTCCAGGAACCACGGAGTGAGCTATTCCCTCTGGATACGAACTCACCATTTCCAGCTATCCTCGAAAACCATTCCTATCGCTGGTTCCTGCAGTGGTTCTTCCCAAATACCCATATCAGCCGACAAAACATGGGCGACGCAGAATACATCTATCTCTACAATCTCAAACACCGCACCATCCTCCGCTTCCAACAACTAAACGGCAAATGGGCTGGTGACGTCCACGGCGCCTATCCCCTCTGGCAGAAAATCCAGGATGCCTACGCTACCTGGGAAGTCTTGAAAAGACCTGCTCCCCAGCATTACAGATTGGAAATAAATGCTCGTAACCAGACTATCCTATATGTAGGAACACTAAGTCTGCTATTAACACGCACTAAAACGATTAGATAACTAACATGGTCAAAGACTTGCAAAGAGCCTTTGACCATCAATCTTAGCTCCACTATAACAAAATACAGCCTCAGATTAGAAGCAAAACAAATTTATGGAATCCATCAATTGACTACTTGCTCACATTAGGAAATTTTAGCAAGCCATCCAATGCGAGTTTTTTCGCAGCACAAGAGTGTGTAAAATATTTTGTGTAAATAATACGTAATACGTGATACGTAAGACGTAACGTATAATAGGATGAGGAAGATGGAAGAAGAGGAAAAACGTATGACCATTCGACGCGAACTCATTGATGAACTGCTCAAAGAATGCAGCGATCCGAAACAGCTGCTCGCTGAAGGCGGATTTCTCAAACAACTCACTGGCGCGTTGATCGAACGCTGTTTGGAAGCAGAGATGGAAGAACATCTCGGCTATCCTAAGCATGGCAAGCGCACTGAAGAATGCACCAACGTCCGCAATGGACGCAGCCGCAAAACCCTCAAAGGATCACAAGGAGTGGTGAGCATTGACATGCCACGGGATCGTGATGCCAGTTTTGAGCCTGTCTTGATCCCCAAGCATGAAACACGGCTGGAGGGCTTTGACGAGAAGATCCTGGCGCTCTACGCCCGTGGCATGACGACCCGTGATATTCAAGCGCAGATCCAGGAGCTCTATGGTGTTGACATTTCAGCCACGTTTGTCTCCAATGTCACCGAAGCCGTGCTTGATGAGGTGCGTCAGTGGCAGAATCGCCCGCTGGAGGTGCTTTACCCGATTGTCTACGTGGACTGCCTGGTGGTCAAAGTACGGGAGAACCAGCGCATCATCAATCGCGCCCTCTATCTGGCTTTAGGGGTCAACATGCAGGGCCAAAAAGAATTGCTTGGAATGTGGTTAGGCCACAACGAAGGCGCCAAATTCTGGCTTTCCGTGTTCACCGAGTTGCACAATCGGGGACTCAAAGATATGTTTGTCGCTTGTGTGGATGGGCTCACTGGCTTGCCCGAAGCCATCGAAACGCTCTATCCGCAGACCCAGGTCCAACTGTGTATGGTGCACATGGTGCGCAACTCGCTCAAATATGTGTCCTACAAGCACCGCAAGGAGGTGGCCGCCGACTTGAAGCAGATCTATGCCGCCGCCACGGAAATGGAAGCGGAATTTCAGTTAGAACTGTTTGCAGAGAAATGGGACCCAAAATATGCGAGCATCAGTAAGTTATGGAGAAGCCACTGGAGCCATGTTATCCCGTTGTTTACCTATCCAGAAGATATTCGCAAAGTGATCTATACCACCAACGCAATTGAGTCAGTCAACATGTCATTGCGCAAGGTGACACGGAACCACCGCATGTTCCCCTCCGAGGAAGCCGTCTACAAAGTCGTGTACCTGGCCATGTTCAATATTGCCAAAAAGTGGACCATGCCCATTTACCATTGGGTGCCAGCGCTCAATTGCTTTGCTTTGCTCTTTGGGGAGCGTTTTCCCCAATAGAGCAAAATACATACACAAAAGTCTTGACAGACTCCAGCACAACTACCCCAGATAGTCTCTGTATTCGGAGATGATTTTATTGGCCATTTCCTTACTCTTTGATAATATCTAGAACCACGTAGCCTTCCGATCAAAGCTATATCACTCTGGCATTATCCTAGCACTATGACCTTTCTTTTATCACAGCTACTCTAACTCATCCCGCTCAGCAGCATCTAAAAACAATTATATTTGCATCTGTATCTCTTCGATTAACGACTAATCCAATTAGTGGGCACTAACGCTTTACCTCTTCTCCAGTTTTCTTTCACATAAGACTGATAACGTTCATTATCCAAATTTGCGTGTTCAGTGATAATCACTTGAAAGTTAGGGGCTAAACTTTCAACTACATCAAAGATTAAACTGAACATCTTGAGTACCGCTTCACGTTCTTCATCATTAGAAGTATTCATATTAGGATCAAGCTCAATATCTTGAGGGTAGTAAACTTGTGAGGGTTGGTCAAGAAAAAGGAAACGTGGGACAGGGCGATTTTGTTGAACAAAATGCTTGTGAAAAGAAAGAAGAGCTACAAGATGATAGGCTAACCAATTTTGTGCACTACCTATTCTACTCAGAGGAATAGATTTAGTTTCAGTATCAACAATAATTGTAAGATTCTTTAAATCAAAATGGACTGGATCATCTCGATATTCTATATTCAATTGCCTAATTAATTCGCTCATTGAAACGTTTATCCTGTAGAGGATACGATCCAGACGGTCTGTTTTCTCCTCAGAATCAATTTTTGCCTCCAATAAATCTATTTCTCTTTGGATCCTATTTATGCTTTCTCTTAACTGAGAGGTTGTGTCAGTTAGGCTAACACTCTCTAGCCACAAGCTAATTCTTCCTATTACTCTTCCTCTTCTGATGTTCAGATCTTTTAATCGAGAGGCTACACTCTCTTCTTTTATGAGAGCATCAATTGCTTGATTCTTTTCACGTATCTGCTGCCTAATATTACTTTGTTCAATCTCAAGCTGATTTATATAGGACCGTAATCTGGGGCGCTCCCGTGATGTAGATGCTAAGTTTGACCTCAGGTGATCTAAAGTACGATTGATAGCAGCAACACTTGGCACCGGTATTTCTAATGTGTGAGAACAGAGAGGACATATTTCTGTATTCTGCTTCTCTGCACTAAATAGCTGTAGAGCTTCAAGTCGCACTTCCTGCTGCAGTATCTCTGTTGCGAAACCCTCAGCTTCATCGGCAAAAATTTTTGCTTGTCTAATTTCATCAGATTTTTCACTGAGTTGGTGACGTAATTCGGTCACATCATCCTGCAAATTTCCCAATGTATCAGAATTTGCAAAGGTTGCCTCTTCGCTTGGAAGCCAAGACGTAATTCGTCGTAAATATGTAAAAACCTCATCTTGTTCTGCGGGTATATCTTGTATAGAAGATATAAGGCCAACCTCACTTGCTTCGGCAAGAAGCGCTAAAGCTTTTCCCTGGTCGCCACCTTGAATAGCTTCAGCTTCTTGTAATGCACGTATTAATCTCTTCTTTTCTTTTTGTTTACGTGCCAATTGTTGTTCTAATGCCAATTGATCCTCTTGAATAGCACCGAGAAAATATGGAAGTGTATCTTTAATCACTTGGGGAATTTGCGGCTCAGATTGTCCATGAAATAGTTTATTATTTACATTGATCTCCTTTTGATCTTGATAACAATAGTACAACGCATGCCTAATATTTGCAGCTAGGGGAGCACGAGTTTGATTAGGCGGAGGAGTATTTAAGTTTGGAGAAATGCCAATTTTATTTGTGAGCAGATCTTTTAATGCTTCTGTTGTAGTATTGGGTTCAGATATTAAATCAGGGCTGGCCACTACATCTCCCTGAATCAGGTAAGCTCTATTCGTTGATTTTTTCCCTTGAGGAGGATTTTCTCTTGCTACAAACATTTGGCTATCAGGAAATTGAAGCAACAATCCAAACCATGATACCTTGTCGGTAATTGCACCATCAAAAATCATGCAAGAGCCCTCACAAAGGCAATAATCAACTATAGGGATTATTGATGTTTTTCCAGTTGAAGATGCTCCCGTAATGATGTTAACTTTTCCAGGATCAAGAGGCACAACACGCTTTTCTCTCTCGTAGCTATAGATAACTATTTCTTGTATCTGCATTATGGTCGAACTCCCCACAGAACATATATTGTCGTAACACTACCAGCCCGTGCGAACCAACGACCAATAACGCCAGCTGCTTTATAGCAACTTTCTATCTCACCTTCCTTTTGAGATTGAGGGACCCGCCGACGATAATGAGCGGTGCTTAATCTTGCCTGATCATCGAACGTGATAGCGTGAACCTGCAGAAGAAATAATATTGCCTCTTTTGTTATAGGAACTAGTTGCCTCGTACGATCAGCAAATCCAATTTTCATATCCTCGTGAGACTGCAACCAAACATGCAGTTGCCTTTCTGAGCGCATAGTTTCTCTAGTTTTTGTATGTAAAACTATTGGTAAGACTAAATAAACCAACGGGAAAGGAAATGGCTCGGATTCAACTTCCTCGAAACTAACAATGCATCGACGTATCACTTCCCCACAAAATGCGGGATTCAAAAGACTAGCAATTTCAATGGGCCGTCTATCCCAAGACATCATGACGCTGCCTCTTTCTCACAATTTTGTAAATGGCTTAGGAGAACTTTGAAGTTGAGGTGCCAACCAAGACGTAGCTGATTCGCAAGCATATGATAGCTGCCTCGTGTAATAAATTCCTCAGTACAACGGACTCGAATATGGAAATTCAGTCGCATCATATCTTCATAAAGGTTCCTCCCTTCTTTGATCAGAACCTCTTCCACTGTCTCGTATTCTAAGTCTTCCTCCATTGTGGCGAAAATTCTTTCCCATTCATAGTAGAGCTTTTCGTCGTAAAGTTCTAATTCCGATATGGGTATAGATAGATCCCTGATCCATTTTGAACGTTGACGTGATGATCGGTAGAAATCACTGATTGCATGGTTGACACGTTTTTGCCCAATTTTGACTAACTTCAACTGTTCAATAAACATCCGTTGATCTTCATTCAACTCGTTTTGATCTATTTGCACTGAGCGTGGGAAATGAATTGGAAGGGAGTCTCTATAATACTGCTCACGAATATCGTCAATCATATTGGATAATTCCTTATAGGAAATATAGTTAGAGGAGCGCTCATAAAGATGTCTTATCACTAAATCATCCCATCGGCCCACAATATGTTCATAAACCGCTTCCACATATTCTTTTCGTGCAGCACAAGTAAGGATATTTAATGTCTTTTTTCGGAGATCAAGGATGCCAGGAGAACCATCAAGTACTTGAATTTTTTCGACAAGTGCGGTTTGTTCTTCCTTACTGAGAGATGTAAAAATGGCGTACGCGCCTTGGTTCGTTTGACTTTTCGATGTATTAGCGATATGTATGAGTTTTTCTACAGCAGTATCTACATCTCGATTGCCAAAGGGTTTAGGCCTCAGCATATTTGCGATTGATCCATTTGGAGCTATTCCTGTCGTTAAGATAGTCAAAACCACATTTTCTAATTGAATTTTTTTATTTTTTAAATTGGTGCACCAAATTCTAATAGTCTTCCACAAATCAGAACATGCATCCGTGAGAAAATCAGGATTTCTATGGAGTTTTATTTGAATAAGCTTAAGTTCATTGCCATCTTTCACGATATCAATATCATCGAGGTTTTCGATAGCTAGTTCAAACTCTTGTCCGTCCTCACGCGCTTCCAAAAGAAATAAAAGTGCATATCTTATTTGAAAGAGATAACCAAGGGCGGGATCCTGTGCAGAAAATTGGTCAGTCATTGCGGCCACCTTAAACACGTATCTAATCTCACTATACTGCTATATATTATTTAAGAAACAATCTATCCTATTAGACATGAAACTTGTTATGCGAGCTGCTGTAAGTATAACAGAAGCAATGAGAAATCCACAAGTAGTAAGATCAAATTATTCTCTAACAACATATGGAGAGTATAGTATTTTCAAAAGCTCTTCAGACGAAGCTGTCGCAGCTGCAGAGTGTGCAATACCTTGCAACTAAAGTGCGGCTAGTACCACTCTACTCACAGTGCGCTTACATTAACAGGAGGCAGGAATTCACAAGAACATCAGCATCACAAACGTGAAACAATGTCGTCCTTCCAAGTAAGAATAACAAAGTCCAATTAAAACCAACCGAATATCGCCGCTGCTCAGACTTGTCTATGATAAGAATATAAGTTCATACAAAAAAAAGGAAGATGCATGCCAATGCACAAAATCTTCATCTACACATTGACAGACAAAAACTTTCATGCTAATTTCGCAAAGTATATGAACTCACCCCTAAACCATTGATTCTCTCAAAGACGAAAACGAATAAAAGAAGAACAGCCATGTTTGACGGACTAAATGCACTTCCTTGGTACGCTTTGAAACATGCTTATGGCTCAGCGGAAGAAGTACCGATGTGGCTTCGTCAGTTGACCTCTCCCTACGAATACATCAGAGAGGAAGCCATGGGCTGCCTCAGCGGCTCAATTTGCCATCAGGGCTGGATCTGCCCCGCGACAGCCTACGCGGTACCCTATCTGATTGAATTGCTTCGGGAGCCAGCAGTTCCAGAGAAAGCAGAGATCCTGAGACTGCTCACACAAATAGCCGTCACCAATCCCGATCTTTCCGAAGAGAGGTGGCGCAAGAACGCCGAAGTTCCTCAATGGAATGTTCCAGAACACGTCCCATTCAAAGATGCTTGCGATGAGGTCATGCACGGCCATCCAATCTATCTCGCGTTGCTCGATGCACCTGATCTGGAAATACGCATGCAGGCGGCAAAGCTTTTGCGGCATGTGGCAACGCTGACGTCAGATTTGTGGGCCCATCTCGTTACACGACTCAGGCAAGAATCTGAACGCAAAGCGCGTGCCAACTTAATCCTGCTCCTGGGGGCACTTTCGTCATCGAAAACCGAAACCCTGGCTTTCTTCACCGATCTCGTAAGAGAAGATACAGATGAGCTCATTATTTTCTGCGCCGCACTTGTACTGGTACGATTGGCAAAAGATGAAACGCCATCAGAGGTTGTTCAACTCCTTGCGCATGTCTTGCTTCAACCATCTGAACACCTGGATGTTTACCAGGAGTTACCGTGCAAAGAAGCAATCAGTTGGCGAGCGGCAGCACTTGGGCTTGGACATCTACGGCCGGAACTGCTTCAGCCGTTCGTACCAGCACTGCAAGAAAAACTTCTCCAGGCTGAGCAATTATGGGCCATGACGCTGGCTGAAATGCTACTGTTCATTGTCTTTTCCAGTAAACAGCCAGCAGATCAACGGCAATGGACGCTGGCAGAACTCACACGACGGCAGATCACCGTACTCTCCCTCATCAGTAAACGGGCCGACCTTTGGGACGCTGATTTTGTTCCAGAATTACCAGATGTACTGCGAAAGTATGGCTTGCCAGATGACAGACAAAAGATAGCACACTTTCTCAAACGCGAACTGCCATCATTAGTGCCACAAACATATCCCTCTGACTTTCTCAATTCCGATGATTACACCCGCTATGATACCTTTTACGATTATCTTCGGAAGGTCTTTAAAAAGCACCTCCCTGAAGTGTACCCTGAAATCCGTGTACGCCGTATCGGTCAGATGAGCGGAATGCAAGAAGACAATCTAGATTTACTAATAGTCAACGATGAAATCATTTTTCGTCTTCCCGATAGTCCAGCGGCCATTGCCGCCATGGAACAAGAGTATGCGCTTCTTCGGAGCCTGCAGGGACGCGTGCCTCTTCCCATTCCCAATCCTGTGTACAAAACCCCACACGACGGTGAGCTCGGTCGCATCTTTATGGGTTACCCCAAACTCCCAGGCAAACCGCTCTATAAAGAGATGTTAGAAAGCATTGATAGCGACCAGACAGTAGAGGTGCTTGTTTCCCAGGTCTTCTCCTTCCTCTATACGCTTCATCATATACCCCTGGCAGACCTTGCGCCTATCAGTCTGCCGGTACTCCATGAACGCAAACGCTATGAAGCGCTCTATACGCGAGTGCGCTTAGAGTTCTTTCCACAACTTGAGCCGGACATGAAAAGCCAGATCGCCACCGATTTTGAGCAATTCCTCGATATCCCGCACAATTTCTCACTGAAACCGACCCTGATCCATGGCAGCTTTGGGCCGCAGAGAATTCTCTATCAGGCGCAGAATCATTCGATCGGTGGCGTCATTGGTTTCACACAAACCGGGCTTGGAGATCCCGCGTATGACCTCGCGACGTTGTTTGGACCGCACGGCTATGATAGAAACCTTGTACAAGGTATTGAGCGCGTTTATCCAGGCTTCTCGCTTCTACGGGAACGTATACAGTTCTATATGAACGCCTCTATTCTGCAAGAAATATGTTCTCAGCTCGATCAGCAAAGCATGAAAAACATCGCTCCCCAACGAGAACTACTCTCGTACATGACCTTCTCTCAGGCAAAAAGCGCTACCAGAAAAGACAATCCTACGAGAAAACTGTAAAGGAAGAATGACTATGGCTAATCCAGAACATGTAAAATTGTTGAAGCAAGGCGTAGAAATATGGAATCAATGGAGGACAGAGCACCGTGATGCTCGTCCAGACTTCTCTGGCGCCGATCTACACGATAGCGATCTTCAGGGCGTCTATTTCAATGGTGCCGTCCTCTCTCACACGAATATGAGCGGAGCCAACCTCCATAAGGCTGTGCTTGTCTCTGCTCATCTCACCCAAGCCAATTTGAATCAGGCTCAATTGTGTAAAGCATCCCTTTCCGGAGCCAATCTCAGCGGAGCCCGACTCTGTGAGGCAGATCTGAGTGAAGCCGACCTCTTTCAGGTGAATTTACATAGAGCCGATCTAAGTGGAACCCGGCTCGACGGTGCTTATTTCTATCAGGCAAACCTTTCAAAGGTTAACCTCACAAATGCAGATATGAAAGGAGCGCAACTAGGGTTAACAGTGTTCGCAGATGTTAACCTGTGCCACGTACAAGGGCTAGAATTTGCCGTACATCGGTGCAAATCGTATCTCAATCTCGACGTCATTATGCGCTTCCATAATAATCTTCCCATACAGTTTCTTCAAGGCGTCGGTTTTTCGAACAGCATCATCAATGGGATTCGCTCCGGAAACATAATTCCAATTGATGATTCTGCTCAGTCCCACCATAAATGGGAGGCCTGTTTTATCAGTTACACCCAACAAGATCAAGCATTTGCAAAAAAGCTGCATCAGGATCTGCAGCGTCAGGGCATACGGTGTTGGCTCGACGATGAAGATCGACTTGACGACGAGCTTCGATTTTCAATACCTCATATCATTATTCTCTCACAACACTCAGTACAACTAGACTGGAGAAACAGCCAGAAACCTGATTGGGTCTTTCAGGAAGTCATTGATGCCCTGGCGACAGAAAAAGAACAAGAACGCCACATCTTGATTCCCATACGCCTAGATGAGACGATTTGGCAATTGAACGAAGATTGGGCTGAAGAACTTCGCCAGACACGAGAGATTGATGACTTTACACACTGGTCAAACGAAGAGATATACCAGCAAGCGCTAAACCGTTTGCTTTGTCGCTTCAAAACAGGTAGATGAATGGCGCCCCATTCATCTACCTGTCGATTAGTATGTACAAAACAACCACATGCTGCTCCTGAGCAAATACCAGGCTTTCGTTTTCACAGTATACTAGAGAAAGACTTTCATAGAGCAAAGGTAACCTATGGTATCACGGACATCCTTCATCATAGGGAATGTTTGTGGTCCCAGGATAATTATAAGCAGGATACTCTACTATCATAAATCGTGATGAGAGGGCAACACGTATGAGCTTACGCATCCCTCGCCAGATGTACGCCGATCTCTATGGTCCCACGACCGGCGATCGCGTACGGCTGGCTGATACCGAGTTACTGATTGAGATTGAAAAGGATTATACCGTTTACGGAGATGAGATCACCTTCGGTGGCGGCAAGGTCATTCGCGATGGCATGGGCCAGAGCAGCCGCGCCACCCGCGAGGGAAGCCCTGGTACCCTGGACCTGGTGATCACCAACGCGATCATTATCGACCACTGGGGCATCGTCAAGGGAGATATCGGTGTCCGCGATGGTCGCATTGTCAAAGTTGGCAAGGCCGGTAATCCCGATACGATGGATGGCGTTGATCCTGAACTGGTCGTTGGCTCAGGGACCGAGGTAATCGCTGGCGAGAACATGATCGTGACGGCTGGCGGCATCGACTCTCACATCCACTTTATTTCGCCACAGCAGGTCTATGAGGCCATGTCTAACGGCATTACCACCATGATTGGCGGTGGGACAGGTCCCGCTACAGGTACCAACGCGACCACCTGTACGCCGGGCGCCTGGAATCTGGCGAGAATGCTGCAAGCGACCGAGCACTGGCCCGTTAACTTTGGCTTCCTGGGCAAAGGCAATACGGCTACCCCGGAGCCGCTAGAAGAGCAGATACGCGCAGGTGCCTGTGGCCTGAAACTCCATGAAGACTGGGGCACCACACCGGCGGCTATCGACACCTGTCTTAAGGTTGCCGACAAATACGACATACAGGTCGCGATCCATACAGACACCATCAATGAGGCCGGCTTTGTAGAGGATACGATTGCGGCCATTGGAGGTCGCACCATCCACACCTACCATACAGAAGGTGCTGGTGGTGGTCATGCTCCTGATATTATCCGCATCGCTTCATACCAGAATATCTTGCCATCCTCGACAAATCCTACCAAACCGTTTACTTTGAACACCTTAGCCGAACACTTAGACATGTTGATGGTCTGCCACCACCTTAACCCGATGGTCCCAGAAGACGTGGCCTTCGCAGAGAGCCGCATTCGTCCTGAAACCATTGCTGCTGAGGATATCTTACACGACCTGGGTGTCTTCAGTATGATCTCCAGCGACTCGCAGGCCATGGGGCGCGTGGGAGAAGTCGTTACGCGTACCTGGCAAACTGCACATAAAATGAAAGTACAACGCGGTTCTTTACCTCAAGATTCAGAGCGCAATGACAATTTCCGGGTCAAACGCTACGTGGCCAAGTACACAATCAATCCCGCCATCACCCACGGCATAGCACGGCATGTTGGTTCGATTGAACCAGGCAAACTGGCTGATCTCATCCTCTGGCGCCCTGCCTTCTTTGGAGTCAAACCAGAGATGATCGTTAAAGGCGGGTTTATCTCGTGGAGCGCGATGGGAGATGCGAACGCCTCTATCCCGACACCGCAACCAGTCCTTTATCGACCTATGTTCGGCTCCTTCGGTGGTGCGACGGCTGCTACGAGCCTGACATTTGTTTCTAAAGCAGCCATAGAGGAGGGGATCCCCTCTAAGCTCGGTTTACACAAAACGGCGGTTGCAGTAGAGCAATGTCGGACTATTGGCAAAGCTAATATGCTGCACAATACGGCGACGCCTAACATTGAGGTTGATCCCGAAACCTATGAAGTGCGGGCCGATGGAGAATTACTCACCTGTGAACCTGCTGAAGTTCTCCCCATGGCACAACGGTACTTCTTATTTTGAGATGAAACTATCTTTGTGTTGCATTCCGACGCAATGAAAGCAAAAACGAAAAGAGCCTTGACGTAAATCAAGACTCTGATGAACTGAGGATCACGTTGTGATCGCAAGTTACAATTAGAGGGCGACGTTAAATCGCTGGTACGAATTGCAGTATCAATCGTCTGTATTTCGGAACAGGATGCGCACTGATGTTACAAGATTTCGCAATTCGTCCGAGGTGGTAAATGAGGGAGTCTGTAAATACGTTGGCTGAACACCTGGACATGTTGATGGTCTGCCACCATCTCAATCCACTGGTGCCTGAGGATGTGGCCTTTGCGGAGAGCCGCATCCGCCCTGAAACAATTGCCGCCGAGGATATTTTGCATGATCTGGGCGTCTTCAGCATGCTCTCCAGCGATTCGCAGGCGATGGGACGCATTGGAGAAGTCATTACGCGTACCTGGCAAACTGCACATAAAATGAAGGTGCAGCGTGGGCCGCTGGCACCCGATAGTGGGCGCAATGATAATTTCCGCGTCAAGCGCTATGTAGCCAAATACACCATAAATCCGGCGATTACCCATGGGGTGTCACAGCATATCGGCTCAATTGAACCTGGCAAACTGGCCGACATTGTCCTCTGGCGCCCCGCGTTCTTCGGGGTCAAGCCAGAAATGATCATTAAGGGCGGCTTCATTTCATGGAGTGCGATGGGAGACGCGAACGCATCGATACCTACGCTACAGCCAGTGCTCTATCGTCCCATGTTTGGCTCCTTTGGTGGCGCGACGGCCGCGACCAGTCTGACGTTTGTTTCTCGGATGTCGCTGGAGGCTGGTTTACCAGACCAAATTGGGCTGCGGAAACAGAGTGTGGCGGTGGAGAATTGCCGCCATATTGGAAAAGCAGATATGATCCATAACGCGGCCACACCAAAGATTGAAGTAGATCCAGAAACGTATGAAGTACGCGCCGATGGAGAGCTGTTGACCTGCGAGCCGGCCGGGGTGCTCCCACTGGCGCAGCGTTACTTCTTATTTTAACCTGGATTGACAGTGCAATTACGCTAATAGAGAGATGAAAACGACATGACTGATACAGATTTTACACGTGCCTTTCGGGTGGGGATTGCTGGTCCGGTTGGCAGTGGTAAGACCGCTCTGGTTGATCGTCTGAGCCGCAGGCTCTGGCCGCGCTACAATCTGGCCGTGGTCACCAATGATATCTATACGCGAGAAGATGCTGAATTTCTCTTGCGCCAGGGAACATTACCGCAGGAGCGTGTGCGCGGAGTGGAGACAGGAGGCTGTCCCCATGCAGCTATTCGAGAAGATGCCTCAATGAATCTGGAAGCCATCGCCGATCTGGAGGAGAGCCTACCTGGACTCGAACTGATTTTTGTCGAAAGCGGTGGCGATAATCTAGCAGCCGCTTTTAGTCCCGAACTGGTCGATGTCGCGATCTATGTGATCGATGTATCGGGCGGAGACAAGATACCGCGTAAAGGTGGACCCGGCATCATGCGTTCAGATCTACTGATTATCAACAAAATTGATCTGGCTCCCTATGTGGGCGCCTCCCTCGAAGTAATGGACAGGGACGCCCGCATCAAACGTGGCGAACGACCATTTGTGTTCACAAATCTCAAAGCTGAAACGGGACTTGATACCGTTATTGATTGGCTTGAGCAGCAGATCCATGTCCCTCCACAGCAGCGGCGTAGCATCATCGATGCCCATATGCCCTACACGGGACAGCCACATAGCCATAGCCATGATGAGCAACCTGGACACAATCATACCCACTAGCGCACTCTATCATCGCACAATGCGCCGAAAAAGGAAGGATCCTGCATGCCAATGATGGTTCATCTGACATCAGAGAAGAAGGTCAGGCATATTTTACAGGGAGGAATCAAAGGAAGCCGAGGCGTATATTGTATGCCGATGCTCCAGAATCACTATATCTCTTATCAATGGCTACGCGAACTTAAGCGCAATGGGCAACGCACCTATGTCGCGGTCTATTTCCGGCTAGCCAGCAATGAAGTCGTTTCAGTTGGTCACTATAGTCGACCTCATGAGCAGATGCAGCTCAGTCAGGCGATTGCGACACTCATGCAAATCAACGATCCACAGGGATATGAAATCATTGTGCCACGTAAAGTTGAAAGAAAAGAGATCAACAAGGTGCGCCCAATCTCACAGTTGCTAGGATGGCGTTATATGCCTCATGCCCACGGAAAAGCTTTCTGCAACTGTCCCGCCTGCATCCCACGAGGCCAGATTAAATCGCGGATACTGCGCGAGCGTTACAAAAATGGTACTACGCGAAGTGGCTCAGATTGAGCCACTTCTAAATATACAACAAAAAAGACCTTACTTGCGAGAAGTAAGGTCTTTTTTTCTTACGCAACTGCATACCATGTATCCTCAATTTTGCCGAGCCATCTGCCAGTCAGAGACTGAAGCAGAGGACGCGCACTACATGAGCCACGATGAAGATACTGTTGGTGAAACAAGCCGTACGATCATTAGGGCGACTTCGCTCCGCCTGTTACCAGGTGTCCACGTGTCGTCTATCGACCAGGTCGTCTTCCTGGGATCTTGATCCTACGAATAGGATGGGAGAACTCGTCTTGGGTGCGGCTTCGCGCTTAGATGCTTTCAGCGCTTATCCCTTCTCGACATAGCTATCCAGCTCTGGCCCGGGCAGGCCAACTGGCACACCAGCGGTCGAGCCATCTCGGTCCTCTCGTACTGGAGATGACGCCCCTCAATTCTCCTACGCCCACGACGGATAGAGACCGAACTGTCTCGCGACGTTCTGAACCCAGCTCGCGTGCCGCTTTCATGGGCGAACAGCCCAACCCTTGGGACCTACTCCAGCCCCAGGATGCGACGAGCCGACATCGAGGTGCCAAACCTTGCCGTCGATGTGAACTCTTGGGCAAGATAAGCCTGTTATCCCCGGGGTAGCTTTTATCCGTTGAGCCACACTCCTTCCACTCGGGAATGTGGGATCACTAAGCCCGACTTTCGTCCCTGCTCGACCTGTCCGTCTTGCAGTCAAGCTCCCTTGTGCCTTTACACTCTTGTGGGTGATGTCCATCCACCCTGAGGGAACCTTTGGGCGCCTCCGTTACTCTTTGGGAGGCGACCGCCCCAGTCAAACTACCCGCCTGATCCTGTCCACGTCCCGGCTCACGGTGACGTGTGAGAAACAAAACACAACGAGAGTGGTATTTCATTGCCGTCTCCCCTACCCCCACAAGGATAGGTTCTCCGACTCCCACCTATGCTACGCACGCTCTGCCTCGTTTCGAGGTCAAGGTGTAGTAAAGCTCCACGGGGTCTTTTTGTCCTGTCGTGGGTAACCCGTATCTTCACGGGTACTTCAATTTCGCCGAGTCCTCTGTCGAGACAGTGCTCAACTCGTTACTCCTTTCGTGCGGGTCGGAACTTACCCGACAAGGAATTTCGCTACCTTAGGACCGTTATAGTTACGGCCGCCGTTCACCGGGGCTTAGATTCGCAGCTACGATCACCGCTCCTCGTAACCTTCCGGCACTGGGCAGGAGTCAGCCCCTATACTTCCGCTTTCGCGTTCGCAGAGACCTGTGTTTTTGGTAAACAGTCGGTTGAGCCAATTTCTTGCAACCCCCTCACGCCACTCCGAAGAGCCTCGCTACTAGGGCACCCCTTCTTCCGAAGGTACGGGGTCAATTTGCCGAGTTCCTTAACAGAGGGTCGCTCGATCACCTGGGGAGTGTTCCCCCTGCCTACCAGTGTCGGTTTGCGGTACGGGCGGAGACAACTCTGGCGAGAGGCTTTTCTTGGCGGCCTAGGGGCCGATGACTTCCGCGGACCAACGTCCGCTCGCTGCACGTGTCATGCACAGGAAACCGGGATTTGCCTCGGCTTCGCACTTCAACGCACAGACCCATCCTGTCCATTCGATGGGCTCACCTTCCTTACCGCGTCCCCCCATTGCTCAATAACGAGCATCTCCGGTGCAGGAATCTCTGACCTGCTTTCCATCGCCTACGGCTATGACGTCCTCGGCTTAGGACCCGACTCACCCTGGGACGTTTGACGGTGCCCAGGAACCCTCAGGCATTCGGTGTGTCTGGTTATCACAGACATGACGCTACTCATTCCGGCATTCTCACTTCTCTTCGCTCCACCAGTCCTTGCAGTCTGGCTTCTCTGCTGGAGAACGCTCCCCTACCAATCCATCTAGGATGGATTCCATGGCTTCGGTAATCCGCTTCAGCCTCGATACGTTGTCGGTGCCACGACACTCGACCAGTGAGCTATTACGCACTCTTTAAATGGTGGCTGCTTCTAAGCCAACATCCTGGCTGTTTGGGCGTTGTGACCCCCTTTTACACTCAGCGGATACTTGGAGACCTTAGCCGATGGTCTGGGCTGTTTCCCTTTTGACGACGAAGCTTAGCCCCCGCCGTCTCACTTGCATGCATGCTGTCCTGGCATTCGCAGTTTGCTTGGGTTTGGTAACCTGCACGAGGCCCCTAGCCCATTCAGAGCTCTACCTCCAGGATAGTGTATCATACAGCTGTACCTCAATACATTTCGGGGAGAACCAGCTATCTCCGTGTTCGATTGGAATTTCTCCCCTATCCACAAGTCATCCCCCAGTTTTGCAACACTGGTGGGTGCGAGCCTCGACGGACTGTCACATCCGCTTCACTCTGCTCATGGATAGCTCACACGGTTTCGGGTCGCATCGCCGCAACGTTCGCCCTGTTCAGACTCGGTTGCCCTGGGGCTCCCCAGCTTTAGCGCTGGTTAACCAGGCTACGACGATGCACTCGCCGGATCATTCTACAAAAGGCACGCCATCAGCCCTTGGTTCCGCAACGGAACAGTGGCCTCTGACTGCTGGTGAGTACGTGGTTTCAGGGTCTCTTTCATCCCCCTCTCGGGGTGCTTTTCACCTTTCCCTCACGGTACTTGTTCGCTATCGGTCGCTAAAGATGTGTAGCCTTGGAGGGTGGTCCCCCCAGCTTCCCACAAGATTGCACGTGTCTCGTGGTACTCAGGATCCCGACCCACGTTAACAAACCGTCCTTTACGGGACTGTCACCCGCTCTGGTCGCGCTTTCCAACGCGTTCAAGTAGTTCGTCATTGTTTGATGTCGGTCCTACAACCCCGACCATCCCGAAGGATGATTGGTTTGGGCTCCTCCCGGTTCGCTCGCCACTACTACGGGAATCTCGGTTGATTTCTCTTCGTCGGGTTACTGAGATGTTTCAGTTCACCCACTGCCCCCCGTCACTGCCTATGTGTTCAGCAGGCGGTCTCCAGACATCACTCTGGAGGAGTTGCCTCATTCGGATTCTCGGGGTTCATCGCTTGTATGCAGCTCCCCCCGAACGTTTCGCCGGTCTCCGCGTCCTTCTTCGGTCTTTAGCGCCAAGGCATCCACCTCGTACTCTGTGTAGCTTGTTCTCTACGTCTCTCATCATGTACTATGAATGCTTTGACTTCTGCTCTTCTTCTCGAAGAGAGAAATCGATCCTCTGCTTCAACTCTGGCTGACCATCTTGCTCAGCAAAATTGAAGATACATGGTATTCAGTTGTGAAAGTGCACTGTTGGCATCATCGATCACGCGTTCGTAGGTGCCGGGCTTGCCCCGGCTTTCATACGGGCCACGCATCTGCAATGTACCCCAACAGCTCAAGAGTGGAAACCAGCGTCGCTTCTGGCAACACGCCATGTCACCAATGTCCTGGTCGACCTGGAAGTGGGATGAGTCTGTTACGTCATGGTATCCATGACCCTCATCCAAGCTCCCTAGAAAGGAGGTGATCCAGCCGCACCTTCCGGTACGGCTACCTTGTTACGACTTCACCCCAATCACTGACCCCACCCTCGACGCTTGCCTCCCAGATGGGTTAGCCCAGCGGCTTCAAGTGTTGCCAACTTTCGTGGTGTGACGGGCGGTGTGTACAAGACCCGGGAACGTATTCACCGTAGTGTGCTGACCTACGGTTACTAGCAACTCCAACTTCATGGAGGCGGGTTGCAGCCTCCAATCTGAACTGAGGCCAGGTTTGACGAGATTAGCTCCCCCTCGCGGGTTCGCAACTCTTTGTCCTAACCATTGTAGCGTGTGTGTCGCCCAAAGCGTAAGGGCCGTGCTGACTTGACGTCATCCCCGCCTTCCTCCGTCTTATAACGGCAGTTTCGCTAGAAAAATCCAACTAACGACAGGGGTTGCGCTCGTTGCGGGACTTAACCCAACATCTCACGACACGAGCTGACGACAGCCATGCAGCACCTGTGAACCCGCCCCGAAGGGACAGCCCGTTACGGCTGGTGCAGGTTCATGTCAAGCCTTGGTAAGGTTCTTCGCGTTGCATCGAATTAAACCACACGCTCCGCTGCTTGTGCGGGTCCCCGTCAATTCCTTTGAGTTTTAATCTTGCGACCGTACTCCCCAGGCGGACCACTTATTGTGTTAACTACGACACTGAAGGGGTCGATACCCCCAACGTCTAGTGGTCATCGTTTACGGCTAGGACTACCAGGGTATCTAATCCTGTTCGCTCCCCTAGCTTTCGCACCTGAGCGTCAGGTACTTCCCAGGACACTGCCTTCGCCTTTGGTGTTCCTCCGGATATCTACGCATTTCACCACTCCACCCGGAATTCCGTGTCCCTCTGAAGCCCTCAAGTCAGACAGTTTCCGTAGTACTTCGTCAGTTGAGCCGACGACTGTCACCACAGACTTACCTGACCGCCTGCGTGCGCTTTACGCCCAGTAACTCCGGACAACGCTCGCCTCCTACGTATTACCGCGGCTGCTGGCACGTAGTTAGCCGAGGCTGATTCCTCTGGTACCGTCCGTTCTCGTCCCAGAGAAAAGCAGTTTACGATCCGAAAACCGTCATCCTGCACGCGGCGTTGCTCGTTCAGGGTTGCCCCCATTGACGAAAATTCCTCACTGCTGCCCCCCGTAGGAGTCTGGGCCGTTCTCAATCCCAGTGTGGCTGATCGTCCTCTCAGACCAGCTATCGATCGCAGTCTTGGTAGGCCATTACCCCACCAACCAACTAATCGAGCGCAGGCTCATCCTCGGGCGCCGTTTCCGGCTTTCTTCTTACGAAGCTATGCGGTATTGTCGGCGATTTCTCGCCGGTATTCCTCACCCCAGGGCAGATGACCCACGTGTTGCTCACCCGTCCGCCACTCCCTACTTGCGTAGGGCGTTCGACTTGCATGTGTTAGGCACGCCGCCAGCGTTTATCCTGAGCCAGGATCAAACTCGCCATCCAATTTTTATGTGTACATCACAGAGCAGTGATGTGCAATTGCATGTGAATTGCGATCATGGCCAAGTTACATGAACATTGGCTTATTTCGCAGATTATTATGGATACTTGATGGTGATCATCAAGCCTCCGAATTGACAGGAACTGGTTCGTTGTGTGTTGTTGTTCCAGTTGCTGTTCTGCTTTCCACTCTTCAGTTGTCAAGGTACTTCATCGGCAGAACCTTCATTCTGCCAGGAGACAGGCGCTTGATGTTTTTTCGCTTGCTTGTCTCACGTGCTGTAGTATCGCATATCCGTTGTGCTTTGTCAAGCGGTTTTAGGACCACTTTTGCGAGCCGTCCGAAATCTCGTCATTCGCCCCGGTCCCGGTCGGAACCGCCGCTGAAAACGGCTGGCATACCCACGGACGCAGCAAACCTGCGGTGGATAGAATTCATGAGGAGAATAATGATCTCAGAGGCGCTACATTAGCGTAGTACGGCTGATGCGAACGAACAGGAGCACCCAATCTCAGCGAGCCAGGTGATTGTTTCATTTGTTGACAGCTCGATGATTATGCCATATCTGTCAGGACCTGTCAAGCACTTTGGGGACGTATTTTACCTCGTCGAAAAAAATCGGATATAATGACTCGGTGCGTATTTCTATAAAAGGTGAGATGCCGGATATGGATGAAATAAACAAAGGCAATGCGTCTAGCTCTAGCAAAACGACAACAGAGGAGCAACTCCGGGCCTATACGATCGGAGAACTGGTACCATTGACAGGACAGATCCAGATCGTCGATTACGATGCTGAGTGGCCACTGCTTTTTGAGCGTGAGGCCGAATATATTCGGACAGCACTGGGTGAGCGGGCACTGGCCATTGAGCATGCTGGCTCGACATCGGTACCGGGATTGGCTGCCAAACCGATCATTGATATCGTGTTGGTGGTAGAGGATACAGCCGATGAACCTGCCTACGTTTCGGCACTGGAGGCAGCTAGCTATGTACTACGCATCCGGGAGCCAGACTGGTATAAGCATCGAATGTTTAAAAGGCCTGGTGCGAGTGTAAATCTACATGTCTTCTCGCAAGGTTGTCCCGAGATCGAGCGCATGCTTTCATTCCGCGATTGGCTACGCAGTCATCCAGATGACCGCCAGATGTACGAACAAACCAAACGAAGGCTGGCAAGCCAGGCATGGAAATATACCCAGAACTATGCGGATGCAAAAACCGAGGTGGTAGAGGAAATTTTCAAGAACATCCACAGAGCGTCATAAAAAAAGAAACCCCATGTAGGGACGTCCCTTGCGGTCGTCCGGGCCGCGAGCGACAGCGGCCCCCGTGTTCCCCCACGACACCGCTTCCCCTGCCTTCCACGCTGGTCCACGTGGTACTGGCATGCCAACGATCCACACACGTACCCACAAGTTACATAGGGATGGACTTCCCTACGATTCCTTGAAACGCGTTGCCTGAAATGGCTGTAAAAGGGAGGGTAACCGACCTGTGACGATATATTCGGTAATGCTCCGACCGGTCAGCGAACTAAGCAGAATGCCAACACCATTATGTCCACATGCCAGCACCACATTTTCCATGCCAGGTAGTGGCCCAAAGATAGGATGGCTATCTGGTGTAGCTGGACGGATACCAGCCCAGCGACGCTCAATACCGGAACTGGATAAAGATGGAATAAGGCGCAGGGCTTTTTTATATA
Source organism: Dictyobacter aurantiacus (assembly GCF_003967515.1). Lineage (GTDB taxonomy): Bacteria > Chloroflexota > Ktedonobacteria > Ktedonobacterales > Ktedonobacteraceae > Dictyobacter > Dictyobacter aurantiacus. The sequence continues at coordinate 1,980,710 of NZ_BIFQ01000002.1, read as the reverse complement.
ATTGGTCAGTCTCTGCTAAAGTTACATCGGCAGTAAAGCCTGCCTCCTCTTTGGTAGCTCCTACCAAAATCTCATTGTTTCTAGGTACAAGGTAGATGGACTCACCAAAGAGTATATGCCGCAAAACTGGTTGTAACATTGGCAGAGCGATGATCTGTCCTTTTAATGGACGCACCGGAATATCCGTACCAATTAATGAGCTTAACAGACCTGACCAGGCACCTGCCGTCAATACCAGGTGCTCACATGTGATAATCTCACCCTCCGAGGTTTCGATCCCCACCACCTTCGTTCCCTCATACAATATTCTGGCCACAGGCGTCTGGGGGCGCAGCTGTGCTCCCAGTTTGCTGGCAGCCATCGCGTATGCCTGTACCAACCGGGCGGCGTTGATTTGAGCTTCTACCGGGACAAAGATCGCGCCGCAAACATCAGGAGCAAGCCGCGGCTCACGCTGTCGGGCTTCGTCTCCATCTAACCATTTCAGAGGCAAAGCAAACGCTTGCCAGGTCTTAAACCGTTGCTTGAGACGGGCCAGTCTTTTAGGATTGCGAGCCACACGTATGGAACCAGTCTGTGCATAACCCAGCTGCAGCCCGCTTATATGCTCTAATTCTGGAACCAGAGCAGGAAACTGCTGGAAGCCTGCCAGCAGTAGATCAGCAAAAGCTCCTTCTCCAGGGATGGGGCCCAGGGGTGCGAGCAGCCCCGCCGCCGCGCCAGAAGCCTGCTGGCCAATCTCGCCCCGCTCAAAGAGCATGACTTCTCGCCCGGCTTTACGGAGAAAATAGGCAATTGAACAACCAATTACTCCACCGCCAATAATAATTATGTCCGTTGCTTGCCGGGTCGCCATCGCTTTCTTTCCAATCGTGTATAGTTGCTTATCCAGATGAATGATAGCAGCAGGAACCCCGGCGATGCAACATCAGTGGAGAGCAAAGTTGGATGAAAAGGAAGAAGAAATACTGCAGAGGTGGCAGAGAATTAGGTTTACGGAACAAGAGAAAATCAAGTACCAGCAAGGGGCAGTGCTGAAGCAATCCATACTATACGGATGCCATACTCCCGCAGAGACAGAGTATCATATAGATGAAACCTGCAACACTGGCATTCATGCTTTACTGGTACTATCAAGTTCCTCTGCAGCAATATCACTAGTATAGAACCAAGTTATGTGAAATCTATGATGAAAAGTTCAAATTTTTATAAAGTGCCTTCTTTCTTTAATAAACTTTCAGTTTGAATTCCATATTTTAGCCTGCATACAAAAATGAGAAAGAAAAAGTTATACTTAAGTATGTCTGGATTTAGATGGTTATAAAGAAAATGAGAAATAGGACATATGAGTATCTCTCACAATAAGTATCAACCTGCGTCGAAAGCAGCGGCACAAAAACAAACAATCACGCCTGAGACTGTTTTTAGCGTCCGCGCGGCCTCTAACGCGGTGATCTCGCCTGATGGTACAAAGATTGCTTTCCTGCGGGGAGAGTGGTTACCAGGAGAGGAGAAATACCAGCATCGGCTATGGATAGTAGACGCTGAAGATAGGGATCCCCAACCATTGACCAGGGGAAAACGAAAAGATAGTGCCCCTGCCTGGTCTCCCGATGGAAGCATGATCGCCTTTGCCTCAAAAGTTGAGGGCGAAAAAGGCAACAACCATGCTCAGCTCTATTTAAAAAATGTACAGACCGGCGAGGAACGCCAGGTCTGTTTCCTGCCCAATGGCATTAGCAATGTCTCCTGGTCTCCCGATGGAAAACATATTGCATTTTGCTCACTAGAAGGAGAGCCTCAGCCGCAGGATCCCCTGGTTCAACATATAAATCAGGGGCGCCATACGCGCCTGTGGACCGTGCGGCCAGATTACGATGTCGCTGAGCCGGTCACGCCTAACGGACTGTCGGTCTGGCACTATGCATGGTCACCCGATAGTCAGCATTTTGGCCTGTATTATGCGATGGGCCCCCATGAAACCGATTGGTATCGCGGGCAGCTTGGCCTGGTATCCGCTTATGGCGGCGCGGTTCACCAGATCAGTCAATTGACACGCCAGGCTTTCGCGCTTACATGGTCCCCGGATGGAACGCGGCTAGCGTATGTCTCAGGAGAGTGGAGCGATCCAGATCGTGGTGGCGGCGAGATCTTTGTTCATTCCGTGAAAGATAATCAGGTTCGTAATCTCACTCCTGGCATCGATTGGAGCCCTACATGGTTGCAGTGGCATCCAGACGGTCAGCGCATCCTCTGTGCTGGCTGGGATAGGATGACGGGACGCGTGGCGCTCCTGGAAGAATCCAGTGGTACATTGACCACCGTCTCCGATAATTTTTTACTGGGTGAACGCGGCTGGCCGCATCTTTCTGCTACTGCAGACCTGCGTAAAGTAGTAGCCACACATTCGGAAAAGTATCCATATGATGTCTGGCTGGGCGATCTACCAATCGACGATCAGTCCGCGCCAAAGATCACCTGGCAGCGTCGTTCGCGCTTAAACCCGCTCGCAGAAGAAACGCTGGCTGTGGCCACAACAGAACAAATCCATTATGAAAGCGTCGATGGCTGGTCAATTGAAGCACTGGTAACCTGGCCAGATAAAAAGACCAGCGATATCAATCTGCTGCCACTTGTGGTTAACGTCCATGGTGGACCCTCGGGCGTCTGGCAAGATGATTGGGACTCATATCGTTCCCAGGCTCTAGCGGCCGCCGGCTTTGCGGTGCTGCGGCCAAACATTCGGGGCAGCATGGGCAGAGGCGTCGCGTTCGCGGACGCGGTCATCGGTGATATGGGTGGAAAAGATCTACAGGATGTGCTGGCCGGGGTTGAGTACCTGGTCAATCGGAACCTGGTTGATAGCCAGCGCATTGGCATTATGGGCTGGAGCTATGGTGGCTTTATGACGGCGTGGGCGGTTACACAAACCCCACTATTTAAAGCAGCGGTTATGGGTGCGGGCATCAGCGATTTCCATAGCTTCCATGCTCAAACCAATATCCAGGATTGGGATATGCGTTTCCTGGGTCAGATTGGCCAGCCCGCCAATCCCCTGAGCGATGCCGCCACGTATCGAGAACATTCGCCGATCACCTATGCCAGCCGTGTACAAACTCCGACGCTAATTGTTCATGGTGATAAAGATGCCTGCGTCCCCGTAAACCAAGCCTATGCTTTTTACCGCGCTCTCCAAGAACAAAAGGTGCCAACCGAACTGGTTACCTACCCACGCGAAGGCCATGGCCTGACAGAACGCAAACACATGTTAGACTATATGCAACGCACCCTCGACTGGTTTAAACGCTACCTTTAGTCATAATTCGGTCTGCGAACATCTTTTTCCCTGCTGTTCTATTTTATCGAGGCAAGGTGTCAGGGAAAAAGATGTTTCGTTCGGCAAGTATAAATAACTCTGGCAAAGGTTGTCTGGCCTTGTTTCTCTACCTTTGGTCTGGATTTTTCGTGATAGATATGCTAGACTAAAGCAATAGTAAATTTTTGTAAGTAACTAAGAAAAGAATATGGTGTGCCGGGAAGTCTGGTCGGCATTTGTACAATGACAGCCCCATAATTACTTGACAGGGGTATAATGCACGATCACCTGTTATGTAACCCACAACAGGACAAGAAGGGACTTCTGACAACATGGCAGAAACGGTTACACTGATCTTTTTCCTCTTTACAGCCATTGTTATTCTGGCGATGATCGCTATGCGGTTGCGCATTCCCTATGCGATTATGCTGGTACTTGGTGGCCTGATCATAGCTTTTATCCCTGGTCTACCGGCTATTCATATCAATCCTGATCTGATTCTTTTCGTTTTTCTGCCACCGCTAATTTATTCCTCAGCCTGGCAAACCTCGTGGCGTGAATTTCACACCAATCTGCGCCCGATCCTGCTACTTGCTATCGGCCTGGTGCTGGCCACGACGGTTCTGGTTGCAGTGGCATCCCATTTTTTGATTGGCCTACCATGGTCGGTAGCGTTCGTGCTGGGCGCCATTATTTCACCTACTGATGCTGTAGCAGCCAGCGCCACAGCGCAGAGCCTGGGACTGCCGCGTCGAATTGTGACCATTCTGGAGGGCGAAAGCATGGTGAATGACGCCACCGGACTGGTTATCTATAGATTCGCCGTGGCAGGTGTCGTCACAGCTAGCTTCTCGCTCTGGCAAGCAGGCCTGGAATTTATTCTGGTTGGCGTCGGTAGTGTACTCCTCGGTCTGGCGTTTGCCTGGCTACTGGCCAGGCTCCATCATCTGCTGGATGAGCCAACCATTGAAATTAGCATTACCCTGCTCACACCGTTTGCCGCCTATCTGCTGGCAGAGGAGCTCCATGGATCAGGCGTCCTGGCTACGCTGGCGGCCGGGCTCTATCTGAGCCGGCATTCCTCTCGCTTCTTTACCTCGGGTACGCGACTACCAGCCATGGCAGTCTGGAATACGCTGGCGTTTCAGTTGAATGGCTTTGTCTTTCTCTTGATCGGGCTGGCGCTGCGTGACATCCTGGAAAACTTGAGCCTACAACAGCTTCCCTCCTTGTTGGGAAGCGTCCTGCTGGTTAGTGGTGCAGCCATCGTCATCCGTTTACTGCTGGTCTTTGCCTCTTCTTACCTCCCTCCCGTACTCAACCCACGGGTCAATATTGGCCAGATAAGGTCCAGGTGGCGCTCAACCGCGCTTATTGGTTGGACCGGCTTACGCGGGGCAGTCTCTCTGGCAGCAGCCCTGGCTCTTCCGCTCACACTACAAAATGGCTCCCCTTTTCCACAGCGTAACCTGCTGATTTTTCTGTCATTTGGCGTCATCCTGGTCACACTGGTGGGCCAGGGGCTGACATTGACACCTTTGATCCGCTTGCTTGGCTTAAAAGGGGACGACAGCGTTAACGATGAACGGCTCCAGGCGCGTAAAGCAGCCACGAAGGCAGCTATCAAACGCCTGGATGAGCTTAGAGATGCCGAGTGGGTATCGGAAGACTTCTTTTCCACGCTGTACGATTACTATGGGCGCAAACTTGAGCAGTTCGATATGTTTAAGCAGGGCGAACAGGCGGATGCCCTGCATGACCATCTCAACATGAATGCTCGTCTACGACGCGAAGTACTTGACGCCGAACGTGCGGCGATCATCAAGCTACGAGACAATAATAGTATTGATGACGAGGTCCTGCGTACCATTGAGCGCGATTTAGATTTAGAAGAGCAACGCTTAAGTCGGTCACCAGCCAGTACATTAACGTAGCATAGCATCTTTTTCCAGGCAATCGTTGAGCTACTTTGCGGTGAGTTGATTAATCAGTTGACGCAACGTGCGTGGCGCAAACGGTTTACGTAACAATGGCACATCATCAGGTAAAATATGCCGAAATTGTTCCAGGGTTGGTCCGCTCACCGCCGTTACAACAATGACTGGTAACTGCCAGGATTCAAATTCTTTGCGAATGGCAAAAAAGACGTCGGCACCAGTCATTGTACCTGGCAACAACAAGTCCAATATAATCAGGTCGTATGGAACTCCCTGCAGGGATGACGAGGAGCCAGAAGGAAAAATAGCTTCCAACATAGAAGCTCCGCTGCTATGGGCGGTAACAATGTGCCCGTCCATTTTTAAGGTTGTAGATAAAAAAGCCAGAATGGCTGGATTGTCATCCAGAACTCCAATATTCACTGTTTTTACTCCCCCCTGGTAAAAAATACAGCAAAAGAACTGACAGGCAGTGTTATATACCTACCCGTATAACGTATCAAGAACACAAAAAATACGCGTACAGAACAACTATGTGCCAGTACAGGCGGCGATTATAGATAAAATACGTTCAGTCACTCATGATCCGCTCTCGCTACTATAGCGAAGTTCTTCACTCAAAACTGTGAAATACTTAACAATATAGATGTGAGATTTGTACTTTACGCGCATCTTCTATACAGTTTGACCGCACCTAAGGCAGGAGGTCCTATTTGCTTGACCGAGGTCAAAGACTCAAGTAGAGTAAAGCGCGTATTTGATAGTTGCGAACCTTTCAACCATCTTGCATGCAAGCGTTGTCCAGGTTTGCCGCCTGGTCTGGAGGATGTAATGATCAGTAGCATTCTTACCGCTTATAGAGAACCAAGAACAGTTGGGGTGGCCATCAAGGCATTGCTAGAACAAGACTGGCCGGAGGCTTATGAGATTCTGGTAGTGTGTCCGGATGAGGAGACAGCCCGGGTTGTACAGATATTTACTGATTGCTATCCACAGGTTAAACGCCTGGTCGATCAGGGCCAGGGTAAGCCATCAGCACTGAATCTGGCCTTTTCCCAGGTCCGGGGGCGTATCTGTGTGTTTACCGATGGGGATGTCGTGATACAGGAAGGGGCGATTTCAGCGCTGCTGGCACCGTTTGCTGATCCACGCTGTGGCGCGGTAACGGGCCGTCCTGTCTCGGCCAGTCCTCGCACTTCGATGCTTGGCTACTGGTCTCATTTGCTAACAGATGCTGGCGCGCATTCTATGCGTAGTCACCGTGCGCGGCAGCTGCAGTACCTGGATTGCTCAGGCTACCTATACGCGGCCCGCAGTGAACTGCTCTCTCCCCTGCCACCAGAAACGCTGGCAGATGATGCCTTTATTTCTCAGCTGATCTGGCAGCAAGGCTATGGAATCGCTTACGCGCCCGAAGCTCGGGTAGCGGTGCGCTATCCTACCACATACCGGGACTGGCTGTTGCAGAAAGTACGCAGCAGTACGGGGGCCGCACAGACACCCCAACCGCTACGTACTGATAACAAAAAGTATGTACGACCACCTGAGTATATGCGCTCATTGAAGCGCGAGGCGCTGGCTGGCTTTCGCTCGGCGCTCACTTACCCACAAACCAGCAGAGAGCGCTGGTGGACCTGGTGCCTCTTTCTGGCTCGCATACACCTCTGGCTCTGTGTCTGGGCTGAACTCCATCTTAAACATCGGTCCTATCAGGATATCTGGCAACGTGTAGAAACAACCAAGTAGCTGCGCTGCTTCAACGTTGCCATGTCGCAGAGGCGGTCCCTTAGCGATTGCCAGCCAGGTTGTATAGCTGAATCAACTCGTCAATGATGCCTTGCTCACTACCGCTCTTAATGCCCTCGGGCACACAATGCTGCAGATGCTTCTCAAGAATCAAGGCCTCAAGCTTTTCAATCGCCTTACGAACTGCATAGGTCTGCCGCAAGACATCAACGCAATATTTATCCTCTTCAATCATCTTCCGAATACCATTCAAATGACCATCGATATAGTTGAGCCTCTTCAGCACATCTGACTTATCAGCCTGCATACGTTTCTCGCTTTCTCACACTACCCCTGGGGAGGGGGTATACACCCTGTCAGTATACACCGCGCATGCCAGAATTGCAACACTTCATACATCTAGAGAGCGCTGCGCGCTCGCGCAAAGGCCTTCGGCCTCCCTCAAACTATTGCTTTTTATAAGCATTCCGTGTATGTTTATTATATACAGTATTTTATCGCTTTCTAGGTGCCAGCATTTTTTGGGAGAAAATCCTTATCAGGTTACGTTCATTATGCTGCAAGCATATTTCAAGCAGTTCTTGTGATTGTTCCAGTACAATCTATTTCAACGGTGGAGCTTCAGGGCTCCTTTTATGGAGGCGTTTGTCGTGTCTGATGGACATCCAAAAACGCCAGGGTGCCATCACAAAAACAGTGGAGGAATAACACAAAAAGCTGTGGCGAAAGAGCCAGTGAGTCAGTGTCATGCGTCATAGTAGCCTGACCTAGAAGCGCGTATCAGGATCCTTACTCAACCTATTTTATTGCGTTAGCCAGACAAGGAGCGCCACTATGCAAAAAGTTTCCCTGCGTAAGGTGAAGACACCCGTCAGTTACTTGCAGGAAAACAGCGAAGAGATCTTGCATTTTTCATTGCAAGGCTTACTACCAGCCGGCCATACCCTTGCCCTCAACACATCCCTCGGAACCCTTTCTCATCTGGCCTGTAAAGATGAGCGTCCGTATATGTTGATGGAACAGCAGTTTACGACCAGCGAGAGCTGTGTTCTGCTTCCTTTACTCGAAGCCTATCCTTACTATTGTCCCTATGAGGTGCTCCTGGCGAGCTTCAATAGCGGTCGCGTGACCGAGGCAGCCATCGCGCGCAGCCGCAAGCGCTTAATGGAGGCGCAGGAGGCTGGTGTATGGGACCAGGAGATGCGGCCGGTGCGCAATGTGCTTTCGCGTACGCGTCTGAAGACACGCTCCTTTGGCATCGAGATTTCGTCAATCCTGGAAACGGGGTATATATTGATGCAGATGCCCAGACATAAGCATCCTGAGCTCTAAACGGCGCGCTTCGTCAAGTCGTCTACGCTCTCGTCGCAGCGCCATTGGTGCGCCTGCAGACGATGGATCTTGAGTGCCATGAGCAGGGGAAGGCGATCAGGCATGTGCTCTAGATCGAGTGGGCACAATTTTTGTATGCGGCTGAGGCGCTGCAGTAATGTGTTGCGATGCACGTCAAGCAGGCAGGCGGTCCTGGCGATGTTGCCACCACACTCCAGATACGCCTCAAGAGTATCCAGCAGGTTGGTCTTTTTGCGCTGGTCGTACTTGAGCACTACCATAATCGAGTGCTGATACTGATCGTTGATGCCGTGCGCCTGCACAAATGGATAGAGATATCGATATGCACCTAGCTCGGAAAAGTGGGTGCAGCGTAGCTCTGCCTTGAAACAGGCGCCGATCTGAGCGGCTTCACAAGCCTCAGCATAGCTCCGGGGATAGTCGCTGATTACCTGACAGCACGTTCCAATGCCAACAGACATATAGATAGCGTACTCTTGCCAGATCATCTGAATTAGTGGCTCAAGCTGTTCGTTTAGTTGTACCGCCTCAGGTACGGTCTCAAAAGGGAAGAGACAGCATAGGCCCGCTTCCCGTTCATCGATCAGGATGCTCGGATAGCAGGCCTGCAGGCTCTGCTTGATGTGGGTCAGGGCCGTATTGTAGCGTGCCAGTCGCTCCTGTCCCGCTCCTTTTTTGTCCTCCAGCGGTTCAGTGGCTTCCGATAGCTCGATCAGCAACAACACATGTGGTTTTGTGACGTCAAATCCCAGTATATATGCCCTTCTCTGCAATGCCGCTTCGCTCGCCGGTTTTCCAGATAATAAGTCCTCAAGCAAAGCTTTAACCACGCTTTGCTGCGCGATCATGTCTTCTTCCATATAGCGACGATGCTTGATGGCTAACGCCGTTTGCTGGGCAATAGTATTCAAGAGCAACTGCTCATCATTATCGCAATGAATTGGTCGTTGAGCGTAGCAGTACAGCAATCCCAGTTGCTCATTACCCGCGCACAAAGGAATACAGATACAATAATGATCGCTGCTTTTCTGTAGAGGATTAAGCAGGGCAGCTTCTTCTCTGGTGATCTCAGGTATTTTGCCCTGCAAGCTAAATGTACGTAGATGTTCCCACAATGCTGTATCAATGCGCAAACTTTGAATCCGCAGACCGCTACCCCCTACATCAGGATGGCTTGCACAGAGATGGAAGGTGTCTTTGGGCTGGCTACGCAACATAATCAGGCAGAGATCGATATCCAGCGCCTGCGTGATCAGTTCCGCTAAGAGCCGTAGCATCTCAGACAGACGCAAAGGCAGGGTTATTGTATTCACCAGCTGCGCCAGCACCGTGTGTAGATTCAATTGCTCTTTCTTCACAACCATAGCCTGGCTGGTTTCTGGTCCCGGGTTCACTGGCGCTAAGGTGGTTGTAGGAAAGGTGGTCTCTGACATCAGGGTCTGTGTTTCCACCATCATGCATCCATTTCTTACTTGTCGTTTTTCTTCAGCCTGTACTGTCGCATCAGCTGTGGATACGTCGACTCTATCAGGGGGCGCTTCTGCTTCTTCATTGAGCCTGCATCGCTCGTTCGCTACAGGATAAACTACGCATATTCGATAACGGGATGTAGAAATCTTTCTCAGCGTAGCATATAAAATATGCTTTGTCTATCCTAAAGTGTATAAAAATTGTATAAATATTGGCGAAACAATGTCTTGCAAAGTGATATATAAGACTGGTAGAAGACTTTTATCTGCCAGAGGAGATGTTGAGGATATTTTAGCTGTGCTTCCGATGCACAGCAGGTCACGTAAAACCATGGCGCTTGAATGCTCGACATCGTGAGTCGCGAAAACGAGCGTCACCGGGCCCTTTTGTGCCAGCTCAGCTAGCTTTTCCAGGCTGGCCTTCGCTTCATCAGCGTCTAATTCCTTCTGGTAACGATGCCGAAATTCGGTAAACCGTTCGGGATCATGTCCAAACCAGCGGCGCAGGTCATTGCTGGGAGCCACCTCTTTCAGCCACACATCGATCTGTGCCTTTTCCTTGGAGATGCCACGTGGCCAGAGCCGCTCCACCAGGACACGCGTCCCATCATCTGGCCCCTTCTCTTCATACACCCACTTCAAATGTACAGCCAGAGACCTGGAGCTCATAATGAACTTCCCCTCTACCTTCTGATGTGCTTCGCTACTTCTCAAAGACCATCATCTATATCGTTACACAATGCATTATAGCATATGGACCGACAGGGAAAACACGGTCTCAAAAACGATCTATCTGCTTTACCATCTTGTTTTTCTCATCACAATACGCTATGCTTTTCCTGCATTAGAAAGGAGTTCTTTCATGCGCAAAGAACTACACGAAGGGAATCGCCGCTCCTGGAACGAGGCGACCGTGGCCCACAATAGTCATCGGGGGGACCAGGTGGCCTTTTTCCACAACGGAGGGACCACGCTACATCCTGAAGAACTGGAGTTGCTAGGTGACATTCGTGGGCTATCTGTCGTCCATCTGCAATGCAATGCTGGACAGGATACGCTCTCACTGGCTCGCCTGGGGGCTATCGTTACGGGTGTGGATATCAGCGATACGGCCATCGACTTCGCACGCAACCTCTCCCAACAAACAGGCCTCGCTGCCACGTTTGTCCGTAGCGATCTCTACGAATGGTTCCAGGAGGCGGCCGCGAGCCGGCAGCGGTTCGACCTGGCATTTTGTTCCTATGGGGCCATCTGCTGGCTCTCCGATATCAAAACCTGGGCTAAAGGGGTAGCCGCTATTCTGCGCCCGCAAGGATCGCTGATCGTGATTGATCGCCATCCTGTTTCGCGGATGTTTGACTGGAACGGAAATCGAACTTCTCCCTATACCACACGGGGAGAGGTGATGAGTTCTGAGGAAGGTGTAGGTGATTATGTCGCCGCGAGCGGTCAAGGACTCGCTGGTGGAGAGTATGCAACAGGCATACAAGATTTCGTCAATTCTCATCCTAGCTACGAATTTAGCTGGGGTTTGGGGGATATCGTTACGGCCGTGCTGGATAGTGGTCTGACCTTGACGACCTTGCGTGAATATCTCTACATCAATGATTCTCCTCCCTTTGCGAACATGATCGCTTCTGAGGGCCACTGGTCTCTCCCTCCCGATCAACCTAACATGCCTCAGATGTTTTCGCTCACTGCCCGCAAGTAAATAAAGGGCAGTTCGCCTCTCGGTTCCATCCTCAGTGGTCGTCTCTTCAAATTTTCCGATAAAATTTATCGGAAAATTTGAAGAGACGACTACGCTACTCCATTCGTTTATTTGCTCACGCCTGTGTTTACATAACGCTCGTATGAAGAAATAACGCGATGATGTAAGATATTTTTTGGTTAGCTCAGCCCCTTGACAAATAGAATTTTTACGGGAATACTTATTACTATTCCGATAAAAGTAGCAGGTGTTTTCCGATAATGAAGCAATCTTTCTCTAAGCGTAGCACTATGACAGAAATTGCCGCGAAAGCAGGCGTTTCTATCCCCACCGTCTCTCGTGTCTTACATCAACGACCAGATGTAGCACCGGAAACTCGTAAGCGTGTGGAGCAGTTGCTAGAGGAACATGGACTTCTCCAGCGTCACGCAAAGAAGCTTTCACGGAAAGAGCACAGCGGTATTGTGGACATGCTGTTTCCCGGATTTGATAGCATGTATTCTTTCGAGATCGCGCGCGGCGTAGAGGAGGTGCTTGCTCGCACAGACCGTCGTCTGGCTATCTCGTCCACACATCATTCTTTAGAGCTTGAGCAGCACTGGATGAGCAAAATTCAGCATAGCCCATCCGATGGCGCTATTCTGGTGCTTGCGCATGGTGAACCCAGGCGCTTCGATCCATTGCATCGTCACAACATTCCCTTTGTCGTCGTCGACCACGCCGGGGAACTGGGACTCGATACACCTTCGGTCGGAGCTACCAACTGGCTTGGTGGACGTACAGCTACGGAGTATCTTATTTCGCTCGGCCATCGGCGCATAGCGGTCATTACCGGTCCGACCACGCTTCCATGTAGCCAGGACCGCGTCGCGGGCTATCGTGTGGCCCTGGAAGCCGCTGGACTCCCTGTGCGGCCAGATTATATCTGTCAGGGGAATTTCTCTCCTGACAGCGGGTATACACAGACCAATGCGTTGTTGGATCTGCCCGAGCCTCCTACCGCTATTTTTGCGGGTTGCGATGAGCAGGCAAATGGCGTCTACCGGGCGCTGCGCGACCGTGGCCTGCGTATTCCCGATGATATGAGCGTGATCGGCTTTGATGATGTTCCTACCGCGTCCATCGTCACTCCCGATCTGACCACCATACGTCAGCCATTGCGAGAGATGGGACGCGTCGCGACAACAATGCTGTTGCATTTGATCAATGGAGAGCCACTGGATAGCATACGTGTCGAGCTGACGACAAACCTGATCGTGCGCAATTCATGCAAACCCCTGGACGATGAAAAGTAGAAAGGAGAGACCGTAACGTTTCCTCAGTTCCTGAAAAAGTGATCCTTGCTTTTTCATTGGAATAGTGCTCGACAATCATCGATCTTTTTTGATTTGGTATTATTTGATGATATACCAGGATTGATATACGCACCTGGTAGGCATAGATGCCGGAGAAGCAGAGCAATGCAAACAAAGATATCACGTCGCACTTTTCTAGAGGTTACAGGTGGAGCTGCGCTGGCCACATCGCTGGCAGGATGCTTCGGTGTTGGGAGTAGTCAATCCACAACTACATCGAGCGGCGGCAGCGGCGGCTCGAATAGCGTCTCTATCTGGGATATCCGTACCGGTAGCGAGCAAAAAGTCGTTCAGACGATCACGAACGATTTCAATAGCAAGCATTCCAATATTCATGCAGCCCTCAATTTCTTCCAGAATGATCCATACAAGCAGAAACTCCAGGTCGCCATGGGCGCGCATAATCCACCCGATATTTTCTTCGGCTGGGGCGGCGGCATCCTGAAAAGCTATATCGACGCCAATGATGTCTATGACCTGACCAACGACTTCAATTCAGATCCCGCCTGGAAGAATCGCATCATTCCTTCCGTTCTCTCTGGCGCCACCTTCAACGGCAAGCTCTATGGCGTTCCTACCAGCGGCGTACAGCCCGTCCTGTTTTTCTATAATAAGGACATCTTTAAGCAGCATAAGATAAATCCTCCTCAGTCGTGGAATGAACTGCTGAGCGCCATCAATACATTGAAAAACGCAAATGTCATTCCGATAGCGCTGGCCGGCGGCAGCAAGTGGCCCTATCTGATGTATGCGGAGTATCTTGCCGATCGCATCGGTGGTCCGGATGCGTTCAATGCGGTGCTGGCGGGTAAAGCCAATGCCTGGTCGCAGGACGCGTTTATCAAAGCCAATACCTCTATCCAGCAGTTGGTATCGATGGGGGCGTTCGGTTCGTCCTTCGCTTCGGTCATCGCCGATACTAACCAGGATACGGCGCTGCTCTACACCGGTAAGGCCGCTATGATGCTGCAGGGCAGCTGGAATTTCCCGGTGGTGCAGACAAATAGTCCTGATTTCATCAAGAGCGGCAAGCTGGGCTGGTTCCCTTTCCCGGCCGTTGAGGGCGGCAAGGGCAACATCGCCAACGTCTATGGCAATCCCTGCAACTTCTATTCGATCTCGAAAACCGCCAAATCAACGGCGAGCTGCGTTACCTATCTGAAGGACGCGGTCCTGGGCGATGAAGAGGTCAAGCAGTTTATCGCCGTCGGTGATGTACCTCCGGTTCAGGGTATCGAGTCGCAGTTAGCCAGTGCCCCCAATGGCGATTGGCTGCAGTACAACTATAAGATGGTGCAGAACTCGCCCCACTTCCAGCTGTCCTGGGATCAGGCGCTGCTACCGCAGCCGGCACAGACCTTGCTGACCAACCTGGATCAACTCTTCTTGAAGCAGATTACCCCCCAGCAGTTCTCGGATAATATGAATAAAACCTTGAGCGCTTCATAGGCTGGTGACCACTGAGCTTGCGAGCTCTTAATGATCGCTCGCACACTCTGCGTACATTTCTATCCCTTTGATGAAGGGATAGAAATGTACGCGTCAGTAGATAGGAGGGCGCACATGAGCGCATCAATCAAGGTTCCACAAACAGCAACGAATACATCCAGAGTTTCCCGGCGCTCCACGTGGGTCTCGGTCCTGTGGACCCTGCCGGCGCTGGTGTTCTATCTTCTCTTCGCCATTATACCGATGTTTATCGCGGTCTATTTAAGCTTCACGAACTGGAATGGCCTGTCGACAGCTAGCTGGGTTGGATTGAAGAACTGGATCGCGCTCCTGTCGGACTCGGTTACGGGCCATGCGTTGGTCCTAACCATCGAGGTGATGATCGTGAGCTGGGTCGTCCAGACACCATTGAGCCTGCTCCTGGGTGTTTTTATGGCGGGTCAGCAAAAGTATCGCGCGGTCCTTAGCGTGGTCTACTTTCTGCCGCTCCTCTTCTCAGCGGTGGCGATAGGCCTGACCTGGGTCTCGATTCTGGACCCGAATTTCGGCCTGTTGGATACGCTATTGAAGACCATAGGCTTGCCGTGGCTGGCGAAAGGCTGGTTGGGTGATCCCAGCCTGGCATTTTTCGTCGTAATGGCTATCATCTGCTGGCAGTTTATTCCTTTTCATGCCCTGCTCTACCTGGGTGGCGCGCGTCAGATTCCCAAGGAATTGTACGAGGCGGCCAACATCGATGGCGCCGGCCGCTTGCAGAATTTTTTCGCCATCACGCTGCCTCAGTTGAAGTATACGGTGATCACTTCTACCACGCTGATCTTCACCGGTTCCCTCACCTACTTTGACCTTTTCTGGGTGACAACCGGAGGTGGACCGGGCTATGCGACCCGCGTGCTGCCGCTGCAGATGTATATTACAGCCTTCCCTAATGAGTCGGTCGGCTATGGTAGCGTGCTGGCAGTACTGCTGGCGCTCTTTGGCATCGTCCTTTCGTTTATTCTGCTGCGCTTTACCGGTTTTACCAAAATGTCAAGCCAGTTGGAAGGATTGTAAACCGGCACGGTGTTACACTGGAAAGTAAGGTACTTCTATGGGTGTAGGTATACTTCCTGAAAAAGCTGCCACCGAGCAGCAGCCACAGCAGAGGCGTTCGCGCTCGGCGGGACAGCTGTGGGAAATTGTCCCGATTGTGTTCGGGATCATCTGGCTTATTATCGCGTTCTACCCGGTCCTCTATATGTTTATGACCAGCCTGCGACCGCTGGCGGATTTCTTTACGGATGTACCCTGGTTGCCCCCAACCCATCCAACATTGAGCAATTATGGGGATATCCTGGCGAACGATTTTGGTCTCTATTTTGCGAATACGGCGTTTGTGACCGTAATCAGTGTGCTGCTGATTGTGGTGGTCTCGCTCTTTGCTTCCTATTCGATCTCGCGTATCCGCAATGGCTTTACGCAGGGGGTGTTCAGCCTGTTCCTGGTCGGACTGGCGATTCCGCTGCAGGCAACCATTATCCCGATCTATGCGATGATCACCAATCTGCATCTGTATGACACCCTGTTCGCGCTGATTCTGCCGAGCGTGGCCTTTGGCATTCCGCTCTCGGTCCTGGTGCTCGTGACGTATATCCGCGATATCCCCAAAGAACTGCATGAATCGATGCTGCTGGATGGAGCTGGCCATTTCCGCATCCTGCGCAGCCTGGTGATGCCTCTGTCACGGCCTGCCATCATCACGGTGGTCATTTATGAAACGATCCAGGTCTGGAATGGCTTTCTCTTTCCCCTGGTGCTCACACAGAGCGCGAGCGTACGCGTGCTGCCTCTGGCGTTATGGAGCTTTCAGGGACAATATACGACCAACGTGCCAGCCATTCTGGCCGCGGTCTTCCTGTCAGCGACTCCGATCATCCTGCTCTATATCTTTGGGCGTCGTCAATTGCTCGGCGGTCTGGTAGCGGGCTTTAGTAAGTAGGACGGTGGCGAGTCGCAGGTGCACGTGCACTCACTATGATTAGAAAGTTAACACACTATGGGAACGACTTCTTTGTACCGCGACCCGCAGGCTCCTGTCGAGCAGCGGGTTGAAGATTTGCTGAACCAGATGACACTGGATGAGAAGCTGGCTCAACTTGGCTGCTATTGGAGTACCGCGTTTGTCGCGACAGGGACCTTCGATCCCAGGGTAGCAATCGAAAAGATGCCCTATGGCATCGGGCAGGCGACACGCATCGGGGCCGCGACCGGCCTGCATCCGCAGCAGAGCGCGGCCTTGATGAACGCGCTGCAAAAGGTTGTGCTCGAACAAACACGGCTGGGCATCCCGATTATTGTGCATGAGGAGGCGACGGGTGGCTTCTGCCATCGCGATGCCACCGTCTTTCCACAGGGACTCGCGCTGGCCGCGACCTGGAATCCAGAGCTTGTTCAGCAGGTGGCTTCGGTGATCCGTTCTCAGATGCTGGCGGTGGGAGCCAGGCACGCACTGGCCCCGGTGCTGGATGTGGCCCGCGATCCCCGCTGGGGACGCGTTGAGGAGACCTATGGCGAGGATCCCGTTTTGATCGGGACGATCGGGACGGCGTACGTGCGGGGTCTGCAGAGCGATAATCTCGCGCATGGCGTGGCCGCTACCGGCAAGCATTTCCTCGGCTATGCCATGTCTGAGGGGGGGCGGAACTGGAATCCGGTTCAACTGGGACCTCGCGAGCTGCGCGAGGTCTACGCCGAGCCGTTCTCAGCAGTAATGCGAAATACGGGCATCGCGACCATCATGAACTCGTATGCCTCGGTCGATGGCTTGCCCTGCGCCGGCAGCCCCGCTATCCTGACTGCCCTGTTGCGTGGCGAGCTCGGCTTCGATGGTCCTGTGGTGGCGGACTATGCTTCAGTTGAGATGCTGATGAACTACCACCGGGTGGCGGCGACACCGGGTGAGGCGGCTCGCCTGGCTCTGCTGGCTGGTCTGGATATGGAACTGCCTACGACAAATTGCTATGGCGATCCCCTCAAGGCCGAGGTCGAGGCGGGACGGCTGGCGATCGAGGTGGTCGATACAGCGGTGCGTCGTGTGCTACAGCTCAAGTTCCAGTTAGGACTCTTTGAACACCCCTATGTGGACGCGGAAGCCGCCAGTTCAGTCTTTCAGACACCAGAGCAGCGTACCCTGGCCCGACAGGCGGTGGCGCAATCTACCATTCTGCTCAAGAACAATGGTCTGCTGCCCCTGACGCCTGCCACGAAACGCATCGCGGTGATCGGTCCCGGCGCGGATGATCAGCGGCTCTTGCAGGGCGATTATCATTATCCGGCACACCTGGAGTTGATCTACGCCGCGCCCCAGGCAACGGAGGCGACCGGCCTCACGGTTCCCGAAGCCGCTGGCGACTATGCTCCAGGCCCATTTTATACCCCTCATGTCACCCCTCTGGCTGGTTTAAAGGCCGCCCTCGGCGATACGGTCGAAATTCACTATGCCAAAGGCTGCGAAGTGCTGGGTGATGATCGTTCGGGCTTTGAGTCAGCCGTTCAGACCGCCAGAGCGGCCGATGTGGCCATCGTCGTGGTTGCAGGACGCAGCGGGCTTCTGCGGCCGGTGACGTCTGGCGAAGCCAACGACGCGACCGATCTTGATCTGCCCGGTGTGCAGCAGGAACTGATCTCAGCCCTGGCAGCCAGCAAGACGCCGCTGGTGGTGGTAGTGCTCAGTGGACGCATCCATACGCTGTCCTCGATCGTCGATCAGGTGGGCGCCCTGCTCCAACTCTATCCTGCTGGTGAAGAGGGTGGCAACGGCCTGGCGGACGTACTGACGGGGAAAGTGAATCCCAGTGGACGCCTGCCGGTCAGCATGCCACGCTCAGTCGGTCAGATTCCTGTGTATGCGGGACACCGCGCCGGCGGCGATCGGGCGATGTTCTTTGACGATTATATCGATTCACCCACAACACCGCTTTTCCCCTTTGGTCATGGTCTGAGCTACACGACCTTCGCCTACAGCGATCTGCAGATCCGGTCGCGGGATACCACCACGCCCATTGAGATCACTGCAAAAGTGAGCAATGTGGGAGAGGTCTCGGGCGATGAGGTTATCCAGCTCTATGCCTGTGATAAAGTGGCCTCGGTCGCGCGACCCGACCGTCTCTTGCTCGGCTTTGCCCGCATCTCGCTTGAGCCCGGACAGACGCGTCAGCTCACCTTCACGGTCCACCCATCCCGGCTCGCCTTCTACGATCCCTCAATGCGCTTCGTGACTGAGCCTGGGGATTTCAGCTTCAGCCTCGGCGCTTCCGCCACCGATATCCGCCTCACCGAAACCATCACCCTGACCGGCGCAGTCTCTGAATATATACAGCGCGAGATCGTAGCAACCACGGTCACCATCGGATAACAAAGGTCCAGGAGCACTTCCACAACTCAAGCGGGAGTGCTCCTGGACCTTCATTATTCTTTATTCAATGTTGAGCATACACGGCAGTATTCAGGCATACCGCGTTCTATATCTATATATAGATCAGGTATACACTTAAAATGAGACCGGCAACGCCTCCAGGCCGCGCAGAATAAAACCGCCACGCCAGCGTATCTGCTCCGGTGCCGTGTTAAGGCGCAGGCCGGGCATGCGCTGGACCAGCGTAGTGATAGCGATCTGCCCTTCGAGCCGGCTCAGCGGGGCACCAAGGCAGTAATGGGCCCCCTGACCAAAGGCCAGGTGCCGGTTGTTCTTGCGCGTGATGTCCAGCGCATCGGGGTTTTCAAAGTGGCTGGCGTCGCGATTCGCCGATCCGATGACGGCCAGTACCAGTTCTCCACGGGGGATCGTTGTGCCGGCAATCTCGATGTCTTCCCGCGCATAGCGCTCTGTGGCCATCTCAACCGGACACACAAAACGCAGAAGCTCTTCTATGGCGGGCTTGATCAGCGTTGGGTCGCCGCGTAGTTTCTCCAGTTGATCGGGATGCTCTAACAACGCCAGGGTACCGCTACCGATTAGATTCACGGTCGTTTCGTGACCGGCAATCAGCAGCAGAAAGATCATCGCCAGTACCTCGTCTTCGCTCAGTTGATCGCTCCCATCTCTGGCCTGAACCAGGGCCGTAATCAGGTCGTCTTGAGGATGGGCGCGCCGCTCCTTGGTGAGCTTCTTCAGGTATCCCATAAACCTCATGATGGAAGGGATGAGCACAACGTAATTCATATTGGTGCCCGCCGATAGCACGGCCTTCGTCCAGCGGTGAAACCTGGGGTTGTCTCGCGCCGGAACCCCTAACATGCGTCCAATCACGGTGAGGGGGAGCGGCAGCGCGAAGTCAGCGATCAGATCCACGCTGCCCTTGCGCTCGGCGGCATCCAGCAATTCATCCGTCAATGCCTGGATCTGGTCCCGCATCTGTTCAATCAGACGTGGCGTAAACGCTTTATGAACCAGCGCCCGCAACCGCGTGTGATCTGGACTATCCAGGTCCAGCATATTTCTCTCCAGCGGCTTGAACATCGGGGGAATCCAGGGCATCTTCTTCAATTGTTCAGGCGTCATCGCGTTACGGCGATCTTTGGCGAAGCGCTCGTCTTTCAAAACACTCAATACATCGTCATAGCGTGTAATCAACCAGGCGCGCTGCTTCGTTGGGAGCGTCACCGTAAAGACCGGGGCCTCGGCGCGCAGCTGTGCATAAAATGGAAATGGATTCGCTTTGAAGCGCGCATCGACAACGTTCACCGGCGCTATCGAGCTTGTGGATACGGTTGCGCTATCAGGGCTTTTCTTCATCATGATTCGTGACCCCTATGCCATCCAATATCATATCGGTTAAAAATTCGGGCAGCGCATCCCACTCAGCCTCTATGGCTGTATCACCTATAATGTGCTCTATAATCAGGCCAAGCACCATAGCAGGTATGGCGCGCATTGCCAGTTTGAGGTTGACAGGTTTGATGATATGCTGATCTGCCCATTGCTGGAAGTACTGTTCTACCATGACAAACGTCGGCTCAAAAATCTTCTGATAATACAGCTCTCTCAACTCCTTGTTGACCAGGATTTCTGAGATGACGACTCTGAAGATCTCGAAATTGTCCGCCTTGAGCAGCGCCAGGCGGTGTCGCAGATAGGCCTTCATAAAGCTGCGTATGTTCACCTCGTCATTGAGGAGAGAGAAATCTTTGGCGCGCTGATCTGATTCATTCAAGCGATCCAGAATGCCAAGTATCAATGCCATCTTGTTCTCAAAGTAGTTATAGATGGTGCCGTCCGCGATACCCGCCTCACGCGCAATGTCTTTGATAGTGGTCGGATGAAAGCCTTTCGTGGCGAACACTTTGACGGCGGCATCCAGAATCTGGTTGCGCCGAGCGGCGATCAGCTGCTCCTGAATAGAATCTTTGATAGTCCCCCTCCTGATGAATGAGCATTCATTCAAATGAATATCCATTCATAAATTACCACGACAATTATGCCCTGTCAAGATGGTAGAGTTCATGTATTGCAAGAGACAGACAAGGCGGCAATCACAGGATACCTCGTGATTGTCGCCTTGTCTGTCTCTTGCAATTTATCTATCTATCACCTCTATGGCATCAAGGCCTCCATAGATGGTGTACCAGGGTTGCGCGCAGACGGCTAGCACTTCATCGAGGGCCTGGATGTTGCGCACGCCCTGATCGAGCAACCACGCTTCCAGCGCGGACTCGCCATCCTGCACAAAAACGGGGATGCCGCCCTTCCAGGTGGCGCGCCCACAGAGGACTCCGCTGAAAGGGACGCCCGCCTCGGCGGCCAATTCCAGGGTCTCGCGGAATACAGCATCATCGACGCCCCCGCTTAAATAAATAAAAGGAATCTTTGCGGCGGAGGCGGCTGTCTGGAAGTGTTCAATGGCGGCAGCGCGCTCGTACGCCACCTCCCCTCCCTTATATGCCAGGCTACCAGCCAGGTAGGTGCAGTTGATGGGCACCTCTATCTTGAGCATGTCTACGCCGTAACGGGGTTTCGAGAACTCCTCAATAGTGGAGCAGGCATATTCCGGCTTCAAGCGCGCGAACTCAAGGCTCTTCTCCTGGTGCGCGTTATCATACACCAGAGGCTCAAGGAAAAAAGGGATGTCCAGAGCCTTGCATTCGTCTCCCACGCGCTCGACAAAGGCCTGCTTACTATCGTTGATCCAACCTTCATCGGCGGGATTATAATAGAGCAAGATTTTGACCACGTTGGTGCCAGCTTCAACCAGGCGGCGCGCGCTCCACTGGGGAAGCAGACGCGGCAGGCGGCCAATGGCATTTTCATCATAGCCGGTCACCTCGTAGGAGAGCAGTGCCCCACAGCCCGGTGCGCGCTCACGTAGAGCCTCTAATCCGTATTCGGGATCGAGCAAGACCGCGCTGGCATAGCGCGCCAGGACCTGTACAACCTTGCGCTTAAAGGTTGAGATGGTCTGCGCCGTTCCATACCCTTCTTGCAAGGCGTTGATACTCTTCTTAAGCGATCCACGCTGGTCCATGGCCACGGCCGCGATAATGCCTTTGTCATCAGCACAGGCTCTGATATTCTCAAATTTACCACGACTGATCTGCACCACTGTTCTTCATTCTTTCTTTTTCAATCTAGTAATTTCTTTGCTCTATCTAATAAAACCGTAAGATACCGCTCCTTAGAGAGCAAGCCTGTGGACGTCAGGCAGGATATCTACAACTTGCTGATGCGTAAAACGGCCGGCGCCGAGTTGTAAGGTGTTGGCGGCGCCTGATGCGACACCTAGCCGGCTGGCTTCCTCCAGATCCTGCCCACGGATGAGCGCCGCGACAATGCCAGCCAGCAGGCTGTCTCCACTGCCGGTGCTACAGATAGCGGGGACAGAGGGACATGACCAACCAAACGTGTGATGAGCACGTGAGCGACCCACCACGCCAGCCTTTCCCAATGTGATGATGACCTCTTGTGCTCCGCGCCTCTGCAATACAGCGGCCGCCTGTAACGCGTCAGCTGGTGTATCGATATGCATCCCGGTCGCTTGCGCGGCTTCAAACTGGTTGATCTTCAACAAGTCTGGCTCCAGAGTGAGCGCGGCGGGAAGCTGAGCCCCATGTGTATCCAGGAAAACAGGCACATTGTGGCTTCTGGCCCGCTGGATGAGCGTGCTCAAACCATCCGCCGGTGTTCCCGGAGGGAAGCTCCCGTTAATCGTCAGCATTCGCGCCTGCGCCAGCAGTTGGTCGACATGCTGCACCAGTCCAATCCATTCATCAAGGGTTATTGCCGCCCCCGATTCATAGATCTCGGTCAATGCGTTGTAGGCGGCGGGATCAACGATGGTCAGGCAGGTACGCAACTCGGCATCCACCGCCTGTGCGCTCACGCATAATCCCTCTTGCACGGCCAGGTCGAGCAGTAATTTCCCTGCGTGACCTCCAATCGGGCCAACGACCGTTGGTTGTCCACCAAGCGTACGTAGCGCCCGCGCGAAATTAAAGCCTTTTCCCCCGGCCAATGTCATTATCTCGCGGGGACGATGGATCTTCCCGGGTGTAAAGCCTGGCAACACCACGGTCTTATCCAGGGCAGGATTGGGAACGACGGTGAGGATCATGGCCTATTGCTCTCCATCCAGCACAACCACCGCGCTCAGGTTATGTGGTGTGTCGGGCGTCTGCCCATTCACTCGTGCCCGGTAATACCCCAACAGTTGGAGCAGTGGCAGATAGAAAGCACCACGATTTGCCTCTGGTAGACCCGAATTGAAGAGGACGGAGAAATCAACCTCAGTTGGGGAGATGGGCTGTTCTGACAGGGCCAGCGTCTGACCGCCCAGCGCCCGCATCTCGCGTAGCACGGCAAGTTCGGAGGCGCGAGCCTGGTCTGAGAGCAGGCCTACCACCAGCGTGTGCTCATTGACCATCGACATGGGACCATGGCGAAACTCCATAAAGTGAAAGGCTTCAGAGACTGAGAGCGACATCTCCTTCATCTTCAGATTAACCTCGGAAGCCAGTCCGTATTGCAGACCCGAGCCGAGAAAATAGAAGCGCTCGATACGTTTGTCCTCACCCAGCCGCCGCGCCAGATCATGGTAGGTCTGCAGTAGGTGCTCGCACAGCGTGGGCAGTGTACGCATGCGCTCGAATTGTGCTTCGTGTGCCAGTGAGACAGCGGCCTGCGCGGCAACCAGCATGGCGCTAAAAGAGCGTGTCTGCACGACGCTCTGTTCCTGACCGTCATCGATGATCAGCGCCAGGTCACTCAGGCCAACCAGTTCCGCCTCGGGATAGCAGCCGATGGTGATTACCGGTCCGTTGTGGTGTTGCTTAAACGCCTGTGTGGCGCGAATCGTTTCGGTGGTATATCCTGAGCGCGAGATGGCCAACAACAATGGCTGGCTATCGGGCGCGATTACGGTGGCGGGGAAAAAAAGCAGTTCGGAAGCGGGCACGGCGCGGGCACGTATCCCCAATTGTTGTTGCAGCAGGGGAGCAACCGCCTGCGAAAGATAGTAGGTTGAGCCGCAACCGGTCACCAGGATCTCAGAGAACCGCCTCGCCTGCCAGAGCGTTTGGATAGCCTTTCTTTGTGCCGCCACAACCTCCAGGGCCGCGCTCCATGCGGTAGATTGAGTCAAAATTTCGCGTAGGGTATGTGATTCATATTCAGTAGGGATCCTCTTCGTTAATTGCGTTTCATTGCTCATTGTTTCTCCCTTGTATGTTGTCCATTGCTACGCGCGACCAGCGCGGCCGCACCAATAATAGCGCAGTCGCGTCCCATACTGCTGATGCACAGCGTCTCGGCGCTAAACATGGTACGGCTGGTTGATGATTGCGCGAGCAGGTATTCAGCCCTGGCACGCATCTCGATCAACAAGGGACTTGGGACCATGGTCAGTCCGCCCCCGATAACAATGATCTGTGGATCAAAGGTCATCGCCAGCAGATAGATGCCATAGGCGATATGCTTACCAGCCTGGCGCAAGATGCGCAGCGCCAGGCCATCATTGTCGGCGGCAGCCGCGAAAACATCCTCGGATCGGAGGGTTCCCTGTCGCTGCAAATAGGATTTGAGCTGCGTCTCCTGCCCTGCTGCGATCGCGGTCTGCGCGGACAACGCCAGGGCCGGTCCGGCGGCGAGCGCTTCCAGACAGCCACACGCGCCACAACGACACAGGGGGCCATCGGGCATTACAACAAGATGCCCGACCTCGCCAGCCATGCCGTGCGCGCCCCGGTAAAGCTGTCCATTCATGATCGCCCGGGCGGCGATGCCGGTTCCAAGACTGAGATACACCATGTTGCGTGCGCCCCGTCCAGCGCCGTAGATGCTTTCGCCCAGCGTCGCGGCACAGACATCGTTGTCGATCACACATGGTAGATTCAGTTCCTGTTCGAGCCAGCTGCGCACCGCCACGTTTTGCCAGTTCAGGTTGACCGAGAGCAGGCATACTCCCCGCTCTGGATCAACCATACCAGGAATACCCAGGCCAACAGCTCTGACGCGTGCGGGCGCGATCCCGGCAGTCTCGATACACTCCCTGACAGCGCTGGCGATCGAGTGCAAGGTGCGCTCGGGATCTTGCGTGTCGGTCGCTGTCATGACCTGCCCGATAACCTGACCATGCGCATCAACGATGCCAGCCGCGATCTTGGTTCCCCCCACGTCAACACCGACAATCACGGACTCCGCATTGGTCAGCTCATTGACGGGCTGTATATATTGCATACGTCTTCCCCACATCAACTAGACCGCGACACCACGCTTTTCACGGCGAGCCTGCTCGGCTGCAAACACGGTCAGGTGCGTCTCCAATGATTCCTGTGGACCGGAGAGGATCTTACCGGGATCGCGCTGCGCGACGGCCGCTACGAAGCTCTGCATCAGTTTGTAGTCTCCACCACCATGCCCACTCGCTTCCTCTACACGCTCGATCTCGTATTCATGGGTCTCTTCCGTCAAGAAATCATAGTGCACGATCTTGTGTCCATTGCCACGGATCTCGCCCCGCGTACCAAAGATGATCGTCTCACGATCACGGGTCTCGCTGGTAGCGATCATGGTAAAGGACGCGGTGGCCCCATTCTCATATTCTAGATTGACCACCTGGTGATCGACCACATCGTTATCGCACTCGTAGACGCAGCGGCCGTAGGGCCCAGTGCGCAGCACATCCACTACGCCCTGCTGCGAGAAATCGGTGGTGATCACGTCCAGCGGCCAGCCCGTACTTCCGCTGGCCAGGCGTTTGAGATAGAAGCGTTTGGCGGAGTAGGGACATTGACTCTCGTACGCGCAATCGAGACAGCGCGTGGCATCTCCGGCGGCAGCTGGCTTCTGCTCCTTCCTGAAGTGCAGCAGCGAACCAAACGAGGTAACGTTTACACAGCGCTGGCCGATCATGTAGCGCAACCAGTCGATATCATGGCAGGACTTGGCCAGCAGCATAAAGGAAGATCGACCCTCGTTGCCCCAGTTTCCACGCACAAATGAATGCGCATAGTGCCAGTAGCCAACCGGTTCCAGGTGCTGCACACTCACAATGTCGCCAATCAATCCGGAGTCGAGCAAGGATTTCAGCTTCTGAGTATAGTTTGTGTAACGCATAACGTGACCAACGGCGAAAATGTTGTTATTCGCCTGTACCGCCTCAACAATGCGCCGGCAACTCTCCGCGTCTGGCGCCAGCGGCTTCTCCAGCAGGATATCGTAGCCCTTATTGGCGAAGGCAATGGCTGGATCGCGATGCAGTATATCCGGCGTGGCAATCACAACCGCGTCCGCGAATTTCGGTCGATCCGCCAGTTCCTGCCAGTCGGAAACCACATTGTCGTTCGGTACCTCATGTATGGTCGCCAGGTGCGTGCGATAATAATCACGCGGGTCCGCCACACCGACAACCTCTACCTGGTCAGGATGTTTCTGGGCATAGCCAGCGTACATCTTTCCTCTACTACCTGCGCCAATAATCAGCAGTGTAACCGGTTTCATCAGGATTTCCTTCCTATCTAATAGCAACACCTTAGAGACCAATATCCCAATACTATAAATGCTATCCTTTTGTGACGGTAATGGCGATTCCCTCAATAGCGCTCTTTGAGAAGGTTCTTAGCATATCTGGCATGGGCCATGAGACCAGGGCCGCTCCATCCATTTTTCATCAGCTATGCCTATCACCTCCCTGCTCAATATTGCTCCATCATACAAGCCATAAAATCGATCAAATTCAATCAAATAAGAGCATTAAAATGATCATTTATTTTCGAAATTACCATCAATTTTTCTCTTTGTCAAGCTTTCACGCATGTACTCGATCACACTCTGATCGAATCCTTGACATGATTTGACTTTTTCCCTATACTCCGATCAGTATACTGGTCACCAATGAGACGGTGTTGAATGGTATTCATTGTATCTCTTCGCATAGAGGCGTAATGATACCCTCACATCCCCGGTGGAGCCCCTGGGAGGAGAACGACAAACAGGAGGAAAGAAGCATATAAAATGCGTACAGAAGTGCCATTAACGACCAGGCGACTCCAACAGATTGAGCATATTCTCAAACAACGCCAGCATATTCGGGTAACAGAGTTAAGTGAGCAGTTGGGAGTAAGCGAGCCCACTATTCGCCGTGATCTGAAAAAACTGGAAGCGATCGGTCGTGTGCACCGCGAGCATGGAGGGGCAAGCGCGCCCACATCTACGACAACCGAGCCGCCAATCCTGCAGCGCGTGACGGAAAACATTGAAGAAAAACGTCGCATCGGGCGCCTGGCTGCATCGCTGATCCAGGATGGCGAGACCATCTTCCTTGGTTCGGGCACCACCACCCTCGAAGTGGCCCACCATCTCCATGACAAAAAGAACCTGACCGTCATCACCAATGCGCTCAATATCGCCCATCAGCTTGCGGGCAATGAAAACATCACCCTGATCATCACCGGAGGTGTGATCCGCCATTCCGAACTCTCCATGATCGGCCATATCGTCGAGCAGACGCTCCGGGAGCTACGCGCCGACAAAGCCATCATCTCCATGCGCGCCGTCAGCCTTCAGGATGGCCTGACCAATGTCGATCCCCTGGAAACCAATACCGATCGTGTCATCATCCAGTGCGCGCGCCAGGTTATCCTGGTCGCCGACCACCACAAATTCGACAAGGTCGCCACCGGAGTTGTCGCTCCCATCACCTCCGTACACACCATCGTTACCGACGATCAAACCCCACCCACCACCATCCAACACCTGCGCGATCTGGACATCGAGGTCTATCAAGCCTGAAGGCGATTGCAAACCATCGCTAAATCACTCATAGCAACACAGCTACCTCTTCTCACTACTCGATACAGGTCCCTACGAACAGCATCTACCTATAGGTAGAGCCAGAATCTAACTTGAGATAGATCAGTTTGTGACGATATCGCTCTATACTCATCCAGGAACCTGATATAACGATTCAGGCAAAGGACATACCCTGTTTCTGGAACAGGTATACTGGAGAGGACTACATTTACATGTCTGATATGCATACAGCTACCCGCTATCATTTAAACGCGCCTGCATTAATACAGGTTGAACACCTTACCCGCAGCGTTACGACGCGAACACAACAAACTACGCTCCTCCATGACCTCACCTTCGATGTGCCCGCGCAGAGTCTCTTCGCTATCAATGGACCATCGGGAAGTGGTAAGTCTACACTGTTAAATATGCTCGCTGGCATTGATCAACCCACAAAAGGACGTGTTATCTTTGCCGGATACGAGTTGAAAGCGCAAAGTGAAAATGCACTGGCCCGCTGGCGTGGACACAACGTGGGCATCATCTTTCAGTTTTTTCAGTTAATTCCTACCCTTACCGCCTTTGAGAATGTCTTGCTTGCACTGGAACTGGGAGGTGGTGGTGGACTTCGGCGCAAGGACTGGCGTGGGCGTGCCCGTGTGTGTCTGGATACGGTAGAGATGGGCGCCTTCACCCAGCGCTTGCCTGCAGAATTATCCGGAGGCCAGCAGCAGCGTGTCGCCATTGCGCGAGCCCTGGCCAATGATCCACCAGTCTTGATTGCCGATGAACCAACCGGGAACCTTGACTCGGTAACCGCACATTCAATCTTTCAGACGCTGACAAACCTCACACACCAGAAAAAAACAGTCATCTACGTTACCCATAATCCTCAGTTCGCCTCGCTCGCTTCCGCAAGGATCGATCTATTGGATGGGCAGATTGTCCACGCAGATGGCACAACTGCTATCATCACACCTTTAAAGGAGGTGCATTCATGACCGCAGGCATGCGTAAACTTATGGCCGATATGACATTGAGAAAAGGGCGCACTCTGCTGATAATTATTGGCATTCTCGTCGGCGTCTTCGGTCTGACCTGCATCAATCTGACGAAAGATATGCTCTTTTCAGCCTACGCTTATACCATTGAAAATCAAACAACACAACCAGATATTACGATGCTGGTCGATCAATCAAATCCCAAGCTTATTTACACACTGCAGTCTGTTCCCAACGTTAAGACGATGCAACTTGAGACTCGCGTTTCTACTCTGTGGCGCATCAGTAGAGCTCCCGGCTATACTCCCCTCAAAATTGTGAGCTACCCCAGCGTAAAAAACCAACCATCTACCACCTTGAATCCATTTGAACTTGTAAGCGGTCGTTATCCAAAAGTTGGCGAAATTGTAATGGAATATGGGGATACCACTTTAGCAAACGTCACTATCGGTGATACAGTCAGCATCGATACGATTCATGGAGAAGCCCGCTTGCATGTAGTAGGAATGGTACGTACCGCAGGCATCGATCCTGCTATTTCAGGAAAAGCGCAGGCATATATGAGCGATGCAGGCCTGCGTCAATTAGATGTGCTTACAAATAGCGATGAACCCAACCACCCCTCACGCCAGTTTTTGATTCACTATAAGGTTGATGATATTACGCAGGTGAATACGACAGCTAAGACACTACAAGATGCATTACAAAATCAACATGTACGCGTCCTCGCTACCACTTTTCCAGAACCCGCTATCGTGCCGCTGCAGCAAATAACTGGCATTTTTACTTTGCTCTTGACGCTGGTTATTCTGGCTATATGTATAGATGCCATCCTCATTTTTAATACGGTCACAACGTTCATCACTGAGCAAACGGCAATCATTGGTACGATGAAAACGCTGGGGGGGACGCGGTGGCACATTATGAGACAGTATCTGGGTTTTGTAATTACCTGTGGCGCGTTGGCAACTATGCTGGGCCTGAGCCTGGGAATCGCCGGAGGCTATGCTCTCGCCTCTACCCTGGCACCATCTATTCCACTGGCATTGGGACCATTTACGTTGCCATTCAATCTTATCCTGCTCGCGTTTCTTGTCGGCATGGGTGTACCAACGCTCACAGCCTTGCTCCCAGTATGGAATGGAACGCGTATCACTATCCACGAAGCCCTTTCCGCTTATGGTATCAGTAGAGAGAAAGAAAATGCTGTATTATCCCATTTTGCCTGGCGAGCCAGCTG
Source organism: Dictyobacter aurantiacus (assembly GCF_003967515.1). GTDB lineage: Bacteria > Chloroflexota > Ktedonobacteria > Ktedonobacterales > Ktedonobacteraceae > Dictyobacter > Dictyobacter aurantiacus. Next base: position 1,950,875 of record NZ_BIFQ01000002.1, on the reverse strand, counting down.
GATCCCACAAACGGTGTGGTTGGGACTACGCGGCTTTTTCCGCAAGCGCTGGCGAGCATTCCTCGCGATCTCTATGCTGAGCATTACTGGTACAAGCTTCTTAGTGGTTCAAACCTTGACTGTTTCTATCAATCATACCGTCAATTCGGTCTTTACCAACTTTCATGCCCAGGTTGAAGTCGACCTGGGCCCTCAGATGACGCTTGGTCAGATTACCAAAGATCTCAGCGGCATTCAGAATATTCATACCATTGAACGTTACGGTCAAGGAGGGGCAAATACCCGGTGGGGACGCCTTGCGCTCTGGGGGATTGAACCACAGACACACATGTATCATTACCATTTGGTTGCTGGACGCTGGTTGCGTCCAGATGATGATAGTGTCGTTCTCATTAGCAATCATTTTTCAGCATTAACAGGGCTGACCGTCGGCAACGAGATTGCGGTAAGCAATACAAATAATCAGCCCGCAACCTGGCATATTATTGGCATCATCGATGAAAACGTGAATGGGTTAGGACAAATGGGAGCCGCAATCGTTCCAGTAAACACTCTCTATCAGTTTCAGGGCATCCCTGCGCATGTTGTCAAAGATGCCGCGTCACGAGTTTTGATACAGGCAAACGATGCTTCGGCACCCGCAGCACAAAAAATTACACAGCAGATCGGCAATATGGCCATCAACATGATGAACAGGGGCTCAGTGGAACGCGGCGGTGGAATCGTAAATGTCTACCTTGTACAGGATGATATTAGTCGTCATCAGCGTAGCTGGTTTATCTCGTACATTTTGCTCTATGGGGTTGCGCTCATAGTCGGGATCACTGCTCTTATTGGACTGGCTAACGAGTTAACCGCTTCAGTTCTGGAGCGCCGTCGTGAAATTGGCATCCTGCGTGCCATGGGTGCTAGCTCCTGGCAGGTCGCGCAGGTCTTCTGGATACAGGGCCTCTCACTGAGCGTTATAGCCTGGATCATAGGCGCTATAGTGGGACTGCCACTGGCCTACGCTTTTTTACATCTCTTTAGCCAGTTTGTGATGTCCATTGACTTTGTCCTCGATCCCTTCGTTTTTCTGCTGATGTTGCTGGCACTACTGGCTATTTCAACCCTGAGCAGCATCGTTCCAACCCACAACGCATCTCGCCTGCGCATCACCGAGCTTCTACACTACGAATAAAAACAGTATAGTAAAATAATAGTGGCTTAAACTAATTTTGACACACTGTATAAGGAGTTGCTCTATATGCGAGTAATGCATTGGCGCGTTGGGAACCTTTTCTGGCGCCTCACATTGACATATCTGTTCGCAACCTTTGTCGCGGCGCTGGTAACTGAGTGCTCGATCACGTTGCTGCCGTTGTTGAGGGATCTCCAACAACCCAATGTATCACCGCTGGAAGTATTGGAAAAACAGGGGATCGCGCACGTCTCGGCCGCGCCAGAAAATATATCGACCAGCTCGGATAAAGAGGCGCTGCGTGACGCACTTGCGCTACCGCTCTTTGATGATATCCATCAGGATGAGCCTCGGCTTACATTTATAGCGCTTATTGATCATAACGGCCGCATTTTAACTTCAACCTCCTGCAGCCGCTCACAATTACTTTCTCTGGGTACGGGAAAGTGCGCTCAACAAGCACAACAAAAGCTTACTCAGCTTCAAGTCTATCAAGCAACCCAACCAATTTTGCGTGACATCAGCACTTCCTATCCATCTACAAACCCTATTATTCATCGTCTGCCAACAGGCGCGTCTCTAGTTAACATACCCATACAGAACGCAAACAAGCAGATCACAATCAATCTGCTCGCCGATATAGACGGTTCTCTCAGCATACAACATACACACACTCTATCACTCGGAATGGTTATCTCTTCATTATGGAGCTACTGGCAACCTGCAGGATTTTACTTTATTTTCTTAGCCAGCGCGTTAGGCACCGTCGCGGGAATACTTATTTCACATGATCTTACGCGTCGACTACGCCGCATAACCCTGGCAAGCCGGGAGTGGAGCAAGGGCGAATTTCAAAATATAATCCATGATAAAACCCATGATGAATTGGGACAACTGAGTAAAACCCTTAATACTATGGCAGAACAACTACAGCTATTGCTACTGACACGGAAAAAACTGGCTATCATAGAGGAACGTACACGCTTGAAACGCGACTTACACGATGCGGTAAAGCAACATCTGTTCGCGGTCCAGATGCAACTATCTGCGGTGCGTGTACTGTTCCAGAAAGATGCGGCATCATCATATCAGCATCTTATTGAGGCGGAAAAAGTAGCGATGCAGGCACAGCAAGAACTGGCAACACTTATTGAGGCCCTTCACCCTGTCGCCCTTACTGAAAATAACCTGGTTGTGGCACTGCAAGAGTTCTGTCACGCCTGGTCAGAGCGCACGAGAATTGTGGCATCTGTGCATACAAAACAGCTACCACCCTTAGCCACTGAAATCGAGCTGGCTATCTTTCGCGTCACCCAGGAGGCATTCTCAAATATAGCACGCCATAGTGGAGCACACAATGTCGCACTCAAGCTACTTTCAGCACCAGGTGTGATCACACTTCAGATAACAGATGACGGATATGGTTTTAACCTTTCTACTACTCACCCCAGAAAACACGGTATAGGACTACAAAGTATGCGTGGACGCATCGAAGCTCTCAAGGGACTGTTCACCATCGAGAGTGCAGCATGTCATGGCACATCTATCACTGCACACATCCCACTGGCCAGAAAAACGGAGGGAGAATGACAAAGATCATTCAGGTAGGTATTGCCGATGACCACGCAGTTGTCAGGCAGGGAATACAGGCTTTTTTATCCACCCAACCCGATATACACGTTGTTGGCGAAGCCAGTTCAGGAGCAGAGGCTATTGAGCTGGTAAAAACATGGCGCCCCGATGTGCTCCTCCTTGACCTGGTCATGCCAGGTGTAGACGGCGTGGAGACAACACAACGCGTTAAGCACATAAGTCCTCAAACACACATTGTCATCCTGACTTCTTACGTACAGGATGAATATATTTTCCCCGCTATCCGCGCCGGTGCACTTTCCTATCTGCTTAAAGAGTCCGGCGGGGAAGAGATTATCAACGCGATCCATAGAGCTATCCAGGGTGAAGCCATCCTCCATCCACGTATCGCATCGCGTGTCGTTCAGGAATTACAGGGAAAACATCAACCAGAGATCAACCCGTTTCGCGCACTTAGCGAACGCGAATTAGAGGTTCTGCGCTTAATCGCTAATGGACTTAGCAATGCCATGATTGCGGAACAACTGGTGATCAGTGAAGGCACGGTAAAAAGCCATGTCAACAATATTTTAAGCAAGCTGCATCTAACCGATCGTACGCAGGCGGCTATCTTTGCCTGGCGCGAGGGCATCGTTCGCAAATAGAGATGCCCTCCAATAGATCTTTATTTCCCCGTTGGTGTCTGGATACGCCTACCAGCCGGGATCGCCGGAAAAAATGCCGTGCAGTGGCTGCCATCCAAGTTGTTCACGCAGACGCTGGTTGCTGCAACGGTACGATGGTTCTTCAGGCAAAGACGCATTACAGGCAGGCGGGGGCGTGTAGCCGGTCGGACAGTGTGGTGATATAGTCTCCGTTTGCTGAGCGTCATCCACGCTTTCAACCTTCTCTGGCTGAACAAACAGCAGCTCCTGCTGCGCTTTCTCGACGCCTGCCAGTCTGGCAACCTATCGGCCCTGGCAGAAACGCTCTCCGATGATGTAACTGCCTGGACTGATGGAGGCGACAAAAGCTCCGCTGCTCTACGTCCAATTGTCGGACTCAACATGGTCATGCGCTACTGCCTGGGCATCATCGAAAAGCCGGCCTGCAAATAGAGAAATGCATTTAGCGTGACCTGTAACGTTGTAAATGGTGCGCCAGCACTCCTGATATGGTTGAACCAGGAACTCTTTTTCATTCACTCCTTCACCGGTTACGAAAGAATTCAGACGCTCGGGATCGTCCGCAATCCCGAGAAGCTTACCTACGCTCAACAACAAGTCAGGGCTCACCAGCAGTAACGTTGTTGCTGACGAGCCCTGAGTATATAGCCGGTAAGAGGACTGGTTACTATGGATAGCTTACGATGGTAACCGGGGTATCGGGATTGGCGCTAGTCGACGAGCCACCGGCATCGTTGACGACATGCAGGATACCACCAGATCCACTTGTGGAGAGGAAGATGGTGAGCAGATCATGCAGGCTGCCCGCCGGTAAAGTGGTCGGTACTTCAAAGGCGTGCGCGGCATAGATGTCTACTCCCTGGTTGAAGAAACTGTAGCTACCCATGCCATAGCCATTGAAGCTGGTCACCTGATTGCCTACTTTAAAGGCCGCCCAACCATCAACGCCGGGCGCCTCCATCCACGCGGCCTGGCTGGGTGGATCATAGGGCATCTCGTTCTGGAAGAAGATGTCGGTACCACCGTTGCCGTTCCAGATCACCTCGTACTTCTGATAGTGTTCAACGAAGAGACCGTACGCGGTCACGTTATCACCGTTGACGATAACACCGGTATCGGCGGTATTGTCAGTCCAGCCCACACCGTTGCCGTGATCGGCTCGCCACGCCCAGATGTCATCAAGGATGACGTTGTCGCTGTTGACGACAAGACTGGTGGTCGCTTTGCCCGATTGGGCACCACCAATGCGGAAAAAGACATCGTGCAGAGCGGTTGGATCGGAGGCATCATGGTCGCTACGGGCGTGTCCATCACCAACCTGTAACAAAACCTGGGAATTCGTTGCGCCTGCGTCAAAGATCATTCCTGAGATCGAGACGCCTTTGGCGCTGGCAACCGTCATCGCTGCAGTGCCGTTGTCAGGGATCAGGGTGGGAAAGCCGAGTCCCAACACGATAGTATCAGGGCGCGTAACCTGGATGCTCTGGTCCAGGTGATAGACGCCCGGAGTCAGAATAAGGTTCTGGCCAGACCTTACTGCATCATTGATGGTCTCAACGGAATCGGTTGGTCTGGCAACAAAGAACTTGTTGAGCGCGATGGATGATCCAGAGGCCGCGCCACTGGCCCACGTTGTCCCTGAGGAGTCGCGCTGCACCGAGGGTACAAAGACGTTGTAGTGCTGATTGGCATCCATGTACAGGTATGGCGCCTCTCGCGTCACCGGGCTGGTCGCCAGCGTGGTGTAGGGACCACCGCATGAGGACTGCGCGGGGAAACACTGGGCAGGCGCGCCAATGACACCTGAGAATACCTGGTTCCAGACACCGTTGCTCCAGCCGTTGAGCTTGCTGTTCCTGACAAAAAACTGCTGCTGTGAACCATTCACGACGTTGCCATCGAACTGCGAGTCAGCGATGAAACCACCACTGGCGTACGATGGACCGCTACAGTAGTCCATTAAAGTCGTGTACCCGTTGACATGTACACGTCGCATCGGCGCGGCCTGCGACACAGCCCAGAACTCGCCGCTGTAGCAACCGGCATTCGGAGTGGTCACATTGATACTCAGGTTCGACAGCGAACGCCAGAAGTTGTCAAGCGCAATACAGTTGTTGGACCCGAAACACTGATTACGTACATCAACAGAGCCGTTGATCACAACATCGTTCGGAGAAAGACCCAGGCCCTCTACCTGTGTGTAGTAGCCGACCTGAAAATTGAGGGGATTGCTGCTGGATCCATACGTGCCAGGCTCAAATAGTAAAGCATAACGCTGGGTTCCGAATTGATTGGGGATCTGCTGATTCGCCACCGCATCGACCGTCGCCTGGATCTCGCTCTGTGGCATGCTTGGATTAAAAATATACACATTTGGCCCAAAGTCAGATTGACTGGGAGGGACCAACTGCGCTGCCAGCGCGGTCCCATTGGTGCTCAACAGCGCCCCGGCAATACCGCCAGAGACCATCATACACATCAAAGCGAGCAAAGCCCCCAGCGTGTAGATGCGCCGGGCCTTCCATGATAGTGGCTGTCGATGCCCTTGGGATAGGAAAGCACGAAAAATGCTCATTTCCTGATCTCCTCATCTGTAATTTGCCGCGTCTATGCGGCTCTTAAAAAAATCAAAACATAATTATTTTTCAATACAGAACAAAAAAAATTATCAGATCACCTCGCGCACAATATCTCCTAGTATAACATGAGAAACCGGTTTCTGCAATGTGATGATCACTATACTAAATATTTAACCTTTATTGCGCAATCACCCTTCAAACAGACGGCTCGTACTCTCACCACGACATGAAAAGGCATACTGAATGGGCACAAGTGATAGATCTGGCGCTTGTGCCCATTCAGTATGCCAGTGTATACCATAGAAATCCTGTCAGATGTTGACAGGATTTCTATGGTATACTTGCTCTTGTCCTAAAAACAGGTTATCCCATGCAGCAATACACATTGGAGGGATTCCTTGCGAGCAGATCGACTACTCTCACTTCTCTTGCTGTTACAAACAAGGGGACGCATGACCGCGCAGGCTCTGGCGGAGCAGTTGGAGGTTTCAGAGCGCACCATCTACCGCGATATCGAGTCACTCAGTATGGCAGGCATACCCGTTTACACCGAGCGCGGACCGGGCGGTGGCTGTGAGCTTCTGAATGGCTATCAGACAAAGCTGACCGGGCTGACTATCGCAGAGATACGCGCCCTTTTTCTGTCAGGCAACTTCAATTCCCTAACCGATCTTGGATTGAACCATGTACTGGAAGATGCCCTGCTCAAGCTTTCGGCCGCACTCCCGGCTCCCTCTCGCGTACAGGCAGAGCAAGTGCGCCAGCGTATCCATATAGACACCACGCAATCAACCTGCTCAAACCAGATCCACTCACATCTGGAGTTGATCCAGGAGGCGCTCTGGCAGGACTGCACGCTGCGATTGACCTATGGGTACAGCCAGCGACACATCGACCCATACGGTCTTGTCTCGAAAGCCGGAACATGGTATCTGGTCGGTGCAAGCGCGGGTACGCTACAGGTGGTGCGCGTCCTCCATATCCAGAGCATTCAATTAACAGAGCAACACTTCACACGCCCCAATACCTTCGACCTTGTCACCTATTGGAATGAGCACGTCACACCGACCAGCAATCCGGTTCCAGCCTCCAGGAAAAGCAAGCGACTTTTAAAAAAATCATTTTTAAAAAAATCCAGAACGAAAGTCAATTTTTCTGCTCCTGCGCCGCAAAAAGCTGGCCATACTACCGATACACCTGATAAAAAAAAGGCGCCATTGCGGCAAGTTGTCGTATCAGGAGAGTTTGATTATTCCCGTGCTTCCATCAATCGCAATTATTTGCCCATCCCGGATCAGGCGCATCGCTCCTGGTACGTTTACTATCGCGGGGATGCCGTACTCGCGGGCAATAATGGCCCCGTGTGAAAGTTGCCCACCGATCTCCAAAACAATACCGCCAACCAGGGGAAAAACTGGTGTCCAGCCAGGATCTGTCGCCGATGTAACAAAAATATCTCCCGATGTTAGCTGCATAGCTTCCTGCATCGTTTTTATGATGCGTGCTCGACCACGCATTGTGCCACCGCTGACCCCCATGCCTTGCAGGCGCATGGCATTCTCGCCTTCATCAGTGATGGGCGTACCATAAGCATTGAGCGCCTCGGGAGCGACCATTGTAAACCAGAAATCATACGCGAGGCGACGCTGCTCAATGCTCGTTTGTACTTCGGGTGAGACACCATGGGTGGCAATAAGCTGCTCAATCTCGGGTATCGTCAAGAAAAAGATGTCGTCCGCCAGCGTGAGTTGACCTGCCTCAACCCAGCGTCTCCCGAGTTCGGCATAGATCTTGCGCACAGGAAAGAGAAATTTCACCATCGTGTAGCGACTATTGTCGCGCACGGCCACAGCACGCTGGGCACGCGCAAGCACAAAACGAAAGATCAGGCGGCGTATAGGGTCTAGCCCGCTCTCAACCGTAGAGACCGCTACGGTACGGCGCTGGCGTTGACGGGCCTCTATCATAACAGGATCGCTGTGCTTATCCGCATTAAGATATGACGCGATCAATTCGATAACCTGCTCCGGCTCCTCAGCCCAGCGCGGATTGCGCATCTCCAGTTCGTTGGGACAGCGATGACCGTGCCGCGCGAGAAACGCTGCAAGCTGCGCAATGATCTGCCTTCCGCCCTCATCTGATCGCAGCCGATCAAGCGCCGTACGTGGATCTGAAGAGAGCAACCACTCCTGTATCCCACCCTCTTGAGCGATCCGCGCCATCTGCCAGAGATCAGGGCCGACTTCAGCGCTGTACACCCCGGGGAGTCCCGTAACCAGGTCTTGTGCCAGGTCTTTGTGCGCCCACCAGTGCACAATCCTTTCAAGGATCCCGTAACTTATCGCGGCACCGATACTAAAACGCATGTTGGCTGCCCAGGCATAGGCTCCTCGTTGACTCCAGGTGGGTAGTCCCTCCTGCCAGAGCTGCTCATCATCAAGCCGGTCGAGATCTATACGCTCAAAATCGTTGACCCACTGATCCACATGCGCGAAAAACTGTTCTGGAGAATCTTTTGGCGTTTTAACCTTCTTCTTCTTTGGTTTAGGGCGAGTAACAAGTAGAAAAAGTCTTCGCGACAGGCGCCAGGGACGAAAAGCATTCTGTTCTAACTGAGCACCACGAGGACGACTTCCCCATATCTTATGCAGCCAGCTGGCTGGAAGCCCTAGCTCTTCAGTGAAGCTGTGTACGAGCGCGCCTTCGTTAAAATACAGTCGTCCATAGAGGCGCCGCACCATCTGCGGCTGGTTTGGTTGACTCGATTCGCTGTCCAGACCAAAAATCACAGGAAAATGGGTCTCTGTGAGTGGAGTGACGGGATAGGGCAGGTTTTCACCGACGTTCGTTCGCGTCCATATATCATACGGCTGCGGTGGCTGGTCCTGCTCACGATCCCAGGAATCATCACCCGGAGGAATTGGCAGATCATGATTCGCGGACAGGGATAATGTGGTGGCAAGCGTGGTAATTGGACGCGCCTGCACGATGAAGATCTGTCCTTTCACCAGGGTCCACTCGATATCGTATGGCATCCCAAAATGCTTTTCTATACGTTCTCCAAGCGATATCAGTTGCTCAACCTGTTCATCGCTGAGTACAGATGGTGCCAGCGCTGTCCCTATTCCACCATTAGCCCCTTGCCGCCTGATACACCCGGTGACCTTCTCGATGAGAATACTCTCAGGCGTAATCTGACCAGAGACAAGTGCTTCTCCTATTCCCCAGACGGCATTGATCATCATCTCTTCACGCGAACCACTGACTGGATTGACGGTAAAGAGCACACCCGAAGCCACAGCTGGCACCATCTGTTGGATAATCACGGCCATAGATACCCGTTGAGAGCTCAGCCCCAATCGGGCGCGATAGCTCATAGCACGTGGAGTCCACAATGAAGACCAGCATTGCTGCACCGCTGTAAAAACATCCTCGAGAGACCCCACATTGAGGTAGCTCTCATGTAGACCAGCAAACGATGCTACCGGTGAATCTTCGGTGGTCGCCGACGATCGAATGGCGACCCCAGGCGTATCAAGTTGCTGATAAACCTGGGAAATAGCCTGCGCAGTCACATCCGGTATGGGATGTTGCATAAAGAGCGTCCGTATAGCCTGCGCGGCCCTCTCGCATGAAGTGATATCACCCGGCGTCACTGACTGTTCCAGATGCTCAATTTCGCTGAGCAGGTTATAGGTATCCAGAAAGTGTTGATACGCTTCAGTGAGAAGAATAAAACCAGCAGGTACGGGAAAGCCCGCGTGAATAAGCGCTCCCAGATTAGCCCCCTTGCCCCCCGCAACATTCACTTCCTGCCGCTGTACATCCGCCAGGGCACATATATATTCCATCAACGGCTCCTTTCACCGCTTTGTTTCCCACACTATGGAGAAGTGTGCTTCTCCTCTGAAACATCGGGAGGGGAAGTAGCATCCCTGACCGCCTTCTGGGAAGAACTACTTGTCAGGGCACGAATAGCCCATGCTACGGTTTCAACGGCTTCTTCCGGCGTGAGATTGAGGTAATCTCTAAAAGCACGTATGGTCGCCGTCGTAGTAAGAATAAATATGCTGTTACGAAGATGTATCCGTTCCTGCTCATCAAAGCGATCCATGACCGGCCGCAATGCCTCATCAATCAACCCTAGCCTCTGCGGCAACGCCTGCTGACGCATTTCATAGCTTAATTCGCTCATAGCGGCCGCCCGTAACATCTCGTCAATGCCTTCATAGCGGAGGAATACATCTTTAATGAGCGCGATTAGTTCCTCAGGATTCTGGGGAAGCGATGAAACTGTGGGGAGTCCTGATTTCTGAACAATATAGCTGCCAAGCGACTCGATTAACTCACGCTTGGTGTGGAAATAACGATAAATAGTTGGTACAGAGACACCCGCCACGCGGGCAACAGCCGGAATAGAAAGGTCCGCCAGGCCTCCCTGTGCCATGGTCTGGATTAGCCCATCAAGAATCTGCTCACGGGTCCGCTTTGCCTGTTCCTGTCGTAACGGGCTCCGATAATCTCTTTGCTTATTCATGATATGGATCATATCATGAATATACGAGTCATGTCAAAAAGTTGGCAGGTGCATTGTCAGCAGTTGATCTGAAAAAGCAAGCTGTAAGAAGTTTTTTCAGGTTTTTGATGTTATGCTTGATGAAACGTCGGAATGGAAAGGGCAAATTATCGTTCTGGCGAACATAGAATGTACTCGACGTTCTTTAAATGGGTAAGAATATCAAAGCATAAGGGGATTATTCATGAGCAAAACCGTTTTTTTAATGAATCTGACACTCGATGGGATCATGCAGGTGCCGGAAGGACCAGACGAGGATCGCCACGATGGCTTCGAACGCGGTGACTAGGCAGTTCCCTGTGCCGCAATGGCACAGGCCGAAAACAGTAAGTCCAATACCAACCCCCTGTTTATTGGGACAACGGACATATAAGCAATTCTACTCCGTCTGCCCCAGCAGGCTAATAATCCCTACACTGAAACGCTCAACAACACGCAGAAGTACGTCGCATCTACGACATTACAGGAGCCGCTTCCAATGATATGGCATATTCTGTGTATAGCGCCAGTGCATCATGGAACTGCTCCGATTAATGTAGGAAAACGTATGCACGCATCGCTTTCTTGCATCTTTCGTTGTTGCTGCTTCATCCGTAGGCGCCTCAAGACCAGGCGGCCTTTTTGGTCTTACCCCGCGTCCACAGCCAAGTTTTCGTCTTCGTCCGAGCCAGTACCGGAGACGGCTTGATCAATGAGCCCGATCAAGCGCAGGGCTTCTCGAAGGACATTCTGACCAGCATTGTGGTCACGATCCTGAGGAAAGTGAACATAGGGGCAGGAAGGATTCTGGCACACAAAGACGCGATCTTTGAGGGCCATCTGCTCCCACGTCCACCCACAGCAGTGGCAGGTCTTACTGGAAGGAAAGAAACGATCGACCTTGATCACCTGCCCACCTTGTTGGGAGGCCTTGCTTTCCAGCAGGTGCACCAGCGTGCCGAGCGCGGCGTCAGAGAACGCACGGGCCAGCCGTCGGTTTTTGAGCAGCCCCTTGAGATGCAGGTGCTCTACCCCGATGATGCCATAGCAGTTCACCAGCCTGGTCGAGAGCTTCTGCAGGACATCCTGGCGCAAGCACACAATCTGGTAGTGCAAACGTGCCACCTGCCTGCGCGCTTTTTCCCGATTCTTCGACCCCGGCTTTCTCCGATGCAAGCGTTTGTTGGCCTGCCGCAGTTTCCCCAGTGCGGTTTTGAGAAAGGCTTGGTTCTCGACTTGCTCTCCCGTACTTAAGGTTGCCAGGCGGTTCAATCCGACATCAATGCCCACCGCTGCCGCTTTCTTCTCAGGGATTTTGTCAGGCAATTCGACCTGGATACTCACGAACCACCAGTCGGCGGTTCTGGTGATGCGTGCACCGAGAACTTTGCCCTCAAAGCGAAGATTCTCGGCCATATTGACCCATCCGAGCTTGGGAACCCAGAGGCGATGATCCCTTAACTCAAATTGGTCGTTGGAGAGATAGAAGCTCGGCTTGCTGCGTTTCTTGCTCTTGAACTTCGGGCGGCGAGCCTTGCCGGTGAAGAAGGCGGTAAAAGCTTTGCCCAGATCGAGAATGGGTTGGTCAGAAGCGTTCTTGGTCACCTCCCAGGTCCAAGGGAATTGCTCTCGTCGGATTGCGTTAAAGTGTTTCTTGAGCTTGAGAGCGGTCGGTTTCTCCCCAACGTCATAGCGCCGATTCCACTCGGACAACGCGCCGGGTAGCCGGGGCGCATTGCTGCGCCCAAGCCCCCTAAGAACGGTACGTGAGTCTTTCGTCCTCATACCGCTCAAGCCTTTCTAACGCTCTGTTGGTCCACAGAGTGCGGTTTCTCTACATGTAAACCTTGGCTATGGAGTTGTGCATGGCAGTTGGGATGCAGGAGCACACGGTTTTCGACCCTATCTGTCCCACCTTTGCTTCGCCAGATCACATGATGGCTATGCCATCCGGTAATCTTTGTGATTCTCTGGTTGCACATTGGGCATTTGCCGTTTTGCTCCTTCCACAGATGCAGGAGTTGTCTTTTTCCGGTCAGGTTTTGCTCTGTTTTCACGTCGAGACGTTTTTCAAAGTAGGTTTCCCAGGCCGGGTCGAATGGATTGGCTGCTCCTTGAATTGAAGTATGCCGTTGGATTTTTACCGCGTCCGCTCGTCGTAAATGGACGAACTTGGTGTGTCCGTCTTCATCCTTGACTTCTCCTGTGAACACCCAGTTAAATGTGCCCTGTGTCGTGAAATATTTCTGTTTCACCCAGGTGGCGCTTTTTCGTGGATGTCTTCTTCTGGCCCACCACCACACTTTTTTGAAGATCGCATTATCCACAGAGTTAAAGGTTTTCTTGCTGGCTCCGAACCGATGGTAGTTTGCCCATCCCCGTATGACAGGGTTGAGCTTTACGATGAGTTGTCCAGCAGAACTGTCCTTTAATTTTTCGATAATTCCTCGGACCTTTTTCAAGAAGGTTTTCACATTCTTTTTTGAGGGAGTAGTAAGTACTGCTCCACTCTTGTACTTCCGTACATGCTGTCCGAGAAAATCGAAACCGTCCTTAATATGAGTAACTACCGTCTTTTCTGATGAGAGCTGGAGTCCTCTTTCCTTCAGGAACAGTTCGATAGAAGGTTTCACCTCTTGTTCCAGAAGTTCTTTCGATGCTCCAGTGACCACAAAATCGTCGGCGTACCTTGCCAGATTCACCTTTGGACTGTTTCCCTGTTTTGATCGAGGGAAGCGTTCTAAGAGGAACTGGCTCAAACCGTCTAAGACCATATTCGCAATCGTTGGTGAAATAATCCCACCTTGCGGCGTGCCTTCTTCGGTCAGATGAAGAACGTTTTTCTCCATATATCCCGCTTTGAGCCATTTTCTCAATATCGTTTTTTCCATTGGAATATGAGCCAATAGCCAATCATGTGAGATTTTATCAAAACATGATTTAATGTCTCCTTCTAGCACCCATTCTGCCCCTTGCCTTTGTGAGAGGAGCGTGTGGCAGTAGACGAGTGCATCAGCCGTACATCGTTCGGGTCGGAACCCGTAGGAGTGCGGATCGGCAAGTGTCTCTGCTACTGGTTGGAGGGCTAGGAGATAGAGAGCTTGCATCGCTCTATCCCTCATGGTCGGGATTGAGAGTGGCCTTTGAGCACCATTGCTCTTGGGGATATACACACGCCTGAGCGGTTGTGGGTGGTAGCCCCTTGGCTTCAGGTTGTGTATGGCTTGTGCTTTCTTTTCTGGCGTATCCCAGAGTATCTTGTCTACGCCTGGTGTTTTCTTGCCCTGGTTTTCTGTCACTCGTCTCACGGCAAGAGCTTTACCGCTGAACGAATGGGTTAAGAGTCGTTGCAAGGCTTTCACTTTGCCCCATCTCTTTTCCTGAGTCGCCTGGACGATCCTGGCTTGGAGCCGACGCACGTTTCGCTCGGTCCGATACCATTGGATACCGTGCCATTCGAGCATATCGTGGAAGGACGCACCAGCAGACGTATCCTCTTCAGTTGCTTCTGAATCCGTCGTTTCTGCCGCCATCTGCTTTTCCTTCTGTGTCATGTGCCATTCCTTTTCGTCCTGAAAGACCAGACGGAAGTCAGCCCCCTTTCGGGTGAGGGAGGCCCTCTATCTCTGCCATTACAGCACAGCTTTCGCTTGCTCCGTCTTCCTCTACCTGCATTCCTATCAGCGTCCCTTGCGGGTTGCTTTCCCTTATCGGGAAGAATACAGGCTTACCATGTTCCGCCTGTGTGCCTGGATGGGTTAGGCACTGCCTGTTCGCCGATGACGTTGATTGTCTCCGAGGAGGGAAACTGGATACCCTTCTTCCCGTCATATTACCTTTTGGTTCAAGCCTGACAGCATCTTTGGCTTGCTCGTGTTTACGACGTTTAACGGCAGTTCACATGTGTTAGCCATACCATCCACCCTAGCCCTCTAACCGCATTGATGCTGGCAGTTGCAGCTTCCCCTCACGGTTCTGCTACTCTCTTTCGAGAAGAGATACATTGTTCCAAGAGCTTTCCCACCCCTGGATTACTCCTGGCGCGGGTCTTGGTAGAGTACTGGTGGGAGAACACCAGGTTGGACGCTCTTATCTAGCTCCAACAGCCACACAAGCGACTTCATGTCGCAACCAATTCCACACGAATCGAGCCACTCCCGCGGCGCGTGCCAAGGAGTTGGCCTGTTCTGAAGTGGGATGCAACCTGATCTTATGGGCGCGAATCATGCGTTTTTGCTCGTTCTCCTGCTTGATATTTGCCTCAGTATAGAGCAAATGTTCTCCCTTGTCAAGAAACCAGAAAGCGTGGCGTTTTGCCTACAGTTGATCCTTTTTTCATACCTTTTTGGAAACAGTTGCACACTCTTTCGCAAGCACTGCTTAATCTTGATCAGGCTTGTCCAGGAAGGTAAGGACACGCTGGATGTTGGACTGCGCAATCTCCATCATGGCTGCGCGGTCGGGGAAATCGCCATCCAACAAGCGCAGGGGCCCGCTCACCAGCGACAGATACATGGCGAGTGCGTAAAACTGCATCCGCTGCTCATCCAGGTCGCTCGCGCGCAGCCACTGGTAATGATCACCGAAGCGCAGTTGCAGAAAAACATGCTCCCACTCGACATCGAAGAACATGGTGCCCTCAATATCGATCATAACCGGATCACCTTGCTCATCTACGAGCACGTGATCCGGTCCCAGTTCACCATGAATAAGGCTATACTCATGGCGTGGACGCACAGCACTCACCAGATCATAAATCTTCTCTTCCAGCCGCACGCGCACCTGAGCGATGCGCTCGACCCTTGACGCGGACTCGGCAAGGTCTCGCAGCGCACGGCTCAGCAGGATCTGCTCACACGACAGCCGCAATGGGAAATCGCCAACACTTTCCACCAGCGCAACCTTACCAGGGCATCTCCCTCGCTGTTGCCGCATAACCTGCAAAGCCTCACCCAGGCGCTTGAGAGAGTGTTTCGCCTTCTGCGGATCGGAATGGATCAAAGCCTCTAACGTACCACCACGCACATCTTCAACCACGGCAACATCGTCAGTGATATGGCGCCGACTCCGGTCAAGAAAATAGATCCGCGGCGTACGTACACCAACAGCGTTCAACTGCGCATGGCTGGCCTCGAAAAGATCGCTACCTGAGGCACTTGAGAGCGGATCAAATTCATCTGTCTCCTGCTCACTGTGCGCCACTGGCCAGTAATTCTCCTCCCCACTCCAGACATAGAGGATCGCGGTAAATGCGTCGTCAAAAGTCAGGCGGTACACACCCTTTTTGCTACCGCCTCGTAGCCGCGCCACTGTGTCCAGGCGACGCGCCGAACCAAAGGTTGCATCAACAATGTTAGTTAATTGCTCCTTCTCAACAAACTTGCGTGTTGCGTCCATGTGTCGCCTCCATAATCAAAATGATCCAATAGCAAGGACCCAATTCTACTGTCCACCTCATGAAATGTCAAACCATTATGCATAGCTTCATCTTTCGTGGCGACACTAGCTTGATGATATAAGGAAAGCAAGATGCGAGAAGTTTTTCTATGCTACTGATGGTACGCTTGAATCAAGCATTGGGATCATAACGGACAAAATACATTTGGCAGAATGAAAAAATATATCTAACTACGCTTTACATAAGGAGGAATCTTCTCATGGGTAAAATCGTTGCCTTTGTCAATCTGACACTCGATGGGGTTATGCAGGCGCCGGCAGGTCCGGATGAGGATCGCCGCGACAACTTCAAACATGGTGGCTGGGGAGCACCCTACGCCGCGATGGAGCAGGTCGGGGATAGTAAGTCCAATACCAACGCCCTGCTCTTGGGCCGACGGACATATGAACAATTCTACTCCGTCTGGCCCCACCGAACCAATAATCCCTACACCGAAGTGCTCAACAACACGCAAAAGTACGTCGCCTCAACAACGTTACAGGAGCCGCTTCCATGGATCAATTCCACGCTACTGAAAGGTGACGCGACAGAGGCCATGTCCGCGCTCAAACAAGAAGCCGACAAAGACTTCTTGATCATGGGGAGTGGCGTGCTGATCCAATCGTTGATGCGGCGCAACCTCATTGATGAATATGTGCTCTTGATCCATCCCCTGGTACTGGGATCAGGACGTCGCCTCTTCCCCGATGGTGGCTCCTTCACCCAACTCCAACTCACCAAAACCAAAACCACCAGTAACGGCGTCATCATCGCGACCTATCGGCCTGTTACTAATAGATAAAATGAAAAATCGCGTCCTCCTTTGGTCACATTCTTACTCCATGCTCCGTCAGTGTGGTGGCGAACGAAATTTGGCCCTCCAATGGGCGAAACAAACTTGTTCGAAAGAATTGGGGATGGTTTTGGGATGTTGAACAACCCAAATCCCCCACAACTGAAGGAGATTATTTATGCAAGCACGAATGAGCAATCCGGCAATGCTTCTCCCCAACGCTATGGATTCTATTCTTACCCTGCTTAAAGCTACCAGAAAGGGTGGTGTGCCACCAAAGACACTTGAGCTCGTGCATCTGCGCGTAAGCCAGATCAATGGTTGCAGCGCCTGCGTTGACTCGGGTGCTCGCACCGCTAAAAAAGCTGGCGAGACGGATGAGCGCCTCTTTGCCGTAGCCGCCTGGCGCGAAGCGCCTTACTTCACCGACGCTGAACGGGCCGCCCTCGCGCTCGCCGAGGCCGCCACGCGTCTGGCCGATCGGCCAGACTCCGTTTCAGACGCCATATGGGAAGAGGCCACGCGCCACTACGACGAGAAAGGCCTGGCCGCCATCGTCCTCATGATCGCCACCACTAATCTGTTCAACCGCCTCAACGCCACCACCAGACAGGCCGCAGGGCAGAACTGGTAATGAGCGCCGGCAATAGACATCTTGATGCGTGTACAGTCCGAGCGGGGGCTCGGACTGTACACGCATTTTGACAGAAGAAGCTGTCTATGTTACGATCCTTTCAAACATTTGCGTTGGTATATGTTAACCAGGATCGTTTGTAGAGAGGAAGATATTGTGGGCGGTTTTGATCTCATCATCAAGCCCGATGAAGATGATGTTGACGTTGCCGAGATTCTCGTTGATGGATCGCTTGAAGACAAGCCATACCGTTTTCTGCTCGATACCGGAGCGGCGAGAACCAGCGTTGTCTTTGACGACTACACATCCTCATTCGACAGCATCGAACAACATAGCTCGTCAGGAGTTTTTGAGGCTCATCACGAAGACGTCATTCGCGTACCCGCCATCGATCTTGGTCCGATTGTAAAGCGGGATTTTCCACTGGTCCGTATGAACCCCGATCATCCCTCCAAAACAGGCCTGATCGGCATGGATATCCTTAAAGATTTCTGCTTCCACTTCTTATTCGATCAGAACAGGGTCAGCATTCAGCAACCAGCTGTGCCTGTGGCAGACCTATCCTGGCAGAAACTATTTCTGGATCAGAAATTTCACCCGTACATTGATGTTCATTTCGATACACTTACAGCCCGCACGGTATGGGATACAGGCGGGGGCATAACCATCGCGGACCTGACCTTCATCGAAAAGCATTCCAGCTATTTTCAGCCCATCGGACAATCTCAAGGGACCGACCCGACCGGAGCCAGCATGGAAACCCCGATCTTTATGATGGCCCCCACCCTCATCGGTGGTTATGCGTTTCCAGCGCACAAAATAGCTGGTGTCGACCTGTCGCCGGTAAACGCCACCATAGAAGTTCCGATGGATCTGATACTGGGCTACACCACGCTATGCCAGGCCCACTGGCTGTTCGACTTTCCAGGCAAACGCTGGGCCATCTCCCAACGCATCAGCTCGTGAGCATAGCAAATAGAATACCGCTGTCTGCAATTTGCGCTTTCTAAACGCCTAAACGCGCATATAATTGACAGATCGCTTTCCATCCGGTTATACTACGATCGGATACATTCATTTCTATTCTGGAGGATCGAACATCTATGCCAGCACAGCGCTAACTCCATCCTGTTTCATTTGATATAGATGAAACAGGCACTATGCTTCCTGATCACATACAAAGTATCTCTTCTGTGGAGGGGTTGCTCAACATACTCCTCGGCTTTATTGTGCTAGCTTTGGTTATTGCTTCTCTTGCACAATACGACACATACCAATGAGATACAGCGTATCGTATATGCGGGCAGAGACAGATGGTGCCCTGGGGTATGGAGAAGCGCAGCAAACAGAGATGTTGGATCGGGAATCCGCAGCAAAACTGTCATTGACATTTCCACTTTGCGCCGCCTCACATGCGCATTTGATTACGTGAAGGTGATAACAAAACCTCTTTTCCCACCACCTGTCCCTGCTCAATGCCGCGACAAACAATACTGGTTGCCTGTATGCCCTCTCCACAGAGAGAAATGCATCAGCAAGCAACCGTCAAGCAATGATCGCACAGTTACAGGAAATAAACCAGCGTAACCATTTTGAAGAGGAAAACAAACATATGGTCAAAGTCCATATCATAGGCGGCCCCGGCAGCGGAAAAACGACGCTCGCGCAGTGCATAGCCGCCAGATATCAGGTCCCCCACTACAACCTGGATAAGGTAGATTGGAAGCAGGTCAATGAGGTGGATATCGCGGAGCAGCCAGGCTGGGTCACCGAGGGCATCTATCTTATCTTTACGGAAGCGATGCTCTATCATGCTGACTACATTGTACTCCTTCACGCGCCCCTACCCGTGCTGATGCAGCGGATGGTACGCCGCCATGTTTTGAATAGCCTGCGTGGTACCCAGGATTATCCCGGCCTCAACGGCATCAAGCTCCTCATTCACTTGATGAAGGGTACACGCCGCTACTATCTCAATCAAAGCGATAAGGAGGTTCCCTCGGCAAAGAGCCTCCACGACTATATTGAGCAGCATGCGAAGATCGCTGATCCTCCAACAAAGGAGTTTGTCAGTAAGTACGTCTCCACGTATGGAGAGTTTATCATACCTCCAACGGCTCAATTCGTCACTGACTACCTTGAACGGTATAAAGAGAAGCTGATCTTGATCAATGACAAAGCAGGCAGAGAGCGTTTCCTTGCGCTTCTCACCCAATAATAATACAGACAATTCCCGCAATACAACGTGTTATCAGCACGATGTTTCACATATGAAAGGGTTGGCATCATGGCAATAGAACAGCGGCAATTCAATCGCCAGGAACTCCTGACAGCACTAGAGCAAGGATGGAAGCAGTATCTGGCTCATTTGCACACGTTGTCCGAGGAAGAGCTCGTTCGCTATGCTCAGCAGCAGGGATACACCCGCGTTCAGGATGTTCTGGCGCATGTGATCGCGTGGTGGGAACGTTCAATGCACAGATCCCATCAGATTATCAACGGCCAGAGCGTTCCACGCACCAACGATATGGATGCATTCAATGCCGAGGTGGTGAAGCAGTACCAGCAATGGACTCGCGACGCCGTCGAGGCCAGATTTGAGGAGACGCTGGACATCTTTGAGCACTTCCTTAAAGAGCTACCCGAGCACGCATTTGAGAACGAACGCATTCAACTCTGGTTGAGAATCGACGCTATCGATCATTATGAAGATCATCGCTTACCCAATGCTCCCAAATTGCAGTTAGCGTAATAAAGGAGACAGCAAGTAGGTTTTGCTTGCTGTCTTCCTAAAGGAGATTAATTGCGTGGTGGACCCTGGTGAATGCGCTGGCGAACCTGCGCAAGTGTGTGCTGGGAATAGAAGCTTTCCAGCCACCAGGTGGCACCGGCTGCGGCGAATGATGCGGCGTGAGCTACATCCCTGGCCTTGTCCGTACCGCTGGTCAGCCCTCCGGCGACAACATCGAAGGCGGTCGCTTTCTGCGTGGCCTGAGCACGGATGTAGCCAAGGATCTCGCGGAAGTCATCTGGCGTGAGATCGCGGCCAGCCATCAGCGGGAAGACGCCATCCCACTGTGCAGCGCGGCGAAATGGCTTTTTGTTGGGCCAGTTGCCCGCGACCCAGATCGGGATGCGCGGCTGTTGGATAGCTTTGGGCAGAAATTGTACCTCTGAGAGCTGATAATGCTGTCCCTGATAGCTGACTTTCTCGCCGCTCCAGAGCCGGGTCAGGACCTCCAGGCTCTCATCAAGCATCTCGCCATGTACCCTGGCATCGGTAATCTCGCCGAATGCGCTATACTCTCCGCTGCGGTCGCTACCCAGACCAATACCAAGAATCAGACGCCCTCCCGAGAGCTGATCGAGCGTCACTGTTTCGCGTGCCAGCTTCCAGGGACGCCGGCGTGGTAAAGGCGTGACCATCGGACCAAGCTTGATGCGTTTAGTACGCAGTGCAATCGCGGACATCAGAATCCAGGGATCGGCAACCATCAGCGTTTCTGACGATCCAGCCAGCTTATAGTTAATATGGTCCCAGATAAAGAAGCCATCCCATCCCGCCTCCTCAGCCTCATGTGCCAGTTCGGCTACTACAAGAGGATCACTAAAAGGACCAAAGTGGGGAATATCGAGAGCAAATCGCATAGAGAGCATTCCTTTTTTTTATTTAAATATAACATTAATCCGAGATGGCCTGGTAGGTCATAGCCAGAAAATCTTCGCCGAGCTGCGTGTAGAATGGATTGGCACCCAGCATCTGAGGCAGAACGGTCGCCATCAACTGCTCCTGTGGATCGGCGATCCAGGTGGTACCGAATGCGCCCGGCCAGTAGAAGGAGCCTACGCTCGGTCCCAATCCGATGCGCCTGGTTCTGACGGCGACCCCATAGCCAAATCCCCAGTTGTCCCACATGCTCGCCTCAGGGTCCATATCATAGCGGTCAAAATTGGAGAAGGGATGCATATGTTGCTCAGGGGTGAGATAATCGGTTGTCATCGCCTCCACGGTCTTGCGCGAGAGGATGCGGACACCATTCAGTTCGCCTTTGTTCAGCAACATGAGTCCAAAGCGCTGGTAATCATCAGCGGTGGAGACGAGACCGCTGGCGCCAGCGGGAAAGATGGGCGGCTCGGCCCAGCCGGTGTTACGTGGATGATCCCGTACCTCTATGCCTCCTCCAGGCGCTGCCGCATAGAGCGTTGCCAGCCGGTCGCGTTTCTCTGGCGAAACCGAAAAACTCGTATCCACCATCCCCAGCGGCTCAAACAGGCTCTCGCGCAAGAACATCTCCAGCGGCTTGCCCGTGATTCTGGAGATCAGCACCCCCATGATGTCAGAGGACACCTGGTACATCCAACGCGTCCCCGGCTCATAGATCAAAGGGAATTCACCAAGACGAGCCATCCATGCTTCAGGAGCGAGGTACACCCTGTCGGGAATCTGCAGCGCATCAGAGGCGGGGGCGGCAGTCAACGCGAAGAGCTGAGGCCTCAGGCTGGATGCGCCCCACCCAATGCCGATGCGATACGTCAGTAGATCATGCAAGGTAATGGCGCGCGACGATGGATAGACGTCATCTGGTGAACCCAGCGGATCACGCATCACCATCCGATCCGCCAGCTCCGGCAGCCAGGTATCAATCCGATCGTAGAGGCGAATCCTCCCCTCTTCAACCAGGGCCAACATCGCAACAGTGATAATTGGTTTGGTCATTGAAGCTATACGAAAAAGCGTATTGCGTTTGATAGGGGTTCGCGTCTCTTTATCCTGCCAGCCAATGGTTTCTACATGGGCCTCCTCGCCGCGCCGATGGATAAGGGCCACGATACCTGCCATCTCGCCACACTCGACATAGCCCTGCAAAACCCGGCTCAAACGCTCCAGCCGCTTCTGTGAAAGTCCACTCTTATGCATGCACATACACCTCTTATGTTTTCTCATTCCAGGGTGATAAAAGAACAACCGCGCCCGTTGCTACCCCTGCGTCATACGTCTCTTTTATAAGAGAGTATAGCAGGAGAATGGCGACATCCTTATGTCATAATTAGAGCAATCACAATATATCCTTTATCCATATCAATGGCATCCTATTGGTAGGCATGCGTTCTCTCAAGAAAATTGAGGTTTTGTATATTGCAACCACTCACATTTATTACAGGCAACAAAGGCAAGGCGGAACAAGTAAGCTGGCTCTTACATGTTCCTCTCACCCACAAAAAAATTGATCTTCCCGAGATTCAATCGCTCGATTTAGCCACCATCGTTGCGTGGAAAGCGAAAGAGGCGTATCAGCATGTTCAATCTCCCGTTCTGGTAGAAGACACCTCGCTATGCTTTGGCGCGTTGGGTAAACTACCCGGACCACTGATCAAATGGTTTCTGGCGGAGTTAGGCACCAATGGACTATGCCGCTTACTCGATAGCTATCCAGATAGATCCGCTGAAGCCACGGTCATGTTCGGTCTGTATGATGGGCAAGCGCTCCACACCTTTAGAGGTTCACAAAAAGGTTCGATCGCACTGGCACCCCGTGGTCAAAACGGCTTTGGCTGGGACTCCATCTTCATTCCCAGCGGATCAGAGAAAACCTGGGCTGAGCTGACCATCGAAGAACAAAAAGAAGCATCTATGCGCAAGGCAGCGTTAGAAAAACTGCGAGTCCATCTCAAAAGCCTTTAAATATTGGCACAATGAATGCCTGGATGAAATGGTAGTTGATCTCCGAAAAAAAGGAGGGGTGAAGAAACACATGCGAAACCTTGAAGAAATCAACCAGATGCGCGTCGTCTATCAGATGCCCCACATGGAACAGGTTCGAGTGCGCAAAGATATTGTCTATAAGACGGTCGCTGCAGAAAAATTGCAGATGGATGTCTACTACCCACCCGAGATGGCATCTCAGACGCCTCATCCGGCGGTTCTCCTGGTACATGGAGGTTCGCAGGCAACGTCTATCAAGCACATTAAAGAATCTGGCCCGTATGTTTCATGGGGACAGCTCATTGCGGCATCCGGGCTGATTGCAGTAATGTTCAAACATCGTACAGATGAAGGCTATACCAGGCTCCATGACGCCGGCAGTGATGTCGATGCTCTTATTCACTATGTACGAGACAATAGTGCCTCATTGGGTATCGACGCGGAACGGTTGGGCATCTGTGCCTTTTCACAGGGAACCATTCATGGATTGCCTGGCGTCCTGCGCGATACTCCAGCATATATACGCTGTATCGTTGCCTACTATGGCGGCATGGGCCTGCTGAATCCGCGTTATTTTCACTTTCCAGTGGAAGAAGCAGAGCTAGCCCGCGAATTTTCGCCGGTCTATCATTTACGACAGGTTGATGCATCCAGGGTCGCGCCCATCTTCATCGCCAAAGCAGGCAAAGATCGCCCATTCCTCAATGAAGCGCTCGACGAGTTTATCGGCGTCGCCAATGAACGCAACATCCCTATCACCTTCATGAATCATCCCCATGGCGAGCATGGCTTCGATATCCTCAATGATGATGCGCGCAGCCAAGAAATCATCAAAGCCACACTGGCCTTTCTTGCCGAGCACCTGAAACAACAGGACGATATTTAGTTTGAGATCGTCCTGTTGGATTATACTGGTTCGCTCTGGTGCAAAAATTGTTGAAGCACATCAAGGTAGCGTTCGGTTTCTTCAGCATGCGCATAGTGGGAGCTTTCCATAAAGACAACACGCTGAGATGCTGCAATGCGCTCATGCAGAATACTGTCCTGTCCAACGGCGATGCCATCATGGGAACCGGCAGTAATCAGGGTGGGCAGGATGATTTTATGCAGCTGTGGTGTGATGTTCCACTCACGCAGGGCAGTGTTCCACATCCATTGATTTAATGTTACATTCCTTTTCTCAGGAGAGCGCGCTTGCAGGAGGTGGTCGGGCCAGGGATCGCACCGGCAGTAGAAGTGCCGGTCAAAATAGGCCAATGCTCGTTGACGGGCAGCATCCCTTTCCTCTCCCTGTACTTTCAGTAGCGTCAGGATATCGGCCGGTAACTGTTGCCAGATACGTTGCTGCCCGGCAAACATATGTTGAGCATCAGCTGGCGTACTGGCCAGAGTCAGACTGGCCAGCGTTTCTTGTTCGCGCAACGCATATTCAAGGGCGAGCATGCCACCCCAGGAATGTCCAAACAGGTGCACACGATCAAGTTGGAGAGCATCTCGTATCGCGGCAATCTCCTCAAGAAAGATGGAGATATCCCATGAGATGTCATCTGGCCGATCGGAGTTTCCACAGCCGAGCTGATCATAAAAAATAACCGGGCGACCAACCAGCGCCAATTGCTCAAGCGGCTGCAGGCTCTCATGCGGAATACCTGGTCCACCATGCAAGGCGAGCACCGGAACACTATCCGTCGAGATTGAGTTGATATCTCCCGCGATACGATACCAGGTACGATATCCTTTAAAGGGAATGAAGCCTTCACGGAATAATGGGGACGTAAATGTCATCATATCGGGGTACTCATTCGTGGGTAGATTCCAGAAGGATGGTCCAGCGCTCGACCCTGGCGATGCGCCTCACGCCTTTCACCAGCCAGGGATCATCGGCGAGACCGGCATCAAGGGCTTGTCTGCTTTCTGCATCAATGACGAGCAGCACTTTCTCTTCACCACCAAGTGGACCGCCGAGAACTATAAAGCCATCGTCGACAAGTTCATCCATCAATCGGGCATGCTCATCCCAATACGCCTGCTCACGCATCGGATACCTGGCATCCCAGTTATCACCACACTCCAGGGTTACCGCGAAATACTGTTTTGGCATCGACACCTCCTTGTCCGCGCAGTATAAGATCCTTCCTTAATAGTACCCCGGATACCGGTCAATCTTATTCCTATTTCACGCTTCTTACCACCAATGCAGCGTTTGACCGACTTCATCCACACAATCGTAGCAGACGCGGGTCGGATCAGTGTTCTCCCGCAGCCAGAGATAAAGGTACTTGTCCACTGGCTTGCCATCCCAGATAGTTAATGAGTACCCATCGTGCCGCAACAGCCTGGATAGATAAGGCCAGGAGAAGGGAAGCAATCTGGCGTTGATGGGAAACGTCACCTGCTCGAAGTCCTGGCAGAAATGGAGCATGTCGTCTATATTCTTCTCGGTCAGCGGTGCATACTCGTTGGTCCAGTCGGGAGACAGGATGCCCTGAGGATAGAGCTTTTTACAGGCGGCGAAAAAGCCCATGGTGTTAAACTTTGGCGGCATTCCATCGTTTCCTGGCACCACACCAGCGTTGAGCAGAACCGGCTGCTGTAAGCCGCTATCCCTCAGGCTCGTCAGGCAGGGAATGAGCACTTCCGGGTCCTTCAGATCCAGTTTAATCCCTTGCTGGGAGCTAGCCATGCTGTCGATAAAGGCATCAAAATGAAGATCACTATCCAGGGCCGGTGGATGGCCCAGCACGACCTCACCGTTGGCAGAAAGGATTACATCAACTTCTAGCATCATTATCTGCGGATTATTCAATGTCTCTCGCAGCCGCTGCTGGCTGTTGACTGCATGTGCCCAGGTAATATCACCCAGAACGTCGATGCCATAGTGTTCCTTTAAATAGATCATGGCGTCTTTCATAAGCATCTCACTTCTTTCCGTTGATCAGAAATCTTCGATAGTATATTCTTCTAGCTGCTGCTGCTTCCAGATACGAACCTGTCGGATATCCGCTTCACGAAGGATATCCTCAAACTTCGTGTGAGCCTGTCCGACCTCCTCTGGATAATGGGCATCGGAGCCACAACTGATAGCTGTACCTTGCAACGCACAGGCGCGCATCAAACGTCGAACCACATCGGGATAGGTTAGCACATCAAAGCCGTTGAGCTCCAGGGCCACGTTACAATGCGTAGCCTCGGCTGCCAGGCGTTCAAGCTCTTGATCAAAGGTAGGAGGGAGATAGGGATTGGTCGTTCGCATGCGTACCGGATGGCTCACAACCTGAAAGAAACCGCTGCTCACCGCCTCGCGCAGTAACTCGAAGTAGCGCAGCCAGAGGGCCTCGCCCTTCTCGCGGCCAAAATCTTCTTTCACGCGATCATAATGCAGTGCATCAACATCATGGATGGAACCAATCAAAAAATCCCACGTATAGCCACTCAAGGACGCCTGGATCTCCTCGTTCTTGCCTGGATAGAAGTCGACTTCAAGCCCCAGGCGTACATCAATATGTTCCAACCGGGCTGCCTCCAACACCTGCTGGCGGTACTCCTCCATCGGCATGATAACCCCTTCCTGCGGCATATGCGCCAGCACGGGACGCCCTTCGACCGTTTGAGAGATATGCTCGGAGATACCACATATCTTCAGTCCTCGCTGGTGAGCGGACCGAACCATGGCCTGAGCAGAAGTGTAAGAGATATGGTTATGAAAGTCAGAAATAATACGCATAGGTAATGTGATCTCCCTTCTGTACCAGGCTGGCCGCGTCCAGCCTGCGTTTCCAGACATTTTTTACAACATAGTATGTAAATATAATAGTAGCATTATGTAATGTAAAATTTTCTAGAACCTGATATAAAGATAGAGATATTCGCTACAGGCAGCGCTATCTCTAACGCCTCCATCGTTCTGGAAGTATTCTCTCATGCACAAAACAACACTCTGGCACAGCTAAGCAGCCAGTCCTGAGAGCAAGATGAAAGAAGAACATAAACCATCTATATGCTACACTTCCTGAAGTATTCACCCCAAATTCCTGTTCAGCTTGCATAGACACAACATTTTCGTGTATCTTCTATACAGCGATATTATCTATCTGCAAATACATAGATAGGGCCGATTGGCACAACTTCCGATTGACGCAAAGAAATCGAGGAAAACGAGCAAAAGTAAGTGCCTGTACCCGATGTAGACGAAAAAGTAGTCTTCTTTTTTACCAGGCGTATCACAGGTCACACTATCTCTATTAGCAGTTCCACATATTTGCACAGCCACCGTACTAAGGAGAAATCACATATATGGCACCGCAACCGATGCCTGGACCTTCTGCATCCATTGACTTTCTAGCGGGCGGAGGAGAGATGGGGGAACGCATACGTACCTTCGACTGGTCGTGTAACCCTCTTGGACCTGTTGAACAGTGGCCGCAAAGTCTAAAAACGGTGGTTCGTATCATGCTCACGTCCCGCCAGCCGATCTGGATTGGCTGGGGCCCAGAACTGATTAAGCTCTACAATGATCCCTACAAAGCCATTGCGGGAGGGAAACATCCGGAAGCATTGGGTCAACCCGCAGCGGTTGTCTGGCGTGAAATATGGGATGAACTGGGACCACGGCTTCGCACTGCGGTAGAACAGAATGAGGGCACCTATGATGAGGCATTGTTGCTCATCATGGAACGCTATGGTTATCCCGAAGAAACCTATTATACCTTCTCTTACAGTCCAGTACCAGGAGACCAGGGCGGCGTCGGTGGCATTATTTGCGCCAATACCAGCGACACAGAGCGTATCATCGGTGATCGGCAGGTAAAGTTACTACGTACCCTTGCCACCCAGACAGCTGATGCGCGTACCATTACCGAGGCCTGTCGCCTCAGTGCCGCCAGCATGGAGCAGAACCTCCATGATATCCCCTTCGCCATGATTTATCTGTTCGATCAAGAAACACAATCAGTGAACCTGTGCGGCACCTCTGGTATTTCACGCGACCACCAGGCCGTACCGGAGACCGCCGAGCTCGGCGCTCCCGGTCTCTGGCCTTTCGCCGATGTACTGAGAGAACAGAAAATCTGTGAGATCGATAATTTGGATCACCTGAGTGATACCCTGCCTACAGGTGCGTGGAAGCGCCCACCACGTCAGGCCGTAGCTATCCCCATTGCTCCCTCGGGCCATACCGGGAAAGCGGGGGTATTAATTGTTGGTCTCAATCCTTTCAGACTGTTCGATGAAAACTATCAGGGATTCCTCAACCTTGTTTCAGGCCAGATCGCGGCCAGTCTCGCCAATGCGCAGGCATACGAGGAGGAGCGCAAACGCGCGGAAGCCCTGACCGAGATTGACACGGCCAAGACCGTGTTCTTCAGCAATGTCTCCCATGAATTCCGTACCCCCCTCACGCTGATGCTCGGGCCCATTGAGGATATGCTGTCCGAAAAGCACACGCTTTCACCAGAGCAGCGCACGCGTACCGAGATCTTACATCGCAACGCCCTGCGCCTGCTGAAGCTCGTGAACACCCTGCTGGATTTCTCTCGTATCGAAGCGGGACGCGTCCAGGCTGTATTTGAACCAACCGACCTGGCAACCATGACCACGGATCTCGCCAGCAGCTTCCGATCCGTCATAGAGAAAGCCGGCATGACGCTGACGGTGATGTGCCAGCCCATGGATTCACCGGTATACGTAGATCGCGAGATGTGGGAAAAGATCGTCCTCAACCTGCTGTCCAATGCCTTTAAGTACACCATGGCGGGGGGGATCACCGTAACGCTTGAGCAGCACAATACGCATATTGAGCTCGCGATCACAGATACCGGCGTGGGCATTCCTCCAGAGGAACTTCCTCATATATTTGAACGCTTCCATCGCATTAAGGAGAGTACAGGGCGCACAATCGAGGGGACCGGCATCGGACTTTCCCTGGTGCAGGAGCTGGTCAAGCTGCACGAGGGAACCATCAACGTAACCAGCATACCCGGCCAGGGAAGTACCTTTACCGTCTCGCTCCCGCTGGGAACGGCCCATCTGCCACAAGATCGCATCGCCGCCACGCGCACACTCGCATCCACAGCAGTCAGCGCGGAACCCTACATCGTCGAGGCCTTCAGGTCACTGGCCGGTGAAAACGAGTTCGTCGATGTGCAGTTAGATATAGTCCCTTCGTATGACGGTGGGCAAACAGATCATGATGCACAACCATCAACGGCACAGATACTCTTCGCAGATGATAATGCCGATATGCGCGACTATGTCAGCCGGTTGTTAAGCCCTCACTATAGCATCCAGGTCGTGTCAGATGGCCTGGCAGCATTGGCCGCGGTGAAACAACACCGGCCGGACCTCGTGCTGTCGGATGTGATGATGCCGGGCATGGATGGATTTGAACTATTACAGGCACTGCGAGCAGATCAGGAGACAAGAACTATCCCCGTTATCCTGCTTTCCGCCCGCGCAGGCGAAGAGGCGAAGATCGAAGGGATGGAGGCAGGAGCCGACGACTATCTAATCAAGCCTTTTAACGCGCGAGAACTGCTGGCCCGCATCCGCGCACACCTGGAGATGGCACGTATCCGCAGAGAGGCAGATGAGCGCGTCAGAGCCGAGCGACAACGTCTGCATGATCTCTTTATGCAAGCGCCCGCGATCATTATGATACTGAACGGGCCCGATCATATCTTTGAACTTGCCAACTCATTATCTCTACAGCTACATGGAATACGCCAGCCCGTTATTGGCAGACCGATCCGCGAAGTCATCCCTGAACTAGAAGGGCAGGTCTTCCTGAAACTACTCGACTCGGTATATCAGACCGGCCATGCCGCTCACGGCGTTGAGGTTCCAGCCCAGATTGATCGCACAGGTGATGGTATGCTGGAAAAGTTGTACTTTAATTTCGTCTATCAACCTTCCTATGATTCACAGGGAACTATTGATGGAGTTCTTGTACATGGCGTTGATGTGACTGAACAGGTCCTGGCGAGACAGCGTAGCGAAGAGCTATCGCGGCAGAAGGATGAGTTTATTGGCGTTGCCAGCCACGAGTTGAAAACGCCCGTGACCAGTTTGAAGGGCTACGCGCAGTTGCTGGAGCGCCGCTTCCGCCAGGAAGGTGATGAGCGTTCAGCTACCCTGTTACAAAAAATGGATGCGCAGATTAACAGGCTGACAAACCTGGTGAGAGATCTACTCGATGTGACACGCATTGAGGAGGGACAGCTGATCTTCCATCCCTCTTCCTTTGAGATGAGCCCCCTCATCAGCGAGATCGTTGAGGATATGCAGCGAGCGGCTCCTAAACATCACATCATACAGTATCTAACCCCTGGCATCACCATCACCGCTGATCGTGAGCGCATCGGACAGGTGCTTATCAATCTATTGACCAACGCGGTAAAATACTCCCCGCAGGCCGATACCATTGTGGTAAAAACACGGTGCACGGACGATGCGGTCATCACGTCGGTACAAGATTTTGGCATCGGCATTCCCACCGAAAAGCAACTGCATCTCTTTGAACGCTTCTACCGGGTCGAAGGAGAGAGCCAGTTCACCTATCCTGGGCTGGGATTAGGCCTGTATATCTCGTCAGCCTTCATCACGCGGCATCATGGCTCTATCTGGGTTGAGAGCAAGCCAGATGAAGGAACGACGGTATCGTTTTCCCTCCCCCTGCACCAGTCTCCAACAACAATCAGGGGCTAAAGAAGGTACCTACTCGTCTACATGCATGAGCTCGTGCAGGCGAGTAGCCGCTTGATCGCGCGAAATCCTATCAGCCAGTAAGGCATCCAGGATCGCTTCAATTGTGGCCTCCTGTGGCCCCTCACGACCCATTTCCGGCGCCAGGTTCAATGGTTGTCCAGGTGTGACAGTCACAGCCTTCTCCTCCAGTGGCGACTCGCTCCCCTGGAACAGATGATGGCGTCGCGCCGTTGGCAGATAGATGCCTACCAGGACGGCGCCAACTAGAAAGGCGCTCAGCCATCCCTGTGCCACCAGTTGCCAGTTCGGCACAGCCGAGCCGAGCAGTGCGGTCACGCCAGTATACAAAACGACGGCCAGGCCAATCGCCCCCGTCAGGACCCCTGCTCCCATCAGGGTGAGCACATAGCCACGACGCGGTCCCGCGATCAGTTCACCATCCCCCCCTTTAGAGACGTTGCGCATATACCAATCTATCAAGATGTAGCCAATCCCGCAGAGCACCAGGGCCCAGGACTCAAACCACGCCTGATAATCTACTCCCACGCCACCGGTTGGGAAGAGGATTTTCAGCGCATTGTCCAGCAATCTGCCTAGCCCCCACCAGAAAGCGCCAGCCATAACAGTTCCCACGATGGCCACGATCGTCAGGCGTAGCACCTCCAGATGCATCAATCCCTGGCGTACACTCCTGTTCAATGACCAGGTATAGATGCCAATGAGAAGCATCCCCAGCAGCAGAGGTGAGATGAAATCAGAGCTTCCCTGGGAGCTAAGGACCGCATCCAGAGGAAGAGGATCTCCGTATCCCAGGCGCAACAGGGCCACAATCGCCAGCGAGCAGCCGCGCAGCAGGAAAGCCATACCACAGGCCAGACCCAGGCCATGAAAGATCAGGCGTGTCGCCAGCGATCGATCCTGGCTGGCCGTCCAGCTATAAAAGAGCCAGCTTCCCACGATCCAGAGCAGGGTGAGCATTAACCAGAATGGATTGGCAGGTTGGCAGGAAGAACTTCCCTCACACTGGACAGCTCCATGGAAGAACACAGTATCGATCACATATCTGATCGTGGGTTGCAGGATAAAGAAAATGATCACGATGAGCAGCAGAACAAGTTGCACGCCGAAAAGGTGAATACGTTGAAAGACACGCGCGGGTCCGGTTGGCCCACTGGTACGCCGACGCTCAAGATGCACCAGACAAGCCAGAAGCAAGCATGAAAGAGCAGCCGCGCAGATGAAGGTCAAACCACTATAGGAGGTTGTGGCCAGCCCCGAGAAGGTTATAGCCAGCAGGGGAACACCAAAGGCCACGCTTATCCCTTCGGTCGTATTCAAGAAAAAGGAGCGTATCGCGCTATGTGCAGCTTGCGGCTCCTGCCGGAGATCATGGCGAAGAAGCCAGTAATGCAGGCCGCCCAGCAAACCTGCAATCAGAAAAGCCACACAGGCATAGCTCAGGGCCTGTACAAACTGCGCCTGCGTCGGAATATTCTGATAAGGTCCGCGCAAACCTGTAAATGCGAGGCCAGTTGAGAGCAAGGAACCAAAGGCACTCACCGCAAAGATTAATAATGCCGCTGTAACCGCGTAGAGGTAAAAACGATAAAGGCTGCGGGTCATAGTAAACCCTCCTGTCTGCTGATTATGTATAGCAACCCAGGCTGCAACAGATTGATAATAAAATGGATCAACCTGCAACCGCACCTGGGTGAATGCGTACACTCTACGCTTCTTAGCATACAGTCTGGTGGCACAGAAGGGGGTGAGTCAAATGCCCCATTTTTGCTCTAGCCCTGCAGTGGTAGATGCTTAACGAGAGCACTTTACTGAATGTCTTAGCAAAGCTATCCCTGCACCCCCATGGTCATTGGGATAAGAAAGCCAGCACTGCGCTGGTGAAAACTTCTGAGAGCATGAT
Organism: Dictyobacter aurantiacus; assembly: GCF_003967515.1. GTDB lineage: Bacteria > Chloroflexota > Ktedonobacteria > Ktedonobacterales > Ktedonobacteraceae > Dictyobacter > Dictyobacter aurantiacus. The sequence continues at coordinate 1,918,113 of NZ_BIFQ01000002.1, read as the reverse complement.
GGTGTAATGGTTGGTATCGGGGATTTCTACCACACGACTGCCTTTGATCATGTTTTGCGCTCGTTCAGCCTCATCAGCCGTCAGGATGATACCCCGGGTAGGTGACAGTGTCCCCAGGGCGGCACGCGTGATGAGCGTCGGGGCCTGGATGCGCGGTAAAAGTGCGTCGGCATTCATGCTCATGTTAACGGTGATCTCTTCCTCAATGGCCGCTTTGGGAACGCGCGAAGTCACCGTTCCATCAGTGTGGACTTCGGCATCGTAGCGATAATAATTCTCCCAGAAAGGATCCCACTGATGAACAGGTGTTTGTTGCCGTTCCGCCAGATACGCATTGAGTGAGGGGTATACCTGCCCCAATCGTTGCAGTGAGGCCCCGATAGCCTGGAGTGCGTCCTCCGGGACCCGTCCGCCCGCGTCCACCAGGACAAGTCGTCCCAGGCGTCTAGGGTGGACTGCGGCAAAGAAATATCCGATCTGAGCACCCAGAGAATGGCCGATAAAATGAACAACTGGTAGGTTCAGCGCGTCACAGAGTGAGAGCAGATCGTTGACATGATAGGGCATGCCATAACCATGTGGAGGTTTTTCGCTCAGACCACGTCCGCGCAAGTCCGGGGCAATGGCGTACCACCCTTGACTGGCGAGCACAGGTCCAAACTGTGCCCATTCCTGGCTACTGGCGGTCAGACCATGAACAAGCAAGACCGTTCGTTCAGGCCTGGTAAACTCCCCCCAGGTCTGATACTGTAAGCTAATTCCATTGATTTGCACCTGTTGAGTCGACATAGCAATATTCTCTTTCTGATATTTTTCGTGAGGAGAGAAATGCACACCAGGCATCCAGCCTTGATGCGAATGGAAGCTCGTTGCCGGCACATCTACCAACGAGCTTCGTTGTACTATATAATCGCGCTGTGTTTTCGCAACCCGCGATGCCTCAATTGCTGAAGCGCATGAAAAAGTTGTAGAGGGCCAGGTTTGCACTGGGACCAGCGGGATCTCCCCAGAGTCCAGTGCCTCCAGACCAGGCATGCCCCATGCCGTTTATCACCCAGTATTCCTCGATCTCTTGCCCGCTGTTATTATTCCAGGTGTAGGTGGTATAGGAGTGTCCTCCTGGCACTTGTCCGGATGTGGTGGTCGCGGGGCTGGAGAAGCTCACATTATAGGTTCCCCCTGAGGCATCATGATCCGTTTCCATCCACTGCTGGATCACCTGGTCACCATTGACCGGCCAGACGACAGTATCAGCCGTCCCCTGGATATCAATGGTGGGAACCGCTCGCGCATAGCGCCCCATCGTCTGATAGGCCAGGTCGCCCTGTAACACAGGAGGAGGCCCACCTGTGACCGAAGCACTCAGAGAGAAAGAGGTGACGGCCTGGTACTCCACGCCAGAATGCACTCCAATCGCGGTATACAGATCTGGATAGGCGGCCCCCATATTCACCGCCATTGCCCCACCCGACGAAATCCCCGCGATATAGACGCGGTGTTTGTTAATCGTCCAGAGCGAGGAAGTGTTTTCCACAGTCTGAGTGATACCAGCGATCTCAGCGGTTTCATCCATGCCTCGATACTGATTGCTTGAGAGGAAAAAGTTCCAGCACAAAGAAGCATTCGCGAAGGCTTCCTGCTGGAGATAAGCAACAATAAACTGCTTCTGGTCCGCCAGGGCGTTCATTCCGGTGTCTGCAGCCATCGTTGCTGCATCTACCGTGCAACCAGATAAAACGACGATCAGGGGGACCGATGTCCCTACCTGGTAGTTTGCGGGCGTATACACATCGTAGGTATACAGTCCGGCGGCACCCAGATAACTAAATTGCTGCAATTTCCCTGCGGTCGCGGCGTGCGCGGCCGGGGAACATTGAAAGAGCAACAGACAACCTACGAAAACGGCCAGAGTGCACCATCGGATAAAACGTGTGAACATCGGCGTTCGCTCCTTTTTCCCGTTTGGACAATATCATTTCCGACAAGGTTGCGATGTTTTCTGACGAACAAGATCAGTCTGACATGGAGGTGGTACAATAGCAGACACACCGTCCCTCCACGCAGTGTTTATGTTTGCTGTGCCTGGCGCAGTTCGCTTTTTAAAATTTTCCCCGTGGCTGTCATAGGAAGCGTGGTGCGAAACTCAATCAGGCGTGGGTACTTATAATCGGCCATGGTTTGCTTGGACCAGGCAATCAGTTCGGCTTCCGAGATGGTTGTGTCAGGCTTGAGGATGATAAAGGCTTTGATCTCTTCGCCGTGGCGCTCATGCGGGACGCCGATGACGGTCGCGATACTGACCGCCGGATGTGTCATCAGTACTTCCTCGATTTCACGTGGGTACACATTGAAGCCGCCGCGAATGATCATATCTTTTACGCGATCGACAATATAGAAGTAGCCATCTTCATCGCGTCGTCCAATATCACCGGTATGGAACCAGCCATTGCGCATGACCGCGGCGGTTGCCTCAGCGCGTTTATAATAGCCCTTCATGATATTGTGGCCCCTGATCACCACCTCACCCGGTTCGCCCACGTTAACGTCCCGGTCATGCTGATCCACCAGGCGTACTTCGACTCCCCAGACAGGGAGCCCAATCGAGCCGGGTTTGATTGTCCGATCGAGCCGATTAAACGTAGCAATTGGACTGGTTTCTGAGAGACCATAGCCTTCCAGAATGGTGACCCGGAATTTTTCGTTAAAGGCCCGCATGACTTCCACCGGCATAGCAGCCCCACCGGAGATCGATACTCGTAGGTTGCGCGCGATCTTCTGCAAATCATAGGTCCCAGCGCCTGCATAGTTGAGCATCGCCCAGTACATCGTTGGCACTCCCGCAAAAATAGTGACATTCTCATCATCCATCAGGCGCAGAACGCCTTCGGGGCTAAAGCGGGACACGAGTACCAGGGTTGCTCGATTGTAGATACCCGCGTTCATTTGCACCGTCTGTCCAAAGGAGTGGAACAGGGGCAATGCGATCAGGTGCACGTCGTGATCGGCTCTAGGATACATCGTATCAGACAGGCGCGCATTGAGGAGCATGTTTATGTGCGTCAATTCAGCTCCTTTAGGCTTGCCCGTCGTGCCGCTGGTGTAAAGAATGACAGCCGTGTCGTCTGGATGCGTCTCCACCGTTTCAAAGGTCTCTGGCTGACCATGCATGAGCTCGCCAAAGGTTGTCGCGCCCGCAATAGGTGATGGTGCGGCTGGATCATTGGTCATCAGGAAGAAGTGTGTACAGCTTTCCACCTCCTGGAACGCGGTAAATCCCATCTGCCCAATGGGCAGATCGGAACTTCCTTCCTGACAAAAATATGCCTTTGCTTCCCCGTCAGCGAGATGATAGGCGATTTCACGGGGCTTGAGCAACACATTCAGCGGAAGAACAACACCACCTGCTTTGAGAATGCCATAGTAGGCGATAACGAACGATGGGAGATTCTGGCAACTGAGGGCAACGGTATCTCCCGGACGAATGCCCGCCTGAACCAGTCCATTGGCCACCTGGTTGGCAGCGGCCTGCAAAGCAGCATACGACAGTCTGGTTTTCTCATAAATAATAGCTATTCGCTCAGGCACTTCACGTGCGCTATCATCAAGCAGGACGGCAAGATTGAGCATGCATTCTCTCCTTCAAATAAAGTAGTAAAGGGTGTCAGACACGCTTTTTACCGGGAGGCGTGAGCGCCTTTCAAGTAGAGGTTTTCCAGGGCCTTGCCCCTTGAACCCGCTTGTGCCGCCTGACGGCGAAGGAGAGGAAAAATCAGGGGACACCCTTGCCCCCCGCCATGGGCTGCCGCCCCTGGACCCCGCTCCAAAAAACCTATACCTGAAAGGACGTGAGCGCCCCCGCACGGGCGTCTGCATGCGCGGCCGCGCTTGTTTTTTTGTGTTGGTGCAGCAGGTGCGAAAAATCGTACTGGCCGCAGGCGATGATCATAAAATTCTGACACTCTCGTAGAGATATTGTAGCAGCAGTAGCGTTGAGAAAAGCGTTTATTAGATCGATCGCACGGTCAGAAAATCGTTTGTTTTATGGTCGAGTCGCTGTTGTTTTCCTTGCTCATCCTCTTGCCCTTATACCTCGCAATCACTATACTATCTCTACCAACACTATGTGTACTGTTCAGACGAGCATTTTGAATATCGTGACACTCCGCTTTTCGCTGGACAGGTAAACGCTGTTGTATGGATGTGCAAAGGAGCAATTCATGAGTGACCTGAAGATTGCGTTGCTCGGGACACCGATTGTAGAGCATTGCGGTCAGCGCGTGACCTTCTATGATCGCAAAACGCTGGCTCTGCTGATCTACCTTGCGACAGAACCCGGCGTACATTCCCGTCAGATGCTCGCGCGTCTCTTATGGTCTGAAAGCGATGCGGCACATGGAAGAGCAGCGCTACGCATTGCCTTGCTGCACTTACGGCAGGCACTCGAAGAGAAGATGGCAGCACGACATGGGGCGCATCTACTCATCACTCACGATACGCTCGGACTCGATCTTAGCTCTGGCATTGAGCTTGATCTGCACGCGTTTGAGACCGCGTGGACCTTGCTCCAGCAACTTCCCGCGCCAGAAATGATGCCCGGAGAGGCCCGCCGGACGGTGATTGCTCATCTCCAGCAGGCGATAGCCTTTTACCGAGGCGGCTTCCTGGATAATTTCGCGCTGCGAGATGCGATCGATTTTGACCACTGGGTTGGCATGCAGCGTCAAATCTGGTTCAAGCGCATTGAGCAGATACTGGATTGGCTTTCCCAACTGCAAAATGCAGAAGGGCAGATCGAGCAGGCGATTGAAACCGTTGAACGCTGGCGTACCTACGATGCACTCAATGAAACTATCTATTTACGCCTGATGCAATTGCATTTCTCGCTCGGCAACCGTGTCGCGGCCTTAAAAACATACGAGACCTGTCAGGAAGTGCTGCACGCGGAGCTTTCCGCCAGGCCCTCTTCCAGCTTGCAAGCTCTGTCAGATCTTATTCGTAATACCTCGCCAGTTCCTCGTGGCAAGAACTATACCAGCACTAACGAGGGCACATCCTCTGTACGAACCTTGCTTGAGATTCCTTTTGTGGGACGAGGTGCGAATTTAAGTCGGCTCATTACCTTCTATGAGAAGGCTGCCGGCGGACAGCCACACATTGTCATGTTGGAAGGTGAAGCAGGAGCGGGTAAATCGCGACTTGCCAGCGCGTTTCTCGACTGGGCAAGGGTACAGGGAGCGCGCATACTGGAAGCTAAAGCGTATGAAACCTATCAACGCCTGGCGTATCAGCCTCTGCTCGATTGTTTTCGTCCCTTTATTGAACAGACACGCGATCTCCACCATCTGCTCAGCGATACCTGGATCGCGGAATTAAGTCGGCTCTGGCCTGAACTGTGCGAGCGCTATCCTGATCTACCAGCCCCTACCATCGATGAGGCATTCGCTTCCACTCGCCTGTTAGAAGCACTTGCCCGCCTAGGGCAAGCGAGCGCGACACAACAACCGCTGCTTCTCTTTATTGATGATCTGCAATGGGCGGATGAAGCAACCCTGGATGCGCTCCATTACCTCAGCCGGCGCTGGTCGGACCGCGCGGTCCCTGTCTTGCTCCTCTTCAATCGGAGAATAGGAACAGTACGGACGCAATCACGCCTGGGCGAGTGGCTTACCAACCTGAAAAGCGTTATCTCTCTGACACGGCTGGAATTGGGCCCCCTCTCTCCTCAAGACCTCTTGCACATAGCTCACACACTGTTGACCGCACAGGAAACACTCCCGACGGGATCCCGGGCTGGTGATCTTTCCGAGCAACATGACCACACATCTACAACTACCCTGAGCGCAGAGCAATTTGCAGCATGGCTGTATGCAGAAACACAAGGACAACCATTCTATGTGGTAGCTTTGCTTGAGGAATTACTTGAACATGGTGGATTGGTGCCTCGCTTCCTTGAAGGGAAAGGGTGGATCTTCGAGCCGCAAGCTGCCCTGCTTCAGACGGGCGCATTTGGAGGAAGGTTGCCCGCGAATGTGCGGGAGGTGCTCCAGAGTCGTCTGGATCAGCTTTCTCCAGCAACGCGTGACCTGCTGGCAGCCGCTGCTGTGCTCGATCATGACTTTACCTTTGAGCATCTTTGTCGTATTGCCCAACTCTCAACGCACGAAGGGCTCATCGGCCTGGATGAAGCCTTGAATAGCTTATTCCTTCGTGAATCTCGGCGGCAGTCGGAAAGCTCACATACTATTTGCTATGTATTTGTCCATGACAAGATGCGCGAACTGGTGTACCGCGAGATGGGTAAGGAACGGCGACACGTCTTTCATGGCAGAGCGCTCCAATTGCTGAAAGAAATAGATGCTCCCGCGGCGGAGGTAGCGTATCACGCCGTTGCCAGCGGAGCTACTGACGCGGTCTTTCGCTGGAGCCTGGCAGCGGGCGATGAGGCGCTTCATGTGTTCGCGATACGCGATGCCATCAGGCACTATGAACAGGCGCATCAATTGATAAACAAACAAGAAATGCAGGTACCAGCCGCCGAGCTCGCTCACCTGTTTACACAGCTTGGTCGGGCTTATGAACATCGCAATGATGCCCAGGCGGCCCATGCTACCTATCAGATGATGCTGACAACGGCCCGCCAGAGCGCTGATCCAGGCATGGAGTGTTCCGCGCTCAATCACCTGGCCGTCCTCATCAGTGAAGATTTTTCGCAGATGCCGCGCGCCATGGCATTGCTACACGATGCACTGGTGGTAGCGGAACGCTCTCATGACAAGCGTGCAATAGCCCAGACCCAATGGAGTCTGGCGCGGGTCAATTACTACGTGTTAAACCTGGATGCAAGCCTGAGCTATGCCAGGCAGGCCTATGCCCTGGCAAGTGAACTTGAGCAACACGATCTGATCGCCAACAGTCTCAATATCCTGGCCTATATCACCCGAGCGCTGGGACAGTGGGAAGAAGCGGCATCTTATGCGGAAGAAGCCCGGCAACGTTTTGCCACGCAGGGAAATCGTATGATGGAAGCGGACTGCCTGAGTAGAATCGCTGACGCGCGGATCAATTGTGGACAACCATACGAGGGGATTGCGGCGGCACGCTCGGCCTATGCGATCAGCTGTGAAATTGAACATCCCTGGGGACAGGCTAATTGTGGTTATCAGCTCGTGCGCAATCTCGTTGAAATTGGCTACTATGAGGAAGCGCTCACAATTGCGCTCCAGAGCACTGCAATAGCGCGTACACTGACCTTCAATATCATCCTTTTCGTCAACCTGATCTCACTTGGATTGGCCTACCAGGCGCTTTTATTGCCCGAGAAAGCACTCCATGCGCACATGGAAGCCTGGGAACTCAGCGAAACGGTACCTTCGTCGCGCTACACCGGCTTGAGCATCTCACTGCTGTGCATTGATTATGCCCTGATCGGCGATTGGGAAACAGCCTCTATGTATGCCCGACAGGCTCTGGTCATGAGAGATCCCAGGGCCGTGGTATGTCCAGAAGCTCCTCGCTGGCCCGAAACGGTGGCTCTGTTGTATACAGGCGCCAGCACACAGGCGACGGAGGATCTGCAGACGTTTTATCAACTCTTTGGTGCCAACAAACGCTGTTCCATCTCTTATGCACGCGCGCGTGCCGCTCTTGCTGAAGCACAGGGCGAAACAGAGCAAGCGCTGACATGCTTGCAGCAAGCCAGCGCTTTAGCAAAAGACCTCGGTCTTCCCGGAGAACGCTGGCAGGCAGAGGCAGCCCTGGGCAGGCTCCACCAATCCCGTGAAGAACATGAACAGGCGGCACAGGCTTTTGCGCGCGCCGCAGCCGTGGTCGAAGAGCTCGCCAGCAAGATCACCAATGACGAGTTGCGCTCGCAGTTTCTTGCATCACCTCAAGTACGCTCCCTTTTCTCTAGGGATGGAACCTGGAGAGTTTGACAACTTCTTGTTCAAGCGTAGCATTTAGCGGCTTGCGCTCTTTGAGAATCCATGGCAGACCCGTACACGCTTCCATAACCCCCTTGCGCACATCACGATTGGCAACGGCCTGTCGCAGCAGGGGTGACGTTTCAGCAAGGACGCCACTCAGGGAGCGGCGCAGCCAGACTGACCAGAGATGATTGCGCACAACGAGCTGCTTTCTTATGGCTTTATTACGCTGGGGTGCAGGGGCGTGATGGGCAAGAATGTCTGGAACATACGCCAGGGTCCATCCCCGCTCTGCCATATCAAGCGCGATCAATTCCTCCTCCCCGCCCACACCAATATTGCGATGAAACCCTCCCACATCCAGAAATACGTCTTTTCTTATGACTGCACCGCAAGCGATAAATCCCAGAATGTATTTCCCAGGAAAATCATCGGGCGTGGCGATCGGGCTTTTATCCATCAGCTGGCAGGCAGGCTCAATCTGTCCTTCACGCAGAAGGATTTTCCCCTGAATCAACCCCAGGGTAGGATAGTGCTCAAAATACGTCACTGCCGCTCTCAAAGCTCCATCTTCCCACCAGGAGTCGTCATCAGCAAAGGCAATGTAGGGAGTCCGGGCATGCTTTGCTCCTATGTTTCTTGCCGATGATCCATCATTCTCGGCCCGTTGAATAAGCGTGACATCGGGGTATCTGCTGCTCACCAGTTGGATGGTCTCATCTTCTGAATGGTTGTCGACGACAATGATGGGAACAGGCTCATGGAGAGAGAGCAGCTTTTGAAGGGTGGCATCCAGTGAATGGGCTCTATTTCTGGAGATAATGACAATTGAGATTTCGTCCGCCAGGGTGTTATCAAACTGCATACGGTTCTCCATTTCTTGCTCAAAGCATAGTCCTGTTCCTGTCCGGCAGAAAAAAGGTTACAGGCCCAACAGACTTTGAGCTGCTGTAATCACTTCATCGGTGGAAACGCTGCTGACAAGGGAAACAGTATGATCACAATGATCACGGATGAGGTCGCATCCACAAACAGGACAGTTGGCCTGCCATGAGACCAGGGGAACGTGGCGTAGCCTGGAAAGCGGGGGGGCAGTGATGGCATTCAAGCACCAGTAAATGCCGACCGTCCGGGCGCCAACCGCGTGCGCGAGATGGAGGGGGCCGGTATCGTTTGAGATGACCACCTGGCTACGAGCAAGCAATGCCGCTAACCCACCAAGGGAAAGGCGCCCGCAGAGGTTAGAGCTTTCCACATGCATAGCCTCTTGCACCCGATCAACCGTTTCTTGCTCATCATGCGTTCCGGTAAGAACGATATGCACATTCTGCTTCGCCAGGGCATCCCCCACGCGGGCAAAGTTTTCAGCCGGCCAGCGACGTCCTGGGTCCATTGCGCCCGGGTGTAAGATAGCCAGTGGCTGACGATCCTTGGGCAAAACGTGCAGAGCTTCAACCCTATCCTGTTCAGTAACGACGACGTGAGGCTCAATACTGCATGTTTGCGCACCAGCCAGCGCGACCACTTCTAGATAACGGATATATTCTGACTGGAGAACATGATAGGGGATCCAGCGATCAAGAGGGATCGCATCTTCAGCTTTTGAACCGATGGTGACCCTGGCTCCAAGCTTTTTCACGAACGGATTAGAGAAACGGCCTCCTCCGCGAAACTGGCAGGCCAGATCAAAGCGCTCCTGCTGCATGGTCTGAAGAAAAGTGTTGATCTGCTCCTGATCGGTCTTTTCACCGGGCTCGACACTTACTCCACCACAGGGTGGGACCTCAATCGCCCGATCAACCGGAGAAGGGCGCTGGCTCAGAAATGCCGCCGTCCAGGGAAGCGTGAGGAGCACCAGTTCCGCCTGAGGATAGGTTGCGCGCAAAGCCTCCAATGCTGGCAGGATAAAGATAAAATCACCAAGCCTGTTGGTACGCAATACAGCGATTTTCCGCACATCTGCGATACGCTCACCACTGAATGTTTCGGTTCTCCTGGTATTTGTCATCTGAAATCTAGCACCAGACGAGTCCTCTATCCATGCATCAGATTTTCCATTGAAGGATTTCTCTGTATTCCAGTTTGCCAGAGGTGACATCAGCTCAGCCCCCCTTTGCCAGCCAGGTTGGAGCTTTGCGTGTTTTCCTCATATGTGATTATTGCCTCTTTTCATCTTTGGTTAAGCGGAAAGAATCTCTCTGCAGAAAAAATTCTATCGTATGGAGATAATACGTTCTTTCCAGGTGAAAAGAGGACAGGGCCCTGTCTCCTTTGTCTGTTACAAGTCCCTGCCCCACGGCGTTCTCGCTGGCAAGGAATGATCAATCGTTACCCGCGTTTTCCGATAAGCAAGCAATCACTGTTCATTTCAGCCATCTCACTATGCCAAGATTGATGCCTTCAAAACGATACGCGCTCAAATCTTCTTTCAGCGACACGCTGACAATATAGGGTAATAGGGTACGAAGATACATATCGTCTGTCCATCCGAAGTTGCCTCCAGTCGAATCTCTTCATAGTCTGTTCGAAGCCATAAGTTTGACAAATATGCTCATGTAGATTAATCTCTATATACATTTAAAGCACATACCTTATTTTTTCATTATTGAATCATCAGGAGAAGGTGCTATGTTCGGAAGGGACCTTGATGCGGTATCAGTACGCGCTCGGCTTGGGCTCAGTGATGACTTTATCCCCTGGCTTGAGGAACTGGAGTTGGCTGGGGCGCCAACTCCTCCAGCCCGGCTACCCAATGCGCACCTGCTCGCTCATCTGGGTGTGTCGTCGGAGGACGCTGAGGCGATCATTGGCGCATGGCTCACACCAGATCAAACCCCGGAGCTGTGGTGGCTTCTGCAACGCTGTCATCAGCAACTTATTTCACAGATGGGCGAACCGTACCCATCCCCTCGCAGCCAGTGGCCACTCCTTCCGTCGCATCTCGGAGCGTCGGGCAGGCTCTTCTACGTATATGTGTTTCTTTCGGCGCTTCCTTCCATACGACAATGGCACTGCGAACACAGCATTGCTGACGATGTGTCCTGGAACACTCTCGCTGACCTTGGCGAGCACATCGCCATTCATCGGCGAATCTTCGGCACTGCGGGCCTCGACGTCCCTGAATGGATCATTCACCACTTTCGAGGAGTGCTCTATCGGCTCGGTCGGCTCCATTTCCACAGAGGTCGGCTCTCTCCTGACTGGCCAATCGACCATAACGCCATCAGCACCGATATGGCCGGATCAAGACTGATTCCTGGTGCTCCGGCCCTCTCCCTGCACATCCCCGAGTCTGGGGGTCCCATGACTCCCGCCATCTGCGACGAGTCATTCGGGCAGGCACGCGATTTCTTCGCCCGCCACTTTCCTGAAGTAGAGTACCGCTTTGGGCAGTGTTCGTCCTGGCTCCTCGACCCACAGCTCGCCAATTATTTGCCGCCTACCTCTAACATCGTCCAGTTCCAACAGCGATTTCACCTTGTACCGGGCGGTTGGAACGGTGATCAGGACGTCATGCGGTTTGTCTTTCGGCGTGTCGCGCCGTCACTGGATGAGCTACCTCAACGCACAACGCTTGAACGGGTGGTTGTCAAACATCTACGGGCGGGACAACATTGGCAGATTCGCTCTGGCTGGCTGGCCCTCTGAGCGCTCCCACGCTAAAGCAATGGGGGTGAGGATGGGGAGGAGGATGGCATGTTCGCGAGAGCAAGGGAGCGGCATAGTTCCTGAGGACCAAAAAAAGAAGCACATGTATCTCCACTTTTATTGTAACACCTCCTATCTACTCGCACACTGCCTTTTTGGACGATTTTTTTTGGCGTTCCTTCCCCTATACTCAGGTAGATGTAAATCCGCGGGATACCATCAACACGATCAACGCAGCAATTGACAGGAGAGGGAAAACATATGGGTTCCTATGTGCTTGGTTTTCAGGACATTGACAAAACAAAACTCATGCTTGTGGGAGGGAAAGGCGCGAACCTGGGGGAGCTCTCCAGGATTGAAGGCATACACGTACCAGATGGTTTTTGCCTTTCTACCGAAGCATTTAAACGAAGCATCGGGGAAGTGCCGTCGATAAACGAATTGCTTGATCAGTTCTCGCTGCTCAAGGTGGAAGACCGCGATACAATCAGTGCATTGAGTGCTGAGATTCGCGGGGCCATCGAAGAGATCGCCATCCCTCAGGACATTACGGAAGAGATCGCCCGTTTCCTCTCCATGTCTGGTGAAAAACATGCCTATGCAGTACGATCCAGCGCAACTGCGGAGGATTTACCGACGGCCTCCTTTGCCGGTCAGCAGGATACGTATTTGAACATTATCGGACAGGAAGCCATCCTCAAGCATATCAGTAAGTGCTGGGCATCGCTCTTTACCGACAGAGCAGTCATGTACCGCATGCAAAACGGCTTCGACCATCGTAAAGTCCTTCTGTCTGTGGTTGTTCAGAAGATGGTCTTCCCGCAGACGGCGGGCATTGCGTTTACAGCCGATCCCGTCACTTCGAACAGGAAAGTCGTATCCATTGATGCCAGCTTCGGACTTGGTGAGGCTCTGGTCTCCGGTCTGGTGAATGCCGATAACTATAACGTGCGTAACGGCAAGATTATCGTGAAGAAGATATCCACCAAGAAGCTGGCGATCTATGCCTTACACGAGGGTGGTACGAAAGAGCAGGCGATTGAGCCTGAACGGCAAAGCAGGCAAGCTCTGACGAATGAACAGATTTTACAACTTGAGCGCATCGGCAGAAAGATTGAAGCACATTTCGGCATCCCCCAGGACATCGAATGGTGCCTGGTTGATGATACATTTTCTATTGTCCAGAGCCGGCCAATCACGACGTTATACCCCATCCCTGAAGTGAATGATCACGAACATCACGTGTATATATCTGTTGGTCATCAACAAATGATGACTGATCCCATAAAACCATTGGGGATCTCTTTATGGCAGTTAACAGCTGCTCGACCCATGTATCAAGCTGGTGGAAGATTGTTCGTTGATGTCGCACAACAACTGGCCTCCCCTATTGGCAGAGCAATGGTATTACGCGCCATGGGACAACACGATCCGCTCATAAAAGATGCGCTTATGACCATCATCGAGAGAGAAGATTTCATACCATCGTTCCCAGATGAGAACAAAGAACCGGGCCCCGCTACAAGCAATACAGCTGCGTCGTCTGCGGGTGTGCAAGCACCGTTCGAAAACGATCCGGCCATCGTTTCCGATTTGATGAAGCGAAGTCAGGCATCGGTAGCAGAATTACAACAAACCATCCAGACGAAAGCAGGGTCAGATCTCTTTGATTTTATCCTGGAAGATATCCAGCAATTAAAAAAGATCTCGTTTGATCCACGAAGTTCGGCTGTGTTTATGGCTGCCATAAATGCTTCTGCATGGATCAATGAAAAAATGGAGCTGTGGTTAGGTGAAAAAAACGTAGCAGATATCCTTTCTCAATCGGTCCCCAACAACATTACGTCGGAAATGGGTCTGGCGCTATTGGATGTCGCGGATGTGATTCGTCCGTACCCGGAAGTCATTGCGTATTTACAGCAGGTAAAAGATGGTACTTTTCTGGATGGACTGGTGAAGTTTCCTGGTGGACAGGAAACCCGGGACGCGATCTCTGCTTTTCTCACCACATATGGCATGCGCTGTTCCGGAGAAATCGATATTACGAGGCCCCGTTGGAGTGAACAACCAGCGACCCTTGTCCCCATGCTTCTCACGAACATCAAAAACTTTGAGCCTGGTGCCAGCCAGCGGAAATTTGAGCAAGGACGACAGGAAGCGTTGCAAAAAACACAAGAGATAGTGGATCGATTGAAACAATTACCGGATGGTGAAGCGAAAGTCAGAGAGACACAACGCATGATCAACCTGGTCCGGAACTTCATTGGCTACCGTGAATATCCAAAATACGGCATCGTAAATCGCTACTTCGTATATAAGCAGGCGTTACTGAAAGAAGCTCAACGACTCGTAGAGGCCAACGTTCTTCATGAACAAGAAGATATCTACTACCTCACATTCCAGGAACTGCACGAAGTCGTACGCGCACAGAGGCTGGATTCTCAGATCATCAGCAAACGAAAAGACAAGCATACATTCTATGAAAAACTCACGCCCCCACGTGTGCTCACGTCTGATGGTGAAATCGTTCCAGGTGAGTACAAACGGGAACATCTTCCAGCCGGCGCAATGGTAGGTCTCCCTGTTTCGTCCGGAATCATAGAGGGACGAGCACGTGTCATCTTAACCATAGAAGATGCTGATCTAGAAGAAGGGGATATATTAGTCACCTCCTTTACAGACCCGAGCTGGACACCATTGTTTGTAGCCATCAAAGGCCTGGTCACCGAAGTTGGCGGACTGATGACCCATGGAGCAGTTATCGCGCGTGAATATGGCTTGCCAGCAGTGATCGGAGTGGAAAATGCAACCAGGCTGATACAAGATGGGACACGCATTCGCGTGAATGGAACAGAAGGCTATGTAGAGATCTTCTAGCCATCGTGCTGGAAGATCTCCCTCTGCGCGCTCCGCACCTTTGGATTTTCGCGCGGCCCCTCGATATCGGGGTAGAAGATATATTTGCTCATATTGAACGCTTGAAAAGCAGCACCGTTTGATGATAGCCAACCCCTACGGCCGCAAGGACCAGGTACGGCGCGGTAATCAGCGGATAGTGATACGCCAATGTGACAGCGTAAGAGGCCAGAGTCAGGTTTCCAAATTGCTCCAGCGTATCCAGGTATTCCTTTGGTTCGATACGAGCCGCCCAATTATCCATTAGAACACGCGAGGCCTGGTGCGTGATGAGCGCGATGTCCTTTCCGCTGAGACCGTGTTTTTTCAATAGGGAGAGTACCATCGTTGGGATGCCGTGCATCGCCGACACCTGAAAAGAATGCAACCCTTGCTCCTCGGTGATCTTATACGTGGGATGCGCGCTTTCGCGGGCCTGCATCGTCATCGCGCCATATTGCTCGCTCAGCGTCTGGGTGGCGTAATCCAGCAGGACAAATTCGGCATCTGGACCAATCAGCGCGGCCCCTGCTCCGTCACCCACGCTTAGCGCGTGCCCCTGCGTGTAGTCCATATATTGGGTCCAGTTGGTTCCACAAACGACGAGCGCGTGTTTGCTGTGACCGGCGACGATGGCTTCACAAGCCTGCAAGATCCCCAGCAGGAAGGTCGAGAATTCATTGTTCAGAGGAATGACCATCGTCTGTTCTGACAACTGCAACGCGTGATGGACCTCGTAAAGGCTGTTCGGGGTAAGGTATGCCGCTACTGACGTGTAACCGTACAGTCGATCAATATCCAGCACGGCTCCATGGGCTCTTTCAATGGCTACTCTTGCCGCCTCTACCATAAATGTTTCAACCCGTTCATCGCCTGCTAAGTAGCGCCTCTCCTTCAGGCCTGTAAAAAGGTCTACTTCCGCGATCCCCTGCGCGTTCATCGTCCTTGTGAGCGTCTTGAAAATAGGGTCGTCGTTCGTACGGATGTGAGGGGGAACGCTGAACCCACACGATTTGATCCCAACTCTGTTGTTTCCTGGCTCTCGCGCCGTCAAATCTCGGGATTGAAAGGGAGATCGATCTTTAAAAATGTTATACATCTTTCTACTTGCTTCACTTTCGATATGCTCATAGCACCTTGCTCTCCCAGGTGAAAACATTCTCTCTCTGGTGAGATGAACACGAACACAAGAGCATAGGTGGATATCTCACGGTCAGAGAGAGAAGTTTATCGGGAGGCGCGTATGATTACTTTCCGAAGAAGGCTTTTAATGTATCGACTCGTTGTTGCAAAGAGCGGGGCGCCTCCTCTATGTCGACAATAGCTTCGATCAGGCACGGTTTCTGCAAGCGAAGCGCTTGCTGCAAGCTCTCTTCAAATTCAGCGAGCGTGGTCGCGGTAAACGCTTCTACCCCCGCGCCACGGGCAATGGCGCTCACATCCATGGGCTTGCTATACGTGGTCAGGTACGAGGTACCCGTGATGAGCTTTTCGCCGTTGTACGCCATGCCGTGGCCGCCATTGTTGAGGACCACCCAGATGACTGGAAGGTTGTAGTCCACCGCGGTATGGATTTCCAGGCCATTCATCCCAAAGGCGCCGTCCCCGAGCAGTGCGACAACCGGTTTGTCTGGCGCGGCAATTTTCCCGCCGATGGCAGCCGCAATGGCATACCCCATCGATGCGACATTGGTCGCGAAAAACACCGTGCCCGTTTGGCGGGCCTCGTAAAACTGGCCCGCCCAGCTGAGGCAGTTCCCGTTGTCAACGAACAGCAGGGTGTCATCGGGCAGAATATCATTCATTTTCGTCACAACCGCCTGCGGTTTGAGGACAGGAGCTTCGGCCTGCAATGCCTCGGCATGGTAATAGCGGGGATGCTGCTCGCGAAGCGCGTGTAGCCTGGTATAAAAATCATGCTGTGATCTCGCTTCACCCTGGCTGAGCGTGTCCGTCAAGGCGAGAAGTACAGCATTTGCGTCGCCAACAATGCTGTAGTCAACTGGATAGTTTTTGCCGATCTCCAGCGGATCAATGTCGATCTGTATGACCGTACGACTGGCAGCCAGGCGTGGGTCCCAGCCGTTGGTCTGGAATTCGCCAAGACTGGTTCCAATCACCACAATGGCATCGACATCTTCAGCATATATGTACGCTTCCGCCAGCGGGTGCCCACCGAAGCCAAAAACGCCGAGTGAGAGCGGGTGCCGTTCAGGAAATGCACTTTTCCCCTTGAGGGTCGTCGCGACCGGAATGGCCAGGTGTTCAGCAAGGCGCTGGAGGGGTTCCCAGGCGCCAGACAGATTGATGCCATGACCAACCAGCAAGGCGGGTTTTCGCGCCGATCTCAGCACAGAGGCCACATCTTGAACAGCCTGTGGATCTCCCGAGGGCAGAGTCCGGGTATAAAACTTCGTCACGGGCTGCGCGCTCACCGGCGCCATTTGTTTGATCACATCGGCCGGCAAATTCAAATGCACCGCCCCGGTGCGACCGGTGAGAGCGGTCCGGACCATACGACGAATCATATGGGGCATCTGCTCGCCACTCTGTAGCATCAACGACAATTTCGTCGCGGCCCGATAAGCATCAACGACATCAACGTTCCAATTGCCGCTGCTGCTATCCTGGACTCCGCCTTTGCCAAAAGCACTGGTGGCCACCTGTCCGGTGAGGGCCAGGACGGGGATCGAATCGCTGTGGGCGCTGGCAACGCCGGTAAACGCGTTTGTTGCGCCAGGGCCACTCGTCGCGCAACACACACCGAGGCTACGCCGGACACGCGCGTACCCCTCTGCCATAAACGCCGCGCCCTCTTCATGTTTCGCTAAGATGGGCTGGATGTGCTGTCGCTCAGACAGGGCAGCAAATAAAGGGACCAGAGGACCACCGGGAACGCCAAAAATATGTGAGACGTGCATTTCCTCAAGAGCATTAAAGAGCACGTGAACAGCAGGTAATGTCTGAGTGAGCTCTGTAAGCATAATGTCTTTTTTAAGTGTGTTCATTTCAAGCCAAATCCTTCAATTGCACCTCTCGTGTCTACTCCTTCACACGAGGTAGAAACACATGCAGTCTGCTCTCCCACCGTGGGATATCGCACGATATCCATGTCTACCGAACTTCGGGTTGGTACACATAAAAAGGATGCCGGTATGCTTCATCAGTCGATGACTATACATCCCCGGCTATCAACGCGAAGGACGATGTGCATCATCATTGAGGCAATCTGATCGTAATAGGTATCGTAAAAAGAGAGGGATTCTTCACAGGTAGAGCAATCAAGCAAGCTTTGGATAGACTGCATGTGCGTCAACAAATGCCACATTTTCTCTGCCAGGCAGAGAAACAAATAAGTATCTCTCTTCAATCTCCTATTAGTAGATTTATATGTTGTTATAGCATTAATTTCATTCCCTGTCTAATTTTAAATCGATAACATGACCTCTATCTCCCTTGAAACTTGTCACTGCTGCTCTCAACATCAGATATGCAGTTGAGGTTATATTTTCTTGAATAGCTATCACAAATAGATGAGATTATCTGCAGGTGTCCATCTATTATATTGTTGAGTTTTTGCCTCTGGTGTAACGGCCATATGGACACCCTCCCTGCGGTCTATGCAGCGAGAGCTATTTGAACGAGTTCGCTAATGGCTTAAAGGGGCGTGGGAGGCATAGTCTTATATCTAATGGATACAAATCACTATGGGGACTACATGATAGCTGTAGGTATTATCGTGTGACTATTCGAAGAAAGCCCGGCCCATTTGTAAGAGACGATTGAATTCATGCTTAGGGATGTGATATAGTCGGCATATATAGGATGAAGTGGTTTTAACCATAATTAGGTATCCTTGTTTTTCTTGCCAGATTTATTCACAGTATTCGCACAAACCACACCACATATAAAAGGTGCAAAATGGAGGAAAGAAATCATATCGATTTCGCTGAAAAAGTTACAAAAGGTGTTGCATGGAAAACAAAGATTATATTGATGCAAGTTTAGGTCTTGCGTTTAGTCTCGGGGTCTTTGAGCGGTACCGAAGAAATGGTTTATTACAAGCAAGTGACCTTCACCATGTGCCGGGTATCCGGGGACGCTGCACCGGGTATCTTCAACTGGTCGAAGGTAAAGTCACGGCGTGTTATGTAGAAGAACAAAACGGAAAGCGTCATCCTACAACAACAGATGTCCTCATACGCCTAGATGGGGAACGGGGACCTTTCCACTGGAAGCTTCATCCTCTACCGGCCCCGCCAACATCTCACCCTGACAGGGATGCGCAGTCGGAACAGGAGCAAAAGCCTCCCATTCCACGGCAAATCGCCAGACTCAATGTGGACAGTTTAGTCGGCTGGACGACAATCCAAAAACTGATGCTACAAAGCGTTTACGAGCAGATTGATGGGCGCAGAGATATCACTGATATCAAAAGAGCTGTTCCCCTTTCATCAAATGTGGTCGATGAAGCACTGCGGATTCTTTTTTCCCTAAAAGTAATCATTTTCATTACGCAGGACGACCAGAATAAATTTTTTTGATGAAGTCTGCCTGAATACATCAACTACCCTGATACCATCAGGACACCCATAGAAGTCGCATAATATACTAAAGAAGGAATTCGATGAACAACACGCAAAACAACCAGGGATGGTCTCCCCAAGAACTTGTCGAAGAGAATAAACAAAGAACGGGCCTGATAGGATGGTGGTACGCGAATACCGCGCTCCCAACGCCCCCATCGAGCGCGAGTTTTGTAGAACGAGAAGCCGCCCGTAAATCGCAGCTCACCGCGACCATTATTTTCTGGCTCCTCGTGTGTTTTATTCTCTTTATTCCAGGCTGCCTCACCCTGCCTAACCCATTTGTTATATGGGCTGACGCGATTATGATTGTCTTCTCATTCATCGCTATTTTCTTCAATCGGTCGCGCTGGCCGCAGGGCGCTGGATTGCTGTTAACCTTAGGCTTTGAAATCGCATTGACTTTGGTTATTTTTACGACCTGGCCGCTAGACGAACCCAGCATCCAGCAATACGAATTATTTGTCTTTGGAGAGCTGCTCTGCGTATCTCTGCTCAGTTCAAGCAGCGTTTTTATCGTGATGCTTTACAATATCGGCATCATCCTGGCCAGCTTATTTTTGCAGCCGCATACTGCCGTGCTCAATCACGATCTCCAGATGCAGTTAATCCCTATCATCATTCGCCCCGTTGGTGTCCAGTTCCTGGTGGCTTTCGTCTCGTGGCTCTGGGTCAACTCCGCGTCAAAAGCGCTCAAACGCGCGGATCGGGCTGAGATGATCGCCTACCTTGAGCACCAACTCGTCGATGAACGAGAACATCTCCAGCAGGGCATCAACCAAATACTGCAGACCCACGTAGAGGTTGCCAATGGCAACTTAAAGGCGCGTGCCCCGCTCAATCAGGATAACGTGCTCTGGCAGATTGCACGATCATTAAATATGCTGCTCGATCGCCTGCAAAGATCAGTCATACAAGAGCAGCGCTTAAAGCGCATGGAGATGGCCGTTCAAGCACAGGTACAGGCCATTCAGCAGGCCGAGCAGCAAAACGAGAAACCGGTCCTGAACTTTACCCAGACGGAACTCGACATGCTGATTGCGGCTCTACAGGGCAAAGAGTTGGGCCGGACGACCCAACTGCCGAGCATGCAACGCTCACCACAGACATTCAAAAGCCAATAACATACCATCCATTGCGGGCATGGGTCGATGTATGCGATAGGACAGGCCGCAGCGTATCTGCAACTGGCGGCGTGGGATCCTGGCATTGGCTCATGCATTACCTGGATGCATGCTTAAACGCTGTCTGTAGAAGCGCGGGACTTTCACTAAAAGAGGAAAGCCGAGGTGAGAAGGCTTTCCTCTCCTGGATCAGCTCATCGATGCCTTCACGATATGCATTCAGAATCGCTATGCCGCCACGGGCCTGAAAGGTATCCTCTTAGCCAATGTAGCGCCATGTGCTTCCTCACCTGCACCATTCAGTCGAGATACAACCGCATAAATGCTTCAGCGACCGCAAGGTTGGCATTGCTTCCAATCGATGCCGCGCGTTTTCGCCATCCCTCTCTCAAAGCAAGAGGGTCCGCGGTCTGGCTCTCGTGAGCGAGCCGGGCCTCCAATTTCCGATCGAAGCCAGCGCTGATATCTACATACGCATCAGCGGCATGGCTTGCAAACAACCAGACCTCACCAACAGCGTGCGGTGACAGTCCTGCCTGCACCTGTTCGGCAAAGGCCAGATGATCGCGAGCCAGGGGGTAGACCGCATCGAGGGCGGCACGCCCAACCACCCGGTGATCCCGATGGCACAGGTAGGCTGGATAGGGATGCTCGGGATCGTGGGTAAATACGATGGCAGGTTGCCAGCGGCGCGTCCATGCCACCAGGTCAGCGCGTAAGGCGCGCGTATTTTCGACATCTCCATCAGGGTAGCGCAAAAATACCACCTCAGTAATACCAAGCAGCATCGCCGCTTTTTGTGCTTCTTCCTCTCGCTGAGCGGCCACCTCGTACGCTTGCCGCTGGGGATCTGAGGATCCATGTTCTCCCGATGTCACAAGCAACAGACGCACCGTAGCTCCTTGATCGATAGCCTGTGCAAGGGTACCTGCACACCAACTCTCAATATCATCGGGATGGGCGGCAATAGCCATGATCGGGACCGCGCCTGGAGCAGGAGTAACCTGTATCAATTCTTCCCTCTCGTTTCTATGTTATATGTGTAACTTGCTTATCCAAATCAGACTGGATGCTCATATATCAATCTATCACAGATATTCAGAAAAACAGAAAGGGGAAGCGAAAGAAAACACATATGAATAGTACGGAAAGAAAAAACTCCAAATATCTATAGATCAGACATATTTGAATGTTTGTCGAACGGCTCAGATTTCTGCTACAATAACACATATTCTCTCACTCGGCCTCGTTTCACGGCTGGAGTACGTTCCTGAAGGAGGATTCATGGGAACCACAGGCTATCTTCGCTTTCCGACCATCTATCGCGATCATCTCGTCTTTACCGCAGAGGATGACCTCTGGCGGGTCTCCGTCGACGGTGGCCGCGCCGAACGATTGACCGCTGGCGTGGCGGCAGCCACCAGAGCGCGTTTTTCGCCGGATGGTCAACAGATTGCCTTTACCGGCAGCGGCGAAGGCCCCGATGAAGTCTATGTGATGCCTGCCGAGGGCGGGCCGTCGCGTCGCCTGACCTATCAGGCCGGACGCGCGGAAGTGATTGGCTGGCAGCCCGACGGAACACAGATCATCTACGCCAGTTCAGCTGGATTGCCCTCGCCACGCTGGCGCATGCTCTCTGGCGTCTCTCCCCAGGGTGGTGAGCCAGTTCGACTGCCCTACGGCATCGCAAACGCCATCGCCTTTGGTCTCGACGGTGCCATTGTGCTAGGCCGCAATATCCGCGAACCAGCCTTCTGGAAGCGCTATCGCGGTGGGACCGCTGGCTACCTGTGGATCGATGCACAGGGAACAGGCGAGTTCAAGCGACTGCTCGACCTCAATAGCAATATCGCTGCCCCATGCTGGGTGGGGAGTCGTATCTTTTTCCTTTCTGATCACGAAGGCATCAGTAACGTCTATTCCTGCCTGCCCACCGGCGAGGATCTGCGGCGCCATAGCAACCAGGACACGTTCTATGCTCGCAATCTCGCGACTGATGGGCAGCTCTGTGTCTATCACGCAGGTGGTGATCTGTTTGTGCTCGACCCGGCCACCAACCGCGAGAGGCGTCTGAAAATCGATCTCGCGGGATCGCAAACGCAGCGGGCGCGCCAGTTTGTTCCCGCGGGCAAGTTCATGGACTCCTATGCGCTGCATCCCACGGGCCAGGCAGTCGCCCTCACCACGCGCGGCAAAGCCTTCAGCATGAGCAATTGGGAAGGGGCTGTGTTTCAGCATGGGCAAATCGATGGCCCGCGCTATCGCCTGGTAGACTGGCTGGCTGATGGCAAGCGTCTGGTCGCGGTCAGCGACGCGGGCGATGAGCCACGCCTGGTTGTCTTTCATGCCGATGGCTCATCACCCGATCACATCCTGGGCCAGCTTGATATCGGCCATGTAACCGCGCTGAGTGCCGCGCCGGTTGGCGATCAGGTGCTGTTAGCCAACCACCGCAACGAACTGCTGTTAGTGGACCTGGCGGCAGAGACCTTGCGTGTGCTTGACCGCAGCGACTATGGCCGCATTGAAGATAGCGACCTCGTCAATGGCATCGCCTGGTCGCCTGATGGTCGCTGGGTCGCCTATGAACAGGCTATCCGTGCGCAGCAGATCATCATTAAGCTGTGCCGCATCGAGAGTGGCGAAACTTATCAGGTGACGGATGCGCTGCGGCGCGATACCAAACCGGCGTTCGATCCTGCCGGGCGCTACCTCTATTTCTTGAGCGCGCGCGACTTTGATCCGGTACCCGATACGATGCACTTTGAATTTAGCTTCCCCAGGGGCATGCGCCCCTATCTGATTACGCTGCGCAAAGACCTGCGCTCGCCGTTTCAGCCGGAATCGGCGCTACTGCGCTCGGAAGATGAGGTAAAACAGGCGCAGGAGAGGCAGAAAGAGAACGCAAGCCATCCATCCGTGCCTGAACGGGTAGAGATTGACCTGGACGGCATCACCAATCGCATCGTAGCCTTCCCCGTTCCTGAGGGCCGCTACGGGCAGGTTGTCGGCACCCGCAACGGCGCGCTCTTTACCTCGCTGCCAGTCGAGGGATTGCGTGCTGGTGAGACGTCCGACTTCAAACCGAAATCGAACGGCAGTCTGGAGTGGTATGACTTCGAGAAGCGCAAGCAGGAGCATATCGCCGATGAGATCGGCGATATCAGCGTCACCGCCGATGGCACCATGGTGCTCTGCTACTCCCATGATCGGCTGCGCGTCCTCAAGACTGGTGAGAAGCCGCCAGAACTTCCGGCGGCTGCGGTGGACAAGCCAGGCCGGGAATCAGGCTGGCTTGATCTGGAGCGCATAAAGGTTTCGATCCACCCGGTCGCCGAGTGGCGCCAGATGTTTGGCGAGGGGTGGCGCCTGCAACGCGAGCAGTTCTGGGTGGCTGATATGGCCGGTGTGGATTGGCAGGGCATCTACGCGCGCTATGCCCCGCTGGTGGAACGGCTGACCTCACGTGGCGAACTCTCGGACCTGTTCTGGGAGATGCAGGGGGAGCTTGGCTCGTCGCACGCCTATGAGTATGGAGGGGAGTATCGCCCACATCCCGACTATCGCCAGGGCTTCCTGGGCGTGGACTGGCGCTTCGATGCAGACGAGAACGTCTATCGTATCGCTCATATTGTGCGTGGTGATCCATGGAATCTGAAAGAGACATCACCGCTGCTGGCACCAGGAGTAAATGCCAGGGTAGGCGACGCAGTGCTGGCGATCAATGGGCAGCGTCTCACACCGGAACAGGGGCCGCAGCATCTGCTGGTGAACCAGGCGGAAACAGAGGTCCACATCCTCCTTCAGCCCTCCACCGGCCCGGCGCACAACGTGACCGTGCGGACCCTGGCCTCTGAATTCGGCGCGCGCTATCGTGATTGGGTGGAGACGAACCGCCGCCTGGTCCATGAGCAGACGAATGGCCGCGTGGGCTATGTGCATATCCCCGATATGTGGACGGATGGCTACGCGGAGTTCCATCGCTATTACCTGGCCGAGTATGATTACGATGCGCTGATCATTGATGTACGCTGGAATGGCGGCGGCGCTGTTTCCGGTCTGGTGCTGGAGAAGCTGGCGCGGCCCCGGCTGGGATACGCGTTCCAGCGCTGGTCGCCACCCGATCCGTATATCTATCATTCCCCACGCGGCAAACTGGTGGCCATCACCGACGAGAATGCTGGCTCCGACGGAGACATCTTCTCCCATGCCTTCAAAATGATGGGACTAGGACCGCTGATCGGCAAGCGCACCTGGGGCGGCGTCATTGGCATCTCCCCCTATATGCCGCTGGCCGATGGGACCACCACGACCCAGCCAGAGTTTAGTTTTTGGTTCAAGGATGTCGGCTGGGGTGTGGAGAATTATGGTACCAATCCAACGATTGACGTCGACTATACGCCTCAGGATTACGCGCGTGGCTCTGATCCACAACTTGGGCGCGGCATCGCTGAGGCACTGCGTCTGATAGAAGAATATCCTGCCGCAACGCCGACGCCAGAACAGCACCCCTATCGGGGCTATCCCCAAAAGTGAGCAGCGAAAAGATAGGAATACGCTTCTGGCCAGCGGTCTCTATGGCACGAAGCATCAAGCATTGACCTTGCTAGAGCCTGTTCCATCCGTTTTTCATCAAACGTTCAAAACAGGCTCCAGACAAAGGAGCAAAACTTCTTCTATCTTGCTTTTCTTGCGTATCTATATGCTGAAAAACGTGGGAAAGCTTCCTGGATGGCCTGGCTCCCGCCTTCACAGGCACATCTCTCTCGGCCCAACCAATCAGCATTTTAAGAGAGATGATCCGGGGTCTGATATACGCTTTGTCAAGGAGGAGTTGCGGTGGATAGCGCTATCCACCGCAACTCCTCCTTGACAAAGGCTAACTCGCCTTTTGTCAATGCGCGATTAACCTACACGTACCAATTTGATGGAGTCTGCACGAGCATAGCTGTTCGTTTGCGTAAGCGTTACACTCTCTACTTCTCCCCCCAGGAGGTTATACGTTCCGATTTTGAGCCAGCCACCTGGGGTGGCGGCAAAATTGATGGTCTGCGTTGGTTCAATGGTGCCTCCGTGATTAAACTGAACCTTTCCAGCGGTATCATTGTTGCTATTGGCAACAATATACAGGTAAACATCATAACTGCCGGTTGTTCCTGAGGGAAGCGTCAGTTTCCAGTTCGCGGTTGCGTTGTTGGTATTAGAATAACGCGAGCTTGACTCGCCAAATCCAGCCAGGGAGCTTGTCGTCCAGACACCAGTCTCGCTGTATGTACCATCGGAAGGACCAAAGTCGCTGCTAGCACTATCGTTATCTACGTAGTAGTCCTTTTGATAATACTTGAAATTGCGAAATTGTATACTGGTCGGCGTTGTACCAACTGTTTGCCCATACTGAATGCAGCTGAGCCAGACTTGCGTAAAGTCCTGGATAGGAGGACAGCTGCCAGCATTTGGATTGGTGGAGACCAGTGAGCTGATCGTACAATCGGTGCGGTAACTGGCAGAGAGCGCTTGCGACGAGAGCGTTTTCTGCAAGACGTTATCGACATAGAAGCTCATACCGCTCTCATTATAGGTAAAGCCATATGTATGCCAGGCTGTCTCATCGATAGCTGTACCAGTTGCATCTTTCAGAGTATAGTTACCGCTTTGCACGCTGTAGATAGAGGGGCACGATCCGTCAGCAGCATGTTCATAAAAATTCTGATCAGCCAGGCTATTGGAGTAAGTGTTAAATTCGAAGCCATCAATCTCCATAGTAGGACATGTCAGAATGGTATTGCCGCTGCTGTCAGCACTGCCATCACTGTGTATGCGCCAGAAAGCGGGGTGCCAGCCAGCTTGCGCAGTGCTTTTCGCCTGGACTTCATAGTATCCATAGCGGAAACGCTGTTTGGTGATAACTCCACCTGCATAGTATGTATTTGCCTTGGTGGGATCTTTGGTCAGATTGATGGTCAGCAAGCCGCCGCCCTCGACAACATTGCTTGCCTGTTGAATGGAAGTATGTGTGGTGCCATCTGCATAGGAGAACGTACGCTTTCCAAGACGATAGGTCCAATTTTTTTCCAGATCTGTGTTGGTGCCGCTGAAATCATCAGAGAATGCCAGGTGATAGTAGCTGGTTGGAGACGGTGGCGAGGCATGGCTAATCAGCACCGGGCCGAAAAATAGTGTACCGCTGATTAGAACCAAGAGCAAAAGCCCCACCAATACAGGCCTCCACCGTTGCCGGGTCTGAGCTATGATGCTCGCGAGACTGGTGCTACGAAGATCGGTAATACGGTAGCAGTGCTGTAATCTCATCATGTCGTCCTTTTCCTCCATGAAAATGAACATCACTCAAATGATAAACACAAGTTGAGCACGTATCTTTTGCTCTATGCGGCAAGAAATATGAAACAACTTTCCACACGAGTATACCTGGTAGAAATATTTTTGCGCAATGCTATAGAAAAAACTGCAATATTTTTTCAGCGTGTACCTGGCTTTTCGCACCCGCGGTGCTCGCAGGTCATATAATTGTTGGTACATGAGGGGCGCGGATGCGCCCCTCATGTACCAACACGCAAAAAGGGTGCGGCAGCACCAGAAGTTGTCTGGGCGTTGTACGCGTCTTCTTTCCTCATAGGTTTCTGGTTTCAGCACGCTCACCTCCTTTCCATATGGGCCTCTGGCTTCAGCACGCTCACCTCCTTTCCATATGGGCCTCTGGCTTCAGCACGCTCACCTCCTTTCCATATGGGCCGCTGGCTTCAGCACGCTCACCTCCTTTCCATATGGGTCTCTGGCTTCAGCACGCTCACCTCCTTTCCATATGGTGGGGCATGGGGCGCTACAGCGCCCCATGCCCCACCATAAAAAAAAGTGCGGCCGCATAGCGGCCGCCCGTGCGGAGGCGCTCACGTCCCCCTATACGACGAGAGCAAAGCACATTCTCAAACAACATCATTGAAATTTTTTTGCAGATTTTGCGAAAGGATTGAAAAAAAATTTTTCTTTCTCTATACTTAACAATAAATAACAGCAGTGCACCATTTCGCACAGATTGGAACACATTCTATGCGCATCAAATTGCGAGATATTGCTGAACGAGCTCATGTCTCACTGTCAACAGTCTCACGCGTGATTAACAATCATCCTACCGTGGATGCAAAGACGCGCGAAGAAGTCATGGCAGTCCTGAAAGAGTTTGGCTACCCATTAAACTTTGCTAGCCTGGGGCAAAACTCTGCCACTAACCATGCCATCACGGTTGCCGTCAGTGGGGTACAGATTCTTCAGGACACGCCATACAGGCAGGGGAATGAAGATAATCGGCAATTCTCAAGTTTCGGCCCTGTTGTATGCAATGGAATAGAGCTGGTCTGCCAGCGTTCCAATACCCTGATGACGATCCAGCGTATCAGGTTAGAGGCTCCCACGCCTGAAGATCTCGCTCTTTTAGCTCAGGCAAAGGGAGTCATCATTGTCGGTGGAATGGTTGCCGCCAGTGTGATTGATACATTAGAGGAAGCCAATGTGCCTTTTGTGCTGGTGGGCGCTCACCTTGGTATACGCATGGTGAACTGCGTACAGGGAGACTATCTCTCCGGTTTTGTGGAAGCGATGAAGGTTCTGGTCCAGAATGACCATCATCAGATTGCGTTCGTTAATGGCCCTGTGACAACGACGACGAGCCAGGATAAGCTTTCGGGATATCAGCTTGGCCTGTGTCAGTCTGGTGATTGCTATCATGAGCAACTGGTTATTTCCGCGGAAGATTTCACTCCTCATGATGGATATCAAGCGACCCAGAAGCTACTGGCACGAAAAGCTGAAGCCGATTTTAGCGCTATTATTTATGCTTCTGACCTGCTTGCTTTAGGAGGGCTCTATGCGCTGCAAGAAGCCGGTATCGCGGTCCCCGAGCAGCTCTCTATCATGGGATGTTACGACGAGCCAATCGCGCAATTTACGACACCTCCATTATCGACAATTCATCTGGATTGGCAACGGATGGGTGAAATCGCGGCCCAGCGCCTGTTAGCCCTGTTAACACATCAGAACGAATATGCATTACGTATAGTGGTGCCGATGAGGCTGATTATGAGAGCATCCCACGCGCGAAAAGCTATTTAAGCATTCTTATCTTTGCTTCTCATTTGTTACGAGACTATAGTCATAAAGCGTTATCAATACGTCCATACATGATGACAACATGTACTGAAAGGAGCCTGGTCAGGATATGGAGCAACCAGTAGCACCTTTTAACGATTGGCTACAGGCCGCGCCGGAAACAGCCCGGTTCAGCATGCCTGGCTGGTATGTGTGGTGTGGTTGCCTGACACGCGATGCCGATGGCCTGTATTATCTTTTTTTCGCCCGCTGGCCCCAACACATGGGGTTTGAAGCCTGGGTGACCCATTCAGAGATTGCCTACGCGACCTCGCCCTCGCTCTTTGGCACCTTTACCTTTCAAGGAGTGACCTTGCCATACAGACGAGACGAGGTCTGGGACCAGGTGTCGCATAATCCCACTATCATTCACTGGCGAGGCAAGTATTACCTTTACTACATGGGGACCCACGGGCCTGTGGTCCAGCATTCAGCAGAGGCAGAGCCGTCTTCAGACCTCTGGTGGCGCTATCGGAATAATCAGCGTATCGGCGTTGCTGTTGCGGATACCCCGGCGGGCCCCTGGATACGTGCGGCACAGCCAGTGGTTGAGACATCCTCCACATCCTGGGATGCTCTTGTTACCAGTAATCCAAGCTGCTGTGAGACACCCGATGGCGCAATTTTGATGATGTACAAAGGAGTCGGTCTGGGACCGCTTCCTAAAGGAGGTGATGTTGTCGCAGGCATAGCAACCGCCAAGCATCCACTTGGACCATTTTATAAGCAACCCGAGCCTGCTATTGCTCATCCAATGGAAAGCTGGGCCGTTGAAGATCCATTTATCTGGTATCAATCTGGAACGTACTATTGCCTGATAAAAGATTTTCATGGCTATTTCACTCATGATCAGAGAGGATCGGTCGCCTTATTGCAATCGAGCGATGGTATTAACTGGCAGCCTGCCCAACCTGCTCTGGCATTTCGTCGCGAGATCCGGTGGCAAGATGGTCAGAGTCAGTCAGTTGAGAGAATCGAGCGGCCACAGATCTGGTTTGAGGATGGGATGCCCCGCGTCCTTATCTGCGCGGTTCGAGAGGCCGCTGATTCCCAGCCGTATAGTTTACGCATACCACTGTTAATGCCCACGTAACATCGTAACCTGTTGTAAGTATGACATCTGTTTATTTTTGCGCCGGTAGAAAGATGTTTTCCCGCAGACAGCCGGGAAGCGAGAAGGAGAGTCTAAGATGACACTCGACCAACCAAAAGTTACTTCATTATTTTCTGGCCAGATGAATCGCCGTACTTTTTTAGGAGGAGTGCTTGGCACCGCGGCCACCGCTTCTCTATTAGCAGCTTGTGGAGGCGCACCCGCCAAAAGCGCGGGCCCGGTTACCGTGCATTTCTGGGGCGGCGTTCCAGCTGATAAAGGGCCAAATGATCTGGTTGCGGCCTTTAACAAGCTTCATCCCGACATAAAAGTTATTTATACCCGCTATGTCAATGATGCGCCAGGGAATGTCAAGCTTGACACAGCTTTGAGCGCGAATGGATTAGTCGATGTCTTTGTCGACTATGTTCCCGCTTACATGTTCAAACGTATTGATGCTGGAGCCTCGCAGGATCTTTCGTCCTATATCGCGCAGGATAAAGAGGTCAAGCAGTGGGTTGATAGTACACAGGGGATTGTCAAAGTCAAAGGCACCTATTTTGGCCTGCCAACTGCGACAGATACGGGCGGCTATTTCTTAAATAAGACGTTGCTGGAAAAGACTGGCATTAAGATGCCTCAGCAGTGGACGGTTGATGAGTTTCATGCTATCGCCAAAGAGGTCTCTGGCAAGAACGTCTATGGCACCTTTGATACGCCCGACCTGGCGTTTGCCAAATATGGGGCCAACGCCAACTACAAGGATGCGCATACATCCAACTTTGACGATCCGATTTTCAGGCAATCGCTTGAGTTGCACCGCAATATGATTGTCGAAAAAAGCGCGTTCCCCTGGACCGAGGTGATGGCGCAGAACTTGCGTGTCTATTCTCAGAGCACCTATTTAAAAGGGCAGGTGTTGATGGGATATGCTCAGGGCACCTGGATACGCTACATTGCTGATACGACCAATTATCCCCATGATTTTGTCACGGCGTTTGCTCCCATCCCAACGCCGACCGGTGTTGATCAGCCATATTCACCAGGCGGCCTGGGGAGTTGGATCCATCTGAATACGCGGTCGCAAAATAAAGAGGCAGCCTGGACCTTTTTGCGCTATCATCTGACCGATGGGGCAAAATACATGATCCCTAGCGGCAGAATTCCAGCCTTCCCTGGTACCGATGTAAATACCAGTATCAATGGTATCCTCGGTCCGAAAAAGGATCAGGTTTTTGATGTCGAGTCGTATAAACGCCTGCACTTTGACACCCCTGCGAAATACAGCGTGCCAACAATCTCAACCGCCTCGGCCGAAATCACAAAAATCTTGCAAGATCAGACGGACCGCTACTTGATCGGGGAGATCAATATCGATACGTGGGTAAGCAACGTCAAACAGCAGAGCGATACAGCGATCCGAAACGCGGGGAACTAGCTTATGAATACGCCGCTATCTCTTGAAGTAACGCCTGAAGAGACAAGGACCTCTTCCGATCCGCGCCGGCAAATTCGTCGGCGCACCAGTTCATCTTCATGGATAGGCTACCTGTTTATCGCGCCCAATTTCCTGGGCTTTGCTATTTTTACGCTGTTGCCGTTGCTCTTTTCCCTGGTCATCGCTTTTGCTCGCTGGGATATTGTTTCAGGCACCGGCGGCATCACCTGGGTCGGGTTGACGAACTTTAGCAACCTGCTGCAAGATCCCAACTTTTGGGAGAGCGTGCGAACGACACTGATCTATGTAGGAGCGAGTCTTCCTTTAAGCCTGCTGCTGGGACTGCTTATCGCACTGGCACTCAACGGACCCATTCCCGGGCGGGGTATACTCAGAGTTGCGTTTTTCATTCCCTATTTTGCCAACACGGTCGCCATCGCGACGGTCTGGCTCCTGCTCTACCATCCTACCGCTGGCCCGATCAATGTCGTGTTGAAAAACCTGGGAGTGAGCAATCCACCGGGCTGGATTATCTCCTCTGAATGGGCGTTGCCGGCCTTGATCATGCTCGCGGTCTGGTCGAGTGCTGGCTATAACTCGATTATCTATCTGGCGGCTTTGCAGGATGTGCCACAGGAACTCTATGATGCCGCTCGTATTGATGGGGCCAACAACTGGATGCGCTTTTATTATGTGGCGCTCCCCTTTTTACGGCCATCCATCTTCTTCCTCTTCGTCACCGGATTTATCAGCTCATCACAAGGCTTCGGCTTGATCAATTTGATGACGCAGGGGGGTCCGGGCCATGCAACGACGGTCGCCTCGTACTACATTTATCAGAATGCCTTCCAGTTTTACCGGTACGGCTATGCATCAGCCATGGCCTGGGTCATGTTCTTGCTGGTCTTCGTGCTCACGCTGGTCTTCTGGTTTTCTCAACAACGTCGGTCCCCGTCGGCATAAAAGGAGGATGAACTGATGAATCTGCCCCTGTTTCAAACCCAATCGAGATCTAGCGGCAAATCGCGTTGGACCTGGCAACGACGTGAGCGCATCTACTGGTTTTTTGTCGGCTCGCTGATGTGGTTATTGGCGATCATGTTTGTGCTGCCATTTCTGTGGATGATTATCGCCTCATTGAAGCGAGAAATTGATGTTTTCAGCGTTCCTATTCAGTGGCTCCCCAATCCACTGGAGCTGACAAATTATGTCGTCGTC
This sequence comes from Dictyobacter aurantiacus, assembly GCF_003967515.1. Classification (GTDB taxonomy): domain Bacteria; phylum Chloroflexota; class Ktedonobacteria; order Ktedonobacterales; family Ktedonobacteraceae; genus Dictyobacter; species Dictyobacter aurantiacus. Next base: position 1,886,026 of record NZ_BIFQ01000002.1, on the reverse strand, counting down.
TGGACGGGAGCACACGCTCTGACGCGCTATTTGGGGAACTCACTGCTGGTCGCAGGAGCGCGCGTGCTGGGTGAACTGCTGACATCATCGCTGGCGGCTTATGGCTTTGCTCGCCTCTCATTTCGTGGTCGCAACACCCTGTTCTTGCTCTATATCAGCACCCTGATTATCCCGTTTCAGCTCTTACTCGTTCCACGGTTTATCCTTTTTCAGCAGTTAGGCATTTACGATACGCTGTGGGCGCTCATCTTGCCTGGTATCTTCACAGCCTTTGGAACATTTCTGCTGCGGCAGTTTTTCCTCGCGATCCCTGAGGAATTTAGTGATGCGGCCCGGCTTGATGGGGCCAGCGAATGGACGATCTACTGGCGTCTTATTCTCCCATTAGCGAAACCGGCACTTGCCACGCTAGCTATCCTGGCCTTTGTGAGCAGTTGGAATGATTACGAGACACCGCTGGTCATGCTAACCACGGAGAGCCATTTTACTATTCCGCTGGGTTTAACCAGTTATGTTGATGAAAGCGGCGGTTTTAGCGCTGCCTTAACGATGGCTGGAGCCGTCTCTGCTACCCTGCCTATCTTCGCCGTCGTCCTGGTGATGCAGCGGCAATTTATCCAGGCGCTCAGCAGCACTGGACTCAAAGGATAGATATGTCTGGAGGTTTCATGTTCGTAAAAAGTGATGCAACAACACGGGGGCGCTCGCTCCAAAATCAGCGCGTTACCTCTGATCTTGTTATCATCGGAGGAGGACTCTCAGGAACCTGTTGTGCCATTACCGCGGCACGCGCGGGATTGCAGGTTGTGCTTATTCAGGATCGACCTGTGCTGGGAGGAAACGCATCCAGCGAGGTACGGCTCTGGGTATTGGGCGCGACATCGCATATGAATAACAACAATCGCTGGTCGCGCGAAGGAGGAGTCATTGATGAGCTCCTGGTGGAAAATCTGTATCGCAATCCCGAAGGAAATCCACATATCTTTGATACCATTATACTGGATGCCGTTGTCAATGAGCCCAACATTACCCTGCTACTCAATACGGCCTTAATCGATATTGAGAAAGATGCTCCTGATCGCATTCGTGGTGTGCGCGCCTTCTGTAGCCAGAACTCAACGATGTACACCGTCTGGGCTCCGCTTTTTTGTGATGCTTCAGGCGATGGCATCCTGAGCTTTTTAGCCGGAGCCGCCTTTCGCATGGGGGCTGAGGCTCGTAGTGAGTTTGATGAGAAGTTTGCTCCCAGTAAAGAATATGGTGAGTTACTGGGCCATTCATTATATTTTTATAGCAAGGATACAGGAAAACCGGTCCACTTTATTCCTCCCAGTTATGCGCTAAAAGATATTACACAGATACCGCGTTATCAGCAATTTAAGAGCAATGAATATGGTTGTAATTTGTGGTGGATTGAATATGGTGGGCGACTTGATACGGTGCATGATACAGAAAAAATTAAATGGGAGCTCTGGCGTATCGTGTATGGTATCTGGGATTATATTAAAAATTCTGGACAATTTCCTGAGGCAGAAACATTGACGCTGGAGTGGGTCGGTATGCTGCCGGGGAAGCGTGAGAGTCGCCGCTTTGAGGGTCCTTATATGTTGTGTCAGCAGGATATTGTTGAACAACGTGAGTATAAAGACGTTGTTGGCTTTGGTGGCTGGTCGATTGATCTGCATCCGGCCGACGGCATTTTCAGTGAGCGGCCGGGGTGTAACCAGTGGCACGCACGTGGTGTCTATCAGATTCCGTATCGCTGTCTATATAGTAAGGATATTCAGAATCTGTTCTTCGCCGGACGTAGTATCAGTGCCTCTCACGTCGCCTTTGGCTCTACGCGGGTGATGGCGACCTGCGCCCATTCCGCGCAGGCTGTTGGCATGGCAGCCGCGCTCTGTCGGCGTGAAGGGTTACTGCCGGCACAGATCGGTGAGGAAGCGCGTATCCAGCATCTGCAGAGAGAACTGCTACGGCGCGGACAATACCTGCCGGGTCTTGCTCTCCATGATCCATCTGATCTGGTTGCACAGGGAACAATCTGTGCTTCAAGCAGCCTGGTATTGGCAGAGATTGAGAAAGGTGGCCCGGTTGAGCCGTTAACTCGTTCACGCGCTCAAATGCTCCCAGTCACTTCGGGAACACTTCCTACAGTATCCTTCCTCCTTGATGTATCGCACGCGACTACCCTTCAGGTCGAGGTACGGACCAGCGATCGTCCCTCCAACTATACGCCAGACGTTGTGCTGGAAAAGCACGCGATTGAGCTCGCGGAGGGGAAAAAGCAACGGGTAGCTATTCCGTGTTCAACCCACATTGATACCAATCGCTATGTTTTCTTTTGTTTGCTCCAGAATGAGCATATCGCTGTTCATACGAGCCTGCAGCGCTTCACTGGCTTACTTGCACTTGAGCAGAGAGATGTTCAGAGTCCACCAGAGGATATCGGGATCGAAGCCTTTGAGTTCTGGTGCCCTTCACGTCGGCCGCATGGTCAAAATCTAGCGATCACTATCGAGCCTCCGCTTACGAATTTTCAGGCCCGGCTGATCGCCAATGGGAACGATCGACCAACGGTTGAAGCCAATGCCTGGGTAGCGGCTCTTGAGGATCCCCAACCCTGTTTGAGTGTGCGCTGGGAAACCCAGCAGCGTATTGCCCAGGTTGACCTGGTCTTTGATACAGATAGCGACCATGCGATGGAATCCGTCTTGAAGACCCATGCGGAAAGGGCTATTCCATTTTGTGTGAAGCACTATCGATTACGTGATCAGCAAGGCAAGATTCTAGAGGAGCGAGATCACAATTATCAGACGCGTAATACGATCGTTTTTGATACTCCCATCTCTACAGACCAGCTATCTTTGGAGGTGCTAGCCAGTCATGGAAACGTTCCGGCGGCAGTATTTGCTATGCGTTGCTATGAGCAACCCTGGGTGGTGAGCATGTAACAACGTGCTGGTTGTACACAAGCCCTGGCATCCAAGTTCTGTACCTCCATGTTTTCGGATCAACACCACAATTATTACGCAAACGCGTGAGGAGCACATCGTCCAATTGCCAGGGATCGGGCTCATCCAGACTGCCGCTGGTTTTATTGAGAACTTTCTGAATGCAGGCGACCTCAAATCGTATTTCGGTTGGTCTCCAACGGTGGTTCAGTCTGGGGTGACGCTTGATCTGGTGGGGAAGCACGTAGAGGGGCTCGGACGCAGCGTTCCCACACGGTATTCTAACGATATCTTAACCAGCAACGTGTATAACTACACTAACAATCTTCGAGATGAGGTACAGATATGTTTCATTCCTTACCATTGTTTGCACTCTTGCTTATCTTTGCAGTTGCGGCCGTAGCTGTTTGGGTGGCTGGCATCCAGCTCTCCAATACCACTGACGTTCTATCATCACGTTTCAAACTGGGGCAGGCTCTTGGCGGGCTCATCCTGCTGGCAGTTGCCACGAATCTGCCTGAAATTGCTATCACGTTTAGCGCTGCCCTCTCTCATAATCTGGGCATTGCCATCGGCAATATTCTTGGTGGGATCGGTATACAAACCGTCGTTCTGGTACTGCTTGACATTTTCGGTCTGTGGCGACAAGACGCACTAAGCTATACCGCCGCCTCGCTGGAGCTTGTGCTTGAAGGAATACTGGTTATTGCCGTCTTGATTGTCTCTATCATGGGCACACAGATGCCAGGATCGCTTATTTTTGCGCACGTCGCGCCGGGAGCGCTTCTTATTGCCATTCTATGGGTCATTGGCATCTGGCTCCTGGGCAAGGCTCGTACGGATCTGCCCTGGCAAGAGAAAGGGCAGGCGCCAGATACACTTCACAAGAAGAGGGGAGAGAAGACGCAAGGTACAACACAAAAGTGGGGCAATGCACGGGTGATCATCGTTTTTGCCGTTGCGGCAGTCGTCACACTCGTAGCCGGTGTCATCCTTGAAGAGAGTGGTGATGCCATCGCGACTCACATCGGGCTCAGCGGCGTTCTCTTTGGAAGCACGGTGTTAGCAGCTGCAACCTCACTGCCCGAATTGTCTACCGGCCTGGCCTCTGTGAAGGCAGGCGCATATAACCTTGCCTTCAGTGATATCTTCGGTGGCAATGCCTTCTTACCCGTTCTCTTTCTCGTGGCAACCCTGCTCTCGGGTCAGGCTATTCTGCCACAGGCGAAGAATACCGATATCTATTTAGCCGGACTGGGTATTCTGCTTACAACAGTCTATCTCTATGGGCTGATCTTTCGACCCAAGAAACAGATTCTCCATATGGGCATCGACTCACTGGTAGTGCTGGTGCTCTACATTCTTGGCATTGCAGGACTGTTCGCGATTGCAACGCTTTCATGAGGAAGACCGCAACCTCTTCCTCACATTGCCCCATTCCCTCTACTGCTTCTATTTGCGACTGACTGCCTTTCGACAAGGCAGCAGCGCAGTTCAAGCCGTATGGATGGTAAGGTCGGTTCGGTATACCGTTCGATCAAACGACGCACGGCCATCCTTCCCAATAGTTCACGTTCAATACGAACCGTCGTGAGAGGAGGCGTCATAAACGCGGCCACCGAGATATCATCAAAACCGATGAGAGAGATATCCTGGGGAATACGCAACCCTCGTTCTTGCAATGCACGGGCGGCGCCGATGGCGGCCAGATCGCTCCCACAAAAAATAGCCGTAAATGGTGGATGAGGAGCCATGAGAAATATTTTGAGACGCTCATAAACATCATCGAGCCAGAGGCGGGTGTCTACAACGAGCGCGGGATTATAGTCATATCCGGCCTCTTCTAGCACTTCTCGATAGGCGCGATGCCGACGATCAATCGTAGCTCGACCACAACGAGTAATACAGAGAATATGGCGATGACCATGCTCAAGCAAGTACCTCATGGCAAGCCGTGCACCCCCATCATTATCTGGCAAGAAATCATCGATTGCCAGGTCTTTATAATCTCCATTGAGTAAGACCATGCGAGGATTCAGCGCCTGGGCACTGGCAAGGACGTGCGGCTCAAATGCAGACAGAAAGATCAGCCCCGCAGAACCACTCTGACGAACTTTTTCCAGGACAAAAAACGTACGATACGTTCCCGGTTCTACCAGTGTATAGCTCAAACGAATATCATGCCTGCGGCACTCGGCCTCAACCCCGGCCATGATATCCGCATGGAAGAGATCCTGCGAAGCATACTTTTCTACCGCGCTGATGAAAAGATTGATGCTCTCCAGCCGGTTGCTTTTTCCCTGATACCCCAGGCTCCTCGCCGCTTTGAGGACACGATCCTTTACTTCCTGGCTAATGCTCACCGTCTCAATGTCGTTCAACACGCGAGAAACCGTACTGATGGATGTGCTCGCTGCCGTTGCAATATCACTGAGCCTGACCCGCTGATGTGTTCTACTCATAGGTACTCCACTGCCATTATGCTTGCTCTCCTTGTGCAAAATTTTACTTTATTTTTGCATTAAATGCAAGCAAAATATGGGCATAAAAAGCTTGACTAACTTCCCTTTTTCATGGTATTTTAGAGGAGTAAACGTTATCTTTTGCTTTCATAGCCAGAATGCTCGTGCACATTAATGCTGTTTCTTTGCATGATTTGCACTCTAAAGTAGAACATGGTGAGGCATCAACGACGACGTGACCCGAGGATCAGCGAGCAGGGAGAGCAACTGATAGGCAAAGAAAACACCGTCCTGAGCCACGTTGAAACTGGCGCATTTAGTAGTACGAACAAGGAAGGTTTCATCTTATGGCAGAAAGCAATGATGCTCAGAAGAGTCAGCAGTTGTGGCCAATGCAGCGTTTTCCCCGTCGCGCGTTTCTAGAACGTGCAGGTGCGACGACGGCGGCCCTCGCAATAGGAGGATCGCTCGTCTTCACAGGAACAGGGAAGGCTCACGCACAGGGTACCCAACCATTACCCCCTGTTCCAGATATTCAGCCTGCTACGATATCACTTACCACCTTTGCTCCAGATGAACAGCGCTTCGCCCCACACCTCGCCACGCTCTCCTATATAGCCAATAGTGTCGATGACCAGCACGCAGCAACCTATGGCTATATCAATACACTCTATCGTGGAGGATCAGGCGTGCCGGGCAATACGCGCCAACAAGAACCAGCGCTGGTGATGGCCTATTTTTACTCAGTCAAGCGCCCCTGGAATCCATATTACGGCAATACGGCACTCAGGCAGCGATTAGAGGCCGCCTTTTCCTACTGGCTCACGCTCCAGCACGATGATGGTTCCTTTCCGGAGTATACTCCCGACGAGCATTCACTTGCCGCAACAGGTTTCTCGCTCTTTCACTTTAGCCTTGCCTTGCGCTACCTGGATCAGGGACCAGGCATCGATGCCACGCTCTATGACCAGGTTGTCAACGCGTTACGGAGAGCGACGGACTGGTTGCTTGATCCCAACAATCCGATCCCCTGGGTCAATGGCCTCAAATTTTCCAACCAGATCAATGGCGGGCTCCTGGGTGTGACGAACCTCCTACCCAGGTTTCGCGATCCAGCACTGGAAGCGCGCCTGCTGGAACGACAACGCTTCTTCCATGCCAACGCCCAGAGCCAGGCTGGATTCTACTTTGAGGCCAATGAGGTCGACCATCCGTATTCCTTCCAGGTGCTCAGCCCGATGCTGGCCCTGCGCTATGAAGCGCTGCCCTATGCCGATGAATTGCAGATGCACCAGCAGTTCTTTGACTGGCTCCAATATAACTTCCTCTGGGAACCCGATGGCGCTGGATTTCTCATTGATGAGTCGATCTGTGACCGCTATGGATTCCCCTACCAGCTGGCTTCCCCCGGTGATACGTCAAAGGATGATGCGAATCTGCTCTGGCCACGCTATATCCCTCAGGCGGCGGCATATCGTCCTACGGCCCAGGAACGTGATGCGGCCCGCCAGGCATGGGCCCAGGGCTCATGGTCCAATATCAAGCCGTATCCACAATGCCAGTATATGGATATGACCAATTTCAACCTGCCGTTCTTCCGTGAAAGCGAACCAGACAGCAGAGAGAAAGAGGCAGCCATCGCCTCACTTGCGTACATGCGGCAGCAGCGTTTTACGGAATATCGCGTTGATACCCCCAGGGACTTCGAGTTCCTCTTCGTTCGTCGGCCCTCCTATTATATGGGGATGGCCCTCGGCAAGGGGACCGCACCACAATTACCCAAACGCAATGGCCTTTCATTCCTCTGGCATCCCCAGATGGGTTCGCTGATCCATAGCCGCAACCTGGTCAACGATCTGGTCTGGTCTACAGCTGTCGGTACGCCCGGTACGTCCACCTTCCAGATGGATGCGGCGAACTTCTTGAATGCGACGTACTTCCATGGGCAGAGCACCCACCCGGTCGATCCAGCACACCTGGGGGCTGGGGAAGCCTTTACCGTTCACTACACGACTCCTGATCAGCGGTTCGCGCGAGATGTGTTCTTTACGGATAGCCATCTGGAGATCTCGACCCAGGTGAGTGGAAACTTCAACGAGCGCCTTCCCCTGGTTCTCAAACCGGATGACCAGATCAGCTGGATCGGCAGCATAGACCATCCAACATTCGGGGTACAATCCCAGCAGACGCAGGCGACCGGTTTCAGTCTCGCTCGCAACGGCCATACGATGACGATCTCCTGGGGTGATACGCCGCTGGCCGCTTCGCTGACGGCCTCGACGTATTCGTTCTTCGCTGACAAACAGCGCACGCTCTACCTGCTTACGCTGTCCACGCAGAATCAATTGAACTACACCATTACCATTGAGTAACTATCCCGAGGTAGAAAGGACAGTCGTGGTGACGCCACGCCGGATTATTGAATAATCCGGCGTGGCTCATGTCTTATCACAAGAGGAAGCGTACGTCAGTCAGCAATTATGCCAGAGGCGGCAGGCTCCTCACGAAGAGCGAGGGGATCGGTATGGAAGATGGTACTTAGCTCATGCGCTGCTGGCTTCATCGCTCCAGCATAATCGAGGATAGAGGTATTCGCCGCGCAAGGAAAGGCATCGTGTCCCATCCAGACCAGAAAGCCGCCACAACGTGGAAAGCGGCCCTTGCAGGCGCGGGCCGCAATCACCAGGGCCTTCGCCTGTCGCTGCTGACTCCAGCTGACATATTCCTCAATGGTCTCGGGATCACGCCCATATTCCTCTACAAATTGAGGATGCTCGATCCACCAGCTGGTGCGGCGCCAGAGAGGATTGTCCCAATCAACTGGAAGCAGCGCGCCACGACCTGCGACGCTTGCCAGAAGCTCCACAGAGCTGGCTCCGGGAGCACCCACCTCCGAGCGAAACAACGAATCGTCTGTTTGCCAGTAGTGCGCCCATACTCCTTCTACGTCACCCTCAACCGTCCAGGGTCCATGCGTATCCCAGTGGCATCCCTGGCCCATATGTGCTTCGTCCGCCGAAAAACGTGGACCACTGGGTGAGGAACTCAGAAAACGCCGGCCTGGATCAGCGACAGCTACAATCTGACCCAACGAGCGAATCAACGGCGACGTCATATTCACCGGCTTTCCGGTTCTTCCGGCTTCCTCCAATTCGTTGCCACCGCACCAGAGCAATAACGACACATGATGCTGACGACGTGAGATATAGGAGAGCAAAATAGTCTGTAACGTCTGCACACTTGCGGCGTCTTCCGGAGGTGCATTGTCAACGCCAGATGAGGACAATGGCATTTCTTGCCATACCAGCAAACCAAGCTCATCACAGAGCTCATAAAAGCAGCTTTTTTCCAGAAAAGCTCCCCCCCAGACGCGCAGAAGGTTACAGCCCATATCGCGATAGATGCGCAGCCTGTGCCGGTATTCATCAGGCGTCACATCGGCAAAGTTGGGTCGAATGGGCGTCCAGTTGATACCCTGCAAAAACACGTCCTGGTGATTCACGACGCAGAGCCAGGGATCTGCATCGGCAACTGAACCTTCACAGGGCCTCCAGTTCACGATCTTAAAGCCCACCTGCCGCTCCAGACGCTCTTCACACTCACCGCTCTCATTGAAAAGTTCAATCGCTACGGTGTAGAGCGGTTGCTGCCCTGACCCGTTCGGGTACCAGAGCCTGACAGGGAGCTGCGTCTTCATGATACCAGCAGCGAACTCCTCGGCGCGATACCGCTGTTGATACAGACACGTTTTTTCGGCTGCGCTCCCATCCGCTTTCTCTGAAAGCGTAATGTGTATGGAGGCATTGCGCGGAGCAGTGATCTCTCCCCAGATGCGCACAGCGCCCAACGGCGCAGTCGCATCGGTGCTCTCTTCAACGCTGGTTGTACAATGGAAAGAAGCAATTTCGTACTCATCAAAGACTTCAAGACAAAGATCATCCCATATCCCGATCTGGACCAGGCGCGGCAGCCAATCCCATGTATAGTTGAAACGTGGCTCCCAGGAGGTCATCTGCGGGGTAAGGCCGAATTGTCCGAGCCAGCGCGCGGGGCAGGCGAAGATAATGCTAAGGGTCACCTCTTCGTTGGGCAGCAAGAACGCATCGAGATCAAAGACATGCGGCACAAATGCATTGGCAAAGGTGCCCACCTCTTGCCCATTGATCAGCAACCAACCGGAATGATCCAGACCCAGCGCACGCAGGCGCACATGCCTTCCCCGCAGCCAGTCCGCCGGCACGGTCGTTGTAAAGACCCAGTGGCGATTTTCTACCCATTCACATGCCTGTGCCTGCATCCCAACATTCCAATCAGGAATGATCTGGGACTGTAATAAGGCCATCTGAACGGAACCGGGCACCTGCGCGGGTACCGGAGAAATACACGCATCACGGCCAGTCGCCGGGTTCCCTGAGCGAGGCAAGCGCCATTCAAATGGATTCCAACCAGTAAGGGTCCAGGATAATTGTCGTAAATCATAGATCTGTTTTGTCACGAAAGCTTCTTTCTACACTAGGAAACCAGCTAACTTTTGAGAGAACCACCCATAGCGCCCTCGATAAAGTAGCGTTGGAGCGCGATATAGAGCACAATCAGCGGCAAGGCAACGATCAACGTCGCAGCCGATAGTTCCGCCCATTCATTGCCATATTGTCCATAAAAACTGAAGAGCCCCAGTGTTACCGGGCTATACTGCGCATTTGAGAGATAGATGGTTGGACCGATGATATCGTTCCAGACGCCGATCGCATGCAAAATGAAGGCGGTGACGAGCACTGGTTTGATCAGTGGCACAACAATCGTGAACACATAGCGGAAATAGCCGCACCCATCGATTGCCGCAGCTTCATCCAGGTCTTTGGGCATCGAACGCAGATAGCCGATGATCAAAAATGGTCCCACCCCGAGTGTCGCGGCATTCAGCAGAATATAGCCAATCTGTGTGTCATAGAGCCCGATGCGTACAATTAACTGAAACTGTGGAATCAGCGCCGAAGGCATAAACAGCGATAGAATGAATAAAACATACCAGTAACGACTACCGCGTATATATCCTCGGGCAATAGGGAAGGCAAGCAGAACCGCCAGTACCGTTGAGAGCATGCTTGCGACAACCGTATACAACAGGCTATTGAGAATCGTCGCGCCAAAATTCCCTTTCGACCAGGCGTTGACAAAATTTTGCCAGTGCAACGCTTTTGCCAACCCTGTCGGATCAAGGATAAATTCTGATGGTGTTTTGAGCGAAACATTAACCAGTGAGAGTAATGGAAACAGGTATAACAACAGCGCTAGCGCGATAATGAAATAGGCAACAAGATAGAAGACGATGCGTTTGCGCGAGCGCACATGGCGCGTTTTCGGGCGCCGAACACGGGTTGCCATCGCTGCGGTCGGGCTCGTAGATTCCAATGAAACAGGTGAAGAATCGAGCGATCTCATAGTTGCACCTCTTTCCGGCGGAAGTAGGCCAGCGCGATCAAAGCCACAGCCGCGACCAGCACAAATTGCAACATCGCAAGAGCAGAAGCATAGCCTTGCCTCTGGGTCTGTGAAAAGCCATTCGAGAAAATCTGATAGCTCAACACGCTGGTATTGAAATTCCCTCCAGTCAAGACATAGATGAGCTGGTAGGTTTGCAGGGAACCAATAATGCCCAACAGCATATTGATCGTGACACTGGGGGCAAGCAGCGGATACGTCACATTGCGAAAACGTTGCCAGATGCTGGCTCCGTCCACAACCGCGGCTTCTCCCAGTTCCGGGGGAACCGTTTGTAAACCGGCCAGAAAGATAATCATCGAGTAGCCCAATGCGGACCAGATCTGGACGCCAATCACCAGCGGAAAGGCCAATGTATTGTCACCAAAGAAGGAGGACGTAATGCCAAAATGACCAAGCAGCAGGGCAATCGGGCCACCGGTGGGGTCAAACATCAAGGACCAGATCAGCCCGATAACCGTGACACCAAGGACAACCGGCATAAAGATGACTGAACGCACGAAGGTATGCCCTGGTAATTTGGTGTTCAGCAGTATCGCCACTCCCAATGCGAGTGTGTTCTGGATAATCGTCACCGACACACAAAAGATGATGGTCCGCTCAAGCGCGGCCAGATTATCACGGGTCGAACCAGAGGAGAAATACTCGATGTAGTTTTGTAAACCGATAAAATGCCAGGGGACGTTTGGCACCCCGGAAATATCGGTCAGAGAGAGCACGGCCGTCGATAAAGATGGGCCCAGCGAGAATAAGACAAACAGGGCAACACCGGGGAGCATTCCGAGATAGGGGACCCACCAGGTGCGTTTACCACCAAAGGGATTCATGCTATTACCTCCTCTAAAGTTAGGAGAGCGGTGAGGTGAAAGAAAGGCCGAGGGTCTTCTTTCACCTCACCGCTCTCCCACCCTGTCTTACGATTTCGCTGCGAGCCAATCAGACTCCATCTTCTGTGCCAGGGATTGCGGACTGTCCATCGATCCCAGAGGGGCTAGATACACTGTTGGGCACGGGGCGCTACTCATGCCAACAAAATCTGTGTACTTGCCACCATGCTGCTTATTATGCAGCACCTGATCCGGTGACAGACGCATGCTATTGGTCCATTTGGCAATGGATTGCAGGAATGGGGTTGTTTGTGTATTGGGCTGCGCCGGTACCAGGCCATCAGCATTGATAAACTTGCTATAATTGGCCGGGTCTGAATAAAATGCCAGCCACTTCATGGCAGCATCCTGGTTCTTTGAACTGGAAGCAACAGCCCAGGAGATATCATATTTCCCGGCCAGGAAGTCATTTTCACTGGCGGTATCACTACCGGGCAACGGGAAATAGCCAAATTCAAAGCTTGAGTCAGCCTGTTGAAGCGACGGCGCAGTCCATACTCCATCTGGCATCATAGCAGCCTTACCAGCGACAAAACGAGCGGGAGTTGTCGCGTAACTGATCCCACCAAAACCTTTTTCGGTATACGACCATATCTGCTGCGCGCGTTGTAACACCTGGACAAACCTGGGATCCGTGTACTTCATGCTATTTGTCCACATCCCCTTGTCGAACGCCTGCAGATCAGGATACATCGCTGACAATAGAGCCTGGCTGGGGAGTCCAGCTGGCCAGCCGTCCTTTTGTCCAATGGTAAATGGAGTCACACCCTTCCCTTGCAAGTGCTGGCAGATGTCCATAAGTTCGCTCCAGGTAGTAGGAACCTGGAGATTATACTTGCTGAAGATACTCTTGCTGTAAAAAACGCCAGTAAATGCGGCACTGCCCGATGGTATTGAATAGACTTTTCCATTGTAAGATGAGGTATTCTTGATGGCGTCTGGACTGAAATTCTTCACAAATGGTTGACCAGTCAGGTCGACATAATTGCCTGCTTCAATCTGCTTCACCCAACCCGGTTTCTCCAGCCCTGGGGTATAGGATGTGAGCGCTCCGACAAATGACGTCACCTCGATGATATCGACGTCTTTGGCCGCAAGCCTGGTCTGTTGGAGGGTTGCAAACGTATCGGTTGGCGCTGTTGATACGCTAACAGTGATATCAGGATATTTCTTGTGGAAGGCATCATTGAGGTCATGCATGGCCTGTACAGCAGGTGCGTTGACGTGCATGATGAGTTTGAGATTGGTGGCCCCTCCCCCACTCGCCGAGTTGCCACTCGCCGAACTGCCAGGCTGTTCACCGCAGGCGGCAAGCAAGGCCGTTGCAGAACCGAAGCTCAGTCCGAGGGCGGTAGCACGCTGTAAAAAAACACGACGGGAGAATCCTTGAGTGGTATAGTCTTCGACGAGTTGATCCACGTTGACCTGTTGAGGACGGCGAAATAAGAACATGAAAAACGCTCCTTCGCTTATTCATAACTGAACATATGTGTTCAAAACCACTTAAAAGAACAATGGTGCGACATCGCATATAGTGAATGACCACTTGAGAAGAAGAGAGCACGATTGTCTACGCTGTTCTACCTCCTTCCTGTCTTTGGGGACCTGACACGTGATCATTGTGAAGATCAACATGCTCTTTTTCCAACATATTCACCTTCGCAGGGCGCAAACATCTAAGGATAGCATGCTCTACCGAAAGGGCGTTGCTATCTTCTATCCGAATCTATGCGGTGACAAGAAATATGTTTACGTACGTGGCCTGACAGACTGCCGTTTGATCAGTTCAACACGCATCAAGTTTGTCGTTTTGATCCCATCTGCCTCTCCAACCTGCGTGATGAGCATTTTCAGAGCCGTGGCTCCTAAGGCTTCCCTGGCTACACGCACGGTAGTCAGTGGCGGATCAAGGTGTTCAGCAAGCTCGATATCATCAAAACCAATGATCGAACAGTCTTCAGGAATACGGATGCCTCGTTCGCGCAAGGCTTTGATGGCACCTATCGCCGTTTTATCGTTCGCACAAAAAAGCGCACTAAATGCTACGCCAGCGTCCAGAAGACGCAAACATGCCTGATAACCGCCTTCCGGCGTCAGGTTGCATCCTTCTTGCAACTCTTCTCGTAGAGGGATACCCGCATCAAGTAAGGCACTGCGATATCCATTGGCACGCTGAGCAATAGGATAAAGGCTATTGCTTCCGCGAATACCATGGATGGGAGGCCCGCCGATAAAGGCAATATCACGGTGATGCTCGCTCACAAGGTACGAAACAGCTTCATACGCTCCACCATATCCGTCAGAGACCAGCGCGCTCACGGGTCTTGTCGGCGAGAAGGCATCAACAAGAACGACCTGATAACGGGCCTCATAGAGCTGCTCGATCAGCGCAGGTTCACTTGGTCCCACCAGCAATACCGCGCGTATCTCGCTCTCCTCCAATTTTTCCAGCGCGTCCCGGGTCGAATTGGCCGTTCCTATGCCCAGATAGCGTACGTTAATGTCATATCTACTTGCCTCTTGCTGCACCCCATGCAAAATCTGAGACCAGAACGGATCGATATCCGTCGAGCTCCCGTTACGATTCTCCGCCAGCAAGAAAACGATTTCTTTGAGAGACGACGTAATACGCAGGCGAACAGGCTGGCCCGCGATACCAAGATACCCTAACTCCTCGGCGGCACGTAACACCCTTTCACGAAGTTCTGTATTGATTCCCCCTCGCTGATTGAGAACACGCGAGACCGTCCCAACTGAGACTGAGGCATGCTGAGCAATATCTTTGACCGTTACGTGTCCTTGTGTAGGCAACTGTCTCCACTCCCCTCTTTTAAAATATTCATGAATTTATTTATAACTTTTTCTGGAACAAAAGTCAAGGCCTTCACCATCCAAAACGATAGAATTCGTTTTCTTTTTCAAAAAATGAGCCAATATCGTGATCATACTGATCGAGAACGCCCCTCTCTTCGTATGCTTTTCGCACAGCTCTATGCAATCTCTCTCCCATAACAATGTATAATCTTGACTTGTATCAGGCTTCATTACAGACTGGAGAGGCATTCCCAGCTAATTCCATTTCTTTTATATTCATGAATTTATTCCATTTATTCATGAATATTATTCCGTGCATGTCTCTAGCGATTCCAGAGGAATCCTATTCTATGAATCATCTCTGCTGCTTGTACATTGGGGAGTAGGCAGAAACTTTGCGCCACTACAACTGACACTGCACCGTTTCAAACACCTATTCAAAAACAGGCTTTCTTGAGCCTGGACAGGTCCATAAGATAAAATAGCAGGAAGGAGACAAGCATCCGCAAGGAGGAAAACCATGGCAAGTTCACCAAAACAGTATTAGCAACAGGAACCAACGATGTGCTCTATATCGACAGCTTACTCAACCTCTCTAAAGGGGCGCAGGTTTTGCACGTGCCAGACATGGCGGGTCGGTACTACAGCGTGCAGTTCACTGATCCCTGGGACGGCACGAATTTTGCCTACGTCGGCAAACGCACCACGGGAACCAGGACTGGCGGTTACCTCATGAGCGGGCCGGGCTGGAAAAGAGCCGGGGCGCAGGGGATAACACAGATTGCTTCTCCGCACAATTCGGTGCTCGTTATCGGTCGTGCATTTGTGGAGAGCGACAGCGATCTCTCAACCGCCTATGGGCTGGCGAAGCAGATCCAGGTCACCCCACTGAGCCGCTGGCAATCCGGCCACTAGCACTCCATTGAAAGACGGAACTGCCAGAGGAAAGATTCGCCCCCTTTTCTCTGCCATTGGACTAAAGGTGGACGGTCGCGCCTTTTGAAGCGTACAATAGGTGTAAAAATCAGGAAACACTTGACATCCACTCTGATAAAAGAGATATTTTTTTCACCAGGGATTCAAAGTACGGCTGGTCGATGGGCAGGTAGGGCACGTATAGAACATCGGAGGAGTAGAATGGCGCACGAGGAAAAAAGACATATGAATGGAACGGGTCGCATCGCTCTCATAACTGGTGCTGGAACTGGTATTGGCAAACGAACGGCATTACTGCTCTTAGAAGCCGGGTATTCCGTCGTGCTCGCGGGCCGCCGAGTCGAACCCCTGGAGCAGACGGTTCAGGAAGCTGGGGTGCCGAAGTCGCGCACGCTGGTGATGTCTACCAACGTGAGCGACCCTGAAGCGGTATCGGCGTTATTCGCAGCAACGCAAGATACGTTCGGACGGCTGGATGTGTTATTTAATAATGCAGGCGTGGGTGCCCCTTCCATCCCACTTGAAGAACTGAGCTATGAGCAGTGGTGCCGGGTACTGGATACGTGCGTGACGGGAACATTCCTTTGCACGCAGCATGCCTTCAGGATGATGAAGCAGCAAAATCCGCGCGGTGGGCGTATCATCAATAATGGGTCGATTTCCGCGCATACCCCTCGACCCAATTCCGCCCCGTATACGGCGGCCAAACATGCCATCACCGGCCTCACCAAATCAACGGCGTTGGATGGTCGCCCATTTGACATTACCTGTGGGCAGATTGACATTGGGAATGCGGCAACCGAGATGACAGCCAGCATGGAAGATGGGGTGCTCCAGGCCAATGGCACCGTTGCTGTCGAACCAACGATGAGTGCCGATCATGTTGCGCGGACGGTGCTCTATATGGCGAGCCTGCCACTCGATGTCAATGTCCCGTTTGTCACCGTGATGGCAACCAGAATGCCTTTTATAGGTCGCGGTTAAGGCTATAAGATTGCCCCGTTTTTGTCCACGTTATTTTCCTGCCATGCTTCTCCATCTAACAATTCGCGTGATGCAAGGATCCCTCGGTTGACCCGTGGGGAGAAGCATCACGCACGCCATTCTACGAATGTTACATGTGGGTAAGAATCAGGGCTTTAGCTATGAGGTGTGTCAATCATGGTGGTGAGCCGACTCTCGGACAACTTGCCATGCGGGACTATTCAGGAAGTGGTTGTCGTAGAGCTCCTGAGAGGCCAGCAGTTCCGAAAGCGTTGCCTCTCCACGTTTCAGGCGTTCGACGAGCCGGAAGTATTCGAAGCGAGGAAGCCCTGGAGCCTGGACGATCAGGAAATCGGCAGCGTGGCCAGCAGGAGTCGCAAACGCGTGGGCCATATCGGGTGGAATCACCACCAGATCTCCTTTGCTGGCAGTGATGACCTGCTCTCCTGCCAGCAGTTGGAGCTGCCCATCCAGCAGGTAGAAGAGTTCAGCTGACTGGTGATGCGTGTGCGGCCTGGCTCCTTCAAGACCCGCTCCCATCGTTGTGCGCATGATACTGAGCGCGCCTCCCGTCGCGTCACTATCAGCCAGCAAACGGGTAGAAAGTGGGGCCAGACCAAGGACCTCTACGTCAGCCTCCCTCACCACCAGAGCCTCATCAAAACGCGGAATGATGAACGTCATGTCGGTCTCCTTTCTTTGCTTGACATGAAACATGGGTTCTGTTATTCTCCCAACATTCAGAGAGTAACAGGTCATATTCTTAATGTCAACTATCTTAACATTAAAATAATCAACATTGTGAGGAGGGAGTAATGGCTGACGCGATTGATGCGGTAATTGCCCAATGGAAAAGTGTACGCCCTGATATTGATCTCTGGCCGATGCAGGTCCTGGGTCGGATTGCGCGGCTTGCTCGCGTACTGGAAAAGGAACACAAGAAGTTTCTCGCCGAACACGATCTGGAGCCGTTTGAGTTCGATGTGCTCACCACACTGCGTCGAGCGGGCGAACCGTACGAATTGACTGCTTCAGCTCTGCTCAAGGCAGCGTTGGTAACCTCGGGGGCCATCACCAACCGGATCGACCGCATGGAGGTCAAAGGTTTGGTCGAGCGGGTGCGAGATCAAGACGATCGCCGCTCGGTCCGCATCAAGCTCACGCCACAGGGACGCAATGTCCTAGACGCGATATTCGGCTTGCATGTCGCCAACATGGAGCGTCTCCTTCAACCCCTCGATCCGCTTACAGGTGAACAGCTTGTGAGTGGGCTCCGGACCTTGCTGGAGTCTTTAGGAGATACCTCGCTTTCGTGAGCGGTGGGGGCGGTTTCCCTCCTCTCTCCCCTGGAAAAGAAGCGTTTGTCACAAGAGAGGCGCATCGTTCACTTCTGGGAATTGGAGAAAACAGTCCTGATGTCGCATTGCTAATGCGTTCAAAATCTCGTTGCGCAACTCGTGGGATCATTTGACACCGTAACATAATGACATGTTCCTGCACAGGCAAGACAACGAAACATAAAAAAGGTAATATATCATTGTGCGGAAAAAGCCGCACCTGGCCTGTAGCGAAAAAAGAGGGAGAGACTGTGCAAACTATTGCCATCATCGATTCGCATACCGCGGGCGAACCAACACGGGTCGTGCTTGATGGAGGGCCGGACCTTGGTTCGGGTAGCATTGCCGAGCGCCTGAACGTTTTCCGTGAGCAGTTTGATTGGTTCCGTTCCGCTGTCGTCAACGAGCCGCGCGGCTCAGATGCCATGGTGGGGGCGCTCCTCTGTGAGGCAACAAGTGCCGAGTGCGCGGCCGGCGTTATTTTCTTTAACAACGTCTCCTATTTAGGCATGTGCGGGCATGGAACGATGGGACTGGTAACGACGCTGGCGCATCTGGGGCGCATCGGCGTGGGCAAACACCTTATCGAGACGCCCGTGGGCATCGTGACGGCCGAACTACTGGCAGATGGCCGTGTGACCGTGCATAATGTGCCCGCATATCGCTATGCCAGCAATGTATGCGTTGAGGTCGAGGGATATGGTCCGATCACAGGCGATATCGCCTGGGGTGGCAACTGGTTTTTCCTGGTGGAGCATCATGGTCAGGATCTTCAGTTTGCACGTGTAGAGGCGCTCACCGACTTCACCTGGCGCATCCGCGCAGCGCTTGAACGCACGGGAATAACCGGGGCCAATGGGGCACTGATCGATCATATCGAGCTCTTTGTGCCCGGCAGCAACGGCGCGCGAACCAGAAACTTTGTGCTCTGCCCCGGGAAGGCCTACGATCGTTCCCCCTGCGGCACCGGCACCAGCGCAAAGGTCGCATGCCTGGCGGCGGACGGCAAACTCCAGGAAGGGGAAGTATGGATACAGGAGGGCATTCTCAAGACCCGCTTTGAGGCCTCCTACAGCTATAAAGATGGTCAGCTCTGGCCCACCATTACAGGTTCTGCGTTCATCACCTTAGAGGGTAGCCTCATCCTCGATGACCACGATCCTTTCCAGCGGGGCATTCGTGATGTCTAAAGCATTTGACGTGATCATTGTCGGCGCCGGCATTGTCGGCGCCGCCTGCGCCTATGAACTGGCTACGGCGGGTATCTCCGTGGGCATCATCGAGCGGGACGCCATAGGCAGTGGCGCGACGGCGGCCGGCATGGGCCACATTGTCGTGATGGATGACAGCCTGGCGCAACTGCGCCTGACGCGCTACTCACAGCTGCTCTGGGATGCGCTCGTACAGGAGGCTCCCGCGGACCACGAGTATATGCGCTGCGGCACGATCTGGGTTGCAGCCGACGAAGATGAGTTGGAGGCCGTATCCGCCAAACATGCCCTCTTCCGTGCCAATGGGATTCCGAGCGAGGTACTCGATGCTTCGCAGTTGTACACGCACGAGCCACACCTGCATCCCGCTCTATCCGGCGGTCTGCTCGTACCCGGGGATGGCGTGGTCTATCCACCTCGCAGCGCGGCCGCGCTGATCAGGGCCGCTGAGCAGTTCAAAACCAGCGTGCTGCATGGCACGGTCACACGCCTGGTAGAAGGCGGAGTCGAGATGGCGGATGGACAGGTTGTCAGGGGCGGCATCGTCGTGATTGCCACCGGCGCGTGCGCTACCGATCTGCTCCCCGAACTGCCCATTCGCCCGAAGAAAGGACACCTGGTGATTACCGACCGCTATCCGGATTTTGTGCGTCACCAGCTGGTTGAGATGGGGTACATCAAAAATGCGCATGCTACCAGCGGCGATTCAGTGGCCTTCAATGTGCAGCCGCGTGGCACCGGACAGGTTCTGATCGGCTCCTCCCGCCAGTTTGATGCCCCTGGCAATGAGATCGACTATACCATCCTTTCCCGTATGCTCGCCTGCGCCCAGGCTTACCTGCCAGACCTGGGCCAGCTCAACGGTGTACGCTGCTGGACCGGGCAGCGCGCCGCCACGCCCGATGGACTCCCTTTGATTGGTCCCCATCCTGAACGGGCTGGCCTCTGGCTGGCAACCGGCCATGAGGGTCTGGGCATCACTACGGCCCCGGCCACCGCGCGCCTGCTCGCCGATCAACTGCTCGGCCGGAGCCCGGCGCTGCCCATCGAACCCTATCTGCCACAACGCACCTTCCTGGAGGAGCAGCATGTCTGACATACACCTCACCGTCAATGGACATGAAGTCCTTGTTCCCGCTGGCAGCATGGTCGTGGCGGCGATCGCACGAGCCGGCGTCAACACCTATCGCCGCTCCGTACGCGGTGACGCACGTGCTCCGCTCTGCGGCATGGGCATCTGCTTCGAGTGCCGCGTGACCATCAACGGCCGGGCCCACCGCCTGAGCTGTCAGATACCCTGCGAAGATGGGATGGAGGTGGTAACAACATGAGAGGGCTAAGCTTTGACATTGTCATCGTGGGCGCGGGACCGGCTGGCCTGGCTGCTGCGGCAAGCGCGGCGCGCAGCGGGGCCAGCATTGGGCTGCTCGATGATAACCCGCGGATAGGGGGCCAGATCTGGCGCGGCGGCATCGAGCAGGTCCCCACGCTCCAGGCCAGGCGCTGGATGGCGCGCGCCACGACCGATACCATCACCGCGCTCCAGCGCGCCAGGGTACTCGCGCCGCTCTCAACTGATACGCTGCTGGTCGAGCTACCAGATGGGGCCGTAAAGCTCCATTTCAAGCGCCTGATTCTGGCGACCGGGGCACGTGAGCGCTTCCTTCCCTTCCCCGGCTGGACTCTGCCGGGGGTGATGGGCGCCGGAGGACTTCAGGCACTGGTCAAGGGTGGGCTGCCCATCGAGGGCCAACGTGTGGTCGTGGCGGGCAGTGGGCCGCTGTTGCTCGCCGTCGCCAGTTCTCTCACACAGAAAGGGGCGCGTGTCCAATATATCGCCGAACAGACCACCTGGACAAAGCTCGCAGCCTTTGGTCTGCGCCTGCCCGGCTATCCCAAACAGCTCAGGCAGGCCAGCGCACTGGGTTGGGGCCTGCGCGGCGTGCCGCTTCACGCGGATGCCTGGGTGACAGGCGCTCATGGTACAGAACGACTGGAAACCGTCACTATTCAAAGCAGGCAGGGCCAAACAGAGATTGCCTGTGACTATCTTGCCTGCGGCTTTGGCCTGTGGCCCAATACCGAACTGGCCACAGCCCTGGGATGTGAGATCCTTGACCACGCGGTGCGGGTAGACCCATGGCAGCACACGAGCCGCCAGGATATCTATTGCGCGGGCGAGGCAACCGGCATCGGAGGGCTGGATCTGGCGCTGTTGGAAGGACAGATCGCCGGCTTCGCGGCCAGCGGACAGGGAGAGGCAGCCCGTGCCTGTCTACCAGAACGTGAGCGAACCCAATCGTTCACCAGGCACCTGGAGCACACCTTCAGCCTGCGACCGGAGCTTAAAAAGCTTTCCTCCGCCGATACCATCATCTGTCGCTGCGAAGATGTCACCTATCAAGAAGTGCAGAGGCATCCTGGCTGGCGCAGCGCCAAACTGCAGACGCGCTGCGGCATGGGCCCCTGCCAGGGACGTATCTGTGGCGCCGCAACCGCATTCCTCTTTGGCTGGACCCAGGATTCCGTGCGTCCGCCCGTGACCGTCGGACGCGTGTCCAGCCTGATACATACACAGGAAGATGCGCATTCTCATCAACCAGAGGAGGATACACAATGACCATCAATTGGAGCGGGGTTATCCCTGCCATTACAACCAGCTTCAATCAGGATTACAGCATTGACTTTGCATTTTTCGGCGAGCATTGCCGCTGGCTGGCCGATGCAGGCTGTCTCGGCCTGGTGCCGTGCGGCTCACTCGGTGAGAGCGCAACGCTGAGCACCGAAGAAAAGATCGCGCTCATTGAAACGGCCCTGCATGCCGTAGGCGAACGCGTGCCCATCATTCCCGGCATCGCCTCCCTCTCCACGGCGGAGGCGGTATGGCTCGCGCAAGCCGCCGAATCCGCTGGATGTCACGGTCTGATGGTCCTGCCACCTTATGTGTATTCCACCGACTGGCGCGAAATGAAGGCACACGTAGAGGTGGTGATGCGCGCTACTAACCTGCCCATCTTGCTGTACAACAATCCACCCGCCTACAAAACGGATTTTCTGCCCGAGCAGATAGCTGAGCTCGCGCAAGAGCACACCAACCTGGTCGCGATCAAAGAATCCAGCAGCGATGTGCGCCGTGTCACCGCGATTCGCGCCCTCCTTGGCGAGCGTTTAGAGATCCTGGTCGGCGTAGACGATGAGATTGTAGAGGGCATACAGGCTGGCGCGGCCGGCTGGATCGCCGGCCTGGTCAATGCCTTCCCACGCGAATCGATTGCGCTCTTTCAACTGGCAAAGCAGGTACGCGCCGGCCAGGGTGATCACGCCCAACTCGATGCGCTCTATTCCTGGTTTCTCCCTCTCTTGAGAATGGACACGGTACCAAAATTTGTACAGCTCATCAAGCTAGCTCAGCAGATGGTCGGCATGGGAAACGCCCGTGTGCGTGCACCTCGCCTCGAACTCCACGGGGCCGAGTTAGAAAACGCCCACGAGATAATCCGGTATGCGCTTGAACATCGGCCAGGGCTTGATATCGCATAGCGATAGCTGGTGAAGCGCATGAGACCCGACATCATGGTAAACGCGCTTCACCATTGCAGTAATGAATGGCTGGGGGGCACATCTATCACCGTTCAAACGCATGCGTTGATGATTCGAGCATCAAAACGTCGGCAATAAAAAGACTCAGCATATGGTTTTCCATCAGCATCACGGGGATAAACTTCAAAGACAAAATCCTCCCAGTGCCATTCATGTAATGAAATAACATCCAGGTGCTGAGGCTGCCTACTACTGATCCTCAATGGGCTAAAATTCATGCCATAAAAACGCATGTGAAAAACCCGCGTTAACTCTTCAATTCTCCCGTTCTCATAAAACCACGCGTCCAGAACCGGCTCCACTTCGAAAATATCATAAGAATACTGCTCATGTATTTCTATTCTCAAAAGAAAAGGAAACAGCTCCGGTTTGAGCGATTTATACTCCTCAACGGCTTTCACATATGGATTCATTGTATCTCCTATTTCTATTCTTCGACTCTTTTAAGACGATCAGACAATCCTTCGAGACAATTTACCATAGATGTTCTCGGCGTCCATAGATATACTCTGCTTATACTTGCAATTCGCAAGTGGTCTATCCTCTTAGTCAGTTCTATCACATACTTCAAAATACAGAGGAAAGAAAGGATCAGGGAGCTTATGAACATCATGGGCAAAACAATTTTGATCACAGGCACCAATCGCGGCCTTGGGAAGGCGCTAGTTGAGGAAGCCTTGAGGAGAGGTGCCAGGCAAGTGTATGCCGGTACGCGTGTCCCAATACAACATTCAGATACGCGCGTCACGCCTTTGACCCTGGATATAACAAACGCAGCTCAGATTCAGGAAGTTGCTGAGCAGGTCACATCTCTTGATATCCTCATCAACAATGCCAGTATATCGCTTTCTGAGAACTTGAGCGATCGGGCTGCGCTTGAAGAGCATCTCGCTGTCATCTTCTTCGGCACCTACGATATGACCCAGGCTTTCCTACCGCTCCTCACTCGTTCGCGGGGAGCCATTGTCAATATTCTATCCGTGGCAGCCCTGGCCGCCTTACCAGTCATGCCGTCCTACTCACTCGCCAAGGCAGCTACGTTCAACCTGACGCAATCACTACGCGCGTTGTTAGCTGGACAGGGCGTAAACGTCCATGCCGTCCTACCCGGGCCGATAGATACCGAGATGTCACAATCTCTGGACATACCAAAGGCTTCTCCAGAGTCAGTCGCTCGCGCTATCTTCGACGGCGTGGAGAAGGGAACGGAAGAAATCTTCCCCGATTCCATGTCTGAGTCCCTGGCGGAGAGTTGGCGCAGCGGTGCGGTCAAGGAACTTGAGCGCCAGAATGCGACCTTCGTAGTCGCAGAGGGGAGCCAGGCGGCCGGGTGAAGGCGACGAACGCCTTCATTGGGCCGATCTGACACACCTGGGCTTTCCTCACATGATGTGTAACAAATAAAGCCGGTATAAAGCGGGGAGGGGCGGCGATCCCCTCCTGCCGGGTTTTGGGCGAGCATGCTAGGGGCATGATCACGTTCCCAAAATCCCCTCCTCTCCTGCGGCGGGGATACAAAAGGGTATGTTATACCCGGTTGAAAAATAAAAGATCATAGAGGGCGATAATCGCCCTGTTTCCATAGTATAGTCAGGGGAGAAAGCTCATTTGAGGGCTGAGCAAGAACAGCAGGAGAATATCATGGAGACAATACCATCTCTCAAAACGAGTACAGAGGCGCGAGCCGCATACATGGACACGGAAGTCATTCCACAAAAGCCTGTCCCCCTCTGGCGAAATCATGACTATCTTTTGCTCTGGCTCGGCCAGGCTGTCTCCTCACTCGGTACGCGTTTCACACAGTTCGCGTTTCCGCTGCTCATTGTGGGGCTGACGCATTCCATCGCTGCCGCCGGGCTGGCGTATAGCCTGCAACAGCTTCCCTACGTCCTCCTGAGCCTACCCGCCGGGGTGCTGGTAGACCGCTGGCCACGCAAACGCCTGATGCTTCTCTGTTCGTTCTGCTTGATGGGGACCGTGGCAAGTATTCCCCTGGTGCTGTTCCTGGCCAGCGATCAACTGCGGCTGCCTCTCCTTTACACCATAGCCGTTGGCCTGGGAGTCATTTCAGTTTTCTATGAGTTGGCCGAATTGGCAGCACTGGCATGGGTCGTGCCAAAGAACCATCTCACCACAGCGATAGCACAGAACGAGTTTGTCTATGGCTCCAGCGCACTGCTCGGACCCGCGCTAGGCAGCTTGCTCTTCAGCATCGCACGGCTGCTCCCATTCGTCACAGACGCGCTTTCATATCTGATTTTGCTGTGCTCACTGCTCTCCATCCGCTCGCCCATGCAAGACGAACGGAGGGCGGAGCGTCGTCACATGCTGGTAGAAGTGCGCGAGGGGCTCAGCTGGCTATGGTCGCAGCAGGTGACGCGCTCGGTTGTCCTGATTGCCAGCTATCTCTCCTTCACCATAACAGCCAGCGTGCTTATCGTGCTGGCCATTGTGCAACAGCAGCATATCCCGTCCGTGTTCTATGGACTGATCGTCGCGGCTGGCGGTGTCGGGAACCTGCTCGGCGTGGTGCTCTGCCCGCCCTTTCGGCGGCGAGTACGCTTTGGCAGAGCGTTGGGCTGTGTCCTGCTCGTGTTTGTATTGCTCTGGCCTCTCTATGGCTTCATCACGACCCCCCTCCTGCTGGGAGCTATCTTCACGGGCATCGCTATCGCCGACTCGATCGGTGCTATCCTCATGAGCAGTTATCGCCTGGCTGTCGTGCCAGATGCCCTGCAAGGTCGCGTAGGTGGCGTCTATCGCTTGATCCTGTTCAGCATCCTTACTATTGGTCCTGCCGCACTCGGACTGAGCCTGGAGCATCTGGGCATTTTGGCCACTGTGGGGATCATGTGGAGTGGCCTGATTCTGATCACGGGGGGTCTGTTTGTGAATCGGCACATGCGACAAGCAACGTTACCATATATGTAAATCCCAACATTCTATGGTTGATGATCAGATGTCCCCAAGTCTTCACCATACAAACGTCACAGTAACAGACGACGCGTGGAGTCAGCGAGCACCAGAAAAACTCGCTGTGCCTGTACATGTTTCTTCCCCAACGCTACAAAAATGAGGAACGTCCAACGTTCATTCTTGCAAAGAGCAAACTCCCATTCAAAGCCTGCTTGCTCTTTGCAAGAATGTGTTAGCGAGGATACAATCCGCCGTCGATGACAATAGTCTGAGACGTGATAAACGCATTTCCAATGAGCAAAAGAACGGCATCAGCAACCTCTTCTGGACGACCAAGACGCCCAACGGGAACACGTGCGGCAAGTTGCTGATGTGCCTTTTCATCTCCTGGTAACGTTCCACCACCCTCAATCAAAGCGGGTGCAAGCACATTGACCGTCACTCCATAGGGAGCAAGAGGGCCTGCCAGGGCATGCATCAAGCCCATCTGACCTGCTTTCGACGCGGCATAATGGGCCGTTCTGTGAAACTTACCCACATATGGACAAGCCATACCTGGCGTTCACTTCCTGCTTCATCCAGGGCAGTTTCACTCGCTCGTGCGAGCGAGCCAGCGCTGCCCTGTCCACAGGCTTCCATTCCGGCAGAACTTGCCGTACTCTGCTGTGTTATCCTGCCGCCTTGAGGGCGAGATTGATCGAGGCATTGCGGTCGCGATCGATCACCGAACCGCACGCTTCACAGTGGAAGAGGCGATCGGACAGCGTGAGATCCTCATCGATCCAACCACACCACGAACACGTTTTGCTCGACGGCTCCCATTGAGAGACCGTGTAGACCAGCGAGCCGGCCTGCTGCGCTTTATACTCCAGTTGCCGGCGAAACTCGGCAAATCCCACATCCGCGATGGCTCGACTCAGGTTGCGATTCTTCACCATGCTGCTCACCTGCAGATCCTCCAGGACGATGCATGTCGGACGCTGCTGATCGGGCTTGGTTTTCGCCACAATCAGTGCGGTCACCTGATGCACCGTGTCCTGGCGCAGGTTGGCAATATGGGCATGCAACCGGGCCAGTTTGCGCGCCGCTTTCTGCCGATTTTTGCTGCCCAGCTGTTTGCGCGCATGCTGACGGCTGAGCCGTCGCAGTTGCTTGAGATGCGATCCCAGCGCTTTCGGGTTGCCAAACACCCGACCATCCGAGAGCGTCGCCAGCGCTTTGATCCCTAAATCGATGCCGATGGTCTCTCCCAGGGCGATCGCGGCCTCAGCGTGTTCCTCCTCCACCTGCAGTGAAACATACCAGCGCCCGGCTCGTTCTGAGACGGTCGCTGAGAGGATATGCACACCAGTGGTGGGAAGATAGCCACGTTCTTTCAGACGCAGCTTGCCTAAACGTGGCAATTGCACCCAATCTTCTCCCACATGGATGGCGCCAGTCAGGCGGAAACTGCCAATCCCACGCTTTTTCGACTTGAAGCGCGGATACCCCAGCTTGCCACGCCACCTCCCCTGCTGCTTCTTGGCACAGCGTTTCCAGAAGTGTTTGAAGGCGTGTTCCAGATCGCGCAGGCTCTCTTGTGGGGCGGCCTTGCTGACCTCGTACATCCAGGAAAGCTCGCCTTGTTTGAGGGCATTGAGCTCTTTATGCAAGCTCATGGCTGTGGGCGCTTTGCGCCCGGCGGCACGCTCCTCTTGATAGCGGCGCAAGCCCCAATTGTAGGCGTAGCGGGAGGTGCCTGCATGTTTGAGGCAGGCGGTCCGTTGTGCATTGTTGAGCTTGAGCTCGGTTTTATAGCCGCGCACGATGAGCGTCATGCCTCCTCCTCTTCCTCCATCTGCTTCTCAATACAGGCTTTGATCTGTGCGGCCCGGCGTGTACTGTTGCGCCGACCATAGATGCGGGCAGCCATGCTGCTGATCACGCTCACGAAATCGTCGACCAGATCATCAGTGGTCTCGCTGGGAAAAATGACTTCGACCTGTCGGCCTTCATTGGCCAGCAACTGTTCAATATAGTGAAAGCCACAGCGGGTCAGACGATCACGGTGCTCCACGACGATCGTGCCGATACTGCGATCTTGCAGCAATTTGCTCAACTTCGGGCGTTGATCGTTGAGTCCAGAGGCGATCTCAGTCACTTCTTTGGCGACCTGATAGCCACGGGCGAGCGCATAGGTGCGTAAGCGCTCCATCTGACGCGCCAGATCGTCTTTCTGGTCAGCCGAGGACACCCGTGCGTACAAAGCAATCCGCCCGGTTGAAGCACTGATGGCGGGTTGATCGCGCACAATGACGGTTCCGGTGGCGGTTTGATAGGCATCGAGTTGCCCGGCTTTATACCATCGCCAGGCCGTTTTGTAGGAGATGCCCTGCTGTTTGGCGTACTGACTCAATTTCATGGCTATATTTTATCATATATTGTCCCTACCTGTCAATATAATAAGAAACTAATTATGACCTTACATTGGCTTTCGTTCTCGCCATGAAAACAAACATGGCATCTTGCATACTGGAACGATGGGCGGACTCGTACGCCGTGGCCTCTAAGGAATCAGAACCTTCTCCGGGGTCGCGTAGTATGCTCAGGCTCAACGACAAAGATAACGTGTTCGTCTCCCGGTTGATGCCACGGGTAGGTGTCCCGCCCGAGATACCGTTTCGTCATACCATTGAGAAAGGAAAAATCAGGATCTTCCTCAATACGAATTACCCTTCCGCGTATCTCAAGATGGCGGTAGGGGTTATTCGGATCAACAATGCACAGCGCGATGCGGGGATCACGCTGGAGATTCCGAAACTTCTGGCGGGTTTTGGTTTGACTGAAACGGATGTAGTTTCCATCCCAGTCGAACCAGACCGGGGTGTTATGTGGCTCTCCTTTCACCCCAACGGTGGCAACATGGGCCAGGGTGGTTGTGTGCAGCAGATCAGCATATTCCTGTGGAATATCTACCATCAGCGTATGTTTCCTTTCATCACATGGTTACTCATTAAAAAACGACCATTGAACACACATCGTTTTCTGAACGTCGGCCTTACGCCCGTTGGTTCAGGACACCAGGAAAACTATACGGACAAACTACCCTTAAGGGGGGCTTTAGGGCTCTACTGATGGGCCACTTTATACGAACGGGGTGTTAAACCCCTGTGTTTCAACCCTGATTCTTACCCACATCTTTTTGATCAGGCTTGAAAAGCCAATCGCCAGAGATGGGCTTGTGAAACAGTCAACAGTGGCAAGAAACCTTGATGGCCGTTTCACAGATTCCATTTGTAAAATGTAGGTAAGAATCAGGCCTTTTAAGCGGGGGAGGATGTCAAGAGAAGATTTCCTATCTGCATGAGACAGGAAATCTCTGGTCCGCCTGCACATCAAGCAGTTTCAATCAGGCCCCTGGCAGCTTTTCGTCTCAATGGGATCAGTAAATTTACGGCACAAGCGCAATCCCGGATGCCGAAATGACGAAGATCTTTCCGGCACTCTCGCTCGGATCGCTGACAAGCTCGACAACAGCACTGGCGACATCCTCTGTTGTTGGCCTGGCTGGCCGAGTTTTGATAAAATCGGCAGGTGAAAGACCAAGAGAGGAAGCGTACGCCTGGGCAGCCACTTTTCCCAACTCCGTTTCGGGGATGATGCGTCCTGGAACAAGCGCGAGAAATCGCAAACCGCGTTGCAAACGAGCGGATTCCTTCTGGGCATAATCTGCCAGGAACATTTGCGTGCGCTTCGCACCAGCGTAGCCACCTGAAAGCGGCGATCCACCAAGAGCCGCGCCACTGGACATGAGCAGAATAGTCGTCCCCACGGGAAGCGGTGCGGTCAATGCTGCCTGCGAGAAAAGCAACGATATCCTGACATCGCTGTTCCAGTTGGTCGAGAACTGCTCCCAGCTCTGTTCCACCAGTGGTGCCATATGTGGTATAGCGCCCGCACAGACGACCAGAATATCTGGCAACAGCACCTCAAATACTTTCGCGGGGGCGCCTTCGCTTGTAGCATCAAGCGCGAGTACTTGCACCCCTGGGAATTCAGCGGCGAGCTGCCTGAGCGGCTGTTCCTGTCGCGCAATCGCAAGCACCCGCGCCCCCTCTGCCTGAGCCGCAGCGACGATGTCCCGCCCCAGCCCTCTACTGCCTCCAATAATGACTACATTTTTGCCGCGCAAACGCTGTGTCGTGATCGATTCGTTCATATGTCCTTCTCCTTGCTCGGCGAGTTGGCATGTCACGTGAACCGCTCACACGCATTCCACACGACATGTTGATTTTACTATGCTTGAACTATTCCCCATGCTATTCCGCAGTGGCCAACTCACCACGAAAATCGGCAGCATGGCGACGTGCAAACTCAGCGAAGGTGGTGGGGTGAATATCTAACGCAATGTGCGTCTCGGGATGCACGACAGCTTCGCCGTTAGCCTCCTTCCGACGCTCATCTGCCTGCACATCGAGCGCATCTACGAGATAGGCAGGAAAACCTGCCGCGAGTAGGGCTCCATTTCTATCTTCTGGAGAGATGCTGACATAGCGCACGCTCGATCCTGTGGCAAGTGAGATCTGTTCGGCAATCTCTGCCATACTCAATGCTTCTGGCCCCGACATCATATAGGTCTTGCCCTCATGACCTGTTGTGGTCAGCAGTGCAAAGGCGGCTTTGGCGATGTCCTCCAGATCCACGGGAGTCAGCTTTGTGTCCTCTAAGGGAAGGAAAAACGCACCTGCGCTGACGATGGTGGGGGCTTCCCGTAGATACTCCGTCATGAATTGGCTGGGACGCAAGTGGGTCCAGGCCAGCCCGGAGTGTTCAAGATACTGCTCGATTTCTGCGTGCATGCGCGAGAAGAGAAAGGGCGAATCCAGTGCCGTCGTCGAACCAGAAAACTTGACGATGTGGCGCACGCCCGCGGCTTTGGCGGCATCGATGAAGGTACATTGCGTCTCCACCATCTGCAGATTGGGAGAAGAGATCAGCAAAACGCGCTCTACCCCCGAGAGTGCGTTTGTGAGCGTCTCGGGGCGCTGCATGTCACCCTCCACGATTTCTACGGTGGGAAATGCCTCTAATACCCGGGCCTTTGCGCGACTCCTGACGAGCGCTTTCACGGGATGCCCCTGGCGAGCGAACTCACGGATCATAGCAGAACCGGCCAGGCCATTCGCACCTGTGATAAGGATCATGATACCCTCCTGCGCCAACGGGGTTCGCCTGGTCCAGAGAGGGGAAGTATCGCTCGAAAAGCACTCTCATGCGAACCCTGCGACCCGTCTGCGCTCTACTAGTGAATAAGGAACAAAGAAATCGTCGATGGGACGTTTCCTGCAACCCTTTTTCTCAGTCACTGTTTCCTCTGTACTGAGCCGCAGCCTCATAATCAGAATCCCTCGGTGCGACCCGCTCAGGGCGATGTGATCTTCTTACTAAAGAGAGTATACGCTTGAATGCTGAGACAATCTATGCTATATTGTCTTAAATAATTGTCTATTCGTCTCAAAGGAGGAGAAAGTATGGACGTGCTCACGGATGTCCTGAATACACTCGAACTGAAGGGATGGATCTCTGCACGCAGAGTGCTTGTTCCTCCCTGGCGTTATGCTTTTGCCGCCAGTCAAGATATGATCTTTCATCTCCTTGGCAGCTTTGGTGGAGGCTACCTCACGCTCGCGGGAGATCCAACACCTCTGCGGGTCGAGGATGGAGCAGTCCTGCTCTTTCCCTTTGGGCATGCCCACTCTATCGGCGACCAGCTCACCTCACCCCTCATTCAGGTACTGCATGTGAACTATGACGCGCAGAAGCACTATCAGGGTTTCCCCGAGACAGCTGAGGAAGCAAAGAGAGCGGTGCTCTGCGGAGCGTTCCATGTGGAGCATCCTGGCGCATTCCCCTTGCTGCACAGCTTGCCAAAGGTCATTCACATTCCCGCAGAACAGGGCCGCACGGATCAGGGCTTTCGTGAGATTGTTCAACTCATCGCGCGTGAAGCAGCCGCTCCTCGGCTGGGGACCGAAGTGATGCTCAGGCGCTTCACCGAACTGCTTTTCATTCACATCATCAGGGTCTGGGTGGAGCAGCAGGCGGGGCCTGCTACTGGCTGGTTGGCGGCGCTGCGTGATCCATCCATCAGCAAAGCGCTCGGCTTGCTTCATCAATCGCCAGAACGGGGATGGAAGGTGGAGGAGCTGGCAGCAGCCGTGGGTCTTTCACGCGCAGTCTTCTCTGCTCGCTTTACCCGGCTGGTGGGTGAGCCTCCTATCAAGTATCTGACCCGTTGGCGTATGCACAGGGCGACCCGTTTACTCCAAAACAACATCGAGGTAGAAAAGATCGCAGAACTTCTGGGCTACGAGTCAGAAGTGGCCTTTCACAAAGCCTTCAAACGAGAGGTCGGCATGCCCCCGGTCAGGTATCGCAAGCTTGGGAAACCAGTCTCCACGACGCAATAGAGAGCGTCAATCACTCTCTTGAGGAGATTGTGCATGCTGAGAAGCAACTTCAACAGGCAATAGTGAACAACGATGTGCCAGCCCTGGAACGAATAATACATGATGATCTGGTGTTTATTGATGTTGAGGGAAATGTACAGGGAAAACCTCTTGAGGCTTTCTGCCGCTATCTGTGTTGTAAACTGTATGGCTGTTGTAACCAGTTAGTTTGCTCCACGTGAACGATGAAGATAAAGAAAACTTGCTGCATAATCAATCTCACAACGAAATTGACTGAGCACATCGCCGGCAAGGGCACCAATGACAGGTTCGCTCGTCATCTGAGAAAGCGCTTGTTCAAAAACGCCTGCTGGCCGAGAGACAATGGAGAGATCATCAATGTGATAGGGACCCCAGGTCAAGTGTGAAATATAGGCCGTTTGTTCGTCCTTTATTTCTTGCATTTCGTCCAGAAATGTTGAGCTGGCCTCAACTTTTAGCACACTCGGATTCTGGCTCACCCAGGCATCTATCACTGTTTGAGATACCATCGTCTTGCTGGCTCCTGTATCGAGAAGCATACCATAGATGTCACGGCCAATCTGAACTTCTACACGTGGAAAGTGGCTGGTTGCTTGAATACCCACAGGCAAACAAACACCAGCTGAACGGGGGGCATGATCTGGCGATATGAGCGTAAATTGCTGCTGAGGATAATCAAAAATAAGGTAAAATTTACTGAGAAGCGGGGCACCACAAAAAACTTCGATCCCCTCTTCTCCCTGTATCGTCTGCTGGCCTAAAGCAACAAATGTTGGTACCCGCGTTAAATCCAGCTGTATTTCATCAATAGAGAGTGCTGGCAATCTGGCTGGAACAAGCTCCACATCATGGCGCTTATACACCACACCTAACTCTTGCGCCAGGTGTTCCGTAATAATCACGGCACCGCCGCCGGTATCAAGCCAGCAGCGAGCTTTCCGAGGCTGACAATCATCGGTCCTAAAGGACACGTCAATAAATGGGCGATTTTTCATGATATACAATGGAACCGTAACAGCAGTTTTTCCCACGATTATTCTCCTTGACCACCGATAGTGTTATATGTGCGATACATCCCGTTAAAATTGGCCTCGAAGTACTCAAGGAAATCGCTCATCCAGTACAAAACATACTGCATAGCTTCATCTTCAACGGTATCTGGTGCATCGCGACAGCCATTATGAAAAGTATCCAGAATTGAAGGTCGTTGTTGTGGTTGCTTCCCTCTATGTAGAGCGTGCATAGCAGCGACCATCACCATAAGGTCGCTGTCTGGAATCATACAAAGAGAAAGAGTAGGAATGCCAGCCTTTTCAAAGGAGCGGTCATCACTGGCTGGTAACGTGGGAAGTATATAGCATGGCAACGCATTCTTTTGCAACGTGTGCCGCAAGGGCTGAGCAAATGGTGTTGTTCTAGCGTATCGATCAGAAGCACAGAGTAATGTATTGCCAACGCCACAGATATCCAGATTTATCATGGCCGCAATGCTGGCCGCTGTACATCGCTCTATATAGGCCAGTCTGCCTAGATGACCACATTCTTCCAGATCGAAAAAAACGATATCAAGAGGAATGGAAGGAGGATGATGAATATAGCTTTTGAGCAACATCAGCAACACACATACAGCCGCTGCGTTATCATTTGCGCCAGTGCTGGCGCACACGCTATCATAATGCCACTCAGTACCTGCTTGTGCAAGGTGAAGATGGTTTCCTGCGTGATCGGCTCCTGTCTGCCAGCAACCAGCGACACGACATACTCATAGGCGCGGGCATGATTCTCCGTCTCTTTATACTCTCAGAGCGAATGATCACCAACGGTCGGCGGTTGAAGCACTCAAAAAGCGGGGCGAGGCTGTTCCTGAAGAGTATCTTCCTCATATTGCTCCGCTTGGGGGGGGGAGCATATTAACCTGATTGGGCAATACAGCTTTACGCATCAGTCTGCCCGCTCTCTGGATAACCTTCGCCCATTGCGTCTTCCTGAGCAAGAGGAGCAAGAGACGCATAAACTCACACAAACAAAGAAGGTTGACACTTCCAATGTGGAAGGAAAGTTGAGTGGTTTGCTCCTATCTCCATACAGCCTCCAGTTCATTCATCAGAATCACGAACGATGCCAAAGCCGATGAATGAACTGGAGGACGTCTGCAAAAGTGCCAGAAAACGTTCGTTTCTTGTGACAGCAAAGACGTCTTTCTGCTCCATCAAGACCTCTTTGTGCTCTTGGCACCAAAGAGGAGAAGTGCCACGATCTGCTCGGGGAGCTGGTCATCGAGCGGTTGATCCGTTGCATTCGCTCGAACGAGGATTGGTCCAATCGCAGCTTCCACCAGAAAGTGTGCATTCACCTCCTCGGGAAGTTCACCACGATCTTTGGCTCGTTGAATGATCGCTTCGGCCCTGCCGAAGCGATCTCTCCAATAGGCCCGGCGCACCTCTTCTAGCTCTGGTTGCGGATAATGGCCCACGACAATCTGGTCAATCACTTTTCCTACGGGGGTTTGGATGCGTGTGATAATCCCACGGAGCAATTCCAGCAAATCGGTTTGCAGGGTTCCAGTATCTGGTGTGGGCGTCTCGGTGGCGCCGTAGTCTTGTAGCGCCTCTGCCACGATGGCTGCTTTGGTTCCCCACCGACGAAACAACGAGACTTCATTGACCCCGGCGACAGAAGCAATCTCTTTCGTTGTCATCGCCTCATAGCCTCGTTGACTCAACAGCTCAAGCGTGGCAGCAAGCACAGCCTTTCGCACGTATGCACTCCTCCCCCCAGGACGGACCTTGGACTGAAGAGAGGGGTACCCTGCTCTGGTAGGTGTTTCGTCTCCTGTTTTCTTCATGTTCAGAGTATACCAACTGTCTTCACAAAAAGCAAGTGACACTTGCTTTTCTGCGGGGGATCTGCTATACTTCGAAATGTAAGCGTCACTTGCTTTAGGAAAGAGACAAAGGAAACACATGAAGATAATAACCCTTGAAGAGCACTTCCAGTTTGCTGAGATCACTGAGGCGATTGCCCGGTTTTTGCCTCGTTCTCAGGAGCGTTTCTATGATTCGCCCACCGCACAACTCGAAGATCTGGGAGTTCGTCGCCTGCACGCTATGGATGCCATGGGCATCGATGTCCAGGTTCTTTCGCATACCTCGTCAGGGATACCATCGATTCCGGCAACAGAGGCGGTTTCGCTGGCGCGAGAGATCAACGATCGGCTCGCGACAATCATTCGTGCTCATCCTGACCGCTTTGTGGGCCTTGCGACCCTGCCCACGCCTGATCCAGAAGCCGCCGCTGCCGAATTGGAGCGGTCGGTGAATACTCTGGGTTTCAGGGGCGCGATGATTCATGGACATACCAATGGTCGTTTTCTGGACGATCCCATGTTCCGTCCCATGCTCGCAATGGCAGCCACACTCGATGTTCCCATTTACTTGCATCCTGCCCCCCCGCCCAAAGCCGTAGTGGAAGCCTACTATGCTGGCTTTGAGCCTGCCGTCAGTGGAAGCTTTGCCACCTTTGGGTGGGGATGGCACCTGGATACCGGTATTCATGCGCTGCGCATGGTTCTGGGAGGAGTCTTCGATCTTTATCCTGGTCTGCAAATCATTCTTGGTCACTGGGGAGAAATGATCCCTTTCTATCTGGAGCGCTTTGCCGGGGGATTAGATCCAGTAGCAAAGCACTTGCAGCGGCCTGTCTCTGACTACTTCATCCAGCAGATGCATGTCACCCCCAGCGGAATGTTTACGCTTCCTCCCTTCCTGCTGACGCTGCAAATGCTAGGGGCTGACCGTATTCTGTATTCCGTTGATTATCCCTTCCAGAAGGGGGATCAAGCCAGGGCGTTTCTGGAGCATGCCCCAATCAGTCCTGCTGACAAAGAAAAAATCGCCCATAGCAACGCGGAAAAGCTTCTCAAACTGATCTGAAAGCAGCTTTCGGTGACCACTGACGACTTGACCCACCAGTAGATAGAGGATCGTATAGGTTCTCAGACTTCTCATGAGCAGTTACAATCTCAACGGGAGATCTGTGACGGTTTTCTCTGTACAGGAGATATCAACTCAGGTAAAACCAGACGAAAAGATGCTGATACCTCAACGCTGAAAGGAAAAATGATGCCACCTTCTCCATTCGACAAACATGTTCTTCTCATTGGCGCGTCTCGTGGCCTTGGCTATGCTTTAGCTCAAGAATATCTCAATCGCGGCTGGCACGTTGTTGCTACGGTGCGAGATGTGAACAACACAAAGTTACATGCGCTGATGGATATCTCTGATGGACGGCTTGAAATTGAGACGGTCGACATCACCGTTCCTGAGCAAATTACTAGATTGCACGAGCGTCTCACCTCGAGAAGGTTCGACCTGTTATTCATCAATGCAGGTGTGACCAATCAGCCTGAAGGAACAGTAGGGGAGGTGCCAACAGAAGAATTTGTGCGCGTGATGGTCACAAATGCTCTGAGCCCTCTGCGTGTGATCGAGACCTTGCAAGACCTCGTTCTTCCGACAGGGACCATCGCTGTCATGTCCTCAGGACAGGGGAGTGTTGCCAATAATGTAAACGGAGGACACGAAGTGTACCGAGGGAGCAAAGCGGCGTTGAATACATTCATGCGCAGCTTTGCCGCCCGCCACACTGGTGATCCACGAACGCTTGTGCTCATGGCCCCGGGTTGGGTACGTACCGAGTTGGGTGGCTCCCAGGCACGTTTAAGCATTGAGGAAAGTATCCCCAATGTGGTCAACACCATCGATGCACAGAACGGCAAGCCTGGTCTGCACTATCTCGATTACCTTGGTCGTACTGTGCCCTGGTAAGTGCTGAAAACGCTCAGATGAAGGCAGAGGAAGCAACATGGCATCGAGCTGAGAATGCGCTATCTTCCTCTGCTTTCCTCTTCTGAAAAAGATGGCACATTATCGGATTTGATAAAAAGAGTGTGCAACTGTTTCCAAAAAGCTACCACACCGATGTCTGAGGCTCCAAATTAGCAATCCCCATCCGTCGCTGCCATCTTTTCTGCGACTGCCTCGGCAGAGTTGTGTCGTGCACAAACAGAGCAGGAAGACCGCTAACAGTGATCAATCCACCCCTTGGAAACGGGCCTCTCGGTAGATCCAGCAGTGATCAAAAATGCGTCCGAACAGGGAACGGATCTGATCCGAGAAAACACGATCCATAGGACTGCCATATCCCCCTTGAAGGAGTTGCTGAAGTGAAACAGCAACAGAGGCTTTTTCTGAACGTGGCCTGTGCTGCGTAACCATCTCTTGCAGGTCTTGCAGATAGCTCGCAAAGACTCGAGCCAGCCTGTCTTCGCTTTCCTTATCCAGAAGGGTCACAAGCTGATCAAGGTCTTGGAGGAGTCGTTGCTCGTGTTGCTGATATTCCGCTTGAAGTGACTGATAAGAAGACACCTGATACCCCCATGAAAATGGTAGAAACAAGAAGCTTACAGGAGACGAGCGAGAAAGCCCCGTCCATTCATGGCGGGGATGAATCGCCGTTCCTTGTTTGCGGCTTGGGTGGCATGGGTTGGTACGTTGGATCATCCCATGCCAGATAGGTATCAAGCGCCCTCCGAATAATTTCAGCCATGGGTAAATCTTCCTCTATGCTTCTCTTTTCCAGTTGTTTCTTTTGTCGTTCAGTGATGTAGATATTTGTTCGCTCTTTCCTCATGGGGCCTTCTTTTCTTGTTTGACATGGTACCCTATTAGGGTGTATACTATACCATAACAATACAGAAAGGACAAGGACGCCATGCTGATCCACGAATACAAGCTTGATGGCAATAAGGCACAATGTGCCGCCATTGATGAAGCGATTCGTGTCTGCCAGTTCATTCGTAACACGTGTCTCCGTCTCTGGATGGACGACCACGCCACCAAGAATGACTTGCAGAAGTATTGCGCCGTCCTTGCCAAAGAGTTTCCCTTCGCCAACCCTCTCAATTCTCAGGCTCGTCAAGCGGCTGCCGATCGTGCGTGGAATGCTATTCAACGTTTCTATGACAACTGCAAAGCCAAGAAACCTGGGAAGAAGGGCTATCCCCGTTTCCAGCATGATAATCGCTCCGTTGAATACAAGCAGACTGGATGGAAGTTAGAGCCTGATGGCAGGCATCTTACCTTGATCGATGGGTGTGGCATAGGTCGTCTGCGTTTAGTGGGAACACGTGACATTGAAACGTTCCCCATCAAACAAATCAAGCGGCTGCGTCTGATCCGCAGGGCAGATGGGTACTATGCCCAGTTTGCGGTGCAGGCACATCGGGTCATTGAGCATGAGATGACCGGCGCAACGGTTGGTATCGATGTGGGGCTCAAAGCCTACTACACCGACTCCAATAGCAACACGATAAAGAACCCGCGCCACTATCGCAAGGCAGAAAAACGACTCAAGAAACTGCAACGCCGTTTGTCTCGCACCGCAAAGAAAAGCAACAATCGGAAGAAAGCCCGCCAACGAGTCGCCAAAGCACATTTGAAAGTCCAAAGGCAGCGTGAGGATTTTGCCCGCAAAGAGGCGAACGCGCTCGTCACGTCTCACGACCTGATTGCCTATGAAGACTTGAAGATTGTCAATATGGTGCGCAATCGGCACCTTGCCAAGAGTATCAATGATGCCGGTTGGGGACACTTCCTCCAATGGGTCAACTACTACGGAGCGATGCACGACATTCCAGTTGTGAAGGTGGTACCACACTTCACCAGCCAGAACTGTAGTGGATGCGGCACGCTCGTCAAGAAGAGCCTGAGCGTACGCACACATATCTGCCCTGCCTGTGGATTGGTAATGGATCGGGATCACAATGCCGCTGTGAACATTTTAAACAAGGCTCTCAGTACCGTCGGGCAGACGGGAACTGATGCACCTGTGAGTGCATAAAACGCTTCTGGACATCGGACCCCTACTTCTCAGGAGCAATCCTGTTAAGCACGTTGGATGGATGAAAGAAGAATCCCCCGCATTTATGCGGGTGGAGTGTCAATCGCCTCTCTTAGTGTAGCATTTCTCGCAGTCGCATTCTTTCCACAATAACCGGGATGGTGTCCAAAAGTGACTCAAGCTCACTCGCTTTATAGGTTTTTCGAGCACATTCAGCCTGAGCCAGGGAAACTTCATTTAATATGAATATAACTGGCTCGGCTCTGGTGGCAGTGCCGTCACCAGGACCAGGCTCCGATAGCCTTGACCATCTCGACAAGGGTGGTTCCCGTCGGGGCAGAAACGAAGTAGTACGCTTTCTTCGCTTGCTCATCCAGGCAACGACGGATGAGCAAAAAGTGTCGCCCATCATCTTCCCATCCATGCAGGATGGGAATGACTGCCCAGTCAAACAGGCGCGGTCCTTTTGTGCCATTGCTCATGCTCAGCCGTTGCCAATCCTCGGCAGGAACCAACAGAGCTTCTGCCTCGGCCACGGTCATTCGTTTCCGGCAGGAAGACCAGTGCTCGCCAACGAAGTTCTGGGCGAGCAAAACGCGGGGCGATGCGGGCATGCAGGTATTCGAGTTCCTGTCCCCACTTCCACACTTCAATAAAGGTCGTTTTCTCACCTACCGAGGTGAGGCGTTGAGGCTGCGTCATGTGTTGCTCCTTTCCTCTGTGGCAGACTCTTTCTCAAAGAGTGCCACAGGGGCAGAGCATGCTGTTCTTCGGACGAACCCTTGTCTTCCCCTGCTTTCTCGGGGGTTGCGTTCTTTAGTTGTCTTGTGTATACTCACAGAACAAGACAAAAAGCATTGGTCAATCAGCGAAGGATGGCATCCACTGATGTGTCTCGTGTTTTACCATTAAACCTCTTCCGTTTGTTTTAGGGCTCATCCTCCATCGAGAGCCCCTTTTTTGTATGCACTTCACAAGTTGACTCAAACTGTGAACATGCTTCCCGCTACTCATCCTATGATGAGATCCTTCAACGTGTGCTCAAGTTGGTTCGCTCAACTGTTGAACAGCTCGGAACACAGGTGCCGTATCAAGCAATTTCAGGAAGAGGAAATGGATGAGTTTATCTATTCGACCCGCTTCTCATGATGATATTGAAGAGTTGGTTCAATTATCATTGTTAGCATGGATTCCCGTTTTTCGTTCATTCAAGCAAGTATTAGGTTCCAGAATCTATCCACCCATTTATCCAGATTGGGAAAGGCAGCAGAGAGAAGAGGTGGAACGTGTGTGTAAAAATGATGCTCTCTACTGCGTCTGGATAGCAGAAGAAGAGAACATCATCACTGGTTTTATAGCGTATACGCTCAAGAGCGAAGAGAAAACGGGATATGTTGAATTGCTTGCCGTCCACCCCGATTATCAAAACCAGGGAATAGGGACAGCATTGAACAACTTTGCACTCGACAAGATGAAAACAGGTGGTATGAAGATAGCAAACCTCTGGACAGGTGGAGACCCAGGCCACGCACCTGCTAGAAGATCCTATGAGAAGGCTGGGTATACTGCTTTACCTTTAGTTCGATATTACAAAGACTTGTAGAAATGGGATGGCTACAGGTGTTTTAGTCTTTCTTGACATCCCAAGTTGTCAAGAGAATTACCTGAGAGCGGCAAACATGAGACATCCCGAATTTTAAGGTCGGGTTTGTAAAAAGACACCTCCTGAGCGAGACTGAAGGAAAAACAGACCACCATTCAGTCAATCCAGGAGGTGTTGTTTATGTCATCTCAGTATCTCACACCGCTTGAGGAGCCACAAGTTCCAGCATATCCCCCTGCCGAGATGGCGCAGGGATTGTACACTGCTCTGGCTCACTTTCTGGCTCCCTTGCTCATGCAAGCCGATAGCCGCATGGACAAACGACTGGTGCGCACGATGGTGCAGACCGTGGCGGTGATCTTGACCTTCCGTGATCGCGTCAATGGCTTGCTCCTTTCGGAAATGGGCGGCTATCTCGAGACGCCCGACAAAGCTCCGGCAGGAACCAAACGCCTGTCTCGGCTGCTGCATTGTCGCAAATGGTCGGCTGAACTGATCCGCTCGTATCTGTGGCATCGAGCCAGCCAACGTCTCACAAGGTGGAAACAGATGGGAAGGGATGTGCTGGCGCTGTGGGATGAGAGTGCGTGGGAGAAGCCAGAAACTATCGCCTCGGACGACCTTGCCCCGGTGCGCTCGAGTAAGGGCGCTCGACTCACCCATATCAAGAAAGGTTACTACACCCCGCCCCGTGGCCCCATCTTTGTGCCGGGCCTCCATTGGTTGGCCGTGGTCCTGGTCGGCAGCGAGCAGCAAGACGACCCGCCTGAACTAGCCAGCATGCGGTGGTGGACCAGCCGTGGGGCGCGCGCTTCCTTCAAACGCGATGAACAAGCCAAACTGTTACTGCAAGGCGTTCTGCTCTGGGGACGCGAGGTGATGCATGTCTTTGATCAAGGCTTCGCCAGCAGTTTCTGGCTGGGTCTGTTGCTGGCGTTCTCGTTGCGCTTTGTGCTGCGCTGGAAAAAAGATTACCAGCTCGTGGATGCCCAGGGTCAGCGACGTGCAGCCTGGAAAATCACCCGCGGCAAACGAGGATGGCAAGAACGCTGGGTGTGGGATTGCCGTCGTCACCAGTGGGTCATGGGCAGTGTTCTCGCTTGTGCGGTGAGGCATCCCGACCATCCTGAGCAGCCGTTGTGGTTGGTCGTGGCCCGGCGCAAAGGTGGCTTGCCCTGGTATCTGCTCACCGCCGAGTCCATCACCACCGCGGAAGATGCCTGGCGGATTATGTTTGCCTATGCGCGTCGCTGGCAGATCGAACTGACCTGGAAAGAAAACAAGAGCGAATTGGGCTTCCAAAGCCCGCGGCTCTGGGAGTGGGAGACGCGAGAAAAACTGCTGCTGTTGGCGGCGCTGGCCTACGCCTTTCTGCTGAGCCTGCTGGCGCCGTTTTACGAACTCTTACGCCGCTGGCTGTTGCGGCACTACTGTCATCGCACAGGCCGTCATGCCCGGCAAGCACACCAGCCGTTTGCACGGCTGCGCCTGGCCTTGAGTCGGTTGTGGCAACGGATCCCTGCGCGCTGGGAGGAGGTAGCTGGCCGGCCCCGGCCCCAGCCTCGCGTCCAGATCATTATGCTCTGAGGCGGTGTGGAGGTTCCCCACGTGACGAGAGACGCTCTGGTCGGCATCGGCTGACCATGTGGGCGTGTGTCCGGTGTTCATCGGGTACAACACGTCTTGCCAACAGAGGATGCGAATGCGTGCGAAAAGAGCATACCCCTAGGCCCTGTGGAAGCCGCTGGGATGCTGTGGGAGTGGAAAGTCGGTTGACCAGCTCCTTTCTCTTTTTCCGTTTTTTGGCACAGTGGTGCTTTTCAGCGAGCCAAACGGGGAAAGCACGTTGTTCTGCAAGAGAAGAGAAGCGAGCAGTTCTCCTTCAAAAATGGAGAACTGCTCGCTTCTTTCACAAGTTCATCCCTAAAATTTGGGATGTCTCATGTTTTGCCGCCCTCTTGAGGCGTGCCATTTTTGGCACTTTTCTGATCATTAGTGCTGAGTTAACAAGTGCGGCTGTAGTGCAGTAGTCGATCAGGGTCAGTGCCTGCCCGAAATTATCCCAGTGCAGTTGATCCGGAAACCAGGTGATCGGGAAAGTATCCAGATCCGCTGGCGATTTAAACGCGGTCAGGATCAGCCAGAGAAAGGGCGCGATAAAGATCAGGGCAAAGACAATCAGCAGGATGAGCACCAGTATATTGCCAGCTATCCTGCGACCCAACAGCGCCCGGCGCCTGATGGTCCCGGTTGAGAGGGGCATTACCTATGGCGGTCGCTGCAAGGGCACCACCAGCTATGGAACGATTAAGCTTCCAACCAACCTGGTAGTGGGAGATGCCATCCTGGCCCCGCAATACTCGACACTCAACAATACCGCCGCAATCGTCCAGCCTGATGGACGCACGGTAGAGCAGGTACAGCCGCTGGCCCGCCGCTAGTCCTGATAGGGCCACTGCCGATCCTAATTATGGCTACTGCATTCAGGATCCCTGTAAGAGCAATCCCGACACCAGCTTTCGCCAGGGCAAATTACTGGCGATCAGTCTCGACGCCACACCGCAAAGCCTGCGATTGACCAGCGCGCCAGTCATGGAACTTTTCTATGCCCTGCAGCACTATGGTGGCTATATCGTCGACGATAGCGGCTGGGACGATAATCAGATCGGCATTGACAATAGCACCTTAGGCGATACCGATCTCTCAAATACCACCTTCGTCAATGATGTCAACACGCTCTTCGCCAATTTGAAAATCATCGATAATAATGGTCCGGATAGCATTGGTGGCGGCGGGACACCGATCGTGCAGCCCGCTCCTACCCTGCTGGCCAACTCTCCTACACCACTGAATAAGAAAAACTGGACCACGACCGCCTCGGATAACAGTGCCAACGCGCAACTGATGCTGGATGGCAATACTTCCACCGGCTGGAATACCGCGAAGAATCCTTACGCGGGCGAAAATATCGTTATCGATATGAAGAAGCCGCGCACCTTTGATCGCGTCGTCATGGCAAGACGCTGGTACAGATCGAGCCATTGACACGCTGCGATGCGGGCGGCAACGTTTATGGCTATCGCGGCTGCGGCTCTGATATTACCGGAGATGGTATCTGCGGAGGTCACTTTGGCTCGGGTCTCAGCAGTATCGGAGGGATGATTCGCTTAAGCGAGCTGCAGGCCAGCGGCAACCAGAACATCCCGCACGCGCTTCAGCTAGAGATATGGAATAAGTATCTCTATGCCTGTCACGGCACCGTTAATGGCTATCGCTGGCCCGCCAATCAGGCCGACTCAGGCACCTGTGACTCCAGCAATCCGGCCGTTTATAAAGGAACCAATACGAGCCTGATGCAGGGTTCCCTGCTGGCCCTCTCGCCATCGGCAACGCCAGATAGCCTGGGGATTAAAACAGACGTGGGCCGTAAAATGTTTTATACCCTCCAAAATTATTGTGGCTACATCGTCGATGATACCGGCTGGGACGACGTTCAGATTGGCGTCGAAAATACGTTGCGAGACAACTATGATTTCGGTTCGGCTGATCTGAGCAGCGACATCAAGAGCCTGTTCGCCGCCCTGCAAATCATCGACAACAATTCGTTCTCCAATATCGGCGGTGGTGGGACACCACGTGTGCCGCTGGCACCTCCCCTGTCTACCTCTGGAAGCGGTGCCTTTCTTGATCGTAGCGGCTGGACTGCCAATGGGACGTCCAGCAACAATCTGCTGGCGCCCCTGGATGGAAACAATGCCACACGCTGGACCACCGAGGCGCCGCAGACCAATAATCAGTACTACCAGATAGACATGGGGCAGGCGCACAGCATCAGTCGCATCACCCTGGACTGCAGCCAGTTCCCCAACGACTATCCACGGCAATATAACGTCTATCTCTCAACCAGCAACTGGACCTGGGGTAACGC
The DNA here is from genome assembly GCF_003967515.1 of Dictyobacter aurantiacus. GTDB lineage: Bacteria > Chloroflexota > Ktedonobacteria > Ktedonobacterales > Ktedonobacteraceae > Dictyobacter > Dictyobacter aurantiacus. The sequence goes on along the minus strand of NZ_BIFQ01000002.1, from coordinate 1,841,522 downwards.
CGTCGCGGCCGGAAGCGGCAACGGCGCAAGCCTGGACATCTCGTTTAGTCCCCAATCAGCTTGCTATATCACCATCCAACAAACCGGCAGCGACAGCTACTACTGGTGGAGCATCGGCGAACTCCACGTGTCTACATAAGACAGCTTGCTGATAGAGTAGAGAGCAGTGCCACGTCGATGTGCGTGGTACTGCTCTTTCATTACAAACAAATACTGCAGAGCAGGTATTTGCCCGGCACAGGCAGGTAGCCTAACTTGCGATTGACCGTCAGCATTGGCACGTTTTCGGAATCATTGTTGGTGCGAAGGTAGGCTACTCCATATTTCCTTGCACACCTGATGACAAGCAGTTTCAGCGCGAGCGCAATTCCGCGTCCGCGATACTCCGGTTCTACACCAGTCATCATATTGTACATGGAATTGGTGGTTGGAAAGTAGCCAGCCGCAGTCATACCAACCCATTGTTTTCCATTAGCAGCTTTGGTTATTCCGACTTTTGGTTCTGACTGTGCTCAAAACCTACATATATCAATATCTTGTTTTTTTGTGCATATATGGGATATGCTGTTAAGCAAGGCTGTCACTACCCGCATAGACTCATCTGGGGGCGTCCCTGAAGAGGTCGTTCTGGGAGGTGGCTCTTCCTCAAGAAGAATTGCTCCCGTACTCAGAGCATTTTCGAGAGAAGACAGTTGTTAGACGTGTTGCAAGGAATCGATCGGAAACCACAACAGTCCTTTGGCATCATCGCCAGGATGCTCGATTGCCTCCTCTACTTCAGCTGAGCACAAAAGTTGCCAAAAAACCTTTTTTTTCGAGTTCATTCCACAGACAGAAAGGGAATAGACCAGGATGCCAAAGATGACTCTTCCCCCACGAAGCGCGCAACGCCAGGAGGATACCTGGGACATTGCCAGTGTATTTCCCAATATTGCGGCCTGGGAAACTGAATATCAGTCGGTGCAAGCAGAATTACCGGCCTTTCAAAAGTTCCATGGGAAGCTGAATGGTCCCACGATACTGGCCGAGGTGCTGGATGCATCCTTTCAGGTCATCGTGCGCGTCCAGAAGTTGTCTATGTATGCCGAGCTCTTGACGAGCGTTGATGCCAGCGATGAAAAGGCGGCAGCTCTGATCAGCAGGGCAGCGACGCTCGATGGGCAGGTGGGTGCGGCCCTGGCCTTTATCAAACCAGAACTGCTGGCGAATGGCGCGGAAAAACTCGCGCTGTGGACCAGTTCAGACTCACGCCTGGCTGCGTATACTCATTATGTAGAGGATCTTTTACGCTTGCAGGCCCATGTACGTTCACCTGAAGTTGAGGAGCTATTGGGTGCGCTCAACGATCCTTTTGCGACAACGTACGGCGTAGTAGGATCTCTCACCGGTGCTGAGATGCGCTTTCAGCCAGCAACATCGAGTACTGGTGAGGAATATCCAGTCGCTCAGAGCACGACTGTCCCACTGTGGTCCAGCACTGACCGCGAGACGCGCCGCACGGCCTGGGAAAACTACCATGATGGCTATCTCGCCTTCAAAAGGACGCTGGCTCATAACCTGGAAGGTCAAATTAAGCAGTATGTCTTTTTAGCGCGTGCACATGGCTATCGCTCTGCCCTGGAAGCGCGGCTCGCGGTTGACAATATCCCCGTTGAGGTGTATCACAATGTGATTGAGACCTTTCGTCGTAACCTCCCCACCTGGCATCGCTACTGGGCGCTGCGGCGGCGCATCTTGGGATACCAGACCCTGCATACCTATGATCTCTATTCGCCCTTGACCACGAAGCTACCGGCACTGCCCTATACACAGGCGGTAGACTGGATTGCTGAAGGACTGCAGCCGCTCGGCGATGAGTATGTGCAGATTCTGCGTCGGGGCAGTCTGCACGAACGCTGGGTGGATATCTATCCCAATCAGGGCAAACGCCTTGGGGCCTTCTCCTCAGGCTGTCCGGGGACGCATCCTTTTATCTTCATGAGCTATGACGACTCACTAAAAGGCATGAGCACCCTGGCGCACGAACTTGGGCACTCGATGCATTCCTATCTGACCTGGCAGACGCAGCCGCTGGTATACAGCAAGTATTCGATGTTTGTAGCCGAGACTGCTTCAAATTTTCACCAGGCCATGGTACGTGCGCATCTGTTGCGCACGCACCCTGAGCGCGATTTCCAGATCGGGCTGCTGGATGAGGCCATGAACAATTTCCACCGGTATTACTTCATCATGCCCCTGCTGGCCCGCCTTGAGCTGGAAATGTATGAGCGTGTGGAGCGCGGCGAGGCCCTGACCGCCGATGTCCTCAATGCCCTTTTTGCTGAATTCCTGGCGGAGGGCTACGGCAGTGAGGTTGAAGTGGATGCCGCACGCGATGGCATTACCTGGGCCACCTTTGGCCATCTCTATGCAAACTTCTACGTCTTCCAGTACACAACAGGGATCGCTGCTGCGAACACCCTGGCGCGCTCAATTCTTGCATCCCAGCCTCAAGCGGTTGAACGCTATCTCGCATTTTTGCGCACCGGCAACGCGCGTTATCCGCTCGATGTCCTTCAGCAAGCAGGCGTCGATTTGAGCACACCTGAGCCAATAGAGGCCACCTTTGCTGTGCTGGCTGACTATGTCGAGCGCCTCGAACAGCTGACAAGCACTCCAGAGTAACGCTCAAGAAGAAAAACCAAAAGCATGTCAACGTAGGTGCCCGGCTTGGCCAATCTTGCCGCGAAGCGGTCCACATCCGGGCACCCTCGTTCTCCAAACACGGTTCCATGCGAAAGAAACGGGCACCAACAAGCCACAGTCATGGTTCATGTTTACCATCTACTTCTCTGTATTTCATCTACGTTTTTACGCCATTTCTCTTGCCCGGCTCTCAGCTTTGGGCACTCGACGAAAGCGGGTCAAATCCAGCCTGAGCCAGAGAAACTTCATTTTGCTGCAGAGGACAGAGACGCCTGTTCTTGTGCCCAGGCTACTGCTGTTTGCAGAAACCACCTTGCGCCCGGAGATGCCAAATCTTGCGACTTAATGGCGAAGCCAGGCTGCATGTAACGAGGGGGATCGAGTGGGAGCAGAGCGATTCCCTCCATCTTCTCCGGAAGCATCATACGTGGCAGCAGCGAGACACCTAGCCCTTCACGAACCATAGCAAGGATGGTGGTCATATCACCGGCATGGTAGCGAATAGTGGGTTCAGTCCTCCCCCACTCAAGACCTGCCTGTTGCAGAAATGCACATCCTATCCTGGGCATGATAAATGGCTCTTCACGTAGCTCCCTAAGCGTCACGGCTCCCTGCGTATACAGGCGGTGATGGGGTGGAACGATCACATACAGTTCGCTTGTGCTCATCAGCGTACTTTTGATCTCTTTGGCCGGGTGCAGAACAAGCCCAACATCAATGATACTGCTGATAATCCACTCATACACCTCGTGCAACTTCCCTTCAAAGAGCACGACTTCGATATCTGGATACTCAGCCTGAAAACGCGTGAGCACACCAGCAAGCAAACGCAGACAGACAGAAGGAATGCTGCCCAGACGTAGTTTCCCCATAGCCTCCCCATGCGCTTCTTTCGCTTTTTGCTCGATAGCCTCTGTTTGTGCCAGGATCACACGAACGTGTGGAAGCATTTTTTCACCCATCTGAGTCAGTGCAACACCGCCTCTGCGGCTGCGTTTAAAGAGCTGAACGCCTCACTCACTTTCGAGTGTTGAGAGGGCATGGCTCACCGCTGACTGCGTCAGGCTCACACTATAGGCTGCTTCCGTGAAACTTCCCGTTTCTGCCAGCGCGACAAAACACTGGAGTTGTGAAAAATTCACATGAAAATATTTCATAATTTATGAGAAATATGATTTGCCTTCATTCCAGCAGATCAAGTATACTTCTGACAAGTGAGGAAGGAAGCTATATTCTTCACCCTTATACAGTTATATAAGGGATAGATGAGCGATACAACCATTATAAAATACCATTATGAAGTACACAAGGAGATATCGATGCGTTTACAAGGAAAAACAGCTTTGGTTACCGGAGCTACCTCAGGAATTGGACAGGCTATTGCTGAATCCTTCGCCCGTGAAGGGGCACAAGTGATCATTGCAGGGCGGAATGAGCAACGTGGAAAGCTGGTGGTTGATACGATTCGAACTGCTGGTGGATCTGCCACGTTTCTTGCCGCCGATCTGGCATCAAAAACAGCCATCGACCGTCTGGTGAAAGATGCATACGAGACGTTTGGTCTCGTCGATATTCTGGTGAATAATGCAGGAGTCTATCCATTTGCTCCGACACCACAAGTCGACGAGACAACATTTGATACGGTCATCACGACGAACGTGAAAGGCCCTTTTTTCCTGGCAGCCGCCTTGCTTCCTCACATGGCAGAGCGAGGATCGGGAAAGGTCATTAATATTACGACAGCAGGGGCTCACGTTGGGGTTGCGGGTGCAGCTCTTTATGGCGCATCCAAGGCCGCTCTCACGTTGCTGACGAAAGCCTGGGCAGCGGAGTTTGCTCCTAACGGTGTCAACATTAATGCCATTGCGCTAGCGCCAACCATTACGCCTGGTACGGTAGGTATGGAAGAGATACTGGAGTCAATGGCGCAAGGAATTCCGGCAAGGAGAGTAGCACAGCCGAGCGATATAGTTGGAGCTGCCATCTACCTTGCCAGCGATGAAGCAAACTATGTTCATGGTGCAACGATCCCTGTAGACGGAGGGATGCTAGCCATCTGATCTTTTTCTTCCTGACGCAAAGAGGTGCGCAACCATCACAATATGATCGTGCACCTCTGCTTCTTATTGATCTCCAGCAGACTCGTGCCCGAGAGCCTCAGGAACGGAATGCCGGCACCAGGCGGCCAAGGCGCTGGATAGCTTGCGTCTGGTACGGAAGCAGGCTCAGCGATCCGCTCAAGAAATACAAGACCACCGGCAACGTTCGCACAATCGGCGTCACGACCACGCGTTTGCGAACCAGTGATCCGAGCAGCAAGCCGGGGTGCGCCCACTCCACCCTCGCCAGATCGAGGATCTTCAGGATCAAGGACCGCTCCTGCTGCTGATCACCGCGCAGGAGATGGTAGGCAGATTGGGGAATTGACATCCTCCCACGACTTGAGTCGTGGGGAGGATGTCAATGGTGGCAACCCCATCCAAAAGGAGCACATTACATCCCGGCACCCTGCAAAGCTGTTCGCGCGGTGGCACGCATGCGTTTGAGTAATCTATTTTCTACTTTTGCCACATGGGGATGGATGCCTCCGTTTTCTTTTACTGCTTGCTGCCATTGATTGAAGCGTTTTGTTTTTGTATCGATATCGTGCAATTCAGTACAGCCAATGCTGTCTGTGTTCAAGTCAACCGTAATGGTATCGCCGTTTTCTACGAGCGCGATTGGCCCTCCAAGATAGGCTTCTGGCGTCACGTGGCCGATGACAAGACCCACTGAGCCGCCAGAGAATCGGGCATCTGTCATCAAAGCAATCGTGATGTTTTTTTGTCGGCAAAGGGTTGTAATACGGGATGTAGGGTCGAGCATTTCAGGCATGCCCGGTGCGCCCTGCGGGCCAGCATAACGGATGACAACCATGTCTTTATCCTGAAATATCTCTGGAGTATGTGTGAGCGCTTCAAGCACGGCTGCCTCACTATTAAATACCTGCGCTTTTCCGGTAAAGATGCCGTCTTCCATGCCACCCTCTACACCTGCCACTTTAATCACTGCGCCACCTTCGGGAGCGAGGTTTCCGCTGAGCATCCGCAAACCACCCGTTGGTTTAAAGGGTTTTGCAACAGAATGGATAACTTCACCATCAGGTGCTGCTGGATTCAGGCGGTTGATTTGTTCCTGCAGTGTCTCTCCTGTGCAGGTGATGCATGTTCCATCCAAAAATCCCGCTTGCAGCAGTTCTTTTATAATAACCGGCAGGCCACCTTTTTCTTCGATATCCACCATAGAATATGTTCCAAACGGCCGGGTATTCACCAGAACAGGAGTGATGCGGGAAAGTTCATTAAATTCTTGTTGCGTGATGACATCGTTCCAGAAATCCAATCCTGCTGTCCTGGCAATTTCCGGTGCATGGAGCACGACATTGGTTGATCCTCCCATGGCAATAGCAACGTTGATCGCGTTTCTTAAGGATGCTCTGGTAACAATATCTTTCGGGCGGATATTCTTCTTTGTCATCACCAATAGATATTCAACGAGTTCGTCAGGAAACTGTTGTATCCTTCGCGGGTCTTGTGAGGCAGGAGCGACCATATGCAGTGGTTCCATGCCAAGTGCGCCGAAAAACGACTGCATAGTGTTATACGTAAACATCCCACCGCAACTGCCACATCCAGGACACGCATTCATGGCATACCGTGTTTTCTTTTCTCCGTCTGCATCTCCAGCAACTTGAAAACAACTCACAAGGTCAATCCGTTCTTTTGTTTGGGGATCTATTCCCGGCCTGATAGAACCGTCTGACATGATAATGGCAGGTTCATTATGTTCCAGGAGTGCCGCGAGCGTGCCGACAGGCGGCTTATCACAGGCGACCACTGCAATAATCCCTTTTGCTTCACTGCCACTGAGATGTAAGCACGCCGCATCATGGGTGACTTCCCTGCCGATCAGCGAAAAGCGCATCTGGCTTGTGCCATTCAACTGTCCGTCTGACACACCTCCAGCAAAATTCGGCGCGATCAAGCGGATATTGAGATTATCTTGCAAAATTCTCTTGCTCATGGCTTCCTGGACAGCTGCGACTTTAGCGGTAATACCTATATAACATTGGCTGTCTCCCTGATTGCCAATCACTGTCCAGACTGGCGCATGGACTTTCATTGGATCCTGCCCCAAAAACTTTGCCGTCCCCACCTTCTGGCAATCCCGGCCAGGATTTTCGGAAATGAATGCGTTGTTTGGTTCGCCGTTATACTTGCTATCGTTCATATGAAGTAATCCTCCCACAGTAGCACTATGCCAAATATTGAGGGCGTTTCGTACCCCCCAAAATGCTCTTCAACAAACGAGAAAGCCAGCTTAGACAAGGTCAAACAGAACGAGAAAAAAGCCGTTTTGCAGGTGAACCCAAAAGGGATGCTCTCTGCCTGTTTCAACCTGGAAATGCTCTGCTCATCTGAGTTCCGAAGCGCCCTCACCGTTGTTAGATTTCACTCTATTCTATCACGATCAGAAAAATGCTCAGCCAGGGTTGTTCATACAACTCAGGAAAATAATCCTCGCACCATTGGCGAGTCGCTGTGGTCGAAAAGGAACGGCGCTCTCATACCTGGCTGAAGCACAGAGGTTTTCCCGCGCTCGGTTATATATAAACGTGCGGACGTATGGCTCATCGATATACGTTCTGAGGCTACTGGTTCTGGGGACGCCCATCGCCCGAAAACCTGCGACAGGATCCGCGCTCCATCTTCCAGAAGGTCCGACCCGACTGGGGCCTCTCCACACCTGGCCTGCGCGAAGATTGGGAAGGCGGCAAGAAACTGCATTCCCCCTATGGGCACAGACGATAATACCGTATAGATCAGGTAAAGCACCTATTTTGAAGCCATGTTTCCCAGATAGTGCTGAACGAGTATTTATTTGATAGTTCTGTTGCTCACTTGCTCTTGAGAAAAATCGCTCTTCTTCGTCGATTTCTTTGAGATATAATAAAGCAGAAAGGATAAAGTTCCATTGCTAACAGAAATGAGTAACTGCAGTGGCCTCAAAGTTTGGAATCTGGTGGCAGAAGATACAACAACATCCATTCATCGTGATGGGCATTATTGTCCCGCTCATGGCGTTACTTGTCCTTGCCTTAGCGGTACACCGGTGGGGATGGAACTGGACAGGCTTTGCTCCATACTTCAGTCCTCCGGGGACCCAATATAATGATGTCCCACGTGGGAAGACGCTCTGGGATTGGCTAGGTCTCCTCATCATTCCCCTTATGCTTGCGCTTGGAGGCTTTTGGCTCAACGAACGAGACAAGGACAGAGATAAGAGAGTCGCGGAGCAACAGTACAAGGCTGACTGTGAGACCAGGGCAGATAACCACAGAGAAGCAATGCTCCAAACATACTTCGAGAAAATGGCAGAGCTCCTTCTTGAGAAAAAGTTGCGTGACGCAGAAGAAGAAGAAGAGGTACGGAAAATAGCGCGTGTTCGGACATTCATAGTGCTCCGTAGGTTAGACGTAATGCGGAAAGCAGCTATAATTCGAGGATTGCATGACTTTGGCCTGATAGACAAAGATAAGAGTGTTGTGAGCCTGAACGGAGCCCACCTCAGCGGAGTCGACCTGAGCGGAGTCCCCATCAGCAGAGCCCATCTCGGCGGAGCCGATCTCAGCAAAGCTAACCTCAGCAGAGCCAAACTCAGCGAAGCCGATCTCAGCGAAGCCGATCTCAGCGAAGCCGATCTCAGCAGAGCTAACCTCAGTGGCGCCAACCTCAGTGAAGCCAACCTCAGCGAAGTCGATCTCAGCAGAGCCAACCTCAGTGAAGCCAATCTCAGCGGAGCCGACCTGAGCGGAACTGACCTCTTCGAAGCCGATCTCAGCAGAGCTAACCTCAGCGGAACTGACCTGAGCGGGGCTGACCTCAGCAACGCCATTGTCACTGAAGAACAACTGAAAGAAGCCAGGTCACTCCAAGGCACAATTATGCCCGATGGGTCAAAACATCCACACTGAGCTCAATAAACATAGAGTCCAGGATCGCACATCGGGTTTCCGGCGTGAGTGCCTCTCTTTGCCGAAACTCCAAATTAACGCATAAACTTGCCAGGAAAAGTCGTATGCTAAAAATCACGAAATTCTCTCTATGGATCCAGACTTCACACGTCTTTTGGGCGAGTAATTGCGTCAATTTGGCGAGGTTATAGTTCCTCCTCTGCATTTCCATCAATCCCTGCTATGATCAGCTTGCTTCCGAACCTCCAGTTCAGGGAAAGATAGAAGTGAACATATCTTCCTCTTCTACAAAGAAGCAACTCCAGAACATTCAGTCGTCACTTCTGGAGATTGACAAGCATCCTCTTCATTTCATGTGATACATTTTCAGGAGTACCCTTCTTTTTTTGCTCTTGCCAATTCCTTTCTTTTGAATGAGTTAGAGTCAGTGTCACAAGGTTTTGTCGCTACGCGGGAACGGCCCAATGAGCTGTGTTCATCTACAAGTTGCGCGACAATTTTCAGAGAAACGAAGTATCCATATGACAAAAAAATTGCCACCATCGCCATTGATGGAAACATCCAGACATGAACCGACCTCTCCCCTTCTTTTGCACTCCAGTGAAGAGAGCGCCTGGGATGGGTTGGTGGTGCGTGTCTACCGTGAACCAAGGGAGATCGAGCAATTGACCATGCCTCTGGTTTCCACTCTCACATTGGGGTTGCTCATAAGCGGAACGATGTATAAGGAACAACGAGAACTGGGCGGCCCCTGGAAAGGTCAGTATTTGCGCCAGGGAAGTCTCTTTTTGAGACCTGCAGGGAGAGCACCTTATGAGCTACGCTGGCAAGCACTCTCCTCTCAGCCAGTCCAGACCCTGCTTCTCCAATTACACACGGATCTTGTTTCTCACACCACCCAGGAACTGGCAAGTGCTGCTACGAGGCAAGTGACATTCGCAGAGAACATTGGTTTCCAGGACCCGTTGCTGATGCAGATCTGTCTCTCCCTCTGGCACGACCTCAAGCGGCAGACTCCTGCCGAGACACTCTATCTGCAATCCATTGCTCAGTTCCTCGCCGTTCACCTCCTGCGGGGTGGTTCTCCGGCAGTGGAAAACGGTCAGACATTGACGCGCCAACAGATGCGGCACGTCACCGACTTCATCCAGGCGCATCTCGATCAAGCTCTCTCTTTAGAGCATTTGGCTCAGCAGGCTGGCTTGAGCCCCTATCACTTTTCCCGCCTGTTTCGTCAGACGACAGGAGAGAGCCCGCACCAATTTGTCTTGGGGCGACGAATTGAGTTCGCACAACAGTTGCTGACGGAGACGGATGCATCGCTGGCTCAAGTGGCGCTTCAGAGCGGCTTCGCCAGCCAGAGCCATCTCAGCAGCATCTTCAAACGACGCCTTGGCTTCACTCCCCGAGCCTATCGGAACACCAGGGAGATCTGAGCAGGTTTTTGCACCAATACGCAAGAACGTGGAAGATTTGCTCGCCTCTTTCCCTGTATCATATCAGTATTCTACTGTATCAAAGAAGAGGATAGGAAAGAGAGAGTTGAAAGCATGCAGAACGCCAGACCTTCCATTACTCCTAATGATGTCGAGAAATACGTGAAGCATGAGTATGCAGATAGTAATGGTGTGAAGATCCATTATGTGAGCATGGGTGAGGGACCATTGGTTGTGATGGTCCATGGTTTCCCTGATTTCTGGTATACCTGGCGTCATCAGATGGTGGCGTTGGCTCTACATTTCCAGGTGGTTGCGCTTGATCTGCGTGGCTATAATTTGAGCGATAAGCCAACCGCGGGTGAGCAGTATTCGATGCGCTACTTGATCGGCGATGTTGAGGCAGTGATTCGCCACACTGGACACGAGAAGGCTATTCTTGTCGGTCACGATTGGGGTGGCTCGATCTGCTGGCAGTTTGCTACGGACTTGCCTGCTCTGACAGAACGGTTGATTATTCTGAATATGCTTCACCACAAGGGGAGGACTCGCATGTTGGCCAAGAATGCGCAGCAGCGTGCAAATAGTGCTTATGCTCGTCAATTTCAGGAAGAGGGAGCGCACAAGCAGCTTTCGGCAGAGATGTTGACTGATGAGTGGTTGAAGATAAAGGACCCTGTTGCGCGAGCACAGTATATCGAGGCTTTCCGACGATCGAGCTTTGAGGGGATGTTGCACTATTATAAGCAGAACTATCCTCGCCCACCTTACCAGGAGGCACCGGATCCGGTCACAAAGGTGCAGGCTTCGGTCCTCCAGATTCATGGATTGGATGATAAGGCTTTGCTAGCGGATGGCTTGAACAATACATGGGAGTGGCTTGAGAACGATTGGACGTTGCTGACTATCCCCGGAGCTGGCCATTTTGTTCAACGGGATGCAGCCGATTTGGTGACGCGCACTATGCTGAGCTGGCTTCATCGCTAGCTTCCCTGTGGAACTGACCAAGGCAAGCTGATGAGAAGCCACGAATGGGAAAAGTCATTTCGTCTGTGGAGCGCAACGGCAGGTATCCAAGGGAAGGGGTTTTCCTCCTTTCAGCCTGCCTTGCGTCAGTTCCTTCTTTTTGCCATTTATTGACTGCTCATTTCGCCAAGTTTCCTCGTTGACACATATCTCCCCGTTTCAGCGAAGTTATGGTATGGCTGACAATATCTTCTCCGGGAAAATACGCTTCTGTCGTCAAGCGTGGTGAATGGATTGGTAAACGTGTGGCTATGTGTTTTTCCGCGCGAGCGCATCCCGCACCTGTGCGTCATACGTGGATGCATTGAACCAGTTGGGATAGATTGCCCCTGGCTCTGTCAGTCTGCCCAGCGCCACAAGCTCATCGGTGCTGAGCGTCAGAGCATGTGCACCCAGATTCTCCTGGAGCTGGCTCACGTTGCTGGCTCCCACCAGGATCGATGTGACCGCCGGGCGAGAGAGTAACCAGACTAATGCGACTTGCGCGGGAGAAACATCGTGCTGCCGGCCAATGTCTCGCAGCGCGCTCACGACATCGTACCCATGTTCGCGATCAAACGGGAGAATGTCAAAGCCTGTCAGTCGGCCCCCATTGCCGTTGGGATTCTCACGTGTATATTTCCCTGAGAGGAAGCCACCGGCCAGCGGACACCACATCTTGTCGGCGTTTTCCCAGTGCTTGCCCGAGCATCACCTCCGATTGCCCATTGGCATACGCATCGGCGGTATTGAAAAAATTGACCCCTGCATCAAGCGCTCGTGCGACGAGCTCGTTTGCCATCGTCTGATCGACCTTATAGACTGAGCCGAATGCCCCCGATCCTTCGCCAAAAGTCATGCAGCCAAAGGCAAATGTGGAGACGACAAGACCTGTCTTGCCCAATTGTGTATATTGCACACTATTTCTCTTTTCTCATTCTTTCAGTGCTTGAGCGATCCCAGGCTCAAGCACTGAAAGACGCGTTTTCCGTGGTTTGTGTTCCTCTCGCTTCTGGAAACATCCCATGGCAAGGGAGGTCCACTCAAGGAAGAAGACTTAGGGTTCATATTTCCGGATGGCGTCTGCGCTGGTCGGCCTGAAAAAATTGACCAGGTTTCCGTCAGGGTCGCGAAATAGCACGGAGCGATTCCCCCACGGCATGGTTGTCGGCTCCATCACAAATTCGTTGATGATGTTCTTGAGCTTTTCATATTCCCGGTCGACGTCATTGACCAGAAACTCGATGATCACCGTATGGTTCTGAGCCGGGGAAGCAACGTTTGCTCCGAAGAGCCCGATCGTTCGCGTGCTCGCAATCGCGAGAAGAGAGGAAGGCGAAGCCAGTTCGGCAAAATCTTCCGTGTACCATTTCGCTGACAGGCCCGTCACCTGTTCATAGAAGTGAACCAGACGTTTCACATCGTCGGTAATGACTCGGATCGAGACGAAGTTCATAAGAGAGTTCCTTTCGTGATTGCATTTTTGAATGATATATGATACGCTACGGTATCGTAGCGCAACAGTAGTGTATCATATAAACAAAAGGAACGTCAAGACGTGGCGAAGAGAGACGTCGTTCGTTCAGCGTAGGAAAGGAAACCAATGAACAGGAGTACTCATCCCCCCATCGATGATCGGGTTCGGCGCTCAAAGGAGCGTGTCCTTCAGGCGGCTTCTGAGCTCTTGACCGAAAGCGGGTTAGAGGGTGTCAGCGTCGAGGAAGTTTCTCGCCGATCCGGGGTTGCGAAAACCACCATCTATCGTCACTGGGCAACACGAGCAGATCTTGTGATCGATGCCTGTTCCCAGATAAACACCAAACAGGATGTGCCCGATACGGGCAGTTTCGAAGGGGATATAACGGCGTTCCTCACGAGCATGGCCACCCTTTTGCGTACGGCAAGATGGTCTTCCGTCGTGCCATCGATCATCGATGCCGCCGAGCGTGACCCTGACATTGCCCAGATTCACGGCATCATTCAAAGGGGGCATGCTGCGCCATTGCGAGAGATTATCGCCCGCGCCGTGCGCAATGGCGAAATACCGATGAGCACCGATCCGTCTACCCTGATCGCAGTGCTTCTCGGCCCGCTCTTCTATCGCCGCTGGTTCTCTCGCGAGCCTCTTGACGATACGTTCGTGAAAGCCGTTGTCCAAAATGTCATCAGTCAGCTATGAAAGACCAGGTCGACGACCAAAACCTCCCGCTACGACACTGGAAGAGACGCGAGAAACGACCGCGCAGGTCATCAGTTGGGCGATCTTCGGTCCGCAGCGCAATGGAGCCGCAGAGACCAAAGCATCTCAAAAGTGGTGATGCCCAACGTGTTCTGGCTATCGTGATGGCTGGCTTGTCACTTGTCATCACTGTTACTTGACCGGCGCTCTATGCTAAGCTTGTATCCTTGACATTTCTAATAGTGGAGGTTATCATTTTTCTAGAGAAATTAGTTGCATGCATGCACACAAATATCGGGAGGGCGAGACAATTATCCATCATGATGATACTGAATTGCTCACCTGGAGTATCAAACAATTTCGGAGAACCATTCTGAGCGATTTCATCTACGGGATGGTTCAAGCCTTTGAGGATTTTGACTATTCGCTGCCTCAAATGGCAACCTTGCTATTCCTGGATGAGCAGGGCGATCTGACCATCAAACAGGTCGCCGAGGTACTGGGACGTTCAGTGTCGGCTACCAGCCGCCTGCTCGATCAACTCGTCAGGCGTGGAATGATTCATCGTCGCGGAGATGAGCGGGATCGACGGGCCAAACTGGTGGCCATTACCGAACAGGGGCGAGCGCTGATTGCGACCCTCGAACAACGGCGCGCTGAGGCGCAGATATCCGCCATGGATTATCTCTCGACTGAAGAACGAGCTGCTGTAACTCGTGGAATGGTACTGCTCGCTGAAGCCGCGCAGAGAAGGAAAGAACACCATGCGTCCTCCACAACACGAACAGAAGGATCAACAACATCCTAGCTCTCCCGATTACGTACTCCCTTTGAGCGCCCTCAATCGTGACATGCTGGCGCTGGTCGGTGGCAAAGCCGCCAATCTTGGGGAGCTTACCAGCGCGCAACTCCTCGTGCCGCCCGGATTCTGCGTCACCACCATCGCCTACGCGCAGGTTGCGGAGGAAACTGATCTGCACAATGTTCTGGATCACTACCCTGCTGGAGAAGATGGAGAGACAGCAAGACTGGCAAACATGGCGCAGGCCGCCCGCACCCGTCTGCTTGCCGCGATCATGCCCAAAGAGATTGCTGATGCCATCATCGCAGCCTATAACGTTTTGGGCGCTGGAGAACCTATCCCTGTAGCAGTGCGTTCCTCTGCCACCGCCGAAGACCTGCCCTTTGCAAGCTTCGCGGGCCAGCAAGATACCTACCTCAACATTGTCGGGAGCGATGCCGTGCTGGATGCTGTGCTGCGCTGTTGGGCCTCACTCTGGACCGACCGCGCGGTACGTTATCGCGAGAGCCTTGGTCTCGACCAGCGTACTACCAGGCTCGCCGTCGTCGTGCAACGAATGGTCCAATCCGAGGTCGCGGGCGTCCTTTTCACCGCCAATCCTGTCACTGGCAAACGCCATCAAGCTGTCATCGATGCCAATCCTGGCCTGGGAGAAGCGGTCGTCTCCGGCGCGACCAACCCCGATCATTTTGTCGTCAACACTGCGACAGGCGAGATCATCGAGCGCAGGCCTGGCGATAAGCGCGTTATTATCAGCGCAGCGGCAGGTGGTGGCACGCTGCGTCGCGAATCCCCTGATGGTCACAAAGAAGCCTGTCTCACCGACGACCAGATCCACGCTCTGGCCGCTCTAGGAGAGAAGGTCGAAGCCTACTATGGAGCGCCACAGGATATCGAGTGGGCCATTGACCATTCGGGAACGTTCTGGCTCACGCAATCGCGTCCGATCACCACCCTCTATCCCTTGCCTGCCAACGCCCCAACCAGCGACGATGTGCTGCGAGTCTACTTCTCGTTCAACGTCTTCCAGGGCGTCAATCGCCCCTTCACTCCGGCAGGAGCCTCGCTCTTCCATTTGATCGGATCTGGGATTGCTGCAGGAATGGGCTATCCGCAGCCCGATCCCCTGGCTGGCCCTCCCGTAGTGCTTGATGCTGGTCAACGTCTCTACCTCGATGTGACGCACCTGTTACGGAACACGATCGGACGCCGTCTGCTCATAGGTGCGGCGAGCTTCGGTGAGGCTCGTTCAGCACCGCTTTTCAAGCAAGTAACCAGCGACCCCCGCCTCGCACTCATTCCGACGAAGCACTGGCACCTGATACGCGCTTTGGCTTCCGCGTTGAAAAAAACTCGGGCACCGCTCTACGCCCTTCAGGCATTGTTCTGGCCTAAGGCTGCTGTGAAGCGGGTACAGCAAACCGCTGAGCGTGTACGGGCGACAAACTTCATCACGCCTGGCCTCACGAGCGAAGAACGCCTGAGAGGAGTAGAGCGTTTTGTCGGGAATTTCGTGAAGATCATCGGCGGATTAGCACCAGTGTTGCCCATTGGGCTGGGAAGTCAAGCTATGGCGGGCAAGCTGTTGGGCGATCTCGCGAAGCCAGAGGAGAGGCAGGTCGTGTTGCGCGGTCTCCCGCATAATCCAACCACAGAGATGGATCTGGAGCTCTGGCATCTGGCGCAACGGCTGACTGACTCTCCCGACATCGTTGAGCGGATGCACGAATCCACACCTGAGCACCTGGCACAGGCGTATCGGGCAGGCTCCTTGCCGCCTCAACTCCAGCAAGGATTGGCGGCATTTCTCGCACGCTATGGACATCGCGGCGTGGCTGAGATCGACCTTGGCTTGCCGCGTTGGTCAGAAGATCCAACGCACATCCTCGGTGCGCTTTCCAACTACCTGCATCTGGAAGACGTCAATCTGGCTCCCGATGTGCAGTTCCAGCGAGGCGCACAAGAGGCCAAAAGCATGCTGGCCGAACTGGTCCAGAGGGCAAGGAGCAAGGGCTGGCTACGCAGTCGGTTGGTTCACTTCTTCCTGAGCAGGACTCGTGAGCTGGTTGGCTTGCGTGAGATGCCCAAGTTCACGATCATCTTGATGATGGCGCGTATACGTGAGTTGCTCTGGTCGATTGGCGAAGAATTGGAGCAGGATGGGCGGCTGGAAGCAGCTGAGGATGTCTTCTTCCTCACCTTGCCCGAGATTCATAGCGCACTGGCAGGCCAGGATATGCACGATGTCGTGCGCGATCATCGCAGCGCGTACGATGTTGAACTGCGTCGTCGCCACATACCGCGTGTGCTGCTCTCCGACGGCACCGAACCCGGCGCCCTGGTCACCGACGAGGCTGATGAGGCTGCAGGAATACTGCGAGGAACACCAGCATCGCCCGGACGGGTCACAGCGAAGGCCAGGGTCATTCTCGACCCAACCGGAGCGCACCTGGCCCCTGGCGAAATTCTGGTTGCGC
Source organism: Dictyobacter aurantiacus (assembly GCF_003967515.1). Taxonomy (GTDB): domain Bacteria; phylum Chloroflexota; class Ktedonobacteria; order Ktedonobacterales; family Ktedonobacteraceae; genus Dictyobacter; species Dictyobacter aurantiacus. The sequence continues at coordinate 1,824,925 of NZ_BIFQ01000002.1, read as the reverse complement.
CCTCGACCGACCCTGGCTGGACGCCTCTCTTCCTGACGGCGGGCGGGCTAGTAATGGAAATGGGTGGGGCTATCTCCCACGGCGCAGTTGTGGCTCGTGAATACGGTATCCCGGCCGTCGTCGGCGTTGCCGGAGCCACCGAGCGCATCACCACTGGTCAGTGGATCACCGTCGATGGCGCGGCTGGCAAGATCACGATCGAAGAACCAGCAGAAGCACCAGCTGCCGACTGAAACGGTTGAGAAGCATTACCTTTCACATGCTTTTGCCTCACCATCCGAGCATGCTCGCAAAACAGCATCCACTGATCCAGATGGGGTTCAGGTGGAAGTAAAAAGCACCTTGTTCACCTACTCATTATTACGTATCCCTGGCCGATACCAAAAGCGGGAATACATCCCTCTCTCATGAGCAAATACGTCATTGCTGGAGTCACGGCTCGTGGTGATGAGTCGTGAGCAAAGTTTGACATGTTTGAGAAAGGATAACTGAAGTAGTCAGCACATGTAGGCATTCCATCTTTAAGGTGATATACTACGCGTGCGGGTTTTGATCAGTAGCGACGTTTATGATGAAGAAAGAGGCAGCCTGACGGATCGCAACATTCGTAGAGCTGCATTTTTTATGGCTATACGGTAAAAATTTCGCCATTTTGCAGAGAACAGATGCGAAAACACTGAATTGTGAGGAGTCAGGTTCTTATCAATGTTGAGAGTATTACCGGAAGTAACCGTTTATACCGGGCCGATGGGTGCTGGGAAAACGACGCGGCTCTATGGCAAGATGGGTGAACTTACTCACCTCGGTATTCCTTATGAAGCATATAGACCGGGAGTGGATGTTCGAGACGTGGTTATCGCTCCTCGTGGCTATGTCATGAGTGCAAATGCGGCGCTCACTCCAAATTGTACCACGGTCGAATCGCTTGCTGATATTCCGGTTAAGGAGCTTGTGCCGCGCGGCATCAAGACGCTTTTTCTGGAAGAGTGGTTCATGTTTGGCTTTGATCAGCAACGGCGGCCAATACCAGGTCTCTATCGTGAAATCATGGGATGGTGGGCTTCGGCTGGTATTGAGCGAGTGTATGCGGCAGGACTTGATCAAGGTGCAAGCGGCAATCAGTTTGGCCTGGTGGTAGATGCCCGCAGATATGGCGCAAAAGTGGTCGTGTGTACGGCCAAGTGTGCTTATCCAGTCAATGGTGAACGTGATCCAAAATGCGGGCGTGTCGCCCGCAATAGTCAAATCTATGATGTTCGTGACAACAGAGCATTTGATATGGAGACCTTACCGGATCTTCTGCCCGAAGGGTTGCGTCCGCATGATCGCTATCGTGCGGTGTGTACGCAACACCTGCTATTGCCCCCAGAACAGACAAAGCCATTTGACCCCGTTCTATGAAACTTACCCACATATGGACTGACCTTGACCCTTCAAAGCGGGGCAAGATCACCCTGACACTGGCAAAAATGAAAGAGCCGCTGGCTCTTGTATGGTCACGTCCCTTGCCTGAAGGAGTTACCCCATCCAGTGTCACCGTCAGTAAAGACGCCAGTAACCGCTATTTCGTCAGTTTGCTGGTAGAAGAGAGTATCGCGCACCTGACCTCCTGTGGAACCGCTATGGGTGCCGGTCTGGGCTTGAAGTCGTTCGTGGTGCTCTCTGATGGAGAAATCGTTGGCAATCCCAAATTCTTCCATAAGGACGAAAAAAACTGGCAAAGGCGCAACGCCGACACGCGAAAAAGAAAAAAGGGTCCAAGAATCGGGACAAAGCGCGCCACAAAGTTGCCAGAATACACGCCCGGATTGTTGATCGACGTTCAGACTTCCTCCACAAGCTTTCTACACGACTGATCCGTGAAAATCAAACGATCTGTGTAGAGAGCCTTCAGGTCAAGAACATGGTCAAGAATCGTTCTCTCAGCAAAGCGATCTCGGATGTGGAGTGGAGTCAATTTGTGTCCCTGCTGGAATACAAAGCAGACTGGTACGGTCGAAATCTGGTCAAAATTGACAAATGGTACCCATCCAGTAAACGCTGCTTCGACTGTGGATATATCTTCGACTCCCTCACCCTTGAAGTACGCCACTGGACGTGTCCAGAATGTGGCGTTCATCATGACCGAGATCGCAATGCAGCAAAGAATATCAGGTCCGTGGGGCTCACGGTCCTCAATGCCTGTGGAGAGTCCGTAAGACCGGGGGCGGTGAAAACCAACTCCGGCAAGACTCAGCGAAGCAGGAAACCCAAGAAGTGATTCTTGGAATCCCCCGCCTTTTAAGCCTGACACTTACACAGAAATTGTGACGTGCTGCAAAGGAAAGGCCAGAACAAGCAAAGGAAGAAGACATATGGAACAAGCACCCTTGCAGCATGCCGACACATGGGCGGTTGAGACCTTTGGAGCAGCAGAATTGGGAGATCCGCGTCGTACTGATCGTTTGATTAAGATTGCTCATGCCCTGGCAGAGAGGCCATCGGCCTCATTGCCTCGCGCTTTAGAGACCTGGGGGGAAACGCAGGGGGGATATCGTTTCCTGAGCAACCCTGCATTCGGGTACGAAGATCTCTTGCTCCCTCACTGGAGTCAAACGTACGACGCGGCGACCCAGTGCGCTCGTACGCTCCTGTTGGCTGACATCACCGAGTTTGATTTCACCAGGCATAACGCACTCAAAGGTCGGGGACCGGTGGGCAACAGTCGTGAGAATATCGGTTTCAGTTTGCACACCGTGCTTGCGATGGACCCACAAACCCAGGCGATCTTAGGATGCATGATGCTCTCACCTTTCATTCGTCAGCTTGCCCCTCTGGGGGAAACAAAGGCGGAGCGCAAAAAGCGGGAGCGAGAATCGCAGGTCTGGGAAGAGAGTATCCAACAGATCGGACGGGTTCCTGAGCGCCACCAATGGATCTACGTAAGCGACAGCAATAGCGATGTCTACACGTTTTGGCAGACGTGCGAGGATCTTGGGTATGACTTCGTGTTGCGAGTGGCTCAGGATCGCAATGTCGAGATTGCTCAAGAAGATGGACAAGCTGAGCTTGACGAAGGGCATCTCAAGTCCCTGGCTCGTGCCCTTCCTCGCGTGGATGCTCATCTGGTGAACATTCCTGCCCAGCATGCTCAGCCCAGACGAGAAGCCCTCTTACAGATCAATTTTCAGCAGGTACGTGTCCAGCCTCCTCTGCACGGAGCCTGGTTACGCAAAACGGAGATTGTCGCCTGGATCGTGCGGGTCTGGGAATCCCAGCCACCTGAAGGACAAGAGCCGTTGGAATGGATCTTGTTGACCACGCTGCCAATCACCTGCCCAAGCGAAGCGTGGGAGGTGGTACGATGGTATGGCTGGCGCTGGTTGCTGGAGGATTTTCACAAGGCCCTCAAAACTGGCTGCCGAATGGAACACCACAACCTCCAAAGCATCGAGGCCCAATGGAAATTGCTTGCACTGCTGACTCCCATTGCCTTGCGTTTGTTGATCATTCGGCAAACGGCACAGCAGGCGGGGGAAAGTCCAGCGACTGACGTGGTTTCGCAGAATGCTATCCAGGTCATTATCTTGTTGGATAAACGCCATCGCAGTATCACTACGGTCCAAGAATTGTGGCACGCTATTGCGCGCCTGGGAGGCTACCTCGACCGCAAAAGCGATGGTCCACCTGGATGGCAGACGTTATGGAAAGGATGGATGCGGGTCATGGACGTCTTAGACGGCGTTCATCTCGCCACGCTTCTCCATCCTTCATGATTTCTGTGTAAGTGTCAGCCTTTTAAGCGGGGGAGGATGTCAATGTAGTGGCCAGAGCTGTGGGCAAATTACAGGATCAGAATAATCAGGGTGTCCATTCACCTGACGGCAGAGCAAATCATTATTGTGGCGTGCCAAGGTCCCATTGCTATAACGATACGCTTGATAATGATTGCTCGCATCCTGTAGATGAACAGCTATTGAACGGCGCGGTTGAGAAGTCAGATTTGGGCCACTACCATGGATAGTTAAACAGGAATGGAAACTTACTTCACCTTTTTTCAGAACAACAGGGACCTTCACAACAGGCTTATCACCTGTATTAAACTTTTTCTCCAGCCCTTCCAGGTCATTGCTGAAGAAGTCCAGGCCCTCTGTGTTGTCTGACCAATCCTGGCTCTGATCAATCATCGTAATGGTTCCCATGCGCTCATTACAATCATGAAAAGGTATCCAGGCCGTTAACATTTGCTCAGAAGAGCAAGTCTTCCAGTACCCACGATCGGTATGCCAGCCTACATTAACAGGCTTATTTGGATCACTACTCGGTTTATACAGGAGTTGATCGTGCCAGAGTCGAATAGGTGCACCACAAAGACGAGCAGCAATCGCCCCCAGAATAGGCTTGCGTACAAGAGCGGCCAACTCTCGATTCTGCAAGGAAGCATAATCATTTTTGGCTCTTCCGCACTTTGCGTGCTAAGTTATGCGGATTTCAAAACCTTTTGACGTAAGAGCGGGAAACCGCTTCGCCCATACATCGAACGCTTAATATACTTGAGTTTATTGATCTTTCCCTCGACTGGTCCATTACTGTAAGAGAGGGTTAGGGCAGCATGAAGAGCTGAACCTTCCTTTTCCAACCCCTGAGCAAAGTTCACCAACTCGGTGACTTCGCTGATCTGGCAGTCTCGAAGCCAAGTGGAGAGCAGTTCTGCCTTTCGTTCTTTAACCATACTCACAAACCGTTGAGCTAAACCATAGACGAGATTGGTGTTCTTTTCCTGGCAGATGAGCGAGAGCGTCTCTTGCTCTTGCTTCTCCAAGTGAGAAGGATCGCGCAGAAAGGACCAGGAAAGATGACGCGGGGCCATGCTTTTCGCCGTTGCACCTTTCTCGTGTTGGCTTTGGTTGAGAGCCTCTTCATCCGCCTCTCTTTGCAGTTGAACCCAGCGATAAACCAGCATATATCCTCCCGAAAAGCCTGGCTCGGCTTGAAGGTGTTGCCAAAGTTTTCGTGGCGAACGACATCCCTGATTCCAGAGTTGCTTGAGAACCCCACGATAAGGATCAATGGCACTCCTGGTCTGTTGTGCACGGCTCCATTCTGGAAAACTCCTGGCCGCGATAAATTTGCGCACTCTTGGCTTGCCGATCTGGAGCCGCTTGGCGATCCCTGAAATTGTTCCTCCTTGCTGACGTAGCGCCTTGACTTGGTTGTAGAGGGTGAGGCGCCGTTGCCGTGATCCCTCTCGACGAGTCAGTTCGCTGCTGGTGCGTTTTTGTCGCAGCTGTTTTGTCGCTTGCGCTTGTTGTTGCATTTGCGTGCGATGGAGGAAGCGTTCCACCGCTTCTCGAAGGTTTTTGACTACATGCCAACGATCAATGACTTGTTGTGCAGATGGAGCGCCGTCAGTGGCTCCGCGTTGATAGTCTTTGGAACGATCTCGGCTAATGATTTCCACACCCGGATGCTGCCTCAACCACTCGGCGAAGGTCTCCGCACTGCGGTCTTCGAGCAAGTCGACTGGCTGGTGCGTCTCTAAATTGATGAGGATAGTTCCGTAGGTATGCCCTCGCCGAAAAGCGAAATCGTCCACGCCCAGAATGCGGGGAGTTGGTGGCACCGAGGTCTTCTTTCTGGCTCGTCTGAGAAGCGTGTCGGCACTCACTGGCATGGCCAGCTGATTGGCAAGCCGTGAACCTGCTTGTCCGCTCAGGACTACCGCAATACTCTCCAGAATAGCTCCTAAGCGGCTTGTTTGCCGTGCTGAGACCGGGACCTGAGGCAAACGCTCTGCAAATGTTTGCTGGGAACACTGCGGATTCGGGCAGCGAAAACGGCGCACCTGTAGCATGAGCTGGACTGATCGACCACTGATCGGCAAATCCTGGGGTGAACGGGTGTAGTAACTATGAACATGAGTTGAAGGTTGAGAACAGGACGGGCAAGCTGATGTTGATGTGAGTGCACGAGCTGTAATCGTCAGCAGATTTTCTCTGCTCGCAATATGCTGGATCTCAAAGCCAGCGAATGAAAAGGGAAGCATTTGTCAGAAGAAGCCCCTCGCAGATGATTTGTCGGGAAAAAACATTTCCCCTATCATTTTCTACGAAGATAGGTTGCAAACTCAGCACGCAAAGTGCGGAAGAGCCTCATTTTTGCGTAAGATATTGCCATGCTCAGGACGCCAACCACTCACTTCTCTGGGCAAAGCAAAATCGCGCTCTCCTCGATAATAACGCTCACTTCCAGCGACACAAGCATCCAATTCCTCATTGGTAAAAATTTTCTTAGATTTATAGTAGCCGTGTGTTTGATAGAAAGCTACATCTTCATCGGTCGGCAACAGTTCCATTTCATCTGCTTTAATTGCATCGCAGATCCTCCAGCAGCGAACCTCACCTAAAAAATCATGAACTTGTGCTGTTCTAAGCATAGCCAAAAAAAGAGGGAGAGTCTTTATCTATGAGAGGCATATTTTTAAACATTTATCTCTTTCACTTGCAAAATCGTCTCCGATATTCCTGTGGGGACACGCCCATGTGGCGCTTAAAAAAGATGCTAAAGGTATGAATGGAGGAGAAAGACAGGCGCTCCGCAATCACCGAGATAGGATCATTGGTCTCAATTAAGCAGAGCCGCGCTCTCTCAAGGCAAAGCGAACGCATATATTGTCCCAGCGGAACTCCCATTGAACGTTTAAATTCCCGCATCAGATGTGAACGACTGGTATGAACCAATAATGCGAGCTCATCTATTGTGTGCAAATTTCCGCTGTCAGCATGCACATAATCAAGAGCTTGCCGTAAGATCAGGCTCAGCATTGTAGAACGATGCTGCGATGGATCTTCAACAATTCGCGTAGCACAGCCATACATCCGAATCAAAGAGACGAGCAGGCGAAGGAAAAGACTCTGTACCATTTCTAAGGCATGAGATTGCTTGTTTTGCAATTCACTAAACATCCCATGAAAAGTAGCTCTCGCGGTACCATCCTGGTCGGCTATCACACGACTCATACCAAGTTGATATTGACACTCCCCGGTCTAAAGACGCGGGGATTCTTCCTTCATCCATCGAACTTGCTCACGGATATTGCTACCAGCAAGTAGAGGCCCAATGTCCAGAAGCGTTTCATGCACTCAACGGCGCATCCGTTCCCGTATGCCCTACGGTACGGTCCTGTTCACGTTGTTCTCGTTCTGCCAACGCTTTTGCCAGAATATTACGAGCGGCATTCTCATCGCGGTCTATGAGCAGTCCGCACTTGGGACAGACGTGGGTACGCACGCTCAAGCTTTTCTTGACGAGCGTGCCACAGCCGCTACAGTTCTGGCTGGTGAAATGTGGTGCGACCTTGATCACGGGGATGGTGTGCAACGCCCCATAGTATTGCACCCAGGCCAAGAAGCGGCCCCAAGATGCATCATTGATCGACTTAGCCAGGTGGTGATTGCGCACGAGATTCGCTATCTTCAAGTCTTCAAAGGCAATGAGATCGTGAGATGTCACAAGCGCGTTCGCCTCTTTGCGAGCGAAATCTTCGCGCTGCCTCTGGACTTTCAGGTGTGCTTTTGCCAACGTCTTTCTGGCCTTCAAACGGTTCTTGCCGCCCTTGGTTGTCTTGGAGAGACGGCGCTGCAACCGCTTGAGACGTTTCTCGGCTTTGCGATAGTGGCGGGGATTTTCCACAGTAGTGCCATTGGCATCGGTGTAGTAGGCTTTGAGTCCCACGTCAATGCCGGTGATCGCTCCTGTCATCTCATGTTCGACGACCCGATCTATCTGCATGGCAAACTGACAGAAGTAGCCGTCTGCACGCCGAATGAGGCGAACCCGCTTGATCTGTTTGACTGGAAAGGTTTCAATGGCTCGCGTGCCCACCAGACGCAAGCATCCAATCCCACAGCCATCGGTGAAGGTGATGTGTCTGCCGTCTGCGTTCAATTTCCACCCAGAGGTTTTGTATTCCACTGAACGATTGTCATGCTGAAAACGGGGGTAGCCTTTCTTCCCTGATTTCTTCTGTTTGCAGTTGTCATAGAAGCGGGAAATCGCAGACCACGCCCGATCCGCTGCGGCTTGCCGTGCCATCGAATTGAGCTTGCTGGCAAAAGGAAATTCCTGAGCAAGGGGGGAACACGAGGCTTGCAAATCATTGCGACCGACACCACGGCCGTCCATCCACTGCCGGATACACGTGTTACGGATGAATTGCGTGATCCTGATTGCATCTTCAATGGCAGCGTATTGTGCCTTTGTGCCATCAAGTTTGTATTCGTAGATGAGCATAGCCTCGTGTCCTCCCTTCCTGCTAGGACCTTGATTGGCGGGCAATATAGGCGTCAATAATCTCCTGACTCACATGCCCAGCAGTTGAATAGAATGTCGAACGGGTCCACAATGACGGCATCCGTCTCAGGTGCTCAAATTGCTTGCGCAGATGGTTGGATGAGCGACCTTTGATGATCCGTGCCACATCGGTGGGCGTAGTATAAGGGTTGGTCTGAATGAAGAGATGGACGTGATCGGGTTGAATCGCCAGCCGGACAATGTGCCACTGGTTTTCCTCTACCACGTGTTCAATCTCCTCTTTTAACCGATCATGCACCGGACCTACCAACACCTTGCGTCGTCGTTTCGGGCAAAAAATGATGTGGTACAATATGTGGTGGACCGCATGTTGTTCATGGATATACGCATCGCTCATGTAGACTAGTATAGTTGACACGACATGCTCTGTCAACATGCCACTGCGCACCAGCCCCAAACAAGGAACGGCGATTCATCCCCCGCATGAATGACTCTGTTGGGAAATTTTGTGCAGACATCGGAACATCACAGTCAAGCCACCTCCCTGAGACGAGCAAAGGGCGTAGTTTGGCGCTCGGGACGCGAAAGTGTCCCTTGCATTTGTGCTTGAAGATGCGCGATGATGCGTACCACATTGATCCCAGCCGCAATCTGTACATGGTGCAGATGCGTCTTTCGCTCCCCGCGATAAGGACTCCGTCGCATTCTGGTCCGACGCGCTGCTTGTGAAATGGTTCCTTCAACACCAGCACGCAGGGCGTATTCCTCTTGGAAAGCAGATGTGTCTTGCTCTTTTCGACGCTGCTCTAATGCCTCATAGGCTTCTTGAGGCAGAAGTTTGAGAATACGCCCCTTGGCCCCGGTTGTGCAGTGTTCTCGTGCCATGCACGCCTGACAGCATTGGGGAGGAAGACGAACCTCAATCTTGTCTGTGCCGTGTCGGTCACGAAACGAAGCCCATCGCTGGCTCAGATGGCCTTGAGGACAACGGACCCGTTGCTGGTGCCAATCCACTTCAAAGTCGTACAGCCCATACCCCTCTCCAGCTTGCGCTTGCCAACTGGTTGACTCCTGGAGCGGACCCATCATCTCGGTTCCTTGTTTGGCTTGCTCGACAAGAGAGGTGGCACTGGTGTAGCCTTGCTCCACGAACAGGGCCGAAGGGGCCACCTCGCGTTCACGCAGGTCCTGCAGGATCGGTTCCACTGCCATGCTATCAGGAGTCGTCGCCGGGACCGTGTGAACCTGGACAATCAGATGGGGCATGTGCGGATCTTGATCACAGGTCTCTGTCAGATGGATCTTGTACCCTAACCAGATGAGTTCTCGTTTGCGAGCCGAGCGTGCTTGTTCATCGTAGGGCGAAACGATCCGGTCCTCGTTCGTGACCGCAGGCCCATCACGCCATCGCACTCCAGTCTGGCTACGCTCGTAATGCTGATCAAAGACCTGTCGGAGACGGATGACAGAGGGCAATTGGCCCAGAGCTGCGGGCGTTTCTTGCCGTTGGAGACCATCGAAAAGCCGTGCCACATCCTCTCCTACCTGTTTGCGTAGGGCCTGTTGTTTGCTCTCCTGCTTGGGAAAGCGTGTCATCTCAAAACGGTGAACAGAACGATCGAACCAGTCGGGGGCCATATGCAAAAGCAACCACTCCGGGTTCTGCTTCGCCAGGTCATTGAGCGCGGCCCGCATACTCTCACCAACACTTTCCAGGCTGTTGAGCGTTCGCACCGCAGCGAGTACTGCGCTTGAATCCGTCCGTTGTTTGCCGCCGGCTTTGAGCCAGCCCCGTTGCCGGCTGACTGTCAAGATGGGTTCGAGCACCAGAGACTCGGCATGGGCGTCGATGAGCCGTTGGCGAAAATCGCATAAAATGGTAAAATCGAACCCTTCGTCGTCTAAAGGTAAACTACAGGGTAGGCCGCTGGCGAGTTCCTCCGCAAAGAGCGGAGCACTTTTCCATCGGCCCCCCACCGAACCGGACGGGAACCTTTCGATTCATCCGGCTCTCTGGTAATGTTCATTCGAGGCGATGAGATGTCAGCGGTTTCCCGGCATGAATAGCTTTGTGGCAGGATTGGCAGACAACCAGTGTTTTTCGATGACGTGCCGCCATCGTTTTGACCCACGCTGGCTTTTCAGGCCGACCATAGCGTTCAAGATCCTTCAGAGCTCGGATATGGTGGACTTCGATCTGCGTATGCGAGTCACAGAGTTCACATGTCTCCGCAAGCAGTCGTTGAACGATTTCCGTTCGCCCATTCCAATAAAGGTAGGGATCATCATTGAGAACCGCCTCCATACGGCGTTGCAGAGGAATACCACCCCATTGGGCAATGAGGGGGTCTTTCCCTTCCCGCTGGATGACCGTTTGCAGTCCTTTGTAGACTTTCCCATCGGTCATCAGGGTGGCTCGGAAGCGTTCGTAGACTTGATGCACTGAGATTTTGAGTTTGGCTGCCAGTGTTTTGACCAGGGATTGCTCCATGATCCACTTCAGCTTGTTTAATCCATAGACATTGTGAGCCAGGCGGTAATACTCCACGACGCCCCGATACACCCCCTGGTAATGCACGATGATCGAAAAGACCGAGTCATTGAGCATCTCCGTGCGATGGATTGGCTTGTTATGGGTCATGTACCGCTGGCATTTGGCTTGGATTACTGCCGCAGGAAGAGAGAGTTCTATCTTCCCGTTGAGCACACGTCGCTTGTAGTACGCTTGCTCATGCGCATCGTTGCGCTGAAAGGTCGAGATTTCATACCCAAGGAATTTCGCCTTTTCCGTGCGCATATGGGTAATAAGCGTTTTGGTTTCTGAGAGGTCCAGTTTGAGAGACTCACGCAGGAACATTCCCAGTTGGCGTTTGATTTCCTTGGCATCTTCCTTTGGCCCGATGATTCCCAGGCAAAAGTCGTCTGCATAGCGACAATACCGGAGCCGTCGGTAATCGGGATCGTAGGGATCGATCGAAGGAAGAGAGCGCCGCTGTTGTTCCAGGCTTTTCGTTTCTTCTTGCTTTCCCTGCTGCCGCTTTCGACGGATGGTACTGCTGAGGCGAGTGTAGATGGGGTTGGCCTTGCGGCGTTCTCCCCTGGTGTATGCTGGGATGAGCGTGTCTTCGACAAAGGTATCCAGATGGCTGAGCACGATATTGGAAAGTATTGGACCAAGAATTGAGCCTTGCGGTGCACCGCTTAATGTGCGGTTCCATTTCCAGTTTTCTAGATATCCTGCTTTCAGCAAACTGCGGATGAGTTGAAGAAAGCGACCATCATGAATATATTTTGCCAGGGTATCGAGCAACAAGTCGTGCGACAAGTTGTCGAAGCAGGCAGCAATATCTCCCTCAATGGTCCAGGTTACTCCAGCCCAATGGTCGTAAATGTCCTTGAGAGCCGTATGGCAACCTCGTCCGGGCCGAAAACCGTGGGAGTGTTCAGAAAAAGTTGGTTCGAAGTATGCCTCAAGTATGAGGCGAATAACTTCTTGTAACAGCTTATCTGACCACGTTGGAAGACCCAGAGCGCGCGTCTTCGTGCTGTTCCGCTTTGGAATGACAACCCGTCGCACCGGTTTCCATTGATACCGTTCCTGACGTAATGCGTTGATGATCGCATCAATTTTCGCCAGGGACATGCTATCAACGGTTTCCGTTGTGACCCCCTGGGTCATGGCTCCTTTGTTCCGATAGATTTTGCCGTAAGCAATCAGGTACCATTCACGATTGAACAATTGTCGATACACGCGGGTCAATGGTAATCGCTTTTTCCCACGTTCTCGAACGAGTTCCAAGTAAACCCTGGCCTCCTGCATTACGCATACCTCGTTTCGTGTTGGAACTCCACATTTCCTGTCTTCCTTCCCCCTGTGGCTGGCTTTCCCAACCGCCCTGGTGGGTCGTGACTCCCACGAGTAGTATGAAGACTCTGTGACCCTAAGCCTCGCAGCTCGTAGGCCATCCCGTGGTACGTCATGGTGATACGTCCGAGCGTGACGTAGGCACGCAATTCATCCCCTTTGCCAACTTCATTAGCTGGTCCCCAATATGAAGAAGGGTGCAGTAATCGCCCTAAGTAATTACTGCATCATATGGCATCGGTAATAGACGCTATGACCGATGGGTGAAATATGACACCACATGGAGATTTGCATTTGAGCAGTGTAGCTCTTGCCATATCACGCGAGCCTTGCAGAACAGCACCCTAAGCGTCTTCGAATGTTTTCTGCGTTTCCAACATGCTCTTGTCCCCTTTCCTTTTCAGGTCCAGGTAAGTTGGATGACTCAAGAATCTCCCTTCTCATTCTTCCTGGCTGCACCAGGGATATCACCATGCGCCACACGGCGCAACAAGGCGTATTTCCAATCAATGCGCGCCCGCACTGCTTCTGCAGCTTGACGATCGGTGAGGCGCTCAATGGCTTGTAACACTGTCACCACGGCCAAACGCCAGGGAGTTTCTGCATTCCGTCCACGCTTGGGGAACAGATGAGCAAAGGTCGCATCTGTATAGATGCTTGCCAGTTCGTCTCGTAAGACCATCGCGAGCGTCCCTTTGGGGAATGCTCGATGGGCGATCCGGCTCGTTGTTTCTGGAACCTCATCTAGCCGTCTCGGTTTCATGGACATGAGCATGCTCCTTTGCTTCTCGTCTTTCACTCCATTCCTGTCAAGGAGGGATTTTTTCTCACCTTACCATCTTTGCTCTTCCTTGACGAGTTGTCTGAACAAAATTTCCCAACAGAGTCATGAATGACGAAGGCTTTCTCGCTCGCTTTGTGTAAACTCCACCAACCTACATTGGCTGAGCTCCACCTGAGAAGCTCATCATAGTCAATAGCTGGACTTTTGAACTGGCATCCAGGCTGCTAATAGAGTAGAAGCTTCAAGGCCTATAGCAGCCAGAGCGTTAACGGCAAAAAAAATGGTGATATGTCAGTGTATTTATTCTAACTTTTCTACAGTAAACATGGCAAGATAGCGCAAATGGCATTTTACAAATAGAAAGGTCTTCGCTTTCGCTTCCTTGCCCGCTTGCAATAGTGCATAGATCTTTCGCACCAGTGGGGTTGCGTCACGAATCTCCATGGTCCACTCATTGACATACTGTTCAATAATCTGGCGGCTCAGACCAACTTGAATGCTGTTGATAGGAAGACTTTTGCCCCGAAGCGTGCGTTCGGGATCCCATTGCACATGGACCCGTGCCTGCTCAAATTGCGTGGCCCACTCATCATAACTGCGGTAGACCGATGGATCATACGTGGTCAATACAGCCTGAGAGAGCGCCTCCTCCCATCCCTGCCGTGTCATGCGAATGGCCAGAATCATTTCCTGGCCAGATTTGCGTCCCCAGTTGCTGCGCTCCATGAGCCATAAAAAAGAGGGCTTGATCCAGGTCATGCGCTGCATCGAAAACGGGGGCACAAAGCGATTGTGCTGTATCGCCGGCAAAGCGATGGCCTTCGCATAGGCCTGGTAGAGCGTGATCGACTTGCTATCATACTCAGCACGAATTTCATTGGTATGTATTTCCACATTACTCAGTCTACTCTTAATGCCTCCATCCAACGTTATTATAACCTCATGTGAACCAATTCTAGCCTACTCATAGGGGCTCTCATAGGCAGAAAGAAGACAAAGACACGCTCGCTCAACGGCTTATTGATAGCTTACAGTATCCTCTCCCGGATCGTTTCCTCTAAATAAAATCTTATATAATCATGTATTGCAAGCTAGTTCCGAAGTCTTCTTTGTTGTAGGCGAGGAAGATTATTCCTGTCAAGTCGCAAAGATTTTATGAATACGCTCTGTTCTATGATCGCGCTTCCTTCTTTCTTTTGCTCTATTGACGAATAAATGCACAAAGGATACAATTGAACGATGTATTGATACTATGGCAAGGACGACCATATGACTATTTTTGATGCCTGCAAAAGTTGTATTCGCGACGACATGACCTCCCTTCCCCGTTCTCCCATCGGAACACTATGCAAAACCATACCGATAGACATGAAAACTTCTGTCTGTCGAGAAAAGAAACATCTTTTATATTTACATACTTAAATAGCAACCCAATAGAATGTTTACGGGTTCCATATCATACTACTACTGAGAAGTAGCAACGGGAAATGGAAAAGCAACGATGACGAGTTTTCTTGAGACTGGTGCCATTGTCCTGACGATTGCAGACCTGATCGCGATAATCGGTGCGTGTATCTTTGGTGCTCTAGCCCTGCTCCATCACTTCAACCACGATGGAAGCAATGCAACGTTCCACCATACTGAATTAGCAAAGCTCTGTGCGCTCTTATCCTGCGCACTCTCTCTGGCCGTGATGCTGTGCTGGGGGTATTACGTCTCATCGTACATTCACGACTCTTTGCAATCATGCCACTCGCTCTTTAACTGCCCATCGCCATCTCAGCCAATAAACTATAAGAACAACGTTGCCCGACGGTAAACGTTGTTACAGACCTCATCCATAGAAACATAGTAACTATTCAGAAGGATCATGTAGAGGATGCAAATGATGCAAGACTCTTGCGTTCTTGCGCTTGATAAAGCAGCAATTGCTGCCCTGCTAGTGCCGTGATCAAGGGTGGCAAAAACAGGCCTGCTTTGCATCTTCTACGTGCCCATTCTGAATAGATGCCAAAATCGCTAGAATCTTGGTCTACCTGCTATTTTGTTCTGCAGCAAAAAATTGTTTATAATCTCTAGTATAGAGAAGTCATTCAATATTTTATGTGAGAATATGTATGCAAAATGATGATATGGCCAGGTTACAGCAGGCGCGACAGGCGCTGCAACAGGGGAACCCGCAGGAGGCGTTTCGGATCGTTCGTCCCGTTTTGAGGTATTCGGGAAAAACCTGGGCGCAAAGCGACTTTGTGGAGGCGTGGAGCGTCTTTGCTGAGATCTCCACGGTCCTGGCAAGCGAAGAGTTTACCAATTTTGTGTATGCAGTTATACGTAATCCTGAAGATGTACAGGCTCTGTATCATTTAGGGTATCAATTGTTTGAACAAAGCCTCCACGACCTGGCGGCAACGGCACTCGCCCGAGCACATGCCCTGGCTCCTGATTCACCTGGCATACTCAACGAGCTGGCAAGTGCTTTGGAGACCATGGGCATGAACGCAGAGGCCTGTCGTCTACTCCAGGCCCGCCCCAAGGTCATACAGCATAATTATCTGAGCCGTTATCTGCTGGCCTTTAACGCGATCATGAGCCGTGATCTAGAAACTCCACGCAGACTGCTTGAATCGCTCCAACAAGAACCAGATGAGCATCGAGAGGAACTGGCAGGGCGTATTGCTACCATGCTGGCCCGCGCCGATGCGATCAAAGGCGTTTCCTCGCTGGACCAGCAGGATCTACGCGGTTGGCACTATATCTTAACGGGTGCCTTCTTGCTCCATCTCTCACCTTATGGCTTTGACGAGGGCATGAATGGACGCTATGCCTTTGTGCAAGATACACCAGGTCTCTGCCTGGAGGGTATCCTTCGCCTGGCAACTGCATTGAAAGAAATAGGCATCTCTGTCCCGCGCGTCTTTGCCTTGCCTGAGCGGGGCAGTACTATTCTTGCCCGGGCACTGGCGCTGAAACTTCACGTTCCGCTTGTGGATTGGAGTAATGAGGGGCAAACAGAGCCAGGCCTGATCGCCGCTTATGATCTGAACCTGTTGGATGGCCCAATTCTGGTCTCGCTTCGTCAGCATCATCCAGGGCAGGTGCTCTGGAGCCATGCAACCTGTTGGACAGAATCTTTCCCCTTAACCGCTGACTTTACAACCTTCTTCTATCAGGTGAACCATGCCCCATGGGAAAGCCAGATGAGCGTTGATCCCGATACCAGGCAGATGGTACATTCCCAGCCAGATGAACGCGATGCAGCCAGTATTGCGGCAGAACTGCTGCAAGCTCAGGTAGAAAACGAGGCATTCGAGGATTTGCCAAAATTACAAGCCCTGACGAAGGCGGCTGCTACCGCTCACGGAGCAGCTATACCAGCAGCATTGAACACCAGGGGGCTTCGCCAGCAGCTATGGGATAGCTCACCCGTCAAGAGTTCACGTTTCGCATAGGCTTCTGCCCTGGAGGCTAATCACGAACAAGACGGCAATCCTATTTTCCAAGATTTGAAAAACACACTGCATCTTTCGTGCATATCTTGCGCAGATAGACATAAAACATCTATACTGCTATACAGTTGATGTTGCCTTTTATTGAAAGGTAAAAGAGCGACCCGGGTGTGGCAGAGTGCACGAGCAATGATGTCTTGCGCTTTAATATTCCCAATAGTGGGTTGCTCTTCTTCTTGAACATGAACCTTTTTGGGCACGACGATACAAATCGCCAGGGGTCACAAGCACGAACCGTCTAAGTTTCAGACACACCTCTTCAATGCCCTGGTAAGCGAGTGACTCAATCGAGTACGGGAGTCTATGCAATCGTATGCTCTCAAAGAGGCGTAGTCACAGTTGCTGTAGGCAACTCTCTCGTCACCATCCTTTGCTAGGCTTGTAGAGCACATACTATTTCAGCTAAAGAGGAACAGGCATGTGCTCCTTCTCGCTCAAATTGTTCTTGCGCCACAAATCCAGTTGTGACCCCAATAAATCCTATACCTGCATCTCGTGAAGCATAGTAATCCATCAACGCATCGCCAATGTAGAGGACCTCTTGACGAGTGATCCTTTTTTCGCTGAGCAGTTTGAGTGCTTTCTCAAAGACTTTAGGATCGGGCTTATGAACAGGTTCGTCGTCTGCCCCCTGCAGAAGAAAAAACTGGTCGACGGGGAAACCCAGGCGCATCAAATCGTTTCTCGCCCTCGAGCCGAGGGTGGAGGTGATCACGCCAACTTCAACACCTGCATCCAATAAGGCATTGACGATCGCAAGCCCATCTTCCTGGACCTCTTTGAGAAATTGATCTTCCAGCGACACGTTCGCCTTGAGCATGTTTTCGGGAGTATCAGCCTCTTGATACAAAATGGCTATCATCGGTTCAAATGGCATCCCCCAATGCTTTGCCAGAGCTTCGTCGGTCAGATCGATATTATAGAACTGCTTCGCGACCGCCTTATGATGAGCCCACTTAATAACCGCGGTTTTTAAGAGCGTGTCATCCAAATCAAAGAGAACGGCTTTATATTTCATATGCATCATCCATAACTATATATACAAATTTAACGCTTAGTATACAGTATCCAACACCGCTCGTCCAAGTGCATCTTCCAGTATTGCCGATTGTCCCTCACGCGGGGTGCGAAGCTCTAGAAGCCCCTTTTCGACCTGCTCGTGCTGATCAACCAAAGATGCCATAGCTATCTCCTTTCCAGGAATAAGCGGGAAGAGCTCTGTTCCGCTTAACAGTTAGTCGTGTTTTAAAACGTCGAAAACACAACACGAGTGTTGTTTTTCAGGCGGTTCATGCTCAAACCTCTTATTTCTGAAACTGCGCAATACCGGGCATGATGAACCGGGACTTCTCCACCCTCTCCAGTGGGAGGCATTGCAACCCGATGCTCAGCATCAGGGCAAGGACTGTCAAATCGGCGCTTGCTGCATAGACCGCCCATGGATCTACTGCATTGAAGACAAGGCCTCCCAGGACGAAACCAAAAATTAAGGCCAGACTAAACGTCTCCCGGAACCAGCCCAGCAGGCGACCAGCCCTCGGTTCGGGACCTGTCCTGGTGATGAGCCACAGCAAGGTGGCCGTACACAAGCCTACTGCGGAAACGAAAAAACCGACGCAGCCCAGCGGGATCGCTTTTTGTTCCCCCAGGCGGCTGACCGCCGGGTTGAAAGGAACGCTGTCCTTTGAATCCTTCTACTCGACTCATCCGCGTGCTAAAGACGTTTGGAAATCAATGCCCTTCGCGATTGCCTGAGCCATCTGTTCCCCTAAGAGGCGCTCGACCACATGCAAAGCCATATTGAAACCTGATGTTACTCCAGCTGAGGTAATAATGGTCCCCTCATCGACAAACTTTCCTGTGCGTTGGACCTGGATCTGAGAAAACTGTTGCTCAAACAGATCGAGTGCAGCCCAATGGGTAGTAGCTCGCTTCCCATTGAGGAGCCCTGCCTGGGCAAGGAAAAAGGCCCCCGTACAAACTGAGGTCATAAGTTGGCTCTGGGAGGAAGCGCGCGCGATCCAACGCATGACCTCATCCTGGGCAATGACGTGGGCAATGACGCCAAGATTGGCACCAGGGACGACCACGATATCAAAAGCTGGAGCCTGTTCAAACGAATAATCGGGCTGAAGACGAAGCCCATTACTGGCTTGGAGAGGTATGCCTGCCTGGGAAACGGTTCTGACGACAAAAGGGTGATTCTCAGAAGTATCCTGACCCAACAGACCTTTTTGGAGATCACTTATGGTATATCCTGCACTATGAAAAACTTCATAGGGACCAGCTACATCCGTCAGATCCACATGATCAAATAGCAGAATCCCTACGGTCCATTGTTGCTTCATCAAATGTCTCTCCTATGCTTAAACTACGAACGTTCGCGTTTATGGCGATTCAAAAATCAATGAAGATCGTTAAAAAAGATCGGTTATGGCCTTCTTTCTCCTCTGCGGGGAAGTGCTACGACGAGAACACGCTTTGAGCGTGTTATCAGGGACACACGCTTGTTTCTTTCAAAAGATGCCCCGTTTATAGCTCATCCTGTCGATGGGCCGTCATCCGCAGGCCGCCTCGTGGTCGCAACGTGATCAGTGGCTCCGGGATCACTTTTGCCCCTGGTAGGAGGCGAAACTGATATCGAGGCAGGATTGTGGCCAGGATGAGCTGCGCTTCTGTGAGAGCAAACTGATTGCCAATACAGCCGCGCGGGCCACCCCCAAAGGGAATGTAGGCGAAGCGATGGCGCCCGGTGGCCCGCTCCGGCGCAAAGCGCTCCGGATCGAAGACATCAGGCTGTTCCCAGAAGTCAGGATGTCGGTGGGTCACTGCCGGAAACAGCAGGACAAACGCCCCTTTGGCAATGCGATAGCCACCAATTTCATCCTCAGCGAGCGCCTGACGACCAAAGACCCATGCGGGTGGATAGAGACGCATGGACTCCTCCAGCACCATCCGTCCAAACGTGAGCTGGGGCAGATCCTCTATCGTCACCGCACGTCCGCTCAGGACGCGAGTGTACGCCTCTCGGAGCCTGGCGTCTATCTCCGGGTGCTGTGAAAGCAGCAGAAGGGTCCAGGTGAGCGCGCCGGACGTGGTCTCATGACCGGCGACCATGAGGGTGATGACCTCATCGCGTAATTGCAGGTCGTTCATGCCAAGGCCCGTCTCTGCATCCCGCGCTTCGAGGAGCATGGTAAGGAGATCGTTCTCACTCCCTGTCGCTCTGGCCTTTCGTCCAGCGATCAACTCATCAACAACGGCGTAGAGGGCGTCTCTCGCTTTGTACAGGTCATGACGCTGAGGGGTCGGCAGGGAGAGCAACCCTGGCATGTAAAAGGCTTGTGCTTCCAGTCGAATGGCGGTGCCCAGCGCCTCAAACACCCGCTGCTTGTAGGGGAGCATGTCTGCGCCAAAGAGCGCTTTACATACGATGGTCAAGGTCAGACCACTCATCTGTTGAAACACATCAAGAGGATCTGACGCGTCCAGTTGCGTTTCCTCAAGCCAGGCCGTCGCCCCTTCGGTCATCAATTGGCCAAAGCCCGCGATGCGACTGCGATGAAAGGCTGGTTGGATCAAGCGACGTTGCGTGAGCCAGGATTCTCCATTGTTAGTGAGCAGTCCATTGCCCAGTGTTACCCTGAGCACTTGATCGGAAGGCCCTCCCTTGCGGTAATTTTGGTGATTCTCCTGCACGACGTGGCGTACCCCATCGGGATGAAAGACCAGGGTCCAGGGACCCATCATTGTCTGCAGCGTCACGACATCTCCGTAGCGCTCGCGTAGTTCTCGCGCAAATGAAAGAGGATCTTGTCCAAATTTGATGGTATTCCAGAGTGCTGTCGGCCACGGCGGTCCGGGGGGGTGCTTAATCCCCTTCGCTTGCGAAGCGCGAGACGTTGTCGGTTGTGGTGTCACTATCGATGGAAACATGTGTTGTTCTCCTTAAAGACAAAAGGGACGGATAACTCAGGCACTCAGGTGTCTTTGAGCACCTCCATGAGCGCCTGTGCGAACAAGGACGGGTAGAATAGGAAGCTGAAATGTCCGCCAGAGAGCTGGACAACGTTCCTATCCAGTTCCCTGACCAGCACCCGGCTCGGCTCAGAGGGAGGGCAACTGGTCCTGAGAGCCAAATCTGCTCATGGCTCTCATTATCTGAGTGCTACTTTTACCTGCTTTTATTTTTATTTCCTGCTTTATTTTTACTTCTCTAACAATATGATTTTTTACACGTATTCTGATATTAAACGTCTTTGAGAACATGTATGAGTACCTGTGCAAACTCGGCAGGGGAAGACCGAAAGCCGAGATGTCCACCGGGAAAATCGACAACAGTGAGATCGAGCTGTTCTGCCAATACCTGGTTCGGTCGATATGTCATCTGGTGCTTGGAGTCATGTCCGCCAGCGAGGACGATCTGCTCAGCGTGCGCAGCAAGCTTCGCGAGATCAAGCTCAACGCGTGGATACTGACGCAACTCGTATTCCATCCAATACCTGGTATTGGAAACCATAGACGCACTGGCATGTTCACGCCTCACCTTCTCCATTACCTGCAGATCGATGCTTCCGAGTATCCCCTGATTGAACTGATACATGGCTTTGGGAATCTCCTCAGTGCGGTAGGTGTCGTAGACTCCGTCAAAAAAGGCGAGCCATTGTGCTGCATCATCCAACAGCTTCACGACTGGCGGCTCATGGGCTACCAGCGTCTGGACCCACTCAGGATGCCGCGTGAGGACTTCAAGCGCGACAATGGCTCCTGAACTACTGCCAAAGACCATCGCCGGTTTGTCGCTCAGGTGCTTGATCAAACGCAGGACATCATCGGCATCGACCGCGAGTCGATGATCGTAATCTTGAGTTCCATCAAGCTTGCTCCGCGAAAAACCACGGCGATCATAGATCACCACCTGGTACTGTGAGGTCAAGTGATGGATGAGCGGACGGAAAGACTCTCCCGTACCACTCGCTCCCGGAATCAAGATCAGGAGGGACCCGGAGCCGCTCACTTCGTACAATAACTGCGCCCCTGGAACGTTGAGAGTACTCATTGACTTCCCTTCTTTCTTACTTACTATGCGAGCGTTGAATGAACGGAGCTGTCTGTGCGTTCCTGTCCTGTCTTTTGTCCCTGGTCAGTTGCGCTCTCTTCAGTGGTGATCCCTTTCCTCCGTTCATTCTGCTTCCCCTGCCCATAAGAGGTCATACCTCGCGGCTTGTATATGGCCAGTCCTGTGAGCATGATCAATACCACCAGCGTGGCTCCAGAGGTGGCGACCAGTTTGATTTGTATCCCATAGGGATAGGCATTCAGGATAGTCGCTTTTGCCGCGAGGTCTGCCAGCAGGTCAATAAACTGTGTGTGAACGAGCAAGAGAAAGACCGCGCCGGAGGTAACTACCAGTTTTGCGCCACCGCGCCACCTGGTACTTCCGGTACAACATCATACCGTTTACTCATCATAGTCTCCTCGCGTCTATTCATGAGACATGTTGTCAATATGCACACAGGCACCGCAACCGCATGTGGAAATGCGTGCATCTCAGCATTTGTATGCGCGGACGATGCTTGCTCCCGGAAACGAAGAGAAGCTTGAGGGCGACATCTCTTCCGTCGCCAGCTGGTCGAAACCGGCCTCCTTGAGAAGAGCCTCCAGATCTTGGAGGCGACTTCCTCCGGCATGGAAATTCGCCGCCAGGCTCGCTCGATCTTGTTTGTGCTTGAAGTCAGCGATCACCAACCGCCCCCCAGGTTTGAGCACACGAGCAATTTGGGCCAGTCCCTGACGCTTGAGCGGCATCGGTAGATGATGCATCATCAAGGTCGAAAACACCACATCAAAGCTCTGATCCGGGAAGGGGAGCCGCTCAATAGCCCCCACCAGGAACTCGACGGAGAGGTTGCGTCGCCCTGCTTTCGCACGAGCACGGACTATCTGTTGTTCTCCTGGATCAATGCCTGTGACGCGACCTGTACGGCCGACGCGACGGGCAACCTCTATCGCCAGGGTTCCTGTACCACAGCCCACGTCCAGCACCTGCTCTCCGGGTTGCAATTGTGCCAGGCTGATAGTCCTCCGCCTGAGCTTCTGAAACGTTCTCTGGAAGGAAAAGGTATTGTGAAACCATTCCCCCAGGTCATAACGCCAGCCAGAGTTGATAACCAGCCCTTTCGTTTCTTTCGCTGATGCCGAGTCAGCCGAGCTGGGGTGATGATGCGGGGACGAGTGCATAGATGGTGCTCCTTTCAGACCCCCCCTCTTGTGAGAAGAGAGCGTATTGACAAGTTGCGTAGGTTGAGACAGAATATCTCAAATGAGTGATTCCGTCTGATTTCAAGTGTAGTCGGACGGGTAGACGGAAACAAGGTTCAATCGGGCAGATGTGTCCCAAATGAGACAAGGAGCAAAAAATGACTCGGCAAGGGAAGAATTGGCGTCTGAGATGAACACAGACGTTCGCATTTGTGCATCACTTTTCCGTACGGAGGCTATCCAACGGCTGAGAGATATGGTCTCATGGGCCGATTCCGCGCGGATCAAGCTGCTTGTCTTGCTGTTCTGCTTTTTGATATACTGTCCCTATGGGAAAAACGCGAGCCTTCCAGAACATGCACAATGCCGCACCAGCACTCACCCCTTTTCTTGGTCGATCACAGGACATGGAGGAGATCGGCGCTCTGCTTGCCGATCCATCCTGCCGCTTATTGACGCTCACTGGTCCCGGAGGCATCGGCAAAACCCGCCTGGCGATGGAAATTGCTTCTCATCATCAGGCGTTCTTCCCTGATGGCATCTTCTGGGTGTCGCTCACGCAGCTCTCCCGCAGCGATGATCTCCTGCCAGCCATTGCCAAAGCCACTCCATTTTGTTTTCAGCAGGAGAGCCGCAGTCCACGTGAACAATTCTTTGCGTATCTGCAGGAAAAACACGCGCAACAGGTGCTGCTGGTGCTGGATAATGTGGAGCATCTGCTGGAAGGGGTCGATCTCATCGCTGACATGCTGGCAGCCACAACCTCCTGGAAAATCCTCGCGACCTCCCGTGAAGTGCTCAATCTCCAGGAAGAATGGGGCAGGCCGATCACGGGTCTCACCTATCCTGCAGCCCACGCAGAAGAGCGTGCAGCAGAGGAATATAGTGCCGTGCAATTGTTTGTGGAGCGCGCACGCCGGTTACGTCGTGATTTCGTTCTGTCTGAAGACGAGCAGGGAGTGAGAGACATCTGCCGATTGGTCGAGGGGATGCCGCTCGCGCTTGAACTGGCGGCTGGCTGGCTGAGGACGCTGCGTCCGACGGACATTGCCCAGGAAATCCAACGCAATCTGGATCTGCTGGCAACCCGTGCGCACAACCTGCCAGAACGCCACCGCAGTATGCGTTCCGTGTTCGCTTCCTCCTGGCAATTGCTATCTGAAACGGACCGCGAAGTGTTCCAGAAGCTCTCCGTTTTTCGCGGTGGATGAACGCGCGAGGCCGCAGAACGCGTGGCAGGTGCAGAGCTTTCGACGCTGGCCAGACTGATCGACCAATCGCTGGTGCGCAGGAATACGATGGGGCGCTACGAGGTTCATGAACTGCTGCGACAGTACGGCGCAGAACACCTGGAGGCGGCTGGCCAGACAGAGGCGGTCCAGCAGAGATATCTCGCCTATTATCTGAAACTGCTTGCCCAACGTGAGCGCGACATCAAAGCACACCACCGGACGGGTAAAACACCTGGTCATCACGAATCCGTCGGTTCAACCCGTTTCCTACATGGGAATGTGGGCGGCGCTACGGTTACCGCCGCTGGTCCTTCGGGACCACCTGATGCACTCAGGACGAATCTACTGCAATGGGTGGAAAGTATCCGTGAAGCTCCGTTCGTCGTATGCCACACCCATCATGCTTCGATTCTGTGGCTAAGGCAAACAAAAGTTAAGGATAACAGCACTTAATAGTAGATTTTAGTAACGGTATCTCCTGATGTTTGTTGATGGTGTTCTCAAATGAATTGGTAGGGGTATAGTATTCTCCAAGTAGGATGAGGGCCTGACAGGTACGGTTGACCTGTACCTGCCAACACGCTCTAAATGAAACCGCCGTTCGCACGCAGGACCTGTCCAGTGATCCATTCAGCTTCCTCGCTTGCCAGAAACAGCACCGCTCTGGCAATATCTTCCGGTTCACCAAGACGACCAAAGGCAATCAACCGCTTGAACGTCTCAATTTGCGCTTCTGATTTATCAGCGGAAAACAGGTCCGTGTTCACCGGTCCAGGGGCGATTGCATTGATCGTAATGTTTTTGGAGCCCAACTCCTTAGCAAGCTGCCGAGTGATTTGTTCAACGGCGCCTTTGGTGCCCGCATAGAGACTGTAGGTAGGAATCATTTGCCCAAGGACAGAGGAGGAGAAGTTAATAATACGGCCACCTGCCTGGAGGTACCTGGCTGCCAATTGGCAGGCAAAATAGGTTCCTTTCACATTGATAGCAAACTCCCGATCGAAATCCTGTTCCGTGATCTGTTCAAGAGGCCTGGTCGTCATAATCCCGGCATTGTTGACGACAATATCAAGGCGTCCAAATTGTTCAATGGTGGCCTGGAACAAAGCTTGCAGGTCTGCAATGTGACTGACATCTGCCTGCACAGCCAGAGCCTGACCGCCGTTTTGCCGAATACGATGCACGATCTCATCAGCAAAACCTTTGTTGTGAGCATAATTGATGACAACGTTCACTCCGTTGGCAGCCAACGCTTCTGCGATGGCCTGACCGATTCCGCGTGATGCTCCAGTGACAAGAGCGACTTTGTTGACCTGAGGTGTACTCATTCTAGTATCTCCTAGAAGAATCTTATCAAGAGGTAATTTCCTTATCGCGAAGCAGGGACCGTATGTCATCGGTTTTCTCTGCTTCCTCGATTACACATCCATTACATGTGTAGAGTATAGAGGAGATCGGTGGGGCAAATCTTGGACATTCTTATTGTCAGTTTGGATATTTTGACGATCTTTGTGGCAATGGAACTCACACCATAGCGGTCTCAGCGTGCTCTGAATACGCACACGACCGCTTCGCTGTATGAAGCCTTCGCTCCTGCCCTGGCGCGCCGCTTGTGCGAAAAATTGGAAATCCATTACATTATAATAGTCCCATATATGTATCATGCGAGACCACTGCATCATCCCCGACCCGATCGGCATAGGCGACTCCAACAAGCTATCCGGCAGTGGCCCCGAATCGTATCGCTTCTCTGATATAATTTACAGAATGATAGGTATCCTTAAAAAGGAGGATAGAGGCGATGGAAAGAAAGATCACCGGTTCTACTCAAGCCCATTCTCAGCAGGGAATACTTCGCTCCAGCGAGTCTCTGGCATGGAAAAACATTGTAATTGAACAACGCTATCATGCTGGCGGAGAATATGTCTTTCCGGGTTCATCATCTCACATGATTTGCCTGCACCAGGGGTCGCCCATCCAGATTGAGCAAGTACGAAACGGGCGGATACTTCATCACACCATGGCTCGTGGGAATTTACAAATCGTGCCTGCCGGGACTGAAAGCATATGGCGCCATACAGATGGCGCTGAACATATGCATGTTTTACTCACCCCCGCTTTGCTTCAAATGGTCTCAGATGATTACAATCAGCAGCATATCGAGCTACTGGACCATTTTAGTGTGCAGGATACGCGCATTCAACACATCAGCTCAGCCATGTTAACAGAACTCCTTGAAGGAGGGCCATCGGGACGTTTCTACATTGAGGGCCTCACCACAGCGTTAGTGGCTCATCTGATTCATAAATACACGAGCACCCCTCACGATCCACCAGAGATCACAAAAGGCTTGCCGCCACACCTGTTACGAAAAATCACGTCTATCATTGAGGATCGGCTCTCCGATGATCTGGGACTCGCCGAACTCTCAGCTGAAGTAGGCCTGAGTGCATCCCACTTCTCAAGTCTATTTCGCCAAACAACCGGACTCTCTCCACACACCTATATCGTGCAACGCCGTCTCGAACGTGCCCAACACCTGCTCAAGTCAACCCGACTTTCTATCGCTGAGATAGCCACGACAGTAGGATTTTATGATCAAAGCCATTTAACTCGTCATATGCGACACGTTCTCGGGGTCACTCCATCCTACATCCGAGAACACCTATCCTACAATCGTGACAAAGATCATCAACATGCACAAATCTTCAGCCAAACGTACGCGCCGTGAGCACGCTACGGGCAACGCTGTCCACGGCTTCATCCCAGCCATCCCGTATAGCGGCGCGCCAGGTCGCGTAGGTCGTCGTTATCGATGTGAGCACGCAGGCGTCCAGCACGCCGAAAGCCCAAAGAACCTTTACGAAAGAATGTAAACTGGAAGGGTTCGACTGGCCAACACGTCGGGGAAACCGATCACAGAGATTACTCGTGATCTTGTGAGCCTGCCCCGCTTTTGTAGGCTCTACAAAAGCGGGGCAGGCTCAAGGAAGCAAGAGATAACCTTCCATCTGACACCCCATCTTTGCGATGAATGCACAAACTTCTTAGCAGTGACGATAGATGGTGGTCTTCGCCACCCCGGATCGGCGAGAAACTTCCTCGACGCTGACACCCTCTAACCCGCTTTCGGTCAAGAGCTCAGAAGTCGCCCGAAGGACACGCTCCTTTGAGCGCCGAACCCGATCATCGATGGGGGGATGAGTACTCCTGTTCATTGGTTTCCTTTCCTACGCTGAACGAACGACGTCTCTCTTCGCCACGTCTTGACGTTCTCTTTGTTTATATGATACACTACTGTTGCGCTACGATACCGTAGCGTATTATAGACCGTGCAAACATGCAATCACGAAAGGAACTCTCTTATGAACTTCGTCTCGATCCGCGTCATTACCGACGATGTGAAACGTCTGGTTCACTTCTATGAACAGGTGACGGGCCTGTCAGCGAAATGGTACACGGAAGATTTTGCCGAACTGGCTTCGCCTTCCTCTCTTCTCGCGATCGCGAGCACGCGAACGATCGGGCTCTTCGGAGCAAACGTTGCTTCCCCGGCTCAGAATCATACGGTGATCATCGAGTTTCTGGTCAATGACGTCGACCAGGAATATGAAAAGCTCAAGAACATCATCAACGAATTTGTGATGGAGCCGACAACCATGCCGTGGGGGAATCGCTCCGTGCTATTTCGCGACCCTGACGGAAATCTGGTCAATTTTTTCAGACCGACCAGCGCAGACGCCATCCAGAAATATGAACCCTAAGTCTTCTCCTTTGAGTGGACCTCCCTTGCCATGGGATGTTTCCAGAAGCGAGAGAACCTCTTTGCGCGAGAGGAACACCTACCACAGAAAACGCGTCTTTCAGTGCTGGAGCCTGGGATCGCTCAAGCACTGAAAGAATGAGAAAAGAGAAAGAGAAAGAGGATTTTTTCTTATGGATATTCAGGATAAAGTTGTGATCATTACAGGCGCATCTAGCGGCATTGGCCTGGCTACCGCGCGTCTCTTTGCTCAAGAAGGGGCAAAGGTCGCGCTTGCGGCGCGTTCTGCCGATACGCTTCATACCATTGTCAATGAGCTTCATGAGCAACATCGTGAGGCGCTCGCGGTTCCGACCGATATGAGCAAAAAGGATGAGATCGAGTCTCTAGTGAACAGAGTATTTCAGCAGTATGGACGCATTGATATCCTCATCAATAATGCGGGACAAGCCGTGCGTGGCCACGTGGCTGATGTCGATATTGATCAGTTTCGCCAGATTTTTGAGCTCAACGTGATTGGTCCTGTAGAAGCGATGCAGGCGATTGTCCCAAAGATGCGTCAAAACGGCGGAGGTCTGATCATCAACGTCAGTTCGACTGCTGCACACATGCACCTGCCCGTCATTGGTGCCTACGCCGCGACAAAGGCTGCCCTCAATATGATCTCTGATACGGCACGAGAGGAGTTAGCTTCAGAGAATATTCGCATCACCACGATGTTTCCTCATGTCACGGCAACGAATTTCGGCAAAAATAGCATGGCAACTCCAAAGACCAATCATCTGCGCCCACAACTCAACGTACCAGAACCCGATAGTGCTGAAGCGGTGGCTCAGAAGATTCTCGATGCGGCACGCCATGAGCCGCACGAGCAATATATGGATCGTTAAGCGATCTGACGTAGATATTTCCTGAAAAAAGAGAGGATTCTGATGTCAGAGCAACAGAGACAAGATACATATGTCCATGCGAAACCGAAAGAAATCTTCGAATCCATGATAGAGGCTGCGAATCGTCACGATCTGGAAGCGATGGTGACCTATTTTGCACCCGATTATCGGAGTGAACTGCCGTTTTCCCCGGAAAGAAACTTCACCGGTCAGGCAGGTGTACGAAAGAACTGGAGCTTCTTCTTCTCAACCATGCCAGATTTCCGGGTAGAGATCCTCAGCGAAGCGATAGAAGGAGATAGTGTATGGGCAGAATTGTTCTTCCATGGAACACGGGCGGACGGAGTGAAGCAAATGATGCAAGGGGTGAACATCATGAAAATTCAAGGCGGGCAGATTGTCTGGGGAAAGCTGTATCAGAGTAGCGTTCAGCAATCGCCTACATATTGATGCAACAGAACCATACGTCAATACGAGAGTTCATGAGGAAGAGGTTGCGATAAGCTCATCGCAATCTCTTCATTCTCATATCAAGCATTCCAATTTCCTTGAAATATGATGCTCATGCAGCAGCAGGTGATAGCGATTACTGGCATACTCATTTCCCCTATCTGAATGATGGATCAGCTCCGCTCCTGGCGGCCGCTGAAGCAGGGCCATCTGTAACGCGGCATAAACCAGCATTGAACCGTTCTATTTGAAGTAGAGCAGATTTCTCTTCTTTGACCCTCCAAATTCGGATCATCCGCAACTTTCGTGCATTTTCAAGAAGCTCTTCTGAAAAAGTCCTGACTCCATCGGCTCAGACAGGAGATTATCCTGCTTGAGCCATCGACTGGAGTTCGACCTGATATCCCATGCGTTCGAGCTGTCGGACGAGCTGCTTCTGAACGACCTGGTGATCCCGTTCGTTGAAGTAATTGCCTCCCAAATCCTGATAGGTTCCGCCATCGCGCAGCAGATGATACACAATGACCAGAATGCTGTGTCCCACCGCCACCGCTGCTTTCTTGGGTCCTCGCCGAGCGGCCAGGCGACGATATTGTGCTCCCAGATACGTGTTCTTGGTTCGGCCAGCTGCGTGTGCCGCCTGGATCAGCAACCGACGCGCATGCAGGTTGCCTTTACGGGTCTTGCCTGAGAGGCGTTTGCCCGCACTCTCATGATTGCCTGGACACATCCCCACCCACGACGCGAGGTGTTTGCTCGAGGAAAACTGGTTCATATTCACCCCGATTTCTGCCAACAATCCCTGGGCCACCTGCTCACTGATCCCGGGGATCTGGTCAAGGTGCCTGACCGCCTCCTGCCAATTGAGAGGGGGTGCGTCGGCATCAGAGGATGCAGGAGCTTGAGGGGCTTGAAGGGGCGACTCACCTCCCTCGGCACTCGGCTCATCATCCTCCGGTGGATCTGGAGGATCCAAACGGCGTGCAATTTCCTCGCTGACCCGCATGATGGCCTCATTGAGATGATCAATCTGTCTGAGGTGCTCACCGAGCATGAAACGATGATGTGCTGTCACGGTTCTCCTCAAGGCCCCCTCAAGGACCTCCTGGCTCGCGCGAACCCGCCCTACCGCCAAGGCGGCCAGACGTCCTGGATCCGTTTCTCCAGCCACCATCGCACGTAGGATCAGCTCAGCGGCTTTGCCCAGGACATCGGACACCACATCCCCCAGCTTGATATTGGTATCCTCGAGCGTCTTCTGTAAGCGGTTGACTTCTCGTGCTCGTTCCTCCACCAGCTTTGTGCGATACCTCGTCAACTCGCGCAAGTGCCTCTGGGAAGCCGAAGGGATGAAGCTCGCCGAAAGCAGTCCGTGGGAGAGCAAATCCGCAGGGCTTCTCCCCGCTGGGGAGGAGGTTAGAGAGGACAGCCCTGGATACTGAGCTGAGGGTCTTTTTCCCCACTCATCGCAAGCGGCCTCGTGTCGCACGTTTGAATTCTGCGGTGTACACACGCTGCTTTTTGGCCATTGGATCCTCCTGAGTCGAAGTCTATCACACGTTTCTTCCTCGACTCCACAAAAACGGGGGAAGTCCAGAATACCAGAAGGCATGTATGAGATTGCTCTGCAAGTCCTGTGTGCAAGAAGCTCCACAAGGGGTAGAGGTGAAGTTGGCCCAATTGCTAAACCTAAGTTCCTGCATGATGTTCATCCACATCCGTCAAACCATATCTAAGAACAACGGGGATCTACAGGTGGTTTCCACTTGAAAAGCTGCTTGCCTTGCTGTGCAGCTTTTTGATATACTGCCTTTATGGGAAAAACGCGAGCCTTTCAGAATATGCACGATGCTGCACCTGCACTCACCCCTTTTCTTGGTCGATCGCAGGATATGACGGAGATCGGCGCTCTGCTTGCCGATCCATCCTGCCGCTTATTGACGCTCACCGGCCCTGGAGGCATCGGCAAAACCCGCCTGGCGATGGAAATTGCTTCTCGCCACCAAACGTTTTTCCCCGGTGGCATCTTTTGGGTGTCGCTCACGCGGCTCTCTCACATCAATGATCTCCTGCCAGCCATTGCCGAAGCCACACCATTTTGTTTTCAGCAGAAGAGCCGCAGTCCACGTGAACAATTCTTTGCGTATCTCCGTGAAAAACACGCGCAACAGATCCTGCTCGTACTGGATAATATGGAGCACCTGCTGGAAGGGGTCGATCTCATCGCTGACCTGCTGGCAGCCACAACCTCCTGGAAAATCCTCGCGACCTCCCGTGAAGTGCTCAATCTCCAGGAAGAATGGGTCAGACCGATCACGGGTCTCACCTATCCTGCAGCCCACGCAGAAGATGCAGCAGAGGAATATAGTGCCGTGCAGGTGTTTGTGGAACGTGCACGCCGGATACGTCGTGATTTCGTTCTCGCTGATGACGAGAAAGGTGTGAGAGACATCTGTCGATTGGTCGAGGGGATGCCGCTCGCGCTTGAACTGGCGGCTGGCTGGCTGGGGACGCTGCGCCCGGCTGACATTGCCCAGGAAATCCAACGCAATCTGGATCTGCTGGCAACCCGTACGCATAACTGGCCAGAACGCCACCGCAACATGCGTTCCGTGTTCGCTTCCTCCTGGCAATTGCTATCTGAAACGGACCGCGAAGTGTTCCAGAAGCTCTCCGTCTTTCGCGATGGATGGACGCGCGAGGCCGCAGAAAGCGTGGCAGGAGCATCGCTTTCGACGCTGGCCAGACTGATCGACCAATCGCTGGTGCGCAGGAACGCGGTGGGGCGCTACGAGGTTCATGAACTGCTGCGACAGTACGGCGCAGAACACCTGGAGGCGGCTGGCCAGACGGAGGCGGTCCAGCAGAGATATCTCGCCTATTATCTGAAACTGCTTGCCCAATGTGAGCACAACATCAAAGCACACCACCAGGACGCCGCTTTAGACATCATTGCGGCTGATTTTGAAAATGTGCGCCACGCCTGGCACCTGGCCGTCCGCCAGAAGCAGGTGGTGGCGCTGGGTGGAGCGCTCGAAAGCCTGCACCTCGTCGCCCATGCCGGACGCGCACACGACATCGTTCCCCTGTTCCAGGAAGCGGTTGAGCAGTTCCCCCCTTTTCCCGACGTCGAGCAACGCGCGATCCTCCATCGCCTGCAGGCGCGGCTGATCCGCCTGATCGTGCTGGACAATCTGCGCATTGAACGACCTCTGCGCGCAGAGATTGATGACTGTCTGGCAGCGGCGCGGGCGCGGCAGGATCAGGCGGAGATAGGCTTCTGTCTGATGGTCTCGGGCCTGGTCGCCAGGTGGGAGGCGGATGAGACCCCTCCAGATGCTGATAGCAGGGCAGGCAGACTCTTTCAAGAGAGTGCAGCCGTCTACGAAGCACTCGGCGATCCGTTCTACCAGGCAGAAGTGCTGTCCTTGCAGGCAGCAACAACCGCTCAGGAAGAGGTCCAGGTGAGTCAAGCGCTGCTCACGCAAAGCCTCGAACTGCGGCGCGAGATTGAAGACCGCCATGGGATCGCCTGGATTACCCTCAGTCTGACCGATGTCATGCTTGCTCAACTGGATTACGTCGCCTGTGAGCGGTATGCACGAGAGGGACTGGCGTTGATGCGTGAGATGGACAACACGAAAGGCATGCTCCATGCGCTGTTCGATTTGGCGGAATTGATGCTGTTCAAAGGGGAACTGGAAGAAGCGCGGGCGCTCGCCGAAGAGATGCGCGACCTGGCGGACAAGACCAACGACCTCAACAGCAAAATGTTCTCGGAGGGAGTCCTGGCGTTGCTGCTGTGTGTGAGGGACGAAGCCTATCTGGAAGGCGCAACGCTGGCCAGAAAACAGCAGATGCTGGCGCAGGAGCCATTTTATGGTGATCGCCACGAACTGAGTGCTCATTGGGGGCAGGCGATCGCTGACTGCGGACTGGGCCAGTATGCCGCAGCTCGGCGAAGCTACCCCGAGTGCTTAGGACGACGTAGTGATCCTGGTCCTGCGACGATCTGTCTGGCGCTTGAAGCCGCCGCGCTCACCCATGAGGAGATGTGGGAAGCCGCGATCGAACTGCTGGGGCTGGCTTTTCACCAACCAGGCTGGGCGAGTGGCTGGCTACATCACTGGCCGCTCATCGCACGCCTATGCAACGACCTGAGAGGCAAACTGGACGAGGAGACATACCGGGCCTCCTGGGAACGCGGTGCTGGCCAGGATCTGGAGACAACGATCCGCTCGATCCTGGGGCAAGTGGACGAGGCCCCCCGCAAGAAGACGAACCAGATGTTACTCGAACCGCTGAGCGGGCGGGAACTGGAAGTCCTGGGCCTGATTGCCCGGGGGATGAGTAATCAAGCGATTGCCCGACGCCTGGTACTGAGCGTCAACACTGTCAAGGTCCACACACGCAATATCTACGGCAAGCTGGGCGTCAGCAGCCGCACTCAGGCCCTCGCCCAGGCCACGAGATTCAAGCTCCTCTAACGAGGCTCGGCTTCCTGTTCCACCTCCAGAAAATACCACTGTCTGCAAGAGGAGAGTACTCCTTTTGGGTGATCCTACTACTACCATGTGTTGTCTATGCTTATGACATCATCGATGAACGGTGAAGGTCGTTTCGATGAGCAATTGCATCCGACAAATCGAGGCATCTCATTCGACCAAAAGGAGGAAAGACAACATGTGGGGATACTCTTTTCAAGGCGTCAAGATCGTTCACGAGCAGATGGTTCAGGAAGCGCTGGAACATCGCGCTTTGCCACGCAGCGAAAAACGCGTTCGCCGCTCTCCCTTGAAGCACATCTTTAGAGCAGTGCAGACTCATTTCACTACCTCTGCCTGCCAACCATAGGCAGCTCTTTTCTGCTGTAACGGGGAGGAGTTATGCAGCGAGTCCTGAGCCGCGACGAGCATGCCTCTCTCTCCGAGTCGAGACTGCTCCTCTCCTGGCACCCTTTTTTCTACCTGTAAAGCGCGACATAGGTAGGCTCCTTTAGTATATTCCTCAACGCTATAGTCTCTTCTCAGAGAGACGCTGGAGTAGCTCTAATCGTTCCCTTTTACTATCTGTTATTACATCCCGTTTCCTGAGATCGGTTGATGGCATGCTGTCTAGTATTCTTTCTCTAGCATCCGCCCCGCTCAATCTCTGATTGACCGACAGGATACTGTTTGGGCTTGATTCCCTTCTAAAACGCTTGATTCGTTTGAGCGAGATTTTTGCGGTGACTGGTTCAGTATCAACTAACATTGATAGTGCGTTGCCCAAAGGTGTGGATGGTTCCTTGACTTTTGGCATGTAATGGAGAGTGTGCCAACAGCAAGTCTTCCATAGAAGCCAATTTACACTATCACGCAAAAAACCTTGCCGCACTCTCCAGCATCCTAAAAAACGCTTGCTTTTCATAGGTGATATCGCGATGCATATGCTTCTATCCCTTCCCACAAGTTTTTACACCATCGATTGCAATACTCACCTATCTTTTCTATAACAGCATCATAGACCCAATGCGGTTTCTCCACCAGGTTGACAGCCAAATCCCCCGAACAAGACAATTGAAGACGTATCATGGTGCGCCGGTACGCATGCACGTTTGAGCTTGAAATCCCAGAAAAGACATCCTCTGTGTTCCCTCCGTTGAAGTGAGATTGGTAAGACTGGTATCAAACAGGGGGCCGAAAGGGTACCCAATAAAGGAGCCTGAGAAGAGGGTTCAGGAGGCATTCTCAAAAGTGCTGTGTACCGTATTACAGCCAACTTGACAGCCAATTTCAAAAACAGCGTTTAGGCATCAAAAGGCTTCTAAAACGCCACAAAAATAGCATAGAACGGTACACGAAATGAGCACACAAAACACTTCTCGACTGCACGCATTTGCGACCCTGCACTGGTATGACGAAACCATCAAGTTCATCTTCAACTTGTCACCAAGAGCAGCGAACTCCTGTTGGCTGCTGGTATCATGGCAGTACCGCCAATTTTCTCACCGACGGCAGCGTCATGCAAGGGCACGCGGCCCTCTCAGACGCCTGAGCACAGGCCACTATTGATGGTGAGTTTCAATCTCTACCGAGATACTTTCCCCTCTGCAGCCACGCGCCGACCACTGGGCGAGCATATTACTGATGAGTTTCAATCTCTACCGAGATACTTTCCCCTCTGCAGCGTACCACATCTTTGTCTATCCCATATGCTGATGCCTGTTTCAATCTCTACCGAGATACTTTCCCCTCTGCAGCATCGTAGTCGCACGCGTTTGGATCATACATAAAATGTTTCAATCTCTACCGAGATACTTTCCCCTCTGCAGCCTTGCGTAGTTTATTCTCACTGGCCAGCTTGTTAATGTTTCAATCTCTACCGAGATACTTTCCCCTCTGCAGCGGAACGGTGGAGTTGGTTAAGTATTGCAGTTTTGAGTTTCAATCTCTACCGAGATACTTACCCCTCTGCAGCCATGAGACGGAAACGATCGCTCGCGAGGTGACCGACGTTTCAATCTCTACCGAGATACTTTCCCCTCTGCAGCCTGAGGCCCCTGTAGCTCCATCAGTTGTCACACCGAGTTTCAATCTCTACCGAGATACTTTCCCCTCTGCAGCACAAGCAGCTTAATTACTGCTTTTCCATTTGCATCGTTTCAATCTCTACCGAGATACTTTCCCCTCTGCAGCGCAGCCACTACACGGAGTAAGGGACTATGATAAGTGTTTCAATCTCTACCGAGATACTTTACCCTCTGCAGCATACGCAGACCGATGGGAGAGGAGACACCCGGAATGAAGTTTCAATCTCTAC
The DNA here is from genome assembly GCF_003967515.1 of Dictyobacter aurantiacus. Lineage (GTDB taxonomy): Bacteria > Chloroflexota > Ktedonobacteria > Ktedonobacterales > Ktedonobacteraceae > Dictyobacter > Dictyobacter aurantiacus. The sequence continues at coordinate 1,789,081 of NZ_BIFQ01000002.1, read as the reverse complement.
CGAGATACTTACCCCTCTGCAGCGCCCGAGGAATCCTGAGCCCCAAAACGCCAGAAGGAGTTTCAATCTCTACCGAGATACTTACCCCTCTGCAGCCCGGACTCAATATCATCAGTGGAAACATAAGCTTGACGTTTCAATCTCTACCGAGATACTTACCCCTCTGCAGCGATGAACGCGATCGGTTTGCTCGCCTACTGCCTCTTTCGTTTCAATCTCTACCGAGATACTTACCCCTCTGCAGCCCAAACTATCGAATATCCCGACAGAAGCAATGAAGCGGTTTCAATCTCTACCGAGATACTTACCCCTCTGCAGCACATAATCAGGCGTGCGCCCCACCGTACTGCATCGGCGTTTCAATCTCTACCGAGATACTTACCCCTCTGCAGCTTAGTGCATAGTTATAAATTGCAACTTCATCTATCGGTTTCAATCTCTACCGAGATACTTACCCCTCTGCAGCTTCTACCTTTCCCAGGGTGAACCCGGTGTTCAACGCGTTTCAATCTCTACCGAGATACTTACCCCTCTGCAGCTTCTACCTTTCCCAGGGTGAACCCGGTGTTCAACGCGTTTCAATCTCTACCGAGATACTTACCCCTCTGCAGCGTAGCCATGATACTGCTGCTGGCCATGATCGCCCAGTTTCAATCTCTACCGAGATACTTACCCCTCTGCAGCCTGGAGGATGGCGCATCGATGGCGCTGGTAGCAGAAAGTTTCAATCTCTACCGAGATACTTACCCCTCTGCAGCCAATTCCTGCGGACCACATGGCCCGTAAAATGCTCTTGTTTCAATCTCTACCGAGATACTTACCCCTCTGCAGCAAAAAGCCCGATGCCTGGGTGAGTGTGAGCGTGATGTTTCAATCTCTACCGAGATACTTACCCCTCTGCAGCGTGGCTCATCAATATGGGCGCGCATCCGTTTGACAGTTTCAATCTCTACCGAGATACTTACCCCTCTGCAGCGGAGGTACTACAACCCTCCACACACACGCACACACACGTTTCAATCTCTACCGAGATACTTACCCCTCTGCAGCGGCGGCTGCTTCGTGCCGCCTGAGGAGAAGGCAGAATCAGTGTTTTGCGAGGCACGACGTATTTCGTGCCATCAGGGTACTTCATATGCCTCCAATATATCAACTATACATGAGAATGACTCTGTTTACAAGAGCCTGAGAAGCCATTTTAGAGCTACAGCGCATTGTTGCGAGGCAGCGAGATCAGCATTTTCACCGCTGCGTGCCTCGCAACAATGCTTTTATCAGAATACATACCTCTGTATTATTGTATTGAACAATCAGTTAGTCATGTTAGCCTATGGACAGCATTGATTTGCCACCCACCTTGATCAAACTCAAAATGCAAACCAATGTCATGAGTTAGTCAAACAGACGCTGTTGCTGTATTCCATCCGTTCGCAGTGTGCTCGATGGGATGTTTTCCAGAACACTATTATGAGGTTTGGGAGGCACAAATAAGCCGATAATGATAAATGGATTGGGAGCAATTTTATGGTATTGTTGTGTTGTTCCCAGGAAAAAGTAGATATCCTTTGTCCGAAATTCATCAAGGTATTTTTTACGGACAAGAGTGTTTGCCTTTTTCTCATCGTGATTATATTTGTCGTAGCATCGTCAATATAAGGCTCCCAATTCCCAATCCTCAATCATGAGTCTGTGAGGTCCGGTGTCTCCATCAGAGGTAAATTTGTAAAAGTACTTATAGGGAAGCTTGCGAACAATCTTGCGCGTTTTCCCCTGGCCCTGCTCATCTAAATCAAACAGGTTGTATTGGAGTAGCTGATCCCTCCACTCCTGTTTCCATTCGCGTTCGTCTGGTTCAATAATCAGGTCTTCAATCTGACGAGGTTTGAGTGTTGCCAGGGATTTGTTCGCATCACTCTTTGCCAGTCTGATGATCTCTTCCATAGAAGTAAAAACTTCGTTCAGGACATACTTCTTTCGTTCTTGCCAGTCACGATTTTTGCCAGTGTCGATCTTCTCACCGACCTGCAGACTCTCAATATCATGCTTGGGACGATAGCTCTCCTGGCGGAAATCTTTTCTATGGCGTACCAGATCTACCGTAACCCAATGATATTTAGAATATTGGTTCCCATATGGGAGGGCTCTAAACGGGATAGGATAGATGCGGATCCATTTCCCATCAGAAAGAAAACCCGCCGTACATACTAATTCATCATACTTACTCGAAGGTAAAGGGTACGTTTTTACGGTGATTAACACGTTCGCACCGGGTATCTCTTCCGGTAGATACACGTTGCACCCCCAATGAACTAGCGGAGAATACATTATAAAGATGAATATAATGTATTTATACCCAAAAGTCCATTGTGAGTATTTTTGCTCTCTTGATTAACAGTGCATGCACTCTCGTCACGCAGATGAATAATTGGCATTTGAAAATCGGGTTCCTTAATTAGATATGCTGCAATTCTATGACGGTGACAACACAAATGATGAGCTTCAAAACAGGTGATTGCGACACGTTTATAGTCCTTAGCAATCTGTTTGAGCCAGATGAGATAATCTAATTGTGCAGGCAAGATATGCGTAGAATAAAAATCAAAGAGTTGGCGATAGTCAGTTTCATCCTGTAGATCATGTCGAAGATTGGAAGGAATACCGAGTTCTGAAACGTGCATATAGGTTATATCTGCTTCGCTTAGAAAGTACGCAAGCCTTTTTTTTGAGAAACCATATTTCATCGAGAGAGGGTTTTTCCGTACATCAATCAAGGCAGCCACATTGTTGGAAATCAGCAGATCAAGATACGCGTCGATAGATAACCCTTCATAACCAATAGTGAAGAATGTGGGTTCCTGAGATTGATTCCAACAGGCAGAGAAGAGCTCGTATTCCTGGTCAGGAAACAGGGATTTCACATGTGAACTACGTGAAAAATAGTGAGGAATTTCTAAAACAACTTTATGCAGGAGAGCTTCACCACTCAACTCTCCAATCTCTGCAACTAATGCATATAAAACGGCACGATCTGTTGCCTGTAACTGATCTATATGTGACCCATCAGCGGCTAATTGAAAATTTTCCTGCGCTGCCAACAAACCAAGATCAATAAGCCTGTGGTGATCTTGCGCCAGAATAAAACTCTTGTTCCCGGTGGAATGAGGAAAAAAATCATAGTAATGTTTCCCTCTACGCCAACACAACAAGAGCAAAAGTTCCTGGCAATCCAGGATATCTAACGAGCCACCAAAGGCCTCAAGAAGGGCTAATAATATCTTTCGTCGGTAAAACATCATACAACTCCTCGCCTGAACGCAGATCTCTCCACCCACTATAAACGATCAACGCCAGCAAAGAAGCAATACAGTCTATTAACGCAGTTCACAACAGCCAAAAGTATTACCCCATATATATTAGAACATATGATCTCAATTGTCTATGAGGAAAATGGCATAGAGAGGTGAATAGAAACGTCTCAATCGCTCTTTTATGAAAATCCCTACAACAGCTAAAGCCAATATTGATATAGAAACCATACAATACAATATGCTTATGCTCAGATCATATAGTATGCAAAATAAACAGGGCAAAGACTTTGCCTCACCAAATAAATATTTAGAATATAATTACTCATAGAGCCACATTTACTTATCATGCTCAATATGCTATGATCGTTGACAACAATAAATTTATAAAGCCGAGAGATCAGGTATGAATGTAGAATTACAGCACCCTCTCCATGTCTTTTTTTGCTATGCACGTGAAGATAAAAAACTCAGAGATGACCTGGATCGCCATTTGAGTAGCTTGAAACGCCAGAAGGTGATAGAGACATGGCATGAGTACGAAATTGTAGCAGGAGTCAACAGACAGCACGCCATTGATACCTATTTTAGAAAAGCTGACGTCGTTCTGCTCCTCATTAGTTCAGACTTTATTTCCTCTGATTATTGCTATAGTCACGAAATGCAGCAAGCCATGCACCGTCATGAAGCGGATTCTGCGACTGTGCTTCCCATCTTGCTCAGGCCGGTTGACATTACTGGCGCACCATTTAGTCATCTCCAGATGCTTCCACGCGATAACACTCCCGTCACACTCTGGAAAAACCAGGATGAAGCATTTTTCTATATTACGCAGGACATCCGCCAGGCCATTGATACCAGAGCCTCTAAACTCATTCAATCCCAGCCAATCATCACAAACAAAAAGGTTGGTAGTTCTTCTACAGCCAACGATCTAAAGCAATTCTCGGATCCACAGACGCAAGAAAAAGGATATGTAGTAGACGGGATCGAGGATTTCGCTGCAGCGATTGACACTGTACCTGCTGTTACACGAGATCTGTTTGTATACATTTGTGACTGGGCACGTAACCTTGAGAAGGTTGCACCAGTAAAGCTCCAAACATATCATGGAAAATCGCATCGGCTCACACTTCTCCCTCGGCTCCGCGACGATATGGCTGGCTTAATAAGTATTTACAACGTCAATGGCACTCTTTCGTTGCAGTTCTGGAGAAGTGTTTTTGTCCATCGCGCACCCCTGCACCTGAGGCTCATTGAACAACACTATGGAGAAGTTGGGCAAGGAAATTATCTACACAAGATCGATCAGAACTTATTTGACATTCTTACCAACGCCTATCTAGAAGCTGCAAATTTACCTGTCATAACTCCTTCAGAACAACTAACTGAAGAATATAAACAGCCCCTTCCACAAAAGAACAGTGATCGCAATATGATCGACCTCATTGTCGAGGCTGCCTTCAAAATTAGTGCTGATAAACAATCAGTATCCTTAGCAAACTTATACGATGAATATATGAATTCTAACCCTGGCATCAGCAAAGGATCTACCCATGCCAGCTTCGATGCAACGGTAAATTATCATTGCATCAATATGCGTTCACGCTTCTCAGATGTAAGAAAGCGATACCAAAAAAACGCTTATTGGATCACCAAACCCTTATTCAAACGAGTCAGCCGTGGACGCTACATGCTCCTTTCCCAGGAGGAGGTTACAGCATTTCAAAAATGCGTACAAAATAATGTTCCATTGATTTATGAAGACGAATACGATGTTTCTTTAATGCTCAAAGAAAACCATGCTCAATAAAAATACAACTGTTACCCATGAAGAGATTAATAGAAATTCCAAATCAAACAGTGCTAATAAGGAAGAGAAAACAGCCAGGCTAACTGATCTTAATATGACTAATTTTCAATGTTACAAGCTTCCCGCTTGTTTAGATTAGTTGCGACTGTTATAGATACTCCTTATATCCATATTTCTCACATATTCCAATCTCTATTGGAATCCTCTTCCCTCTGCAATACACCCTCAGTATATCCAGATTCAGTGGCACATTAGGACTTCAATCCCTACTGGAATACTAGCTTCTCTGCGACTGTTATGCTCCCAGCATTAGCCTCAATTGATGTCATGTTTCAATCCCTATCGGGATGCTAACTCCTCTGCGACACCCTTTACCCGCTCGACCAATGAAGAAGAGACGCAGTTTCAATCCCTATCGGGATGCTAACTCCTCTGCGACGGTCTTTCATTCGCATGGGACACAGCACGCTTCATCGTTTCAATCCCTATCGGGATGCTAACTCCTCTGCGACAGAGAGCTGTTCCCCATGACAAACAGTCAGAAAGAGAGTTTCAATCCCTATCGGGATGCTAACTCCTCTGCGACCGCACGTGCCTCTAAATGGCATAGCGAGATTTCAAAGTTTCAATCCCTATCGGGATGCTAACTCCTCTGCGACTACGGCATTTAATCGCGGGGGGACGCATATCTCGAAGTTTCAATCCCTATCGGGATGCTAACTCCTCTGCGACCAAAAAGCATTCCATGTTCTCACGGTCTGTTTGGTAGTTTCAATCCCTATCGGGATGCTAACTCCTCTGCGACGTGTACGTGCCGTAGTGATGGTGCTGGAGCTCGGATAGCAGTTTCAATCCCTATCGGGATGCTAACTCCTCTGCGACCTACGCCCCCGCTACTTTTGCCAAGATCAGATGGTGTTTCAATCCCTATCGGGATGCTAACTCCTCTGCGACAAAAATTATTGGCCTCTGGCGTTCGATGTCAAAATGTTTCAATCCCTATCGGGATGCTAACTCCTCTGCGACGGTGACATAGGAGCAACGGTGACAAAGAAAAACAAAGTTTCAATCCCTATCGGGATGCTAACTCCTCTGCGACGTTAAAGATGCCGTGGCAGAGTTGATTTGTCGAGTTGTTTCAATCCCTATCGGGATGCTAACTCCTCTGCGACGACGCGAGAGAGAGCGTAGCATTGAGGATTTAGCATCGTTTCAATCCCTATCGGGATGCTAACTCCTCTGCGACTCACCTGGTTGGCGTTCCTCCTGCTCGACCAGCTCCGTTTCAATCCCTATCGGGATGCTAACTCCTCTGCGACATCGATGGCTGACTCTATGCGGTCCTTGATGCCCGAGTTTCAATCCCTATCGGGATGCTAACTCCTCTGCGACATCGGCGGTGTACGCCTTGCGTGTTGCCAGTTGATAGGTTTCAATCCCTATCGGGATGCTAACTCCTCTGCGACGACGATTCTCCATACCCGTATGATGATCCAAGTCATTGTTTCAATCCCTATCGGGATGCTAACTCCTCTGCGACGCAATCATTTAGGCGCTACGCAAGGATCGACGGAGAGTTTCAATCCCTATCGGGATGCTAACTCCTCTGCGACCTATAAGACGCATGTGCCTCAATTCGATACTGCTTTGTTTCAATCCCTATCGGGATGCTAACTCCTCTGCGACGAAATGGATCTATAACCACCTCATCCTCTTTTGAGGTTTCAATCCCTATCGGGATGCTAACTCCTCTGCGACTTGGCTCCATCTGGCCTTTCCCCCGACAATTCTGTGTTTCAATCCCTATCGGGATGCTAACTCCTCTGCGACATGATGAAGGGCTTCCCCATTCAGGAGCAGTTATTCACGTTTCAATCCCTATCGGGATGCTAACTCCTCTGCGACGTCTATCTGATTTGCGCCGCTAAAAATCGTGCCTAAGTTTCAATCCCTATCGGGATGCTAACTCCTCTGCGACTTCTCTTCATCCTCTTGCGTGATAAAGAGATGCTTGTTTCAATCCCTATCGGGATGCTAACTCCTCTGCGACTGCGGCTGCCTCGCTGCGCCTGGAAAGCGGGCAAAAAATAGTTTTTGCGAGGCAGCGGTACAATCCAAGTTTCACACAGTAATTTTTGCTGCTCATAAAGAGACTATACACGAGTTAGTTGTCCTTTACAAGGGCTTGAGAAGCCTATTGAAGAACTTATCTGCTTTTTGCGAGGCAGCGAGCTTAGCATTTTCACCACTGCGTGCCTCGCAAAGATGTTTTTCATAGCGCCAACAATTTTTCATTTAGAACGAGTTGACTAGATAGCGACATTGACCCATACCCATCGCTGGTTTATAACCCACTCCAGTATAGAAGGCAAGTCTGGCGAGTAAGAGAATTTGTTGTTGGATATTTAAGGATGATGAGCCTATGGCTAGAGTATTCCCTCGGAAGCGATAAGTACAACGACCGACAAATCCTCGTTGAGGGTGATTGACAAAGCGAACACTGTGTGGCATGAGATCATAGTCTTCAATGACCAGACCATCCTCTTGAATGTATCGTTCAATCTGGTCACGTTGAACAAGCTCAGCAAGTTCGGGAGGGGCAAGCTCTTGCCAGCGTCGAGCTAAACCCGGAAAGACATAGATGGGTAAAGGAAGGCGTGCGTAATAGTTGCTTTGTTCTCCATTCGGACTGCGGCTACTACGGTTAAACGTCGTAAGCGACGCAAAGTCGAGAGTAAAGCAATCCTGCCGTGGTCGGATAGAGCCTTGTTGAATGGATGCGGCAAGATCAATAAAGGAGGTAAAACCAGTCCAACCAGTGGCATCATCATTATTGAGCAATACTTCTTCCAACAAAAACGTACGCTTGCCAAGCTTGATGAAGGGAACTTGCAGGTCAGCATTATTGAATTGCATAAGGGAATCGTAGAAGAGCGGAAAAAGATCCCCGAGTAGCAAAGTAAGGCGAATAATATATGATTTAGTAGGATTCACAGGCAGGTGAATATTCTCCCGTTCGGCTTCACGCATTCGTCGAGACGGAATAGGAAATTGAAGGCTAGAGCAGGTAAAGAGGCGTCGTCGATTACCATCATGAAGCCAGGTTGCCACATCGGGTGCGTAACTCCTTACCCAACTGAGCCAGGCGCCATGCACCAGTTCGCCAGAGAAAGGCATCAAAGTCCCGCTTTCAAGCGGACGCAGCTTTAGCTGCACAGCATATAATCGGGATGGTGCATCATTAATTCTTGCAATCTCCATAAATTACTTTTTTCTCTTTTCCAATGTCTACATGAAATAATACAATAGTGTCCTTCTCACAAATAGGCAGTTGATAGCACAACTATGCAATTAGCCTAATAGATCAGCCTAAGTGATAACTCTTCTCTAGAATACTTGATTACCCATGAAAAAACTATCTAAAAAATCGACAACCAAACTAAACAGTAGTGAATTTTAAGTAACTCTGCTTAGAAAGCATAAAATGGTATACGTTCATCTACAATAATCGGCCTTAAATACATCTCTTGAACAAAAAGAACTTAGGTCATCTAAGCTTGAATTGCGAATATAAATATGCTAAATTATAATCATACCTTTAAGCTCATTCAATCCTGATAAGAAGAAAAGCTTATCTGCATCCCTTGTCAATCAAGATACCTCTTTTACTATTCAAACATTTAGCGCGTTACTATTAGGATCAGAGGAATTCGATGTCAGGAAGCATAAAATGGAGTTTGTGCAATGCTCAAAAAAAGCCAAGTCTGTGTCCCTGAGGTCTCTTCTAAGATCTCAAATGAAGCAGCAAAGTTAGAAGATAGTCCATCACAAAATTCGATACTTCTCCAGAAGCAAGCCAGCATTAAAGCAACACGACAGTTACATTTGAAAAGAAAATCCAAAAGACAAATGAGTAACTACCATAGCGGTTACTTAGAAAAGATTGATAAACTCATCATTTTAGGAGTTATATCACTTCTTTTCTCAGAAGTTATTCTGCATTCTGATAGCAACTCAATTGCATTCAGTCTCTGTGCGCTGGCTGCTTCAATAGTCTTAATAACAACCTGTTTTTTTATTGTGTGTCCTAAAACGCACATAGCTGCAAAATTATGTGAGCAAACGCTTAGTATAGCAGAGAAATTCATCGATAGAGTAAAAAATCGATAGAATGCCGTTTTAACACACAACACAATGATAGAAGAAGGCAAATGAGGTTATTTGCCTTCTTCTATCATTGTGTTGGCAATGTAGTCTATGGGTATATTACCTTTGTGGTTAACTTGAAACAACTGTGCTATAATTTAGGCATAAGTATTCTTTTTGGGATACTATCTTTAAATGAGATTGAAACGAATTCATCTTCTGATGAACTATGTCCTTTCTTTGTGCTCAATGTCCTTAGATTTCCCGTATTAGGGCTTGCGTAGGGCACAAAACAGAAAGCATCTACAACTATTTTGTAGATGCTTTCTGTTTTGTGTGGATATTGCGCTTGAATAAAAAAATATAAATGCTTTTAAAATTATTCATAACTATTTATGAGTGCAATAAACGCCAAACATGCTATACTTAGTAAGTTACAAAAATGATCACTCGCATAACATTAAAAGCCTGGAGGCAATAGATTCGTGCAAAAGACACTCGTAGCGTTCGATGCCGATAGGATCAAGGGCTATGTCTTCGGTACCGATCGACTAAAGGAAATTCGGGGGGCGAGCGCACTGCTAGATAAGTTAAATCGTGAAATGATGCGCACAGAAGCCAAGCAAGTTAAAGATGCGGAGATCATCCCTATCTATACCAATGGTGGGCAAGGACTCTTTGTTGTCAGCGCCGATAATGCCCATACAGTAGCTGAGGATTTCGGCCAGCGGATACAAAAAAAATTCTCTGAAGAAACCCGTGGTGGTGCTTCTATTACCTATGCGCTGCAAGATCTCCCAGCCAATCTTCCTGATACTATTAATGCACTCAAGAGGATAGATCTAGCAGACTATTTTAAGCTGATTCAAGTCCAGATGGACTTCAAAAAAGGCAGCCCTGCGGATACGGTTGTACTTCCCTCGCACCCGTTGATGCGTCCATGCGATGCTTGTGGGATCAGGTATGCAGCGGAGAAAGGGGCAGAAAAAAATGAGCCGGAAGATCTGTATTACTGCCAAAGTTGCCGAGAAAAGCAGGAAGAAGATCATAGAATTAAAGCACAATTTCAAAAAGCTGCTGACTACGTACATAATTTCAAACAGTATACAGAGGACAATATTCTCCATCAGGAATTGTGGAAGCGCATTAGCTACTACTTGCAGGAAGCCAGTTATGATTTTTTCCCGTTCGGCTCACGATTTGTTCCGCAGCGTCCCAGTGACTTTCATGCTTTCCGACCTCTAGTTGAAGCAAAGGAGTACATTGGGTTAATTTATGCCGATGCCAACAACATGGGAGCAAAAGTTACGCGATTAACCAGGCTTGGAGTCTACGAGCAATTTGCCAAAGGAGTGGATCGCGCCATCCATCAAGCTATGAGCAGGGCCATCAAACAACATCTGCCAATCGTCCAGATCGCTGCAGACGAAGCCGCTGACGATATACAGGATGAGTCTATCGTAGAGGGCAAGATTACGCGTTTTCCCTTTGATATCTTTCTCCTGGGTGGCGATGATATCGTGATGCTTACCGATGCGGCGAAAGCGATGGAGGTAGCGCTCACCATAGGGCAAGAATTTCGGTCCATCATGACACAAATCTGTCAAGAGACGCCTGAATTCCGAGAGCTTGGAAACGATCAGTATAGCTTATCTATTGGCGTTGTCATGGCACCAATCAAGTATCCATTTCGCTTGATGCTGGGATTGGTAGAAAACATCCTCAAGGACGCGAAGAAAGAAGCCGCTAAAGCTCGCAGCGACAGAAACAAACAAGCGGGAATAGATTTTGATGACACACGCATCAGCTTCAGAATTGTCAACGGTGGTATGCAGATCAATGCCAATGATCCCTACATCAAAAAACCTGAAGATAAAGCCGATCGAAGAGACGAAGATACCAATCAGGAATTTCACGCTACTCTCCGGCCGTATTCGCCACGGGACCTGGACAATTTACTGAAAGCAATTAAAGAAGGTCAGCATTTGCGCCTCGGCCGTACCAAGCTGCATCAATTGCGCGAGTCTATTTTGCATATGAATACAACGACCTCTGTAAGTGAAAGTATCGCCGTCTTGCGCAACTGGAATGAGATACAACGAAAACATATTCTCACTTACCTTCGTCGCTACGGAACATTCTATCAGCATGCTCCTGCCGATCCAAATAATCCACTGGCGGGTTTGCCACGTCTGGTATTTCCATGGTTTTTAGACACACAATCGGTCTATCGCACAGCACTGCTGGATTTTGTGGAACTCTATGATTTTGTAGCACGCGACAAGAGAGAGCAGGTTGGCTATGAGCAATGATAGACTTGAACTCACGTATCGGCTGACGTTTGTAACTCCCTTTCACTTTGGAACGGGCCTGCGCGAAGGACTGATTGATCGTAGTGTACGTCGCGATCCACAGGGCTATCTCTATGTACCTGGCGCAACGCTCAAAGGGGTAGTACGTGAACACTGTGAACAGATCTGTCGCCTACTCGAACCAAACAACGAGCGGATCGCCAGTCCGCATGATCAAGAGAACGCGTTGATTGACCTGTACAACCCCGACACGAAAACGCTGATTACCCATATCTTTGGCTCAGCGAACCATCCGGGCTTGCTCTTTTTTGACAACGCCCAGCAGTCAGATGCCGATAGAAAGCTCTATGAAAGCACAGACAAACGTGAGGCCGGCGGAAAATACAAACACATCCAGACAGAAATATATACACAGGTGCGACTCGATCGATTAACGCGAACTGCGGTACAGGGAGCGCTCTACACCAGCGAATTTGGACGCCGGGCACTCTCCTTTGAAGGAACCATCACCGGTTGGATACAGCATACAGACATCCCGAACTTACCACATGTCAGCCAGGAACTCCTGCTACTTCTGGCAGGACTTCTGATGATTGAACGGCTGGGTGGCAACAAATCGACAGGCAAGGGTGTGTGCACCAATGAAGTGGAGCATATCACCATCAACGACAAAGAAACCTATACCAGAGAACACTGGGCAACCTGGCTGGAGCATCTCGATCAACTTACTGTCAGTGGGGGAACACGCTCATGAAATATCTTTCCATCCGGGTGATTGCCCAATCACCACTCTCCATTCGCTCAGATCATGCCTCCAGTGGAGCCGGGACGACCAGTTATATTCCTGGCTCCACTGTGCTTGGGAGCCTGGCCACCACCTATAAACTTCTGAATCCCGGCGATGCACATAACTTTGAACGCCTCTTTTTGAGTGGTGCGGTCCGTTTTCCCAATCTCTATCTCGCCTCTTATAAGAAAAATCAGAAACTACCAGACATCAATAAAAACCTGCCTATCTATCCGACACCAAAGACGGCAATCGCCTGTAAACGACAAAAAGGCTTTCTCTATCCATCCGATCAAAATAACGAAAGCCATGGAGTACGAGATACGCTGATTGACCATACACTCTTTACTGAGTGGCCCGAGAAAGATAAGGTTACCGCGCTAACCATACTGGAAGCAAGCCAAACATGTGCATTTGAGCATAATCATCAACGATGTGGCGAGCCAACCAATAGATATGAGGCCTATTACAGACGCATCAATGATAAACAACTGCTGGCATCCGAAGGCAAATATCACCTGCAAACACATACTGGCATTAACCGCTTCTCTGGCACCATCGAGGAAGGAATCCTCTATAACCGGCAAGTGTTTGATGAGGGGACGCAATTCTGGGGGCTCATCAAAGTCACGGATGAAACAGTAAGCACGCTCCTGGAGGACTTTTTAGAGAGGATCGCAAAAGGTGGTCTGATGCGCCTGGGCACTGGTCGCACACGTGGTATGGGCAAAGTATTCCTCATCACAGAAAACCAATCCAGAGAGACGGATACATTTGCTGCGTTCCAACAACGTCTGGATACCTTTAATAGCATGCTCCAGCAAGAAGCTCGCAAATATCAAACGCAGCTTTCACAGATTGAGGATCAGTATTATTTTGCACTTACGTTGCATTCCCCAACCATCCTCACTGATGCCCTGTTTCGTTATCACGGTACGATTAATGCACGGATACTTGAGGATCTGCTGTACAAACAAGCAAAAACCCCCATCCATGGTATTCAGCACGTCTACCACCAGGCACAGGTACAACGCATCACTGGCTGGCAAGAGTTATGGGGAACACCCAGGACAAATGAATACGCCATTGAAACAGGCTCGGTCTTTCTCTTTAAATGCCCCCATGCACAACGCACAAAACTTCTACCAGCACTCTACCAGCTAGAAGAGCAAGGGATCGGCAAAAGAACAATCGAAGGGTTTGGACGCATATGCATCTCGGATGCATTTCATCAGGAGGTCACATGGCTATAAGTAAGCAGGGAGCCAGCCGGAAAAACGCGCACCTCGCACTGAAAATCACGATCGAGGTGCAGGATGCAGCAGAGCAATTCTATCCAGAAAGCTATAAACTCGGCGAACATGCCGCAGCCGTCATCACGAATCGTCATCGCTCGCAACTCACCAACCTGGAGAATGTCGCGGCCAGCGCCTTCAAAACATCGGACATCTTTGATTATATTAAACGACAAACCGCCCGCTACGATTACTGGCGCAGACCCCACTCCCAACATAGCCAGGAGATTTTCGGGGTAAGACTACTCAATATTCTTTCGAAGGACCTGGAAAAGAAACACAATACGATCTGTAATAAGCTCGCTATTCAGAGCGATACAGACGAGGGCCGGCATCTCTACCGTCATGTCTATTTACTTCTGATCCGTCAATTTATCCAGCAAATGGTTGTGCAGTACGAGTTTAGCGCTAACCTCTCTCAAGAGGAAAAGGAGAGTATGTTCCCTCAGAAAATGAAAGGAGACTAGATGCTCTCGCCAGAACAAATGCAAAAGATCTGGGATATCAGCGATACGACGATTTATCGGGAAGCGGTAGCGTTTATTCACCGCCTGGTCAAAAGCGAGGGCTATGATCCACTTCCGCCCAGCCAGGTACGAGGTCTCCTCAATATTACGGGCAATTCTAGTTACACGCAAATCGAGACCTTTATCATACATCAACGCGATCGTGATTGGACGCCCAGGCAAAGAAACATCAAAGTATTCTATACCGAACTGGAAAAAATCTTTATAGCCATGAGATCACAGCGGCTACGGCGTGAGTTTCACCTGGTAGATGAGCAAGCACCACCACAGGTGTTGCGCCAGCAAGTTGACATGCTCATGGTATTCATTGTACGCGAATTCCTACAACATCTCATTGCCGAAAACAATGTGCTTGTGCAAGAAAAAAAAGGGCAACACGCCACCCCTTATCCAAAACGCCCGACGCAATCACCACGTCAAAATACTCCAACCAATTCTAAAGAGAGACAAACAAGATAAAGCAAGAAACAAAGAGATAGAGGATAGCCATGGCAGAAGAAACATCCAGACGCTATACATTGAGCAATCGCTATATTTTTACCGGACGCCTGGTGATGCAGACCGCATTTCACATCGGAGGCGGCCGCCTCACGCTAAGCGGCAGTGATAGCCCTGTTATCTTGACGCCAGAAGGCCAGCCATTTATTCCAGGATCCAGCTTCAAAGGATCGCTCAGGAGCACTACCGAGAAGATTGTTCCAGCACTCCCAGAGAGTGCGGAACTCTCAAGCTGTGGATTAGTCGAACTCAGCGACGAAGAACAACTGGCGGCCCAGCAACAGCAGAAATGGGTTTGTTCCTCCTTGCGCCAACGTGAATTTGCACAGCGATATCGTAATGCCCCAAATGATAAAAACATTTTTACCCAGGCGCGGAAAGAGTTGTGCCATACCTGTCAACTCTTTGGCTCACCCTTTAGCGCCTCACTCATGAGTATCCAGGACCTCTACCTTGCAGATATGACCTGGTTCGATGGCCTGATCCAACACAGAGATGGCGTTGCCATTGATCGCGATAGTGAAAAAGCGCGTGACCGCCTCAAGTATGACTTCGACGTGGTGCCCGCTACCACCTCATTTTCAATGAACATCACCCTGGAAAATGCGTCACCAAAAGATCTGCAGTTGATAAGTATCGGACTGAGCGAATTTGTGAATGGCTACGGAGTAATTGGTGGCAAACGTTCCCGTGGCCTGGGTGCCTGCATATTAGAAGATTTCAAAGTCACCTGCATCGATTTAGCAAGTGGAGATCAAAAAGAGCGCAGTCTTCGTCTCAAAAATCACTTGCTCAAGATTTTACCGGAGCCACTGGATGGACCGACATTTGTCCATGATCAGATCGACACTCTTTTCGCTGACAATAACGCTAGATAGCTTACATTAAAGGAAGCGTGCAATGTTAAAAAAACTGGTCAACGAAGCGTCTTGTATCCTGCGCATCACCACCACCGGTCCGCTCCTGATCAAGTCGGGTAGCGCCACCATCAGTGGTCCCGACATGACCCCAGTCCGCACTTATCGCAATGGTAAACCAGAAATTTTCATTCCCGGCAGTTCACTCAAAGGCGTTTTCCGTAGCCATATTGAGAAGATTGTGTGTAGCCTCAAACCTCGTGTTGTCTGCTACCCCTTCTCCGGACATGATGAAAAAGAAGCTGATCTGGCACAACGCCGAAAAGATTACCGGGATTCGTGCAGTCAGGCGCTCACAGACCTAGCGAAAGATAAAGACATGCGCGCGAAAATTGAGGCCGAAACAGACTTTGTGTATGAGCATTCCTGTCCCACCTGCCGCTTATTTGGTTCCACAGGATTTATTGGTCGCATCGCCATTGGAGATGCCTACCTGGTCTCTGACGGCATCACCGAGCAACGCGACGGCGTCGGAATTGATCGTTTCACGGGCGGAGCCAGCCATAGCGCAAAATTTGAGCTAGAGGTTGTCAGTAGTGGTGTGGTCTTCGAAACAAAGATCCACCTGCGCAATTTCGAGATCTGGCAACTAGGAATGCTGTTTGTGGTGCTCCAGGATCTGGAAGAAGAACTGATTCGTATCGGATCAGGCCGCTCACGAGGCTTAGGAAGTGTAACGGCCGAGATCAGTCCCAACGGTCAGCACCATCAACCCGGCGGATTCATCACCAGCACCATACGTAACGACAAAGAACCAGACAACGAACTCTGGGGACTTGGCCGCTGGCTTGAAGATGGCAGCTATGGGACCTGGAAGGATGACATGATTAATCTGGAGCAACCACTGGAGCGACGCCCCAATGGTATCCGGCTTCAACGCGTATTTCAGGATCAAAACCTGAACGCGTTACGTCAGGCCACTATCGACGAGTTTGTGAGTCGCATCCAGAATTGGCCAGACAATAGCTTCGCACACATCCAAAGCAGTGTGAACGGGATCAAAGGAAGGAGGTAAACAACACATGGTGGAGGTATTATACACAGGAACGCTCTCAGACCGGCAGCTCACACAACTCATTATGGATTGCGGCTTTCCACCACACGCACGCTTTCTCGGTGAACAATTGCCTGATCGCCTCATTGACGACGCCGAGCGCAAGGATCTGCTCCTCTTTAACTGGTACATCCCCTCCCTTCCATTTACCAGATATACGACCGGGCGCATTTTTCATTTCGAGGGTGAGCTACGTTGGGAACAACAGAATGCGGACGAATTTCAGCTTCTCTATCTTGGTAGTGACCACTATACCGACGTGCTTGAACACCATAGCTGTACACTGCAACCAGAGTTCGCAAACCTGATGAGGGAGAAGAAACTAAAGAATGTCCCCAAAGAGTATGTTTTGTTCGGCAAAAGGCTCGGTGAAGATCCCAAACAGCTCGCAACACCAGAGAACCACATCACCTATGCCGAAGCACGCATTCCTCGCCTTCTCCACTATCCGCTCCAGGTGTCAGCGGATGAAAAACCTGGAGAGCGTGTGAGAATACATGCAACAGAATATGTGGATAGAGAAAGTGGATGTCTCTATGCCTACAGGTTCCAAACGCTACAAGCCATGACAGACACATCCATCAATAAGGGAGCATGAAACGCGATGAATCCTTACGATTTTGTACGTATTGATTGGAGTAAACCACCCGAACGCCACAAACCAATCTGGCATCACCGCCTTTTTAACCAGACAGCGGAACCACTCTATTCAGGGCAGCTCGAACTCGACATCTACCTGGAAACACCCTGTTTCATTGCTGACCCCAATCAAACATCGGCTGATCCAACGAAACCATCCAGATTTTATAGTAATGCGCGTGGCGCCTACACTATTCCTGGGAGTTCGTTGAAAGGTCTGTTTCGATCGGTGGCCGAGACTCTCGGAAATGGTTGTCTGACACTGTTTGATAGCAGTTATGAGAATCATAAAGTGGATTATTACCGCAACGTGCCTGCCACCTTCCAAAAGTGCAAAGATATCAATGCTCTGTGTCTTACCTGCCGTAGCTTTGGTACATTGAACCGCAACACAATCTTTCTCGGAAAGATCAATGTCAACGATGCCGAGGTAAACCCTGACAGGGTATACGAATACCCTTCCATGTATACGAAGCCACTCATGACGCCACGTCCCCATCACGATAGTTTCTATCTGGATGAAAAAAAGCAGTATATCGCTGGCCGCAAGTTCTTCTTCCACCACTCACCCAATCTAGAACCACTCAGTGCTCCCGGATACACCTACATGGCAGGCAAACCATCCAATCGCTACATTCTCCCCCTGGATCGCGATACCCAATTTCATTGCCGTATCGATTTTACCAATCTTGAACGTAACGAATTTGCCGCACTACTGCTAGCAACCACGCTTGAAGAGAACATGCGCCATAAAATTGGTTATGGCAAACCGCTCGGCCTGGGTTCAGTTCAGATCATACCTACCAAACTCACGCTCATCGACTACGCAGCACGCTACAGTGGACAGGGAAAAAGTGGAAAAACAGTCAAAGAAGGTGATGATACCTGGTACGCGATTGATGACTATACAGAGAACTTCAAACAAATCGTTGTACCTCCCAGTACCCTGGATGACCTGCGCTATATCTGGTCCTGGCCACCTGATGAAACGGTCAACTACGCCTATCCATCGAAAGACTGGTTTAACCGCGAAGGCCGCGGCAAACGCATTGAAGATACACGCAACCTGCGCTAACGAAGAAGAAGTTCATCAAAGGAGTGAATATGACAGGCAATAAACATGCAGCAAGAATCGCCGGAGATGACTATCAACATCTCTATTCCTGGTGGTTAATTCTTGGATTAAAATTGCCAGAAGAAAGAATAGCCAAAGTCATCCTGGAAGATGGCAGTGCGCGCTACGTTGATGATGTAACTATCCGCTATGAACCGGGGACAGAATTACCTGATCGTTTTTATCAAATCAAATATCACGTGGATCAGCGTAATGAATATTCAGCCCAAGAACTTATTTCAACAAAATCAAGTTCTCAAAGTCTTCTAGAAAAATTCTGGGAGAGTTGGCAACATCTACGCCAGAATAACCCGGATCGATCACTCGAATTATACCTTGTCAGCAACTGGACCTGGGGGCAGGATGCATTGGGAAAATGGGTAGGAGGTGCAACTGATAGCATTAATATTGATGAATTTTTTGCTGCTCAACCATCAAAAAAAATTCAGAACATTAAACAAGCCTGGCAAACAAAGATTCAGGCCGACGATCAGAGTTTTAAGGCATTTCTCAGCTGCCTTCACTTTAGACTTGGATATAGCGCAAGCGTCTTAATCAACGAACAAGTAGTAGAACGCATGCGGCATCTGCAACTAAAAACAGATATCGCTTCTTTATCTAACTGTAGTAGTATCGTACGTTCATGGCTTAATAGTAATCACACAACCATTACTGCTGAAGAATTACATACAGAACTCAAAAGGTATAAT
Source organism: Dictyobacter aurantiacus (assembly GCF_003967515.1). Taxonomy (GTDB): domain Bacteria; phylum Chloroflexota; class Ktedonobacteria; order Ktedonobacterales; family Ktedonobacteraceae; genus Dictyobacter; species Dictyobacter aurantiacus. The sequence continues at coordinate 1,769,964 of NZ_BIFQ01000002.1, read as the reverse complement.
CTGTACTTGCCCGCCAAAGAAGAACGCTGCGTCACCATTTATATGAATTCGATAGAAGAGCAAAAATATGCACATAAGCCAGACTATCATCTACGTTGGCGCAATTATTTTGTTGATGTTGGTAACCGGGGAGGTCATCAGTTAAAAGAGCCATCCAATTGGAACGACATTCTTTTGCCTCAACTCGAAAGGCTCAAAAATAAAGTCAATAAAGATACGGATTGCCGTTTTATCAGAGCCTATGGTCAATCCAGGCTCTCGTGCTGGTTCGCCTTTGGCTTTACATTTTCCGAAGTCGCATCATATACACTAGAGGTTCATCAAAACAACCAGAGCTGGAGAACAGATGTAGAAGCAAGCAAAAATGTTCATTTGATCATTACAAGTAATCATGGATCTCCTCATGGGGAAATACTCGATCAAGAAGGCGACACAGTCGCTCTTGGAATCAGTGCCTATGGTTCAATTCCCTTAGATAATGATGTCAAAAAATACCTGGCTCAAAGGAAAGGGAAGATAGCAGCTCTCTTACTTTTATCTACAGAAGACTTGAATCGCAAAATAGAGGATGCACATACCGTTGTAGCAATAGCTGAACAAGTAAAATCATACGCTAAATCACTTATCCAGCACTGGGAAGCAAAAAAACTATTGCTGTTTTATCAAGGTCCCTACAGCGGAGCCTGTTTCATTGGACACAAACTCAACGCCATTCATGCAGAAATTCAAATCATGGAAGATCAGCAACCTGGTTATGCCCCCTCATTTCTCCTCAAATAATTAATGGGGCTATCTTCTATTATGGTTGTGAAGATAGCCTACCTCTCTCGATATCACAGTATAAAAGCCTCAGAAAACTATTCACCTTCTACCGGAACGTCTGCACCTCTGCAAATTAGACGGCACATCCCTGAAACGTCGATCGCAGCAAGTTTCAATCCCTGCCGGGACATCTGTACCTCTGCGGTCGCACCTGATGATCATCGGGATCACACCCAGCCATGTTGCAATCCCTACCGGGATGCTCTTCCCTCTGCAACTCAGAGTCAAGCGACTCACTGGCAGGCTCAACGAGCGTTTCAATCCCTACCGGGATGCTCTTCCCTCTGCAACGACTAGAGCGGGCGTTGTGAATAGACATAGTGTGAGTTTCAATCCCTACCGGGATGCTCTTCCCTCTGCAACGCAGAGCACCGCCAAGTCCACCTGGGCCCGGTGAAGGTTTCAATCCCTACCGGGATGCTCTTCCCTCTGCAACTATGTTCTTGCTTGGCTTCTTCCTCCGGATCGTAGTGTTTCAATCCCTACCGGGATGCTCTTCCCTCTGCAACTATGTTCTTGCTTGGCTTCTTCCTCCGGATCGTAGTGTTTCAATCCCTACCGGGATGCTCTTCCCTCTGCAACGCCAGCGCCTGCGCCCGGTTGTACTTCTGGGATGGGGTTTCAATCCCTACCGGGATGCTCTTCCCTCTGCAACTAAACTGGTCATCATCTGGATTGTCTGACCAGTCTGTTTCAATCCCTACCGGGATGCTCTTCCCTCTGCAACGCCGTTGCTCTCCAATGTAGGCGGTAATGCCTTCAATGTTTCAATCCCTACCGGGATGCTCTTCCCTCTGCAACCAATCGGATGCGTCGCAAGCCATCGCGGCGCGTTTTGTTTCAATCCCTACCGGGATGCTCTTCCCTCTGCAACACAGAGCCGACACCCAAGAGAGCACCTTGAGTCTGAAGTTTCAATCCCTACCGGGATGCTCTTCCCTCTGCAACTCAGGAAAGGAACCAGCCCCCCAATACCGATCATCTGTTTCAATCCCTACCGGGATGCTCTTCCCTCTGCAACTGGCACTCTTCGCGCGATTGGCGCGATTGCGTTCCGTTTCAATCCCTACCGGGATGCTCTTCCCTCTGCAACCGGTACATCGCGCCGGCCTGAATGCTGTTTAATGAGTTTCAATCCCTACCGGGATGCTCTTCCCTCTGCAACTGCATTAACTTATCCTTGTCCAGCTGGGCAGTTTGATGTTTCAATCCCTACCGGGATGCTCTTCCCTCTGCAACATCCAGAAATTTTATTCGGGATTGACGATTGATGGGTTTCAATCCCTACCGGGATGCTCTTCCCTCTGCAACCCCATCGGGCACGATCTGTGGTTGGGTCAGTCTCGATGTTTCAATCCCTACCGGGATGCTCTTCCCTCTGCAACTCCCGGCGCCCGAACCCGGCCCGCTCGTTATCATTGTTTCAATCCCTACCGGGATGCTCTTCCCTCTGCAACGTTGTAATCCTCGCTAGAGTAGTCCGTGTTCAGTACGGTTTCAATCCCTACCGGGATGCTCTTCCCTCTGCAACGTGTTACCCCCCTGTACTGACATCCGTACATTAATAGTTTCAATCCCTACCGGGATGCTCTTCCCTCTGCAACGGCCACGCGCTCGCTGCTCCCACTGCTCCATCTCTTCAGTTTCAATCCCTACCGGGATGCTCTTCCCTCTGCAACTGTTTGCTGGTACTTCTTGATGGCAAGCAACATATTGTTTCAATCCCTACCGGGATGCTCTTCCCTCTGCAACGTCTACCCACATATCCACAGAAATAGCCTCTAGGAAAGTTTCAATCCCTACCGGGATGCTCTTCCCTCTGCAACAAGAATGCGCGGCGTACTTTGCGGATTTGAGCCGCAAGTTTCAATCCCTACCGGGATGCTCTTCCCTCTGCAACAGCGCCTCCTCCGGGCTAATAATTTTGTTTCACAGTGTTTCAATCCCTACCGGGATGCTCTTCCCTCTGCAACAGAGTCCACTCTAATTCGCATGCGGATAGGAGGAAAGTTTCAATCCCTACCGGGATGCTCTTCCCTCTGCAACGGTAGGGAGACGCACCAGCCATATTATCATCATAGTCACTGTTTCAATCCCTACCGGGATGCTCTTCCCTCTGCAACCAACGGCACCGTGGTGCAGCAGCCATTCTACAGCGTGTTTCAATCCCTACCGGGATGCTCTTCCCTCTGCAACGAACAATACCTTTGACTTCGTGAATGCCCGTTTCTTGTTTCAATCCCTACCGGGATGCTCTTCCCTCTGCAACTAATAGCCGGAAAGCGTCAGATCGCCGTTGCTGTTGGTTTCAATCCCTACCGGGATGCTCTTCCCTCTGCAACGCCGCCAACCGTAGCCAGTTTTGCAGCTCCATTTTTGTTTCAATCCCTACCGGGATGCTCTTCCCTCTGCAACTGATCAACCCGCCCGAAACACAAAACCCGTCCATCTTGTTTCAATCCCTACCGGGATGCTCTTCCCTCTGCAACAGTAAGCGGAAGCTTCCCGGCAAGCACGAGGTAACAGTTTCAATCCCTACCGGGATGCTCTTCCCTCTGCAACTGAGAAACGAACAGGTTCATCTTACCCCAATTGATGTTTCAATCCCTACCGGGATGCTCTTCCCTCTGCAACATCATCCAGGAACCCATGCTCATGAGAGCGACTTTGAAGTTTCAATCCCTACCGGGATGCTCTTCCCTCTGCAACCCCCCCAAAAAAAGCCCATCCCCACAAAACATGCATGTTTCAATCCCTACCGGGATGCTCTTCCCTCTGCAACGCAAAGGGCGGTTCGTTGCGGATCGTATGCACCATGTTTCAATCCCTACCGGGATGCTCTTCCCTCTGCAACTTAATGTACTTTTAGATTTACGAAAAATACTACATGTTTCAATCCCTACCGGGATGCTCTTCCCTCTGCAACCGCGTTTGCCTCGAGACGCCTGGAAAGCGGGGCGAGGAGAGCTTTTGCGAGGCAGCGATGAAATATATGTTTCGCAAGGCGTTTTTCATCATTCACAGATACACTATACACGAGTTCTTTGTCCTTTACAAGAGCTTGTGGAGCCCGTTGGTAGCATTCCTTTGATGTTGCGAGGCAGCGAGCTCAGCATTTTCACCGCTGCGTGCCTCGCGACATTTGTTGGCAGGAACAGAATGCCATTTTACACACCGGCTTTTACATCTGCTTATGAAAAAGCATATTATGAGGTTGAGCCAGATAGCAATTATTCATTCCTTTTGTTATGTCAATGGTACTTTATACTACAAAATCTTACCTATCACACATCAGCGTTCTATAATCTCATCTATAACATATGTGCCCACTTGTAATCAGGAGGTCTATGATGGAAGCTAATGATGCGCCCCAATTATCCTGGGATGAGTTAGATGATGATTCAAGTAGCCCTCGACATGAGACGGCTGAACGCCTGCTGCGACTTGTACTTTTACTGACGGGAAATACATGTACGCGCAAAGAGGTTTTTGCTCAGTTGGGATCCCATTACAAAATCGATGAGAATGATGAGGAGGAAGCCTCCAATGCACGCTACCTGGCTAATCAGCTTTTTGGAAACGATATCGCCTTCCTGGAAGAGATCGGTTATGAGATCGAAAAAACCAGGAGCAGTATAGATCGGCGGATTTATCACTATCATATCGCTCCTGGTAGTGGACCAGGTACACAGTTTTTGTTCCGGCACGAGGAAGTCGAGGCTTTAATTGTTGTCTACGCGCTTTTTACCGATCCTTCTAAGTATGCATCGATATCTGGCCATCAAATACACCCATCCCAGCCTCCCCGTCATCCATTTAGCGAGGAGGTACTTGCTCTAATTGAGCGCTTTGTAGAGATGTTGCCAGTTGAGCAACGCCACATGTTTGATCAATCGGTTCGTAAGCCCTATATCTACTTTAATATGGCTCCAGTCACTGATTACCTACCTCATCGCACTATCATAAATACCCTTGCAGACATCATTGCAAGCAATCAATCGGTAAGTTTCCACTATACCTCGTCGCGTGGCAAAAAGCACCCAACGTTTCATCAACGTGTAGACCCCTACTATATCATCCATCTTGACGGCCATTTCTACCTGATTGGCTACAGCTATAAGATGAACTGTTTTTTTGAATTTCGGATAGATCGCATCCTCGCAGATACCCTCAAGCCAGGTTCGGAGCCTATTGATAGGACAAGGCAGCAAAGACCGATTGCATTTAGTTACTGGGCAGACGAGGATCTAGCCCATAGTGGATTAAGCCAGCGCTGGCTACGCCAATCCATCGAACAAGAAGAGGAATATGCAGACGAGTATGGCCGCCTGAGACGCCGTTTCCTGATTCGGGCCTATGCCTATAGCGAATGGCGCATCCTTCAGCAATTGCGCAAATACGCCTCTAAAGTAGAGCTAGTTGAGCCACGGCACCTACGCGAGCAGATGCGCGATGACTTACAGCGAACGCTCAAGCGCTATCTCTAATCTGGTCACGGCGAAAAAATAAAAGAAGCAACAATAAATTCCACTCACAGTTAGCGACAAAATTGCATCCGCGATACGTACGGTATGCATCACATAGTTCACTGTGACCAAATGCGTCCTACCACCACATGCCCTACGAATTCAGGGGTGATTGACTCCGTTTTTTGGCAGAACCCAATAAATTAGGACAGCAGATAGCCGGATTAGCTCATTTTAAGCAAAAATAGGTGTTCTGTGGGAACGCCTATCCTTCGTATAATGGCTGCAAAGTAGTTGGGGGAGCTACATAATGGAAAAGCTATTGTGGTTTATACTACGATTCCAGTGTGGGTGGCATCAATACATGACGCTAAAAATAACTATTTTTGCTTTCTGAGAAGCAAAAGCTATATGTTAGTAAAGTCGTTAATCAGTGAGTGGAGGGAAGGCATATGGCATTAACCAGTTTGCATATTCTACCCGTATATTCAAAATTACATCCTACGGCGACAATACATACTGTTCGCTTGCTCCAGCACCAACATGAAACCCTGGAGGCATTCAGGAACCCAGATATTGATGTGATTACAAATATGGCCATGACAGGTGATGGAAAAAGCCTGGCGGCCTACCTCGCTGCCATTCAAGATCAATTACATGTGATCGCGATGTATCCGACAAATGAGCTGATCTCTGATCAGTATGCGGCCCTTCCATCGTATGAACAGAACCTAGGTATACCTATTAAACCATTCGATACGATGTATAGCGAGAAAATCACGCAACTGATGCGCTTGCATCAATCAACCAATCGGCTGGAAGAAGTGCGCAAACTCCTGGTAAAAAACCGAATGATACTGACAAATCCAGATCTCTTGCATTTGATCATGAGCCATCAGTATGGATGGGAACATCTTCGAAAAGAACTTCCTGTCACTATCGGCGCTTTCTTCGACTATTTTATTTTTGATGAGTTTCATATCTTCAATGTGCCGCAGGTCATTGCAATTATCAATATCCTCGGCTATTTGACAACAGGGTATCGAGATAAAGCGCGAGAACGCAAAAAGTTTGTGTTTCTTTCTGCCACACCAAACACGCAACTTCATACACTGCTACAACGTGGTGGGATACGCTATCAATCAATCCAGGGAACCTATCGCTCATCTCCTCAAGGTGAGGATTATCGCTGCATTTTACAGGCTTGTGATCTAGAATTTCATGAGGTCTCCCAGGAGCGCGAGCATTCGACAGAACAATGGATTGAGGAACACCTTGAGACGCTACTCCACTTCTTCATACACTATCCGGGCTCCAAAGCAGCGATCCTGGTTTCCTCGGTTGCGACAGCTCGCCGCATATATACACGAATTAAGGCCTATTTTGAACCCTATGGTATTACCGTTGGGGAGAATACCGGGTTGACGAACCGCGAAGAGCGAGAGCTATCACGCACACGCGACATCCTGGTTGGAACGTCAACGGTAGATGTGGGAGTTGATTTTCACATCAACTATCTCATCTTTGAAGCTTCCAGCGCTGGCACCTTTCTTCAACGCTTTGGCCGTCTGGGCAGGCATGGCGAGTTTCCGATCTATCGCGCTCATGCGCTTGTGCCACGCTTTGTCCTGGAACGCGTACAGGCACAAATAACTGATGAAATGGAACGAGAAGCATTGAATAAAATGATCTACGATGTTTTTCCGACTGAGCAACAATTTTCCCAATATTGTAGTCTTTGGGGAACAGTTCAGGCCGCGCAGGTTGTTGCGGAACTCCAGTCGCAACGTAAACTCGATGCCAATCAGGCCTTTACAGACGCACTGGTTGAGCAATATGAGCGCACCTATGCTACTGGCGACAAACCAGTGATGAGTAAGGCACTAAAAAAATACTGGCGCATCCATAAAGAGGCACCGGAGATTATCCAGGAACTGCGTAGCTTTCGTGGCCAAAGCCCTCTTTCCTGTGCTGTCTGGGACACCGATAATCATTTAAAAACCTATGAACTCTTTTTCCTACTCAGCAATACAGAATTTGAAGTTCTGGACACCTTCACTTTTATGCAAGAAGTACGGGCACGCGGTTTAGAGGAGCGAACATTTGAGAAGCAACTGCTCTACCTGAAGATCCATGATTATATCCCAGAACGCCTACAGTTAATTCTTCAAGTACCCTATGATATCACGCCATTTCTCAACCGCATTCAGGTGCTGCATGGCATTACCATCCAGTCTCCTCACCCGGTCTGGCGCGATAAAGTGAACTTCAAGCTCAAGCACTTGAAGCTTCCAGCCATTGTAACTGATATAGAACGCGCCGCACTGAAACAAAAATTACAACTTGGCCCACTGTTTCCCGTCTATCACCTACACGATGTCACGGGAGGCCGGTATTCCATCAGCTTTGGGCAGGAGGCACTGCTTCTGGATTCTTTACTCTTTTTTCGTAAGCCACAAGGAGATAAGCCGATGTTGCTCTAGCTCCATGCAATAGACAGCGATCCAGACACAAGAACAGCAGCAAACCAACGACAGAAAGGAGACCATGTGTTTTTTTTAGATTTTTTACTCAAGCAGACCGATCCACATGATCCGGTCACGCGCTCGTTTATTGAACATATGATTCCAAACCTTATGCAAGAGTATGTCATTACCTCAGCAAAAGGAGGGGATCACGCACATGATCTGGGGAGAGACGATGAAACTCGGCGAAAGTTTGAAGCCAAGCCAGATCAGAATATGGTCAGTCACCAGCTCAACGGCATCTTTCCCACCTTGCGCTTACTTCACATCCTTGACGATGAAGGGATAGGCCCATACCATTTCTCTGACCTTGAGAGCCGCATCTATATCCTGGCATATCTCATGCACGATATTGATAAAATTGTGCCGCATGATCCGAGCTTAAAAGGCGTTGAAACCCAGGACCGCGATGCAATTGAACGAGCGAAGAAAAGCATTGCCGAGCAACTGCAACGCTGCAATGCGGAGGCCTTCTTTCCAGATTTCATGACCTATCTGGAGGATATTACCTATCTTGTTGTCAATACACAGCAGATGTGGGGAACCAACCTGCATACCTATCTCTGGAATTTTCAACTACGTGAGAGACGGATCCTGCTTTTACGGCGACTCTGCACCTATTCTGATCATATCGCTTATCTCATCACATCGCCGTCATCCATCGTGCTTGATAACCAGGCAAAAAATCTTAACATCATTCTGGGCGAACTTAGTGATAATACCCTCACCTTCACCTATCACCAGCTACGAGAGGTCCGCGGGCTGCTGACCAATGTTATCAATGAAAGCCTGGTTGACCTCTTTACAAAAGGGAACGATGGTATCTGGCCGTATCTATTTTTCGCCGATGGAGTTGTATACCTGCAGCGAGCATCCCAACAATTAACAGTGAACCACAAGCAAGTTACTGAAACCGTACGTGAACGCTTGCGACAGATCTGTGCCCAACGCATCATCAGCCAGGCTCCCGGCTTTAAATTCAGCATCCAGGGCATCGCAAAGCATCCCGGCTACTACTTTGAGTTCCTGACCCTTGAAGAATATATAGAACTGCTCACTGACTTTACCATCAGGCGCACGACTAATGATATTACAGTAGTGCCATTCGCCAAATTGCGGCAGATGCAGGAACATAGCGAAATCCCGGCGACAATCACAACCGATTTCGTACCAGATAAAATGACGGGCATGATGAGCCGTTTTCTGTCCGTTGTTTTCACAACCCTCCTTGATCTGCTAGACAAAAAACAGGTTGAATTACGTGACCGTGTGACGCAGGCTGTGGTTGCTCATCTCGCGCTCACACCGTATTGGTCTCAGTCCCTGACTATTCCTAATCGAGGCGGCGTTGAATACCGCTGGTTCTGGCTCGCGGCCTGCTTTATGCGTGATCATCAGGGAATGGATATCTATGATGGAGAACCAAACCTGTTCCAGATATTCCGTTCTACACTGGCCCTGGTTCGAGAGTTGGCCGGAGATGAACTGCGCCAGCGGCTACCACAGCGCTATCTTCAACATCTGCCCGCGTACCTCGAAAGCAATATAGAGCTACCGCTCTCGGTACAGGAAGGAGGAGCACTACCAGACTTTCAAGGGGAACTGGCACGCTACGCCGGCGCAAAAACGAAGGGACGCAAGCTCATCTGCACTCTTTGCAACAGCGCCTATCCAACCGAAGAGCAAGCCGATAACGCGGTCTTATTCCAGCCCTGGGTTTACAAAAACAAGCTCTCACTGTATGCAGGCAAGAACGCTGGAGGCATCTGCACTATCTGCGCACTCGAATTGATGCTACGCCAGATTTTGCAGAAAAGCACCCTGCGACTGACGGGAAGTAAATTTGAGTCCCTCAAAACCAAATATATCTCCATCTACCCAAATTTCTTTTTCACCCAAGAGACGGGAGCAATGGTTGAGGGTATCATACAACAGTTGCAGGATATCAACTTCTTCAGCATCCGCAGGCAGTTGAATGGGGAAGATCTTACCATCAAACGTCTATTAGAATTAGAGGTTTTCACAGCGGCTGGCAACGAGAGTCAGCCACCGCCGATCTTATCCCTTCACGATGATGAGGAGGAGGAAGAGCTAAGCGAACCAGAAACATCAGTAGAACAGCAAGAGCGTAGCTATATCAAGTTTCAACAGACAGCGTATCCTGGCATATACATGTTCGGGATGCGCGCAGCGAAAGACGATGATGACACATCATCGTGGGCAATGCCTGCCTTTCTCGCGCTAGCTCTCCCCCTGGTTTCGAACACCAAGGTAGTCCTCTCTGAGTTGCCGATACCACTTTTCTCATCGGGGCATGACTTCCGAGAAACAGTCATACTGGATGCCCCGCATGCCTATCTTACCCGTCTGTTACGGGACAATCGCATACGTGTCAATACGCTGCATGCTCAACTGTCGCGTCTGACAAGCATCTATCGCATAAATCTTGATACCTATGCGAAACAGGGCAAACCCGAGTGGAAACATCTCAGTGGCATCACACGCGATCTCGCCACAGACCCATTGTTCCTCTTCAGCTATCTCCGCAAACAGCAACGCGCTGAACAACGCGATACCTTACGCACCAAGCGCGTCCAACAATATATGCACGCGTATAAAAATGTCCTTTTTACAAACGTACAGGAGGAAAACATGAGCAAGGTTGAGCAATGTGTCAACCTCTATACCAGATTTTATCGGGGTGGATACGAATCACACTCGATCGTCAGGCCGGTTGATATCGTGGCACGCGCGATTATCACCAGCCCACGCGATATCGAACCAGAAGATCTCCTCTGGCAGTTACAGGGCGAAGTCACCAAATGGCTAAATCGCGTCCGCAGCAAACAGACCAGCGGCTATGCCATGTTCTGGGGCAAAGACATCACGGAAAAAGAAATCCAGGCGGTCCAGGATTTTATTAGCTACTTCTATAAAGAAGTTTTTGTCACCTATTGCGAAGGCGAGCGGGGCATCCTACGTAGTCGCCTCAATCGCTTCAAGGATGGCTGCGAAGCATACTACGTTTACCAGCGTGCTATGAAACGCATCCAGGAGCAGTCCGAACCAACGCCCGAAGAGCTAGAAGAGATGGCCGAGGTTTAACGGCCATCTCATTGTCAAAACACTAACCATAGACACGTCAATAGAAATTTTCAATGCACCAAAGGAGTAATAGCATGTTTTTAAACACCCTCGAAGGTTACAACGTATTCCATCAGGATATTCCAAGGTTGCCAATGGGCAAATATGCCCATATCATCACCCTACGCGAAACGAACTCGTTTGCCTTATTCCAGACCGATGGCGAATTAAACCTCAGCCGCGTCAGCCTGGGACGCGCAAAAGAACACCAGGGACATGCGCCACGCATTGTCCTGTTTAAACGTAAGCAGTCTACCCCGGAGCGGCTCACCGGACGAGAGCTCCTGCGGCGCTATGGCCTGGTCAACGACTGCGAATATAATAGCGCACATTTCTGCAAACACTGTCCCGATTGCATCTACTACGGCTATGCCATTGGTGACAAAGGCTCAGAACGCTCAAAAGTTCTGGTTGACTCGGCATTCTCTATCACGAGCTACGATACATCACACCAGCAGTTCACCTTTAATGCACCCTACGAAAACGGCACCATGAGCGAAGGTGGCAAAATGAAATCTGCCCTCGGCGAGCAAGACTATGTAGTGCCACAGATCTACTTCCCATCCGTCATTACCATCAAGGATCCGACCGAAGCTGAATTCATTTATGTGATCAACAACATTATGCGTACGCGTCGCTACGGTGCCCAGAATACGCGCACCGGTAGCATGCACAATACGATCACAGCCATTATCTTCGCGGATGGAGAGATCTTTTCCAATCTGTACCTCAGCCAGGCCGTCTATGATACCCTCACGCCAGAAGAACGAAAGAAAACACCGCTTGAACGAAGCGCAGTACTCGACGCCATGAAAACAGCCGTTCCAACCCTTCTCAAAGAGGATGCTATCGTTTCACACACGTTTGCTGAAGAAGCGCTGCAAGCCATGCTACAGGAAATACATAGCGTGACCAGCAATGAGGAACGACTCAAGCTACTACTTACCCAGGCTAATGAAGAAACCAATCGCTACGCACAGACGTATGGGGTCAGCTCAAAAGAAAGCAAAGCAGCGAAGAAATAGAGGAGCCAATGTTTCTGACGATCTGCCATCTCACTCTGCATGACTATCTCTTCTATGCGTCGCGCGAAATGGGGAGGTTGTATGAAACGGAGAAATACCTGCATAATTATGGTCTCACCTATGCACTTGGTCTGGTCGCATCTCCGTACAGCAATACATCACAGGTTCCTCGCTATCAAGAGGATCTGCGCACGTTGAATGAGCAAGGGGTGTATGTCACCCCGGCTCATCCAATCAGCTATAGCTATGCATTTCATACGTTCAAAATGGCCAATGTCAACTACTACAATTTCACACCTCAGATCAGCTCAAACCAGGCTGTCTTTGGGCGGGCCAAAGAACTTGCCCCACAAAGCACCTTTGAATTTTTCGTCATCAGTCAGGCGGCCATCCATCTTCCACATTGGATTCGCCTGGGCAAGTGGATGGCAAAAGCTCAGGTAGCAACTATCGCGCAAACATCAGTTCAGATAAAAACTGGACAGGGGCGCATCAATGGCGCATTGAATCCGCTCGACCTTCCTCAAAGACCGCAAACATGCAATATCGTAGCGATGGCTCCGGCGAGCCTGATTACCAATGTGCATATGAACGGCGAACATTATGAAGCGCGGATAGAAACAACAGACTACAGCGACATTATTCGTCTCCCGGCAGGGATGCGCTATCACGCGGCCCATGTATAATTCTTTATCACTCGTAGACAGGCAGGAACACCCTTTTTGTTTTCCTGCCTGTCTACGTCAAAAGGAACCAACGTATATGCAGAGTACAACGTTATCCTCAGCAACTTCATCCAGGTTGTACGCCTTGCTGCTCAGAATGAGGCCTCTTGAAGGGGGGCATACACTGATGCCGTTTTCTGGCGATCTGGTACACGCCGCCTTCCTCAACTGGGTACGCACCTCCGCTCCTGATATCGCCGAATGGCTGCATCAGGGCAACAAACGACGCCTTGTCACGTGCTCCAGTCTCCAGTTTCCGCTTCCTATCACTCGTATGCGTGAAGCAGAAAAGAACAACACCCACCTTCCACTACAGCCAGAGAAAATCTATACCGTTCGCATCACCCTACTGCTTGATGAATTGTTTCCACTTCTGTATGAGGCCTTGATGGGCTTCGACATGTCCAATCAGGCAGCTCGCCGCCAACCATTTATGCAGTTGGGCAAACAATCGCTACTTCTTCAGGAGGCAGTAGTTACAGATGAAGCCTCGCAGTGGTGTGGTACTACTTCTCTACAAGAGCTGGTAGAAGAAATACAATCCCTCCCATCAGGGCATGTACACCCACTAACGCTGGAGTTTGCGTCGCTAACAACGTTTAATAGGAGCAACCAACGCAATAAAATCTATGGCAGCCACTATGCCATGCTGCCGCTTCCCATCTACATCTTTCCAATGCTGGCCAACCGCTGGTGTGAATTCGCTCCGCCTGAATATGCCCACATCATCCAACGTGACCAGATTGAACAATATATTCTCGATGACGGCATGATCATTTATGATTATGCGCTACAGTCACATCGAGTTACCTTTACCAATCATCCCCAAAGAGGCTTCGTCGGAACGTGCACCTATCATCTCTACCAATCAAGCGATCCAGTCACGCCAGAAGCTCCATTAACGGTACGCCAACAGATATTACTGCTGGCGCGCTTTGCCTTCTACTCAGGCATAGGCTATAAGACAGCCATGGGGATGGGCCAGACTCGCGTCCTGGAAGGAGGCAAACGTGCTTGAGCAAGAAAATGATGCGTCAGATAGTGATATGCTGGGCATCTCATATTTGAATGCACTGGAATATTGCCCTCGTCGCTTTTATTACGAGTGTGTCTTACATGAATTCATTGAAAACGCTCATACTATCGAGGGCACCATGAATCATGCCCGAAGTGACAGTGGCTACACCACCATGGACGATGGTGTGACAACCTTGAGAAGAGTCTGGATTGGATCGTCCCGGCTCAGATTGAGTGGCTTTGCGGATGTCGTTGAGATTGAACATGGCCAGTTTATACCAGTGGAATATAAAAAAGGCAAGATGGGTATCTGGCTCAACGATCACGTACAACTCTGCGCTCAAGCACTTTGCCTGGAAGAGATGACGCACCTGTCAATCCCTGTTGGGGCGATATTCTACGTTGGGTCCGCCAGGCGTGAAGAAGTCGTGTTCTCCGAAGCATTACGAGCCCATACAGAAGAGGTCATTACGCAAGCATTCACGCTAATAGAGCAGCACCAAATGCCGCTCCCACTCGAAGGGAAGCGAGCCATACGGTCATGCCTTCCACAACTCCATCCAAAGTGCCGCGACTGCAGTCTGGAACCGCTCTGTATGCCGCGTGAGGTGCTTTTTCTAGGAAACCGACCAGAAATATTGTCACAAAAAAAGCTGCATGAATAAAAAGGAGGTGAAGAGTATGGCGACATTGTATTTAAGCGAACAGCAATCCTTTGTCAAAAAACGCGATGAGTACCTGCTCATTCGCTATCAAGATAAGCGAACGGTAGAGGTTCCCATTCATAAAGTCACACAAGTCGTTATATCTGGTGATGTCACGGTAACAACCCCGGCGCTTCATCTCTTGCTAGAGCGTGGCATTGAAGTCTGCTACCTCTCAATGTATGGGCAATTCCGAGGGAGGCTATCGCCCCCAGTTGCGAAAAATGCTTTTCTGCGTCGAAGTCAGCATCGGGCACACATAGATGAACAGCAAGCCCTACACATAGCACGCGCCTGCGTCAAAGGGAAGCTAGAGAATATGCGTGTAATGCTCATGCGTGCCAATCGGTCATTGCAGAATAGCGAGATTGAAGATGCAGCAGCAGCCATACGCATCATGGGTCAACAAGCAACGACAGCTACCACGATTGGATCATTGCTGGGCATTGAAGGGAACGGCTCCAGATCCTATTTTGGGGTATTCGACAAACTGCTGCGCGGCTCGCTCCCATTTCCAGGCCGCCGCCGACGTCCGCCAACTGATCCAGTCAACGCGATGCTCAGCCTTGGCTATACGCTCTTACATCACCAGGTTTCATCAGCTATCCAGGTAGTCGGGCTCGATCCCTATGTTGGTTTCCTCCATCAACCCCGCCACGGACGCCCGGCATTAGCTTTAGACCTGATGGAAGAATTTCGCCCCATAATCGTTGATTCCGTCGTCCTCAACATCGTCAATCACCACATCCTTAGCGAGCGTGACTTTGAAGAAGAACTCGGAGTGGTCCTGCTCAAATCATCAGCACGCAAAATCTTCTATGCCAAATTTGAGGAAAGATTACTAGAAGAACTCCACCATCCACACTTCGGGTATCGTACCAACTATAGACGCTGCATCGAACTACAAACACGTCTCCTCGCAAAATGGCTCACCAACGAAATCCCTAATTATCCTCCCCTCTGTATACGGTGAAGCTATGACAGATCACCAGTATGCGGAAGATACCATGCTCTATATCGTCAGTTATGACATTCCCAATGATCGACGACGAACACGGGTGCATAGCGCGCTCACGGGCTTCGGCACATGGGTGCAATACAGTGTCTTCGAATGCTTCCTTGATCGGAAACAACGCCTGCAATTAGAAGCACGCCTGCAAAAAGAAATACATCACAAAGAAGACACTATACGCATCTACGGACTCTGCCGAGCCTGTCACCCTAGAGTAGAAGTGCTCGGTCGAGGTGACAAACCACAGGAAGACCACATCTACTTACTATAAACGGGTATCGAACCAAATCCCCGACGAAGATTGACCAATAACAAATCGACAGCGCATCTACGCTTGTCATAGGAAGTGTAGATGCGCTGTTCAAAATAATTTCCACAGTCCTATCCAGCAGCCCAGATACAAGAAGCACCTCATCAGAGTCTCAATCCCTACCAGGATACCAGTTCCTCTACGAGAAACGTTCCTAAATGGTCCCTTTTTATAGATATGGTTTTCCCCTACCGATATATCGCTCCTCTACGACTGTCTCATAGCTAAAGACGACATGGTAACAGATATGTTTCAATCCCTGCTGAGATCCTAGTGGACTGTCATTCTCCAAGTGAAACCTCAACTGATGGGTAGAGATGTTTGAGTTTGATGCGCGCATCAGCCGTCGTAAAGCGCCAGTCCACTTTGATCGCTTTCTGATTTCGTCGGGTTTGCCAGGCATCCACCTGGCGACGTACGTCTTCCTGGTCAGCCAAGCGCTGGCTGATCCCATGATGCATGAGAACGGCCAGTTCAATCTCGGCCATATTCAACCAACTCCCATACTTGGGCGTGTAATGGATCTCCAGTCGTTCCACCAGGCGGCGAGCCTCAGCGGGAGGAAATGCCTCGTACAATGAACCGATGACATGCGTGTTCAGATTATCCATCACCAGCACAATCCGTTCTGCCTGCGGATAGTGGATATCAACCAGGTCCCGGACGAACTGCGCCCAATCCTGTTTTGTGCGCCGTTGCGTAACCTGAACCATCCGCTTACCAGCTAACGGCTCACAAGCGAGAAAGAGATTGCAGACGCCATGCCGCTCATATTCATAATCAAAGCGTTCGGACTCCCCCGGCTTGAGAGGAAGACGCTCACAGGTGTCTGCTTTGAGTTGCTTGCTGGTTTCATCCAGGCAAATCTGCGGGCGACGCTCATCATAGGGCCGCTGATAGACCGCCAGAACATCCTCCATCGCTGCGACAAAATCAGCATTGGCCTTTGGCGCAATACACCACTGCTCTTTCAGCCAGGGTTTCAACTGGTTTTTTTTAGTGCCTGACGCACGGTTTCATGGCTGATCATCTCCACCTCTGCCAATTGGACCAGTTTCTCCGCCAGCAGACGCAAACTCCAACGTTCCTGATCTTCTGGAGGACCAGCACAAATGAGCGCAATCAGATGGGCCTCTTTCTCTCCATCCAGCTTGCGCTTTTCTGGTCGATCCGGTTGCTCCCGTCGGGCAAGCGCATCAAGCAACCCGGTGCTCAAGAAGCGCTCACGAACTCTCCAGATGGTGGTTCGACCCACTCCAAAAGCGCTTTGGATCTGCTGATCGGTCCATGCCGGACCCTGTTGGCTGCTGTCGGTTTTCAACAGGATCTGGCGCGCTGGTGCTTTTCCTGCTTTTACCAGCCGTTCTAACTGCTGGCATTGTTCGAATGTCAATTCAATGGTATGCTTGCTCACGAGAAGCTCCTTGCGAGGTGGTTTTGTTCTTGCCCGCAAGGATACTCTTTTTTCTCCTCCGTTTCAAATCATCTTTGACAGTCCACTAGTTCCTCTACGACACGCTCGTCACGATGTACGCTATAAAGCCATTATTGGGTTTCAATCCCTGCCGGGATGCTTGCTCCTCCGCGACGAGTTGGATTATAACTGGATCAATGATCACGGCGCGTTTCAATCCCTACCGGGATACCAGCTTCTCTGCGACTGATCCAATCGAAGTCGGGAAAGTCGGCCGCGTTTTGGTTTCAATCCCTACCGGGATACCAGCTTCTCTGCGACCATGATCATGTCGAATGCCCCGGCATATGATAAGCTGTTTCAATCCCTACCGGGATACCAGCTTCTCTGCGACATAGCATCAAGTGAGCGGTGGGACTGGGACATTCTGGTTTCAATCCCTACCGGGATACCAGCTTCTCTGCGACGAAGGAGCATTTCCTATGACTATCAAATACGTTGTTATGGTTTCAATCCCTACCGGGATACCAGCTTCTCTGCGACACAACTGGGAGCGGATAAAGTCGCCGCCATTCAACGCATTTCAATCCCTACCGGGATACCAGCTTCTCTGCGACCATTCCATTACTGCACTTTCCTCGTTCCCATCCCACGTTTCAATCCCTACCGGGATACCAGCTTCTCTGCGACATAATACCAAGGCTTGACCGAGAAGTCTTCACTGATCCGTTTCAATCCCTACCGGGATACCAGCTTCTCTGCGACATGAGCATCGAGCAGGCATTGGCCAGCGATTTAACCGTTTCAATCCCTATCGGGATACCAGCTTCTCTGCGACATGCGGCGGAAATCTTCTGCTTCGAGTGTCATCAATGTTTCAATCCCTACCGGGATACCAGCTTCTCTGCGACACGGGCTGATTTTCTTTCGCGAATACCAGAGACTTGTTTCAATCCCTACCGGGATACCAGCTTCTCTGCGACACGGGCAGGGCATCTTCTGGCGCACGGTCAACGACTCGTTTCAATCCCTACCGGGATACCAGCTTCTCTGCGACTTCAGCAACGGTGGTAGTGCAGCTCCACCACGCAGAAGTTTCAATCCCTACCGGGATACCAGCTTCTCTGCGACCGCCCAATCGGCGGCTTTCCTTGCCACTCTAAGATTGTTTCAATCCCTACCGGGATACCAGCTTCTCTGCGACGATAAGCAGTTGCTCAATGCCGATGTGATAGAGGAGTTTCAATCCCTACCGGGATACCAGCTTCTCTGCGACGTTAATTAAGCGATGAGACAAACAGGTAACCAGGGGTTTCAATCCCTACCGGGATACCAGCTTCTCTGCGACACAACGCCTCCAGGCCATCGATTTCCACATTCCAGTGTTTCAATCCCTACCGGGATACCAGCTTCTCTGCGACTGTCATCGCATATTCCCAGTTCACAAACCAGCTAAGTTTCAATCCCTACCGGGATACCAGCTTCTCTGCGACATTTTGAAGGGCAGGTCCATGCTTTGAATATCATGCACGTTTCAATCCCTACCGGGATACCAGCTTCTCTGCGACGCAACCGAAATCATGCAGGATGCGGTACGGTACTTGTTTCAATCCCTACCGGGATACCAGCTTCTCTGCGACGTCGTCAGTGGGGGCGTCAATAGCGCCTATGGTACGTTTCAATCCCTACCGGGATACCAGCTTCTCTGCGACAGGCCAGCGGTCCCACTATAGGCAGGCTGCAGTACAGTTTCAATCCCTACCGGGATACCAGCTTCTCTGCGACACAACGCCTCCAGGCCATCGATTTCCACATTCCAGTGTTTCAATCCCTACCGGGATACCAGCTTCTCTGCGACTGTCATCGCATATTCCCAGTTCACAAACCAGCTAAGTTTCAATCCCTACCGGGATACCAGCTTCTCTGCGACAGGCCAGCGGTCCCACTATAGGCAGGCTGCAGTACAGTTTCAATCCCTACCGGGATACCAGCTTCTCTGCGACCGATCCCCCATCAATTGCAAGAGTTTAGCAATTCGAGTTTCAATCCCTACCGGGATACCAGCTTCTCTGCGACTTCAGGGTATATGCCGGTACCAGAGGGTTCCAGGTGGTTTCAATCCCTACCGGGATACCAGCTTCTCTGCGACGAAAAATCGAGGGGAACGCGATACAACTTTCGTCCCATGTTTCAATCCCTACCGGGATACCAGCTTCTCTGCGACGGCCAACGAGCAGATGGCGGCTCACATCGATGCAGCGTTTCAATCCCTACCGGGATACCAGCTTCTCTGCGACGTGATGTGGTTATCTGCCGTGGAGACGAGCGGATCAGTTTCAATCCCTACCGGGATACCAGCTTCTCTGCGACTTGTCGTATTCGGGGTGCGCAAACGAGTGGAGGACGTAGTTTCAATCCCTACCGGGATACCAGCTTCTCTGCGACCTATCTGCGCAAAGGGAATGAGATCCCCCCCGATGTGGGTTTCAATCCCTACCGGGATACCAGCTTCTCTGCGACGCGACTAACTGCTGTGCTGCTTGTGCGACGGCAGAGCGTTTCAATCCCTACCGGGATACCAGCTTCTCTGCGACACGCGTGTGACGGTCCAGTCCTATGGCATCATGCAAAGTTTCAATCCCTACCGGGATACCAGCTTCTCTGCGACAAGCGATCGTGTAGTGCGTGGAGAGGGGATCGCTGCGTTTCAATCCCTACCGGGATACCAGCTTCTCTGCGACCTCCCCCGAAGATCCTGAAGTCACCTTCTCCCTCAGTTTCAATCCCTACCGGGATACCAGCTTCTCTGCGACGCGAAGGAGATTGCCTCAGATGGGCTCTTTGTCATGTTTCAATCCCTACCGGGATACCAGCTTCTCTGCGACGGGACGCTGGCATGAGCAGGCGCTTCGCTTCACTGAGTTTCAATCCCTACCGGGATACCAGCTTCTCTGCGACTGAGCGACCAGCACTGGCGCCAACCCTATCTCTGGGTTTCAATCCCTACCGGGATACCAGCTTCTCTGCGACACCGAAGCGACAACCTTGTCCAGATGCTCTCGCCCTGTTTCAATCCCTACCGGGATACCAGCTTCTCTGCGACTCGCCAGCGTGGGCGCGGGCACCTTTAGCCCGTCCAAGTTTCAATCCCTACCGGGATACCAGCTTCTCTGCGACAGTGAATAGCGCCTGGCACGCCTTCACCGCCTGGATGTTTCAATCCCTACCGGGATACCAGCTTCTCTGCGACGACACCGACTCCGATTGACCGGATCGATGTCAGCGTGTTTCAATCCCTACCGGGATACCAGCTTCTCTGCGACAACCGCCCGGCCCGAACGGAGGTACGGCAATGAAAGGTTTCAATCCCTACCGGGATACCAGCTTCTCTGCGACTCTCGACTTTAAATCTTACGGCAATGCTGCATCTGTGTTTCAATCCCTACCGGGATACCAGCTTCTCTGCGACGCAATAAGCGCCCCTAAGCCTCTTGTTTCTGCTGCTGTTTCAATCCCTACCGGGATACCAGCTTCTCTGCGACATATTGTTGCGGAATTCAACCCAGCTACTGATACGTGTTTCAATCCCTACCGGGATACCAGCTTCTCTGCGACGGATCACGGGGCAGTCCTCGCCCCGCAACTTTGAGGTTTCAATCCCTACCGGGATACCAGCTTCTCTGCGACGACCGACGCGGCAAGCTTGA
This sequence comes from Dictyobacter aurantiacus, assembly GCF_003967515.1. Taxonomy (GTDB): domain Bacteria; phylum Chloroflexota; class Ktedonobacteria; order Ktedonobacterales; family Ktedonobacteraceae; genus Dictyobacter; species Dictyobacter aurantiacus. Next base: position 1,749,093 of record NZ_BIFQ01000002.1, on the reverse strand, counting down.
CCAGCCCTGTCTCCTAGTTTCAATCCCTACCGGGATACCAGCTTCTCTGCGACGCCGCCAACCGTAGCCAGTTTTGCAGCTCCATTTTTGTTTCAATCCCTACCGGGATACCAGCTTCTCTGCGACGACAATGTGGGCGATGGTGTTGTACGTATTGCTATGGTTTCAATCCCTACCGGGATACCAGCTTCTCTGCGACAGAAATGGCATGATGTTGTTCGTTACTTCACTGGGAGTTTCAATCCCTACCGGGATACCAGCTTCTCTGCGACTTTCTACACGGTTACCGTCTCGAGCTCGCCAGTTGAGTTTCAATCCCTACCGGGATACCAGCTTCTCTGCGACAGCATCTGCCTCGCGACGCCTGGAAAGCGGGCTCAAAATGACTTTTGCGAGGCAGCAGTAAAATCTAGGTTTTACACGATAATTTCTGCCGCATACAAAGACACTATACACGAGTTCCTTATCCTTTACAAGAGCTTGTAGAGCCTTTTGACGACATCCATGTCGTTTTGCGAGGCAGTGAGCTTGGCGTTTTCACCGCTTCGTGCCTCGCGAAATCAGATTTTCATAAAACATGAAACAATTGTGAAAAGGATTAGGGTACAGAGAACATAGCGAGAAAGGCATCCCGTTGGATAGGACTGCCTATCAAACAGGGAGTCAAAAAGCGTCTAGAATAAAAGGGCCTGAGGAGCGGCTTTAGGGAATGATCTCGAAAATTCAGCGTCCCGCATGACAGCCAATTGACAGCCAAATTCCAAAACAAAGGATTCTTAAGGTACTCCCAATGCAACATGGAAAATGGTATAGCCCACTCTCAGCCTGTATCAATCTCTACAGAGATCTTCCTCTCCGCTTCCATAAGCAGAATGCAACCCCATAGGATTTTGCGTGTGCATAATTGCTACTAAGGTGCCATACTCATCCAATCAACCGAAGTGAACGAGAAAACAACCACACAAAGTCATTTGGACGCATCCAATTTTTCATGTTGCCCACCATAATTGTATAAAAAAGCTTTATCTTACTGTATATATGGGTTAAAATGCTAATACTTAGTTTTATACATATACACATATATGAAACTAAATCTATTACCTCCACTGAGGAGCTCAATATGGCACATCTCTTATTTCATAGCATCTCTGGTGCCTGTGCAGAGAGAGATCATCCATATTGTTGAAAGTCACAAGTACACTTTTGTTCACATATCATCTAGATTGGAAGGAACCACCATATGATCACACAAACCCTCGCAGAGATCACCCAAGGCTTCCTGAACGACCATGCTAATATGGAAAAACTGATGCAAAACTCGGCTTGGCGCACACAAACAATACCAAACATTCAGCCCGCGCTTCATGAGTTTATTCAGGGTTACAGTACCTTTGCACAACTGAGCGCGGAGTTAACCATGCCGCAGAACGGCTGGTATGTGGGGGCAAATAATTCGGGTTATTTCAACATCAGTCTTCGAAAGTTTGCCAAAAATTATATAGGGAACAATAACGAGGCCAGTGAACAATTTCGCGCCCTCCTTCAGGATCTCAATGTACGCACCCTGGGGCAAAAAATCGAACTGTTTTACACGTTCCTGCTTCAGGAGAAAAAACGCCTGCAGGGCACGGGACTCGGTGTCCGTTCCATTATCAGCCCCATAAGCAGCGCATTTATCATGTCTCAATTCGCCCACTGGCTTGATCCTCAGGGTGAGCTTCTCATCAGCACCCAATATGTGCGCGAAAGCACCGTCAAACTGGTCCGGGGAGGCTTGCTCCCCAACCACACAGAACTCAAGCCAAGAGGATCTGACTTTATCATCAGTACTGGAGCACAATACGACGCCTTTTTATCGCTCTTCGACGCCGTGAGAGACACGGCACCACAGATCACGTCCCTCCTTCCTCTCCCCTATTGGCGAGAATACTTTATCTGGTGGGCGATGGACCATCGGAAGGAACTGATCATATCCAGATGAAAGAGAACGATGATGCGGAACTGCTTTCCAGCACACCGACACAACGCCTCCACATGGAAGAGCAGGACAGTCTCTCAATCGCAGATCAAGAGCAGGAGGACGGCGAGTTGGCACAACACCGCTCACTGCTCATTGAACACAGACCACTTCTGCCTATTCCAGATCTATGGCTATCAGAAAATATTCGTGAGATCCAGCACCATATTCTGGTCGACAAACAGGTGATCCAGATCATCTACCATGCGTTTTTATCCAGGCATGTCATTCTGGCGATGCCATTACCATCAATTGCATTACAGAATTGGGTATACAGCACCTTGTGATACTGAAAACGAAGAAATAGATACCATGAATTATATGAGCTTAACATGGGCCAACCTGGAATGGGGCCCATGGATTTCATTCACAGACAACGAGGCATGGAAAACACTCCCTACAACTCCAGGCCTCTATCGTGTCCGCGCAGCTAGGAGAGATGAACTTTTCTATATTGGAGAAACTGGTCGAAATCTGCGCGAGCGTATAGGATCATTACGCACAAATAGCCAGAAAAAAACAATGCCATTTAACGACCCACATACAGCTGCCCCGGCGTTATGGGCGTGGAACGATTCGGACCAGCTACACTATGAATGTTCGGCAACAGTTCTTCATGATAGAGGGAGTATCCAGGACCCCACAAGAACACTGCGAGGATTAAAGTGTTATCTGCTCTGGCGCTATCGATTAGAGCGAGGCGAATCAGTGCTGTGCAATCATGGTCATTTTCCTGCACGGTATACGAAATCAAAAAATAGAAGCGATGGATATCAAGGCGAACGTCTCCCCGATGATGCACCAGATAATCCCGCTAGCGGTCCCAGTTATCCTCCGCTCAAGCTCATTGGAAATCCCTTTGATGAAAAAGAATGGATGAGTGGCTTGGGCTGGAGCGCGTTTCTTCCATTACATGCACAGATCACAAAAACACTCCAGCCAACACTGGGCGTCTATCGCATTCTCACCTTAGAAAACCATGATGTCTTTGAAATAGGCAAGACAACAAATCTGCAACGGATTCCAACGCATTCCCAGAAAAGTTGGGGCCATCTACAGCCCCTTTTTTCATATGCTCCACTCGAATACAAAACACCATTATTTCAACTTCTAGAAATAGAAAATGACCTGCTTGGTGGGTTTTATGCCCTCACGAAACATCTACCAACAATTGTATCTGTCTTTTAAACCGAGGTCATCCACACACTAAGGCTATCTCAGGACTAAACACAGGCTGCTAACCATTGCATTGTTCCTGGAATATCAAGAACATCATTTACGTACGCTTTCTCCAATAAAACGCGAGGAGCCAGGTAATCGTATTTTCCACGCCATAGAAGCATGTCTTTTAGATTCGATATCATGGCATTCACGAGATCAGGTACCCGAGGACTCAATGCATATAACTCGGCCAGCACATCGGCGATATTGCCTTTGTGAGATATTTCCAAATAATAGTCGCAATCAGAGCTGTAACTACACCAGCCCATATGCATCAGGATGAAAAAAAGCGTTTTATTTTATAGATACGCCACCCAGTCCAGGGAAACAAGAGGAAACGTCCAGGTTCCAAAGAGACAACGCAACTAGAAAGCCAATCTGATCGCCTGGCAAAATCGCGAATTAAAGATAAGCGTTGCCTCGCAAGAGAGGATAGATATGGATATACTATCTCCTCCTGTAAAATCCTGCGCATGCGTAGCATCACCTGTTTATGAAATTGGATGTCTCCACGGGTCTTCCAGTTGTGCTAAACGACCCCTTTTGCTCGTTCTACATGCACAATTCTCTTACGGTCATCGACCGAGATAACTCGCCAGGCATATCCGGCCAGGCCGATGATACCCTCCACCTCTGGCACGCTTTGAATCGTTCCAACTTCCTGCGCACCTGCCAGCACACGGAACTCCTGCTCGTTGGCAAAAATAGCATAGAAATGATAATGATTGGTGAGTTGTGCGCCTTTCATACCCACGATGAGCGTTCCCTCATCCATGCGCGCAATATGATCAAGCGATATCAGGTGTTGAAGAAAAAGGCGATATTCATCTAATGTCACCGATTGGAAAGGTGCCAGGGTCAGGATAGACTGGGCTAATTGGGCTGGTGTCAATTCTGTTCTTGCCTGCAGAACACTCATTGTCTGCTGATAGAGCAAGCTCAATGGCATCGTAGGAATATCAGGAGGCTCGATCCATCGTTCCTCTAGATAAAGCTGAATGATAGCAAGTGTTTGTAGAAATTCCCAGGGTATTTGTTCCCATTCGGAGGGGGCGCCTGCTTTATTGTCCAGATACTCAAACGTATAAAGGCACATGCGAGATGGTGCTCCGCGACGACCGGAACGCCCCAATCTTTGCACAAAACTGGATACAGAATGCGGCGCGTTAACTTGAATCGTCACAGCAAGATACCCAATTCCAGGGAAGATGTCGCAATGACGCTTGACTGCTGAGCCTGTTCACGCATGCGCATCTCAGCAACTTCCCTCGAGCTAGCGGCAAGACTGCTATGATGAACAAAATACCAGTCCATGCCAGGCCGTTGTTGGCTCAGGCGATGGCGAAACTCGGCTGCAATACGTTCAGCCTTATTTCGGCGATTCGTAAAAACTAATGTTTTCTGGTAACGCATCGTAATAGCAAAAAGATCATCATAATAATCCTGGATATCTTGCTGTAACTCCCGACGCTCATCAGGAGATTCAGTCGACACCGATCCTTCTGGGGTCTCTTGCTGTGAACCGGGGATTATCGGCGGAGAAGCCGTGCGGCGAGGATACAAACCAATGTCTTCCGGAGCTATATCCGCATAGAAGGCCTTTTCCTCTGAAGCCAGTACAATGTGATTGACACGCAATTCAATTCGTCGTCCTTGCTTCGACTCCGTCACGAGGCGTGCGTGGGTCTGAAATTGAGAGCTGCTTTGAAGCCATCGCAACGCCACGTCAACATCTCCAATAGTTGCTGACAACCCAATACGCCGAACGGGGCGGCGAATAGCACGTTCCAGGCGTTGAAGATGACAAAGTACCTGCTGACCGCGTTCAGTACCAATGAAGGCATGGATCTCATCAATAATCATGAAACGTAAATCCCCAAAGATTATGCCCAGTTCACCGGCACGCTTCATAAACATCGCTTCCATCGATTCTGGAGTGATCTGCAAAATACCGCGGGGCTGTTTTAAAAAGCGCTTTTTTTGATGATATGCAATATCTCCATGCCACCCCTGAATGGGAAGAGCTGATCGCCCATACAACAAACGTTCGATGCGCTCAAACTGATCATTGATCAGTGCCTTAAGCGGTCCTATATAAAGGATTCCGACAGACTGCGCTGGCGATTGATCTAACAACGTTAAGGCTTGAAGCATAGCTGCTTCAGTTTTGCCGCTGGCAGTGCCACTCATAATCAACACATGATCGTCTGTGCCCATAATCGCGGGAATAGCAGCTTTTTGAATACTACGCAAATCTGCCCAACCGTTTTGATAAATATATACTTGAATGAACGGCGCTAACCGCGTAAAGGGATCACCTGTGCTCATAGGGTAACCCTGGAAAAGTAAGAGTCGTCATCGAGGATCTCATTCTGTGGTGTTAATGCATCTGGATTTGATTGCTCACGGGAAGCAACAAAATCACGTTTGTGAATAATATCAGAGAACGCAATGGTATTATCCCGCCTCATCAATTCCAACACAGCGATTAAATCACGAGTTATCTCGCGCGGCGTAAGAAATTGATTGGCACCTACCTGTGCTGTTACCTTAAACTCTTTTTACTTTAACATGCAAATCTTATAAACTGACTTCTCTGAGGACAGTTGAAATGACCAAAGCAACCCGTTAGAAAAAAAATACTGTCAAACGGATGAGAATCAATGAAAATATGAGAATATATAGCCTTAATAATCCACATCATCAATAACAAGGCGTTTTTATATTATTCTATAGTAACGCGATATCGATTAACTAGTATTTGCTAATATACTTATATCCTATTTCTTTCTCTGTACGCAACGCTTTGCACTTTCAATATGGCTAGATAAAATATTGAAATAAGAAGTAATAAATTTTCAAATACAAATGTTAGGTATTGCCTAGCAAGTAATTTCAGTGGTAAAATAGCTTCAAATACACCTAATTACTCATCAATACTCAAAATTGCTAGAAAGTAGCTATAGGGTAAAGAGTATTCCCTCTTTACATGTGCCTCAAAAACGACTAGATTATTTTGCACTTAGTGGGTTTCTGTTTTACCATACTATGTGCATTTCTATAACAACCATCTAAATGGAATTGTATAGGAGTTAACCATGGGAAAAACTATGGGTTTTTTTCAGAACTTCAACCTGGACTTACGCCGATTGAGTGATGCTCTCATTTATATTCAGGACAACCCGACGGCGAGTCAAGAAGACCTGGCTCACGGTATGAGCGTAAATAAGCCAGTCGCAGCTGGATTTTCAGCCTGGCTTCGTCATACAGGATTAGCAAAAATGGTGGGTAATGGCGATACACTGGCAAAGAAAAGTTACCAACTGACTCAATTTGGACAACTTGTAGCTCGCTATGATCCTACACTTGCCAATTTGGGAACTCAATGGATTTTGCATTATTATTTATCAGTGAAACGGGACGAAGCATCCGATGCCTGGTATGTTTTAATTAATCATTATTTACCTTTTCAGACCAACTTTACAGGCGATAAATTTCAAGCTTATTTTGAAAATATGATGGAAACAGACGCGAAAAACCGCTCTGCTCTCACGAAAGATCCAGCATCGGCCCTGTATACATATGTGCGACCAGATGCCTTAGCAAAACTGCATATTTTAGAGAAACAGAACAATACCTATTTAGTCAGTCGACCCAATTATCCATCCCCTCTTATTGTTGGATATATGTTATTCGACTGGTGGCAACATCGCTTTGATTATACAAATACTCTCCGCTTCTCTCAGCTTTGTAATGAAGAAGAGAGCATCGGCCGGATTTGCCTGGCTGATGTCAGCCAGGTGAGGCGTTTTATTACAGACCTGACTGGACTAGGATATTTGAGTTTCTCTGATACACAACATGAACCAGTAAATCGTCTCCGGCAGCTTCAGGCGAGTAGCCTGCTTGAACGGTATTATGAACAGTGATAAGCATGACGGATATTGAAAATGAACTAACTGTTCGCATTCGTAATGTGTGCAACGTACAAGCACGATATCGTGTTCTCTGGATAGTTGGAGAACCACGATGTGGAAAATCTTTTCTCTGTAGGTCTCTATGCAAAAACAATGGATGGAAATACATTAATTACACTCTTGGCCGCGGATTCTTAGACAGCTTAGTTGGGCAGGAAGAAATATATCGTCCTCAAAACTTCTTAGATGATTTATATCGTTGGTGCAATCAATCAACCGAAGACTTCATAGTCCTTGATGAGATTGAACCGTTATTGAGTTTATGGACATGGGATATACAGGAAGAATTTTTTAAACTTGTAGGGCGTGCTCCAGACTTAACAACTGGCATAGTGATTACAACTCGTGTCCGCACGACTCAGCAGCTAAGCAGAATATTTTCAGAGATGGATCCAAATCATATTTATGAGATACAACAAGGAGTGATCTCATGGTACAACTGATGCGCAATGTCGTGCAGATTCAAGGTGGATTCAAACCATCTGTGCAACTCCCCAAAGACTTCTTTAACGAAGAGTATAACCGGCACTTTGTCGAAAGCTATATTCCTACGCATGATATCCTTGATATTTTCATGGAGATACGGAATAGTTTACAGTTAAATTCTGAGAACCGTGCGAAACTATTTATGGGCACATATGGCACTGGCAAATCAGATCTCATGTTGATGATATCCAACTATATAACGCGTTCATCAGATGATCCACTATTAACCCCTTTCTTCGAACGATTGCGTAACCTTAATAGTAGTAAAGCTAAAGCTATTTATGATGCGCGATTGCACAAACCTCCATTTCTCCTTGTTCTCCTACAAGCCGATACCGCAACCACTTTTAGCAGTTTTGTTTTAGACGGGCTACAAAAGGCTCTCGATCAAAGTGGACAATCAGAGATCATGAGCCCTACATATTATCGTGCAGCAACAGACCTTATAGCACAATGGGAAAGAGACCTTCCAGAAAATGTTGATCGCGTTGATAGATGGTTACAAGAAAATTACGGCATGACATTGGGTCAACTCAAACGCGATCTTATGGGCCCTCAAGCTGACAATGCTCTAGAAACATTTAGATTGGTCACAAATAAAATCATAGGGATGCCGTTTCACCCAACTGCTGTGATTGAAAGGCCTGACGATGCCTTTGATGCGGTCTCTAAAAGGCTTGTGGAAAGCGGAAAATATAGTGGAATATTTATAATCGCCGATGAGTTCACGCATTTATTACAAAATTTAGCGGAATCATCGGTAGCTGCACCAGATATCAAAGCGATAGACAACCTTGCTGAAACAGCCGCTCGATCTGGCAAAAACCAGATCCACTTCTATGTTGTAAGCCTACATGGCTTTTCTAGTGCTGGTAACCAGGCAAATACGGTTTCATCACAAACTGCACTAGAAAGGACTGGTGGACGTTTTATCCAGGGTCAGGTATCTTTACGATCCCAGTATATGGAGGAACTTATTAGCGCAGCTATCGTAAAAAAAGTTCCTTCCGCATCGCTTTTTGAAAAAGATATTCAACAGCAAGATGAGCTTCTTTCCTTAACAATGGGCCTATGGGGGCAGCATTCGGAAAAACGTGATCGAGAATGGATGAAGGAGACAATTGTACAGGGATGCTTCCCACTTCACCCCTTGACAGCCTACTGTTTACCTCTCCTCAATAATAGGTTGGCTCAAAACGAGCGTACAATGTTTAGCTTTTTATGGGATGAAAACCGTGGGCTTAAATCTTTTATAGACACGGCACATTTAAGATCTAATGATGGGCGGCTCAACTTACTTTCTTTAGATCAGCTATTTACGTACTTTGAAGGTAGCTTGAGAGAGAAAAACACCGAACTTTACTATCTCTATCAACAGTTCAGCTCAAAACTTACACCCGAGCAAATACGTATAGGGCTAGAAGGGCGTTTGTTAAAAGCCCTTATCTTACTCGACATGATTACTGGTGATCCCTCTAGTGTTTCATCGAATTTACGCACTAATCGGGAACTGCTGCGCCATGCTCTAAACCTTTCTCGAACGCAAATGACTGAACTCAATACTGCGCTGCAACAACTAGAGCAGGCGGGCATCGCTTACCCAAATCAAGCAGGATATTATCAATTAGTGAAACAGGGGCAAGCCAATCCCAGTGAATTACGAGGAAGAGTTGAACAATATGCAAAAGCTATGCCGTTCCTGTCACTCAATCTATTAAATGACCAACATATATTAACAGATATAGATGCCACAACCTACAATAAGCGGCATGGCACAGATCGCAAACTCATAGCCAAATTCGTCAGTTCGGCGGATCTAACAAACCCCGCAAACTTACTCAAAGACCTACCACAGACAGATGGTCTACTATGGTATGTTATAGCCTCAACAGAATTAGAGCGTCGGCAAGCCTGCATAGAAGCTATCCGATTAACAAAAACACACGATCAATTAGTTATCGCGATACTACGCTCACCTACTGGTATCATTGAGCGCCTTAAGAGAAAAATAGCCGTAGAGAAGCTTTCCCATGATCCTGAGTATGATAAACCAAGCTACCAGGAACTATTGAAAGAAAGTGGCTTAGTGGGCTCTGACTATTATTCCGCTTTCAACAAAGAGTCTCAACGATTTGAACAGTATACAGAAATTGAATGGTATCAACAGGGGAGAGCAACTACAGTACAAACACGACTACAGCTTGGAGATCTAGCAACAAGAGTGATGGAAAAGGTGTTTCCTTACACACCAACACACAGTACAAAGCAACATCTCTCAAAGGCTCCCCGCAACACCACCAAATTGAAAGAAGCATTAGATGCATTAATAAGTGCCCCATTTAATCGGCCAGCAAGTACCAGCAAAAAATCTATCACAGATGCTATTTTGATTAACGGCGCACAAGAATTGGACTTAATAGAATATATTGACCAGAAAGGCGGTTACAATGTCTATAATGTGTGTGCGCCAGTCAATGATCACAGTAAAATAGTCTGGCAATATTTAGATAGCCAACTACAAAAGCAGGGAGTAAACTGGGCGGAGATTGTAGAGCATTTACAAAGTCCTCCTTATGGTTTGTACAAACCAGTCATACAGCTTTTTCTCGCAGCCTTTTTACGATTGAATCGGGGCTATATAGAAATCTACACAACAACCAATAATTATGGAATGCGAAATTCTTATGGCCAACGTATAGATGTTACGGGAGAAACCATTATCAAAATGGTAGATAATCCCAAAGACTACCTGATCACCTATAAACCCTTACCTCCGCAACAAAAAGAGTTTCTTATGGGGTTAAAAGACATTTTAACTTCAAGCGTAGCATTCGCCAATTATAGAGATATAGAAACAGAGTCATTACGCAATCAGGTTGCGACATGCCTACATAGAGGAATAAAAGCCATTCCAATTCTCACTCAAGTTCCTTCGATAAGTGAGCTAAGTAGTATATACTCAGACATACCAGAAAAAACTATCAAAATAGCTCTATCTCTAATAGAGCTAGCACAACAACCAGATGAGAAATCAAGAGCAGCATCTCTGCTTGAAACATTGCCTCCCAAACTAGGATTATCTGCCAATTATACAGAGTGGACCAGTGCTACCATTCATCAAGCATTATCATTATTTGGAAGTGCTTATCCTCTACTTATCCAGGCTTCAAAGAGACTGCGGCAATCAATCACGATGTCCCTCAGCCAATCTTTGGGCTTACCAGAACCAACAGAAATTGAGCAGGAGGTTTTTAAAGCTGCCCGGCAATGGCGAAAAGAAAAAGTAGGCACAGTACACACAACAGATATGGAATACAGATCAGACGCTCGCATGCTACTTCAGCTACTTGATGACCCGCATAATTTTGAGCAAGTTTTTCTTAATGCTCTGCCAGCCAACTGGGGATTAAATCCTGTTAGCCAATGGCAAGCACTTAGTACAAGAACGCTCTATTTAAATCGCCTTAAACAAGCCATACAAACCATCGAGCATAAAGCCGCTACCCAAAGAATACAATCAACAGGTAGGGTTCCTGCAACCAATGAGGGGCAGGTAACAAATCTACCCAAACTTACTCCGTCTCCTCAACCTGATATAGCTAGAGGAAATTCATCAACTATTAATAATTTACCACCTCGCACATCTTTGCCACCTAAACCAATAGCAAATGATTCAGCCATCAAGCACAATCAGGTCAACCCACCACCGGCCAACTCAACTTTCAATAATTATTGGGCGCCAAAAAACGCAAATAATAATATAGAGAAAGGTCTAAACAATATACAGCAAGGACATAATGGTAGCTCCATAGAAGATGCTTTTCAGGCGATACGAGCTATCGTTGAAAACCTTACTCCAGCAAACCAACGCTTGTTATGGGAGAAGCTAGTTGAGGAGTATGACCCCCGATGATCACCATTTACTCCGACTTCCATCAACTCAAACAGATAAAACGGACTGGAGATACTTTCATTGCAAGTAGAATACAAGATTATGTGCCACTTCGGCAGCGGCTACGCCGCGCACTTGACGAAACACATAATGATTGCGAGGTATATATACAGCTTCCAATCTTAATACATTGGCTGGAAGATCTCCGCGCCTATAACCCGCAGCTAATTGTCTGGCGGGAAATACGACTAGATTCATACTTTGAACAAAAATTTGGTTTTTCTCCTCCAGAGGAATTAACCGAAATAGCACAAAAAGACTTGCTAAATACACTAAAGCCAGTACGCACTGGAACTGTCACAGATCCCATAGGATGGATATTAGGAAGGAAAGTAAATCCCATATGGGGAGGTTCACCATCAGATAAAGAGCATCTGGCCAATGTGGCGGCAAGCATTTTAAAAGGAAAAGCAATCCCAGCCATGCTCCTTCCACTAGTCAAAAAACGTATAGCACAATGGGCTGAGCAAGACCACCGTTACCACATTTTTCTTGATGATACGCTGAAGGATGCGGCAGAAAATATTTTTCTCGGCTGGACCTTACGCAACTATCCATCCAACCCTCTAGGTGATCAAAATAGGAGTATAGCCTCAATAGAAGATTGCAGCCAGCATATAAGTATCTGCATAGAGTGCTTAAAGAAATATAATGCACAAATCAAAAGTTTTTGGTCTAATCAAATGAGAGCAGATATAAATCTGGATTTAATGCAGATCTTAGGTTCAATGTCCGGTCTGGTTGATGCTGAACTAGAGGCTATTGACAGATCGGCCAGAAAACATACGGAACAACTCACGAATGCACTCATTGAGGCTATCAAAATACGCTTCTCGCGTCTCCCGCGCACAGAAGACGTCGTAGAAAAGCTAGAAAAAATTGTCACACCACCGGTTCCTGATGATCCGATCGAGAGATGGTCAGCCGAACAATGGCTAGACTGGGTCACAGATGAATACATGCCTTATTTTGCGTGGGTACTCCGGACAAAGCATCGCCGTGATAAACAGATGCAACTGGCCCGTCAATTCGAAGAGTGGTTAATAAGGGAATATCCCCTACTGTCACAAAATCCTCAAGCTCCATTTTCGCCACATCAGTTGGACAACATTAAAGAGTCCTTGAAGTCTCATAATGTTGATATTGTTTTCTGGTTTATCATTGATGGATTAACATGGTGGCAAGGTAAAAAATTACTTGATTTTTGTACAGAACGAGAAATAAACAGTGTTCACATCCAACCAGCAATTTCAGCTCTTCCAACAATCACGTCAATATCTAAAAACGCCTTAGTAAATGGCTACCTTGATGCATCAAAGATGAACCAACCTACAGTACAGAGTATTAAAAATCGTCTCACCAAAGAGATCACCAATATACAGGTATTTACACAAGCGCATGAGCTAGAGCTGGCATATGCGACGGAATTGGCCCCGGGGCTCTATACCTTGCTTTACAATACGCTTGACCATCACAGCCATACGCTACAGGGCTTCACAGACGACGAAAGCATCAATGGACATCTCCAGCTCATTGCACGACTCATTAAGGAAGGGTTCGAACACTGTATAGAACAGGGGTTAAACCCACGGGCATTTGTTAGCAGTGATCATGGTAGCACCCTGTTGCCAGAGCAGGCTAGCGTGCTGAGAATTCCCCATTTTGCTTACTTGCTAGATGAAGAAAATGGCGCAGAAGAAATCTCGGTCGGGGACAAGCTAAAACCGTTTCGGCGCACACGTGTTTGTGCAACAGATAATGTCCCAAATGACGATGATTTACGTCGCATTTCAACCAATTGGTATTTTTTACAAAAAGACATGTTCAACTTACCAGAACAATTTTTAATCCCTAAAGGTTATAGTGCTGTAGAGAGGCGTCCTACTGGATGGACACATGGAGGAGCAACGCCCGAAGAAGTAGTGGTAGCAAGCCTTGAGTTACGGCCTTCATTAGAGGAACTGATCGCACCAACACTACAAATAGAAGGGAGCCTACGGCCAGGTACAACCAACGAGATGGAAGTGACAATCACAAATCCGAACAACTTCCCGCTCAAAATCGTACAGCTTTTCATAGAAAACATACCAGTGCCCATAAAATCAACGCGTATAGGCCCTCACTCCACAATATCGGTTTCTATCAATGTACAGACGACAAGTAATCAATCAATCAAATCCATTAAATGGCTTCTCTCATATGAAGGGGGAGGTCAACATTCAAGCACTGAAGGATCAGTAAACATACAGTTGCGACGCTTATATGCTACTACGTTAGATGATATGTTTGAGGAATGATAATGACACTACAGTTCGAAGAAAAAGCACTCAAATATTATAGTGATGTGTGCGTAAACAAAGACCTTGTTCGTAAGGCAAGCATCGGAACCGAAAGCGTCCCTATGTACGTCAGTGAGTGGATTGTCTCACGTTATTTAACAGATGGGCAAGTCGATGCAGCAGCACGGCAAAAGATGAGGGATTTTGTTAATAAGCACTTGCCATTGAAGGATCAGAAAGAACAATTAAAATCTAAACTAAAAAATGGCGGAACGCTTCTCATTCTGGATACATATAGTGTGGAGGTAAATCTTCGCACAGATGAATATATTCTCAAAATCCCTTGTCTGGACGAAAATAGAGCAACCATCGAATCATATATTGTTGAAAATTATCCTCTTCTACTCAATGGCGGTGTCTGGGGCGTTGGTCGCCTGGAATATCAGTCCCCTAATGGGAAAGAGAATCCGTTTGGACAAATACGTATGGTTGACTTTCGTCCAATGCAAGCGGCAACTATTGATCTTGACCTCTTTTGTGAGCAACGCCAACACTTCACATTAGAAGAATGGAGAGATCTGCTTATAAGCAGCATGGGATACAACCCCACATTCTATACACCAGAGCAGATGATGCTCCTGCTTACACGCCTCATCCCAATTGTTCAAGAGCGTGTCAATTTAATAGAATTAGCCCCAAAGGGTACAGGAAAATCGTTTGTGTACCTCAATTTATCGCGCTACGTACGCTTAATCTCGGGAGGAAAAGTTACTGCTGCGGTTTTATTCCATAACAATGCCACCAATCAATCAGGGCTGCTGACAAGATTTGACGTTGTCGTTTTCGATGAAGCACAATCCCTTTCTTTTGATAATCCAAACGAAGTCATTGGAGTGCTTAAAGATTACCTGGAATCAGGAAGCTTTTCACGCGGGGGCAAACAAAAAAACGCGGCTACAGCAGGTATCGTCATGCTCGCTAATATACCACTGGCAGCCGATGGCAATCCGCGTTTTGAAAATCTTTTCTTAAATCTGCCGGATTTTTTACGAGAGACAGCTTTTATCGATCGCATACATGGAATAGTGCCTGGCTGGCAACTACCAAGGATTGAAGAAGGCTCTATATCAAAACAGATAGGCTTTAAAGCTGATTTCTTTGGAGACATACTTCATACCTTACGACATACCGCAGGATATGAAGACTACATCAAAGCACATGGAAAAATTATTGGGACGAATGATGTTCGAGATAGGAATGCTATCATTCGTTTAGCCACTGGTTATTTAAAACTACTCTTCCCCGATTTAAAGGTAAGTCAAGATGAGTTGGTAAATTATTGTCTACGTCCAGCAGCTTCGTTACGGCAGCTAGTACGTGACCAGCTAACCATCATGGATCCAGAATATAAACCCTCGTTCATTGATGTAGCAGCTATTTAGCAGGCACGTAAACACCAAGAAAGTGTAACCCAATCCTTATCAGGAAGAAGTACTATCTACGAGCTGATATTTTCGCTGATCTTCCATTTCACACTAGTAACTTTTTCAAAAGTATTGACTACAAAAAACACGTATCAATAGAAAAAAAAAGAATTCAAACCATCATTTTTTCTTAATGAAGGGGGAACAGAAATGAGTCTGTAAAATATTTTGGCTCTTCCGCACTTTCCGTGCTGGGCTTGCAACCCCTATTCGTAGAAAAAGATGGAGGGAAATTGTTTTGCCTCCAATAAAATCATGAATGAGGTGCTCCTTCTTGCCAATGCTTCCGTTCTCGTTATCCGGTTTTGCCATTCAACACATCACACATATCAGGGAGATCCTAACTATTACGGCCTGTGCCACTAGTCCCACAGCGGCTTGCCCATCTTGCCAACACGTTTCGTCTCATATCCATAGTTATTACACACGCTCACCACAAGACTTGCCGGTCAGCGGTCACATTGTCCAGCTTGTTTTACGAGTGCGGCGTTTCCGCTGCTTGAATCACACTTGCCAGCGACAAACCTTTGCCGAACGCTTGCCTAGTCTTCCCGTTTCAGCCCGGCAAACGACTCGGTTAGCAACATTGCTGGATGGCATCGCTGTTGTTCTCAGTGGACAAGCAGGCTCACGACTCACCGAGCAATTAGCCATGCCAGTGAGCGCCGATACACTTCTCCGACGAGCCAAAAAGAAGGCCCCACCGTCACCAACGCCCCGAATCCTGGGTGTGGACGATTTTGCTTTTCGACGCGGGCGCACCTATGGGACGATCCTCATCAATTTAGAAAGTCACCAACCAGTTGATGTGCTGGAAGATAGGAGCGCAGAAACCTTTGCCGACTGGCTCAGGAAGCATCCAGGCGTCGAAATTATCAGCCGAGATCGTTCCAAGGACTACCTACGTGGGGCAACTGAAGGCGCACCACAAGCCCAACAAGTCATAGATCGCTGGCATCTGTTAAAAAATCTTCGGGAAGCTGTCGAGCGATTTCTCAGTCATACCCAAATGCCAGAGGAGGTAAGAGCGGAAATCAGCTTGACGATTGCGCCGCGTCAGAAGAGAACCAGTGGCGAGCGAGCTCGCTCCGAGGGCTCACGAAACCGACGCCTGGCACTCTACAATCAGGTGGTGGAGTTATCCAAGCAAGGAGGGACTATTCAGGGGATCGCCAGACAACTCCAGATCAGCCGGCAAACGGTTCGCAAGTTTGTTCAGGCCTCCACTTTTCCTGAATTTCAGCGAGTTCCTCGCACCAAGAGCGCGATTGACCCATATCGCCCATATCTGCAAGAGCGTTGGGAAGCAGGATGCCGCACCATCGACCAGTTATGGAAGGATGTGCAAGAGCGTGGATTTACTGGTAGTTGGATGATGGTCTACCGCTGGGTTCAACTTCAACAGGACGAGAGAGCTGAGGCAGCCGACCAAACGCAACAAAACACGCAGACGAGAACAAACAAACTGGCTCCGCGCCATCTTGCCTGGCTGTTTCTTCACAATCCTGAACATCTGGAGAAGCAAGAACGAGAGGCCCTTGCTCTGCTGCGAAAAGTACCAAGCATCGAAACAGCCTATGGATTAGTCCAACAATTTGTCGTGATGCTCACAGTGCACAACGCCAAACCACTGGATACCTGGCTCTGGGACTGCCAACTGAGCGGGATTAGCGACCTGGTGACCTTTGCTCAGGGCTTGGAAAAAGAAGGTTCTGCTCTCCACGCAGCGTTCACTCTTCCGTACAGCAATGGACCTGTCGAAGGAAAAATAAATAAATTGAAATATATAAAGCGATCCATGTATGGGCGAGGTGGTTTCCCGCTCTTACGCCAAAAGGTTTTGAAAGCTGGATGATGGAGCACGGAAAGTGCGGAAGAGCCAATATTTTGTGTAGTGGTCACAATGGATAAAGAGAAGAAGTGGAAGGAAGAGGAAGAATATGACCATACGCAAAGAATTGATCGACGAGTTGCTCAACGAGTGTGCTGATCCTCAGGAGATCTTGGGAGAGGGAGGACTGCTCAAACAACTGACTAAAGCTATCATCGAACGATGCCTGGAGACGGAACTGCAGACGCATCTGGGCTATGGCAAGCATGAGCACAAGGAGGAAGGCGTCACCAACAGCCGCAATGGAAGCAGCAATAAAACCGTAAAGGGAGAGCAAGGCCACCTTCAGCTTAGCATTCCTCGCGATCGAGAAAGCTCCTTTGAACCCCAGCTGATCAAGAAACATCAGACCAGACTGGAAGGGTTGGATGAAAAAATCCTGATCCTGTACTCCCATGGGTTAACGACTCGGGATATCCAGGCCCAATTGCAGGAGATGTATGGGGTTGAGATCTCGCCGACCTTGATCTCCAGTGTGACCGACGCCGTGAGTGATGAAGTGCGCCAGTGGCAGTCTCGTCCCCTCGAAGCGGTCTATCCCATTGTCTACGTGGATTGTCTAGTGGTGAAAGTCCGGGAAAACCAACGGGTGATCAACAAAGCCCTGCATCTCGTCTTAGGAGTGACCATGCAGGGACACAAAGAGTTGCTGGGCATGTGGATTACGCAGAATGAAGGGGCGAAATTCTGGCTTTCCGTCTTCACTGAGCTACAAAACCGAGGCGTCAAAGACATTTTTCTGACCTGTGTTGATGGGCTCACTGGGCTACCAGAGGCAATGGAAACCGTCTTCCCGCAGACCCGCGTGCAACTGTGTATGGTCCATATGGTGCGCAATTCGCTACGCTACGTGTCTCACAAACATGCCAAAGAAGTGGCGGCTGATCTCAAGCTGATCTACACCGCGAGTACAGAAGGGGAAGCGGAGCTGAATCTGGAGCTGTTTGCGGAAAAATGGGATGGGCAGTATCCCACCATCAGCGCTACTTGGCGTGCACGTTGGAGCCGTATCATTCCCTTGTTTGCCTTCTCGCAGGATATTCGTAAGGCCATCTACACGACCAATGCCATTGAGTCAGTGAATATGACCTTACGCAAAATGACGCGGAATCGCCGGATTTTCCCATCGGATGAGTCGGTCTTTAAAGTGATGTACCTGGCCATCCAGACGGTGGCGAAGAAGTGAACCATGCCCATTCGCGAGTGGAAACCTGCCCTCAATCGTTTTGCCATCGAATTTGGGGATCGATTTCCCCAATGAAACAAGGAGTTTACACAAAATATTGGCTCTTCCGCACTTTCCGTGCTCCATCATCCAGCTTTCAAAACCTTTTGGCGTAAGAGCGGGAAACCACCTCGCCCATACATGGATCGCTTTATATATTTCAATTTATTTATTTTTCCTTCGACAGGTCCATTGCTGTACGGAAGAGTGAACGCTGCGTGGAGAGCAGAACCTTCTTTTTCCAAGCCCTGAGCAAAGGTCACCAGGTCGCTAATCCCGCTCAGTTGGCAGTCCCAGAGCCAGGTATCCAGTGGTTTGGCGTTGTGCACTGTGAGCATCACGACAAATTGTTGGACTAATCCATAGGCTGTTTCGATGCTTGGTACTTTTCGCAGCAGAGCAAGGGCCTCTCGTTCTTGCTTCTCCAGATGTTCAGGATTGTGAAGAAACAGCCAGGCAAGATGGCGCGGAGCCAGTTTGTTTGTTCTCGTCTGCGTGTTTTGTTGCGTTTGGTCGGCTGCCTCAGCTCTCTCGTCCTGTTGAAGTTGAACCCAGCGGTAGACCATCATCCAACTACCAGTAAATCCACGCTCTTGCACATCCTTCCATAACTGGTCGATGGTGCGGCATCCTGCTTCCCAACGCTCTTGCAGATATGGGCGATATGGGTCAATCGCGCTCTTGGTGCGAGGAACTCGCTGAAATTCAGGAAAAGTGGAGGCCTGAACAAACTTGCGAACCGTTTGCCGGCTGATCTGGAGTTGTCTGGCGATCCCCTGAATAGTCCCTCCTTGCTTGGATAACTCCACCACCTGATTGTAGAGTGCCAGGCGTCGGTTTCGTGAGCCCTCGGAGCGAGCTCGCTCGCCACTGGTTCTCTTCTGACGCGGCGCAATCGTCAAGCTGATTTCCGCTCTTACCTCCTCTGGCATTTGGGTATGACTGAGAAATCGCTCGACAGCTTCCCGAAGATTTTTTAACAGATGCCAGCGATCTATGACTTGTTGGGCTTGTGGTGCGCCTTCAGTTGCCCCACGTAGGTAGTCCTTGGAACGATCTCGGCTGATAATTTCGACGCCTGGATGCTTCCTGAGCCAGTCGGCAAAGGTTTCTGCGCTCCTATCTTCCAGCACATCAACTGGTTGGTGACTTTCTAAATTGATGAGGATCGTCCCATAGGTGCGCCCGCGTCGAAAAGCAAAATCGTCCACACCCAGGATTCGGGGCGTTGGTGACGGTGGGGCCTTCTTTTTGGCTCGTCGGAGAAGTGTATCGGCGCTCACTGGCATGGCTAATTGCTCGGTGAGTCGTGAGCCTGCTTGTCCACTGAGAACAACAGCGATGCCATCCAGCAATGTTGCTAACCGAGTCGTTTGCCGGGCTGAAACGGGAAGACTAGGCAAGCGTTCGGCAAAGGTTTGTCGCTGGCAAGTGTGATTCAAGCAGCGGAAACGCCGCACTCGTAAAACAAGCTGGACAATGTGACCGCTGACCGGCAAGTCTTGTGGTGAGCGTGTGTAATAACTATGGATATGAGACGAAACGTGTTGGCAAGATGGGCAAGCCGCTGTGGGACTAGTGGCACAGGCCGTAATAGTTAGGATCTCCCTGATATGTGTGATGTGTTGAATGGCAAAACCGGATAACGAGAACGGAAGCATTGGCAAGAAGGAGCACCTCATTCATGATTTTATTGGAGGCAAAACAATTTCCCTCCATCTTTTTCTACGAATAGGGGTTGCAAGCCCAGCACGGAAAGTGCGGAAGAGCCAAAATATTTGACAGACCCACAGAAATCAAGAAGACTGCTCCTTGATATTTATATAGCTAATCTGTTAAGATAGCATCTGCCAAGAAAAGGCGATCACTTGTACTCTTATTGAACTTATAGCAATTACAAATACTATACAATAAGCGATTAATAATGAATATTGTTTCATTGTTAATCATATTCCATAAATGAGTACCGTATTTCGCGGGTGCTTTTTCTTATTCTTTCTACTTCAATGCTCCCTTATTATAAAAAGGAGACACAGATGTCTGCTGATGCGCAGTTGACAAAAAATCCCATACATATTCAAAATAGCTTTCTTGAAGATACCTCACAAAAGGCAGAGCTTTCATCCACAGTGACGCAACATCCACAGGCGGCATTTGCCCGTCACGAAACCTTTCACCCACGCTCTGGATGGATAAAAAAAGGCTTTGACCGCTCTCAACAGAATAGCAATATCTTTCTGAAAGACGATGCCACAACCATCCTTGGGGTTGGTAAAAATATGGTACGCTCCATTCGCTATTGGTGTGCGGCATTCAAAGTGCTAGCAGAGACTCAGGAGAAGAATACGCGCAATAAAGAGATTGCACCCACTCCCTTTGGAGCGCACCTGTTGGCTGATGATGGTTGGGATCCTTATCTCGAAGATCCCGCATCTCTCTGGTTGCTTCACTGGTATCTGCTCAAGCCATCCTGCATGGCGACGACCTGGTATTTTACCTTCACGTGTTTTAAACGGGCAGAGTTCTCTTCTGAGAGCCTCACTAATGCGTTAGATGAATACGTTCATCAACAATTTCCCAAAAGTAATGTAGCGATATCATCGCTGCAAAAAGATATTTCTTGCTTGTTGCATATGTATGCTGGCCTCAAGTCACGTTCCAATTCACTTGAAGAGGCGCTCGATAGCCCATTTACTACGCTGGGGTTGATCCAGCCTGAAAGCGATGGCAAGCATTATTCATTCCACGTAGGCTATAAAAATACGCTCCCCCCTGAGATTATCGTAGCTGCTTGCCTAGAGTTTGCCGAACAGGTTGGCAAAGGCGAACGCACGATGTCGATTCCCCGCCTCATGTATGAAGAGGGGAGTCCGGGTATGGTTTTCAAGCTTACAGAAAGCACTCTGATCGACGCCATTGAGCAGGTAGCGCAATCGGATCAACGTCTCTCGCTGTCAAATACAGCTGGCATTATTCAACTTGCTTTTACACAGCACCCTGCCATGCTGGCTGACGCGCTTTTAAATCAATATTATCAACACGATTAGCAAGAAGTAGAATCATGGAACAAAAACTCTCTGACGTTATTTCTTTAAAGCGACGATATAATCGATCAATCAATCTGGAGCGTGACCTCTCACTGACCGAGAGTGTCCTTGGCTACATCCCAACGTCGTGGGCCCTGGATACCAGTGAGCATATTCTGCGCGCCTTAGTCACCGATAACGCCGTTCGAGCCTGGACTATTACGGGCGTTTATGGCACTGGCAAATCGGCGTTCGCCCACTTTCTCGCCGCCCTGGTCGCGCCCAAGTCCGATCCGCTTCAACACAACGCTCAATCGATTTTAAAACACTATCTCGGCCCACACCATCCATTCATCGAGACGATCACTGATCAGCTATCCGACAAAGGATTGTTGCGCGCGGTGGCGACGGCCCAACGTGAACCATTGGGCTACACCATTCTGCGTGCTCTGCGCCGTGGCTGCGAACTAGTCTGGCCTCATGATTTCGACCAGCAGCCTATTGCCCATCTGCTCCAAGGTTTTGAAGAGATCATGGAAGAAGATCAGAAAGTTTCTAATCAGGAAATCATTCAATGTATCCAACAGGCGGCGAAAGAAACACAGAGGGGAATTCTCCTCATCATTGACGAGCTAGGGAAGGGATTAGAATACGCGGCCTGGCATCAAGAGAGCGATGATCTCTATCTGCTGCAGCAACTAGCCGAGCTACCAGCCACTGAGCATGCACCCAAAATCGCTGTGCTGGGACTCCTTCATCAATCCTTCGCGGAGTATGCGCAAAACCTCACCAAAACGCAGCGCAATGAGTGGAGCAAGATCCAAGGTCGGTTTGAAGATATTCCCTTCACCGCCACCAATGATCATATGTTGCATCTGCTTAGCCAGGCCATTGACCATGCACATGACACTGATCTCTTGCCGTTTCTTGATAGCTGGGCGACCAGCTGGCAGAAGACCCTCCATTCGCATGATATCCATCAGGAACGCCTGACCATTGAAGAATTCAGCAGTATCTATCCACTGCATCCTTTGGCCGCGTTGACGTTGCCAATTCTCTGTAGTCGCTACGCTCAGAATGATCGTTCGCTCTTTACATTCTTGACTAGTCAGGAGCCCTATTCCTTCACATCATTCCTACAGACAACGCCCTTGCAAGGGGAGCGGCCGACAACCTTAAAGCTCCATCGCATCTATGACTACTTTATGGAAGCTGCCAGCGTCTCACATTCAGCCAAAGCTTCAACTCAACGTTGGGTGGAAATCCAGGGTCGCATTTCAGATGCCCAGCATTTAGAGTCCGACCTGGTCCAGGCGCTAAAAACGATTGGTATTCTCAATCTAGTGGATACCGTTGGGACGCTGCGCGCGACGCCGCAGCTTGTTCTATTGGCATTATCGGAAGACCCCAACGATCTCCAGGAAGCGCAGCGCTGGACGCAAGCAATTGAGATGCTTGTTCAGCGTGGTCTGGTGACGCACCGCAAGCAGCTCGATGAGTTGCGTATCTGGGAAGGGTCAGATTTTGATATCGAGCAGGCCACTGCCGCAGCGGTCGAAAAGGAGCAGGCATCGCTGGCCAGCCTATTAACCCAGGCCTACCCGTTATCACCCATCATTGCCCAACGCCACAGCTATACCACCGGTACATTGCGCTATTTCGAGCGTCGCTACATCAGCGATTATAACGAGCTCGCTCAGATCAAGCCAACCAGTCCCGATAGTGATGGCGTCATCGCCTATTGGCTTGGCGAGCAGCTTCCCACCCAATGCCCACCGTCAACTACTAATGGCAAGCCGTTTGTATTGCTGGCTGGCAAAAATATTGAGAAGCTCGCCTCTGTCAGCCGGGAGGTGGCAGCGTTAGTCACCATTGATGCTACATCTCCGCAGTTGCAAAGTGATGGAGTGGCTCGTCGTGAAGTTCGCCAGCGATTGACACAAACACGCCGGCTGCTCATCGACTTGCTGGAACAATCATTCCTTTCAGGTAAAGAAGAGGTCCCATGCTTATCGAATGGGGACCTGCTACACCTGCGTACGCTTAAAGACTTTCAGCAACATCTCTCGAATCTTTGTGACCAGGTCTATCCAAAAACGCCTGTACTCTGGAATGAGTTGATCAATCGCCGCGAAATTACATCCCAGGGAGCCAAAGCGCGGCGCGAACTGCTCGAAGCGATGTTGCGCAACGCCCATCTTGAGCGTCTAGGATTGGAAGGCAATGGACCCGAAACCAGTATCTATCTGTCCTTGCTGAATCATTCCGGCATCCATCGTTATAGCGATGGTCAGTGGAGCTTTGCGGAGCCCAAAGAACCAACTATTCTGGGAGTATGGAAGGCTATTGAGCAGTTTTGTTTGGATGCACGTACGAAGCCAGAAACTCTCGATCAGCTCTATGCCATGCTAGAAGCTCCTCCTTATGGAATGAAAAAGGGGGCCATTCCGCTCTTGCTTGCCGCGGTGCTGCTTTATCATAAAGATGATGTCAGTGTCTATCAAGATGGTACCTTCATTCCATTGCTGGGCGCCGAGCATTTTGAGTTGCTGGTAAAACAACCGGGCCGTTTCGCGGTCAAGCATTTCGAGATCGCCGGTCTACGCACGCAAGTCTTCAAAGAACTGGCCCTGCTCTTGCGCCGCCCACAGTCTTCGTCGACAGTATCAGCTACGCGCAATAATACCGTACTGAGTATCGTCAAACCACTGATTCATTTCGGCAATAGCCTGCCTGCTTATACCGTGAAAACCAAGCAGCTCAGTCCAGAAGCCATGGCTATCCGTGATGCCATCCGTGACGCCCGTGAACCCGATGAACTGCTCTTTACCACGCTGCCTCAAGCGTGCGGCTTAGTGCCGATTAGCGCGCAAGAAGCTCATGATGATACCCAGGCTCAGCAGCTGAAAGAAATACTCATCCGTTCTTTGCAAGAGTTGCAGCTCGCATACGATCGCTTACTTGAAAAATGCAAATATTTGCTTTACAATACTTTTACCGTTCACAGCGATATTTCAAAAATCAGGGAAGACCTTCGTGTGCGCGCTCAATACCTAAAAGATAATTGCATTGAGCGGCAGATGCGCAGCTTCCTCTTTGCAGCCATCAATGATGCGGCTGACGAACGAGACTGGTTAGAAGCACTCCTTATGGTTGTCGCGGATAAACCAGTGGCGTCATGGACCGATGATGATGTAACACGCTTTGAAGTTCGTTTAAGCGACCTGGCTCGTCGTTTTATCCACCTAGAAGCCATCAAAAAAGAAGTCTATCAGCAACCGGCTGGCTTTGAGGCTCGGCGCATTACCGTGACTCAACCTGACGGCTATGAGAGCAACCATATCGTCTGGCTCAATCATGAGCATCAAGCACAAATTGAAAAGCTTGTTGAAAGCATTTTGCATACAGACTTTATTCAAGACAATGAGCAGTTGCAGCAAGAACTTGTTGCCGCACTCGTTGAGCGCATTTATCAACCTACCACACAACAGCACAGTTCTCACCGTGCGCCTCAAACGGGAAAGGAAGCCTAACTCATGGGGACAAAAGAAGTTCGACATATTCTTGGCCTCTCAGGAGGGAAGGATAGTACAGCACTAGCAATCCTCATGCACAAAAAAGTTCCGCAAATGGAATATTTTTTCTGCGATACGCATAAAGAGCTCCCAGAGACCTATGAATACCTTGATCGCATTAAGGCTCGCCTTGGCATTAAAATCACCTATCTCAGCGCGGAACGCGGCTTCGACCATTGGCTCGACGTCTATGGTGGCTTCCTGCCATCACCGAAAATGCGCTGGTGTACGAAACAGCTCAAAATTATTCCTCTGGAACAATTTATTGGCGAGGATGATGCCGTGAGCTACGTCGGTATTCGTGCCGATGAGAAACGCGATGGCTATATTTCTACCAAACCGAATATTAAACCAATCTATCCATTTAAAGAGGCTGGTTTGGTGCATGCCGACATTGTACGTCTACTTGAAGAGAGTGGTATTGGGCTCCCTAACTATTATAAGTGGCGTTCACGTTCGGGCTGCTTTTTCTGCTTCTATCAGAGAAAATATGAATGGGTCATGCTCGCTGAAGAACACCCAGATCTCTTCGCGGAGGCCGTGAAATATGAAGAAGAGCATAGTGATGGCCGTAGCTTCACCTGGGTGCAGGGCGAGACGCTGACCGAGTTGCTGGCACGAAAGGACCGCATTCTGGCTGACCACGAGAAGACACTGGCTCGCAAGCAACTTCTGAAACCCAATAAGAACCTGGCGCAGGCGCTCTCAGACGTGCTTGATGACGAGGACGACAGCCTTCCCTGCCTGACCTGCCATCTCTAAAAACTCTTATTCATTGAATTGTATTGAATTGGATGTAAAATGGTAAACGTTTTACATCCATACTTATGTTGTGTGTATATTTGTATTTCTATTCGCTTAAATACATAAGAAGACGAGGAATATGATGGCTTTTCATGACTCTGCATGGATACGCTTTCTCCGTCAATATGGCCCCGTACCAACCAATGACAATATGTATGACGAGTTTATTCAAAAAGCAGCTCGCAGCAAAAAGATGCACCCCGTCTCGTTTACTGCGGAATATTTAGATGTTCTCATCGACAATTTTCAATCCAATACACCTGTCTCGGTCATTCTCACTGGTACCGCTGGCGATGGCAAAACCTACTATTGCCGTCAAATCTGGACGGCCCTTAATGGCACAGAAGCTGCTTGGACGCAGAAGAGCAAGATCCGCACCTTGCGCCTTCCTTCTGGTCGTACATTGATTGTAATTAAAGACCTGAGCGAGTTCTCTGCCGAAGAGGCACAGACGGAATTGCCCCAGATCGCGGCATCCATCGATCGCCAGAATACTGAATATGTCTATCTCATCGCTGCCAATGATGGGCAATTAATGGAAAAGTGGCGTGATGTCACTGCGACGCCACAAATTGTCAAAGTACGTCAAGCTATTGAAAATCTGCTGGTCAATGAGCAGAGGGATAATCCAGACTTCGCGCTCCGGCTCTACAATCTGAGCCGCCTCCCCATTCGCCGCGTCTTTCCTCGTATACTTGATGCGGTGCTCAATCATGAAGGCTGGCAGACATGCGATCAGTGCCCTTTCCGGCAGGCGACCGCCTCTACCCAACAGTGCCCGATCTGGGAGAATAAAGAGCGACTACAGAACGATCCCACAACGCGTGAGCGCATCCTGCAGCTACTTGAGTTATGTGAACTCAACAACGTCCACATTCCAGTCAGACAACTGCTCCTGCTGGTCTCCAATATGATCCTCGGTCATCCCAATACCAAGGACCATCTCATGACCTGTAAAGATGTTGTACAGGTGATTGATAACGGGGATACAGCCCAGGCGAGTCTGTACCGCAATATCTTTGGTGAAAACCTCGGAAAGCGCCGCCGCCAGTCCACTGAAGTCTTTGTGGCGCTCAATCGCTTCGGCATTGGCAACGAGACTAATAGTAGCGTCGATAGCATGCTGATCTTTGGACAGGATGATCCCTCGCAGAAAGAGAACTATCAGCGCTTTGTGCTTTCCGACACCTACTATGGGGCCGATCATTCATTCCAGAGCCAACAAAACGCCTATCTCGAAGGCACTACAGCTGACAATGGAGAAAAGTTTCTGTCGATGTTGCGTGCGCAACGTCAACGCCTATTCTTCACACTCCCGCCAGAAGCGGCGGCAGCGACCAAACTGTGGAGCCTGACTGTATTCCAATATGCTGGCGAGTACCTTGATATCATTGAGAAACTGCGTCAGAGTGGCAAGATCACCTCGAAACAATCGCTCGCACGCCTGGTTCAGGGCCTGAACCGCATCTTCACCGGGCTCCTCGCCCATGAGGCGGAACATTTAATCCTGGCCACTTCAGGCAGCCATTCCCAGGCACGCGTCTGCCATGTCTTAGAAGACTATGTATCCGTCTCCAAAAAAGCCGGTGTCTATGTCAACCTTGAACTTGATCATAATGAGCGACCTCTCCTGACTGTTTCGCTTGGGAAAGAGGATGGCCTCCAGGTACCGCTACGCCTTCAACTAACACGCTTTGAATTTCTGTGTCGCGTTGCTGAGGGTGCCCTCCCGAGCAGTTTCTCGCGTGAGTGCTACGAAGACATCCTATCGTTCAAAACCAATCTGTTGCGTCAGCTCGATTACCGTCGCAGGTTATATGATGACGATCCGGATGCTGAGTTAACATTGAACATGATCTATCTTGACAATGAAGGGGATATCAAAGAGAGCTCGCTGGAGGTCCAATTTTCATGATTACATCACCAAATACTTCCAACAACACACCAGATACTTCTATCAATAAAAGTATTGAAGTTGATATGCTGGTGGACGAAGAGATCTGGGGCCACCGTATCTACAATGAGCAAACACCCTGGCTCTGCTTTCTTGAATTTTTGGGAGTTCTCTACTCTATTCATCAAGATCCAAATCAGCAAGCATTCGTCGAGGCCAAACCCAATACCCTGAGCTATCTTCCACAGTACCGGCTCTACTTACGCAACATCCTCTTTAACAATCCTCGCCTGGTCGCTGTTGTGAAGGAAACGACCAACGAGGAGGGGCGCTGGCAGCGTTGGTTAAACTATATGAAAGAGAGCGGAGCTGGCCTAAGCGAGCAGCCTGACTTTCACTACTTGCAGCAGCGCTTCGAGAAATTTACTGATTTTGTGAAGGTGATCGATTTTCTCCGTGGAACAGCCATCGAGGGCGATAGCAACAAGCGCTGGAGCTCAAAATTTGTCTTCCCCTACGGACCTTCTTGCTTCTATGAAGATGTCGCCGTTTCTACCAGAGGATCGGTAACCAACGATAGACGGTTCTTTGCCCGTACCGGCGAAATTCTCTATCTGATGCTCTGCCGTAGCAATCGGGCATCGGAGTTAGTGCCTGAGTTTGAAAAGTTGCTCTTCACACCCAATAAATGGGATAAAATCGTGCGAGCGCTCCAGCCCGATGAATCTAAAGAGCCCAACCCAAGCAAGCCCAGGGAAGGAGCCTATCTCCCCGGCGGCACACGCCAAAGATACCAAAATCTCGCCGATGATTGGCTCAATATCTTCCGCTGCTCAATGCCTGGATATGATGCCCTTCCACACATCGTAACAATTATGGGTCTGCACATGATCCTCTATATTCTAGAGCGCGCCAGTGAAACCATCCAGCGCGCGGACCGCGTTACCTTTGTGCTGGAGATCATCAGTCCTGAAAAAAACAGCGTCCATCAGCTGGCCACCGCCTCCTATCAGGAAAATAACCGCCTGACGCAACAGGCCCTTGAAGCATACATCGATCAAAAAATCGCGGCTGCTGACTGGCAAGAGGCGATCGCGAATAATGATATTGCAACCTTGCGCGATCTTTTCCGAGATGACTTTGCCCTAAAAGATGCGGACAAAATTGATGCTAATCAGGACGCGGAAAAGGCTATTCGAGAATTTAAAGCGCGCGTCTTCAGCCGGCATCAGAAACACCTTGAGAAAGTCCATAGTGTTTGGGGCAGCGCGATCGGCCTCTCTTCCAGGCGTAGCAGTCGCTACATCCGCTACACGCCAAAGGACATACTGATCAAAACGCTTGTCTTATGTACCGTTTCGGGTCGCATGGAATTTCAAGAGTTCCTGCATCAGCTCTATGAGAAATATGGCTTTATTATTGGCCCTAAGCAGGCGCTACAGTACTTCGATGCAAAAAAAGCTGAACAAGATGACTTTACGATGAATGCTAAGAGACTGGAAGATCGTCTAGCGAGTCTCGGCCTGCTGAAACGGCTCTCAGATGCATGTGCTTACGTTGAAAACCCATTCGCCCAGGAGCGCCAATAAATGAATACACATCAGTTGATCGGTCTGGTAGCCGCTGATATCATCAAACAATCATTGGGAACACGTGAAGAGCAGGACACCACCGTTGCCCGATTCCTGTTGGACCGCCTTACACCCGCGCAGGTAGCGGAAATTTGTCGCCAGGTCCTGAGCGATCCTATACTACAGCACGTCGTTGAGATCAAGATTCCACGCGCCTTCTCTGAAGGCGAGCAGTTACCAGAGTCAATCTTAACCAAAGAGCGTACCACCTACTGGCGCAATGCTCCCTGCGACAAACCCATTCTCATCCTCGCAAATAATGATGATGATCAGGGACAGTCTTTAAATGAGCTTGCCTCTCTCAATGCGAAGGAGCTGAAGTCCAACATCAATACCTGGATTACCATTGCCAGTCGCACGCTTCCACTAACAGATGAGCAGAAGAAGCAATGGGCAAAGGCTCTGACCGGCTTGCAGCAAGCGAATGAGTATACCCTGGAGATGTTCGCTGAGTATGTAGTTCAAGTTCATAATTGCATCGAGGAAGAACATCTTCCACTCATTGATGCACTTGGCTATGCCCTCCCCGTCCTGGAAATTCCAAGGGATACGGGATATTTCCAGGCCATCCCCGAAAAAAATCGCACCAATGTCACCAAATGGCAAAAACTCTATCAGGAAGCGATCTCCAAACGAGCGACGCTCCTGCGCAAGCATCTCCCCAATCAGCAACGCATTGATGATGATGATCTCCTAAAACAGTTCAACAATGTGAAGGATGAGATCATATTAGAGGCTCATCCAGTTATTCAGCGTTTTCTCAGCGCACCTGATGACTGGACCGAAGAGAGCGCTCAACTTGCTCAATTCGAGTGGGAGAAAGATGGCATCAGTGGGCTCTTTACCGGCCTCAAAGTTAAGAAGTTAGATCTCGCCACCGAGACCAGGGAGTTCTTTGAAGACGAAAATCCTGATGAGCTTACGCCGGAAGATCTGAATTACCTGGAAACCCTCTCGAAGCGGAAGACTCGCGAGCCGATTGATGAGGATAGAGAGTTCTACGATCATCATCATCTGACCCTGGATAAAAAACGCCAGCTCAAAGCGAAATGGGATAAATTCGTCTATGGGAAACCGATTGAGTGTACCGATTTTATCGTTGGCTTGCTTGATTGCATCGAACGATTGATCGCCCAGGCTGGCGGCGCCCAGGCAAAACGGTACTTCACAGTGAAAACCCAGTATGAAAAGGGAAAAAGTAAGTGGCTCAATTCACTCAACCAGGATGTTGGCCTCTATTTCTGTACTCGCTACCGTGGATTCGATACGCTGACCAGTCCATTCATCGAGTGGCAAACCTTCTGGCTGTTTGAATATGATCAGCTCATTGAGGATCAAAAAAGCAAGATCAACAGCAAAGGCGAGAAGTTTACCCCGAATACGTCCGCCTCACGCGATGCCACACAACTCAAGTTCCATGTCAGCCTGACCTATGTCCTGCATGGCAAACAAGAGGTGGCAACAACCCAACTAATCTGGAAGTGCAATCCCACCTCCATTGGGATGGAACTCAATGATGACCTGAACCGCTTGAGCAGAAAACCATTCCTACTGACATCGGTCAATCGCGAACCAGTCAGTAAAAAGGGACATCTGCAGGAAGTATCCTTAAGTGATGTTAGCACCCTTGAGGCGGCCTTCAGCCAGGATAGAGGCTCGCTGGTCAGCACTTCAACCAAGGCACAGGATGCGTCTAAAATCTTTCTGACCAGACTTCAGGAGGCAGAGAAAGATAGACGCCTTCCACCAGATGGGCAGGAAATACTTAAACAAGCCTGGAATACATTCGCCGCTAGTTATACCAGAGCCATCCAGAGCTTCGCCGATGCGGAAGGTATTGCCAGTGACGATATTCTCCACCAGGCCGATGCCTACTGTCATCTACTCCAGATGCTCCAGCAACATGCCACGGGAGATAAAAACCGTGTCGATCTCTGGCATCCCGTGTTAGAAATTGGCACAGTTCGCATTCAGGAAGGGAAACCGGCCGCCATTGTGACCCCCTGGCATCCGCTGCGCTTGCTCTCAATCTCGGTGAAGGCACGCCAGATTGCCCACTTTGTCAAATACCTCATCGAGACTCCTGATGTCGAGTTTGGTGACGATCGGCTCTTCTTCTTCCACCTCAAGAACGACATGAGTCATCCTTACTATCCAGAGGTGACCGTGGGCTTCCAGGGTGAGCAACCCAGACTCCTCGGCCTATCAGATACCGTCAACGACTATAGCTTGATGGAAGTTCCCTTGCGCGACGATACTGATCAAACAACCAATGAGAATCCGCAGGAAGCGTCAGAAAAGGTGCGCGAGGTCATTCGCCGCTACCTGGAACTGCAGCCCCATAAACGATCCAACATGGGTATCGTCCTCTACAATTGTGACTCTAAAGGTTTGCCTATGGCGGTGGTCGATAAACTCTCATCGCTCTACGAGAATAAGACCGCCAATGAGGTGTGTTGCCAGATCATCCTGCGTCACCAGGATACGCAGAAACTGAGCGAGCTATACGAAAAAATGATCAATGTCGTCGAAAGTGATCCTGATGCGTTTATTGCCAGTGAATCTGAGAATGATTTTATGTCGCGTTTACGCATTGGTATTATGGCGACCGATGCCGAGACCAACGGCAACTCTCAGGAGAAAATGACCGACATCGTCTTCTTGCAAGATGTCATTTCGCGGCAAGCCCAGATTGTCTGGATATCGGTGGACGGCGACAGTGATGTTCCGCAGCCCTTACAGCATTTCCCGGCCCGCTGGTCGCGCCGCCATCCCACGGCATATGGAGATTTGCGCTCGATCGTCTATCTGGTCTGTCCCAGCCAACCCGCTGTGGGCACAGCCTATCTAGATGCCATTCATGATGTGGTTGAGCAACAGACAGAAAAAGGGAAACACTTCATCCCATCACGCCAGGTTTCGTTTCAAGATAATAAAACTCAACACATTTTCCAGGAAGTTCATCAACTTGGTGAGTGGGTGGTCAACTATGATGACCTGCTGGAGAGACGTCTGCTCCAGCATCAAGATGTTACCGTCATTAAGTACCAGCAAAATCGCGCCCAGGATCGCAACCTGATCATTTCTTCCACCTCATCGTTCCAACTGCTGCAGGTGCTTGTCAAACAACGCCTGGAGAAACTCAGCCTCTCCAGTGAGATTGATATCGAAGCGTTAGCCAAACGATGTATCAATGAAGCCAAAACGCTCTCTGGAGACATCGTTTTGCGCGCCGCTCGCCGTGGTGCCAATGCCAGTGAGTTGATCGGGCTGGTACTCAGCAAAAGCCTCATCGCATCCGAACTGCAATCCAACGAGCCCGTTGGCTGGTTCTTCCTTGATGACTACGCAAGTTGGTTGGGGCAAGATGAGCAACAAATCGCAGACATCATGGCCCTGGCTCTCTGCGAATACAATGGCGTCCCCACCTTAAAAATCATTATCTCTGAAGCCAAATACTTCGAGGCCAACGTGGCTGATGCCCGCAAAACTTCGCAGAAACAGCTAAAAGAGACGGTACAACGCATTCAAGATGCCCTCTTCCAGAATCCCAGCCGTCTGGACCGTGATATCTGGTTAGCCCGGTTAAGCGATCTGTTAATTGATGGTATTCAGGTCAACTCGCTCCAAGCCATCGATATCCAGCAGTGGCGTGATAATCTGCGCAAGGGCAAACTGCAGATCGAAGTCAAAGGCTATTCGCACGTCTTCTCACCCATGCCAGACGTTGTGCTCAGCGACGATCCTCAAGTCAAACTCGCAGGGGTCGACGGCTGCTATCAGGAAGTCTTTGGACGCAAGAACATCCAGGATCTTCTATTGGCACTCTACCGCAACAGATCAAGCATGCCTGTCCGCACTAGTTTAGGGGATGATCGCCCATGGGATGTGCACACACCGCACTATCCTGCACCAGACGCCTTGTGGAAGGCACAACCTGCTGCTACGCGAGTGGCATCATCCAATGGTCATGCACCAACGACCCCAGGCGTCATAGGCAGCAATGGTTCTGGCGAACACATCGTAACAAGCAATGGAAACACTGTACCCAATCAGACGCCAGTTACTACCTCGGGTTCGGTTCTCACACAGATCCACAACCCACTGCCAGGTACGAGCACACAAACTAGCCAGGTCGCGACCAAAACCGATGTAATCGAGAAGAATGAGCAATGGAGCCAGAATATTCAACAAACATTGCGGAGCGCGCTTATCGGCTACAACCTTCAGGCCAAGATCCTGGGTTCGCGCCTGACGCCAAACGCGCTGCTTATTCGGCTCAAAGGTTCAGACCACCTGAAAGTTGAGGATCTTGAGAAGAAAAAATCGGTCTTGCTCACCACACATGGCCTCTCCCTCCTCAATATTACGGCTCAGCCAGGCGAGATCATCGTCTCGATTGCGCGTCCACAGCGAGAAACCGTCTCCTTGCTCGATGTGTGGAAGGAACGAGAATACTTCGCTGCACCAGGAGAGATGAACCTGTGCTTTATTCTGGGCATTAAAGAGATGGATGGCGAGATCCTCTACCTTAATGTAGGCAAGTCCAACGATAAAGTCCAGCAGCACGCGCCTCATACGCTCATTGCCGGAACGACGGGCAGTGGCAAATCGGTGTTGATGCAGAATTTGCTGCTCGACATCTGTCAGACCAATTCATCCAAACTTGCGCACATCTACTTGATCGATCCCAAAAAAGGTGTGGACTACCAACAACTCCTGGATCTGCCCCATCTACGGGAAGGCATCATCACCGAGCAAGGGAGGGCACAGGAGATCCTCGCCTCGCTTGTCACCCAGATGGACCAGCGCTATGATCTTTTAGCGAAGGCAAGGGTCAACAACTTGGTCGACTACAACAAAAAGGTCGCTCCCGAGGAACGCTTGCCAGTCCTCTGGCTCGTGCATGACGAGTTCGCCGACTGGATGCTGGTAAGTGAATATAAAGAGGCGGTCTCCGCGTCGGTACAACGTCTGGGCACCAAAGCCCGCGCAGCAGGCATTCACCTCATCTTCGCGGCCCAACGGCCAGAAGCCAACATATTGCCACCACAGCTACGAGACAATCTGGGCAACCGTTTGATCTTACGCGTTGAAAGTCAGGGTACCTCTGAAATCGCCTTGGGAGAAAAGGGAGCCGAAAAACTGTTGGGCAAAGGACACCTGGCAGCCAAACTGGGTGGAGAAATCACCTATGCGCAGGTCCCATTCCTCTCCAACGACGATCAACTCCAAGTTGTGGAAGCAATTAGAAAGTACGATAATGAACGCTAATACCCAGAAAAAACCCATTTACATGGATTATCATGCCACCACACCTATGGATCCACGTGTAGTAGAGCGCATGCTCTACTACATGACCCAGGCGTACGGCAACGCCAGCAGCACCGACCATGTCTATGGAGATGAAGCAGAAGCAGCGGTGGCGACCGCTGTCCGCCACGTCGCGACCCTGCTCGGCACAGTCCCGCGCAACATCGTCTTTACCTCTGGAGCAACAGAGAGCATCAATCTGGCCCTCCAGGGACACTGCCATGCCCGTGGTATCCGCCAACGCATCGCTGTCTCCCCGATCGAACACAAAGCCGTCCTTGACACCTGTCAGGCCCTCGAACAGCAAGAGAAAGCCACACTGACCTGGCTACGAGTCGACCAACAAGGGCGCATCGATCTGAACTATCTGAAAGAGGTCTGCCAAGCGGGTATCGACCTGATCTGTATCATGGCTGCCAACAACGAAATTGGCACCATCGCCCCGATCCAAGAAATCGCCAGCATCGCGGCCCAATACAACGCCGCTTACTTCTGTGACGCAACGCAGGCGGCCGGAAAAATCCCCATTGACTTCGATGCCACCGGCATTACGTACATGGCACTCTCCGCGCACAAAATGTACGGTCCCAAAGGGTCTGGCGCCCTCCTCGTGCAATCAGACGCCAATCTCGTCCCCCTCATCCATGGAGGCGGGCACCAGAGGGGTATGCGCTCCGGCACCCTCAACGTCCCCGGCATCGTTGGCCTTGGCGAGGCCTGCAAACTGCGCGATCAGGAAATGGACCAGGATGAGGCAGCGATTCAAGTCAAAAGAGACCGTCTACAAAGCCTCCTACAGGCCGAAATCCCCAACATCGTCATCAATGGAAATCTCAACCATCGTCTAGCGGGCAACCTCCACATCTCCATCCCTGATCTCGATAACAGCATCCTCATCGCCCACATCCGCCACCAACTCGCCATCTCCACAGGATCGGCCTGCACCTCCGGTGTGGAAGCCCCTTCGCACGTCCTGCAAGCCATCCACCTCCCCGCTAACCTCATTGGGGGAGCGCTCCGCATCAGCATCGGCAAATTCACCACCGATGACGACATTACCGCTGCCGCCCAACTTCTCGCTCAAACCTACCAAACCATCAACCAAAAACGCTAACCAACAAAGAGAGTTGTAAAAGCTTGCAGCTCTCTTTTTATATGTGAATAACATATAACTTTTATCTTTAACGCTAGCGCATACTTCTTTAAGACTTTATAAAAAAACTTCTCTTTTGTTGAGATAAAAAGATTGGGTAACCACCCAGGACCCAATGCAATGGGGAGGGGAGAACCTTGAAAAACGGCAGCCAGGGCAGCCAGCATGGAGCGTCCCTGCTTGCGCATGGTTGACAAGTAACTGCGAATGAGACAAAAGGCCGTCGCCCCGTCGTTGCTGCGGAAGGTCCCGGAAATTTTTTGCTGGACTTTGATCATCCGTAAGTCTCGTTCGGCGAGGTTATTCGTAAAAGGCAAAGTCAAGTCATCCAGGAAGGCAAGCACGTCTTGAGCACGCCTCAAAAGAGCGTCGAGCAGATTTTTCGAAGCATCCTGTTTGCGTCGCCCTTGTTTGTGGGGTATGGGAGGAGCTTGGGGATGATGCGCAGCAAATCCCGCCGCCAAGATGTCGAAGTACTGAGCAATCAAGTCGTTGCGTACCTCTCGCACAAGGGCACCTGCACCAGTGGAGCGCGCCTGGTCGGTGGTCTGGACCATCTGCAGCAGGAGACCGAACATCCTTTGTCCCCACGGCTGCTTTTCTTGCTCAGCCACAAAGAGACAATCGCGCAAGAGATGGGCTCCACAGAGGCTGTGAGCGCAATCATACTGGTCATAACTGGCCCAGCGATCATGCATAGCCCGCCCCTGAAAGTTCGGCCAAATCCCGATGGCGTCCATCGCTTCTTTTCCACGTTTGCGATGCCAGCTATACAAAGTCAGAAAGGTGGTCGCACTCACATGGACCCAATGCAAGATCCCCTTGATCCGCACGCCCGTTTCATCAGCATGCAGCAGTTCACTTTGCACCAGCAACGTTTTGATGCGTTGGTGGGTGGGTTCAAGGAGGTGTGTGGCCTGCTCAATCCAATTGAGCAGGGTGCCTTCCGAGAGACGACAGTGACAGAGATCGGAGAGCGTCTCACACACCCGCTCCATCGGCAGCAGTTGAAAGTGGGACAAATAGACCGCCAGGGCTTGCACGCGAGGGCCATATTGAGCTGCTGTTCGCACCGTGGCGGGAAAGCTGCCTCGGCTCCTGGCCTGACAGCACGGGCAACAGATCTCCACCACGTGATGCTCTTCGACTTCCAGGCGTAATTCCGGCAAATCGTGGACTTGACGCCGCTCTTTGACTTTCCCTGGGATGTGCTGCAAGTCCTGGTGGCAATTTTCACACGTCTCTGGACGGTGCATGAGGACGCGATCCGGTTTCGCTACCTGACTGAGGGTGTGGCCGGGATGGCCCTGTTGTCCGCCAGAGCTCTTCTCACTCTTCTTTCGTTTCTCCCGGACTTTTCGGTGCAACCCATCGCTCGATGGCGGCTTGCTGCTGTTATGGCTATCTTTTCCTAACCGCCTCTCCAGTTCCTCGATCCGCAATAACGCCGCCATCAACAGAGATTCTAACTCCGCTATCCGGCTGTCTTTCTGCGCTAATTCCTTTTTGAGCGCTGCGTTTTCTTCTCTCAGTTCCTGGGCTTCTTCTTCTGTCATATCCGCAGTTTACTCGTTTTCAGGACCCCTTTACAAGGGGTCCTGGGTAGGGCACCTCGCTGCATGATGCTTGATGTCTTTGGTCAGTCCAACGTGAGCAAAAACGCCTGAACCCTTGCAAGAGGCAGCTTGACTCCCCTACACTGGAATGAGTTGGCGAATGATGGACAGAAAGCTCTGCTGATCCTCCAGCATCATCATATGTCCCGCACCCGGTTGTATCGTGACGCTGGTCGCCCGCTGGAGAACCCATGGAGGAACATCCCACCCATCTCGTGAGCGTGAACCTGCAACCAGGTGGAATGGGATCGACTGGTCAAGAATGGTGGCGATTGCTTGAAGATAGGATGCATCCGAAGTTGTCTGAACCACCGAACCGGCCATTGCTTGGAGCGTGGAGCTGGGCTGGGCAGCCAGACTATGTGCGGCAAACTCAACCTGCTCCTGCGTGGCATCGATCCCGGAGCCGGCGAGCCAGGCGCGCGGATTGGCACGATAGGATTCAAGCAGAGCTTCCGCTTCGCTCCTGTCCATCTGTGCGAGCCGCTGGGACCAGAACGCGTCATTCAGGGTGAAGTTTCCCTCTGCGCTCACAATGGAGGCGACAGCCTCGGGATAACGGCTCGCGATAACGACGGCGACTGCTCCGCCAACCGAGTGTCCTACCAGGTGAGCCTGATCGTATCCCAGTTCGTGTATATGCCCACAGATGAAGTCAGCCGCAGCGCCGACCGAGATCGCTTCAGGGGGAACGTGTCGATGTGTTCCATACCCTGGCAGATCAGGGATGGAGACAGGATTTGGTGAAAGAAACTCCGTTACTCCTGGCCTGAATGGTCCCTGAAAGAGACCATGAATGAAAATGATGGGTTTGACTTGCGCCATTGCATTGCTCCTTTTTGAACACGTTCGCCGCTCGATTTGAGCGACGATTCGCTTACCTTATGTCAGGGCAGAACCACGTTCTTCAGTTGTCTTGCAATCTGCGCGGCATGAATAGCGTCATGGGAAACGATGTGCAGGGTGTGGCTGCTGATAGTAATAGTGCCCTGTTCTTCATGCTGCCCAGAGTGCTCCCACTCCTGTGGGGAGAGCTGCACCAGTTCGTTCACATGTTGGGTGCGGAAGCGAGTGAAGGCAGCCAGGGCATCTTGCAAGGAAGCCTGAGCATAATTGTATTCTCTCGCCCAACGTTCCTGGTCGTAGGCAGCGATCACCGGGGCAATGTTATCACGCATGAGGCGCATGCGGGAGAGCGCCTCCTCTTCAGCGTCACGCAGGTGACAGACGACCTCGACGACTGACCATCCCTCGTCACCACCCCGTGCCGCAGTGGCTTGCTCTTGTGTGCAACCATCTAATAGGGCCTCCAACACCTCAGGTGTGGCTCGCTGAGCATCCAACAAATCTTGTGCAGTGTTGTACATGTCTTTACTCCTTAGTATGATCTCGTCAAATCTCAACAAGCGCCGAGTATAGCAGAACGAGGGAGCAAGCACACCGTCCTTCTGAACGATGCGCTTGCTCCCTCGTTCTGCTATACTAGGAGACCCACCAGCAAGGGAGGACAGACACTCCTCATATGGCCGCCTTTGTTTTGCTCACGTTGGACTGACCAAAGGCATCAAGCATCATGCGGCGAGGGGTCCTGGGTAGTTACAAGATTGGAAAATATAAATGTAGCTACCAATATTCTAATACTTCTATTGTTTTATTTGCTATTACTCGCTTACTAAAAAGAACCTCTACATGACTGACACGAGCGGCCTTATTGCATCATCAATAGTCCACAATGTTACCAGCTTCGCTCCTGCCACAGGGAAAATACTCTGGTCGACCCAGAATTCACAACTGCTAACATCAACCCTCCCACTACTTTTGATCAAGGATACGCACATTCTCAATCACTGAGTATGAATAGCAAGATGAGAGGATGTCTCCAAAGGCATCCTCTCGCCTCGCTATAGTAGGAAGTTATACAGAAAGCTCAGTTGACCAAACATATCTTCTCATATCTTCTATAGTACGAGGCAATAGATAGTTGGCTCTTCCACGTTATCCCATTGCCCGCTGACGCCACTACTATTGTGCTCGCTTCCAACGGCTATCCATATGTACAAGATAACCCTGGAAGCATCCGAACTAGCACTCCAGGAGGTCCTGCAAGAAGACCCATTGCTCTTCCGCAAATACAAAACTACAAAGGGATTACAACGTGGGAACGTTTCATTCGACGATCGAGCCTATATAAAAATTGCATTGAGGAAGGACACTCCTGAGGAGTAACAGCAAAGAAAGCCGAAGAGACGGTGGAGATAAAAGATAAGGTCTCTTCGGCCCTCACACGTTCTGGCACCAGTAGCTCACTCTATCGGCAGTAAACATCCTTCTTTCTGTATATATCCAGGGATAGAGATACAGCCGATTTGAAAGCCATTTGGGCAGGCTGTGTACGAGTGATGAGATAAGTGTGGAACCTGTTCAAGCCACTTTCTGGCCAGAGTTCTTGCGTGTTGCTGATCACGAGCATAGACAAAGTGGTAGGCATCTGTAGAGCCCTCTTCTCCAGGAGCATTCGAACTAGCCCGTATGGTCCAGAGCACCTGATACTCTTCCCATACCACGATATCTACCTGCTCCAGCGATAGCTCCAGACCAATGTGTCGTGCCAGGGCAGCGACTATTTTCTCGGCATCGCGCTGAAAAACTGGCTGCCTAAGAAGCGCATGATACACGGTTCTGGTCTCTAATCCTGCAAGCGTTGCCAGAGTAGGGATATCAAAAAAATGAAGCGTTCGGATCTGCTCTAAAGTTGGTTTCTTCTTTCTCTCTTCCATCATCACTATCCCATTGTTTGAATATAAGCTTCCACAGTGATTTGTGCCGCTTCTTGTTCGCCGACAATAGCCGCTAACTGCTCCTGTAGATTACCGATCGATGTGTATTGATAATTAATCATATCGTGAGATGCTGTGACTTTGAAGCCGCTCATCGCTCGCTTCATGACTTCACATTCCATTTCTATTTGCTGTCTCAAGGCTGCAACTTCACTCAAGAGATGCTCCTTTCTATCCGATGCAGTAAAGAAAAAGGTTAGCATCATAATAATAGCATTACAATGCATACATTACAACGATATCTACGCAACGCTATCGTTATTACCATATTCTGTTAATCTTTTCGCTCTGATACACTTGCCTGGAACGAATACATAGGAGCGTCATCATGTTACGTCTCAGAGTCAAAGAGGTGGCTGAAGAAAAGGGGATAAGCATAGCTAAATTAGCACGGAGGGCTGATTTAGATAATCGTACGGTCTATCGTATCGTCCACGATCCCTTTGCTGAGATCACGACGATTACACTGGCACGATTAGCTGAAGCATTAGAAGTCTCCGTAAAAGATCTGATAGAAGATGTTCCCCCCTCTCCAAACAAACAAATATAGACGCGTCACATCTTTTTATGCATACATGTATTTCTCTCTTCTTGTTTGCTATCCCTTATATTGGCAGATTCATAACAGCTCAATAAACCACACAAAAAGGAATACATGATGCATTTTACGTTGCCAGACGAAACACTGATAGCGGCACTTGGTGCCTGGTCGCTTTCTCAGCCTTTCACGATTACACGTATCCCCGGGGGATTCACAGCTGACGTCTGGTATGTTGAGACCTCCCAAGAACGCTTTGTCGCGAAATTTGCCTATGATACCCAGGAGGCCTTCGAGACCGGCCTGCACACAGCAGAGATAATTAAGCGTGCCGGAATCGCAAGTGGTTCGCCGCTGCGAACAGGAACCGGGAAACGAACAGTCATGGTGGAAGGCCCCCCAACCCGCTATCACCCATTAGCGCTCCTTCATCTCGTGGCAGGAGAACAGATCCATTTTGATCAATCTGAGAGCGCCTATATGATCGGTTCGCTGCTCGGTCGCATCCATACTATCTGGTTGCGTGAACAGTTTCGTCCAGGTAACGGGGATCGTCTCTTTGGGTATTTGAGGGAAGAAGCAGAAGAAGTACATACTCAGCCTGGATTGTCAGAGTTGATCTATCAGGCAGCCAAGGCGGTGGAAACCTTTGAAGAAAGCAAGGGCGTCACCAATGGCACTCTCTATGGGGATAGCTTACATGTCCTTTATGATCAAGCCACCCAACAGGTAGGTATAATTGACTGGGGAGCGGTCAGTTGGGAACCATTACTCTTCGATGTCGCCTTGAACGCAGAACATTTCACTTCCAGCCAGGCTCTTACTGACAAATTCTTACGCAGTTATCAGGCTGAGGCACCGATCCAACCATACGAGTTGGAAGGATTACAATACTATCAGGCGTTGCATTCCGCGCAAGTAGCCAAATTTTTCGCCTGGCGCCTGACTCATCAGGCAACGCTCGGATATGCTGATCCCTTCACCAATGAAAGGGCGCTACAAAAAAATCGGATGATGCTTGAGCAAACCTGAAAAACATTGTCTAGAAAAAAAGGGCGGTAGATAGATCGGCGAGTGTTCCAGCACCATCGGAGGCGGCACTCAGTGCCACAAGCGTCGTGCCCACTGGTGTTCGGTAATCAGCATGTCTCTGTCGGCGCTCTAAACACCTCAGGCTTGCGCCATGTTTGGTCAGCGTCTGTTCGTCGGTGTTCAGAA
Source organism: Dictyobacter aurantiacus (assembly GCF_003967515.1). Taxonomy (GTDB): domain Bacteria; phylum Chloroflexota; class Ktedonobacteria; order Ktedonobacterales; family Ktedonobacteraceae; genus Dictyobacter; species Dictyobacter aurantiacus. The sequence goes on along the minus strand of NZ_BIFQ01000002.1, from coordinate 1,706,956 downwards.
TCAGAGAGTGGGATCCATCAAGAAATGGTTTACTTGATGCCCCACGCAGTTAAAAGAAACCAGATGCCTGTATAATCGGGGCGAGACCAGCCATCGCGCATTTGTTCAAGCAGATCATCGAATGCTTGTGGGGAATGTATGATGTTTGCGCGCAATAAAAATGGCTTCAGCAAATGTAACGCAATCGAAAAATCTTGCTGTACTGCTTGAGCCTGCTCCTGGCCATAACTGATATCGATCGCAGATGGATAAATATGCACAGGCGTAAATCCTGCCTGTCGTAAAAAATAGGGGAGCTTATTCACAATGCCCATAGTTGTACTTGGATTGAATCCTCTATGCGACAAGTACATACTGCGCACAATATAGTCCGTCATTTCCGTTTGCGCGGCGTTATTGGTCACAGCGGCCTCACTTTCAGTGATGCGCAAAATACCTCCAGGCCGCAGCAATGATTTACATGTTTCGATTAATGGCATCCAGGATTCTCGCAACATAAAACCACTAATAAAACGCATGTTAATCAGATCAAATGTTTCCATTTCAAACGAGAGATCTTTGATGTCCATCTTTATAAAATGGGCATTTGCTGATTCTGCTCTGGCTAGCTGATTGGCAAATGCAATCATACGCTCACTGATGTCAATACCAGTGATATGCATATGTGGCGCTAGGCGGCTTAATTCTAACGCCCATCCTCCTGGGCCACATGCAATATCAAGAACATCTGTGATATGGTCAAGAGACGCTACGCTTTGCTCTGGAAGTGGTTTCCCTCCCGTGATCAATTTGTCTTGCTCTAAAAGACGAGCCATTTCAGTCGCTGACTCTGGATCGATAAAGTAATCGTTCCTATCCATGAATATGTCCTCTCGCGCTACTCTTTGTTATTATCAGTATCTAAAAGCTCAGCTATCGAAAGAAAATCATTGTCTGCAAATGCCAGTGATAACAGAACACTGTACTTTTCAAAATATCGATAAAACAATGAAGCATACGAACTTTCTTCGCTACACACAGTAAAACAGCCAGCAACGCTCCCAAAGCGGAGTAATGGAAATGCAGCTGAAGACTTAATATGCTCCACTCCAATTTGATTCGTTACACGTCCATCCTGTCCTAGTATATCATGCCCTACACTAACAGCAATAAATGGTAATGTCTCTGAATGCAAATAGCTATCGGTAAGTATGCGCTGTGTCGTTCTGCTTGTATGAGAAAATATATATCGTTCTTTAAGAAGAAGCTTATTTTGTTGAGAGTAGCATTGAGATACAATATAGTGAGCGCGATATGCTTGTGCTTCCAAACGTACTGCCATATCATTGAGACAGAGGGCAATAACCCCCCATGTTCTTAATGTATCCGCTCTTGTTGCTAAATCTCTTAATATGGAATCATATAGGATGCCGGAAATTTCCCTGGTATATTGGTCTTGAGCCTCATCAACATTGCTTTCCATATGATATGCCTGGGCCAGACATTTTTTGAAATCATTCTCTAAAGATGCAGCAGCTAGTAACGCTCGGACATTATTCATACGAGGATTTGATTCACCGCTTATCCATCGATCAATAGTAATTGCGCTTATATTAAGCTCAGCCTCGAGCATCTTATGTCTTTTATCATCAGCAACTATGTTTCCTAACATATCTCGCCAGTTCTCACGCATAGAACCACCTTGTAAAAAGAGAGAATAATGCCAACGGACACATTTCCGCTGACTGTAGACAACCCTTATATATAATAACGTATAACAACGATCACATTTTATCTTCAATTTGTATACAAAATGCCTGCTTTTGTATAATGTTCTTATTCTAAACACGCGTAGCGATAGAGCATAGCCTATGAGGTGAAAAGCAATAATATAGCAGTAATAAAAAGCAATATAAATTTATTTGTTAACAAAGTTGACAAATAAGCATCATAAATGTTATCTTTTTATTTGGACTTAGGTATTTCACTTAGGTGTGGCTCCAGGCAAGTTTTTTGATTGCTTCGTTTAGATGCATGGCTATTTGTAGTGCAAAGTATAAAAGAAACGAGTGAAGAGCTTCCTATGCGATCTGAAATCCAAATACACGACGAGACTATCGAAATTGCGAGGTTAACCAATAAGCATCCTCTTTTAACCACCTGCATGGGAGAAGTTTTACCAGGGGTATCTCAAGTATATCCTTCTATTACAAAACATCTTACGCATGTTCTCGATATCTCCTGTGGTCCAGGTGGGTGGATGTTAGAATGTGCACGAAGGTATAAAAATGCACATATTATTGGTGTCGATACACGTAAAACCATGGTCCGCTGCGCAGCAAACCGGTGCAAAGCATTTCCGAATATCGATGTCTTCCACATAGCATCCTATACGGACTTTGATCGCTTTCAAGACGCATTTTTCGACATTATTTCTCTTCAATGCATTCATTTGTCCGTACGGTATGACCAATGGATCCATCTGCTCAACGAATGTAAACGGATGCTGAAAAAAGGTGGATGTATTCGGTTCACAACGTTTGAGTATGCTCGCTCAAACTCTCCTGCTTTACAAAAGTTACATGAGTGGTACAGTCAGATAGAAGATCGGAAGCAATCGTTTTCACATACTCGTCAAGATCAGGGCAGCCTCTATGAATTAGAACCTCTTCTTTCCGATCATTTTTTTGAAACGTTCCTTCTCCCCCATCTCATCAATTTTTCTTACGGAACAGCTATTCACAAAGGGTGGACCCACGACCTGCTTTTGCAAGCCCAACAAGATTTGCCGTATATGGCACATCATCGCATTATCACGCAAGAGCAGATTATCCCTTTTTTACATCAAATGGAGATAGAATTTGCGCTTCCAAACTTTCATGCACTACAATACGGAATGACTATCTGGGGGCGCAAAAATTAGTGCTTTCTATGTATGATTACGAGCCCACAGCATAGCTTTGTTCTTGAGGGGCGCGTTTTCTCGTGTGCCACCACTTACTTACAACAGCAAGAGGCTACCAGAGCTCTATAACAGCCTCATGATAGCCTCTTGCTGTTGAGAAGAGACGTGCGATGTATCTCATTTCAGACCAAATGAAAAACCAGGCGTCCTGGCTATCAGCTCATTCATAGATGAGAACAAAGGCGCTGGCGACATCACCACGAATTCACTTCGTGATACTAACATGCATAGATGTTTTCTATCATGGCGTTTCTGAGCGCTCCCCTCTGCAACCAACAATATGCATATCCCCTATCATTAATCCATAAGGGATTGGCGTACAATAGACCTGAGGAAGAGCTTCCCGAACGTGATCAAACCAGGCTGCAGTTAACATTCGTGCATACGCTTCATTCTTTGCGTAGACACAGGTAAATTGATCGTGCTCAAAATGCACGCCGTCGGTTGCCCTGATACAGTAAAGAAGCAAAAAATCATCCCACAGCACAATATCAACGTTCTCCAGGGTAAGCCGTCTCCTGGGCGTGGAAAGCACCTCCAAAACTTTGTTTGCATGCTCTTTAGAGACAGGCTGACCAATGAGCATGAAATAGACGACGCGGGGAGGAACACCCGCAGCGGCAGCTGTCCCAGGAATATCGATGTGCATCGTTCCGCGTAACGTTTCTAACCGTATTTTTTCTTCACCCATCTCATCGCTCCTGACAAGGCCGGTTATCCAGAGAGGTCTCAACAACCGCAAGAAGATGTCGCACCTGAAACGGTTTCATGAGGAATTTGTTCACTCCGACTACACGCCCTTTGAGCCACTCAATCATGCTTAAGAAATCTTTGTCTCTCGACACGATACCTCCCAACCTTCACAGACACTTTTGTCCATAGACGAGATAGAACTCATACGTGGTTTTATACTGTTCCCACTCCCCGGGCAAAGCGGAGACCACCTGGTCAAATGCCATCGGATCAACGCCAAGGGTTCCCACATAAAATCCCTTGAATCCTTTGAATACTTCATACATGTCTCGTCCGAGGAGATCTCCAGCCCTCCCGGCCCATTTGCCAAGCGGAATCTGGATGGTTTCTAAATGAACGTGTTGCAAACCATGAGACATCAAAAGTTCGTCAAGCGTGGGCATTAAGGCCAGATCAAAGCCTATCTGTGGGGCTTTGGCGTCCCACCACGTATTCAACTGCGTGGTAGCTGGGCCGCGGTGAGAGAAGACCCTTCCCGCTTCTAGCAATTCCACCCAGCCACCTATGCGGGTAATACGCACCAGTTCTTTCATGGTAAAGGGCCAGAGATACGTGGGGATCGCCCCCACCAGGAGGCGTTGATGGACATAATCAAAGGCATGATCAGGATAGGGAAGTCCTTGCAAGATATTGCCTTGTTGAAAGAAACAATTGGAAGGAAAGTTCACGTACGATGCAGGTGGCTCAATATCAATGCCATCAATCCGGGCATGGGGAACTTCCTGAGCCATTTCACTCATCCATCTGCCCGTTCCACTCCCCACATCTAGGAGAGTGTGGACCTGCATCAAGTCCAGAGGAGCCTTATAATTCGCGCCGACGACACACTTCAACCCAAAGTGCTGAAAATCCAGGCGGTGAATCTCCTGATGATCCTTCGGCAGCAGATAGGGCACGTCTGTTCGGTGCCTACGACCTTCAATGATGGCCGTAGGAGTACAACAATGGTGTGATTGTGTCGCCCGCGTACGGCGTTTGCGGTGAAAGAGATGGAGGCGTATTCCCATGGATTGGACCTTCCTTTCTCAATCAAAGCGCTTATTCGATACGTTCTTGTAGGAAGAGGCTGAAGCAGGAAGACCATCGGATGCATGAGCATCTAGCTCTTCCGTAAGGATTTTCAGAGCATCCGTTGGTCCCACGAGCGTACTGAGTTGTACTTGATACGTACCCAACTGGGTATATTTACGATTAATGACACGGTGTTGTGCAACTGACGCGTACCCGTTCAGTGCCTGATTCATGGCCTCAATTTCAGTGGCGATACGCTCTCGCAGTTGCGCCACGTCACTTTCTAACATAGAGTTTCCCCTTTTTCTCCTATCACTACTAGCAATGGAAACGCACCTCATATCGAGCATTCCCTCGATGCATCTGTATACTATCGCTATGAAGGAATGACATATGGTTCATGATGAATGTACCAATCTATAAAGCTATAAGAAAAACCCCAAAATAGGTGGTAAATTTCTAGACCTTCATTCATCATCTTGATTTGGATTGCAGAGAAAAGTCTTTTCACCGATATGAGGAGTATAACTCAATTTGCGGTATTTGTAAATACCGCAAATCAGATCAATATTAATAAATAATGCGAAGCAATAAACTGTTCCCTATGAGTAACAATGCTGATCTACCAAACATTACAGGCTTTTTAACGATAAAAGAAGCTGCGCAAATACTAGCTCTGGCGGAAAGAACCGTCTACGAATACGTTGAAACTGGGAGGCTTCCCGCTGTTCGTGCCGCTGATATTCTATTGATCCCCCAAGAAGAGGTAGCAAATTTCAGACGCGGGAATACTGGTAGGCCACGCAAAAATACACCTCCCTGGCGTATTTCCTCTGGTAAGAATGTTCAGCATATGGTTCTCATCCATGTACAGATACGCTCTGGTAAAGAGGACACTTTTTTTCAGAGATTAGATCTCATTCGGCAGGAGAACAGGCATACATTTCCCGGCACAGTGATTCGATCTATCGCAAGTAATACTGCTCACCCCGAACAAATCACGATCATTCTTATTTGGCGCGGTACAGTCATGCCACATAAAGAGGATATCAATGTGGCATTGGAGGCATTAAAAAAGGATTTGATGGATGAATTAGACTGGGATACTGCTCAATATACTGAAAATACGGTGCTGATGCATACATAACGGTGGTATTATGAGTAAATTTAGTATGTTTCAAGAGAATAATCTTTTTATTGGTACGTCTTTGGCTGCTGAGATCCCATCATCATCTTCTGAATTAAGCGCATTTATTATCATTGGTTCTTATGTACCAGCGCCGAAAGAAGCATCTGATTTATCAGAAAGCAGTTTCCAAGAAATGTATCTAGGCTATCCAAGATTCTTAATAGAGATCACAACGATACAAGATTTTGGCTGAAAAAATATGAAATAGAGACCAATATTTGGAAAGAGAAGATGAAGTAGATGAATTTTTGATAAATTATATATATAAGAGGATTTTAAGCGTTGATATTTTAGAACATGAAGTAGAGGCCTATCTACAAGATTTTTCCCTTCTGAAACCAGCGTGGTATTTTGATCCACCTATTCCTTTTTTTTAATAGAGCAGCAACCAGGAATGGTATACCTACGACAATGGAGTATCCCGCACCCTGCGCCGCAGCACCACCTCGGCCGGCACCAGCCTGACCGTCTACGCCTGCGGCCTGGAGGAGCACACCTATAACAGTACGGGCACCACTACTGGTGGCACCTACTACTACAGCCTGGGTGGACACCTACTGGGAAAGACCGACGGCAGCACCACACAGTTCTACCTGACCGACTCGCTGGGCAGCGTCGTTGAAACCTTTACCAACACCGCCAACAGGGCCGCTGTTCTGGGCAACCAGACCTACGGCCCCTACGGCAACCAGCGCTACGCTCAGGGCGCCATGGGCACGGCCAAAGGCTTTACCGGCCAGTACGCCGACTCATCGGGATTGGACTACTACAATGCCCGCTACTACGATCCGGTCGTGGGCCAGTTTACGGCGCCCGACACGATCGAAGGGAACCTGCAGGGAGATGACCCCCTACACCTATGTAGGCGGCAATCCCGAAACGGCCACGGATCCCACGGGCCTCTTCCGCGAGGGCAACGCTGGCGAGAAATCATGGACCAGCCCGATCGGCAACAAAGCCACCTATGTCGACTCGGACTATAACCCATCGCTATCACCCATCATCATTGGCGATGGCTGGGGATCATCCTGGCATCCGGCTATGGGTCCCTTCCCATCCGTGACCCCACCACCATCAGCCGTCAAGCCAGCGCTCAGACCATCTCCCAGGCCATCGCCTGCACCCAAACACAAAGCCACACCGACACCCGCGCCGGTCTCTAACCCCATTATCGATGGGGCGCTAACCCTGCAGAAAGGCATCCTCTAGGCAGGCGATCAAGTCCTGGGTGTCTCATCAATGATGCACGATGGACAAGTCCTCACCAGCAACGCCAGTTAGCAAGAGAAAACACTGGCCGTGAACAGGCGACATTTCTGCATTATACTCTCCGAGGCTTGCTTTTCAAGCGAGCGAGGAGTGAGAATACACCTCCGATGACTGGACGGGCATGGAAGCCCACTTGCTTGTCGGAGATCGTATCATACCAGTCCGTGAACGGGACACGTGAACCGCTCGTATTGACAAACTGATATAACGCGTCGATGAGGTACTGACGCAGCGACGCGACATCAGTTGAAGCGGCAGTCCACATCTCCCAATCAGCTTTTGTATAGGAATGCCGAATATCAAGAGGAATGCCAAAGGCGTTTTCATGCTGCATATACCATGTGGATTCTTCCGTCAGGGCTGTCATCGGAATGAGGTTCAAGCCAAGAAGTTTGTCAGGGAATGCATTGTACTTCAAACTCCATGTCCCATCCTGATCATACGCCAGTTTAAGATGGAGGCCGGATGAGTCCTGCGACTTATTGACCCACTGGCTAATATAGCTTGTTGCCTGACCCTGATAGTATACGGCGTCTGCTGTCTTGCCAGCAGCCGTAGCGACCTGGCCCATAGCGGCAATGGCCAGAATACCTTTCAGCGCCAGATTTGAACTGTGGGCAATAAAACCGGTAAAGTCGTCGGTTTGATTTTGATATCCGGGATCCAGGGCATTCTGTACGAGGTAATCTGCCCATTGTTTGAGGATAGGATAGTGAGCGTTGGCATAGACCGTCGCATCATGGTCGCTTGCGAACCGTATGTAGGCCGCAACCATAATGAGCATATTGGCCGACTCCTCAACGGGCATATCCTCCTCGGTCTTATTCTCGGAGGTATCATCATTGTGTCCAGTTGCATTGGGATAATGTGAGCCAAGATCATGGACACAGAATGGAAGAGGCCAGCCACCAGTCTCCGTATAGGCAAGAATGGGGTCAAGCAAGAGCCGGAGCAGGTACGGATTGAGATAGACCAGGACGGGCATGCCGGGATAGATTACGTCAATAGTCGAGACGTTGCCATCGCTACTGATCTCCTTGAGCAGCAGCCAGGGCTGGCTCGTCGTTCCCACCAGCTCAGTGCCACTCATGGCTTGCCGGAGCGCGAGTGCACACAGGGCCGCGTAGTTTGTCCCACCGACCTGTGTCGCGTCAGCAGTAATCGCTGCGTCGATCTTCTCGGAACGTTTGAATGCCTCTTTACCATCAGCGTACGTCGAAGCGAGCATCTGCTGCCAGGTTGACCAGTATGCTTTCCAGAGCGGCGGGATTGGATTTCCCAGATAGCTGACAGCCGGTTCACGTACATGCCCCAGCACAAGTGTCATCGGTGATGTTGCTCGCTCTGTGACAGTTCCCATGTTTAAGGCGAAGGCAAACACCGGCCAGCGGTCATTAATGGCACGCGGCTGATTTGCATCCATCGTGTTGTTCAGCGTTCCCTGCGAGACGAAGAACGCGCGTACGACGACATCTTCACCACTCTGTATAGCCAGCTGCGGTTGACTCTCGGTCGCCCAGACGGCTGTTCCCCACGAGGGATAATCATTTACCTCTGACAAGACCTGGGGAGAATGGGGCGTAACGGTAAAGGTGGTAAGAGTGCCGGCACTTTTCGCATGTGACACCTGCTCAGTGTTCCAATTGATGAGCTCATTGCTATCCCCATGAGCCCACTCGCCAGAGATATCGAAGTAGAGGCGAACAGCATGTGTTTGCCCATCGTTGCTTTGGGCGGTGGCGGTAATATAACTCAGAGGCACAGACAGGTTTTGTATATTGTCTACCTCAACAGGTGATAGGAACGTCACCGTCAATGTCACCCCTCCCCCCTGCAAGGTGAAGATGGATTGTGTCGGCGTGATGGTCAAATTGGTCTGCGTCATGGTCTGTACTGAGCCAATACGGGTCGGGGCACCCATAAAGAGATACGCCGTCCCGTCGATATGCGCCATACCGGTCATGGCCTTGATCGCGCCGGTCCAGAAGGTCGGCCATGTGCCCGGGAGCGTGTCTGCCGCGAGCCAGGTACTCACGTAAGGGCTGCGTACCACCAGGGGTGTCGCTGGCGGGCGTAGTGGTGTGAAGGCTGCAGAGGTTTGTGGGGGAGTCGCATGGTAGAGCGAGAAAACGTCTGCATCACTCAAGACCCGATTATACAGGCGTACATCGTCGATGAGACCAGGCCAGAAGTCCACCGGCCCCCCATTATATTTTCCCCGTCCAATCACTGTCTCGCCTTGAGCATTCCACGCGGTCCCTACTGACTGCGTGTCGACTAATGTACCATTGACGTAGAGCTTGATCTGTTTCGCCATCGTATCATGTACCCCGACCAGGTGATACCATACATTGGTAGAAGGGGAAAACGGAGAGATGGCTCGTGTCGTCGGGCTTTGCGCCGAATCGGTGCTAATCAAACTAAAGGCGAAACGTCCTCCATCAGGTATAGCTGGATTGGTGTACTGCAAGTAGAAACCACTGACGTTCGCACCGTCTTGAGTGACTGCGGACGCCCAGACATTGGGATTGCTTATCTGTACCCATGCGGCCACCGTATAGTCTTTACTGGTGTCCAGCACGCTCGCATTGATATCAACTTCCGCGCGAGACCCATTGAAGCTGAGCGCGTCACTCATTCTTCCGCTGACCCAGATTGGCCCTCCGGTCAGTGTCCCGCTGTTGCCAGCGCCAGATGAGTCTACAGCGATGCTGCCACTGCCATCATCGAATTTCCAGTACCCCACCAATCCGGCAGTTGTATCCATCGACGCTGCAAGCGCGATCCCGGGCTGGAAAAAAAGCGCATCTAGCGCACCTCCCGCGAGCCCTGCCGCAGCGGCCCATTTGATGAACTCGCGCCTGCCTACAGGGGTGTTGTGAAACGATAGAACATTGCCCTCGTGATCCTTCACTGTAAAACTCCTTTTCTTCATTGACGCCTATGTTCGCAAGAGACGATCGCACTGTTATCTTTATTGCTGGGGCCACCAAACCACGTTTCAACCTTGATACCGCCTCTCTACACAGGAGGCGCTTTGGGAGCGGGAGACAGCACCATAGCGCGCAGTTTCTTCTGTCCGGCAAGACGCGTTTGCAGCAGGACAACAACCAGCAAGAACGCTCCCCGAATCACGGTTTCCCAGTAAGAGCTCAGGCTGATCAAACCATACCCGTTCTCGAAGTTGAGAACGTTCAGAATCAAGCCGAGCAGCAACGCACCAACCAGTGAGCCGAATAGAGTTCCTTTGCCACCTGTGAGTAGCGTCCCACCCACGATGACGGCGGCGATCGCATTGAGTTCCCAGCCGACAGCCTCGTTGGGATTGCCGGTATACGTTTGCGCCGCCAATAGCACACCTGCAAGACTCGCCAGTATCCCACTAATCACATAAACCAGTAATTTGATGCGTACGACTGGCAATCCCATCAGACGAGCCGCCTCTTCATTGCCGCCAATCGCCAGGGCATGGCGACCAAAGCGTGTATAATGAAGAAGAATGGAGCCCAGGACAAACGCCACTACCAATAATAGGATGGGCACAGGAATGCCCAGCAGCGTCCCCGAATAGATGGCGGGGAAATCGTTGCCGCTCGTCGAGAGCGTTGCCGCCCCCGAGATAATCAGGGCCATACCACGAACTCCGATCAGTGTTGCCAGCGTCACGATGAATGGCGGGATGCGCAAGCGCGCCACCGCCCATCCATTCAAAAGTCCGATCAGGAGCCCGACGAGCAGGGCCATACCCAGCGCGGGAACGAGGCCAGCGCCACTAAAACGTGTCGCGACGACCGCAGAGAGCGCCGCCACCGATCCAACGGAGATGTCGATGTTCCCCGTCATAATCACGAAGGTCTCTCCCAATGCGAGAAGTCCGAAAATTGTGTTGTAGGAGAAGAAGCTAATCATATTGTAGGTCGATAAGAAATAGGTATAACGAAACGAGGCAAAAAGAAAGAGCAGCACAAAGATGAGCAGTGGCCCTTGCTGGCTCAGCATTCCTCTTCCTCGACGCAGTAGCACTCCCCATGGTATTGAGCGGCTCCTGATAGGTGTCTGTGTCATACTACCCTCTTCTTCGAACTCCGGGGTCCGCTGCGTTTACCGCAGCACACCATGACAGTGACAATGACCCGAGATCGGGAGAACTATTTCCTCCTCGCCGAACAGCAATGGTCGTTGCTCAGGATTGTGGCCGAATCTGGAGGTAAACCGCAACAAGGATGATGAGTGCATTCACGACGAGCGCGGTCGCCTGGGGAACATTGTTACCGACCAGAAAGGTATAAATAAGTTGCGTAATTAAAGCCCCCAGAAACGTGCCAAAGACACGCGCCTCACCACCCAGAAGCGAGGTGCCTCCAATCGCTACCGCAGCGATTGCGTTGAGCTCTACGTTCAAGCCGACTGTACTGGGATCAGAGTTTGAGTTGAGCGAGACGACGATCAGCCCCCCTAAGGCTGCCAGCACGCCCGTAATAACGTATACGGCAATCCTGGTACGTGCAACCGGAACACCAGCCAGTCGCGCGGCCTCGGCATTCCCGCCAATCGCCTGAATGGAGCGCCCGAACCTCGTCCCACGCATAAAGAGCGAAAAGACTACGAGCAGCAGAGCCATCAGGTAAGCCTGAACCGGCAATCCCAACAAACTCCCTTTCCCTAACCATGAGAAACCAGCATTGGTAAAGGGTTGTCCCGCTCCATTGGTGAGCACCTGTGCGATCCCACGCCCCGCCGTGAACAGGATCAGTGTAGCGATAATTGGCTGGAGTTGAATACGTGCGACCAGCCAGCCATTGAAGAGTCCACAGGCGGCTCCCGCGAGCAGGGGAAGGAACAACGCTAACGCGAGCCCCAGGACCGGGTTAGCAATATGCAGAAAGAGGAGGGGCGCCAGCACCCCTGCGATCGCCATGACCGACCCCACAGAGAGGTCAATTCCACCTGTCGCGATGACAAGCGTCATGCCAATTGCCACGATGGTCGTGCTACTCATCTGCTGAAGATTGATGCCAAGCGTTTGAAAACGCAGGAAGTTTGGCGTAAAGATGCAATTGAGCAGTAGAAGCAAGATACAGGCCAGCAGCGAACCTGTGCGCCCTCTGGAGTGCCACAGGCCTCTGCTCCCTTTGAGACGAGATGCCGGCGCTTGCGGAGTGGGCGTTGTTGCCATTTGATTAATCCTCTCCACGTGGAGCCTCCGTTTTCAGGTCAGACACAGGCGGCTTCGGCTCCCCTTCGCCATGCGCCATGGCCGCCATTAAAGCATCCTGGGTCACCTCGTTACGCGCAAAGGAGGCCACACTTTTCCCATCGCGCAGAATAACGATGCGATCACACCCTTCGATCAACTCCTCTAACTCAGAGGAAATCATCAGCATACTGACTCCTTTTTCCGCCAGTTCTTCAATCAGTCCCTGAATCTCTGCCTTCGCACCGATATCGATGCCGCGTGTCGGCTCATCCAGCAACAACAATGTGGGATCGAGACAGAGCCAGCGAGCCAGCAATACCTTCTGCTGATTGCCTCCTGAAAGCTCGCGTATGGGCTGATCAGGGCCAGAGGTCTTGATGTCAAGGCGTCGAATGAACGTGTCGACAATCTCTTGCTGTTTCTGGCGCGAGACAATACCGTAACGTGAGATGCGTGGTAGCACCGCCAATGTCATATTCTCGCGTACGGAGAGAAAAGGAATAATGCCATCAGCTTTACGATCCTCCGAGCAAAAGCCAATCCCGGCGCGAATGGCATCGATCGGCGTGCGAAAATGCGTCTGTTCTCCCTCGACGCTAATCGTTCCTCCCTCAATCGGATCAGCGGCAAAAATCGCTCGCACAACCTCACTCCTCCCCGAACCCAGCAGGCCACCCAGGCCCACAATCTCGCCCGCGTGAACACGCACACTCGCTCCGTGTAACACCACGCTGCGGCGCAGATCATGGGCCTCTAACACCACCTTTGCTTGAGCATGATGCTGTTCGGGGGTAAAGCTTGTCTGCCCGTGCTGGCGCAGATCGGACTGTTCTTTCCCTAGCATGCGTGAGACAAGTTCTACTCTTGGAAGTGAATGCAGGTCACGCACATCGACCGTGCGGCCATCACGCATAATGGTTACACGATCACAGATGGTATAGATCTCATCAAGACGATGACCAACAAACAGGGTCGATACCCCTTCGGACTGTAACTGACGGATACTATCAAATAAGGTTTCGACCTCGTGCTCATTGAGCGAGGAGGTCGGTTCATCCATGATCACAAGGCGGCTCTCAAATGAGAGTGCTCGCGCAATGGCAACCATCTGCTGCAAGGCAATGTTATAGCTGAGCAGCGGCCTGGTGACGTCGATGGAGATGTGAAGACGCTCAAGCAATGTGCGCGCACCCTCGTTCATCGCGCGCCAGTTGATAAAACCCCAGCGCCTCGGCTCTTTTCCCATGTAGATATTCTCGGCAACCGTACGGAGAGGAACCAGGTTAATCTCCTGGTAGATCGTGCTGATGCCTGCGTTCTGGGCCTGCTGCGGCGTATGGAAGTTAACTGGTTGTCCCTCAAAGGTAATGCTGCCACTCTCACGCGTGTATGCTCCGCTCAGGATCTTGATCAACGTTGACTTGCCAGCACCGTTTTGCCCAACCAACGCATGCACCTCACCGGGAAAAACCTGCAGATGCGCGTCTGTCAACGCAACCACGCCGGGGAAAGTTTTCCTTACGTGTTCGATTGTCAGGAGTGGAACTGCCTGGTTCATGCCAGTATCCTCTTTCCAACACTGTGACTGCACAAGATCGAGGCACCTGCTGACCTCGATCTTGTGCGGCCATGTATGGTTCGCTAGAAACCTGCGCCTTTCGACAGCGCATCAGTGATGTTATCAGCGGTGTACTGGTTGTCTTGCTGGACAACCCACTGCTGGGGCACCGTGCCATTTGCGTATTTGTCAATGGTATCAAATGCGATAGGACCCAGGCGGGGATTACACTGCACGACAATGGTCTCTTCCCCGTTTTGAACAGCCTGTAGCGCGGCATTCTCACCATCAATGGATGCCACCAGGACATCTTTACCGGGTTTCTTGCCCGCCGCCTTGAGCGCATCTATCGCGCCCAGGGCCATTTCGTCGTTCTCAGCATATACAGCCGTGACTTCAGGATGCGATTGAAGCAGGGTCTGCATCGTCTTTAGACCTGTCGCACGATCGAAGTTGGCATCCTGCCTGGCAATGATCTGCATGCCGGAATGCGATTGAATCTCATCCTCAAATCCCTTGGTACGGTTGATCGCCGGTGAGGAACCGGTTGTTCCCTGTAACTCGATAATCTTCGCTTTCCCGTTGGTCTTCTGAATGAGGTGCTGCGCCACGCGCTGCCCCTCACGGACAAAATCAGAGCCAATAAAGGTGATGTAGTCTTTACCGGGCGTTACCTTACTATGGTTGGCATCACGATCCAGCAGGATCACTGGAATACAAGCCGCCGCCGCCTGCTTGATCGCAGAGACTTCGCCATCCTCGGTCAACGGCGCGATCAAAAGGACATCGGGATGTTGGGCGATAATGCTTTGAATGTCTGAGACCTGTTTGCTGTCTGAGTTCTGGGCATCGGTATAGATAACGGTGTCGCCGCGCCTGGAGGCTTCTTCCTGTACGCTTGTTGTCTCAGCAATACGCCAGGGGGCATTGTTCACTTGTTGGGAAAAACCTACCCGATAATGACTCTTTTTCGCGAGCTTGGGAGGAGAAGAACAGCCACTGCTGGAGGCATTGCCTGAGGTGTTATCACCTCCACAGGCAATCAGGAAGGTGCTAAAGAGGAAAAGGGCAAGAACCAGAGGTATACCATGATGGAGAAACGTGCGCTGTCTCATACGAAAATCCCTCCTTTAGGATCTGTACAACCTGGTGGTCAGGCCTTCACGAAACATAGGCCAGGAAGTTCTGTCGCTATAGCGCGGGGCGGAATGGGACACCCTTTTCTGATAACGGTACCCATCACCGCTTCTTCCTGGGAACGTGCTACTACTCCTTTCACTTTTTCCTTAGCCTATACATTGATTCTAAATAAATGCCCATTATAACGGCTTTCCTCCACGGAAATCAAGAAAAGCAAAAAAACATCTTCCCTAAAAATGGTCCTTCATTTCGTTTTTTGCCAAATCAAACAATAGCAAGTATAGTTTGCATTATAGTAAATGTCAATACATGCATTGACCTTTCTGACATCCTTTCTCGAATAGCAAATTTAGAGGTATATTGCCTGCATTACCCTTCTTATTAGTTATAAAAATATTTCTCATTTTAGACTCAGGGGAATAAAACTATTGACATTTACATATATGATTTATTATACTTTTCTTGCATCAATTAGCCGTTACCTTAAATAAACAGCAAGATCTTTAACGGCGAATGAAGATATTGAACGCTTCACAATGAAGTGTGCGTACCTGCAATGAAACAGCCGAAGATATCGAAAGGCGCAAACCCTGGTTTGGGGAGAAACAATGGCAAAATTGGGAAAAGTGCTCGTTCTAGATCTCACCGAGAATAGTGAGACCTGCTTGTTGCTATTGAAAGCCCTCAGTTCGGAGACGAGGTTAACCATTCTGACGTTCCTGGGCAATCGCACTGTCAATGTCAACGAGATCGCGGAAGCGCTCAATATCGCGCCCTCGTCAGCGACAACCCATATTCAGATCCTTGAAAAGGCTGACCTGATACGTACCAAAATCATCCCTGCCACCCATGGCTTACAAAAGCTGTGCGCCAGAACCTACGATGATGTGCATATCCGCATCGAAGGAAGCCCGGCAGATATGCAGGATGCATTTACAATCACTATGCCAATTGGGCAATACTATGCATTTGATATCCATCCAACCTGTGGCCTGGTGAGCGAAACGAGCCTGATTGGTCTGCTTGACAACCCGGCAAGTTTCTATGAGCCAGAACGTGTCAATGCACAATTGCTCTGGTTCGGCTCTGGAAGTATCACGTACCGCTTTCCCAATCATCTGCCAGCTGGCACTCGCCCCACACGTATTGATATCAGTGCTGAACTCTGTTCCGAAGCGCCCCTCCATCATAACAACTGGCCCTCTGATATTACTGTTTGGATTAACAACGTCGAAATCGGTAGCTGGACGAGTCCAGCTGACTTTGGTGGTGAACGGGGCCTGCTCACCCCCTCCTGGTGGGAAACAAAGGATACCCAGTACGGGATGCTCAAGATCTGGTCCGTTAAGAGAGAGGGCAGTTTTATCGACGGACGAACTATCAGTTCGGTACAAATAGATGACCTGTGTATCCTGGAGCACCCCTTTATCGAGGTACGTCTGGGCATCAAACAGGACGCGACGAACGTCGGTGGTATTAATCTCTTCGGTGAGAAGTTCGGTAACTATCCTCAGCCACTCGTTATGAAAGTGTACTTTGAACACGTGCGCAAAAGCTAATCATGCCCGCAGGAGCTAAACGGAATCTTTTGTTGGAGCTGTTAATCGGTGTGGCGTACAGGTTTGCCTTTCGCTTTTATGCGTGTGGTGATGGGGAGGCAGTTTCCGTTGGCACAAGTTCTTCTGTTAGTCCACTATCGTGACGATTACGTACATGCGAATCCCTGGAACCTGGTGGCCCGCTACGACTATGATCCATTTGGCGATGTGGTTGGTTGAAAACCAATAGAAGTGGAAAAACTCTCTATGAAAGCAAGGAGATAGCATGGCAGCGCTGCTTCATTTTCCTGATCGGATTTTTAGCATCTGGAAGTATACCATCTCTCACCGTCAGCTGATCCTGCGGAGCGTAAAAGACAAAGAGCGAGGGATATCGACACGAGTTGATATTCTTTTTAAGTCTGTGGCCTGGATGAGTCTTCCAATTAGCTTCTCGGATTTACGTGTTGACGCTGCAAGCCCAGAACAGGTCGAGTTCATGACGACCAGTTCTGGTGCGATCCTGCAAGATACAGAAAAATTGTTTGTCTTGAGAGGAAAAAGCTCACAAGGCTATGTGGCTGCCTCTGTCTATGCTTTCGATGAGAGCACGCGAGAGTTCGATGAACCTGACATTTGGGGGAATCTCTCTTTCTATGCTCCAGAATATAGTGAACGGACACCTGAGGAATGGAGGCAACTTGGATACAGCAACGGGAGACGACTTCGGAAAGCTTCTCCCGATACAGACGAGAACTTTCTCCACCAGATCATCAAAGATTGCCTGCTCGGTTTAGAAATCAGCGTTGAACAAGCGTCCATTGATGCCTTCATTGAAGGAATGGATGCCGGGTACACACAGCGTGCAAGATAACAAAGCCCTCCATTCATTTCAGATTGGTTACGCCCATGGACCCTAAAAAGCTCTGGAACACCAGACAGTGCGGTTGTCAAACAAACATAAGAACAGTATGCTTATTTATATATGCCTATGCCTGGACTCAGAATAGGCGGCGTGCGATGCCAAAGCAGTTGATGTTGTCACTGCTGCCTCATGAGACATATATGCAGATATATGTCCGCTTGTCATAGATGAGAGCAGACAAAAAGAAGGTTCGTTATTACATGAAAGTACACATTTCCGGTTTTGGACCGTTTGGAAAGGAAAAAACAAATCCCACGGCCCGCTTGATTGAAGACCTTGATAGCTACCGTATTGACGGCGCATCACTTCAGTTGCATCTCTTGCCTGTTACCGTTCAAGGAATCTATGATTATGCCACATTGCTTTCTGGAGAGAGTCTTGATGAGGAGATCCTGGTCATTGCTTTTGGTCTCGCCGGCGGAAGAAAAGGCATGACGATAGAACGAGTGGCCATTAACTGCTTCGACTTTTCAATACCTGATAACGATGGGCAGAATCTGATCGATACCCCTATTGTTCCAGGCGGCCCGGATGCCTATTTTTCCGGACTTCCCATAAAGCGAATCCAGGCATGCTGGCAACGTAGCGGTATACCCGGTTCTGTTTCCAACACGGCTGGCACGTATCTGTGCAATGGACTCTTCTACCTTCTCAGGCACTATACCAGGACTTCCGGCGCACGTGGTGGCTTTATCCATGTTCCTTATACAGGCGACATCATTACTGATGCTTCAGAACCAACAATGAGTTACGCGGATGTTTTGAGCGCGGCCAAGATTGCGATCGAAGTAGCGATACAGCACCCTGACGATGAAGTGCTTCCAGGTGGAGCTATTTGCTAACCTTTGGGAGTAAGCATGTATGGGGCCATCCGGATGCTGGTGCTCGTTCTTTTCGGGCATGTATCTGCGCCACTTGCCTATTTATGGCGCAGCAGTTTTTTCAGACATAATTTCTAAGGAGCATCACGCTTCGGGTAGCAGACGAACCGCTTCGCCAAACGGTACGTGTTCTGTGCTGATGCCGCCAGGCGAGAGCACCCAGAGCGTCTGCAGCGCAGGCGGTTGAGCGGGAAAGCTCCCATAGCCGTTGGTCAGATAGATGCACACGCCGTTATGGGGATCATCGAGCACACCCTCAAGCACACGAAAGAAGGGGCGGAAATCAGTACTACCTCCGCCTTGAGGCTGGGGCAGCGGCATCTCA
This sequence comes from Dictyobacter aurantiacus, assembly GCF_003967515.1. Classification (GTDB taxonomy): domain Bacteria; phylum Chloroflexota; class Ktedonobacteria; order Ktedonobacterales; family Ktedonobacteraceae; genus Dictyobacter; species Dictyobacter aurantiacus. The sequence goes on along the minus strand of NZ_BIFQ01000002.1, from coordinate 1,688,226 downwards.
ACACTAAGCTCATAGGGACCATAGCAGGCGGCATCGGTATAGTAGAGCGTGGCCTCCAGGTGAGGATACGCCCTCAGGATGGCCTGCACCTCGCTTAAAAAGAGCGCCATCACCTTGGTATCGATCGAACCACTGGTATCGAGAGCGATAAAGACGCGCAGCTTTTCTCCAGCCAGCGTATCCAGGTAGAGGTCCTAGCCAACGAACCGGCGATCAAAACCTTGGAAATCGGTAGGTGTCTGCACCAGGAAGCGCCAGAGATATGTGCGCCAGTCTAGCTAGGAGGGATTGAGATGGGTCATCTCGCGCAGCAATCCCGCCGGAAGTGTCCCTGCGCCACAAGCAACGTCTGGGCTTGTTGTAAAACCTGCAGCCAATACTGCTCCAGTTCCGCGTAGACATTCGCCTCAAACGCTCCATCTGGTTCCAGCAGGTCGGCAAACAGCAGGCATAGCAACTTTTGCAGCCTTGGCTGTGCATGAAGTTTGTAGTACACTTGAGCAATTCGATGAGACCCATGATCACCTTGGCAGCATGGAGAGCTTCTCTCAGTACGTGCAAGCGCTTCAGGTGCTCGGCGTGGAAAAATATGATTCCTACCTCACTGACGGCCATTCCGAATTCTTTGGCAAGGATGGGCACAAGATAGTCTCACCTTCGGTCCACGTCACACTGACCTACGAGCAGTTCCGCTACGGCTTTACCAACGCGCTCTCGGAAGAGGAAGCCCGCCAACTCTACGACCGGTACGCAGTTCCAGGTTCTGGCACCCCTGTTTTCCAGGCCGCTGCCACCAACCTGAACCCGTGGACAGAAGATCAACTCAACATCAGGAATCCTGAGCGTGGACCCCTCTTGCTCATCGCAGGCGAACAAGACCATATCGTCCCTCTAGCAGTCGTCAAGGCAGCATACAAATTGCAACAGCAGAATCCCTCGGTCACAGCGTTGCGTGAGATGTCTGGCCGTGAGCACTCACTTATCATTGACCACGGCTGGCGTGAAGTGGCCGAGTTCGCATCAGCCTTCATCGCAGAACATCTCTTGAGCGACCAGTAGTCTGTCTTAACATTCTCCCCACAGCTTTTGCCGGGGGATTCCCGCAATCACTTACGGAGTTTTCCTGCTTTGCTGAGTCTTGTCGGGGGTGGTTTTCACCGCTCCCTCATCTCTAGCACCAAAGCCGCTTGTGAACCCGCTTCACAGGCGGCTTTCTTTTGCTTCCTTTTGCTCCACACTTGAGGTTGACCTCCATTAAAGATTTTGACAACTGATTAACTTATTTCAGACCCACGAGTTACCATAACCTTTACTCTTTACAGAAAGAATCATCCCATCTCTCCCGGCCTTTGATCACACATAATTTCAAATCTTTGATTATACACTAATTGTATGTCTGTAAGAGCCGCATCTAACGTCTCTAATAGAGCATCCATATGCTGGCAAAACGCTGGTACATGGAATATAAAATGAGGAGGAACGGAAGCCTGAGCATCTTTTTTAACGGGATATCGAAACGTATAGGAGCCTTCATCTACAGAGTCAAATTCTTTAACGAAGCGAACAAAGTCATCGAACGTGCGCATCTCTTCTGTTTCAGTTTCCCAAATACACCCCACATTATTAAAAATTTTCCTTACGTCACCTACAAATTGCGATAACTTATGCTGTGTTAAGAGATAATTAGGAAAAGGATGATTTTCATTATCAAGGCGCTCAATCTTACATCCTTCATACACGATAGCTTTAAGATAAAGCTCTAGAGAATGTCGATATAAAAAAACGATAGGGCAGGCATCAACATCATGGTAACTAGGAAGAGAAAACATAGCATCAGCTAATTTTTGACCTGCATTATGAAATGCACGAGCATATACTCCAAGCTCACTCATCGCTGAGGGTTGAAAATTAAGCACTACATTCCCATATAGAGAGCTTGAATGAAAAAGCAAAGATTCTGAAGATGCATCATCCATAACGGTTTTACTCCTATTATTATCTCTATTAACACTAAGTAAAAATAATATATCCTAGTAATCTTATAATATTCAATCTACATTAAAAACAATAAAAGCAGCCTCTACCACGGCGCCCTTTTTTCCTCATAAAAATACTCCTCAAAAAACAAACCTCGTGCTTCACAAAGCAACAAGGCAGAACAGAACCCAATAAAGCTTAAGCAGTGAATTCCTCATGAGATTTTAGTCATTCATACAAAGAGTCAGGATGAATACGGCGAACACCACGCAGGAGAATAGAAAGCAACCCTTCATGGTTAAGGTACTGGCACACGGTAGTACGGCAGACCCCAAGCATAATAGCCACCTCCGCAACACTCAACAACACAGGCTGAGCGGTCGAGATCTTTTTACGACGGCCCATAAAGCATCTCCTATGACGCTGAATCAGCGATATGATAGAGCACGCGTTTTTTGCGCACCGTTTCCGTGAAATCCTTCTGTCGTAGTCGCATGTACTCTTCCGCCAACCGGTAGTATACCGACAACGTATCCGAGAAATCAGCAGATATATCAGCATCCGGGCGATCATCAGAATGAGCACGCCAGGCTTCGAAGGTAGACATGCCCCCCGTCAGTTGGGCTACCTCCGTTCCATATTGACATGCCGCTTTCTTTCTCGAATGTAGGGAGCCAGATTGAACACCGCGGGATCAACGACAGGAGCAACATATGCAGGCTGCTGTACAGCAGACTTTCTCTTTTTCCTATGTACTGGCTTGCTGTGCTCGAAAGGATGCTCTTCCAGGTAGGCATCGACCTCGGCCAGCAACTCTCCTCTTGTTCATATTCGGACTCTTCTAGTTCAGGCACTGCAAAGGCTGATTGAATAACTTGCCAATCAGGATGCACTTTCCGGCGAGAGCGGTTGACATCCGTTTCGCTGGGAATAACATAGCGAGCCAGCCATCCGGCAGACCATCAACGCCGCCATCCACACGACCCGCCGCATACCCCCACAGACCAGCAATGTAGGTTTCGAGCAAAAACGCATCCTCGATCCCATGAAACAAGACCTCCTCTTGTTCCTCGCCATCCTTGACACCCGGCCTACTTGTTTCATTTCTCGAAGCGCTGGACGACGGTACCGGATCTCATTGCGTATCACCGACATATCTTCCGTATACTCAAACCAGCGGGCAACCATCAAAAGAAAAACGCGTCGGAATGTTTTCCTCTTCCTCTTGCGCCAGTTCTTGAGTTGCAGCAGCTCAAGTTTCAGCTCATCAGACAACTTTTTCTCGACTATCTGAAAATTGGTATCTCTCTGGTACACATTCAGATAGAGCGTATCTAGGAATGCTCCCAAGACTTTCACTTTGCTACCCATAGGCACCTCCTCTCAAAGTGTTTAAAACCAGCCACATTACTGGTAAAATGGCTTGGGTCATGACAACAAGTGACGAGGGAAAGAAAAGCGAGAAATAACCAGTTATGGATAACAACACCAGAAACCAGATTATTGAGAAAATCCAGTCAATTCGAGGTATTTTTTCCTGCATTGCTCTGCTTTTTATTTTTTGCGTTTTAGGTTATTTATGTGTAGATGCCCTTGAAAAGAAAATGTATCCTCCCTGCAATTGGTTATGGTTTTTTGGCCTTTGCTGTGCTGGGACCATTCTGGATAATGCTATTTGCCAAATTGCTCGTCGTCTTTTTAGCCAAGCGATACAACACACAGCCATCTAGCCAAGAAGCCCAATCAGAAGAATAAGAATATCAGGTAGAGGGAGAAAGAAAAGAGGAAATACTACCCGTCATATAGATGTGTTAAAATGGGGAAAAACGAGCTTGCGATGAGTGGGCCTTGTATGTTTTCGCCCCGATTTTATGCAATAGTTGCGATAGTGATTGTCTGCATAGCCATGGTCCTGCTCGATTATTTTGCATATCGAAATTGGATAGACACATTCATCTATATAATAATCGTGTTTATAGCAGGGATAATCGCAAACAAATTTGCAAAACCAAAGGCTAAACGGACAAACGAAAACAACCCTCAGGAGGACAATACCTAATTACCAAGCCCCCAATGCTTTGATATTGCTTTGTTTTATACACACCTCTTTGTGACTTATGCGATCAAAGACTGTAGTAATGAAAAATAATGTTATAAACACAAAAAAGGTAAAAGACATGTTCCTTTACAATAAAATCACTTTATTTATACTTTTTGTTCTTTGGATTATCGGAGTTGTAGTAATAACCTGGATGAATCTATCAGATGGCAAACCACTGCAAAAAGCTCTATACCTAGCGTTAATACCAATAAGCATTATGTCAGTATTAAATATATTATTGTTTCTATTGGCAGAAAAATCGATTAACAAGAACAAAAAGCGATAAAAAATATAATGCTAGAACCACCAAACAAATGAAAGGTATTCTGAGCAGTCTGGTTTACTTGTTGGACTGCTCAGAGCAATATCGCACAACCAATCCACAGAACGAAGCAAGGTATCAAACTCCTCATTCCAATCGTCTTGCACCTCATCCAAGGTTATGCACACGCGAAACGCTCGATAGCAGATCGACCTATCCAGAGCACGCGCACACGCATAGGCATCCGGCAGAGACCATAATTGCGCATGGCATCTTCAATCGCCTGGAAGGCTGTTGCAGCTTTGATATATCCAACATACAGAGGCATACGGTTCTCTCCAAGACCTGCAGGCCAGATTGCGATATCAAACCAACCTGAAACAGGTTCGCCGTCCCAAGGACCATAGTCCTGCAATGGTTGTCCATAATTCGGCATACAGACTACCTCCTAACATAGCTAGCACAGGAACAAAGAACGCGATACGACATAAGCGCAGTTTGTGGGATAGTAGGTACTTGCGTAAGGATTTTTGAGAGGTGAAAGCTTATAATTATATAGTTATATATTTGTGTTGTATGGAGATAAGAGCATCATATGGGAAGCATTCTATGATTTTACCAGATTTAAGTATCATCCTTTCAATTATTGCGATTCTTATTGGACTTCTAGGAGTAGGAATAAGTATTAATGAAGGCCACTATACTAAACATGCCTGTCAGGAACCCCATAGCTAAAGCTAGGGGCTTGCTTCGGTAAGCCTACCTGACCAGCTTGAGGTTTGAAAGACAACCTACGTTACGAGTGAAATGAGGTACGACAGGGTGCATGCCAGCTCTGCCCGCTACGGTCAGCGATTAAACAGAGGTACAAGGGTTAACTCAGTGTCGTTGGCGATAAACCACTCGATAACTTTAGCGAGGCACACATTACCCGTGCAAACGGAGGCTCTGAAAGGGGCAACAACCAATGTCCAACGTATTCGTTGTAGATACCTATCAGCGACCATTGAATCCGGTCCACCCAGGACGAGCACGAATCTTGCTCTCCGAGGGGAAAGCAGCCGTGTTTAAACGCTATCCCTTTACGATCATCCTAAAAATTGAAGTACAGGAGCCAGCAGTACAGCCACTACGCATCAAGCTTGATCCTGGTTCGAAGACAACTGGTCTTGCGATTGTCAACGATGCCACAGGTGAGGTGGTCTTTGCTGCCGAGTTATCGCATCGAGGACAGAAGATTAAAGCCGCCCTTGATGATCGTCGAACGGTGCGCCGATCTCGTCGGCAACGCAAAACCCGATACAGAAAACCACGGTTCAATAATCGCAAGAACAAGAAAAAGGGGTGGCTCCCACCATCCTTAGAAAGCCGCATTGCCAACGTGCTCACCTGGGTCAATCGGATGTCTCGCTCTTGTCGTATCACTGCCATCAGTATGGAGTTGGTCCGCTTTGATATGCAACTGATGCAGAATGCAGAGGTGTCCGGCGTTGAATATCAACAAGGAACGCTCGCAGGATATGAGATCAGACACTATTTGCTGGAGAAGTGGGACCGAACGTGTTCGTATTGCGGATCGAAAGACATGCCATTGCAGATAGAGCACATACAGCCACGTGCCAATGGGGGCACCAATCGCATTTCAAATCTGTGTTTGGCCTGTGAAGCGTGTAATACAGCGAAAGGGACGCTCGATATAGCGGTATTCCTCAAAAAGAAACCGGAGGTACTCAAGCGTATCCAGTCCCAGGCCAAGAAGCCTCTCAAGGATGCAGCCGCCGTCAACGCCACGAGGTGGGCGCTTTTTGAGAGACTCAAGGCCACGGGACTCCCGATTGAATGTGGTTCCGGCGGTTTGACAACGTTCAATCGAACGACAAGAGCATTCCAGAAGACGCACTGGTTAGATGCTGCCAACGTCGGCAAGAGTACGCCTGATGTCCTGATCGTAAAGGATATCGTGCCGGTACTGATCACTGCCACAGGGCATGGTTCACGCCAGATGTGCCGTCCCGATCGCTATGGCTTCCCACGCACATCAGCCAAAGGCAACAAGAAAGTCAAAGGCTTCCAGACGGGAGACATCATCAAAGCCATCGTGACGACTGGCATCAAGAAAGGCACGTATATCGGGCGTGTAGCAGTTCGTTCAAGCGGATCATTTACTATTGTGACATCGACCCAGACGATCCAGGGAATCAGCTATCGTTTCTGCCGAATGGTGCATCACAGTGATGGCTATAGTTATACCAAAGGAAGCGCACTCCTCCCCATGCATGAATGCAGGGGTATCCGTGCGCTTGAAAAGAGATGATGCTGTGAGACAGGTTGCAACAGCAAAGCCAGCAGATATACAACAAATTGCAGCCTCACAATTAGAAGTTAATAGTGCGTATTACAAAAGAGGATAAGGTATTTCGACCATCGAGGAAAGCCATGCATGTGTTTCGGTCATGGTAATGGAATACGAGTCTCGAAACATCCGTTTCACAGTGCTATAAGCGACATCGGCATTACGCTGAAGTTTTCCCTGCCGGAAGGGATGCAGGTTTCGCACATCCAGATCACCGAAGTTACTCCTGGAAAAGAGGCTGTCCAGCCAGAAAATCCTCGATCATACTCTCCCAGTTCATCTCGGCGAATTCAGATCCAAAGAAGGCTCCGATGGCGAAATCCATCTTGCCAGGCTCCCAGATATCCTCGTTTTCATAAATGGTCGTGAGTATATTCCGTTGAAGATCCGAGAGGTCGGAAACGGTTGTATTGCGCGCGATTTCCAGGTCTCCAAAAACAAAGCTGAGCAGAGCAATGCTAATGGAAGTATCAAGATCGGACTCGGCAAAGGGAAGTTCGTTGAATCGTTCTTTCACATCTGAAGACAGTTCGTAGCCCCGGAGAAGTATCCTCAGGGCATCCTGGCTGGTCTGCTCTCGCATAGCGAAGACCCACCCCATGGCTGTGGCAATTTGGCCAAGAGGATTTTCTGCCTCTTGTAAAAGGCCTGTGAAAAAGAAAGCCGTTTCTTCGCTCTTTTCGAGAAGTTGCCCCAGGCTCAAGAGAAGACTGGCACGGACAAAGGGAACAACCTCAGTTGAAAGAGATTGCTGCATATCAGGTGCTATTTTTGCTCTGTGCGATTGACAACGGCTGAGAGTATAAGCTGCCCAGGCGCGAAGCTTCTCGTCTGGTGCTTGCAATAAACGCAGATAGGTTGCATAGCCATCGCTTACAGCATCGCTTGCGTTCTGCACCCAACTGAATGCATCGGTAATCTTCAACTGTGCCTCAGGAGTTTCTCTGCGTTCTTTATTGAGCATATGGACATTGGAATAAGGAGCACCATGTGCGATCGCCTCTAGAAATGCAAGTAATTCAGTCTTATTTTGTACCTCAGAAGCTTCCAACAACTCGCAGAAGAAAGGAACGACATAGGCGGTTGAGCTATAGACCGTGCCCTGGTGGGCAACTGCATGCCAGAGACGACGAATGGCACCTTTGTAGATCTCTTCCTTCGGTGAGGCAAGAGCACGAATCAAATCAGGCACCTCACTGGCTTCACCATATGCGTGTTCCAGTTTGTTCCAGGGAATAGAATCGAGGGTTTCTAACATGTGAGAGTTCTTTCTCGCGTAAAAACGCTGCCAATTTTCATCCTAAAAACCGCTGCGGTAACACTGCGGAATAATAGTATATACAGAGAGACATTCCTTGTAAAGACCAACTTTCCACTGTACCAGGGCATGCGACGGGAAATAAATAGCGTGGAGAGATCTGATGTTCTCCATTGTATATTAGCGGAGGAGCAAGCGAGTTCCTGTGCCTGACCTCTCTTTGCTTGTGCGGAGAGCGAAGTCGGAAGCACGAGGCTTCTCTGGCTCTATTGCAAAAGAAAGCTGACCTGCCAGAATGGCGAGAAAAGCAGGAAAAGAGGATCAGTCATGATGGAGCACCCTCCTTATGCAGGAAAGCAGCCTTTGTGGGAATGCCTCTCGGCGCCTTTTACAGTAGAGTTTGCGGCGCTTTTTTGCACTGCTCGACAACCTGTGCAGTATGAGCCAGTGTAATGGAAAGCCTCACCAGTGCAAAGACCAACTCCGTGCTGTGGAAAGTTGGTCTTCACATATATTCCCGATTAAGTCCCCTGAGAATGCACTAGGCACCCTTCGTCTCATTGAAGCATCACTGTGTATTCCCATAGTGTCTCGTCGCGATATTCGCTATAATCTCGCTCTCGGAGGCGGGGCCACGATGGACGCGGGTTCCTATCCCATCAACCTCGTACGCTTCCTGAGTGGGGAGGAACCAGAAGTTGTGCAGGCAACGGCAACGTTGGCTTCGCAGGGCGTTGATCGCCGCATGGATGCCGATCTACGCTTCCCCAGCGGGCTCACAGGCCATATCAGGGCCTCGCTCTTCTCCAGCGATCTCTTGCGCATCAGTGCGCGCATCACCGGTGATCAGGGGCACATGAGCGTCTTTAATTACGTCTCACCGCAAGCCTATCACCGCCTGACCGTCAAGACCACCAGCACACATCGGACAGAACATATGGCAGGAGACGCAAGCTATACGTATCAACTGCGCGCCTTTGCCCGGGCCATCAATGAAGGGACACCAGTGCTAACCAACGCCAATGACGCGATCGCCAATATGCGGGTGATCGACTCGGTCTATCGCAAAGCTGGCCTGCAGCCACGTATGGCTGCAGAAGATAGTCCTCAGTCCACTCCAACAGCAACATAAAGATACTGAAGAAGAGATACGTTCGATGCATGCGGTCGTTGTTAGACCCATCCGTGAACTGCCTTTTCAACAAGGCCACTCTGATGAGTAGATAAACTCATCAATAAAAAGAGCAAAAAATTTTGAAGGAGCCATCAAAAAGCGTATTGTAAGGTAGCTTAAGGCAAATCGGCATGGGTAGTAGAGCGTTTCTCTCTCAAAACCAGATACGTCCTAGAAAAAGAACTGCTCTCATATCGGGCAGTTCTTTTTCTATTTACAACCGTAAGGAAGCTATCTCCACCAAGGAGCATACAATCCCACCCGAACTGATGCGATAGTCGCCGCATCACTAGTTATGGCGGTGACGCTGTGTAGTAATCGCATCGAAGACACAGGAGGCCTGAGCCTTTGTGAGCAGGTCTTCGGGAGTGGGAAACTCCTGATGGATATGCAAGACTTGTAGATGAAAGCGCCCGTAGCTAAAAGGCTCCATGGCTTGCGCGCGCAACGCATCATGCAACGTTTTCCCGAAATTGGGGGGAAGCCGGAGTCCGCGACGCGCTACAATGCGATCACTCGCTCCATCTACCAGTACCACGAGCAGAGGAATATATTCACCAGGAGCAACCGCAGGAGGAAGTGCGTGCGTATATACATTTCCGAAAAGGTGCCAGTTGTACGGAATATCTCCCCAGGATGAGAAACCATGGAAGTGGTGGCATAGAAACAGAATATGCTCTTGCACGAAAAGCGCCAGTTCTACCCGATTGTTCTGCACGGCACTGATACGACTGTGTGAAAGCTGCGATTCAGATAACACGAGTAGATGGTTTCCTTCAAGATAGCTCTAAAAATGGCCCTCCTTCTCCTTCTGAATAAATGACGGCCATGGAGCGCCAATTTGAAAGGGGTCCTGATACGTCATGTTGCGTTTCCTCCTCAGGCTCTAAAGGAACCTGTATCATGTCTATAGTTGCTAAAAGTCTAGCGAATCCTTGATTCACTGGCTCATGGAACTACCAGCGGGCTTCACGCGAGTCGTGGAGCAGCAGTTTGTTGAGTGAATCACACCCTGGAATGGTGTCCCAGTTCCCGGCTCTGTGGCGCTGTATTAAGGGTAAGCGAAAGCTGAAGGTGTGCAGCGTGTCAAAACCTCAAGGAACAATCGCGAGGGGCGTTTTACTTCCGAAAGGAGAGCTTAAAGCTATGATGTGTTTGGTGTATGTGATCAATCAGAATGGCCAGTGCTTGATGCCCTGCAAGCCATCCAAAGCACGTAAATTGCTCAGGGATGGCCGGGCTCGTGTCAAGCACCGGAGCCCTTTCACGATCCAACTCCTCTGGGACTGTGAGGAGCACGTCCAGGAGGTGGTGGTCGGGATCGATAAGGGCAGTTCGATCACAGGCTTCGCCTGTGTTGGTAACGGCGAGCTCCTGCTGTCGGGGGAGATTGTTCATCGGAAAGACGTCAAAGAGAAGATGCAAACCCGCCGGATGCATCGGCGCAGCCGCCGAAACCGCCGTTGGTATCGTTCGAAGCGGATACGCAACCGAGCTTCCAGTCGTCTCAGTGGGCGACTTCCTCCCTCGATCAAAACGAATGTGGAGGAGGTGATCCGCGTGGTAGAGCGCCTGCCGTTGCCGCTCGCCCACATCGTGATCGAAGATGTCCAAGTGGACATCGCTCGTTTGAACGATCCGACGCTTCAAGCACGTCGCTATCAGGACCCGACACGGCTAGATGAAAACCTACGGATCGCCTGCCTGATGCGCGACGGTTACCAATGCCAATACTGTCACAAGCGCGAGACGCGCCTGGAAGCGCATCACCTCGTGTTTCGCCAACACGGTGGCAAAGATACCCTAAGCAATCTGCTCACGCTCTGCGAGTCGTGTCATCACCGTGTGCACGAGGGCAAGGTCACGCTGTCGGTGACAGGCGTGAGCGGTCATTTGGACCATATCGCGCAACGGTCCATGCAAGGGAAATCGCATCTGTACGCAACGCTGGAACAAGGCATTTCCCTGACCACCCTCTTTGGGTACCAGACGGCAATCTGGCGCAAGCATCTAGACCTGCCCAAAGCCCATGATGTAGACGCTCTCTGCATTGCCACCTACGATACCGGAGAGGTTATTCCCTGGCAGCAAGACCGTTTCTACCAGGTGAGGTTTCGCCCGCGTCGAACGCGGCGGCACTACCATGATTTGCCTCGGAAAGGACAAGGCAGGGTGCGCTATCAGGTCAACAGCGAACTGGAGGGCTTTCGCAAAGGTGATGTGGTGCGCGTGAAGGGCACCTTTGTCAAGCAGATCAATTCGATCTACAGCGACGGCTATCTTGCCTTTCCGCGGGTCAAAGGGGAACCCTCAAAAGCTCGACCGAAGGATTGTGTGTTGCTCGAACGTGGCACCACAATACTCTGGCAAAGGATGGCAGAATGATCAAGAAATGTCAAGGATCCACTATGAATCCAAAGAACGATTATAATACACACAAAGGGCCTGCAAGGAGGAAACCCCTTGCAGACCCTTTGTGTTCAGCGCTGTAACAACCCCTAGCGGGGATCTTTGGAGCGAGGACGATAGATATTCACGCCAGCTTTGATGTGCTCATGTTCTGGTATAGAAACATTCCCATCTGTGCTGGCGATGGTGATTGATTTGCCGCTTGCTGAGAAACCATATTCCTGCGTCAAATCAACGGTGATAATCAGTTTGTCGCCTTCCACTTTCATTTCAATATTCTTCATGTTTGTTCTCCTTTGTAACGTGATCACAACTATAACTCATCAATATATTGCACACTGGCTACACAATTACTCCGATGCATTTTGCGTATCCTGGCCTGATTGTGTTTCAAGAGGCAGAAGTTCTTCTCGGACAATCGAGACGTCGGGTGGCGCACTAATGCCAAGTTTGACCCGCTCCCCTTCGACACCAAGCACTGCTATTTTAATAAAGCCGGCAATCACCAGGATTTCGCCAACTTTTCGCCGCAACACTAACATGTTTCTTCACATCCTTCTTGTATGGCCACCGGCCATGCTCATTGATGACAATATCCTGAATCCCCCTCCAGGTCACGACAATACCTCCTGCCTGCTTTCAATGGGCCTATAGAATCTCATGAATCTGATTGCACCTCACCGCTCTGCTCTTCCTCAGATCGTGTAGGCGAAACGAGAAAGAGGTGTACCTGGAGTTCCATAGCTTCCTGGGGACCCTCAAGATCTTGAGCGGTTAAAAATGTCATGTGCTTTGGTGGCGTGCTGGCATGAGCCAGTGCCAACGCTTTTTTCCTGGCGGCCTCGTACGCCGCAGCATAATCGGGATGGCCTAATCCGTCCTCTCCATAGGTTCCGACACATCGGACATAGGGGAACCAGGCCTCTTTTTGTTGAAGAATCATGTTCACCTCCTGGTAGGTGCGCTCGACACCTGAAAAGTAATAGACTGACCGATCCGGGGGGACAAGGATCACGACGGTGGGATCAAGGATCTGACCATCAGGCAGGGCATACCACCCATGCTCGTTGATCACTACTTCGTCCTCAAGATCAACGACATACCAGCCCTCGACCAGTTTCCCGGCAGCCGAAAACGCCTCAGGCAAGTAGTGCACCATCATATCGATGACATTGCTAAAACAGGTATTGGGATTCGCCCGCATAGCACGCGCGAATAGGAGCGAGAGGTCAACGACCAGATCGTCGCTGCTTTTCTCCTGGACACCATTGTGGGCATCCTTTGAACGTGAATCGTTCACAATAACAACTCCTTTCATACCAAAAGGACCCACCACGTTCTCTGCAGAACATGGCAGGTCTTCTGACGTAGATATATATGTAAAGCTCTAGAAAAAGCATCCCATGCCGAGTGCAGAGCAGAACAGCAATCCTACAACGTTGCGTTATCCTCACGATCATGCTGTTTGGAATGTCTTGCACATACCGTCACACTGGAGATGCTCCAGGAAAAAGGGACATAGGACATCATTAGATTGAGAGCATGGGTTTTCCGCCATGAAGAGGAATAGAGCAATCGTGTAGGGAGGATGGGAGCCATTTTTCAGTGCAGTGGGGCGAAGCGTTAGTGCTGCTGGCCGCGCAGAAAGTATTCTATCGATCGCAAGATGACCCCTGCGACGACATCCGGCAGGCGAAACAGGAGGCCGGGTAAGAGCACTTCATTCATATTAAAGGCATTTCTGATGCCCAGGCAGAAGTAGCCGGGATAGAGGCGAGCGCGTCCCGCAACCTCTGGCGCTCGCTGGACTTCAGAGTCATAGTCAAGGTCAACGGCTCCCAGATAGGGATGGTTGACACTCAGCCCCATCTCCCGCAGCAGATCAGCGTTGGGAGCATAGCCAATCAATGTGTAGAGCTCATCATAGGGAAACCGCTGCACGACTCCATCTTCCCGTATCGCCACCACCCGCCGTTGCTCGCCGTGCTCCAGGGACCAGTGCATAACATGCGAGACGATATGGCCAGTATCACGTGCTTGCTCAAATGCCGCAGCAACCTCTGGCAGATCTCCAGCCAGGCGCAGCAACTGCATTTTCTCAGGACTACGATACAGGCGCATCTTATGGCCATGATGCATCACGACCCTCCCGGGCTCAGCTAACGCCGCATCAGGGTAATGGGTAAGAATCCGATAATCGATATTGAGTCCAGCACGGTTAAAGTGCTGAATCTGTTTGACCATTTCCAGCGTTGAGTTGGACAGGCTAATAAAGAGTACCGTGCGTCCGTGATAGCGCCGAGCGTGCTCTGCCGTCCAAACTTGCTGCCAGCGGATGCCTGCTTCATGCGGCGCCACATCCGTGGTCATCACACCTGGTCGTGAGGGGGAAAGCGGCTCCCCAACGCCAAGCGCATTGATCACAATGGGCGCCATCATCTCGTGATGACGGCCCGCCTCATCTTCATAGCAGATGCGATGCTCGACATCCCCTGGTTGCACTGTAAGAACGCGCGCTTTGATCATCGTTGGGGGTCGATCACTGCGTCCACGCGCAATGCTGTGTAACCATTCCATCACAGCATGACCCGTGCCCGGTGCCGCATCGAGTTGGTAGTCCTCAAAGCGCAGCGGGAACGGGTTCGCTCTGGATGCTCCTCGCAGAAAATCCTGATTCCACACACCACCACACTGGCCTGATTGATCGAACAGCACGACATTGACGAATCCCACATCGAGCAGAGCACGGGCGGCAAGAAGTCCGGCCGCACCGGCGCCGATAATCACAATGCGGGTCGTCAGCCCAACCTGGGCCGGAACCCTGAGACCTGCACACGAATAGGCCCCGGCTGCGCCACGCCAGGTGACGCTACGCCATCCGCATGCCTGGCTCTGGCCCTCCCAACTCGCATCCACCTGGATGTTCTCACGCCGGGTCCCCTGGTATTCAGGTGGAGGAGCAGGCAGGTGTGTGAAACTCTGCCGCAAAAGCTGCCCCTGCGCCTGGATCGCGGGAGAGCGCAGGATCACGTGCCCAAACAACGCCCCGAGAAAATGGGGCTGCTGATGCGCCAGGAAGCGCATCGTTGCTGTGCTGATCCCTTTATCAGCCAGCATTTGAGCAAGCAGATGTTCAAACAATGGTCCAATGTGCGCATGATCGTGTTTTAAGATCGCTACAGCTGGAATATTCTCATTCATAAGATCCATCCTTTCTCCGCCAGAAGGCGGTACGAGACTCCGATGCGATAGCAACAGGACATTTCACTTCAAGTGGAAAGAAAAAAAGACAGCCCTAGAAGGCTGTCTGCTCACATTGGGAACATGATTGATCATCGTGAGGGGAATGAAATGGGTCTGGACGCAGAGGGGTGCGTGCAGCATACCAAAGATGAATTGCTCCTGGTGAAACGATCTCTGGGATGCTCTCTGAGATCGTTCCCATACATGGGATCAGCCAGAAACCGCCTCCCCTCGGTTATGTGAACATGGCATGGCTAGGCGGTGCGGTGAGTTCGTGGCGTCTCGTCCTCAATCGTGCTCCAGAGGGATTGCATGCCGTATTCTCCGATTTCCGCTCGCCTGGCACGCGTTTCCGCTCGGACCTGTGCCGCAAGAGTAAACTGTGTCGCATCCAGTTCCAGGCCAAGTTCCGCTCGAGCCTGACGGACAGCGGTCTCGGTCGGCACATCAGGAATCGCAATTTCACGGGCCAGCCTCGGCTCCTCTTCCAGATCGAGCAACGTGGATCGTGTCACGGTCGCGATCGCACGCAATGTGCGCTCAATATCGGCAAGGCTGTACTGACGCTCCGCCGGAGTTTCCCCGACGATCTCTTGCACCTGATCCATGATACGATCAATCTCAGCATCCCCATAAAAGTTCAAGGCCCGTACCTGCGTGAGCAGGTTCTCCAGTTGTCTGACCGATTGATAGGCAAAGCTTTCCCCCGAGCGCCGTTGGAGCGTGGAGAGCACATCACAGGCAACGGTGTAGGTGAGATGACGCAACTGGCTGACAACCGAGGAGAGAAAACTATCGAGGGCGGAATCAACACGTTCCTGCGCGTGCATGCGCAGATCATGCTCAAGCACAGAACGCTGCCATTCCCGTCCCTGGGTCTGCGATCGGGCAAGATCCACAGAGAGCGAATGCTCATTATCCTCACGTTCGTGGTCATCTGAAGCATCATGGTGCTCACCTGCAGACCCAAGCTGTGAGAGGCTATCGATCAACACGTATCGAAAATCGAAGGTCTCGCGAATGTGCTCAGGAGAGGGAATCTGAGCACTGATACGATTGCAGTACGTGGTGACAAACCGTTCTTGCGTTTCTGTGATCAGTTCCGGGTGGGTTCCGCGCAAGCGGCGATAGGTGTCAGCCGCAATCACTTCATATTCAGCCAGCACCTGACGGGAGAGAGCACGATGGTTGGCCACAATATCGTCACGCAATGCATCATACTGCGCTTTCAACGACTCTGTGGCATCCCGCCAGGCAACATAGGCTGACGAGGGAACAAATGCTCCGAGCTCGGTTCGAAATGATCGATCCTTCAGGGTATGCCTGGCACCGCTTTCAATGCGCGCGAGAGCCTTCATATACGCGATCGGCAGTAAGCGCTTCTCGCCCAGAACAAGCCACCTGGACAGTTTTTCCCTCACCGTCTCATCTTCAACCCGTACCCCAATATCTTCGAGCACCAGGCGCGTCGAAAATCGACAGCGCCGAATATGCAATCGCACAAGCACACCATCCTGAAGGAGGCGCCGCCAATCAATCGATTCAAACGAGCGTGCACCAAAAAGCGTGGCAATCGTCTGTCGTCGCTGTGAATCAGGCGGGGACCCTCCTTGCTCGGATTGGATAGGCTGGTTGTTGTTGGTCATAAAACACCTCGCGATATCACCTGGAAACAAGCATCCAGCATCGACGCCCTTTCCAGGCACTGCCTACACATCTCGCTCCTCATAGGGAAAACGAGACAACAACAAACCACGACAATGTACAGACATTGTTCAATGATAAAAAAGTGCTACATGCGACGCGACGAACGCGCTTCTGAAAGCGAGGTAACAGGCTCTGTGGGCTGCTCAGTTCCCGTTACGGCAGTACGTCGGCGTTCCCGTTCCTGGGCCGCCATGCCGGGAGGTAAGAAGCGGAGATTATTGCAGGCCTCACGCGCCCGACGGGTGAAGGCTTCAACGAGCGTCAGCGTGACAGGCCGCACGTTTTCCAGTGCCTCCTGCGCATCCTGCACGCTGATAATCGAGCGCCCATTCCAGCGAGCAAGCAAACGCGCCTCTTTCACCAGCGCCTCCAGATCTGCAGCACTATAATTGTGCGTTTGACCGGCAAGCAGCGTGACAGCCTCGGGTTCAAAAGCCGTTTCTTGCAGGCGAGCCTGTACCATCAGCATGCTCCGGCGCGCGTCCAGGTCAGGACACAACACCGGAAACACGACATCGAAACGACCCGGTCGAAGCAGCGCCGCATCCAGCAGTTCCGGGTGATTGGTTGCACCTACCACGATAACCCGACCACGTAAGGATTCATCGCCCATAAATTGCAGGAGCGCCCCAAACAGATTGGCAGCCACCGGGCTCCCCGAGGTAGTGCCGCGCTGGGAGACCAGCGTTTGATCAATTTCATCGATGAACAGAATCGTTGGGGCAAGACTCCGAGCGACATCAAACAGCTCCTGCAGATTGCGTTCAGAGGTGCCAACGATCCCTCCCAGAATGTTGGCCATGCGTAGGGCAAGCGCGTTATACCCGAGCTCCTTCGCCGCCGCCTCCACATAGCGCGTTTTTCCATTCCCGGGAGGGCCTACCAGCAGAATCCCTTTCGGCACATCCCATCGCCATCCCTGCCGCAGGGGAGCCATTACTTCCGCGCAGGTAAACTCGATCAACTGCTCCATACCTCCAAGGCCCCCAAACCCTTCAGGCAAGGGATCGAGCATCACAATGGCCTCGCTATATTGCTGGCGAATAATCGCATCTTTGCGAGTCTTGACGAGCAGACGCGTGACACCTGCCGTCTCGCCTTCACGTCCACTGGTTGCCCCTAACAGCAGGATATCTTCGACCTGCCGCAGGTCCAGTCCCGCTGTATTGCGAGCAAGATCTTCCAGCGAGAGATCAACCAGCGCAATCGGATCCTCTCGGCGGTGCTCTTCAAGGTACCAGCGGATATAGGACAGGCGTGTCTGCTCATCAGGCAACGACTCTTCGATCACTTTATAGCCACTGCCACTCGTGCGTAAGTCGGGATGCAGATCGCTCAGGCGAGGTGTCAACAGAAACACCGGATTATCCTGCTTCCCCAAGCTACTATCAAGACCCCAGTACTGCAGCGTTGCCAGCACCGATAGTTGATCATCTCGCATCACCGCCTTACTGGTTGCGGGACAGATAAGGTCGGCGCCATCGAGAATAACGGCCACACGCCCTCGCGATTCCGGCCCCCCGGCGCGAAGCAGCGCTTCTAAAATGGCCAGCGCTTCCCGTGGCCGGCGCGCACCACTGAAGACATCGCCCGCGGGCGCTATGCGACCAGGAAGGCCAGCGGCATCAAGCGCCGCTGAAAGATCATCGTCAGCGGCTGGCACCGTCCAGTCTGGACCAAGCAGTGCCAGAGCCTCGGTCCGCATCGAGGGCAGCGGGAATGTGATCCCGATGGCACGGTGATAATACGCGATAATCGTCCGGCGCTCGGTATGCAGGATCCCCTGCATGAAGCGCAGCTGGGATGCCCCTCGCAGAGAGGTGACCCCATGAACATCTCCATAGAGGATGAAACAGTGGCCGGCGCCTGCGCCAAAGAGCGTGCTAAATTCACGATACCAGGCAGGCAGTGCCTCCTGCATCTGCTGATCCATCATAATTCTCTCCTTCAACACAAAAAATGGGAAGATGGCGTGTGGCCATCTTCCCGCTATCAAAACACTATTCTGTGTCGCTTTAAGGACAGACATAGGCCTGACGCTCAGTCATGACAATACCCAGCGCTTCGAGCAAAGCAAAGTACCGGTCACGATCGAAATCAAGATCCTTATCGCCATCAGCGTCCCATGCGCGAATAGGTCGTCCCAGTTCCCACAGCACGCAGTGCTCGCAGGTGCCGATTTTGTAGGATGCATCGGCATCGATCGAGACATGAAGCTCGGGGGCTTGTACCGCCTCTGCAGGCGTCGTATCTGCAGCGCTAATGCCTGACCATTCAGGTGGCAGGTGGAGAGAGGATTCCATAGTCGTCATCGCTTATCCCTCCACGTGTGCTTCTTGATCGGGCTCAAAGGCAGCATTGAGTTCCTGCAGCAAGCCCTGAGCGGCCAGCAGTTCTGGCTTGGGGGTCATGGCCGTTTGCTCAGGCTGCACCCCAAACTGTGCCAGCAGGGTGTGCATCTGTTTGCCGGCCGCAAGACAGTCGGCGCCAGAGAAGTTGCGGAAATCGGTGATGTAGGACCCATCCTCTTTCACGGTGATATGAATCACTTTAGGCTGCATAGCTTCCTCCTGTAATCGTAATCTGATCATCCAATTGCTGGCTGCTGACCTGGTAGTTCATCTGCTTGAGGACCGCCATGTGGGCAAGCGCCGTGTACTTCTGGACAATCGCCTGTTGCACCTGCTGATAGAAGTGCTCATCTACCGCCCAGGGATCCCCCAGGAACTTCAGCGCACCCGTTTCGTCGACGACCAGTCCGATGCCACGCGGGATCGCTTCTCCTCTCGGCTTCCCAGGTCGTATCGGGATATGAAGCGCCAGGCCGGTATTTGCCGGTTGCTCCACGCCATAATAGGTATAGTAGGAAGACCGGACCTCGCCATCGTACTGCTTCGCCGTCAACACCACTGCCTGGTGAAGCAGCTTCATACAGGGATGTTGTGCCGCAGCAGACAGATCGCCTTGTTGGAGCAAGACCGGCAGTCCATTGAATACAAGATGGGTTTTACCTTCTTCAATATGACTCATGATTTTTTTCACTCCTTGTGTGTGAATGTGATACATATATCTCATCAAAACAAAAAGCGCAGCATAAGCCACGCTTAGGAACAAGCAACGAGAACACTGCGGAGGGGCACGAGGCCACGCCAGAGACGGGCCGTATATCTGCATCATAAGAGAACCTCACGCATAGGATTCGAGGAAACATACTCATGGAGAGAACTGCGCTCTGATCAGGCAGTTCGACCGATGACTGAGGCATTACATAGGCGGAAGGCAAGCAGTTCAACGCCCGAGAAGAACAATGAGAGGGTCTAGCACTTTATTGTAGAGAAGTGCCTGAGGCCAGCAATGCATTGAGGGTTGACTGTTTGATACGATAGGCCTGCCGCTTCCCGAGATGCGGGAGAGCGATCGCTTCCAGAGTGCCAGACTTAATCCAACGCCGCACCGTCGTATCATCGACACGGAGTTGGCGCGCAACTTCACGAACCGTTAACAGGGTATCTTCATGAGGATTCGACATGGGTTCCTTCTCCTTTTTTCATCAAAACAGGGTATGGCAAACCATTTTCATCATGGGACAATAGAAAATGAAGAAACAGCGAGTTGCCCGAGCGGTTTCTCGTACAGAAACAGGCAAGGTGGTGTGTGAGGATAGGGGGACTCCGAATCCCAGGTAAGAAATGCGCTCCATGCATGGTAGGTAGCCTTTCAAGAGCACTGGTGAGCGTGCGGCACGATGAGGAAGTTGCGAGAGGGATTAAACATACATCCGTGATCAGGGCAAACGGAAAACCTGCAAGGGAGAGGGTAGCAAAAAGAGATCATCGATGATAGTCTTTTCTTTGCTTTATGGTTGGGCGTATATGAGCATGCCAACAATGCAGACAGATGCCGATCAGGGTTATGATCAGGAAAAGCAGCGCCAGAGCAACCTCCACGGCATTGTTGAGCATCTCGTCCGTCAGGGAGGGTAACATGATGAAATGCCAGGCGAACAGCGTCTCCAGCACCACGCGGAACACATCGATGAGATGAGGGCGCATACCTTGCAGGGAAAGGAGACGCAGCACCTCAGCCCCCCATTCTTTTCCGGTATCGGCAAGACGTCCCTGTTTGCCTTTCTGACGAATCAACGCCTCGGTGACGTGACGTGCAGCACCCACCCCCGAGATATCTAACACCTCTTGCAAATGCAGGAGTGTGGCCGGTTTCAGCTCCAGTTGTCGCCACGTTTCCTGCAGTTCTTTTTTTGCCTCACCCCTCTGCTGAGGAGATCCACGCACCTGGCCGATTGATTTCCTGGACATATGATCCTCCTTGTCCTGGCGCGTTCTTCAACGACAGCAATTGAGAACGCAGAAGAAAACAGTCGGTGAGAGAAGGGTCTATTTCTGAGGAGGCATGTTCGCGCGCTGTTCATATCTGATTGCTTGATAATGGCGATAGGCTAGCAGCATACAGCAAAACAGGAGCAGAACTCCCAACGCCATCATACAGACAACCAAAGAGTTCAGGAGAAACGGCCCCTGCACAAAAGACCAGGTCAGACAGGCATCGATCAGCAGCCGACCCGTCTCAAGAAGATGCTGGCAGCCTTCTTCTAAAAACGTCAGTCGAAGCTCTTCGCTGATCCACCCCCAGATAGATCGGATCACCTTTTGCTCCTCGTGTTGCAGTTCCAGATCCAGAGCCGTCGTCGCGGCCAGAGCAAGCCCTACTCCCTCAGCCTGCACCAGCTGTTCAAGATGATCTCTGGTTTGTGGGAGCAGTTTTAAGGAATGCCACCGGGCTTCTAGATCCTGCACTGAAATGTCCGGGGCATGTTTCGTAAGATGGGAACGATGAGGATGCGAAGTACGATGTGCATGTTTGCGAGACATAGGGATCCTCCATATTCTGCTTGCTCAACTTGAGCAAGCGTCCTGTTTGGATACGGGATAGGGAGCGAAACAACCAGCAGGTGGAAAGAAAACGTCCAGAGGAGAGGAGCGTTGCTACACAGCGTATACCAAAGAGGAATAGAAGACAAGAATCGCTAGCGAACGAAACCCAGGTAGTGATGAATCAATGACACCGCAACTGCGCCATCACCGGTCGCGCTGGCAACGCGTTTGATGGACGCCGCCCGCACGTCTCCAACGGCAAAGATGCCAGGGATGCTGGTTTCCAGCAGGAGCGGATCGCGATCAAGTGGCCAGTGATCCCCTTTGGCCTGCGGGCCAGTCAGCACAAAACCAGCCTGATCCCTCATAAGTGTGTCAGGCAGCCAGGAGGTTGAGGGAGTGGCACCAATAAAAATGAATAGCGCCGCAGCCTCAACGAGCCGTTCGGATCCAGTGGTATTCTCACGCAAACGGAGGTGCTCAAGGTGATCCCCGCCGAAACAGCCGGCAACTTCCGTCTGTGTTTCTACCGTAATATTATCCCTGAGCGCCATTTCCTGCAGCAAGTAAGAGGACATACTCTCCTCCAGTGATGCACCACGCACAAGCAGCGTGACGTGCTGCGCATAATCGGCAAAGTAGAGTGCCGCCTGTCCCACTGAATTGGCCCCACCGACAACGAAGACCTGTTTGCCCTGGCACGTTGCGGCCTCGGTCATCGCGGCGCCATAATACACGCCACTGCCGGTCAGTCGATCCAGATCAGGCACTGCCAGCGTGCGATAGGACACACCAGTTGCCAGGGCGAGCGCATAGCATCCAAGCTCACTGCCGTCAGCAAGAGTAACATAGCGATAGGAATCGGCCACCCGAATTCCAACGACCTCTTGCGGAGAAAAGATATGCGCTCCCAGACGAGCTGCCTGAGCACTCCCACGAATGGCAAGTTCAGCGCCCGGCAGGCCAATTGGAAAGCCCAGGTAATTCTCAATACGAGAGCTCATGCCAGCCTGACCACCCGGAACATCTCGTTCAATGACCGCGGTACGCAATCCTTCTGATGCCCCGTAAACAGCGGCCGCAAGACCCGAGGGACCAGCACCAATGATGATGAGATCATAAAATGGGATCTCGCTATGCATCATCAATCCTATTTTCGCTGCAAGCTGGGCCAGCGTTGGCTGAGACAGCACTGATCCATCAGGGAATTGGAGGATAGGCAGTGGGAGCGGTACACCACCATGTTCTCCCATCTGCAGCGCTTCCGGATACGTTTCCAGGTCGACCCACTGAAACGGGATGGCATGACGAGCCAGGAAGTCTTTGACCTGGTGAGAGTCCGCTGACCAGCGATGACCAATCACGCACATCCTATGACAACGCGGGGCACATACCACATCACGAGTCACACCCGCCTCCTGACTGAGCAATGCATCCACCACGGGAAAGAAAAAGTCTTCTGGCGGCACACAGGTGCTCAGAAGCGCATCGACTTTGAAATGCAGGACCCCCAGTGATTCAGACGATTGCTGATCCGTGACCACCAGGCATTTTGCGCCTGGGACATGCTGTTTGGCCTGTGCTAAAAACGCCATCCCTTTCATATCTGGCAACTGTTGATCCACCATCACAAGGAGAATCGGTGCCTGTAACTGCTTCAGGTGCACAAGCATATCCAGCGCCTGATCACCTCGCTGGCACTGGATCACCTGATACTCACGATAATGTGAAGCAAGATCGAGCGTCGGGAATGTCGTTCCGACGGTAACGAAAACCTGTTGCATCAAAACCTCCTCGAAGGCATGCATACTTGCATATCCTTCTCAACAAAAAAATCTGCTCACAGCTTCGCGGCAGGCACGAAGGATGCAAGCAGAGTGCAGCAATAAAACAGCGTTTTGAAGAAAACATGGCACACGATGTGATAACACCAAGGCAGGAGGACAAAGGGAATAGCCGGAAGGCGCCATCCACCTCGGTTTCGATGAAGAGGAATATATGAGCAGAGAAGATGAGAGAGGCACAAAGCCAGGCGATGTCGACGACGTGAGCAGGAAAAGCATACTCATATCGCCGCTCCAGGCGACAATCAGGCGCTTTCTTCTGAGACGAGCGCGCGCACGTGCAGCAGATGGACATCCATGATCGTGAATATAGCGACAATCTGATGCCACACTGGACCATGCATGGTCGAGGCACCATCACAGAGGATCACCGCATCAAACAGGGTGAAGAATGGCTGTGCCATGTCGACACCAATCTGCGTCTGGATATCAAACACACTTGCCAGACAGATCTGGGCATCTTGAGCACGCTGAGGCAACGATGTAATCGAGAACTGCTCGGAAAGCTTCCGTCCATCAAGTGAATGCAGCTCCCACTCCTGCAGCAATCGGGCTTTGAGTTTTGGATCGACCAACACCAGGACATGGTTGTAGTGTTCATCGCGTAGGATATGCGCGATTGACATCATCGTTTCCATGAATATGCTTCTTTCTTTGGGTAGGGATGACCGTGGTCACAACAGCTTCTAGCTGCGGCATGCATCGGCATCCGATATGGTACGGAAAAACACGATAAAGAGGCGTTTCAACAGGGTGTCTCAACAGAGAGGTGAACATGATCACGCGCGATACGTTCGTGGAGAGCGCGTACGACTACGAGAAAGAGGAATAGTCAGAGAAAGGGATAGGAAGATCCTCATCGACATACCCTTGTTCCACAAGGGCTTTGGTGGCCAGCGAAAAGTCCCCACCATGTTCCAGAAAGGTATAGGCGGCGAATTTACTGATCCCAACGCGTGGCTCAAAGAGCGTTGAGGTGGAGAAGACATAGAGGTACCCGCTGCCCCGATAGTTGGTGGTGGCGCTGATCCCACTCGTTTTCCCGGGCCGGCGCCAGAAATCCTCTTTCCCAATCGTGCGCACCCAGGTCCAGCCGTGCGGCACTAAAATGTCAGACCACGTCGCTCGCTCATTGAAGATGGTGCCAGGCTGACGCCTCTCAGTACGCTGTTGGGATTGCTTCTGTGGTCGCAGTCCTTTTTGGGAGGAGGTCCTGTAAGACGGCGGGATCTCATCCAGGGTGCGAGCAACAGCGAGCAACAACGTACGATCCTCAGGTTGAATCGTTTGAATCGTCGTCAGATGGCCACGCTGGACCACATACGGCAGACCGCTGGGATGCACCGTTCCATGAGAGGGGGCACCAATGCTATAGCCACCTTCCCCTCTCGTTTCAATTAAACTCACAACATAGGGAGGCTCGTTGATTGGGCGCTGGGCCACCTTGATACTGCCCCCGGAGAGCAATGGAGTGCGGTAATACAGGTGAACGCCCTTTGGGGACCACTCTGTATATCCCCGTTCGATCCGTTCCAGGAGTGGGTGCAATCCTTCTTCCCGCACCCGCTCAACAAATTGCTGGTAGATGAGAACATCATCAAAATCCAGCATCTCCAAGCCGCCGCTCACCTGTCCAGTGATAAATGCAATGCCATACTGGTGATCATAAAACCACTGCCGTGCCTGGCCAGAGGTGGGGAGCCTGTATTGAAAGGCTTTCCATCTGACTGCCGGACTCTTGGTACCATCAGTCAGAATGGGGATGCAACTAATACCCGCACGGAGCGCAACCAACGCCGTCTGGTACACATTTAGAGAGGAAAGGGACTCAGATGATACACGCATCATCAAGGCCACTCCTCTCTCGGCACTGTGCATTCAGGCACCGGGAAGTGCGCTGAATGAAAAACATCCATGTAGGCATACCTATATGATTCTCGCCTCTCGTGATCGTTCGAAAACAAGCCTGGGAAGAACATACGTTCCATTCGTTCTTGTATATTATACGTGGTAAACCACGAAAGCTTCAAGAGATGATGCTGTGATCATCAGGACGCATGTCCCAGCCGGCTGCGTCCTGCTACCGGCTCCAGCGGTATCGTCTCCATCGAACTGATATCTGCGTGTGGACATACGTGCACGACAATACAGCCGATGTTATCCGTTCCACCTCCGTCGTTGGCCATCTGCACCAGCTGGCTCGTCATACACGAAGCATGAGCCCAGGGCGTCGCCAGCACTGCTTCAATCCTGTCGTCGCGCGTCATCTCCCACAGCCCATCACTGCAGAGCAGGAACGTGTCGTCGCCAGAGAGGGGTACCACAAAGATATCAACATCAACCTGGGGTCGAATACCGAGGGAGCGCGTAATCTGGTTGCGCTGTGGATGCGTATAGATCTCCTCTTCGCGAAGCACGCCTTCAGCAACCAGATGGGCAACCAGGGAATGATCCTGGGTGATCTTTTTGAGCGAGCGATGATAGAGATAGGTACGGCTATCACCCACGTTGGCAACATAGGCCACACGGTCCAGGAGCAAAAGCGCGGTCACGGTGGTGCCCATATGACGCATTTGCGAGGTACTGACGGCAACGCCATCGGCAATCCGCTCTTGATCCAGGCATTGATTGCGCAGATAAATGCATCGGTTCGCCTGCTCAATGCCATCGACGAGCAACCGTTCCCAGGAAGGAGGGTCCACATCATTTTCTAAATGGGGAAGCAGATATTCGAGGATCGTTTGCAGCGCGAGATGCGCTGCTTCCTGTCCATGAACGTGGCCGCCCATGCCATCACAGACAATAAACAGGCCAAAGGACTCCTGAGAAGGTCGACGCCCCTGAACCACAAGCACGCAATCTTCATTCCGGTCGCGTACACGACCGGGATGCAATCCAATACTGACATCACACCGGGATCCATCTGTGAGGGCACATGCATCACTCTGAGTACGATTGATCGCGTAGTCGACCAGAAATTGCACATGCTGGTATTGCCGATTGGCAAGCGCAGCATGAATATTGTGGAGAAACACACGCATATCGACGACCATACCACGTCCTTTCTGTGATACCTCCTGATAGGAGTATCAATGGACATCAAAAAGACACGCCTCTGCTGAAAAAAGCACAAAAAAGCCCTCCTCTTGAGTCCGCTTTCGTACAAACGGCTCAATGTCGTGCAGAACAGCTGGGGCTTTTTTACGCCATGAGTGCTCTCATATTCAGCACATCACGAATCGCCCGCGATGAGGGACCCTTCGTATGCATCCAGAAGGCGCATCGGACACACAGGCAGTAAAACAATAGACGTGAACAACACTATACGGACAACAACCTCAACAATACAACCCACAATACATATCTACATTTTTCGCCACCTATGATGGAACAACCTACAGAGATTGCACCATACTCTTTATGCCTACAAAGTGAAAGCGCTACGAAAAACACTCAGGTTTGTGCTGACCATCAGGAGAGTTCGTTCATCGCAACGATGAAGGCCCTGCAATCCGTCTTTCAGCTCATGATCAACGAACAGAACTGTGTTGCTGTGATCATGCGTGTATAGTCGATCTCCTCGTTTGGATGTACCAAGTGAGGAAAAACAACTATACGGGAATGGCAATGCTGCCAGGTGCAGATGGTGTCTCTGCTTTTTCTTTTTCTATTCACTTCAATCATACAAAACAACCCCATAGAGCAGAGGGGCAGCCGGGGGGTAGGATGGCGTAGGATAGCGACAAAGAGGCTGGTGAACTCTGTTCGTGGGTCAGACTCAATATTACGGCACTTCACCTCCGCGCACGCCAACGGCAACAAAAGGCCTGCCTTCTTTTTTGCGCTATCTGATCCGCCATACGCCCGAGAAGCGTCTTACGCCATCGCCCATTTTCGGCAGATCACCATTTCGTAGCACATGTGGATCTTGCAGTACAGTGACAGAAGTGGGAAATGGTCACACCGATGAACACAGCTGAGTAGATCCCCTGCAGAAAGAGAGCTGTCATGAGCAAGCATCACAGATGCCTCATTGCCAGCCCGCTTCTTCGCCACACCTTTTTACACAAAACACTTGTTTGGCTTCTTTTCTAGAAGAAAAATGTTCTTGAGTCCCTCTACCCCGACAATAATGGTAGAATGAAGAAGAGCATGATAGAAAAGAGAGGATCCATATCGATGCACGTCCCTGTAGAGGTTACACAACAAGCCAGCATCCATCATCTGGGTATCCCACAAAAACGATATACCCGCTTCTGGCAAACCCTGCCGTATCTTTTTGTCGCCATCATTACACTCCTTCTCAGCGTATCTCTCTTCATACTCGCGATACTCACTGGCCCCATTCCAGTCATCTCCGAAGTTCCAGACTGGAAAGGCTTTGGGATCCTCACCACGGTCGGCATCCTCATTGGCGCAACGTCTGCACTCTATCTCTACCTCAGCATCCCTCCATTGGCCTTTGCCGCCTATGTATATAGCGAGGGTTTTATCGAATGCAATCGATGGACACACAGCATCATCCACACGCTCCGCTGGAGCCAGGTGGAAGGGACACACATCAATCGCTCTCGCTACGGCACCACCTATAGTATTTATGCGTTCACGGCCTCCCCACCGAACAACGTCTTTACCATCCCTTATCGTGGTATCTGGAAACGGTGTAAGCAAGCAACTACAGGACATGAAGCACGCAGAAAAAAAGAAGAGATGCCTCTCACCATACTCATGCCATGTACGCAGTCGACCAATAGCCGAATGCACACTCCTTAAAAAGGCTCTGCAGTATCTCTCATGCCCCTGCCTGGCTGCGACAACTATGTTGCCGTACTCATTCAAAACTGCCGCAGCCATACATACCCATTTACCATGCTTGAGGGGTTATCTGTCGACAGGCGCACCATTGTTTCGCGTGGGTCACTGTGTGCGCACTATAAATATAGCTCAATCAATGTGCCCTCCAATATCTTATCGGCGAACAGACGCCCCCATTAGGCGATAAGGTATTGGCAACTGCACGGCTCGATCGCTTCTTACATCATACGAAGATGACCGCCATGAATGGTCGGAGCTATTAGGTCCACCAGTTTTCAATCAGCTCGCCACAGTGCCAACGTTGACAGGTGCGATGATTCAAACGATCGTATTCCATCTTTCATGTCCATGCTGAAAATGATCGATGAGGCTCAGTCAAATAGGAGCTTCAGCAGTCAACCTCTAATCGCAGAACTAGACGCCACTGATCACAAGAAGACTCGTTCCTCCACTACGAGCCAGAACCGTTTCACCTGGAGAGCCAGTATCAGTAGACCCTGTGCACTGAACAGTGAGAACGTGCGAGCCTGCCGGAACGTCACTATCTGTTGCTGTCATCGAGAGCGAGGCCGGTAGGCTCGCATTACTCGACCATGCCGTAGTAAAAAGCGTCGTACTACTATCAAGGACCAGCGAACAAGTCTCTGTTACGACAGTACCACCCTGTCCACAACATCCTCCACCGCCGAACTGCGCGTCAATGAGGCTTGTGATCTGGAGTTTTGCGGGTGCAACGACGCTAAAAGGAATACGTACGAGTGTGAGCGTACTTCCATCTTCAGGCAGATTCTGGCTGGAAAATGTTCCATTGAGCGTCTCGACAGATGGAAGCGTCTTCGCTGCCTGTGCTTGCAATGGGAAACGAACAAGTATCACAAGAATGCACACCGCGACGATCCACCCTCCATATTTGAGCAATCCGATTCTCTTCATCTTTTTTCCTTTCATCTTTTTACTTCTGGAAAATAACAACACATTGGTCCTTATCCCAATGGAGGCGCCCGATCAATTCCAAGTCCACCCAACAAATATCTGTACCAGTAGCGATACATCTACTAAGGGACATCATCAAGATCACGTGTCTCGTCCTGCTCAGTTAGCCACATTTTCTAATGCCCCTCCTGGTTACGATACTCGGCATTCCCTGTACGTTAATGCACACGCTCATTGACCTTCTACAAGGTGTAGGAAGGAAATAAAATTGACTATTGTTGCACTATCTATCTTCGTGAAAAAAGGTTGATATATATCAGAGCTCAATAGATGCCCTTTTATACAGAGCATTTTTATAGTATTCAATATCTGGATGACAAGAGTCAACAAGCATACGCCTTGTATATGAAAAATATCCACATCATGAATCTTCCTCCTCTATTCTTCTGAAAATCTCTACGTAACGTGTACTGAGAGCGCTCGACTGTTATCCTGGCTACTCTACTCACCGAACATAACACCGTTGGGTTTGCTCAGGTCCAGGCGATCAAAATAATCATTTCCTGGCTCCTCATACGGTACACCGGATCTAGCGACAAAAATAATATTGAGGTAGCGGATCCTCAATGTGAGTAGGCACGTGGTGGCATCCTGGTAGCCATCTGCAAACATCCATAGATTCTTTTTCCTGTGATCGTTTTGCCAATACGTCCACCGAAAGAATCATGAGCATAGCTGTTGAGCACAGTACCGGCGTTATCGGTCATCTCACATAATCAATCCCAATGCATCGAAGAGATAAGCGTACATTTGACGCCCGGTGCATACATACTAGTGAGCATTCGCAACTACAGTGCACATACTCGATGTCCACTCATCGCATGCACACAAGGAAAGACAAGAGAAGAGGTGAGGAAAACCCCAGCACTCTTGCTCTTGTCTGAGAGAAACAAACCAGAGGAAACAGTATGAATAGGCCCATGATCATGAACAAGCTCAACCAGAACGGGAGCGGACATAATCACCACAATCCATACCGGCAATCCGTGAGAGGAGAGAGAAAGTACACGAGCAAGCTCAACCAAAACGGGAGCGAACGTGCACGTTCTCCATCCTCTCGGTAGATCCAGACTTTATAGGAGGAGCCAGATCCACTTCTTCGCAACCGCGAAGCCTGCCCTGGATGCAGAGGACAGGGTTAGGAAAAGCTCCAAAGGAAGAAAGCAGCAATACTGCATCTTCCTGGCCAAACTACAAGAACGACATACACATCGTCGTGAGATTAGTGATGAGGAAACGCGAAGTAGATCGCGACCAGAATACCAGCAACGAGCAAAAGCCAGAGGAACAGACACCCGATGGTATTTTTTCCTGTGCTCACCATGGTGTTGGCAAAGGAAGCTCGGTCATCCCATCTGGCGAGGGAACGCAGAGCAAGCTGGTGTTCCCTGTTTTCACGCTCTTGCTGCCCAATGAGTTTTTCACGCTCTTCAATCTGCTGCTCACGTGTCTTCACGCTCTCCTCGTATTTGTTCGCCCAGTCACGAGCCATCTGTTGACCTGACTCAAAGACGGCACGGCGCTCTCGCTCACCATCTAATACCGCATCATTCAGACCACGCACGACCGGGTACGCTGCATCAAATGCTTGCTCAGCCTCCTTTCGTTTCGCGACGGCTCGCCGCTCATCTTCCTGTTCCCAGAACAGTTGGAGGTCAAGAATCATCGTCGAGATCTCTTGCTGTAGATCGTACTGAAACGGTTGGTAGAAATCCTGCCGGATCTGCTTGCCCGCCGCTTTCTCGCGAAGGATGGCAAGAGCTTGCTTGCGCGACCAGTTCCGTACCGCGGACAGAAGATGTGGTCCAGGATTCGCTCGATCACGCTTCGCAGCATCAAACGCCTGCGCGAGACGTCGGTCCGCCTGCTTCTCATCCGCTTGCAGCTGAGCCTCATCAATCGTAGAGGACGCACTACTGATCGTTTTCAAAAAGGCCTGACCACCCTCAAACATGGCGGTCGCAATAAAGTTGGTCCAGTCAGGGTGTACACTATTGGTGGATGTTGAATACTGCGTCATGGAAGGTCCCTCTTCTTCTTTCTTCCACACACCGCGAGGCATCTGTGCAACCGGTTCCATGACGAGGTTTGCACCATCGTCAGAGAAGCAGTCCTCCAGATGTCTCTGCGATGGTGAATGTACGAACAATACATTTCTTGCCCTCTCCACA
The DNA here is from genome assembly GCF_003967515.1 of Dictyobacter aurantiacus. Classification (GTDB taxonomy): domain Bacteria; phylum Chloroflexota; class Ktedonobacteria; order Ktedonobacterales; family Ktedonobacteraceae; genus Dictyobacter; species Dictyobacter aurantiacus. The sequence continues at coordinate 1,657,027 of NZ_BIFQ01000002.1, read as the reverse complement.
AGGGTTCACTCGTACTCTACGCCATGCCAGCAGGGAATACCGGGGAAAGCAGCCCGAGAACGGAGGGAGAGGGTAGAGGAACATGGGAGCATACGAAAATAGTGACACGAAATGGTGATCTGCCAAATCGTGAAAATCGTATCAACGCACGTGTGAAGCAGTTCGAGAGCGTACCCTCTTCATTTTTACGGAAGGCACGTATGCTTCTACCTATGTCACCAAAAGAGCACATTTCACACTATCCATAATAATGCGTAACATGAATGAACACATATGTGAGCGGCAGGTAGAAAAGTTTTCTTCTCTAGCCACAAATATAGAAAAGAAAAATACCTTCCTCTATTCAACTTGGGTTGGTCGTTGAGACTAAGAAAAATCAAAGGACATGACAAGGTTTTTTTTGTGGATGCATATGGTATAAATGTATTAAAAGTGTGAACTGCAATAAATGTTGCTGTCGTAGACACTAATGAAGTAGCACGTAATCTTTGGCAACAAGGTGGTGCGCCATGGATGATTTATCAAAGGACCAGTTAGAACAACTCTTAGACATTCTGGGGAATATTTTTACCAGTAAAGAAAAACTGGGGAAATTGTTACGAACAAAATTGGATATCAGGTTAAATCGAATTACCAACGGTACCAATATGGATGAAATTATTTTTACGCTTATAGAAAATGCTGAGTCTGAAGGGTGGCTAGACGATTTTATTACAGCAACCGCAAAAGAATATCCCAAAAACCATCGCCTTCAACAGGTGTACCAGCAATTTTGCATACCCCAACCATCAGATCAATCATCCAAACATACAAACGCTCACGTTCAAATTCCTGGCAACACTCGTCCATCTCTTATACGAGCCACAGAAGAAGCATCGACTCCAGCCCAATCTTTCCACACAAGTCCAGTGTCACCTCAGCAATCTGTGTCTCAAATAATTCCACTGAGTGCATTTTCTCAACAGCAACAAATGAGTCATCAAGCTGCACCATTCTCAGCAAATTTTCGTCACCAGTGGAATTGTCATCCAGCAGCTGGCGATCCTTGGTATCACCAATTTAGCCGACATATCGCATGAACGTCAATTGCAGGTTTGCATTCATTGCCTGCAAGCAGGTCAACAACTTTTACAGGGGCAGACTGCTCCTGAAGAAAAAAAGGATATAGAAAATATAGAACAGAAACATATTGATTTGCTTAAAGATTTTTTTCAGGATATACGAGGAATTCTCAGCACCCTCCAGAAGGGTGCTCAATATCCTCGGATCAACTGGGAAAAGGTAGCGCATCTTATAGATGAGAGTAGTGCCCTTATTCTTTCGTCTTCCTCATTGTTGAAAACAAAGGGAAAAACATCAGACTATTATTTGCAATTACTACAATGTGATCGAAAATTGGCGGAAATCTTAGAAGATGTCACCCTGTGAATTGTCACACTTTGTATACATTCCTTGAATGCAGCCTTATAGTGTGCAGCTCATTGTATCCTCGAAAGGGATCGCAAACATGCCAAATACACCCATCATTCAAGGACCCTGGTTACCACAACCACAAAAACAGCTGTGCAACATTAGTCAATATCGTGCAATTATAGATCAAGCCACTGTTTCGATTCGTGAAAGTACAGTACAGATTAAAGAATATACAACATTTATTTCAGAATCACAGGGACCATACAGAACTCCATTTTGTCGCGCTGTTCAACATGCAATCCAATCAACGAGTGTAGCCTTAAAACCTTGCTCTCAACAATTAGAGTATCCCGAACTGCTCTCAACAGAGCTAAAGATTCAGCGCTATCGTTTTCTTGCATTCTATCGAACTATTGAGCATCTCGTTGATGTTCTCGTATTCCACATACAAAACCTATCCGCTGTGCATGTCTTACAGCCTCAAGAGGCTCCACAAATGCGCCGGCAGGTGATTAGAGAACTTGAACTTTTGGCGCACTATTTGGAGATGTTACCAGAAATCCTAAAAATCTTATGCGACCAAGGCATATTCTATACATAAACTCTAACGCTTAGAACACTACGATACGTGGTACCATTCAAAAGGGAACGTTACGTGTCCAATGAACGAAGAACAGATTCTAAACCTCGTTTTACCAGAAGATCGCGTATAGAGACAATGGGAATTCCCTCGTTGTATCTCATGCTTGAATGAGCATCCTGTGTACCTCCGCGATGAAGGCAGACTAAATCCATCATCTGATTGAAACCTGGAGCCCCCGATGACCCAGGCATGGTATTTGTTCGATACCGTACACGAGTCTGGTTAGCATTCATCTGAATGATAGAGTTCGTATCAAAGGCAAGCATAAGTGGAGATCCATGAGGGTATTGCAAAATAAACAACGAAGCGCCTGGAGTAAGTGAGGAAATCAACGCAGTCGAATGAAGCTCAGAGAGATTAAACCAGCCGCGTTTACGCGCATTTGGCCTTCCTTTTCCACTTAACTCTTCATTACCGATGCTCTGAGACAAACGAACAATAGCATAATCAAGTTCATCCACAGCAGGGAGTTGGGTTAATGAGTGAGATACATCGTCAAGGGAGCTTGGCTGGCTAGCGTCAACAAACCAATCCTGCGCAAGCCTCAACGTTTTCCCATCAAGCACTTTCCCATTTGCCAGTTTTTTGTGATCAAAACGAATCCGAATATCTGCAGGATAGACTGATGGCGCCTTAAGATAATGACCTAGCACATGATAGTTGGTGAGAACGAGATCAGGGCCAATAAGGAAGCCAGATCCTTGCGCATGTGGTGTCTCTATACGACATACACGAAATTCAGCTTCGCTCAACCGTGTGTTCCAAACCGCCAGGTCAATGAATACGTTTGCTTCCCGAATAATCGCTTCCGGCCTTGATACAGCTGTGACTGTTGGCAACAACCCAAGTTGCTGGACTACCACAAACAATGGTTGGTTTCCAGGAGTCATCCGATGCGCTCCCAGAAGCAGTTGGTCAAACCATCCCTCAGACTCTGCAGTATCCATGACATCAGATACAAGATCAAGAAGAGTATTGGCCAGGGAAATCTCTTCAAGCTTTTTACCACAATAAATACGCAGCATGCGCTTCAGCTTTTCTCGCGTTCTATACGCATCTTTCAGAGCAAGGAATGCCGCTTGATAATTATCATCATTCTGCATATATAAAACACCCATCTATTGCGAATAAAACCCAATATATACAATATTAACCGATATTTATATAATTATCATCATGCAAATGTTATAATTCCTAGGCTAGTAGCATGACTGGTGGCAACGCTACTCCTTTCAATGAATATCCACCCAAAATCGTTCACGAGATATGAGAACACAGCAGCATCAATCACACGTTGGATACGTATTCACATGTTCCTCCAGCCTTACAGAAACAGGCGGCAGCACAATTAAATACACTCTTTTCAACACCAATATCAACGTTGCAAAAAAATCAGTAGGCAGGATAATGTTCTGATCAGAAGAAGTGGCAGTTGCAGGTGCACTTGCTGCTCCTACCCCCTCACTCCCTGCCTTGTCCCTCCTGTACTCTCTCCCTGCTTACCAATGGCCTGCCACCGTTCCCGGAGTACGCTCAATCTCGACGCGTACAAACGGCGCGATGTTCGATGGAAGGCAACCATCTGAGGAGAAAAGCCTCGGAAGGAGAAGGCAGAGCCGTGGATTTTCAGCAATTTTTTCAAGTCTTGAAAGTACTGTTCAACGCGCCCAATGCAGGATTTGGAACTAGCATCTTGGGGCCACTGCAGCCCCTTTTTACCAGATTCATGAGTAGCACGCCATTGGAGTTGACGACCACCAATCGTGTTGTAGTTGGCGCCTGGGAAACCACGCTTGCGGTTGCGGATGCGTTTTTTCTGCTCCTGATCATTTTCGGCGCCATCCAGATCATGGTTTCAGAGAGTACTGGAACGCTCACGCTTCCACTTAACCAGTTCGTGCCCAAAATCCTCGTGACTGCGCTCTTGATGAATTTAAGTTTCTTCTTTGGGCAGGATCTGCTGATCTTCAATAATGTGTTGTGCGGTCTGGTCAATGCAAATCTGGATGGATTTTTCAACACCATCAATAACGGAGCGCGCATCACACAGGGGCAAGGCGCCTTGCTGTATCTTGGCGTCATCATTCTTCTCAATTTCACCATGATTCGCCTGGTGTTTCAGGCATTTGAGCGCTTCGTGCTCTGGAATCTGTTGTTTGTGCTCTCACCACTGGCCTTCTTATGCTCCTTTTTACCACAGACGTCCTCTTTTTTTTCGTTCTGGGGACGCATGTTTGTCGTTGTCACCTTTACGCAGTTCATCCAGTTTCTGGCTTTTGCCCTCGGGCTCGCGTTGCTGGCAAGTGCTGGGCAAAATGGCGTCAGCGGCATCTTGCTCGCCATTGCCATGCTGTTTCTGGTGGCCAAAGTCCCTGATCTGCTCGCACGTTTCCCATCGATGTCCATTCAAGGATCACAAGGTATTGGTCGCGTCATTGGAACCATTATCGTTGGTGCCAGGCTTCTCGCGCTCTGAGCACCTGTTGGAGGATTTCTCATGAACTATGGAACACTCAATACCCTCAATAACATTTTAAAAAATCTGCAGTCGGATGCCGCTACCCTGGGGCTCACGATTGCGGGATTAATGATTATCGTCTACGTGATCATGGTCATGTTTACCGATGATACCAATGTCACCGCCCACAACAAACGCTGGCAGAATCTTCAAAAAGTGTTTCTCTGTGCCGCGCTGATCGCGGCAGCTGGTGCCATTGTCACCTTTGGGCAACAGCTCGGGCACGCAATCCATCCCTGATTCCCACGGGTGCTCATCCATGACTGGAGTCCATACAGTGAAACGCGAGGAGGACGTATCCCAACGTCCTCCTCGCGAGAAAATGATACCATGATGCAAGAAGAAACGCAGGTACAACCACAACATGACAATCCATTGGTCAAAGAAGTTGCCGGGCACCTGTTTACCTTCGAAGAGAAAATCTTCGGTATGAGCCTGACCCAACTTCTCACCGATCTTGGAGTATTGACGGGCACATTCTCCTTGACGGGAGCACTCCCTCTCGTTCCTCACCTCATCAGTTGTGTGCTGATCACGCTCGTGGCTATGGTCTTCGTGCATGCCAGAATTCAGGGGGTCGCGCTCGTCACCTGGCTCTATCTGATTGCACGATCAAAAACGATCCCCACGAAAACCACCTGGCAAGCACACAAGAGCAACCAGAGCAGGCAAGCGCCTGGGAGCAAACCGCTCCCATCCGTACAGGCAACCTGGATCCCCATCGATACACTCCACCATGGCATCGGCTGCAAAATCTACCAGCACAAGAAAGGAGCAACGATCCGCTCCTGGACGGCACTGGAAATTGAGGGAAAAAACATTGGTCTGCTCCCAGAACACGAACAACTGCGCATCTTTCGCCGGTTCGAGGGATTTCTGGGTGGTCTTGATTTCCATCTGCAGGTGCTCTCCATCACTGAACAGGTTGATGCGCAGCAGGCGCCTGGCGTAGTGGCCCAACAAACAGCTCTTGCGACGCTCTCACAGACACCACGTCTGCGGGCCTTTCAGCAAGAGAGTATCCGCATCCAGCAACAGCACATGGCGTCCTGCACACGAACGCGGCATGTGCTCATCGTCTCCGCAGCCAGCACGGATGCGGTGTTTCAGCATCCCAATGGGTCCCCCTCATCAGTACGCGCCAGTGCCATCCGGCTCCTGAGATTTCACCAGAGGCCCCCGGTCTCGCAAGCCCAGGTGCTTGATCAGCTCCATATCCGCATCTCGGTGGTCAGGAAAGCCATGCAGCACCTGGGGATGCATATCTGGCCGCTCCAAAACCAGGAAGCGTTGCAGCTCTTTGCGTGTTGTCTTGCACCCGGGAGTGCGCATCCTACCTTTGCCCCGGAACTTCTGGCCTCACAGAGAGGGAGCAAAAACTATAAGAAGCGCATTCTGGGGCTGCATGGCGCGTTCGTATATAGCAGCCCGCATGCCAGGTGCGCCGACGAACCAGGCATCCTTGACGTGGCGGATCTGCTCGCCCCATCTGCCGTAACGATTGAGCCAGATGTTCTGCAGATACAGGCAGGGACACAGACGCGCTACATGTGCACGTTTACCATCACTGGCTACGGACATCACCTGCTGTGTGGATGGATGCAGACGCTCCACGACCTGGGGTTACCGCTGGTCGTCTCGTCCCAGATGACACCCATCGATAGCCGTTTCATGATTCTGAAATTGGAACAGGCCCTGACCAGGTTAGAAAGCCAGCGCCTCTCCAATCAAAAAACACTGCGCATCACGAGAGCAGATCAAACCGTGGAAGCAAACCAGATTCGCCGCATCACCCATGCCCTGGCGGCCAGGACGTTGAAGATCTTCGACGTCTCAATCACCATCTGTGTCCATGCGAGCACCATGGAGCGTCTCGAGCAACGCTGCCGCTACCTGCTCTCCCATCTGCGTGATATGCAACTGCAAGCTCGCCCTGCATCCTATCAACACGATCTGGCCTGGCAATCATGCCTACCGGTGGGACTCGACCGATTGCAACACGGGGTCAAGCTCACAAGTGACGTTGTTTCCACTATGTTGCCTGGCACCGGTGGCACCATCGGAACGCCAACAGGCGTGTTCCTGGGCTACACCGGCAGTGGTTTTTCCCGGCGACCCGTCTATCTCAATCCCTGGTCCCAGGACAAAAAGATCGCCAATCCCCATGTCGTGGTGATCGGAGAGACGGGGCAGGGAAAATCCTGGCTGGGCAAAACGATCGCGACTGGCTTCATGGGCCTTGGACTCGCCGACGTCGTTGTCCTTGATAAAGACGACGATTACCTGCCACTCCACGAGGCACTGGCCGGGGAAAGTCAACGCTATAGCCTGGCACGCAGTTGCCCCATCAATCTCTTTGATATTCCCTTTGGGCCGGCAGACGTTGACCCGGATGACCCGGCAGATATCCTGGCGGAATTTTTTGATAATGCCCTGCTCACCGGGCTGGCGCTCCTGGTCACTGATGAAGAGAGCAAACTCTCAAAGGGGGAAGAAGCCTATCTCACAACGGTTGCGCGCGCGACCTATGCGGCGTGTGGCATTACATCAGAGGCGATTCGGCATGATCCCGACACGCTCCTCAAACCGCCGCCTACCCTGGCTGATTTTATCAAAACAATGCAGAGCACCCCCACTTCATCCGAGAGCATGCGTCAGTCATTGCTCGAACGATTGGAAAAGGCGTCCTATCTCTTCCAGACCGGGCAGACCAGTGTCTCATTGGAAAAGCCGCTCACCATCTTTTCCATCAAGGGGCTCGATAGCAAATGGTTTGCGCTCATGACCTACGTCGTTCAGAACTTTCTACAGCGGCACCGAGCGCTCAAAAAGGATGACCGCTATCTCGCCTACATCGTGGAAGAGGCCTCCTATTTGCTCAAACATGCCGCAGGACAACACTACCTGGAAAACTGGAGTCGGAGTTTTCGCAAACTCGGCATTGCGCTTATCACGCTTTCCCAGCATCCTCGCGATTTTCTGGAGGCCGGGCAGGTCATCTTGTCGAATGCGGGGACAGTCTTCTATCTGGGGATGCAACGAACAGCCGTTGAGAAGCTCAATCTCCCAGCGGAGCTCGAACGCATCCTTGTTGAGGGCATTCCCGGGCAGTGTGTGGTACGCATTGGCAACGAGTACGCGCCACTCTCTATCTGGTCCAACCCCGTCTACCGCGCTCTCTTTACGACCGATCCCGTCGAGCGGCGAGCCATGCGTATGAAGACACAACGTCCAGGAACACTACCACAAGCGCCTGGTCCTTCAGCGTACGCTGGTCGCGCGTCTCTGGCAATGCCACAACAGAAAGGACAGCACACATGAGGCTCATGTCTTCTTCTGCGACAGCACCTACCATCCAGATACCGCCATCATCACCCGTTGATGTCATTGCCACACCGGTTGGGGCTGAACACGTGCTCCTCATTCTGCCCGGCGAAGAGGGAGAACTGCAGGCAAGCGCGATGGAGAATTTTTTTCAGGCCTGCGCCACCGATGAGGCGTTTAGCCTGGAACTGGTCGGAACGCGCCGGGAGCAGGGGTTTGTCCTGCGCGCCTCCTCAGCGGAACAACTGGTCCTGCTCAGCAAACAGTTTTCCGCTCAGTACCCTCAGGCTGAACTGCATCGCATTGCCCCGGCCGCTGATCCACTCTTTCTCCATCCTGGCGAGCACGCCATGATTGGAGAATTTGCCCTCACGCAACGGCCATGGATGCCGCTCAAGACATTTCCTGGAAAAACGCTGGCAGAACCGGGTGCGGACCCGCTGGCCGGTATTCTCGCCGCCATGGAACCACTGGGGTCCGGGCAACGCTGCATCGCACAACTGGCCCTCGTGCGCGCACCAGATACCTGGATCAGCCGCTATATCCGCAAATCCATTGAGCACCCATTGCAGGGGGAACGCGACGCCATCACCCGGGAAGGAAAACACACAACGACCACCACAGAAGGCCTCAAAACCCTGCTGCTGATTGGGGGAAGCTTCGGCATCCTGCTCGGCTCGCGTTGGTACCTGGCCCATGCCTGGGTACACCTGGCATTGCTGGGTATAGCGCTTGTGATGGGAGGGATCATGCTGCTCTGGTGGAAGATCACCCGGAGTCACCAGGACATGTATGACATGAAACTGGTCGCCGAGAAACTGTCACGTCAGGCATTCTATACTCGGCTCCGGGTGGTGGTGATCGGGCAGCAGGCAAGCTCAACGCACATCCAACTGAAAGCACACATTACACGACTGGAGGTCGCCTATCGCCAGTTTACGCTGGCCTCGGCCAACAGCCTGTATCTCAAACGGGTCCGCTACATCCGGGCAGAACACAAGCAGGCAAGCAGGCTCATACACGCAGCGGCAGCCTTTCCCTATCAGCATCCAGTGCTCCGGTTCCTGCACGGCGGTGCTCCCGGACCTGATATCTGCAATGGCCTGGAGCTCTCCGGCGCCTTTCATCTCCCGCAGGCCTTCACGGATCTGCCCCTGGTTCGCCGATTATCCGTGAAGCATCTCTTAGCCTCTCCTGAAATTGCCGCGCAGATTGAGCAGGCCCCGGCTCCTCTGCCACCGGCATTGATCGGCCATTCCAGGCATCGTGGCTTCTCCATTCCGGTCTATCTGCCCTATGACACGCTCTTTCGCCACACGTTCCTGGCCGCGCGGTCTCGCTACGGCAAATCGACCCTGATTCAACTACTGGCGCAGGCGGCGATGCAACCGATACGTCATGGGATGCCCCAACCTGGCATCTTCGTCATCGACCCCCATAAGGATCTGATCGAAGATCTCCTGCTGCTCATTCCTCCGCAGCGCGCACAGGATGTGATCCTGCTCGATCTTACCGATACAAACTACGTCGTTGCCCTCAATCCTCTCGATGCCAGTATGGGCTTTACCCGAGACCAGGCCATCGCCAATGTGATGTCGAGCTTTGAACGCGTCTGGGCCGATTTTTGGGGTCCAAGGATGAGTTATTTTTTGAAAGCCGTCTGCCTGCTGCTCTATAGCCTCAATCAAAAGAAAGTACGACAGGGACAGGCAGATCAGCAATATACCCTGCTCGATATTAATCCTCTGCTGCAATACCCTGACTATGCCCTTCAGGTCCTGCAAGAGCTTGATATGGCGGAAGTATGGCACCGGGAACTGCTGGCCTGGTGGCAACATGTCTATTTTAACCTGCCAAAGCAGAGCTCGTTTCGCAGTGAGGTGATCATGCCCATTGTCACCAAACTTGGCGTTTTTCAGGACAACCAGCAGCTTCGCAAAATCGTGGGGCAGCCGATCACCAAAGCTCCGATCCATTTAAGCGTGACTGAGGGCAAGATCATTCTCTGCGCCCTCTCTTCCCGTGATATGGATGACGCCGCAGTCAATGTCCTCGGCAGTACACTCATCAATTTGCTCCACCGCGCGTTTCGCATGCAAGAACCACTTCCCCTGCTCAAGCGAAGAAAGGTGTTCTGCGCGGTTGACGAGTTCCATGCCTTCTCAGGAGGAGACTATGACCGTCTGCTCTCAGAAGATGGTAAGTTCGGGTGTAGCATGCTGCTCGCGACACAAAATCTCAAACGCTTGAATAAGATCCGCGATGGCCTGCTTGAAATGGTCTTTTCCACCTGTGATACCATCTGCGCGTTTAACGTTTCGGCAGCAGATGCCGAGCTTCTAGAAAAAGAACTGCGCCAGGTGGTCGAGCAACGGCATATCATTAGCCAGCCCCGGCTGCATTGCTATGCGCGGCTAGCCATTCCCAGCTATCCTGTGCAGATCGTATCTGTCTCGCTTGCCAGGCCGTCTTCCTGGAGCCACACCGCAGCAAGCCAGCAGCAAGCAGAAGCTATTCGCCACTCCAATCAACAACAAAATGCACGGGCAGCTGATATTGATCAGCACTACGCCCGGCATGTCTCGCAGTTTCTCGATGTGGCGCTCTTTGTCCAGAAGATGCAACGCGATGTACAGGCAGAGCAAAAAGCGAGGCAAGAACGAGAAGAAGCTGATCAACGGGCAGAAGCGCTACGCCAGCAGGGGCTAAACATCTCATCCCCACAGCCGTCCTCATCAACGGTAGCAGATGAAAGCAAGCAACAATCATCAGACGCTGGCGACACACCAGCAACCATTGGCAGCAGCCTTGCAGGCGGATCATCAGCGAGAGGAACAGGAACGCACGAAGAGAACGAAGGGAAGCGCAATCATCCACGCAGCAGACGGAATAAAGCAACCAAAGATCCGGTCGGCGTCCCACCTCCATCACAACCCCAGAACAACCCCCAACCAATACCATCCAATCAGCAGGAGAATCGACCCATCATCCTCCCTGAGAGGAGCATGAAGGGGAGAGCGTTTTGGGGAAGTGAACGAGAAAGGGGTGAGTAATGACCAGAGAGCCAGCCAGCGTCTGGACGCCACTGTATCGAGCTGATCTCGAAACCATCCTGCACAAACAGGACTATACCATACTGCATCTCACGATTCTCTCCTGGCTGATCTGGCTGTCCCTTCTCTCTGAAGAAGAGTTGCTTCGTATCCTTGCTCAAAAAGAGGCACAGCTGGATAAAGGCCATCTTGCTGAGCAGCTCAAAAGAATGACTGAGTTGGGACTTATCGACGCGATTGTGCTCCGCGAACCTCCCATTGGCAAACAAAAGCGCTACTATGCCACAGATATGGGGCTCTACCTCTATCTGTCTGCAGTGCATCCATCCCCACCACTCACGATGGCCCGACTCGCAAAATCCTATCCCGTCGAACGCGCTGACCTGCTCGCGCGCCTGGCACGCCCTCACATCCATCTCGCATGCACGTCCCTGGCGACACGCATCATTGCCGAAGGAGCAACCCATAACAACCAGCTCATGAGCTATCAGCAACCATGGCACCATGTCTATTCCCTGGCACAGGAGAAACACACCCTCACCAGCGATGCCGCCTTGCTCATTGAGCACGTGGATGAGGAAAAAACCTACACCTTCCTCGTACATGTGGACACTGAGCCACACCAGAAAGCAGAGCGGGCAGTGGCACGCTGGTTGCTTTCACTGCTGGATCTGCGCCAGAGTCTGCGGCTCTATCGTCACCAGTGGCCAGAAGTGCTGATTATCTCCACACACTCCAGGCTTTCGCTCTGGGCGCGCCTGCTGCTGGAAACGAGCATCCAACGAACCACCACGCCGCTCTCAGGAGGAATAACCACGTTGGATGCGCTCAGCGATGGCATCTACACGCCTATCTGGTGGGATCTCGGCATCCTGGCATCGATAGAGCATCCCGACCGGTATGGCCTTTCCCACTTTCTTCGTGAGCCCGCCTCAAAAGAGCTCATCGAACAGATTTCGAACCAACGCCACTTCTATGCAATGCGCCTCAAAGAGGCAGCTGCGCCTCCACCACGTACCAAAAAACGGCTGCAGCGCTATGTTGGTGACACCCTGCAGGAGGAAGCAGAACAGCTGACAAGAGAACGTCTCAAGGAACTCTTTGCCGCAAAACGAAAAAATCAGCTCGGGATAGAGGGAACAGGGTTGCTGACCCTTGCGCTCACCAGCTCGGAAAAAACATTGATCAACTGGTCAGCGCACCATCCCTTGCTTGACGTGCCCACCTTCCAGGCACTCCTGCGGCCCGGATCTAATCCCCAGGCAATCAAACCACTGCAACAGCGTATCACCTATCTCTTCCAGCTTGGACTGATCGAAACGAGATTGTGGTCCTCGGGAAGAACACCATTAGAACAGCAGAGGTACCTCCTCACGCCTGTCGCATTAAAGTTCATGGCCATTCGTATTGGGGAACCATACACCTATTATTTTGTCTCACCCAAGTACAAAAAAAATGATGATGAGCAACTTGATCGGCAATGGGGTACACGCGGACTCAATGGGCAGATGTGGCACACCAATTCGCTCTATTCGTTTATGCGTCACCTCTACCGCAGTGCCCATGAGCGAGGAGAGGTCATCTATCAGTGGAAAAGCGCCCATGAGGCTGCACGCTGGTATCGGGACACCATCACCCACAACGATGAACACGTTCGGCCTGATGCCGAAATCATCTTCGCGCTCTCTCCCACCGACCACCCCATGAGAATGGTCCTGCTCGAATATGATCGAGGGACCACAGGCATCGTGCAATATACCCGCAAATTTACCGCCTATCTGGACTATCATCAGGCAACAGGCGCAGCGCTTCCACTCCTCGTTGTCACCACATCTCGTAAAGCCATAGCACGGATGCAGCAGGTCCTCGACTCACTGGGTCCATTACGGCTTGTCATCCTCCTGGAGAAAGACCTTCTCTCATACGGCTTCACGCTTGTAATCCATCATTTTCCTACAGCATTTTAGGAACCAATGAAAATAGCATGGTTTCTCATCATATGTGTCGGTAGAAAATGAGCATGAGGGAAAAGGGCACCATGGTCTACATCGAGAAGCGCTGCCGGGTCTGCAACGCAGTCATCACCTGGGAACAGAGCGACACCGCCTGTAAGATGCACTGCCGCGACCGACTCTATACCGAAAGCTATCGCATCGAGCGCCATAAAGAGAAATCCTATCGCAAGAACCACCCCTGCCGCCAGCAGATCGGCGAGTGAGCCGAGATTCTGCGGCACTACACATGGCGCGGCGCCTTCTGCCAGGGTCCATTTGAGAGCCTGAACCATTTTGTCCCAGTAAACAAGGGTGGCGCTACCCGGGTCGGCAACGTCGTGCTCGCCTGCCTGCCGTGCCAGATCGCCAAAGACAACCGGCTTCCCCAGGAAGTAGAGGTCATCCCCCAGGGGTCATTGAACGCGTCACCCGCTATATCCAGAGGCGCACCCACTAACACAATACCGATGGCACATTTGAATGGCTTTTTCCCACTCAGAAAAATAACGATTACGCTCAACTTTGAACCATATTCCATACCCTTCTGTCTGTATATTCTCAAATTCTCCCCTAAGCACATACACAAACCCATCTTTCTCAGCAATCAAAATGGTGAAATACTGTTCTAATTGAAAATAAGGAACGGCGAAACTTCCGCAAGGTACATGAAAAGTATTGTGACAAACGTGCGCAACCGTATAATCATCCCAGGAGACAGCTATATCCGATAAAAAGCCTTGTGATGCACTAAAAAAACAGGGCTGATATGTATCTTGATCATCATCCGTCACCGAAGTTTTATTGCCAGGGACGAAGTGGACCTCAAAATCTTCAATGACCGGAAAAAGCACTCGTTGAGCCGGGGTTAGTCCTACAGCATTTTCCTCTATCGCCTTCCTGAAGTAAGAAGGCCCGCAGATGTTCTCCAGATCAGGCACAGCAAGAGTATCGTATGAAATGTGAAGTCTAAAATAATCAATAGGCTCTGAATTCACCCATACTTTTACTTGATCGGGTTCCCAAATGTAGCCATCCAAAAATTTCAAGCCGTTTGGAAAAGAAAACGGGTGCATATATATCCTTTCTCTATTCAGGAGATGTGGGGGTGGGGAGCCAATGGTTGTGTATAATGTCGGTATCCGCTTGATAGATCGATGGAGCCGATATCGTGCATGTGTCGAAAGATCCAGTCCTGTTGAAGAGGCTCGTTACAGTCTTTTTGCCATATCGGCGTTGGCATTTTCAAGCCAGGGTGCGCAATTGCGTTCTTCACATTTCTTTTGTATCCAAAGAATGATGTCGGCATAACTTTGCACACCGTTTTCAGCCTGATTCATTTGCAGGGGAACCGTATGAAAGATATCCGCCAGCACAAAACAGGTGTGGTTATCTTTTGAGTAACTGGCGATGCGGATGTCGAGAAAAGCTCGATACAATAACGTGAAAAGGTACTCTTTTTCTGCCATAAATGCTTCCTTTCCTGCACGGGAGAGCCATGGAAGTTTAACATCCTGCCTCTCATCCTGCGAATAACCACACTTCCATTAAGCAAAGGCGGGTCTATCGCATCCTATCCTGTACGGCCTGCTATTTTGATCATTCAGAATGATATCATCCCTTGTCCAGAAGACAAAGGAGGCTTTTTGATCCGCTTCCTGAATGACTAACAGATGTGTTTACTCTGTCTACAACGGAAGCAAGGGCTAGTGGCACGCAGCTCGACGAGAACCTGGTCTTGAGTTGTGAGGAAGATTTACTAGAACCCAAAGTTCTGTCCACGTAGCTTTGGCAAATGCGCATGATGTTTGCTAGCAATATATGTGCGAGACCGCTAGAAAATGACCAAAGAGTATGGTATGCTTGAATTTAGCAGTCAAACAATCTATTTGCCAAAGGAGTACGTTAGTGTTTGTTGTTCTCCGTAATCGCAACTATGCTCTTCTCTGGCTTGGCGGGTTGATCTCTACCCTTGGTGATTGGGTTCTACGTGGTGCGTTGCCGTTTTACGTCTACGCCCATACGGGGTCTGCCCTCGCCACTGGCATGGCCTTTATCGCCAGTACGCTCCCGTGGATTGTCCTCTCTTCAGTGGCTGGGGTGTTTGTAGACCGCTGGAATCGGAAATGGACCATGATTGTGGCCGATCTCGCGCGAGCGATGCTACTCCTGCTCTTGCTGCTGGTTCTTTATGCACCAAATCTCTTCTGGCTTGTCTATGTTGTGAGCTTTACAGAAGCTTGCATTACCCAATTCTTTAATCCCGCGTCTCTCGCATTCATCCCCTCTATTGTTGGTCGTAATCATTTACAGAAGGCCAATGCGCTTAGTTCGTTGAGTAGCAGTTCCGCGCGCCTTCTAGGGCCTTTGCTAGGAGGCGCTCTCCTAGAAATCTTCGGACTCGGCTCGACGACTCTTGCAGACAGCATCTCCTACCTTTGTTCAGCAGTGCTAATCGCCCTGGTTCTAGTTGCGCCCAATTCCGAAGCGGAGCAAGTAGAGGCCTCTGGGGGTACAGTGCGTGCAAAATGGTTTGCGTACTGGCGCGACTGGCTAGAGGGGCTTCGTACAGTGGGACAACAAAAAGGGATCAGAACACTCTTTGTGGCAGTAGGATTGGGTTCGCTGGCCGATGGAGTGATCAATGCACTCTTTGTTCTTTTCCCATCGGCCATCCTCGGCATGGAAGCTGCCCAGTACGGGGCTATGCTGACAGCGCTGGGGATTGGTAGTCTCCTTGGCAGTGTTTGTGTCGGGTGGCTCGCGAAAAGACTCTCTCTACCGCGATTGTTCTGGCTGGGCTGGGCAGGCAAGGGCTTGATCTACCTGTTGGCTTTCAACGTTCGGTCATTTCCATTGATTCTAGCCTTGTTCACGCTCTCAGGCGTACCAACAGTGAGCAACCAGGTCAGCACTCAAACCTTACTTCAAACCTCTGTCGAGGATCGCCTACGCGCTCGCGTGTTCGGCGCCTATGTCGCTACGCTCTCTCTCCTTCTCTTGGTAGGTACCGGACTAGGTAGCATACTGGCTGTTCCGCTTGGTATCCTGCCCCTTCTCGACCTCGGTTGTGCTTTCTTTCTCCTCGCGAGTTTGGCTGCCCTCCTGCTCTTTATTCCCTCTCTTGCATTAGAATCTGGTCAATCACAGGAAACAAGAGAGCACAGCACATTACCTGACCACGCTGGTCAACATGATTAGAGTATTGAAACCGATCTTTGGAAGTATAGTGAATCCTTGACAATTCGTGCGTATCATCGTATCATAGGCCTATGAAACTCAGTGACTATGCCAAACAGCAAGGGGTCCGCTATGAGACCGCCTGGCGCTGGTTCCGGGATGGGAAGATCCAGGGGCGGCGCGTCGGGGCTCACACGATTCTCATTGATGAACCAACCACGGTCTCCGCCCCTGGATCGAAGACGCACACCGTGGTCTACACGCGGGTGTCTTCCGCCGAAAACAAGGCCAATCTGGATCGTCAGGCCGAACGGTTGGTCGTGTACTGCACGGCTCGTGGTTATGGTCAAGGAAATTGGCTCGGGCGTCAATGACAACCGCCCCAAGTTTCTGGCGCTGCTGGCTGATCCGAGCGTGGGGCGTATCGTCATTGAGCACAAAGACCGCGGCACCCGCTTCGGGTTCCGTTACATTGAGACCTTGCTTCACACCTATGGACGTGAGATCGAGGTCGTCAATCAGGCTGACACGAGCACCGAGGACCTGCTCGCAGACCTCACCAGCATTGTGTATTCCTTTTGTGCCAGACTCTATGGGCAACGACGTGCCAAACGAACGACAGAGCGTCTGGTGCAGGAGTTGGAGGCCGAGCATGCAGTTGACTGAAAGGCATATCATTGATCAGAGTGATCCCCGGTATGGGGCGCTCGATGCCGCCTGCTTTGCCTCTAAAAACCTCTATAACGCGGCGCTCTACGAAATGCGTCAGGCCTTCATCTTTGAGGGGATCTCTCTCACCTACCAGCAGATGGATCGGCGCATGCAGTCGCATGAAGCCTACAAAGCCCTGCCGGCCAAAGTGGCCCAACAGGTGCTCCTACTGCTCGAACGCAATTGGACCTCGTTCTTTGCAGCCCTCAAGGCCTACAAGGCCGATCCCTCCACGTTCCGTCGTCGTCCCCAACTGCCCACCTACAAACACAAAACGACCGGTCGCCATGTGCTGATCTATACGATGCAGGCCGTCAGCCGCAGCAAACGGACCCTTGGTCGGCACCTCATTGTACCTTCAGGATTGGGCATTCAGGTCAAAACGCGGCAAGACCCCAAGACGATCGCGCAGGTCCGGGTGGTTCCCAAACACGGCTTTGTCGTGGTAGAGATCGTGTATGAACAGGAGCCAGCCGAATCTGCTGTCGATCCTTCCCTCATCGCGGGCATCGATGCTGGGGTCGATAATGTGATCGCGTTAACTGCAAACAAGCCGGGCTTTGTCCCGGTCGTCGTTAACGGACGCGGTCTCAAAAGTACGAACCAGTTCTATAACAAGACGATGGCCGATCTGCAGCAGGCCCTTGGCCGCCCTGGCGTGACCCGACGCATGCAGCGCCTGACGATCTGGCGCCATCGACGCATCGAGCATGATCTGCATACCATCTCTCGCTTTGTGGTGGATCTGCTGGTCGCCGAGGGCATTGGCACCCTGGTGATCGGGCGCAACGCAGGCTGGAAGCAGGAGAGCAACCTGGGCGCACGCAACAACCAGCACTTTGTTCAGCTTCCCCATGCGCGCTTGATCCACATGCTCAGGTACAAAGCGGAGCACAAAGGCATCCAGGTGTTGCTCACGGAAGAGGCCTACACCAGTAAGGCCAGTTTCCTGGATCGTGATCCACTACCTCCCTATCAGGCTGGGCAGGAGAAGCCGCCTGTGTTCAGCGGAAAACGCATCGCACGGGGCCTCTATCGGGCCCAAGATGGCCGACTCATCAACGCTGATTGCAACGGGTCGTATAACATCATTCGAAAAGCAGCTTCTGATGCCTTTGAGGTGGAGGGAGTAGCGGATGGGAAGTGCAAGGTTCATCTGCCGGTAGTCCATCCCGTGAGGCTGTCGTTCCCTCACAAAGCTGCTCACGTGAAAATCCTGACACCTGTCAGGATTCGCTAGTCGTGACGGAACTATGGAGATCGTCTCCTACGAGTGGGAAGACGCACTCAAAAGACCCCAAAAGCAGAAGAAAGTTTGACCGTTTGTGGCCAAACTTATCTTCCATTTGCAATTTGGAAATTCACTTCCCAAATGCCATTCCCGTTGTCAATCGAAGTGAGACATGCTTTTCCTCCTAGCCATGTGTAACCGTCTACGGTTTATCCGTGGGATCTCCACTTAGCTATGCGGATAAATGATGCCGGGAACAGCACTCAGTGCGTGCCAGGGATGGGAATGGTGGGGCACTAGCAACATCAAACATGCAAGCACTGCCAGGAACACGAACAGAACGATTACGAAAGCTCTTGGTATAGTAAGTCTACACATCATGTCAACACTACCTTCCTTTAACTATGTGGGTAAATAACGTGAGGAACATGAGTACGTGGGTAAATAATGTTCGGAGTGCTGTTCAATACATGCTCGATTGGGTGTGGGCTAGCAAGAACCAGGGAAACAAGAACAAGCAGTGCAAGCAATGCAATAACTCCGACGATAAAGATGAGTTGCTGACGAAGTGTATGCGTCATATAGCTGTACCTTTCTACCGTAAAACTATGCGACTTTCACCATTTTTAGTGCCAGGGACACACGTTTGGAATTGTCATACTGACAAGAGGCCGCTCATTCAAAAACAAAGCGTACCGTGCGTACCAGGCCAAATCAAGGTATGAGCACAATCGATTGTATATGTGTGATAGTAAACCACGGATAAAAGACACGAGGAGATAGTGAAACCAGACTATACCAGGGGTGAAAAGCCCGAGGCATACCTGATGCTAAACGAAACCAGGGAAAAGCCACATGAGATGCTATAGTCTCAACACTATACCAGGGAAAAAAGACATGAGGCGCGATAGCCTCCACGCTATACCAGGGAAAAGACACATGAGGTACTACTGACGCCAGGCTAAACCAGGGGTAAAAAGCCTGAGGTATTACTGACGTCAAGCCATACCAGGGAACAGCAATAAGCGTCAATATTGCAACCACATGGAACCTGGGAACAGCAATAAGGGATTGTGCTGCAGCCAGGCTATACCACGGCATAATGATATGTGGATCTGGCTGGAAAGAGTGAGCCACGGCATACCAGGGAACAAATACCCGTGAAATTGCTCCAAACAAGGAAAACCAGGGAAACGATATGCAGGATGTTGTACATGGCTCTAAACTTGAATGAAGTTGAAAAAGAATTGACATAGAGGGCTTCCTTCCTTTATTCCCAGTTCCTGGAGCAAAGAACTGAGATTCAACTATACAAATAGATAATGGTGGGAGTCGTGCTCAATCTGTGCCAAAAAGGAACCTGACAGGATGCAATAAGCACCATACAAAACGCAGTTATTTCTATGAACACTATAAGGTTCATCAATGATGAAGCAAAAGCACCAGGTAGATAGCTCCTTTCCTTTCTATCTATGCTTTCAAGAAATGTCTCTGTTACAAGCCTAGCAGATATCAAAACAAAATACTTTTTTTATATGTGACATACAGCGTACAGACATGCCAAAAGTTCAGCATGTCTGTACTCACAATCTGATGGTTATTGAGAGACGGAGGATATATTCGCAAGGTATGCTCTATGAAAATGGGAGCGGGAGGTTTCATTCTAGATGGCACCGGGTCAATGCGCCTGTTCTGAGAGTGCCTCTCCTGTTGATTGTCCGCGACCATTGCTTGCAAATTGTACCGCGTATGAGAAGTTCGCTGGAGCATAGTATGGCCATCGTATTTGGATTATCCTCTGCGTGTATGTTCGGGCTCTTAGATATTTTCATCGCGCAAGCCACTCGAACAATAGGCATATGCTACACGCAGGTCTTAGCACATACAACGGCAGCAGGTATCCTGTGCCTCGTTCTGTGTGCGAGTACGCCAGTATGGACATGGGGAATGCATCCAGGATCCCTTCTTTTGCTGCTGTGCATGGGATGCGGGCTCGGGCTGGTCAGTAGCCTGACCAACCTCAGCTTGTATCGGGCCCTCGCCCTCGGCCCACTGGCCCTGATCTCACCGGTAACGGCGAGTTATGGGTTGATCACCATGGCTCTGGCTGTTCTCCTGCTCCATGAGATCCCCTCGCCCTTTGTGATTATCCTTCTGCTGCTCGTCGTCACCGGCATGATTCTGACTATCAGCACCGCAGCGAAAGAGCATGTTGCGTTCCCACGTCTGATGCCCTCACGTCAGATGCTCACATTTGTGGTGCTCGTCCTGGGTCTGACGGGAGCAGCAGCTACGACGTTGTTTGCCATGCTCTGCTGGTTGGGCGTGAATATGTGGTTTATTTGGTTCTCTGTTCTCACCGAAAGCATCTGTCTCCTGCTCGCCTGCGGCTTGGCGCTGGTGCCGATGCTGGAGAGAGGACAGTACAGGTGGTCCGACAATCAACAGCAAAGCGGCGTATTCTTTGGCATCGGTGCGATGCTTGGCTTTGGCACCGAATATTTTTTGCTCAGCCTGGCGACACGCCATCTGGGACCCATTCAACCGATCATGGCTTCACGCCTCTTCTCCGCGCTCTTTTTATTCATCTACGCGCGATACCAGCACGTTGCTGGTTGGGGAGAAATTCAGCTCAAACAGTGTGGTAGTATCGCCTTAATTGGTCTCTGCGATGTCATCGGCACCGTCTCCTATGACATCGGCTCACGTGAGAGCACCCTTATGGTCGCCGCACTCTCCTCCCTCTATCCTCTACTCCCATTTCTGGTGGGTGTGGTGTGGTATCGCGAGCGCATAAAGTTGCCCCAATGGGCT
Organism: Dictyobacter aurantiacus; assembly: GCF_003967515.1. Lineage (GTDB taxonomy): Bacteria > Chloroflexota > Ktedonobacteria > Ktedonobacterales > Ktedonobacteraceae > Dictyobacter > Dictyobacter aurantiacus. The sequence continues at coordinate 1,636,149 of NZ_BIFQ01000002.1, read as the reverse complement.
GGTACGGGCATGATAGTATGCGGAATGGTTGGGTTATCACTCTTTGGAAAGTAGGTCACAGTATGATGGTATCTTCGTTTGAGTATCCCTCTGTAGTCATGCCTTCCAGGGAAGAAACTACGAAGCCGATTTACATGATGTACCTCCTGAGTACATTTGCACTCTGCCTCGGGATCGGCTGTCTCCTCATGCTCCCGCTCGCTCCACACTATCGGCTGGTTGGTACCCACTACTGTGCAGCGCTATTACCCCTGCTGTTCACGTGGTGGGGAATCATCATACCAGTTGTGACCTATTGGCTTTTCCAGCAGTATGTCTCCACTTATTGGGGAGAGGCTACTACTCCACAAATATATGACACGGCCCCTGAGCCAGGAACAGGCACGCTCAATTTTCTAGCACTCCACTTGGCGCGCCAATGGTCATTTGCAAACCATCAAAAATACGACGAACGCATTCTTCACATGATGCGCCAAGAAGAAGCACTCGAGGCCATGGCGATAGCGACTGGAATGGATAAGAAACGCATGGCTTTGCCTATGTTGAGTTCTAACTCGGGCACAGTACGAACTGCTTTACTCCAGTGGTTCGGAGAGAAACAACACAAGCGGGCGCCACCACAGATTTCGCTCAGGCAGCCCATCAGTTCAATACTCTAACACAATTAATCTTTCATATGTGGTCATCTACCAATGACAACAAGGAGCTGCTAGCCCTTGACAACAGACACGCAGGTGTTTACTATAGGTATCTGCATATACCACGATACTTCGAATGGATCTTGCATGTTTTCGTGAAGGCACTGCAATGATGGGATCGGCAACAGGTGTTCAAAGCCCACCGAACCGCAATGAACGGGCGACATGGCACCCAAGAAGACGGCCTCTTTCTCCTTCTCCAGGAAGCGGCAGAGGCCAGATGGTGGATCATGGCCTCGTGTTGCGTCTCACCTGTGAAGCACAAGCGAGATCTGAAAAACCAGGAAAGCATAAAGGCACGCACGATGAAAACCGCACACCGGATCAGAATGAACCCCACACCCGAGCAGGTGGACTATTTGAAACGTGCCTGTGGCACCAGACGGTTTGTGTACAACTGGGGCCGCGAACAATGGGAGAAACAGTATCAGGCGTACAAACAGGAGCAGGAGACGACGCCCCAAGCGCAATGCGTGCTCAAAGCTTCGAACGCCTTCGCCCTCAAGAAGCAGTTCAATGCCATTCGCCATGACGCCTATCCCTGGACGGGTGAGGTCACTAAGTGTGTGGTGGAAGGGGCCTTCGATGACCTGAAGAAGGCCTATGACCATTTCTTTGCGGGCCGGGCAGCCTATCCCCGCTTCAAGAAAAAGGGAAAAACGCACGAATCCTTTTATCTCTCCAACGACAAATTCACCGTTGGCAGTCACTAAATCTCAATCCCAGGGTTGGGGCGCTTCATCCTGGACCAACGTCACACCACCAAGGATCGAGGCAAGCTCCTGCGCCCCCTGGGAACGGTCAATCTGGCAGAAAAGCTGCGCTTTGTCCAAGCGGGGAAGGCCACTAGGCCAACGACAAAGCGACATCGGCGCACACAGGTCCTTTGTGAAGACCTGAAGATTCTGGGGGCAACCGTCTCCTGTGAAGCCGGTCAGTGGTATGTATCCATCCAACTCGACATCCAAAAAGAGCGCTCGCCTACGCCCGTGCCCGTCGTGGGGGTCGATGTAGGCATTACGCACGCTGCGGTGGTTTCTGATGGGAGACGGCTCCAGAACCACAGGCCGTTGGCATCCCATCTCAAGAAACTCGGCAAGTTGCAACGTCAGATCTCCAGGAAACAGAAGACGAAAGACCTGGAAACCGGGCGAACCATCTTCAGCAAGAACTATGAGAAGCAGCGGCGCAAAGTGGCGCGCGAGCACCAGAAGATCGCCAACATCCGTCGGGATGTGCAGCACAAGTTCACGACCGAATTGGCGCGCACCTGTGGAGCGGTTGGCATCGAAGACCTCCATGTGGTGGGGATGATGGCCAACCGGAAGTTGTCGCGTGCCGTGGCGGATGCGGCCATGGGGCAACTCTTGCAGTTCCTGCAGACGAAAGTGGAGAGCGCGGGAGGCGATCTCTTCATCGCTTCACGCTGGTTTCCCTCGACCAAACGCTGCTCGTGTTGTGGGCATATCAAAAAGCGCATGCCCCTCAAACACCGAACCTATGTGTGCCAGATCTGTGAGTTGGTGATCGACCGGGATATGAACGCGGCGTTCAACTTGGCCTGGTTCGCGACCGACATGCTTTGCCAACGTCATGCGTAACGTTGACCGTCCTGGGTAGTGGTTACGACCGGACGCTAAAGCGCCTGTGGAGCCTATGTGAGACCGAAACGAGGGAGCTGATCCAAAGGTCCTCGTGCTCTGGCAACTGGCGATGAAGCAGGAACAACTGACCGCTCACGCGCGTCTTGCACACGTTTGAGTATGAGAATGGTAGCAAGGAAACGATGATGCTTCATCAAACAGTTGTTTTGATTGTCAGAGGAGGTACGGATAATTATATGTTGCTCCCCCTCCCAAATTCGCACTCCCTTGATCGAGAATCTGTCACTGCGTTGCTCAAGGGGATGCTGCGCCGAGCAAAAGAGAGTCGTTCTTAATAGTTCGTCGCTGCCCAGTACGTTCGCTGAAAGTATCTAGGGCGAGAATATGTGTTCTCGCCCTGGATACTTTCAATTTATATCAACGGCGTGATACACAAACAGTACTCTTATCGTATATTATATACTTGTGGTTTCTTTGTAACTATAGTTTACTCAATCATTCCTATTCAACTAGCGCGCTTTCAAACTTGTTATGTAGTTCTTGGCGTGCTTTTCAAACTGAAGAGATAGTCATCCTTATAAAGAAGATCCGGACGAGGATAGAAATTTGGGCATAACTCAGAGATCTTACTTTTATTCCTTTCCCTCATTGGAAAAGAATCTGGACGGATAAGGATTTGAGCGAACCAGCTCAGATAGCTCTCTTTGATACTGATCGGAGTGAAACATGGATGTTCCTGAGCAAGAACCAAAACCACAGCGCAAACGCAAGAACAGAACAAAAAAAACGAGCGGAGAAGTAACACGATCAGGCATAGATCCCTCATCGGCCAATCCGGATGAAGGGGCTGATGCGAGCGATGCACAGGGTGAGAAAAGACAGAGTGATTCGAAGGCGCATCACCCACGAAAGCAGAAAAAAGTGGAATCTCCGGCTAAAGGAACCAAGCAGCCATCTGCGGGGGATAGTCATCCGGCACAGACCATGCCCATCATACCAGACTCGCGTGTAGAAGAAATACCACAAGAAATCCTGACTCCTTCACCGAAAGAAGAAACGCTTCCTGCATTGCCACCACCGCATCCCGTCATTGAGGCACATAAAGCAGAAAAGGATGTAATACATGGTCAGGGAGGCATCTCCATTCGCGAACACGTTTTGCGCAACTTGTCCAGGGGATTGGGATGGTTTATCAATGCGTTTGCGACGGCGATTCTCTCTGTTCTGCTGGGTTTTGCGCCGCCAGTTTCTGATGTTCCTCTCCTGGATTTTATTAAGAGCCATAAGCTAACGGTGCTGGTTATTTTATGTGTTGTTGTCTTTCTCACAATGGTTGCGCTGCTCGCTTTCTATGAGCGTTTCCAGCCAATGGATGCTCTCCGCAAAGCCATGGGGACTGTGACCATTGTTTCTATGCTGAGTTGCGGCCTGTGTCTCTCTTTGCTCTGGGTCACTCTGGCCCGTCCTTCCTGGTGTTTGACTTCACTTTCTTCGCTCTGCCCGGCCTCAAAGACGATTGTAAAGCCACTTACCTCAACGCGGGGATCACACGATACGAACCTGGATGCCTACTTCATCAGTTTTCAAAGTGCAACCTATGCTATTGCGGGCAATCCTCTCAAACCAGATTATATTCCGAGCAGTGGGAATCCTCGCAGTATTGGGGTCGTACCACTCGATACCAAAGCGCCTTCCACTCCTTATACTATCGCGGTCGGCGTGCATAGTCTGTCTACAGGAGGATACAGCGTTGTGATTGATAAAGTGGCCCTGCTCGTGACGAGGGTGAATGTGGTACCAGATCCACTGAATGTCTATGCTGCTGGCCTTTTTACTACATACACCTCCACCAATCCGTCTCGTTTTGTGTATCGAGGCCAGCACGTTTCTCAGATGATCCCTGACACCTACTCCAATAGCCCACTTCCACGTGTCATATTGGGTGCCGGCGAATCTGATCAGATTGATGCCGCATTCGAATCAAGCGTCCCGGTGGATATACAGTTTCGCATCCAGGTAACATATCATATTCTTACCCACGAAGACGCTCATTCGCTTACGCTACCGCAAGTGTTTGAGGTCGTTTTCTCCAATGTTTCTACCTGGCGCACATATCAATTGAATCTTGCCAATCAGAATTTTGTTTCGGCACCATGACGATGCTATTAAGGAAGGTACTAGAAAATAGGTAAGAGATTGAAATCACACTGATTATTCAACCTCTCACCGTGTTCAAATGGGAGAGCCATTTAAAAGCAAATAGCTCCATTGGTTACAGGGACAAACGCTTTTCCCTGGAGTTGATAGCAACCGAAATGATCGTCAGGAGCCATGACAAAAGTTTCCTTCCATTGGGGGAGATCAATCACTTTGTTGGTTTCCTGTGGCGTATTGATCACAACCTCCGGCTCAATCGTATAAGTAAGTGCCAGAGAAAGATTGTCCGGCATGAAACGAAACTGAAGAAAGGCTGTATCTTTGGGGACAATGGTTTGCTCTTTCGGAGCGGCTAGCGTAGTGGATTGTCCCTGTACGACCGTACCAGCATGACCTGAGCCAAAAAAGAACATATATGAGATGGGTTGTACCTGGCCTCCAAGCCCGGGGCAGGTACCACTATCTATTTCAGGATGGACTTCGCGGAGGACAGAGCAGTAGTCGACCAGTCTGTATTGTGTATCGGCTGCTGTTGGTTCTGCTAACAGTTTCATGCGTAATTGGACGAGCTGAATTGGCTGTTGCCCGATGTTGGTTATCTCCCAGCCGGTTGGGCAATTCTCGAATTGTGGTAGAAGCATGCTGGGGCTGCTCGTAGTAGAACCCCCATCTATCTGCGTGAGCGTTTGAGGTAGAGGCATGCTGTCCCCATTAATGTAATAGTTATACATCTCTTGCAATTCGTCTGTTGTGTACGTGAGGCGGTTGGTTGACAGTGCAGTTCCCAGACAACTGCCTTCTGAACTCCGAAAGAAGGCGCTGGTGCTTATGCCTCCGGAGATGGTGAACAAACCCGGTATCGTCAATTGGGATGCCCCACTAGAGGTTGTCGAAGGAGCAGTCGCTTTGGCCTGTTCAGTTTTGCCGGGTTCACCAGCGGTCGCCGAAGGAGCTGTGGCCCTGCTCTGTGCGGTTTTGCTCGGCTCACTGGAATGTACTAATTGGCGAGATGATCGCTGGGGCCATGGTAGATGGCCGATAGCAGCACCATAGACCCAACTTCCCATGACGAGGGTCATGATGAGCACGATCGTCATGGCTATTGTAGGGGGAGATAATCGTATCTTTCTGTTTTTATAATAGCCCTGTTGCCCCACAATCCTTGTTTTGCCCTGTATGATTTGCTCTTTGATTTGACGTAGCAACCGCCTGGAAGATAATGGCTGGCGTTCACCGGGAATGCTTTGGGCCAATTGTTCCTGGGGCGCTTTCGTGTTTTCCGCTAATGCTTTGATCCGCTCTTCCTGTGAGGTGTTTTGAACTTTCAACAAGGTAATCTGCTTTTGTTGCTGTTCGGTGAGTTCCTTGAGCATGATGATTTGGTCGTGCAATTCAGTGTGTTTCTCTAGCAAGCCGATCTGCTTTTGCTGTTGCTCGGTGAGTTCCTTGAGTAAGGCGACTTGCTGTTGGAGCTCTTTTTTCATTTGCTGAAGTTGGGCCAACTCTTCTTCTAGCATACTTTGTGTTCTCCATTGTGATAGTGCTTGTGCTACTATCTACACTAGTCGAACGGTGCATGATAGTGATAAATACGTAAAGAACATGCGTATGTATGTATGCTGACTCCTCATATAAAGGGTAAAAAGCAGAAACATTAACGAGCCACCGAATTGTGAAACAATTAGATCTTTGCTTGTGAAAAATACAAGGACCGTAAAAATGCGCGACAGGAACATCACTTTTTGTCGACATCATTTGCACCTTCCGTGCAATAAGTTTGTTTGAACTGTGAGTCATTTCTTGCTTGTAGCTGCATATTTTTGGATGGTATTATCGCAACAAATGAGACTACACCCCAGCCATCTACTAAAACTAGTATACGTTAGCATCGCCTTTCTTACAAGTTCTGCACAAAGGCACTGGCTGACTCACCTGGATAATTATTAAGCTGAATGTACTATGTATCATTAGAAGAAGTGCATCTGCTCAGGACCCGACTCAGGCTCTTCGGGCTGCCAATTGAGAGGAGACAGGGGGATACGGGCTCGCACGCGCTGGAAGAGTTGGTAGTAGATCTCGGGCGAAAACCCGTCCTCATGGCTGATACCGCACAGTCCCTTGGGACAGATACGGAAACTGGTGGGTATCTCCTGAACCAGCGCGCCACTGCCTCAGTTGAGAGTATCGCGTAAAAATGATGTTAGTCCCATTATTATGCCTCAGCAGGTTTTCACCTGCATCTGCTTTCCTTTAACTCTAGGCCGAAGAACGCCAAAGAGTTGGCCTATACCAAACTTTATATCAACGCGTTACGCGAATGCCACGTCGAGTTAGAAATCCAGCGCCAGGTGATTGCTCATCCCTCACCCAGCCGGGCCAGGATGCCCCTGTCTTTTAAGCGGGGGAGGAAGGGCCGTTCCTTCTGTCGAGGTGGATTGGGCGGCGGGATTGGCATAGCCTTCTCCTTTCGCGTAACTATAGCCATCTGAACGGTGGAGATGACGGAAAAAGCGCACATCCAGCCCGGCAATACGCCCACGCCGGGTGGTGATATCAAATGAACCCGTCGCGCGCACCAGGACCCGGCCCACATAGATCCCCTGTTTTTTGCCTCTCGTCACGATAGCCCTGGTGATATCGCCCGTCTGGAAGCCCTGGACGTTTTTCGGCCCTTTGGGGGCTGAGCACGGCAGACTGATCGTATTGACGTTGCGCATGCGCCGGCACCCATGCCCGCACGCCTCAATGCGTAAGGGATGCACTCCTGCCACCTGCAAGACGTCGGGCGTACTGGCCCCCACGCATGCCGCATCAAGCCAGTGCGTTTTCGGCAAGTTGCGCATGACCCGGTTGTATTTGGTGCGTCCCCCGCTGCCACACTCGATCGGCAGCCTCACCGCTTTCAACCGCTCGAGCAACGCCAGGCGTGTGGCATTGACGGCGGCAGCATCCTTCAACGGAGCTTTCGCCTGTGCCTGGATGCGTTTCAACACCTCGGGCTTCTTCTTGAGGAACACAGAGAGATCCAGCGTACCTTTCTTCCTGTTGCAGGCTTCGCACACCAGCGTCAAGTTGCTCACGCAGTTGCTGCCTCCCTTGGCGCGTGGCACGATATGTTCCACCTGGAGCGGAACCCCTTCTTTCCCGCAATAGGCGCATTTCCGCTGCCACTTTTCCAACAGGTATTCGCGGGTCTCGTAGCCTGCGAGGGTGCCTTGTTGGTACTGCGTGCCGCTGATTTCTGGATTGTCCATGGCTTGCAAGTCGAACCGGACTAGCTCCATGCTGATCGCCTGGATGGGAGCCAGACGGCGCACGCGCTCGACCCAGGTAACCACATTGTGGATGCGGCTCAAAAGCGAGGGGGGCAACCAGCCTTGTGGTCGCCTGCGATTGCGCCAGCAGGGAGCGCGGTAGCGGGTCTTGCGTTGGCGGCGTCCCCGCCGGACTCCTCTTCGGGTGTTGAGGCTCTTCGTGATCTGCTGCCCCCGGTGGGACAACTCTGCGGCAAAGACCACCACCCCGCTCTCGTCGTTGACCAGCGCAAGACCGGTGGTCTTGCTGCCAGGATCGATCTTGAGGCGCAACGATTGCGCCTCCTGGGCAGGGACACCCCCTTTCAACATGATGGTAAAGGGATAGCGCCGCCACACAGCGGCGCGCCCCTGCTTTAAGAGCAGGCAAGCATGCCCAGGATGGACCGGGGCACATGGCTGTTTGTTGGTATCCACGACAAACACGTGTGACATCGTAACTCCTGGTGCTCCTTGCGGAGCCTCCGCGTGCGCGGGTAATGGTGGCCTCGACAATGTTGGAAGCGGTTTGTTTGCCAGAGGCACTGACCGTACCCTCGATCTGTTTAACTACTGGCCGTAGAGCGGTGGGCTGGCCTCGCACCCACCGGTACCTAATGTTGTATTCGCCTCCAACGGAGCCCTTTCGGGCCAAGTCTGCTCATGTTGCGGTCGGAAAATGGCGGGGCGTGCATCAATCGCTCGGATTGCTACATGCCCCGGTTTTCAAACCAGGGTCCATGACTACATCTCGTTTGGCTTTGCTCAATTCTGATCAAATCATGCCACGCAATCACTATACGTATAACAATATGCGAGCAACGGTCGCTCATCGCAAGTACGAGAACTTCCAAATCACAGAAAAGTAAGAGTTGTATCCCTACAAACAAACGGGTGCTCCACACCCCAGGAAATAGAGGCACCCATTTGTTTGTGACACCTTTGAGCATCGGTAACCTTTCTAGTACATCAGCATGTTTTCACGCTTGCTTCACGGAGAAGGTCGCCAGTTGCTCGATCTGCTGATGAACCCATATGCTGCCTTGCTGTGTGGCATTGCCAGTGTAGACATCGTTGGTCAGATTCGCTAAATCGTCCAAAAGCGTCTGGGCCACCGATTGGTGGAGCTGCTCATCGGACATGGCAAGCAGCACTTTGGCATCGTGTCGCGCCTGCTGGAGCATCTGGATGATCCCATTGATCGCGGTAATGATGGTTGCGGCGTTCTGCTTTTGCTGCATCGTGACACCGGGAGAGGTCGTTATGCTCGTCAAGTGGGAGGTGATATGAGGAAAGTATCCTTCTAACGCTTGCGTTTGCGTAACATCGATGAGACCGATGCGAAGGAGCTTTGGATCAACAAGTAAGGGTGTCCCTGCTGACACATCCTGATAGACATACGCCGTTCCATCGATGTAGTCCAGGGTACGAATAAGCTGCCGACGCATAAAGGACACATCAGCCTGTCCCCAATCATCACGCGCCGATTGCGTCCACTCGATGAGCTTCCCGCAATGCTTATACTGCCAGTAATCAAGCCCCGAGTGAAGCCCCAGTGCTTCCAGAGTTGGATCCTGGACCAACAGGTGTCGCAGGTGATCGAGCAGGCTATAATGGTGGCTATCACTGGGAGAGGGTGTTTGCGCAATAGATCCTACAGAGCGCCATACATGGCTATCCGGCGAAGGTGCAATTGGTGGAGCACTCTGGCTTTCCTCTGTAACCAGGAACTGGCTATAGCTGGCCAGGAGATTACGATGCCTTGGATCACGATAGGTCAGTTCTGCCACCCCACCGTGGGGAAGAAGCATTCCCAGCAAGAGTGGACGCCCATCACTCACGTTTTTATCACCGAGTAGCCAGGCGTAATAGGCATTCCCAATTGTAGGGCTGCTAAGATGCTGCAATGCAAGATGGACCTGATCACAGACGCCACTTGTCCCCTCTTGATTATAGATGCGACTACTTTCAAATGCGACCTGTCCAGTAACCTGGGATGCCAAAGGTGGGGATTGGCTGAGAGCGGCGGGAATCGATTGCTGCTGCACAAACACAAAAAAGGCGGCTGTCAGGAGCGTCAACAGACTTAGAGCGACAAGGAGCAGTTTCATCGGCCTCTGTGATACCCGTTTCTGCTGGAGGAGTTTTGTCTCGTGCACTGTTGGTGCTGGCTGAGGAAGATGTGGATCCAGATGCTGTTTATCAATAGCTTCTGGCTGAACGTGCGCGATGTGATCTGTAACATCCTCAAGAGAGGAAAAAACCAGCGAAAAACCGTTCTCCTTTGCCCATTGTCTGGCCAATCTATCCTCCTCAGGAATGACAAGAAACATCTGCTTCTTGTTTTGGGCATGGAGCTCATGAAAATCATGCGCTCGACCAAAGGCACATCGCTGTGCCGCGATTCCTGAAAGGACAAGAAGCAGGTTCTGAGATGGTAGTGCCTTCACTATTTCCAAAACCGTTGTGAGCTGATCCCGACGGTCAACCTGAATAACATGCAGTTTTTCCTGCATATCTGCCTGTGTCATACTCCCCCTCTTTTCTATATCAGGATCTGAGAACGTTCCGATTCAATAGACACCGCTGAAGGAGGAAGAGGCGTTCGTTGAAAACGCTTCAGCATATATCCTGTCTCCGTGACAGCGACAACATCGATGCCCAAACTGCGCATTTTCAATCGTGCGCGCGAGAGGGCTCCTCGCATAGGGCGAACGCATTCATCCCAGCGCCCCTCTTGTTGTGCCTTGTGAAGACGACGACGGGAATTATCAATATCCTGAAGTGTAGTCTGCCCTCCTGCATATGATGCAAGCAACTGTTCATAGGGGCAGTAGTGGGGATAGCATTGCAGGAGAGGGATCAATAAGCATATTTCACTGACGGTAAATTGCTGCTCTTCTAAAAGATCTGGTCCTGGGGTCAGGAGAGATACTGTTCCTAACTGAGGATTGAACACAAGCATATGATCTGTTTCGAGGAGGCCTGTGAGCCGAAATGACAGCATTTCATTGGGTCCTGACTGATAGCGTTCCTTGCGCGCCAGGTGAACCATTACATTTTTTCTCCTTTCCTGGTACGAGACAAGGCGGCTCGTATCCATACAACGCACCAACCCTGGTCTCTGGAAAAATCTCTTACACCGAATCTGGATAAAACGATAAACACATATACCAGAAGAACGTAAGCGAGAGAGAATGGTCGAAAGACGACATACTGGTAACTACTCAATAGGACATAGGCGGGAAATCCATGTACTGATGCAGGGTCGCACCATGTCCAACACTATGAGCATCTCTACACAATGGAATGGCTCTGTGCATATCCTCTAAAGATACATAATCAGCATACAATCACTGTAGCATAGATATGATGCATATGTCAACGCATTTTGGTGCATTTTGGAACGCGAAATGATGCATGAAGATACATGTCCAATAAGAGTGGCAGAAACTATCATCTGGCTGAAATCGAAGACGTTTTACCTGTAAAAAGACAGTCATTTCCGGTATAATAAGCATGTAAAAAGAGAAGCTTATCATTGATGAGCAAAACGTCGCATCTATCGGGAACTGTTGACGATAAGGGCTTTAGCCCGCCGCAAGCCTCCGTCTCTTTAGAGCGTGCGGTTAGGCGTGTTTAGGCTTTCGCCCGTGGTCCCTTCGGGCCTGACTTGCGTGGTTGAGCAAGAAATGCCTCAAGAGAATCGGTATAGATCAACCAGTCTCTTGCAAGTTGAAAGCCTTCCAGTTTCCCTTCCCTGAGAAGGTAGGTCATATAACTTGTGCTCAAGCCGGAGCGTTGAGCGGCTTGTGAGGTGGTAAGAAAAGGTCTGTTTGGTTGCATACATAGAGTATACCACGAATGATTCATGCTTGACAAATCATAAGCGCACATGATATAATTTTTTTAGAACAAATGATTTTGAAAGGAGCCAGGAATGGCAAAGGCTACAACCACCATTCAACAAACCTTGACCTATCAGCCCCATCATGGCGACTGGCTTGCCGCTAATCAGGCTCTTTTCAATCGTGTGGCCTCTTTTTATTTTGACGTCATCCAGGCACATTGCAACGTGCTTGATCATCCCAATAAAGAAGCCCTGACCATTCTTGAATTGCTCACCCATACCACACAACGCAATTCCAACCCGGTCATGCCTCTTTCTGATATTGCTGAAGATATTCCTGCCTATTTTCGCCGAGCGGCAATCCACGCAGCCCTGGGTTCTGCTCACTCATTCCATTCTCACCTTGAGAAATGGAAACAGCGTAAAGAGAAGGCCATAGCCAAAGGCAAGACGTTTCATGTGCGTCCACCTGTTCCCCCTCGCGCATGGAATAAATCAGTCACACTCTATCAAGGCATGTGGAAAGATCGCACTGACAATAGCATCATGATCAAAGTGTGGACCGGGACATGTTGGAGCTGGATCAACGTTCGCATAACAGGGCGTGAACTGCCTCTTGATGCTGAATTGGGAAGCCCTCAACTCATTCGAAAAGGAACGCAATGGTGGTTACATACCCCGGTTGAAAAACAATTTCAAAACCCTGGAAAAATTGAAAAGCAAGTCACCACCAATCTGGAAACAAAAATCTGTGCTGTAGACCTTAATATCAGTGAAAACATTGCGGTGTGTACCGTCCAAACTGTCGAAGGTACGATCCTCGCCACGAAATTTATCAAAGGTGGTGATGAGATATCCGGCTTTAGGAAGCGCCAGTTGGGCCGTATTGCACGCAACCGACGCAAGACGAGCATCATTGCAAAGGGTGAACAAGATAACATTGCCCTTTGGAAAATGATTCGCCAGGTGGATGAGCAATGCGCCCATCGTATCAGTGCACGCATTGTTCAGTTTGCCAAGCAACATGAAGCGAGCATCCTGGTGTTTGAACACCTGGGGAATCTTCGACCTGCAAAGGGGATGTATAGCCGACGGGGCAATACCAAACGGGCCTATTGGATGAGGGGACGCATTTTTACGTATGCCAAATACAAGGCGTATAACACAGGCATTGTTACCAGTAGGGTGAGTCCAAGAAATACCAGTAGAGAGTGTGCATATTGCCATAACCTGATTGCTCGCTACAATGCAGGCAAGCCAGCAGAAGGGTACACGCCTGGTGCTCCCCTTGCTGCTTGTGGTGCATGCGGAATGAAGGGCAATGCAGATAGGAATGCGAGTCTGGTGATCGGTCAACGTTTGATAGAACGATATCACCCAAAGGAAAAGCCTCAAGCTCTTCGGAGAGTATCGAAAGATACAGGTGTTATTGTCAGCCAGGATGCCAAAAACAAAAAGGAACCATCTATTCCTTCCGTCAGGCATGCAGACAGTAACGAGCATGGCACCGCTCAAGATGTAGTGTTCAGGATGGATGAACATGCATCAGATATTCCTACTCAACTACGGTTATTCAACGAGTAGTCCCTATGGGACACATACCCAGAATGCCGCGTATAGTGGAGTGTTAGAAGCTACGGGGTTTTAACCCCTGCGGAGTGTCACGATATGAAAAGCATGTTTTATGCTCAAAGCAAAATATCATGCTTACCGAGGACTATATGACAACAGAGAAAGCAGCCTGGCGTCGATATCTTGATGATCTCTTCCGTCGTCTGTCACCGGCGGAAAAACAACGCCTGTATGCAGAGGTTGGCGTTTCCCGTACCACAATCCAGCGCTGGAGAAATGGTGAGAATACGGCTGAGCCTTCACATGTCCATCGACTTCTCAATGCGCTTCCTGAACCAGAACGTCATCAACTGCGTCTTCTTATGCAGGAAGACCCGACACTGCAGGTGCCGGAAACACCGCCACCTATCGAAGTGGCGTCCGATCACATTCCCCTGCATGTGTACGAAGATGTCCTTCATCTAGCCCGCCATGCTCCTGATCAATTCTGGCTGCTGGGAGGAACCATTGTATTTCATGCACTCACACAATTAGAAGCCACCGAGCAAGCAGAACTTGAGATCGTGATTGCTGGTTGTATGCCACCAGGGGATGATGGGAAAATCAGATCCCTGAGAGCCCTGGGCGTGAGAGGCACTGCGCCCCGGCGAACGGATTTTCATACAAAAGAAATGCTTTTTGGCATAGAATCCCTGGCAGGATACGCAGCAATGCAACGACATAGCATGCTCGTTCCAGATACACAGGATCCAGGTACGGCGCTCCCGCTTCATAGCCTGGAACATGAACGCAGTTGTGCAGCAGTACCATTGATGTGGGGAGGCAAAATCGCAGGGGCCCTGCTTGCGACAAGTAACCTGCTCCATTTTTTTACAGAGGAAAAACTGAGGCTGCTGGAGAGATATGCAGATCTGATGTGCCTCGCCTTCTCTCACCAGGACTTCGTCGACGTTTCCTATCTGGACCTCGCCACGCTCCCAGACTGGCAGATACAACAAACTTACTTTCGTTTGTTTCGCCAACGTGTAAACGAAGAATATAAACGGTCAGTCCAACATGGATCGCTGCAAGAATTAGCACATGTAGAAGTCACAGTGCGTCAGAAAATTGAAGGGGAATTGCTTCAACTCACACCTCTTCCTTCACGCCTTGAAACCATAGAAGGATGAGGGATCCCGACTCCTCATCATCCATGGTGCAAGAGAGAGACAATGAACAGACAGAAGCATAGCGAACTCGGACATATACTACGAACGTTCGTTAAGGAGAGTCAGGATTCTTTTGAGGATTATGATTATCTGGTATTGGCGCAAAGTATATTCAGATATATTGAATTGAAGTCGGAGAACAGCAGCCTCCTTATGCAAACATGCTGCCTATTGATCACCCAACGGCAACTGGGAAAGCCTCACATTCGAAGCATCAAACTAGTCCTACAGTTGTAGATGACCTCTGCTTTGCCAAGCCAGGATTGCTTCGTGAAAAAAGAAGAAGTCTCCTTGAAGCTTATCAAAAGATCTCACGGTAATAGAAGAGGCAAGAGAGGTCGTTCTCTGCATGTCCATTAGAGGGGGAAACACACATCAAAGACCGAGCCTTCGCCTGGAGAGGATCGAACCTGGATGGAGCCACCATGCTCTTCGACGATCCAGCGCGCAATGGAGAGACCCAGACCGCTTCCAGAGGGAAGGCTCGCGTTCTCCGTTGGTCTGGTATGGGTACGGGATTGATCGACTCGGTAGAAGCGCTCGAAGAGATGGGGCAGATGCGCGGCTTCGATGCCCGGCCCCTGGTCGATGACCTGGAGCCGCGCGTAACTCTGATCCTGGGAGAGTTTGACTTCTACCTGTTTGCCAAACTGAGCGCTGTATTTGAGGGCGTTTTCCAGCAGATTGAGACACAGTTGCGTCAGATAGAGCCGGTCTCCCCAGACCATTAGCTCGTCCAGACCCGACAGGCGGATCTCGATGGCGTTGCGCTCTGCCAGGTGTGCGAGGTCTTCTGCCGCGTCGACGACGATCTCGCTGAGATCGACCCGTTCGCGCTTGAGCACGCTCTGCCCCTGGTCTGCGCGGGCCAGGGTCAGCAGATCACCAACCAGCCGCGTCATGCGTTGCTGCTCCTGGAGGATGATGGAGAGCGCCTGCGTATATTCCTGGGTGGTGCGTGGCCGTTGCAAGATCCGCTCTGTCTCGGTTGTCACAATGCTCAGCGGGGTGCGCAGTTCGTGGCTGGCATCGGCGGTAAATTGCCGCTGGCGCTCAAAGGCTCTTTCCAGGCGATCCAGCATGAGGTCAAACGTCGTGGCCAGCTCTCCTATCTCATCGCGCTGTTGCAGATTGAGGCGGCGGTGCAGATCGGTGGCGCTGATTTCCTGGGCGGTGCGTGTGATGGTTTGCACCGGACGCGTGGCCCGCGCGGCCAGCCAGTACCCTCCCGCGCTGGAGAACAACACCACCAGAGACGTTGCCACAGCCAGTGAGGCCAGGAGTTGCCGCAATTGTTCCGGGATATTGCTGCTGGGAACACCAACATACAAGAAAGCAACCGGTTGATGATTCTGCCAGTTGGTGATGGTCACGCGTTGTATGGCATAGCCATCCCAGGCGCCCCCCAGATCAGCAGCAATGGACGAACCCGCGCTTGTAAAAACAGGCGACCCCCCGCTCGTAAAAAGGAGCCCCTGGTTGTTGTGAGCGGCGGAGGTAAAGGAATCCCGACTGGTGCTCCACAGTTGACCTTTCCCCCAGTCTTTTATGTGAGAGAGGTCAGAACTCAGTGCCGGGAGAACTGAGGACGGCACGGCGGGCATGACCTGGGTGATGTCTCCCTGCGGATTTTGCAGGATGACCAGGACATTCGTACTGCTTGCTGTTACCTGGCCAGATTGCGCGTCATAGAAGGAAGTCTCTTGCTCAATCGTAGGATTGAGGATGGTATCCAGGTTCTGATAGGAGGTATATGCTTCAAATACATAAATAGCCGCGCTAAAGGCGCAGAGCGCGAGCCCCAGAATCAGGAGATACCAGAGCATCAGACGAAAGCGCAGACTGTGAAAGAAACGCAGTAGGCGCTGTGTCTGCCCGACTAAAAGCACTGTTGTTTGCATCTCTGCGCTCCTCATCTTATTTCCAGCTCGCGCAGGCGATACCCTGCTCCATAGACGGTCTCCAGCAGCTTGTTCTCGTAGGGGTCGTCAAGCTTGCGGCGCAGGCGTCTCACATAGACATCTACGACATTGGAGGCGCTGATAAAATCATAACTCCAGATATGGTTCTCGATCATGTCGCGGGTGAGCACCTGGTTGGGATGGCGCATGAAGTACTCCAGCAGGGCAAATTCTTTAGCATTCAGGCGGACGTGTACCCGCGCCCGCGTGACTTCATGCGTGGCCGGATTGAGAACCAGGTCCCCAACGGCCAGTACTCCGTTCTTGTGCGGGGCTGCGCGCCTGAACAGTGCGCGCAGGCGGGCTAGCAGTTCGTGTAAGGCAAAGGGCTTGACCAGGTAATCATCCGCTCCGCTGTCGAGACCCTGCACGCGGTCTTCGATTGTATCGCGGGCGGTGAGCATCAGGATGGGCGTGGTGATGTGGTGCTGGCGAAGCGCCCGGCAGACCGCGATCCCATCTTTGCGCGGCAGCATGATGTCGAGGATAATCGCGTCATAAGGCGTGCTCTCGGCATAGCTCTCGCCCTCTTCCCCATCATAGACCGCGTCGATGGCATAGCCTTCCTCAACCAGGCTCTTTTTCAGTGCCTGGCTCAGACGATAGTCGTCCTCGATAATCAATAGACGCATACTGGTTGCTTCCTTTCTGGTACTTCCATTCTATCCCAAAAAGATGACAAAAAGATGAAACTTCTTTTCACTTCAGTGTCATCTTTTTGCTTTAGAGTTTCCTGTGTCCCAGGAAATGGACAAAACCTGCTTTAGGAGGAGAGTTCTGGCTACAGGCTGCGCCTCCAAACTTCCAGATATAGAAGGAGAGTCCTATGACTATGACTGCGCTAACCAGTTCCGGGAAGGCTACCCGGACGATCCAGCGACCGCGCCTGATTGCGCGCGTGATAGCCTGGGAGTTGCGTCGCTTCCAGGCGTCCCGCATCTTCTGGCTGCAAGCCCTCGGCTTCTTTGGCCTAGCGCTTCTCCTGGTGTGGTCCCAAAAGATACCCCTGACGCTCAATCACGCGCAGGCCGTCGTGCCTTTTGACGGCTACCTGGCTGAAACCAGCGCCTGGGGGCTGCTGCGCACCCTTTCCACAGGACTGTTGCTGCTGTTGGGGATGCTCCTGCCTTTTATCAATGCGGATGGCGCGGCGCGAGATCTCTCCCGGCGTACCTATGAACTGCTCATGGCAACGGCACTGCCAACCCGGGTCTATCTCTGGGGACGCTACCTGAGCGGCCTGTTGTTGAGTCTGGGGCTGACCCTGCTGACGCTGGTCGCTCTCCTGGGCATGGGCTGGTTCTGGCACCTGAAGTTCGCCGACTATCCCATGCCGGATATCGGCGTGCTTCTGGCTGTCTGGGGGGGCCTGATTGTCCCCGCGACCATCGTGGTGAGCGGCCTCAGCTTTGCCCTCAGCACCCTGCTCCCGCGCCTGACCATTCTGGTGAAGGTCGCGCTCATGGTGGCCTGGTTTGTTGGGGCGGAGATGCCCTTCATCCAGTTCGGTGATGCCAGTCACTCTGCCAGCTTCAGTCTCCCTGCCTGGTACGTCAACTGGGACCCGACCGGCACTGGCATCGCGCTCGGCCTGTTCAACAGGTATATGACCGCCTTCAGCAATCTGGCCGACAGAGCCGGCACGACAGCGCAAACGCAGCTCGACCTGCTCGCGGTCGAGAACAGCTTGCTCGATCTCGGAGGCTGGTTCGGACCACATCTGCTCCTAGCCGGGCTCAGCCTGGCGCTGGTGCTGATCGTGGCTCTGGTCTTCAAGCGCACTCGTCCCACCCTCAATTAAGCCGTTCGTCAACTGCTGCAATAGAGACTATATGAGAGGATCTTCTATGACAACGCTCGTTCAGGCTCGACCTGACCCGCAGACCGTCACTCCCAGCGGACGGAACTCTCCGCTGCTGAGTGTCCTGGCCTGGGAACTGCGTCGCTTCCGCGCCTCGCGCCTTTTCTGGTTTCAGGCGCTCGGCATCTTCTGCTTCCTGCTTTTCCTGACGTGGGCTCTGCACGCGTCAGAGGGCTTTGGTACGGTGAGTAACAACTTGCAGATCACTGGCTTTATTGCCGGAACCAGCCCGGAAGGACTGCTTCACACGCTGCCCACTGTTCTGCTGGTGCTGGCTCTCTTTCTGCCCTTTGTGACAGCCGATGGCGTGGCACGAGATTTTTCCCGGCGCACTCATGAATTGCTGCTGACGACGGCGCTGCCAACCCGGGCCTATGTTTGGGGACGCTACCTGGCGAGTCTGCTGATGAGCCTGGGCCTGGCGCTGCTGTTGCTGGCCTCCCTCCTGGGCCTGGGCTGGCTGCTACATCTGACCGGGGATGACTATCCCGCGCCAGACCTCACTGCTGTGCTGCTCCTCTGGGTCGGCATGGTAGTGTCGGCGACGATTCTGGTCAGCAGCCTGGGCTTTGCCCTCAGCACCCTGTACCCACGCCTCTCCATGCTGATCAAAGTCGTGATCCTGGTGGCGTGGATCTTTGGCGGCGCGGTGATCCCCCTGGGCGAGGGCAAGGGCACGCCCCCGGCCTGGGCTGTCAATTGGGACCCCACCAGCGGCATGACCGGGCGCGGGCTGCTTTCCGCGTACCCCAATCCAATGGGCCCCGCGATCACGAGCGAGGCGCAGCTTCAGCGGCTCATTCTCGGCATTGAGAGCAAGATGCCCGCGCTGGCAGGCTGGTTCGTGCCTCACCTGCTGCTGGCCGGACTCGGCCTGGTGCTGGTGCTGGTCGCGGCCCTCGCCTTCAAGCGCTCCCGCGCTGTACTCAATTAACCTGTTTGCTGCTCCTTTCGCTGAAGGGAGCCAGTTCACACAAGAAGGAGAAAACACAGATGGAATTGACTATTGATCACCTGAGCAAACAGTATGGGTCGCAGACTGCGCTTCACGATCTGTCGCTGCGCTGCGTACCTGGCGTACTGGGGCTGGTTGGACCCAACGGCGCCGGCAAGACCAGCCTGATGCGCATGCTTGCGACTCTGCTGGCGCCAAGCGCGGGGACCATTCGCTGGAATGGGCAGGATATCCACGCGCATGGTCAGGCGCTCCGCCAGGTGCTGGGCTATCTGCCCCAGGATTTCGGCGTCTATCCAGAGTTCACCGGACGCCAGTTCTTGCGCTACCTGGCTGCGATGAAAGGGCTGTCCTCTGATCAGATCAAGCGGCGCGTCGATGAACTGCTGGAACTGGTCAATCTGGAGGAGGCTGCCGATCGCAAGCTGCCTACCTATTCTGGTGGGATGAAGCAGCGCGTGGGCATTGCTCAGGCGCTGCTGGGCGACCCCGAACTCTTGATTGTCGATGAGCCGACGGCGGGCCTCGATCCCGCCGAGCGTGTGCGCTTTCGCATGCTGCTCGCCAGCCTGACCCGCCAGCGCATTATCATTCTCAGTACCCATATCATCAGCGATGTGGAGGCAGTGGCCAGCCGCTTCGTGATATTACAGGCGGGACGCGTCCTGCGCGATACAACGCCAGAGGCTCTGCTGGCCGCCGCTGCTGGCTCGGTCTGGAGTGTGATCGTCGATCAGGCCACAGCCTCGCGCTTGCAGAACAGCTACCAGGTCAGCACGATGCTCAGCCAGATGAACGGCGTGGCACTCCGCCTCGTCAGCCCCACACGCCCGCACGAGCACGCCGTCGTTGTTGATCCCAACCTGGAAGAAGCCTATCTGCTGACGATGAGCAAGCAAGCTGTTCGAGCTTGACAGGAGTGCGCACTCTCTCTCAAGGAGATCGGCGGATCAAACTGCTGATCTCCTTGGGAGGCGGACAATACATCGTCCTTTTTCACCTCTCACGAAACCGAGAAACTTCTTTTCCCTTTATGTATCAAAAGAACACAAAGATAGCAAAGGAATCTCCTATGGCTTTTTCCCCAGAAGCTTGCCCATCTTCTTCCCCTAAAGAGGTTTGGACTACGGCGCTCGACCAACTGAGCCAACAGATCAGACAGCATTTCGTTCGATCAGAGTCTCATCAGCGAGCTCTGGCCTACATACAAGGATTGATGAGCGGAGCCTCACGAAAAAACGGATGGCAAGTGGCTGAAGAGGTAGGAGAAGCCACACCGTATGCCATGCAACATCTGTTAGACCGCGCCAGATGGGATTGTGACAGGGTGCGAGATGCGTTACGTATGTATGTCTGGGAATCGCTTGCAGAGCCCAAGGCGGTGTTGGTGATTGATGAGACAGGTTTTCTCAAAAAGGGACTCAAATCGGTGGGGGTTCAACGACAGTACAGTGGCACGGCTGGGCGCATCGAAAATTGCCAGGTAGGGGTGTTTCTTTCCTACGCCAGTTCGCGTGGACACACGTTGTTGGATCGCGAGTTGTACCTCCCCAAGAGTTGGGCTGACGACCAGGAGCGTTGCCGAGAAGCTCATGTGCCCGTTTCGGTGACTTTCGCCACAAAACCGGAACTGGCCGCGCGAATGCTTTGGCGCACTTTAGATGCTGGCCTCCCCGCCGCCTGGGTAACCGGTGATACCGTGTACGGGAGCGCACAGTCGTTGCGAGCTGGTCTGGAGGCTCGCAAACAGGCGTATGCGTTGGCGGTAACCTGCAAAGAACAGGTGGAGGTGCAGGGAACCTGCAAACGAGTGGATCAGGTGGCGCATGACATAGCCAGAGAGGATTGGCAGGTGTTGAGTGCAGGCACAGGGAGTAAAGGCCCTCGCCTCTTCGCGTGGGCGCGCATTGAACTCGCGGCACCAGAAATCAGCGGGTGGCAGCGCTGGCTCCTGATCAGACGAAGCCTGGATGAAGGAACAAAACCTGCTGAGATGGCCTATGTGCTGGTTTTTGCTCCCATTGGCACTTCGTTAGAGGAGAGATGGTGGAGGCTTTTGGCGCGCGCTGGACCGTGGAACAGTGTTTTGAGGAAGGGAAAGGTGAAGTGGGCTTGGATGAGTATGAAGTGCATTCCTGGCACGGATGGTACCGACATGTGACGCTCTCAATGCTCGCTTTAGCTTTTTTAACCGTTTTACGAGCTAATGGAGAACAAGATGTGCTTAAAAAAAGTCTGAGCAATCTCTCCAAACCCCAGAGTCAGAGGAGACCGACTCTGTTCAAGCCCAAGTATCTTCTGACCTCCCGGTGATGGTTCCCCTCTCTGTTGCTGAAATCCGACGGCTTTTCTTTTATCTCGTAGGCACACAGTCTCTTTCTTTTGCGTATCGCTTGGCCTGGTCATGCTGGCGACGCGCGCATCAAGCCCTCGCGAGACTCTGCCACTACAGGCATCGAAATGCTATTGCAAGCCATCTACAACTGTAGGATTAGATGGCCTGTATGGCAACGGGGGCGTCCTCAAAGACCTGGTGCAGTCCGGCGTCGGTATCACGGTGCACCGTAAGGACTATGGGCTCCTTGATCTGCCCCTGGTACAAACCCGTTTGCAATCCCCTCCTGACCAACACACCGTTCATCCCGAGAGTGGAGCAAGCCGTTCCCTCTTCGATTGCCCCGCGGTGCCACTGACCCCAACCGAGCCTTGCGTGCGTGTGATCGTAGCAACCCACCCAACTTCCTCCACCAGCAAACCGCCCATTGGAGTTCTGCGTGATGAGACGGTGTATGAATTGTTTCTCACTACGGCGCCCCCTTCTGCTTCACCTGCACTGATGTGCTGGATCTGTATCTGCATCGAGGGTCCTTTGAGACCGTCCTCTCCTGAAGATCATGAACAGTCCACCGATCGGTGGTGTTCTCGGACCAGCTATGGCCAGGAATTTTGGCAAATCTTGAACCAATGGCTCTGGAACCTTCGTCTGGATTTGGGGCAACACTGGCCAAGGTGGTGGGCGCTGAGCAGGTTTTACCATGATATACGCCCAATTTTTTCATTTTCTTGTTTCCTTCGAGCCTCGATTGGAACCAATCAAGGCTCGAAAATCTGTTCTCAAAATTCAGGGTAACTCATGTCTTTTCCCCCGGAGAGCGAGGCGAAGCCTTGCGAGCGTTACAGGGAAAACGGGTAAACTAAAAAGCCCTGTTGTTGTTGCTTTCGTGTTGTTTGTTATGGAACGATATAGCCCCCATCTACAGGGAGCGCGACGCCTGTCACATACGAAGCGGCATCTGAGCAGAGCCAGAGTGCCGCTTCTGCCACTTCTTCTGAATTAGCCATGCGCCGCATTGGGATCGCAGCGTTGAGTTGTCGCTGCCCCTCTTCTGTTCCTGCATACCCCCGCATAATCATCTCTGTCCGCGTCGCTCCAGGGGCAATGGCATTGACACGGATATGCTCTGGGGCATACTCCAGAGCGGCTGCTTTGGTAATTCCAATCACCCCATGCTTGCTTGAAATGTATGGAGTACGGTTATAATTGGCAATTAACCCACCTACCGAACTCGTATTCACAATGGCCCCCTGGCCATTCTTGAGCATCGCCAGGATTTCGTATTTCATGCATAAAAAGGCACTCTTCAAATTCCCATCAACCACACGATCAAAATCCTCTTCGCTAACATCAATGAGGCGAGCATTGGGAGCACCTACCCCTGCATTGTTGAAGGCAATATCCAGATGTCCGTAGACTTCAAGGGTGCGTGCGACCAGTGCCTCTACGGAGGCCGCGTTGGTCACGTCTGTTGGCACCGCTACTGCCCTTCCTCCCGCAGCACTGATCTCTTCGACGAGCGCGTTCAACGAATCAGCGGTTCGGGCTGCTAGCACCACGGCAGCACCTGCTTGCGCGAATAAGCGGGCCGCGGCTGCCCCGATACCTCGACTGGCACCGGTAATGATGGCTACCTTGTCTCTGAGCAAGCTATTCCTTGAGAAAAATTCCGGTGTATTAGAAAACGTGTTCATGATTCTTTCCTTTCTTTCTAAGTACAATCATATTACTTTCGCGAGATCATATATGCTTGGCAAGCCCAGATGGATTCTGTGTTTGCTCTATGAGCGTATTTAGATATGTGCTGCGCCGTTCGTAAGAATATGCTGTCCCGAGATCCAACGCGCATCGTAGCTGGCGAGGAACGCGACCACATCGGCAGTATCTTGAGGTGTTCCCAGGCGGCCCATAGGTGACGACTGGGCTATACGCTGCTTCTCTTCCAAGGGGTATTCTTCAAGGAATCCTGAATCGGTGGCTCCAACCAGGACACTGTTGACGGTTACTTGGCGCTGACCGATTTCCTGGGCCATCACTTCAACGAAGAGTTTTGAGGCAGCTTTACTGCCGGCATACACCGCTACTCCCTGTGTCGGGTAGTACGTTGTACTTGATGATATGACAACAAGACGACCGCCTGGCTCAACGCGACGTGCAGCTTCCTGAAGCATAAAGAACACACTGCGTGTGTTGATGGCAAACACCTGATCGAACTGCTCCTCAGTGACCTCGATGATGGGCATTCTGTGCGGTACACCCGCATTCGCGACGACGATGTCGATGCGCCCAAAATGGCCATGCACCTCCTCAAATAGGTGTTCAATCGCTCCTCTCTCTGTTAAATCTGCCTGCAAAGCAAGAACAGTTCCTCCCTGTGCACGTATGGCTTCCACGGCTTGTTGGGCCTCGTGCTCGTGGTTGCGATAATGGAGAATCACACTGGCACCGTCTCGACTGAGTCGCTCGGCTATAGCGCGTCCAATACTTTGAGAAGCGCCGGTGACTAGCGCCACTTTCCCTTTAAGAGGTTGATGTCTCTCCATCATTTCCGGAGAAAACTCATTGCTCTGTATCAACATTTCTCCTTTTTTCATTCTTCATCCTTTCACTCCTATTGCAGGGCCATAGTCGTTTACCCCTTCAACGGATGGTATAATTATGACATGTTTCTAAACATGCAACCAGCGTTTCTTCATCATAGCACTCTGAGTGATAGGATAAAACATGCGGCAGCAATATGATCAAAGGCGGCAGGCTTTGGGTGAGTTTCTGCGTACCAGGCGTATGAAATTGCATCCAACAGAGGTAAATCTGCCAGTAAGACGGTATCGGAGAACGCCAGGCTTGCGCCGTGAAGAGGTGGCAGTTCTGGCGAATGTAGGTGTATCGTGGTATACGGCCCTGGAGCAAGGGCGAAAGGTTCATCCTTCCGCCACTGTGCTTGAGTCTATAGCAGATGCCCTGCAGCTGACTGAGGAGGAGCGCCGTTACCTTTATATGCTTGCAGAGCAACCAATTCCTATACAAATACAAAACGAAAGATATGAAGAAGTTGCCAGCCCTGCAATTCGACAGATTGTAGATGACCTGGGTATTAATCCTACCTATGTGCTTGGGAAGTACTGGGATCGTCTCTATTGGAATCAGGCAGCAGAACAAGCGTTTCTGCTCTCCCTCCCTGCCCCTCCTCATACGCGCAATCTGGTGTGGCGGCTCTTTACCATTCCTCAACACCGGTCGCTTTATACTAACTGGAAACAGATTGCTCAACAGGTCCTCGCCGATTTTCGCGCCGATAGTGCTCGCTATCCCGGTGAGGCACAATTTACGGCGCTCATTAAGGATTTACAACAGGCGAGTGGGGAGTTTGGCCTGTGGTGGGCTCAGCATGATGTTCGAGGAGACTTTGAAGTACGTCAGGAGATGAATCATCCCGTCGTAGGGCCTTTGATTCTTCAGCTTACGGCATTACGTGTCGCAACGGATCCTGATATGAAGATTATGATCTATACTCCATCGACAGAAGCAGAAACTACCTCCAAATTGCGGCACCTTATAAACTCGCAATGATCGTAATTACTCACAATCTTCTTTCTCTGCATTTTACAAGCAAAAAAGAAAGTAAGCATTTCACCATGTCTGGTCGTTCTGCCCGCTCCTTTTTTCCCAACCAAAAGATTCCGGGTGTTTGACTATGCTGCTGAAGATACAGTCCCTTAAAATGATGACAAATATGCCTATCGGTCATCCGTTCAGACGGCCAGCCGTCTTGGGCGAACTGCCGCGCCCGCTACTCCTCGCCCCAATTGCAAAAGGTCGGAGTTACTTTTTCGGAGAATGTTCCAACTCCCATTGATATCGGCATGAATGATGGTTCCATCACTGGCGCGATACCAACTTCTCGCAATACGCCTGCCTGAAAATATGGGCCTTTCAGAACGATTGGCTTGATACGTTGGAAGAGGATCGTTATCCAGAAAGCTCGCTTTGCTTGTATAGCTCTCTTCTTGGATGATCACCTGAATTCCTACGAGTTGGGCCTTGTAGGCCAATTGCTCAATGAAACGAGCATGGGGAAGTTGCACAAATTGCTGATTGTTTTTGCTTCCCAGGTTCACTTCCTGCTTCCAGAGGGGATTTTTGCCGATCACGAGCACGCCGATGCCCTCTTCCACCAGCAGATCAATGATGCGACGGCTTGCCGTGTGCAGATAGCTGTCCACACGGCGATTGCGCTTCGTCGTCACGCGATCCAGATGGCGCGAGGTGAATCGTTTTTCGTGGCTCAAGCGGCTTTGATGCTGAGCACGACGTTTGTTGTACTGCTGATTAAGGCTTTTGAGGGGCTTGCCACTCACTAGGCGAGGGACAAAGCCGGGTTTGTTGCTGGTGAGAGCTGCAAGGACATTGACGCCAGGATCAAGGGCCGCGACGAGCTTCGTATCCACGTCAGCTTGCTCTTCCTGCTGCTCATACACGACTTCTATCATGTACCCATCTGCACGCGGCACGATACGTACCTGGGCCAGTTGCCACCACTCGGTGACCGAGGTCTCAATCTCGATGGGTAATCCTGAAGGGATCAGCTTGCCTGTTTTCTTGAACGCGCGTTTGCCCAGAGCCTGGGTGTCATAGATCAAGATGTTGCGTCCTTTTGCCTTGTCCTTGTACCTGGGAAGCCGGGGGCGTCCGGTGAAGCGAGAGGGCTCCGTTTGGAATGCCTCCAAGGCTTCAAAGAACGACACCCAGTTCTTATGCAGGAGGATGAGAATGGAATTGGCGACCTTGGCTGGCAACGCTTTGTAGCAGTCCATGCCCTTGACGAGGTGAAAAACGTCAGCATAGGACAGATACTTCCCATGAGAGATGTAGGTTTGCCGGATCTGATAATTGGCTTGATTGTACAGGTTTTTGGATGCAAACGCCGCCGCATCAATGGCGGCAAAGCGTGGATCAGTTGTGCGAACGAGATGACGTTCAACGAGCCGCATCAAGCATCCTCCCGTTTCCGCAACGCTTGCACAACGTTCTCCGTTTTGCGTTTGGCTCTCCGTTGTCCGTACAGTCGAGCACAAAACGAATAGATAATACTGGTCAAATCAGCCAGCAATTCTTCGGTATCGTTGTGAGCGGGATTGACCACTTCAATCACCCGGCCCTGCACAGAAAAGAGCGCATCAATGTACTGGAAACCGAAACGAGTGAGACGGTCTCGGTGTTCTACAACCACCCGCGTGATACTCGTATCCTTCAAAAGACTCAGCAGTTTCGGGCGGTTGTCATTGACGCCCGAAGCAACCTCTTTGACCACCAGTGCCACGTGGTACCCGCGTACCGTACAATACTGGCCTACCCGTTCTGCTTGCCGTTCTAAATCCGCCCGCTGCGCTGAGGAAGAAACGCGCGCATAAATCGCCACTTTCGGAACGGCTTGCGCTGGTTCGCGGCTTTCCGTCACGATGATCGTGCCTGATGGAGCCTGATACCCTTGGATGGTTCCAGCTCGAAACCAGCGTAACGCGGTCCGATAGCTAATCCCTTGTTGTTTGGCATACTGGCTTCATTTCATACCCATCATGGTTGCATATTTTTACGCATTTGTCAACGTTTGACGTCATTTTTTAGAAACGTTTATAACACTTGTAACTCAGTTAAGGAATGAAAAAAGTATGTAGAAAATAGGAGCCTCTAACGGCAAAGGTGTTCTTCCTATTTGGGAGTTGCGGCATACCTTTGCGGCAATGAAATAGTACATGCTTGCTATGCTACACTCGACTCTCGGCAAATGTTTATGACAATCGTGGCTCAGCTTTGCGACAAATCACAGTAGGACAGGCAAAAACGTAACAACACCGCAGTGAATTTACAGAATTGATTGAGCCCGATTCGCATTTGAAGCGGCTGCGCTCGCAGTCATGAACTGGACTGCTTATATCGGAGGGCAAGATCCGCTCATGTCGCAAGTCATTTACCACGATTTTTTCACTTCAGCGAGCAAAACAAAATCACGGCGAGAGGCTATTCGTGCGGCTGCAGCAACCAAAATCTCTGAGGAGAAAATTCGCAATACTCGATCTCTCGCAATGTGGTGGGCATTTCGTATCTATTTCCATATCAAGCCTAGGGGATCGCGACCGCACGATATTGAGAATGCAGCCAAGCTTGTTGTAGATGCATTCAGCAAAAAGATGCTTGAAGCTGATCAATCAAATTTTAAGGACCACCTTGCGCTTTTTGAGGATGACTCTATCGAGCATGTGAGAATTATCGAAATCGGTGGACAGCCAGATCAACACCCCAAGACTATTGTAGAGATATTTTACTGTTTAACATCAGAAATGTCTACATAAGCAGTGCAGCAATGTAACTTTGCATTGCTGCAGGGAGCAGACGCGATACAAACCGATCCTTATACTTGACTGCAAAATAATGCCATAACCTTGTCTATTGTGGTGAGTGTCCTTCAAGCTTGCTGCAAAATACCACCGCATTAGCTGCAGTGCAAAATCACCAGTTACGAGTGCAAATGGGATAAGAACGGGTCTGGCACACTTTAAGTGAAGCGCGCTTGTTGGGAGCGCCGGATTGAGAAAGGCTTGTCGGCACATAAAGCCACCGAGATCCAGATGGGAGAACTCCTGGCACCAAAACTCATCGGTGGGTTCCCTCCAAAGAGGATCTGGGTGATCCTGCAGTTCTCCCTTGCCGATGTCCACGGTATTCGAGCATCGGTGGGCTACCCGCTGGGGAAAAAGCGGAAGAAGCAGGGAATGTGTTGATCATATAATAACTGAGACAATAACACCAGGCTCACTCCGCACGGATGCTCAGGGCCGAATAGATCTCGTTGAGATAGCGGCTGGGGACGCGTTCCAGCACGGTAGTCTGAGTAAAGCCGTTCTGCCGTGCCAACGCCTCCCAGGTTCGATAGGAGAGCGGATAGGGAGCCCAGAAGTTGCCGCGATCGGCATTGTACTCGACCAGCAACAAGCGCCCACCGGGACGTAGATACCCATGCACGCGCTGCAAGAGCTCATCCTTCTTGCGCACATAGTGCAGTGAGTTGGCCATCACCACTCCATCGAGTGGGGGAAGATCCAGGCGGCGCGTGAAGTCAGAAACCTGGTAGATAACCTCGACGGCTGGAAAGTGCTCACGCAGAGCCTGCTCTTGCTGCTGGAGTGAGGCGCGCTCTTTGTCTATCGAGTAGATACGCGCCG
This sequence comes from Dictyobacter aurantiacus, assembly GCF_003967515.1. GTDB lineage: Bacteria > Chloroflexota > Ktedonobacteria > Ktedonobacterales > Ktedonobacteraceae > Dictyobacter > Dictyobacter aurantiacus. The sequence continues at coordinate 1,607,435 of NZ_BIFQ01000002.1, read as the reverse complement.
TTGGCCCCAGCAGATCAGCCAGGGCCAGCGTAAAAGCGCCCCAGCCCGAGCCGAGGTCGGCCCATACCCCCCCATGCCCAGCCACCCCCTTGCGCAACAACCTGACATGATCGCTATGATTCATCATCTGTCCTTACTCATTCTGTAGCCTTCTTGAGAAACATTCACCTTCATTGTAGAGCATAGCAAGAGTATCCGACAAGGCAATTATTCCTCCCGGGCGTCAATGCCTCTGTTTCACCTCAAACATCGTCGAACATTCGGTTCTGCCCCCTTCTTGGGAATACAAGCATATCAGCAGAGCATGAGAAAGATGTTCATTCGCTTCAGGGAGCCTTTCCCAAAACCACTCCATAGCTATGCAATTCCCGGATCATGAAGGGTGAGGCAAAACCCCAACCTGCGTATATGCCCCTTGCTGCGCATGAAGAGAAACGCTCCCAGCAAAGATGCTCTCCAGCCAGGATATAGAAGATTGTCAGGAAACAATCTCCTCTGAAAACGAAGCAATTTCATGTTGGGTGGTGCCTCCAGATATGAAGGGCTTGGAGATGCTCATGGGCATAATCCGCTTTCCGTCCACACATCACCATGATGTACAGCATAAATCCTCTCTTGCTTTTCCTGCCAGAACCAACTATGATACGTTCCAGCAAGTAATGATTATTCAGGGGGCACTCATGCAGGTTTATCTACTGACCGTTGAAGGCATCGCAGACGCCAATGAAGGCAGGTTCAGGCTCACTCCTCGGGTCCTCTTGCGCAATCTCCCAAACACTATTATCATCCCTATGCCAGAGGACCCTCTTGAACTGCGTCTCCCGGATGAGCGTCTCCTTCAAGCCCGCGTCGCGAGCTTTGGTATCGACGCCTGGCGCGATGCAGAAGGGAATCTTCTGATAGATACTGATCCCGCGAACCCGGAGCTCTCGTTGACCATTACCGGGATCGAGTGGTCAGATATCCTCCCTGGGACGGAAATCTGGTTACTTGAGCCGAAATTTCACGCGGGCGGCAAGCCTTCTTGACGGTATCTGCGATCCTCATTGCTATGACGCAGGGCAGCGATCAGCGTGCATCGTGCTTATGAAAGCACATCCCTCACCAGGTGTGTGTATGAACCGACTGTTTGGCCAAGCTTCACGTGGGCCGGTCACGCAATAAAGGGACTGGAATTATACCCAAAAATGCTTGTATGGCAGGTTATCATGAACCTAGAAGAAACGCTTCAATATCATCATATCGATGTATCATCATTAAGCCTCCCTGAATATCAGCGTGGAGGGAAAGAACATCCCATCTGCCTTCTGCGGGTTCCCGTCACTCAGATCCTCGCGCAATGGGAAGTATTACGGGGTCTCGTCTCTGAGACAGGATATTGGCCAGTCATTGGATGGGATCGTTTTAAACAGCCTCTCTGGGAAGAAGAAATGGTCCAAACTATCCTTGAGGCAGGATTGTACATTGATATTCAGCAATGGCTGAAACAAGAGGGAATTCACACAAGAATAGATGAAGAGGGCGTGAGAAAGCGTGCTGACGTTCCACCGGCCCCTTTCGACTTCCGCCTTCCCTATGGTCGGTTTCCCTATACACTCCCTTCTCTGGTTCCCATTGCTCTTGTTCCAACAACTCATTTCTGGGAAGTGCCAGCCTATCTCCCCGTTCAAGGGAATGAATGGGACCCGTCAAATGCAGTCCAGGTGGCGATGATGAAATATTGGAATGAACGCTGGGGAGCCGAATTAGTTGCCATGGCCCCAAGTACCGTGGAAATGCGTGTGCTACAGCCGCCAACCACGTGGGAAGACGCTTTTCTGCTTGCAAAAGAACAGTACATTTACGCTCCTGATGTGGTTGATCAATGGCTCAGAGGGAATTTTGCGACGCTCGTCAAGACATTGCTTAACGGTCATGTATGGTTATTCTGGTGGGATTAGCAAGATGTGCTTTGATTTCAGGCAAGCGATGGAATGCAGAATTCGGCCCTACCCCAAAAGCGGCCAATCATTGTGATAGATAGCATCCGTGGTGAGGGAAGCCTTTCATGATCGATAGTATACTGAAAGGCTTCTCATGAGTGCTTGATAGCTTCTCAACGACGGCAATGTATTACTTCGCCATTCGGAATAGGTCTAGTCACAGCTTGCGCGCTAGAGTATGATAAATATGCCAATGCTTTGGTGCTCCATCTGCTGTTGCCCCATCTTCTTCCTCTTCCTCGAACTCAAGCAGTTCTAATCCTTCAAGATATGCGAGAGCCTGCTGGCGTGTCACAAATGTCATGTGCGTGCCTGGAATATTCCAGGTATCATGAGTTCCAAAGAATTGCCCAACAAAAATCGCTCCAGGTTTCAGTGCTGCTTTCAGGCGGCCAAAAACAAGAGGGAAGTGCTCACGATCAATAAAGGGAAGCGAAAAATGGGCATTAATCACATCATAACGGCCAAACTGAAACGCTTCAAATGAGCATTGCACCCGATGGAGTTGATCCGTTGGCAGATCAGAAAGGAGCTCCAGCGATGCTGCTTCTTGATCAACAGCAGTAACGCGGAATCCGCGCTCAATCAGATAACGAGTATCACGACCTGCACCACATCCCAGGTCTAATGCCTCACCACGGGACTTCTGCAGTTCTACCGCCCGAACGAGTCGAGGCCAGGGAGGGCGATTCTTCGTAATTGCATAAAAATCAGTCCAGTGAAATGCTTGCATAGCTTCATTCCTCTCTCTATCTCTGCCGGGATTTGGGTAGCCTCAATACACAAACCAGAATAAGGGCGGTATGTTTTTCTCTCCCTGGCTTACCTTCCTCTCATCACCATACCTCTTCCTCACCTCCCCCCGTATGAACACCATAGCTTCTCCTGTTCCAACGGTATCTGCAAACTACGCTGGGAAGAGCAAGTACCTCAGTCATACAACATCTGTCAGTCTCACATGGAAAGGAAAGCGACAATGATCGTATTGAAACAGCATCACACCCAACGAACGCTGATCATCCTTGGGAGCAGTCTTGTCACCACGCTCATGCTCATCACAGGAACCATAGCAATCCACAGCCAAAAAGTAGCGCCGTTCATAAATGCCGTTCACGCTGCAACGAACTCGGTTGCGACAACCTGTGCAACCACCAGGGGTACACAACAGGCTCTATGCGAACACCAGGATCCGATTGCCCAGGGGTGCGTTATCGATGCAGAAAGCCTCGATCTCCAAACCGTTTTTCAGGATACAGAGCAGACTAAACCGCTGGGTGACGTTGAGCTGCGTTACTCACCAACCTGCAAGGCGTATTGGGTCCGTACAACTGCCTTTGTGACCAGGTCGGGAATTTTTAAAGCGATCCACGCCATAATGCTCTTCCACAATCATACAACAGAAGACATCACCGGCACACCCACATTTGCTGGTACTCCTTTTGCCTATGCTGCCTGGTCAGATATGACTACAGCGCCGATCTCCCCACATGCTGGATCAGGCAGTTTTGATCTCGTTGGAAAATCGCGATCGTTCACCGTTTCTGTACAAGCTCACACATAATCACCTATACGCATCAAATGCTTCTGGAAAGGGAAATGAAACGAATGATTATCACACCACGAAGAAAACGTACACAGCCTGCCCATATGATTCTCCTGCTTGTGATTGCCTGCCTCACCACTCTGCTTGTGTTCTTTGGAAGCCAGCTGTTGCATGTCTCCGACGTTTCATTGTTCTCCCGTGCTCATGCAGCGATCACGTGCGCATCAACCCATGGAACGCAGCAGGCAGTATGTGAACAGCAGAACCGTTATCAAGAACTTAGACAAACATAGACAAGCTACATTTGCTGTCTTGTTCTTGCTTCGACCAGGGCAGTTTCACCGGGTATTTCTACCCAGCCAGAGCCGTCCTGTCCACAAGCTTTAAATCCCCTGTAACTCAGGGTACTCCTCAGGTCATGCTAACGCAGCCAGATTATACGCCGCGTTCAAATCTCGGTCTAAGACCAGGCCGCAGGCGTGGCACAAAAAGGTTCGCTCACGTAAATCAAGTTCTTCTCGGACCGCTTTGCACCCTGAACAGGTCTTGCTTGATGGCTCCCAGCGAGAAACCAGGACCACCTTGCAACCCGTCTGCTCGGCTTTATAGAGCATTTGACGGCGAAATTCGTAGAAGCCAACATCGGCAATGGCGCGGCTCAATCTTCTATTTTTGAGCATTCCCGAGACGTTGAGGTCCTCTAGCACAATCACAGCGGGCCTCTCACTTGATGACTTGGTTTTCATCACCAACTGCGAGGTCGCTTTATGGAGTGCATCCTTGCGAATATTGCCTATATGGGCATGCAAACGAGCAAGCTTACGGGTCGCCCTTGCTCTATTTTTGCTGCCTTTTTGTTTCCGAGAATGCTGGCGTGATGCCCGTCTCAGCTTTTTCAGGTTGGAACGCAGGGCTTTCGGGTTGGCGATGATCGTGCCGTCAGAGGCAGTCGCCATAGCCTTAACCCCTAGATCAATCCCAAGAGCGGGGCCAGTGGCCAGAACCGGGTCCGAACCGTATTCCTCGACCTGCACGCTCACAAACCAGCGGCCTGCTTGCTCAGAGACGGTTGCCGATAACACCTTGGCGTTTGTTGGGATATACCCGTGCTCGTGCAGTCGTAATGTACCGAGGCGTGGAAGCTGAATACGGTCCTCAAAGACGTGGATCGCTCCCGTCAAGCGAAAAGAGCCAATGCCTCTCTTCTTGCTCTTCCATCGAGGATACCCGAGCTTCCCCCGATATGTGCCCTGGGCCTTGAGTTTTACCTTCCCGAAGAACTGTTTGAATGCCTTCTCCAGGTTGCGCAATGCCTCTTGCGGCGCGCACTTGGAGACGGTATACATCCAGGGAAAATGGGTCTGTTTCAAGGCATTGAGTTCTTTATGCAGGCTCATTGCGCTTGGCGCTTTCCGGCCCGCTTTGTACTCTTCCTCATACCGCTTCAACCCCCAGTTATACGTAAATCGAGAGGCTCCGGCATGCTGCAAACACGCGGTTTTTTGCGCGTTATTCAGGTCCAGCTCGGTCTTGTATCCGCGTATCACCTGCATGTCCGGGGTCCCTCCCTTTCGTTTTTTCGTACTCCTGGTCGATGAGACGTTCTAACAGATCAATCATAGACACATTATTCGTAGCGGCAGCAATTTTGAGTTTGTGTAAAGAATGCCGCCATATTTTCGTGGTAACCCGCTCTTTTTCCATGGAGTCATTGTACCCCATGTACCCCATAACATCAAGGATAAAGGCCATCAAAAGACGAGAAATGGCTACAAAATTTAAAACTAGTTTCCACCCTGTCACACAAGGATGTATGCAAGACAGTCACATCATTGAACTCCAATCCGTCTTCACAGCCCAAAATGAGCTGATTGGCGGCGTCAGTTTCTTGCATTCGGCGATCTGCAAGACCTATTGGATCAGTACACTTGCCTATGCCAGTGCGCAGCAGCAGGTAGCAGCGATAGATGCGGTTATTTCTTTTCAGAACGGCCGAGTAGAAGACGTCAAACGCATAGTCCTCGCAGATGGAAGGCAAACCAGTGCCATCACGGATATGGTTTTTACACTCCCGAACGTTCGCCCAACGAACTGGGCAGGCGCTTTTTTCCTCAAAGGCCAAACACAACCCATAACGATCCCCGTCTAGCAAAGCACAGAGATAATCGAAAGGTACTTACACTATGAGCACCATGGGAACAACACAGCTGTCAGTTCTTCACATCCGCATGGCCATCAAGATGCTACCCATTATAGTCGTATTGTTGCTGATAGGCAGCATCCCTGATATGCTGCTCGCGCCCTCTGCTCACGCAGCAGGAACGATAGCCTGGCCAATTCCAGGGGCTCTGTGCATCCGATCCCACAGCACCACACTATACCAACCAGGATCCCATGATACAGGGATGCTACCAAGACGCACAGACCATCGCATTCCACGAAATCCCTGATGGTCAGGGGCAGATGTTAGCAACTCTCCAGCGGAGATATTCGCCAACCTGCCATAGTGAATGGGGAAGAATTCTCACTTCACCAGACACCCACCAACCCGTCAGCATCACCATCGGAGCGCGTGCCAGCCAGGCATCACCGGGCCCTGTAGCATTCACGGACATGGTTTTTGTTTCCAATCTGAGCCGCGTCTCCGAAATTAAAGGAACGGTCAGCATCAATAGAGTACCACCTGATCAAGCAGGTGGTGCAGGGCTCACCGTGACCCTCCCAACATTGCCCTCTTAACAAAAATAACTTAATCATTTTCCGGTGGTGCTTCTTTTCGAAAAGAAGCACCACCGTGTTTTGCCCTTGTTGTTTTATAGGATATTTTAAAGTACTATTTCATTGATATTTATTAATTCCAATCTTACAATGCATGCTATAAAATCCAATATTGATAAGAAAATGAAATATGCAAGTAACTTTTACATTTAACACAGATGCCTTACAGCGCTCTCGGCACATTCAAATAGGCTTAGGTAAAAAAGCACCTTACAATATTCCTCCAGACCCAATTTATAATCCTGTGCATTCTTTTCATAACAGATATGCTACTCCCGCACCAGGATATCCCTTTTCCCTCGTCACCCTCCTTCATGCTACAGCAGTAAAGAAACTTGGGTATCCAGGGAGTATATCTCGATTTATTAAACGAAGTCTCCTGATTACAGGGGGGTTATATTTAGCGTTAAATCCGAGGCATCCAGACCTAGAAATACGGAAGATTATGGGTGATTTTGCTTCGGGTTTCAGTCATGATTTTGGGGTTGGATTAACTCTGTTAGCAATTTCGGATATGTTTAATATAAATTTTGACAATCTCAATCCAATACGCGTTCAAGGTACTAAAGCTCTAGACTACGCAACATTACTTCCAAACAATCAAGGTCTACTACAAATAGAAGCGAAAGGTGTGACAAGCAATGAAAGTCGCAATAATGCACGAAGAAGCATTTATGCAAAAAAACAATCAAGCCAAAATACTGTAGTGTTGGAATCAGGAAAAACACTTACACATACTCAAGTAATCAAGCTAGGCATTATTGTTCAAGCTGCTTGTCAGAGTAAAACTCCATCTGTAAATTCAAAAAAGAAAGGTCAAACACAGATTCGACGAGGGTTAATTGAAATTATAGATCCAACACCGAACGAAAACTTAAGCAATTTACCAAATGAATATTTCACAGCAAGTAAATATTATCATTATGCCGGGATAGCGCTATTTTCAGGTTTATCCCAGATTGCAGAAGAATTTGTTTTAAGAGCACAATCTTTAATAAAAGGAATCCACAGGGATTTTGAATTACAAAACTTTCGTTTTGATGAGAGGATGCTATGGCAAAGACAAAATCGAACGTTAGTAGGAGTGCGGTGGCAACCAAGCGATATTCCTCTAGGGGCTAATGATGTTTGGTTTTATCAAGCAGCAGATCAAGACATATTACAACAGATTCTTAGATATGGTGAGTTTCCTGAAACTCATGCATACCATCCAGAAATATCTAGCATCGATCAAGGCAACCTTGCAGAGAGCATGCTGCCTGATGGCTCATATTTTGGCATTGGGACATATCAATCGAAGGGATTAACCTTTGAATCCCCATTCTAGGGTATGCGTCAAAGCCGTGCATTGTATTGTTCCTTTTGAGGAATGGGGAATATCGATTTACGCACCCACTCCTCCAGCAGTATTTCGCAGATCTCGAGCTAGAGGCCATGCCAGAACAAGACACAGAGCATGCGCCCGTGCCTCATGAAACACCATAGCCATCTGGGAACACTCCTTGTCCCAGATGGAGAAATCCACAGGCGCAGATGCGCATGGCAACACCGTGCAGCCATAGGCAAGCCATCCAAGAGTGCGTTTCTCATCCAGTACGAACAAGGTAACAGCCCCCCTCACCAGCGGATAGCGGCCTGCTCCTACTCCTGGTGCATAAGATAGCTTGCTCATTCGAGCGATGTATTTCCATTCTGCCCCTTATGCTATACACGAGATCCCTCTCATCTAACTCCTCCATCCACACCCTACCTCTCTGTTGCCTCTCTACTGGTATATTATCTGCCCCTGTTCTCAGAGGACGGATTTTCTATGCTGGTGGTGAGGGAAAAAGTGGAACACGTTCGTGATCCAGATCGCAACGCTGGATGATCAGCAATCCCTGACAGCAACGAACCTACCAATCAGCGAGGCATCTGGAGACATGCACAGGCAGAGGGCAACTCGCCCATGTACAGGAGGTTATGCTTCTATGATCACCCCGAACCAATCACTGGAAGAAAAGCAACTGAGACATCCGGATCCCCGGAATGCATCTATATTAACACTCGTACTGCAGCAACGAGCGATCAGAATCGATCAGATGATGTGTTTCATCACGGCATGCGAGGGAGGATCACAAGGGCATCGTCCATTCCCTTCAAAAAGCAGTATCCATAACCGTATCGAGCATCTCCAACGAGAAGGCCTGCTCAATCTGGAGCAGATTGAGCAGGGTCAACCAGGCTGGATATGGCTCACCAAAAAGGGCGTACGTATGCTTGGTTCAACTGCGCCGTGGAAACGTCCTGGTCGTCATGTGCTCCCATTCCTCTCAGCGAGCAATGCAATTCGCCTTCTGCTTACCGAGCAGTATCCACAGGCAACATGGCGAAGTCGGCAACAACTCAAGGAGGCTGCAACAAAGCCCCGCGAGTCTTTGCTCCCAACAGCAGAGCTACTCACAGACTCGGGCCAACGAATCGCTATTCATGTGATGATCCGCCTGGTAGGAACCGATGAACAGGTTGTGATGCATATATGTGAGCAGCTCGCCCACAACACCGATGATGGAACGCCCTATTATACAGCGCTCTGGTATTATGCCTCAGGCAAGGAAGAACAACGACTGCGAACAGCACGCGCCATCGTTGCCGCCCTCACAACACAGGCGATCGCACGAAAAATCAGCATTATCTCCTCTCCCTTCCAACCACACCAGAGATGGAACCACCCTCACCTCGCTGTTCAGACACATCCCTGCTCAGGAAATGACAATGCGTGCATCTCGATGCGGAAAGGGGAGAAACCATGAGAAATGCCAATACGATCGCTGCACTGCGCATCGGCCTGGCCAGCCCCGAAGATATCCATCGTTGGAGCCATGGTGAGGTCACCAAACCGGACACCATCAACTATCGCACACAACAGCCGGTCAAAGATGGTCTCTTCTGCGAACGCATCTTTGGCCCCACACGTGATTGGTCCTGCGCATGTGGAAAATATCAATACAGGCGTCAGGCTGGCCTCGTGTGTCGCACCTGTGGCGTGGAGCTGGCGCCGGCAACTGTTCGCAGAGAACGGATGGGGCATATTGATCTCGCAGCACCCATCGTGCATCCCTGGTATAAGCGTACCATTGGCCTCCTGCTGAACCTCTCACCCTGGCAAGTCACAGCGCTCCTGGGGTATCAGCGCTCTATCGTCCTCCACATTAATGAAACGCAGCGCAGCCATGAGCACCATCATATCTCAGACACGCAGGATCCAGAGGAGGCGGAAGCATACCAGCACCTGCAGACACTCACGGTTGGTGATCTGCTCAATGTGGAGCAATATCATACCTTATCCTCCCTGTTCCCAGGTGCCTTTGAGGCAAAAACAGGCGCCGAAGCGATGCTTGATCTCTTACGCACGCTTGACCTGGATGCCCTGGCAACACAACTTCACACAGAGATAACTACAGCGGGGATCAATACGAAGAAAGCGATCCGGCGTCTGCATGTCGTTGAGGCGTTTCGCAGATCCAAACAACGACCAGAATGGATGATTCTTACCGCTATTCCAGTTCTTCCGCCTGAACTCCGACCGATTCTTGTCCTGGATGGGGGACGCATAGCCTCTTCGGATTTGAACGACCTCTACCGTCGCGTTCTGCATCGCAATAACCGTTTGAAGCACTTCCTGGAACACAACGCACCGGACACGCTATTAAATAACGAACGCCGTCTCCTCCAGGAAGCCTGCCAGGCGCTCTTCGATAACGCCCATGCAAAAAAAAAGGTGACCGATGCTCGTCACAGGCCATTGAAGAGTCTCACCGATGTGTTACAGGGAAAAGAGGGTCGATTCCGCCGCAACTTGCTCGGAAAGCGGGTGGATTATTCTGGCCGTTCGGTGATTGTGGCAGGACCACAACTCCAGCTGCATGAATGTGGTCTGCCAAAAGAAATGGCCTGTGAACTTTTCAAGCCCTTTCTGATTGGAAAACTCCTGGATCATCACTATGCCTCCAGCCCAAAAACGGCCAAACGCATGGTTGAACGCCGGAACACGCAGATGTGGGATGTACTCGATGAAGTGCTCTTCGAACGTCTGGTGCTACTCAACCGTGCGCCGACGCTACATCGCCTGAGCATTCAAACCTTTCAACCACGGCTCGTTGAGGGAAAAGCCATTCAACTGCATCCACTGGTATGCGCAGCATTTAATGCCGATTTCGATGGTGATCAGATGGCCGTGCACGTTCCACTCTCCCAAAGAGCGCAACAAGAGGCACGCCGTCTGCTGCTCTCAACCCGCAATGTGCGCCATCCCGCCTCCGGTGATCCTGTCATCACCCCGAGTCAGGATATCGTCCTTGGCTGCTTCTATCTCACAGAAGAGCGACCGACTCCCAAAAAAGCTGGACGTCTCTTCACCGATCGCAATGAGGCACTGCTCGCACACGAGGCTGGGTATATCGATCTGCATACCCCCATCATCATACGCATGGGTGATATCCCTGTGTATATGGCCCCTCCTCCTGCAAACCCCGAACATCCAGCACGTGGACGCGTTGAAACGACCGTCGGACGCCTGCTCTTCAATGACATGCTTCCTGAGCCATGCGGGTACCGCAATTATCCTCAGACAAAGGAAACCTTGAAAGCACTGGTTGCCGAATGTCTTTCACAGTGCGGGGAAGAACAAACCGCGCGTCTGCTTGATGACATGAAACGGATCGGTTTTCACTATGCCACCAGGAGCGGCATCAGCTTTGCACTCAGTGATATCACCACCCCACCAGAGCGAGAAACGTTGATTGATCACGGGCGCACACAGGTCGCAGAGATAGATGCTCGCCACCATGCCGGCGAGGTCACCTATGATGAATGGTACCGCCACGTCATTGCCACCTGGACCGCTATTACTGATGAGATCAGCGGAAAAGTAAGCGATGCCCTTGATCCATTTGGCACGATCATGACCATCGTGAAGTCAGGCGCAACCAAGGCCAAGTTTCAGCAGATACGGCAGCTGAGCGGCATCCGTGGACTGATGGCAAGCCCTTCAGGAAAGGTCCTACCGATCCCGGTTCTCTCCAATTACCTGCATGGCCTGCTTGTCTGGGAGATTTTTATCGCGGCATCGGGTGCACGCAAAGGATTTATGGATCGAAGTCTCAATACGGCCATGTCTGGCTATCTGACGCGACGCCTGGTCGAAGCCGGGATGGACGTCATCATCACCCAGGAAGACTGCCGCACCACGGATGGCCTGCTCATCAGCAACGATACGTGTCGCCGGAACGGGCTGCCAGATATGCGCAGCACCATCATGGGGCGAGTGCTGGCGGAACACACAGGGCATGTCGCCGCAGGTACCCTGCTGAACAAAACACTCGTTGATGAACTTCTCGCCACTGGCGTCGAGCACGTCTTCGTCCGTACACCTCTTACGTGCCAGGCAACATATGGCATCTGTCAGCAGTGTTATGGGTCTGATCTGGCGACAGGCACACTCGTTCAAAAAGGCGTTGCCGTTGGTATTCTGGCGGGGCAGGCGATTGGAGAGCCTGGCACGCAACTCACCATGAGAACCTTTCATTCGGGTGGGATTGCCAACAATGCAGCCGACATTACGCTGGGCCTCCCTCGGGTCGATGACCTCTTTGAAGTCCATATGCCAGCGCAAGCCGCGCCAATAGCGGAGCGACATGGCATCGTGGCGACAATAGCCACAGATGCAGGAACAGGCGACTATCTCCTTCACTTCGTATCACCACACGGAGAGCAAGAGGAATGGAGCACCCGTATCCCGCTGAAGCGAAAGCTCACTGTGATGGAGGGGCAACATGTTGTACCAGGAACGCCCCTGGCCGAAGGCCCACTTCATCCCCAGGACATTTTTCAGGTGCTGGGATCGGACATGACCCAACGCTACTTGATCCAGGAAATACAAAAGATCTATCGTGGAACTGGAGCCATCGTGCATGATAAGCACTTCGAGGTTATTCTCAGGCAAATGATGCGCTATGTCCGCGTCACCGATGCAGGCGACACGCATCTTCTCCCGGGCTCCCTCATCGATCGCTTTACCTTCCAACAGTGTGTTGCCGATATCCTCTCCCAGGGAGGTAGTCCAGTAAGAGCGCAACCACAACTCCTGGGGTTAACCACTACCGTTTTACAGACACAGAGCTGGATTGCTGCCGCATCGTTCCAGGATATGAGCCGTGTCCTTGCTCGCGCCGTTATTTTCCACCAGCAAGATCACCTGGTCGGCTTCAAAGAAAGGCTCATCGTTGGGAAAAAGCTTCCTGGATTGAGCTGAAACGAACACCTGGGTAAATAAAGCTCAGAAATACGACAACAAACAAACATTCTTGTCGTGTCCAGCAAACAATGACACTTCTTCTACTCTCATCTATTGCATCACACTGTGATGTATTTTACAGACTATCCAAAAACCCCAGTGTAACATATAGGAAAGTATAGTTATGATCAATAAACCTGTACCACAAAAGAATGAATTTCAATAGGGACCATCCATATAGTGCTCTACTCAAGAAATACACCGATAGATATGCCCCTCTCAGTGAAAGGAATCATAGACATGCCTCAAGACAGCATGCATGCTCGAACCTCTCTGATGATTGCAGGAATGGTCGGACTCTTTATGGCTGTTGTCTTCACGGTTCGGCTCTCTCTCCCAACAATACCACTGCTTGGTCAGTTCTCTCACTTTTCGCTGCCAGTGCGCACAGCCATCATCGCCAGGCTCCTTTCACCGCTATTCAGTTTCCTCCTCACAGGCGGGTGGATCTGGGTGCTTCTGTCACTAGGCGAGCAGTTTTTCTTCTCACGCAAGAACACAGAACATACGCTCCTCGCCACGCCGTCTTCAGATACCACTCATCAACTCCCTCACTCTATAGAAGCACAATTCGTCACACCGCACACACGCCACCCAGAAGCATGGATCAGACAAAAACGTGTAGCGGTCCCTCCACTCTTTCAACTGGATCCAACCGATCCCTGGCAGTGGGACACCCTTCCAACAACACCATTGCCCATGACAAACCCTGACTGGTCTGAGAACGTCAATCACACAGAAGAAGAAACGAACAGCGAGCATGATGAGCATACAGGAACTCCCTCGCCAGAGCAGGCCTTGCCACCACAACCCCTGAGCGCGCCTGCACAGCAGGAAGAACTACAGCATGCAGAAGAACAGCAGAAAGAACTACAGCGCACAGAGGAACCAAAGGAAGCGCAACCAGTATTTTCTCCACAGATACTCAAACAGTCTACTTCGACGCCCACACCAGTTACATTGACACTCCTCAAACAGATGCGCTGCTGGATACAGGCAGATGACGGAACGCAGGTAGAAGTCAAGCTGCGCAAGGGAGAGCACGCGATCCGCCTGATTCAACTTGCCTACATCGCCTGGCGAAGAGGAAATGCCGTCGACCGCGATAAAGTCCTGACCTATGCAATCGCCCGTGGAAAACGGCGCGATATGAATGCCGATCAACTGGGAGAGGTCTTTGACGCGGCCAAACGCTACCTTCGTCAGGATTTAGATCGTGCCGTCAAAGAATTGGAAAAGAATGGCCATCCTGTCACAGGTGACATTGATTTCTTCAGCAACGAGTCTGGATTTTACTCGCTTCACCCATCCTGTCGAGTCATTGACCTTGATAAGATTGAAGAACACTACAATCCGATCAAAGTTGCACGCAAAGAAGGGCTGCTGGATGAAAAGCTTGATGGCACCATGCCGGACTGGGTCATACACGCCTGCCAAAACCTCATCGGTGCCTATCCAGGTGATCTCATCCAATCGCTGCTGGAGAAATTTCCAGAAGAATTTGGCTCCTGGGTTAAAGAGCCTGTGACCCTCTACCGCGACAAGTACCTGGATGCGCTACTGATCATGGCCAACCATGAAAGCGCCCTGGGCAGAAACGTCTTCGACAACAACCTTTCCATAGAACACAACGAAGAGCAACGCAGGCACCATATTGGCAGGGCAGCGCAACTGTTCTATGACTATGCTATGTATTCGATCAACACGCGCTGGGACCAAAAAGTAAAGTTCGCTTATCGAGCTGGCAAAGACGGCGAGCGCGTCATCAGGGCTGCTCGTGCCATGCGGCGCTGTGTCGTCGAGCTGGGCATGCTTGGCAATCCTGACATGATCGACCAGGTCTATCTCGCATTCAAAGAACGCATGTCAACCCTCAGCGAAGGCACCTGGAAGCCAGACAAGGACACCGAAAACGATGTGGCCGAAGCCAAAAAGACCACTAATGCCTATCGCTTCTCATTTCAACGCTCAACCCAGCAACAGGGGCACGTTCAAGCCAGATCCAAAGAGGTCACAAACAAAAGCATGAGCACGCCTCACAGCACCCATTAACAGGTCGGTGGCTTGCGACGGGCTAAAATAAAACCCCGCGTCAAGCTGCCCCTCTCCTCTCTCACTGGTACCCTGCCGCTCCCCTACGGCTCTCCACCCAAGCAACATAAACTCACTATCAAGGGTATGTCGAAGTACGGTATAGCTCGCAGAAATGCCGTATGCACAACAACATTGATACGTTCAATGTCTTGCCCTGACAGAAAACAACTTCATTGCAGGAGCGAAAGGAAAAAACCGATGTCTTTACACAGCAAGCCAAACTACTATCGTCCATTTTTCATCATTATTGCAGGTTCAGCAACCATTGGAGGGTGGTGGCACTGGAAGAATGCACCGAAGAAACAGAGGGAGCGTATTCACGATCACATGGAACAGGTAATGAAGAGCATCGATCTCCTTGCAGGGCACTCAGAAAAGCATGAGGATTCTCAAGAAATGTCACTGCTGCAGGATATGTGTGCCCCTCAAAAAAAATCGTGGGTGCTCTACCATTCCTATGTTTCAGGAAATAACAGAAATGCCTGTAAACCAGGCCATTGGCAAGCAACGTACTGGCTCCAATTTGTTGAGATCATTGAACAGGAGCCACGATGTGCTATTGTCCAGCATAGTGACACCAAACGCTATTACCTGATGACCCAGATTCCTGCAGAACGCCCTCTGCCCTGCGGCAGCTGCATTGCCCCTCATGAGGTATATCGACTACCGGTCCAGGATCGCTATGGCTACTTTGTGTTCGCTTCTCAGCAAGACCTCGATGGTTTTGCATCCTTGCAACATGCTCAAGAGGCTGCGCAAACACTGTCGACTTCACTCTGAACATGCTCCGCTTTCGTGGCCAGTAGACATCTCTTTTTATCCATGAAAGCGGGGCCATCACAGGCTCCATAAGGCGGGATATGTGGCAAACAAAATGGAACCTGTATCCCTGTCTTATGTGCATTTAATCAGTGTCGCGCAACTCCAGCAGAGCAAAGGTCAGCGCATGCAGATCAGAACTTTCAGTATCTAGCGAAAACACACATCAACCATCGCAAATACCTTTGCAATCGTCTCTTCCACAACATCCATTGAAGATGATGCCTACCTGAACTTAGGGATTATTTTTGAGAATGGAGCGCTAACTTCTGATATTTGACTTGTAGTTCTTTGGCCCAATCATCTACTTCGCACAGCGGCATGCGTCTACAATCATATCCCAAAACCTCACGGAAGATGGACATTTCTCGTTCCGCAAATACAACTGTTCCATCCTCGTCTATATGTTCGATGCCATCAAGCATAAGTCCTGCTTCGTTGATATCAATAGCAGCCTGCAACGACATCTTCTCGGGAAGAATAACGTTTACCCCACATCCATCTACATAGACAGGATATCCTCCAGGTAATCCATTCGGGCCAGGAGCGTGAGTAATAATCCCAGTATCATTGACGATTCCGTCGAAAATGACAGCTGCTGAAGCTGCGGTCATGATGTTGCCAATACTACCGCCAATTCGCCTGAGCGTCGATCTGAGTTGTTGAAAAACTGCCGCCTGGTCAATTGTGTCGGTTTTATTCACTCCATTGATGGCAATAGATAACGAGAACGGAACATCCTTCAGTGGGATACGCGACATCCAATAGCTCACATACCGAGACATAATCAGGCGCACATCAACCTGTTCACGTGGCACATTGAGCAGACCAGATACCACTTGCCGAAGCGCAGGAACATTATTCGCCAGATCGCCAACACCCGTTGTCGGTGCCAAACCAACTTTGGCTAGAATAGGATTGACTACATCAGGATAGATCGCATTGAGCACCTGAACCCTCTGTCCTGACATGCTTACCGATTGCATCAACGTATACATCAATGCAAGATGCCAGGGAAGTCGAGGACCAAGTTGGGCTGACAGCAAACGCTTTGACACAGAATCGGGGAGATCCTGAAATACGTCTTTTTTTTGAAGTGTTGCAGCACATACAATGATATCTGGTTGAAAAGCTGCGATGGTTTCTGCCGTTTGCTCTCTATGCTCTAGATCAAGATACGTGCAGGCAACGCCTGGCTCGTAGCCAAGTTGTACAGCGGACAAAAGGGAGAGATTTGTGCGCTGCTGGAGATAGTCCAGGTTTCTTCCCCCGACAAGGAATGAATGGTGTCCGCGAGTGCGAACAAGCAAGTCAAACATGTGGGAGCCAAGATCACCCAAACCAATAAATAAGATGCGTTGTGAAGCCACATTTCCTCCGTACACGAGTGAATCTCACGCATATATCTCTGCCGCAGAAACGATTGAAAGAGACGACATGAGCAACTTTGTTGCATCTATCAAGAAGCAACCTCCATCATAAAGTAGTATATAATTCTTAGAAAGTTCTATTTTGCTATGAAAGGTTCAACAATGGCATCTGCAGCCTCATATCTCTCTGATGCATTTTTGCAAAGACTGGTTGCTGACATCGACGATGAAACGGTTACAGCGATTATTCTTCATGGCAGCTATGCACGTGGAGATGCACATCCTCCGTATAGCGATATTGACATCGTCAGGATCACGCGCGAGACACCTGAACGACCTCAACAAAAACAATTCGTCTGGTATGAAAACTCTCTCCTCAATCTTTCGAGCCGTCCACTCTCTATTTATCGGGAATGGCTACGCATTCCACAAGAAGCTATTTTCCGGGTATCGACCATTCGAGATGCTCACATCCTCCTCGACAAAGAGGGAACGTTTCGTGCATTCCAGGATGAAGTATCTCATTGGACATGGGATCCTCTGCAAGCAGATGCAGATGTGTATGCAAGCAAAATACTTGTCGAGTTATCAGAAATTATACTCAGAACTTTGGGAGCCATCCAGAGAAACGACACGACAATGCTTGTCGAACGCATCTGCCTCCATATTCTTCCGGCAGTGATGGAAGCTGTCGGCGTACAAGGAGGCATTCTTGCCAAAGGCGATCACTACCTCCAACAGGTTCAAGAGGTATTGGGTCTCCAATCAAACTGGACACGATATTATATGGAAGCAGCAGGAGTATTCCCTTGCTCACCTTTCATAAGGCAAAGAGGAATTGCAGCCATTCGCCTCTATCAAGAAACAGTATTCAGACTCATGGAGCATATTCAACCAGAACACCAGGATACTATAAATACATTACTCACCATAATTGATCATGCGCTGCCAAAAAAGGTTCCCTAGATCTATGCGAGCAAACAACTTGAAAGGCACTGGACCCTACCGCTCGCTACCCTACACCTCCCTAACAGCCGCCTACTCCACCACTACCCATCATCTGCATCCTCACTTCTGCGCTCTGCTCAGTAGACTTATCTATGAAAACAAAAAGCTGAGGGCAGATACGCCAGAATCGCGTGTCGCCTGATCTCCACCATGGAAACGCCATATATCCTGGAGAAAGAAGGAGCTACGATGCAACAAACACCACCAGAAAACGCACAAGATCACACTGTTTTCACGCCGATACCGTCGATGTCTGGATCCCAACAACCGCCGCAGGAAGAAAAAACGCCCCCCTCAGGGAAGCAATCGCTGTTCTATACGCAGGAAGATGATCTTGATCTCCATTTGCCTCAGGTGGATGAGCAAGACGACCAGGCAGATCAGAGTTCGCCATTTGTGCTCCCATTCCAGCCTTCCGGAGCAATGCCAACCATGGCAACAATACAGACACATCAGCAGGGAGCAACCAGCACGCCACCGCCAGCAACGACATCACCAGGGAAAAAACGCTGGGGGTCGTTTCAGTTGCTCAAAGTCGTTCTCATCGGAGGCGTTGTTCTCATTACCATCATTGGTGCCAGCTTATTCGTGTTTGCTCAGTCGACTCCTCCTCCAGAAGCGATACACGTCACAAGTACGCACACACCAACGACAAGAGGAACGTCCTCAACAGCAGTATCAAAGCCCACACAACGGCCACCAGCACAAAAAGCAACACCAACGCATCCATCAGCACCACCAGCAACTCCTGCGCCTGCTCCATCACCACAAGGAACACAAGGGCCTGACAATTCACCTGCAGGAACACTTCCATCACCACAACGCCTCAACCAGTTTGGATGGACAAACGCAGGTCTCACGTTAGGAGATGCGCTAGAAGCGCTCCGTACGGGCACCACCTTTACCGATCGAGAGATGAGCTACGACTACCGTAACATCGGAACTCCAGCACACCATAGTGGAACGCTCACCGGCTCAACATTCCTACTCACGCCAGGAGGACAATTCCGCTTTGTCCATAATGACGTGCGCATGATCAACAATACGCTCTACAATAAAATCCAGGCTGGCAAAATCATTCAGCAGGTAGTCAATGCTCAGCCAACTCTCGTTCACTTTCAGGTCGTCCAGGTGCTGGGAAAGCAACACACATTTGCCTGGATCTCTGTTACATTTGAACTGCTTCAATCGAAGATCGATCCAGCCAGCGGCAAACGCATAGAACAACTCCAAACCGACCCTGCTACCGGTCAACCGCTTATCCATCATATGGCGGTGATCTTAGTACGAATCTTGCCACAGAGACAGGGCTCCAACGCCCCAATGGGAGGCACCGGCTGGCTAGTCGATACCTATGAGCTTGATACCAATACCCTGCCAGCTATCGCGATCGATCCCTCCATTTAAACAAGAACTCTGTTTTGTTCCTTCATGGAAAGCAACTTGGCCTCATTGTATGGCGTACCCACATAGAAGAACAGGGCACACCATACAATGAGGCCAATGACAGGAAGCTTAGCATCATGTGAGTTGGTGTCTATTGGAGAGAAGAGGCAGGTTCTGTGCGACGAGGGTAGAGATTCTGGAACAAAGCTCATCGCGCATAGACTGCCAACCCTCTTGCTGGCGTCGCGCATCGTCAAAAGTTCGACAAGCCTGAAGAAAGGCCTCAAACACGGCTGTTCCATACTTCTGATCAAGCCCCCAATCAAGTCGCCCAAGTATGCCCAGGCCAAAGACTCCATCGCTGCGCTCAAAAGCAACCATCCATCCATCTTCAGTCTTCGCACAGGAGCGCAGCCCGGGAGCCAAATGCTCTATCCCCTGTTGTGGCATACATGCCAGTTCCCAGGGCTCCTGCTCGCCATCCTGCGAACGAATGGCTGGTTGCAGAACAGACGCCAGCGCGCTCTGTGCACGGACACGAATCGTATGACGGGTCCAGTTCTCTGGCGGTAGTGTAGTCATCGGCTCGCTCTCTCCAGGAGATTCTCTTCGCGTCCCACCCAACGCACAATTCCACTTTTCCGCACCATCGGCGATCGCGAGCACCGGCATGCCCATGTAGGTCGCCAGTTGTGCCAATGCCATCTCCCACGCAATGGGCCAACTTTCAGAGCCAGGCTCATGTTCATCAGCTTTCCAGACAGTGTACCAGTCAGTTCCCTGTATACCCGCCGGAAGCAACAAGCCATCTATGGACTGCATCAACGACCAGAGCGATTGGTAGGTATGTGTATGCGTTGGGAATGGCCACAGTGGAATCAGAAACACCCGTGCTCGCATGCGTTCGACAGCCCAGACCCCAACCGCATCCGCCATGAGCACAGGTCCTTGACTCTCTTGCTTGACGAGAATCGGAATACCGATAATAGGTTGATACGCTGATGCGCCTTCCACACTCCACACATCACGCGATTGTTCCTGTGATCCATCATGCGTCTCTGCCATCTCCTGTACAGAAACGGTTGATCTGGAATTGGTCGTCATCATCATATCCTTTCACTCAGATCTGAATGTGCCAGAGCGTCACGTGCTGCCCAGATGCACCACCAAGAAGATTGCCTGAAGATGACCAGGCAAGGGCAGTAAGTGGCTCCTGTTTCGGTTGAACCAATAGCGGCTTCATCGTCTGTATAGACCAGATAATGAGCTGCTTATCGTCCCCACCCGATGCCAGCCACCTTCCATCTAGCGAAAATGCCAGGGCTCGCACAGGGTGTGCATGTTTCCGCAGGTGTATTGCACCATCAAGGCACTGGACGCCAAAGGCAGCGGGCACCTGGCGCTGACAGGTTCGTCCATCCCCCCACAGAGCGATCGTTCCGTCGTCTCCACTCACAGCAAGTATCCCTTGTGACGAGAAGGCCGCCGCGCGCAATGGACGCGCGTTCTGGAAATAATAGCCATGCATCTCCTGCCCGCTCAGTGCACTCCACACCCGCGTCACCCCACCATCAGAGGCGGTCGCCACCGTGGTTGAAAGGGTCGCCAACGTTTCAATAGGGGAAGTATGTCCACGAAAGATCTCCTGTGGTTGGTGCAACTGTGCATCCCAGACAATGGCCATCTTATCTGTACCAGCAGAGATGGCTCGCGGTACCGTTTCCTGGGTCCATCCAAGGGAGGTAATTGATGTCGTGTGGTGGACACCATCTTCAGCAAGGAGCTTCCCTGTGTGCGCATCGAAAAAGAAGACGACATTGGCCACCGCAGCCAACAGTTGCGCGCCATCAGGCGACCACGCAAGAGAGCGCACATGCGCAAAAAACTGATGCTGGTAGAGCACTGCTCCGTCCACATTCCACACAAACAGCTTGCTATCATTGCCGCCTGATGCCAGCAGACGTCCATCAGGTGACCAGGTCAGCGTTCTCACCGTTTGCTGATGCTGGTCAAACACCGTACGCAAGGTGATGGGAGCAGATACCGTTGCTGGCGTTTGCACCGATACCTTTGCTGGTGTCTTCATAGGCGGGCGGCGGCTCAAGAGATGTTGGGCAAAGGACGTCGTCATACCAGATCCCAGGCCCAGAAAACTGAAGGAGGCAAGCACGCTGATGAGTGATCGCCGGGAAAGACGCATATCAGCAACTGACACTGGAGTGGTACGACTCCCCTTGCTCCCTTTCGCTTCCAGCTGCAGTTCCTCCAGCTTCACTGGCTCGATACTAAAGGAACTTCCAGAGGGGAAGTCGATGTCTGCGAATCGACCCCTGGTGGGCAATATCCGACCATCAGATGCCAAACGCAGACAATACGGAAGTGGGGAACCATAGGAATCAACCAGGGGATACCCCAACCGAGCAACCAGTGTTGAGACCCATGGGCCAACGGCTGCTTGATCATCTACCCACACCTGAATGCTTTTTGATGCATACGTTCCCTGAAGTGAGGGACGTACAATCACAAGTTGACGCAGTGCCATTCCTGTTTTTTTATTCCTCCTCTTCCTCCTGATACCTGCCAATGCATTCTTCAAAAAGGACAATCAACACGAACAAGTATAAGAAAAGCGAGAGGTAACACAGAGGCAGGGCAGGGGCAGATAGGTGTAGCTACCCGCCCGAACATCATTTAGTGGAAATGGTAGAGCACGCATGAAAACATAACCTAGAAAATGCATGTATTTTTCGAGCAGCGTCTTGCCAGAACAAACATATCCATATAAGCTAGAGGCGAAAGGAAGCAACCATATTTTTAGAGCGAAAGAAAGAGCATTCATGAAGATTCGACAATATCGGCCAGCTGACCAGGGTGCCGTCTGGGCTCTTCATAAAGCGGCCCTCCATGGGACTGGAGCCGATTTGGAAGATGAGCAGTGGGATGCAGATCTGTTTCAGATAGAGGAGGTATATCTTGATAACCAGGGGGAATTCCTCGTTGGCGAGATCGAGAATCGCATTGTTGCCATGGGAGCCATCAAAAAGATAACTTCGACACGCAGTGAAATCAAGCGCATGAGGGTGCACCCTGACTTTCAAAAACGCGGACTGGGGCAGATGATGCTGACACGGTTGGAAGCTCGCGCCATTGCGCTGGGCTATCAGGTACTTCAGTTAGATACCACAACGCTTCAGGTAGCAGCACAACAACTCTATCGCAAAAATGGCTTTGTCCAGCTTGAGCAAACAGAGACCATCAAAGGGCTCACCGTCCTTTTCTTTGAGAAAGATCTTCCAACACTTACCGATGAATAATTGTATAAGAGAAAAAAAGACTCAATTTGACAAAGGGGCCGCATTACTATAGAGTATATTTGGAATCAAACCGCCTTATAAAGAAGGAAGTGTGCTCCATGCGTCTGCCGCGCTCGTACCTCTGCTAGTCCCGCTCTCACCCCTTCATTCTTCATCTATTCCATATGGCATATAAGCAACGGCTGCTGCTAACACGTCATTATCCATCTTGCCAAAAAGCAACAAACAGGAGCACATGGTTATGCAACACACCAACACGGAGCGACCACGCCCATGGTGGGCCCTTCCCGTGCGTAATCTTCCCATCAGTTACGCCTTTTATACGGAGCTTCTCGGTTTCGGTACGACAGCTACGCCACTTCCTGATCACCTCGTGGAGGTCACTGATTTTGGCGGTGATCCTCTGCTTCTCATTGGCCGGCAGGCCAGTGATGTAACGGAATACCTGAATAACCCGCACACGATCATGAAACCAGGGAACACATTGGGTTTCTTCTGCCAGGATCTCGACGCCCAGTTTGCCGAGTGGTCAAAACTCGGGCTCACAGAGATAGAAGAAAACACAGCACCACTGGGTGATCGCGCCCTACTCATTCGAGATCCAGATGGGAACACGCTACGCTTTACGACGCCACGCCAGTGGGCGCCAGAGGAGATCGTCGCCTTATATGCCCAGGGGCCAGCGCGCTTACAGCAAGCATTGGCTGATATCTCTGAACAGGAACTGGACAAGAAACGCTCGGAAGGAGAGTGGACTATTCGCCAGCTGGTGCATCACATTGTGGATGGTGATGATCTTTGGATGCATGCGGTCAAGGCCGCCCTGGCTCGTTCAGGAAGTCAATATCGCCATGATTGGTACACACCAGACAATACCTGCGCTGAGACGCTCGACTATGCTGGGCGAACCATTGAACCCGCTCTGCTGCTGTTTCAGGCCAATCACGAGCATATCTTACAGCTTGTCCAACACCTTCCTGACGCCCTTTCCCGCTTTCTATTATTTGCGGGGCCCGATCAAGAACCCCATCCGTTCACCGTGCAACAGATCCTTTACAGGAGACGAGCGAGAAAGCCCCGTCCATTCATGGCGGGGATGAATCGCCGTTCCTTGTTTGCGGCTTGGGGGGCATGGGTTGGTACGTTGGATCATCCCATGCCAGATAGGTATCAAGCGCCCTCCGAATAATTTCAGCCATGGGTAAATCTTCCTCTATGCTTCTCTTTTCCAGTTGTTTCTTTTGTCGTTCAGTGATGTAGATATTTGTTCGCTCTTTCCTCATGGGGCCTTCTTTTCTTGTTTGACATGGTACCCTATTAGGGTGTATACTATACCATAACAATACAGAAAGGACAAGCACGCCATGCTGATCCACGAATACAAGCTTGATGGCAATAAGGCACAATATGCCGCCATTGATGAAGCGATTCGTGTCTGCCAGTTCATTCGTAACACGTGTCTCCGTCTCTGGATGGACGACCACGCCACCAAGAATGACTTGCAGAAGTATTGCGCCGTCCTTGCCAAAGAGTTTCCCTTCGCCAACCCTCTCAATTCTCAGGCTCGTCAAGCGGCTGCCGATCGTGCGTGGAATGCTATTCAACGTTTCTATGACAACTGCAAAGCCAAGAAACCTGGGAAGAAGGGCTATCCCCGTTTCCAGCATGATAATCGCTCCGTTGAATACAAGCAGACTGGATGGAAGTTAGAGCCTGATGGCAGGCATCTTACCTTGATCGATGGGTGTGGCATAGGTCGTCTGCGTTTAGTGGGAACACGTGACATTGAAACGTTCCCCATCAAACAAATCAAGCGGCTGCGTCTGATCCGCAGGGCAGATGGGTACTATGCCCAGTTTGCGGTGCAGGCACATCGGGTCATTGAGCATGAGATGACCGGCGCAACGGTTGGTATCGATGTGGGGCTCAAAGCCTACTACACCGACTCCAATAGCAACACGATAAAGAACCCGCGCCACTATCGCAAGGCAGAAAAACGACTCAAGAAACTGCAACGCCGTTTGTCTCGCACCGCAAAGAAAAGCAACAATCGGAAGAAAGCCCGCCAACGAGTCGCCAAAGCACATTTGAAAGTCCAAAGGCAGCGTGAGGATTTTGCCCGCAAAGAGGCGAACGCGCTCGTCACGTCTCACGACCTGATTGCCTATGAAGACTTGAAGATTGTCAATATGGTGCGCAATCGGCACCTTGCCAAGAGTATCAATGATGCCGGTTGGGGACACTTCCTCCAATGGGTCAACTACTACGGAGCGATGCACGACATTCCAGTTGTGAAGGTGGTACCACACTTCACCAGCCAGAACTGTAGTGGATGCGGCACGCTCGTCAAGAAGAGCCTGAGCGTACGCACACATATCTGCCCTGCCTGTGGATTGGTAATGGATCGGGATCACAATGCCGCTGTGAACATTTTAAACAAGGCTCTCAGTACCGTCGGGCAGACGGGAACTGATGCACCTGTGAGTGCATAAAACGCTTCTGGACATCGGACCCCTACTTCTCAGGAGCAATCCTGTTAAGCACGTTGGATGGATGAAAGAAGAATCCCCCGCATTTATGCGGGTGGAGTGTCAATTCAACATATGGCGGGATGGGACTGTATCAATCTAGAAACGGCATGCGCTGGGAGCGCTGTTTGCGCAGGCGAGTACTCCAGTTCGGTACTATGATGAGATCCATTATGCACTGCGTCAACCAGCGAAGATCTGGCAACATCCTGCGGTACGGCTGCTGGGTATCGAAGATCTTCCACTCCTTGCCGCATCCCCTCCAGAGTTCCAAAACGATGGCTTTGAGAGCCAGGCTGTGCTCCTGCAGGAGAGCATTACCGCAGCGGGTATCATCGATGGGCACATAGTAGCAATCGCCTCTGCCTCCGCTCGTACACAAAGGTATGCAAATATTGCAGTGAACACGCTGGAAGCCTGGCGCAATCAGGGCATCTCCAGTGCTGCTACCTCATTAGTAGCAACACACCTGCAAAAAGCAGGCCAGGTTCCGGTATGGAGTACCGGTATCGATAATTATGCCTCACAACGCGTTGCCGAGAAACTTGGTTTTTCTCGGGAAGGAGCACGTACCTATCTCATACCACGCCTAAAGCAAACGCAACATACGTGATCAGGCGAACAGTCACGCAACCCGATAGAGTGTCAGGAGCTACGCATCTTCTGCTGTATCTGCTGAACCGCTATTTCAACCAGTTCATGAACTGGTCTCGTACCATCAAGCATGAGGTCATTATGCTTGAAAATACGCTCGTTGATCGCAAGGTAGAGCTCTCTATATCCACCAGAGAGATAGGTTCGTAACCACTCAGTCAGGAGATTATATCGATCATCTGGCTGTTGCATGACATAAGGAGGGTCGGTCAAACCTAAGAGACGACGCGCTAACGCGATATCGAGTGGGATGTCTAATGCAATCACAAAATCGATGAGATGTTTTATGCTCTCTCTTGCATAACCAAAGGGCTCTTCAACGACAATAAATGTCGCAGGCTCCAACCGCTCTCCACTCCAATGAATCGTGATCGCCTCCCTCCGGCGCAAGGCTTCTAGATCCAGAACGAGTTGTGGCGTTTCCCACAGATCAGGGTCTCCCCCATCTCTAGCCCACTGGATAAGATTCTCGGGGTAGCGTGTGGACGGGACAACCTGCGGTTTATAGTCATCAAAAAACAGCGTAGCCGCATCATGTAATGCATGAGCTAATGCTTTCACCAGCGTTGTTTTCCCCGCTCCCGATGCGCCACTGATCGCAATCACAAAACAGGGCAATGCCATATCTCCATGGTGGTATTTCATAAGTTCATTCGCCTCGTCAGGTGAACACAGTCATGCTGCGTCTCTCATCATGATGAAGAAAAAGACGGTCACATTCAAAGAGCAGTGAAGCGTTCGCGTAGGCGCGCGATATCGCTGGCATGCTTCTCGAAACGCGGAAGATCTGGCCGCCATATGGGAAACTGTTCTTTTATTTCAATTTGCACCAATGGATTCACGATGGGACAGACGAACTCGCCGATGTGCCCACGATGCGACCCTAGCATCTCCTGTGGCCAGACAGAACCTTTCGCTGGTCCTCCTGCCACAATGGCCTCCCCTTGATTGTTGAGATCGACCAGTGCCACTTGAATGCTTTCTCCATCTTGCATAAAATCCCGTTGTGCGTCAGGCGGGGGCCCTTCCTGTGGACAGAAGCCCGCTTGTTCAAATGCTTCAGTCAAACGCTCAGCGTCTTTAGCCCAGGCAAAAAGATCGATGTCTTCATGCTCACGAGTGATCTGACCCAGAGCAAAATCGACTGCCCACCCACCGCGTACCCAGATCGGAATAGCCTTCGTTTGGCACACAGCTAGAATCTCTTGCAGAAGTACAAGTTGCCGGGTGTTCATAAGAAGATTCTTTCTCCATAAGTAGTTCTACGCCTACGCTAGCCACGCCACCACTTCATTCAAACACTCATGAATTGGCTTGATAGTATCCACGATAAGATAAGGATGGAAAATGGGATAGCTTGCCTGGGAGCCATACAAACGTCGATATGCTTGAAAACGGTCCCAATCCGTTTGGTGATGAGCTGGAAGCCCAAGCGCTTTGCGACTGGTAATACGACGCTTCCAGAGTAACTCATCAGAACAGATACACTCGATTATGGCTAACGTGGCCTGCGCTTCCTGCGCAATAACTTGAGCATGATCATAGCTCATGGATGCAGTGAGGGGGCTATCACAAATCACGCTGAGACCTTGCAATAGCTGACGACGAGCAATGCGAAACATGATATCATACGCTAATCCACCAACTTCTGGGATCTCATCGGCCAGGCAATCTCTCACATCATCCTTGTCAATCAGGGGCCAACCAAAATGTTCGCTGACAGCACGGCTCAGCGTGCTCTTCCCACTTCCCGACAATCCCTTCATAACAATCAACCACATATGAACGCTCCTCGCGTCGGTCTTTCCACAGATAGAGAAGAAAGCAAGATGCCTCATCTCATATGCATCAATATGTTCTCACCTTTAGATCGCCACATAGTAGACGCTAAATGTCCCGTACGCCTGAAACCCAATGCGGCGATAGAGCGCACTTCCCATCGAGGAAGCCGCCAGCAGGCCGATGCGATACCCACACGATCGTGCCTTATGCAGTGCGGCAAGCGTCATCGCCGCACCAACACCGTGACCTCGATAGTGAGGCAGCGTAAAAATAGTTCTCAAGGATGCTGCTTCCATACCGCAAAACAACAGGGACGTCGCCACCGGTTCACCATCGATGGTTCCAAGATACAGACGCAGTGGGCTGTGATGGTCGAGGTGCAGGCCAGAGTAGAGGGTAAAGCACTGCCGAATGATCTCTTCAGAGCATTCAGAGAAACACACATACAGCCATTGCAACAACTGCTCATGGGTGCAAACACGATGGATGGTTAATCGAGATGATACTGGTAGGTCCGTGTTCATGTGGAGCAGGTCCACAGCCATGACAGGTTCCGTTTCGGCATGGCTAAATCCGTGATCCCTTAATAGTTCCGTCACGGCTAGCGAATCCTGACAGATGTCAGGATTTTCACGTGAGCAGCTTTGTGAGGGAATGACATCCTCACGGGATGGACTACCGGCAGATGAACCTTGCACTTCCCATCCGCTACTCCCTCCACCTCAAAGGCATCAGGAGCTGCTTTTCGAATGATATTATACGATCCATTACAATCAGCGTTGATGCGTCGGCCATCTTTGGCCCGATAGAGGCCCCGTGCGATGCGTTTTCCGCTGAACGCAAGCAGTTTCTCCTGACCAGCCTGGTAGGTGGGCAGAAGATCACGATCCAGGAAACTGGCCTTGCTGGTGTAGGCCTCTTCCGTGAGCAGCACCCGGATGCCTTTGTGCTCCGCTTTGTACCTGAGCATGTGGATCAAGCGCGCATGGGGAAGCTGAACAAAATGCTGATTGTTGCGTGCGCCCAGGTTGCTCTCCTGCTTCCAGCCTGCGTTGCGCCCGATCACCAGGGTGCCAATGCCCTCGGCGACCAGCAGATCCACCACAAAGCGAGAGATGGTATGCAGATCATGCTCGATGCGTCGATTGCGCCAGATCGTCAGGCGCTGCATGCGTCGGGTCACGCCAGGGCGGCCAAGGGCCTGCTGCAGATCGGCCATCGTCTTGTTATAGAACTGGTTCGTACTTTTGAGACCGCGTCCGTTAACGACGACCGGGACAAAGCCCGGCTTGTTTGAAGTTAACGCGATCACATTATCGACACCAGCATCGATGCCCGCGATGAGGGAAGGATCGACAGCAGATTCGGCTGGCTCCTGTTCATACACGATCTCTACCACGACAAAGCCGTGTTTGGGAACCACCCGGACCTGCGCGATCGTCTTGGGGTCTTGCCGCGTTTTGACCTGAATGCCCAATCCTGAAGGTACAATGAGGTGCCGACCAAGGGTCCGTTTGCTGCGGCTGACGGCCTGCATCGTATAGATCAGCACATGGCGACCGGTCGTTTTGTGTTTGTAGGTGGGCAGTTGGGGACGACGACGGAACGTGGAGGGATCGGCCTTGTAGGCCTTGAGGGCTGCAAAGAACGAGGTCCAATTGCGTTCGAGCAGCAGGAGCACCTGTTGGGCCACTTTGGCCGGCAGGGCTTTGTAGGCTTCATGCGACTGCATGCGCCGATCCATCTGCTGGTAGGTGAGAGAGATCCCCTCAAAGATGAAGGCCTGACGCATTTCGTAGAGCGCTGCGTTATAGAGGTTTTTAGAGGCGAAGCAGGCGGCATCGAGCGCCCCATACCGGGGATCACTCTGATCAATGATATGCCTTTCAGTCAACTGCATGCTCGGCCTCCAACTCCTGCACCAGACGCTCTGTTTTTCGTTTGGCACGTCGTTGCCCATAGAGTCTGGCACAAAAGGAATACACAATGCTGGTGAGGTCTGCGAGCAGGTCCTCGGTGCTCGTGTCAGCCTGATTGACGACCTCGATCTCACGTCCATAGGTGTGAAGCAAGGTCTCAATGTAACGGAACCCGAAGCGGGTGCCGCGGTCTTTGTGCTCAATGACGATACGCCCCACGCTCGGATCAGCCAGCAGCGCCAGAAACTTGGGGCGGTTGTCATTGACGCCCGAGCCAATTTCCTTGACCACCCGACTCACCTGATAACCACGAGCCGTGCAGTACGCGACCAACCGTTCGGCCTGACGATCCAGATTGGCCTTGTTTTCGGCGGAAGACACCCGCGTGTAGACCACGGTGTGCGTCTTCGATACAGGGGCGGAGACCGTGGTTGGTTCATCAATGAGAATCGTGTGAGCCCCGACGCGCCGCCCCTGGATCTTCCCATCCCGGAACCAGCGCCAGGCGGTCTCATAGCGGACCCCTTGCTGTTTGGCATAGTCACTGAGTTTCATAGGCCTATGATACGATGATACGCACGAATTGTCAAGGATTCACTATACTTCCAAAGATCGGTTTCAATACCAGTCCCACATTGTCTGGACGGGAAGAGGGACCTACGAACCAGAGGAATGGTAGGCGGCGCTGTTGAAAATACGCACAGACACGACCGATAGCAGGAGAAAGGCGATCAGGCTCCAGTTGTGTCTGCAGCACGCCATTAAAACTGTCGGCATCACTTCCCGTGGCATACCAAAGGAGACCTGGCTCGTCATGAAGCTCCGCCTGGGGGAGCCGGCTAAAGAGTGTGCGTTCAGCAATGTGATTGGCATCATACGCCAGGGCTACCTTTGATGGAGTGAGATTTTGCAGGATGGTGGTCACGAACAGGGCTACCTTTCTTCACTAACACATATTTGAGGTGAGGGACAGAGAGCACTCCCTCTCTCTTCGGTCTAGGTCTCGTTAGAAATATCATGTAATACCGAGCACGTCATTACCTTTGTTCGCTTCTTTCCCGCTGCTTTCGCCTGAGAGATATGATCTCATCCTCCGTCAACTGCTCCTCTGGAGGAATATATGTGTGCTCAACAAGTCGCACGTGGAGTTCTCTCTTTGTCAGCCACTCCCAACGAGTGACATTACTTGGATGAGGATGAGGCTCTACATCATGCTCATCTATCTCTTCTGATACAACGTAGAGATAACCAGGAACCACGCCATCATGTTTGATGCTTCCAGCATCAGAGATGCTGATAAGCGAAGGCCTATGAGAGAATGCGCATGCAATCGCTTTCTCCTGTGTAATAGAACTGCCAATGCGTAATGTCGTGATTTCTTGCTGAGATCCATGATACCAGGTGCGACGATAATCCCAGTTTTCCATGTTTCTTTCTCTCCATAGCTTTTTGCGCTCAATTCTATCATGGTAGGAACAAATCAGGCAAGGAAGGCTGCCACGGCAAGAACACACATAAAAGTAGTATAATTACCATGTTTTTCGGCCGACAGACAGTGCGATATAAGAAGGAGGCAATCATGGAGACACATCCCATCGATCAATCAAACATACAAGAAACCAATCGCACAGGCTGGAACAAAGCAGCACAGCAGTTTTATGGCAGCACAGCACTCCCAATATATGGTCCACTGGCACCCACAGAGGACAACCTGAGATTGCTTGATCCAATTCGGGATGCTCGTGTTCTTGAAATCGGTTGTGGAAGTGGGCATTCTCTCCTCTACCTGGGTGAGCACAATGCCGCCGAACTCTGGGGACTGGATCTCTCAGACACACAGATTGGCTATGCTTCCGCACTGCTCCAGGAAAAAGGCTATACAGCCCACCTCTTCTCGTCTCCAATGGAGGGAAATCCCGGCATCCCGGCCACCTATTTTGATATGGTGATCTCAATCTTCGCGCTCGGCTGGACCTATGATCTTGCCCGTACACTCTCTCTTATCGCGTCCTATCTGAAACCAGGTGGAAGCTTCGTCTTTAGCTGGGAACATCCCGTCTATGGATGCCTCAAAAGTCAGGATGGCCAGATGGTTCTCAAGCGCTCGTATAGCGATGCGAGTCCCATTACACGTTCCTCGTGGGTCAACAATGCAGCCGTTATTCAGTATCCCAGAAAACTGAGCACCTACTTGAATAGCCTCATCGAGGCCGGCTTGATGATAGAACGTGTCATCGAAGGCGACGTGAATCCCTCGCTTGCCACGGAGGACGACCACCTCTTTGAGAAATGGTATTCACTCGCGCGAGCACATATGATGCCAACAACATTCATTGTGAAGGCACGCAAGCCTGACATCCAACAGAGAGAGTCTTTGTGCTCAGATGGCAACTTCCCTGCTGTATCAAGATCAGAAACAGTAACCAACTGCATCCGGCAGAGGTGAGCAGAGTGCCTCTTTCACCACACCACCCAACTCTTGTTGAGAGCCAAAAAGTGCATGAAATTCATCAAGGGCATGGGCGCGCGCCTCTTCACCTAACTGCATATCAAAGAGCCGCCCTATATAGTCCGTGTACTCCTGTAAGACCCATTCATAATTGTAGTAGCTCATGAGATAAGCATCGACGTGATAATCAAGGCCATAGGCTCGGTGAAAGTCAGAATCTTCCGCGTTCATTTCCTGACGGTAAAACATGAGATCTCGTTCTCTGGGAGCAAGCATGATGCCGTCCCAATCAATCATGATGAGGGTCGTTGCTGTTTGTATGATATTGAAAGGGTGGATATCTGCATGACAGATCACCAACTCATAGGCATGTTGTTTGCAATATTGACTCAGTCGATACCCATTTTCAATGGTTTGATCTATCACGTCCCATTGTGACATCACAATATCTCGCAAGCGCTCCAAGAGGGCATCGTTGCCGATATACTCTCTTGCCTTTCTCACCAGGCTTCTCGCAGATGCTTGAAACTTGTCAAAGGCTTCTCTCGGAAGCAGTGCTCTGATGGGCTGTGGCAGTTTGGCATCATGCATGCTCCGCAGGTACTGAGCAATCTCGGCCTGGTGTTCTTCGTTGAGGCTATCATAGCTCAGGGTTTTGCCTTCAAGAAAGGGATACAGACTAAGATTGTATCCATGTACCCTTGGGATCGCCCTTTGATCGAGAGGAAGAACGGGACCGATCACAAAAGAAAGACCAAGCTCATCGTGAAGATACGAGGTTACACGAGCGACAGTGGGCGTATTGAGACGGGAAAGCTTCACTATCCATAAGCTCTGACTCTCATCGTGTCCTTTGTACACCCAGGCTCCTTCACCCACAGGGAGGAACTCCAGAAATTGCAAATGGAGAGAGAAATACTCTTGGACGGCTGAAAGAATGCTGCTTTCAGCAATATTCATGCGATGCTTCATGCCATCATTGTACCATCAACAACACCCCAGGCCACTTCAATGCATCTTGAAAGACCCCATCAGTCCAAAATTGCCAGCGCTGAATTGGCCTGCTGAACAGAAAAAAGCTCAGGATCGTAAGACGCGCCTGCCCACTGGCGCATCTGCATATGCTCAGGATGCTCGGGATTCTGCAATGCCTCAAGCAATAACGTGTACCCACCTATCCCACCAGCATCCTCAGGTGGGCAAGCTCGCTCACCAGCCAGACAACGAGGTGTCATCCAGAGATTGTCCTCAGGCAGATTTTCATCGGGCAGATGCTCAATCTTTTCAATAGTAATCTGGTGCATCCAGCCATCTCCCAAATCATATTCGTACGTGAGATTCAGCCAATCAGTCCAGACAGTCGCATCGAGCTTTGTTCGTCGGCTATCTCTGATACGTATGTCTGCATCCTCCCAATCAGGATCAGGGATGCCATAGATGGTTGTCTTCTCGTTGATCTTTCATCTGAATAAATAGAGATGAGCGTTCTCCCATCCCATCACCACCTGAAGCATTTTATGCAGGGTATGGAGGCTGATGGCTCCAGGTACAATTATTTTCCGCCAGATAGGGGGTTCAATGCCGGTCAACTGAACGTGTAAATAATAACGGCTCTCTGACTGATAACTTCCCATATACGTCTCCGCTTCTACAATTTAATTCAAGTGAAACAGATAGACACAGAAAAATCAAGCGAATCAAACACCTTTCCACCAGTTTTACACCGTTCAGCATTATAGCCCTAACGAATTTGAGTCATTGTATGCTCAAGGTTTTCTTGAGCAGTACCTCTGCTGGAGTGGGGGTTTGGGTCCAGCTTATAATATTCGATAAATAACTTTTGGAAATGTTCCGCCAGGAGTAAAATAACCAAATGCATAAGATCCATCTTCTGAATTAATGGCTGTGTTTAGTTTCCATATATGTGGTTGCCCCAGAAACGCAGCTTCTCCACTTATTAAAGTAATAGGTTGTACGAAACTTTTAGGTGTATATATTGTGATGTCCATAGCTGCTATAACAGAGTTGGAGGAACCCGTGTGAAGAGGTACGATAAACATGATTTTGCCTATATTCTCTTTCATGCTTTCAATTTGAAAATTTAAATACGGAGATTGAGACCACTGACCAATTGACCGAATTTTTTTCTCAATTTTTGATAATTCTATATGATCACTTTCTATTCCTGTCCAATCTGTGTCAGCAAGTACCCAACTTAAGTATACTCCTTCTGGAAGAAATTTTCCGTTTGGATTAAGATACCTTCCCAAATGTTGCATGATCTGAATTTGAGGTTCTTTTACAACTCCTGTATGCAAACATTCAGAAATAATGACGTCAAATTTTCTTTCAGGTATATATATTGTTGCATCTGTGCAAATTACTTTTATTTTCTCTGATAATGAGAGTGAATTGATGAATTTGGAAGCTCTATGGGCTGTCTCTTCATTAATCTCCAGTAGTACAACATCTGCTCCAGCCAACGCCGCTGCAATAGCTAATATGCCCGTTCCTCCTCCTGCTTCAACAACGTATATATTCCTTCTTCCCAATTCTAACTGTAACTCTCGTATACAACAAATAATTCCGAGAATAAATGCTTGTGTTCTTCTTATATCATAAAGGCACCGCCTCGCATCCTCACTGGCCATTCCCCATTTCCCATCAGATACGTTTCCCAAATACAGGGGCTGTATCGTAAGATACTGTTCCATCTGTGTTGCAGAAATAGGATCCAAATCATTTATTAGTGAATACATATGACCAAAGTGAAGAATTGCTAAAGGTTCTGCCTTTAATAAGGCGTTAATGAGATCTAGAGTAATTTGTTCGGTGCACGGCGTAGTTGTTTCCCAATTAATGCTCATGTAGGAACCTCTCCTCCAAGAATTACTTACTCTGTGTTAGTCAATTAGTAGATAAGGTCAATGGTGTATCAGGTGGAGTAAGGGAAATTGCATAGCAGATAATGCAGATATATTCCGATTTTTTTGAGTTATTTCATATTCCCGGAATATAACTCAAATCCTCAAAAAAGACCTCTGGTTTGTTACAGTAATGGGGTAAATGTTTCTCGTTGGTTCACAAAAAAGATTCTCCAGCACTGAATGCAATTAAAATTGCTCTCTGGTCTGTTCTAGTGAAACAAGCGAATTTGCTTCTCCTGTAAATGCAACTATGGGGCAAGTAAGAATGGAAGAAAGCTATAAGTATATTGATCGATTAAATTAAATGAATAGAAAATAATTATTAAAATTACCCTCTATTAAATCGATATACTCCCATAGCTCTTCTGGACTGTACTGAAATTGACGCAGCTTGTCTCAAAAAACACGTAACTGGCAAGATTACAATGAGAGGATAGTGGTTGGTTTCTTGTTGGACAAATTCCCCAACAACAATCAACGCCATCGATTGAGGCAAATTCCATTAATCTGAAAGCTCGACGACTGGATCGTTATAGCTTACTTCAGTTTCCTCTGCTGTATCCTTTTGGGGAGGGGTCAAGCGTCCAAAGTTCGTAAAAAAGAAGGGTAACGGAATACTCAAGAGAGCTATTCCACAAATGCTAAATACCCAATCAATATGATTTGTAGCAGTAATTGCTGCTCCCCCGGCCAGCATTCCAAGTGGCATGAAACACCAGGACAACACCATTTCAACGCTCGCGATACGCCCCAACAGAGCATTGGGTACAATTCTTTGCTCCAAACTGGTGATATTGAGATTTATAAGGACCACCAATGCATTAATTGCTGCCCATAAAAAGATCGCTATCCAGAATTGATGCCAGGCTGACATGATAATCAATAAGACACCTTCCACAATTTGCGAGCCTAGGATCAATGCTCTAAAAGTAAAGCGTGTATTGATCAACTTTACGCAAAAGGTCATAATTAAAACTCCGACTCCTTCAGATGCAAAGAGGATTCCAATCTGTGCGGGAGTCAAATTTAGAGCTTTCTCTGCGAAGAAAAGCATCTGCATCTGAGGAATTATAAAGAAGAAGTTTGATAGCATTAGCATAATAAATAACCCACGCAACAGTTGATGTTTCCAAGCGTAAATTAATCCGTCACGAATATCTTTTATCACTGCTTGTATATCAAGTTTTTCTGTCGATGCAGCATCAAGGTTGAAACTCCTTTTGATCATTATTAGTGAGAGAATCGCGACTAAAAAACTCATAGCGTCTACGAAGAAGAGTGATGTAATCGGAATAATACTAATTAACAACCCTGCGAGAATGGGACCGCCAATTGTTGTAACTGAGATACTTGTTTGGATTCGCGCATTTGCTGCCTCTAGCGAATCGCTCGAAACCAATGCAGGAATTGCAGAAAATTGAGCAGCATGAAAGAAGGCCATGCCAAGAGACATAAGAAACATGACAATATAAATCCATCCAATTGTCAGGAGATGCAACATATTGAAGAGAGGAATGGTTGCAATGGCAACGCCTTGCAAAAGATTGGATAATATGAGGATCACACGTCGATCAAACCGATCAATAAGTGCGCCTGCAATTAATCCAAACAGGAGAGTGGGAACCATGCTTATGGCGGTAGCTATGCCCAATTGCAGAGCAGAACCAGTGAGTATGAAAATGAGCAAAGGCAGGCCAAATATCGTGAATGAGTTACCCAAATTAGAAATAAACTGTCCGGTCCAATATTTCCAGTAATCAAGGCTGAGCCCTTGAGTCTGATTTGTACTGGTAGGTGTCATACATACTTTCCTTTTACGTTTATATTAATCAAGCCCCTGACAAAGGGCCAGAGCAAGCAATACACTTGCTTTCTTACAGCCATCTCATAGCACCCTAAAACAGCGCATCTCAGTGTTATTGGGCTCAAAACCATGCAATGCTAATAAGACTGGCATTAGTTTTGAGCCTTTTATTGAATGGATGCCAGTTCCTTTGCTATTGGTAGTTCCCGGAGTCAATGGACGCCGCAAAATTGCGCAAAATATCCATCATTGCCTCCACTAACTGTTCAATCGTCTCATTCTCGTAGAGGTTAGAGCTAAAGTTCCACTGGACATGTAATCTATTCATCGATACAGGAACAAAAATCTGAATAACTCCCATGCGTAGATATTCAGTATCGTAGGTGTGAACTGTCCAAGGGCCTATAATATCACATTGTGCATGCTCTGGATCGCTTTCATATTCTGATGCATAAGTAAACTCAATCTCAGGCATTGGCATCGATCGTAGTGGATCAGCATCCTGCGCATGCCGGAGTGTATGTAATACACTCCACCCGATTCCCTGGTTAGGTATTTGCTTCAGCTGAGATTGGATAGAACGGGCCACTGTAACAATCTGGCGACTTTCACCAATATCTAAAACTATTGGGAATGTGGCTACAAAAAAGCCGATTGTACGCGAGATATCCATATCATCAAAAAGCGGAACACGCCCATGTGTCGTCAGGTTGAAGCGCATCGTTCGTTGCCCAGTCCAAGCTTCTAGTACTAACATTACCGCAGCTAGTAAGATAGCATCAGCTCGTATGCTCATTTTGTTGGAGAATTCTTGCAAGATCTGCGTAGTCTCTTCAACTGTCAATTCTCGGTCCACAAAGACGGTTGTTCCTGCCAAATTAGGTTTATCGTGATGATCACGTGGTAGTGGTACAATATAACGCTCCGATTGTTCTACCCAAAAGCCCAATTCGCGTGCTGCTTTATCCGATTGTGCATAGGTATGAAGCCGTTCTACCCACTGCCTAAATGATGTCACCTTTGGAGGAAATACAACTGTGTCTGCAAGATCTAATTGCTGGTAGGCATCTAGCAAATCGTTGACAATAAGTTGTGTAGATTCGAGGTCTGCTACAAGAACATGAACCATGAAAATGATTTGGCTAGAGCGCATCGATCCTGAGTCATAGTGGAATACCTTGAAAAGTGGGCCTGTTTGCAATTCTGATGGCTCTAAATGAATAGTGTCCAGTTGAGTGGCTATCAACGCATCCAACTCCTCATTAGTTAGAAGCGTTGTATCAACACGTGTATAAATCTTCTCGATCGGTAAAGGGGGAATGATAGCCAATGGATAACGTGATCCAGAGGACGCATATACCATGCGCAGTCCATCGTGATGTTGTACCAACGCAGCAACTGCCCTCGCCAATCGGCCAGAATCCAGAGAAATATGCATTTTGAGAAGAAATGCATGAGTATGTACTTCATGTCTTGTGGCACTAGCCAGGAGGCGCCGTTGTAAATAGATGGCTGGCACGAGGCCTGTAATTTCCTCTTGTTCAGCAATAACGTGGTTTTGATCAATAACCGCTACGAGACGGGCAATCGTAGGGCATTCGAATATTTGCTTAATTGTTATGGTAATACCTAATTTAGCTGCTTTTGCTACAAGGCGAACAACATGCAATGAGTTGCCACCTATCTCGAAAAAATTATCGTTAATACCGACTTTGGTAATTCCTAGCATTTGTTCCCAGATCTGCACTAGTTTTTGCTCAGTCGGAGTTCTTGGGGCCGCATATGGTTTACCTGAACTGTTGCTGCGCGTATCTGGTATTGGCAATGCTTTCCTGTCAAGCTTACCATTATTTGTAAGTGGCAAAAGAGGTAAAGTAACATATGCTGATGGAAGCATATGCTTTGGAAGTTTAGCGCTCAAGTAAGCTGGTAAGTCAATGGTTTTAGATGTGTACTCGGCCGTGATTACGATATATGCTGTCAATCGTTTCTCTCCTGGAGTATCTTCCCGAGCCAGTACCGCACATTCCTGTATTGCAGGATGCAGACGAAGTACTGCCTCAATCTCTCCCAGTTCAACCCGTTGACCTCGTATCTTCACCTGGTGGTCAACTCGACCTATATACGCTATTTCGCCAGTAGCTCGATATTCGACAACGTCTCCTGTCCTGTACAGCCGAGCTCCAGGTTCATTGCTAAAAGGGTGAGGCACAAATCGATCAGCTGTAATATCTGGCCGCTGGAGGTAACCGCGCGTCACTCCTACACCACCAATGTACAGTTCGCCTGGTATACCAACAGGAACTGGCTGCATCCGCTGATCCAGAATATAGACCTGCGTATTTATGATGGGACGCCCAATCAGCGGTTTTCCTTCCCCCACCTCACAGCGCATGACCGTTGACCAGATACTGGCTTCAGTTGGCCCATAGAGATTGAAAAAACGTCGTCCTGCTGCCCATCGCTCAACCAGTTCTGATGAGCAGGCCTCACCAGCTACTGCGATGGTATGCAGTGCTGGCAACGCTTCAACTGTGAGGGTTGAGAGCAACGATGGGGTGAGAATAACCATAGAAATCGCAGTTTGTTGTAGGTACTGCTGAAATCCAGGTCCAGACAACAATACCTCGCGTGATACCAGACAGAGGGTCGCGCCCGCCCCCCAGGCAAGCAGCATCTCAGATGTTGCGGCATCAAAACTGATAGAGGCAGCCTGCAGCACCCGATCCCCCACCTGTAATCCGAATTGTATCGTTTGAGCAAGGGCAACATTCATCGCGCCACGATGAGGAACCATAACGCCCTTGGGAAGACCGGTAGAGCCGGAGGTGTAGATGACATAGGCCAGATGCGCGGGGTGGACGCCGCTCGTGCTCAGATTGGTCGAAGGAGCCTGCGCGATCTGAGACCAATCTGCATCCAGGCAGAGGACCCGTGCCTGATGCATGGGCAATCGGTCTTGCAGGTGCGCTTGCGTCAGCAGGACGTTCACCCCTGTGTTCGTGAGCATGTACTTCAAGCGTTCAGCGGGATAGTCGGGATCAAGAGGGACGTAGGCACCTCCTGCCTTGAGAATGCCAAGCATACCCACGACCATTTCCAGCGACCGCTCGACGCATAAGCCCACCAGCGTATCTGGTGTGACTCCGTAGCCCTGCAAGACATGGGCAAGCTGGTTGGCGCGGGCATTGAGCTCCTCGTAGCTGATCTGGGTATCCTCAAAGAGGACCGCCGGGGCCTGTGGACTTTTCTGAACCTGCTCCTCAAAGAGCTCATGAAGACAGCGATCCTGAGGAAATGGGGCCGCGGTCCGGTTCCACGTCACCAGTTGCAACTGGCGCTCCTGGGCGGTGAGCAAAGACACGCTTACTTTTTGATTTGGCTTGGAAACAATTGTTTCAAGGGCTATTTGGAAATGTTCGAGCAATCGTAGAATGCTTGATGTGTCAAAGAGGTGATTTTGATAACTAAGATGAATGCCAATTTCTT
This sequence comes from Dictyobacter aurantiacus, assembly GCF_003967515.1. GTDB lineage: Bacteria > Chloroflexota > Ktedonobacteria > Ktedonobacterales > Ktedonobacteraceae > Dictyobacter > Dictyobacter aurantiacus. Next base: position 1,567,255 of record NZ_BIFQ01000002.1, on the reverse strand, counting down.
CTCCGGGAGTGATCGTAAGTGTTAGAGGATAATTTGTTTGCTCGATGGAGGCCATGGGTACCAACTCCAAGGTATCTTGTGTCGTACTCACTGTTGCTATGGATGGATAATTCTCAAAAACGAACAAGGATCTAAAAAGCGCTTGATCCTTTGGAATTTCACTCCATTTTTGAATTTTTACGAGAGGGCTAGATTCATATTGTCTATTTTGAATCTGTTGACTTTGAATTGCCTGCAACCAGGATAAGAGTGAAGTGTGAGGGTCAATCTTAACCCGTATCGGCAATGCATTGATAAAGAGTCCAACCATAGACTCAATGCCAGGAAAGGGGAGGGAGCGGCCGGAAACAGTCGCTCCAAATACCACATCGTCATCGCCACTATAGACGGAAAGAAGCAAGGCCCAGGCACCTTGCATAATAGTATTTATCGTTAGCTTATTTTGATGTGCTAGTTGCTGAATAGAAGCAGAAAAAGGAGCTGGTAAGCAAAGAAATTTATGTGCAATAGTACGTGATTGCCCTAATGCCACATGAGTATGCTCGATTGCTAATCTTGTCGGTTGGTTAAAACCCTGTAACGTGTCTCTCCAAAATTGTTCTGCCTTTGTATCCTCCTGCTGCTGTACCCAATCTATATAGTCTTTGTATGGTCTTAGCGAGGGAAGCATTGGTTCTTTTCCTGCACATAAAGCATAATAGGTGATTAACACCTCATCTAGGATAATTGGCACCGACCATCCATCTAACAATATATGATGAAAGTTCCAGAGGAAATAGTGCTTATTAGGAGCCAATTGAACAAGCGTAAAGCGTATAAGTGGAGATTTCTCCAGGTTAAACCCACGTGCTCGTTCGCCAGCACAAAGTTGCTCAAATCGCAGTTCTTGTTCTTCTGATGATGCGGTTTGCCAATCCACTTCAGACCAGGGTAAATTCATCTGTTGACGTACAATTTGGATTGGTATCTCTACCTCTTTCCAGACAAACAGTGTACGCAAAATAGGATGTCGTTGAATGATTGACTGCCACGACTTCTTAAATGCCTCAACATTAAGGGAACCTTGGATGCAATATCGGACTTGCACAAAATAGAGTTCGGGATCGTCAACATATTGAGTTTCAAATAGTATGCCCTCTTGCATTGAAGCAAGTGGATACGCATTCTCAATGGCATTCTGTATCATGTTATTTGTCTCCTTCAGACTCATCAAGATGGGAGAGTAGACTATCTAATAGATTCTGATCCACATCAAAACCCGGAAGGGCGAAGCGAAGCAGTGTTTGAGTATGTTGCACCTCACACCTTCTGAGTAGTTCCCGCAGCACAAACATGTAATTATCGGCTAGTTGCTCGATTGTCAGGTTATGATAGCGATTCGTGCTATAGTTCCAGAAGATGCGAAATTGTTCTTCTTCGATGGTTACGCTAATGTCTAAAAGATATGGACTATGAGCTTTATCGCTTTGGCTCTTCCCTGGTGAATAGTGAGAGAGGGTAAAAAGGTTCTCATGTGATGCTACGTGGAAGTCGCGTCCCATATAATTAAAGCTTATTTCAGCTGGCGGAATTTGGGTTAACTGGGCTGCAATTGTTGCATCAGATGTCAGGTAACGCAAGAGTCCGTAGTGGATGCCTCCATGTGATACGTGCCGCAGTTGAGTTTTCACTGCTTGTACTGTATCAATTAGGTCGCCACTCATTGATCGTTTCAGACGTATTGGAGTAATCGTTGTAAACCATCCCACTGTCCGCGTGAGGTCGACTCCTGAGATAACTTCTTCGCGCCCGTGTCCTTCTAAATCGACGAGCATTTCTTGTTTGCCTGTCCAGCGGGCGTAAGCATCGATCAGTACGGCGAGTAAGACATCATTAATATGAGTAGAACAAACTTTGGGAACTATCTGTAAAAGTGTTTGTGTTTCCTCACTAGTAAGGGTGCGAACAACCGCCATAGTCGAACCTATCAGATTTTCGCCAATGTTCTGATCGACAGGTAGGGGAGTAACTGGCTGTTGCAATTCTTGCACCCAGTATGCAAGTTCGTTGCGTACCTGATTGTTATTGGCATAGGTTTGTAAAGCTCGTGACCACTGTTGGAATGATGTGGTTTTTAAAGGAAGTTGAGCTGGTTGATTATTTTGCAATGCCAGGCAAACTTTAGTGAGATCCTCCAAGAGGATATGCCAAGATACAATATCAATTACTAAATGATGGACGACGATGAGTAATTGCTGAGGACGGTGTACCCCTAACGTAAAGAGAGCACAGCGCATCAATAAACCGGAAGTGAGATCGATACTGCTTTGGATACGCGTGGCTTCTGCTTCTATCGCCACCAGTTGTTGGTCAGCAGAAATATGAGTAAGATCGATCTGTTCAAGTGGAACATGGGAGGGAATGGGCGAAATCATCTGTTTCCACTTCTGCCCATCATATCGATACACCATACGCAGTGCATCATGATGTTTAGCTATGTGTAGAAGAGCTTGTTGAAGTACCTGATTATCGAGTGGCCCACGGATTTCGAATAGATTTGCCTGATTCCAGTGATGCATCTCAACAAACTGCTGCTCAAAGAACCATCGCTGAATTGGCGTTAGAGGCACGTCACCTCGGATTTCGTCCTGATCAGGTTGTATGAATGCTGTCGTTCCAGCGATAGACGCTAACTCAGCAATGGTCTGATATTGAAAAATATGGGTTGGCGTTAAATGTATCCCTTGTTCGCGAGCCTTGGCAACAATCAAAATGCTTAAAATTGAATCGCCGCCTATTTGAAAGAAATTGTCATGGATGCTAACTTTATTGAGATGCAGGACTTGAGACCATATTGCAGCGAGTTGTTTCTCGGTTTGACTCAACGGTTCGACAAAATTTGCTTCATTTTGTGAGCAAGACGGATCTGGTGATGGCAAAGCATTACGATCAAGTTTGCCATTACTTGTGAGTGGAAAGAGGGGGAGTATGACAAATAATGCAGGTAGCATGTACGCGGGAAGTTTGGAGCTTAAGTAGCTACGTAAGTCAGGGTTTGGCTTTATGCATTCTGGAAGAAGCACTACATAAGCTACTAATCGTTTTTCACCTGGAGTATCTTCTCGGGCAAGCACGACACATTCATGCACATTTGGATGCTGACTAAGGATAGCCTCAATCTCTCCTAACTCAATGCGAAATCCTCGTACTTTCACTTGATGATCATCACGGCCCAAGTATTCAATCAACCCATCAGAAGTGTATCGAGCCAGATCCCCTGTGCGGTAGAGCCGCTCTCCAGGAATAGAGCTAAAAGGATGGGGGATAAATTTCTCGGCAGTTGTTTCCGGGCGTTGGAAATATCCTCGTGCGAGTCCAATTCCGCTTAAATAGAGATTTCCCTGAACTCCAATTGGCACTGGTTGCAAATGAGCATCGAGAATGTAGGTGTGCATATTAGCGATCGGTCGACCAATGGGGACTGTCTGCCGAACTTCTTCCCGCTCACACGGCCAGTAAGTTACGTCTATTGATGCTTCAGTTGGACCATACAAGTTATGCAATTCAATATCTGGGAATTTCGCAAAAAAACGTGTTTGGAGATCATAGCCTAGTGCCTCTCCGCTACAAATTACCAGTCGAAGCGCCGAATATCTCCCACTGCTCACCTCTTCAAGGAAGACCTGCAACATAGAAGGAACGAAATGTATAATTGTAATTTGCTGTGCTACTATTGTGTCATGCAAGTAGCCAGGGTCACGATGCCCATTGGGGCGGCCTATTACTAATACTGCTCCATAGAGAAGTGGCCAATACAATTCCCAGACAGAAACATCGAAATTAAACGGTGTCTTTTGTAGTACTCGATCTTTGCTCGTCAGATGGTATGTGTCTTGCATCCACTGCAGTCGATTGCATAACCCACTGTGCTGAACCATAACGCCTTTGGGAAGACCGGTAGAGCCGGAGGTGTAGATGACATAGGCCAGATGCGCGGGGTGGACGCCGCTCGTGCTCAGATTGGTCGAAGGAGCCTGCGCGATCTGAGACCAATCTGCATCCAGGCAGAGGACCCGTGCCTGATGCATGGGCAATCGGTCTTGCAGGTGCGCTTGCGTCAGCAGGACGTTCACCCCTGTGTTCGTGAGCATGTACTTCAAGCGTTCAGCGGGATAGTCGGGATCAAGAGGGACGTAGGCACCTCCTGCCTTGAGAATGCCAAGCATACCCACGACCATTTCCAGCGACCGCTCGACGCATAAGCCCACCAGCGTATCTGGCGTGACTCCGTAGCCCTGCAAGACATGGGCAAGCTGGTTGGCGCGGGCATTGAGCTCCTCGTAGCTGAGCTGGGTATCCTCAAAAAGGACCGCCGGGGCCTGTGGACTTTTCTGAACCTGCTCCTCGAAGAGTTCATGAAGACAGCGATCCTGAGGAAATGGGGCCGCGGTCTGGTTCCACGTCACCAGTTGCAACTGGCGCTCCTGGGCGGTGAGCAAAGACACGCGGAACACCGCTTGGGTGGGATCATCGACCAACTGAGCAAGCAGATGAAGATAATGTGTCACCAGACGCGCAATCGTTTCTTCTCGAAAGAGATCGGTATTATATTCGATCTCGCCCTCTATCCTGCCCTCGATCTCTACCAGGTCCATGGTCAGGTCAAACTGAGCCACCCGACTCACCAGAGGTTGGATTTCACAGGTGAGTGCTGGGAAGCTCAAGGTGAGTGCTGGGGTGTTCTGCAAGCTAAACATGACCTGAAAGATGGGAGAATGGCTCAACGTGCGTTCTGGTTGCAGGGCTTGCACCACTTGTTCAAAGGGAACGTCTTGATGGGCATAGGCTTGCAGAGCCACTTCTCGTACCTGCTGCAGCAGGTGTGCGAAACTGGGATTTGCCGCCAAGGAGACGCGCAAGGCCAGAGTATTGACCAGGAAGCCAAGCATTTCCTCCAACTCGACTCGGGTGCGTCCGGCAATGGGAGTGCCCACGACCAGGTCCATTTGCCCACTGTAGCGAGCCAGGAGAACCTGGTAGACGGCAAGCAAGATCATGTAGGTGGTGACGTGTTCACGATGACTGAGGGTTCGCACCTTTTGGACCTGATCGGTTGAGATAGTAAACGGGTAGCGGGTTCCCACAAAGGTTTGCTGACCGGGGCGAGGGAAATCGGTTGGTAGGTCAAGAAGTGCAGGTGCCCCGGCCAACTGCTCTTTCCAATAGGTCAGCTGCTGGGCAAACTCGGTGGTTTGTTGGCGTTGCCAGACGGCATAATCGGCATAGTGGAGCTTAACGGGAGAAAGGGGAGAGGGAAGGCCTGCATGGAAGGCTGTGTACAAGGCGCTCAGTTCACGGAGGAAGACCTCCTGAGACCATCCATCGCTAATGCTGTGGTGCCAGGTAAACATTAGAATATGTTCCTGAGGAGATAAACGCAGGAGGAGATGTCTCAGAAGGGGTCCTTGTGCGAGATTGAACGGCTGCTCGATTTCCTGAGTGAGGAACGCATGGACATGCTCCTCGCGTAGTGCATCTACGATGGTGGTCAGATCCTGTATGCGCAGGGAAACTGGCTGTTGAGGGCTAATGAACTGGACTGGCTGGCCATCTTGCATGCGCAGCGTGGTGCGCAAGATGGCGTGGCGGGCAACCAGTTCAGTGAGACTGTGTTCGAGTGCGACGAGGTCAAGGGCGCCTTGCAGGCGGATGCCAAGTGGCATATGATAGGCGATGTTCTTCTCGTCCAGGTGGTCCAAGAACCATAGTCGCTCTTGCCCAAAGGAAAGTGGAGGTGGAGTGACATATTCTTCTGACTTTATCTCTGACAATTCTTTCGTTGTTTGGCTCAGTATCACATCGATATATTGTGCTAGATCTGTTAATCTCGGTTTATCATAGATCACGCGGAGAGGAAGCTCGACATTAAATTGTTCTCGTATGCGAACGATAGCCTGCATGGCTAACAATGAATGACCACCAATTCGAAAAAAGTTGTTGGTTGCACTAATATGATCATTATGCAGAACTTGTTGCCAGATATCGGCAATTATTTGCTCTGTTCCAGGTTTCGGTGCAACATAAGCAGTGGCATCAGCAATCTGCACTGGTAATGCCTGGTGGTCAATTTTTCCAGACGCTAAGCGAGGTAATGCTTCCATCTGTACAAGATGAATACTTGCGAGTAAACTGGCAGAAAGATATCCTTCAAGATATTGGAAAAGTGTTTCGCGAATGTCACCAAATTTTTCATTCGAAACCATATACCATGCAATAATAGAAGTTTCGCCATATTTGTTGGCATGTGGCAAAACGACTACTTCAGCGACGGCAACATACTTGCTGATAAGAGTTTCAATTTCACTCAGTTCTGTTCGCAAGCCACGCACTTTGATTTGCGTGTCGCGGCGCCCTAAAAATTCGAGCATACCATCAGCCTGATATCTAACAATGTCTCCTGTGCGATACATTCTAGCTCCTGCTTCAGAGCTGAATGGATCGGGAAGAAATAGATCTGCTGTTATCTCGGGAAGATTCAAGTAGCCACGGGCTACCCCGATCCCTCCCAGATAAAGTTCTCCAGATGTTCCTATTGGAACAGGCTTCATCATACTGTCAAGCACATATGCGCGCATATTGGCAATAGGTTTTCCGATAGGAACAAGCGTATCATCCTGGTAGATCAAATGTGTTTTTTGCTCAGAAGAATAGAGTATCGAGGTAATTGTTGCCTCTGTTGGACCATATGCGTTACACCAGATAATCTGGCTTTCGGTTAGCGCTTCCCAAATTGCGACCTTTGTTGCTAATACTCGTTCACTGCCCGTGGCAACCAGACGTAATGTCTTGGGGACACTTACCATACCTGCTTGAAGCCATGTAACCCATTCATGCCAGTAGGAAGCGGAAAGGTCCAGGATAGATACTTGATGCGTATCTAAAAAGGCAGTTAACTGCTCGGGTGAAGGAGCAAACTGTTCATTCCAAATTGCAACTGCACCACCACTGATCATTATGGGAATGATTTCTTCTAGCGCAAGATCATGGATTAATGATGTAAAATGCATTACACGATCTTGCTTATTCAAATGAAGCCGATCACGCATTGCCATTGCATGATTGAGAAAAGCATTGCGCGAAATAACAACACCTTTAGGCCGTCCAGTTGAACCTGAAGTATAAATAATATATGCAGCAATATTTCCCTCGTAAGGCGTACTTGGATTAATAGCTTCGGCATATGTTAATTCAGCGATAATCTCTGGGTAATCAATGACTGGTATATGGTCAATTGAAACGAGCACATTCTGACGATCCATCAGAACAAGACAGTCAAGAGCAGCGTCTTGGATAATAAACTTGAGTCTTTCTGGTGGTGCCATCGGATCTAGTGGTACAAAGGTTCCGCCTGCACCATATACAGCTAAGATGGTAGTAACAGTTTCTGACGAGCGACCCATCATAATGCCAACGCGTTTCTCCGGCCCTATACCATATCGAGTTTGTAGAATTTTCGCAAATGAGCGGGATTGAAGATCTAGTGTCGCATAATTTGTTACTTCCTTATCAAGAATGACCGCGGGCGCTTCTGGCTGTGTGTGTGCATGCTTGTGCACGCGTGCAGTAATTGATAGGTCCAGGTCATAAGTGACTGATGTTTGATTCCATCCATGGATCTGACGTTCATACTCATCTGGAGCGGTGGTCATAATCTCTTGCAGTTGCTTGTGCGAATTGTAAGCTAGAACGGTTATTAGATGACGTAAGTGCTTGCTGAGTTGCTGCGCCCGAGTTGTCGAAATATTTCCCTGGTCAAAGCTAATAAAAAGGCTCAATTCTGGTCCTGGTTCCACAATCAATTCGAGTGGATATGTTGTCTTCTCAAATACATGGACTCTCTTCCAACACAAACTTTCTGAGGAAGACTGTTTTGTTGCGAGGAAGGGATAGTTTTCAAACACTACTGCACTACTAAATAGTGGTACTTCACGTGGAATATGGCTCCAACCATGGATGTCAACTAGTGAGCAAAACTCATACTGGCGAGCTTCTACATGAGCATTTTGTATATCGGTGAGCCAGTCAGATACTCGCATATTTGGTATAAGACGTAGGCGTAGTGGTAATGCATTAATAAAAAGGCCAATCATTGACTCAGAGCCATCAAGCATAGGAGAGCGCCCGGAGACGATTGTTCCAAAGACGACATCAGTTTCACTATTTTGAGTAGCCAGAAGCATTCCCCAAGCAGCCTGAACTAAAGTGTTGAGTGTGACACCCATTTGACTTGCCTGGTGATGTAGCATTTTCGTTTCAACAGCATTGAAACTGACTGCTTGTTGCCCAAATGTACCTGCTAGCTCCGCATTTACTGCATGATCCGAGAGAGGTAATGTAGGGTGATGTACATCTTTGAGATAGTTCTGCCAAAAGTGTGCAGCGATTTCGTGATCCTGCTGATGTAGCCAGTGGATGTAGTGACGATATGGGCGTCGTGCGGGAGCAAGCGGGTGTTGCCCCTTCTTTAGAGAAGAATATGTTTCCTCGATTTCATGCATCAAAAGCGCATTAGACCATCCATCAATAAGCAAATGATGATTTGACAAAATAAAATAATATGACCGCGGGGCACAAGAAATCAAGGTCAGGCGAAAAGCGGGCTCCTCCGTGAGGGCAAATCCTCTTTTGCGATCTTCTATTAACCACGTCTCCATATGCTTTTGGTATTCGTTAGGTGAAAGGTTACTCCAATTAAGTTGAGTCCACGGAAGAGGAAAGGCGCTACAGACAACTTGTACAGGTTTTTCTATCTCTTCCCAATGAAATATGGTGCGAAAAATGGGGTAACGTGCAATAACAATCTCCCACGCCTTGCGAAATATGGTTTCATTAAAATGACCAGTGATGTGATAAACAGCTTGTACAAAGTATGCAGATGATTCCGGTGACAATGCCGTGTGAAAGAGGAGTCCCTGTTGCATTGGCGACAATTCATAAATATCTTCAATAGCATTGATGCTCATACTACTATATCCCTCCCTTTACTCTGACTTCTAAAATTATCTGGGTTTTTTGAGGCGATTGACCAAACGATCAAGTTGTTTTTGATCAAGACCAGCATCTGGAAAATCAGTCGCAGTAAGGCCCTGAGTATGCGCTGTCGGATATACAGCAATGATTTGTCGTAGCGCTGTAATGTAGCTATTGGCAAAGTCATCAATGTGCATGCGTTCCTCTAAATTAGAGTGATAGAACAAATCAATGGTGAATTGGCTGCGGTTGATCTGACAATAAATATTGATTAGATACGCACCTCCCGTCTGTAGACACAAGGATTGGTGGTGAGACTGTTCTATTGAGAAAAAATGCCCTCTTTTGCTGCTAGCCTCTTGCTTACCGGTGCTATCAATGAAGCTGAACCTGATGGGCGCCTGGGGAATACTATTCAGCCGCGCCTGAATATTTTTATCTGGATGAAGGTACTTTAGCAACGTGTATGCCTGTCCATGCTGAGTTGCAACCCTGACTTGCTCTTTCACAGAACGCACGACCGCGACAATGTCGGTGCGAGGAGGGAGTGCTAAATCGATTAGTACCGGAAATAGTACTGTACACCATCCAATTGTGCGTGCAAGATTTTGTCCGTCTAGATTGCGCCCCTGATGTTCAAAGTCAAACAAAATTTGTGAAGTACCAATCCATTCTGTGTACGCTTTGCTGAGTGCAGCCAATAATATCTCATTAATGTGAGCGTGATAGGCGGATGGAACAACCTCCACTAATGCTCTGGTCTCTTCTAGCGAGAGATGTAGGCGTTTTGATACAACTGTCGTGTCTAGGTTATATGCTAGCATTGGTGGATCAACAAATGGCAAAGATTTGACCATGCGTTTAGCTTGATCTTCCCAATAAGAAATAGCTCGTAGTGTTTCTGGTTCTCTTGCTTTGTGTACTAATATTTCTGCTAATTGTTGCATTTGAAGCGTGGGTGATGGCAAAAGTGGGATTTCACCGCTTACCAACTGTTCATATGCAAAGACTAGATCAGCTAGGAGAATTTGCCATGAAACGGCATCAATGACTAGCTGATGTATCATCAAAACCAGATATCCATCTTTCATTGATGGGGTAGTAATAACAACGGCCCTGAGGAGATGGCCCTGCTCAAGATTGAAAGATGCGTGAGAACTATAGGCGATGTTGCTTACAATCTCTGATATCCTATACGCATCTGACTCATCAATGATTTCTTCTTCCCAAAAGGCCTCTATTGAAATTGTTGCTTGTGTACTTGCTTCCCATTGATTACCGTTATGAATAAAACGGGTTCTCAGCGCATCATGGTGATTAAGTAGTACTTCTATAGATTGTCTTAATGCGTTCAGATTGACATCGCCAAGTAAATGTAGCGTAGATGATTGGTAGTGATGAGGGAGATCTGAGAACTGTTGCTCAAAAAACCAGTGTTGAATTGGCATCAAGCGAGTTGGTCTTATGATTCTGCTGGTTTCAACATCTTGTTGCAATGGCTGCACAGCACGAGCCAGTTGGGCAATCGTTTGATGTTGAAAAATTTGTTTGGAAGTGATTGTGAGCCCCTTTTGTCGAGCTTGTACGATCACGGATATACTTTTTATTGAATCTCCACCTAATGCAAAGAAATTATCGTGAATACCGATGGTGGTTCGCTCCAAAACAGTTTCCCAAACTGTTACTAAAAGCGCCTCGATATCGGTGTGAGCAGCTTCATAAGCAGTAGTTATGTCTTCAATCGCATGAATTGGAAGTGCTTTACGATCGAGTTTACCGTTGCTTGTAAGTGGTAAGGCTGGAAGAGGTACGAATGCAGCCGGAAGCATATGTGGTGGGAGTTTGCTATTGAGATAACTGCGCAGATCAGAAGGCGAGACAATATGTTCGGAATTGAGCGTCACGTATGCCACTAATTGTTTCTCACCTGAAATCCCCTCCCTCAGAACTGCAACACTATCTTTAATAGCCGAATGTTCATTCAAGGCGGCTTCAATTTCACCTAGTTCGATACGGTGGCCTCGCAGCTTCACCTGTTGATCGTTTCGGCCCAGGATTTCAATTGCCCCATCAGAGCAATATCGCGCCAGATCACCAGTCCGATAGAGTCGTGTCCCTGAACTCTTACTAAATGGGTTGGGAAGAAATTTCTCTGCTGTGATATCTGGGCGATACAGATAGCCCCGTGCTAGCCCCGCTCCTCCAATGTACAGTTCTCCAGTAACCCCTACAGGCACCGGCTGCATCCTTTGATCAAGAATGTATATCTGGGTGTTAGCTATAGGATACCCGATAGTAATATGGCTCACTTCGGGTGAAATATGACAACTACACGACCAGATAGTAGTCTCAGTCGGACCATATACATTCCAAAGGAGTTTCACCCGCATTTTTAATTCATCTGCGAGATTTTTTGGTAATGTCTCACCGCCACAGAGAGCCACCAAATCAGGATTCCCATCCCACCCATTTGCTAGCAGTAGTTTCCATGTTACTGGCGTTGCCTGCATAACGGTAGCCTGAGTTCGTGAGATAATTCTGGCAAGCGCCTGGCTATCTCTCGCCGTCTCTTGATTTGCAAGAGCAATACGTGCACCTGAGATCAACGGAAGAAAAATTTCAAGCCCTGCAATATCAAATGTAATGGTCGTGAGTGCTATAAAAGTATCTTTTATTGAAAGAGGAAGAATTTGGGCAAAAGATAGCAACAGATTAACAAGCTCACGATGCTGAACCATAACGCCTTTGGGAAGACCGGTAGAGCCGGAGGTGTAGATGACATAGGCCAGATGCGCGGGGTGGACGCCGCTCGTGCTCAGATTGGTCGAAGGAGCCTGCGCGATCTGAGACCAATCTGCATCCAGGCAGAGGACCCGTGCCTGATGCATGGGCAATCGGTCTTGCAGGTGCGCTTGCGTCAGCAGGACATTCACCCCTGTGTTCGTGAGCATGTACCTCAAGCGTTCAGCGGGATAGTCGGGATCAAGAGGGACGTAGGCACCTCCTGCCTTGAGAATGCCAAGCATACCCACGACCATTTCCAGCGACCGCTCGACGCATAAACCCACCAGCGTATCTGGCGTGACTCCGTAGCCCTGCAAGACATGGGCAAGCTGGTTGGCGCGGGCATTGAGCTCCTCGTAGCTGAGCTGGGTATCCTCAAAAAGGACCGCCGGGGCCTGTGGACTTTTCTGAACCTGCTCCTCGAAGAGCGCATGAAGACAGCGATCCTGAGGAAATGGGGCCGCGGTCTGGTTCCACGTCACCAGTTGCAACTGGCGCTCCTGGGCGGTGAGCAAAGACACGCGGAACACCGCTTGGGTGGGATCATCGACCAACTGAGCAAGCAGATGAAGATAATGTGTCACCAGACGCGCAATCGTTTCTTCTCGAAAGAGATCGGTATTATATTCGATCTCGCCCTCTATCCTGCCCTCGATCTCTACCAGGTCCATGGTCAGGTCAAACTGAGCCACCCGACTCACCAGAGGTTGGATTTCACAGGTGAGTGCTGGGAAGCTCAAGGTGAGTGCTGGGGTGTTCTGCAAGCTAAACATGACCTGAAAGATGGGAGAATGGCTCAACGTGCGTTCTGGTTGCAGGGCTTGCACCACTTGTTCAAAGGGAACGTCTTGATGGGCATAGGCTTGCAGGGCCACTTCTCGTACCTGCTGCAGCAGGTGTGCGAAACTGGGATTTGCCGCCAAGGAGACGCGCAAGGCCAGAGTATTGACCAGGAAGCCAAGCATTTCCTCCAACTCAACTCGGGTGCGTCCGGCAATGGGAGTGCCCACGACCAGGTCCGTTTGCCCACTGTAGCGAGCCAGGAGAACCTGGTAGACGGCAAGCAAGATCATGTAGGTGGTGACGTGTTCACGATGACTGAGGGTTCGCACCTTTTGGACCTGATCGGTTGAGATAGTAAACGGGTAGCGGGTTCCCACAAAGGTTTGCTGACTGGGGCGAGGGAAATCGGTTGGTAGGTCAAGGAGTGCAGGTGCCCCGGCCAACTGCTCTTTCCAATAGGTCAGCTGCTGGGCAAACTCGGTGGTTTGTTGGCGTTGCCAGACGGCATAATCGGCATAGTGTAACGTCACGGGAGAAAGGGGAGAGGGAAGGCCTGCATGGAAGGCTGTGTACAAGGTGCTCAGTTCACGGAGAAAGACCTCCCGAGACCATCCATCGCTAATGCTGTGGTGCCAGGTAAACACCAGAATATGTTCCTGAGGAGATAAACGCAGGAGGAGATGTCTCAGAAGGGGTCCTTGTGCGAGATTGAACGGCTGCTCGATTTCCTGAGTGAGGAACGCATGGGCATGCTCCTCGCGTAGTGCATCTACGATGGTGGTCAGATCCTGTATGCGCAGGGAAACTGGCTGTTGAGGGCTAATGAACTGGACTGGCTGGCCATCTTGCATGCGCAGCGTGGTGCGCAAGATGGCGTGGCGGGCAACCAGTTCAGTGAGACTGTGTTCGAGTGCGACGAGGTCAAGGGCGCCTTGCAGGCGGATGCCAAGTGGCATATGATAGGCGATGTTCTTCTCGTCCAGGTGGTCCAAGAACCATAGTCGCTCTTGCCCAAAGGAAAGTGGAGGTGGAGGCTCCTGTTCTTTGCGTGCTTGAATTGTAGGAAGGGAGTCAAAGGTCAACCGCATCTTCTCGTCCAGATGATGTGCTAATTCAGCAAGTACTGGTGCATTAAAGACGAGTCGCAACGGAATTTCGACGTGGAAGGTTTGTCGTATTTGTGCAACGAGGTGGGTAGCAAGTAAGGAATGGCCGCCAATTTCAAAGAAATTATCAGTAGTATTGATATGTTCATGTTTGAGGGTACTTTGCCAAATTGTGATAAGAAGCTCTTCGGTAGGAGTGAAGGGCGTATGCAATATATCAGCAGCGTTTCTGGCCGTGATCTCTGGAGGGGGTAATTCCTGCCTATTGATTTTTCCATTTGAGGTGAGAGGCAGAGTGGGTAGCGTGACAAAAAATGTTGGCAGCATGTAAGAGGCTAGCTTGGTACTCAGGTAGTTACGTAGATCAAGTTGTGTTCTCTCTTGCGTGGGAATGAAGATCACATACGCTACTAAATGTTTTTCACCTGGGATATCTTCACGAAGTAGTACGACACATTCCTGTATTGCAGGATGCAGACGAAGTACTGCCTCAATCTCTCCCAGTTCAACCCGTTGACCTCGTATCTTCACCTGATGGTCAACTCGACCTATATACTCTATTTCGCCAGTAGCTCGATATTTGACAACGTCTCCTGTCCTGTACAGCCGAACTCCAGGTTCATTGCTAAAAGGGTGAGGCACAAATCGATCAGCTGTAATATCTGGCCGCTGGAGGTAACCGCGCGTCACTCCTACACCACCAATGTACAGTTCGCCTGGTATACCAACAGGAACTGGCTGCATCCGCTGATCCAGAATATAGACCTGCGTATTTATGATGGGACGCCCAATCAGCGGTTTTCCTTCCCCCACCTCACAGCGCATGACCGTTGACCAGATACTGGCTTCGGTTGGCCCATAGAGATTGAAAAAACGTCGTCCTGCTGCCCATCGCTCAACCAGTTCTGATGAGCAGGCCTCACCAGCTACTGCGATGGTATGCAGTGCTGGCAACGCTTCAACTGTGAGGGTTGAGAGCAACGATGGGGTGAGAATAACCATAGAAATCGCAGTTTGTTGTAGGTACTGTTGAAATCCAGGTCCAGACAACAATACCTCGCGTGATACCAGACAGAGGGTCGCGCCCGCCCCCCAGGCAAGCAGCATCTCAGATGTTGCGGCATCAAAACTGATAGAGGCAGCCTGCAGCACCCGATCCCCCACCTGTAATCCGAATTGTATTGTTTGAGCAAGAGCAACATTCATCACGCCATGATGAGGAACCATAACGCCTTTGGGAAGACCGGTAGAGCCGGAGGTGTAGATGACATAGGCCAGATGCGCGGGGTGGACGCCGCTCGTGCTCAGATTGGTCGAAGGAGCCTGCGCGATCTGAGACCAATCTGCATCCAGGCAGAGGACCCGTGCCTGATGCATGGGCAATCGGTCTTGCAGGTGCGCTTGCGTCAGCAGGACGTTCACCCCTGTGTTCGTGAGCATGTACCTCAAGCGTTCAGCGGGATAGTCGGGATCAAGAGGGACGTAGGCACCTCCTGCCTTGAGAATGCCAAGCATACCCACGACCATTTCCAGCGACCGCTCGACGCATAAGCCCACCAGCGTATCTGGCGTGACTCCGTAGCCCTGCAAGACATGGGCAAGCTGGTTGGCGCGGGCATTGAGCTCCTCGTAGCTGAGCTGGGTATCCTCAAAGAGGACCGCCGGGGCCTGTGGACTTTTCTGAACCTGCTCCTCGAAGAGCTCATGAAGACAGCGATCCTGAGGAAATGGGGCCGCGGTCTGGTTCCACGTCACCAGTTGCAACTGGCGCTCCTGGGCGGTGAGCAAAGACACGCGGAACACCGCTTGGGTGGGATCATCGACCAACTGAGCAAGCAGATGAAGATAATGTGTCACCAGACGCGCAATCGTTTCTTCTCGAAAGAGATCGGTATTATATTCGATCTCGCCCTCTATCCTGCCTTCGATCTCTACCAGGTCCATGGTCAGGTCAAACTGAGCCACCCGACTCACCAGAGGTTGGATTTCACAGGTGAGTGCTGGGAAGCTCAAGGTGAGTGCTGGGGTGTTCTGCAAGCTAAACATGACCTGAAAGATGGGAGAATGGCTCAACGTGCGTTCTGGTTGCAGGGCTTGCACCACTTGTTCAAAGGGAACGTCTTGATGGGCATAGGCTTGCAGAGCCACTTCTCGTACCTGCTGCAGCAGGTGTGCGAAACTGGGATTTGCCGCCAAGGAAACGCGCAAGGCCAGAGTATTGACCAGGAAGCCAAGCATTTCCTCCAACTCGACTCGGGTGCGTCCGGCAATGGGAGTGCCCACGACCAGGTCCGTTTGCCCACTGTAGCGAGCCAGGAGAACCTGGTAGACAGCAAGCAAGATCATGTAGGTGGTGACGTGTTCATGATGACTGAGGGTTCGCACCTTTTGGACCTGATCGGTTGAGATAGTAAACGGGTAGCGGGTTCCCACAAAGGTTTGCTGACTGGGGCGAGGGAAATCGGTTGGTAGGTCAAGGAGTGCAGGTGCCCCGGCCAACTGCTCTTTCCAATAGGTCAGCTGCTGGGCAAACTCGGTGGTTTGTTGGCGTTGCCAGACGGCATAATCGGCATAGTGTAACGTCACGGGAGAAAGGGGAGAGGGAAGGCCTGCATGGAAGGCTGTGTACAAGGTGCTCAGTTCACGGAGGAAGACCTCCTGAGACCATCCATCGAACACAATATGATGAATGGTTACAAGCAAAATATGTTCTTCTGTTTGTCTTCGTAGAAGGTTGGCTTTTATAAGTGGACCCTTTGATAAATCAAAAGATAGATGAGTTATACCTTCGGTGATTTGAAGGAAACGATCGTCCTGTTCAGCTTGAGTCGATCCTTGTATTTCAATTATGGGCAAGTCTACTGGAAATTCCGGAACGACAACTTGTTGAAGATGGCCTTCGTGCTGTATAAAGACTGTATGGAGTACTTTGTGACGATGTATGAGTTCCTGCAATGCCTGCTTAAGGCATTTTATCCGGATTTTTCCTTTTAATTTGAGTTGAAACGAAATGTTATAGAAGGCGCTATTTTGTTCTAATTGATTTAAAAACCATAAACCATGTTGCAGAGGTGAGGGTGGGAACGTTGTGGTCGTATCTGGTTGCTGGACAATATGGGATGGGGATATACTATCATGTTGTTCCTGTTGCTTGAGGAACAGATTTTCTAAATTATCACAGAATGCACCAAATATAGGATATTCAAATACCATACGGAGCGGAACTGCGATTCCCAATCTTTCACGCAATCGCGAGATAACTTGAACACCGAGCAAAGAATGGCCGCCCAACTCTAAGAAATGATCATGTAATCCGATATTAGTGGCTCCTATGACCTCAGACCAAATGTGGGCTAAGTGTTTCTCGATAGAGGTACGAGGAGCAACATAAGCCTTTTCCTTTCCTTCATATTTTGAGATAGGGGTGGGTAATTGTTTGCGATCTACTTTGCCGCTTGGAGTCAGTGGTAATTCTTTTATTATTTCAAAGAAACTGGGAATCATATATTCCGGAAGCTGGGTTTGTAAATAGGCTCGCAATTCAGAAATTGCGAGACTCTTGTTCTCTTTTGTTGTTAAATATGCAACTAATCGTTTATCCCCTGGATTATCCTCCCGTACCACCACTGCCGTATATCCTACCAGCGGGTGCTGCCCAAGAACCGTCTCAATCTCACCAAGTTCGATACGGAATCCGCGTAGCTTCACTTGATGATCAATGCGGCCTAGATATTCAATATTTCCATTATGCCGATAACGAGCTAAATCACCAGTGCGGTAAAGCCGTTCGGTTTGTCCCTGGATAAAAGTATGATTGATAAACTTTTCCGCAGTAAGATCTGGCTGATTAAGGTATCCCCTTGCTAATTGTGTCCCCCCTATGTATATCTCACCAACTACCCCAACAGGCACAGGTTGTTGATTGTCATCAAGGATATATATGCGCGTATTTGCAACAGGACGACCGATCGGTGGTAACAAAGGCCATTCTTCTGAAGAACCATCTAGCAGAAATGCAGTGACAACGTGACTTTCTGTTGGTCCGTATTGATTGTAGAGTTTGCATCCGGGAACACCCTGTAGAAGGTGAGTAATTGCTGCCGTTAATTGGAGTTGCTCACCTGCTGTCATAATCTCAAATAGTGAAGTGGGAAATATTCCAGTAAGATCTGCTATTTGTGCGAATTGTTGCAAGGCCACAAATGGTAAAAAAAGTCTATTTATCTGGTATTCTTTCATGAATAGCAGAAGGCTACTGCTATCTTTTCGTAATTCTTCTGAAATAAGAACAAGGTTTCCACCTGAGCACCAACACGAAAAAATTTCTTGAAATGAAACATCAAAGCTCAGAGAGGTGAATTGAAGTGTTTTGTCATTAATACCTGCAGATGATGTTTCTACCTGCCACAAAATTAAATTGACGAGAGCGGCATGCTTCATAGCCACTCCTTTGGGTTTTCCTGTGGAGCCAGAGGTATAGATGATATATGCAAGATGATCTGATGTTGTAAGATTCGAAGGATTTTCCTCTTCTGCTTGAGCAAAAAGATTCCAATCCGTATCTAAGCAGAGCACTGTCCCCTCATAGCGAGGTAGCGTTGAAAGTAAGTGCCCTTGAGTGAGTATGACCGGCGCCTTTGCATCTTCAAGCATAAAAGAAATCCTCTCAAGAGGATAATTGGGATCTAGAGGTATGTAAACGCCTCCTGCTTTTAGTACTCCTAGGAGACCTATGACCATTTCAAGTGATCGTTCTATATAAATTCCAACTGGAACATCCGGCTCAATTCCACATTGCTTTAGATAATGAGCAACTTTATTTGCTTGTTTGTTCAGTTCCTGATATGTTAGTTGTTTTCCCTCAAATAGAACGGCTGGCGCTTGTGGAGTGCGCCCAACCTGCTCCTCAAATAGGTGATGGATACAAACAGTAGCAGGATACGCTCGCTGCGTCTTGTTCCATTCGATGAGAATCTGTTGCTGTTCTTGTGCCGTTAGGAAGGTGAGAGTACCGATGGATTGGTCGGGATGATAAAGCGCGTCCTTTAATACTACCTGCCAGTGTTTCATCATCCGCTCGATACTTGCAGGTTCAAAGAGATCTGTATTGTAATAAATTTGTACCTGTAAGTCGTTGTTCGTTTCTTGTACATCTAGGAGCAAATCACACCCTATAATTGGATGATTTACTTCTAGTTGTTGAGTTGTAGAACCTGATAGAGATAGAATTTCCTGAGTAGCAGTCGATCGCAAGACAAACATGGTCTGAAAAAGCGGGTGATAGTTTCTGTTGTGTGCTAACTGTAATTTTTTAAGAAGACTTTTGAATGGTAATTCTTGATGTGCAAAAGCTTCTAACGTACACTTACTTACTTGCTGGACCAACTTGCGAAACGTGAGAGTACTATCAACTCGAGTACGTAGGGCCAATGTATTTATCGCCTCACCAATCACATCCTCTCCATTGCTTCGAGGTTGCTTATCTGCTAAGGTACCTACGACTATATCTTCTTGCCTGCTATACCGGTGTAAGATTATCAAAAAAGAGGAAAACAATGTCGCAAAAAGCGTTACACGATCTTCCAGACTAAATTGTCGAGCTTTCTTTTGCAATTCTGGAAGGAGTTGAAAATGCTGCTTGCTTCTTTTAAATCCTGGGGATAAGGGACGAGGATAGTCAATTGGTAACTCCAATAAGGAAGGAGCATCAGCAAGCTGATCGCGCCAGTAGCTCATCTGACGTTCAAGCTCTGCAGCAAATAGTTTTCTATTTTCATCAGGAATCACGTCATCTCTATTCGGTAGAAGCTCTTCCATTTTTGTCTCCCAATAACTATATCAATTTGAATGAAAAACGTGTCTTACTTTCCTCGTGTTGGCGAACGTGAGCGCCCCTGCACGAGCACAGCAGGATCGAAAACGCATGCGGGTCGCAGGCGATGATCATGAAAGTCTGACACATTCTTAAGCCTTTGAGCGTAAACTCAATGGTACCATGTCGATCCAGATCTCCTTGATATAGCTTAAACATTCATCTTTTGTACCGCTCTTCCCAATATCTTGCCACCCGAGTGGATTTTCACGGTCCTGAGGCCAAATAGAATATTGCTCCTCATGGTTTACAACAACTTTATAAATGACTGCATCAAGCGAATCTTCAGTATTCATTGTGTTTCGCCTTCCAAATCTTTTATTGGTATTCTTTGTAAATAGGAAAATACTCGCCAGCTTCCTGCTGACATTTTTATCTCTATCTACGCATTAACCTTTATTTACAAAGAATATTACATTATAATTATGAAGGCGGCCATAACATTTCTAGACATTTTTTGTTCAGAACACTTTTTCTAACCACCTTGCGGGAAAGGGAAATATGGGCGTTTCCGAAGAACAACAATTTCGTCAAGTATCCTTTGGAGAATATTTAGCTCAAATACGAACGCGTCTCACGCTTTCGCAGGAAGCACTAGCAGAAGCCATAGGCACCACGTCCCAAAGCATTAGTCGCTGGGAACGGAATAAAGCTATTCCTCGACAATATTATTTGAATCGTTTAGCAGAAGTACTGCAGATTTCCCCGGAAAACCCCCTTACAGCAAAGGGTGAGCATCATCTTTCTGAGTCGTGTTCTGCTTCTTTGTGGCATGTGCCGCATATGCGTAATGCGTTCTTTACTGGACGCGAAAGTATTTTGGATCAATTACATGAAAGATTGCATGCTCATTCTCAGCCTGACCAGGGTCAATCTCAATTGCATATGCTGTCTGGTTTGGGTGGCATTGGTAAAACGCAAATAGCACTGGAATACGCATATCGCTACTCATCTGAATATAGGGCTGTTCTTTGGATCAGCGCAGAAACTGATGAGGCTTTATTTTGTAGTTGTCTCTCTACTGCAGAAGTGTTGAATTTGCCTGAGAAAAATGGGCCAGATCAACATAAGATAATTCGTGCGATTACACGCTGGCTCCGAGGACAAAGAGATTGGTTGCTCATCTTCGATGGTGTAGAAGACCTCACCTGTCTTTCCCCCTTTCTTTCCAGCATCCATCAAGGGTCTCTTTTAGTAACCTCACGTTTACAGGCTATCGGAACTGCCGCCCAACAGATTCTTGTGGAATCGATGAGTGCGGAAGAAAGCCTGACCTTTTTGTTGCAAAGAAGCAAATTATTTCAGCCAGGTAGACCTTCTAAATTCCTTTCAACTGCAGAAGTGTCAGCTGCCCACAAAATCGTAGAAGCTATGGATGGGTTGCCTTTAGCACTCGACCAGGCAGGAACATACATTGAAGAGACTCAATGCACTCTATCGGACTACCTGCAATGGTATAAACAACAAAGATTAAAGTTCTTAAAGCATCGTGGATATAGTAGTCAAGGACATCCTGCATCTGTAGAGGCCACATTGTCGTTGTCATTTCAACAGATAGAACAGAAAAATGTAGTTGCAACTGAGGTGTTACAACTATGTGCTTTTCTAGCTCTCAATGCCATTCCAGAAGAAATATTCACACTAGGATTTGTTCACTGTAGTAAACCCTTGCAAATACTTGTTACCAGTCCTTGGCTTTTAGATGAAGCAATAGCGGAGTTGAGAACCCATTCCTTAATTCACAGAGATCCGAGGACCAAGACCTTGAGTATGCATAAACTAGTACAAGCGGTGTTGCAAGATACTCTACCTGAACAGAAACGTGAGGAACGGATAAGGCAAGTTATCACTGCCGTTCAGAGGATTTTCCCAGATGCCAAAAACCATGCAACCTGGAAGGAGTGCGAGCGGTTAGTCCCCCATGCCCTTCAATGTACAAAGTATGCTATGCCTTGGATGCAGTCGAATAAAGAGTTGGAAACATTGTTATTTAAAACGGGACTGTATTTCACTGAGCGATCAAAATATCAAGAAGCAGAACTTTTATCGAAACAAGCTGTAGAGATGAGAAAACAAATGTTGGATTGAAGTCATGGACCCTCAAGGCCGGACAGTGAAGAAAGTCACCTTCTCCAAAATAGAGTGGACTAAGGACAGCACAAGCAAAGGTGAAGAGAGGATGCACAAACGCCAGCACAGTCCTGAGTTTAAATTGGAGGTGGTTCGACAAGTCGTTTCTGGAGAGGAACAGTCCGGCCAGGTCTGCCGTGAACAGGACCCGGCCGAGAGTGTGTTATCGCGCTGGCGCAAGGAGTACCAGGAACACAGAGAAGCTGCTTTCCAGTTCCAAACACCTGTAGCCACCGCAGAAGCGGCGCGCATTGCTGAATTAGAGCAATTCTGCGGGCAGTTGGCTCTGGAGAGCGCTGTGCTAAAAAACATTGCAGGCTTTGAGATCCAGGAGCGACCTGCGATGATTGTCCAAACCCATCAATTACACCCCAGCTTTCGGTTCAACGGCTGTGTAATCTCTTTAGAATCAGCCAGAGTTGGTACTACGTGATGAGATTGACTACATCACTCTGGAGTTCCCTGGGTATGGCTATTGACGAGTAACGCGGGCATTGCATCGGTAGGGGCAGTTCGTCAATCACAAACGGGTGCTGCGGATTATGCGTGCAGAGTCGTTCTTATGCCATCTGAAGAAACGCTTCGTCGCCAAAACGACGGATTCGCATCATCGTTTATAGATGAGGGTAAACATTAGTTAAGGTTGTAATGATCGATTAAGTGATTCTGGTCTTTTTAGTGCTTTTGATGTAGCAAGGTAGTGAAATCCTTGATAGGGGATGGAAAAGTTCTTTAGGAAAATGGCAGCAAAATTGCTGGGAATATGGGTGCAGGAGAGCCACAGTAAATGGCGAAAGGTCTGCTTATGTGAGCTCATGCTCGAGATTTTCTAGAAGCTCTTCACCGATAATGTGGCCCTACCATGAGTGCAGATCATTGTTCGACTGTTGGAGCTGCAAGTTGTGTAATTCCTTGCATAGGAAATCTATTCAACGTGTATGTTGCGCATCCTCTTGGCCTATCGATGCTGTTGCTTTTGCATCTTCTATCAAATAGCAAGATGCACTTAAAGGAGATTTTATGGACAAAGCATTTTGGCATAATATTATAGAGGACGAGTATGCTGTACCATCTCCATATTCGATCGCCACCCTCACACCTGAGTTACTATCTTATCTAGGATCGACTGATTCTGAACTTCGTGAAGAACTGGCGTATATGATTTTGTGTGAATGGATTGGTAGAGGCAATTACTCTTACCCAGACATTCAGAAGATGGCAACGCAGCTGCTGTATAATCTTACTATCGGTTTAGATGAACAACAGAGTGACACTGTCTTCTTACGCTCCTTTTCTGTGCTGATTTTAACAGAGATTGTGTGTTACGACTTGACTCAGTCTATCCTCTCAGAAGCTGAGGTACAGCAACTTCTCGATCAAGCACTCGATTATTTTCTTTTGGAAAAAGATGTGCGTGGTTATGAACCCGGAAAAGGATGGGCGCACGCCGTTGCACATAGCTCAGATTTCTTATGGGTCCTATCGCAACACCAATTTGTCTCGACCACTGGTCTTATGCGTATTATGGATGCTATCGGAAAAAAAATCACAGCACCCATTGACGACACTTACCTTTTCGATGAGGATGAGCGCTTGGTACGTGCCGTTATGAGTGTGCTTCAGCGCAATCTGCTCGGCTTTTCTTTTCTGACAATGTGGTTAGAAATGCTGATACATCCCAGAGGGCGTATTGCTTGGAACGCAGATTTAGATGGGAAAATGATGGAAGTTGTCAGGAATAAAGCAGAAACCTGTGCACGACACAATACCAAGCATTTCCTGCGCAGTCTTTTTTTTCAATTACGCTCTCCCGGTTTTGCTAATCTGAATTTAGTTGAGCATCGTCCCCCGGTATCAGATGAACTCTTACCATTGGTTGAACACACTCTTTCGCAGATACGTGCTTGGTGTTAACCAAGTTGAGGATCAATTATGATTGATATTCATCAGCTTACACCATCTCAAGGTGTGAACGGTCAATCATTGAGGCATGGTTTCCTCCTCCCAAACTGCGCAGGAAAGCAAAGTCCGGGTCATCTCCGTCCAGGACCGCCTGTGCAAAAAGCTCATCAACTGGTTGAGCAAAGCGAGAGAGCTGGGAGGGTCGTCCAGTTGGTTGAAGCCGCACGTACAGGGTTCACCTGACCTCTTCGGCCATCTTTCGATGAAGAGCATCCTGAATATCGGCGTGACGAGTGGCAGCAAAGTAGTGCTGGTAGGCTTCCATGGTCTGCCAGCCTTGTTTCCATTTATGTACTCAATGAGTTCCCGCAGACGCCGCTTCACTTCGCCTTCAGCGGTGGCAGTCTCGTGGATCTGCCGAACCGCCATGGTCACATACCAATGCTGACATTGATGAATATCGACCTCGATCCCTGCTGCCTGGCAGGCCGGATGCCAGAAGTTTTCTCGAAAGGTTTTCGCGCTGAGCGCCGTCCCAAGGTCAGATCATCGACGATCTGTGGGATCCACATCTCGTCTTCCAGTTTGAAATAGCTGTCAGAAAGACGCTGTTTACACGGAACTTAGTGGAGAACCCCAAGTTGACAGCCAATTTTGCCGAACAAGACGGTTGAAGACGTATCATGGCGCGCCGGTACGCATGCACTTTTGAGCTTGGATTCCTAGAAAAGACATCCTCTGTGTTCCCTTCGTTGAAGTGAGATTGGTAAGACTGGTATAAGACCATATCAGTTTTGTACTGCCATTGCAGTCTTTTGTACAAGACATTGCAGTCAATTTGCAAAGACATCCTCGTTTGTTTCCTCTGTTTTCCGCTTGCGTGCGCATAGAAATAGTGCCACACCTATGTACAACATCTTTTTTTCTTATTCCTGCAAGGCAACTATCCCAAAGCTATCCCTTTTGCTGATGACAATGGCTGTGCCTGTTTTGCACATAGCATGATTATGGCCAGAACCTCGTATTAAAGCGGCATTAAGAGAGGAAAATTGGGGAAGAATCGTGGGAGATGATCGAAAGCTCGACACTCTATACTCATCATAGATTTTGTACCTGTAGCTGTATCGTTTATGGATTGCGCCTCTGATGCATGAGAGAGCGGCATGCAAAGGGAGTCTATGTGGTCAAGAATAGGTCGGTTTTACAGTTAGAGCAGAGCAGGCAGCCAGACGCGATGCGATCGCACGTTGTTCCTGGCCTGGGCGCTAAGGCCTATACGCCAGCTCCCCGCATAGCGGCTGTCGCGCATAAGGGACGAACGCTGGAACTATGGCGCTGGCGCATCGTTGCCCTGCTGCGCGTCCTCTGCGGCGGCCTTTGCCTGGGTGATGCCTGGGTGAAATGGCGTGGTTCCTTCACCGCTGGGTATCTCTCGCTGCTGTCCCATGCCGCCGCGGGACATATACCGCTGGTATCCACCTGGTTCTCCTGGTGGTTCGGGCTGGCACAGTTGCAGACGCAGGCGTTCATCACCACCCTGCTGCTGGCGGAAATCTGCCTGGGGATCTGTCTTATTTGTGGAGTGTTTACCACGCTTTCTTGCCTGATAGGTATGTGCCTGACGGCTCTGGGCTGTATGGGCATGGGTCTGTTCGCTGGTTTCTTGGGGCAGGGTCCACCAGATATTGGTGTGCTGATCGTTTTCTGGCTGACCTTCCTGGGTCTGATGCTCAGCCGTGCGGGGCGATACGCGGGCCTGGGTCCAGACAAAGTAAGCTTGTAGATAGTGTATACGTACGTAGTCTGAGAGGATCGTTTATGGCATACAATGAGGCATCTCAGTTTTCGGGCTACCTGGGTGGGTCCGCGGGCCCACAAACCCCTCATCCTATGATGCAAGGCATGGAAGCGGGCTTTCATCAGGAGCAGATGCAGGGGATGGGTCAGCGCAAGGCAAATGAGAGGCATACCTCCTTCTTTCATGGCGAAGCGCTGGCACGCGACTTCTGGGCAGAACATAGCGGACCCTGGATCGTGCTGGTCTTTTCGGCGGCCTTCTCGCTCTTTCTGGTCTCGATGGTCCTGTTCGGCCAGGTTCCCGGGAAGAGCTTCTTTCTCAAGAGCGCTTCAGATATCTTCCAGTTTGTTGGTGAGGGCATAGGTCTGGTTTTCTGTACCCGTATTGCTTTACGTCTGTATAAAGTTTCCAATCAATTGCGTCGTCAGTTGCTTGAGAGCAAGACTGGTCGGTACTCCCCCAATGAACTGGCCACTATTCATAATGAGGCGCAGGCGGCTCGGCGGGCGTTTATGGCCTGGTCACTGCTGGCCTGTGGCATCGCCCTGTATGCCAGCGGCCAGGCTGTCTGGACCAGCTATGATATCCGCATGAATAGTGCCGATGTGCCATTTCCCGGCATCTATGATATCGGGTTTGTGGGATCATATCCTTTCTTTCTGCTGGGCACGCTGTTTCTGACGCGGCGCAATAAGGCGTCGGTTGGCCGGGTACGCCTGCTTCTGGATGCCCTGGCGGTTATTGGAACAGCACTGGCTCTCTCCTGGTTCTTCCTGTTGAGCCCACTCATCTCCGGCCTGGCACAGGCTCCCAGCACGGGCGCTGCATTCCTTTCAATCTACTTCCCAACCGGAGATCTGTTCCTGGTGGCGATCGGCGCCTTCCTGATGTTCAGCCCACTGGCCAGTCGGGCGCAACAACCGGTCTTTATCCTCCTGTGCCTGGGGCTCTTCTTCCTGGCTATCACCGATAGTTTGCTGGCGTTCTACAGCCTGTCGAATAACTTCAATACGGGCACGCTGCAGGATGTGCTGTGGCCACTGAGCCTTGCTCTGATCGGATTGGCGGCCATCGAGTATCCACGCAGCGTGGCTCGGGAACAGGAACAGGAGGAACGCCTGAAGAATCTCCGGCTGCCGGGAAGTTCAGGTCTGACTCCCAATCGCCTGACCCAGATCAGTATGACGGCACAGACGATCGCTCCCTTTATCCTGGTCCTGGCAACCTGCGCCATTCTGTTGACCAATATCGCGCCTCGTGGTGGTATCACACTCATCCAGGCCGATATCGTGGCGCTGCTGCTGATCTTGATCGTGATCGCGCGCCAGGCCATGACATTGCTGGAGAATAATCGCCTGACGATGCAGATGCGTGGCGAACTGGTCATCTCCAGGCGCGAACTGCAGGTGACGCGGCGCGAGGCCGATGAGGCGACGCGCGACGCACAGGAGAAGTTGTTGATGGAACAGGGGATCGCAGCCCTGCGCGACGTCCATGCCCGGGTTGCCCGTGGCGATATTGTGGCACGCGCCCCAACGGTCAGCGGACCCCTGCTGCCGATCGCTATCAGCTTGAATCTGATGCTGGATCGTATCAGCGCCCTGTCACAGCGCGGCGCCAAATATGATCAGATGACCCAGGAGTGCCGGGTATTGCAGGAAGGGGTGGACCGCCTCGGGCAGGGACTTCCTCCATGGGGACCCAATCAGCAGATGCCACAGGGTGCGCCCGAGCTGCGTTCAGTCTATCTGGGACTGGCCCACATTCAGCGTCGGCAGGAGGGTCAGTGGAGACGGATTGGAGCCGCCCTGGATTCTATCAGCAATCTGACACGTCGTATCCACGAGGCATTGACTGAGATCAAGCACTCCAATCTCTTTAAAACCGAGGTAAATGCCAGCTTTGAACGCATGGTACTGGATCGCGTCATTCGCGAGGTGGATCTACTGGCGGAACAGCAACATAACCTGGTAGGGCAGGTGTCGCAGATCACGACACGCAACGAGGCTTCGGCACAGAGTAACGAGAACGATACTCATCAGAAGCCACAGGCGCACAGCCAGCGCCCGATCACCGATGCGGCCCATGAAATACGTTCGCTGCTCCCTCCACACCAGGGTCATTCACAGGCCTTGCGGCACAATGGACATAGCGAGCTCAGCCAGCACTTTTACCAGTCGCATCACATGGACCAATTACCGTTAGACGAGTAGATTGGCGTTGCGAAAGGAGAAGGTTCATACACATTGGCAGCGTTCCATCACCGATGTGCACACCTTCTCCCTTCACCCGGTTCATATGTGGCACGAAAATTTCCTGAACTCAGAAGAGAGGCCGAACAAGATGGATCAAAATACACAATACGAGCCGCGGGCGGGATCGGGGGCTCTGTTTTGTCTGGGACATCCTTCGCACGCGTTGCGGCCGGGGGAGGTTATCTGTAGCGTATGTGGCGCCCTGGCAGCCCATACCACACTGGGGATCTACGAGGTTCGTAAACTTCTGGGGACTGGAAGGAGTGGCCATGCGTATCAGGCAATACATCAGCGCTCTGGTCAGCCGGTGGCGATCAAGCTGTTTCCGGCCTATACGGCCAATCCTGAACTATGGGAGGCGGCCCGACGCGAGGTGCGCGTAACGACGGCGTTGCGCCACAATTCTATTCTCTCGGTTTTCAGTTGCAGTACCTGGTCCTCGGAACAGCTAGATGGTGGAAGCGGCGCTCACTTCGAGCGATCATCTTCTGGCTCGACCAATCTGTACCTGCTGACACTCTGCCAGTATATCCCTGGCGCGCTCAGGCATTTTGTGGCCTATCTGCAAAACAGCGAAAATCAGCAGGCGATCTACCAGCAGGGGGGCTCACCACGCGCGCTGGTGATGCATGTCTTGCAACAGATCGGCTCCGCCCTGACGGCGGCCCATGCGCGTGGGCTGGCCCATGGCGCGCTGGTTCCGGGCAATATCCTGTTTTCCAGCTATGAGCGCGTCTGGGTAGCTGACTTCGGGCTGGCTCGCCTGCAGCCTCCACCGGCGCCATACCTGGCCCCGGAACTGTACATGGCGGCCCAGGCCAGCCAGCAGGGCAATGCCCAGGCATATTGGAACGCGGTCAGCGCGGCCAGCGATCAATATATGTTTGCGGCCCTCTGTCAGCAATTGTTGCCGCAAACACTGCCAGCGCAGGAGTACGAGCCATTGTTGCCCATCCTGAGTCGGGCCCTGCATCCCAAACCTGAGCGTCGTTACCCTTCTCTGCAGTTGCTCATACAGGATATGGTGACCCTGACATCACGACCCGTTCAAATGCCGGTCAGCCAGCAGTTTAAGCAGCCACAGATCGCTGGCACAAGGCTTGCAGCGACACCATCTGGTATATCATCATCAAGCTTCGATCGTGGCAGTGGACGACGTAACAGCGCGCCATTGACTCCATTGCCAGCTTTCCCATCAGGGCCGCTAACCCCGGCCTTACCGGCGACGCCGATTACACCCGCCATGCCATTGACTCCTGCCGATTGGGAGAAGCGCGGCGATAAGTTATTTACGATGCGCGAGTACGATGAGGCGCTCAAAGCCTACCACCGCGCTATCGAGATCAACGCCGGCAAAGCATCGATCTGGCTTGCTCTAGGCGATACCTATTTCGCGCTCGAACGCTATAAAGAGGCACTGATGGCCTATGAGCAGGCCATGCATATCAACCCGAACGATCCACAAATCTGGCTCAACCGGGGTACTGTTCTCGATGCCCTGGGCCGCCATCAGGAGGCACTCGATTGTTACGATCGCGCCGATCAACTGCGCTCGTCCTGACAGACTCTATCTCCTGCTTATCCGCGCCCTCCATGCTCTGCGTTTTTCGCGGGCATAGAGTGGTGGATAAGTAGAGAATGCGGAGGAGTTTTTTATATGCAGACATTGACCAGGGAACAATTGCGTAAAGATGAAGTTGACCACTATTATCAACAGACCCATCTGCGCCATCTCTTAATTCGGGGCTGTACGATCCTGGCTCCGAACGAACCAGACAAGCTACTGCATGATCAGGATATCTTGATCATTGGTCGCTATATCGCCGCGGTTGGTCCCAGCGGTACGCTCTCGTTGAATCCACTACACCTCGATAAAATCATTACAGGGAAAAATCGTTTAGTCCTGCCGGGCCTGATTAATGCTCATACGCATTCGCTGGAGAATTTGCTGAAAGCAACCTCTCCATCGCTGCCATTGGAGCTGTGGTTGGTACCGCTATTTGGCAACTCCATTGAATGGTCACCGCACCTGGTCTATCTCAGCACCTTGCTGGGCGCGCTCGAAATGCTCAAGACGGGCACCACCGCCGTGCTGGACCATCTCTGGACCAGCGCGGGTGTCGCCGGCGAGTACCTGGATGCTACAATGCATGCATACCATGATGCGGGCATCCGGGCCGCCGTCGCCCCATCCATTGAGGATCGCGACCTGGTATTGGAGGCCGGCACCAGATACGGCCTGCATTTTCCGGGCCATCCCTTTACCGACCGCTTCGCCGATTGGGAGCCGATCGAGGTTCAACTCGAGGTGCTGGAGCAATTTATCGCCACCTGGGATAATAGCGCCAATGGGCGCCTGCGCTGCTTCACGGGTCCCAGCGGTATCCACTGGTGTAGCCCCCAGCTATTGGAGGCGTGCCTGAATCTCACGGAACGCTACCAGACCGGCATGCATCTGCACGCGGTTGAGACCGAGCTGCAGGCGGCGGTGATTCATGAGACCCTGGGGCAGGGAGGCATTCGCTACCTGGAACAGATGGGGCTCCTGCGACCCGGCACGTCGCTGGCGCATACGATCTGGCTGGACCCCGGCGATCTGAAGATCCTGTCGCGCACCGGCACGACGGTGGTGCATAATCCGATCAGCAATCTGCGCCTGGGCAGTGGTCGTTTTCCCCTCTCGGATGCGCTGGACCAGGGGGTCAATATCGCGCTGGGCAGCGATGGTTCGGCCAGCAATGATCGCCAGAATATGTTTGATGTGCTCAAGCTCACAGGGCTGATGCATAATCTGCCCCAGATAGATTATCGCCGCTGGCCGCAACCAGCGACCATCTTGCAGGCGGCGACGGAGGGCGGAGCGACCGCCCTGGGTCTGCCGGGAGAGCTGGGGCGCATTGAGGAGCGGCAACTGGCGGATCTGATCTTATTGGACCTGGATGCGGATGCCTTCGTGCCGTTGCGCGATCCCTACCTGCATTTAATTTATTGTGAACACGGTACAGCCATCGATGGCGTGATCGTCAATGGTGAGATCGTGGTCGAGCAGGGGAAGATGCTCAACGTTGATGAGGCGGCCCTGCGCCAGGAAATTCGCGAGCAATGTCGCTTCGCCATGGCACAGGCACCAGATTCACAGACGTTGCTCGCCCATACCAACGAAATTCTCGCGCAGCTCGACACATTACGTCAGCTGTTTCTACAGAAAAAATAACATCCAGGAGTTCTTTATAACAGGTATCGGTATTTTAGAGTATCTTCACTCTATGTTTAAGGAAGGATTTTTCAGATGGAAGATTCATTGAAACGGTCAGATAATGTTGAGGTGAACCGCAATTATCCAGATGAGCCACCGGCAATCGAGGGCAGTGCATCGACCAGCATTCGCTATACGTTCCGCTTCACCGGCTGGCCAAGCCTATCTCAACTGGTGGCGGTGGCGGTGGCGACGGCGGTCTATACCGTCCTGTCCTGGCTCGGTGTGGTCACATTGCCGGGACCCGCATTTGGCGTAAGTACCATATTTATCGCGATCGGCTTTGGCCTGCCCTTCGCTCTCTGGTTTGGCGGCTGGGCCTTCGTCATCGCCTATATCGGCAACTTTGTGGGCGCGGGCCTGCTCTCTGGCATTCCGGTGCTGGTGGCGATCCCGTTCGGTGCCGCCGACTTCATCCAGCTGTGCATCCCGATGCTGCTCTATCGTTTCCTGGCCTATCGCTTCGGCGTCAGCCCGGTCGGCAAGGATGTCTTCACGCTGCGCGGCTTTATCTTTTTCTTGCTGTGCGCCGTCATCCCGAACAATATCATCGGTGGCCTCTATGGCAACCTGGTGCTGCTGCTGACAGGCCAGGAGCCAGCGAACGCCTTTATTCCCGGTTGGGTCACCTGGTCAGGCGTCAACATCATCATTGTGCTGGTCATCGGCTCAATCCTGCTCTCAACCCTGACGCCTATCGTTGAGCGCTTCGGCCTGACCATTCGCGATGCCCTGCGCTAATCTCTCTCGGCCCGATAAAAAACCAGCCCGCTTTTTTCCCATCGGAGAAAAGCGGGATTATTTTATTTGCCGTTGTTGTTGCATTGATTATAGAGTGACACCACATCAAAGAATTGAGGGTAATCGACGATGGTAGAGATCTCGATCATGATCGAGGGCCAGAATGGGCTGAACTGGCCATATTGGAAGCGGTTGGCGGCGGAGGTTGATCAGCTTGGCTTCGCCGGGCTCTTTCGTTCGGACCATTATACGAATCCCAATCCACCCGATTTAGATTCGCTGGAGATGATTATTTCGCTGGCGTACCTGGCAGATCGGACACAACAGGTCCATTTCGGTCCGCTGGTGGCGCCGGTATCCTTCCGCGAGCCAACCATGCTGGCCCGGCAGGCTGCGGCCATTGATGACCTGAGCAATGGACGCATGATCCTGGGTCTGGGCGCCGGCTGGCAGGAACGCGAGCACCATCTATTTGGTCACCCATTAGGTGATGTGAAGACGCGCATGGCCCGCTTTGAGGAGGCACTGGAGGTGGTGACGCGTCTGCTGCGCAGCGACGAGCCAGTCACTTTTGAGGGACGCTTCTTTCAGGTGCGCGGCGCTACGCTGCTGCCCCGTCCCCAGCGACCCGGTGGTCCACGCATCATGATTGGCGGCAACGGCATCAAACGAACGCTCCCGCTGGCCGCGCGCTATGCCGATATCTGGAACGCCGTCTTTCTGACGCCCGCTGATTTCAAAGAACGCTCTCAAATCCTGGATACCCTGCTCCAGCAGGAGGGACGCCAACCGGATGCAGTCAAGCGCACAGTGATGCATGGTCTGATCTTTGCCCGCGATAAAGCGGAATTGGGGCGCAAGCTCGATCAATATCGCCAGAAAGATCCAGAGTTTGCCGGTCTGGAAGTTGATGAGCTGGTTCAGCGCCTGGTCGCGGCCAATACATCTGTCATTGGTACGCCGGATCAGATTGTGCAGCAGCTTCAGGCCTATGTGGAGGCCGGTGCGCAGGAAATTATGCTGCAGTGGTTTGATTTTGAGGATATCGAGGGATTGCGCGCATTCGCCAGCAGCGTGCTGCCACGCCTGTCTACTTTATAATTGAGAATATATTAATCGAGCATAGTGTGCGGCCACTGTGTGCAGTGGCCGCACACTATGCTCACTTGTTGGAAACACCGTAGGCTTGCAGCTCTATAGATGTCGCGTTGGGCGGCGTGGGATCGCAAAAGGGACAGTTTTCCGCGGGTTTGCTGCTATCTGCTCTGGTTGGAACTCCCTTTCCGCCTGCATGGAAATTTGTGGTCGTGGTGCATCAATGCGTGGAGGCAGAGGCGATGGTGGCAGGATGCGATGCACATAACGGACCCGCGTACTCGCGTGACCGGGTAGCAAGCTGATGAGACGCGTGCGTAAAACGTAAGTAAAGGCCTCCAACACGATGCTGCGCGACATCTTGGACTGGCCCAGCCGGCGATCGACGAATATGATGGGCGTTTCGGCCACGGTGAAACCCTTATTCAAGACCCGGTACGTCATCTCCACCTGGAAGGCATAGCCGCGTGATTGAACGCTATCCAGGCCGATAGCCTCTAACACCTCGCGGCGATAGCAACGAAAACCACCGGTACAATCGCGCACCGGAAGACGCAGCACGGCGCGGGCGAAGATATTGCCGCTACTACTGATCAGGCGGCGCAGCAGCGACCAGTTGGGCGTACTCCCACCAGGAATATAGCGCGAACCGATCACCAGATCGGCGTCTTTGATGGCGCTTAGAAAAGCCGGCAGGTGCTGTGGATCATGGGAGAAATCCGCATCCATCTCAAAGGCGGCATCATAGCGATGGCTGATCGCATACTTGAAGCCAGCGATGTATGCCGTGCCCAGACCCAGCTTGCCCGGCCGGTGCATACAATGAATCCGCCCATCCTGCTTGCTCATCTCCTCCACTAGCTGGCCCGTCCCATCCGGCGAATGATCATCCACCACCAGCACATCTGTCTCAGGGACATAGGCAAAAATACCATGGAGTAATGAGGGCAGGTTTTCAGCTTCATTATATGTTGGAATGATAATTAACGTTTTCATGATCTTCCTTTTTGCTGCTGCTGGTTTAAATTCAGGTTTCTGTTCACACAACGTTAAACAGACCTATTCAGCTACACAACAAAGTGTACCGTTGCGTCCAAATTTTCCTTACTGTCAGGCATACTTTTTACAGGCGCGCGTCCGCTGCGCGGACGCGGGGATATTGATGGGCCGGGTGCGCGAATGCGCATCCGACCCATCAACATACAAATAGCCCCTCAACGCCGCAGGTGTGAAAACCCAGGCGCACGGCAAGCAATAACCATACAAAGAGTAAGCCCTGCAGGTGCGCTGAGGTCGTTTGCCTCAAAAAGCTCTGGTGCCACGTACTACAAGTGAGAGACAGAAAACATATAGAATGATGCCTTCCCGGTTTCCAGGGCAGACAGATCTAGTGTTTTCAGTACGAGAGAGTGTAATGGAGGCAGAAAAATAGATGAAAGCTGAAGATACGCAGAAGGCGTTAAAGAAAGCTGGCCTGGAACGCCTGGCGGACTCTGTTCAGGTCCTGGTACAGCCGGCGATCAGCCTGAAGGCTGCGCCCGTGAAAGATGAGGCCGGATTGAAGGCTGGCATTTCGAAGATAGGTGGCATACCAGATCTCCCCCAGGGACAGCAATGGCCGATGAAAAAGGATGCGCCCCTGTCGTTTGTGGCTCAGATCCGTCTGGATGAGGTCGCACCCTACGATACCAACCATAGGCTACCTCAGCAGGGTATGCTCTGGTTTTTTTATGATGCTAAGCAAGAGACGTACGGAGAAGATCCACAGGATGCTGGCGGCTGGAGTGTCCTCTACAGCAGTGATATCCAGCATCTACAACCCGCTAGGGTTCCCACAAGTTTGCCGCAAGAGGCCCGCTTCAAAACCAGCACAGTCGGCTTTGATGCGATGTCGACAATGTCCCAACAGCCGCAGTTGGAAATTGCCGACCTTGCCTGGAATAACGACGATCAGGCAAAATATGATACGGTATACGCCAGCTTTACGGGCAAACCCTCGACCCAGCCGCATCATCAGATGCTTGGCTATCCTGAGACGCTGCAGGATGACATGCGCCTGCAGTGCCAGATGATGACCAACGGCATCACCGATGCCGATGATCCAAAGGTGGCTGAACTCTCAAAGAGCGCCAACGAGTGGCAGTTGCTATTGCAGGTTGATAGCGATGAGCGTATCAACATGAACTGGCCCGGCTCTGGCATGCTCTACTATTGGATCAAGCTCGCCGATCTACAGGCACAGAAATTCGACTCCACCTGGCTGGTGGCCCAATCTTCCTGAGCTCCGGTAGATCACCACAACTGAAGGATCAGGCAGAAGGAGACGTTG
This sequence comes from Dictyobacter aurantiacus, assembly GCF_003967515.1. Classification (GTDB taxonomy): domain Bacteria; phylum Chloroflexota; class Ktedonobacteria; order Ktedonobacterales; family Ktedonobacteraceae; genus Dictyobacter; species Dictyobacter aurantiacus. Next base: position 1,532,195 of record NZ_BIFQ01000002.1, on the reverse strand, counting down.
GATGATGCGCAAAGGCTTGATATGGGTGACGCTATTCACGCTTCTTGTCGTTTTTTTCAGTGCGTGTGACCTTCCCTTTACAACAAATATCCTGACTGGCGACCAATCAAATAGGGCACAAACCATGCTCAGGGGCGCCTCCGCTTCCTTTGATAGTATTGTTGTAGCCCCTGCCTGGGGCCACCGGACCAAAACCAGTGGCTGCCAGGCGCAGGGACCGCTACAGGATACGGCGTGCACCCCCGGTGATATCTTCCCCAATCTGACCACGGCCCAGGTCTGCACACCGGGCTATGCCACCTCTGTGCGGAATGTGCCGGTGAGTCTCAAAAACCAGGTCTACGCCTCCTACGGCATCACCAGGCGCGCGCCAGGACAGTATCAGATCGATCATCTGGTAAGCCTGCAACTGGGCGGCACAAACGATATCTCGAACCTGTGGCCCGAGAGCGCGACGCCTGTGCCAGGCTATCATGAAAAAGATAAAGTCGAAAACTATTTACGCGACCAGGTCTGCAGCGGCAAGATAAGCCTGCGAGATGCGCAGATCCAGATCGCCACCAACTGGCTGCAGGAGTACAATCGCATGCCCTATAAATCATCCAACAACTATGACGGCCCCACCGACTGAAAAAGTGATGCGTCTCTGGCGAGAACACCCGGCATAAAAATATCCATCTTCAGGAGAGGCAATTACAGCGAAAACGAGGCCAGGCAACGGCAACGCTTACTGGCCTCTTATTCTTCTGGAAAGACACGATTAATCAGATGGTAAGCGGGCTATTTGTCCTTATGTGCTGGCTGAAGGTCTGTTATTTTCCATATAGGAGAACAGATAAGCCATAGACAAGAGAAGCAAACGCCACCGGCACCAAGAAAAAGTGTGGCGCGCAGACCAATGGCTGTGCCGAGAAAACCGCCCAGTAGAGAGGAAAAGGCGACAACACCGCCGGCAATAAAACGGATGGTGGCATTGACGCGCCCTTGCAAGTTGTTTGGAGTTCTGATCTGGCGCAAACTCAGTTGGTTAATATGGTAAATGAGATCCATCATCCCCATGAGAAAGCGTCCGGCGATGAACAGAGAAATGACAAGCCACATTGAACCACCAGCCAGCGGAATCAACAGAGCGCCCAATCCTTCCAGACAAACAGCTCCCACTATCGCGCGTCCAACACCACACCAATTGGCAGCAGGCGTAGCCGCGAAAGAACCAATCAATGCTCCAACGCTCCCCCCTGCTATGGTCAGCCCCAGGATTGCCGGACTCATATGCAATTCGCGAATAGCGTAGAGATTGACACTCCACCCGCATAAATGACTCTGTTGGAAATTTTTGTTCAGACAACTCGTCAAGGAAGAGCAAAGATGGTAAGGTGAGAAAAAATCCCCCCTTGACAGGAATGGAGTGAAAGACGAGAAGCAAAGGAGCATGCTCATGTCCATGAAACCGAGACGGCTAGATGAGGTTCCAGAAACAACGAACCGGATCGCCCATCGAGCATTCCCCAAAGGGACGCTCGCGATGGTCTTACGAGACGAACTGGCAAGCATCTCTACAGATGAGACCTTTGCTCATCTGTTCCCCAAGCGTGGACGGAATGCAGAAACTCCCTGGCGTTTGGCCGTAGTGACAGTGTTACAAACCATTGAGCACCTCACCGATCGTCAAGCAGCAGAAGCAGTGCGGGCGCGCATTGATTGGAACTACGCCTTGTTGCGCCGTGTGGCGCATGGTGATATCCCTGGTGCAGCCAGGAAGAATGAGAAGGGAGATTCTTGAGTCATCCAACTTACCTGGACCTGAAAAGGAAAGGGGACAAGAGCATGTTGGAAACGCAGAAAACATTCGAAGACGCTTAGGGTGCTGTTCTGCAAGGCTCGCGTGATATGGCAAGAGCTACACTGCTCAAATGCAAATCTCCATGTGGTGTCATATTTCACCCATCGGTCATAGCGTCTATTACCGATGCCATATGATGCAGTAATTACTTAGGGCGATTACTGCACCCTTCTTCATATTGGGGACCAGCTAATGAAGTTGGCAAAGGGGATGAATTGCGTGCCTACGTCACGCTCGGACGTATCACCATGACGTACCACGGGATGGCCTACGAGCTGCGAGGCTTAGGGTCACAGAGTCTTCATACTACTCGTGGGAGTCACGACCCACCAGGGCGGTTGGGAAAGCCAGCCACAGGGGGAAGGAAGACAGGAAATGTGGAGTTCCAACACGAAACGAGGTATGCGTAATGCAGGAGGCCAGGGTTTACTTGGAACTCGTTCGAGAACGTGGGAAAAAGCGATTACCATTGACCCGCGTGTATCGACAATTGTTCAATCGTGAATGGTACCTGATTGCTTACGGCAAAATCTATCGGAACAAAGGAGCCATGACCCAGGGGGTCACAACGGAAACCGTTGATAGCATGTCCCTGGCGAAAATTGATGCGATCATCAACGCATTACGTCAGGAACGGTATCAATGGAAACCGGTGCGACGGGTTGTCATTCCAAAGCGGAACAGCACGAAGACGCGCGCTCTGGGTCTTCCAACGTGGTCAGATAAGCTGTTACAAGAAGTTATTCGCCTCATACTTGAGGCATACTTCGAACCAACTTTTTCTGAACACTCCCACGGTTTTCGGCCCGGACGAGGTTGCCATACGGCTCTCAAGGACATTTACGACCATTGGGCTGGAGTAACCTGGACCATTGAGGGAGATATTGCTGCCTGCTTCGACAACTTGTCGCACGACTTGTTGCTCGATACCCTGGCAAAATATATTCATGATGGTCGCTTTCTTCAACTCATCCGCAGTTTGCTGAAAGCAGGATATCTAGAAAACTGGAAATGGAACCGCACATTAAGCGGTGCACCGCAAGGCTCAATTCTTGGTCCAATACTTTCCAATATCGTGCTCAGCCATCTGGATACCTTTGTCGAAGACACGCTCATCCCAGCATACACCAGGGGAGAACGCCGCAAGGCCAACCCCACCTACACTCGCCTCAGCAGTACCATCCGTCGAAAGCGGCAGCAGGGAAAGCAAGAAGAAACGAAAAGCCTGGAACAACAGCGGCGCTCTCTTCCTTCGATCGATCCCTACGATCCCGATTACCGACGGCTCCGGTATTGTCGCTATGCAGACGACTTTTGCCTGGGAATCATCGGGCCAAAGGAAGATGCCAAGGAAATCAAACGCCAACTGGGAATGTTCCTGCGTGAGTCTCTCAAACTGGACCTCTCAGAAACCAAAACGCTTATTACCCATATGCGCACGGAAAAGGCGAAATTCCTTGGGTATGAACTCTCGACCTTTCAGCGCAACGATGCGCATGAGCAAGCGTACTACAAGCGACGTGTGCTCAACGGGAAGATAGAACTCTCTCTTCCTGCGGCAGTAATCCAAGCCAAATGCCAGCGGTACATGACCCATAACAAGCCAATCCATCGCACGGAGATGCTCAATGACTCGGTCTTTTCGATCATCGTGCATTACCAGGGGGTGTATCGGGGCGTCGTGGAGTATTACCGCCTGGCTCACAATGTCTATGGATTAAACAAGCTGAAGTGGATCATGGAGCAATCCCTGGTCAAAACACTGGCAGCCAAACTCAAAATCTCAGTGCATCAAGTCTACGAACGCTTCCGAGCCACCCTGATGACCGATGGGAAAGTCTACAAAGGACTGCAAACGGTCATCCAGCGGGAAGGGAAAGACCCCCTCATTGCCCAATGGGGTGGTATTCCTCTGCAACGCCGTATGGAGGCGGTTCTCAATGATGATCCCTACCTTTATTGGAATGGGCGAACGGAAATCGTTCAACGACTGCTTGCGGAGACATGTGAACTCTGTGACTCGCATACGCAGATCGAAGTCCACCATATCCGAGCTCTGAAGGATCTTGAACGCTATGGTCGGCCTGAAAAGCCAGCGTGGGTCAAAACGATGGCGGCACGTCATCGAAAAACACTGGTTGTCTGCCAATCCTGCCACAAAGCTATTCATGCCGGGAAACCGCTGACATCTCATCGCCTCGAATGAACATTACCAGAGAGCCAGATGAATCGAAAGGTTCCCGTCCGGTTCGGTGGGGGGCCGATGGAAAAGTGCTCCGCTCTTTGCGGAGGAACTCGCCAGCGGCCTACCCTGTAGTTTACCTTTAGACGACGAAGGGGTCGATTTTACGATTTTATGCGATTTTCGCCAACGGCTCATCGATGCCCATGCCGAGTCTCTGGTGCTCGAACCCATCTTGACAGTCAGCCGGCAACGGGGCTGCCTCAAAGCCGGCGGCAAACAACGGACGGATTCAAGCGCCGTACTCGCTGCGGTGCGAACGCTCAACAGCCTGGAAAGTGTTGGTGAGAGTATGCGGGCCGCGCTCAATGACCTGGCGAAACAGGACCCGGAGTGGTTGCTTTTGCATGTGGCCCCCGACTGGTTCGATCGTTCTGTTCACCGTTTTGAGATGACACGCTTTCCTAAGCAGGAGAGCGAACAACAGGCCCTACGCAAGCAGGTAGGAGAGGATGTGGCACGGCTGTTAGATGGTCTCGAACAGCAAGAAATGCCCTCAGCTTTGGGCCAATTACCTTCTGTCATCCGTCTCCGACAGGTCTTTGATCAGCATTACGAGCGTGGCCAGACTGGAGTGCGATGGCGTGATGGGCCTGCGGTCACGAACGAGGACCGGATCGTTTCGCCCTACGATGAACACGCACGCTCGGCTCGCAAACGAGAACTCATCTGGTTAGGATACAAGATCCATCTGACCGAGACCTGTGATCAAGATCCGCACATGCCCCATCTGATTGTCCAGGTTCACACGGTCCCGGCAACGACTCCTGATAGCATGGCAGTGGAACCAATCCTGCAGGACCTGCGTGAACGCGAGGTGGCCCCTTCGGCCCTGTTCGTGGATCAAGGCTACACCAGTGCCACCTCTCTTGTCGAGCAAGCCAAACGAGGAACCGAGATGATGGGTCCGCTCCAGGAGTCAACCAGTTGGCAAGCGCAAGCTGGAGAGGGGTATGGGCTGTACGACTTTGAAGTGGATTGGCACCAGCAACAGGTCCGTTGTCCTCAAGGCCATCTGAGCCAGCGATGGGCTCCGTTTCGTGACCGACACGGCACAGACAAAATTGAGGTTTGTTTTCCTCCCCAATGCTGTCAGGCGTGCATGGCACGAGAGCACTGCACAACTGGGGCCAAGGGGCGTATTCTCAAACTCCTGCCTCAAGAAGCCTATGAGGCGTTAGAGCAGCGCCGAAAAGAGCAAGACACGTCTGCTTTCCAAGAGGAATACGCCCTGCGTGCTAATGTTGAAGGAACCATTTCACAAGCAGCGCGTCGGACCAGAATGCGACGGAGTCCTTATCGCGGGGAGCGAAAGACGCATCTGCACCATGTACAGATTGCGGCTGGGATCAATGTAGTGCGCATCATCGCACATCTTCAAGCACAAACGCAAGGGACGCTTTCCCGTCCTGAACGCCGAGCCACGCCCTTTGCTCGTCTCAAGGAGGTGGCTCAGGTGTGATGTTCCGATGCCTGAACAAAATTTCCCAACAGAGTCCTTCATGCGGGGGATGAATCGCCGTTCCTTGTTTGGGGCTGGCGCGCAGTGGAATGTTGACAAAGCATGTCGCATCAACTACAATAATCTACATGAGCGATACATATATCCATGAACAACATGCGGTCCACCACATTTTATGTCACATCGTTTTCTGCCCGAAACGACGACGCAAGGTGTTGGTAGGTCCGGTGCATGATCGGTTAAAAGAGGAGATTGAACACGTGGCAGAGGAAAATCAGTGGCACATTGTCCGACTGGCGATTCAACCCGATCACGTCCATCTCTTCATTCAGACCAACCCTTATACCACGCCCACCGATGTGGCACGGCTCATCAAAGGTCGCTCATCCAACCATCTGCGCAAGCAATTTGAGCACCTGAGACGGATGCCGTCATTGTGGACCCGTTCGACATTCTATTCAACTGCCGGGCATGTAAGTCAAGAGATTATTGACGCCTATATTGCCCGCCAATCAAGATCCTAGCAGGAAGGGGGGACACGAGGCTATGCTCATCTACGAATACAAGCTTGATGGCACGAAGGCACAATACGCCGCCATTGAAGACGCGATCAGGATCACGCAATTCATCCGCAACAAGGGTATCCGACAGTGGATGGACGGTCGTGGTGTCGGTCGCAATGATTTGCAAGCCTCGTGTTCCTTCCTTGCTCAGGAATTTCCTTTTGCCAGCAAGCTCAATTCGATGGCACGGCAAGCCGCAGCGGATCGGGCGTGGTCTGCGATCTCCCGCTTCTATGACAACTGCAAACAGAAGAAACCAGGGAAGAAAGGCTTCCCCCGTTTTCAGCATGACAACCGTTCGGTGGAATACAAAACCTCTGGGTGGAAGTTGAAAGCAGACGGCAGACACATCACCTTCACCGATGGCTGTGGGATTGGATGCTTGCGTCTGGTGGGTACGCGAGCCATTGAAACCTTTCCAGTCAAACAGATCAAGCGGGTTCGCCTCATCAGGCGTGCAGACGGCTACTTCTGCCAGTTTGCCGTGCAGACGGATCGGGTCGTCGAACATGAGATGACAGGAGCAATCACCGGCATTGACGTGGGACTCAAAGCCTACTACACCGATGCCAATGGCACTACTGTCGAAAATCCCCGCCACTACCACAAAGCCGAGAAACGTCTCAAGCGGTTACAGCGTCGTCTCTCCAAGACAACCAAGGGCAGCAAGAACCGTTTGAAGGCCAGAAAGACGTTGGCAAAAGCACACCTGAAAGTCCAGAGGCAGCGCGAAGATTTCGCCCGCAAAGAGGCGAACGCGTTAGTGACATCTCACGATCTCATTGCCTTTGAAGACTTGAAGATAGCGAATCTCGTGCGCAATCACCACCTTGCCAAGTCGATCAATGATGCATCCTGGGGCCGCTTCCTGGCCTGGGTGCAATACTATGGGTCGTTGCACACCATTCCCGTGATCAAGGTCGCACCACATTTCACCAGCCAGAACTGTAGCGGCTGTGGCACGCTTGTCAAGAAAAGCTTGAGCGTGCGTACCCACGTTTGTCCCAAGTGCGAACTGGTAATGGACCGCGATGAGAATGCCGCCCGTAATATTCTGGCAAAAGCGTTGGCAGAACGAGAGCAACGTGAACAGGACCGTACCGTAGGGCATACGGGAACGGATGCGCCGTTGAGTGCATGAAACGCTTCTGGACATTGGGCCTCTACTTGCTGGTAGCAATATCCGTGAGCAAGTTCGATGGATGAAGGAAGAATCCCCACGTCTTTAGATCGGGGAGTGTCAAAATAATTTTCAACGATGAAGTTGCCAGACACCATGTATTTATACATTTGCATCCATAGAAAAGGGGAATACATTTGCCGTATCACTACCTAAAGACCCCGGGCGCATTAGCAGCGACGTTACAGCGCATTGAGAAGGCTATCTACACGCCTCTGGCGGAACTACATAGCGAGGCATGGATTACGCCTGAGCCGGTGCCATTCGCGGAGCGCCAGTCAGGTCGGCACGCGACAATCGCTCTGGGCCAGAGCTGGGGAAAATTGTGGGACTGCGCCTGGTTCCATTTTACTGGCCAGGTGCCCGAGCAGGCTGCCGGACAGGCAGTCGTGTTGCTGATCGATCTCAGCGGCGAGGCCTGCGTCGTGGATGCAAACGGCGATCCTGTCCAGGGATTGACCACGGTGAGCTCTGAATTTGATTACAGTCTGGGCAGGCCGGGCAAACATGTATTTCCACTGACCGATTGTGCACAGGGTGGCGAGAACATTGACCTGTGGGCGGATGCAGGCTGCAATGATCTATTTGGACGCTACCAGGATAGCGGCACCTTGAAGGAGGCGCATGTCGCGCTCTTGCATGAAGAGCTGTACCACCTCTACTACGACTTCGAGGTCCTGCATGAGCTGATGACGAAGCTTTCGCCGGATAGCGCGCGCCAGCAGCGTATCCTGTTCGCACTCTCCAAGGCGGACGGTGAGCTGGTGGAGTATACGCCGGAGGAGGCCAGTCGGGCCCGCGCCATCCTGGCTCCCGAGCTGGCCAAAAGCGGTGGCACGCCTTCCTTGCGATTGAGCGCCATCGGCCATGCCCACATCGATCTGGCCTGGCTCTGGCCGATACGCGAAACCATCCGCAAAGGGGCGCGCACCTTCTCTACCGCGCTGGCCCTGCTGGATCGCTATCCCGAGTATATCTTCGGCGCCAGCCAGCCGCAGCTCTATCAGTGGATGAAAGACTATTATCCGCAACTCTTTCAAAGGATCGCGCCTAAAGTCGCCGAGGGTCGCTGGGAAACGCAGGGTGCGATGTGGGTTGAACCCGACACCAATATTTCGGGCGGCGAGGCTCTGGTACGTCAAATCATCTACGGCAAACGTTTCTTCCGTGAAGAGTTTGGCACCGAGCCAAAGATGCTCTGGCTGCCCGATGTCTTTGGCTATTCCGGTGCCCTCCCCCAGATCCTGAAAAAGGCTGACATCGATTATTTCCTGACCATCAAGCTGTCCTGGAACACCTATAACGTGTTTCCGCACCACACCTTCTACTGGCAGGGCATCGATGGTTCACGGGTACTGGCCCATATGCCGCCCGAAGGAACCTACAATAGTTCGGCCGCGCCACGCGCCCTGCTCGCCGCCGAAAAGAACTTCGCCGATAAGGCCATCTCCGAGTATAGTACGCTGCTGTTCGGCATCGGAGATGGTGGTGGCGGTCCCGGAGTCGAACACCTGGAGCGTCTGGCACGCGAAAAGAATCTGGCCGGCCTGCCCCCGGTCAAGCAAGAGCCGATCGAGACTTTTTTTGAGCGCATCGCCAGCGATACCGAAGACTATCAGACGTGGGTCGGTGAGCTCTATCTGGAAAAGCACCAGGGGACGTATACCACCCAGGCTCGCAACAAGCGCTTTAATCGTACGCTGGAACTGGCGCTGCGTGAACTGGAGTTTGCGGCCGTGCTGGCAGCCCGTACGCCAGGCTATACCTATCCCACAAGGCAGTTGGACGCGATCTGGAAAGAGGTCCTACTCTATCAGTTCCACGATATCCTGCCCGGCTCCTCCATTACCCGCGTCTACGATGAGTCGCTGGCTCGCTATGAAGAGCTGTCCAATCAAGTGCAGGATCTGACGCGACAGGCCCGAGCAACCTTGCTCACGCAGCCCGGCACGACCGAGGCGATTACCCTCTTTAATTCGCTCTCCTGGGAGCGTCAGCAGTGGCTGCGGGTTGAGGGAGAATGGTATCACGTTACCGTGCCCGCCCTGGGCTACGTCTCCCTTGAGCAGGCCTGCGGTGGTAACATGGAAGATACAAGAGGACAGCTAGAGGTCAGCGCGAACATGCTGCAAAACGATACGCTGCGCGTCCAGTTCGCCCCCGATGGCAGCATCCAGTCTATCTTTGATAAGGTGCTGCAGCGCGAGGTGCTTGAGTCCGGAGCGTATGGCAACCGGCTGGCGCTTTACCACGATGAAGGCGACGCCTGGGACTTCCCGATCCAGTACGATGAGCAAATGCCGCACCACTTCAAGCTGGAGGAGATGTCGGTTCGCGTCAATGGTCCCCAGGCCATTGCGGAACAGCACTATAGCTTCGGAAAATCGACCCTGCGGCAGCGCATCATACTGACGGCCGGGAGCCCGCGCCTGGACTTTGTGACGCATGTCAATTGGCAGGAAAGCCATACGATGTTGCGCACCAGTTTCCTGCTGGCCGTGAACGCCTCCGAGGCGACCTGCGACATCCAGTTTGGTTCGATCAAGCGTCCTACCCACCGCAATACCAGCTGGGATATGGCCCGTTATGAGATCTGCGCCCATAAGTGGATCGATCTCTCGCAGTGGGATTCTGGCGTCGCCCTGCTCAACGACTGCAAATACGGGCATAAAGTTACCCAGAATACGCTGGACCTCAACCTGCTACGCAGCCCATCGTATCCCGATCCGGTCGCCGACCGAGCGGAACACGACTTCACTTACGCGCTCTATCCCCACGCTGGCAATCATATTACCGGCAATGTGGTCCGTGCAGGCTACGAGTTGAATGTTCCCATCCAGTATGTGCAGGGCGAACCCCAACAGGGCTCGTCGAGCGTCACCTCCTTCGCGCAGTTGGCGGCGGAGAATGTCATTATCGAGACCATGAAAAAGGCCGAGGATGGTGATGATATTATCATTCGCCTCTATGAAGCCTCGGGCTCCACTACCCGCACAACCCTGACCATCAATGCGCCCATCAAAACGGCCAGCAGCACCAACTTGCTGGAGGTGGTAGAGACTACGCTACCGGTGCAGGATAACACGACGATTGAGCTCAACTTCAATCCGTTTGAAATCGTCACCCTCCGCATCCAAATATAGACATATGTAAAAAAATACAACTCTGAGCAAACCGCTCGCTTCTCATGAGGTATACTTTTCCCAGAACTTGTAATCTGCATTCCCGAGCAACAGTTCTCGTAACTGTTGCTCAGGATAAAAAAAAGCAGAATCATTTCTTGAAATGAGGTTACACATGTTGTTTGCAGTGATTGGCAGCAGCGCGGGAAAGACCCGCGACGGGATTATGGCCATCTACCCTCGCCATAAGGCATTCCTCGATGAGTTCCTTGCTCGTGGAGAGATAGTGGGAGTAGGCCCTTTTACAGACGCAGGAGGCGGAAATATGGTGCTCTTCCGCACCCGGGCTGCGGCCGAAGCTTTCGCCAGGTCAGATCCGTTCTATCTGGAGGGCGCCGTGAAAGAATATCAGATCAAGGATTGGGGCGATACCATGCTGTCTTGATCGAGAAATTAACGAACCATTGGTAGGCGAAAAACGGACTCACATATCAGGCGAGAATACTCATGCCCGCACCGGGAGGACAAGCATAGAGAGGCGGGCATGAAGCATGCGAAACGGGGAGCCAATTCCCCCTGAAGTTGCGAGTCGTGGTTATTACCAGCTATGTTCCTCTCCATCAACCTATGCGGAACGAGGCGCCGATTTGCTGAAAAAGGCTGGTATGTGCACAAACAAGAGCAAGGGCAGAGCGATATCAGCGATGAGGCTGTACGTCAGGGTCGTGCGGCTGTAGTGTGCCATGGCAAAGGTATAGGTGAGATTGGCGATCATCGGAATCCAGCAGGCCCACCAGGCCCAGCGGGCACGTCTGCGGAATGGAATACTGACGATGACCAGGAAAAGCAGGCCGAAGACGAGTTCATGCACCGCATAGGTCACCTCCAGCAGTGTCGTATAACGCGTGATCTGGGGTGACGCGACTTTCGCAGCGTTCCAGGTCATGCCGGTAATGCTGTGGAAGACCTCCAGATGATCGGTGGGAAGACCGACGCGGGCATCAGAAACAAGATCTGAGAGAGAGGCGAAGAGGAAGAGCCCTCCAATCAGGAGCAACAAAATCCAGGCCACCAGCAAGAAAACTGGCTGTTTGGAAGCGACGCGTTTCTGGGAAGTATGAGTTTCATGTGTCGATTGCGCCATCTCATCTGAGATAGGTTGGTCATTGAATTGTGCGTCCACGATGTGTCCTTTCACATGCGCATATACATTACAATTGATCATGTTTGTGTTTAAGCATAGCCAGAGCGGCGGGAGCAGCACCAATAATCCATAAGGCGCAGATCACCGTTCTCAGAATATAGCGAAACGTGGCAATATGCACGATGAAGTAAGGAATCGTAAGCGGACTGGTCAGAGCAAAAGCCCAGGCAGCCCACACAGGAATGATACGCTGCCGGCCCAGCATAATACCGATCAGGATGGCACTGAGAAGGTGACAGGGAATATAGATGAGCAGGTAAGTTACCATGACCGGATCGTTGTTGAAGTGTGTCCAGAGCGCTGAGAATTGTGTAGTGTCCCCCCGTAACGCAATATCATAGGCAAGATCATCGATGCTAATGAGCGCCGCCCAGGGAATCCACCCCAGTAGAGAAAGCGCCGCCGAGATGGTGCCCAGCCAGGGAGCACGTCGCATCCCCAGAAGCGACATTGCCAGATAGCCAACGGGCAAAAAGAAAGACGCGGCAATCGCCCCAATAAAGTGCAACATATTTCCAGTAGAACCGGCCATCATGCTGGTCTTGATAGGCGCAGCTATCGGGTCATTTAAAACGGACGCTGGATTTTCAGGCCACGCCAGAATATAGATGGTAATGCTCAATGGTGCAAGAATAATACAGGCCGCCAACAGGAGGCGTTGGAAGACAAAGGCCTGAGACGCTGATCGCTGTTCTGAACGGGATGCTGGTAGTTCCATCTTTAGTTCCTTCCTTGCATAAAAAAGGCCATCGATTCCGATAGAGAGGGTGACAGCAGCTATGGGAGGGATTCACGATGCAGGCGGCCAACAACGCGGTCGCGCAACGCCTGTCCCCACGTTATTTCAAGCTGCATCTGCTCGATTTTGAGGCGCATAAACGCCTGAACGCCTTCAGAAAAGGTATCGTTAATGTGGACATGTTTCTCCGCATCGGCTCCGAAGCGGTGAACCTCGGCCTGCTTATCCCGAATGAAGCTCTGACAGGCAAGCAGAAAGTGCTCAATCAGGAAAAGTTGCTGTTCCGCTGGCAAAAACTCCAGGTGTAAAGCTTTCATGTGGAAACGTGGGATATCCAGGTGAGAGGGCGTATCTAGCATGAGTTGTAAGAAGCGCTCACGACCAGCGGGGGTAATCGCCAGGACGCGAGAAGGGCGATCCGAAGGGAAAGGCGCCTCCGAAGACGCAGCTTCCGTAACGAGTCCAGACTGCTCAAGTTTTGCTAGCAAACCAGACAGGGTTCCACGACTGATGTTCCCAGTTGGACCAAGAATATTGTTGGCGATCTTAGCCAGTCGATAGGCATGCAGGGGCCAGTGCATAAGCAGACCAAGGACAAGCAATTCGTTCATCATGCGCCCCTTTTCGCTGTATCATTCTCAAACGATAGTTTGTTTCAAACTGTTTATTTAAACCTATCGCGAGTATACCTGAGATTAAAGAGGAAAGTCAAGGGGTACAAGAAGCATTCTGAGACGCTGCCGCGTGGTTAAACGTGCCTACAAAGAGAATAACGGGATGATAAGTTTTGTTTTCAATTTCAGATACCGAAGATTAGAATAGGTGAAGTACCCCACGGCTAAAGCCCTGATTCTTACCCACATCTTTTTGATCAGGCTTGAAAAACCAATTGCCAGAGATGGGTTTGTGAAACAGTCAACGTGGCAAGAAACCCTGATGGCCGTTTCACAGATTCCATTTGTAAAATGTGGGTAAGAATCAGGCCTTCAGACAGGGGTTAGGCGCCCCTGGCATTTATGGTATACCATGATAAGGCATGAAAGAGCAGCATACCAAACATGTTACCTACAACATAGCTTATCATTTTGTATGGTGTCCCAAATATCGTAAGGACATCCTGCAAGGAGCCGTGGCGCAATTCGTGGGCAGCGAGATCAGACGGTTGTATGAAACAAACGGCTGGCGGATTGGGACACTCAATGTTCAAGAAGATCATGTGCACCTGTAGAGAACATTCTCCCTGGACAAGAAGCAAGACTTGTCCAGGTACAACGAAAACTCATAGGAAGAGGAATGATGCACTCATCTTCGGTCACGGACCACTATCTACGAAGTGCCTGGTCTATCATATGGTCCCTACTGTTCTTATGCAACGTATAGGGATACAGTGGCTCAAGTGCGGTGATCGTGTCTAGTTCATTTACTTCCTCTTGCGAGAGATGAAGATCGGAGGCTTTCACATTCGCCGAGAATTGTTGAGGATTCCTGGCTCCGAGAATGACAGAGGTGACAAATGGCTTTGCCAGTACCCATGCCAGGGCGATCTGGCTCGGTGTTGCTTCATGGTGGGCCGCGATGGCACACAGTTTCTCTACAACAGGGTTGCTTGTTTCACGGTCCGCAGAGAGCGTCTCGAAAGCAGCCAATCGTCCAGCTCGTCCATCAACAGTGCCTGTGGGATTCTCACGGGTATATTTTCCACTTAATAACCCTCCAGCAAGCGGGCTGTAGGTCAGCAATCCCAAACCTGTATGCTGCGAAAAAGGCACAATCTCGTGCTCAATGCCACGGTTCAACAAGGAGTAGGACATCTGCCCACAAACGAATGAGGCATAGTGGTGCTGCTGCTGAATGGCGAGGAAACGATCCGCCTGCCAGCCAGAGAAGTTGGAATACCCGACGTAGCGCACAAGGCCATGTTGGAGCAGGTACTCGAGCGCACGTGCCGTCTCTTCAAATGGAGTTACCGGGTCAGCAACATGCAGTTGCAAAAGATCGATATAATCAGTGCCTAACCGTTTTAGACTGGCCTCTGTAGAGACGATCACGTTGCGAAAGGAGAGCCCTGCATCTATGAGCGCGTTGCTTGTGCGCCTGCCAATTTTCGTTGCGATGATTACCTCTTTGCGGCGTGATCCAAGGGCACGACCAAGAAATTCTTCAGCGAGACCTAATCCATAGACGTTTGAGGTATCGAACACATTGATTCCGGCTTCCATCGCCTGGGAAACCAACTTTGTGGCCATCTCCTGGTCTACAGGATGATCAATCCCATGACTCATCCCTGTTCCAAAGTTCGCTGTACCCAATATAAGACGAGATACAACCAATCCCGTCTTGCCGAGTGTCGTATATTGCATTACTCTTTGTTCCTCCTCATGATAATGAAATGATATCAACTTTATTAAAAACAATGCCGTTCATTTCTCTGTACAAAAAAGACTGGCTCCTTCTCTGCTGAACTGTTGCGTCTGTGTTCAAAACAGTGGTCGCACTGCAAAGAGAAAAATGGAGGACTTGTTGTTTCTTCCCTTGACTATAGCAGTATACTGGCGATATATCCAATATATGGTTCCTATGATCGTGAGATATTTTATGTATAATCAGCATGTCGAACTGCGTCACTTGCGCTATTTTGTCGCTGTCGCCGAAGAGCTTCACTTTAGTCGCGCTGCCAAGAAATTACACATCGCTCAACCGCCTTTAAGTCAACAGATTCGCCAGTTGGAGCAGATCTTAGGAGTGCGCCTCTTCGAGCGCAATCACCATGCAGTGATGCTGACGAACGCAGGCCAGGTGTTCTTAGAGGAAGCCCTGCGTATTCTTGAGCAGATGGAGGGTGTTCTCTTGCGCGTACAGAAGGCGCAACAAGGTCTGGTAGGAAGGCTGGATATTGGTTTTGTCAACAGTGCAACTGCTACTGATACCATCATTCCTGATGTGCTTGGCGTCTACCACCAACGTTTTCCTGAGGTCGAGGTACGCCTGAAAGAGATGTATCTCCAGGAACAACTCCAGGCTTTACAACAGCAACGAATTCAGGTAGGATTTGCTGCAAGCATCCCCCAGGACATCCCAACGGAATTTGACTCAGAAGTGATTCAACGCGTTCCGTTCGTTGCCGTTTTCGCACAGCAACATCGCTTCGCGTCACAACCATCCGTTATGCTTCATTCCCTTGCCAATGAACCGTTCATTTTTTGTCAACGCAAATCTGCAAGTGATCTCTACGATCGAATCATTCAGCTTTGTGGTTTCAGCCCCCTCATCAAGCAAGAAGTTTCTGACGTCCGCATGCTGCTTGGATTGGTGGCGGCTAATCTCGGTGTCTCCCTTTTGCCTGCTTCAGCGATGACCCTTTCTACACAGGGGGTCGTGTACCGTCCTCTGGCCGATGCACCTGTTGATATTGCCGTCGAGACAATTGTGGTATGGCGTCGGGAGGGAAGCTCTCCACTGGTTCAGGAATTCCTTGTGGCTCTACAGGAGGTGCTGAGGCAACAGAAAAAGACGACAAGAGGTGTTGAGGAGAGGGTACCCCCTGGGAAAGGTGCGAGAGGAGAGTCTCATCGGCATTCGCGGTGACAACCTCTATGGCAATGGGCTTTTTCATGTTCTTGTCAGATGACGTTCATCTGTACGGCAGGTGTTCAGTGAACCTCTTATTTCAGAGGAGAGAAATGTATCGCGTTAACGGACGTTACAAAAAGCAAGTTTGAGGCCGATTTGGAGCGTCTCAAGGATCTCCTCAAATTGGGTCTTTCTGTACGCAAGATCGCCACCCTCCCTGGGTATAAGAACCACCTCGCACTCAATACCTACCTCAACAAACGCCAACTCCGCAAACAGGGCTCATAGTTGGCTGAGCGAGAAGAATTTGGGGATTTTGTACTTGGGAAGGTATCAGCAGTAAAAATGGTGCGAAACATGTTATCGTTCCAAATACAACAAATTGCTTTGTGATTGATTTTTACAGTGATCCTAGCCTTACCTCGATAGAACAGACATGTTCTACTAGTAAAAAGAGAAGTGAGGATTATTTGAATACAAATTATTATAAGGAGATCTCCAACTTCCCCTGCTTCAACAGAAGACGCTAGCGCGCTAGCATTTGCGTCAGCGCGGCCGTCCCGCTATAATCTATTGCATTCTGTATAGGTTGGCAAGATAGCAAGAGGAGGGCAAGTCCTGGCATGGAAACTGAGCAGCTGGCAATTTTTAGCGAGACCATGGAACGCATCGGCGTGCGCACGCGCGCGGAGGTCCACCGCGAAGGCTACTGGCACGAGACCTTCCATTGCTGGTTCGTACAGAGGCAGGCCGACAGGCGCTCTATCCTGTTCCAGCAGCGCGCCGCGCAGAAGAAGGATTATCCAAACCAGCTAGATATCACGGCGGCCGGACATCTGCTGGCACATGAAACGCCTCGCGATGGGGTGCGCGAAATTCAGGAGGAGCTGGGCCTGGAGCTTGCTTTTGACGACCTTGTATCAGCTGGTATCTTGCCAGATCCGTTCTTACGGCCAGGCTTTCTGGATCGGGAGTTCTGCCACCTCTTCTTCTACTTGTTGTCTATCCCCATTACAGATCTGGTGTTGCAACGGGAAGAGGTGGCCTGTATCGTCCGTGTCGAACTCGAAGATTTCGAGCGTTTACTGCGCCAACAAGTCAGTGAAATTTCTGCCCCGGTCTACCTTACAGATAGCGCTGATCCCCAAACAATTATTACCAGAAACTTCCAG
The DNA here is from genome assembly GCF_003967515.1 of Dictyobacter aurantiacus. Lineage (GTDB taxonomy): Bacteria > Chloroflexota > Ktedonobacteria > Ktedonobacterales > Ktedonobacteraceae > Dictyobacter > Dictyobacter aurantiacus. Next base: position 1,515,098 of record NZ_BIFQ01000002.1, on the reverse strand, counting down.
CGCGAGGATTTCTGCCCACATACTGATCAGTATTATGAAACCCTGCTGAAATTTGCCTATCAGCTCCTGAGTTAAACGGATGTTACATATTTTTAATGGAGATCGTGATGGTGGTACCCTCAATTGAGAGGATTTTGTGACACCTTCCAATTATACTGCTTACATGGATGGAAAAAGGAGGCCCGGCTCGCTCATAAAAACATGCATGACATTGATAGTTTGACCGCATTTTCCATCCACGCCTTTCGCATTCGTTGACACTCACAAAGGTGTGGCTAGTCTGTATTAATCACTGGTAGCCTCTTTCTTGCCTTCAAGAAAGAGGCTATTTTTCTGCTCGCTTACTGGTGAGAAGCCAGAATGTCACCCCATTGTTCGACGGTGAGCAATGGCGGCAGGGCAGGCTGAAGATGATGCAGGCGGCGGCTGAGTTCCGCCGCCGCCGGTGGACGCAGACCGGTGCGCCGCAGGATCTCCTCGTTGTCAAAAAGGTCTGCCGGGCTCCCGGTAAAGGCCAGATCACCGTCGCGAAACGCGACCACACGCTGGCAATATTCGGCGACCAGCGTCATGTCATGGGTGATTACCAGGATGGTTTTCCCCTGCCGCTGCAGATCACAGAGCAGGCTCATAATGCTGGTAATCGAGCGCTGGTCCTGGCCAGTCGTGGGCTCATCCACCACCAGAATATCGGGTCCCATCGCCAGTACAGCGGCAACGGCCAGGCGCTGACGCTGGCCTTTACTCAAGAAGAGGGGATCCTCATCCGCGTAAGAAGAGAGGCCCACGGCGGCCAGCGTCTCCTCAACCATGCTCCGTCGCTTCCTGGCATTGATGCCCAGGTTCTTCAAGCCATATTCGATCTCATCGCTCACCTTACGGCAAAAGAGCTGGTGATCGGGATTTTGAAAGACATAGCCGACAGAACCTGGCAGGCGGGCACGTACCTTGCGCGCCGCTACATTCTGCCCAAATACCAGCAATTGTCCCTGCGTGGCGCGATAGATGCCTGCCAGCAGCTTTGCGAAGGTGGTCTTTCCGCTGCCATTGGGGCCCAGCAGGGCCAGCATCTCGCCACGATACAGGGTGAGGTCGACGCCTTTGAGGGCTAGAGAGCCATCTCCGTAGTTATACACGATGTTTTTCGCCTCGACCACCGTCTCCTGTGGAACCGAAGCCGCTGGCTGGCTGGCTGTGAGGCGCTGCTGCTGAAAAGCGGGGGTAAACGCCTCCTCGGCTTCCGCGAAAGTCAGCGGGGGACGTCCCTGGAACATGTAACCGGTGCGCCAGCAGATGCGCGTCAGCTCGCCAACCGAGGCACCACAGCGCTCTAAAATGGCGCGTTCTCCATAGAAACTGCTGGGGGTCGCCACCAGTTCAATGCGTCCCTCGTGGAGTAGAGCGATACGATCGCAGAAGGTGGCCAGGATCTCAGGATCTTGCTCGACCAGGATCACGGTCATGTTGTAGTCCTGGCGCAGACGGGCAATGGTCTCGATCACTTCACGCTTGCCGACGGGGTCCAGGTCGCTGGTCGGTTCATCCAGAATCAAGATCTGGGGGCGCAACGCCAGGAAGGCCGCGATAGCGACGCGCTGCTTCTGACCGCCCGAGAGATCAGAAGGATGCAGGTAGAGCGCGCCCTGCCACAACTTCTGCAGGCCCACCCACTGCAACGCCTCATAGATGCGCTGCACAATCTCGTCCTGGGGCAGCGATTGGATCTGCAGTCCCAGTGCCAGCTCATGCAACAGGCTCATGCGCAGAAACTGGTTCTCGGGATCTTGCAGGACCATGCCGACCTTATGCGACGTGGCGGTCTCGTGGGTCACCGGCTCCTGTAAAATCTCAAGCTGGCCGCGAAAGTGATGCGGCAACTGCTCATTGGTCAGGCGCGCCGTATAGGGAAGGATCCCCATCAACACACGGCAGAGCGTCGTTTTCCCGGCACCGCTGGGACCGGTAATGCCGAAGCATTCACCCTGCTTGATGCGCAGGGCGATGTCGCGCAGGGTCCAGGCTCCCGCCTTCTCGCTGAAGGTGGGATAGCGCCACCAGAGGCCGGTTACGTTTACCGCATCCTGTCGACTATCGGTGGCGTCCATGGTCTGTACCCCCGCCTGCGCAGTGACAGGCTGCTGTTGATCGCTGAACTCTTGTGCCATCATCTAAAATTACCACCTCTGAATAAGCGCCGTCAGGCCAGGATAGGGGCCAATGGCCAGGTACAACAGGACGAGACATGCCAGCAGGAGCAACCAGTCGATGGCGCGGAGGGGGCTCGTCTCATAGAAGTCGACGTCGCGCTGGCGCAGGGTATAGCCACGTGCCATCAGAGCATCTCCGATTTCGCTGGAGCGCCGGATCATCATAGCAACCATCGGGACCGCGATACTGGCCAGGTCGCGCAGGCGACGCACAAAGCTCCGTGGCCGGGCATTGATGGCCCGCGCGATCTGCGCCTGGTAGATCGTCTCGTAGTCGGTCAGAGCCAGGTTAAGGGCGCGAAAAACGGTGCTTAAGAAGAAAATAATCGGGCGCGGGATATGAATCTGGCGCATCGCCCCCATCAGTTCAATGTCCCGGCTGGTCACCACCAGCGCGATAGTCGAGAGCATCATACCCGAGTAGCTAACCACCTTGGTCAGGGCCAGTAACAATCCCTGCTCACTGATGTAGAGCGTTAAAGGATGGAAGAGGGGAACGCGCGCAATGGTCCAGGCGGGCAAGGGCAGGAGATAGGAGACGACAATAGCGGCGACGCTGGCCAGGATGACACCGTTCACAATCCCACGCTTCCACCGATAGTAGAGCAACACAATACCGACCCACAACAGCTGCCAGACGGCCAGACTAAAGGTCAGAAAGCCAGGATAGACCTGCTGCCGCACAAATGTTATATTTCCCGCCACCGGATTGAGCAGCGTCCAGGAGAAGAAAAGACTGAAGATGGTGGGCACCATCAGCAGCAGATAGATGCGAGCCACCTTGCCATGCATGCCGCTGATCAGAAAGATGGCGATGCTCGGCACCAGTAAAACAATTGAGCCCACAATATCCGGGTGAGCTGTATTCATGGTACGCAGTTGAGCCGCCGAGAGGCAGATCACCAGCAGGGCGCGCACCAGCAGATGCACACGAGCAAAAGGGGCATCGACACGACGCGAGAACAAAAATGAGCGCACATAGCGACGTCCAGCAGGCGGCTGTAGATAGATCGCCTCCTCGGCAGTAGCTGAGAATGATTTCAGGTCAGACAAACAGTACGGCCTCCCTTATATGCATGCACTGGAATACGCTGGCACGTAGAACATATACAAATTATACGATATGCCGACGTGTAGCTCAGCTTGGCGTCCAGACACGGCCGGAGGATTTCAGTGCATGATCGTCAAAAACGTAACGCTACCAGCAGATAGAGCAACAGTTTGAGAGTATATACAAACAAACCGGCCTCCTTCATATTTTGGGATAGAAGTCCTTGTCAAGAACCCGTGAACCGCTAGTGATGGGGATCAAACGCATCGCGCAAACCATCTCCGATAAACGATATAGACAGCACAATAATAGTCAGGACACAGGTAGGCACGAAGATCTCCCACGGATGCGACTCGGTCACTTCCAGGGCATCCGCGATCATCAGCCCCAGGCTCGATCCGGGATCCTGCACGCCCACGCCCAGCAGGCTCAGGCCCGCCTCCCCGATAATGGTTCCGGCGATATTGAGGGTCGAGGCGATAAAGACCAGACTGAACAGGTTGGGGATAATGTGCCGGATGATGATGCGCCAGTCAGGAGTCCCCACCGTACGTGCGGCCTCAATGAACTGCCGCTCCTTGATCTGCAAGGTCTGGCCACGTACATAACGAGCCATCAGGGGCCAGGCGGTAAACGCCAGGGCCAGCGAGACGATCAGCAGGCGCGAATTACCAGGGTCCCCAAAGAGCGGAACCGCTTCAAAGAGATCATTGGCCCGAGGACCGAACACCCCGACCAGCAGCAGGGCAAATAACAGCGAGGGAAAGGCGAACATAATATCAGTAAAGCGGGCCAGCAGTTGATCGATCCAGCCACCATAGTAGCCTGCCAGCAAGCCGACGCACAGGCCGAGTCCCACATCCACCACTTCTACCATGATCGCGACCGTAAACGAGATCAGCAGCCCCTGCATCAGGCGCGCTAGAATATCGCGTCCAACGCTGTCCGTTCCCAGCCAGTACACAGACGAGGGCAATTGATCCTGCCTTGAAAGCTCTTCATGGTAATAGACATGGTAGCGCTCCGGCCCGATGCGTCCCGCGAGGTCGCTTTGAATACTAATCCCAACATGTTGATATATAAAGGGGCCAAACACCGCTATCAACAACATGAGCAGCAGCACCAGCGTACTCACCAGCGCCCGGCGATCAGCGATAAATCTCTTCAGCGCCTCCCATAAGGGACTGTATACGCGCCGCGCATCAGGATGATCTTCTTCGCCGGGCGGCACCTCTTGCACAACACCTGTTGTGGCCAGTGAGCGAGATTTGAAGTTTTGCCTGTTCATTCCCCCCACCACCTCTCTACGATAGCTTGATGCGTGGATCGACGATAGTATACAGGATATCCGAGATCGTATTGCCCAGGACCACTCCCAGGGCCGCCAGTAGAGCGGTAGCCTGGATGACCGGAAAATCTCCCTGGCTGACGGCGTTAATAGTCGTCAGTCCTATCCCCTGAATGTTGAAGATGCGCTCGATAAAAAACGCGCCGGTAATCAACAGGCCAAGCGAGAGTCCGAATACCGTGATTAAGGGCAACAGCGCGTTACGCAACGCATGGCGATAGACAACGGTCCGCTGGCGCAATCCCTTGGCGTGGGCGGTACGAATATAATCCTGGCGCAGCACCTCGAGCATGCTGGTACGCGCCAGCCGCGCATAGTAGGCGTATCCAGCCAGGCCATACACCATGATAGGCACCAGCTTATACTGGATGTCGCTCCAGCTGTATTGCCAGGGGGTACCCCAGTCGGTAACCGGCCAGCCCAGTCCCCAGTTCACGTTCAGCCACACGACCAGTAGTTGAGCGAAGATAGCGATGATAAAGACCGGCAACGCATACAGGATCAGGGCCAGCACCATATTGGTGGTGTCGAGCCAGGTATTTGCCTTGATCGCAGACAGAATGCCCGCTGGAATACCCAGCAAGATCGTGATCAGCAATCCCCAGGTAGCAATCTCCGCCGAAATGGGGATACCATCTTTCAGCAGATCTATCACGCGTCGGCTCTGATTATGGATGGAACGGCCCAGATCAAAATGCAGCAGGTTCACAACATAACGAAAATATTGCATATACCACGGCAGATCCAGTCCGTAAGCATGGCGCAGGCGCGCATAGCTTTCCGGGGTATAATGTTGTCCTAACTGCTGCAACACCGGATCAATCGGCGAAAAATATCCAATGATAAACGTAATAAAAGAAACGCCGAGCAGGACAAAGAGGAGTCCAAGCAGGCGCTTTAAGAGAAATTGCAGCATGAGTTCCCTCACATTCTCGCGCCGCCTGCGGCGGCGCGAAAGGAGAAAGGAGAGTGTGGGGACTTGAGCATGCTCGCCCACACTCCGGCAGAAGGGCTGGCCGCCCTCCTGCACCTCCCACATTACTAGCTGCTTGCCAGGCAAGCACAACTTACCGGGTTATGTAGATGTCGCTCCAGTCTTCGGGATCGACGACGCCAAGCGGATCGTTAATGTAGCCGTGGACGTGTGGACTGAGCATGACATCAATGGTGGTTTGGTACATCGGGATCCAGGCAGACTCGGACGATAGCCTCTGCTCTAACTCGTTGTACTTCTTAGCGCGGGCATCTCTATCCAGGATGTAGTCGGCTTTCTGGAGTTCGGCCTGGACCGCCTGCTGATCTTTCACCATCGGCGAATTGTTCTGGCCATAATTCATGGAGTTCTGCAATTCACCTTTGCCAAAGAAAACATTCAGCCAGTCATGTGGATCGGGGAAATCAGCCTGCCAGGCATAGTCCCACATCTGAAGCGTGGACTTGCCAGTGTTGCTGTATAAGAGCTTACTATAGGTCTGTGCGTCAACCGTGTTGAGCTTGATATTGACACCCAGGACAGTTTTCCACTGATCAATCAAGGCATTGGCGCGCTTGAGAGAGTTGGTAGCGTTGGCTTCGGTGAAGGTGATAGTTGGAAGGGCGGCTACACTGCTATAACCGTCTTCCTTTAAGCCTTCCTGTAAAAGCTTTCTGGCTAGTGCCGCATTACCGGCCGTGCTGGTTGTCCCATCGGGACCCTTGATCTCCGTGGGACTGGCTCCATACATCCCTGCGGGAACAAAGCGATTGGAAGGAATCACCTGATCACGGAACAGGGTCCTGGCCAGCAGATCGCGATTGAGGGCGAGATCAAAGGCCTGACGCACCTTTACATTATCAAAGGGCTTCGCCAGATAATTCATCTGGATCATGCGCAGCCCCAATACGGGGATATGCACATGGTCAGGACGCTTCATTGCTTCATCAAGCTTGCCCGTAGGGATGCCAGTGTAGTCAAGCTGACCACTGAGATAGGCATTATAGGCAGCCTCGGGCTGGCCCGTCATATGAATCTCTACCCGTCTCAACTTCGGCTGCGCCCCATAATACCTGGCATTGGGAACCAGGTCCAGGCCAACCGTATGACTGTACCTGGCGACTTTAAATGGACCAGTTGAGCCGCCCTCGTCCAGATGGTCGGTCCAGTTTTTGCCATATTTCTCAACAATACTTTTCTCCACCACGTACGAGGTTGGATACGCCAGTGTCTGGAGGAAATAGGCAACCGGCTGCCGAATAACGATAGAGATGGTCTGGGGATCCCTTACAATCAGGCTATCGTTAATCAGCGTCTTGATTTTACCGCTCACCATCGCATCGGCGTCCTTGAGCAGGCTAAGGTACGCGCTCACAGGTGATTGCAGCTTAGGATCAAGGGTTCGATTGATGCTATAGGCAACGTCGCTGGCCGTCAATGGCGCTCCGTCACTAAACCTTAGGTTTGGCTTCAACTTGAAGGTATACGTCAAACCATCGGGAGAGATCTGGTAAGACTCCGCCAGCTGCGGTTTGATGTCGCCTTTGTCATTAAACTGAATCAGCCCGGTAAAGAGCGTCTGAATAGCCGCCACATCGGTCGAGTCTGTTGCTAAGGCTGGATCTAACGTGGTAAAGTCCGTGCTACCGAGAATGCCCCAGCGGAAAACCTGTTGGCTCGCCGGGGCCATGAGGTCCGAGGTTTTCTGCGCCATCTGGGCACTAGAGCCGCAGGCCGATCCCAGCACACTCAACAGTGCCAGCGCAGAAAAGAAGAGGAAAATACTATAATTTTGAGCAATTTTATGCATATAGAGTACTCCTATACAACTACACCAACGACATATCTTACCATCCCTCTTATTGCATACAGTACATTATGCCATATTAATATTCAGATTGCTACAAAAAATGCTGAAGGTATTTTAATTATTTGTACATATATATTTTATAATGTGCAAGTGTATAACTGAAAGCTGTAGGTTTCGTGTCTGCGACCCCTGACTCTACGCGCCTCCGGCGCTCAACGGGTTTACAGAGGATGAGGTGCAAATGCACCCCTCTGTGGTACGCCCCTCATCCTCTACAAACCAGCATTTGCATAATGCGGCAATTCTGTCACATAAAAGGACTCTTGACCACTTCGGAGGCTTAGTTCTCGCTTCCTTCTTTTGGAAACGGGGTTGAATGCTTTGCGGAATGGTAGGCTGTCAGTGGTGTTGAAGAAGGATCAACTCTCTTGAGTTGCCGATCGACATAATGCACAAATGATGAGTCAAAAGATTCCTTGACACTGCTCCAATGATAGGCGAACCCCTTCTCAAGGATTAATTGGTCAAGACCAATCCTCCATGTAGAATAGTCTGCGTCATCAAATTGCTTCTCGCTCCACTGATGATAGGTTTCTGCATAGATATTTAATACATACATGAACAGCCTTTGATATCGCCACAGATGGACCTCACTGAGAGCATCAGGTGTTCTTGTTCCTTGAAGCCAAAGCTCCGCAAGTTGTTCATCCTGTGCTACCTGTAATTGCCAGTGACCCGCTCGTTCTGTTTGTCTCTGCCCATTAGCCGTTCGCGTGAGTAGTACAGCTTCTCGGAGTTGATACCAAATGAAACCGAGAGAAACAGCTACAAAAAACGTTTGGACAATCGTGGCAATACTCACCCAATCGTTGAGCGTCATGACTTGCTCCTCTCTCATATCTACATAGGAAAATGCATAACCAGTCTTGAATGTATAGACGTAAAATAGCGGATCTAGCAAAATATAGAGCTAAAAAATCTCCTCTACAGTGTATGGAGCACACATTTACATAAAAGAGGAAAACTAGCTCTCCCATATCCTTTTTGATAAGTTTCAGCGGAGGTTAGACATCCTCTTTATTGTTTACCTCTAGCTGAGTTTCTTGTATACTACATCATAATATCTACTTATATAAATGAGATATCAAAAAAGAAGCTGAATACTGACGGTGAACAAACATGCATATCTTATCGGCACTACTTTAGTGCGTGGTCGTAACAACAAGGATATGGATACTTTTCTGGCAACTTGCCCAAAATGCTTATCCCAGTTGAAAGGAAGATACTGAGAGGAGAGCGGAGCTATGGAAGAGGCTGTCAAGAAGGATGAAAACGTAGTATCCATGATAAGCATTTTTTTGTGCTATGCCCGCGAGGACGAAAAATTCTTAGTACAACTAGAAGAGCATTTGGCGCCACTGAAACGACAGGGATTTATTACGTCTTGGCATGATCGTGAGATTCGAGCTGGAACAGTTTGGGAACAAGAAATTCAGGATCGTCTCGATAATGCGCAACTTGTTTTGTTATTGATCAGCCCAAGCTTCATAAGTTCCAATTACTGCTACAGTGTTCAGATGGCTCGTGCACTCGAGCGGCAGAGCCGAGGCGAAAATCATGTCATACCAGTGATTGTGCGTCCAGTTTATTGGCAGGAAGAGCCTTTTGGAAAGTTACAAGTACTGCCAACCAATGGAAAACCTGTTTCTACTTGGCCTAACCACGATGAGGCTTTTTTGGATATAATTGAAGGGATGCGCCGTGTGATTGAAGAGGTAAAAGTGCAATCGACTCTCTCTACTCCTGCCTACCAACAACAAGAAAATGGCGAGAAGGCACTTCAATATACCAGTATTCAAAGGCAAGAACCCTTATCGGGAGAGTTTCTGAAAGAGCTTGAAACCCACCAGGAACGAACAAAATTGGCCTCCACAAGAGATCTTTCCCATACACTTGTCTATAGTCCTTTAAATATCATCGTGCATAAACTCCTCCGTCCTGATAAGCGCATTGGTAAATCTCAAAACAGAAAGCTCCTCAATTGGAAGCTTCTTATCACCGTTGTCCTCCTCTTTGCCCTGACAACATTCCTCATTCCATCTCTTTCATTACCAGCTTGCGCTTTTTCTTTTTGTCGTTCCTCGCTTCAACCAACTAATCAGTCACTTTCCCAGCAGAATGGAGGAATTCATGATCAGAATCTCTCGATAAAACTTGTGGATGTTCTAAGCCCCTCATTCGTCCTATCAGCTAGTAAAACTCTTTCGAGAAGCATTAGTGCCGTCTTATTAGCAAAAAATACTACTACGTACGACAAAATAATAGTGCAAGTGCAAAGCTTACGAGACAAGGGTGTAGATATTCAAATTGACTATATTGCATTGAAACTGCTCTCTATTCCAAAGCTTCCTCAGCCATTGAAAGTGTGGACGCCTGGAGTAACGACAACGTATATCACCTATCCTTATCCTGTGACCTACAAAGGGCAAACACCAGGCCAATTACTCTATGCAGAGCCTCCCCAGTTTGTTGTTCTGAAACCTGGAGAGTCTAATCAACTCTCTATCCAGGTTATATCAACAACCGTGGCATACCTTCAGTTTCAAGTACAAGTATTCTATCAGTTCGCTAATGCAAGTACTGAACCACCCCTAACGCTTCCTCAGACGTTTCAGGTTGTTTTCTCTAACGCCTCGAACTGGGATAACTCTCACTAGTAGTCATATCCAGCAAAAGCGATTTTTTAATAGATAAATACAGATTTTGGCAGTACCTCTATTAGAGGCTATTGTTTAAAAAAGCTTCAAAGGTGAATATAGCATCTATCTTACATACACCAATGATTCTTTTTTCCTAAAAGATCGTTCACCGGAACTTCTATAAATTGCTGGCCCTGTAAAGCGTAACAAGAAAATTGAGAAAGAGAAGCAGAAGTAAATGTCTCCTGGAGTTGTGGAGCAACATAGGTAACGCCGTTTCCTGTTATAGATCCTGGCGTTGGGGTAAATTCACTTGCTGACGCTGGCCAAGAAAGCGTAAATGATGGCACAAGTGAAAAAGAGAGGCTTTTTAAAGAAGTATAGGAAATGATTACCTTTATGACATCACCTGGTTGAATAAACTCATTGAAGTCGTTTGAGATGACTGTGCCTGCACGCCCTGGATGCAGAGCAAAAACAGACGTAGCAGAAAATCCTCCTCCACTCCCGTAAGGCAAACATACCTGAGCTTGAACTGAAATAGAGGGCATGGAACAAGCATCGATGAGATTATAGTGACCATTGTTTGGTTGTGTATCTGCTGTATATCGTACAGAGATCTGGGAAATTTGGATTGGCAATTTTCCGATATTCGAGATATACAAGATTTCATCGCAAAAATCACCCTGCCCACCTACACCGGTTGGCTCACCCTTAAACCGTAATATCCCGCTTACTGGTACTAACTGAAAAGCATCAGGATTCGCAGAAAAGGCTGGATAAGGAACAGTACCTTGGAGATTCTGTACGCGGTCTATTCCATTACCTGTCTTACTGATAGCAGTAAGATAATTTTCTAGTGACTGTAATGTGCCCTGATCATATGTTGAGCGTATCTTTGGAAGAACCAGGGTACCTGGTGTAAGAGGGTCCAGATTGGAGAAACTACAAGTAAAGCCACTTGAGGACTGAACATGTATACATCCACCAAGATCAAAGGCAACCTTCGCTCCCAGTGAAGATGACTTAACAGCCGAGGCAAGAGCAGGCTTTCCACAAGGAGCAGAAGGGGGTGTTTTCTGTGTCTGTTGAAGGGACGAGGATTGGTCACATCCACTCAGCAATAAAAGCAAAAGTAAAGGCAATAAGATAGATTTTTTAGATAAGTGCTCGGCCATAGACGTGACTCCTTTCGGCATGGCGTACTGCTCCTAGAATATCATAATACGCTTTATAAACACAAGGGTTGCTAATGGTCAGTTCGACTAGCTTCTAGGGAGGTGGGCCACTTATATGCCTGCTTCTTTTTTCTGTATACATCTTTCGTGATCGTTGCGGCCCTGCGGAGAGTTGCAACGACAGTTGACAGGCAGGAACGTCCTGTGCTAGGATAGAAGCACTTTTCAAACAACCAACAATAAGGATCGTGATGCAGCCATGATGAAACCACTTCACCTCTCCCTGACCTGCCTCATACGCGTCCTTGCTTACTCTCCCGGTGTGTTCGCGCCGCATGCGGCGCGAATCGAGGAGTGAGCGGAGAGTCAAGCTCTCCCCATTGTTTCCCCTGTTGGGACCTATCCCCCTCTTCTTCGCACTGCACCCCCTCTTGAGACACGCTTGAATCGATCTCGCATCTCAACGCGGATGTCGCGTGTGAAAGGATTGCTATGTTTCCTCGCTTTTCCAAACGCCTGTCCTCTCGGCCAAAGCTCGCGCTGCCCATCAATCGCAACTACACCTTGTTATGGCTTGGTGGGACGATCTCGCTGGTTGGTGATGTACTGTTCACGATGATGCTCATCTTATGGGTCGGGACGCTGCTGCAGAACCAGAGTGCGGCCCCCCTTGCAATCAGCGGCGTGGTGCTGGCCTCCGCACTCCCGGCTCTCCTGATCGGCCCATTGGCTGGCGTGTTTGTGGACCGCTGGCCCAAACTACGGACGATGCGCCTCATGGATGCACTGCGGGCTGTGCTGGTGTGCACCCTTTTGCCGATCAGTGGGCCGCTCCCGCTGCCACTGGCTGTCAGGCTCACCATCATTTATCTCGTTGTGGCAGCCGTCAGTGCTCTGAGTCAGTTCTTCACTCCGGCGACCAAGGCGATCCTCAAAGAGGTAGTCCCGCAAGAGCAGCTGACCCGCGCTTCGGCGCTGACCGTTGGGGCCGGCGTGTTCAGCTGGGCCATCGGGTCTGCCTGTGCGGGCATCTGCTACGTCTCCCTGGGAGCCGGGTGGGCGATTGCCTTGAATGCGGCCTCGTATGCCTGTTCCTGGGTGTTGATCGGGCGCATGCGCGCCTCTGCGGCAGAAAGGCGCGCGTCAGCCCAATCCACATCACTGCGGCGAGTCTTGACGGAACTGCGCGAGGGGTTGCGCTTCATCGGGGGCCAGCTCCAACTCCGCACTATACTACTAACCGAGAGCCTGTATTCCTTTGGATGGGGCATTGTGAGCGTCCTGTCCCTCTTCTATATCACTCAGAATATTCATGTGCCCATGAGCCTGTATGGCCTCTTCAGCACTGTGGCAGCCATTGGAGGCATCGTGGGGACCTTGCTCGCTGATCGTACAGCGGCCAAAGTCGAAGCGACCAGCGTCTATGCTCGCGCCTCCCTCTTTGCTGGGGTGATAGTCGTCGTCTCAACCGTCCCGAATCAGGCGATCATCGCCCTGCTGGGTTTCACACTTATTGGCATCGTCGCTCAGCAGGCCGAGGTGCTGGTTGGACCCCTGGTCCTCCTGGCCACGCCAGAGCAGATGGTGGGCCGCGTCTTCTCCACTCTAGGAACTGCCACGACCCTGAGTTCCTTGCTCGCCACGTTCCTGGGCGGGTATGTGAGCAGTACGCTGCTGCAAGGGGTTGTCGTCCATCTGCCCACAGGCGAACTGAACGCGACCAACCTGCTGTATATCGGGGCTGGGGTTCTCATCTTTGTGGGGGGACTGCACGCCTCTCGCCAGTTCAGAAAACGTCAATAGCAGAACCACATGGACAGGAAGGTGAGCCACTGCACGAATCTCGCACAATGCGCGAGATTCGTGCAGTGGCTCACCTTCCTGATAGCTCGCTTGCGAGAAACGGAGGGCTTGCTATGCTATTCCCATCGACGGTGTGTTTGACCTGCGAAGAGCAGGTAATCTTGGATGCCATGATCCATCGAGGCAAAACCAACGCCCGGACCGTGACCCGCGCCCGACGGACATGATCACTGGACGGTGCGCTTGCTCCTGGATACGTCTATAAAAGCAAGCGACCCCTCCTCTGGTATAGAGGAGGGGTCGCCTTCATTCCCCGCAACGTGTTTATCGCGATGACAATAGGCGAGCTGGTTGGCAGGCTTATTGCCGGGAAGTCGTTAAGGTTGGATCATCTGCATGAATTCGGCGCGCAGATCGCGGTCGGTGCGGAAGGAACCACGCATGACCGATGATGTCATCACGCCGGGGGTGCGAATCCCCCTGGCCGACATACACAGGTGCTCGCCTTTGACTATCACGGCGACATGATTGGTGCCGGTAATACGACTGACCTCATCAGCGATCTGCTGACCCAGCCGCTCTTGAATCTGCAGCTGGTGCGCGAACTGATGGGCGATACGCGCGAATTTTGAGAGCCCCAGCACTTTGTCACCGGGAATATAGCCAATGGCGACATCACACCACATGGGCAACAGGTGATGCTCACAAAGGGAGAAAACACGCATGCCTGAGACGCACACGATCTGATCGGTTGAAACAGAGCTAAAGGTGGTCTCGGTCGTTCCTGGATCATATTCAATAAACTCGCGCCACCAGTCGGCCCAGCGGCGTGGTGTCCCTGCTAATCCTTCACGATCAGGATTTTCGCCCAGAGCCACGAGCAACTCGCGCCCCAGCTCAAGCAAGCGGGGATAATCAACCTGTGCTGCCGCTGGCCGCTGCTCTCCAGCTACAATAACCTGCTCCTGTTCGCGATTGAGCATATGGGTATCTTCTTTATGCCCATTATGCTGAGCATGGCCATTGTTCATTGAGTGATCCCGATCTAAGTGCAATACCATAATTTACCTATCCTTATTTCAGTGCATTTTTTGCGTTGCTCAATGGGAACAGGGGAATTATACGCCACGCTTGTTTCCCCACAACAGAGTATGGAGTTGTGGGAGCACTGTTGCCCCATACCAGCGATCCGCGATCGTGCGCTGTATGAGCCAATCCATACGCTGTAAAATGCCTGATACGTCGATCTCTTCTGCCTGCTGCGGAGGCGTGTGATTTCCTGCCTGTAAGTACATTGGGATGGCGGGATAGCGCTCGGCAACATATCTGGCATATGCGTAATCATCCTCATCAAAGATAACAATTTTGAGGTTGATTTGTATTTCATGTGTGTGCCTGGCATTCGTTGCATACAATATACTACGATCAAGCCGCTCCCAACGAGTCACTTGCTTACTACTGGGTGGCTTGGGCGACAGTGTCAGGTAATCTAATTTCGCGAACCAGGGCTGTGCCACGCTGCCCTGCGTCTCAATGGCAAATGTATAGCCATGCTCATGCCCGAGATCGATCAGTCCTTCAAGCGGCTGAATCGCGGGATTCCCACCGGAGAGCGTCACCAGCAGAGGCGCGTGGCCCGACAGCCGTTCAACCTCAGCAAAGATCTGCCGGGTGTCCATGGCGTGCCATTCGGCTTTATGTTCCGGCAGGACCGCGTACAGGCTATCACACCAGCTGCAGCGATAATCACAGCCACCGGTACGCACAAAAACCGTCGGTTTCCCTATCAGTGCGCCTTCACCCTGAATCGTGGGTCCGAAAATTTCGGACACCTGAATCGTTTTTGTGCCAACACTGATATTCTGCGCTGTTTGCGTCATTGCCTACACCTCCTCACGCTCCGCATGCGTAATCTCCACATACCCTTTTTCTGTTTCCCACAATCTGATACGGTACAGCAGAGCATCGGGTATACCACCCGCGACTAGGGCATCCCATACCCAATGTACCAGATTTTCGGCCGTGGTGCGAATGCCGGTCAGGGCGTTGAGATCGTTGTGGTCCATGCCGCCCTTTTCTACGACCTGCGCCGCGTCCCCGCGCGGCACAGCGTCCGAAAGTTGCTCAAGAATCGTGGCGTTCACGATGGTTTTTACATCATCAAAGTCCATCACCATGCCGTCGCTGGATTCGCCGGGCGCCTGTAAGATGGGTCCACGCAAGGAAATCTGGAGACGGTAGGAATGTCCATGCGGACGACGGCACTTGCCACGATGATTGGGAAGATGATGGGCGGCCTCAAAGGTAAATTCTTTAGTGATAATGGCATATCTTGTCATCAGGATTTCCTCGCATCGTTTCTGTATGGTATCTATGCGTCAGCACGACCAGGGATATGCAGATATTGCTCTGGATCATTGGCGTAGACGGTCGGATCGGGCACCCCGGCCTCTTTGAAGGCCTCGTAGCGTTCGACGCAGGTGCCACAGATACCACAGTGTCGATCATCCAGACCAGAGCTTCCACCCTCATAACAGCTCCAGGTGTGCTCAAATGGAACATGCAGATTGGAGCCCAGGCGCGCGATCTGCGCCTTCGTGAAGCGCATAAACGGGGACTCAACCTTGATCGTCTGCCCTTCCATCGCGACGGCCAGCAGGTTGTTGAAGGCGTCCACAAACTCTTCACGGCAGTCGGGATACTGTGAGTAGTCTCCCTGGTGCGCGGCATAGGCGACAACACTGGCGTGCTCGTTCCAGGCGACGGTAGCCGCCTGCAGCAGCATATTTGGATTGCGATAAGGCACGACGGTGGCCTTCATGCTATCATCGGTATAGTGGCCGTGCGGCATCTGACGCTCAGGATTGATCAGGGCTGAGTCCGAATTGGTCAGCAGTTGAGCGATCGGCAGATCAATGGTGTCGTGTACGATCTCCAGCTGGCTGTAGCGCGCGCGCAGATCGGCGATATAGCGCTCGGCATAGTCTAATTCTTTGACATGCTTTTGTCCATAATCAAATGAGAGCAGGTGCAGATGAAAACCGGCCGCGGCGTAATAGTGGGCCAGCACACAGCTATCCATACCACCGCTCACAATCAATACTGCACGGTTGTTTATAGGCATATACATTCTCCTCGTAGGGTCTGGTGAACAGGTGCAGAATAGGATTAACCGATAGCGGGCAAGAACCGTTTGAGCTCGGGGCGTGGGCCATGATACTCGGGGTTAGCGTATTCTGTCGTAATAACCGTTTTAATATTACCGCGTACAGTGAAGTCTCCCACCACACGCATCCAGCGCGGCGATAATAGCGCCACCAGGTCGTCCAATATCGCATTCGTCGAAGCTTCATGGCTGATCTGGCGATTGCGATATGCATTAATATACAGCTTCAAACTTTTTAATTCAACAACTTGCTTATCGGGAACATAATCAACAATAATGGTGGCGAAATCCGGAAAACCTGAACGTGGGCAAAGACACGTGAACTCCGGAATCTCAAAATGGGTCACATAATCACGCTCGGGATATGAGTTGGGCCAGGCCTCTAAGTGATTGGCCGCAATCTCATCAAAGCCATAGCGACCGATAACACGATCCTGCTCAGACTCTGACATTGGGAACCTCCATATAGAATAAAACTAGATGATCTTTCAATATCAACAATATCACAACCTCGCAATACAATGGGGCCAAAAAATCACACTGCCCCGGCATGTTATGAAGTCATTTTACTGCGATAGCATCCAGTTCTTGTACGCAGGTCCAAAAAGATTACGACGTCTAAACGCGGAGAGCATTCGATTTCGCTCGGGGACGCCCATGGCAACACTACCTCATCAATACCCTCTGGTAAACCTCTCAGCGAGCGATAAAGCAGAAAAAGGATGTCGGTATGGCCCTTCTTGCCAGGGCGGCTGTCATGGCGTTGTCTGCCGCCATTCTTTTTTCAGGATGGCGAAAATCAGTGAGTCGCATAGCTGGCCCTTGATCAGCTTGTTCTCACGCAGATGCCCTTCCTGCTGCATGCCGGCTTTCTGCATGACGCGGATCGAGGCAGCATTGTCGGGTACGCAGGTGCCAATGATGCGACACAGCTGCAGCGTGTTGAAGCCATACGCAATGATAGCCCTGACCGCCTCGGACATATAACCCTGGCCCCAGTGGGCACTATGCAAAGCGTAACCCAGTTCCGCCTCACCAACAGCGCGGCTGGTAATCTGCAGGCCACAGGTGCCTATCAGCTGTTTCTCCCCTGCCAGTACCATTGCCAGATGGAAGACCAGGCGCTGCGGCTCATGCTGATGTCCAACCAGAAAATCCAGATTGACCTGGCATTCCTGTGGAGAGCTGGCAGGATACACCAGGTAGCGTGCTACGGCGGGATCACTTTCATATGCATAGACCTCCGGCCAATCTGTGGGCTCGAATTCGCGCAGTGTTAAACGCCGGGTGGTTAACGATACCATCTCTCTTCCTTACCTTCGCTGGCGCTTCAGTCAGCACCATATACGTTTCTTCTCATTCTCAACGCCTGCTGCGATCTTGTCAAGCAAAAACAGGCACAAAAATGAGGCGTCTCTGAGAAAGAGACGCTTCATTTTTATTCGTGTTGGTGGACCTGGGCGCCCCGCACGCGCGTCCGCATGCGCGGCCGCATTTGTGTGTTATGTTGGTGCATGGAGGGCGCATTCGCGCCCTCCATGCACCAACATAACATGGGCTGTTGGTCTCAACAGGGACGTGGATGCGCTCTCTATGCACTGGCATAACATGGGCAGTTGAGCTCCACAGGGACGAAACACAGGCGGCCGCAGGCGATATGCATAAACGTCAGACACGTGCTTCACAGCATCCAGCTGGTGTTATCGGCATCCTCGCCGCTGACGATGCCAACGGCGATCACGCTGATATTGTCGGCGCCGCCGTGGTTGAGCGCGGCCTGCACCAGCATGGCACTGAGCTGCGAGGGATTGTGCGCCGAAGAGGCGATAATACGCTCCAGCGCCTGGTCGCGGACCATCTCCCACAGGCCATCCGAACAGAGCAGCAGAATGTCGTTGAGCTGCAATGGAATGGCGAACGAGTCGATATCGACCGAAGCGTGCTCACCCAGACAGCGATAAATCTGGTTACGTTGTGGATGGGTATAGATGTCGTCACGTGTGATAACACCATCCTCTACCAATCGGGCCACCACCGAGTGGTCATGCGTGATCTGCACCAGGCCCTCAGATGGCCGATAGAGATAGGTACGGCTATCCCCGACGTTGGCGATATAGGCGATCCTATCCACTACCAGGGCAGCCGTCAGCGTGGTGCCCATCATACGCGGCATCTCACGGTTACGTCGATACAGCGCGATATTGGCCCGGTGCACGCCATCTTTGAGCATATCCTGGAACAGGGTCTTTTCCTCTTTGGCATTGCTACCGCTGACGTCACGTAGCAGGGCAGGCACAATGACGTCGCTGATGGTATGGATAGCCGTGCGGCTGGCCTCTCGTCCATTGGCATGCCCTCCCATGCCATCGGCGACCATAAACAGGCCGGCCGGCTTCGATGCTTCGTTGGTGACACGCATCCCCTGAATAGCAAAGATGCTATCCTCATTCGGCGCATCTTTACGCGCCAGGCCGGGATCCAGTCCAATTCCCACCACGTAGCGAGTCGGCGCGATCTCCGTGGTGATACGAGGCTTGCGAGCGGCACGCACAGGCTGATATTGCTGCTGATCAAAGTCGAAGCTATCACCAACGCTCAAGGGGTTTCTGCCCGCCTGCTGTTGTTGCGGTTCGGGAGCGGGAGGAGGTGGCAGGGTCGCCTCCAGATCCTCCTCAGCATCATACTGCTCAACATCGATCTCTTCATCCACATCACCCGGTCGGGTCTCCCACAGATCGATGTCAAGCTCGTCCTCATCCGTTTGTCGCTCAAATGATCGCTGATCCCGCTCAACCTGTGTTTCATCCGGCAACTCGGCAAAGTCCTGCTCGAAATCATCTTCGCTATCAAGCGGTTCATCTGGCTCAATGGGCGGCACGATGCGCAGTTGCTGGCGAACCGCCCTGACAGACTGCGTGACAGGTCGTGAAAACTCCACCGGTCGAGACGGCATTGGGTCCGGCTGACGTAAATCAGTAGTGCGCCGGACGCTGACTGTTGACGCCCCCTGATCACCCTGGCGCAATATCGGCGTGGGATAGGTCAGTCCGGGGAAGTTGACGGCGCCAACCGCCTTTGGCGCGGCCGTATAGGCGGTCTGATGCGCCATGGGTACCGGGATAGAGCGCGGCTCCGGCCTGGTCATCGCGCGGGTCGCCTGCGGGGCACTTGTCTGGGATAGTGGCACGCGGCTGCTTAATGACGCGGTTGTCCTGGGGCGTCTTGCTGGCACAGGTACCGGATCTTCCTCCGTCTGATCAACTTCCTGCGGCGCCGCTTGTGCCGCCAGCATCTCGGCCTCGCGCAGATCGTCTTCAAACGATCGGTGATCCGTAAAATCATTCCAGATATGCTTCGATACCTTTACCAGCAAGATGATAATGGTCAGCCATAAGATGAGCAGCGCCAGCGAAAGCAAGCAGAGTCCAAACAGTGGTAAGAAGATAGCCGCACCCTGGGCCTGCCACAGGACAGGAATCTGTGGTAACACCTGAAACAGGAAGCGCCATGCCCATGGTGGGAAGCCTCCCGAACAGATCGTCAGCAGGAGACTACTGGTACACAGGCCCAAAAACGCTGCTATCTTGACCCGGCGCTGATGTGTATATGCCTCTTTTAGATTCTCGATCATCATATGCCATCCAGACTTTCTTGCTCGATCATGTGTTACGTTACTGTGGTACATATCAGTAGCTCTACCATATGCATCTCTCTATACATCATTTCCCATTGTGGCAGGCACCGCTTGAAATGAGGTAATGCTCATGACGGTGGTTGGCTGGATGACCACGCGTAAGCCGGCCTGCCCATTTTTTAAATCAGGATCAGAAAGGGTAATCATCCAGCGCGCAGGTTCTGGGAGATCGGCTCGCCACGCCTTCGCGAAGAGCATGGCGCCAATAGCTTGAAAACGAATGGTGTAGACCCTGCCATTCTGTGCCTGAAAGGGCACTGTACGTACCTGGGTAGATTGGCCATTGACCCGTTTTAAAATGCTTAAATGCTCGCCATCAATGAGAGCTTTATACCAGTTGTGTCCATCGGTCCAGCGCAACAGGACACCCAGGTTCACTCCGTTGCCGAATTGATTGACGGACCCGCTTAACAGAGCGTTGGCATTATCGCTCACCGGACCCAGCACAGCGTTGACCGTCCCCTGCCCATTGGCGATCTGACCGGTGGATCCGACAATCGAGAAGACCTTCGAGGTATTGGCATCCCCCTGCCACTTGCGGCCATCGGAGGCCTG
The DNA here is from genome assembly GCF_003967515.1 of Dictyobacter aurantiacus. Lineage (GTDB taxonomy): Bacteria > Chloroflexota > Ktedonobacteria > Ktedonobacterales > Ktedonobacteraceae > Dictyobacter > Dictyobacter aurantiacus. Next base: position 1,494,614 of record NZ_BIFQ01000002.1, on the reverse strand, counting down.
GCCCCAGAACAGCTGATTGGTACGCTGGAAGGTATCCTGTGCCAGCACATTGGTCTGCGCCGGTGACGTTATATTCTGCATGTTACCGGCATTCGGCGTCTGCATTGGCCTGACCTGCTGCGTGCCTTTAGCGGGTAGCGCCGGGCTGGCCTGTCCCTGTGCCGTATTCATAGTGGTCATCTGCGTTGTCAGGGCCTTCTGGATGGGGCCAGAAAAAAGTCCTGCCACCAGACCGCCAATGACAAGCATAATGAGTAGCGTGATAGCCAGCAAACGTCTGTTCATGCGCATTTCCCCCATCATCATGCGATCAATAAGCATTGCAAAGTGTGAGTGTATATGATTTCTGGCGTTCCATCATCTTTTGGCCGTATTCAGTACAATTGCCCTGGGATGTATATTGCCGGGTACAATCTGTGGCACGACTCCGCTGGAATCGGGCTTGATCGGGGTCAGGTCAATGCTGGCCAGAGCCTGCATATTATCGTGCAACCAGGTAACTCCTTGCCGCATCTGATTGGTCGATGGATCCAGCTGACCGGCGAAAGCATGGTTGGTATTGTCAATCATGTCATTGATCAGCGTGAGCGTTCCTGGCTGCTTCAACTGGTTATCGTCCATCTTGACGATTTTCTGCGCATCCTGTCGCACCTTGCCCAGCCAGAAGTTGATATTATCCAGGGATGTTGAGAGATCATTGATCTGCTTCCGCAGGGCCGTCGAGGTGTTATCCGCCTCCAGCAGGCCGCTCATATGATGCTCAATGTGATCCATATAGCTTGGCGGCTGCTGGTTGGGACCCGCAACGTTCACCAGTCCGACTCGCGCCAGTCGCTCATTTACCAGCAGTGGTGATTTGGGCGGCAGATCTTTATACAGATAGGTGGTTCCATCCAGATAGGCCAGGACGCGCAGCGTCTGACGACGAATAAACTCACTATCCTTGGTGCCCTGCCAGGTCTCTCGCATGCTGGTGGTCCATTCAACGAGTTTTCCCGTATTGTTATACAGCCAGACATTGAGCCCACCGGGCAGTTCAAGCTCATCCAGTGTAGGATCGGCGGCCAGTAGATGGCGCAGATGATCCAGGTAGCTATAATTTTTGGTATTATCGGCGGCCTTGATCGGCGTACTGGAAAATTCTCCATAGTAGCGCCAGTTATGCATATCCACCGAGGGCGACAGCGGCGGCATGGTCGCATCCTCCTCGGTAACCAGGACGCGACTGGACTGCAGGAGGAGATTGGAGTGCTGCGCATCTCCGGCGTAAAACAGGTGCGCGCTCCCATTATTGATATTGAGCGCTCCCAACGCGATGGAGGTGGGATCGTTCTGATTTTTATCGCCCAGCAACCACGCATAATATTTCTTCCCGGCCGCCGGTGCGGGCAGATTGTGTACATCCAGCACCACTTGATCAGCAATACCCTGGCTGCTGCTTTCGTTAAGCTGGCCGCTGCTGGTAAAGGCCAGGCGCCCAATACTGGTCGGGGCCGCCGTCTGCGAAGCGATCGATTGGAATGAGTGAGAGAACACCAGGAATGAGCCAATAATCGCCAGGATCAGCGCCATGGTAATCACAGCAAAGACAGCGGGCATGCGCCGGGGATGCTGCCTGGGTGGCCGCACAGGTGGCGGGGGAGACTGTGGCAGCGGCGGCTCGATAGGCGGCAAGGGCTGCGATATCTGTGGCCTTACCGGTGGCAAGGGCTGTGATATCCTCTGCTGCTGGAGCTGCGGGCGCGCCGGCAACGGCTGTGATATCCTCTGCTGCGGCCTCACCGGCGGCAGGGGCCGCGGCGTCTCCCTGTTAAACGTAAGCTGCGGGGTGGGAGCAAATGTCGGAACCTCTTCATGGATCGGAAAAGGTATATCTGCCAGCGGTGATGGCTGTATGCTCTTTGTGGGCCCGGTGATCGGTTCTGCAGAACCAGCGGGCTGCCCTTTTGATCCCAGCGGCAGCGTGTTCCTGTTCGCTATCCCCATCGCCTTCATATCTTGTTTTGGCGACAGAGGAACGGTGGAACGGGCCAGGGTGCGCTGGCGAGTGAACTGGCCGGCTTTCACAGCCTGGACCAGGCCCTCCATAGACTGATAGGCTGGAAAGCCATTCCGGGATGCCAGCTGCGCCTGCTGCGCGCTATGAGCAATCACAAAAATGATCGTCAGATCATACTGACGCTTAATATGCTTCAGCACGGTAAAATCATCCGGGCGTTGGAAGGTCTGTACCTGCTCGGCCAGCATCAATACGATCGGCTTCTTTTGTTCAGCGATCACCGGGAAGAGCTCTGCCCTGTCATCGGTCGGTTCCACATAGAGCACGCTGAAATCGCCCGCATCATTTTTCTTCATCTTTTTCTCGCTTCCATGGCTCCATGCTCGTCCCCCCAGGACCAGTGCTGCTCTACATCTCGATACTTCCGTCGCTGCGCTACCATAGTACGTCGACCGGGGACATGTGTTGGAGCTTCATATATTTGATCATCTACCGGCTCAATGTGCGCCAGTCGCACTGGTCGGTGGGTACGTCGTGGTTGTAAGAGCTCTGCGTTGATAACCGGGATGGCTATCGTGTTCTGCGCGTGCTGCGTATATCCCATCTGCCTCAGGGTGCGCATATCGTGTTCCACGAGAGGGGCGCTATTGGATGCGAATAGCTTGCTGCCTACCCGGTAGAAGATCAGCAATCCCAGTACAATCAGGGCCAGCCAGGCCACCAGCCAGCACGCGGATTGAGCGAGTAGCAGGAGCATTTCCATGCGCTGTCCGCTATGCAGCAACACCGGTAGTTGTGGCCAGTCACGGTAGAGGTCCAGCCAGACGGCGGGTGGAAAACCGGCCACCTTGAGTACAATACAGGCGCCCAACACACAACAGATCAGTGGATAGATAAAGGATTGAAACCAGGACTGCTGGAGCTGCTGGCGGGGCTGCGATTGCGCCTGGATGCGCGGCCGCTCAACGGTCCCCCAGGTATGGATCAGCACGCCGACCACGACCAGCAGGCCACCCAGGTATCCATCCAACGACACCACCTCATGCAGATAGAGATAGGCGACAAGGGTACCAAAGATCGGTTCCAGGATATAAATGAATGAGACTGTGACCGGCGAGATATAGCGCTGCAATACCACCGTGAACAGGGTGGGCAGAAAAATCGTGCCGAGTCCGATGTAGAGGACGATCCCCATATCCCAGGGCATCGAGAAGTGCATCACATTCCAGTCGCCAAAAAGCAGGGCCAGCAGATTGGCCCACAGTCCCATCGTCAAGAGCTCGATACCAAAGAGCGGCCAGTATGCCGCCTGGTCCTTTTGCTCGTGGTCGGCCAGGAAGACGTACAGCGTGCAGAGCAGTCCGCCGATAAAGGCGATCAGCGCCCCGCGTGCCCCACCCATCGATGCATTGGCCATCAACAAGATGGCACCACTCACCGAAACGATCCCGGCAAACCAGGTGGCCTTACTGATCGGCTGGCGTAAAAAGAGCCAGGTAAAGATGGCCGCCAGCAATCCATTCAGAGAGGGGAAGAAAGCGGTACCAGTCGCGCTGTTATATTTGAGGGCGACAGCCAGGGAAAACAACCCCAGGCACAGGCAGGTTCCCAGCAAAAAGCCGCTCCTGACCGCGCTACGTGTAATGTGCCGCCGCGAAAGAATCAATATACAAATGGCCGGAGGAACCAGTGTCATCATGGTGAAAAAAGTAAAGACAATAGGATCAACACGTCCCAGCATCTCTTTGCCAACTGAATAGTAGGAACCAAAGAGGAACGTGTTCAGCGCGAAAGCGATTCCGGCCAGCACCTTTAATTTTTTCACAGGAAACCTCACAAGCCAGTTCAGGAAACAGAATTCGGGGGTGTATGAGGGCCAATCCAGCTAGAGCGCGGCCAGATGACAACCAGGAGCTCAAAAAGCATAAGGCGGTAGGAAGCGGTATACCGTTTGATGTTTTACGAGAAAGTAGCTCTACTACTCTCCGGTAATCCCAGTACACTTCTCAAGTTCTCTATCACACACCCTGCCAAAAGTATACCTAAATGTAACCCTGGCATGAGGCAATTTCTTCTACAAATTGCCTGTGATTGCTAGCAGAGCGAAACCATAAAGCCATTACATTTTTGGACGCAGTACACGCTATTTTCAGCCAAGGCATTGCACAATTTTTGGACGCCGTATCATCTTTTCGCATGCATAACAACCACAGCGACCATGTGCGATCTCATTATGGCCCCATGCCCTCCACCCGTTCTGGCAGCCTCTCAAACTGATCCGGCGTCCTTTCAAATCAGGGGCACTACGTTGAAATCGTGACATACTACTATATACAGCATCCCGGCACTCAAACTCATCACCTGCCGCGACCTAAATGTTCACCGTTTACAACACCTGAGTGCTCAAGGGGGTTATATGTGTTAGAGGTCGGGGGCGCGGATGCGCCCCCGACCTCTAACACATACAGACAGGGCGTGCCGTAGTCTAGCACATGCATGGTCCTGCTCTTACAGGTCTGTAGTATGGTGGTGCCAGAGGGCGCGGATGCGCCACCGATGTCTCAACACATACAGCCAGAGCGTACCGTAATCTAACACATGCATGGTCCTGCTCTTACAGGTCTGTAGTATGGTGGTGCCAGGGGGCGCGGATGCGCCCCCTGGCACCACCATACTACAGATCCGGGCGTCCGCTGCGCGGACGCCCATGTGGGGGCGCTCACGTGCCCAGATATGAAGGGTACCTAAGTGGTGAATGTCTGTTACGGACGTAGTACTTTATGTTTATTGAAGTATACAAATTTACGTCCTTATACTATAAAATAGAACGTAAATAACCTATGTAAATATCTCATGCAGACAGCATCAGCAAAGAATACGATATAGGGCTAATTAAGCAACTGTCCTCTTCTACCGTTGGCAGCAAATTGAACATGCTCAACTTGAATTGGAGAGTATACTTGTAAAAAGAGGCTTCGCGTAAATCCTGTTTAACAGGATTTACGCGATACTATAAGAAGATCATGGCGGCAACAAAAAGCGCATGTTTCCAGTGCCTATTCTTCTTAATGAAAATGAGAGAGACAGCTGCAAACGTTCTATAAATAGATGGTATAGCAGGATCCAGGCATGTATTTTTTATCAATGATTGGAATTGGAGAAGCATAATGGAGATATTTCCTTCACATACCATTCATGACCTATCCACATCGCCACAGAAAGAACAGAGACAGAGCGTGGGTTCGCGAGTTCGGCAACTGTTTATGCGATCATCTACCGCCCCTGTCACGGCGCAGCAAAAGCGTGGGCAAAAAACACGTCCCCTGGCCCTCAACGTGGCGCAACGCACCGATGTTGGACGCAAACGTCAGCATAATGAGGATAGCGTTGCCTATATTATCCCCAAAGATCAGCAGTTATTAGAACACAAAGGTGCCTTATTTATCGTGGCCGATGGCATGGGAGGACATGCGGCCGGTGAAGTTGCCAGCGAGATTGCCGTCGATTCTGTCTGCACACTCTACTACCAGGATGCCGATGCCGATGTTCCCGCCAGCTTAATACGTGCAATTCGCTATGCCAATGCAACTATTTATCAACGCGCGACAGAAAATGCTCAGCACAGTGGCATGGGAACCACGTGTGTGGTCGCGGTCCTACGCGGCAACGTTGCCTATATCGCCAATGTCGGGGATAGCCGCGCCTATCTGGTCCGGCATGGACAGGTGCGACAGATCTCACAGGACCATTCCTGGGTCGCGGAACAGGTTCGCCTGGGGCAGATGACCGAAGAAGAGGCGCAAATGCATTCTATGCGCAACATTATTACTCGCTCCCTCGGTCCCTTTCCAGAGGTTGAAGTCGATATCTTTGTGGAACAGGTCGAAGAGGGCGATGCGCTGGTCCTCTGTAGTGATGGACTGTGCGGCATGATCAATGATCAGGAATTGACCAGTATTGTCGAACAGTTTGGCCCGCAGGAGAGCGTCTATCGCCTGGTAGAGTATGCCAATGCCCAGGGTGGCATCGATAATATCACAGCTATCGTGGCACGCGTTTATCAAAGATAGCTCTCGTCGATCACACATATCAAAGTATATCGATCAAAAAACCGCAGTGACCATGCTCTCAACCTGAAAAACACGCTGTTCGGCGATCGGTGGGAGACACGACGCGCTCCTGCAACCCGCCACGCTATGCCTGTGCGAGCCACTGTTCGGCCTTCTCCACGATCTGCAGATGCTCTGTGCTTCTTGCCTCCTCCATAATCGCCGCAAACGCCTGCCTGGCCTCCTGCTGCTGACCACGCATCAAGGTAATCTGCGCCAGGACAAGCTGCCCCTTCATGCGGGTCTCAGCCTCAACCTCCAGCTTCATCGCACGCTCGATATCTTTCTGCGCGCGGCACAATAGATGGGCACGCTTGCGCTCATCACCCTGGACGGCCGTTGCCTGCGCCAGGCGTATATTGGCCAGGGCGACCAGTGCCTGGCCGATCGATGGCGCGTTTTGCATCGAGCGGGCCACCGAGAAGGCGGTACGGATACACCTGGCCGCCTCGGCCAGTTCGCCGCGCGCCTGCAAGATACCGGCCAGGTTGGAGTTCCATTTGCTGGTATATTCCCGATCACCCAGCACAAGGCTCAATTGTAAAGCGACCTCGTATTGCTTTTCGGCCTCAACCAGGTCTCCCAATGCGGCATCCAGTTCACCAAGATTGCTGGAGACCAACGAGAGCAGTGGCCGGTCGCCAATGCTTTCAGCCATCCATTGCGCGCGCCGAAGCGCGGCCTGCGCCTCCGAGTACTGGGCCATTTTAAGATGGATAAAGCCCAGGTTGGAAGAGATATGGGCGATCTGTCTCTGCTCCTCATATTGCTCGAAGAATGCCAGCGCCTTGTTCTGGTAGGCCAGCGCCCGGCTGAGCTGTCCCATATCAACCGCGATTGAGCCCATATGCCGCTGCAGGCGTCCCAGCAGATCAGGATACCCTTCGATGATGCGCTGCATCAGCGTCTTGCACGCTTTACGATCTGTGGGAGGCCGGACCGGACCCTGCTGCTGGCCCTCTTCTAATAATAAGAGGGCTTCCTGCGCGCTATGTAGAGCCTGTTCGTATAACCCCTGCATCTGGTAGAGATTGCTGCGGGTATAGTACAGGCGCGCCCAGACGGGTCCACCAACGACTCCCGCCTCACGCAGCAATTGCTCGCCCTGCGTCCAACAATGCCAGGCCTGTTGCGGATCACCCCGGTACCGCCAGGTCCAGCTCATCTGATCCCAGAGCAGCGCCTGCTGTCGTGCTTCGGATTGTGAATCCAGCATGGTCATATGGCTGCGACGCAGTTCAAGCGCCTCGTGAAACAGGCTACACACTTTTTCGGAGTCGCCACCGCTGTTCATGGTGCATTCAGCCAGGAGTTCTAGCAGAGAGATAAGCTGTGGCAGCGTATCCTGGGACCGGACCTGTTTTAAATACTGAACGGCTGTCTGGTAATGGGTCGCGGCGTCTGCATAGGCCGATACGCCGTACGCATTATTGCCGGCCAGCTCCGCGTAGTACGCGATTTTGTCAGCCTCCGCTCCAGCTCGCAGCAGGTGCATGGTTACCGTCGCAGCCACGTTCTCTTCACGCCCCTTGTTCAAGCTGATAATACTCTCGGCAGCCTTACGGTGCAACATGGCCCGCCGCATGGAAGAGAGATTATCGTACAGATACGTGACCAGCAAAGGGTGCCAGAAGTGATAGGTGATGCGTGTGCCACTGCCCTCATCGGTAATCACGCCAAATTTCCATGCCTCATCCAGCAGAGGCAGAATGGCGTCATTATCATCGGTATCGGAGCCTGTTTCGAGCATGCAGATCATAGGAAGCTCAAACGACCCCCCCAAAACGGCCGCGTGCTGCAATAATTCCCGGCAGTTGGGCTTGAGTAGCTTGATACGCGCTCCCAGAGCTTCGGTGATCGTCACCGGAAGATCGGCGGCATCGGAACAGGCCAGTTGCTCGGCGAAGAAAGGGTTACCATCCGCATGGGTCTGAATGCGGTTCACAACCTCCTCGGGAAGAGGAGACAGGTTGGTGACCAGCAGCTTGATCTGCTCAGGGGAGAGCGGCTTGACGTCCATCGGCAGAATGGTATGCTCACGCTGCATCTCCAGGATCATCTTGCGCAAGGGATGAGAGGCCTCCTTTGGCACCTCGGATTCGCGGCAGGTGGCGAAGAAGGCGATGGGATAACCAGTGAGCTGGCGCGCGAGGTGACCGAGGAGCTCGTAGCTGCTGACGTCCGCCCACTGGATGTCGTCCAGGACAATTAGCATGGGACCGTTATCGCTCGTCTGCTTGAGCACTTCGCTGACCGCGTTATATAACGCGTATTTGGCCTGTTCGGGCAACAGGGAGAGCGAGGAGCTCCGACCGGCGATATGCGCCGGAAGAACATCGAGCAGTCCACTTAACGTCGATAGGGCGCGCAGCGTTTCAGTGCTGAGCGAAGAAACGATGCCGGGACTTTTGATCAAGATGTTGCGCAGCGCCTCAACCCAGACTCGATAGGGGATCACGCTTTCGATCTTGTAGATGCGGTTCCAGATAACGTTCCAGCCGTTGCTCTGCGCCTCGCGCCCTAACTCTTCCGCCAGGCGCGTCTTGCCGATGCCCAGGTCGCCCTTTAATAAGAGAAATTGTGGCTGACGCTGCGTATCCAGCGGAATGCCACCCACACGGCGCGCTCCCACCAGTTGTAGGCGCGCGTTCTGCTCGACGTTGCGCAGGAGCATGCGCATGGCCAGCAGTTCATTATCGCGGCCGACAAGATCCCCCTGATGCGTGCGCCCGATCGGTTCGCTGGAGGGAGGCGCGGGCAACACGTGACGGGCCTGCGCGGAACCGCCAGCCGCGTTGCCGTGCCGACCTGCCTTCTTGCGCAGCGAAACTGGCTTTTCTGGACTCTGGATGGTCGCTGACTCCGCCTTCAAGGCGATATCGGCCAGCGCTTCACCAGAACGAATCGCGGCATGCAGGGCACGCGTTTCAGCGGCAGGAACAGCCTTGTAATCGCGATACAAGAGCTTTTCAAAGTGTTGATATGCCTGGATGGCTTCACCGCGACGCTTTAACTTCATCAAAGCAACCAGCAGTTGCTGGATCGCCAGTTCATTGGCCGGCTCTTTCAGCAACAGGTTATTCAATACATTGATAGCTTTCGCATAATCATTGCGGTCCGCATAGAAGCCTGACAACTTCAAGAGGAGATCGATCCATTTTTGCCGCAAGAGCTGACGGCGACCGGCCGCCCATTCAGAGGTACGCTCCTCAAGAAGGAAATCACCCTTGTAGAGCGCGATGGTATCCTGTAACACTTTCTCATATTGTGCTAAACCACTTCCGCCCTGCTCTATCTGCTCAACCATCCGTTCAAATTCATCGGCATCGATCCAGATCCGGTCATGGCCTGCAAGGGCAAACCAGTCACCATCCGTGATAAAGCGTTCGCCAGCATTGCCAGGCCGCTCCTGACCCGGTTTGACCGAAGGGTGCCCTAAGATCTTTCTCAAGGAATTCAGCGTCTTGTTCAGTGAGCTGTTGGCGGTCGCAAGATCATCGTTGGGCCAGAGGGTAAGGATAGCCTGAGAGCGGGTAGAACGTCGTCCGGGACAGCAGAGGAGATAGGATAGCAGGGCGCGCACCGAGCGTTGTTGCCAGGCGGCATCATCAATCACCCGCCAGTTGCGCCCCTTCTGCTTGCCACGTGCTGATGAGGTCCGTTCTTCAAGGCGAAATTGACCCAGCGTGAAGATACGCAGCACAACATTGTCCGCCTCGGCAATCGCTGCGGATTCCGGCGCAGCCGTGGAAAGTGGGGAGAAATGTAAGATCACAGCACTATCTCCTGTCACGGTTGACGGTGTATCCAGAGTTTGCTGTACCTCTGGAGGCAGATGCTTGCCGATATAGGTCCGCGAGGTCTGCCCATTCACGGTCTTATACGCATACCAGTACGGACCATGGCCAATCCCTTCGCGGCACCTTCGACAACGTGGCTTTCCACAATACGTCACTTGTTGATGATAGGTGATCCTGTTATGCTGTGTCATGCCACATACTCCTCGCTATAGGTCTACGCTTCTTGCGCCTGCCAATGCCATGAATAAGAGTGATACCCGTTCTGGTATAGCCCCGGCCTATTGTTCTCTTATGACACATGCCTGCTATTATCAATCAATTCTTACTCTGAATAGAAAAAATGTACTGGTAAATAGCCATAACCTGGTCAATCTTAGTATGCGCTTTAATTTCAGAAAATATCACACTTTTTCAAAATCATCAATGTTTTGCTATCGTTCGCGAGCGGCCCTGTAATCTCTTCTTCCTTGCACTGTGGAATACGGTAGTGATCTTCGTACATACTAAAACAATTTTACTACGATCTTCTCAGAAAACGCAAAAAATAGGAACTAGCGAGACAACAATAGCGGGACCCAATGGTCCCGCTATTGTTGTCTCGCTGGATTAGAAGGTGGAGATCTGTACAGTGCGCTGACGGGGGCCGTCCAGCTCGACCAGTACGATGCGCTGCCAGACACCCAGGAGCAGGCGGCGATTCGTGTAGGGTATGACGAGCGAGGGCCCGATCAGCGAGGACAGGATGTGGTCCGGCGTATGTTCGGGATCGTGTGGATGGCGGTAATGGAGATCTGGTTGCATGGCTCGCAAGGCATCCAGAAAATCCAGGTCGGTACCAGGATCCAGGTCAGCGGTCGTAATGGCACAGGTTGTGTGCGCGACGAAAAGCGAGCAGATGCCGCTTTCGTTCCTGGAATGCTGGATATATTCCTCTACCGTCTCGGTAATATCAACGATCTCATCCTTTTTCTGGGTACGAATGTGCAGTGTCTTCATTTGCGTATCGATGCTGGCCTCCTCCAGGTATAAAAAGTTTACTTGCACGTGATCAAATTGTAGCATGCGCCGCCCAGGGCTTTGTCATGTTCCTCTTTGGCGCCTGCGGCGCCGGGTTGGGGTGTATGGTGGGCGGCCGCGGCCGCCCACCATACACCCCACACTCTACACTTGAAAGAATGTCCATCGTATCGCTTGCTCGTGATCTCCCGGGCTACACGGGACTTTTCTTTGTATAGTACTCCAGGACGCTGCGAGCTCGCTGAATAATTTCTGCATGGAGTTCGGCGGGTTCCAACACCTCTGCCTGGTCACCAAAACTAATGATGTAGGCGCATGCCTCATCCGGCGTATCAAAGCCCAGGTGAAAGATCTGCCAGCCATCCTGGTCAACGACCTCGGTCTGCTCAACACGAAATAATCTACTCGATCCATAGATACGCGCCACCGCTTCAGGCGCGACCCGTATGGTCGCCTGGTACCAGCGCAGGGTAGAGGTAAAATTTCGCGACGACTGCGTCCAAAAAGAGGCCAGGTCGAAGTCAGGCGGGCGCAAAGATGCTTCCTCCATAATACGTACACTCTGAACACGTGAAACGCGGTAGCTGCGACTCTGTCCGTCCACCACCGCCACCAGGTACCACGTGCTCCCTTTGGCAACCAATCCCAGCGGATCGGCGACGCGCTCCACCAGCGTCTCTCCGCGCAGATAGGTAAAGCATATCTTATGTTCCTGCCAGATCGCCTGCTGTAGCGTTGGCAGGGCGGGAACAGCCTCCTCGCGGCTATGCCAGCTGGCGGTATCGATATGGATACGCTGGCTCACATATTCAGCGTCCCGTCGACGGACCGCTGGCAACGCGGCCAGCAATTTGATCAAGGCCCCCTCGGACGCCTGGTGTAGACCCAGATCACTCAAGACATGCGAGGGCCGGGCCAGAAACAGAGTCTGTATCTCATGCTCATTCAAGCCGGTCAGATTGGTACGATACTCCTCCATCAAACTCCAACCACCGCCGGTACCGCGCTCAGCCAGCACAGGAATGCCCGCGCAGCTCAAAGCCTCCATATCACGATGAATCGTCCGCTCAGAGACCTCCAGGCGTTGCGCCAGTTCACGGGCCGTCAGGCGCCGATGCACCTGCAAAAGCAGCATAATCGAAAGCAAACGGTCAGCACGCATATCGCTCCTCCGCCAGCAGGAATCAAAATCATCATTATTTCTTAGAATGTGGCTGACGTTCCTCTTGTTCAGGCACTTGAGCGCCCCCGCACAGGCGGCCGCGTACGCGTCCGCACTCGTTTTGTATGTTGGTGCGACAGGCGCGCATTCGCGCGCCTGTCGCACCAACATACCATTGACTGCCGAGCACCGCAGGTGCGAAAACACAGGCAAACCGCGGGCGCTATCTTGAGGATCAGGCACATGCTTAAATGTAACACACCAATATGACAATGTATGTCATGAATGGTTCAGCCAGGGACCAATGCATCGAATTATGGTGGAAAGAGGTTGAAAAAGGTAATCTATACAAAGAAGCATGTGCTACTATAACAGGGGACGTGCGTGGTCCACACATTGTTAGAAGGACGGAAGACATACGTGAGTACACATGACATTCAAAGCAGCGAGTTGTGGGAAGTTTCTCGTCGGCTGATCAATTTTGATACCGTCAGTGCGCATAGCAATCTGGAAGCGGTCGAGTACCTGGAAGATTATTTAAAAGAGATCGGCTTTACCGTTAAGGTGATTGCGGATGACGTTGATGGGGTCAAAAAAGCATCGGTCCTGGCGTGGTTTGGTCCCAGCCAGCCCGGTGGCCTGATGATCTCAGGGCACATCGATGTGGTGCCATTTGAGGGTCAACCGGGCTGGAAAACCGATCCCCTGGTGATGGAAACAGATGGGAAACGCATCTATGGGCGCGGCACGGCCGATATGAAGATCTTTATCGCGCAGGCACTGGTGGCGGCCAAACAGGTTGTTCAGCAGCACCAGGACTTTAAGCGTCCCCTGCTATTTGTCTTTACCTATGATGAAGAGGTGGCGGGCCAGGGCTCGGGCAGGCTGATCAAGATGCTACCTCAATTCTTTGAGGAGACCTTCCCGATGCCAGAGATGGCGCTGATCGGTGAGCCCACGGACTTTGAGATCTATTCAGCCCATAAAGGCTATGCCACCTTTGATCTGGTCGTACGCGGCATCGGCGGACATAGTAGTGTGCCGAAAAAAGGCATGAACGCCATTGAGAAGATGGGCGATGTGATCCGTATCATCACTGAAATTGATAGAGAGCTTGAACAACGCATCACCCCCGAAAATACACAGCTCTTTCCCGAGTGTCCACCTTCGGCCTTTAATTTCGGCATCATCGGCGGTGGGCTGGCGGCGAATATGATCGCGGATACCTGCCGTCTGAAAATGAGCCTGCGCGTCTCACCTGGAGATACATCCGAGGAGATTCTGGGCACTATGAAGGATCGGATTGAGCGCGAAGTTACCAGGAAGATGCGCGAGTTCTCACCCGAATGCGCTGTGACGATTGAAAATTTACATGCCACCCCACCGATGAAATCGCCGCAGCAGAGTCCGCTCAGCGCATTGCTCAGTCGCGTCTTCAACAAACCAGTCGAGCATGGCGCGCCCTATGGCACCGATGCAGGCAATTTTCAGCATATTGGTATCAATTCATATGTCTGTGGACCAGGTGCACTGGAACAGGCGCATCAACCCAATGAAAGTATCCCGGTTGAGCATTTCTTAAGCGGACAGGAAAAGGTGGAGCAGATCATCGCGGACTGGTGCGTCCAGGACTAATCCCGAACGTAAATAGCAAAACAAAAGGACCACTGTGATAGTGGTCCTTTTTGATCAGGCTCCTCGAATAGGATTCGAACCTATAACCCATCGGTTAACAGCCGATTGCTCTACCATTGAGCTATCGAGGAATAGCGTTGCTCTTGAACGTTGATATAATAAACCACGACAGGCAATTTGTCAATACCCACCGCGCCACAAATTCTATCTTTTTTTTGGGAAAATTCGGTAGAGTTTATCCAGTATTTTTGATCGCCTGATATACTCTTCAGTAGAAGAGATACAGAGGTATAATCGCGCGTATATAATTTCCTGTCTAGATTTAAGAAAAGAGAGTACATTGAAGACCTCAGATGATCCCATGGCATCAATAACCAGTGCCTTTTTAGATATGAATACTGATGGTGAGACTATCGTGCTGGCGTCACTGTCGGCCGGCGTCACGCTCCCATATGCAAAGCAGGATATAGCCGTCACCGACGTAACCACCGGACAACGTATCGGGGTAGCGGCCATGAAAAATGCTCATACCTATCACGCGATTGTCGTGGGCGATCTCCAGCATATCCTGGGTGCGCCCAATGATTGGAATACCGATGATGATCATACACGCCTGCACGAAATACATCCCAATCTCTACCAATATACAGCCTCACTACCCGCTGGCACCTATCATTATAAGGTCGCGTTCAACAATGGCTGGAGTGATGTGATACCACCGGAAAATATCACCCTCACCATCGCGGCTGATAATACGCCTGTTACGTTTTCCTATGTACCGGATAGTCCGGTCACCCGGCAGGCGGAAGTATACGATAGCATCAATAATCCCGATGCCATCCTGCCAAAGGCGGCGGATACCACCACTGCCTTGATCGCCATTACGCTGGAAGCGTCGCCCGATGTTTCCCATACGCTGGAGCTTCAGTTGAGTGGCTACGCTGCGATCCCCATCGTACCCCGCACGATCCTGAATGCTGAACGGTTTATCTATCAGGGTAATGACCTGGGCTATACCCTGACGCCCCAATCTACAGCCTTTCGTCTCTGGGCACCTACCGCCGCGGATGTGCAATTGCTCCTGTTCGAGAGCGAAACGGGTGGTCTCACGCGTCAGCTGGCTATGCAGCGAGCGGAAAAGGGGACCTGGTACGCCAGTGTAGACCTGGCGCTGGAGAACTGGTACTACCTCTACCTGGTAACGGTACAGGGAGAAAACCGAACGGCGGTCGATCCCTATGCGCGCGCGCTGGCGGTCAACGCAGCCCGCGCCATGATCGTCGACCTGGCAAAGACCAATCCCGCCAGCTGGGAAGGAGATCGTTCGGTAACACTTGCCAATCCCGTCGATGCCATCATCTATGAGCTCCACGTGCGGGATTTCTCGATCAATCCCAACTCGGGCATGAGGCATAAAGGAAAATTCCTGGCCTTCACCGAGCGCAACACCAGCAGCCCCGACCAGATGTCAACCGGCGTGGAGAGCCTGAGGGAGCTCGGCATCTCCCACGTCCAGGTACTGCCAGCCTTTGAGTTCGCCACCGTTGATGAACGCAGGCCCGATGAATATAACTGGGGCTACGACCCGAGCAATTACAACGTGCCCGAAGGCGCCTATGCCACTACTCCCCATGGTGCCACTCGCATCAGCGAGTTCAAGCAGATGATTCAGAGCCTGCACCAGGTTGGTATCGGGATCGTTATGGATGTCGTCTATAACCATACCTTTGCGACCGGTAGCTCGGACTTCGATAAGATCGTGCCCGGATACTACTATCGCACCGATAACAGTGGTCATTATACCAATGGCTCGGGCTGCGGCAATGAGATCGCCAGTGAACGCCCGATGGTACAGAAGTTCATTCGCGATTCCCTCATCTACTGGGTACGGGAATATCATGTGGATGGTTTTCGCTTTGATCTGATGGCCCTGCTAGGCGTAGATACGATGAGCAAGATTGAGCAGGATCTACACGCGCTCAATCCGGGACTCCTGATCTACGGTGAGCCTTGGGTGGGTGGCGCTTCAGCCCTGCCGGCCCGGCAGTTGTTTACCAAGGGCCAGCAGCGCGGCAAACGCATCGGAGTCTTTAATGACCATATCCGCAATGCATTGATCGGCAATGTCTTCGCGCACGATATGAAAGGCTTCGCGACCGGAGATAGCGAACAGGTAGACGAGATCAGAAGCGCGGTCAGCGGGAGCATCCATGACTTTACAGATACGCCAGCCGAGACCATTAATTATGCCTCCAGCCACGATAACCTGACGCTGTGGGATAAGATCATGGCCAGCAGCGAGCAAGCCAGCGAGGCCGAGCACATCCTGATGGATAAACTGGTACTGGCGGTCTTGATGACGTCGCAGGGGGTACCCTTTTTCCAGGGCGGCGATGAATTCCTGCGCTCAAAAGGAGGAAATGACAACAGCTACAACGCGGGTGATGCCGTCAATCAGTTTGATTGGTCCCACAAGGCCAAATATAAGGATGTGTTTGAATACTATGCAGGCCTGATCAGGCTACGCAGAAATCATCCCGCCTTCCGCATGAGCACGGCGCAAGATATCAATGCCCACCTGACCTTCCTGGATGGTCCCGCCAATACCGTCGCCTTTCAGCTGGGGCCGCACGCCAACCAGGATAGCTGGCAACAGATCCTGGTTATCTATAACCCCAACAGTACCTCTGCTTCATTCGCCCTGCCTGAAGGCAGTTGGACGCTGGTCGTTTCGGTAGATCGGATCAGTGAACAGGGGCTGGAACAGGTCAGTGGAACCCTCGAAGTTCCCGCCATCACCTGTGTCATCCTGCATCAAGGCGAATAAGATACGGGACACTATTGCCAGGATAGATCGTTTTGCATCTCCATAACTCGACCGTACGTGTACCACACAAGTTCTATAAATTTATAAGTATGGAGGAACCATATGGCCGATGCAATCGATTCTATCGGGCAACCTGTGGTAGACCCCCGACATCCTGACAAGACCATTGGAGGAGAAGATCGACATGATACCCATGTGCGACGTATCATTGAAAGACTTCTCTGGGTGCTCGGGTTATGTCTTTTAGCCGGGGCTGCCTATTACCTGCACCTTCATAAGGGACCCCTGCCGGGCGAGGTAGCATTCTCACGTGCCGTGCAGGCCATTCATTATCCCGCCTGGCTACTGGCTGTGATCACGTTTTTTAGTACCTTCAATGATATTCCACCCTCAATTGTCGAGACCACCGTCGTCTTTATCTTCTTCTTACTGATTCGCTGGTGGAAAGAGGCGATCTTCTTTATACTGACCATCGGTGTTGGCAACGGTATCAACATCTTGATCGCCGACCTGGTCGTGCGGCCACGTCCAAGCCCAAAATTGATTCACGTCTATACGCCACTCACGTATAATAGCTTTCCATCCGGTCATACTGAACATGATGTCGTCTTCTATGGCTCGCTCTTATATATTACCTTCACCAGACAGGTGCGCGAATGGCGCTACCACTGGGTCTTGATCCCGTTCCAGATCTTCGCCGTCATGGCCATTCTGGGCATTGGCTATTCGCGCGTATTAGAGGGTGAGCACTGGCTCAGCGATGTGCTCGGCGGCTACCTGTCAGGCACACTGTGGCTATTCTTGCTCATCTTCTGCTACCGTGGGGTCACGAATATGCAATACAAACGGCGTCTCAAAAAAGAGCAAGGGAGGATGCACTAACATGCAATGGGGGTGATGTGCGATCGCACATCACCCCCATTGCATGTTAGTGCATCCTCCTTATTAAAATTTACGCAGGAGTGGGCGCGGGGACTTCTTCTCCATCTGTTGCTTGATGAGGTTGGTGTAGAAGCCGTTCTTCTGCAGGAGATCCTGGTGCGTGCCGCTCTCGACGATCGTCCCCTGATCCATGACCAGGATGACGTCTGCGTTACGAATCGTGCTCAGGCGATGCGCGATAATGATCTGGGTACAGGGCAGTGTTTCCAGATTCTGGGCGACTACCTGCTCCGTGACTACATCCAGGTTGCTGGTCGCTTCATCTAAGAGCAAGATCGCGGGATGATGGGCGATGGCACGGGCCAGGGCGAGGCGCTGGCGCTGGCCACCTGAGAGCGCGCTCCCACCTTCGGCCACCGGCGTCTCATACCCCAGTGGCATACGCACAATATCGTCGTGGATGGCGGCCATCTGGGCCGCGCGCACGGCATATTCCTTATCCATGTGTGGATTATTGAACAGAATATTCTCCATCACGGTCCCGCTAAAGATAGCCGAATCCTGCAAGACCACGCCGAACTGCCGTCTCACCTCCTGATATTGCAATTCGTTCAATGGGATGCCATCGTAGTAGATCTGCCCCTCACCAGGAATGTAGAGGCCCAGCAGGAGCTTGCCAAGTGTGCTCTTGCCAGAACCGGTCCGGCCGACAATCGCCACCTTCTGGCCGGCGACAATATGCAGATTGATGTTATGCAGCACACGGGGGGTTTCAGGCGAATAGCGGAAGCTTACATTCTCCAGGTGCACATGACCGGTCAGTTTGGGCGGCGATTTCAACGTCTGAGCGTGCTGTTCTGGCTCGCTCGTCATGATGTCGGCCAGGCGTTCCAGGTGCGCCTGCACGATCTGTAGCTGCTGCCCGCTACTCACCAGCGACGACAGGGGCGAGAGGAAAGAGGTCGAGAGGGAGCTCAAGGCTAACATGGTACCAACGGAGAGGGTTCCATTGAGGACCTGCGTCGCCCCTACCCAGAGCAGCGCCATGGGAGCAAAGCCGCGCAACAGGCCCATGGCCGTGCTGGCGATGGTTGAGATATAGCCTCTGCGCGTCGAGATGTTGAGCTGATCAAAGAACAGATTGGTCCAGCGATCGTGGGCGCTGTATTCGGCACCGGCAGCCTTGAGGGTGGCGATACCGGCCAGTGCCTCGGCCATGTAGCCCTGCGACTTGCCCTGGGCTGTCAATTCCTGCGCCGCCAGACTGGCAATGGTGCGATAAACACTGAGCATCAAGATGATCTGCAATACGCCGATGACCAGGGCCAGCAGTCCAAAAGTTGGCGCCACCACCATCAAGATCACCAGGTAAAGGATAACCATGCTCCCATCAAGAACGGTTGAGATCACCTGGCCGCTCAACGTATCTCGGATGATTGTATTGCTGCCCATGCGTGTCAACAGGTCGCCGCTGGAACGCTGCTGGAAGAAATTATAGGGCAGGAGCAGCAGATGCTCAAAGAAGCTGAGCATCATATGTGTATCGATGCGCGCCCGCACATAGATGAGCAGCCATTCTCGCAGCAGGGTAATAAAGGACTGCGAGAAGAGCATCATCAGCATGCCGGCCCCCAGCAGGATCATAGCATTTGTCAGATGGAAAGGGATAACCTTATCGATGACCGTTTGCGTGAGAATGGGCGGGAGCAGGCCGATGATCTGTAGTATAATGGAAGCCAGGATCACCTGGATCAACGCTCCCGGTGCCTGGCGCACGGCCTGCATGGCGTACATTTTCAGGGAGAGCGAGGAGGTAATTTTGCGGCGATGAAAACTCATGCCGGGCTCTAGCATCAGGACGATACCCGTAAAACCCCCATTAAATTCCTCCGCGTCCAGCTGCCTGCGGCCCGTCGCGGGATCCACCACGGTCACTTGCTCGGGGGTCCATTTTTCCACAATCAGAAAGTGGTTGAATTCCCAGTGAATGATGGCCGGCAGGGTCACGTCTTTAAAATCGTTCTTCTGCAAGGCGACGGCCCGCGAGATCATCCCCATGTTGCGAGCCGCCTTCACCATATTTAAGGCTGATATACCATCGCGGCCGGCGCCATAGTTCGCCCGCAGTTCAGAAATGGTCGTCTGACGCCCATGATAGGTCATGATCATCGCCAGGCAGGCCAGGCCGCACTCAACCTCGCTCATCTGCAGGATTACAGGAACGCGCTTTCTCCATATTTTATTGACCATCGGGTGTGGTAAATAGGGGAGCTTTCTCTTCTCTCCTTCCTTTGGCAGAAGTTGTGTCTTTTGTTTGCTGGCATCCATCATTTACCCCCTCATCAAACTACCCAGACCCGGCAACATCGAGAGAATGCGTTGCGACCCTGTTTTCACATTCGCGACCAGCACAGACCCTCCAAAGGTGGAGGCCGGTATCCTATCGATCTGTATCAACACCACAATGGAAGGTTGCGTCACGATCTGCGCCATAAATCCATAGCGCTGATGAATGACACTCGGGCTAACCACCGCTGGTTCAACCTTGATCACTTTACTGGCAAGCTCTTCTTTAGATGCACCGATATGCACCAGTGCCTGTTGACCTACCCGCAGTTGAGGTAGCTGGTCAGCAGAAAAAAAGAGCGCCGCCTGCGCCCCTGGTTGATTCGCGGCCCCCAGGCTATGCTTGTCCAGCACAACACCCGGCGCGGTCGCGTAGATAGGAATTTCATCGTTCCAGGCAACGCAACCTACCACAGCAGCTATCCCGAATAAGGTCCATATCAGCAATGCCGTTGGCAAGGCCCGGAAATGAGGCAGCGTTACTTTATCCCTTCTCTTCTTATAATGATTTAAAGCTTCTTCCCTAAAAATTTGCGAAGACGTAGACATATCTGCAATCCACCCAACATTCTATACTTTATAATTTTGCCACTATATACAGTATAAGAATTCACCCAAATACGCCCCAAAACGTTTTTACATAATTTTTATTCATGCAATAAAATGAGCTATAGATTTATAAAATATGATTCAATATACTTTTAAACTTCTTAATCACAACTATTCGATTTTTATTTTATTATTCTATATACAGCAATATTAAAAAAGCATTCATCTGATGTAGACATAATATGAAATAAAAGCGCTGCCATGAATTTTTTTTAAACTCTATGGTATTTTTTCGCCGGACGGTTGTTTTGTGAATTTTTATAATGCATTTAGGTACCGCGACAGGAGACACAAAAAGAGAATAATGCAATTAAGAAGTATTTAGCGATACCTGAACTTTTTGTGTGATTGTAATTAAATCGCTAATAACTTCACATATCTCTTATAAATTTTAGCGGTACCGGGAATGTTGAGTCTTTGCGTGACGCAAAGAGAAAGGATACATAACATGAACACTGAAAACACAGTTGAGCAAATTGAATTAAACGATTCTGACCTGGAACAAGTTGATGGAGCCATGGGCAACTTCCTTGGCTATGGTTACGGCTATGGTGGCTTCATCTCCCCGTATGTCGGTGGCTGCGGCCTCTACAGTGGCTTCATCTCCCCGTATGTCGGTGGCTGCGGCCTCTACAGTGGCTACGTTGGTGGCTTCGGCGGCTTCGGCGGCTTCGGCGGCGGTTGCTTCTAATCTTAGTGGCAAGCAATAGCCATTCATGTGGGTTGCCTGTGTCAGGCCCACAAATTGCTCACGCAAACAGGAGGGGAACTGTGGTTTCCCTCCTGGACGGCACGAATTATCAATTCTGCCAACAACCACAATGTGCCTGCCTGCATACAACACATAGACAGTCAGGTGCAGGCGAACAAAAATCTTACTATTGAACGAACGGAAGGTTACACACATCATGAGTTTAGACATTGCACGCGCCTGGAAAGATGCTCAGTATCGAGGAACCCTCACCAGCGAGGAACTTGCTCAGCTTCCTGAGAATCCCGTTGGGGCCCTTGAGTTAACGGACAACGACCTGGCCAGCGTCAGCGGTGCCTACAGTGTTGGTGTTCCTGGAGCCGCCTCTTCAACGAGTGGTTATGGCGCTGGAGCCGGCCTCAATATCAATCTCACCGGCTGCTGCGCAACTGGTAACGTCGGTGGAGTATATCCTTCAACCTATGGTGGTGGTGCATCTATCCCTGGCACACCAGCTGGCAGCTGGCACCTTTCCTATGTGTATGACGCCGGGGCAAGCGTAGGCCCAAGCGTTGGCTGTAGCAGCCCGAGTTACTATACCAGCTGCAACAT
Organism: Dictyobacter aurantiacus; assembly: GCF_003967515.1. Taxonomy (GTDB): domain Bacteria; phylum Chloroflexota; class Ktedonobacteria; order Ktedonobacterales; family Ktedonobacteraceae; genus Dictyobacter; species Dictyobacter aurantiacus. The sequence continues at coordinate 1,472,925 of NZ_BIFQ01000002.1, read as the reverse complement.
CTGCTAGTTATTGCAGATCTTTGTGCATGATTTTGTTGCTTGCATCAGATACTCAAGATGGCTTGATGCAAGGCGGGAGAGAAAGTACCAGAAGATTCCTCTCCTGGCAGCGATCCGCATGAACAACACTTACTCTGCCAACAATGACAACATGCCTGCACTGCCTACCTTATAAAGACCTACGTGCTTCCACGGGGCCGGTAGGGTGCTGATGAATGAAGATTTTGAACGAATGAAAGGTTATATATCATGAGTTTAGACATTGCACGCGCCTGGAAAGATGCTCAGTATCGAGGAACCCTCACCAGCGAAGAGCTCGCTCAGCTTCCTGAGAATCCCGTTGGGGCCCTTGAGTTAACGGACAACGACCTGGCCAGCGTCACCGGCGCCTACAGTGTTGGTGTTCCTGGAGCCGCCTCCTCAACCAGTGGTTACGGTGCTGGAGCAGGCCTCGATATCAACATTACCGGCCTCTGCGCGGCCTGTGGCAATTATCCCAGCAACTATGCATCGAGCACGGCGAGCACCGCCGCCAGTGCCCCTGGTACACCAGCCGGTAGCTGGCACCTCTCGTATGTGTATGATGCTGGAGCAAGCGTAGGAGCAAGCGCTGGATGTAGCTCAAGCTACTATGCAACCTGTAGCGTCTGCTAATCACGGGTCTATGATGACACACACGACGTGAGAACCACGCGGTTCTCACGTCATGCCAACCAGCTTTACATCGCCAGATCAGCAAGTTGATCGGCTTGTCGCGCTGTAAGATGCCTTTATGCGCAGCGCGACAGGCCAGGTTTTTTTAGACGGTTTAGACCAGAGATCTACGTAAGATCAATATTCATAGAGTTAGCTCTACTGCTTTTAATAATTGTCGCGTTTGAGACCTTCATCCTCGGGGGATGTTGATCGGAAATACATATATGAAACAGAGTCTAGAGATTAATAAACAACACGATAGCTATACAGCCGGGTGGTTTCGCGCCTTGAGTTTGACCGAGCGCGCGGTTTCACTACCCCAGCATGGTGATACTGAAGAACCACAGACAATCTCAGAAGCGCAGCTGGCAATGGCACGCAAACACCTGAACCGCTGGAAGGAACAACTCCCATTTTCCAATACGTCTCTCTTTGAGCAGCGCCTGGCCAGCGATGGTCTGGCGGAGAAAGAGGCGTTGTTTTTGCTCGCCGAGTCACCAGAACAACTACAAGAGCGCGTGGCAGCTACCATCTCTCTCTCCTGGCTGCACACGCTGATCGATGCATATACACGTTACACGCCTGAGCAATCTCCCCTGAAGATCTTTAAGCCCCAGGAAAGGCCAAATCATTCAGGGGCCTTTCTGGAAACGGTAGAGCCTCTCATTATTAGCGGGCTCCTGCGCTTGCAAGCGGGCATCCACGCATTATCTCAAATGTATACGCGCCTGCCCTTCGATCCAAATACGATCATTCCGCTGCTGCTGGCGCAGATTCCAGATCGCGTGCTGCCAAAGATGGTCAAGACGATGGTGTTGGAGCTGCATATCGCACGCCTGCAGGGACGTCTGCGAGGCGAGACAGCGGAGAAGCGCTTTCAGGATTTTGTCGAGCAGCTGATCCAACCACAGAACATGCTTCAGCTGCTTGAAGAATACGCTGTCCTGGCCCGCTTGCTGGTCGAGAGCATCGACATGTGGGTCGACTATAACCTGGAGATACTGACGCGTCTGTGCGATGATTGGCCAGAGATCCTGGCAACGTTTCGTCCTCAGCATGAGCCGGGAACACTGATTGAGATTAACGCGAGCCAGGGGGATACCCACCGCCGGGGGCATAGCGTTGCCGTACTGGTGTGGGATTCAGGCTTTCGGCTCGTCTACAAGCCACGCTCGCTGGCTGTAGATGCTCACTTCCAGGAGCTGCTGGCCTGGCTCAACCAGCATGGTTATCAGCTGGGATTCCGTACAATAAAACTTGTGCAGAGACCCACCCATGGCTGGGCCGAGTTTATCGCCCCTCAGACCTGCACGTCTATGGAACAGGTACAACGCTTTTACGAACGCCAGGGCGGATACCTGGCTCTGCTCCATGCACTGGCCGCCACCGATTTCCACGCCGAAAACATTATCGCCGCCGGTGAACATCCCGTTTTGATCGACCTCGAAGCCCTGTTCCATCCTTACCTGCTCAAGGAGATCGAGCGGCAAAAACAATCACCCGCCATCCGGGCGCTGGATTACTCGGTACTGCGCATCGGTCTGCTTCCCCAGCGTATCTGGAGCAGCGAACAGGGTGAAGGAATCGATGTCAGTGGGCTGGGAGGAGCGGCCGGTCAGATGACGCCGACGCCGGTCACACGCTGGGCCGACATCGGCACCGATACCATGCAGATGCGCCTTGAACACATCGAGGTCAAGCTGGGTGATCATCGGCCAACCCTCAACGAGCAGGATATCGACACAAACATGTTCCGTGAGACTATCTCTGCCGGCTTTCGCGCCGTCTATCAACTCCTGCGCCAGCATCGCCAGCAACTGCTGGCAGAGGTGTTGCCGCGCTTCACCCATGATGAGATACGCTGCTTGATTCGCGCCACTGGCTACTATAGCATTCTGGTCAACAATAGCTTCCACCCCGATATTCTGCGCAACGCCCTGGATCGGGACCGTTTTTTTGATCGTTTGTGGATAAACGTTGAGCAGGACCCACAGCTGGCGCGCGTCGTCACACAGGAACGCCTGGACCTGCAGCGCGCGGACATCCCGATCTTTACGACGCGCGCAAACTCCATCGATCTCATCAGCAGTCAGGGTGAGGTTATCTCGGACTTTTTTGAGGATACGGGGATGAATGCGGCGATCCGCCATCTGCAGTCCTTTGATGATCAAAACCTGCTGCGGCAAGAATGGCTGATCAACGCGGCCTTTGCCAGTATCACACAGGTGACCGATCCACAGGTACAGCGCTCGATCAGCTTTAATCCCGAAAGTCCGACTGCGACGGCAGAGGATTGCCTGGCGCTGGCCAGCGAGATCGGCGATCGCCTGATCGAGATCGCGTTCCATAATGAGAACATCGTTGAATGGCTTACGCTAATCCAGATGAGAGAAACCGAGTGGCAGATCGTGTTTACCGATGCTGAGCTCTACAATGGCTCAGGGGGCATCGCGCTGTTCCTGGCCTATCTGGGACAACAAACAGGGGAAGAGCGCTATACAGTCCAGGCCCGCAAAGCCCTTCAGGCCACACGTCTGAAGGTCCATACGCACATCGTGCAGGGCGATGAGTATGGACTGGGCGCCTTTACAGGTCTGGGGTCCTTTTTCTACCTGCTTACCCACCTGGGAACACTGTGGCAAGAAGAGGAGTTGTATACAGAGGCCGAGGAGCTCATTCAACAGCTATCACCGCTCATCGCGCGTGAGACGGCATACGATGTCAATAGTGGCGTTGCCGGCTGCCTGCTAGCATTGCTGAGCCTCTATAAAATTCACCCCACCCCGAGCGTTTTGCAGATCGCGATCGAATGTGGGGAGCACCTGCTGGAACATATGCGTTCCACACCCGAGGGAAAAGGCTGGAGCCGAAGCGATGACCAGGTGCCGTTAACCGGCTTTGCCCATGGCAACGCTGGCATCGCCATGAGCCTCGCCCAGCTCTATGCCATCACCGGTGAACAGCGCTTCCTGTCGGCCGCCAGGGAAGCTGTGGCCTATGAAACAGCTCATTATTCACAGGAACAACAGAACTGGCGCGACCTGCGCAGGCATCGCCAGGCAACCGCGCGGGTAGATGGACAATCATTACAAAAGGAAGAAGAACCCAACGACATGGTCTCCTGGTGTCATGGAGCATCCGGCATCGCGCTCGCCCGCCTTGGCTCACTGGAGGCTGATCCCCGGGATGTCCTGTATACGGATATCACAAACGCGCTGGACACAACCCTGCGGCAAGGATTTGAGGCCAACCATTCCCTCTGCCACGGAGACATGGGAAACCTGGATATCCTGCTCATCGCCAACCAGGTCCTGGCAACCGATAGATACCAGGCAGACATTCAGCGCCTGTCCGCCCTGCTCCTGCAAAGCATTCGTGAACAGGGCTGGATCACAGGGGTCCCCCAGGGCATCGAAGTTCCCGGACTGATGACCGGTTTGGCCGGCATCGGCTACGCGCTCCTGCGCATGGCCGCCCCCACCCGCATCCCCTCCGTTCTCCTGTTAGCGCCACCCATCAAATTATAATCTCAACAAGGGAGGAAAACGGTGCAGTGGAGCTTACCGGGGCAGTTAGCCCCGGTAAGCTCCACTGCACCGTTTTCCTCCCTTGTTGTATGTGAGTAGCCATTATCTCCACCCGTGGACAATTTTTCGCTGGCTCATGCGTTATAAAAGATGAAAAAGAGAGTATTGTTCATGGTTGTCGAAGGAAGGTGGTGGGGGTATGCATATTCTTTTTATCACTCGTTATTACTATCCAGAGAAGGCAGCCGCCGCGGTATGCGTTGGAGAGACCGCCAGGCGTCTCCTCACATATGGGCACACCATTACGGTGCTGACCACGCTCCCCAGCTATCCCAACGGTATTGTACCGCAGCACTATCGCGGGCGCCTGGCACAGATTGAATATATCGATGGGGTGCGGGTGGTGCGCACGTGGAGCTATGCCAGTCCCAATCGCGGCTTTTTGAAGCGCGTCCTTTCCTATCTCTCCTTTGGTTGCCTGGCCGCTCTGCTGAGCCGCAAAGTGCTTGGCGCACCTGACCTGATCATTACCGGCTCCCCTCCACTCTTTAATGTGATCGCCGCTCATCTTCTACGCTGGCGCTGGCGCGTACCGCTTATCTTCTGGGTCGCGGATCTCTGGCCTGAATCGGCCGTACAACTGGGTGCGGTACGCAATCCGTGCCTGATTCAACTGGCCAGCTGGCTGGAGTGGTTTACCTATCGCCAGGCCCGGTTAGTATGGGCGGTGACAGCCCATATGCGTGATACACTCATACGCCGCGGATTGCCGCCTGAGAAGGTCTTTCTACTACCTAATGGTGTCGATACACAGCGCTTCTATCCCACCTCGCGGACCGCTGCTCGCCAGGCGCTGGGCTGGGGACAGGGCTTTGTCGTGCTGTACGCGGGCACCCATGGCCTGACCCATGGGCTCGATACGGTGCTGGCGGCGGCCGAGCAGCTCCGTGGCTATCCCGCCATTCGCTTTGTATTCGTAGGCGACGGCGCCGAAAAGCCCGCCCTGATGGCCGCGGCCCGGCACAAAGCTCTCTATAACGTCCACTTTCTCAATCCACTCCCGCATGAGTGGATACCTACCCTGCTGGCGGCCAGCGATGTTTGCCTGGCTCACACACGCAAACTTCCTATCTTCGAAGGGATGCTCCCGATGAAGATGTTTGAAGCCATGGCATGTGGTCGCCCTCTGCTGCTGGCGGTCAAAGGTGAAGCACGCCAGATTGCCGAGCAACAGGCCGGAGCCGCTATCTATTGCGAACCAGAAAACGCGGAGGCTCTGGCCGCAACGGTCTATTATCTCTATACCCACCCCGAAGTGGTCGAGCAGCTCGGACAAAAAGGACATGCGTATGTCAGGAAGCATTTCGACTATACAAATTTGACATATCAATTGAATCAGCAATTGCATCAACTCTTACCCGAGGCTGTGCTTACTCGCTGAGCGTGTCTGACTCTCGTCGTATAGAGCCACGTCAGCGCCCCCGCACAGGTGGCTGCTGACGCAGCCACACCGATTTTGTGTGTTGGTGCAAGGGGCGCGGATGCGCCCCTTGCACCAACACACAAAGAGCTGTTGAGCACCGCAGGTACGAACACCCATGCAGGCCGCAGGCCATCATCATAAAAGTCTGAGGCATAAGATAGCTCGGGTTGCCAGTGATATTACGATAGCGCCTGACACACCGGCCGGTTGCTCGATTGTTCACAATTTGACGTATACGTATACGTATACGTCAAGCAAAGAAGTAAGGAACAGGACGATGAAGATGATTTTTCCTGCCTGTGGGGATGAATATGTAGAGAATGGTCAGTTTCCAACCTCGCTCCATGTTTGCATGCATGTGGTGCGCAACGCTCGCGTCGATATACGCCTGCAGCGTAACGCGACAACGTTGACTGCGGCGGGATGCTGGGTGACGATAGTGGACGTGGCTACCTCAGCTTCTCAGCAGCCACTGGAATCTTCCCATTACCAGGTGACGCATATCGATGTCGATCAGCAGTTTGAGCTCACACGCTTTCAGCGCCATGGCTGGCGCACAGCCCTGATGATGTTTATACGTGGGGTGATCACCTTGATGCGGCAATCAACCGATATCTATCATGCCTGCGAATTGACGGCCTTGCCCGCCTGCTACCTGGCTGCACGTTTGCGGCGCAAACCATTGATCTTTGAGGCATATGAGATGCCGCTTCAAGATATGCCGCTGGCGGCTATGTCGAAGAGTCGCCGCCTCTTTTATGGCATCATGAAAGGATGCCTGCGCTCTATGCTGACGCGCTGTGCCACGGTAATTACGGTATCGCCTCCAATTGTGCAGGAGCTACAGCGGCGCTATCACATTCCCCACGTCGTGCTACTGCGCAACCTGCCACAATACCGTACCTGTGGGAAGACGGATCGCCTGCGCCAGCATCTAAACCTGCCCGCGTACACGCGCATCGCCCTCTACCAGGGAAATATTCAGCCCGATCGTGGTCTGGATCGCCTGGTACGGGCAGCCGCCTATCTGGAGCCTGAGCATGTCATTGTTATTATGGGACAAAATATCGGCACGACGCGCACGGAATTAAGGCAGCTCATCATGCTGCAAGGGGTGGATGCGCATATCAAAATCATTCCGGCCGTTCCCTACGATGACCTGTTGGAATGGACGGCTTCCGCTGACCTCGGCCTGAGTATCCTTCCACTGGATTATACACCGAACGTGCGCATGTGCCTGCCCAACAAGCTGTTTGAATATCTTCAGGCCGGCCTGCCGGTGCTCTCATCCCCCCTGGAAGCGGTACGCGAGATTCTGGATACCTACCAGGTTGGTCGTGTCGTTCGCTCGATGGACCCCGCCGATGTCGGGAAAGACATCAACATGCTGCTCAGCAATGCGGATGAACTGGCACGCATGCGCGCCAACGCCCTGCAGGCCGCCCGTCAGGATCTTTGCTGGGAGAAAGAAAGTACAAAGCTGCTGCAGCTATATCGTCAGATAAGTAGCCAGCAAGCATAAATGCCCTTGCGCTGCTGCGCAGAGCTAATTTGTCTTGTGCCGTTGTGGAAATTTGTCAGCCATGGCTGACAAATTTCCACAACGGCACAAGACAAGCTGGTTGATGCCGTAGGCGTCAATCAGACTTAAAGAGTTACAAAGGCGGTAGAATAAGCAATCTTTCTCGATTGCTCATTCTACGTAGCGTCGCCATTTCCATTGGCCACGGAGAAAGAGCCAGGCCAGCACAACCATCAGGGCTGCGACCAGCAGACCAGACTCACCTGTCCAGTGCGAGGTGTCTCCGTCGCGGTTGAGCGAGTTGAAGATCTCTACGATAAAGCTGTTCCAGGCGGCATGCAGGACCACTGAGGGCCAGATGCTTCCGGTCTGCAGACGCAGGCGCGCCTCCAGGCAGCCAAGACTGGTGATGGTGACCAGGAAAACGCAGGCGGAAAAGACGACCGGCCAGCCCATAACTGGCGCGGTCAGAAAGATCAGCGGCCAGTGCCAGAGGGACCAGATAAGTCCACTGACGATGATGGGCTGCGGCACGCCCGCGTCGATCAGACGCGTCAGCATGTAGCCACGCCAACCAAGCTCCTCACCAGTGGCATTGATCATCTCAGCCGAGAAAAAGGAGATGATCAATAGCAAAGTCAGTGGCCACGCCGCATTGGCGCCAAACAAGTTGATCGCGAAGCCAAGGCTGGGAGAGGGTCGAAAAGGGATCAGATGTGCCAGGCCAGTGGACCAGGCCAGCCCGTAGGCCAGCAGCGCCACCACGAGCGGCGTCAATAGCGCCAGCGCGATCGCGCTCCAGGTGCGGCGACCACCAAAGCGCAGCGAGATGTCACGCCACCCCTCGTGCAAGATCCAGCGTGTCAATAAAGCCGCGCAGCCAGGGGACCACATCAATAGAAAGCTGCTCACCACACTTTGTGTGGCCAGGGTAAACCAGGCAGCAAGGCCAGAACAAACAATCAGGAGCAGGAAGAACAGCAACAAACCACGTCTGGCAGAGGCTTTTAAGGGTACGTTCTCATCTTTCACAGACAGGTCAGCGTTGCTAACCTCCACTGAGAGACGACCTTTTTGCGGTAGGAGCATATAGGCAAATCCTTTTGTGCAGGCCCGGCATTCATATATATTTATTGTAGCATAACGCCTTGCGAAAGTGTCTGATTTTGTAAGGGATAGAACAGCAGCACAGGTGGACGCGACCGCGTCCACCTGTGCTGCTGTTCTATCCCTTACAAATGATGCCTACGATCAAGCGGTCGTATAGGGGACGTTCACCAGGGGCGCGGAACACGATGACCCACAACTGCTGGGATAGGAAAATGTATAGATGCGCCCATTATTGATGGGCTGATTATTAGCATCAAAGACTTTGATCTGGTAGTCCTTTCCACCAGAGGTGGTTGGCAGAATGATATAGTCCTGGCCGAGATCGCTGTCCATCGAAGCGTTGACCCAGGCGCCATTCTGATAATACTCGATGCCATGGATGCCATTGGCCAGGTGCGTGATCGAGATGGCCGACCAGTATGGGCTAGCCCCCTGCAAAAATCCGAGCTGGATATCACCGGTATAGTTGGGCGCGGGAATGAATTGCCAGCTAATCTGGCGATTCTGCCAGGAATTGGGATACATATCGCCAACAGGCTGTCCGTTGAGGACAAACTTGTTTAGCGAGTCCTGCGCCAGGTCCAGATGGTTGGGATCGTCGCGGCACCAGGCGTTTCCATCCTGGCAGCTATCGGCCACCAGCATATCGAGTGTCGCGCCGTTATACTTATCGGTAATCCAGTTGCCGTTGCGGCAGAAAGGCATGTTCTGGGCCCCATCATTGATGCCGGTGCAGAAATCGCCGATGGTGACGCGCACCCAGCGTCCGCAGTTGAGTCCGTTGCTAAACATACCGATCTTGCTGGCGTTTTGCGCCCCGATCGGACGTGTGAGGTAGGTTGTATAGTCGTTCGGCGTATTCTGTACGTTCATGGCAACAAAGTTCTGCGAATCCAGATTGGCCTGGGGCACGCCACAGCCGCCATAAGGACTGCCCAGTCCAGAGAACCAGGTAGCGTTGCCAGTGTGACTGCCTTCGAGCTGCAGTTGCGTTGGAGTAACACCGGGCACAAAAGAGCCAGGAGTCGGCGTTGGTGTCGGCGTCTGTCCCGGCGTGGGTGCAGGCGTCGGTGTCGTACCCGGCGTTGGCGTTGGTGTCGTACCCGGCGTGGGGGTCGGGGTTGATCCACCGCTTCCATTGCAGGGATTGCCATTGACGCTAAATGAGGTGGAGGCCGCACTGCTGGAGCTGGCGTTGGCGTTAAAGCCGGGAACGGCGGTCCCGTTGACCGCCACGTTCCCATTATAGCTGGCGTTCACCACCGTCACCTGCTGACCTGACTGGGTAAAAGTACCATTCCAGCCCTGCGTAACGCTCTGGTCGCTGGCCCCCAATGTGAATTTGAGGGTCCAGTTTGACCAGGCACTACCGCTGGTATTCTGAATGGTAATATTGGCGCTATAGCCTCCCGGCCACTGATTGGTCACGGCATAGGTTGCCTGGCAGTAGGTGGATGCCGCGTGTGTGACCTGCAGGCTTATGAATAAGACGCCCACAAGGCAGCAGATCAGCAGAACAGCCATGCCACTAACAAGCCATCGCTTAGGATTCTTTCTATCTTTCATTGCTTTTCCTTAGTCGCTACGCGGCAAAGCTGGGGCAAGCCCCACCTACGATGCGACCTGGCAGGATGTGCCGTTGAGCGTGAAGGTGGTGGGATTATTGTTGCTACCACTCACGTTCGCGCTAAAGCCGATACTGGTCTTCGCACCCGCGTTGATCGTGCCATTATAACTGGCGTTGGTGACCGTCACCTGCGCGCCTTGCTGGGTAAAGGTGCCGTTCCAGCCGCTGGTGACCTGTTGACCGCTGGGGAACGAGAAGACCAGGGTCCAGCCATTGATGATGGATGAGCCGGTATTGGTAATGTCGATGTTGCCATTGAAGCCGCCCGACCACTGGTTGGTAATGCTATAGGCGACGCTGCAACTGTTGCCGGTCACGGGTGTACTGGTCGGCGTCGGCGTTGGTGTATTAGTCGGGGTTGGCGTCGGCGTCGGCGTCCCACTGCTACCGCTGCCACTATAGGTGACCTGCGCGATCTGAGGATCCCAGGCATTCGTCGCATTGGTAGGGAAGACCATCTTGACGTAATTGGTTCCAGTAGGAACGCTCACGATGTACTGAATGTGGGTCCAGTTGCCGCCCAGATTGCTCGTCTGTGGTGTGACCGGGGTATAGGTCTGGTTATCCGCCGAGGTGTAGAACTGGAAGTCACTCACCCCGGTCTGGCCGGGCCAGTAGTAGGTATCAGCCTGGAAGGAAGTCATGCCGGTGAGCTTCCAGACCGCCCATTCGGCAGAGGTGGCGCTGCGCGTCAAGCGTGAGGTGTCATTATTGAAGTACTGAGTATTGGTTGAGTCAAAAGTGAGATTGGCCGAATGAGAAGCGATATTGCTAAAGTCGTTGAGATTATCAACAACGGTGGTGCCGCCGCCATTACCGCCGCCACCAATGTTGCCAACTCCCACCTGCCAGGTCTGCGAATAGGCGCCGGAGACGCCCGAAAGATTATAGGCGCGCACGCGATAGAAGATCTGGCCACTGCCGGGCTGCGAAGAATCGGTCCAGGGCGCATTATTATCGGTGACACAGCGATTGCACACGACGGTCCAGGGACCATTGCTGTTGCTGGCACGCTCGATCGAATAGGTATCACCACCGGCGGAACCACGCCAGGCGATCTGGTTACCAGAGACGCTGGTAATTAGTGGAGCGGGCGGCACAGCATCGGCCGGGACCGACTTCCCTTGCATCTTGTAAGCATGGGTGCGCAAAAGCTGGGCATCTGAACGCATGGTCGAGTCGTCACCAGGATAGTGCATGGTATAGCCGTCGTTATGCTGCACATATCCATAATTGTCCGCATGCGGAAAAATGGACCAGAAGGTGTCACCAGCGGTATTGCTGTTCTCGATGGTGCTCAAGAAGGTGTTGAGTGGATCACCACTGTTCCAGCCGTATTCACCAACATAGAATACTTTGCCGGCAGCGCTCACAGCCTGGGCATACGACTGCACCCAGGAGACGCTCATCGGATAGTAGTGCATGGTATACATGTCAACATCGGGCAACGAGTATTCAGAGCTGGCCGGACCACTATGGCCGTCGAGTACGAGATGGTTGTGGTCGATGCCCTTGATATAGGCGGCGATCGTCTCGGTCCAGTTATCAGGAGGAATGATCTCGTTGCCGGTCTCCCAGGCCATGACGGTGGGGTCGTCCTTCCAGGCAACGCCGGTATAGGTGTTGACGTGGTTCAGCAACGTGCTGATATACTGCTCGAAATCTCCAATGACAGTGCTGTTGGTATAGAACTGATTCTCATCGGAGATACCACGCCAGTCGGTGAAGTTGTGCTTGCCACCATGAAAGTAGTGATAGTTATCGGTGAAAGGGATAACCAGCCGGATGCCGCGATCTCCAGCCGCCTTGATGGCGTAGTCCATATGCTGCAACGCGGTCTGGTTGAAGACTCCCAGCGAAGGCTCGACGCAGAGGCTACAGCCGGTGGAGATGCCCAGGGTGTGGGAGCGCACCACGTTGGCCCCCATCTCTTTGGCGGTATCCAGGGCATCATCGACGCGGAACTGCGTCGGATAGTTCACGCCACCGACGTTCTCATCGAGTCCTAGCCAGTAAATATTGCTGCCAGCGAAACGAAAATTATTACCATTTAACTTCAGTTGCGAACCCGAACGCGTCACAAATCCGCTCACAGCGGCCTGCGCGGTCGAATTGTGGGTTGAGGGGATGACGAAGAACAGTGACAGCATGGCGGTAAATAAGATCATACCCACTGCCAGCACACGCGTAAAGCGAGGCGTTGATCTCCTCATTTCTTTTCTCCTTTGAACGTGTGAACCGTACTGGATCATTTCCAGCATTCATATGTATCAGTGATTCGTTCATTGAACCGTTCGCGGCATTGATGGCGTTCGTTCATGAAAAATAGCGATCTCCATGAACAACCATACATGTTTCTATGAATACTGTTATACATCCCTACATCATGTTCAGTCCATCCTTTTATCACCAAATTTCTATGCAAAAATTATTCAGTTTTTGTTCACCCAGCAAAAAGGTGAATTTTACCCTCTTATTACATTCATTGAACATATTCATATTATTCATTGAATAAAGCAATAAAAGATATCACCGGGCATTTTCCCTGGTGGTTAATCGCGCCCACATGGATGAGTTGGGATAGCACGGGCTGGCAATGGACAACGCTAACGTCATACTCATACGGCGCTATGCATGTGTTATAGTAAGGGGAATTACCACAGCATTGTCGGTGGTGCGGAAATCAGGAATGCATCAATAAGGATATATGAAAAAACATGGCAAATAATAATACGACAACTACCCTCTATATCACCCGGCATGGTCAGACGCATTGGAATGCGGAACGCAGGATGCAGGGCCATACCAACTCTGATCTGACCGAACTGGGCACGCAACAGGCGACATGGTTGCGCGATGCTGTGCAAGACGTAGACTTCGCCGCCATCTATGCCAGTCCTAGCACACGCACCTACCATACCGCTGAAATCATCCGTGGCCAGCGTACGCAACCGGTCATCCCCTGCGAAGAGCTCAAAGAGATCGGCCTCGGCTCATGGGAGGGACAACTGGTCAGCGAGATCGAGCGGCAACATCCAGCTGAGTTCTTTGCCTTCTGGCATGCGCCCCAGGAATACCAGGCCCTCAACGGAGGTGAGACCTTCGCGCAGGTGCGCGAACGTGCGCTCCCTAAAGTCAATGAATTGATCGAACTGCATACAGGGCAGAGCATCCTGCTCGTCACGCATGCCGTGACCCTCAAAACCATCGTCAGCAGCTTTGAAGATCGTTCGCTCGCCCGTCTCTGGGAGCCGCCGGTGATCCACCCCACCTCCCTCACCAAAATCGCCATTGAGAACAGCGTCGCCCGCATCGAATTATACGCCGACGTCTCGCACCACCAGGTCAAACCCTCCTCGCCCCAGCTCGAAAAAAGCGCCCAGGGTCGCAGCGTGTAAGCCACAAATCAACCACCCACGAAATGGTCCCGTGGATCATCATACATTCGCATCCCTACGCCCGCCATACGCGAAAATGTCCCCGTAGGCGGCACAGGGCTGCGGCACAGCGTACACGCATCGCCGACATCAAAGCAGCAGCCCGGCCTTGTGTGTGCCGCCAAACCTCCCCCCACGATTCCGTGCCTGGAAATGATGATGCCGATGGTTCGCGTATCAATAAAGGCATGCTCCACTTGCATGATATGCAAGGCTTATGAAATCGAGATTTCGTACGTCAACGGGGCAGCATGCACAAAGCAAGCACCGCTGAATTTATGTAAGCCATACGTGTATGATGGGTCGCAGTGCTATGCCGCCTACGAGGGGATTCCATTTCGTGCTTCAGGGGCTTTTTCGCGTGGGAAACATTCTCGTGGTCTGGGAGCGATGAATACTTTGATTATCCCTTTAGTATCGGAGGTATAAAGTAATCCGCCAAAACATTAAGAGGCCCACCTTCTAGATCAATCGATCACGGCGGGCCGCTTCGTCTATTGTTATGTATCAATCTTCATGCTAATCAAAATGAGACATCTGAACCGCTCCTTTCAATTTAATACATGATGACCGCAGTTCGTCTTAACAGTAAAACCACTTGTACAGTAGTTCGTACGTCAGACTCAGAACCAAGGATAGAAAGCGTTAGGTGTAGCATTAAGTGTATGCCACAAATTAATATGAGCCATGCTAAGAACAATAAAAGATAACACAATCAAAGAGAGAATAATCAATGCAACAATAGTAATCATCTGTTTGTTACGAAGTGCGAGCATCATGTTAGTCAATCCTTTCCTAAAAGGGTAATTATTTTGGGACCAAATCCCACAATTGCCAAACCACCAGAGGCAACAGCTTGTATCAACTTGGATAGAAGCATCATTCAATTGCTAATGCTAAAGTAGAGGGAAGTAATCATCACTCTACTTCCAAATCATTCACGCTTTGCCTCACAACCAGCATCTATGGTACTAGTTTGTGATTAAAATATACACGGTTTGATAGCAAAACATGGTTGATTTTATCCATTATCTAAGGTACTACCTCTCTAGTAGACATGCGAAAGAGATCACCAATTTAGTCGGAGATTGCTAAAAAATGGGAGAGGAATATCAAAAATGGAGGGGTAAATCAAAATGAGATGAACATCTCAAAAAATTTGGATGTGTTATTTCATCAGCTGTCAGTTTAATATATATATGCTAAAAAAAACTACACATCTATTAAAATGATATAATTAAGCTCATAAAATCAATTTTCCATAATAAACGTTAACTAAAATTTATCACATCTTCATATCGGTCAGCATTTTGTCATTGTATTCTTGTAGATTAACCCAAGCATTACACCGCTTAAAAATTTGATAAGATTCTTGAATATACATATTCCCTCTTGTTATTTCTTCTACAGAAGGAGCCTCCTTATTCAACAATGCATTGCCGTAGTGCAGGAGAATACGTGCATATTCCAAACGCATATCACATTTCTGAAAAACATTTAAAGCTTTTTCATAATAAATTACACCTTCATCAAAATCGTGTTGCTCAATTAGTATTCTACCGATCATATGGTGGGCTCTGGCTACAAGCCAATTCAATTTTAGCTTCTGAGCATCATTAAGAGCTATTTCTGATTGCTCATAAGCACTTTTAAGCTCATTCATTTGAAACATCACTTGAGAGAGTACTAAACGCGCTTCTATTCTCGATTCAGCTTCAATAGCATTAATGCTAAGAGCGTGAAACAAAGTGTTTTTGGCTTTGTTTAATAAGGTTTTCGCTTCATTTTTGCTCTTTAGAGACTGAAGCAACCTTAGATAGCCAATGACCACCAATGCATATCCCAAATATGGCAATGCCTGGGTTTTACGGCCATTTATGAATGCTTGAAACAAATTTAATCTTGCTTCAGATACTTTCCCTTGTTCTAACAAAGCTAGAGAATAATTTGTATAAAATAAGCATGCTAAAGCTTGAGTTTTGGTTATCTCAATTAAATCCAGGGCTTCTCTAAATTCACTTGTCGCCTCTATAAGATTTCCAGTGCGAACATCACCAATACCCATATTGCATAAACTCATAGCTTCAAGTGGTCGATCTCCCATAAATTTAGCTAAATTACGAGAGCGACGTAAAGCTGCTTGAGCCAGAGGATATTCAGCAGTCCTTAAATATAAATCTCCCATATTACAGCCGATAATAGCAATTTCTCTTTGAAAATTGTATTGCTCTGCAATTGCAAGAGCTTTTTTAAGGTGTGGCAAAGCCTCATCACATTTACCACTTGCTGCTTCAACATTGCTAAGCAGAGTATAAATTCTACCTATATCGATGGAGTTCCTTGATAATTCACGCTTTGTAAGAGATAAATAAGAATTATCATCAACTTGATAATTCTTGCTGTCAATTACCTCAGAAAACATACTTAATGCTTCATTAGCGCTTTTTCTTACTTCAGTATAATTTCCTTCCCGAAGAAATGCATAACTCTGTTGAAGTTTTATTTTAGCCCAAACTACTCCAGATAAAATGTTGGCTTCTTTCAAAGTATGACCAGCCAAGTCTGTATATTCTCTTGCTTGACTTAAATTGCCTTGATTCCCCCAAGTAGTTCCTATTTTCCACAAAAGCATTGCATGAACTTGAGCGTCTGCATACTCAGACATGTTACAATTTTTGAGATGCACATCAAGAGATCGCTCAAAAAACTGACGAGCTTCCTCAAATCTTCCAGCGATTCTGGTACATTCACCAAGACGCTCCAATAAAAAAGAAATCCGCTGCCAATCTGGATGGCTAATGCCTAAATGATCAACCGCGATACGATAATATTCTTCAGCTTCTCGATATGAAGAGAGCAATGAAGCGTTATTAGCAGCCATCTCGGCATACTGAGCAATAAGCTGATCATCTGCCCCGCCTTTTACAAGATGGTTAGTAATAGTGGCTGCTCCTTTTTCTTCGTGGCCCTGGTACATGGCGCGGAAGACTTCGGCGGCTTTACGGTGAAGGCTGGCGCGCCGGGCTGCGGACAGGCGGTCATAGAGATAAGTTTTGAGCAGGGGGTGCCAGAAGTGGTAGGTGATTCTGGTGCCGGTGCCTTCTTCGGTGAGCATGCCGGAGCGCAGGGCTTCTTCGAGGAGGTCGAGGACGACGTCTTCGTGGTTGGGGAGCTGCGATTCCATTTCGCTGATGGCCTGGAACTCGAAGGAGCCTCCGATGACGGCGGCTTTGCCGAGCAGCTGCTGGCACTTTTCGCTCAGGCGCGTCAGGCGCAGGGCGAGTACGGCGTTGATGGTGTCGGGCAGGTTGTCATTGCTGTTGCTGTCCTGGCCGCTGGTTGCATCGGACGCGTCGACGACGCTGCGGGCTAGCTCCTCGGCGAAGAAGGGGTTGCCACCCGCGCGCTTCGTGATCTCCTCGATCGTGGTTTCGGGGGCGTGCGAGACCTGGGAGACCAGTGAGTTGATCTGCTCTTTACTCAATAGATCCAGGGAGATGGTTTCGACGGCGTTCTCACGGCGCAGGTCGGTGAGCAAGGAGCGCAGGGGACTATTGGGGTCGAGCTCGTTTTCGCGGCAGGTGCCGATGATGGTGATAGGATAGCCATAGGTGCGGCGCGCCAGGTAGGCCAGCAGCTCGCAGCTGCTGCTATCCGCCCACTGCAGGTCGTCCAGTGTGATCAGGAGCGGGGTGCTCTCGCTGATCAGGGTGAGGAGCTCGCGGGCCGCCTCCCAGAGGCGCAACTGCTCCTGCTCGGGAGAGAGCGAGGAGGGGAAATTAACCGTCGCGAGCAGGTCGTGGATCTCAGGCAGCAGGGTACCCAGCGGCTGGAAGACCAGGGGACGCCGCTTGACCTCCTGACGCTGCCAGACGCCCTGGTCCATGGCTTTACGCAGCACTTCGGTCCAGAGACGATAGGGGATGGTGCCTTCCTGAGCATAGACGCGGCTCCAGGCTACAGCCCAGCCGCGCTTCTTGGCTTCGCGGCCCAGCTCTTCGGCCAGGCGCGTCTTGCCGATACCAACGTCACCCATCAAGAGCACACACTGGGGGCGACGATTGGGATCGAGCGTGGCCACGGTAGAGCGGCGCTGAGCACCCAGGCGAAAACGTGCCGCCTGCTCGGTTGCTGTCAGCAGGTCACGCAGCTGCTCTAATTCCTGCTGGCGGCCCACCAGCGGACTCTGATGACTACGGCCGATCTGTACCGACGGCGACTCGCTTGCTGCCCCAGGATTGCTGGTAGCGTCGCGGGCTCCACGCTCGGCGGCAGCTTCGCTGGCGCGGGCCTTATTGCGGCCACGCATCAGATCGTCATAGAGCTTGCGCGTCTCTGGCAGGGGCGCGATATTATATTCCTGCTGCAGCACCTTATCCAGCTTCTTATACGCGCGCAGGGCCTCACCACGGCGTCCCAGCTTCTCCAGCACAATCATCAGCCGCTGCACACCCGCCTCATTGGTGGGATCTACAGAAATCAATTTGTCCAGCGGCTCGATCGCGTGCACCAGGGCATCGCGGGAAATCATCAGGTCCGCCAGTTCCAGCAGCAGACCAATCCAGCTGCGCTGCAACGACTCGCGGCGCGCACGCGTCCATTCATTGCGCCGATCCTCGGGCAGGAACTCACCACCGTACAGGCTGGCGGCCTCCTTGAGCAACTTCTCTTTGGTGCCAAGATCCTCATCATCCTTCATCTCATGGGCCCGCGTCAGCAACTGCTCAAAAACATCGGCATCCACCCAGATCTGCGAGGAATCCGCCAGTGTCAGAACTTCACGCTCGGTCAACAGGAGCGGCGAGGTTGCGGGACGGTTGCGGCCCGGCTCAAATACCTGGCGCAGGCTGTAGACTGCGCGATCCAGGCGGCTACCAGCGGTTTCTATATCCAGATCCGGCCAGAGTGCCTCGGTTATCTGTTCGCGCCCCAGCTTGCGTCCCGCCACGCTAACGAGACAGCCCAGCAGAGCCCGCACCCGCTGATGCTGCCATGAAGCATCCGTCGCCGTCTGCCAGTCCTGATGATCACGCGGATCACGCCGTTCCAGACGAAACTGCCCCAGGGTATAAATACGGATAACAGCCTGATCCTTCTCGTTCGTCTGCGCGGTCGCTGGCTGCTGATTGCCCAGCATCGTCGCTTCCGCCTCGGGCGGCAAATGTTTTCCAATATAGGTGCGAGTCGTACGCCCCTCTACCGTCTGATAAGCATACCAGTAAGGGCCATGTCCAACCCCTTCCCGGCACCGCTTACAACGTGGTTTTCCGCAATAACTGACCTGCTGGTGATAGGTTATCTTCGTATTCATCGCACGTGCTCCTGAGTTCGCCACCCGAAAGTTCTATATCTATCTAAAAGGGAGGGAGTTCGGGGATTTGAACATGCTCTCAGCATGCTCGTCTAAACCCCGGCAGGAGGGGCTTGCCGCCCCTCCTGCACCTCTCCGCTTTGCTATTTCTAACTGCCTGCCATCTATGCCGGGCAATATGCCAATCCCGTGAAAAGATGATCATTACAAAGACGAACAATCCCCCTGGTATATCAAATACTGTACAGCAGGCAGTATATATCATGATAAATAAAACTTCATCATGGTATGAAAATAGTATTAAAAATGAGGAGGGAAACATTTGTAAAAGCGATGTTCTTCATATGCAAAAAATAACGGATGCTATAGTTAATTGTATGTGGAACTTTTTTATAGGACTGTGACCCACTACTACATTCTTTCTCGCCCTACGAAAAAGTTCCAGACTCTTTTGCGCTCAAAATAACCGCACCACGTAACGACCGGCAAAGGAAACGGCCTGGATGTCACCTTCACGGATATCAGCCATTAATTCCAGGCGCCCTTTCCTATGGGTGCGCAGCATCTTCTCAAAACGTCCCAACTGCTCATTTGAGGGACGATAGCAATACGCCGAGAAGTCCTTCGTTACCGGGGCCAGATAGCGGCACGTGCTGTCTTGAATGATTATTTCGCCCTGCAGTCCATACTCCTGCAACATAAACCAGAGCATACTCCAGCCAGCCAGGGTTAACAGGGCGCTCAGGCTACCACCAAAGGCAGTGCCAGCATGGTTGACATTCTCGGCCAGGGGCGCGTCCAGGCGCAGCATGCGTTCATTATAGGCACCTACTGTCAGATGAAAATGCCGGGTGATCGGTATCTCTGTATTAAGCAACCTCTGGAGCTCGCGCAAACTATCCTGCATAATATCACTGCCTGCCTTCTCCATAAAATCTTCAATGTCTATAGTGTATCCCTTTTTAAGCGCATCCATCAAATACGTGGGCACACTCTATGCTCTATAAGCAAATAGTTATTTTTAAGTAGAAAAGCTTCCTTGACAGAAATAGTAGCTCAGTTTATCTTATAAGGACGCTCGCCCCGTGTCTCTCAGGGGGCGAGCGTAATAAAACGGGCACCGAACTGTCCGTATATGAGGTGATAGAATGCCCCTGGAACTGCTTTTTTTTCTTTGCCTGCAATTCATATTTATCATCATCAACTTTGGGGTGGGGATGATTGGCTTTGCGCGCAGCCGAAAAGTCTTACAAGAGTCGCTTACAACTCCCAACCAGGAGGGCCTGCCTATCCATGGCTTTATGCGCTATATCACCAGACGGAATCGTGTCGTGCGCCAGAGTAATACTATGAATGCGTTGGTACTGGTCTCTGGCATAGTGCTACTTGGGATCAGCTTTGTACAGATGCCAGATCTCCTTGTGCATGGACAGATAGTAGCCATTAATAATAATGATAGTCAAACATTCATTAACTTTGTCATTATTGTTTTCCTGGGCATCTTTTGCGCGCCACTGCTGGGACTCTCAATTGGTGGCAATATCGCTATCCTTCTGATTAACATCTTTGTGGATGTTCATGCTATTGAGTTCTTCCACGTTTCTTCTCTGTCCCGACAAGCTTTCGCCGCTGTGCGCCTGAAATATATTTTGAGTGTTTCCCTACCACTCATTATTTTGCTGGAAAGCGTTACGCTGATCGCGACCCTGACGGGACAAAGCTTTTCCATCCTGATCGTGATACTGACCTACATTATCGCCATTGTCTGCATGCGGACTTTCTTTGGAGCCAGGCTGTTGAAGGCCGTAAATAACTTACAGCCAATTGAGCAGACCAGCTGGGCTTACCTGCAGCCGCGCATCGTCGCCTGGTCGCGTCTGGCAGGCGTGGAGTTTCGAGAAGTCTTGATTCAAGCTGATGCGCTCGGCACCAATATCCGCATCCGGGGTCGCCAGAAACCGGTTCTGATCCTCGGGGAATGGCTGTTGCGCTACACCGACTGGCGCCAGCAGGATGCAATGCTCTGTATAGAGATAGCACTGGTCAGAAAAAAAGTGCTCACCTGGAGCCTCTGGCGAACCATCTGCCTGCTTACGAGTTTCAGCATCCTGATTGGCTTATTTATTGTCTTACAGATGGACGGAGGGCTGTTGGATGTCCTCACGCTCACAACCAGTGTTTTTCTGACGTTGCTCGTGGTGCTACTCATTAATCGTTTCTTTCGAAAAAAAATGCATGCGTTGTATCAGGATGCGGACTGTATCGCCTGCTACTTCACGGGAGACCCAATGGCGGCGATGGTGGCCTTGACGACGGTACAGGCCCTCAATGGCGTTCAGTCCACGCAAAGCACAGTCACCATCCCCTCGGCCAATAACCGCCTGCAACAATTGGATCAACTGGCACGCCAGCCATGGCCGCGCGCCCCCTACGCCAGCAAGCCAGTGCCAGCCATTACTCCGGTGATGTTCGGCCCTTATCAACTCAGCACCAGCATCGATCAGCAGAGCGAGCCTGCTCCGCTACCCACCGCACCATATGTGCCACTGGTATGAGATAACAAAAAAGAGGGCGAGCGTGCAGGCCGCACGCTCGCCCTCTTCCGGCTGTTCAGGATATCTTCTGCGCATAGTGGTCGATATTGCGGATCATAGCGGGGATCCATTTTTTGGTCTCAGGCAGTTCATACATAGCTTCGGTCAACGTCCAACGGATGCTGGTAATCAGGATGCAGACGGCGCCAAGGGCAATCTGCCACTCAAGCGGCCGGCTCAACATAAGCCCTACATCGGGATACGTCGCCGCCCAGTGTCTGACTTCGGCTTCATAGGCCTGCAGCATAAGCTGCGTCTCCACCTTGCGAAAAGCAGCCGCGTGCACCAGGCTATATAAATCACCCAGGTAAGGACTGAGGTAAGCCATGGCCCAGTCAACCGGGACAACAGTATCATCGCTGATGACCAGATTTTTTACGTGGTAATCGTTATGGCAGAGGGTCAGAGGAAGCTGGCTGTAAAGATCATGCAACTGGTCCGGCAACCAGCACTTCACAGCCTGTAGCACCGCCTTCTTCTCCGTCTCTAGCTCACCGCACTGGAGCAGATAATCAAGGGCCTGCAGATAGTAATCAGCGGAGATGCGATACTGTTCGAAGTTGCTGGCATTCTCATGCTGCAACTGCACCAGAGCGGCACAGCGCAGACGTGCCAGTACTCGCGCGGATTCCAGGAAGTGTTCCGTCTGAGGCTGCTGCTCAAGCGTGTCAAAGCCGACATCCTCTAAGATAAACAGATGCTCGGATGCGCCCAACCAGTAGGAATGGAGCTGTGGTCGAGGTGCATGCAAAGGCAACAGCACCTCCTGATAAATAGGAAGCTCTACAGCCATTGAGCCGCTACTCTTCTTGGCAATCCACGTCGTTCCGTTGCGCATCGTGATGCGCCACACCTCAGAAAGCCCCCATTTACGTAGCAGTTTCCACTGTACCGTTTCCGCCAGCATAGGCAGTTGCAAGATATAGTTGCGCCATGGTAGAGGAATCATATTAATGTTTGACATATATTTTCTCATTATATGCAACAACATCGTACATCACTACATAGAATAGTATAGACAATCCTCTTCAAAGTTAGCAAGTTTATATAGTGTGGCGAATGATGCGGATGATGCGCATCATCTGCATCATTCGCCACACTATATAAACTGTCACGCCCTCTCTTTTCATAGTAACCTGATCGGGAGTACACTATGGAGAGATGGTTCGGCTTGAGGGATGAAGATTAGATGAGCGTTATACGATAGAAATGCTATACAGATTATATATGTATTGCAGGAGTTATACATGACAGATCACTTTTATGATATAGATACGGCAGAACAAGAGGATACCCTGGCATCCTGGCACGATGGTTCAACAAAACGGGCCATCTGTAATTTTGTACGCAGAGTCAGCTCCCAGGACAGTCCCGACTATATTCCCCCGGATGAGAGGATTGCCGCCTTTGACAATGATGGCACCTTATGGTGCGAGAAACCATCGTATGTGCAGGAAATCTTTATTATCAAATACTTCCATGAGCAGGTGGCGCTCCATCCAGAGTTGCGCGATGTACAGCCGTTTAAAGCTTTTGTGGAGAATGATCGGGCCTATTTTCAGGCATTGAGTATTCAGGAAGTGGATAACCTGATCCTGCAGGCCGTCTCCGACGTGCCACAGGATGAGTATGTGCAGAAGGTGCGCGCCTTCTTCCAGGAATCGTTGCACCCACATTATCAGCGTCCCTTTACCGAGATGGCCTATGCGCCGATGCTCGAGCTGATGACATATCTACGACAGCACGAGTTTCAGATCTACCTGGTAACGGGAGGTGAGACAGATTTTGTGCGTCAGATCGCGGAGACGATGTACGGGGTTCCCCGCAGTCACGTGATTGGTAGCTCGGTGAGGATAAAACTGGAAACACATCATGATCGACCACTACTCGTCAGGCAGAAAAGCATGGTTGAACCGCTGAATGAAGGTCCCGGTAAGGTTGTCAATATACATGTGCATATCGGCCAGCCACCAATTTTATCGGTTGGCAATTCGAATGGCGACCTGGATATGCTTCTGTATACTGAACATCAGGCACGTCCACACCTGCCACTGCTGATACAGCACGATGACGAAGAGAGGGAGTTCGCCTATGATCATGGAGCGGAAAAAGCCCTGCAGGCGGCCACACTGTACGACTGGAATATCATCAGCATGAAGCGTGACTTCAAACATATCTTCTCGACCGCCCCTGCTGAAGCGGCCTACAACACAACCCGATAACCATGTGGCTGCTTCCCATGCTGGGGAGCAGCCAACACCTGAGTCTGGGGAACGCAAGCGCCCCACACCCTGATTTCTGTGTTGGTGGAACAGGTGCGAGAATGCGCACCTGTTCCACCAACACAGAAATGACTTTTGAGCACCGGAGGTGCGATAGCTTGTGCGGGCCGCAGGCAATAAGCATGCGAGCAAGTACAATTTACATTACCATATATTAATTTGGGCGGTAGGGAAGTTGCTCATCCGACGGCTTATCAGAATCCGCGTTGGGATAGTTATTCGCGGCGGATGGCCTCGCCCCCGCCTGGGGACCAGAAGCATAAACCGTTTTATCCTCAGCAGGTGATTGCTCTCTTTGCGCTTCTGCGGGTCGCTCTGGCACTGATGGTCTATAGGCAGGTTGTCCCGGCTGCGGGAAGCTATAAGAAGAACCAGCCCGCTGCGTTGGCTCCAACTGCGATGATTCATACGCTGATTGTCCAGGCTGTGATGACCCGACTTCAGGCTGATTAGGATTCGACTGGCCAGGGTTTGGTTGACCATACGCAGGCTGTCCGGGGTATGAAGGACTCTGGGGAGGCTGCGCTGGATAGGGTTGCCCAGGATAGGGTTGTCCATATGGAGGCTGACCAGGATGTGGTTGCCCATAGAACGGCTGGCCGGGATAGGGAGGCTGGCCATAGAAAGGTTGACCGGGATAGGGAGGCTGGCCATAGGGAACCGGACCCGCCAGGTAGGGATTGCCAGATTTCCGGGCCAGGCTGCGTCCCAGCAGACCACCCAATGCGCCCATGCCAGCGCCAAAACCAATCGTCAGCAGCAAGGATATTACTACACCCAAAATACCGCCCGCGGTCTGAATTGAGCGTGTGGCTGCCGGCGAAAAGCTGCTACTCGTCGACTGAGAAACAGAGAGGCGATGCAACGTAACGGTGAAGAACATGATCGTGGCAAAAATCGCATAGGGTACACCATCAAACACAGCAGTCCAGATACCCGCAATCGTGGCGGTCCCCACCCTACCAGTCTTGCGGGCTGCCAGCGTACCAACCAGAAAGAAGAGACCCAGGTCAATCAACCCTGCCAGACCACCAATAAGGAGCGCGAGGATCGGGCTGGAAGATAGTAAAAATGCGTTGATGCAGTAAAAAATGACGCCCACCAGAAACATACCCAGACCAAAGATGAGGCCATAGAGAAATGAGACTTTCCCTCCTTCAGGAGGACGCTGATAAGGCTGCATGAAATACTCCTTAAAAAATGACACCCACCAGAAACATACCCAGACCAAAGATGAGGCCATAGAGAAATGAGGCTTTTCCTCCTTCAGGAGGACGCTGATAAGGCTGCATGAAATACTCCTTACTACAAAGCAGCGCGGCCTCTCATTACTTTCAATCGTGCGGAAACCCCGGACTTCAGGCATGGGGAGGAAGCACGCCTCCTTGTATGTAACTATAGCCATCGCTTTGATGAAGCATATGACAGTAGTGATAACTCACTCCCTGAATGGTTTCTCGCCTGGTTTTTATATTGAATGATCCTGTCCTGCGAACCGCAACACGCCCGACATAGGTTCCTTTCTTTTTGCCCCTGGTCACAATGGCTTTGACCATATCCCCTGTTTGAAAACCTTTTACCTTCTTTGCTCCCTTGGCAGAGGTACGCGGGAATCCATATGTGTCAGGGAGACACATCTGTCGGTTCCCATGACCAGTAGCAGTAATCAACAAGGGCACAACCTGTTGTACCAGGAGCTTCTCAGGCGTACTCTTGCCAACGCATGTGGCATCAAGCCAGTGCGTCTTCGGAAGCTCTCTGCTCGTTCGATTGAATTTGGTCAATCCCCCACTGCCAACTTCCACCGGCAACCCCGTTGCTTTGAGTCGATCAAAGAGCGCCCATCTGGAGGCATTGGCGGCTGCTGCATCTTTGAGCGGCGCTTTTGCCTGCGCTTGAATGCGTTGTAACACGTCAGGTTTCTTCTTGAGGAATGCCGCAATATCCTTTGTTCCCTTTGCTGTGTTACACTTCTCACAAGCCAGGCAGAGATTACTGACTCTGTTAGTGCCACCATGAGCGCGAGGGCGAATATGCTCCACGTGTAAAGGCACATCTGTTTTTCCACAATACGAACAGTGGTGGTTCCACTTTTCGAGCAAATATTCTCTCACCTCATATCCTGCTAAGGTTCCTTGTTGATACTCCACGCCTTTCACTTCTGGATTCTCCATCAACTGTGTATCAAAACGAACCAATTCCAGGCTCATCGCTTCAATGGGAGCAACGCGAGAAAGGCGACGAACCCAGGTCAGAATATTGGCAATCCGGCTTTCTACGGATGGCGGAAGCCAGCCCTGTTTGCGTTTTCGATTGGCCCACCGTGCTTTTCGGTAGCGTGTCCTTCGCTGCCTTCGGTTTCGGCGCAGAGCACGCCTTGAAGTAAGAGCATCTTTGATGGCATGCCCACGATGAGAAAGTTCGGCTGCAAAAGCAACTTCACCTGATGCATCATCGACAAGAGCGATGCCCGTTGTTTTACTGCCAGGATCAAGCTTGATCCTCAATGGCTTCACGTGTGGCTGTTCTATCTCCTTTTTTAAGATCAAGGTAAATGGGTATCTCCTATAAACAGCCGCCTTGCCTTGTTTGAGCAAGAGGCGTGCATACCCCGGATGCACCGGGTCCAATGGTATACCAGAACGATCTATGACAAAAACGTTGCTCACAATGAGCCTCCTATTGCTAGGGTAAGGTTGGCCGCGTCAATGTTACAAGAAGGTTTATCGTCACCCACACTGGTTTAACCCTGTACGCCTGTTTAATGAGCGACCGTAGAGGGCAGAGCTGGCCGCGCACTCTGCCGTACCTCATTTCTTCCGTAACGGAGTTTCTGTTTCAAAACTGAGACTGGTCAGGTGTGGGCTTGCTTTTACAAGCCCCCGCGTTCATGCGTGGGGTCCCTGACATATATTGAACATCCATTCATTCAAATGAGATGATTTAGCATAATAAATTTTTCTCGCTTCATTATAAAAGAAAATGAGATCTACCACCAGTAGGGTGGTACTGAATTTCAAGTTTTATTAGCCGCCGCAGCCGCTACCTCCTTAATACGCGGAGGCCATGGCTCAGGTTTCGAAAAAAGGAGATGATGCCAGCTCATTTTGGCGTACTGGCTATCATACGAGTATAGATGTATTCGGGGCGGCATGTATGTCTGAAGAATATGCTAGCTATAAGAAAATGAGAATATCTAAGAACGGACAGTTCCATCGCTGGCTGGTTCCGCTCTATCTATTGATCGCGGCTTCCAGCATTCGGTTCCCACTGACGACGGCCGGGCTTCCTTTCCGTCTGTTTGTGGGCAATATACTGTTTATGGTGGTTGTAGCGATTGGCCTGCTGCGCGGTCTCAGAACCAGGGCCGGCCCGACCTCCCTTCCACCACATATCTTGCTGCCCACAATGCTCTTGATCTTGCAGGGATTGGTCTCAATTATCTATGCCAGGCTTAATCCGACGCTGCATACAGCCGACGTATTTCAACAGATGGACAACGCATGGACGCTCCACAACATTGCCGAGATGCTGCTGCTCCTGGGACTACCGCTGGCATTGATCGTGATGCCACAGTTTATCCAGCAGGTACACGATGTGCGGCGGGTCGTCATGGCCTGTACGGCACCGGGCCTGCTCTACGCGCTGATCGCCATCTGGACCACGCCCTTTGCACATTATGCGCATCTCATGATGCTGACCATACGGCAACCATCAATATTCAGCAGAGCGACCGGTATATCCAGCACACAGCTTATCTTCTTTGTGTGTATCGCGTTAGGGCAGGCACTCTATGCGCGGCGGCGAGTAGCTGCCTGTTGCTGGTGGCTGACGACCCTGATACTGATCCTGGCGACCACACTCTCACTTGAGCGCACCGCCTGGATAACGCTCTGCGTCTCGGCCATGGTCATGCTCGGCCTGCGCCACAGGAATATCGGCGTGATCCCCCTGATCCTGGCCCTTCTTCTGCCATTACTACTACCAATCATCCTTCATATCATTGTTCCTAATCAGAGCAATACCGCTGATGATCAATCCAGGTGGTGGGAGGCATTGGACATCTGGCAACGCCATCCATGGCTAGGCGTCGGCGCGGGCAACTATCAGTTTGCGGCTCGCCTCTATGGTATGGATGCCGGGGAAGGGGCGCATAATCAGTTTTTAGAACTGCTGGCCGAGATGGGCTTGCAGGGCGTTCTCTGCCTGCTATGGATGATCATCGCGATCGGATATATCAGTCTGCAGCGGTTCATGAAAGCGGTCAGTGCCACGGGCAAAGCCATCGCTCTATCCTATCTGGGTTACTATACAACCCTGCTCATCCTGAGTTTTAGCGGGAACACTTTTCTCCCCTCGCTGGGCGAGATACACGGCACAGCGGACCAGATCTTCGCCTCGTATCACTGGCTGCTGCTGGGGATCGTGCTGGCCTTGCCCAGGTGGGAGATCGCGGGTACGCATCCTGCGCTCCCTAAACCTTTACCCGGTCCCCAAAAACAGCTACAGACAGAACGAGAGCCATCCACATAACACTATCAGAAGGTTGATAAATAACTAATCATAACTTTTATGCTGCCCTGTACAATAATCATAAGTAAACAAAATAAATAAGCCATCTTCTGGTGTAGCTAAGGAATGATTATTATGCGCATCTTGTTCATTACTCCACAGGTGCCTTCGCGCATTCAGGCACGCTCATTTCATTTGCTCAAAGAGCTCTCACGAGAGCATGACATAGCCCTGGTAGCGTTACTCATGCATCAGGATGAGTTGACGTTGTTAAAAGAGATTGAACCCTATTGTGTTTCTATTGATCTGGTGCCACATTCACAGTGGCGGATATATCGTAATCGCCTGCTGGCATTAGCGAGTCGCGTTCCTTTGCATATCGCTTCCTACCGTTCTCCTATGCTGATCCAATGCCTGAAAGAGGTTATCCAGCGCCAGCGGATCGAGCTTATTCAGGCGCAAGGCGCCGAACTGGTCCCGGCTCTTAATAGTCTGCGCGACGAGGTGCAGGTGCCTATTGTGTATGACGCTATCAATTGCGCATCCTGGCGGCTGCAGCAAACATTGGATACGCAGCATCGCCCGCTCCCAGGGTGGTTCGCCCGTAACGCTTTACAGAGGATGCTCCACTTTGAACAGTCCGCTTTGGGGCAGTTTGAGCAGATTGTATCCATCGATGCATCCGAACGGGACCGTCTGGGCTTGCTGATGGGACGGCTGCACAACATCAAGGTAGTTCGCAATGGCGTGGATACCAACTATTTCAAGCCCAGACGGTCCCGGCCCGAGCATTCCAGTACGCTGGTCTTCTGCTCCCACCTGGATACATGCGCCAATGCCGAGGCGATTTTGCACTTCTGCGCACATATTCTGCCGTTGATCTGGCAACAGAAGCCAGAGACGACTTTGACCATTGTGGGGCCCCATCCTCCTCTAGAGGTCAAGTCACTGGCAGAGGATGCGCGGATTACGGTGACCGGATATGTACCAGATGTGCGCCCATACCTGGATCAGGCGGCGGTCGCCCTGGATCCACTCCTGGTCCCTGCTGGTCACCAATCTAATATCCTTGAGGCTCTGGCAATGGAGATCCCGGTTGTGACAACACCTCGCTGTAGCCGGTCACTGGGAACGCTCAATGGTCAGCAACTACTCGTAGCCGAAGGTTCTCAATCGTATGCTGAAGCGGTGCTGACATTGCTCAATTATCCTTTACTGGCCCGGGCCATTGGGGAACAGGGACGCAAATTTGTCCTCAACCATTATAGCTGGGCCTGCGCGGCGGCTGTGCTCAATCAGATCTACGTAGAGCTATCGGGGAGAACCGAGCTCTGCCATACCGAGACGCCGTTGCCGTTCACCCACAATTCCCACACCGAACACATCCGAAAAATGTAGGATATATGGAAAGGCGCGTTATATGACCATTCAGCAGTATATGCATGCTGCGGGTAGACGCTGGAAATTGATCGCTCTGTGCGTTCTCATCATGGGAATGGGAGCATGTGTAGCCAGTAATTGGCTGGTTCTGCCCGATGTGCGCGTGAATACGGCTCTGGGCCTGGGTGGCGGACTCCTGGCGGGACTGCTGCTTACCTTTTTTCTGGAGCTCCGTGATCCTCGCATATACGAGGAAGAGGATCTGATGCGGCTGGTCGACTGGCCGCTACTCACCACCATCTGGTGGGAACGCGCCGCTCGCAACAGAAAAGGGCGCAAGCAAGAGGAACTGCTGCGGCCACTTGATCAGAGTCCCAATAATGAGGCCTATCGCCTCTTGCGCATCAATCTTGGCCTCATTCAGGCGCATCAGTCTATCCGCACAGTGATGATCGTCAGCGCGACCCCGCAGGAAGGGAAAAGTACCATCGCGGCCAACCTGGCCATCTTTATGGCGCGGGCCAATAAAAAGACGCTGCTGATCGATGCCGATCTGCGTCGCCCAACGCTGGCGCAGAAATTCCATCTGCCGCTCGACCAGAGCGGCTTCAGTTCCGCCATCACGCATTGTGGCTCGGCACAGCAACCCATCCCCGACTCACCGACCGCCATGTTAGAAGAGTTGAGCAAGGGCAAAAATAGCATCCTCAAGGACTATCTGCACTCAGGCAACATTCCCAACCTGCTGGTGATGCCTGGCGGTCCACTGCCACCCGATCCGCCAGAGCTACTGGATTCGAAGGCCATGGATCATTTTATGGAGGCGCTCGACGAGAGCAATTTTGATGTGATCATTTTTGATACGCCACCCCTGCTGGGCCTATCGGACACGGCCATTCTGTCGGCGAAAGTCGACGCGGTCCTGGTGGTGGTTGATATCACGAGATCACGCAAGAGAGATATTCAACGCGTATGCCAGCAGCTAGAGCGGCCGGGTTGCCAGGTCGTGGGCTGCGTTATCAATAAGCAGAAACTACATGCCCGCGATCTACCCACGCACTACTATCGGAAGAACAGGCCGAGCGATGTTCAGAAGCGGAAGCGGCCAGGCAATCTACCTCGATCAGAAAAAAAGCCTCCCAGCCCAGGCAGCCCGGTCACGGCACCCAATCACAAATCCGGCCTCCTGAAAGGTTCAGATCGGGAACAGCGGCAGCCAACGCCACACATCGCCAGCATAGACACCGTACCACTACCGGCCCTCGCCACGCGTACTCCCGAGGGATACCTCCAAATCGATGAGGATGTGCGCCTGTACTATAAAGTAGTCGGGGATAAACCGCAGACATTCATCATTCCAGCCGCCAGCTGGCTGGCCGCCGATCTGGTAGCGCTGGCTCAGGAGTATACCCTGATCTTTTACGATCAGCGTGGGCGTGGCAGATCGAGCGCAATCAGCGTGCCCGACAAAATCGGGATGCAGCAGGACATCAATGATCTGGAGGCGATACGCCAGCACTTCAATGTAGAGCACTGCGCCCTGCTCGGCTGGTCCTACCTGGCCAGCACCACAGCCTTATACAGTCTGCAGCATGCCAGACATGTCAAAAGCCTGATTGTGGTGGCCCCCATGGCTCTGCGCAGTGGCGCATACGAGGATCCACGCATGCTCGATCCAGATAAGCGCCTGGATCCCCGGGCGATCAAACGGCTGGAGGAGATGCTCAGGCAAGGCGTTGACAAAACAGACCCCGGTACCTATAACCGTGAATATATTAAGGCGACCCGCCTGCCGCGCCAGATGGGCCGCCCGGCCGCCCTCGCCAGCATGAAGAGCGATCCCTGGATCTCCTCCAATGAGTGGCCAGATGCCATCTCAACCTTCTTTGACATCTTTGCCCGCTCAATCGGGGATTGGGACTGGCGCGCGCAACTGGCCAATCTCAGGGTTCCAACACTGATCATTCATGGCTCGGAAGATCTCGTACCACTATCCTCTTCCACGGAATGGGCACAAACGCTGCCCGCCAGCCGCCTCCTGACCATACCAGGTGTAGGACACTATCCCTGGCTGGAAAGCCCCGAGGTCTTTATACCCGCGGTTACCCGATTCATCAAGGAACACTGGTCACCAGAGGTCCAGGCGTCGCCCGATATGGTTACCTCACAGCCACGTCGCAGAAAACGCTGATATCTGGCATACAAGCAGCAATAGAAATATGAAGAAGTACCATAATGGTTGAAAAGAACATGGCTATGCACAAAAATATCTATTGAAATGCAACGAAAAGCATGCTATAACAGAAGCATATTTTATTACTGACTATCAGAAATAAGGGTGTGCTTATGCATTCACAGGACCCACCTCGCCTGATTGACTTTCATAGTCATTACTATGATGAGGGCTGGCTACCGTTGCCCGCGCCACAGGGATCGAGTCGCATCGCGCGCGCGTGGCCTCTTCTGACAGATATTAATGCGCAACTGGCGGCGATGGATGTGGCGGGCATCGATGCGAAAGTGGTCAGCGCGCCAGCCAGTACGATCGTCTCACCAGTTGAGCAGCTCCCCATGATCTTAATTGAGCGCATCAATGATCAGATCGCTGCATTAGTAGCACGCTACCCACAGCGCCTGTTCGGCCTGGCTACCATCGATGCCTTCCAGGGTAAGGCGGCCGCCCGTGAGGTGGTGCGCGCGATCAAAGAGCTTCAGCTATCTGGTATCTGCATTGATTGCTCGCAGGGCGGCCATTACCTGGATGCGCCACAGGTCCGTCCGGTCTTTGAGACCGCATCTGAACTGGGCATCACTGTCTTTATCCATCCCGTCAGCCCGGCAGGCCTGACGGAACGGCTGGCGCATATGGGTCACACTGGCACCCTGCTGGCACGTGGAACGGAGCATACCACCAGCATTCTGAAACTGCTGCGCGGCGGTATTTTGGACCGCTATGCCGGTCTGAAAGTTGTGCTGCCAATGATCGGTGCAGCTACCCTTATCTTCGCGGGCATAGCCGAACAGGAATACGCCCAGGATGATGGCTGGAAGGGCACGCCACCTGCCAGCGCGCGCAAAAATCTGTACATCGACACGATGGGCTTTGATCTGCCAACACTGCGCTTCGCCCTGGATGTGCTGGGACCAGAACACCTGCTTATCGGTAGCGATTGGCCAATTATGCCCATCATGAGCCGCCGACGCATCGATGAGCTACTGGCCAATCTCAATCTCAGCGAAGAAGACAAGGCGGCCGTGCTCAGCGGCAATATCGAGCGCCTACTTGCATCCAGCGTCAATTGAATCCTGTCAAGAAATTGAACCGCAGCGTTACATATGCTGACACTCTTGCTCCAGCGCATCGGCCAGGAAAGGCTTTACAGTTTACCATTTTTGCAGATGCTGTACAAAGCGAGTATAGATACCTGATCCCCCGATGGTGCATAAAATATCCGTGGCCGGATCATAAGTCATATCGCCTTGCTTCTGCAACTGCAGATGCGCGGGCGTGGGTAGTTGGGACAGGGTGTTTCTATCTGGTACCTTCGCCTGAGCATAGCCAAATTGCTGGAAGACCTGCTGTGGATGGTCACATACTTTCTGCAATCCCGTCACTAATGTGGTCTCGCGATTGTGAATAGTCTGTACAGCCCCGGTTTCATCAGGCATGGGAAGCAGCCAGACCGTGACCAGCAGAGCAAGAATAAGCAAAACACCCACAACCCGCCAGCGATGCTGACGCAGTCGATAGATGGATTTAAACATGCCAAGTCGCCAACGCACCAGCCAGCGATCGAGTTCATCAGGTGGACCACCCAGAGGCCGGGAGTTTCTTGCTCCCAGGGGCGAGGGGAAATCGCGAAAAGGATACTTCATTGCACTTAATCCTCTCTAGCTTGCTGGATAAAACCAGGGGCTAGCCAGGTAGCTTGATTGGTTTTACGCTTTCAGGAAGTATACAGGACAAAAAGTATCTGAGCCTACATTAATAATAATAATATAAAAAGCTCTAGAATGGTAGGTAGGGTTCATCGCTTTTGAATTCGCCGCTTTCTAGCTGGCTCTGGAGCAGACTGGCAGAAAAGTCGCCCAGGACAATAAACTCTTGTTTGAAAAAAACGGGAGCAGGGGTGCTCCCGTTTTTTAGATTTGTGGGGAATCCGAGATCAATGTGTCGCGGAAAGGGGCTTGACCGGCCCCACTTTCTGGATGGTTTCTTGCAGCTGCTGCTGCACATCATTGAGGGCTTTGGCCGGATCAACCTTGCCGGTATTATAGACGGGCGATAACACATTTGAAATCACACTGTCGAACTGCCCATAGCTAATCGCCAGGTGGTTGATCGATTCCCTGCCATGGTCCAGTGATCCCTGCGCTACCTGCATCAGTTGCTCCTGGGACAAGGAAGGCATAACCTTGTGGGTATTCTCCGCCCATTCCGGCAACAATTGCGACCAGGGGGGTACGGCACCGGAGGCCTCCATATAGGATTTAGCACCGTGGGCGGGATCGCATAGCCACTGAATAAATGTCCAGGCCTCCTTGGGGTGTTTGGAATCCTTGGACATCATCCAGGGGTCGGTAAACAGGACATCCTGGGTGTTGTTACTGAAATGTGGTAGGGGAGCTACCGCCCAGTGAAACGTAGCCGGCTTGTTCGCCCAGAAACCCCACACGCCAGTCATAGACATACCCACTTTACCACTCAAAAACCCATTGAGCAGGCTGGCATCGGCGGGCAGAGGCGCGATTTGATATTTGTACATCAGGTCGCGTTTCCATTGCACCGATTTCTCAACGAGTGGATCGGTCGCGGTAGTCGCTGAAACAACACCGTCTTGATAGGTAGACTTCTGGAAATAATCGCCTCCAAAGAGCATGGAATTGGCATTTTCCGGCCACAGATCGTCGCTCATACCATACTGGCGATTATTTAAAGAAGCATTCTTCACTGTCATAGCCTGAGCATCTTTCAACATGGTATCCCAGTTCCAGTTGGGATCGTCCCAGCTGGTTGGCGGCATCGGCAGATTTGCCTTCTTGAACATATCCACATTATAGAAGGTGTAGCTACCACCGGTGGCAAACGGGATGGCGTAGACATGGCCGTTAACGCTATACTGATCCAGCAGTTTCTGATTCATGCCGTCGAAGGAGAAATGGCTGGCCTGAATATACGGGCTCAGATCGGCGGCAAAACCTCGATAGACCTCGTCCGCCCAACTGTTGTTGCCCCAGGTTGAGAAGACGTCGGCCGGCTCCCAGCCAACTTGCATCGTCACCAGTTTCTGATCGAAGTTCGCCCCGGAAGGGACCAGCACCAGTTTGATATGAATGTTGGGATGCGTGGCCTCAAACTCATCGACGACCTTGTATTCCCAGGGATTGATGTTGACATCGGTGCGTACCAGCCACGTCACCGTGGTTCGGCCCGAGAGGGTTTTGGCATTAACGCCCAGCACGCTACAACCGGTATTAACCAGGACAACCAGGCATAAAAATGCACCCAGTAGTAGTGTTCTGCTTAACCATTTAAGCATTAAGCACCTCGCTTCATCAGAACTCGATACGTTCGGGCTTGCGCGGCAGGCAAGCCCGCTTATCTCTCTTTACTGCTGCTTCTCTACGGAGGGCCGGGCAACGACGATTCCTTGAATGATGTAACGCTGTGAGAAGAAGAAGACCAGCACGCAAGGAATTACCGCGACCAGCGCGGCCGCCATCAAGATGTTCCACGCGGTAGTACCGTAGGCCGCCGTATACTGGGACAGGCCCAGACTGATGGGATAGGACTCGTTCGTATTGAGATAGATCAATGGACCCATCAAATCGTTCCAGTGGAACATAAAGGAGAAGATAGCAACCGCCGCCAGGGCCGGCCTGGAGAGCGGCAGGATGATCCGCCACCAGATGACCAGGTGATTGGCCCCATCCAGTTTGGCGGCCTCTACCACGTCGCGCGAAATACCGCGAAACGCCTGCCGCAACAAAAAGATCAGGTAGGGACTTCCAAAGAAGGTAGGCACAATCAAGGGGAGATACGTATCGATCCAACCCAGCGAGCGGAACAGCAGGAACTGTGGGATAATCAATACTTCATACGGGATCATCATAGTCGCGAGCACAAAGATAAAGACGATTTCGCGATACTTAAAACGCACATGGGCAAAGGCGTAGGCAACCAGCGAGGAAGAAAGAATATCCCCGATAATCGTCAGTAAACAGTACGCCGCCGAGTTTCCCATGTACTGAAAAACCGGGACCGCCGTCAGCGCCGTTACAAAATTTGACCACAGCGGCGGATTAGGGATGATAACGGGCGGAAACGCGCTGACATCCGCCAGCGACTTCAGTGCCGTCGACAACATCCAGGCAACGGGGATCAAGAAGATGATCGCAAAGAAGATAAGCAAGGCATAAACGATAACCTTGTTGATGCGCTTGCGCAGCAGCGCCCTCTTCCTGGCAGAGTCCATCTGCGTTACTTGCAATGACATATGATTACTCTCTCTTTCACCTAAGCTTCGTAGTACACCAGGCGCCGACTGATCTGCAGCATCGCGATCGTTAAGGCCAGAATAATGACAAACAGAATCCATGCCTGACTGGCCGCGT
This sequence comes from Dictyobacter aurantiacus, assembly GCF_003967515.1. Taxonomy (GTDB): domain Bacteria; phylum Chloroflexota; class Ktedonobacteria; order Ktedonobacterales; family Ktedonobacteraceae; genus Dictyobacter; species Dictyobacter aurantiacus. The sequence goes on along the minus strand of NZ_BIFQ01000002.1, from coordinate 1,436,829 downwards.
AGCCAAATTTAAAGTACTGGAAGGCGTTGTTAAACAGATAGAGTACATAGAACTCGGAGGCGAAATTCGGTCCACCCTGCGTGATCACGTATCCCTGCACAAAAATCTGGAAAGCTCCAATCACGCCCGTGACCAGGTTCAGCAGGATGGCGGGGCTGATCATTGGGATAGTTACATATCTAAATTTATGCCAGCCATTAGAACCATCGAGGGAGGCCGCCTCATACAGTTCAGGAGGAATGCCCTGTAAAGAGGCCAGGAAGACAATCATCGGACCACCCAGTCCCCACAGGCTCATGAGCACAAAGGATGGGATAACCGTGGACTCATCCTGAAACCAGAGCAAAGATGGCAGATGCAGCAGGTTCAATAGATAGTTGGCAATGCCAAGATCAGGATTAAAGATCCACTGCCATAAGAGGGAGAGGGCGACGCCCGCGATGACGGTCGGCATGTAATAGATAGTGCGGAATACTCCCAGGAAACGGACACGCTGATTGAGCAGCAGAGCCAGCAACAGAGAGCCTATCAGCGCCAGCGGCACCGACAGCACCACATAATACGTCGTCACCGCCAGCGATTTCAGAAAGATAGAATCCGCGAACAGGGATGTATAGTTCTGCAAGCCAATAAAATTGGGAGCGCTAGACGTTCCCGTGTAATCCGTAAAGCTCAAAATAAATGAGGCCACTACCGGGCCACCGGTAAAAAGGATGAAACCAATGACCCAGGGCGAGATCAACAGCCAGAAATCCCTGGCCTCGCGAGCCTCCAATTTATTTTTGTGGCTCCGTCGCCCGAACCGCTTCTGGGCGTCCGTGATCTGGCTGGCATTGGTGTCAATAGCCTGTACACCAGATGTACTCATGCTCGGTCAACCTCCTTGCAGAAGAATGTGTCAGACTCTCGTCGTATAGGGGCATGTGCGCGCCCCCGCACGGGTGTCCGCGTGCGCGACCGCATCGGTTTTGTGTGTTAGTGCAACAGGTACGCAAACCCATGCAGGTCGCAGGCCATTATCATGAGAATCAAACACGCTCTACAACGTGCACTAAAACAAACGTTAGCTGTAAAAGCTTGCGTTACAGGGACGTTAATCTTTTTAAAGAGTAGATTACAGGAAGAGATGGAAGGGGAAGAAAAGCAAGCGGTATCGAGCGGATGGGCCAATGGAGATACTGCTTATGCATTATACACCTACCTTCATGAATTAGCGCATCTTCAATGATTGGCTAGAAAGGTCACAATAAGTTTGTATATGTAGCCCGCGTCTACCACAAACTTATCTCGCTTGTTCAAACGATGAACACAGCGTGGATATAGTAAAGCATATAAGTAATCATAATGATTTTTCTGTAAAAGTCAATGCTATTTTTCTGCAAAAAAGCCTGTAATGGCGCATTGACTTTTTACGTCAGCCATGGTATCAAGAGAATAGCCAGGTATTCTGTAGTTTGCAGCAGGAGAAAAACACGTGACCCGTTCGGTGACAGTGAAAGATATCGCACAGATGGCTGAGGTATCGATTGCGACGGTTTCTAGAGCCCTGAACAATCATCAAAATATCAATGCGGAGGTCAGGCAGCGTGTGTTGCAGGTGGCGGCTGAGCTCGGCTATTTTAAGGCCACGACGCGCCATGCTTCATCAAAGCAAAAAGAGCTGCAGATCAAGAAGATCTGTTTTCTCTTATGCTATAACGAGTTCAATCAACGCCAGGCCCTGAGTGATCCCTTCTGGGCCGGTGTGCTCCATGGGGCAGAAACAGAAGCGCGCAAATACAATCTCCAGCTGGTCTACCAGGCCATCAATTATCAGACCCCTCCCTATAGCTTGCAGGCACAGATTCATGAGATGGAGGTCGATGGTATCCTGCTGGTCGGCCCCTCCGAGACCCAGACGATCCAGACTATTCAGGCGGTAAACGTTCCTATTGTGCTGGTGGATAACTATGTATCAGGCCTGACACAAAAAGTGGATAGCGTGCTATCCGACAACTACGAGGGCGCCAAACAGGCTACCCGCTATCTGATTCAGCAGGGATACAGGCGCATCGCCTATATCAATGAACATAGCACCCGCGATTTTCCCGGCAATATGATCCACTCTTTTACCTGGCGGCAAAAAGGCTATCAAGATGCTCTGCTTGAGGCGGGACTCCCCCTCGATGACCAGATTATTTATCACTCCTATCAGGATACACTCGCTGTATGTAAAAATCTGATGCAGCAGATGGATCCTCCAAGGGCACTGTTTTGCGCCAATGATCCAGTGGCCAGCCGGATCATTAAAACGTTGCGCGCCATGGATTTTCATGCGCCCCAGGATTTCTCTATCGTTGGCTTCGACGATGTTGACCTGGCGGAACACCTGACGCCTCCACTGACCACGATGCGCGTCCATAAAGAAGTTATGGGCGCAGTAGCTGTGCAAACATTGATCGCACGTGTCAGCAACCCCGAAGCAATTCATATGAATCATATTCTGGATGTACAGTTGATCGTTCGAGATTCAGTACTGCCACAGACACGTTAAACGTACTTTCTCTTGCCAAAAGATTAATCATCAAACTATAGATTCATCAACTAACGAGCATTGCTCAACTTCTGGGATCAACTCAACAATAAATAGAGCCGAATTTCGTTGAGAATAAATATTCTGTGCAAAAATGGCCCCAAAGTTGTAACCTCAAGCAATTTTTCTGTGTTTTCTTTGGTTAGAGGTAAAAAATAGAACCCATTTTTTTATAAGGTTTTATTCTATCCAAGGGAGGATTTCTTATTATGATCCATGAGCAACGCCAGGCTCTTGACGAAATGATCACCAAAATGCGCTCTGGTCGCCTGACACGCCGCAGCTTTATGCAGCGGGCCGCCGTGATTGGCCTGAGCAGTTCAGCTGCGATGTCACTGTTAGAGGCCTGTGGTGGTAGCTCCAACAGCCAGGGTGGTAATGGAGCCGCAACCAACATCGTCTGGCAGAGCGATAACGATACAACGAATACCTATAAAGATATCGTTGATACATTTAACAACACTACAGGTAAGAGCAAAGGTATTCACGTTACCTGGCTGAATGGTCCTACAAACACGCAGGACATGCTGACCAAGTACAACAATATGTTCCGAGCGCGCAGCAGCACCAACGATATCATCTCCCTCGATATCGTCTATCCAGCTCAGTTCGCGGCGCAGCAGTGGACAGTGCCGATCGATGAGAGCAAATGGCCAAGCAGCGAGCGGGCAAAATATTTACAGGGCCCGATTAAAGGATGTACCTTTAATGGTAAGCTGTGGGCGGTCCCTTTCCGTACCGACCTGGGACTCCTCTACTACCGCAAAGACCTCGTCCCCAATCCACCCCAGACCTGGGATGATCTGACCAATAACGCCAAGGGCGTTTCTCCTTCAAAGGTAAAATACGGCTATGTCTGGCAAGGTTCACAGTACGAAGGATTGGTCTGTGACTTCGTTGAGGTTCTCTATGGCTTCGGCGGCTCTGTATTGGATGCCAACGATTCCACCAAAGTAACCGTCAACAGCCCACAGGCTTTACAGGCATTGACCATGATGGTAAGCTGGGTCGGTACGATTTCGCCTGCCGCCGTCACCACCTATACAGAAGATCTTTCCCTGGCCGCCTGGGAGCAGGGAAATGCCGCCTTCATGCGTAACTGGCCATATGCCTATGTGAAGAGTAACAATCCTCAGGAATCGAAGATTCCCAATAAGTTTGATATCTCCCCCCTCCCTCATGGTGGTAGTGAGTCGGTTGGTCACTCCGCCATCGGTGGTTGGAATACAGCGATCAACGCATACTCCAAGCACCAGGATGAGTCATGGGAGTTCGTCAAGTATACGATCAGCCCGGATGCTCAGAAAAAGGGCGCGATTAACGCCAGTTATACCGTGACGCTGCAGAGCATCTACGATGATAAGGATGTGCTGGCCAAACAGCCTCTGTTCGGCAAGTTAAAACCCATCCTGCAGAACGCCCTGCCTCGCCCGGTTTCACCAAAGTACGTGGATGTTTCGGACGCTATTCAGCGCAATGTCTACAATGCACTGAAGAAGACCACGTCTCCTGCCAACGCTTTACAGCAGCTTGAATCTGACCTGAAAAATGTGGTGTCATCCAAGTAGTTTTTGATCCCTCGCAATGAAGCTTGAGCTTGCTCAGGCTTCATTGTCGGTTCATTAAGCTGAACTGGCCTCTAACCCTGAACCAAAGATAGCGGGCACATGCAATTAATGATGTTTTACGGCCTCTATTATCTTTTTTGAAGTGAAGTGAAAGAGAACATGGCAACACAAACAGCTGAAGCAAGCACCCAGAAACCAGTAAAACGAGGACGGAATAAGGACGGCAGTGGCATCATGCCATATATCCTGGTGCTTCCCACCATTCTGCTCATCCTCGTGATCGCGGTTTATCCAATGCTGGATTCATTGCGCATCAGCATTCTGGATAATCCTTTTATCGGCTCTCCGGCCGTTGTTGGCCTGGCAAACTATACGCGCGTCCTGGGCGATCAGCAGTTCCGGATCGCGACACTTAATACCGTCATCTTTACCGTGGTCAGTGTAGCACTCGAGACCTTCTTCGGGCTGCTGGTGGCGCTCTTGATCAATAAGACGTTTCCCGGACGTGGCCTGGTACGTGCCGCTATTCTGGTCCCCTGGGCGTTTCCAACCGTCGTTTCCGCCCAGATGTGGTTTCTGATGTACAATGACCAGACGGGTATCATTACCTTTATCCTGCAGGGTCTGCACCTGCTCAAACCAGGTGATACCTTGATTGGTAGCCCTTCGGGCGTCATTATCGCGGCCCTGATTACCGACGTATGGAAAACAACACCATTTATGGCGCTGCTCATCCTGGCTGGTCTGCAGGTCATTCCAGCGGAGCTCTATGAGGCCTCGGGAGTTGATGGCAGTACGCGCTGGCAATCCTTCTGGAGCATTACCCTGCCACTACTCAAGAGTCCCTTGATCATCGCTTTGATGTTCCGTACCCTGGATGCCTTCCGCGTCTTCGACCTGTTCTATGTCTTTGGTAAACGGTCCGTGCAATCCATGTCGACCTATGCCAACTACTTTATGTTTGGTGGAACAGCTGCCGATTTCACGCCTGGTGTCGCGGCCGCCGTCATTGTCTTTCTCTGCGGTATCATAATCAGTATCATCTATGTGTTCCTGATGGGCGATACCTTGAAACAGGTGGATTAGGATGCTCTGCTTATACGCGGAAAGAATTAGAAGAGAAGGAGAGAGATTATGGCAGTAGCTGAGCAGACCGGCTCAAAAGAACATATAGCGCAGGCGCGCGCGCGCCTGGCCGCCAAGCAGCGTATGGCGACCTTTGGGAAGGTGGCACGCTATGTAGCAGTGGTGGTTATCGTCTTCATTTCGCTGGCTCCACTGTACTGGACCTTCGCGACGTCGGTGAAAAATGGTATTGAGATTAATCAGTCGCCACCAACCATTTTTCCACACCAGTTTGATTTCAGTAACTATGTCCAGGTACTCACCAATTCAACCTTTTTCCTGCCAACGTTGAGAAATAGTACCATCATCGCGGTGGTCACAACGCTGCTGGCGCTGGTGTTTGGTATCCTTTGTGCCTACGCCATAGGCCGTATGAAGTTCCGTGGCAAGCCGGTTGTGCTGGCCACGGTGCTGTCCGTGCAGATGTTTCCGTTCATCGCCCTGCTTGGTCCTCTGTTTGTGTTGTTCACAGGACCCATCTATCTGTATAACACATATTGGGCCCTGATTATCGCGGACCTGGTACTGAACATTCCCCTGGTGGTCTGGTTCCTGACATCGTTTTTCCGCGATCTACCACCAGACCTGGAGGAGGCGGCGCGTATCGATGGCGCTTCTCGCTTGAAGGCGCTGTGGTACGTGATTATGCCACTTACCGCGCCGGGCATTTTTTCGTCGGCGATCCTCTCGTTTATCGCGGTCTGGAATGACTTCCTGTTTGGCCTCAACCTGACCAGCGATGAGAGCGCACAGCCGGTTACGGTAGGTATTACGCGCTTCAACTCAGAGCACGTGGTAGCTTATGGACAGTTGGCAGCGGCGGCCATCATTGTAACCATCCCCCTGGTTATTATTGTCCTTTTCCTGCAACGCCGCATCGTCTCCGGCCTCACCGCCGGCGCGGTCAAAGGTTAAGAGGATTGTTGTCAGGCGCTTGTGAGCGCCTGACAACAATTGTTGCCCCTGGGCCCTTAATGCCGCCCTGCGGGCGGCAGGGATGGGGGGAGAAGTTGGGGGCACAGCCCCCAAGCCCCCAGTCAAGGGGCTGGTCGCCCCTTGCATCCCCGCTTCGTAGGTTCGGCCCTCGCGGCCGATTTCCCTTCGACACCCGAAATGTCCCATCATAGGTTCGGCCCTCGCGGCCGATTTCTCTCCGCTCCCAAACACATCCTCCCGTTGGTTCGACTCTCGCGGCCTGCATTTCCTGTTCGCTGTTTGGTGAGCTGGAGGGATTGGTGGTCTAGACATCTTGACATTTATAAGAGAAGAATTTATAGTATCTGCAAGAGCTGTGCGTGACTTGCCCGTGGTGGGTGCGTGCGGCGATGAAGCCTTTCTATTTGTTGCTTTCACGTTATACTCCATTTGTTCCTGTTTGTGACGTTGTTATGTCATGTCAGCCGTAAGTTGTGACAAAAGTTTGTAGTTACATTGGTGTTTGTTTCGGAAAAAGCGGGGAGTGAAAGGTGTTCCCTCCATTCATCTCTTCTCTCTAGCTTCCGATGCACTTGTTCTCACGATGTGCAGTGACAGGTAGACTGTATCGATGTCTACCGAAACTGCTGTGCCTGTTTGTGGAGGGCGAATTTTAGTAGTCCTTTAGTAGAGGAGAACTTGCGATGAGTTCAATCACCACGTCATCGACCAGTACCGGTGATCGCGTCCTTGGAGCACTTCAGAGCGTTGGTCGTTCCCTCATGCTGCCGATCGCAGTCCTGCCGGCGGCGGCTCTGCTGCTCCGCCTGGGGCAACCTGACCTGCTTGGTGGCATTCATGCGGGCATTATCCATCTGGATTGGATCGCGAATGCGGGAAATGCTATTTTTACAAACCTGCCGCTTATTTTCGCGATTGGTATCGCCATCGGCCTTTCCGGTGGTGAGGGCTCGGCGGCACTGGCGGCGGTGGTGGGCTTCCTGGTGTTTACGGCGGTATTTAATAATATTATCCCGCAGGTTAAAGGCGCCGATGGCACCATGGGACCAGATCCAAATATTTCCATGGGTGTACTTTCTGGCATCTTGATGGGTATCGTTTCAGCGGGCCTGTACAAGAGATTCTATGATATCCGCCTGCCCGATTATCTGGGCTTTTTCGGCGGTCGCCGCTTTGTTCCCATTATTACAGCATTCGTGGCCCTTATTCTAGGCCTGATTTTCGGCATTATCTGGCCCCCCATTAACAGCGGCATTAACGCGCTCGGAACCGGCATCGTCTCTCTGGGCGCGGTTGGTGCTGGCATCTACGGCTTCTTGAACCGCTTGCTGATTCCCACCGGTCTGCATCATGTATTGAACTCCTACTTCTGGTTCCAGCTAGGCAGCTTTACGGGCCCGGATGGAAAAGTGGTGCACGGAGACCTCACCCGCTACTTCGCGGGCGATCCCACAGCGGGATACTATATGGCAGGCTTCTTCCCGATGATGATGTTTGGTCTACCCGCCGCGTGTTTCGCGATGATCCGCCATGCGAAATACCCCAAGGTGGCGGCCGGTATCCTGCTCTCGGCTGCGTTCGCCTCGTTCTTGACCGGCATTACCGAGCCAATCGAGTTCGCCTTCCTGTTTGTGGCTCCCGTACTCTTCGTGGTGCACGCAATCCTGACCGGTACGGCGCTGGCCGTCTGCTACCTGCTGCAGATCAAGATCGGCTTCGGCTTCTCAGCTGGTCTGATTGACTTTGTGTTAAACTTTAATAAGCCAAACACTACCAACCACTGGCTCCTGTTGCTGGTCGGATTGATTTACGGAGTCATCTACTACTTTGTCTTTAGCTTCTTTATCGTTCGCTTCAACCTGGGTACGCCGGGACGCGGCGAGGAGTCGACTGGACTGGCACCCGACTGGATCCTGCCCGAGTCACAGCGTCGACCGGCGGCGAATCGGTCCACTGCGACTTCTCCAGCGACCAGTGAAGCAGTCGCGACCAGCGAGGTGGAGGATAAAGATACAGTGCTGGCTCGCGAGGTGTTGAGCGCGCTGGGCGGTAAAGAGAACATCGAGAGTCTGGAAGGCTGTATCACGCGCCTGCGCACCTTTGTGAACCAGCCCGACATGATTGATGAGCCGCGTCTGAAGAGTCTGGGCGCCTCGGGCGTGATCAAAAAAGGGAAGATCGTGCAGGTGGTAATGGGCACGCAGTCCGATCGCATTGCCAGCCGCATTAACCGTCTGCGCAAAGAGAACAATGTCGAAGTGTAGTTTTAAGTGAGGAAGTAGAGATACGATGGCAAAGATTAACGTGCTCGCGCCCATCGATGGGACCGCGGTTGAGCTTGAGAAGGTTCCAGACGAGGTGTTCGCGCAGAAGATGGCCGGTGATGGTGTGGCCATCGATCCATCGGGGGCGGTCGCGGTCGCCCCTATCAGTGGAGAACTGGTCAAGCTGTTTCCCGGCGGCCATGCCTTTGGCATCGCTGCCGACGATATTGAGCTGATCGTGCACATCGGCCTCGATACCATCGAGCTCAACGGCACCGGCTTTGAGAATATCGCCACCGAGGGGCAGCATGTCGAGGCAGGCACCCCCATTGTGCGCTTCGATCGTGCCATCATTGAAGGCAAAGGCAAAGTCGTGCTGAGTCCCGTCGTTTCCAGTGGCGACGGTACCGTCGTCAGCCGCGCCAGCGGCCCCGTCAAAGCGGGGAGCGACGTACTCTTTGTCCTGGAAGTATAATTTTTCACATTGGTCGCCAGCCCAATCCTTCTATCAGTTGGATTGGGCTGGCTTTTCTTTGGCCCTCCGCCCCTTTGGAAGGACGGAGAGCCAGGATGCCATTCATTTTTTCCAAAAAGAAAGGTATCCGAAAAACGGAAATGCTCGCGTTGGCGAGGATGCTGGGAGCATCCGTTTCTTCCAAGACACGAGCATTCCCAGAAAAGGATGAGCAAATGGATAACACGTGCTTGCGTTGATCGACCCGCGCAGGAAGCGATATCACCGTTGGTGGAGCGTGCTCGCCCGGGAACCGGTCGCTTCGCGACAAAGTCGGGGCAAGCCCGACACCTACGTGTGCGTTTCTTTTTCTTGTCACGGTTTCCTTTTGCAAAATAAAGAAATGACACCTTGAGAGGCTATTTAAGTTGATCTATACCCCTAAAACTTGTATACTAATGTTATCAATATATTCTCATGTGCGTATCCCTGGACACAAAGTGTAATGTAATGAGGCATCAATACAGCTAACCTATATAATGTCCTGAAAACTCAATCCAGGCACGTCTCCTGTTGCATGGAAATAGTATCAGAGTTTTAAAAAGGAGCCCTATGGCAGAGAGCACCGTCGATCTCGATAATATGATCAGCCCGGAGTATTTCGCTGATCCATATGTATTATTTGAGCAGATCAGAGAGAATGATCCCATCCATTGGAACGCGCTTTTTGGTTTCTGGATCCTGACCCGCTACGACGACATTTATTCCGCCTTGCAGGATCGCCGCTTTGCCAGTACGGTTACACCTCGAAGCTCTTTGCTTGCCTCCCTCGCACCTGAAGACCTGGCCGCGCTGCCAGCAGTAGCGGGCTATCTCACTATGTTTATGCAGGGTATGGATCCGCCGCTGCATACACGCCAGCGTGGATTAATCCACAGGTCGTTCACGCCACGCATGGTGGAGCATATGCGCGAGCGCATTGAAAGCATCGTCACGGAACTGCTTGATGCGGTACAGGCTAAGGGTGAGTTTGATCTGATGGATGACCTGGCTTTCCCCTTGCCCTCAACGGTAATCTTTGAGTTGTTGGGAATTCCATTGGAGCTGCGCGATAGCGTCAGGCGCAGCTCGGAGACGATCGCAGCTTTTGTATCCCTGACAACGCCCGCGCCGGGTCAGCTTCAACAGATGGCCGCTTCCTTACAGATCGTGGCGGACCAACTAAGGCCTATTATCGCGCAGCGGCGCACTCAACCACAGAATGATTTTCTCAGCTCACTGGTCCAGGTGGAAGAACACGGCGAGTACCTGAGCGAACAAGAACTGATCATTTTGATTACGATGCTGCTCTTTGCCGGACACGAAACGACAACCAATCTGCTGGGCAATGGCATCTTCGCGCTGCTCAATCATCCCAGGCAGTGGGAACTGCTGAAAGCCAATCCATCGCTGGTTAACGGGGCGGTTGAGGAGATGCTGCGCTTCTCATCGCCGGTTACGATCATCTCACGCTTCATCACCGAAGATCTCACGATGGATGGCAAACGTATTCACAAAGGTGAACAGGTGAGACTGGCATTAGGGGCCGCCAACCGCGATCCCAAACATTTTCCCGATCCTAATGCGTTCAACATTACCCGCAAGCCTGAGCGCATCCTGAGCTTTGGCTTTGGCATCCATTTCTGCGTTGGAGCCGCCCTGGCACGTATGGAGAGCCAGATCGTGCTCACCGAGCTGATACGCCGCATGCCCAATCTGCGCATCGCTAACGACAGCTATCAATGGCGCCCCAACCTGGCAATGCCGGGCTTACTTTCACTCCCCGTAAAATGCTAAACATGCCATAAAGGTGCGCCCGGCAATGCTACAGTCGGGCGCGCCTTTGCTTTCCCTATGCAGATCGGCTACACTATAAGCTGAGAATCCGCCTGTTGTCCTGGACACAATAAACAGGCAGACGGCATTTTAACTAGAGGGAAAACCAGCCAGCATGTCACTACCCGAGGCGCACTCATCGGAGCCATCACTGACGGCGCATATACTAAACGATCCACTCAATCCATTCCCCTGGTACCGGGTAATGCGGGAACGCTATCCAGTCTACTATTCGCGCGAATTCCATAGCTGGTTCATCACGCGCTACAGCGATGTGCAGCGTGTGATCAGTGATCCCCTGCTCTTCTCTTCCGAGCAATCCATCCGCGCGCGTCCAACGAACAAGATACAGCCAACGACCAGGCCGCTGCTGTGGACCGATCCACCACGTCATCGCCAGCTGCGCTCGCTGATCAACCAGGCGTTTACGCCGCGCACCATCGCGAATCTGGCCCCACGCATCACAGAGATCGTCCATGCTCACCTGGACCAGGTCGCAGCGCGCGGCCAGATGGACGTGGTCAGTGACCTGGCCAATCCCCTGCCGATCATTGTAATCGCCGAGTTGCTGGGTATCCCGATTCAGGATCAGCAGCGATTTAAACATTGGTCTGATATTATTGTGAGTCCGGCGCGCCAGCAGAAAAAGCAGGCCGTCATCGAGATGAATAATTATTTTCAGATGGTGGTGGATCAGCGCCGCCAGCACGCGCAGGATGATCTGATCAGCGCGCTGCTCAGCGCCCATATCGAGGGAACGTATCTGACCGATGCCGAGATTTTAAGCTTCTGCCGCCTGCTGCTGGTCGCCGGTCACGAGACCTCCACCAATCTGATCGGCAACGCCCTGCTGACCTTTGATGAACATCCCGAAGCCTTTGAGGAGCTACAGTCCAGGCCCGAGCTGCTGCCAGGGGCGATCGAGGAGGTGGTTCGCTATCGCACCCCGATTCAACGTCTGCGGCGAGCCACTACAGTCGATACACAGCTCGGTGAGCACCACATCAAGGCCGGGGAGATTGTATCGCCCATACTGGGCGCGGCCAACCGCGATGAGACGCAATTTAGCGCTCCCGAGGTTTTTGATATTCATCGCAACCCAAATCGGCATATCGGCTTCGGCCACGGCATTCATTTCTGTATCGGCTCCTCACTGGCACGGCTGGAAACAAAGATCGCGCTAGAAATCCTGCTGTCGCGCTTCACCTCCCTCAGGCGCATCCCGGATGTGCCGCTGCAGCACGTTACCAGTTCGTTCGTCTACGGCGTCAAAAGTCTGCCCATGACCTTTCGAGAGCGCCAGTAAATCCCATAGCTGACCGCCCATCGCTTATGTGAGCATCCTGTGACTAACAGAAGAGCAACTGTGATAGTTCCGTAAAATGCATAGGCCATCATATTCTCCAGGAAAGTCTATGTGAGAGGAGAAGAAACACATGGCCATACTCGTTCTCTACGCAAGCAAACATGGATCAACACGAGGCATTGCGGAATGCCTCGCGGAACAACTCAAACAAGAGGGGAAAGAAACCGAACTCCACACGGTGGATGAAGTATTAAACCCCGAACGCTACGAGGCATTTGTGATCGGTAGCGCCATCTATTATGGCTCATGGTTGATAGAAGCGACGAAGTGGGTGCATCGTCACCGTGACATCCTATCCCGGCACCCAATCTGGCTATTTAGCAGCGGTCCCCTCGGAACGGCAATCGAAGACGCCGAGCAGCAACCCAAAGAGATCGCAGAGTTCCAGCAAACGCTTGATATCCAGGATACACGCATCTTCTTCGGTACACTCGATCATAGCAAGCTATCATTCGCTGAGCGCATGATGAGCAAAGGAGTAGGCGCGTCCGAAGGCGATTTCCGCGACTGGCAGGCCATCAAAGACTGGGCCACGAAAATCGCCAGGGATCTAGATACGCGGCTACCCGCGCGTAGTTGATGCGGGACAGATCGCGGCCAGCGTACATTGGGCGCAGCGGGGTGAGCGCGCCACGCAAACGGCTCGTCCATGATAAATAATGCGATGGGCCAGGCTGAGCCACTCTTGTTGAGGAATAAGGTTCATCAGTTCACGCTCAGCCTTGACGGCATCATCCTGCTGCGTCCAACCGAAGCGTTTGATCAGGCGTGCCACATGGGTATCCACAATAAAGCCTTCCGTGATGCCATAGGCGTTGCCGAGCACCACATTAGCCGTTTTACGTCCCACGCCAGGAATCTTGACCATCTCGGCCATCGTCTGTGGCACCTCACCATTGTGATGCAGCAAAAGATACTGGCAGGCGGCCCGGATCTGTTTAGCCTTCTGACGATAAAAGCCGGTCTTGATGATATCCTGCTCTAGCTCTTCCTGACTGACAGTCGCGTAATCCTCGGCGCTGCGGTATTTCTGAAACAGATCTATAGTGACGGCGTTGACACGCTTATCCGTACATTGCGCCGCCAGCAAGGTAGCCACCAGCAGTTCGAGGGGCGTCGAAAAATTCAGATCATAGCGGGCCTGGGGATACAGCGAACGCAGCTCATCAATCACAGTTTGTACAGGCAAAGCGCCCTCGGGCAGAGCCGCGATAGTGGTTTCCTGAGACGTGTCTTCCATATAACCTCTTCACAATAAAATAGTAAACGCATCCTTAATTCTACCTTATTCTCTATGTTCCACGGAATTATGGCAAAAAAAGTAGGATAAACAGTCGCGCTGGTTTTTGTGTTGGCGCGGGGGACGCGAATGCGCCCCCGCGCCAACACAAAAAAACAATGCGGCCGATAGGTCACTCTTTCTTTTGATTATCTACTCTATGCCCGCGTCATCCAGGATACCGCGGCTCAACTCTGACCAGTCGCGATCGGCACGGCCGCGCGCGAGGCCAGAGAGGAGGCGATTCGATAGGTGACTGGCAAACGGCATGGGCGATTGCACCTCTTTCGCCGCATCAAGGACCAGGTTGACATCTTTAAGCGCCAATTGCATGGTAAAGCCGACCGGCTCGAAGTTCTTTTCGGCGATACGCTTACCATACGATTGGTAGGCGGGACAGGCAAACAACGTCTGGGTGAACAGCTCATACATTTTAGAGCGCTCAATCCCGTTCTTTTCACCCAGGGTAAACGCTTCTCCCATCGCTTCCATAGCCGCAGCCAGCATAAAATTCCCGCTGATCTTGACCACATTGGCGTTGGCTGCCTCTTCCCCAAAATCGAACTGACCCTGTCCCAGAGTGTCCAGGATACGCCGCACCCGCTGTTTCCCTTCAGGCTTACCGGCTACCGCGATCCAGAGCTGACGAGCGGCCGCAGCCTCTGGCCGGCCAAAGACGGGGGCGGCCACATAGGCGCAATCCTGCTGCTCGTGCAATTGCTGCATCTTCCGAGCCATGGCGGGCGATACAGTACTCATTGAGAGATGGATGCCACCGGGACCCAGATGAGCCAGCAGACCATCATTCCCCAGTGTGACGGCCTCCAATGCCTCATCATTCGCCAGCATGGTAATCACGATACTCCCATGATTGACCACATCACGCGGACGCGCGCCACGCCGGGCACCAGCCTCTACCAGATCCTGCGTCTTGCTTTCATCACGATTGTACACCTGTAGATTATAGCCAGCCTTCAACAGATTGATCGCCATCGGACGACCCATATTGCCCAGGCCAATAAAGCCAATTGTCTCACTCATAGTTTTACATTCTCCTTCCTACTCTTTATCACGTTGTAACGGCGCAGAGAGAGATACGAGGGCCCATGAGCACTGAAAAGATAAAAAGGATCTGCCCAAAAATGTTGCTCATTCTCTGATCGGATCTTGAAGCAATATAGGAATTGACACTCCCCATGGCTAAAGCCAGAGAATTCTTCTTTCAGCCATCCAACGCGCTCAAAGGTATTGCTACCAGAGAGTGGAGGTCAGGTGTCCAGAAGCGTTTCATGCACTCACAGGTGCATCAGTTCCCGAGTGCCCCTCGGTACTGAGTGCCTTCTCTAAAATGTTGCGCGCCGCGTTGTGATCTCGGTCTAGCACCAGGCCACAACCGGGACAGATATGGGTACGCACGCTCAGACTCTTCTTGACGAGCGTGCTACACCCACTGCAATCCTGACTGGTGAAGTGGGGGGCAACCTTCATGATCGGGATAGCATGCAATGACCCATAGTAGTTGACCCACTGGAGAAATTGCCCCCATCCGGCATCACTGATGGATTTGGCAAGATGGCGATTGCGCACCATGTTGGCAATCTTCAAGTCTTCGTAGGCAATGAGATCGTGAGATGTCACAAGCGCGTTCGCCTCTTTGCGGGCGAAATCTTCACGCTGCCTCTGGACTTTCAAATGCGCTCTAGCAACCTGTTTGCGGGCTTTGAGGCGGTTCTTTGACCCCCTCTTCTTGCGGGATAGACGGCGTTGGAGACGTTTCAAATGGGCTTCAGCTTTGCGATAATAGCGCGGGTTCTCTACCGTGTGTCCGTTGGAGTCGGTGTAGTAGGCTTTGAGTCCTACGTCAATACCTACTGTTGCGCCCGTTGGCTCATGCTCTACGATCCGATCCGATTGCACTGCAAACTGAACATAATACCCATCGGCGCGCCGAATCAGGCGAACGCGTTTGATCTGCTTGATCGGAAAGGTTTCAATGGTACGAGTGCCAACCAGACGCAGGCGACCGATCCCGCAGCCATCCTTGAACGTGATATGACGTCCATCCGGTTCCAGCTTCCAGCCTGATGTCTTGTATTCGACCGAACGGTTATCATGTTGAAAGTGGGGATACCCTTTCTTGCCTGGTTTCTTAGCTTTACAATTCGTATAGAAACGTTGAATGGCATTCCATGCCCGATCGGCGGCAGCTTGACGAGCCTGGGAATTGAGGTTGTTGGCAAAGGAGTATTCTTTCGCAAGGACGGCGCAATAGCACTGGAGATCATTTTTTGATGCGTGATCATCCATCCAGAGGCGCAAACACTTATTGCGAATGAATTGACACACGCGTATCGCTTCATCAATGGCAGCATATTGCGCCTTGGTGCAATCAAGCTTGTATTCATAAATCAGCATCGCGCCCTTGTCCTTTCCGTGTTTCTATGGTATAGTATACACCTCCACTGAGTTGTATGTCAATAAGAAAGAGGCTCACGATGCCCAAAGAGCGAACCAACATCTATATCACCGAACGACAAAAAAAACAACTAGAAAAGAGAAGCATGGAAGAAGATTTGCCGATGGCTGAAATCATCAGGAGAGCGTTAGACACGTATTTGGCATGGGATGACCCAACGTATCACCCCATACCTCCCAAGCCCCGAACAAAGGAACGCGCCTGAAGGCAGGGGCTTTACGGCGCGCCTTGGTAATCATAAGATAGACATAAGGCTCGGGAACATTTATCTCCCGGGCACATTCTATTAGGAGCGTGTATGCGTATACTCGTCACTGGAGGCGCCGGATTTATTGGGAGCACTTTTGTCAGACATATCCTGGCTACCTATCCAACAGATGAAATTGTGGTACTGGACAAATTAACATATGCGGGCAACCTGGCCAACCTGCCACCGTTGTCTACAACCCCTCGTCTCTCATTTATCAAAGGCGATATCTGTGACGAAACGATTGTCGAGCAGGCAATGTCGGACTGTGATACGGTCGTCCACTTTGCCGCCGAAACACATGTTGATCGTTCGCTGCTGCAGGCCCGGGACTTTATGCGTACCAACGTTCAGGGTACCTATGTGCTGCTGGAGGTCGCTCGGCGGCAGCAGGTACGGCACTTCCTGCATATCTCAACCGATGAGGTCTATGGCAATGCCTGCTCGCCCGATGGGGTCAGCCGACCATCACAGGAAACCGATACGCTGCTCCCGCTCTCACCTTACGCCGCCAGTAAAGTGGGGGCGGATACACTGGCCTTCTCGTATTGGGCCAGCTATGGGCTCCCCGTCACTATTACCCGCTGCAGCAACAACTATGGACCCTATCAGTATCCCGAAAAGCAGCTGCCCCTCTTCATCCTGAACGCGCTTGAGGACCGTCCCCTCCCCGTGTACGGGCATGGAGAGCATTCGCGCGATTGGATACATGTGCAAGACCACGTGGAGGCACTGACGTTGATCCTGCATCAGCCGGAAAGCCGGGTGATCGGCCAGATCTTCAATATCGGTGCCCACGAAGAACGCAGCACGCTACAGAATGCCCGCGTGGTCCTGGAGATACTGGAAAAGCCAGAGAGCCTGCTGAGCTTTGTCGAGGATCGTCCAGGCAACGTCCAGCGCCACGCGGTCGACACCAGCAAAATCGCCCGGCAACTGGGCTGGCGCGCACGCATCCCTTTCGCAGTCGGCCTGCGACAGACCATCGATTGGTATCACGCTCATCCTACCTGGATCAATACGATCAAAGAGCAACGGAACGAATTCCTCGCGGCCGCCCTGCAACGCGGCATGCAGAGCCGATCCGTCGATGGGGTGGCTCATTGAGCCATGCTCAAAAGGAGGAGGACGTCAAGCGCCAGCCATCGGGGATGTTGAGCAGAACCGTTGCGCCCTGCTGATCAAAGCAAAAATGCATCCGCTTCAGGCCGCGCTGATGCAAAACAGCAGTAACGGCCTCCTGGGCCTCTTGGGGGCAGTAGAGCAAGAAAAAGCCACCACCACCGGCGCCAGTGATCTTTCCACCCTGCACGCCATGCTGACGCGCCAGTGTATAACATTCGTCAATAAAGGCTGAAGACAGGTTGGGAGCAAGGCGCCGCTTCTCCTGCCAGGAGTAGTCCAGAATCCTGGCGAAACCATCCAGGTCGCCAGCCAGCAGGCATTGCTCGATTCCGGCCGCGCTCTGCTTGATATTATGCAAAGCCTGCAACACCGCTTCATCCTGCTCGGTGGTCGATTTGCGCTGATGCTTCAGGATAGAGGTCGACTCGCGAGAGCTACCTGTAAAGAAAAGCATCAGGCGCCGCTCCAGAAGAGCACGTATCTCTGGATCGATGCGCAGAGGTTCGACGGTTACGCCGGAACTGGTGAAGGTAATCTTATTCAGGCCACCAAAGGCCGAGGCATATTGATCCTGCTTCCCAATCGGCATGCCCATCTTCTCGATCTCGATCATGGATGCCATCTCGGCTACCTGTTGCCTCGTCAGCGATTGATCGACCAGGGTCGACATGGCCCGCACCAGCGCCACCGTCGCGGCACTCGATGAACCCAGGCCGGTCCCCGGTGGCACCTCGCTGGCGCTAAATAGATTGAGGCCACCGCGAATACCAAATTGATGCAATACAGCCCTGGGTAATGCCAGTTCACCATCCCATGTCAGATCGGCAGAGGACGTGTTCCGAAAGAGTGTGTGATAATCGGCTGAGATCAACTGGAGATCGTGCGGCTCTTCGGGCGTCAGGATCGCGTAAAAATACTTATTGATGGCGGTACTGATAACCACACCACCGTATGTTGCATAGTAAGCTTCAAGATCTGTGCCACCACCTCCCAGGCTGATACGCATCGGTGCTCTAGCAATTAACATAGTATCCCTCGCGCTACCTGTGAACAAAGCATACAGAAAAATGTCTATCAATCTGTTATAGAGCTATCTTACCATTTTTCTACTTTTTCTGCGCAATAATCATTCATGGGTATGCTTGTCACGTTCCTTTACCTTCCCCTTCTTACCCGCTGTAGATTTTTCGTCAACCCATCCATTCAGCGGTGACCGTTCCATTGTAACAACGGCTACCGATGGCCATCGGTAGCCGTTGTTACAATGGAACGCCAGTAGTCGAGTGTGTGCTTGAGTGCCTGACTGAGGTCCACATCTGGTCGCCAGTTCGTATGACGTTGAAGCTGTGACGTATCGGCACGCATGGCGGCCTGATCGGAAGGTAGCAAACGATTGAGATCCTGCTGGATGCGAATAGGATGGTCGGTATGCTGTAGCAGCATGTTCAGAATGTCCGCGATTGAATAGGCCATGCCCGAGCCAATGTTGTACGCTTCTCCAGGCTGACCACGCTCCGCCACGGCCAGGTAGGCCTGCACCACAGCCTCAACAGGCAGAAAATCATGCCGGGTCTGCAGATTACCAACAGATAGCACGGGCTCTATTTTGCCCGCCTCAATCAAGGCAATCTGGCGCGCCAGGCTGGCGATAACGAAAGTGGGCAGTTGCCGTGGTCCAAAGTGATTAAAGGGGCGAACGCGTATGGTGGGCAGACGATAGGCGACAAAATACTGATAGGCATAGAGATCCTGGGTCGCTTTCGCCACGGCGTAGGGGTTCGTCGGGTGAAACGGCTGGCTCTCTTTGATCGGATTTGCCTCTGGAGGCACCGCGCCATATTGTTCGCCTGAACCCACAACGACAATGCGTGCCATCAATCCCGCCAGGCGTAAGGCTTCGAAGAGATGGATTGCCCCCTCAGCATTCACGCGCAGCGTCCTGATGGGATCAGACCAGGAAGAGGCCACCGAAGATTGCGCGGCCAGGTGGAAAACCAGGTCGGGCCGTGCGCGATCAACAACATTTTGCATGCTCTCCAACGAGAGAACATCACCACTGATAGGTTGAATACCTGTCTGAGGAAGCGGCAACGCCAGATGCTGACGATAGAGGCCAAAGGTGGTGGCCTTTGGATAACGGCGCAGGCATGCCTGGGCGAGATAGCTTCCCACGAAACCAGAAACGCCGGTGATCAGGATGCGGGCAGGCACTGTCATGACTCAGTAACTCTCTTTCTGCGGACTTAAATGTCTTTTCTGGCTATCTTGACCGGATCTGGCAGGGCTGTGTTTCCAACAACATCAATCTACGCTTACAGCACTACATTATAATAAGCAAGTTATAGCTAAAAAGTTGTCAAATCGTTATATTGCAGTTAATTATCGCAATTTATGGTTGAACTTTCAGATTCAGTAAATACATATAGTAATATCAAATTAAATAATTCAAATATTATGCTCCAACCATGCTCAGTAAACCGTTTGTGTGTGCGGACGCCTGTGCGGGGGCAATCAAACGCGCCAGCAAGAGAGGGGGCACGTATCTATCCTGATACTCGCGATAACAATGCAGGTATTAGGATGGATGGGCCACCAGTTACTATATTTTTGTGGAAACGTTGTATGCTTTGATCATAGATGTTCGTATGAACAGCTAAAGGCAGCGCGTGCTTGTGAAGTACAATGAAGGTGGAAAGGTGGAAGTGGATGTCTAATGGGGCAGGTATAAAACATTACGGAGCATTGCTGCGGCGCTGGCTGTGGTTGTTATTGCTCGTCGTCGCGCTCTGCACGTCGGCGGCCTACGCCATCAGTATCACGATGCGACCAGTTTATGAGGCTGTGGCACTACTACAGGTTCACGATGTCAGCACAAACAATGGCAGCATCTTTGTTGACCAGGCCCTCGCGCAAAGCGATGCCCTCCTGATCAATCGTCCCGCTGTGCTGCAGGGCGCAGCTCGTAAAATTCATACTGTGAGCGCTCAGCAGCTAGCGAAGCAGATAAGCGCATCCCCTCTGAATAATACACCAATCATCCAGGTACGCACCAGCGATACTGATCCGGCTCGTGCGGCCACGATCTCCAATGCAGTGGTCACCGTCTTTATCCAGCTGCAAAATGATTCACAGCAGCAACAATTAAAAAATATCGCCACCCGCCTGGCAAAAAATGTGAAAAACGCCAGAAACGCGGTTGACAACGACCAGGAACAGCTGGCACTCCTGCAAGCGACCCACGCGACACCCGAGAGCATTGTCCATCAGAACGATATTATCAACGATGATCAAACCACATATAATTCTTCATTGACCAATTACACCCAGGTGCAGCAGCAATTGCTGCAGGTGCCCGGCAGCTTAAAAATCGTCCAACTCGCGATCGCGCCACGCGACCCGGTGAGTCCGCGCGTACTCCTCAACACAGCAGCCGCCGGTGTCATGAGCCTGGTACTAACCCTGGTGTTTATCCTGTTGAGGGATTGGATCGATACCTCACTGAAAACGGCGGAAGATGTGGAACGAATGGCCCGGCTGCCAGTGCCAGGCAGTGTACCTGACGTCACAGTAACACCACAAAAGATGCGCGATGAGCTCCCGCTGGTCAACAACGAAGCGATCGAACAGGCGTTTAACACCATCAGTACCCATTTGATAATGAGGTGCGCCGAGAAACGTGCCGTGCTGGTAACAGGAGCACACACGAAAGCGGGCACATCAACCGCGGCGATCAACCTGGCAATCACACTGGCACGCACAGGCTTGCGTGTCATGCTGGTAGATGGAGATCTGCAACGAGGAACCCTGCATCGCGTCTTTAAACATCCCAACATTTATGGTCTCACCACAGTCATGGCGGAGGGAATGCTCTTTCAGGAAGGAGCAACCAGATCTAGCCGGCTGCATGCCTGGCTACATCCCCATAAAACCTCTATCCCCAATCTCTGGTTTTTACCAACCGGACCATTGCCCAACTCACGGGGAACCATTCTGCGTATACCGATGCTATCCCTGTTCCTGAAATGTCTGCTCCAGACGGTACAGGAATCAGAGGAGCAGGCGCATAGTTTGATGGATGTTATCATCATAGATAGTGGTCCGCTGGAAGAGTGTGCGCATACAGCGGTCCTGGCGGCGTGCGCGGACGCCTCACTGCTGGTGATTGAAGCCGGTCATGAACAGGCGGCACATCTGTGCCACATAGCCCGCAATCTCCAACGTCTGCAGGCTCCGGTACAGGGGGTTATCATCAATCGTCAAAAAGCGCACCACCGACCTTACTTCTATGTTCCACCTCAACGTAGTGAAAAGACCTGGCTGGATGATGTTGAGGAAGCGGACAAAAAACCATGGCGCGCGACCTCGCCCTGGACGCGTATGGCGATAAGTAATCAGAGACGTGCCTCACTAGTACGATCAACGACATCGACCCATCATAAACCCGCGCTACCACAGATCACCACGGCATCGGACGAGGCACCGGATGGAGGACATCTATTGCCCGCGGTCTATCATAAGCAACCGCCAAATCAACTTAAAGGGAGCGTGGATGAGAAGTAGTAGCCTGCTGGTGGTGATGCCAATCTCTATGTGGAGCCAGCAGATGCTGCTGGCTCTGTGTTTCGTAGGATTGCTGGCCTTTATCGCGATAAGCTGCGCCTGGTTGGCTACCCCAATGAAAGGGGAAAACTTCTGATGGATACGGCTTCTGTAAGCGTCATCATCCCTTATAGCCGGGTGGACCTCATTGAAACAGTGCTTGAAAAACTCAGTCAACAGGCATATCCGGCAGATCTGATTGAAATTATCATTGTGGGGCAGCCTGGAAAAACGGTCGAGGAGCAGTGGTCACCCCATACCGTTAACGCGGCATCCAATATGTATCCAGGCCAGAAGCGTAACCAGGGAGCGCGTATCGCGCGTGGCGACTATCTGCTCTTTCTCGACGATGATTGTGAGCCAGCGCCCGATTGGGTCGCGCAAAATGTACGCGAGCTGCAGGATCCACAGATCGGAGCAGTTGGTGGACAGATCAAAGGAAAGTCTAACACGTTCTTCGCGCGTTGCCTCGATTTTAGCAGCTTTGCCTTCTACCAGAATAGTAAACGCAGCGAGATGCAGCTATGTTCAGCCAGCCTTGGCGTCAGGCGCCAGGTCTACAAGGAAGTGGGAGGCTTTAACGAGACGTTGCGTGTCTGTGAGGACATAGATTTTTGCTATCGCCTGGTGCAGCACGGCTACCACACCGTCTATCAGCCCGCGATCAAGGTGAAGCATAACCATCGCCGCGACAGCTTCAAGGTATTGATGGCTTACAGCTATTTTTTGGGACGCGAATCCGGCTTACACGTCAAGCTTTTATACTCCCGCATGAACGGGCGCAACCGCATCCTCACAGTGGCACGCCACCCCATCATTTACGCCCTGCTACTCGTCCCGGTCTCTCTCAGCATTACCATCCTGATCATTCGCGTCAACGTCTCCGAGCAGCCTCGCGTCCTGCTCTATGCTCCTTTTATCTTTCTGGCCAGGCTGGCGTTCCACGTGGGCGTGCTGCAATGGTTGCTGGCTAAGCGCAACGCCTCTGAAGATAGCCTAGCAGCGACTCAATGAATGGAGAGATCCCCTTATAGGCCCGCATTTCAGGTGGTGTGGTGGTCAGAACGCGCTCCATCTTACGGGCGGCCACCGGATCGACAACTATCTCTGCAACAGACGTCTGATAGGTATGAACGGTAAAAAGGATGGCCCCCATTTCTGGCAACCGTGTCAGGGTCTGACGCTCGACGCGCAGCCAGCACTGCTCTCCAATCGTATCTTCCGACAGGTTCGTATATGATCGCTGCACCTCATCAGCGGCCCGGGGCGTAATATCAAGCCGGGGAGTACTACGAAAAGCCCAGTTCAGCCGCCAGACGGGACGACCGGCCTTCAGGCGCTGCAATAACAGCAGTGAGGATCGCCCCAGTTGTCTCTCAAATGAAGGGACCGGCCCATGGATCGCCAGGAACGATTGCCCAAGCTTCTCTTGCAGGCACCAGGAATTAGGAAAACACAATAGACCAGCGACCAGGGGAAAGCCGGTCTCCATATTCCCATCCAGCACCAGGAGATCCTCTTGCAGCTGGCGCCCTAGCCAGTGAAGCGGCAAGAGCGGGAGGTCGGCCAGCGTGCCCGGCCGAAATTCGGTATATTCGTTCAGCAACCGGTTATGCCAGTGCCAGCGCCCCTGCTCCACTTTTAAGGTAAACCACTGTGGATAACGCGCCGCCAGCTGCGGCAACAGCAGTTCCAGCACCTCCCACTGCGCCGACTCGGTCCGTGGCAAGGCTTGAAAATAATAAGCGGCATCCTCTGTCAGAAGACGCTGCTTGAGCGCTATCTCAGCATGATAATGATCGGGATCAATCTCAATTACATCGCCAGCCCCCAACGCTCGCACCCCCATAGACATCACAAAACTCTCATCCTCAAAAGGGAAGTAAGGAAACAAGTTTGTATACTCCTCCGGTAAGCGTTACGTGCGCGCCTCCGCACAGGCGGCCGCTGCGCGGCCACCTTCATTTTATTTCTAGTGGCACATAAGGTGCGCGAATGCGCACCTTATGTGCCACTAGAAATAAAATATTAATGCTGCAGATGCACATCTCGTGCACCAATAAAAACAAAAAATGAACACCGCAAGTTCTCCGTCCTTTAGGAGGAACCGATGAGCTTGATAGAGCCAATGCCCACCTTTGGAATAAAATGTGAATGTAGATAATGCTTGTACTGCGTGGTTATTATCCAAGCACACATTATTCTCCAAACTCGCGTGCCAATATATCCATGTAAATCACATCTATGTACTTTCCGTCTTTGAATACCCACTCGCGCCGTCGTCCTGTTTCCCGTAAACCCGCCTTTTTGAAAGAAGCGATGCCCGCATAATTGTCAGCATGGACGGAAAGCATGATGTTGTGAAGATTCATTGTGTTGAATCCATAGCCAAGTATTAACCGAATGGCTTCAGTACCATAACCTTTGCCTTGCTCCTCCTGGCCTATAAAAATGCCAATGAAAGCATTACGGTTTAGGTGGTTGATGTTCTGTAGGCTGATGCTACCAATCAGTACCTCACCGTCAAGGAGCACTATCGCATAACGATGTACCCCATCTGCAGGCTCAAAAAGCCATTTCAAATCATTTTTCGATGATACTACCGATGAATACTGAGCGTATGTGTTGGCTACTGCCTTATCGTTCAGCCATTGTATGTAATTCTCTGCATCATCGGTATTTATAGGTGAGAGATATAAACGATTACCAGTAATTTTTTTATAATATTTCATTTGCTCACCCTCCTCAAAAAATACATGTTCTACGCTCACCTTGTCGCCCAAAGGCGAACAAATTATCATTCGCATATTTTATTATGGCTGTTTTTATTCTTACCAAGTCAATGAATGATAAGCTTTTTTTCTTCCTCCCTTTATCTCATTTCACCCGCAAAGACAGAAGCCCACACCGCAGGTGTGAAAGCCCCGGCATGCCGCAGACGATGGTCTTGTGGGTAAACATTACTCCAAGTATACCTGTCTGTGGGGAACATTGGTAGTGTAATGGTTCAGGCGAGATGCTACATAAGCGAATAGACACGGCCTGACAGCCATTTGGAGTCATCAATACAATGTACATAAAGAGCTGGAGAATACAATACATTTAAAATAAGTGGCTTATTTGCCGCCTGGAACATATGCTGATGAATAAAATCTGGAGGCCTCGTAGTGTTTGATGTAATTATCATTGGTGCTGGCCCTGCCGGCTTGAGCGCCGCTTTAATGTTAGGGCGTTGCTGCCGCTCTGTGCTTGTCTGTGATAATGGACAGCCGCGCAATATTGTCTCCCACGCCATGCATGGCTTTTTAACCTGTGATGGTATGGTACCAGCGGAATTCAGACGCCTTGGACAAGAACAATTACAGAAATATACAAACGTAGAGATACGCTCTACTACCGCGATCGATGCCAGGCGTACAGACGATCTCTTTACCGTCACCCTGGGCGATGGCTCTATACATACAGCCCGTGCCTTGCTGCTAGCTACCGGCCTGAAGGATGTTACCCCATCGATTGAGGGGTTTCGGCGCTACTATGGAGCCGGGGTCTTTTCCTGTCCTTACTGCGACGCCTGGGAAGTACGCGACCAGCCACTGGCCGTCCTTTCACAGAGAGCAGGGGGTGAGGCGCTGGCCTTTCAACTTCTACAATGGAGTCGGGACATTGTACTGTGTACCAATGGTCCCCATCAACTCAATAGCGAAACGCTGGCACTGCTCAATCAGCATAACATTCAGATTTATGAAACACCGATCGCCCGGCTGGAGGGTTCGGAGCAGTGCTTTGAGCGCATCGTCTTCACCGACGGCAGCACGCTTGCGCGCGCGGCCCTGTTCTTTCAGGTGCAGCATGTACGGCGCCTGGAGCTGCTCGATAAGCTCGGCTGTTCATTGCCCGACACATATCAACAACCGATTGCCCCTGGCATCTACCTGGCAGGCGATGTCTACCGGACGCGCTGGGTGAGCGGAGCGGTCGCCGACGGCGTCGAACTCGCCGTCATGATCAACATAGAACTACAAAAAGAAGAGCTGGTACGCAGCTATCAAACCCTGAAAGCATTTAACAGGGCCATTTAAAAGTAGCGAACAGCGGGGTCAAGGGGCGGCTAGCCCCTTGCGGGGTGCGGGCGAGCATGCCGGGGGCATGATCAGTCCCCGCTCACCCCTCCCTCTCTCACCGCCGCCGAAGGCGGCAAGAAAAGACTTTTAAATGGCCCTGAGCATTTAAAGCATAGCTTGACAGACCACAATCTGTCGGCTATAGTTGTAGTGGTTGTGATAAAAGTTTTAACGACGATAACAGAAAGGAGGGCATGCCATGAAAACAGGTAATCATATATTCCTGCAAATTTCTAGCTGGGACCTCCTAAATGTGATCGTATCCATACACAACCCGCTGAACAACGGTGCGCACATTGATCTGGGGACCACAGGAGCCGTCTGCCCATTTTCAGATACGTGTGTCGCATATTCTGATCTCTACCCGCTAGCATAGAACAATAGCACACCTTCTGACCGTGGGCATCCGCCAATGAGGGCCCGCGGTTTTTTGTTGCCTTGCGCTACACACCTCCATGGGTTCCATCATTGCCGGGCTCCCCTTTCAGCCATACGTTTTTTGCTCGCCAGTAACTGCTGCTCGTTTTACAGAAGCATAAGGAGGATACACATGGCAATGACGCTGGATATCGCCGCCCCTGAGTATAGACGTGACCTGGGTGATGGCCTGGTCGCACGCTGGTCCACGGCAGACGATACAGAAAAGATCGCGCAGACCGCCGGCCAGGTTTTTCGTGGCAAAGATAGTGATCCCTTTAATGAGAGGACAGCCAATGCCGTCAGGGTATATATGAGTGGTCGCGTACCCGTCATGGGGCCGGGCGACTACGCGATTGTTGAGGACCACACGAAAGAGGGCAATCCCGTTGTGGCGGGCATCTGTCTGATGCGCATGGAATGGTACTACGAGGATATTCTCTTTAAGATGGGACGCCCGGAAATCGTCTTCAGCGATCCCGGCTATCGTAACCGTGGGCTGATACGTACCCTGTTCGAGTTCGTCCATGCGCGCAGCGCCGCCGAAGGACGCCTGCTGGACGCCATCACGGGCATCTACTACTTCTATCGCCAGTTTGGCTATGAATACGCCCTCGACCTGGACAGCAGCAAGGGGGTCTACCTGACCGCCAGCCCCAAAGCTAAAGAGGGCGATGCAGAACTTTATACACTGCGCCCGGCCACGCAAGCGGATCTGCCGCAGATGAAAGAAATTTATCAGCAGCGTGATCGATCTTTACATACTGTCACGACACACATAGGTGATAGCTATATGAAATTTATGCTAGAAGATTGGTCCGACCATCCTGCTCGTCCTCAATTTGGCACTACGATGATGATCGTCGATAAACAGGGGCAGGCACAGGGCTGGCTCTCGCTGCCAATCACCCGTGGAGGTAAATCGCTCAATGTCTGGAGTATGTATACCAGGCCACATCTGAATCTACAGGCAATGCTGCAATCGCTCTTGCACGCCTTGCAGACCTATGGTCAGCAGATGCCGACCCAGAAACCCGACACCGAAGCGTTCAGCGAGATCAAGTTTTACCTGGGACAGCAACATCCTGTCTATACAGCATTGGGCAACCTGGCGGCCATTACAGATCCTGGCTATGCCTGGTACATTCGCATCGCGGACCTGCCTCGCTTTATCCGCCATATCGCGCCCGCATTGGAGAAACGCTTGCTTAACTCTCCTGTCGAGGGCTTTACGGGCGAGTTAAAGCTGGATTTCTACCGTGGGGGCATTCGCATGGCCTTTAGGGAAGGGCGGCTTGAGACGGTTGAAGACTGGCGCTCAACCGTGCTGAACAACTGCTCGGATGGTGGCTTTCCGCCGCTGGTCTTTTTCCAGGCGCTCCTCGGCTATCGCAGCCTGGATGAGTTACGCCGCAACTATCCCGACGCCTGGGTCAATAACGAGGTACTCTTCACTACCCTGTTCCCGGTGCGACCATCCTGGGCAATCTGGCTATAATCCGCTCAATTCCAACCAGAGGACGGACGCATTTTACCTGCGTCCGTCCTTGCTTATGAAACCTCTTCCTTAATGACGGAAGGGGTACTGGAGCCACGTACATGGAGCTGGCCACGCAGCATAACCTGGCGCGAGGATCGTGAAGGGTCAATGATACGCTGGATCAGCAGTTCGGCGGCGGTCTTGCCGATCTCATAGGTAGGCTGTGAGATAATCGTGATTGGTGGCTGCACCAGCACGGTCCAGGAGGTCTCGTCAAAACCTGCCAGCGCGATATCTGCAGGCATTGAGAGATTGGACTCGCGAATCGCCTGCAGGGCTCCCTCCAGGGTCAGGCTATTGCTGGTCAGCAAGGCATCTGGCGGTTGCGGTAAGCGCAGTAACGCGGTCGCGGCCGCCTTGCCAGACTCAACCCGTGGCTGGGTATGCCTGATGTATTCGGGTACCACAGGCAAATTATGCTGCCGCAGTGCCTGCTCATACCCCTGTCGCCGTTCCAGGCCAGTCAGGCTGGTCTCTCCAAAAATGGCCCCGATGCGTCCAAAACCATTATTGAGCAGGTGCGTTGTCAGCCGATACGCCGCCTCCACATTATCCAGCAGAACGGCATCAGCCGCAAAATCAGGGGCCGTGCGATCCACCATCACGATTGGGAAATCAAAGCGCTGTTGAGAAAGGCTGGCGGCCGTCTGGCGCGTAGGAGAAAAAATGATACCCGCCACGTTGGTGTCACGCATCAACTGTAGATAAATAGCTTCCTTATTGACGTCTTCATCGGTATTACAGAGCAGGACCGTAAGACCCTGGGCATAGGCGATATCCTCAACGGCACGGCTGATTGAGGTAAAAAAGGGATTGCGAATATCTGATACAATCAAACCAATAGTATTCGATTGCTGGGAACGCAGGCTGCGCGCCACCAGGTTGGGCCGGTAGCCTAATTTTTCGACGGCCTCCATCACCCGTTGACGCACCTCGGGCCGTACGTGCTGCCCATTCGAGAGCACGCGCGAGACCGTAGCGGTAGAAACGCCAGCCACCTCGGCAACTTCTTTAATACTCGCCATACCCACTCCCTCAATTGATCGGGCTAACCATGAATTGTAAACGATTGCAAATAGTATACCATATTGTGAAGCACTTTGAAAGGAAACCGGGTAAAAATTCCTTGACAAATGGCTTTGTAATCGATTACAATTTGCTTATCAATTGTAATCGATTACAAGAAAAGGTCGGTCAGTGGTGACCATGTAGTAAGGACCATTCAGTTGTAGGACTCTGGGGAGAGCTCGCATGATTGAGATCAACGAACGACAGATCAGCTTGCATGCCAGTCCGCGTGACAAGCAAGAGGCCATCAATCTTGTAGGACAGCTGCTTATTGATAGCCATAATATCGCCCCCGGCTATGTGAACAGTATGCAGCAGCGCGAAGAGGTGTCCAATACCTATCTGGGAAATGGGATCGCTATCCCCCATGGCTTAAATGAACATCGCGATCTCATTGAGCGCACGGGCATTTCTGTACTGCAGGTCCCCGCAGGCGTTACCTGGAATCCAGGTGAAACGGCGCGCCTGATCGTGGGCATCGCCGCCAAATCGGATGAGCATATCGAGGTTCTGCGCCGCCTGACACGCGTGCTGAGTGATGAGAAGCAGGTTGAGCGCCTGGCTCAGACCACCAATCCACAGGACATCATCCAGGCGTTAACCGGTGAACGCGCCCCTGAAAAAGCCGCCACCAGCAATCAACCGGTCGATTATGAACACTATTTTGATGCCGTGGTAACCAATAAAACCGGTCTGCATGCCCGTCCAGCAGCTATGTTTGTTAATCTGGCGAAAAGCTTTAAGGCCCGTATCCGCGTTCGCAACGGCGAGCGCGTCGCGGACGGCAAGCGTCTGCTTTCCTTGCTCCAGATAGGCGCTGAGCACGGCACACAGATCCGTGTTTCCGCCCAGGGTGATGATGCCGATAAAGCCCTGAAAGCCCTGCAGGAGGCGCTGAATAACAAACTGGGAGAGGAAGAGGCTGAGACCGAGCAACGCACGGAGACGGCATCCTGGACTCCTCGACATGCCAGCGCGACAATCAATGGTATTTCGGCCGCGCCAGGCATCGTATTTGGAGCGGTGAAGACATATGTCCATCGCGCTGCAAAAGTTGAGGATGTGGCCGGAGATCCGATTGAAGAGGGCGAAAAGCTACAGCAGGCTCTGGATACGTCCAAAAAAGAGCTTGCACAGTTGCATGCCGATGTCAGCGCTCGCTCAGGCGCCAGCCAGGCCGCTATATTTGAAGCTCACAGCGAATTCCTCAGCGATAGCAGCATCCTGCAACAGACGATCTCGCTGATCTATCAGGGTCACAGCGCCGCCTGGTCATGGAATCAGGCCATCCAGGAGCGTGTGGAGTCGTTACAGCAGTTGAGCGATCCGGTGCTGGCCGGCCGTGCCGCCGATCTGCGCGATGTCGGCACGCGTGTGCAAAATCATCTGACAGGAACCCAACAGCAGGAGATTCATCTGGATAACCATCCCGTTATTCTGGTGGCGGACGATCTGGCCCCATCTGATACGGCCACCCTCGATCCACAGGGGGTGCTCGGCTTCTGTACTGTGGGCGGCGGCCCAACTTCGCATACCGCCATTATCGCTCGCTCACTGGGCATTCCAGCCATCGTTGGAGCGGGCAAGGAGCTTCTGAACGTCGCCGATGGCAGCACCTGTATTCTGGATGGCTCAGCGGGAAAGCTCTATCTACAGCCCGATGACGAGGATATTGAGCAGGTACGCCAGCTACAACAGCAGGCGCGACAGCAGGAGGAAGCGGCCCGCGCCGAGCGTTTCGCGCCTGCCATTACCCGCGATCAGCATCGTGTCGAGGTGGCCGCCAACATCGGCAATGTGCGCGACGCGCAGAAAGCAGCTGAGGCGGGTGCTGAGGGTGTTGGACTCCTGCGCACCGAGTTCCTCTATCTGGAACGCAACAGCGCCCCTTCTGAAGAGGAGCAATTCGCGGTCTACCGCGACATCATTCAGACACAGAAGGGGCAGAACGTGATTATCCGCACGCTGGATATCGGCGGCGATAAAGAGGTCAGCTACCTGAACCTGCCCAAAGAGGATAATCCATTCCTGGGCGTGCGTGGCGTCCGGCTTTGCTTTGAATATCCCGACCTGTTCATCCCACAGTTGCGCGCCATCTACCGGGCGGCAACTTATGGTCCGGTGAGCATCATGTTCCCCATGATCGCGACGCTGGAGGACTGGCAGAAAGCCGCGGCCATCGCCGAGCAGGTACGCCAGGAGCTGAATGGCCCCACCATACCGATCGGTATCATGGTTGAGGTACCTTCAGCGGTCCTGCTGGCCACTCACCTGGCCAGGGAGATCGCCTTCTTCTCTATCGGTACCAACGACCTGACGCAATACGTGATGGCCATGGATCGCGGTCATCCACAACTGGCCAAACAGGCCGATAGCCTGCATCCAGCCATCCTGCAGATGATCTGGCAGACCGTACAGGCAGCCGAGCAAGAGGGCAAATGGGTCGGCGTCTGCGGTGGACTGGCCTCCGAGGTGCTGGGAGCCAGCATCCTGACCGGCCTGGGCGTAAAAGAGCTGAGTGTCAGCATCCCGAGCGTCGCCACCATTAAAGCCCACATCCGCAGTTCCTCCCTGCAAGACATGCAGGAACTCGCAAAAAGAGCGCTCCAGTGCCGCACCAGCGCAGAGGTACGCGGCCTATGAGTAAAATCGCAACCATTACGCTGAATCCCGCCATCGATCTGACGGTGCGCGTGGACCAGTTTGAGCCCGCCAGAGTCAATCGGGGCCAGCAAATGCAGATGGATGCCGGTGGCAAAGGGGTTAACGTGGCCTCTTTCCTGGCCGACTATGGTCACGCCACGGCGGTCACCGGCTTTCTGGGTCGCGATAACGCCGCCATCTTTGAGCAGCTATTCATGCAGAAACGGATCGAGGATGCCTTCGTTCGTTTGCCCGGGCAGACGCGTACCGGCATTAAGGTGATTGATGAGGCCAGGCAACAGACCACTGATATCAACATGCCAGGACTTCACCCCTCGGAGGCCGATGTTGAGCAGCTTATGGCACGCATCGAACAACTGGCCACCACCTGTGACTGGTTCGTGCTGGCGGGACACCTGCCTCCCGGCCTGCCAACCGGCTTCTATGCGACCATTATTGAACGCCTGAAAACGCTGGGCAAGCATATTGTGCTAGATTCCAGTCAGGACGCCCTGCGCGCGGGTGCGCAGGCGGGACCCACCATCCTCAAACCGAACATCGATGAACTGCGACAACTTGTAGAGCGTCCCCTGGAAAACGAAGTAAGTATTGAACAGGGTGCCAGGCAATTGTTACGGGACAGCGTGCGCCTGGTCGTGGTCTCAATGGGAGAACAAGGCGCCCTGTTTGTGGATAAGCATACCACCCTGGTAGCTCAACCACTGGCAGTCAAGGTGAAGAGCACGGTCGGCGCCGGAGACGCCATGGTCGCGGGCCTGATCGCCGGACTCACCGAGGATCTATCCTTGATCGAATGCGCCCGGCTGGCGACCGCCTTTTCCGCTGGAACCATCACACGCATCGGCCCGCACCTTCCTGAGCGCCCTGTACTGCAACAATATGCCAGCCAGGTTCAGGTGCGTACACTCCTGCCAGCCCCCAAATCCAGGGAGAATAATTGACAGCATAGATAATAAGCACTGACTCAAAAGGATCTGGATCAAGATCGTATTTCGTGTATGCAGAGCAGCATGGTCTTATCCCGTGCAGAGGAGTTTTATTATGGCAAAGATTGTGGCCATCACCTCCAGTCCCACTGGCATAGTGCATACCTTTATGGCAGCGGAAGCACTACAGCGTGGCGCCGAGGCGCTGGGACACACCATCAAGGTGGAGACCCAGGGTTCAGGAGAGGCGCAACATACATTGACCACGGACGATATACAGACCGCCGATGTGGTAATTATCGCCGCCGATGAGAAGGTAGCGCAGGACCGCTTTTCCGCGAAGCCGGTCTATGAAACCACCACCAGTAAGGCGATCCGTCAGAGTCAGCAGATCATTGAAGAGGCCCTGGCGCAACAGGCAGCAAGCAGCGATACTTCCTCTCCCGCCGCCCAAACAACTCCTGCTACTCCAGTTGCACCAAAAGAGGTTGAGCATGCGCGCATCGTCGCCATTACCTCGTGCCCCACCGGGATCGCGCATACCTTTATGGCCGCTGAGGCGCTGGAGCGGGCCGCTGAAACATTGGGCCACCAGATTAAAGTGGAGACCCAGGGCTCGGTCGGCGCCCAGAACGCGCTGACGCCGGAGGAGATTCAGCGGGCGAATGTGGTGGTGATCGCGGCCGACGCCAAGGTCGATCAGAGCCGCTTTACTGGCAAGACGGTCTATGAGACCTCGACCCATGACGCACTCCAAAACGGGCCGGGCGTGCTAAATAAAGCCCTGGCGCTGGCCGCGCGCAATCCACAGGGCACGGCAACCGCCAGCACAACCGGCTCATCATCACAGGATTACCTGGCCCAGATTCAGGATGCCAAAAGCAAGCGGTCGGCTGCCAGCACGGGCGTCTACAAACATTTGATGACCGGTGTCTCTTATATGCTCCCCTTTGTGGTCGCCGGTGGACTCCTGATCGCGATCTCTTTTGCCATTGGCGGTATCGACGCGGCCAAACATGCCGGCACCCTTGGCTGGGCCTTAAACCAGATCGGCGCGGGCACCGGCGCCTTTAGCCTGATCGTGCCCATTCTGGCAGGCTATATCTCCTATTCGATCGCCGATCGGCCGGGTCTGGCGCCAGGCATGATCGGTGGTGTGCTCTCCAATTCGATCGGAGCCGGTTTCCTGGGCGGCCTGATCGCGGGCTTCCTGGCGGGCTATGCCACCTTCTATCTCAGCAAATGGATCAACCTGCCAAAGAACCTGGCCGGACTGAAGCCGGTGCTGGTCCTCCCCTTGCTCAGTACCGCCATCGTCGGCCTGTTGATGGTCTATGTCATTGGCACCCCGGTCAGCCTGATCCTGGCGGCCCTGACCAACTGGCTCAAGACCATGCAGGGAACGAATGCCCTGCTGCTGGGGCTCCTGCTCGGCGGTATGATGGCCATCGATATGGGGGGTCCGATCAACAAGTCGGCCTATACGTTCTCAGTGGGACTCCTGAGCAGCCATGTCGATGCGCCGATGGCGGCTGTGATGGCGGCAGGCATGACTCCACCGCTTGGGCTGGCCCTGGCAACCTACCTGTTCAAAAATCGCTTTACGGTGGAAGAGCAGGACGCGGGCAAGGCGGCGGCGGTACTGGGTATCGCCTTCATCACCGAGGGTGCCATCCCCTTTGCTGCGCGCGATCCCTTCCGCGTCATTCCGGCCACTATGATTGGCTCGGCGGTCGCGGGCGCGCTCTCCATGCTGTTCGCCTGCCAACTTCAGGTTCCCCATGGGGGCATCTTCGTCCTGTTCATCCCCGGTGCGGTCACCAACCTGCTCTCTTACTTCATCGCGATTATCGCCGGTACCCTGGTGACCACAGGCATCCTCTTCTTTACCAAACGTTCGCTCACCAGCAAAACGGCAACGGTCAAAGCCGAAGCCCAGCTGGCCCAGGCATCTTAAAAAGCATGTATATGTTGGTGCCTCGGGCGCGCATCCGCGCCCGAGGCACCAACATGTAAACGCAGTACTTTTGGGATATGTTTGTATCGAGAGATGTCACAGATTCCCCGCAACCAACGAATATATTTATATACCTACATGCAAGATAAAGGATAAAATAGCTGTTAATAGACGTCTAATACTTAGTAGAAAAGTTTTATGCTTCGAATACTCTATCATGCTATTCATATGAAAAGCACTACCATATTTTTACGTATATTAGACATGAGTAGCAATTAGAGGTTTCATAGAGAGCGAGGACAGGCTAATTGTGAAGCCCGTAAATATTTTATACTGCGCGAATTGCGGAGCTGCCAATCATGAACAGGATACTATCTGCTTTGCTTGTGGAAAGACACTTGT
The DNA here is from genome assembly GCF_003967515.1 of Dictyobacter aurantiacus. Taxonomy (GTDB): domain Bacteria; phylum Chloroflexota; class Ktedonobacteria; order Ktedonobacterales; family Ktedonobacteraceae; genus Dictyobacter; species Dictyobacter aurantiacus. The sequence continues at coordinate 1,401,848 of NZ_BIFQ01000002.1, read as the reverse complement.
ACATGCCCAGGATATTGATGAGCAAGGACAGATGCAAACTATTGTTCTCCTTGAGAATCGATATCGCCTGATAGATCCGGTTGGTAAAGGAGGGTTTGCTACCGTCTATAAGGCTGAGGATCTACGCAACAAAACAATCGTGGCGGTCAAAGAGATCACGTTGAGGGATTTGAAACCGCAGGAAATCATCGATGCCACCGATACCTATCACCGTGAGATACGCTTTGGAGAGTCGCTCAAACATCCAGCTCTCCCTAGAGTCTACGCCCATTTTATGGACCAGGATCACTGGTATATCGTGGCCCAGTTCATCGATGGTCAGACCCTGGAGGAGTACCGGCAACAATTGCCCGGTGGGCAGCTTCCCCTAGATGAGGTGCTCTCCATCGCCCTGCGGGTCTGTGATGTGCTCACCTATCTCCATTCACGTCAGCCCCCCATTATTTTCCGCGATATCAAACCCGATAATATCATGCGCACCCGCACTGGACGTATCTATCTCATTGATCTTGGTATCGCGCGCCAGTTCAGACCGGGGCAGAGACGCGATACGCAGGCGCTCGGCTCCCCCGGATATGCCGCCCCAGAACAATATGGCTCAGATCAGACCACGGAGCGCTCAGATATCTATAGCCTGGGCGCCACACTGCGAGCATTGCTGACAGGACAAGATCCCCTGGATGAGGATACCACGATTACCAGAAAGCCTGTAGCCCTCCCAGAAGAGCTTTCAGAGCTTCTCGCGGAAATGCTGGCCAGGGATCCCGCGCAACGCCCCACCTCCATCATCAGCGTACAGCGCCGCCTTGAGCGGATCAATGCCAGGGTAACTTCCTCACAGGCAGCTCCGATCCCCGTTCCACCTCCCGCCCCAGCATCAACTCCTTACTACATCCCTTCCACTGTAGCAGGAGCAGGCAAGGCACCCGCTACTCCTAAAAAACGCTCGGGCAGATTAAAAGTAATAGCCATCGCTATTGTATTGCTCGCGGTTCTCGGCTTTGGGAGCGATAATCTTCTGAATTATATTTCTGGTTGGACACATCAAAGTTCCCTGGCACAAGAACCATCTATAGCGCCGGCCAGCCAGCAGATGCTCAATATAGCCGTCACCTCCAATTTAGATGAGCCGCTGGATCCCGCTACTGTTCAAAGAAAACAATCCATGCAGATTGTAGGCATGACATCAGCAGGGCTGCTCTCTCTCAACGATAATATGGAGGTTGTGTCGCAACTTGCCGATTCATGGGAAGCGGGTGATCAGGGATACACCTGGACCTTTCATCTCCGCCACAACCTCAAATTTAGCGATGGTACCCCATTGACATCGGCCGATGTGGCATATAGTCTTGATCGAGCGCTTGATCCTGCACAGAAATATGGTACAGCCTCATATAATCTACAATATATTAAAGGGGCGGACCAACGTTCTGCTGGAAAAATCAAGTCCTTGATCGGGCAGGGCATTTTAGTGCCCGATGCCGACACCATTATCTTCAAGCTCTCAAAAAATGTTGGCTATTTTCTACAGACCTTAACGACCACCTGTGCTGTGGTGGTAGAGAAAGCACTGGTCGACAAATATGGTCCGAAATTCACCAATCACCTCAGCGAAGGGGGAAGTTCGGGACCATTCGAACTCGTTCAAAACACAGCACAAAAAATCGTTCTTAAACCTAATCCCCATTACTATGATCATAAGCCAGCGCTCACAACCATTGTGTTTACCCCCTATGAATCAACCCAAAACGCTTATAGTGCTTATCAGGCAAATCTGAGCGACTTTGTGGACAATATTCCATCATCACTAATAGATAAGGTAAATCAAGACCAGGGTTTCCACCGTTCACTACAATTGACCACAACATATATAGCCATGAACTACCTGAATAAGCCGTTCGACAACATTAAAATCCGACAGGCCTTTGCCCTGGCAGTCAACAAGACGCTCATTAGCAAGGAGATTAGAAAAAATACAGTTCTGCCCACCAACCATATCATACCAGAGGGAGATCCCGGTGCCAGCGCCACTCTGGCAGGTCCTGCAGGCGTACAAACGCTGTTCGGAGATCCCACACTGGCTAAGAAACTCCTGGCCGAAGGCATGCGTGAGGAAGGTATCGCTTCTCTACAAACATTTCCTCAAGTGACGTTGACCTATCCATCAACGGCCGATCCCTTACGGCACAATGAAATGGTCATTATGCAGAAGATGTGGAAAAACAATCTTGGTATTTCAGTTCAATTACAGGAAATGCCAGGCAGCGATTTTTATCAGGCAATCAGCAGTCAACAAGGCGTCAAAAATATGCAGATGTGGCGCTTAAGCTGGGCCGCCGATTATCCAGATGCCAGCGATTGGATGACGGTCCAATTCGGCCAGAATGCCTCGCAAAACGTTTTCGCGTATGGACAAAATCACAACAGCAACATGGCACGCCAGCGAGAAATCCAACACATACTGGCCCAGGCTGACGTTACACAGAATCTACCACAAAGGACGATTATGTATAGAAGCGTCGAGCAGGAACTTGTCAATGATGTCGCCTGGTTACCACTGTATCAGTACTTTGATAATTATGTGGTTAAACCAAATATACATGGCCTGACAATCAATGCGATGGGTATGGTCGCCCCTGATGATTGGCCTGATATCTACGTCACCCAATAGGCAGCGATGTTGAGATTTAAATCTCAACATCGGCGATCGAGTCGAGAATCCAGGTGGGACGGTAAGGGAAGCGTTCCACCTGCTCGCGTTTGGTAACTCCTGAGAGGACCAGGACGGTGCGCAGGCCGCTCTCGGTGCCCGCCACGACGTCGGTATCCATGCGGTCCCCGATCATGGCCGATTCCTCCGAGTGGGCGTTGAGCTTGCGTAGCGCCATGCGCATCATAAGCGGATTGGGCTTGCCCACAAAATACGGCTTGACACCCGTGGCGGAACTGATTAAGGCCGCGACGGCGCCGGTCGCCGGCACAAATCCACCCTCGCCGGGACCCATGACGTCCGGATTGGTAGCGATGAAGCGCGCGCCATTGCTGATGAAGCGGCAGGCCTGCGAGATGCGCTGGAAACTATACATCGTCGTCTCGCCCACCACTACATATTCCGGCTCCTGTGAGGTCAAAATATAGCCAATGTCGTGCAGGGCAGTCGTTAATCCAGATTCACCAATGGTGAAAGCACTGCCCCCTGGACGCTGCCCATGCAGGAACTGCGCGGTCGCTAACGCGGATGTAAAAATAGCGTCCGCCGACACATTCAATCCCATATATGCCAGCCGCACCTGCAGGTCGCGAGGCGTGTAGAGAGAATTGTTGGTAAAAATCAAAAAGGGGATACCTTTATCCTGCAGTTTATGAATAAAGTCAGCCGCCCCCGGTATCAACGATGAGCCCCACAACAACACCCCGTCCATGTCGATCAGGTAATTTTTAACGCCGTCCATTCCTTGCCCCCGTTCGTTAAATCGCTACCCCTATAGTATCGAGTAGCAAACACACGTTAGTGTAGCCCACCGTCCAAGTGGATGTCAATGAGCTTAACAGAATAGAACAAAGCGTGGGCAAAGCCCATGAGGGTACTATCTGCTTGACGAGCGAGCACGCCAATAGCTACAGTATAGGGTAAAAACCGCACGCAGCCTGCATAGCACCGTATAAACAGAATAGCAGATAGAAAGTTAGGAAGAGAGCCGCTATGGATATTGCTACCTACACCCGCGAGGTGCATCGCACCTGTGACATAGAAGATCGCCGTGAACTATTGATCCTGACCGCGCTGGGCATTGCCGGGGAGTCAGGCGAGGTTGTCGACCTGCTCAAAAAGACGCTCTACCACTCCCACTCCCTGGATATAACCACCCTCAATAAAGAGATCGGCGATCTGCTCTGGTATATGACCTTGCTCTGTGATACCGTAGGTCTGACCCTGGAAGACGTCATGCAGGCCAACGTCGACAAACTGCGCCAGCGCTATCCCGATGGCTTCGATCCCCAACGCAGCCAGTCTCGCCAGGAATAATATAGCGATTATATATTTTGCAACGTGTCCCTGAAGTTGGTTATAATGTTGAGAATGTCAGTCGATATGCAAAGAGGCATGTATATACAGACTGACCAGTACTACAATCATCTTTCCCTCACACTATAAATTGTAGAACGCTATGTCGCGCATGGAACGAAGGGAGTTGCATTATGCATGCAAAGGTAGAAAAACTACTGGGCCAGATGACGTTGTCAGAAAAGGTATCGTTGCTGGCCGGTGCCTCTATGTGGAATACGGTGCCAATAGAACGGCTGGGCATTCCATCGCTCAAGGTATCCGATGGACCCAACGGGGCTCGCGGCTCGGGCGATATATTGATGTCAGCCAATACCAATGAGGGTAGCGCGGGAGTGACCTCGGCCTGCTTTCCGGTCGGTATCTCATTGGCGGCCACCTGGAATCCCGCGCTGATTGAACGCGTTGGACAGGCGCTGGGGCAGGAGGCAAAGACCAAGGGTGCGCGGGTTCTGCTGGCTCCCACGGTCAATATCCATCGTTCGCCCCTCAATGGCCGTAACTTTGAATGCTATTCTGAAGATCCGTATCTGTCGGCCAAAATGGCGGTCGCTTATATCAAAGGGGTACAGAGTGAAGGGGTAGGCGCGACGGTTAAACACTTCGTGTGCAATGATTCAGAATTCCAGCGCAATAGCATCAGCTCAGAGGTAGGCGAGCGAGCATTGCGTGAGATCTACCTGGTACCCTTTAAAGCCGCTATTCAGGAAGCTGGTAGCTGGCTGATCATGGCCTCCTACAACAAGGTCAATGGCACCTATGCCAGTGAGAATCCCTATACCCTGACCGATATTCTCAGAAAGGAATGGGGCTTTGATGGCGTCGCGATGTCTGACTGGTTCGGCACCCAGAGTACGGCTCCCTCGGTCAATGCAGGCCTTGACCTGGAAATGCCGGGTCCCGCGCACTGGCGCGGCGACAAGCTGCTGCAGGCAGTAAAGAATGGCGAAGTGCCAGAGAGCAAAATAGATGAGAGCGTGGCGCGCCTGCTGCACCTGTTTATCAAGGTGGGACTGTTTGAGCCGCATGAAGATAGACCTGAGCAGGCCATCGATCGACCCGAACATCGCGCATTGATCCGTGAGGCAGGGGCAGAGGGTTGCGTGCTGCTCAAAAATGAGCATGCTATCCTGCCACTGCAGCCAGATCGATTGAAATCCATCGCGATCATCGGTCCCAATGCGCGTACGGCACGCATGATGGGTGGCGGCAGCGCCTTTGTTAATGCCCACTACTCGGTTGCGCCCTATGATGCTATTGTCGCACGAGTAGGGGATCAGCTTACCATTGAGGATGAAACGGACTTTCCCAGCCATAACCTGCTCCCCTTGTTCAACAAAGAGCTATTCAGTTCCACAAACAGCCAGCAGGAGTCGGGCTTCGACATTGAGTATTTCCAGGCTCCTGACTTTACCAACCAGATTGATGAAACCGCTCATATCACCAGTTCTGAGATCACCTGGTTTGGATCGGTCGCCTCTAACATTGATCCTCGCCACTTTTCGGCACGCCTCAGCGGCCATATCCGACCTCAAAAGACAGGTCCCTATACCTTTGGCCTGGCCAGTGCTGGCTTGAGCAAGCTCTATATCGATGGTCATGAGCTGGTCAACAACTGGGATCAACAGGTTCCGGGGCAGACCTATTTTGGAATGGGAAGTACGGAGGCGACAGCGCCAATTGAGCTTACCGCGGGACAGGAGTATACGCTAACTGTCGAGTATGCCAAAGACGACGAGAAGGTTCCTATCGCGGCCGTACGCATCGGTGTGCTGCCTCCAACATCGACCACTGCCCTCGACCGGGCGATTGAACTGGCCACGCGGTCAGATGTAGCACTGGTCTTTGCCGGTCTGAATGGCGAGTGGGAGAGCGAGGGCTTTGATCGACCCAACATGGATCTGATGCCTGAGCAGGTCGAGTTGATCGAGCGGGTGGCCGCGGTCAATAAAAATACTGTCGTCGTCCTCAATACTGGATCGCCAATCACCATGCCCTGGCTCGACCGGGTCGCTGGCGTGCTGCAATGCTGGTATCCAGGACAGGAATGCGGCAACGCCATCGCGGACGTGCTGTTCGGTGAGGTCAATCCATCGGGCAAACTACCACAGACGTTTCCGCAGCGCCTTGAGGATAATCCGGCCTACATCAACTATCCAGGCGACAACGGTCGTGTTTACTACGGCGAGGGTCTATTCGTAGGCTATCGTTACTATGATAAAAAGCAGGTCGCGCCCCTCTTCCCCTTTGGCTTTGGTCTCTCTTACACGACCTTCAGCTACTCCCCCGACATTGAACTCAGTACACAGAAGTTACAACCCGGTGAAACCCTGCGAGCGACCATTCAGGTTACCAATACCGGACAGCGAGAGGGTAAGGAAGTTGTACAGCTGTATGTGCGGGATGTCAAATCGACGCTGCACCGGCCCGAAAAAGAGCTCAAGGCCTTCGCTAAAGTCCAGTTAGAACCCGGTGAAAGCAAGTTTGTCAGCTTTGAGCTCGATCAAAGCGCACTGGCCTACTACGACGACGTGGCCCGGCAGTGGATCGCTGAAGCAGGAGAGTTCGAGCTTCTCATTGGCTCTTCCGCCCGCGATATCCAGGCTCATACAACCTTCTCGCTAACCGAGACCAGCCGCTTTACCGAGGGTCCAGAGGCTCACTGAGACGTTCACAATTGTCATCAGGAAGAGGCGCGTTTGCGCCTCTTCTTCATTTACTGTAAGCGCACAAAATTGGTAACTACAGATAGCTGATCAGCGTGTAACACCCTTGCCGCATCCACGCGCCCATCAGCCTGCACGATCGCCCCCTGCTGAATATCCTGATTGCGCCCAACACTGACCTGCTGATTGGCTCCCCACACGATGTGTACGATATTGTTAGTACGCTGATATGCACCATTATTCGTCTGCTCCAGAATATAGCCATCCAGTGAGTTGTTGCCGGAGGACGAAATGACCTGGCAGACCACACTGGTCTGGCTACCAGTCGCCGCGGAGGCGAACTTTGGCCCACTCGATAACTGTACCAATCCAGGAACGGTTATCAGATGATTGGCATATAAATAGAGCAAGACAATTGCCGCGACCCCGATGATCAACGCGAATAATCCCTTGCGGTCAGGCGCTCTTCGCGATCCACCCTGTTTAGAATCTTTCATAACCATAACTCCTCTTAATGGAATGCAATCGATCTAATGCACACACCTGTATCGACGCAAAAAGAAAATACCTCAACACATTCTCTACCATCACACCATGCCTGAATCATGCACCCACAATCGCAGTTTCATATAAAACCATATCGGAAATATAGCATATATCTATAGCAGAGGTCATGCCAATACCTATAAATGACTAATTTTCTTCTGAGGCGATCTAAACGCCGTAGGTTTCGCGCCCGCGGCGCTCAATTGTTTTATGAGGAGTCGGCGCAATGCAACGCCTGTGCGAATGCACAGGCGTTGCATTGCGCCGACTCCTCATAAAATAGGACGCGGCCGCGTATGCGGACGCCCGTGCGGGGGCGCTCAGGCTCACCAGCATACTGAAAATCACCCGGAGTGAATGTATACTTGCATTGGGAAATATATTGCTCTAATTAAAAAGGGAGATTTGAATGGGTACGACGTTGAACACACATTCAGATGATCCAGCTAAACACCCTTCACGTTTAGCCTGGATGATGATGGAACCTTATCACGCGATGATCTATTTCGCGCCGGAAGCACGAATCGCCTACAGTGAAGCAGGCTTAAAAGGCTACTGGATGGGTTATTTTGCTTCGAGGGTAGCGGCGATGGGGCCGGTTCCCGCCTCGGTGGTTACCGCGACGTTCTATAATTTTCATCCTAAGATGGTTGCGCGGTCCATCCCTGATGCCTGGCGCTTCTCCACGCCGGAAAAGGTTTTATCCGCGCGCCTGAACGCCGCGGATGCGGCCCTGCGCCGCTTGCTGGGAGATGACATCATCGCTTCTGCAGAACTCGTGGAAGCAGCGGAACTGGCGAGAAAGGCCGCAGAAGCCTGTTCCGTGGCTGGCCGCCCCCTCTTCGCGGGCCATGCCTCATTACCCTGGCCCGAGCAGCCACACCTGGCTCTCTGGCACGCCACTACCCTCTTCCGCGAATTTCGTGGTGATGGTCACATCGCCGCTCTACTCGCGGAGAATGTCGATGGGTGCGAGGCGCATCTCACCATCGTGGCGCAGGGTGGCCTCACCCGAGAGGGGATCCAGCCGCATCGAGGATGGAGCGACGAAGATTGGCAGGCCGCGCAGCAACGACTGATACACAGGGGCTGGCTAGATCAGGATGGGAATCTAACTACAGAGGGACTGAGTAAGCGTCGCCATATTGAGCAGGTCACAGATGAACTGGCACTGCCACCATGGCAATCCCTGGGTGAACAGGATTTCGAGCGGTTGCTTTCACTCATGAAAAAGTTCAGCATACACATCCTTGAACAGGGAGGCGTTCCCATGCCCAATCCAGTGGGAGTACCCGACCTGCGTAACCTGGCATAAAAATAAGGAGAATCCTGGCTTCAGCAGTTTCTGTCTATGACAGTCAAAAGCGCGCCAGGATTCTCTACCAGATAGCTACGATAAAAGCAGGGCCAGGTGCTGAGATGCATCCAGGAATGAGCGAATTTCTGGATGGCTGATCAGTCCGCCCAGGTATCCCACATATATCAACACGCCTGTATTAATAACCAGGACAGCCATCACTATAATCTGGAGATAGCGGGGAAGCACCGGCTTGCGCGTATAGAAAAGGATACCAAAGACTGCAACAATACCGGTGAAAAACATGATAATCAAACTGATGCGCGCCATCGATTCATGGTCCTGTATCAAGGCAGGAGAAACATGGTTAAAGCTCTCGACAATGTGGGCGGCACCGTCACCAGTTAAATATGCAACTGCGGTAGCCAGCGCAGCCAACACCAGAAACCACAGTGAAAGTTTCTGCAGAAAGACATTTCGGAAAATCAAAGCAATTAAAAATGTCAGGGCGACAAACGGTGTTCCAATGATTGGAATATGATTCACTATGATATGAATATGTGCCATGTTCAAGTTCATGCGCTAAAACTCTTTCTATTTTGATTTGGATGGTTATATTCCATACGTTTACTGGCTCTAGTATGGATGCACATGATTAAGCGCAGATGAAAATAGCACATGCTTGCTTCAAAAGTCCTGGTTCAACAAAAAAGAAGCATAGATATCATGCCATGATATCTATGCTCAAAATTTTTTATTGTGAGATCAGGAAATTGCGAGACCCAGGATGGCATTTACCTGCTCTTGCAATTTTTGTGTATTCGCAAAACCATAGTTGACAGCATGCGCATTGCCTTCAGTATCAAGTACAACGGTCGTGGGTACCGTCAACACTTTGTAACGCTCTGTCAAATCATGCCGGGTGACCGCATCTATATGCACCACCTCTATCTTGTCTCCACTTTGCTTGAGCAAACGTTCAAGCGCCGGCTGCTGCAGTGTATGGCATTGGCGGCAGTCTTCACTACTAAAGGCCAGGATACGCACCAGATGCTCATGCTCATGCTTATCAGACAATGTAAAGACAAGAGGTTCAGCCGCCAATGCCTGCTGACGACGCCGGGCAACCAGCATCCGTCCGGCCACGACGGCGATGGCAACCAGTACGCAAACCACGAATAAGATGATCAGCCGCAGTGAAAAGTCAGCCATAGCTTAAACGCCTCTCCAACGAAAACCACCATCATAGCGCACGCGTGGCATGAGTCCCCAACGCCCCAGGTAGTAATAGACAAAACAGCCAGCACAAAATCCGACGAAGACATTGATGGCGGCCAGCACAAATACAATAATCGTGAGAATCCAACCCGCCAGCGTGGCCGAGGTCAGAAAGAAAAGAATGCTGGCTGCCAGTAGAAATGTAGCGCCCACGCCCTGGGCGAAACGATGCGGTGCGGGATCGTCCTCAACCATGCGTGGCTTTAGCAAACCAGCACGCACGATAACCTGGCGATAAATCAATCTGAATGGGCTGGCAGCGGGCAAGATAGCGCTGAGAGCCAGGGCCAGGCCGCTAATGAGGACAAGAATGGGCAGATTAAAAAGAAAACTAAGTGCGGTCAGCACAAGAACACATGATTGTGAAAATTTCAGCATATGTGCATCTACACGTGGAACAGCTACCATGATACAAATACTCTCCCTTGACACATTCCATCGATGTTTGCTTATATAGAAGAGAACTACATCAGAGCTCAAAATATTCCTGCGTGGTTTTTCTACAAAAAAAGAGATAAGTAACCTATCAAGCTACTTATCTCTTTTCTCAAAATGGAGACAAGGAGATTCGAACTCCTGACCTTCGCCGTGCAAAGGCGACGCTCTACCAACTAAGCTATGTCCCCATACCTCACTGGAAATAGTATTCCCTCAATTTTGCCGAGCGCGCTGCCAACCAGCGTGAAGCAGAAGACACGCACGCATGTGTCCACGATGAAGATACACAATGGTGAAACAAGCCGTACGATCATTAGGGCGACTTCGCTGCGCCTGTTACCAGGTGTCCACGTGTCGTCTATCGACCAGGTCGTCTTCCTGGGATCTTGACTCTTCAAGAGAGTGGGAGAACTCGTCTTGGGTGCGGCTTCGCGCTTAGATGCTTTCAGCGCTTATCCCTTCTCGACATAGCTATCCAGCTCTGGCCCGGGCAGGCCAACTGGCACACCAGCGGTCGAGCCATCTCGGTCCTCTCGTACTGGAGATGACGCCCCTCAATTCTCCTACGCCCACGACGGATAGAGACCGAACTGTCTCGCGACGTTCTGAACCCAGCTCGCGTGCCGCTTTCATGGGCGAACAGCCCAACCCTTGGGACCTACTCCAGCCCCAGGATGCGACGAGCCGACATCGAGGTGCCAAACCTTGCCGTCGATGTGAACTCTTGGGCAAGATAAGCCTGTTATCCCCGGGGTAGCTTTTATCCGTTGAGCCACACTCCTTCCACTCGGGAATGTGGGATCACTAAGCCCGACTTTCGTCCCTGCTCGACCTGTCCGTCTTGCAGTCAAGCTCCCTTGTGCCTTTACACTCTGTATGGGTGATGTCCATCCACCCTGAGGGAACCTTTGGGCGCCTCCGTTACCCTTTGGGAGGCGACCGCCCCAGTCAAACTACCCGCCTGATCCTGTCCACGTCCCGGCTCACGGTGACGTGTGAGAAACAAAACACAACGAGAGTGGTATTTCACGGCTGTCTCCCCTACCCCCACAAGGATAGGTTCTCCGACTCCCACCTATGCTACGCACGCTCTGCCTCGTTTCGAGGTCAAGGTGTAGTAAAGCTCCACGGGGTCTTTTTGTCCTGTCGTGGGTAACCCGTATCTTCACGGGTACTTCAATTTCGCCGAGTCCTCTGTCGAGACAGTGCTCAACTCGTTACTCCTTTCGTGCGGGTCGGAACTTACCCGACAAGGAATTTCGCTACCTTAGGACCGTTATAGTTACGGCCGCCGTTCACCGGGGCTTAGATTCGCAGCTACGTACACCGCTCCTCGTAACCTTCCGGCACTGGGCAGGAGTCAGCCCCTATACTTCCGCTTTCGCGTTCGCAGAGACCTGTGTTTTTGGTAAACAGTCGGTTGAGCCAATTTCTTGCAACCCCCTCACGCCACTCCGAAGAGCCTCGCTACTAGGGCACCCCTTCTTCCGAAGGTACGGGGTCAATTTGCCGAGTTCCTTAACAGAGGGTCGCTCGATCACCTGGGGAGTGTTCCCCCTGCCTACCAGTGTCGGTTTGCGGTACGGGCGGAGATGGCTCTGGCGAGAGGCTTTTCTTGGCGGCCTAGGGGCCGATGACTTCCGCGAACCAACGTCCGCTCGCTGCACGTGTCATGCACAGGAAACCGGGATTTGCCTCGGCTTCGCACTTCAACGCACAGACCCATCCTGTCCAATCGATGGGCTCACCTTCCTTACCGCGTCCCCCCATTGCTCATCACGAGCATCTCCGGTGCAGGAATCTCTGACCTGCTTTCCATCGCCTACGGCTATGACGCCCTCGGCTTAGGACCCGACTCACCCTGGGACGTTTGACGGTGCCCAGGAACCCTCAGGCATTCGGTGTGTCTGGTTATCACAGACATGACGCTACTCATTCCGGCATTCTCACTTCTCTTCGCTCCACCAGTCCTTGCGGTCTGGCTTCTCAGCTGGAGAACGCTCCCCTACCAATCTCTCCAAAGAGAGATTCCATGGCTTCGGTAATCCGCTTGAGCCTCGATACGTTGTCGGTGCCACGACACTCGACCAGTGAGCTATTACGCACTCTTTAAATGGTGGCTGCTTCTAAGCCAACATCCTGGCTGTTTGGGCGTTGTGACCCCCTTTTACACTCAGCGGATACTTGGAGACCTTAGCCGATGGTCTGGGCTGTTTCCCTTTTGACGACGAAGCTTAGCCCCCGCCGTCTCACTTGCATGCATGCTGTCCTGGCATTCGCAGTTTGCTTGGGTTTGGTAACCTGCACGAGGCCCCTAGCCCATTCAGAGCTCTACCTCCAGGATAGTGTATCATACAGCTGTACCTCAATACATTTCGGGGAGAACCAGCTATCTCCGTGTTCGATTGGAATTTCTCCCCTATCCACAAGTCATCCCCCAGTTTTGCAACACTGGTGGGTGCGAGCCTCGACGGACTGTCACATCCGCTTCACTCTGCTCATGGATAGCTCACACGGTTTCGGGTCGCATCGCCGCAACCGCTCGCCCTGTTCAGACTCGGTTGCCCTGAGGCTCCCCAGCTTTAACGCTGGTTAACCAGGCTACGACGATGCACTCGCCGGATCATTCTACAAAAGGCACGCCATCAGCCCTTGGTTCCGCAACGGAACAGTGGCCTCTGACTGCTGGTGAGTACGTGGTTTCAGGGTCTCTTTCATCCCCCTCTCGGGGTGCTTTTCACCTTTCCCTCACGGTACTTGTTCGCTATCGGTCGCTAAAGATGTGTAGCCTTGGAGGGTGGTCCCCCCAGCTTCCCACAAGATTGCACGTGTCTCGTGGTACTCAGGATCCTAGCCGATTCGAGTTCTCCGTCCTTTACGGGACTGTCACCCGCTCTGGTCGCGCTTTCCAACGCGTTCAAGTGGAAATCTCTCCTGTGTTGCTAGTCCTACAACCCCGATGGACCCGAAGGTTCATCGGTTTGGGCTCCTCCCGGTTCGCTCGCCACTACTACGGGAATCTCGGTTGATTTCTCTTCGTCGGGTTACTGAGATGTTTCAGTTCACCCACTGCCCCCCGTCACTGCCTATGTGTTCAGCAGGCGGTCTCCAGACATCACTCTGGAGGAGTTGCCTCATTCGGATTCTCGGGGTTCATCGCTTGTATGCAGCTCCCCCCGAACGTTTCGCCGGTCTCCGCGTCCTTCTTCGGTCTTTAGCGCCAAGGCATCCACCTCGTACTCTGTGTAGCTTGTTCTCTTCTTATCTCATCATGTACTATGAATGCTTTGACTTATTCTTTGCGAGAATAAATCGATCCTCTGCTTCAACTCTGGCTGACCTTATCGCTCAGCAAAATTGAAGGAATACTATCTTCAGTTGTTCAGGTGCACTGTTGGCCATCCGTTTTCCGTAGAAAGGGATGCTGTACCCCAACAGCTCAAGAGTGGAAACCAGCGTCGCTTCTGGCAACACGCATCGTACCAATATCCTGGTCGACCTGGAAGTGGAACACGCGTGTGTGTCTGAAGTGTCTTCAGACGCGTGCTCAAGCTCCCTAGAAAGGAGGTGATCCAGCCGCACCTTCCGGTACGGCTACCTTGTTACGACTTCACCCCAATCACTGACCCCACCCTCGACGCTTGCCTCCCAAAGGGTTAGCCCAGCGGCTTCAAGTGTTGCCAACTTTCGTGGTGTGACGGGCGGTGTGTACAAGACCCGGGAACGTATTCACCGTAGTGTGCTGACCTACGGTTACTAGCAACTCCAACTTCATGGAGGCGGGTTGCAGCCTCCAATCTGAACTGAGGCCAGGTTTGACGAGATTAGCTCCCCCTCGCGGGTTCGCAACTCTTTGTCCTGACCATTGTAGCGTGTGTGTCGCCCAAAGCGTAAGGGCCGTGCTGACTTGACGTCATCCCCGCCTTCCTCCGTCTTATAACGGCAGTTTCGCTAGAGAAGTTCAACTAACGACAGGGGTTGCGCTCGTTGCGGGACTTAACCCAACATCTCACGACACGAGCTGACGACAGCCATGCAGCACCTGTGAACCCGCCCCGAAGGGACAGCCCGTTACGGCTGGTGCAAGTTCATGTCAAGCCTTGGTAAGGTTCTTCGCGTTGCATCGAATTAAACCACACGCTCCGCTGCTTGTGCGGGTCCCCGTCAATTCCTTTGAGTTTTAATCTTGCGACCGTACTCCCCAGGCGGACCACTTATTGTGTTAACTGCGACACTGAAGGGGTCGATACCCCCAACGTCTAGTGGTCATCGTTTACGGCTAGGACTACCAGGGTATCTAATCCTGTTCGCTCCCCTAGCTTTCGCACCTGAGCGTCAGGTACTTCCCAGGACACTGCCTTCGCCTTTGGTGTTCCTCCGGATATCTACGCATTTCACCACTCCACCCGGAATTCCGTGTCCCTCTGAAGCCCTCAAGTCAGACAGTTTCCATAGTACTTCGTCAGTTGAGCCGACGACTGTCACCACAGACTAATCTGACCGCCTGCGTGCGCTTTACGCCCAGTAACTCCGGACAACGCTCGCCTCCTACGTATTACCGCGGCTGCTGGCACGTAGTTAGCCGAGGCTGATTCCTCTGGTACCGTCCGTTCTCGTCCCAGAGAAAAGCAGTTTACGATCCGAAAACCGTCTTCCTGCACGCGGCGTTGCTCGTTCAGGGTTGCCCCCATTGACGAAAATTCCTCACTGCTGCCCCCCGTAGGAGTCTGGGCCGTTCTCAATCCCAGTGTGGCTGATCGTCCTCTCAGACCAGCTATCGATCGCGGTCTTGGTAGGCCATTACCCCACCAACCAACTAATCGAGCGCAGGCTCATCCTCGGGCGCCGTTTCCGGCTTTCTTCTTACGAAGCTATGCGGTATTGTCGGCGATTTCTCGCCGGTATTCCTCACCCCAGGGCAGATGACCCACGTGTTGCTCACCCGTCCGCCACTCCCTGTTTGCACAGGGCGTTCGACTTGCATGTGTTAGGCACGCCGCCAGCGTTTATCCTGAGCCAGGATCAAACTCGCCATCCAATTTTTATGTGTACATCACAGAGCAGTGATGTGCAATTGCATGTGAATTGCGATCATGGCCAAGTTACATTAACATTGGCTTATTTCGCAGATTATTATGGATACTTGATGGTGATCATCAAGCCTCCGAATTGACAGGAACTGGTTCGTTGTGTGTTGTTGTTCCAGTTGCTGTTCTGCTTTCCACTCTTCAGTTGTCAAGGTACTGAGTCAACAAAACCGGAGTTTTGTTCTTCGAGAGGCGATCGTTGTTTTTTCGTTCGCTTGTCTCGTGTGCTGTAGTATCGCATGTTCGTTGTGCTTTGTCAAGCGGTTCTGGGACCACTTTTGCGAGCCGTCCGAAATCTCGTTGCTCATCCCGGTTCCACTGGGAACCACCATCCAAAACGGCCTGAAACGTTCATGGACGCGGTCATCCCGCGTTGGATAATTCAGAAGGGGAAGTTGATCCCGGAGAGGCTACCTTACCGTAGCACAGCTGATGCGAACGAACAGGAGCACTCACGCTCAACGAGCCAGGTGATTGTTTCGTTTGTTGACAGCTCGATGATTATGCCATAGCTATCCCGCGCTGTCAAGCCTTTTTGGCATGAAAGTCAGATATAAAATGCCTGCTTAGAAAAATGAAAACTCCTCTGTTTAGATCTTGAATAACAACGAAAGACGTGTTATTCTATACTGACAACCAGATAGTGGGAATGCAGTTGGGCTGGATTCTAAACAGACACTATCTAAGGAACAGGGTTATAGCTAAACCCTACCCACGTTGAACGATCAACGAAAAGTAGTCAGCCATTTGTTGATAAGTGCCAGGCAGCAAAGTAGTCATTGGCACCACTCTCCGGCATAGGCGCCTCTTCTATTGAACAGCAAGATGCTACATAGCCCCCACAGACGCGAGGCTCACGCAGTTTCTTTTCAGCTATTTTGTGCCTAGAATGAGGTTTACAACATCACCATGACACACTACCAAATGCAGTTGATCGTTCCTATCGATACATCAAACATCCACAAAGCTAATAAAGAAATAGAGCATTTAGAGCAGTGCTTCAAAGACATTATTGGCAGCTTTACGTCTTACTCCGACCAGTTCTATCGCGTCTATAGCCTGATCTGTAACGAGGAGCAGTCAGATAAACTGGCCATTAAAATTCGTGGTCGCTGCGCTCTTCTGGAAGTAGTGCCGGTCACTACAATCCCTCCCCTTACCACTATCACTCCTATCTCTTCTGTAATATAAGTCGTAACCTCTAGCCCGAAACTCTATAACAACATATATTTCTATAGCAGGCATTCTATAACAGCGCGATATTTACTCCAGACGGAATGCCTGCTATGACTCATCACCAGGCTTATTGATCTCTGCCATTCAGCCTCGATCTTCGTTATATACTTCCAGTCCCTACTTATCGCGATCGGCACTTTTCCTGTGCAAATCTACGTTGTAATACGTCTATATTAGTGGATATTATCGTGCCCGCTTAATGGATGAAGTATAACTCTTTGAATGAGGTTGTCAGGATGGATTCTACCCAATGTTACTGCTCGCACTGTGGTGCTGCAAATGATACCGACGCAGAGCGGTGTTTCGCCTGCGATCATATATTAAAACAGTCTGAGCTACCAGTTGAAGATGTTGATCTACTACACAATCGTTACCGACTGTTGCATAAGTCTGGAACAGGTGGCTTTGGCGCGGTCTATAAAGCACAGGATACACACAATTACGATCAATACGTTGCGATCAAGCAGATTATGCTTCGTGGACTGACCGCGCAAGAGATCATCGAGGCTACGGATGGCTTCAATCGCGAGTTGCGGATTCTTTCTCGCCTATCTCACCCTCATCTGCCTCGCATTATTGATCATTTCACCGATCCAGAAAACTGGTATCTTGTCATGGATTTCATCGAGGGCGAGACGCTAGAGGTTTATTTAGATATTGCTGATACGCGGGAGAGGACACGTACCCTGCCACTTCCAGAAGTACTCGATATCGCGATGCAGCTCTGCTCTGTACTGGATTATCTCCATACGCGTCAGCCTCCAATTATTTTTCGTGACCTCAAGCCAGGCAATATCATGCGTACGCCTGAGGGCAAGTTGTATATGATTGACTTTGGGATCGCCCGCCAGTTTAAGCCCGGCCAGGCCAGGGATACCATGATCTTTGGTTCCCCTGGATATGCTGCTCCAGAGCAATATGGGAAAGCTCAGACAACACCAGCCGCCGATATATACAGTCTGGGAGCCTTACTCCATCAAATGCTGTCCGGCATCGATCCCGCTGAACACCCTTTCCATTTTACGCCCTTACAACTCTATGGCGCCGAAGGTATGGATCAGTTAAAGACGCTCATCCAACTTATGGTCGATATACATGCTGAAAAGCGACCGGCCAGCATAAAAGCCGTTCAGACCGAAATACAGATTATTATTGACATGCAGCAGCCAGCAGCATATCTCAAACGACCAATGCAAAATATCAATGGACAAATCCCCTATTATCAACCCTCCTCTAGCGCGAATAACGTGGCTGGTAACGGCATGCAGCAGCAGCAGCAACAGCAAAGTCACCAGCCAAACCCTGTTTCCTCTAAGGGGCGCCGTACCGTGATGAAAGGGCTCCTTGTGTTGGGAATAGTGGGTATGACAGCTAGCGGGGCCGGGAGCTACCTGCTAGATCACTTATTCGGTGGGCCGCACCATATAGATCTATCTATGGACGGACGTGGACCATATTTACCCGCATCAGGTAATCCCTCCGATCAACTATCTACAGAGAATGCATTGAGTGCATCCCATCACCTGCAAGATAAAGGAGCGGTCAATACGGTTCGCTATGCGCCTGGCGGTCGCTTTTTTGCTTCTGGTAATATTTATGGGGCCGTACAGGTGGTAGACTCCAGGACCGCCACAATCCTGACCCGCAAATCTATCTCTTCCGAAGCCATTATATCGCTGTCGTGGTCTTTTGATGGCGGTTACCTGGCTTTCAGCACAAAAACAAAGGTGTACATTGCGCAAGTCAAGACGACCGCCAATACAGTACTCCTCTCCAGTCCCGCCCTGGTGTATAGCCTCCATCCATCCCCGCAGACAAATACGCAGACATCAATCTACACACTGGCCTGGTCGCCTAAAGAGCATCTGCTGGCGGTGAGCGATTATACCAGTACCACCCATTTATTTCAGATTGGAGAGGATCAGACACCTCAGCTAAGAACCCTGGATGCAGGCCATTATCCACCTGAACCTGTAACCAAAAATGCGGGTTCTACTCTATCCAATCAACTGGCCTGGTCACCCGATGGCGAGCGGATTATCTCGGTTAGTAAACCCGGTGGCTATAGCGTCTGGCAGGTCACAGATCAGAAAATTATTGTGGATACCTCTTTCGCCAGAGCCGTCCCGCTCCAGCTCGACTGGCAGCTCGATAGCGCTACACCAATTATCCTGATTACGGGCGATGCCATCCATCTCACTGATATCTATGGGAACTCGCGATACGACACCTTGCTCCCCGACAAAATAATTGATATTGCCTATGTGCAGAAGTTCGATTACTTTATCGCTCTGGCCAATGGAGATATTTATCGCTGGTTCCCGGGTTCCGAGGATCCTTTACTGGTCAAAAATGGCAATGATACCCTGGCAACCTTAAATTCTATTGCTATCACACAGACTGGGAGCACCTATTCATTGGTGGCAGCTTTTTCGGATGGCATGATGATATCCTATGCCGTGCCTCCGCATACGGGCTAGCGCCATAACGAAGAAAGGCAGCCCCCACACCCAGAGACTGGTCAGATAGGTGGGTTGAAGCTTTGGCAGCAGGTTGTAAAAAATCCATAGACAATATAAACCCACCATGCTGATCGAGAGCAATCCCGCCAGTAAAGTTACGTCCAACGGCCCAAAGACAAAGTGCACCGGCGTGCGACCGATGGGCAGTTCTTGCTGCGTCATAGCCAGCAGGGCAAACAGACCAAAGAGGATGATGGCGTACCAGGGCCAGTACCAGGGCGATCCTATAACACAATAGAGCAACCAGGTACAGGCGAGCCATGCTACGAGCGCGGGCCAGGTATTGATATACTGAGGTCGCCTGATCGATCGGATGCAGATCGCCACATAGAACAGGGTGAAAAGGGTTGTGCTCAATATATGTGATAAAACTTCAAGCTTTGAGCCGCGATCGATGCTGTGTGCCAGTGGAATTCCTCTTAATTGCGCGTAGCTATGCACAAGCAGTTCATAGATACTGTTGATATTGCGCGATGCCGATGGCGTCATGGCAAAAACCCTGAGCAGGGCTCCATGTGACCAGAAAGGCACATGAATAGCGATAATAAGTCCTACATAGAGGAGTATAGCCAGCCCCACATCCAGTATGCGTTCGCGCACAGCTCTGGTCGTGCTGCTTTGCAAAAATAGAAACAGGAGAATGCCCGGCATCAATATGATATAAGAGATTTTGAGACCCGCAATCAAGGCCAGCAGGACGACAGCGATCAGAAACCGTGGTCGGCTATTTTCGACGTGGGGAAAGAGAAACCAGAGCGCGAGCAGCAGTAAGAAGAGGATCGTTGCATCGTTATGCGCATTAACACAGGCCTCTAATAACAGGAAGGGATTCCAGGCAAAGGCCAGCGTAGCTCCCAACCTGCGCGACTGCCAGATAAGGTCGTCAGTATTTGAGTTTACGTTGATAAAACGTCCACTTAACAACCATACAAGCCAGGTAGAACCCAGATGCATCAATAAGCCAAAGATGCGCAGGAGCATCTCCATGGAGAGTACATATTTAAAGCCGATAACGGTTGCCAGTAGCTGCAAAGTGGCGGTAATGGCTAACCAGGTTGGACCATAGACGGATGGCTGATGCACCCAGTAGAGAAAACCATAGACGAAGTCTGGCCGAATAGCCGTAGGAGGCACAATCATGGGATTAAGATGATAGAATACGGCCATGCGTGCATAGGCGATATAAGAAAACACATCCTGCGAGGTGACCAGCGGCAACAGTAGATAGCCGATTCCCAGCACTGCCGTAGACCTGAAAATAAAGCGCTGCGTTATGTTATGTGCCAGAAGACGCAGGGCCAGGAAATAAAGGGTGAATAGCACGATAAACAGACCGGTAAAGGCCAGGGCTAGCGGGAGGGACTTGATCTGGTTGAGCGGCATCGCTTCACCTACCGCTCCGCGAATAACGGCATGATGAACCGCATGCAGGTGGCTATAAAAGACGGTATATAACCAGAAGTGACGATTGCTAAACGTAAAGTCGGCGATAAACAGAATCAATAAAGTAGCTAGCAGCAGGAAACGCGGCATGCTGCCCGCTTGATAAACCAGGGATCTTTGTGGTAGCAATCTAGGTGTGGAAGCATCGAGCTTGTTTTGAGCCATGATCAGCATTCCTCGTGTCGAGTTATGCTTCCATGCCCTATATCCAGACAGAAATAAGCTCTTGCACTAATTGGGCCTGATAGCGGGACGCATGTACCATTGCTATTACGTCAAATTTTCCTAATCAGTAACAGTTATATTCCCCAATTATAGATGCCATACCTCGGCTCAACCATCTGCCTGAACTTTCTCACCTGCGATGCTCACAAAAAACAAGCGCATCCGCGCGGGCAGACGTCCGCCCGCGCGGATGCGCTCACGCGCCAGAAAAAAAGAGAGTAAGACCTATCTCATAACCTCTACCCATTGGCGGCTTTCAGTAGCCTCTACCACCGCGTCGATAACGGCCTGGCAGCGCATGCCATCATAGAAAGTTGGAATATCTTCATCATTGTTTTGCAAAATCGCCTGGATAAACGCAAAATCTTGATCGTAACGAAAGGTGGTGGTAGGATCGCCTTCAAGTGGTTTGCGGGATGAGCCAGGATAGGTCAGGAATTCATCTGGTACGCGCACGGTTTCTAACATGCCACCGGGGCGACCAACTAAAATTTCGTGGGGATGATGCAGGTGGTACACCAGCGTTCCATCTGTACCGTAGACTTCGAACTCATCCAGACTCTTGCCGCCGGAGCCACGTCCTCTGGCTACTTTACTTAGATCGAAGGAAGCAACGGCTCCCTGATCTCCACCAAACTCGGCAATAAAGACAGCACAATCCTCCACGTCAGCCACGATAGGCTGGCCATCC
This sequence comes from Dictyobacter aurantiacus, assembly GCF_003967515.1. Classification (GTDB taxonomy): domain Bacteria; phylum Chloroflexota; class Ktedonobacteria; order Ktedonobacterales; family Ktedonobacteraceae; genus Dictyobacter; species Dictyobacter aurantiacus. Next base: position 1,380,353 of record NZ_BIFQ01000002.1, on the reverse strand, counting down.
GCTCCATTACGCAGGGGAATAAAGGTACGCTTTAAACCGGCGACACGTTCAATGGGGCCAATCAGGTCCAGGCAGAAATCGATCCGGTGAGCTCCCATGTCTCCGATCTCCCCTGAGCCTGCCAGTTCACGCTTCTGCCGCCAGCCCAGGCTGGTATCCCTGAACTCCTGCAGGCGTGCAACACGTACATGTCTCGGCGTGCCGATGTCACCACGCCGTAACAGATGTTTGAGGTAACGCATCCCCGGAACAAAACGATAGGTAAAGGCGGTCATAGTCTGTACACCAGCTTTTCTGGCCGCTTCGTACATCTGCACAGCCTCAGCGTAGTTCATGGCCAATTGCTTTTCAACCAGCAGATGCTTTCCAGCCGCGATCGCCGCTAACGCGATGGGCGCGTGCATAACCGTCGGAGTGGCAATCACTACCGCGTCAATATCCGGTCGGGCGAGCAGATCCTGGTAGCGCGTATAGACGTGCTCAACTCCATATTCCTGCGCTCGCTGTTGCGCTAATGCTTCATTGACATCGCAGAGCGCCACAATTTTCGCCTGCTCACAGGCCCTCAGACCTGGTAGATGCACATAGCCACTGATGCCTCCAACTCCGATGACACCCACACCAACAACTGACTGTTGCATAATACGTCACCTTTCTCATACATACGTCTCCAGACGGCAGCGTTGCCGCCGGTGGGCAAACTTTTGAAACGGTTCTCTCGTATCATACCTTATTTACTGGCCTTGCTTGCATGGTCAAAAAATCCATAGATTCTTTTGCAGCTATTAGAATGTGTCAGACTTGCGTCGTGTGCGCCATCTTTCCTCATGAGCTTTTGATTTCGGCGAGCGCACCAACATACAAAACCAATGCGGCCACTCAGCGGACGCCCATGCAAGGGCGCGCACGTGCCCCTATACGACGAGAGTCAGACCCTCTCTTCCATCAAACCCGATTTTATTCGCTCCGGTATCGTAGATGAACATACCTTTGATGAGGCGTACGCGCCATGGTAGAAGATTTATGGAGCCTACAACACGTGGCTATCTCGTTTGGGCTTACAACCTGCGCCCAGAAAACTCTGGACTGATCTTTGTTTCTATGCCAGACTTGCGTTGCCTGTATCACTGGCACGGGCCAGGATAAAGCCGCCCACCAGAATGATGACACCACCCACTATTTGTAGCCAGCTAATAGTGTCATGCAACAATAACATAGCGGAAATAGTCGAGAAGATCGGTATGGTCTGCATCATTGCTGCGGATTCCCAGGCTTTCAAAAATCGCAGCCCTTCCTGCAGAGTAATATACCCGATGCAAAAGTTGGTGATAATATAAGCGATTAGAACCCATAACAGTGTAGGCGTAATCGTAAACATAAATGTATGGGGTAGTATAAACAGGAAGGGTAACAGGATAAGAGACCCCAGTAATAGCCTCCATACATTCAGTGGCAGGCTATGGATCCTACCAGACAATTTTTTGGCCGGAATCATACCATAGCCAAGTCCGGCTGCCCCCAAAATAATCAGTAGATCTCCCCGATTAAACGCTTCCCACAATGATATATCCAGATTCTTTATGATCACCAACAAACTGCCGAGCAAAAGACAGATGATACCACCAAAATGTCGCCAGGCCATACGCTCACGCAAAAAGATGATGGCACAGACAACAGTGACCAGGCCCTGCGTCTGGAGCAAGAAACCGCCTTTAATGGCGCTTGTCTGTGCCAGGCCCGTTATGATACATACCAGTGGTAACGCAGTGCCCACAATAGCCAACAAGCATACATTGATCCAATCCTTTCTCTGCAACCGGGACCAGAGCGGGACTTTAACCACCAGTAAAATAATCGCTAACAGAATGCCTCCCACAAAAAGATCCAAAAAAGCAACAAGCAACGGCTGCATATCGGTAGCAGCTATTTTCCCCAGGACAGCTCCCAGACCAAACATACAAGCAGTCAGAAGAGTCAACATAAATCCGCGAACTTTCACATTGGTTCCTTTCAATGCAGAATAAACTCACTATGTGCATCAATATGATGGAATAGCTTTTCGTCTGCTTTAATGCGGGTAAGCGATTAATAGATAGATTGGCATGCATCATTGCAACACATCAATTATAACATGTACCACTCTCATGGTAATGTATGTAAATTATCCCTGTTTAGTAGCCATTATAGAAACGAGGAATGAATGGACTGTCCAAAAGACCAGTCGACAGCACTCCCTATAATAAGCATAGAACAACATCACCTAACACGATTAGAAATGAAGAAGCTGAAGCATACGAATGTGTAAATGAAGCGCTTGCAGTATCATTGTGCAGATAAAGTAGCAGAAAGGGTAATACGCTATGCTACATATGTACCTGGCTATGGAACAAGCATTACTGGTTGTTAGAGAGCAGCAGGGTAAATGGCAGGCCGAGACCAGGTTAGCCGGTATGCAGACCACCTGCGTGGCCTCTGATCCGTTTCAGCCAGAGCGGCTCTATTGCGGCACCTTTGGCCGCGGTCTCTGGAGAAGTCTGGACGCCGGCGACTCCTGGCATCCCATCGGCGACCCAGGCAAAGCCATGGATGCTTACCACGATAATGGCATTCCTCATGCCCAGATTACCTCCGTCGCGGTCAGCTCAACCGAAAAGGCGGGAGGCTACGGCGTAGTCTACGCGGGCACGGAACCAGCCTCACTGTATCGTTCTGAGGATGGAGGGGAGAGCTGGCAAGATCTCAAGACGTTGCGCGATCTTCCTTCCGCCTCTAGCTGGAGCTTTCCACCACGTCCCTATACCAATCATGTGCGCTGGATCACTCCTGATCCCCTAGTCGCGGGCCGCCTCTTTGTCGCTATCGAGGCCGGAGCACTCATCCGTAGCGTTGATGGTGGCCAGACCTGGATGGATCGTCAGCCGGGCGGACCGCTGGATACACATACCCTGAGAATGCATCCTCGCGTCCCTGATCGCCTTTATTCAGCTGCCGGGGATGGCTTTGGTAGGATGCATGGCCGCGATACCCACGGCTATAACGAAAGTCTGGATGCCGGCGCTACCTGGCGCTATCCCGACGCGGGATTGCAGTATCACTATCTCTGGAGCATAGCAGTTGATGCAGTTGACCCGGACACTATCCTTATCTCAGCCTCCCCTGGGCCGGGTGAAGCCCATCGGGCCCATTCACAGGAGGCGCTCTCGTTTGTGTATCGTAAACAGGGTGAAGCTCCCTGGCAGAAGGTAACAGAGGGATTACCAGAGCCACATTATACCGTTATCCCTGTGCTGGCTAATCACCCCCATCAAGCCGGCCAGTTCTACATGCTCAGCAACAAAGGGCTCTTCTCTTCATCCGATACAGGCTTGCACTGGCGGCCAATTGATATTCCCTGGTCACCAACCTACCAGCACCAGCATCAGCAAGCCCTGCTCATTACCGAACACTAAAAGATCATCCCGGCAAAGGTACTCCTTAATGACTGAAGTGTCGCTGCCGCGCTGAGCGCGGCGGCGACACTTCAGTCATGATTGATGCGAGCGCCTGCGGCGCTCGCATCAGGGGCCGAAGGCTTGCAAAATCATTTGTCCGCTTATAGGTATAAATGGGGCCGAATAGGCACAATTGTATCTCCTGGCTCAACCCCTTTACTGATCGCTGTGTCCAGAGCGGAAAACAGAGCGCGTGCGATATCCGCTGTATCAACCTCGACGCTGGCCATCTGCTTGGTGCGGCCAAACAGAATCGGCGAACCAGCATTGGCGTACGTGACAATTTTAATGTCTTTTCCAATCTCTATGCCCAGTTCCTCCAGCGCCACCAGCGCTCCCGAAGTCAGCATGTCGTCAGAGATGTAGAGTCCATCGGGTCTGTGTTCGTTAAAGGTGGCAAATATTTCACGCGCCAGCAGATATCCCTGCTCCTGGTAGATCATCGTTCGCACAGGAGTAGGTGGCAGGTTGGCCACGCGGAAGAACTCGGGATACAAATGCATCGGCAGGTCTGCGGCTACCTGTTTGAGTGAATCCAGCACAATTAACTCGTAATTGGTGGGGGGTCCATTGGGAACAGCAACCCAGCAACCTACCTTCTTACACCCTTGCTGAATTAACGTTTGCATCGCCAGCCGAGCCGCCTCCTGCTGGTCAATCTGAACCATGACATCGCCTCCACCTGCGAAAACAACGTGGGGAGTAGTTATGAGCTTCTTTACGCCATCGATGCGTGCGCTTAAACCAATCAGAAGACAACCATCAGATTGCGGTGAATTGAGGAGCGCAAGATACTCATCTGGCAGGTTTTCGCCGGGCGCGAGACAGAGAAAGTGAAAGCGATATTGCTCATTTTTGAAGGCTGCATTCTGCTCTGCTTCCTGCAGAAGCTTGACCCATAATAAAGACCAGAAAGGTGATTGACCAACGTTGGTCATGGTGGAAACGTTGAAGACAATGTGGATGGTGCGCTGATAGATGACATCGGCGACAAAAATACCCTGGCGCTCTTTACGGCAGAGAATTTTTTCACCTTCCAGCAAATCTAAGGCGGCGGTCAGGGTGGCGCTGGACGTTTGCAGCCGTACACAAAGTTCCCGGATGGTCGGCAACTGGGTACCCGCGCCCTGCGCCAGAGCCAGGGCGCGCAGATCTTTACTAATACGCTCGACTTTGGCATTCGCTCTTTTCGTCATCGTCTGACGCAGTTGCCTGGGCGTTACAATCTGTATCGCGTCCGTATTGGTAATACGTTTTTCTATCTGCATATCGCTCTCATGTTTTCTTCGCTCTCATGAACGAATCCCGGTCGTGTCCTAAAACAATAATAAATTTAATAAACTTCTCTGTCAAGAGCCCTACAATATATACGCCTGCATGTCATATACATCCTTTGGCCACATTCTCCTCAATTGTATCAACTACGATTCACACCAAAAGTACCTGACAAAATGGATAGCATATCCAGTTTCCTGTTTTAGGACAGAAACAAAAGCAGAGCACCACAGTCATATGTGAGTTGGTGCGGACGCGCGTGCGGGGACTATCACGTGCCCCACGCTAATCAATACATCCATATAGGCGCTCAAACCTGAGCGCCTATATGGATATCAAACCACTCCATGGTTCTTTCCCAGGCCAGGTAGTATTGACCTGGATTTTCAGCCCCCGCATGCCAGCTGGCGGGCAGACGCATAAATTCGACTGGCGCCTTTCCAATCGTCTTGAGCGCCACGTAGAACTGCTCGGATTGTCCGATGGGACAGCGCAGGTCGTTCTCGCCATGCACAATCAACGTGGGCGTCGTCACGTTGGGAGCCGAAAAAAGGGGAGAGCGCTCTCGATAGTAATCCTGGCGCTCAGAGTCCCACGGATAACCTTGGGATTGCCAGGTCAGCCAGAAACCAAGATCAGATGTGCCTACAAAGCTCGGCAGGTCAGAGACGCTGGCCGTCGGTACCGCCGCCTTGAAGCGATCGCTATGGCCAATAATAAACATGGTCATGTAGCCGCCGTAGCTGGTCCCCATCACACCCAGCCGCTTGGGATCGATTCCTCCGCGCTTGATACACTCATCAACGCCTAGCATAATGTCCTGGAAGTCTTTCCCTCCCCAGTCTGCCAGGCTTCCGTTCAAGAATTCTTCGCCATAACCGGTACTGCCATGCGGATTGCAATAGAAAACAGCGTATCCACGTGCGGCCAGGCACTGGCTTAGAGGCTCTATGGCGTTCCCGATGCCGTAAGCCCCATTGGGACCCCCATGAATACGCACAATCATGGGATAGCGCTCGCCCGCGCGTGCATCCAGGGGCCGTATCAGCCAGCCCTCGATCTCATCACCCTGCGCACCCATGTACGTCACTCGTTCAACCGGTGCCCAGCGTCTCTCGGCCAGCCACTGGTCGTAAAGATGAGTTAAACACCTGACCTCCCCATCTTCCTCTGACGAAAGCGACAGGCAATACAGTTCCCATGGCTGCTCGGTCGTCTCTTTCGCGTACAGCATCTTCTGTTCATCAGGGAGTAGCGCCAGGTAGCGGATAATCTCTGCCCCCTGCGTCACCCGGGTTATTGAACGCCAGACAACATCCAGTCGATAGATATGCGCGCATCCAGATGCTGAGGCCAGAAAATAGATGCTCTGTCCATCACTGCTCCACTGAGGACGATAGGGACCGGGAATGCCGAAGGTGCTCCCCAGGGTAATATCGGCATCGTAGGCGAAATCCGGACTGATGCATAGGGTGCGATCACCGACATTTCCCTGTCTCGTCACCAGGTAGAGCCGTGATAGCTTCAAACTGCTGAAGGCTTTCTGTTCTGCCGCAACCACAACTGCTGACTTCCCATCAGGTGACCAGGCATACGTTGAAATTCCTAGATTGCTGTCTGTCAGGCGACGGCCTTTGCCGCTCTCGACATTAATCGCCCATAGGTTAGAGTCAAAGAACTCCTCCTGTTTGTCTAACTCGCGCAGAACGCCGATCTCACGCCCATCGGGCGCCCACTGGGGCTGGGAGTATGTGTAATCGCCCGCAGTCAGGCGACATATGCTGGCTGGATCGACATCAGAGATGCTGTTTTCGGGCGCGGGCATCACAAACAGATGGCTGGTGCGGTCAAACAGGCCAACACCATCTAGCCTGTACCAGAGCCGGTCGATGGTGCGAGGGCGCAGACGCTGTTGTTCGGCCAGTTTTTTTTTGCTCTCTTCGTTCAATGAGAGACGGCCCAGCAATACATCGTCTTCAACATCTGCCGCCGTGGCAGCTGTAAAAGCGATCTGCTTTCCATCCGGCGACCAGGCGGCCTCGTCTACCCCGTAAAAAAGATTGGTCAGCCGCCGGGCCTCACCCCCTTCGGTATCGATCACCCATAATTGATTGCCGTTCTCACGATTAGATTTAAAGAGAAGAAGCTTGCTATCAGGGGACCAGACGGGATAACGATCGTTTTTGAGCCCGCTGGTCAGCTGACGTGGTTCCGCTAGCACTTCTCCATTCTCATCCAATGACAGGAGAAAGATGCTGCTGCTGTCGTTTTTCTCTTTGTCCTGGCCGCTTATCACAAAGGCTACACGCCTGCCATCCGGCGAGAGCGCAATCTCGCCCATATTTTTTATCGACCACACATCCTCCATCGTCCATTTATGTGGCGTTGTCATTAAATATGCCTTTCGCTTATCTACCAACCTATGGAGTTCAAAATCTGGCTTTTCTTTACATATGATGCATACTCTCTTATATTAAGGGCATGCACAGTAAATTATTGTCAAGAAACGCCAGCAGGCTGGTTGCTCGCAATCGCTACGCGGCACATAGCGATTGCGAGCAACCAGCCTGCCCACCATATAATTATGCTATGGTACCCGGCTCTCGCGATTCTCGGCCACATCTGTGCCGGTGATCTCTACCAGGTTCTCGGGCTCTGGCATCTGCTCGATGCGACCGAGCAGGAACAGGAAACAGAGAATACCGAGAATCAGGATGGCGCCGGCCACCAGGAAGTTGGCGGCAAACGATTTGGTGTATTGCAGAATATAACCAGCTACGATGGGAGCAGCGATACCCGCCAGATTTCCCAGCAGATTCATAATCCCGCCGACCGAGCCAACCGTTCCTTTGGGAGCGATCAGAGAAGGAATACTCCAGGCAACGGGAGCGGCGAAGGCCAGTCCACCAAGGGCGATGCTGATCCAGATGGTAGCGACAATGGCGTTGGAGGTAAAGGCGGCCCCGATCACAGCCAATCCCAGCAACATGCCAATCGTGACGACGGTGCGCCTTACTTTGGTGTTGTCGCGGCCTTGCGAGATCAATCTATCGACCAGCACGCCACCGATAAAGATATCGGTTAACGTGGCGATAAACCAGGGAATGATTGTGTACCAGCCACTGGTAAGCACCGACATGTGTAGCGTCTTCTGCAAGTAACCGGGCAGCCAGGTCAAGAACAGATAGAACGAATAGTTATAGGCGGCAAACCCTAGCGCTAATCCCCACACCTTTTTCTGTCTGAAGAGATAGGAATACGTGGCCCAGCCACTGGCTTTTGGTACGACCCTCTCTTCTTGCGCACCTCCTTCTTTAATATAGCTGGCTTCCTCCGGCGATAATTGTTTCGCCTCACTGGGATCACGGTAGAGCAGCCAGAAGGCGAGAGCATACACTAAACTGATTACACCCGTTAGATAAAACGCGGATTGCCAGCCATAGGCGCTGACAACAAACGCGATCAGTGGCGCACCGATGACCGAGGAGAATTTGGCCGCAGCGTCAAAGGCCGAGGTGGCCCGTCCACGCTCCTTGACCGGAAACCAGTAACCGGTGGCTTTGGATGAACCGGGAAAGGCTGGTGCTTCACCGATACCAAGCAGTAGCCGACAAAGTAGAATCAGCCCAAATCCACTTACTAAAGCGGTTAAAAACGTGGCGATGGTCCAGATGATGGTGCCGATACGGTTCATCCATTTGACACCAAAGCGATCCAGCCATGCTCCAACCGGCAACTGCAATACAGCATACGAGATTAAGAAAGAAGATAAGATATAGCCAACCTGCGCATCAGTGAGGTGAAACTCTTTTTGCAAACTGACACTGGTCACTGAGAGATTGACGCGGTCAAGGTAGTTGATGACGATCCCAATACCCAGTAATATTGCCATCCACCAGCGCATATTGCCAACGCGCTTCTGCATGATAGACCTCCATTATTCTATCGCTATTAGATTTAGATTTACTCTCTATATTAGTTACACGTTTTCAAGAAGTTAGATCGATATGATGATGAAATAGAGCTCCTCTAGTGCACTTACGGTGCGCCAGTATATGTATGTGCTGGTCGAATGATGCAAATGGTGCCCATTGGGCACCATTTGCATCATTCGACCAGCACATAAACGTGAGTGCCCCCGCACAGCGACCGCATGCGGTCGCTGTGCGGGGGCACTCACGCACGCCATCAGCGTGTGGTATACTATATTTACATAGCTTCATGTATTTGCCTTTTGTCAAGTAACACGTTCTTTACCGCGTTCCAATACGATAAAAACGTTCCGCTATTGTACTTCCACTCTGTAGCTCTCACCCGTAGATCACACTCTTATAGCTGGCGCTCCCTTTGATCGATAGAAGTGGCGCATGCTTATCTGCTGATATGGATAGAATGAAGGGATAAACTGAATGCATGATCTGCCCATTCTGGTGAATATTACGGTTGCTCTGGTCGCGGCTTTTGCCGGCGGTATCGTGGCTCGTCTTTTAAAGCTGCCACCGATGGTCGGGTATCTATTGGGAGGTGTGGCGATCGGACCCTTTACACCAGGTTATACCGGTAATGCCGATACGATTCGGCAGCTGGCTGAAATGGGTATCGCCTTTTTGATGTTTGGCGTCGGTCTGCATTTTTCCCTCCATGATCTATGGGTGGTGCGTCGTATTGCCTTTCCAGGCGCTTTGCTACAGTTGCTCATTCTGGCTCCCCTGGTCATACTCGTGACTACGTTGTGGGGCTGGTCTTTCCCCAGCGCCCTCATCGTTGGCCTGGCGGTCCCGATCGCTACCAGTACCGTGGTGATGCTGCGCAATTTGATGGATCAGGGACTGCTCAATACGTCGCAGGGGAAGGCGGTGATCGGCTGGCTGGTGCTGGAAGATCTGATTACGGTACTGATCCTGGTGCTCGTTCCAACCCTTTCGTCCCACAGTTCCGGACCCATCTGGCAGACGATTAGTCTGGCACTGCTGAAGGCAGCCGCCTTTGCCGCGATTATGCTGATCGCGGGTACGCGCCTGATTCCGGCTCTGCTGCGACGCCTCTCGCTGACCGCCTCGCGGGAGATCTTTATTGTGGCGATCGTGCTGGTGGCGCTGGGCACGGCTATCGCGGCTTCAGCCTTCTTTGGGGTGTCACTGGCTTTGGGTGCCTTCCTGGCTGGAGCGGTCATCAATGAAACAACACTGAGCCAGCAGGTGGAGAGCGAGATCCTACCGTTCCGCGAGACCTTTACGGTACTCTTCTTTGTTTCTATCGGGATGCTGGTCAACCCATTACACCTGATCGGTCATCTGCCCGAAATCGCCATCCTGGCAGTCATTGTTATCGTGGGCAAATATCTATTGACTCTGATTATGGGCATCGTCTTGAAGTGGCCGGAGCGTACGACGCTAGTCCTGGCGGCGGGACGTGGCCAGATCGGCGAGTTCGCGTTTATCCTGGGCGAGACCGGTGTGGCGGTAGGTTTGCTGGCCGAGGAGCAGTATTCGATCCTGCTGGCCGGGGCGATTGTGTCGATTATTGTGAACCCTTTTGTCTTCCGCACATTACCCGCGACACAGTATGTGTTGCGCAAGATGCCGGCGCTCCTATCACGCATGCAGCAACAGCCGCAACAGCAAGAGGTCAGTGGTGCCACCTATCATGATCACGTGGTGATCGTTGGCTTTGGACGCGTGGGCGAACACATCATTAAAGTATTGGGGCAGCTACAGGTGCCGCGCCTGGTGGTTGATCTTAATGTGCAGCGCATCAATACACTGAATCAAAAGCAGATTCCGACCCTTTATGGCGATGTGGCCAACTCCGACATCCTGGCCCATGCACAGGTGGATAAGGCGCGTGCCGTGGTGGTGACGATTCCGGATGAGACGGCGGCCGAGATTGCAATTATGAATGTGCGGCGCATCTCATCCGAGGTTCCAGTCATCGTGCGCGCGACAACCCAGGAAGGTTTGCACCGCCTCTTTGCTCGCGGCGCCACGGCCGTAATTCAGCCAGAATTAGAGGGTGGCCTGGAAATCGTGAGCCGCACCCTGTCCGCGTTGGATTTTCCCAGGGAGCAGATCGATGAGTATACAGATTGCGTGCGCAACGATCTGTATGATACGTCTAAACTGACACCTGAGGAACAACATGCTCTCGAGCAGATAGCGGTACGCCGGCCCAGGTAATGCGTAATAGCCTTGCGCCATACGATACATTCATAACCTCTCTAATTGTCGGGTAAGCTACCCATTTGCCAATCATGGTTTCTCTTATGTGATAAAAGGGTTATGATCGGTAGAGTATGCGCCTTGACAATAATCGGACCACAATCATAATATGAAGTATTGCACCTTATTTCATATCATCAGCATCCACCTGCTAACCCATTCTTCAGTGAAAAGGACGAGAGAGATAGATGGTTATGAAAATTTATAATACGCTGACCAGGCGAGTTGAAGAGATCGTGCCCCTTGAGCCGGGGGTGATCAAAATGTATTCGTGCGGCCCCACCGTCTATCGCAATATCCATATCGGCAATCTGCGTACCTTTACGATGGCCGATTGGCTGCGCCGCGCCTTTGAGTACCGTGGCTATCAGGTACTGCACGTGAAAAATATCACTGATGTGGGCCATATGCGCCAGGAGATGCTGGACCGGGGCGAGGATAAGATCATTGCGCAGGCCCGTAAGGAGGGAAAGACCTCGGCCCAGATCGCTCAATTCTATACCCGGTCTTTCCTTGAGGATGAGGCCAGCCTGCATATTCTGCCCGCCCATGTTTTTCCACGCGCTACCCAGCATGTTCCGGAGATGATCGCCATTGTTCAGCGCCTGCTGGAAAAAGGACTGGCCTATGAAGCGGGAGGCAACGTTTACTACGATACACAGAAGTTCAGGGATTATGGTAAGCTCTCGGGCAATGAAGTGGAGAATATGGTGGCGGCCAATAGCGAGGCCATCGATCCTAATCGTCACCATCAGGAGGATTTCGCGCTCTGGAAGTTGGCCGAAGCAGGACGCGAGATGGCGTGGGATAGTCCGTGGGGACGCGGCTTTCCCGGCTGGCATATCGAGTGTAGCGCGATGTCGATGAAATATCTGGGCGAGCATTTCGATATCCATACCGGCGGCGTGGACAATATTTTTCCCCATCATGAAGATGAGATCGCGCAGAGCGAGGGCTACTCCGGTGGCCCCTTCGTCAATTATTGGGTCCACGCCCAGCACCTGCTGGCCGATGGTCAGAAGATGGCCAAGTCGACCGGCAATGCCTATATCCGCACTGAGATTGAGCAGCGGGGATTTGATCCGCTGGCCCTGCGCATGTTCTATACGACGGCGCTCTATCGCAGTCGCCTGAACTTTACCTTCCGCGCCCTGCAGGCGTCTCAGACTACGCTGACACGTCTGCGCACCCTGGCCTATCAGCTCTTCTTGCAGGCCGACCAGGCGCTGTTGCGCGATCACCAGCGCCCCGGACATACGCATTGGGATGATGAGTTCCTGCAGGCAATCGAGGATGATTTGAATCTGCCGCGCGCGATGTCTATCATCTGGCGCCTGCTGCGCTCCGCCGAGGATGATCCCACCACCAGGTTGAGCCTGCTGCTGGACTTTGATCGCATTCTAGGCTTCGATCTTTATACCTACTTATTTAGCGAGACGCCTCGACAGGAGCACGATCCCGCTTTCTCGCTTTCTCAGTTGGCCAATAACATAAAAGCTACGGTACTGCAACGCGATCAGTTACGCCAGCAAAGGGAGTATACCCGGGCCGATCAGTTGCGGCAGGCGGTTAATCAGGCAGGCTATGCGTTACGTGATACACGGGCGGGGACGCAGGCGCTGCCTCGTCGTCTGGAGGATGAGTTCCATGTTCTCTCCAGTTCACGCGATGTGCCCAACGGCAGCCTGCAACCGGATCTCTATGATTTTTCTATCAACCTGATAGCCCACAACAATCGGACGGACCTGGAGCGCTGCATCCAGAGCATTTGCCGGCACGCGGGCGATCAGAAACTTGAGATCCTGGTCGTTGAGAATGGCTCGACCGATGATACGCTGGCCTACCTCCAGCACCTGGCTCGTCAGCAGGCTCTGACCGGCAGTAAAGATCAATCGGTTACCATCAAGGTGCTTTTTGTCGATCATAATATGGGCTTCGGTGCTGGCAGAAACGCGACGCTGCGAGCCAGCCGTGGGAAGTACGTCGTTCTGCTGGATACCTCAATTGAGCTTAAAGCAGCGATCTGGCCGCTGCTGTGCCATACACTGGACGATCCACAGGTGGGGCTGGCCGGACCCTATGGTCTCGTGACAAATGATCTGCGCGATTTTGAGGAGGCCGCCGGACCTGCCGTAGACGCGATTGAGGGCTATCTGATGGCGTTTCGCCGCTCTCTGCTACACGAAGTCGGATGGTTCAATGAGAAGTTCCGCTTCTATCGCCTGGCCGATGTCTATTATAGCTTCATGTTTAAGACCTCCGGCTACCAGGTTGTGACAATTCCACAGTTGCAGGAGCAGATCATCAAGCATCCCCACCGTGAGTGGTATAGCCTCAATGAGGAGGAGCAGCGCACGAAAAGTAAGAAGAACTATGACATCTTTCGTACGCGCTGGCATCATGGTCAAAGCCTGCTGACCGCGAACTATCAGCCTGAGCAGCGCTGGTTCGGCCATGATCACCCCTATCATCTAGAGGGCGACCATACCCATCCCGCCGAGGAACTGCCGGAACCGGGCACGATGCATAGCCACAAACATCAGCACTGGCCCGACCACGACCACGAGCATCCCCATTATCATACATACAGGTAATGGGTAAATGCTCCTTGTGGGCCGCTCGCGCGGCGGGCGGCCCACACAACCATGGCTACAGGCGCAGGGCGAAGCCGGACTCATCCCTGGCTGTGCTGAAGATGGTCTCATCCAGGACCAGACCAAAACCGGGCGTGGCGGGTACGTGGACCTGTCCTTCCTGGAGGCTATAGCCGGGGGCGCTCAGGCCGGGTGTGCTGGCCTCGTCCCATTCGAGATAGAGGTAGTTCTGAATGGCTCCCGCCAGGTGGGCTCCGACATAGTTGCCGTAATGGGTGCCGTAGTGATGAGGGGCGACGCGCGCTCCCCAGCGATCGAGCTGACCACCAGTGGCAAGCCAGGAGGTAAAGCCATGGCTGAAAAGATCGTACTGGATCACGTCGACCAGTCCGATGCGCGCCCATTCTAGCAGATGTGGATCGGCGGCTCCTTCACCGTCGCTGATCAGGACCGGGAGTTGCCGGTCCTCCAGCCATTCGCGTAGATCCTCGTATAAGATGGCGTCTTCATGGAAGGGCTCTTCAATCCAGAAAATGGTGTCCTGCGCCGTTTCCAGCAAAACGCGTTTGATAATATTCAGATTATAGCCATTGTTGGCATCCAACATAATGGGCAAGTTCGGCCCGATCTCTTTGCGTACCGCGTGCACAACAGCGATATCGCGCTGAATACCCTGCTCCAATGGCATATGCCGCGCTCCGCGTCCGATCTTGATTTTGAAGGCTCGGTGCCCACGTTCATATCCCTCGCGCGCCTCGCGGGCGATTAATCGTGCCGCCTCGCTATCATCGGCGATCTGCAGATCATCCATATACAGCGAGGTATCATAACAGGGGACGTGCAGAGGTTCATTCACCCTGACACCCGTTACAGCGGCTGCCAGCGCATACACTGGTTGCCGCTGACGCTGACCCACTAGATCCCATAGCGCGTAGTCAAAGGCCTGCCATGCGATGGCGGTCCCGTGCCGGGCATCAAACACATCATTAATCCGGCGACCCAGCAAGGCCGCGGCCTGCTCTTCATCAGCATGGCACAGCCCAAAGCCACGAGCCCCATCTTCAGTGGTTAGACGAACCAATGGTACACGAACACGGCTCCCATGAGCTCCCAGACGTGCATTATTCCCAACCATCCTGGGACGTTCTCCCTCCAATGAACCCCATTCAATCGCTGCGATGCGTGGATTTTCCATGGAAATGTCCTCCCAGACTTTACAACAGTAGTTGTGCTGCCTGTAACGCCATATAGTTACAACCACAGCTTACCATATCAGGCCATCACTCATTTCCTACCTTCTATTATGAGCCATGATCAGAAACAGGGGCTACCTGCACCATATCACCGATCGGCAGGCAATGTATAAGGGCTGGCATATCACAAAATGGTCGTTAAAGGTGCACAGGATTGGCTGTTGCCTCACCTCGCTCAACCTGCTTATACTCGTTGTAACAATGCTTCAGCTTGATAGAAGATCTGCTTCTCAGGAGGATTCTCAGTTACCATGACCGTAACTATACGCACACTTTGTGATACAGACGTGGACGCGGCAGACGCTGTAATAGTAGCCGCATATAACGCCCCTCACAGTAGAAAGGCCGCGCTCCAGGCGTACCTGCGGCTACAACCCGATGGGTGGATGCTGGCTTTGCAGGACAACGAACCGGTAGGATTGGGTGGATTGGTCAATTATGGTCCTTTTGCCTACCTGGGCATGATGTCGGTCTTACCGGCGGCGCAGGGCAAAGGGATAGGTAAGCAACTGGTGAGTCATCTCCTACAGTGGGCCGAAAATAAAAAGTGTCCAACAATACTACTCGATGCGACGCCCGCCGGCTCCTATCTTTATAAGTCTTTCGATTTTGTAGAGATCGATAGGAGCCAGCACTGGCAACATGCAGGCGTTGATGAACTGACCATGCCTTCCCAGACCAACGGTATTGTGACGGCCATCAGCGTCAGTGACCTGCCCTCCCTGGCGGCATTTGACACTCCCTACTTTGGCGCGTCACGCATCCATGTACTTGAAGCGATGCTCGGCCAATATCCTCGACGCGCATTCGCTGTATGGGATACAAACGGTCAGGTCAATGGCTATCTGTTCGCTCAGGAGAGGAGTATCGGCCCATGGGTCGCGCGCTCTATGGAGGATGCTGAACGTCTGCTGGCTGCGGCCCTGAAACTACCATTTCCAGGGAATGCCATATCAGTAAATATCTCCTCAATCACCAATCAGGATGCGATCCAATTATTGGAGCGCTATGGTTTCAAGCTCCAGCGTACGCTCAGCCATATGCGCAGGGGACCGGCTGTGGAACGCAACCTGCGAAAGATATATGGACAGACCGCCTTCGCGCTTGGATAGGCGTTCCCTATCGAACAGGTTGCATCATTCAATTATAATATTATAGCTCCGGGTAATACTTTCGCTCGTAGCCGTATGTGACGATAGTAAATAGGTATGACGTCAGGTGGTTGGACATCTCTGTACTATTATATGATAAGTTCTCAGGCTAGCGCATGGGAGTTCAGGCTATGAAAAAGCTGGGACATTATTTCGCCCTTTCTTCGTTGTGTGTATGCATCCTGGCTACTAATCTGGTCGCCTGTAGCCCCTCAACAGTCGTCCATCATGTTCCGATGCATCTATCTGCCAGCCTGAATCACGCGATCAAGACTCTCGACGGTTTTAGCCCGCATAGCGGGGATGGCTATACGATTAACTATCCCGCTGGCTGGCAGTTCGGCAGCAATCCCAATACCGGCAATTATACAGGCGACTTTTTCACGGACCCTACCGGGAGCTATGCCTTCCATGTCTACCCCAGTCAGGATCAAAGCTCGGCCGCGACAATCCTGAATCAGTTTTTGACCGGTGATATCCATAGCCGCCTGCAGCCAATCGCCGCCACGATTACGGTAAACGGCATCATCTGGCAACAGGGGAAGGCCTTGACCACTGATCCAGTAACGGGCAAACCGATCGAAAAAATTGGTTGGGTGGCCAGAAATACGGTCGCCCCGCAACGTATCCCGTATTTCGTGCTGCACGCCGATGGCGATCCCGCTGCTTTCGATCAGTATACCAGTACATACTTCCTCCCTATGTTGCGCTCCTTCCGGTTTACTCAGTAGCACGCACACCATTTCTTGCCTGGGACCGAGACAGGCCGTCCTGGGTATGATGTGATTTTATCAGCCAATAGCTCAGCAAGATTAGAAATCTTAAAGCTATTTAAGTAAATGATTAATATCCCCGCAATACTGCAAAAATGTGTATCCCTTTCCATTTACGTATCCGTATAACACTCAGAGCGGAGAAACAAATAAGAACTTCTCCAGATTGAATAATCTGTTAATAACTGAAATGATGTCTTCGTAACTTAAGAAGGAGAAAAAAACTATGTTTGCTGCAACAACTCTTGTTCTTGGCGCTATTAATGCTACTGCTATCATCTGGTGGCTGTTGGTGGGTCTGATTGCTGGTGCCCTGGCTGGCCTGGTCATGCGTGGCGGCGGTTATGGTATCGTCGGCGACATCATTGTTGGTCTCGTTGGCGCCCTGCTTGGTGGTTTCCTGGCTAGTCTGATCGGCCTGGGTGGCTATGGTTTCATTGGTACAACCATCATTGCGTTTATCGGTGCGTGTGTCCTCATCGCTATCCTGCGTGCTGTTAGTGGTGGCGCACGCCGCGTATAACTTACGCTGCAATACTCAGAGCTACAAAAAAGTGGATGGCTACGGGCTGCAAGCCCCGTAGCCATCCACTTTTTTGTAGCTCTCCTCTTATTTTTCCCAACGCAGGGAGCGTTCAACGGCGCGCTTCCAGTTGTTGTAGTTGTGGTCGCGCTGATCCTGGCTCATCTTTGGCTCAAACGTGCGATCGACGGCCCAGTATTTGGAAACCTCCTGCATGCTGCTCCAGAAGCCAACGGCCAGACCCGCCAGGTAGGCAGCTCCTAACGCGGTGGTCTCGGCTACCTGGGGACGCTGCACCGGCACACCCAGGATATCGGCCTGAAATTGCATGAGCAGGTTGTTGGCGACGGCCCCACCGTCGACACGCAGGGTTTTAAGGTGGGTGCCACTATCGGCGATCATGGCTTCAAGCACGTCACGCGTCTGATAACACATCGATTCTAGCGTGGCACGCGCAACATGCCCGATGGTTGAGCCACGTGTCAGGCCAACAATGGTGCCACGAGCATATGGATCCCAGTGCGGAGCCCCCAGGCCCACGAAAGCGGGTACCAGGTACACACCACCATTATCTTCTTCCGTCGCGGCCAGAGCCTCTACTTCAACGCTGCTCTGGATGGCTCGCAAGCCATCACGCAGCCATTGGACCGCCGCGCCGGTGACAAAAATACTGCCTTCCAGAGCATAGGTGATATCAGCATGCTTGGGATCTCCCAGTCCCCAGGCAATGGTTGTCAGCAGGCCATTTTTCGATGGTACATCCTTGGAACCGGTATTCATCAGCATAAAGCTGCCGGTGCCGTATGTGTTCTTGGCCATGCCAACTTCATAACAGGCCTGCCCGAAGGTTGCCGCCTGCTGGTCACCGGCGATACCAGCCATTTTGATCGGGCCCCCAAAGAACTCAGGATCGGTCTCACCGTAGACGGTGCTGGAAGGCATGACAGTCGGTAACATGGAACGTGGCACGCCAAGCTCCTTAAGCAACACATCATCCCATTCACCGGTATGAATGTTAAACATCAGGGTACGCGATGCATTGGTATAGTCGGTGACATGGATGCGACCTTTTGAGAGGCGCCACAGTAAAAAGGTATCAACGGTTCCAAAGAGAAGTTCGCCGCGCTCGGCCTTGTCGCGTGCTCCCTCAACATTGTCGAGAATCCACTTCACTTTGGTGCCAGAAAAATAAGCATCGGTCACCAGGCCCGTGCGTTCTCGGATCTCTTTGTCGAAGCCTTTGGCCGTAAGTTCGTCGCAGATCGGGGCGGTCAGGCGGCTCTGCCATACAATAGCATTAAAGACTGGCCTCCCTGTAGCTTTCTCCCATACCAGAGCAGTCTCGCGCTGGTTGGTAATGCCTAAAGCGGCGATATCGGTCGCGGAGGCACCAACTTTCTGCATCACCTCCTGAGCTACAGCGAGCTGGCTGGACCAGATAGCCTCGGGATCGTGCTCTACCAATCCGGGAGCAGGATAGATCTGGGGAAATTCCTGCTGCGCCACGTCTACAATGGCCCCATCATGGTCGAAAATAATCGCGCGCGAACTGGTTGTGCCTTGATCCAATGCTAAAATGTACTTTGCCATCGTAACCCTTCTTTCTCAAGAACATCTCTCTCAACAACAACGTAGCGATAAGCGCAGGCAGCGGCGTCTCCGCTTATCTAATAAAGTGACTGGACTTCCACTTGATTGATCAAAATAGTGATACCTACTATCAATCTCTATGCTAGCATTAATCACAGACTCTACTATAGTATATCAACATTAATCAGTATACACCAGATCGAGGGGAGACACATGTGTACATTATATGCCCTGAAAAGCGTCCTTAGCCACGCGAAGAAGCTTGCATGGGCGGCCGCTGGCGCGGCCGCCCGGTTTGTTGTGTGTTGGTGCATGGCGGCGCGTTTGCGCCGCCATGCACCAACACACAAATGACTACTGGCACCGCCAGAGCGAAGGCTTAAACATGCACCAATTCACAACTGACTGCTGAATAGGATGCGGCGAATGCGCCGCCAGACATCAACACAAAGCTGACTGTTGAGCGTCACGGAAGGTGAAAACTTAGAGATCGGCAGGGGCACAAACGTGCCCCTGCCGATCTCTAAGAAATGAATGGGGCTGTTAATCTACCGAGAAGGAGAGGGCGGGACCAAAGACCTCGTAGTGGATATGCTCCATGGGATGGCCCTGGCGCAGTAGAGTTGAGATCATGGCCTGCATGAAGGGGCGCGGACCACATACGTAGACTTCAGCATTACCGGGAATATGCTGCTCAAGCCAGGCCGCAGTGATGCGCCCTATATACGCACAGCGCCGCTGCTCAACATCCTCTTCGGTCCCGTTTTCATAAAAGATGGTATTGGATACCGTAGGGGCCTTCTCTGAGAGTTGCTTGAGATCATCGGCAAAGGCATGGAAGTGATGGTCGCGTACCGCGTAAGCCAGCCGTACTTCGCGGTCAGGGTGCTGCTCAACCACGGTGCGCAGCATACTCATGAGCGGAGTAATACCGATGCCTCCAGCAATCAATGCGACCGGATTGGTCAGCGTAGTATCCAGCGTAAACACTCCCGCTGGCACGCTGACCAGCAATGTATCACCATTACGAACATACTCATGTATGTATGAGGAGACAATGCCGGCCTGGTGCATATCTCGGCTGGTATCCTCAAACTTGACTGCGATACGATAGGTATGCTGAGAGCCGGGCGCCTCACAGAGACTATACTGGCGTAGATGCTCAAAGCCATCCTGCTCGATTTTAACCGTTACATATTGTCCAGCCAGGTAATCCTCAATAATGGGCTGTCCATCGGCGGCCTCCAGTTCCAGGGCCACAATATCCTCGGCCACCCGCTGGCGACTCCTGACGATAAAGGGACGGAAACCAGACCAGCCACCACGGCGCAGCTCTTCTTCCTGATATATCTGCTGCTCAAGCTGAATAAAAGCGTCCGAGATCAGCGCGTAAGCCTTCTTCCAGGCAGAGAGACGCTCAAGGGTCACCGCATCACCCAGTACGTCCTGAATAGCCAGTGTCAGGTATTTACCTACGATCGGATAATGCTCCGGCTTGACTCCCAGACTACAATGCTTGTTAGCGATATGCTTGACCGCGGGCAAAATCGCGGACAGGTCGTCGATATTTGCCGCCGCCGCGTATACCGAGGTGGCCAGCGCCTGCTGTTGCAAACCGTCGCGCTGATTGGAGTGGTTAAAGATGTTGAGCAGTTCGGGGTGAGCTTCAAACATCTTCGCGTAAAAACGCGTTGTGATTTCGCTGCCATGTTCCTGTAACGCCGGAACCAGCGATTTTACGATGCCTATTGTCTGTGTATCCATGATCATCTACAATTATCTCCTTACAGGATCGTTGTCTATCAGATTCGTTTCTAAAGCAGTAGGCAGATGCCTACCAAAAGATGCATATTAAATACATCTTTAATATACACCGTGGTGAGAAAAAATGCAACTGCAAAAAAGACAGAAGGAGATGCTCCATGCGTTTAACACAATACACAGACTATGCCTTACGCACCTTGATGTATCTCGCGAACCTGCCTGAGGGAGACCTATCAAGCATTCAGGAGATCACAACCGCCTACAATATCTCAAATAATCATCTGGTCAAGGTGGTACATCAACTGGGAAAACTGGGCTATGTCGAAACGTTGCGCGGACGTGGCGGCGGCATCCGTCTGGCACAGGCGCCGCAGGAGATCAATATAGGTCAACTGGTGCGCCAGACCGAGGAGGATTTCTACCTGGTGGAGTGCTTCAATGCTGAAAAAAATCACTGCTTTATTACGCCCGAGTGCCAGCTGCGCTCCGTCTTCGCGGAAGCGATGCAGGCCTTCCTGGCAGTTCTCGATAGCTACACCCTGGCTGATATCGCCCGCAATCAGCTCCTGGCTCAACACATTATCCAGATCGAACCAGCCAGGCGTAAACCGGCCTCCAGTCAGGCAGATGTGGTATAAATAACGCCGCAGCCAACCACCAAAAGTCGTCATTATATCACCGAATTTGAATATATTTTTCCAACTCTTTTAGAATATGTCTGACTCTCATGATGATGGCCTGCGGCCTGTATGGGTTTTCGCACCTCCGGCGCTCAGAATTCCGTTATGTGTTCGTGCATGGGGCGCACTGATGCGCGCCCCATGCACGAACACATAAAAGCAGTGCGGCCGCGTAGCGGACGCCCGTGCGGGGGCGCTCACGCGCCCCCAACATGACGGAAGTCAGACACGCTCAGAGTTTGGCAATCTGTGATCACCATGGCCAATCCCGAAGACAATGAGTTCTGTGTCCACTAATAAGTCCATCCATGGCAAAGATCATCTTTGCCATGGATGGACTTATTAGCTTAGGCCTGCGCGCCATCAACCTCATGATCTTTGAAGAAGGTGTGCCAGGGGCCGCAGTCCACAATGAAGGGCTGCATCAGCGCGCGCTCGGCCTGGACGGTGTGGTTCAGGTCGTGCGCGGCCCACGTGCGCAGCATCTGCGCCAGGCATACCGTTCCCAGCTTTGGATGCTGCACGGTGCGCTGCAGGTCTTTCTCCTTCAACTGCGCGATCATGGTCAGATTTTCCTGCCGGTAGCGCGTGAAGGCGGCCACCTGCTGCTCAGGCGTCTGCAGATCAGCATCTTCGATCCGCTGCTGGGGATCGAAATCAGTGAAGTTCTGCCCGTCTAGAAAAGAGTGGACGCGGACAGGAAAGAGTGCGCGCTCCGCGTTCAATATGTGCTGCAAGCAGCCAAGCGCCGACCACTCACCAGGGGCGGGTTGACGCGATAGTAGATCAGCGGGCAGCGTGCTGACCAGCCGCTGCCAGCGCTCGGGGGTGGTAGAGAGAATTGCCTGTACATGCTCTAAAGTAGTAAGCAATAGATACCTCCTTCAAGCTTTTCCAACAAAGCTTGACCAGTCTCAGAGACCGTTTATCTGTTCTCTATCTGCTCGAAAGCGGGTTACCAGGGTAAAAATAACGATATTGCTTGGCAGGAAAACGCTCATATGCTACCATTCTGCCATGAATGGAACAGTTCTGCCAGTGGCAGAAAAGACAAGGAGCACCAAAAAACTGCCATGCATACCGTTGCGGTCCTCATCTATGATTCCGTCAATCCCTTTGAGTTGGCGGTAGCTACAGAGGTCTTTGGCTTTGACCGGCCCGAGTTGAACGTACCCTGGTACCGCTTCCTGGTCTGTGCCTGCGAGCCGCGTCCTATCCGCTCGTCCGCAGGATTTCTGCTCACAACACCATATACACTTGAACAGGTTGAGGAGGCGAATACCATCATTATCCCTGGTTCGCGCCCTGGCGTTGTTCCTGTTCCAGAAACGCTGCTCGCATCTCTGCGCAAATGCTATCAGCGTGGTGCGCGCATCATTACGCTCTGTACGGCAACGTTTATCCTGGCGGCCGCCGGTCTGCTGGATGGTCGCTGCGTCACTACCCATTGGGCCTGGGCGGCCGAACTGGCCGCGCGCTATCCCAGGGTACAGGTCGATCCCAAAAGATTATATACCGACGATGGCCAGATCCTGACTTCCGCTGGAACCGCGGCCGCCATCGATCTCTCGCTCCACGTGGTGCGCCAGGACTATGGAGCAGAGGTAGCGGCGGCCGTCGTCCGGCGCATGGTCGTGCCACCACACCGCGATGGTAGCCAGGCCCAGTACATCCAGACTCCACTGCTTTCTATCCGTGAACAACATGAACCGTTTGGCGCCACGCTCGAATGGATCACGGCCAACTTGCAGGAAGATATTACGGTGGAACAGATGGCGGCACGGGCGGCGATGAGTCCACGCACCTTTGCACGCCGCTTCCAGGCAACCATCGGCACCACACCCTATCAGTGGTTGCTCCAGCAACGCATCGCGCTTGCTCAGCGTCAGTTAGAAACCACCAATAAAACCATCGAACGCATAGCTGCCTGCTGCGGCTTCAAATCAGCAGCCACATTCCGCCTGCATTTTCAACGCCTTCTTCATGTCTCTCCCCAGAGATACCGCCAGTCCTTCCATCAGGCTAAATAAAATATCTTATGTAATTATCAGATTTTCTTGTATAAGAAACACACAGTATTTCTTTATAATCTCATGTAAAAGAGAGTAAACACAAACACTATTTAAGAATGTGTCTGGCTCTCACGATCATTGCTCTGAGCATGCTTACGTTTTCGCACCTACGGTGCTCAGGAGTCCATTGTGTGTTGGTGCATCAGGCGCGCGGATGCGCGCCCGATGCACCAACACACAAAACCGGTGCGGCCGCTATGTGGCCGCGCGTGCGGGGGCGCGCACGTGCCCCCATGATAAAAGGAATCAAACACATTTTAAGTGCAAAAATACAACATTTTAAATCTTATTTTTTGGGCTTCTACTAATGAAGCACCAATTAAGCCAATTATAATTATCATAATTTATACTCTATTCAACAACGGTAAGAGAATATAAGGATGTAAACATCTCGATAGCCGTTGCCACCTTTCGTTCATTCATTCAAACATAGGAGGTTTGCATGAAGAAACGCGTTCTTCAAATCCTCGTATTGCCGATGCTGATGCTGGCATTCCTGATTGCCATGCCATTAAGCGCTTCCGCGGCCACAGATTCGGTCACCCCTCAAGCGGCAAGGCATCATAAGGCACACTTTTTTACGCACAGCCAGGCGCAGCGGCATGCGGCACGTCAGTTCGCCAGTGGCGGCAACCTGAACTATGGTGGCGGTCCCGTGATGGGTGGCACCACCAACGTCTACGCTATTTTCTGGGAGCCGACGGGCAACGTCTCTTCCACCTACCACAGCCTGATCCAACGCTATTTTAGCGATGTTGGGGGCACTGGTCTGTACAACATCAATACCCAGTACACAGACTCATCAGGCAATGCTCCCAGCAATACGCAATTCGCTGGCTCCTGGACCGACAATTCGGCTTATCCGGAGAGCCCATTGCTGGATAGCGATATCCAGAATGAAGTCACCAACGCCATCAACGCCAATGGTTGGAGCCCCAGCATCGACAATATCTTCTTTGTCTTCACCGAAGCGGGTCAGGACCTCTGCTTCGATAGCTCTCAGTCGCAGTGCGCCTCCAATGCGTTCTGCGCCTATCACAACTACTTTGGCTCCAACACCATCTACGCGGCGATGCCCTACGCGGCCAGTTTCAACTGCAATGGTGGACAGGGACCAAACGGTGACCAGGCGGCCGATGAAACAATCAATGTGACCTCGCATGAGCAGATGGAGGCAGCCACCGACCCGTTACTTAATGCCTGGACCGACAGTAGCGGTCAGGAGAACGGCGACAAGTGCGCGTGGAACTTCGGTACCGTGAACTCTGATGGCTCCAATGTCAACTTTAATGGCGATCCCTATCTGCTCCAGCAGGAGTGGGACAACAACATTAGCGATTGCGCGCTCACCGGACCGTAACATCACAGCAATGGTAGGAAGCAACTTATAAATTCAGACATGGAGTCGGCACCGGTAGATCACTGGCGCCGACTCCATATTCCTGCAAAAATTACTTGCCGCGCAGCGGTCCATTCCCCGCGCTCACATCTCTCAGAGAGTGTCAGAGTTGCGTCATAGAGGGGAAGGTGGAGCGAGCCGGATCAGCATGCGTAGGCTTGCTGAGAGCATGATAAAGGCCTCCGAACTAGCTGGCAAGCCCTCATGATCGCGGCAGAGCCGACGCCAGCGCGTGATCCAGGCAAAGCTGCGCTCCACCACCCAGCGTTTGGGCAACGGCTGGAAGCCCTGGGGCACGAGCTTGTCCCAATCCACTTCCTCGCCCTCGGGCACTAAGATCCCGCGTTTGGGCACCTTGAAGTGCTTGACCGTCTGCATGCTCCAGCCCAAATGCAGCTTGAGCCACAGGATCATCTGACCACCATAATGACTATCCCCCCACACCGTCTGCATGCGCGGAAAACGTTCTTGCAGTGGCTGCAATAACGCTTGCCCTCCTTGCAGATCAGAACACTGGGCTCCCGTGACTTTGATCGCCAGCAGGGAGCCTGCACTATCGACGAGGGCGTGTCGCTTGCGTCCCCACATTTTTTTTCCCCGCATCGTAGCCCTTCTCCGGACCACGAACCGCACTGCTTTTGATCGATTGGCTATCAATCACCCCCACGCTGGGTTGGGGATCTCGCCCTTCTTGCTGGCGCATCTGCATGCGCAGAGCCTCCAAGACCTGGTCCCAGACCCCTTCGCGTTGCCAGCGTCGAAAGTAGCTATGCACCGTGCCATAGGGCGGGAAATCGTGGGGCAACGAGCGCCAGGGGCAGCCGCTCCGCAACACGTAGAGAATCGCATTGACGATCATGCGCCGTTCATGATAATGGTAGACCGCCTCGCGATGGACGCGAGGAATCAGTGGCTCCAACACGCTCCATTGTTCATCACTCACATCAGATGGATAGGCACGCCATACGGCACGGCTTGGCATCGTCACCCTCCTTTAGAAAACAGACAGGGGCTCACCTCGTGGTTGCCCTCAGTATGGAGG
Organism: Dictyobacter aurantiacus; assembly: GCF_003967515.1. GTDB lineage: Bacteria > Chloroflexota > Ktedonobacteria > Ktedonobacterales > Ktedonobacteraceae > Dictyobacter > Dictyobacter aurantiacus. The sequence goes on along the minus strand of NZ_BIFQ01000002.1, from coordinate 1,354,528 downwards.
CTTTGGGGGGCCGATGTCAATCTGAAGCAGCGGAGGCGTGTGTTCTTTCCCTTCTCGCTCCTTTTGGTCTTCCTCCTTCTTTTGTCCTCTCTTCTAAACCCTTCAGTGAGTCGTCATGGCTCCCACTACGACGCAACTCTGACACTCTCTCAGAACGTGTCAGACTTGCGTCGTGTGCGCCATCTTTTCTCATGAGCTTTTGATTTCGGCGAGCTCACCATCTTTCCATCTATTGGTGCATCGGGTGCGCATTAGCGCACCCGATGCACCAATAGATAAAAACCAGCACGGCTGCGGAGCGGCCGCGCGTGCGGGGGAGCGCACATGCCCCCAGAGAGACGAGAGTCAGACACACCCTCAGAACGTGTCTTACACTCATAATCATCGCCTGCGGCACTCCTGAGCATTCGCACCTACGGTGCTCACGAGTCCGTTGTGTGTTGGTGCATGCAGTGCGCGGATGCGCACTGCATGCACCAACACACAAAACCAGCGCGGCTACGTAGTGGACGCGCGTGCGGGGGCGCTCACGTGCCCCTATAGTGACGAGAGTCAGGCACACTCTCACAGACACCATCCTCTTCAACGAGTCGCTTTAAGTTGAATGTATTGTCATCAAAATAACGCTAGAAGTAATAAGTAATTATTAACCCGATTGAAAGGACAGATAACCTTTACTTAACAAAAAGAGGTACACTGGACAATAGTGTTCAATAAACATTGCTCCTACATATCAGATCGGCGCCTGGGTAAGAGATTCTTTTTGCGCCGCGTATTTCTGCATATTTCTGGTAAGGAAATCTTGTATGTTTCAGGGAAAACATGGTCTTGATACTACATCAAGGCAAACCAACCGACAAAAGTACATTATCTTCAATGTAGTCCTTATCTCACTTATTTTCATATTGCTGGGCAATAATGCTGCTTACGCCCGGACAAGCATGGCACATAGTCAGCATCAGGACCTGGCACATCTTGCCAGTACATCCTGGCTCCCTTCAACTCCGCCCAACTGGCCCGTTGTGGTGGATGAGCACACTACCCTTCAACAGCAACAGGTCACCAATGGGGTAACCGTCTCCAGCGATCTGCTGCAGACCGTTGGTGGTCCGGAGCAGGCTCATCAGCTTGACATCGACCTTGCCAACCCTAATGTGCGCCTTGGCGTTGTGCAGGCACACAATACCCTGTTCAGCCAGGACGAGCCGATCAGCTCGATGGCCAATCGCACGCATGCGGTGGCGGGCATCAACTCCGATTTCTTTGAGATCTACGGGACCGGTGATCCGATCGGTATGGTCGAGATCAACCATCGGATCATCCAGAGCCCGGCCTCGTACGCGGTGCTGGGCATCACAGCCTCCGGTAAGCTAAGTATCGCGGATGAAAGCTTCTCAGGCACCGTCACAGATGGTAGCGCCGGCCATGCACTGAGCTCGGTCAATCGTTATAACGATATCAAAGGTGATCATCTGGCTCTGTTTACGCCAGACCTGGGTAGCGCGCTGACCCTGAGTGGAGATACGGTCGCGTTCCTGAAGGCCGTGAATGGCAGCAATGATACCTATACGGTCCAGTCGCTCCAGATGAATAGCAATTCATTGCCGGTGCTGAGCGGTGAGGATGCCCTGGTCGCCAGTGGTAGTTCGGCCAGCTGGCTCTCGACCAGTGTCCACACCGGTGATACCATCACGCTGTCCGAGCAGATCTCGCCCGATACTAACCTGGTTCATGCCGTCGGCGGCGGGAATATCCTGGTCAAGGATGGAACCTATTTCGATGATCCGCAGAGTGTATCGAAGGGAGAGAGGGACGTCCAAAATCCGATTACTGCCCTCGGTATCACTAAAGATGGCAATCATGCCTTCATGGCTGTGATCGATGGTCATGAAGCGGGACCCAATAAGAGCCGTGGCGTGACGCAGCCTGAAATGGCCGGCTATATGATCTCTCATGGCGCCTATCAGGCCATTATGTTCGATAGCGGCGGCTCTTCTGAAATGGTCGCGCGTCTTCCAGGCCAGCAGCAAGTCTCGGTGATCAATACGCCATCAGATGGTCATGAGCGCCCGGTCGCAAACGGTCTGTTCGTTTATAGCACCGAAAGCGCCCCTGCTCCCGCGACAAAAGTCGTGGTGAATAATGGTCAGCCTCTGACGATGCTCACCAATACGAGCATTCCCCTGGCTAGCTACGCCCTCGACGCTCAGGGCAATCCAGCCTCGACACCAGTCGAGGTGAGCGTCTTTCCATCCAATTTGGCCAGCGTGAGCAATGGCACCATCACGGCAAAAGATACAGGACACGGCATCCTGAAGATCCAATCGGGCAATGCGCGCTCGTTCGCACCGTTGACTGTTGTGGATCATCTGTCTTCGCTCACCATTGCACCAGATAGCGTCGATCTGGCTAATAAGCAGACCCAGCAGTTCCAGGTATCAGGTAAAGCTGTTGGCGGCGCCAGCGTTCCCGTTCCGTCCAGTGCTGTGAGGTGGAGCGTTGATCCATCTTCCATGGGCAGCGTCGATCAGAACGGGCTCTTTACGGCCTCCGATACGACGACCGCCCTGGGTAAAGTAACGGCCACCATTGGTGGGACCAGCGCGTCCGCCAGTGTGGCGGTTGGTCAGGTGTCGAAGAATATCGCGCCACTGACCGATGTGGACAAGTGGAGCGTGACCGATAAGTACATGAGCAATTATCCCAGGACCGTTCCCAGTCCGGGGCCGCAAACGACGTCGACCGGCAGCATCTCATTAAGCACCACCGAGAAGCATGCGCCGGGCGATAGTGGTTCGCTTGATCTTCACTATACCCTGGCTGGCGGCAAGCATGTTCTGGACCTCAATGCCTATCCCAATGATCTCAATGAGATTCAGGTCCCGACATTGGATAACAATCAGGCTCCGACCTCGATCGGTATGTGGGTCAAAGGGAACGCGGACCTTGCCAAAGGCTCGGGCAAGCCACTTGATCCGGGGACGCTGACCTTTACGCTGGGCCTCTTCGGGTCCGATAATCAGACCGTCAAGTTCTATCCGGCGGCCCTGACATTCGATGGCTGGCAGTTCGTAACCGCTCAGCTCCCGGCTGGCCAGTCGTATCCACTGCGCTTCAATTACCTGGGGCTGGTGGTTATCAATCCGGTGACCACGATGACTGGCGATATCTATATCAGCGACTTCCAGGCGCTGTATTCACCGCGTCCGCCTAAACCATACGTGTATCAGCCTATCCCTAACAATCCATCCTGGCTCCAGTACACCGAAAATCCGGCCGATTTCAAGCAGGAAGGAACCACCATCGCCAGCCTGGACGATGCGCACGTTCACGCCGACGATCCTGGCTCGACGGGCAGCGTAGCGCTGCAGCAGGTAGGCCAGCAGTTCAAGCAGCTGCCAACGCAGGCGCAGCCCTCAGCGATACAGACGCAGGGTGACATGGTTGACGCTGGAACGGTGCCGAATCTGCAGTACCTGAAGTCGATACTGGACAGCTTCGGGGTTCCGTATCACGAGGCTGTCGGAAACCACGAGATTACGCAGGGAGCCGACCCAGAAACGAAGAACTATGCGTCCGTCTTTGGTCCGACACACTATGCGTATACGGCCGGCCAGGCGAACTTCGTGGTTCTGGATAGCGCGCATATTGGTATTCTGCCTTCAAACAAGTTTCAAACGCCGGCTGAGGAGCAATACCAGTGGTTGATCAACCAGTTAAACTCCAATACATCGCCCGTGGTCTTTATTACCACCCACGTTCCGGCATACGATCCACACCCGGTCAAGACCAGCCAGTTCGCCGATAGCTACGAGGCTCAGATGTATGAGTTGCTGGCGGAGCGCTATCAGCAGTCACATCCAAACGTTCACGTTATCATGCTGCTCGGTCACGCACGTGGCTTCTCCGAGAATCTGCTCGATCAGTATGGAAACAACGATGTTCATGGTCTGCCCAACTTCGTGATCGCCGACGTTGGCGTACCGGCATACGCGCCAGCTGACCAGGGTGGTTTCTACAACTACGCGCTCTTCCACGTTCTGCCCGATGGGAAGGTGCAATTCTCGGTCATGCCCCTGCTCAACAAGATCGACGTTACAAGTCCGTCTTCAACCCTGGCAGAGGGGACAGCCCTGCAGTTGACCGCGCTGGGAACCGAACCAAACGGCAACGATCTGGCTCCACTCCAGTTACCGATCAGCGATCCAGCCTCACACTACTGGACCAGTTCAGATCCCCACATTGTCAGCGTCGATCGCAATAGTGGCAAGGTAACGGCTCACCGGGCAGGAACCGTCACCATCACCTGCACATCGGACCTGATCAGCGGATCAACAAAACTGACCGTTACCCCGTAGCGCAAAAAATGACAATCCATCTCTCACCTGCGCCGGGTCGCTCAACGTTGAGCGACCCGGCGTCTTTTATTGATAACCAATATCCAATAGGAAACGTGAAGAAGGTAATAAGATGCTTCGCTTAGCGGGGGGATATGGGTTCTACAGTATAAGTTCGCGCCATCGTCAAAGCAACGAGAGAGGAGCGGAAAATGAAACCCAACATTGATCAGACAGCCTTTGGCTCTATTACTATTGAAGGCACCACCTTCGACCACGATGTGATTATCAGGCTGAACGGGCAAGTCAAAAAGCGGAAGAAAAAACTATCAAAGGCGATCTACGGCACGTCGCATATCCTTTCACTCGACGAAGCCCGGCACGTCTATGAACCAGAAGTAAAACGATTGATTATTGGAAGTGGACAGCAAGGAAATGTTCGACTATCAGAAGAAGCCGCTGCATACTTCAAGCAAAAACGGTGCCAGGTCGATCTTCTGCCAACACCAGAAGCGATCCATGTCTGGGATGAAGCGACAGGTTCCGCTATCGGCCTCTTCCATGTTACCTGCTAGGGCCAAAAGTTTTCAACAATAAATTGCCCATGATGCGCCAGCATATCGCGAGGTCTTGACAGCAGCAAAAGCGGTCAGTTATACTCCTTTTATAGGTAAGTTAAGAAAGTTTCTTAACTTACCTGGCGTTTATTCAGGCAGTGACGAAAGATACAGAGCAATGACATCGTTTCTTGAGATACCAGCCATCCCTGGCAGCCTGCGGCAGATCAATCGCCTGACCGTCTTGCGGCTGTTGCGCAGATTTGGCCCTATTACCAAGCCTGCGCTGGCCGAGTATAGTCGGATCAGTCGTCCGACTATCAGCAAGCTGGTCGACGAGTTGGAAGAGCAGGGACTGGCGGAATGCGTTGGCGTGGCCGTGCCGACCCCCAGCGGGGGTAAGCCTGGTGCGCTCTATCGCTTTAACGCGGAGGGCGTGCGGAGCGCGGGAATTTTCCTCACCGTAGATGCCGTGCGCGTCGCGCTGGTCAATGGAAACGGACGTGTGTCAGGTAGCCTCGAGCGCCCACTGGGTCAGGATCGACGACCAGAACCGGTCATCAACGCGATCGTTGAGACCTTGCAGGAACTCCTGACCTCTCAGCAGGTTAGCCTGGCACAATTGCTCGGTATCGGTGTTGGCGTACCCGGTCTGACCTCGTTCGCGACCGGTGTGGTGCATTTCGCGCCTCATTTTCCGCAGTGGCGGGACGTACCGGTGCGAGATCTGCTCAAAGCTCGGCTGGGTAGCGAGGTCTGGGTGGACAATGACTGCCATGTGCAGGCGCTGGCCGAACGCTATTTCGGCGCTGGCCAATCCTGTACCGACTTCGTCACGGTCGAGAGCGGCATCGGCGTCTCCGCCGCCTTCTATTTACAGGATACGCTCTATCGTGGCGTGGGGGAGACCGCCGGCGAGATCGGTCATATGACGATCCAGGAAGATGGACCGCTATGCGAGTGCGGCAATCGCGGCTGTTGGGAGACCCTGGCCTCAACCACCTGGATGGTCGAGCAGGCCTCGGGTCTGGCTCTATTCAGCCATTCTCATGATGAGATGATTGAAAAGCTGGAACCTGAGGTTATCAATACTCTCGCACACACCATCTTTCGCGCCGCGCAGGGTGGACAAGCAGATGCCATCGAGCTTGTTCGCCAGCACGCCATGCACTTTGGTGTAGGACTCGCCGCCCTCATCAATGTGCTCAATCCACAGCGCATCATTATCTGGGGCGATTCCATCAACGGCGGCGAACTCTTTCTGGAGACCGTGCGCGCAGTCGTACAACAGCGCGCCATGGCACGTCCACGTGAAATGTGTAGCATTATCTTTTCATCGTTTATCCAGGATGTTGGTGTAATCGGCGCGGCAAGTCTCGTCATAGACGCGCTGTTCACCCATTATCAGCCAACAGCATAATATATGTAAGCGCGCGATCCGGCAAAGCTCCATGGTGGAACTTTGCATCATATAGTTCAGAGAGGATAGGAGCAAACATGACTCAGATCAAAGAAGCAACCAGCGATCAATATACTCCAACGAAGGCGGACAAATTTAGTTTTGGCCTGTGGACCGTCGGCAACCAGGGACGCGATCCCTTCGGCGATGTCGTCCGGCCCGCACTTAAACCAACATATAGCGTGCAGAAACTGTCCGAACTGGGAGCCTGGGGCATAAACCTGCACGACAACGACCTGGTCCCCTTTGACGCCACGCTCCAGGAGCGCGATCGCATCGTGCGCGAATTCAAGCAGGCCCTCAACGACTATGGCATGGTTGTTCCGATGGCGACCACCAACCTCTTCTTCCATCCCGTCTTCAGAGATGGTGCCTTTACCTCGGTCGATCCCAGCGTACGCGCCTTTGCCTTGCAAAAGACCATGAAAGCTATCGACCTGGGCGCGGAACTGGGCGCGAGCACTTATGTCTTCTGGGGCGGCCGTGAAGGTGTGGATGCCGAGGCCAGTAAGAATCCAGTCGACGCTCTCAAACGCATGCGCGATGCCATCAACTTCCTGTCCGAATACGCCATCGACAATGGCTACAACATGCGCTTCGCCCTTGAACCCAAGCCCAACGAGCCCCGTTCCGACACCTACTTCGCGACCATCGGTCATATGCTGGCCTTCATCTATACCCTTGACCATCCTGATATGATGGGCGTCAATCCCGAGGTAGCCCACGAACACATGTCGGGCCTCAATTTCGTCCACGGCGTGGCCCAGGCTCTGGAAGCTGGCAAGCTCTTCCACATCGACCTCAACGACCAGAAGGGTCCACGCTACGACCAGGACCTGCGCTTCGGTAGCGAAAGCATCAAGAGCATGTTCTTCCTGGTCAAGTTGCTGGAGGACAACGGATACACGGGTCCGCGCCACTTCGATGCCCACGCCTATCGTACCGAGGACGAGCAAGGCGTGTGGGACTTCGCGGCCGGCTGTATGCGCACCTATAACATCTTCAAAGAGAAGGCGCGCCGCTTCAACGCCGATCCCGAGATCCAGGCCCTGCTACAGGAGATCAACGGCGGCGACGCCAACCATGCCTCCCTCTTCAGCGGTGGCTACAGCAAAGAGGCCGCCAATCAGCTCAAATCCATCGACTTCCAGCCCGACACGCTGGCGCAGCGTGGCTTCAAATACGAAAAGCTCGATCAGCTCACCATCGAGCTCCTGCTCGGCATCCGCTAAGCACCGAGGATTAAAAAAAGAGCAACGGAGAATATGAGCCTCCGTTGCTCTTTTTTTGTGATGCAACGTTTACAATATCTGTTCAAGGATAGTGGGATCTTTGATTTCATGATCACGAGCCAGGGTAATAATCTTTGTGATTACCTCCGCTGTTTTGGGGTCATCGTCGGCGAAAGGAAGGAAGATGCGTCCACGATGCTGCGCGTGCACCGGAATGATACAGAGCGCGCCACCCGGCTGGCGATGAACGACGGCGCTGCCAAGGTGAACGCTGTAGTGACCGAACGAGCCGGCAATCAGCGCATGAGAGCTCTTGAAGGTGACGTTCTCGATCTCTAGTAGTGTACAGGTCTCGCTGGCCAGGGCTCTACGCATCTCCACCGTCGAGGCGCTGGCCTCTGGATCAACTCCGCCACTATGGGCAACGCTGACCATTAGATCCAGATCACGCATAGCTTCGCTGAAGACGCGTGGCGGCACGCTGTTCAGCGCGATAGGTTTATAGCTGTCACGCGGAAGGAAGAAGACATCTCCAACAGTTAATCCTTCAACCTCGCTGGGAGTAGAGATGCCCTGTGTAAACGAGACAATGGCGGTCAGCTTCTCGGCGTGGAAGGTGCGCCGCACTCCTTCTTCATAGTCCACAATCCAGCCGCGTTGTCCCAGCAAAGCATGCGCCTGGCGCGGCTGCACCTGGTGACCATGGTAACGCTGCGAGTGCGCATCATCACCATTTCTCGTTTCGTTGCTGGTGCAGATATAAAGCTCACGGAAGACCTGTTTGAATGGCTGGGCACGCCCTGCGTTAAAGCATTCATATTGCCACCCGTGCCATGTTTTTGCCAGCCATAGATCATGAGGATGCGCCAGGCGCAAATCCCTGGCGGCAGAATCAATAGCATTGATATTACCAGCATAATCACGCAGGCTCAGTCGCGGCCCATTCTGGTCATCGGAATAACATGGATAACCCATAATCGTGCTGTCCGTGTCGCGTACGATAATAAGCTGTTGTAGCAGGCGCGAAAGCACAGGATGAGACAACAGATCAAGGATTTCATGAGCGGTGAAAAGATCGCCGCGGCACATCGAAGCTTCCAACGTGGAACGCATGCGGGAAAGTTGCCGCTCGATTTCGAGCTTGCGACCGAGCAGTTGCGCGACCTCCGGATGCTTTTTCAAACGCGCAGGCAGATTTTTAAGCGCTTTACCATTTTTGCCTTGCACCCCTAAAGCTGGTTCAGCCAGAATGGGATCAAGTTCAAGTGTCACCGTTACGTCTTCAATCGTAACGCTCAAGGAGCCACCGCGCAGATCGGCCGCGCTGCGCGCCTCCATCGCCCATTGCAAACGCAGGGGATCAGCAAAGCCAGCGTTGCGCGCCAGATTCTCCATGCCGATGCGGACGGCCGTCTCCTCGCTGTTCCTGCGCTGCGCACCAAATTTCCGGCTCGTGCGTTTAAATTCCTGAAATGCCTGGTAGCGCTCGGCAATGTCCGCCTCACGTTCCGCGCGCTCCTCGGGTAGCGGCGCCAATCCCAGAGAGCGCACCACGTCTTGCGAACGCTTCGCAAACATGCGCTGGCGCAGCGTTGAGACCTCTATTTTGCCGAGCATCGTATCCGCGTAGAGTCGTGCCCTGCTATGGCCGGTACCATCGGACGCATATTTCGCGGCGGCGTAGATCTGTTCCCAGCGTTGCGCGCCAAGCCCGTGATAGCTGGTCTGGAACCAGGTGACATCAACCGCGCCGTTGGTCAGTTCATCGGTACTGACCATTGTGCGCTCGGCAACCTGCACCTGCCACAACTGGCGAATGTCGTTGTCAACGCTCCAGTTGTTCCCTTTAGTGTGCGCGTAGATCCACCATATGGCATCAGTAAAGTGCGGCCAGCCAAGTACATATTCAACATAGGACGCCCATTGCGGCGCGTAGAGCGAGGCCGCGATCAGCCGCTCGGTGGGTAGTTGAGCTTTGTGTACCTGGTGGGCAAACTCCTCTAACGTCTCTTCAGGACCCGGGAAGCTGACCCGCAACAGATGGCTCCAGGTACCACCCTTGCTCTTATTGAGAGTGCCATAACCACGCGCAAGCTCGGTAGGCTCAATCAAAGCAACCAGGCGTACAAAGAGGGCTACGCCACCACTGTAACGCAGCGCGAGCGCCAGTTCAGTCGCCGGCGTAGGCATCTCGCCGCGACCCAGTTCGACCTCCAGGATACGTGTCCGCAACTCGCTAACGATAGTGTTGAGCACCGGATATTTTTCTATTAGTAAAGGTGGTACGAGCGTCGAAATCCGGCGCAGATCAGTATGGCTGATATCTGTGTCTGGTCCTCCCAGCTGGTCCAGGATATCAGCCTTATTGGCCGCTCCAATGGCATAGGCATGCATCAGCATATTAAGCGAGGGTCGCCTCCTTTCAAGGCCTGGCACGGGCTCATCCAACCAATGTAAGAGTTGCCAGTAACGCCGGACATGCTCCGCTTCCCAATTGTCCCCATGCCAGGTGTGATACTCCTGCAGGAGCATCAACCCGCCATCCCAGGAGAAGCGATGGCGTATATATTGCCGTTCCCACTCGGATCTCCGGGCGCCTGTTTCCGTGGCCACCAGGTCAGCGACATCAATGTGAGCCAGCGTGGCTTCCGCAGTATCAAGCAGGAAATTCAGAGCGGCACACGATAGTTCCTGGCGACGACGCAACCAGACGAGCAACCAGTTCAGCAACGCATGGTGGCGCAAAAAGAACGGTTTGAGTCCAATGGCCTCCCGCTCCTTCTCTAGCAATGTAGCGAATTCGTTGCGCGAAGAAAAATCCGTATACTTTGATTCATCACTATAGCTATCGTCGATGATCTGCGGAGTGGGGGCCGCTAGAGTTCCGCGCAGAAACAGGGAAGCCCGAACCAGTTCCAGACCATCTTCATCACGCATAGAGGCGGGGCGCTCACGTTCCCACGTGAACCAGGTCTCGGCCAGCGGGAGACGCTGACGCGCGTCCTCATCTACATTCAGCTTCAGATCAGGCTGGAGCATATGAAGACTGTTCCCTATATTTGCTAACAGCAATTCCTCGTGGCCGCGCCAGGTTTCGACCTGGACAGGCGTTGTGCTATGTTCCTCAATCAGCGCGTCAAGGGAGCTCAGGCAGGCGCGCGCGGCTGGTGTATCAATGGTCACATGCAGCTTACGGGGAGGAACAACGGGCGTGCGTTGGGAGGGCTTGATCAGACCCAGCACATTTTCCTGCGTCCGTGCTTCTTTCGCGTGATCGGCCGCGAAGATGGTTTCCAGGAGGACGTTCTCTGGAGCGCTAAGGCTCTCGCGCCTCTCAGCATACGCGCGCGCCATGGCTATTGCCCGCTCGACCTGCCGATTGCCTATCACCAGTCCATTGAGAAGATCCAATCCAGCCTGACGTTGTAGGGGATGCTCCTGAGCAAGCAGATTATCAGCACTGGTCAGAACGGCGTCATCATCACCTTTGAGCAATAATTCTATCAGGCCAGGTCGCAGTTCGGCACTCTTCCGAGTCAACAATTGCTCTATTGCTCGTATATCTAGCTCGTCTCGCGGACGGTCCGCGATGAGCTTTAAGATCTCAGAGCTTACATAGTGGATGCGATCACCAAGCAACTGATATAGTACCCTACTTACTTCTTCGTTCCTGGTGGATAGAGCTATCATGTTCTTAGCCAGCTTTAAGCGATCATGAGGGTACATTGTAGATAGGTAAGGGACAAGGCACAAAGGGCTGCGATCACCCAGACAGGTGAGCAGCATTCTCAACAGATCGGCAGCGTTGACCTGAATGATCAGCCACGGCCAGATACCACTCTGGATGCTCTGGTCTTTACCTTCTATGCGTTTCAGTAAGTCCTCAACACGTTCAAAACATTCACCCTGGCGCTGCGGCTCTATCTCGCTATTGGCGAGATGTGTATAAGCCTGAAGCGCGACACGCAGATCAGAATCAGCCAGGCACAAAAGAAGTCGCTCCCGAGCAGAGGGCAACTTCAGCAGGCCCAGCAGGTGAACAGCAGCCAGGCGGCGTTCGGGCATATCATCGGCGAGCATAGGCAGGGCCGCTTCAACAGCCTTAGAGGCATCGGCAAATGCAAGCGCCCACAATGCCAGATAAACCTCCTGTGGATTGCCCTGGTCGAGCGCCTTCTGGCATTCGGCTGGCTCATCAAGCAAACGGGCTACATCAGTCAGCGCACGGCGCAGATCCGCGACGTCTGCAACATGTCTGTCAAAGCCCAGCCAGACATTGGCGGCGCGTACCGTCGCGCTAAAACGCAACAGATCATGATCCAGAATGAGGTCGAGCATACAGCGAAAAGCCTGGGGATTCGCCTCATCGACCGTCTCAAGGATCACCTGGCGCAGACCCTCCTCGCGCTGAGCCGCCAGCAACAGGCGCTCTATACACTCCCAGCCTTCCGGACGTCCCGCTACGAGCAAACCGGTGGCGACGTGACGGCCCATCTTACCAACCGGGTGTTCACCACGCGCACAGGCCAACAGGATTTGCAAGACCTCCTCACCCTCGGGTCCACCTGTGTCGATAGCGGCGGCGAAAAGAATGCCGAAAAATTGTGTGTGGCTCGATGTCAGGTATGGGGCCCAGATAGCAAACCAGGACAGTTCCTTCCGACGATAGGGCACCAGGTTCAATATGATGTGCCTGAGCCAGACTATACGTTTCTCCTGGTATGCCCAAGGCTGAGCAGGCGCACGAAAGGCGCGCCGATCGGCCATAAACTGGTACGGCAGTTGTCCGAGCATCCGCCACGCTGCTTCTAAATGTGCGGCCAGGCAAGGTACCAGCGTCACAAAGATCGTGTGGCGCTCCTCAGAGCTCATATCAGCCAGGCGCGCTATCTGCTTCTCTCGCTCACCGAGCCCAGCTAGCCTCTTTTTTAAATCGTAGATCTGATCCAGGTCGTTTCCATGCTCGTCACGGTTGAATAAAGCATAGACGGGAGGACGCAAGGAGGCTGGTAACTCGTTCTCAATGCTGGTTAAAGACAGTTCCAACCAGTTTGGGGTCTCTTCAGCTTTCAACCTCCGCTGAACATCTTCGCGTGAAAGAACCATCTTATTTCAACCTCCTACCAGCGCTACAAGTCGAATAAAGAGCAGGGAACTCTTCTGATGCACCTGAACCGGGGCATCCAGTTCTCTATAGGGTTTCCCATCGATAAAAACCAGGTAGATGCCATCAGTAAAACCCTGAAGCGCCACGCGCACCGCCTCATCCTCATCAACCGCGACAGGTGCCCGCTCATCGTCTCCACCCATACTGATCTTGCCCATCAGGACGGCCTCATCGATCTCCTGCGCGCTTAAAATATGAAGCACGCGCCGCTCTTGCTGGCGTGACTGAAAGGTCTGCACTTCTGAACGTACCAGCGCCGCGATCAGGTCGCGAAGCCGCAAAACCTGTCTACTATCTTCATCAGGAGATAACAAATCGGGGGAGAGCATCACTTGCCATGGTGCATCCAGCGGCCTCTTCTTCCCCACCATCCTGGCTTCAACGCGCAGAGTAATATTTGCCTCATCCATAAGATCCCTCTATCAGCTCAATTGGGGTAAAGTCGCACAACACCGCTTTGCATGCCTGGCATCGCGACGCTGCTGATCAGCTTTTTTCTCACTATATCATTCTCTCGAAGAGGGAAGAAAACGGTTATAGCGCCATCCTGGTCTATCAAGAGGAACACTCCTGGAATCTCCATCGTCCTGTACTCTTCAGCGCCACAGTCCACCCCTGCCTCACAGACCAACCCATTCCACCCGAACTCATTCTCTTGACATAACACCGCTCAAAGGAAGATTTACGTAAGTATATAGAATCAAGGTTAATTTTAACCCATGTTGACTATGCGCCGCATCATGAACCGGTGCAGTATAGTTATCATGGTTTTTTCGCCTGCTATACATTCTTTATACATATGTGCTACAGTAGTAACAGATGCTCTATGATTCCATTTCACAAAGGAACCCGTAGCATCCATCGAGCGTATTCTTTTTGAAGGATATCGTAATACGTCCATCAGCATCTTTAATCTGAACATTTCATCCATGTGACCTTAGAGATATACAGTAAGAAAGGTTTCTATGATGATCCCAACCCTATCAACTGTGGAAGATAGCCAGAAAATGTATCAGTGGTTTGAGCAGATGCGCCAGACGCTGCCCGTCTGGCTGGACGAGGAGAGCAAGTGCTGGCATGTGTTTCGCTATGATGATGTGAACACGGTGATTACCGATTACCAGCGTTTTTCGTCTGAGCGCAGGATACAGCGCGAAGTGATCGCGGCGACTGCTCACTCTAACAATGAGCGTCCACCACGCACCGGGCGAAGTATTATCGCGATGGACCCACCTCAGCATCGGCAATATCGCAATCTGGTCACATCCGCTTTCACCCCACGTGCGATCGATAAGCTGCGCGGCCGCGTCGCCCAGATCACGCAGGAACTGCTTGATAAGGCGGCCGCCGGTGGCGGTATGGATTTCGCCAATGATATCGCCTATCCGCTCCCGACGATCGTGATCGCCGAGATGCTGGGGGTGCCCGTCAGCGATCGACCGCTCTTCCAGACCTGGGCCGATGGGCTACTCAGACGTCAGTTGAGCGATGCCGAAGTGTTCAGATCAGCCGAAGAGCAGCGCAATAATCCAGAGCTGCAGCGCCTCGGACGCGTATTTGAGGAGATGTCGGACTACTTTGAGCGCATGCTTGAGGAGCGCAAACGCGAGCCACGCGATGATATGATGAGCGCTCTGTTGCAAGCCGAGGTTGATGGTCAGCATCTGAGCATGGATGACACCATCAGTTTCTGTACCCTCCTGCTCCTGGCCGGACACGTTACTACCACCAATCTCCTCGGTCAAGCCATCCGCTGCTTCGATGAGCATCCCGACGCGCTGGCGCAGCTCTATAAAGAGCCCGAACTGATACCGTCCGCCGTGGAAGAGGTCCTGCGCTACGCCTCACCCGTCTGGCGCCTGATCCGGACCACGAAAGAAGAAGTAACGCTCTCCGGGATAACCATCCCGAAGGATGCGGCAGTCTTCGCCTGGCTGGCCTCGGCCAACCGTGATCCCCAGCAGTTCACCGCGCCCGAACGCTTTGACATTACGCGCACCCCTAACAAGCACGTCGCCTTTGGTCACGGCATCCACTTCTGCATCGGTGCGCCGCTCTCGCGCATGGAGGCGGCGGTCGCGCTGCCGATCATCCTCAAACAGCTGCCCAACCTGCACGTTGACTGGAGCGGCGCCCAACTGTTTGAAGGCCGTTTCCTCTTCGGCTTCAAGCACCTGCCCATCACTTTCGACATGCAAAGGACGAAGACAGCCTGAGGGCTTATCGAACACTTTGCGAGATTTCGGTCTTGCATGAAGTATAGACTGGTAGTCATAAACACTACCAGTCTATACTTCATTACGTTCTTGCCTCCCCGTTCGCCTGCGCAGCGCGATTGGCCTCCCAGGAGGGACGAAAAATAGCCATGACCAGCTTGTCATGATAGGCACCATCACGGTAGCATGCATCACGCAAGACACCCTCCTGCTGAAAACCCACCCTCGTATACGCTCTCACTCCGGCGATGTTTGATTCAGAGACCGTCAGCATAATGCGGTGCAGATTCAAGCTGGCGAATCCATAGTCGACGATCAGGCGCGTCACTTCCGTTCCATACCCTTTGCCCCAACTCTCTTTCGCTCCCAGAAAAATATAGTACTCCCCTGAACGATTCACCAGACTGATTGAGGCGATCCCAGCATATCCAATCAGTGAGCCTCCCTCTTTTTCCACCACGCCAAGCGAGAGCGTCTCTTTATCTAGCAACGTGCGCTTCAACCACTGTTCCGTTTCATAGCGCGACCACGGAAACAACCACACCCCCATCGAGTATCTCGTGGCCTCCCGATCCATAAACCAGCCCGCAAAGGCTTCCAGATCATCCATCTCAAGTGGACGCAACAGAATATGTTCACCTGCCAGAAATGCATTCATTCTTATGGCGCTCCTTTGTTATATCCATTCATGCAGATAGAGCTTAATATATCAGAAACAATCATAAAGGATGACTATTACAAAAAATCACTCAACTTCTCTCATTGCTCGCTAGTACATGGGCCAGGAGGGACAGCGGTTAGTTCCGAGCATAATGACAGCTCGTATTACTGACAAACTCAGCATTAACGCTGGCAAACATTACATTGGTTTAACCTTACATTAAATTTCGAGTGCTATGCTTCAGCTAGAAGTTAGAGGCAGGCAATAAATGGACCCTTCTTTAAGTAATTCTTTTATTCTGTCTTTACAGCTAACATACAATTCTATTTTTCTTCACATATCTGGAGGTATTTCATGAGAATTTCTGGACAAGAGGTTGTACGTACTTTATTTGAAACACAGGATCGTCGCAGTTTTTTGAAACGTGCCGGGGCACTGGGCCTTTCTGCATCTGCATTCGCTACATTTCTGGCGGCGTGCGGTGACACAAATACAGCTACTACAAATGCTGCTTCTGATGTCAACATGTCTGGTCCTATCGATATGAAAACCCTTATCGCGAATGCGAAAAAAGAAGGTGGCATGCAGGCAGTGGGCATCCCACCAGAATGGGCCGACTACGCTGATATTTTGAAAAATTACGCATCCCAATATGTGCCGGTGGACTACAAAGCTGATGCCGAATATTCCTCAGCGCAGGAGATCCAGGTATTTAAGCAGTCAAAGAATCATCCATATGGAGATATCGGCGATGTCGGTTTTTCCTTTGGCCCCACGGTAATTAAGCAGGGTCTCGTTAGCCCATACAAGCATGCCCACTGGGATGACATTCCCGACGAGCTAAAGGATCCCAAAGGTAACTGGTGTACGGAATACTGGGGCGCGCAGTCCTTTGTGGTCAATACCGATATTGTAAAGAATCCCCCAACGTCTTTTAAAGATCTGCTCAATAACAATTACAAAAATATGGTTGGTATCGATGGCGATCCCCGCCAGGCTACCGATGCGCTCTACGCGGTCTACTCTGCTGCCCTGGCTCAGACCGGAAACCTTGATAGCATTCAACCCGGTATTGATTTCTTCGCGCAGTTGAAGAAAAAAGGTAACTTTACGCCTGCACGCTCCAGTGAAGCAAATATCGTTAAGGGCGAGGTTGCTATCGGCATAATGTGGGACTACCTGGGTCTGGGCTTCCGCGATAAATATGCCTCAAGCCACCCGAATCTGAAAGTTATTATTCCAAGCGATGGCTCAATCGCGGGACCTTACATCTCGATCATCAATAAATACGCTCCACATCCTTACGCGGCCCGCCTCTGGAATGAGTATATCTTCTCGGATGAGGGTCAGCTTTTCTATCTGAAGGGCTATGCCCATCCGGCACGCTACCAGAAATTGCAGGCTGCTGGCAAAATCCCAGCTGACCTGGCGGCGAAGCTGCCTTCGGCTGATGAGTATAAGAATGTGAAGTTTGTCAGCGACACAACGAAACTGAGTGCCGCGACCCAGGCTCTGAGCCAGAACTGGCAATCGCAGGTCCTTGGTCAGTAATGTCTCTATCTACATCATTTCTACTCCAAAATAAACAATACTATCTCTGGTTGTCGCAACCAGAGATAGTATGCCTTACGGCGTTCGATTTCAGGAGAAAGCGTAATGCAGCTACCCGGCTCCACTGATAGAGCTGAAACGGAGGTCACCATACCATCATTGGCAACCAGTTCCAAACGATCTACGATGAATAGAAACCAGCCATGGAGTCTCACCCTTACAAACTGGTTGGGATTTATACCTTTCGCGCTCTTCTGCTTGCTCTTTGAGATTCTGCCGGCCGTTATGGTGATCGAGGGCAGCTTTACCAATAGTGATACTGGCGCGTTTACCTGGAATAACTATCAGCGTATATTCTCACAGCCCAGCAATCTACACGCTTTCCAGACCAGCATTTCACTATCCCTCGTTACGGCTGTGATCAGTACGGTGCTCGGTTTTTTCGCGGCCTACGGACTCTACCAGGTGCGCGCGAACTGGGTACGCAATATCGTTGTCGCCTTTTCAAGTATCGCTGCTAATTTCGCGGGCGTCCCGCTGGCCTTCGCTTTTATTTCGACGCTCGGCGTTACCGGCTTTGTGACTGTCTTCCTGCTGAACTGGTTCCACATCGACCTGTATCATACCCTTAATTTCAGCGTCTATTCGTTCTGGGGACTGGTACTGACATATAGCTATTTTGAACTGCCTCTGATGATATTGATCACGCTGCCAGCGCTCGATGCGCTGCGTCCGCAATGGCGTGAAGCGGCAACTAGCCTGGGAGCATCAAATATAACCTACTGGTTCAGAATCGCTCTCCCAATCCTGTTTCCGTCTTTGATCGCTGCCGCCATGCTGCTCTTCGCCAATGCATTCGCTGCGTTCGCGACCGCCTATGCACTGGCACAGGGTGCGATCAATCTGGTGCCCATTCTGATCAGCTTTGTTGTCAACGGCAATGTGAATATCGATACAGGACTCGGCGATGCACTGGCGGTTGGCATGATCGTCATTCTCCTTGTCGCATTCTCACTCTATACGGCAATGTTGCGCCGGGTGAGTAGATGGCAAGGGAAGTAGAAAACGTCTATATGAATGAAGAGGAGAAGGTATATTCAATGAGTCTTTCCGCACGCAAAGCCTCTCCATCACTACCTGCTATGGGTGCCAGTCCCGAGAAACGTATATACTTCGGTATCGATACGCTGGTGCTCATTCTGGTCTTGCTGTATCTGTTGATACCTCTGGGGACAGCGTTCGCCTTTGGTATCTCCAATGGAAAAAGTATCGATCTTAGCTCATATCAACAGATTTTCAGTGATGGTGATTTTTATCAGACATTGTTGTTCTCACTCGGACTCTCACTGGCAACGACGTTTCTAACAATTATCGTCGTGACGCCAACCGCGTACTGGGTACAGACGCGCCTTCCCCAGGCTCGCCCTATCATGGATATTCTGGCGCTCGTCCCTTTCGCGATGCCCGCGATCGTGATGGCGCTGGGACTGGTTCAGGTCTATGGTACCCCCAATACGCTGATCAGTATTCTCTCGTTTGGACTGGTACCTCTGCTGAGCAATCCTCCATTCAACGTTATTAATACACCTCCCTTGCTGGTGTGCGCGTACCTTATTATCTCTCTCCCCTTCGTCTATCGTCCGATTGACAATAGCTTGCGCGCCATCAATACGCAGACGTTGACGGAGGCGGCCTATAGCCTTGGCTGCGGCTGGTGGAAAACGTTCTTCGCCATTATTCTCCCCAATATTCTACCGGGTGTGATTAGCGCGGCACTCCTGACCTTTTCTACCGCTATGGGCGAATTCACTCTGGCCAGCCTGTTTAGCATTACGACGTTTCCCATTTATCTGAATGTAACGGGACAAAGTGATCCGCATAAAGCTGCCTCGCTCACGATAGTAAGCTTCACGCTAACACTGATCTGTGTCCTCGCAATGCTTCTGCTGGTGAGACGCAGGTCTGGTGGTACAAAAGATAGCGCCAGTCTAGACATTGTTGCAACAAAATAAGAAGGAACATCTCATGGCATTTCTTGCTTTAGAGCATATTACAAAACGCTTCGGACGGCACACTGCCGTTGACCAGGTCGATCTCCAGGTTGAGCAGGGGGAGTTCTTAACGCTCCTTGGGCCCAGCGGCTGCGGCAAGACGACCATATTGCGCATGATCGCGGGCTTTGAAACGCCAGTCGAGGGTACAATCTCACTCGATGGTACCGATATTACCAGGATGCCTGCCAATAAACGACCGATAGGCATGGTTTTTCAATCATACGCTCTGTTTCCACATATGACTGCGGCACAAAATATCGCGTTCGGCATGAGTATCAGACGCCAGCCCCAGAGTGTTATTCGCCAGCGTTGCGCTGAATTGCTGGAACTGGTCGGTCTGAGCGAGAAGGGCGAAAATTTTCCACATCAACTCTCCGGCGGTCAGCAGCAGCGTATCGCCATCGCGCGCGCACTGGCCGTAGAACCCAGGCTCCTCCTGCTAGATGAACCCCTTTCGGCACTTGATGCCAGGGTGCGCGTTTCGCTCCGCAATGAGATCCGCCGCATCCAGCAACAATTGAAGATCACGGCTATCTATGTGACCCACGACCAGGAGGAGGCTCTGGCTATTTCAGATCGTATCGCCGTCATCGCTAAAGGCAAGATCGAACAGCTGGATCAGCCTGAAACCATCTACAATCAGCCACGCTCGGTCTTCGCTGCCACCTTTGTTGGCATCAGTAATCGCTTTGAGGGACTGGTTGAGTCCACAGAGGATGGGATTTGCCGTGTCGGCGACCAGCTCCTGCACGTCCCAACACCATTACAGCTCACAAAAAACGAGCCGGCATTAATTCTTGTGCGTCCAGAGGCTGTCATATTGCAGCAAACGAATGGAACCACAGCAAGTACGCCAGACATGCGAAACCAGATCTCCGGTACCATCACGCTGCGTACATTTCTGGGTCCATTCACGCGCTTCCATGTCCAGACCTCTGAAGCCAACACGCTCCTGGCTGATATTCCGAATCAACAGGCGCACAACTTCCATACAAACCAGCAGGTAACGCTCTCGTTCCCGCCCTCGGCCTGCCAGGTACTCCCCCTGCACGAACCAACTCCGGCTGTATAAAACCGGCGGTATATTTGAAGCAGCAAAGCTTAGCGTGATTGTAACTGCTCCTCGTAGAGTCGGGAATAGAGGCCGTCTTGCTGGAGCAGTTCGGCATGCATGCCACGCTCGACTATGCGGCCCGCATCCATGACCAGAATCAGGTCGGCAGAGAGAATCGTCGAGAGGCGGTGGGCAATCGCCAGCGTCGTGCGTCCCTTCTGCAGTTCCGTGAGCGCTGTCTGGATCTGGCGCTCAGAACGGGTATCGAGGGCGCTGGTCGCCTCGTCCAGTATCAATATACGCGGATTTTTGAGCAAGACGCGGGCAATGGCAATGCGCTGCTTCTCACCACCCGAGAGAAGATAGCCATGCGCACCAACCACTGTCTGATAGCCTTCAGGCAACTGCAGGATACGCTCGTGGATCTGCGCGGCCCGTGCAGCGGCCATCACTTCTTCATCGGATGCCTCGGGCCGCCCATAGGCGATATTCTCACGTATCGTTGCGTTGAGTAGATACGTTTCCTGTGTTACGATCCCGATATGCTGCAGCAGGCTTTCCTGCGTTACAGAGCGTACATCATGACCATCAATCTCTACCATCCCCTTCTCCACCTCATAGAATCTAGGCACCAGATAGGCTGCCGTTGTCTTACCTGCGCCACTAGGACCCACCAGGGCCACTATCTGGCCCGGTTGACTCTCAAAGTCGATATCTATCAGCGCTGGCTGTTCCGGTCGATAGCTAAAGCTCACATGACGAAAACGAAGATGTCCATTGATATGGGGAAGCGTCCTGGCGTCGGAACGATCAACGATCTCGATTGGGAGGTCGAGATAGGCAAACAGACGCTCAAAGAGGGCAAGCGCCGATTGGACATCGATTGGAATACTAAGCACCTGACGCAGCGTTGGAAAGAACTGGCTCTGCAGCGCGATAAGGGCAACCAATGATCCCAGGCTGAGACGCGCACCAATGACCTGTAAACCTCCGACATAGTAGACCAGCGCCGGGGCAATATTGAAAAAGATATGGAAACTCAAGAGAAACCAGCGTTCGATCATCGTCTGGCGCACCTGAATAGCAACCAGCCGCTGACTGGCCGCACTGAAGCGTGCCGTCTCAACACGTTGCCTGCCAAATCCCTTAACCAGCAGAGCGCCGCTGACAGTAAGCGTCTCTTCTAGCAGGGACACCATATCGGCCAGCGTCTGCTGCCTCTCTTTACTGGCACCACGCATAACCGCACCCACGCGTGGAGCCAGATAAACAAAAATAGGAGTCAGCCCCAGGGAGAGCAGCGTCAACGGCATATTCAAGCTCCACATCACAATCAGCGTCGTCAGCATCGCGATGGAGTTGGATAGGGTCTCGCTTAAACCGGTGCTGAGCACATTGCTCACTCCATCAACATCGTTGGTCAGCCGCGAGATAATCTCACCGGTGCGCTCCGTGGTATAGAAACGCAGAGCCACCGCTTGCAGGCGCGCATATAAACCGGTGCGCAGATCATGCATCACATACTGTGCCAATGTCACCCTTACGTAATCCGTCACGATACTGAGCAAGCCAGTCACCACTGGCAAAGCGATCAGCGCCAGTACCAACCCGGCAAGCAGCAAAGTATCCTTATGTGGAAACGCCTGGTCAATAATCATTCTCGTAACTTCAGGAACAACAGCGGTGCCAAGGACAGCATTCATCATAATCAGAACAATAATCAGCAACACACGCCCTCTATATGGACAAAAAATCTGGATCAGGCGCTTGAAAGTACCGTGAGTGAAAAAACTGGTTGGCTGAAGCACAATGCTCCTCCTTAAAACTGGCAGACAAACAAAGGGCGCCACGCCAATCCGGCTATTTTGGGCATAAAAAGGATACGGCAGCTATGCGAAGGGTAAAAAACGTGTTGAGAAGAAAATCGTTTTGAGGATTGGGAAATGGGTGGCGAGGCACCTATTATACACCCTGAACCCAAAAATTCTCGGAGATTACAAACGATTTTTGAAAGCGATGCAAAAATTGAGATGAATCATAACAATGTGTGGATAGCATAGAACTGACACAGCCAGGTAAGCAAGCGTTACTTATCTACCTGACTCTGTCAACTCCAACATATATGAAAAGCCTGATTATCCCTGCGCTGTGGGACGGATGATAATCTCACCAACATCTATATCGTCTGGTTGCTCGATTGCGTAGGCGATAGCACGAGCGACCGCGTCCGGTGGCATGGCGAATCTGTCTCGCTGGGCGGCCAGTTGAGCTTGCATCTCGGGATTCGTTACGCCTTCCGTGAAGTTCGTATGGACAAAGCCTGGCGAGACAATCGTTACGCGCAACTTATCACCAGCCTCCTGGCGTAAACCCTCAGAGATGGCGCGCACGGCGAACTTCGTCCCGGAATAGACGGACTGATTCGGGACCGTCTTATGTCCGGCGGTCGAAGCGATATTGATGAAATGTCCAGATCCCTGCTCACGAAAGATAGGTAGTGCCGCCGCGATGCCGTAGAGAACACCTTTGATGTTGACGTCGATCATCTCCTCCCAATCCTCAACGCGTAGCTCATCGAGGGGAGAAATCGGCATCACGCCGGCGTTATTGATGAGCACGTCAAGCTTGCCATAGCGCTCGTACGCCAATCTAACAAGATTGGAAAGGTCGTCACGCCGCTTTACATTGGTGGATGCATACGCAACTTTTCCACCAGCATCTATGATGCGTGCCGCCAGCGCCTCAAGGCGGTCGGCTCGGCGCGCACCGAGGACGACTGTCGCGCCACGCTCAGCGAGCAAAAGCGCGGTCGCCTCACCAATTCCACTGCTCGCGCCCGTGATAACGACAACTTTTCCACTGATATTTGACATATCCTATCTCCTGTTCCTCTATCGATTTTTTCTCAATGTCGTCGAAGAAGGCAGATCTCACGCTGGTCTTTGCCTCTTCATGGCTCTCCCTCACCTCAACCATCGATAGTGTATAATGAGGAACAGGCCTTAACGAGACAGGTGTTTATCCTGGAACTGGTACTCCTAGTTTATTTACAGCCACACCTCGATACTGAGCGGAGATTATCACGTGCCCATGAATCAGTTGGAGTTGGATCGTCATCACGAATTAGCGGAGTTCTTACGCAGCCGCCGCGCTCGCTTATCACCAGAACAGGTTGGATTACCACGAGGGACTCGCAGGCGTACACCTGGATTGCGCCGTGGCGAGGTTGCCATGCTCGCCGGAGTCAGCCTTGAGTGGTATACCTGGCTTGAGCAGGGGCGAGACATCAATGTCTCGGTGCAACTGCTGGAAAGTCTGGCACGCGCACTGCAACTGGACGCGAATGAACGCCAGCATCTATTTTTGCTCGCTATCCAACAACCTCCTCCCGTGGAAACTTTTTCACAGCCAACGATCAGTCCGACCTTACGGGACTTTCTCGATCAGCTTGACACAATCCCCGCGTGCGTCGTTGACCCTCGCTTAAATATCGTGGCGTGGAATAAAGCCTTTTGTGTTGTCTTTGGCGACTACGCAAAGATGTCAGAAAGAGAAAGAAATATCATCTGGAGACTTTTCACATTACCTTCCAGCCAATCCGATGAAGAGTGGGAGGCGCATACACGTGCGTACCTGGCCCAATTTCGTGCTGAATACGGTCGCTTCATCAAAGATCCCTGGTGGACTCAACGGATCGAGGAATTGAGCCAGCTTAGCCCTGAGTTTCGAGAACTGTGGGCGCGTCACGATGTGCTCAATGTTCCAGAAGGCCAGAAATCAATGCACCATCCGCTCGTGGGAGAAATGACGTTCGATTTTCTCTTTTTCCAGGCTGTTGATGCTAGCGACCTTCGGCTACTGATCCATACTCCACGCCGCAACTCCGCAACCGCCGATAAAATCAAGCAGCTTCTAGCTCTTGAACATGGTCAGATATGACCTCGGGTGAGCAACTCTGCAAGTTGTTGGTGGAATCGCTCATCAAGAATAAGCTCCATATCATAGCGATGCAGGCGGGGACCGTAGCATCGGCCATGAAGGCAACCGTATGAAAATCTGGCTTTGCATAAAAGCCAACAGTTTCCTGGCTGGTATTCAGTGTGAGTAAGACCCATGATTTGTGGCAAAAATGGACGACAGAACGATATCTTCGCCGTTTTGCCCCATATCACTGCCTCATTTTGGCGAGTTACCATGATCTTGAGCAGGAATTCGACTCTTTTCTGCAATAAGGCCCGGGCTATGGAAGGTGTCATGAGCCGCAAGGTAGCGGCTACTACATGCATAAGCAGTATCGTCAATCATCGCTAGTTCCGTTTCCATGGGGCAATTCGGCACTCGCCTATCAAGATTATCCGCCTGAAAAACGATGTAAAATCCGTTAGAGCGAACAGCGCCCCCTCCCCTGCCCTTCATGACACCTTCCGTAGCGCAGGGCCGAAAAGCAACACAAAGGAATTGGATTAGCGCAGAGGACGCTTGGAGAGGGAACCAGAATCGCCCCCAAGAGCGTAGACCATGCTTTGTTCTCTGCTCATCGAACTGCCAAGGTGCCAGGCTTCCTCAAAGGCTTGCGAGCTGAGGGAGGCATGCAGGAAGTAGATCGTGTCATCGTAATTGGCGTGCTCAGTGGGCAGGACGACAGCCCCCAAGGAGGTGCGTTGTTTCTCCGCAGCAGCGAGAAGGGTGGCCGCGCGCGGGAAATCGCCTTGTGCACAGACCACCCTGGCCAGCCCCTCCAGGCTACGAGTAAGGAACCAGGTGCCACGCATGCCCTGGCAGAGGACGATGCTCCTGGTATAGAAGCGAGTAGCCAGCTCATACTCTCCTTGCATCCAGGCGAGATGCCCCAGATTGCGCATGGGGCCGGTTTGCTCCCAGTGATCCTCTGTCTCCTCGAAGCCACGTAAGCTCTCCTGATAGATCTGTTCAGCTTGGAGATAGTCTCCTTGCGTCTGGAGCACCGTTCCTAGTACGCGCAGTGAACTTGCCAGATTCCAGTGGTCTCCCTGCTTGCGTGCCAATCGTACGCTCTCTTCGGCGAACTCCCTGGCTGTCTTCTGTTCCCCTTGACTCAATTCGACCTGGACCAACAGGCGCAACGCGGTCGCGACCATGGCATCGTCCTCGCTGCGCCGAGCCAGGGCGACTGCTTTTCGTGCCAGGTGCTCAGCCAATTGCCGTTCCCCCTGAACCCAGACCAGGACGCTCAATCCATGAACTGCTCGCGCTAGAGGAATACTCCCGGCGTGATGTGGCACTCGTGCCAGCAACTGTTCCAGCCAGGTGCGTCCTTCACTCCAGGCTCCTTCATGCAACCAGAACCAGTAGAGCACGCCCGCGATGCGTATGCCCACCTCTAGATCTCCCTGTGAGGTGAGACTCCAGGCCAAGGCGGTGCGCAGATTCTCCTGCTCGGCTCGTAGCTGCACCAGCCAGGTTTCCCGTGCGCTGCTGCGCAGATAGCGATCTGCTTGCTCGACCAGACTCAGGTAATACCAGGCATGACGCTCTTGCAACAGAAATTGTTCCTGCGTAGGCTTCCCCGCCCACGCTTCTAATTGTTCCTGCCCATAGTGCTTCATCGTCTCCAGCAGGCGATAGCGGAGGGTGTGTGGGCTCGCTTCTGAGTGGGCTGAGAGAGTTTGGACCAGGGATTTGTTCACGAGCTGGGCGAGAAGATCCAGCACTTCCTCTGGCTCAATTGTCATCTCGGCCGGCTTGGTTTCTGTTGCGGGCCAGGCGCAGATGGCTTCCATGGCCTCCAATGTACAGCCTCCAGCGAACACACTCAAGCGCCTAAACAACCGCTGCTCTTTCTGGCTCAGGCTCTCATAACTCCAATCCAGTGTGGCACGCAGCGTCTGGTGACGGGGTAATGCCGTACGCCGACCAGAGGTGAGCAGATGGAAACGATCTTCCAAGCGCTCGGCAAGCTGCTCCAGGGAAAGCAAATTCATCCGTGCAGCGGCCAACTCCAGCGCGAGCGGGATGCCGTCGAGGTGCTGGCAAATCGACGCGATCGCCGGGGCATTCTGGTCAGTCAGCTCGACATGGGGCAGGAGAAGGCGCGCACACGCGAGAAAGAGCTGGACCGCCTCCGTGTGTCTGATCTGCGCCGCTGTCACTGATTGAAGAGAGCGTGCAGGCACCGCCAACGGCGCAACCTGCCAAACCGTCTCCCCGACAACGTTGAGGGCCTCGCGGCTGGTGATCAGCAAAGAAAGTTCCGGGCAGGAGGCATGTAGGTGTTCTGCTATGCCGGCGCAAGCTTCTACCAGGTGCTCACAATTATCCAGGATCAACAGCATCCGTCTGTGTTGCAAAACTGCGACAAGGGTCTCCAGTAGCGTCTGCCCTGGCTGTTCCCGAAGCGCCAGGGTGGTCGCGATGAGATCGGGCAGCAGGGCAGCATCAGTGAGGGTGGCCAATTCCACCAGCCAGACGCCATCGGCATACTGCTCACGCATGTCTTCACCGACCCGTTGCGCCAGGCGCGTTTTCCCGCAGCCGCCAGTGCCCGTCAAGGTCACGAATTGTGTATTTACCAGGAACTGCTTGATCTCGGCAAGATCAGGACCACGTCCAATAAATGCAGTGGGGTGAGGACGAAGATTGGTGGGCGTGTATGGTATGCCAGACCCAGTGCGCTCGCCGCTCTTTCCTGCGTATGTTTCCTGGTGGGGTCCATCTTCCGCTACTAGCGCGTGCGTTGCCTCTTGCAACAGGTGGCAGAACCAGCGCTCGTCAAATAAGGGATAGCGACGGTAGGTGCCTGGGCGCTCCTCATACGCCTGAGCAACGGTTTCCCACAGGCGTCGAGCTTCCTGTTCCTCCTCTCCCGGCAACAAGAGGTGCTCCGCCAAAAGGACACTGATCAAGCGCTGCAAGTTATCGGGATTGGGCAAACGCTCACCGCTCTCCCAGAGTTGCAGGGTCCGGGTTTCGACCCCCACCAGCGCGGCCAGATCGATCTGACGGAGCTTTTTCTTGCTTCCGGCTCGTGGTCGCAAACGCAAGAGACGAAGCAGTTGATCTGGGGAAGCTGGTTCCCACTCCCGCGTGGCATGGGGCATCAGGTTCTTTTCACTCCTTTTCGTCTTCACCTACCGGGGGAACAAGACGAACAGCTAACACGAAACAAGACGAACAGTTAACACGAAGGCATATCCATTCTACCACCAGGTGCCAGTCAGCTACAATGAGTTCCGTAGTAGAACACGTTCATAGAGAACCATCTGAAAGTGAGGACGATATGGTCAAATTCATTGTACTCTGGAATACCCCGGAAGATCCCGTGGCCTTTGAGCGCCACTATCGCGACGTACATATCCCATTGGTCAAGCAAATGCCTGGCCTGCGACGCTACACCATTGGCCGTGTGACGACGCTTGGCGGAGGCGAGCCCTATTATTTGATAGCCGAGTTAGAGTGGGATAGCATGGACGCACTCCAGAAGGCGCGCCAATCGCCCCAAGGCCAGGCCACCTCGCAAGATGCCGCCAATTTAGCCCGCAGCACTGGAACTGGCTTGCGGACCATAGCATATGAGGTGGAAGAAGTCTAGGAGTGCGTCCGACGACACAGGCGACCTCTTTTGCGTCTTTCTTCCCTTTTTGGCAAAGCGGACGAGAAGATGTGTTCTCGTCCGCTTTTCGATAATAAGGCCCTGCGCTACGGAAGGTGCCATGAAGGGCAGGGGAGCGGGCGCTATTCGCCCTGACGGATTTTACATCGTTTTCAGGCGGATAATCTTGATAGGCGAGTGCCGAATTGCCCCATGGAGACGGAACTAGCGCCATTTTTGACCGGATGACAGCCTGAAAAATCGGCTTTTGCGCTTTTCACGACGGCGCTAGTTCCGACTCTATCAGAATCAGGAACTAGCGATGACTGACGATACTGCTTATGCATGTAGTAGCCGCTACCTTGCGGCTCATGACACCTTACGTAGCGCAGGGCCAATAAAAAAAGGCGATTTTATGAGTCAATCTCTGTTTCAGGCGAATATATGTGTCCGAAAAATCAGCATTAGCTCATCCATTCAAGCTCAAGGAACTGGCGGATTTATGAGTCAGAAGTGGCGAATTTATGGTCTTTCTGACAAATCCTTTCTGTGCAGCGCTTCTTCCCCCTCGGTCCCTGAATAAGGAGTGAAGTCAGAACTGGTGGCGCGTGTGGCTGAAGGAACCCTTGCTAAAAGCGAGGATTTTTGCTAGTTTGACCGCGAATACCAGGACTTTACCACCCTTTGGATGGTAAAAGGCTCCGTCGCGCACCTCGAATTTCCAGCTCCCATCCCATTTGGTGGCCCACGCCTCGGCGAGGCGTTTTAACATGGCGTTATCAGTGCATGGAACGGCATCGCCTTCAACCATGACATCAAGTCCTTCTTTCCAGTCGTTACAGCCGGTTGTTAACACCACGTGCGGATTCTGGCGCAGATTGATAGCCTTCTGTTCCTCAGGGCCGGTCGAGAAGTGGATAGCCCCATCCAGCCATACCGCGACGAGCGGAGTAACATGGGGGCGTCCATCGCTTCGCATCGTTGAGATCCAGAACAGTTGGGCCGTTTCGAGCGCGCGCTGCGTCTCCTCCCACGGGGTAGCAACGGCTTGCGGATCGCTAAAACGCGGATCAATTTTTGTAATGGGTTCTTTCATCAACAACATTCCTTTCGACCACTTGATAAGTAGCTCTCATACATCATACCTGGAGCATAACATGAGAATCTGCGAAAAACTTCTTCTCTCTTGCTCATCTTGATAGATCTGTATAGTTTGGCTCTTACGCCCTTTAGGGGCTTACTCTTCGCTTGATCTGCATGAGAAAATGCACCCTACAAAGACGTAAGAGTAAGAGGGGAGAAAAAGGGAAAGGAGCTTTTATGTTCTTACAGACAGATCGGCTGTTGATCCGCGAGTTCCAGCCAGATGATTTTGCCGCATTGCGAGAGGTGGATGCGGATAGCAAGGTGCAATCACCACGTGGATTAGAGGCACTTCCAGAAACTCAAACCCGTGATACTATTCTGTACAGTATGGTAGCCCAGCAAGAGTCTCCTCGGCTTCTCTACCAATTGGCTATTCAGCTTCCAACTTCCCCGTCATTGATTGGGTGGTGTCGGCTCAGGCTCGCTTCTGTTGACAAGCAGGAAGCCGAACTAGGCTATTGTCTTGCCTATCGTTTCTGGGGACAAGGATACGCAACAGAAGCCGCTTCCAGCTTGCTCCAGTTTGGTTTTGAGGTGTTATGCCTCCATCGCATTGTTGCTGGGTGTTTAGCCACCAATCGTGTTTCTGCACATGTCTTAGAGAAATTAGGCATGCGCTGTGAAGCTCACTTCCGTCAAAATGTCCAGGTAACAGGCATCTGGCACGATTCTCTGGTTTATGCCGTTCTTTGTGAAGAATGGAAGCAACAGCTTAGAGTACATGAAGGACACGTTGACGAAGAAGGGTAAAACTAACTCTCCTATACATCTGACGCTTGATCAGCTTCAATTTCGTCACCTGGCCTTCCACCTGACCATTGTTGATCGGCCAGGTGAGACCGATTCTCACCGCCTCTTTGCCTTTCTCGATCCCACAAGCAAAAGCTTGCAATTGCTCCAGTCCGCTCTCTACAACCTTTTTCAGCCAAACATCTAATCGCGCCCCTTCTCGTTTATGGACCATTAACAAGAAATCTTGAATCAACTCATATGCTCGCTTGAGAGTCGAGCTGGCCTGGCAGAAGGCAAGCGAGGAGTAACCACCCAAAGTGACCAAGAGCCGTAGTTTTCCATATCTGAATCCAATAGTTTATCTGCCTCACGCTGCTTTTCCCTCCATATAGGAAAACTTTCCTTTAACAATCATTATTTGCGAACAGAATTTGATAAGTGTGCTCATTTACGTAGTTTTGGTGGCTTTTATGCTTGACTTCATGATGTATATTGGGTAATCTTCGATCATGCGGTTGATATATTTCTATTTATTTAGGAAATATTTCCTCCATACTAACATTCAAGGAAAGTAGAATAATTCGTGTCTGAACCGGATGAACAATTATTTGGTCTAGCGCCACAGCCTGGGCAGAACGTCACGTTGCGCGACGTCGCACAGGCTGCGGGTGTGACGTTAGGAACAGCCTCTAAAGCCATTAATGGGCGTGGAAAATT
This sequence comes from Dictyobacter aurantiacus, assembly GCF_003967515.1. Classification (GTDB taxonomy): domain Bacteria; phylum Chloroflexota; class Ktedonobacteria; order Ktedonobacterales; family Ktedonobacteraceae; genus Dictyobacter; species Dictyobacter aurantiacus. The sequence goes on along the minus strand of NZ_BIFQ01000002.1, from coordinate 1,324,078 downwards.
AAGTCCCGAAACACGTGAGCGTGTACGTGCCGAAGCCCTGCGCCTGGGCTTTCGCTTTTTTAGTCTGCAAGAGGATGTTCCTGCAACTCAAGGCGTCATGGTGGGAGTATTGACCACCGATAGCTATGGACGCTTTAGCCTTCCCCTCTTGATGGGGATTGAAGATGCCTTTGGGTCTCGTCCGGTCTCAGCTATGCTCTGTAATTCACGCGACCAGAGCCGCGAGCAACAGCATCTGCAGCTGCTACTGGCGCGCAAAGTTGATGGAATCGTGGTGTCGGCCCGACGAGAGGATGCACGCCCTCCCATTGATATTGGGAGGTCAAACATACCGATCATCTATGCCTTTACCCATGTTACCGATTCCAATGCTCTATGCGTTCTGCCCGATGACGCGCAGGGCGCCCGGCTGGCAACCGAGCACCTGGTCAGTCTGGGACGGCGTCAGTTCGCCCATATTACAGGCCCCAGCTATTTTGAGGCGGTCCGCTTGCGCGAAGGAGCCATGCGCCAGGTGCTTACCGAGCATGGCATTGCGCTTCCCGATTACCGTGTCCTGTCGGGTCCCTGGCAGGAAAGCTGGGGATATACGGCGACGAATTTTCTCTTTGACCAGGATGCCTCGATCGACGCGCTTTTCTGTGGCAGCGATCAACTGGCAAGGGGAGCGATCGAAGCGTTGCACGCACGCAACATCCGTGTTCCAGCCGATGTCTCGGTCGTAGGTTTTGACAACTGGGAGCCGATGGCGTGCGCTACGCGTCCCCCCCTAACGACGGTAGATATGAATCTCTCACAGGTGGGGCGCTATGTAGGCGAAAGCCTGCTGGCACTATTTGCCGGTGAGCAACGCTCCGGCGTTGTGCGCCTCCCCTGTAGCCTGGTTATACGTGATTCGAGCGATCCTTTACAGCAAGGGTAGCAAGCAAGAAAGGAGGTAAACGCGACAGGATTTGATGGTGGAGACATACCTCGTTATAGTTGATTTTCTGAATGATAACAACACCCCTCAATAGAAGAGGATGGGATATCCCTCTGAGAGAGTTTCGGTAGCTATCATCCTGATAAGGAGGTCGTAGATGACCCACAATCAACGAGCACATCTGGCAGATATGGTAACCGAGGTTAGTGCCGGCCGTATGAGCCGTCGCACCTTTATGGGAAGGGCCGCAGCTATAGGGATTGGTTCCAGCGCGGCATTTACGCTCCTGGAGGCGTGCGGTGGCGCCTCTTCTGGCAGTGCCAGTCCCAGTTCTGGACCCGTAACACTGACCATCTGGGATTATTCTAACCCGCCCGGCGCCGGTTATTTACAGCTTCTGGCCGCCTACCCCAAAGTCAAACCAAATGTAAAGCTTCAGCGTACAGCCATTCCTTTCGCGGACCTCAAGCAGAAGATTATTCAGGGGGCGGCGGCCCGCCAGCTTCCCGATATCGTGATCATCGATAATCCCGACCATCAGGCATTCTCTTCGATGGGCATCCTCGCCGACTTGACCTCACAGATCTCTACCTGGGGACAGGGCAATGAGTATCTGAAGGGGCCCTGGACATCAACTACCTGGAAGGGGAAGAACTACGGCGTTCCCAACAACAGTAACTGCCTGGCGCTCTACTATAACGTGGATATGCTGAAGAAGGCTGGCGTCAAACCTCCCACAAACTGGGATGAACTTCATAGCGCGGCGCAGAAACTGACCACCAAAGGGGTCTATGGACTATCAATGGCCCTGGTACAAAGTGAAGAGGGAACATTCCAGTTCCTGCCGTTCCTGTGGGAAGCTGGCGCGGACCTGAACACGCTGGATAGTCCCGAGGCTACAACCGCCCTCCAATACCTGGTCGATCTTACCAAACAAGGATTGCTCTCAAGGGACGCCCTGAACTGGACACAGCAGGATGCGATGACGCAGTGGACCGCCGGCAAATCCGCTCTGTGTATCAATGGTCCCTGGAACCTGCCCGCAGCCCGCTCGAATGCCAAATTTAACTGGGATGTGGTTCCTCTGCCACAGGGCAAGCAGGCGGCATCTATCCTGGGTGGCGAGAACTGGGCCATCACCGCGACCAGCCAGCACCAGGCCGATGCGTGGGAGTTTATCAAGTGGACGCAGGAACAGTCCGTCCTCAAGAGCTACCTGCTGGGCAACGGGACACTGCCCAGTCGTACGGATCTGGGCAGCGACCCGGCCTTTATCAAAGATCCCAAACAGGCGGTGTTTGTTAAGGCTCTGACAACGGCCAAACCGCGCGCCTATGGACCTAACTATCCAAAGATCTCCAATTACGTTCAGCAAGCCTTCCAATCCGCGATTAGCGGACAGAAATCAGCTTCCGCTGCTCTTCAAACGGCCAGCCAGGCTGTCAAGCCTTTACTACCATCCTAATGATCCTGCTCGCTTTGGATAAAGAGCTGGCGTATTTCTCTCTATCGAGAAAGCGCTTACTCTTTATCCCGCGCCTGACTCGATCATAGTAAGGAGGATTTTTACCGTGTCTACGCTTGTCAATTCCTCTCCATCCATATCGGAGACTATGACTCAGCGTCCGGTGAGGCGGCGTATCTTTAAATCGTTGAGCCCGTATCTGTTCTTGCTGCCCGCGACCCTGTTCTTGCTTGGCTTTCTGGTGTATCCGGTTATTACCATGATCATCTATAGCTTTGAGCAGGTAAACGTAGGGAGCCTGTTGACTGGCAATACTCCATTCGTTGGCCTGGATAATTATCATACTGTGCTCTCTGACCCTGGTTTCCGCTCTTCGCTGATCGTCTCGCTGATCTTTACTATCGCCTCGCTGGTCTTTCAATATGTGATCGGCTTCACGATGGCGTTGTTGTTCAATCGGCATATCCCGCTGGTTGGCGTGATGCGTGGTTCGGTTATGATCGCCTGGATGCTACCAGTGATTGTTAGCGCGACGATCTTCAAGTGGATGTTGCAGAGCGACTCGGGCATTGTGAACTACATCTTGCAGAGCCTGCACATAATCTCCTCGCCCATTAGCTGGCTGACGAGCCCGCAACTGGCCCTGTGGGCCGTGATCATTGCGAATATCTGGATTGGCATCCCCTTTAATATGTCGTTGCTCTTAGCCGGTCTGCAGAGTATCTCGGATTCGCTGTACGAGGCGGCGGTCGTTGATGGGGCAAACGGGTTCGGACGCTTCTGGCATATCACGGTCCCCCTGATGCGTTCAACCAGCCTGACGGTTCTGATGCTGGGCTTCATCTATACATTGAATGTATTTGATCTGATCTATGTGCTGACTGGTGGAGGCCCGGTTAACGCGACTGAAGCCATGCCATTGTATGCCTATCGCATCGCCTTCGGCCAGTTTGATCTGGGCTCGGGAGCGGCCATCGCGACGTTAATGTTCTTGCTCTTATTGGGCGTGAGCGCGATCTATCTGTTCCTGCTGCGACGAGAGGAGGTAGCCTGATGATTACCACGCAAAATTCATATCGCGGCACGAAGAGGCCCGCCCTCAACCGCCGCTCCTGGAACACGATCATGCTCACGGTGCTGGGAATCTTCTTTACGGTGGTGATGATCTTTCCTCTCTACTGGGTGATCGTCAGTTCGCTCAAAAATACGTCCGAATTGTTCAGTACACCACCGACCTTCTTTCCACACCAGATCGATTGGAGCCCGTATATCTCCAACTTTATCCAGAACACGGATATGTGGCACTATATGGGCAATAGTCTGCAGATCGCGCTGGGCACGATGATATTGACGCTGGTGCTGGCCGCGCCGATGGCCTATGGCCTGGCGCGCTTGCCTATCAAGGGAAAACAGGGGCTGCTGCTGGTCTTCCTGGTGGTGCAGATGTTTCCCAGCATCATGCTCGCCCTGCCGCTGTTCGTGATTTTTTCGCAGATCGGCCTGGTCAACTCTATCCCGGCGGTAATCCTGGCGGTCACGACGCGTACGCTACCATTTGCCACGCTTGTGATACGTCCCTACTTTTTAAGTCTGCCGCGTGACCTGGAGGATGCGGCCTTTATCGATGGCTGTAATCTATGGGGAGCGTTCTACCGCATCATTCTGCCGCTTTCGCGTCCCGGCATGTTGACTGTGGGAGCCCTCACCTTCTTGATGGGCTGGAGCGACTTCCTGTTCCCACTAACGCTGATCTCCGACGATAGCAGGCGTCCCCTGACACTGGGTATCTACAAGTTTATCGGCGAATACGGGGTACGTTGGAACGATCTGATGGCGGTCTCGGTGATCGCGGCCCTGCCGATTATCCTGGTGTTTATCTTTGGTCAGCGTTACATCACTTCCGGCCTGGTGGCTGGCGCGGTGAAGGAATAAAGGGATGCACGGTCATGGATGACCGACTGCATAGACAATTGCGACTGGTACACTCTTAGCTATGAAGGGAATGGACAATGACATTATCTTCTCCATCATCGGCCCGGCAGGCGGAGGCAAGGCGCAGTTCCAACGCTCTCTCTCATACGGCGGTTACCATCGAGGATGCCTTCTGGGCTCCTCGCCTGCGCACGGTACGCGACAATACGCTACCAACGATGTATGAGCAGATGAAGCTGAATCACTATTTTGATGCTGAGAAGCGTGGATGGAAGCGGGGCATGCATCCCATCCCCTACGTTTTCTGGGAGACAGATATTACGAAGTGGGTTGAGGCGGCGAGCTTGAGCCTGGCTACGCATCCCGATGCGAAACTGGATGCCCTGCTCGATGAGACGATCGAGTTTATTCGCTCCATTCAGCAGCCAGATGGCTATCTCAATCTCTGGTTTACCGAGGTGGAACCAGAGAAGCGCTGGTCGAATATGCGCGATCTGCATGAGCTCTATTGCGCGGGACACCTGATTGAGGCCTCTGTGGCGCATTTCCAGGGGACCGGCAAGCGTTCGCTGCTGGATATCGTGTGCCGCTACGCCGATTACCTGGATCGCACCTTCGGTCTTGAAGAGGGAAAGAAGCGGGGATACAGCGGGCACCCGGAGATCGAACTGGCCCTGGTCAAGCTCTATCGCGCCACCGGCGAGCAGCGTTACCTGAAGCTGAGCCAGTACTTTGTTGATGAGCGTGGCAAACAACCTCATTACTTTGATCAGGAAGCACGCGAGCGCGGCGATACTCCAGAAAATTTCTGGGCGAGAACATATGAGTACAACCAGTCGCACCTACCCGTACGCGAGCAGACCGAGGTGGTTGGTCATGCGGTGCGCGCCATGTATCTGTATAGCGCGGTCGCCGACCTGGTCAAGGAGCAGTATGATGAGGCGCTATTCCAGGCGGGTGAGCGCCTCTGGCATCATCTCGTGAGCAAACGGCTCTATATTACCGGTGGCATCGGCTCGACCGCAAAGAACGAGGGCTTCACGGAAGATTATGATCTGCCGAACCTGACGGCCTATGCGGAGTCCTGCGCCTCAATCGGCCTGGCGATGTGGAATCACCGTCTGCTACAGCTCGACGCCGATAGCCGCTATGCGGATCTGCTTGAGCGCGCGCTGTACAACGGGATGCTGAGCGGCATCTCGCTCGATGGCAGCAAATACTTCTATGTCAATCCGCTGGAGAGCAAAGGCGATCATCACCGCGTTGGATGGTTCAAGTGCGCCTGCTGCCCCCCTAATATAGCACGTACATTGATGTCGCTGGGCCAGTATGTCTATACGGCCAATGATACTGACATCTTTACGCACCTCTATATCCAGGGGACAGGTAAGCTCTCGATCGCTGGTCGCGATGTGACGCTGCGGCAGGAAACACACTATCCCTGGGATGGCGCGGTCAGCCTGGCGGTGACGCTCGCTGAGCCTGCTACATTTGGTCTGAATCTGCGTATTCCGGGCTGGTGTCAGGATGCACAGCTCTCCGTGAATGGCGAGACGGTAGCGCTCGATCAACTGCAAAAGGGCTATGCGCGCATTGAGAAACGCTGGCAGAGTGGCGACCAGGTTGTCCTCAATCTGACCATGCCCGTGGCACGCGTCTATGCCCATCCAGATGTGCGCGAAGATATCAACTGCGTCGCCCTGCAGCGTGGCCCGCTGGTCTACTGCCTGGAAGGCACGGATAACGCGGTCCCCCTGCACCACATCCGCCTGCCCGAAGCGGCGACACTCGAGAGCCACTTCGAACCAGAGCTGTTAGGGGGCATCGCTGTCATCCAGGCTCCAGCAACCGCTGTAGACAGCACGGACTGGTCGGATACACTGTATAAAACGACGCCTCCGCAGTCTCACCCACATACCCTCACCGCCATCCCCTACTACGTCTGGGATCAACGCCAGCCAGGTGAGATGCGCGTCTGGATCTACACTAAATAACTCAACATTGGACGAAGATCCTCTGTCGTCAATTGACAGAGGATCTTCGGATTCTTTGGCAGCTCGATGCTTACAAAAAAACTGGTTTGCCCCCAATACGTTCAACTTGACAGCATGCTCGCCCACACGTACTGTGGTCTTTTCTCTTCATACGTGCTCTCAAGTTGCACTCTCCGCAAAAATTTGAATAGCGCCCTGATATTCTCATGTCTTGACAAAAGCTTTTTTTTTCGGGTATGCTATTTCCGTAAACGATTACGGAAAGTATTTAAGCCTATTAATTATCTTTTTCTCTGATGCTTGCGTAATCGGTTACGAAAAGCGTGCAGGCGATTTCTAATATAATGCTCTTTATAGAGCCCATCCTGCACCCAATCGGTGATCTGCATTATGGTATTCTTCGATGCGTATTTGTATTTTATCAGCCTCAGAGTACATGATGTCAGTATATGTTATAGCACTCAGAGCAGGAAAGGAGGTCTGGCACACACCTATAGGCAGATATAACAACAATTAATACCCTCTTCTTCATTGTTGAGCCTGCAGGGTATTAGCATGACACACCGTATTGCAAGGATGTCAGTACGAAATGATATCGCATAGACAGATATCTTTGCTTCCACAGAAGGAGTAGCAAAACATGTGTGTTGCCACATTGTTACGGCGTAGATGGCTCAGCGTAATGGTTCTGCTGGCCATGCTCGCCACTGTATTTATCAGCTTCGCCACCACTTCCCCCAGCCGCGTGGCTCACGCCGCCAGCCCCATCACCGGTCTGCACATCGTAGGAAATCACATTCTCAATAGCAGTGGCCAGGTCTTTACCCCCCATGGTGTTGATCGTGCCGGCACTGAATATATCTGCGTCAACAGTAGTGGTGTCTTTGATGGTCCCAGCGATGCCACCTCGGTGGCCGCCATCGCTAGCTGGGGCGTCAATACCGTTCGCGTTCCACTCAATGAAGATTGCTGGCTGGGTATCAACGGACTGCCGAACTCCTCATCGGCCAGCACCTACCAGCAACAAATTATCAGTTATGTCAATCTGCTCAATTCCAAAAATATAGCGGTCATCCTCGACCTCCACTGGGCTGCGCCGGGCGGAAACCAATCGACGGGTCAGGATCTGATGCCTGATGCCGACCATGCCGGTGCCTTCTGGACCTCGGTGGCCAATACCTTCAAAAACAATTCATCCGTTATCTTCGACCTGTACAATGAGCCCCATCCCGCCAGTTGGAGTTGCTGGTTGAATGGGAGCTCCGGTGCCAATCAGTCTCCCTGTGGTGATGTGAACTTTGCCGCTGCTGGCATGCAATCGATGGTCAATGCCGTGCGTTCTACCGGGTCAACAAACATTTTGATGGCCGGCGGCCTGGCCTGGTCCAATGACCTTTCTCAGTGGTTGCAGAACAAACCTAACGATCCTCAGAACAACCTGGCTGCCTCCTGGCACCTCTACAACTTCAACGGCTGCAACAATAGCGGCTGCTGGGATTCGCAGGTGGCGCCGGTCGCCGCGCAGGTGCCGGTGATTACCGGTGAGTTGGGCGAGAACGATTGCGCTTCCGGCTTTGTTACCTCGGCCATGAACTGGGACGATCAGCATGGTGTGGGCTATCTGGGCTGGGCCTGGAATCCGTATGACTGTAGCAGCTTCCCTGCCTTGATCACCAACTACGATGGTACCCCCACCGCCTTTGGACAGGGCATCAAAGACCACCTGCTTTCTCTGGCTCCTCCTCCAACTCTGCTCAATCCCGATGCCAATGGCGCGATCAATATCAACTCTGGTGGTAGCGCAACAGGTGGCTTCTACGCCGATGGCGACTACAACGGCGGTCAGACAGGCTCCACGACCAGCGCCATCGATACCAGCGCCGTGAGCAATCCCGCTCCCCAGAATCTCTATCAGACAGAACGCTACGGCAACTTTACCTACAACGTCGCGAACCTGAAGGCCAATACAGCCTACAATGTGCGCCTGCACTTCGCGGAGATCTACTTTACGTCGTCGGGTCAGCGCTCCTTTAACGTGAGCATTAACGGATCTCAGGTCCTGAGCAATTTTGATGTCTTTGCCGCCGCCGGTGGGGCCGATAAAGCCATCGTCAAACAGTTCAGCGCTAACACGGATAGCAGTGGCACGATCACGATCCAGTTCACCTCGGTCATCAATAACGCCAAGATTAGCGGTATTGAGGTCACACCGGCCAGTTCGCCAACGCCGACTCCGACTCCGACTCCAGGTACATCTGTCGCCATCAATACGGGTGGCGGGGCCGCTGGCAACTTTGTCGCCGATACCGATGGGAGCGGTGGCACCACCGTCTCAACGACGAATACCGTCGATACCAGTTCGGTGCCCAATCCGGCACCCCAGAGCGTCTATCAGAGTGAACGCTACGGCAACTTCACCTATACCATTCCCAATCTGACAGCCAACTCTCCCTATACAGTACGCTTGCACTTCGCGGAGGTCTACTTTACATCGGCTGGTCAACGCTCCTTCAACGTCACCATCAACGGAAACCAGGTCCTGAGCAATTTCGATATCTTCGCTGCTGCCGGAGGACAGAATAAAGCGATCATCGAGCAGTTTAACACCAGAGCAGACGCCAGTGGCACGGTCACGCTGCAGTTTACTTCGGTCGTCAACAACGCCAAGATCTGCGGCATTGAGCTTATTCCCAATACCTCGGGAGCTGTAGCGATCAATACCGGTGGCAATATCGCTGGTAACTTTGGTTCCGATACCGGTTACAATAGTGGCACCGCCGTCTCAACAACAAATACCATCGATACCAGCGCGGTAACCAATCCTGCCCCGCAGGCGGTTTATCAGAGTGAGCGCTATGGGAACTTCACCTATACCATTCCCGCCCTGAAGGCTAATGCCGCCTATACGGTACGCCTGCACTTCGCGGAGGTCTACTTCACTTCAGCCGGGCAGCGTGCCTTCAATGTCAGCATCAACGGAAACCAGGTCCTGAGCAACTTTGACATCTTCGCCGCAGCGGGAGGACAAAATAAGGCCATCGTCAAGCAGTTTACCACCAATACCGATGGCAGCGGTACGGTCTCAATCCAGTTCACCGCGGTCGTTAACTATGCCAAGATCTGTGGCATTGAGGTTATCCCACAATAAGACGCAACCGTCAGCCTGCCCAGGATATTGGACAGGCCAACAACAATTCTAGCTGTGACATGTTGTTTCTCTATCAAGGTAGGCTCAAGGAAAGTCCTGGGCCTACCTTGTGCTTTAACCCGAAACGGCTTGCTGGTGGCGATCAGGAGTCTGGAGAGCCCGTTTTGATAGCTTTCTACAGGTATCACGGATCATCAGGTTAGTTGGCAGTTGGATGCGTGGGGCGTATTCTGTCAAATCCTGCTTTTTATCTTCAGGTTGTTGTCGATAATAGAGATGCGGCTCTTCTATCAGTTGAAGCAAGAGCTCAATCGCCTGCTGACCCATCTCGGTGCAGGGCTGCTGAACCGTGGTCAGGGCCGGCTGCATGTGGGCGGATGAGGGGTTGTCATCAAAGCCCATCAATGAAATATCCTTCGGAATACTTAAACCAAATTCAGCCGCGGCGGACATCACTCCATACGCCATCAGATCACTCTGGGCGAAGATGGCGGTCGGACGTTCGGACTTTGGCCGCGCCAGCAGCTCTCTGGCACCCTGGCGCCCACCAGACAACATAAAATCACCCTCCAGGACCAGTGCTGGGTCGAGCGGGATGCCAGCGTCCCGCAGGGCATCCTGATATCCCTGGTAGCGATCGCGCGAGACCTTATACTTCATCGGACCTTGAATGCAAGCGATACGCTGGTGTCCCAGGGCGATAAGATAGCGCGTTGCTTCATACGCGCCTCCACGGTTATCCACTCCGATCCAGGGAACGCCTTCCACCGGAGCATGCTGGTCATCGATCAAAACAACGGGAAAACCCTGTCGCTGCAGGTGGGTAAGATGTTGCGCCGATTGGCCCGGAAAGATCGCCAGCATGCCCGCTGTCAGCCTCGTCGCCAGGATGCGGTCGATTACCTTGCCACAATCACTCAGATGGTTCGAGCTACTGATACTGTACAGCACGATCTCATACGGGGTACCTTCCACAATTTCCGCTACCTTCACCATCATCTCGGGGATCAGCGGCCACGTCAGTGCCGGCACCAGCACGCTGATTAAACGGCTCCGCCCTGATACCAATCCAACCGCCGTACTACTGGGAACATATCCCTGTTCCTCCACGATGCGCAAGATACGTTCGCGCGTCGCCGGGCTGACATCGGGCTTGTTATTTAACACACGCGAAACTGTGCCCGTCGAGACGTTGGCCAGGCGCGCAATATCCTGGATGTTGAGTTTTTCAGACATGAGATCCTTTCAGGCGCAGATGTGTGTATGCCATCATCCCAACCATGTGGAAACGGTAAAAATAACTATTACCCCTCGACTTCGTGAAGAAGGGTATAATTATTCGCATTTTATCACAAAATAATTATACCAATGGTTCAGAAGCCTGTGCTTCTTCTTCAATCAGGAGGCGATCCTTTTCTTGTTGTGTTTTCTCCTGTTGCAACATCCAGCGCAGGAACAGCACACTGGTGACCACGACCAGCAGGAAAACGCCACCAACCACCCACATCAGTAGTCCACCCAGTTGCTGATCGGTCGCCGACACCGCCATCTGCATAGCGGGATGAGGCATCGTAAACGTGTAAAGAGGTGGGGAAAAGGTCATGCCTGCTCCCAAAAGCATCATCGGCATATCGCTGAAAAATAGATAGGCCAGTTTGCCCGCCAGTGAGAGATCCTTACGCCCAAACGTCAGCCCCAACAATGGACACCAGAAGAAAAAGCCGGTAACCAGGTAGAGAAGATTGGTAGCATCGTGAAGAAATGCACTGCTCATCATCGCCCGCATCAGCACGGGAGCGTGCCAGAGCCAGATATTACCATTAAAAATGAGGGAGGCAACCACCGGAATCGTTAAGAGTGCCAGGCAGCGCTGAAGCAGGGAATGGCGATCCAGGAAATTTTGCAGGCTTTCTCGGCGAAGACCCAGAAGGATCAGTGGCGGCGCCACGAGAGAGAGCAAGAGGTGCTGTGACATGTGAACACTAAACATGTATGACATGCCAAATATATCCATCGGTATTAAAAACGCGATGATCGCAATCAACCATCCTACAACAAATAAGATGGTCCCTTTGCCCATCAATGGTTTTTCTCTTACACTCGCCCGCATCATTATCTATCCTTTCAGAGGTGAATCGCTTTAGTTCAGGATCACGTCGTCTTACCCCTTTCGAAGAAGGAAGATCCTATCTTCCGATTCTATATCCTTCACTTCCCCCCGGTCAAGATCACTTCATTCACTATGCGTTTTCCTGCTCCAGCACGCCAGTAAAAGTGTGTGTTCGGCACATTTATAAATTATGTGTGCATTAATATTTTTATTGTTTATTTCCCTCAGTTTCTACAGCATCAATCAAATATTCAATCAGCATAGTACACAAATAAGCTCATCTAGCATTAAAATCCGATATTGACTTACTTCTATTAATCTGGTACATTTTACGTATCCTGTATTTTCTGTTCATTGACAATGCTGTCAACGAGTTTCATCGCTACATCCACGGTGCCCATTACTGGTGGAGGTCTACATGACGGCGATCCATAGTATACTGGTCGGTTGTCGTCCCTGACAGCTTGCCGGCATTACTTTAATGGACCGTGCTCTCGTCATATACGCAATACAATTCCTGTCTCAACACCACCCCCTTCAGTAAGAGCCCCCCGATCTTTATGCGTACCGCGATCGCAATGCAGATTGCTGATACGCTTGACGGTGAAAGGAGATCGCCATGACAGATCGCTTTGCATTTTCAAAGGTGAAAATTGTACCGCTGCTATTGCTGGCCGCGCTGTGCCTCGGCATGCTATCCGGGTGTGACAGCGGAACTGGTTCCAGTAGCAGTTCAACATCAGACACCAGTGCTAGTAGCTCATCCGGAGGAGGAGGTCAGGTCACCCTGACGTTTTGGAACTGGGTCACCGGCGTTGATAAGGCGGCGGCCGAGTACACTAAGCTCCATCCAAATATTCACGTGAATGTGATCAATGTAGGTGGTGGTACGAACGAATACAACAAGCTCTACACGGCGATCAAAGCCAATAACGAGCCCGACCTGGCACAGATTGAGTATCAGGTCCTGCCAACCTTTGAAACAACCGGTTCCCTGATCGACCTCTCCAAATATGGTGCAAACGACATCAAAAATCAGTTTGTACCATGGACCTGGAATCAGGTCTCACTGGGCAATTCAGTCTACGCTATGCCCCAGGATACGGGCCCCCTGGTCCTCTACTATCGGGCGGATCTCTTCCAGAAATATAATCTGCCCGTACCAACCACCTGGGCTCAGTATGCCGATGATGCCGCCAAACTGCATGCCGCCGATCCCAACGCATACATTACTGATTTCCCCGCCAGGGATCCAGGTTGGTTCAACGGTCTCGTGTGGCAGGCGGGCGGCCAGATGTTCAGCATTGATGGCCAGTCATGGAAAGTGAACATCAATAATCCGCAGGCACAGAAGGTTGCATCTTACTGGCAGGGACTGCTCAGCAAGAACCTCATCAAAGCCGAGCCAGACTTCGCGGATGCCTGGTACCATGACATTGGCTCCGGTACCCTGGCTACCTGGATCTCCGCCGCGTGGGGCGCGGGTACCATCAAGCCGAATGCTCCACAGACAGCCGGCAAGTGGCGCGCGGCCCCTCTTCCACAATGGCAGGAAGGCCAGTATGCCAACGGAAACTGGGGTGGCTCTACCACCGCTGTGTTCAGCAGTTCCAAACATCCTAAAGAGGCCGCCGATTTCGCCATGTGGCTCAATACCAACAAGCAGGCGGTCGAAGAGATGATCAAAGGAAATGCCATTTATCCCGCCAGCCTGTCAAATCTGGACTCGCCCCTGGTGAACGGTCCGCAGCCTTTCTTTGGTAATCAGAACCTCGGCATTTTATTTAAAGATGCCTCGCAACATGTGAATCCTACCTACCAATGGGGCCCCACCATCAACCAGGTGTACAACGACTTCGGTGACAATTTTGCTGGTGCCGTCAACAATCAGGATACTCTAATGAACGGCCTGAATTCAGTTCAGCAGAGCACAATCCTGTTCATGCAAAACCAGGGCTTTAATGTCAAATCCTGAGCAAGAGAGGAGAAAAAGCAATGGCGCTCGCAGCAAGCTCCCGTGCGTCCACGAGTAGACGCCAACATTCTATTGCATGGAAGCGGGTACTGACGCCCTACCTGTTTATCCTTCCATTCGGGGTGCTTTTCATCCTGTTTTTTCTCGCGCCTATCGTCTATGCCATTGTCCAGAGTACCTTCCATTTCCAGCGTACAGGACTGGGCTTGAGCGGGGCGACCGTGGGTTTCAGCGGTCTGAGCAACTATGCGGCTGTACTCATCGATGCGAAATTCTATGCCAGCATCGGTCGTATGTTGCTCTATGGCGTGGTCCAGGTCCCGATCATGCTGCTTCTGGCACTCGTGCTGGCTCTCTTGCTGGATTCAACTGTGGTGCGCTTCAAGGCCTTCTTCCGCCTGGCCTTCTTCGTGCCATACGCTGTTCCGGGCATTATCGCGGCCCTGCTGTGGGGCTATCTCTATGATCCGGCCCTCTCACCTATCGTCAAGGGATTGCAGGCGCTGCACCTACCAGCACCAGACTTCCTCGGTTATAGCACCGTGCTCTGGTCAATCGCGAATATCGCGGTCTGGGCCTGGACAGGCTATAATATGCTGATTATCTTCGCGGCCCTGCAGGCCATCCCCCAGGACATTTATGAGTCCGCGCGCCTGGATGGCTGTTCGGGATGGAACATTGCCTGGTTTATCAAGGTGCCTCTGGTTGCCCCGGCCCTGGTTTTGACAGGCGTTTTCTCGATCATCGGAACCCTGCAGCTCTTTGCTGAACCACAGGTGCTTGCATCGATCTCGAACAACATCTCAACGTCCTTCACACCAGTGCTCTACGCCTATAACAGCGCCTTTGCTTACAACAATTACTACTACGCGGCCGCGCTATCGGTTATCCTGGCCCTGGTGACCTTTGTCTTCTCTTTCGGTTTCTTGCGCGTAACACGACGGCAGGCAGGAGTGTAACATATGAGTCAACAAACCGCTTCGGTTCCAGTATCGATCAGCCAGAAACAAAGAACCTCGCAGGTCAGAAGGCAAGGTTCCCGCCAGTCTTCCGGCAGTGGCCTGGTGGCGATGGTATTCCTGATCATCTGCGCGCTGTACTTCCTGATCCCTTTCTTCTGGCTGGTCGTCTCGGCTACCAAAAATACAGGAGATCTGTTCAACACCTTTGGCCTCTGGTTCGCTTCCAGCTTTAACCTGTGGAGCAACTTGCAACAGTTGTTCACCTACAGCGGTGGCCTCTACGTGCACTGGCTACTCAATACGTTACTCTACGCGGGAGTGGGCTCGATTGTGGGTACATTCCTGGCGGCCATGGCCGGCTACGCCCTGGCAAAGTATAATTTCCACGGCCGCGACCTCATCTTCGCGACTATTCTGGGAGCCATCCTGGTCCCGGCAACAGCCCTGGCACTGCCATTGTACTTGATGATGAGTGGCGTGGGCCTGACCAACACCATCTGGTCGGTGCTCTTGCCCAGCCTCGTCAGTCCATTCGGGGTCTATCTCTCACGCATTTATGTGGCCTCTTCTGTACCCGATGAACTTGTAGAAGCGGCCCGCATCGACGGGGCTGGCGAGTTTCGCACCTTCATGACGGTCGCCATGCGGCTCATGGTCCCCGCGCTGGTGACGATCCTACTCTTCCAGTTCGTGGCGATCTGGAACAACTACTTCCTCCCGTTGATCATGCTGAGCGACCAGAATCTCTTCCCGATCTCGGTCGGGTTGGAAACCTGGAATATCACCACGGGTGGAGCGAACAACTTCCTCTATCCCCTGATTGTGGCGGGAGCGCTGGTCTCCTCAATCCCACTGCTAATCGGTTGTATCCTTCTGCAGCGCTTCTGGCGCGGCGGTCTGGGAGCTGGCAGCGTCAAAGGATAAGTTATACCGCAATAAATCGCGTCAAAGCAGCGGCGCGCGGCGTGTAAATACGCGCGCCCCCCCGCTGCTTTGACGCGATTTATTGCGGTATAATAGCTGATAGCATGTGTATGTATTAATATAATCAGAATCACAAACGGATACGCAATGAAGGTTTATGCTATTAGCGATCTGCATCTCGGTGTTCCAGGCAATCGACAGGCATTGGCAGAACTCCCCTTTTATCCAGAAGACTGGCTTATTGTTGCGGGAGACGTTGGAGAGACAACAACACACCTCCACTATGCTCTTTCAATCCTGACTGCCCGCTTCGCCAGGGTAATCTGGACGCCTGGAAACCATGATCTGTGGACAATTCCTTCGTCAGGAGAGAAGGCTCTCGCAGGCGAGGAAAAGTATCAAGATCTGGTCGCCATCTGCCGCTCCTACAACGTTGCCACCCCGGAAGATCCCTATCCCGTCTGGCCGGCCAATAACGGATCAACAGTTCTGGCGCCACTCTTTCTCCTCTATGATTACAGCTTTCGTCCAGCCCATGTACCAATGGAACAGGCGGTTGCCTGGGCAGAAGAGTCAGGGGTGGTATGCAATGATGAATTCATTTTGCATCCGACCCCCTATTCTTCACGCAGTGAGTGGTGCAGGGTACGCACAGCGTATACAGAAAAACGCCTGGCCTCTCTTCCTCCCACATCCTCTATTGTTCTGATTAACCATTTTCCTCTACGACAAGAATTTGCCCGCGTCAAAAATATTCCGCGTTTTTCTCTCTGGTGTGGCACTACCCGAACAGAAAACTGGCACACCCGCTTCCCTGTTAGTGTGGTCGTCTATGGTCACGTCCATGTTCGAGCGACGGACTACCGGGATGGAGTGCGCTTTGAGGAGGTATCACTAGGCTACAAACAAAACTGGCGACAAGAAAAAGGGGTACGAGCATATCTACGCGAAATCTTACCCGGCCCTCAAGCACCTGGCAATGAAACAGAAACACAATGGTATCGATAGCCCTGATGAAAAGAGTCTTGAACAGAACGCGATATGGGCTTGATCCGCTCCATGGAGCGGATCAAGCCCATGCCTGAAAAGATTGTACTCAACGCATCCTGCTATTTGGCGACTACATGTACGCGGGCGGTCGATCCACAGGAGGTCGAAACAACCACCTGGAGTCCGGCATGCGTGTTGCGCAGGGTGTAGGCGACCTTCTGACCGTTGAGGGTGACGTTCAAGATGCGGCTGCCTGCTGGCAACGTTGCGCCAACATGCAATGTCGCGTTCAGATGGGACGTTACCGTGGTCGTCCAGCTATTTCCATGGTGGGTGGCCTCGACGTCGATCGAGCCAGTGCCAACACGGATGTTTTGGGCCGCAACAATCGATTGGCCGTTGGGAACGCTCGGGAGCACTTCGAGCAGCCCGTTACCAAGCTGGGGATCAACCCCGAGCTGCTGGTGTACAACAGGCCACAGTACGCCATAGGTACCCCATGCCTGCTCAAGCGAGGAGCGCTCATTAAACGGTTGATCAATGTTGGCGGTAAAGTCGGGCGAGGGTCCAATCTCTGGCATCGCGCCTGGCTGCTCGGCAACCGCACCGAGCTGGAGCTGGGCCAGGTCATCGGTATAGCGCTGCTGCCGACCGGGACCCAACAGACCATAGTTCCCGAGCGCGACGGCCATGACGGCGGTGTTGAGCGTATACGCCTGCTGTGACTTCCCCTGATACGTGCCGGGATCGCATCCTGGTGCTCCCTCAACGTACAGTCCCCATTGACCTGAGTAACAGGAGGTCTCCCGCAACGCCAGAGCCTTGAGAGCATCATCGGTGGGCGCGAGCCCTGGCTGTTGAGCACCAGACGGGTAGAGCTCTGCTTCCATGGGCGTGACACCGGTCCACCAGCGCTGCATCAACTGCTGATTGCTGGGATCAGAGAGCGAATCAGCATACTGCGGGATGCTCCCATCCCACCAGGCGGTCTGGAAGGCGCTCTCCATCTTTTTAGCGCGATCGGTGGCCCACTGCTCTGTGGCGACGTCATGTTTGCTCGCCGCCATGTCAGCAAGGTCATACAGGCCACGGATCATGTAGGTGGCGACGTCAACCGGTTCCGCGCCCAGTACGCTGGACTCGACATTACCAGAGCCATCGGCCCATATGTCGTCGTCATTTTTCGTCAGATTGACCAGGTACTGCATGTTGCGCAGGCTAAAGGAGTACATCTCGTCACGGAACGCGTTATCCCCCGTCCAGCGCCAGACCATTGCTACCGCGGTCGGGAACTTGGCTGTCTCGTCGATGTCACCGGGTTCGTCATTCAATCCATAATAGACGGAGCCGTCGGTAACAGTCTCGTGGACAACCTTTCCCGATTTATGGTTGGCGATATCACTGACCGTGGCCAGCGAGCGTAAGCCATCCTCGGCAGTGCTGAATTGGCCAGCGGCAAGCAGGGCGTACATCGTGTACTCCTGGTCGGTCGCGAACATCCAGGGATAGTCAGGGAAGCCAGCGCCTTCAAAGCGCATGTGCTGCAGCGTCCCTATCGGCGCGGGATACACCTTCCCTTCTTCGGTCGGGCGCACCTGTACATTGTCGGCCTGCTGGGTCAGATCGGCGAGATTCTGTTTGCTCCAGGCGACCGCGGCGGCAAGCGCCGGGTCAGATGGCAGCTGCACCTGCGTCTGGCGGTCCAACGCATTACGGGTAGCGGTCTTTGCCGAGAACTCGGCGGATGGATTCGCGCTCGCTGATTGGTACTGCGCCTGAGCATCGGCGAGGCCCTGGTCCGATCCGGCTACGGTGAACCAGATGGTGCGGCTGGTTTTGGCGGGCAGCTTGATGGTGTAGGTAAGTTCACCACCTGCACCTTTCCCATAGGCCGTGTCGTCGCAGCGAAATTTATCGGGCTGGGAAGAGACAGGACAGATCACTGGCGGGTCCTGTGAACCACGGAACGCGCTGCCGGTGACACCTTTGGCGGGGGTCAGTCCGGTCGCGCCAACGATGGCTGCCCAGTTATGGGGAGTCGCATTGGCGGTCGGAGGTGTCCCGCTCTCCTGGAATACCAGCTGGTTGCCGTTAAACTGCGCGCTATCAGGAAGGTTAAACTGCTCCTGAGAAGGGGTGGTAAAGCCCCATGGATACGCGCTCATGAGCTCGGAATGAGCATCGACATTGAGATTGATCTGCGTGGCGCTCCGCGCGGTCAGTGTCAACCCGAACTCCACCGCGCGCTTCCCATCAGGGGCGAAATCTGTACGGCTGATCTGCACACCGTTGGTCGCTGGCAGAGCCATCTGCGCGTAGCCGTATCCAGAAGTAAAGGTCGTTGCCGGCCCGATCCACTGGTTGTTGACGCCAAACCAGATACCATCGAGCAGCTTGATGGGTGGTATCCAGATGCCGCCCATCTCACCACGGGTGTGGAAGCCCATCGCTGGATAACGGCCATCCTCACTCCCAATTTCGTAGGCGCGATCGCCCGAAGCGACATAACGCCGCTGACTGAGTTGGCTGGAAACCGAGAGCGTGGAACCTGAGTGATTGATACTGGAATGATTGGTGGACGATGTCACAGTTGCCGCCATCGCCAGGTTCGTGGTAAACGTCACCATGAGGGTTAAAGCGATAGCAAACGATAGCTTCATGCTTCGGACATGCCGCATTGCGATTTCCTCTCTGTCTTCTTTTTTCTGCATCTGATAGAGATAGGATCCTCCATTTCCGGAAAGGAAAAGCTCACCATCGAGCCTGGAGGGAGAATGTGATTGATGTATAAAAGTATATAGATCTACTAGAAAAGATTATCTCGACAGAACAATGATAAAATCAAAGAAAGAAAAAAGCAAGGGTTAACAATTAGAGATGCAATTCATACTGATGAGTTAGAATATAAATTGATGAGATAAATAACTGAAGAGATGCAAGGATAGATAGCTCTCCTGGCTTAAAATTTGTATGGCCCTCTGCAACAGCTTGTCTATGCCCTCCATCACACTTCTGCTGATGCATGAAGAGCTGATTTCACCCATCGCTAGAATATTGAAACCTTGTTTCCCGCTGTTCCGTGCCAGAGGATGAAGCATTTCGACGAAAAAAGGAGTCTCATATTATGAATAACACTATCAATGCCACGGCCAGTGGTCAGTTCACCATTGGCGGTGACATTACTATAAATCGTCTTGGCTATGGAGCTATGCGTATCACCGGTAAAGGCATCTGGGGAGAGCCAGAGGATCGTGAGGAGGCGCTGCGTACACTGAAACGGCTGCCGGAGCTTGGCATAAACTTTATTGATACCGCCGATAGCTATGGTCCCGAGGTCAGTGAGAACCTGATTCATGAAGCACTCTATCCCTATCAGGGTATGCTTATCGCCACTAAAGGCGGTTTAACCCGCCATGGACCAGATATGTGGCCTCCCCTGGGACGACCAGAATACCTGCGGCAGTGCGTGCTGATGAGCTTGCGCCGCCTGGGCCTGGAGCGTATTGATCTCTGGCAGCTGCATCGTATCGATTCCAAGGTACCACGCGATGAGCAATTTGATGCCATCAAGCAGATGCAGCAGGAAGGTCTGATTCGCCACGTTGGTCTCAGTGAAGTCAACGTTGAAGAAATTGAGGCGGCCCAGAAGTTCTTCAAAGTGGTAACGGTACAGAATCTATATAACCTGGTGACCCGTCAGAGCGAGGATGTTCTTGATTATTGTACCAATCACAACATTGGCTTTATACCATGGTTTCCGCTGGCTTCTGGTGATCTGGCCCAACCAGGAACCCTTCTTGATACCCTCGCCAAAAAACACAATATCACGCCCAGTGGCATCGCTCTCGCCTGGATCCTGAAGCGTAGCCCTGTCATGCTCCCAATTCCTGGTACCAGCAGCGTGAAACACCTGGAGGAGAATGTCGCCGCGGTAAACATCCAGCTCAGCGACGAAGACTTTAAACAACTCGATCAGCAGGGCCACAAAGCTCAATAAAGCATCCACCAATACATCACTGACTTGTGAACACACCGACGCTCACGAGTCCATTGTATGTTGGTGGATAGGATGCGCAGATGCGCATCCTATCCACCAACATACAAAACGAGCGCGGCCGCGCAGCGGACGCGCGTGTGGACGCGCTTACGTGCCCCGGTAATGACGAAAATCAGAAGCATACGAAGAGCCGTTGCGGATTCTTGAAAATTTCAAGAATCCGCAACGGCTCTTCGCTTTCCTTTTTCAGAAAGAAGTTGTGTGATAATTGATGTTTCAACACACAACACGGTAAAAGGGAAAAATCCGTAACACTCCCCGTCAATATTTTGATGCTATATAGGGAATTTCAAAGTAATGGAAGTTATAATTTAATAGTGCGCAGCAATAGTTATTTTCGTGGATGCGCGCCACAAAGCCATTATCATGCCTTTATTTTCTGCCGGCCCCGGATTTAAGCGGGGCCAAATATGTACGCCAGGAGTGCAAGGAGCAGCACGTGCAAAGCACCATCTTTTTACATACAGAGATCCCTGTCTTTAAGCTCTGGACACCCGCATCAACCGGTAGCCTCACGTATAGCGTGGCCGATCGCAGCGGCACAAACGTGGTAGAGGGCCAGGTAAATGTGCAAAGCGATCAAACGATCATATCATTGCAGCAATTATCCCCCGAATACTACGTACTGAAGATCACTGACCATACCACAGCCGACGATGCGCCAGTACGCACAATCCCATTTACAGTGATTACGTCGACAGTGCTACCGGTTGATAGCAGGTTTGGTGTCAGCGCTCACTTTTCCGGCAAAAATCCGCTGAATGGGACGCGGGAACTCATCGCCATGGGAACCAGTATGGTGAGAGACGATGCCCTCTGGGCCGATGTCGAGACCAGCCCGGGCGAGTACGATTTCACACCTGTGGATAGGTATATGAGCGCGTTTCAACGTAGTGGTGTGAATCCTTTGCTCATTATCGATTACAACAATCCTTTATATGATGGTGGTGTGACACCCTATGACGAGAGCGGTTTTGCCGCTTACGCCAACTACGCGCGGGCGCTCGTCAGGCACTATCCGCAACTGAAAGCGGTCGAGATCTACAACGAATATAATAAGGGCAGGTTCTCAACCGGGCCGGGCGCGCATGATCCGGCAAATTACGCGCGCATGGTCACAGCAGCCTACCAGGCGATTAAATCAGTGCGTCCGGATGTCACGGTGGTGGTTGGAGCGACCTTTGGCATTGACCTGGATTGGTTGAAGGACCTTTTCACGGCGGGCGCATTGGCGTACGCCGATGCAATCTCTGTGCATCCCTACTCTGTCATTTCCGTCGATACGCCAGAACTCCGCAATCTAGCTCAGCATCTGCAGGCATTGCAGGATCTGATCAAGGAACATAATAATGGGCAGACGAAGCCAATCTGGATCACTGAACTGGGCTGGTCAGATGCCTTCAACATTACCAACGAGTTTGAACAGGCGCACTACCTTGTGCGCAGCATCGTGCTCAGTCTATCAGCCGGGGTAGATACATATTTCTGGTACGACTTCATTAACGACGGAACGAATAACTTTGATCTGGAACAGAATTTTGGCTTGATCCGATTGCCCGACGCGGACGGATACTATACACCTAAACCATCTTACACCGCCTTTGCGGTCCTTACTCGTCTGCTAAAAGATCGCTCATTCCTGGGTCGCGAGGTGGCCGAATTTAATGTATATCATATGTGTTTTAGCAGCAATCTGCATGTGCTCTGGTCAACGCCGTTTAATCAAAAAATCGAACTGGCCTCAGATGGTCCCCTGACCTCCATTAGCATGACGGGCAAAACAGAGATACTTCAACCCGCAGGTGGCAAGGTGACGCTGCGTCTGACGCCAGAGCCCATCTATATCCTGACAGAGACCGAACAGTTCACGATGCGTCCACTGGAACAAGAGCGGCCAGCGTAAGCGTGATCCACTAGACAGTATTGAGAAGGGAAAGACGGATGACGGATTTTCAACAACTCTTTCGCGACCCCCCCATAGACTATCGCCTGGTGCCTTTCTGGTTCTGGAACGATGCCATGGAGGAAGAAGAGATTAGTCAGCAGATCAAAGAAATGGCGGAAAAAGGGGTGGGCGGTTTTTTCATCTGTGCACGTCAGGGGCTAGAGGTTGCGTATTTATCTGAACAGTGGTTTCAACGTGTCGCCGTGGCGGTGGAGACGGCCCAACAATATGGGCTACACAGCTGGCTCTATGATGAATATCCCTACCCCAGTGGCATGGGTGGCGGCGAAGTCACCCTTCAGCATCCCGATGCCAGGCATCGCCAGTTACTGCATCAGTCCCTCGTCGTTGAGGGGCCGCAAGAGCTTTCCCTGCATGGGTTTCCACAACAGGGAGGCGAGGTAAGATCATGGCTTCAACCAGGCCTCAATCACCTGGTTGTTCACGTGGAGGGGCAACGCGATGAAGATGGATTGCGCGATCCGCTCTATCTCAGTGGTAACTTTGGGGTTTCGTTTGATCCCGCTGGCACGCCAGTGATTGGTCCACGCCCGGAAACCGGGGAGCCCAAAAGCGGCATTCAGGTCGGCTATCCCTATTTCGCGGGCACCCTCTGTTTTACACGCGAAGCGGTTCTGGATGCACTACCTCGCGAGCGAACATTCGCCCTCGCCTTCGATGGCTGGGATCAGCACCTGCATGATTGTGTTGAAGTGCTGATCAATGGGCATTCTCTCGGCGTGTGTTGCTGGTCACCTTATCATTGGCAGAGAGCGTCCAACATCTTGCGCCAGGGGCAAAATGAAATTGAGATCCGCGTCACCAACACCTTGAGCGGCATGCTGGAAGGCTCGTATTTTGAGCCTGCTACGCACAAAATAATTACCATATAAAATAGTTACTATATAAGGAAGACAGGAACATGAAAGCAGTCCGCCTGGTTGAGGCCCGGTATCCCCTGCAAATGCAGGAGATTCCTGTACCCTCCATTGGAGAAAGAGATGTGTTGATACGAGTGCGAGCAGCAGGCATTTGCCACAGCGATGTTCACTATCGAACAGGGCAATCGCCTGTGCAACCCTTGCCCAGGACGCTAGGACATGAGATTGCGGGCGTGGTTGAACAAGTAGGCAGCCACGTGACGACTGTCGAGGTGGGTAGTCGCGTCTGTGTGCATTATGTCTTGAGCTGCGGTGAGTGCTCATATTGCAACGCCGGGCATGAGCAATTTTGCACACGAGGGTCCATGGTAGGACGTTTTGTCGATGGTGGCTATGCTGAATATGTGGCTGTACCTGAACATAACACTGTGCATCTGCCAGATGAAATCCCTTTTGAACAGGGCGCGATCCTGATGTGTTCGTCAGCGACCGCCTTTCATGCCTTGCGCAAGTCCAGGCTCAGGGGTGGTGAGACGGTCGCTATCTTCGGGATAGGCGGCCTGGGCGCCTCAGCAATACAGCTTGCCTATGCCTTTGGCGCGCTCGATGTCTACGCGATCGATATCAATGCAGACAAATGCAAAATCGCCGAACAATATGGCGCAATTCCGGTGAATGCCAGCGTGAGCGATCCGGTCACCGAGATTCGCAGACGTACCCAGGGCAAAGGGGTTGATGTCGCGCTTGAGGTCATCGGCCTCCCTCAGACGATGAAGCAGGCGATACAATCTCTGGCGGTCATGGGGCGCGCCGTTGTGGCGGGGATCAGTCACAGGCCCCTTGAGGTAGATACCTATCAGGAACTGATCGGCAGAGAAGGTGAAGTGATTGGAGCGAGCGATCACCTGCTTCATGAACTACCACTCCTGCTCGAATTGGCGCGCCGTGGAAAGCTCAAAATTTCAGACACCGTCACGCGCACGATCCCGTTGGATGCTGGTGCAATCAACCAGGTGCTGGATAACCTCGAACAATTCCGTAGTGATGTGCGTACGGTGATCGTGCCATGAGCCATGTGAGGCCAACCCAAAATGACGGCATAGCCCTATACTGGTGCAGGTCACTCTTCCTCCTGCACCAGAGTGTCAGGAAGAGGAATGCGCAGACCAGCATATATATCATCCACAGCCAGGGAGAGATCAAGGCAGGCCAGTTGAAAGGTCTCACCAGCACTATAGGTTTGATATGTCCAGGGGTCTCCAGGCTTTCCCCGGCTAAAGATTTCTACCATTTGCACGCGAGTATTGATGAGCATATATTCCTGAATGCTGGGATGGCTGCGGTACCAGTTCAGTTTCCGTCCTCGGTCGATGGCTTCTGTGCTCGGTGAGATGACCTCAACAACCAGGCGAGGAGAAAAGATGGTGTCCTGCTCTCCCCGATGATCATTCTCATCACAGGAGACCGTAACATCTGGATAGATGTATTGCCGTTTGGCAACCAGCACACGTATATCACTATTATACGTGATGCAAGGACCGCTGCTACCCAGCGCCCGAGTCAATAGAAAAAAAAGCTTGCCCGCCAGACGGCTATGATTGACAGAGTCACCTGACATTGCCACAGCTTCTCCATCAAGGTATTCATATTTTGTGTCGCTGGCTCGGTCTAACGCAAGATACTGCTCTGCGGTCATATATAAACGTTGTGGATTCGCTGCCATCGCCGCACTCCTCGCTCAAGGTGATCTTTTTTCTGCAGAACGGCTCTCCATTTGCTTTCTTTATTATATATCATGCTTTTCCAGAGATACGGCCCACGATCATGCTTACCTGCTCTGAAGCTTATCAGAGATGAACTGGAGAGCCGCATCCACCTGCGCTTCCGCCAGACCATGGATAATCAAAGGACCGGGAAACGCCCTGGCCTGAAGCAGATGCAAATAATAATCGTAGTCGAGGATCCCCTCTCCGGCAGCCCGGAAGGTATCGTCAGCCCCGCGATCTTTGGCGTGGGCGATGATGATCTGCTCTTCCAGCAGATCAAAGGCCTCGTCCAGCACCTGGCGCATCGGTCGTTCGCCGCCTGGCACAATCAGGTTGGCGGGATCAATCACCACTTTCAAGTGCGAGGACCCCATGGCGGCAAGCAAGGCGTGGCCGCGTGCGGCGGTATTCACCACGTTGGCTCGCTCTGGCTCAAAGGCAAGGGTCACCTGTTCTTCCTCGGCGATGCGCAGGGCCGCCTCCATCTCATATAAGAGATCAGCCCAGGCCTGCGGAGATGAGTTTTCTGGATGCCAGCGCCACATGTCGAGGGGATCGCGTGTTCCTGTACACAGCGTGATAATTGTCGTTCCCAGATTCTGACAGGCGGCTGCCAACGTACGCAAGCGGCGCAGACCCTGCTGGCGTACCGCTGGATCGGGGTGGATCATGTTATAGGTGCCAGAAACAGCAGCAATCTCGATGCCTCTGCTCTGCGCGGCTTCGTGAATACGCCTACTGAGAGAAGGGGCGATCTCTTCTGGCAGGGACGGCACACCCGCGCAGACCATATTAAACTGCACGCACCGCAAGCCATGCGCCCTCACCGCGTCGAACACCTCTTCAACGCTCGGGCGTGCAAACGTCCTGGCAAAGATTCCCAGCTGCATCATACGCCTCCTGTCACATCGGACACAGAGACCCATGCACCGGTTTCAACAGAACGCGAGATAGCCACCAGGGTCCGTATGGCCGCGACTCCATCTTCGGCCCCGGCCCCATGCTGTGGCACTCCATGCAGAATCGTCTCAGCGAAGCCCTCGATCTGCCGCTTGTAGACATGTCCATCGGCACCCAGGACGCGATGATATTGTCCATCACGCGCGCTGAAACACTCCACCTCACTGGAGCGCAGGTACCAGGGATTAAAGGTCTTGCCAACCACACTGCCATGTTCGCCATACACCTGAAAACCCTCATGCCAATCCATGCGCACAGCGATCGTCAGGTCGAGATGACCGAGACTGCCATCGGCGAACTCGGTGTCGACAAACCAGCAATAGGCACCAAACTTCTCGACGAGTCTGGCATGGACACGGATGATCTCGCCACCCAAAAAGCGGGCCGTATCAACCAGGTGACTGGCGTGCCCCAATAAGTAGTAGCGCCGCCGGTCCGCCTTCGGATTGCCCTCTGGTCGTCTGGCATGGGCGCTGCTGATCATGAGGGGCTGAAGGTTGTCCGTCACCGTGTACCGATACGTCGAGTCGCAGTACCAGGCTTTGAGCGCGAGAAGTTGACCGATCTCTTCCTGGATAAACTGGTGGGCAAAGGCAATGCCGGGATCAAAACGCTTCATCGTCCCGATCTGGAGTACAAGCCCGGAAGACCGCACCTGCTCACAGAGCGCCTCGCACTCCTCAACAGTGACCCCCAGTGGTTTTTCCACCAGCACATGCTTCCCGGCGGCAAGAGCTTGAGCAGCCATAGCGACATGGAACTGATCGGCGGTCGCCACAATGACCGCTTCCACCTGCGGATCTGCCAGCATCTCGTTGTAGTCGAGATAGGTGACGCGGGGATGGTGGATAGCAGCCATATTCGTAACCAGGTCTTCCGCCAGATCGCAGATGGCATACAGTTCGGCATTGCGCGCCCTGCGACAGGCCTCAAAATGGGCGGCCTGCGCGATCGGACCAACTCCGACAACCCCGATTCTCAGTAATCGTGCTTCTTTCTCGATCATCTTCTTCCTCTTTTCTTTTGCATGACACATTTTTCTATCATTTGTTTGTGAATATAAGAAGCTCTACAGTATCTTTATTGCTTTTACTTGACAGAGCTCGTATGCTCAGACTATACTACATTTGTACCGATTGAAAAGTTATTATTGTTTTCCCCATTTTTGAAGGAGGTAAGAGGTGAAAAGACAATTCTGCATTCGCCAGGTCTTACACTTTTCCACATACCGCCTTCTTACACGCCTGTCGTTCTAAGCAGGTCTACTATCAAGAGGCTTTGAATCACGTTCTGCTGTGGGAAAGAGTGACCCACGGCAGTGTTGTGTTTTGGAGACGAAAGGTATCACCCACCCATCACTCTCCTGTCTGAAAACATATGTGATTCGACAGATATAGCTTGTCCTCGTTGAACCATAACGTGTCCGGTGCCAGAAAGCCGTCTAGAAACGGATGGATGACCAGACCAGATATGGGTTAACGCCCGGGCAGTGTATGTGTCATACCACAGTACTTCTATAACAGTACGTTTTTAGAAGAAGGACAGGAAATTTGATGGAGCTTTCATTTAGCCACTATATGTCCCTTCTGCATAGATATCTACGCCCTCAATGGTTGAAAGTCTGCCTGCTGCTACTGCTGCTCGCTGGCAGTATCGGGCTTGAGTTGTATAATCCTCAGTTGCTGAAACACTTTATCGATTCTATTCGGGGCAGCCTTGATAGCTTGCTCTGGCTCTCGCTCCTCTTCATTGGCCTGATCTGCCTGCACCAGATCCTGACAACCCTCGCCAGCTACCTGAGCGAGAATATTGGCTGGCAGGCGACAAACGAATTGCGTCTCGATCTGGCCTTGCACTGTCTCAACCTGGATATGTCCTTTCACAAAGGGCATACACCGGGCGAACTACTGGAGCGTGTGGATGGCGATGTGGCCCAGCTCTCCGATTTCTTCTCGCAGTTCATTTTCTCTATGCTTGGCCGGGGTCTGCTGCTGGTGGGCATCCTGGCGGTAACATTCTGGACTGATGGGCGCCTGGGACTCCTGCTACTTGCCTCCACGGCTTTGCTGCTGGTGTCTATCCGCTCGCTGCGAGGCATCACTGCCCCCTCCTTTCGTGCCGCACGTCAGGCCAGTGCGGAACTGGCAAGCTTCTTTGAGGAGCGCCTGATAAGCATCGAGGATATCAGTAGCAATGGTGCCCAGCCCTATGTGCTCGCCAGGCTCAACCATCTCTCACGGCGTTCGTTGCGCTGCAACCGCTTGAGCGGCGTCTCGGGGCGTTTCTTCTCCACCACCGTTGCGATGAGCATCACCCTGACAACAGCAGCGGTACTAACGCTGGGGGCCTATCTGTTGCGACATGGGCAGATGAGCCTGGGAACCATCTACGCGACTTATACCTATACGTCCTTGCTCTCAAGTAGCCTGAACAGTATTACCTTGCAACTAAACAAAATGCAGGTGGCTACAGCCAGCCTCCAACGCATTACCGAGCTCTATAATACGCCCAATGCACTCCTGGATGGTCCTGGCGCGGAACGGCCAGAGGGAGCGCTGGCAGTCACATTCAAGCAGGTCGGCTTTGGCTATTCACCAGAGCAAAGTGTGCTCCAGGACATTTCATTTGAGCTGGCACAAGGACGGACGCTTGGCCTGCTGGGGCGCACGGGCAGTGGCAAGACAACATTGACGCGCCTCCTCTACCGGACCTACGATACCCGCGAGGGCGCTGTCTTGCTTGGCAATATCGATGTGAGACAATACAAGCTCAGCGAGCTGCGCTCACGCATTGGTATCGTCACACAGGATGTCCAGCTCTTTCAGGCCAGCATCCGTGACAACCTGACCTTCTTTGACGCGAACATCTCCGATGAGCGCATCCTGGAGGCTCTGGTCCACCTCGGACTCACGTCCTGGTATGAGTCCCTGCCAGATGGACTTGATACCACGCTTGCGCCGGCCGGGAAATCACTCTCGTCGGGCGAATCACAACTCCTGGCCTTTGCCCGCGTCTTCCTGCAAAATCCCGCGCTGGTTATTCTCGATGAGGCCTCTTCGCGCCTCGATCCAATGACGGAGAAGTTGATCGAGGGGGCTGTACAGCGTCTACTGGAGGGGCGCACGGGCATCATTATCGCCCACCACCTCGAAACTGTGCGCCATGTCGACAACATTCTGATTCTTGACGAAGGGCGAATACAGGAGTATGGTCCACGCCAGCAGCTCGCGATCGATCCCACATCTCGCTTCGCGCACCTGCTCCAAACAGGTCTGACGGAGGTGCTGGCATGAAGACGCATCAGATCCTCTGGAAGCTCATCAGCTTTACACCCTGGCTGTACGCCAGCGACCTTTGCTTGCAGCTTGTCCTGAGCCTGTTCCAGCTCTTACCAGGCGTCATTGTCGCCAACATGTTCAACATCATCACGGCCAATCGCCCTATCGGCTGGGACCTCTGGACGCTGAGCGCGCTCCTGGCTGGGACGGCCATCACCCGCATGGCCGCGCAGCTAAGTATCGCGGCCATAGAGATCACCTGTAACGAGTATGGCAAAACGCTGGTCCGCCGTAACATCTTCGGACAGTTGGTCTCCCGCATAGGAGCACAGCGGCTCCCCGCCTCGCCCGGCGATCTGGTGAGCCGCTTCGACACCGATACTGAAGCTCTACCCAACACTATCCTCTACACTGTAATGAATACAGGCTTGCTGCTCCAGGCTCTGGGAGCGCTTGTAATCATGCTGATCATGCAGCCGGTGACGACCCTGGTGGTCTTCATTCCTCTCGTCGGCGCCAGCCTGCTTATGACCAGGCTCAGCAGGCGCATTCAGGAATATCATCGCGAGAGCCGTAAGGCCGCGGGGACGGTCAGCGCGTTTATGGGCGAGGTGTTTAGCATGCCTCAGGCCATCCAGCTCGCCGACGCCCAGCCGCGTATCCTGGCGTACCTGCGCCAGCTCAATAACGTGAGACGCCGGAACACGTTGCGCAGCCTCTTCTTCACCAATGTTGTATTGAGAAATGTAATGAACAATACGGCGAACCTTGCCACTGGCCTGCTCCTGCTCATGTCGGCCCGGGCCATCCAACATGGCACCTTTACCGTGGGTGGGCTGGCGCTCTTCGTCTCCTACCAGGCCTGGGTCACCGCAATTGTCGCGACGCTGATCGATAACCTGACGTTGTATAAACAGGCCGGGATCTCCCTGCAACGCTTGCAAGAGGCCCTGCCAGCCGAATGTCCCCGAGAGACAGTTGTTGCGCACCAGCCAGTCTACCTGCGCGGTGCCTATCCTGAAATACAATCGCCTGAGCGAACGATGCCAGAACTGGCCCATCTGGAGATCAGCGACCTGACCTACCTCTATCCTCAATCTGGAAAAGGCATCGCGGACATCAACCTTCAGATCCAGCGCGGCACTACAACCGTGATTACTGGCCGCATTGGCTCGGGGAAAAGCACGCTACTGCGTACGATGATGGGGCTGCTCCCTAGACAGGCGGGCGAGATACGCTGGAACGGCACGCCTGTGCAACGACCTGAGTGTATCTTCGTGCCGCCGCAGAGCGCCTATACGCCCCAGGTGCCGCGACTTGCCAGTGAAGCGCTCAGGCAAAACATTCTCATGGGCTATCCCGATGAGCCTGCGCGCCTGGAGAGAGCTATATATGCCGCCGTAATGGAGGCGGATATCGCCGCGCTCGAACAGGGGCTAGACACTATCGTTGGACCCAAAGGGACCAGGCTCTCGGGTGGACAGATCCAGCGTGCAGCGGCGGCACGCATGTTTGTTCACGAACCCGATCTGCTCATCTTCGACGACCTCTCCAGTGCTCTCGATGTCGAGACCGAACAGCAGCTCTGGCAGCGTCTCTTCAGGCGTGGAGATCACACCTGCCTGCTCGTCTCGCATCGCCGCTACGCCCTCCAGCATGCAGACCAGGTCATCGTGCTCAAAGATGGACGCATTGAGGCTCGGGGCAAACTCCAGGACCTCTTAGCAACCAGCGCCGAAATGCGCGCCCTCTGGAACGGGGAATAAATAGCCGCGTATACCAGGAGCGGGCCCGCTCCTGGTATACGCGGCAGTCTGCTATAGATACTTACTCGTCAGCGAATGCTCGGCGCCGAGGAGCTCTCGCGGTGTACCCTCGAAGATGACCATGCCGCCCTTATTGCCACCTTCTGGGCCCATATCAATGATCCAGTCGGCGTTGCGAATCACATCGAGATGGTGCTCAATCACGATCACGGTGTTGCCACCATCGACCAGCCGGTTCATGATGGTGAGCAGGCGACCGATGTCTGAGAGATGCAGACCAGTGGTGGGCTCGTCCATGACGTAGATGCTGCCCCGCTTGTGGAGTTCGCTGGCGAGCTTGATACGCTGGCACTCACCGCCAGAGAGGGTGCTCATGGGCTGGCCGAGGGTCAGGTAGTCCAGACCTACATCGCTCAAAGCCTGCAACTTTGGCTGCACTTCTTTGATCTGCAAAAACGCCAGGGCCTGCTGAACGGTCATGTTCAGGACATCGGCAATGGATTTGCCGTTCAATGTGTAGGCCAGTACCTCGTCATTAAAGCGCTGGCCGCCGCACACGTCGCAAGGAAGCTTGACCCCTTCAAGGAAGCCAAGGTCGGTGTAGGTGACGCCCAGACCCTGACAATTAGGGCAGGCGCCTTTTGAGTTAAAGCTAAATAGACCAGCGTCTACCCTGTTGGTGGTCGCGAAGACCTTGCGCACATCATCCATGATGCCGGTATAGGTGGCGGCGGTAGAGCGGCTGGAAGTGCTCAGAGATGCCTGGTCAATCACCACGGCTTCCGGATGCTGGCTGAGAAAGGCTTCATTGATGAGCGAGCTTTTGCCCGAACCGGCCACGCCGGTGATGACCGTCAGCACACTAGCGGGAATATTCACGCAGACATCCCGCAAATTATGCACCGTCGCGTGGACGATTGGCAGCGTCCCGCTCGCCTGACGAAAACTCTCCTTCAGTGGCCGCTGACACAGCAAATGGTTCCCGGTCAGCGTGTCGGACTGGAGCAGACCGCTGTAATCGCCTTCATAGACGATCTGGCCGCCTTCGCTCCCGGCATATGGTCCCATATCTACCACGTAGTCGGCGATTTTGATCACATCGGGATCATGCTCTACGACAATGACCGTGTTCCCTTTGTCGCGCAATTTTTCCAGCAACTCGTTCAGTCGATGGACATCGCGCGGATGCAATCCAACGCTGGGCTCATCAAAGATGTACATGGCATCCACCAGGCTGCCATTGAGCTGTTTGACTATTTTCACACGCTGCGATTCGCCACCAGAGAGTGTATCGGTCGCTCGATCCAGGCTGAGATACTCCAGGCCAATCTCCACCAGATGTTGCAGCCGCTCGGTCAACGTGCGCACGAGTGGCGCCGCCGCCGGTTCCGTGATACTTTTGACGACCTCTAACAGCTCGTCAATCTCCATTGTGGTCATATCGATGATATTATACCCATTGATCTTACAATTTAAGGCGGCCTGGTTGAGCCGGGCACCCTTGCAGAGCGGGCAAGGGCCAAGCTTCAAAAACGGCTCGACCTTTTGCCGGACACGAGGCGAAAGCGTCTGGATGTCGCGCGCGATGAACTTGCGATTGAACTTGTACACCAGACCCTCATAGGTGTTGTAGGGCAGATCCGTGTGCCTGCGCGGTTCGCTGTAGAGAAGCAGGTCTAGCTCTTCTGTGGTATAATCGGTAATCTTCTTATCGTTGTCGAAGTAACCAGAACGCGCATAGATATCGCTTTCCATGTTGGTCAATCCCGGGGCGATGACAGCTCCCGAATTCAGCGATTTCGTTGCATCAATCAACGCTTCCAGGGGAATGCCAATCTTGCGGCCAATCCCATTACACTCCGGGCATATGCCCTGTGGATCGTTGAAGGAAAACGCATTGGCAGAGCCCGCATAGGGTTGGCCGATACGTGAAAAGAGCAGGCGCAACACGGGCGCGATATCGGTCACAGTGCCCACCGTCGATTGCGATCCCCCACCCAGGCGTTTCTGATCCACAAGTACCGCCATGCTCAGGTTCTCAATCGCATCGGCGTCCGGTTGGGGATAGCGAGGCAGGAAGTTGCGAACAAACATGCTAAAGTTTTCGAACAACAGCCGTTGTGCTTCGTTGGCGATAGTATCAAATACCAGCGATGACTTCCCCGAACCAGACACGCCGGTAAAAATGGTGATTTTGCGTCTGGGCAGCCTCAGCGAGACATTCTTAAGGTTGTTCTCGCGGGCGCCACGGATCTCGATATATTCTTGAACCATGCTGATAGAGGCTCCCCTGGATCTTTTAATCACGTGTTTCCTTACCAAATTGCTGAGTGTACTCTGAATTGAGCCGGGGCCAATCGAACTTCATCGCCTCACCGCCAACGATGCGGCCAAGGGGGGTTCCGCTGAGAAGGTGATTCAGAACATCAAAACAAATGTGCCAGCCGGCAGCACCCATTGAGATGAAGCGGCGATCGATATTGTGCCATAGCGTCAGGCGCGTGCCGCCATCAGAGGCTTCGAGTTCCCACCGCATATCGTTGCCACCCCAGTTGTATTCAAGCAGCCTGGGCGCCTCAGCCCGTGTCACCCGTGTTTCGGATACCTGTGGCGTGGGCGCTCCCACCGTGGTGAGCTTCACCGTGGCGCCAGCCGTGCCCAGGTTTTTATCAGCGTCAAAGGGGGCCCACTCGCGCAGATGCGCGGGATCGGTAAGCGCCTGCCAGACTTTCTCCGGCGCGTGGCGCAGTTCTCTGACGAGAATGAGCGTCCACTGCTCTCCATCCTTGCGTACCTGCGCCCCGCTGGCCGGACCCGGTGAGTACTGCTCGCGAGAGGTCGTCATTTTCTTCTCCTTGTCTTCCTATTCGTTGGTGGTGATTAATCCATGTGATCGAGATGGCGTTCAAGGGCATCCACGTGGGCGGACCAGAACTGACGGAACGGGGCCAGCCAGGTATCCACTTCCTGAAGTGGTTCAGGTCTCAGCCGATAGACACGGCGCTGTGCGTCCACCGTGGATTCTACAAATCCGGCCTCGCGTAGTACGCGCAGATGCTTTGACACGGTCGGCTGCGACATATGAAGTTGACGCACGATATCTCCAACCGACTGTTGTGAAGAGGCCAGCAGGCTCAATATCGCACGGCGGTTGGGTTCCGCAATGATTTCAAACACGGTTTCCATTGTCTTAGTATACTCCACAGCGCAGCCAATCGGCCGTTCTTAGTAGCGCGCCAGCTGCGAGATCTGAATGAGGTTGCCACAGGTGTCGTTCAGCATCGCAATAGTCGAACCGGTCACCTCGGTGGGCGGCATCGTAAACTCGGCACCATGGGCCTTGATTCGCTCATAGTCTCCTCTAACGTCATCGGTGAAGAACATGATCGCGGGCTGGCCCTGTTGAAAGAGCGCCTGCTGATACGCTTTGGCCGCGGGATTGTCATTGAGCGCCAGTTGCAGCTCAGTGCCGTCCGGCTCCTCAGGGGAGGCCACGGTCAGCCAGCGATATGAGCCCTGACTGAAATCGGTCTTCTTTGCCAGGCCTAGTATCTCTGTATAGAAGCGCAACGCCTTGTCCTGATCATCTACGTATACCGTGGTCAATTTGATCTTCATACCGTTTCTCCTCTGTTATATTCACAATGTTGAGCGTATCATCTAATAATTTCGAACCCGAGTTCCACTTCCATAGTATACCTCATCACGTATATACGTGTCAAGGCATATAAAGACAATTACTTTGATGGCTAGTATATACATGCCTTCTCTCTCCATGAGATTGTGACAAGTTCAGACACCTGCTCGCGCCCTGCACAAATGCTTGTCTCATGTGGGCTGGTATGCTACACTGGACGAGGTTGCTTTCTTCTGCTTCTCATTCAACATAATCCGTTCGGAGCACAAACGCATGCTTTTCTTTGATGCGCAAAGACCCTCTGACTCGCCTTTTGTCGAACTGATCTGGCGTAGCCATAGTGAAGACACGCATCCGTTCCTCTCCATTGCCGTCAACCGCATTGAGCTAGTTGTGAGCAAACTGCAGGGCAAGACTACTCTGACAGTGCGAGGACCAGAAACCAGAGCCACCCCGGTAGGAGACTGTCCTGCCGAAGGAGAGTGGTTCGGCATCTTGCTGAAGCCAGGTGTGTTTTTATCCTACCTGCCCGTAAGGTTGCTGGTGGATAACTCGGTGGATCTGGAAGCCGCATCCACGAAGACCTTCTGCTTAGGTGGTTCAAACTGGCAATTTCCGACTTATGAGAATGCCGATACATTTGTCAACTGGCTGGTACAGAAGGGGCTGCTGGTTCGTGATCCCCTCATCGAGGCAGTCCTCCAGGGTCACCACAACGATCTAACCCCGCGCTCGGTCCAGTATCGGTTCCTGCGCTCTATCGGAATCACCCAGAACGTGGTCCGGCAAATCGAACGGGCGCGTTCCGCGACGTTCCTCTTACAACATGGCGTCTCCATTCCCGACACCATTGTGCAGACTGGCTATTACGATCAACCACATCTCACCAGATCACTGAGGCACTTCATCGGAAAAACACCCGCTCAACTGTTTCATCATAGCCAGCCTGAACAGCTTTCGCTTTTGTACAAGACAGTCCCTTTTCCTTGAGGCATACTATCCGTGTTCAGGGAACCACATACACATCTTTCAATAAGTATTGGATAGGAACAACACGGAGGGAAGCATGCGAAAAATTGTTGTATCAGAATTTGTATCGTTGGACAATGTCATACAGGCACCTGGCGGGGCAGAAGAAGATACCGAGGGTGGTTT
This sequence comes from Dictyobacter aurantiacus, assembly GCF_003967515.1. Classification (GTDB taxonomy): domain Bacteria; phylum Chloroflexota; class Ktedonobacteria; order Ktedonobacterales; family Ktedonobacteraceae; genus Dictyobacter; species Dictyobacter aurantiacus. The sequence goes on along the minus strand of NZ_BIFQ01000002.1, from coordinate 1,288,211 downwards.
TACCCACGGTGGATGGACACATCCATTCTGGCACGATGACATTGGCGCGTACTTCTTCGAAGAAATGGACCAGAGCGATGCCCTGCTTCTGGGACGCAAAACATGGCAGATCCACGGTGGAGCATTTGAACCGATGCCAGATGGAGATCCCTTCGGCGATGCCATGAACGCTAGACAAAAATACGTTGTCTCCACAACCCTGACAACAACTTCGGCCTGGCGTAATTCAACATTGATTCGTGAGAATGTCGTCGAGGAGATACGCGCCCTGAAAGCACAACCCGGCAAGAACATCGTCATTGATGGCAGCAGCGTGCTAGTACATAGCCTGGCCAGGCACGACCTCATCGACGAATATAGCCTGTGGGTATACCCGGTGATCCTCGGCGGCGGCAAAAAGCTGTTCCCGGAAGGCCTGCATCTTCCGCTGCGCCTGATTGAGTCCAAACCACTACCATCAGGCGTTGTCCTCATGCGTTACACCCGCGCATAGCTGCACTGCGATCGTTCCTGCTTTCTGGCTGTTCTATGATTTCAGATCAACCAGCATAGCAAGGATCGATCTTTTTTTCACCTCCCTCGACTTTCAAACAGCCCTGATTATCTGTACCGCGTTCACGCTAGACCCAAACAAGCAGCCTGCAATGCTTGCGAACGGCGCGGTACGCATGCACACTGGCCTCGATTCTCCAGAAAAGACATCCTCTGCACTCCTCACGATGAAGTGGAATTGGTAAGACTGGTATAAGACCAGGTACATCTTGTTGTATTTCTTCACGGAAAAGAAGGTCCCCGCTGTGCTTGGAGGTAGAAAAATTTGGTCGCATCTCTCTTTTTGTCAAACAGGCGCTTAAGACGGCATTAAAAACAGAGAAAAAACAGCGTGCGCGTCGGGAAGTTCTGTGGGAGATCGTAGAAAGCTCCTCCACGTATACTCAGTTTCATCAGAGGCCAGTAAAACCCAAATAGAGTGGAGGATGTCCAGATGAAAAACACGACGTTAACCGACGCGGCACAGACGAAAACGATAGAAGCAATGCGCATTGAGGCGGATCCGGAAGTACTTAGCCTGAATGATTCTTCTCGTTTTTATCGCTATGAGATCGGGCAGGTGGATCTACTTTCTTCAGACGAAGTGAAAAATCTAGCCCAGCGGATCGAAAAGGCTCGGGTAGTGACAGGGAAGCGGCAGCGCGGTCTACAGCGTACCCCGAAGGAGCCAACAGAGGTCGCGGCAGCTCGTGAGGCCGAGGAGGCTAAACGACAGCTGGTCGAGGCGAATCTTCGCCTGGTCATGCATATCGCCCGCAAGTACAAAGGCTTCGGTGTTGACCTGATGGACCTCGTCCAGGAGGGCAATATTGGACTGATGCATGCCGTGGAGAAGTTTGATTATCGCAAGGGCTATCGTTTCAGTACCTATGCAACCTGGTGGATTCGCCAGTATATTACACGCGCTCTGGTTGAGCAGGCCCATATGATTCGCGTACCCCTCTATAAAGTAGAGGAGATCAAGCGCCTGGGCCGTGTACGCCGTCGCATTCAGCAGGAGCATGGTCTGGAGAGTGAGCCAACGTTGGAGCAGCTGGCCAACCAGATGGAGGTCAGCGTGCAACAGGTTATTTCACTGCTCTCAACCCATCAGGAGACGATCAGCCTGGATATGCCTCGTAAAGGGGGCGACGACGAGATTTCCTTGAGCGATGTCCTGGAGGATGATCCTATTTATTCGCCTGAGCGTGTCGTCATCACCGAAACGTTGAGAGAACATATTCACGACCTGCTTGACGAGCTATCCCAACGTGAGAGGAGGGTCCTACAACTCAGGTACGGCCTGAATGGTCAGGGTGAACATAGTTTATCGGAGACTGGAAAAAAGTTAGGCCTGAGCCATGAGGCGGTGAGACAGGTGGAGTTTCGCGCCCTGCGTAAGCTAGACCCACCCAGTCGCAGCAAAATGCTTCAGGACTTTTTGGGGTGATGCGATTGAGCCATTTCGATGATGAGGAACAGGAACATAGCTAGTTCCTGGATGAGACAAGGTTGAGCCGCTCTAGCGCCCGCCAAGCGCACCAGGCTCGACCTTTTTTTGTGCTTTTTCCACAACTCGCGCACCTGCGGTGCGCAATTAGTTTAAATACGGTGGCGAAGATGCAGATGGCGCGCACTGCGCGCCATCTGCATCTTCGCCACCGTATTTAAACATAGGGCGTCCGCGCACACCAGTGCGGGGGCGCTCACATCCTTTCAAGTATAGGTTTTCAAGGGCCTTGCCCCTTGAACCCGCTTGTGCCGCCTGACGGCGGCACAAGGAGAGGAAAAATCAGGGGACACCCCTGAAACCCCGCCATGGGCTGCCGCCCCTGGACCCCGCTCCAAAAAAACCTATACCTGTAAGGCGCTCACATCCCCCAATACGAGAAAAGTCTGCTATTTTCTGGGATGCCTGGTCGGGGTTTCCGCGTTGCTATCAACCGCACAATTCCTTGCCAGGGAATCTCCTACTCTGACCAGGCATCACTCGATGATGAGTGATTCTAGTCTACCATAAGCCTCTGTTCCAGGTGAATGAAAAAAACATTAAATAAATATTGACATATTGTGACCCGCATGATAAAATAATGACTAAAGAGTCATAAAATTACTCAGTATCCAATGCCTATTCATAATGGTCACAAAAAGACAAGGAAGTCACAAAATTGTCATGTGGTCATGCAGTAAAGGAAGTTTATTAATGCCATCGGTTCATACACATACTTCTCTTAAAGAGCGGCAGCGTGAGCAGCGTGAGCAGCTTATTCTGCAGGTCGCGGAGGAGGTGCTACTTGAGAAGGGGTATTATGAAACTTCGATGGAGGAAATTGCTGCCCGTGTTGGTATCAGCAAAGGTACAATCTATCTACACTTTCGAAGCAAAGAAGAACTCATTACAGCGATCCTGCAACGAGATTTGCGCATTGTGCTCGATAATCTAGATGCAACCATTGCCCGCTATACAACAGCAAAATCGAAGTTCGAAGCATTACTCACGTATCTCAATGCTGGCCTCCTGTGCAAAAATTCACAGTTGTTTTCTTCCATCTACAGCGGTGTAGATTTACAGCGCAAGCTGAAAGAGCAATCGAGCTTTTTAAGGGAAGTTATTGAGTTTCTTTTTCAGCGGATCACCAGAATTATAGACGAGGGCAAAGAAGCGGGAGAGATTACAAGGGAGATTTCAACGCCGATTATAGCGCGTACATTTCTGTCTTTAATCGCTCCAAGAAGCTATGATGCATTGCTGCAACAACAATATCATATATCTATAAACTCTGATGAAGCACTCAAACAGATAGGAAAGATCTTTTTCGACGGAATTGTAATTGGAAAGTAAGTTAACACGCGTAAAATACGTTAACATAATAAAAAAAGTGGGAAGATTATAATGATGAAGAGTCCGACACAAGCAAAGCCAATGGACGGGATTGCTGTCGAGCGCAATGCGACTCCTCCATTGTCAGCTGAAACACCAAACGTGGATCAGCCACGCTACACGCAAAGAGAGACACTCCTGACGATGCTGGGCGTGCTGCTGGTCATGCTCCTGGCCTCGCTGGACCAGACAATCGTATCAACAGCCATGCCGCATATCATCTCTGAACTGCAGGGCTTTGATCGCTATACCTGGGTCACCACGGCTTATATGTTGACATCAACCGTGATGGTGCCCATTTACGGAAAACTATCAGACCTCTTCGGGCGCAAATCGATCTTTTTGATCGGGGTCAGCGTTTTCCTGTTTGGTTCGGCCCTCTCGGGCGCGGCCCAGACCATGAATCAGCTGATCGCCTTCCGTGCCTTGCAGGGTCTGGGAGCCGCGGCCCTGCTCCCGATCGCCATCGCGGTCGTTGGTGATCTCTTCACACCGCGTGAGCGCGGCAAATGGCAGGGTGTCACTACCGCGGTCTTCGGTCTCTCGTCTATTCTGGGACCCGCAGTTGGCGGATGGATCACGGAAAATACGACGTGGCGCTGGGTCTTCTATGTCAATCTACCTATCGGCCTGATCGCGCTCGGCGTGCTGATCTTCCTGATGCCTACCCTGCATAGAAAAGTAGCAAAGACAAAGATCGACTATATCGGTGCCGTGCTACTGGTATTGGGAACGGTGCCAATGCTGCTGGGTTTCACGTGGGCTGGTGGAGACCTGCCCTGGCTGTCAGTGCAGATCATCGGACTCTTTAGCTTCGCGCTGGTGGCCCTCGTCGGCTTCTTCATCTATGAGATCAGGCTGGCGCATCGTGGAGAGCAGCCCATTATCGATCCACGCCTGTTCAAAAATAGCATCTTCAGCATCTCAATCCTGGTCACCATGATCACGAACATGGGCATGTTTGGCAGTATCTTCTTCCTGCCACTCTTCGCACAGGGAGTGATGGGCGTATCAGCTACCAATAGTGGACTGCTGCTCTCGCCAATGATGATCGCCTTGATGATCAGTAGCGTCATCTCGGGCCAGTTGATCTCGCGCTTCGGCAAATACAAATGGGTCGCCATCGTTGGTCTGCTGATCACCATCGCTGGTATGTACCTCCTGTATCGCCTGAACGTGCATTCGGCGAATCTGGATCTCTCGGTCGCGATGATTGTCGTTGGCCTGGGATTGGGCTTTGGCATGTCAACCTACACCATCGCCGTGCAGAATGTGATGCCGGACAAAATTGGTGAGTCAACCTCGGCGCTGACCTTCTTCCGCTCGATCGGTAGTACGGTGGCGCTGGCCGCCATGGGTTCATTGATGTCATCAGCCTATGTGCCGGCGTTCCATAATGCTCTGCCCGCCAACCTCAAACTGATGCTACCTGCGAAGCTGATCAGTGCGCTCGATAATCCAAATATCCTGCTCTCACCTGATGCGCAGAAACAGATGCTGCAGCAATTCAGCAAATATGGTCCACAGGGAAAAGTCATCTACAGCCAGTTGATCGAGGCGGTGAAGGTGGGATTAACCCAGGGCATCCACAACGTCTTTATCCTCAGCCTGGTGTTGATGGTGATCGGCCTGGTCGCTGCGCTCTTCTTGAAAGAGGTGCCGTTGCGCGGTAGCATGACCAGAAAAAAGACGCAGACTGTTGACGACCTCACAACAGAGGTTGAAAGCGTCAGCCCCGCCATGCTGCACTAGGTGAAAAGATTGCCGGGCAAAAGACTTGATTTTTGTCCGGCAATCAGGTATACTTTATAGGTAAGTTTGAAGGAGCCGCAACAGTGGCTCCTTTTTTAGCCATTCTCTTCCACTATATTCTTCAACCATTCAGCGCAAGTTGTAGTACTCCATTTTTTGTACATCTCTAACTATTACTTTCAAATTTTTATGGACCCAGCATCAAGTATATCGGCAACAATTACCATGTTGCCAGTTTCTCTTATCAGGACCGGAAGAGAAAGACATGGAGTCCGTACCTGTTATTCCCCCAATGAGGGAAAGCCATGCGCTATCGGTTTGCACTTATACTTATTGGTTTGCTGTTCACCACCATGTCATTCACAGGTTCCAGCTCAGTGCATCTGCCAGCTGGACAACCTGTTACCATTGTGTCCGCGATACCACGATTAGGAGCACATCTGGCGCCAGTTCCCGGTATTGCCATCCTGGCTAAGCAGGCGCACCCACTCCTTTGCCACAGTTCAGGACATCAGAAAAAGGTGACATTGACCTTTGACGATGGGCCAGATGTTACTTATACGCCAGAGATCCTGACTATCCTGAATCAATACCATCTGCATGCTACCTTTTTCAATCTGGGGCAAAACGTCCAGGCTCATCCCCAGGTTACCAGGATGGTTTATGCGGCGGGTCACACTATCGGCAACCATAGCTGGAACCATACTCGGCTAACGGCACTCAGCCCAACCGGGGTAATGTGGCAATTGGAATCTACCAACCATATTATTCAGCAAACCATTGGCATCAAACCAACACTGATGAGACCTCCATATAACTCCATCAACAACATGGTACGTATGCAGATTGAAAAAGCCGGATTACAGCCAGTTTTGGGTGATGTCGATAGCCTCGACTGGCAACGTCCTGGTGTCAACGTTATCGTCCAGACAACATTGAGGGAAACCGGCAATACCTCCATTATCGTGATGCACGATGGCGGTGGTGATCGCACGCAGACAGTGGGGGCACTACCACTCATCATTCAGGCATTAGAACAGCGTGGCTATGCTATCGTCCCCATACAGCAATTGTCAGGCCACTAAACTGATAGGACAAACGCCACCTCTTCAATCACACTTTGTCACATTCAATGACCGGGAACGGATGGTTAGTCACCCGAGCAGGGTGCCATTGAGGGCTCGATCCAGGTTGTAACATGAGCTAATCAGGGCCAGGTGGGTAAAGGCCTGGGGAAAGTTGCCCAATGCCTCACCAACCGGGCTGATCTCTTCCGCGTAGAGTCCCAGGTGATTGGCATAACTCAGCATCTTCTCCAGGACCAGGCGCGCCTCCAGCAGGCGTCCAGAGCGCGCCAGCGTCTCTACCAGCCAGAAGCTACAGGGACTAAAGGTTCCTTCGTTCCCGATGAGGCCGTCATTGGCAGCCCGCGCTGGGATATAGCGATAGACGTGGGAATCGGTCGTCAGCTCACGCAAAACGCGGTCCAGGGTGCTGAGCATCTGTGGATCAGTGGGGCCACAGAACTTGGTCAGGACCATCAGCAGAGAGCTGGCATCTACTTCTGCGCTACCATAATACTGCACAAAACTCTTTGTGCCGGCATGCCAACCATTTTCCATCACATCATCATAAATTTCGGCGCTCACAGCCATCCAATCAGCGATGGGGGCTGGCAAACCTCGATGGCGCGCGATGCGCAGGGCACGATCAAACGCGACCCAGCTCATGACTCGTGAATGCAAGAATGGTTTGGGTCCCCCACGCACCTCCCAGATCCCCTCGTCGGGCTCACGCCAGTGGCCCTCCAGCCACGTCAATAAATGCCGCAACTGCTTCCATAGATCATAGGAAATATCCTGGTGGCGATTAAAGATATAAATGGAATCGAGTAGTTCTCCATAGATATCCATCTGCTTCTGCCTGTACGCTCCGTTGCCGATACGAACGGGACCGCTCTTGCGATAGCCTTCGAGGTGATCAAGCGTGAACTCCTCCAACCGGGCACGTCCATCGATGCCATATATAGGCTGCAATGAGCCATTAGGTTCCAGATCGTGGCAGCGGTTATCCAACCAGCCCATAAAGGCTTCAGCCTCGTCATAAAAACCCAGCGTCAGCAGGCCGTAGAGGGTAAAGGCGGCATCACGCAGCCACGCATAGCGATAATCCCAGTTGCGGGATCCGCCGATGCATTCTGGCAGACTGGTCGTGGGGGCTGCTACAATCGCTCCCGTTGGCGCGTATGTCAGCAGCTTCAGCAACAGAGCCGAGCGCTGCACCATCTCACGCCAGCGACCCTGATAGGTGCACTTTGACAGCCAACGCTGCCAGAAATCCATCGTCTCCTCAAAATCCTTTTGAAAGTGCCGTGCCGTCATAGGATGCAGGCTGACATCACTCTCACTCGTACACTCCAGCAAGAAATACGCACGGTGGTGAGCATGCAGTGTAAAATGCGCGTGTACCCCACCCTGTCCATCCTCGGTTAAGGGGACATGAGTCGCCAGGCCAAGGCAGAGATCCTTGCTATAGAATACAGCCCCATGGTCAAAGAGGCGCGCGGTATGCTCGTCACGGGCATAATTAAATCGGGGACGACAGATCATCTCAAACGGCAACGATCCCTGCACCACCGCAACAGAACGGATAATGTGATGCGGATGACCAACATCCCACGATTGCCGGATCGGCATAAAGTCAATAATCTCACCAATACCATTGCTGGTCAAAAAACGCGTCACCAGGATATTCGTCTCAGGAAAATACATTTGCCGGGTTCGCACATCGGTGGCAGGCAGGTCGGGGGAAATCTTAAAAAAGCCACCCTTCTGCGCATCCAGAATGGCCCCGAAAACGCTGGGAGAGTCAAAGCGGGGGATACAGCACCAGTCGATAGAACCATTTTTGCCGACCAGGGCGACGGTATGCAGGTCGCCAATGATTCCATAATCTTCAATTGGCTGATAAGCCGCAGATCGTACCTGTTCCATCATTATTCCTTCCCACAACTCTGGTGGAATGCCTCACACCAGACAACCAGCAACAACTCGCTACAAGATGATGAATACACAAAGCACATCCAGAAAATCAGACACCCACAGTATCAGTTGTACCATGTTGTACAACAAAACTGGCCCCTCTTCCAAATAAACGGAACAATGATCTTCGATCAAGAAGAATAAATTCTCTTGCGGCAATGCCGCAGCTATAGCCCATTTGGAGCGTCTTAGATTATTCATGCAAACGAAACAGTACAATTGTCCGTATAAGACAATGAGGCCTCCAATATAATGGCCACATCCATCTGTATGCCTTATTGCGCTGGCCCGCAATCAAAAAAAATGAAGATAAAGGTATGACGTATATGCTTATTCATTCACAGATTGTTGAATTTAAGGCGGCGGGAAGATCAACATTTGGTTACCTGGCTCACCCCAAAGGGGAGGGGACGTTTCCGGGTGTTGTCGTGCTGCAAGAGTGGTGGGGCATCGACACCCATATGCAACAGGTGGTCGAACGATTGGCACAGGAAGGTTTTGTCGCGCTGTCCCCTGACCTGTATCATGGCCAGGTGGTCACAGATGCTGAGGAGGCCCAGCAGCTCGCACAACAGCTTGATCGACAGAGCGCCCTGCAGGAGATAGAGCAATCCATCGCATATTTAGAGAACTCGCCCCTGGTTGATCCTAAGAAAATTGGCCTGCTCGGTTTCGGTATCGGGGGCAGTCTGGCCGCCATGCTCGCTTCGACCGGGCACGCCAACCGGGTAGGCGCGCTAATTATCTTCTATGGTGGCCAGGGTGATCCCGATAATCCCAGCCATGAGCAGGCCATTCAGGCGACCGTGGCCCCTTTCCTGGGCATCTATGGTGGGGAGGACGAGACGATCTCCCAGGACTACATTCGCTGGCTACAGGAAAAACTGGCCAGGCATGAGAAAAAACACCATATTATCGTCTATCCACAGGCCAGGCGTTCATTTTTCCATACCAACCGCGACACCTACCGGGCGGATGACTCGGCCGACGCCTGGGAACATACCTTATCCTGGCTCAAACAACATCTCGTCAAAGCCTGATCCCATCGCTATAGTGATCGTGCCGGGCCGACAAGGTATCCGGTACGGTCGCCAGCTAAACATCCAGCACCACCACGCTGATATTGTCACAACCACCACCACGCAACGCCATCTGCACAAGCCGATCGGACGCTACAGGGGCGCTATCACTTGCCCGCAGCACGCGCTCAATAGCAGGATCACGCACCATCTCCCACAGTCCATCTGAACACAGCAGCAGGCGATCGTGCGGCTGAAGATCAACGACAAACGAATCAATATGTAGCTCCTCACCCTGGCCCACGCTACGATAAATCTTGCTGCGCTCAGGATGGGTGTAGATCTCATCCGGAGTAATCTCACCAAACGCCACCAATGACGCCACCAGCGAATGATCGCGCGTCACCTGCGTCAGACCGCTGCTATCGCGAAACAGGTAGGTGCGACTATCGCCCACATTCACCACATAGGCCCGCCTGTTTATCACCAGCGCGGCCGTCAGGGTGGTTCCCATTTCGGTACCATCGGCCTGCGCCCGCTGGAAAATGGCCATGTTGGCCCACTCGACACCGCCCACCAGCATATCGATAAAGAACTCGTTGCTCAATTCGCGTCCCATGATGATGTTCTGCAACACGGTATACGACATACTCTGCATGGCAATGCGGCTGGCCAGCAGACCATCCGCGTGACCACCCATGCCATCGGCGACCACAAACAGGCCAAACGGCAATAAATGGCCCTGGTAGGTATACGTTCCCTGGAACGCCACGATATTGTCTTCATTGGGGGAATCACGACGCACCAGGCCTGTATGCCAACCGACGCCAACACGCAAAGGCAGCGCCGCCGGATACTCAGCGGGCAGCGCATCCAGCGGCACAGTCAGGCGAGCGGGCTCAACTGCCGGACGCGTCGGCACATCCGCCACGTCTCTGACTATGGGTCCGCGCGGCAGGACCAGTGATCCAGAGTCGCCGGAGATGGGAGAACGCTGTGGCAGGCGTAAACGCGGTACCGTTATTCCCAGGCTATCACTACCAGCATGTAACTGAGGTGAGACGGCCAGTGACAGCTGGTTCGCTGGCAACCAGGATCCGCTTAACTGCCGGGCCATCTGTGCCGACAGCTGTTGATGATGCTGAAACAGGACCTTACAAACTCTTAACGCCACGTACCACAGACACCCCCAGATCACCGACCAGATCAACGGGTTCACCACATGCGTCAGAGACGAGATACCGTGAGCAGGCCACAGAGCCGGTAGCACCGATACGCTCTGGATTAAAGCCAGCCAGGACTGTGGAGGCAGACCGCCTTCAGCCACCAGAAAAAAGACGAACAGCAAGCCCAGACCAAGCCAGGACACATAGCGTAGCCAGCGATGAATATCATACATTGTCAAAAACTCTGCAAACATGCTCTTTTCCTCTGGTGTGCTCAAAACGTCGCAAGCCACAAATACCGAGCTGAATCGCAAAACAAGCATCTACAAGCAAGCACTACAGAGCGATAACATTCACACACTACACGGTCTCGGCCACACGCTCCATCTCTTCCATCGTCTGGATGTACAGTTCACACACTACCAGCGTCGCATCGCTCTCGCCCAGATGATGGGCCAGCCGGTCCTGGCATACTCCCACACGATCCATCCGCGCGCGAATAAAGGCATGGCGAGCATCACCACAAGACAGACCGGACAGACCACGGCGCATCGCCACCAGCTCCAACTCGATTTGCTGACGAAGCTTAGCAACCTCACTCATAACAAGTAGATCCCTTCTGAACACACAGTTCCTGGCAAAGCACAGTTCAAAAAATGAATAGATAAACAATTCAAAGCGAAAGGACGATACAAAATGTTTCAACATAGCTTGCAATGTACACTGCAATGCAAAGAACATGTTCAAAGTATAAGCAGAGAACATTTCTGCTAACTCCCAAATCGCTTTTCAAATAAAAAAAGCTGTGCAGAGGAGATGAAAAATTGCTCGGTCCAACTTCATCACCACAGCGCCAGAAATGATTGGCATAATGAACATGGACGGCAAAGAGCATATTAATCGGTAATAAAAACGTATGCGCCAGAAAAATTGTCGAACCTGATGAAGAATCTTAGAGGAATCTGCCAGCAGCTATATGCTTCTAGAGTGAAGCAGGTTTTACACTACTGGATAGGAGATATAAAAAAGTGAGGTGGGAAAAAACACAAAAAAAGATTAAAAAAGGTCCGACCTATAAGCAATACCTCTTTTTTTATTACCTGCTTAGATGTCTTATATATCTTATACCATGTCTTATCATTTTGCTTTCCTGGAAAAGACAGGGCGGGGACAGTGCGTTCGGATCGATGGCGCTGGCGATCCTGATTATTGTGATCGTTCTGGAGATATAACGATGAGCAATCGATAGCCTGAACGGGGGATAGATCTGTAGGATAGAGGCCAATATGAGCATGGTCAATTGTTTTTCAAGCAGAAACTTTGTATGCTATAGCCATAGGATATAGTTCAGTGTCCAACCAGGTTGAGACGCGTTGAGGCGTGCTTTCCCCTTTGATTTTCCCATGCTCCACCATGATGGTGTTGATGAATGAGCATAGATATCGAAGCATCCCTGTTTCGTCAGGCTCGTTCACCAACCATGTCGCTACTCCGATCAGCAGAACCAGCACGATACGAAACAGATACGAGGACACACGCATATAGCCTGCCTTTATCATCTCTTTCTTGTAAGGAGTTCCCAATGAGACAGACTATTGATTCTTTAGTACAGGCACGCCTGGTTCACAATGGCCCTGGAGCGGCCATTGGCGTTTTGCGGGGAGGGGACCTGCTACATTGTCAGGGCTACGGGCTGGCTTCGCTGGAATGGAATGTGCCCATTCGGCCCGATACAGTTTTTCGCATCGCTTCACTCACCAAACAGTTTACCGCCATGGCCATCCTGATCCTGCAAACGCAGGGCAGGCTCCACATTGAAGATCACCTGACCGCTTACCTACCCGATTGTCCCCCGGCCTGGCACAACATCACATTAAAACACCTGCTCACGCACACCTCGGGCCTGGTCAATGTGGCAGAACTGCCAGTATTCCAGGACCAGGCAGCAAGGCACCTGACCATCGAAGAAGTGATCGCCCTGTTTCGTCATCTACCATTACTCTTCGAGCCAGGCACCAATTTCTGCTATGGCAACTCGGGCTATCACCTGCTGGGGTTGATCGTTGAGCGCGTCACAGGCATCGACTATGAGAGATTCATCCGGCAGGCCATCTTGGAGCCGCTAGGGATGCACCACTCCTACTTCCAATGTACAACACCGATTATTCCAAATCGGGCCAGCGGCTATATCAATCAGAACGATACTATCATTCCGGCACCTTTCACAAGCAGCATCAGCACCCACTCATCTGGCGCCATGGAGTCTACGCTAGAAGATCTGCTCATCTGGGAGCAAGCGCTACACAATCATACACTGATCGACGCTGACACGCAGCAATTGATGTTTACACCTGTGCGTCTGGCCGATGGACGCTGCGTGGAATACGGCTTCGGCTGGTCCTTCTCAAAGTACCGTGGCAAGACGCTGGCCTGCCATGGCGGCTGGGCCAATGGTTTTCGCTCGCTCATCACAAGATTTATCGAGGACAACCTGACAATCCTGATCCTGACCAACTATCGGGAATTCTCTACGGAACGCGTCGCGCTAGAGATCGCAGCCCAATATATCAGCTTTCCCACCGCCACTTACCAGACGCTTTCCCGCGAGCTCGTCGAGATCAAGAAGATTGTGGGACACTATGATATGCCTGGATCACGTATAGAGGTCGTAGAGCAGGACCAGCGCATCCTGCTGCGCAAAGGAGCCAGAGAGGTAGCGCTCTTCCCGATCAGCGAGAACATCTTTATTGCCGAGACCGATCACGATGTCGTCTATCACTTCACTGAAGAACGCGATGGCGCCTTCCATTCCCTGGTTATCAACTATCCACTCCACTTTTCAATCGCCACCCGCAATCAGACAACCTACGCCAGCTAAAGAAAAGAGAGGATAACATCCCGCCGGGGATGCTATCCTCTGTGTGAAGATTAATAGCGAATCAGTCCTCGTTGAGGCGCAGAACCTGCCCGAGGGTGGGACGCGAGACGACGCTGACCATAGTGATCAGGGCGATCGCATACAGACCGATCAGCGCGACCAGGGCCCAGATGAGGGTAGAAGGAAAGATGATGCGGGTCGGGAAGGCCGACTGGAGCGAGTAGAGCTGATCATTATTGGCCAGGGTACTATTCAGGTCGGTAAAGGAGAGCGCGGGTATCATGGTGTTGGCCAGCACCAATCCAAAGCCAACGCCCAGCAACAGTCCAATGCTATAGACAATAGCCTGCTCCCAGGTAAGCATACTGGCGACTTCGCGTGGCGTCGTGCCAATGGCGCGCAGGATAGCAAAGTTGGTCAGGCGCATACGTGCGCTCAGCCAGGATGCCAGGAGATCACCAACCAGAGCCAGCAAGAGGGCTGTAATTGTGCCCACAATCATCAATCCCGTCAGGATCAGATAGAGCGGATCGGTGTTGAGGGAGGCCAGGATCTGCCAGCGATCTTGCAGGTTCTGCAGCCCATACTGCGGCTGCTTCAACGCCGTTCGCACGCTGATCAATGAAGCCTGATCAGATTTTGTATGCAGCCAGACGTGATTGATGACGGGAACATCGGGTATAACCATACCCTTGTTTGCTTTATGCAATTTATTATTGTAAATCGTTGTATAGGTCATATAATCCATCAAGACACCACCGGGAATGACGCTGCCTTTGCCACCTACGGCGATGCGGTCGTTGATCGTAGGGATATGCGGCACGATCCCGACCACGACACAGGTCATATCAGAGATGTTCAAGCCGTTGATGCGCACCGTCAGGTCAGAGTTATTATGCAGCAAGAGCGCATTGGCGGTATTGTTATCAATAATAACCGGTACGACTCCTAGCTTGATTGAAACCGAACTTCTGGAGAGCAACTGCTTCAGGAGCGCATTACCCTTTTGTGCCTCCTGCTGGGAGGGCCAGATGACCGTCGAGCCAAAGGTGTGGGAATCCACCGCGCGCACTTCCATAGTGATGCCACCACCACGGCCCCCAACCGCCTGCGTCTGATAGCCGGAACTGGCCGCGATTACACCTGGAACACCCATGTAGCGGCTCGTCAGCTTTGCCGGATCATGCACATTGACCTGTGAATACGTGTCACCACTGATGTCGGCGCCGACCTGGTAGATGGAGATATCCTGAATATGCTGGGCCTGGGTCGCCATATAGACCAGCGTAAACAGGGCAAAGGCCGTCGCCAGCGCCAGCAACAACGTCATGCGAATCGACTGCCGTGGCGTACGTCCAATCTGCGCCAGCGCCAGCATAGAGACGGCACCACGTCCGCGAGTCACTATCGAGGCCATCAGGCGCAACAACAACGGGAACACACGCAGGAACAGAAACATCAAACCAATAATCAAGAAGAACGGCGCGATAATGGAGAGCGGGGTCGCGATCAAGGTTTTCGCGTCGCCCTGGATAACGTCGCTCAGACTGGTCAGATAGTATGAAACCCCATAGCCGGCCAGAGCGATGATGGCCGCGATTACATCCAGATTCAAACGCTGCCACAAAGGTCGCCTGTTACTGCGACTAGACTGACGACGAATAGCCAGCACATCCGAGCGTGAGGCACCAAAGATAGAGAGACTCATCGTCAACCAGACCACCAGAATCACCGCCAGCGCATACCAGACGCCCCGTTCCAGCGCGGCAAGCGGGTTGTTGGTAATCACATTCAAGGCATCCCGAGAAGCCTGGGGTAGGATGCGTCCCGAAATCGAAAGAATCAGGAAGACCGCCAAAGGCAGACCGATCAGCAGCGCCAGAACGCCCAGTCCGATACATTGCGTCATCAATGCCCAGAAAATCTGGCTGCTACTGGCGCCCCGCGAACGCAGGACCGCGATCGCCTCAGACTGGCGATCGACCAGCAGATTGGTCATCAAGCTCACAAAAAAGAGGATCAGTACCATGATCATAATCGTCAACACAGCCGCGGGTATCTGCGCCACCGAGATGCGGCTACGAAAACGTTCAAGGTTGCTGGGACTATCAGAATAGCTAAACAGCGTACTCTGCAGATCCATCTTGGATACAAACGGAAAGGTATTGCCCGCATCCTG
This sequence comes from Dictyobacter aurantiacus, assembly GCF_003967515.1. Taxonomy (GTDB): domain Bacteria; phylum Chloroflexota; class Ktedonobacteria; order Ktedonobacterales; family Ktedonobacteraceae; genus Dictyobacter; species Dictyobacter aurantiacus. The sequence goes on along the minus strand of NZ_BIFQ01000002.1, from coordinate 1,272,764 downwards.
GACAAAGGTGCTATCACCATAATTAGCCTGATACTGATTCTGCAGCGAAGCCAGTTGATTGATCAGGTTATCCAGGTTGCCAACTGTAGCCATGGCGGGATTCAAATGATAGGACCACAAACATGAATAAGCACCCAGGGTAGAGAAGACGCCATCCGCCTTATTCAGGGTGCGCACCTGTTCCACAATGGAAAGCAGGCGATCCTCAGAAACCATAAAGTTATAGGAATAGGCGGTATGGCCCTGAGCGGAAAAGCTGGTCGGCTGAAAGGTGTTGCCATGCCAGTAGGCGCTATTGGCGGGATCGATATCAAAGGTCCCCACGACACGCCCGGTAATCAGAAACTTCCGTTGTGGAGGTGCGGGATCATTAGAATACGGGCCGGGCTGTGGCTTGGCGAAATAATTCAGATTCAACGGAATAGTAGAGCCGATCTTTACGCCCAGACGCTTAGCCGTCAGAGGCGTCACCATCACATCGATGGTATTAGCCTGGGCATTGGTAGTCGCAGCCATCTGTCCTTTTAAATGAGCCACGTGAGACGCTGCATGAGCCGTATTGACAGCGCTCACAATCAATGAACGATCCTCCTTTGAGGGTGCAGCGAATGACAGATCGCCACTCACAAAGGAGAACTCAGGCTCCTGCACAAATGAGCCCAACGCAGGCTTCACCAACGATTGAAATTGATCATGAACGGCCGCAACAGAAGCGGATGACAAAGCAACCAAATTCGCCGTGGCCACGATCTCCGAATCATCTGGAGTCGAACGCAGTGTTGTACGTAAGCCCGCCGTCGACATCACATCCGAAAAGAGCGGAATAGCACCCGCGATCAATACAGCAGCGATCATGCCGAGGGCGATGATGCTCATCAAAAAACCTGTTTGTCTCCAACGCCACAATGCCAGTGTCACCACAGACGAAAAAGGGGAAAGGCGACGACTGCCTCGTTGGGATCGTGTTGAATCAGCCATGAAATCCTCTTCTTAAACTCAGATAGTGTCAGACACACTTTTTACTGGTGTGCATCCGTGCCCCTGTCACACCACTACACATCAGATGCAAATATGATTGATGCATTTCTGAATGGTTATACTCTTTAGTATGCGCTGCTTTATTTGGATAGGTCAATGCAAATATATGACAAAAGGTGTCGCAGGAGTCTCATCACAATATACAGTTTTCTTATGCGCTCTATAGACACAAAGTACAGTTACAACACGATTGTGTGCAAATGCTAGAATGTATAGCTTTTTAAACATTTAAAGGAGCCATTGCAGGGATATGGACAGCATGGGTTATACTATCAGGTGTCAGCACCATTGAGAGGATAGAGAGCGTGATGATACCGCTTGTGGTCGTAGACGGTCACAATCTGTTGTTCAGGGCCGCCTTTGGCTTTCCAGCCCCCATTAAGAGCCGTTCCGGCGTAGATCGAACGGCCGTCTTTGGTTTCTTCGCCATCGCACGCAAAGCGGCGCAAGAGATCGGGGAGGCCGAATGGGTGGTCTTTTTTGATGGGATACAGGGGACTAGCAGTCGCCTGGCCGAACATGAAGAATACAAGGCGCAGCGTGTCCTTAAAGATCCAACTATCTTCACAGCCATGCCCGATATTAAAGCTGGCCTGGATGCCCTGCAGATCCGCTGGATAGAACAAGAGACGTGTGAGGCGGATGACCTTATTTCAACGCTGGTTACCGATGAGGCGCAGAAAGGTCGAGATATCTACATTATGTCGACCGATAAAGATTTTTATCAACTGGTCAGCCAGACTACCAGAATTCTCAACACCGCCCGCAAGAGAGCACAGTGGATTATCCAGCACGAAGATATCCTGGTCCAGTTTGGCATAGTCCCAGCGCAGTGGTGTGATTTCAGAGCCCTTACCGGCGATCCATCCGACAACATCAAAGGGATCGCGGGCATTGGTCCACGCACGGCAGCGCGCCTGCTGGCCGATGGACTCCAGTTAGAAGAGTTAGTAGCAAGCGGTAGATTAAGCAAGGCGTTAGAGGCAAAGGTACTGGACAGTTGGGAAAAAATCGAGCTGAACCGCAGGCTGCTCAAAATGCGCTACATCACCGATCCCGTACTCAGTAGCCTTACCACAGGCACGGTCAGCAACTGGCCGCCAGCCAAAGATGTGCTAAGACAACTTCAGCTCTGGGACTGACCTCGTGAGCGACATAAAACTGATTGTTCAAGAAGATGGCGGATCCACGGTGGACAAGGTACGCTCCTGGTATACCTGAGAACCCGCTTCGACGGAGAGCGCACCGGGCGCGTTCTGCCTGAGATCACAATCAGCAATGATGCCACGCCCACCCTGAAAAACAGCGATCCCCGGATACGCATGATGATGAATCGAACAGCGGCGAATAATGGGATTGCTTTCCCACATCACCTCGATACCGGCCATCACATTATCAAAGATCTCACAATCCTCAATAATACCCTGGCTCACATCGCTCACCAGGATACCAGACCACTTGCCTTTATATATCTTGCACGAACGAATTATGGGGGAGCTATGATGCTTAATCTCTACCGCGGAGCTGAGATTGGCGTACACTTCACAATCCTGCACCAGGCCACGAGCCTGCTGATAGAACGTCAAGCCACTTCCCCAGCCATGATGCAACTTACAATCCGAGACATCAGCGATGCTTTCCTGAAACACAGCCACCCCTGCCTGCGCGTTGGCATGGATATCACAGCGTAAGAGACGCCCCTGGCTACAATCCTGAATCAGGACGCCATAACCTTTCCCCTCACACAACGTACAATCTTGCAACGATAAATCGCTGTTCTGGAACGCGGCCGCCTCAGCCAGCCCATTACGCTGGATAGTACATTGCTCAAGCCTACAACTCCCGACGGTGCTCACCAGTACCCCATAACCATCACAGTCATGGATGCGGCAATTTCTCACGTGGGCAGCCGCCTCGGGTCCAGAAACAGCCAGGCAGGCGTAGGAGATCGATGAGAGATCACAGTCCACCAACTCCACCTGTCCACAAGACACATCTACCGCCCCATACTGACTTGGCTGTACGGCCAGAGAATTGCGCACAGTAATACCCTCGATGCGCACGTCGTGTGCCTGTAAAGAGAGGCAGGGAAGATCGATACTTTCAATAGTTACCGCCGTAGGACCGCCACACCCAACCAGACAGACATCTTTATCAATAACCACAGACTCACGATAAATACCAGGCTCAACCAGAATAGTATCTCCATTCATAGCAGCCTGTAAAGCAGCCGTTATAGACGTATAAAAAGCAGGATTCTGGGATGATAAAGATACTATTCGTAACTCTAAAGTATCATCCATATGAGAGAATGGTTGTGAATACAAAGTATATTGCTCCAAAAAGCACCTCCAACACCTCAACCACATTAATGCGACAATTAGAGAATTTTACATGAATGTATATGTTTTATATGAATCAATGATTTTCAAAGTACAACGTAAAACTTGTACTCTAAAATGATTTATATACGGTAGCATAATTCAAGTGAGCTTAATTTGTCAAGGAGTTGATCAGGAATAACCGGTGCGGATTATTCCTGATCAACTCCTCGTTTTATAGAGGCAGACTGGATTTGAAGCGTTGCCAGTGATCCACGACCATAGCTTCCAGAGACACGGGATACGTAAACTTATAGATATGGGCGAGTTCCCGACCAACACGAGCAATAATAGAACGATGAAGTTCAATGGCAGAACAAAGCTCGGACAAATCACGAATTGGAGCCCCCAGCATCCTCAAAACGTCTGATCCAAGAGACCGCTCAATGGTACGGGCGATGTGAGAAAAGCTGTGAATCGTCTGCTGGCGCAGATCCCCACAATCCTCACCACTCACCTGAATATACCAGAGTCGCATGATCATGTTGGTCTCGACCGAAAGCCCTAAAGGCACCATAAGAGGGAGATCGCGAAAAAGAACTTTGCGATGCTTATGGGTGCTGATCCAGAAATCTACCAATAACTGTTCCACCGAATCCGCTATCACAGGCAGCGGTTGCCTGATGATCAAGCGATTCTGCTCGGTCAACTTGAGTTGAAACGGTTGAGAACGGCACCCCAACACCACCAGGGATTCCGCCGTAGGGAGCCTCTCGGTACTCTGGACGAAGAAATCAAAGATTTCACCATTAGAAAAGACAAGATGATGAAGGAAGGCATCATTCCCAAACTGCATAAAAGAGTGACCCTGTACGGCAATCTGCGTAAACAATTGCTCAAATGCGGGCTGACGCCAGCTATCCAGATCAGAAGGGGAGACCGCGACGCGGAAATCGACATCGCTCATGACATCACCGGTGCCGCTCGCCAGACTCCCTCCAACCCAGAGCGCAAGCACATCATCTCGTTCCCAGAGGGTAGAGGCCACCTGTACAATCGTTGCGCATTGAGGAAGATCGGGCAACGCATCAAGAGATAGAGACTGCATCTTCAAGCACCTCTTTTGAGAGTATTACTCCTCGATAAAATACAGTACCGTTTTTATGCATTGTACCTGAAAAAGTGCAAATAAAAAAGGCCACCGACTTGTGATACTATAAACTCAGTCTAATAAATGTCACTCCCTAACGAATAGCATCTCTACCTGAGCAGCTACCAGATTCATTTCTATTCCAGAAGAAGGTAACAGGGGTATATCATGGCAAATATCGAGAGTATCGCAGACAATACCAACAACGAATTCGAGCGCGTCTATCCAACGCAACCTATACCAGAGGGGCAGGTGCTCTGGTTCCCCTTTCAAGGCCAGAGGCTCATGCTAAAAGTCGGAGATCAGGATGCGGCCATACTGCAGGGGGATCAGACCCTGCTGGATAATATAAAGCACGAGGAGATACTGTACATCGGACGTTACAGGGGCCAGCCGTGCCTGGCTAGCGCGCTTGATCCCGAAGCATCACTACCAGGCGATTGGAAGGCCGTTGGCTTACGCGAGCTCTATAACCTGATGCCAGGCAGCGAATACAACATTGCCACCTATGCATCCCAGCTCATCAACTGGTACCAGACCAGCCGCTACTGTCCGGTCTGCGGATCACCCATGGTACCAGTTGATGGTGGATGGGGCAGAAGCTGTGTGAAAGGCCACTATACCGGCTATCCCGCCGTAGTTCCGGCCATCATCATCTTGATTCACGATGGAAAACGCGTTCTCATGGCCCACAAAGCCGGCTGGGGCAAACGCTACGGACTCATCGCGGGCTTTGTCGAACCCGGAGAAACGCTTGAAGAATGCGTTCGTCGGGAAGTGAAAGAAGAAGCGGGCATTGAAATTGAAGACCTGGAATACAGGTGCAGCCAACCCTGGCCATTTCCTAGCCAGCTCATGATCGGTTTCATGGCGCGCTATAAAAGTGGTACCGTTCATCCTCAAGACAACGAGCTTGACGACGTGCACTGGTTTAGTCCTGATACACTGCCCGAACTTCCACCACCTTCCAGCCTGGCCTATATGCTCATTTCCAGCTGGCTCCAGCAATACGGCAATCAACAATAACCGCAGCCAGCAAGCTTTATAGGACCGGTTCCCAAAAGCTAGCAGGTCATATCATGAAGACATGACCTGCTAGCTTTTTTGGATCAGAGCCGTTACAGATGCGTAAAATGCATAATTATCAATATGAACCATCTATTAGGACATAATAGCTATATATATCTCTCTATTCTTCAAAAGTGCCCCACATTTTTATAATGGATACAGCGCATGCTCCTGACAAATCAAAATCGTAACGGTATCGGACCGTGGCAAAGATAGATTCATAGGAACCTTTTGCTGCTGCTCTCGATACCCATCAATGAAGAATTTCTTTTATCAAAGAGCCGCGCGTCAATCACTGAAAACCAGAAGCTTATTGGGGATATATGAAAGCAAAGATTATAACCGATCGCCAACAATGGAACGACTTTATCGCATCATCCGGTGGATGCAACATCACCCAGACATATGAATGGGGGGAGCTGCTGGCAACGAACAACAGGCAGGCGCTCCCTATAGGAGTCATCAACGCCGAGGGCAAACTATGCGCCGCCATATTAATCCTCATCGCGCGCATCTCACTCCTGCCATTCTCCTACTTCTATGCGCCGCGTGGTCCTGTGATCGATGATCCAACCGGGCCAGCCATGGATATCTTACTGGCATGTGTTGAAGCCGAGGCGAGGAAGCACCACGCATTTATGCTGAAGATAGAACCAGGCATCCCCGAACAGGACCAGGCATGGCAGGATGCACTGAAAAAGGCTGGCTTCTGTACCAATCCAGAGGCGCGCCATCTCAGGCATGAATGGGTGCTCGACATTCGTCCCGAGGAGGCAGAACTGCTGGCTGGCATGAGGAAGACCTGGCGCTATTGTATTCGGCTGGCCAGCCGCAGGGGAGTTCAGGTCCGCAGCGGACAGGGACGGGCCGATCTGGATACCTTTTACCAGCTCCTGCGCACAACCAGTGAACGTGATCATTTTTTTATCTATGGCAAAGATTTTTATGCAAGGCTGCTGGCACTCTATGGAGAACGAGCCAGGCTATTGATCGCAGAACACGAAGGCAAAGCCCTGGGCGCGGCTCTGCTCATTGCGCATGGGCGCTGGTGCTGGTACATGTACGGAGCCTCCAGCAACGAGCAGAGAGAACGCATGCCCAACCATTTACTGCAATGGAACGCCTTCCAATGGGCCAAACAACAGGGCTGCTGGTACTATAACTTTCGCGGCATTCCCGATCAGTTAAAAGAAGGTCAGCCAATGTGGGGGGTCTACGTTTTCAAAAGCGGCTTCGGCGGCTATCCAATGCGCGCTATAGAAACCCATGATCTACCTTACAATATCACCATCTACCAGATGTATCGGACACTCTTAAAAATGCGCTCGTGGTATAGCAGCCAGAAAGAGCTGAAACGTTCCACAGCAATCACAGATAAACCAACAAAGGAAAGGCAACCGGCCGAGCGTGTCACGCCAGCGCACCGTCAGACAACAGCTATCGCCGACGCGTCCGTGGAAGTTCAGAAAGAACACGCATTCATTATAAACAGAACAGCGCATTCCCAAAGGCCATAACGCCATTCTTGTTGATACCAACCGTGGGCCGCAGATACGATTGGCATCAACATAGCATGTGCTCTTAGCTAGGAAGGCTGCTTCGCAATCCCGCGAAAAAAGATTTTTTGCACGCAAGACAGGACCTCTTGACGTGTATACCCCTCCTCCAGAAACAGCCGGCGATGGGCGCGCGGAGACAATACACTGAAAAAGCTACTGAGTAAGATATCGGTAGGGATATTAGGATCGAACTCACCGCGCGTCTTCCCTTCCTCTAGATACGCCCTGACTTTATCAGAGATGCGCCGCAAGGTATCCAGGGATTTCTGCTGCAACGTAATTTTAAAATCCTCGCTATTAAAAAGGATGAATAGGAGATTGGCCCGCTTACCAGAAGCGTCCTTATGCATAATATTGACAATAGACTCTAGCTTTGCCCGAGCACTCATCTCTTCGGTAACAGGCAACTGCTCAATGGCCTGGAGAATATTCTGCATTTCCCGCTCAAAAAACGCCAGCATCAGATCCTCTTTTCTGGCAAAATGCAGATAGAGCGTTCCTTTCGCAATGCCAACGCGCGCCGCGATCTCATCCATAGAGGTGTCGCGGTACCCCTTCTCCAATACAACATCTTGCGCAACCTGCAGGATAAGTTCTTCACGTTCAAGGCGTTGCTTTTCCTTGAGCGATCGATGCTCCGGCACCTTCATACGGCTGCCTCCTTGCTTAATCGGCCAAACCTGATCATTTCCGTGACTATCCATTTTAATTTATGACTTCTCAGTCAACATTTTAACTATTCAGTCATAGAATGTCAAGGAGCAGAAGAAAGTTCAGTTCCATAGGAGAGTGGTCCTTTGCGAGTTGACAAGCATTCTGAACAGCAAGTACAATCGCAATATCTTTTGTATCCTCCAGTGAAACTCCGTATTTCATGAATGAATGCCGGTATACATATCAATATATTAACCACTACCATATACAGCAGCTGTTAGGTAAAAGTGACCTATCAGAGGTTTACCTTGCCGAAAATATGAACAATCAAACGCGGGTGGCCTTAAAATTGCTTTACGGGGATTGGAAGGGTGAAAGCGCGGAAAAGTTCCTGACACGAACCGCCACGTTAACACATCTTAACCACCCGAACATCGTCCCTATCCTTGACTTTGGCGTAGAAGATAATGTGGCTTTCATAGCCATGCGCTACATTCCAGATGGGAACCTGCGCCAGCGCCACCCACGTGGAACGAGGATCGATTTAGCGACCGTGATCAGCTATATTCAGCAGATCAGTGTCGCTATCCAATATATCCACGATTTAGGGTTTGTCCACCGCGATATCAAGCCCCACAACCTTTTGGTAGACAAAAACGCTGGCATTATGCTCAGTGACTTCGGAACAACCATCGTATCGCACAGCCTGAGCCCGATTCACGCATCGTTACGCGAATTTGAGGGAACCGCTCCATACGCGGCCCCCGAACAGCTTCAGGGCAAGCCGTGTAGAAATAGCGATCAATACGCACTGGGCATCATGATCTACGAGTGGCTCAGTGGAGACTGGCCATTTAACGGATCTTTTTACGAGATTACCCACCAGCATCTATTTGTAGAGCCTCCAGCTTTCAAAGAACGTGGACTAAACTGTCCTCCCAATGTCGAACAGGTCATCTTCCGTAGCCTGGAAAAAGAGCCAGCCAGGCGCTTTCCAAGCGTCAAGCGCTTCGCCGAAGAATTAGACTGGTCCACCAGGGTCGCTCAGGCCAGGGGACTCACCTTTGGCCCTATTACCACGACAACAACAACTGCTCCCCCTCAGATAGTTCAAAGCAAACGCCAATTCCGATCTCCCTTCAAATTTGGGCCTGAATAACTCGTAGAGCAGCAAGGTTAACTAAAACCTGTAGTTCCTAAAAAAAGCAAATTCTCAACTTATTGGTACCAAATATCTATCACCAGATAAGTATGGTTAAGATATCTCCACCTAAAATGGTACTTTTATATCAATTCTTTACCGTAGTACGCCAATCCCTTACGAAACGTGCTACTATCCTAAACAGAGCCTCATCAAAAGGCATCAGTGTCGTCCAAATTGTTTCAAAGCATGCAAATACACAAATCTATTTACTCGATCAACTGTTGCAATAGGGGAAAGAACATCCCGGCATGCAAAACGAGAGGCTGTAAAGGAAAACACCTCAATAGACAAAAGCCAGAGATGAGGAAGATAAGCCAGCTAAAGAGAGACCATACTGGTCGGCTTACCCATAACGATATTTTCTGAGGCAGGCTGTCAGGTAACAATTCAGCTATACAAGCGCACAAACGGTTGTCTATATCTAACCAGGTCAAAATCAGGGAAGCAGACGCCAAAAACCAGGATTCTTACAATTTGAAAAAGAGGTTCAAAACCGTGCGAACACCGACCAAGCCAAAGCGGAGTGTAGGACCCGATACCTCACTCAAACGCAAACGTCAGAAACGTTTCTCACCACTCATGCTCATCGGCATTAGCGTGCCCCTGCTCGTGATCATAGTCGCGGGTATCATCTTCGTCGTCCCACGCATCAACTCTCATGCGGCCAATGTCAACGCAGATTGTACCCTGATTGTCCCACCCAATCCACTCAGCGCACAGGGATTGGCCACACCTTACCAGCTGGTTGCGACGGATCCCAACGCAGGACCCTGCAATGAAGCCAATGCCGGACAGGCTGCCTTTGTCCAGGGCGCCGTCATCAATCCAAGAAATGGGCAGATATCCATCTACAATCCTTTAGTAGTTGACAAAGGGACCCAGCCCACCGCCAAACCGGTCGTGCCCAACCTGCCGGCTAACGGGGTCGTCGCCCTCTGGTTTGGTTTTAACGGCAACAATCTCACCCTGAAAGGCATGAACAACAGTTTGGCCGCTGGCCGCTGTACAAACGGAAACAACAACTCGATCTTTGGTCAGTTCGCCTACTGCAATGCTCGAGAATTCTTCGCGGTAGCAAACTTCGCCATTCGTCGCGGACAGCTCCAGGTGCCTGCGTTGGGGACAGCCGCCGACGGCATGCCGTGTCCCACCGTGCGCGATTTCAGCGTCATCGACATGGACCAGAGCGATAACGTCACCACCACCTACCTTGTCACCGCCAATGGCATCGCCCAGAACAACGCGGCTAATCTGGCCGCCATGCAAAACGCCCAGGCGCAGACCAACGCCAGCGACAATCGCCTGCTCTCTGTCGCCCTGGATGGCGCGCTCAACTGCCAGCCATGGACGGCGCCCGACCTGGCCGACAACGGCAAAATGGTGCCCGCCCTGCCACTCAACGAATTGCAGGCCGCTGCTCACCCGCCCACTCCTATGGCGGTTGTTCCATTGGGAGATCCGATGGTCCTCAATAACGGCAATCATGATCAGAATAAAGTCAACCTGTACCGCCGGGGCGTGGACCAGAAGCTAATCGGCCAGGGAGGAGACAACGGCAATACCATCACCTACTGTAAAAACTACCTCAATATCGCGCCGGCCCGCATCCAGTTGGATGCCCAATTTACTAAAAATAAGCCCTCGCCTGATCCGGCTGCCGCCAACTCACTCTTCACCTTCCTGGCCCAGCGCTTCAACGCAGGCTTTGGTGATGGTGGTCTCAATTGCGCCAAGCTGCTAAACATGCAGAGCCCCATTAAAGTTACAACGGATGGCAACGGAGTCGCCATCGATGCGACCATCAACCTCGGCAACGGTGGTAATACTGGCGCGCCCAATTGTTCGGTCAATGGCACCGTTATCAATGGCTGCACAGGTACCACAACCATCAATAACCAGACCTGCCAGGTATCGTTTGATAAAGCTACCAACCAGGTGAACATTAACTGTGGTGGCAATCAGACACAGCCTGGTCAGAATCAGCCAACACCGGTACCACCAACACAACAGACTCCTGTACCGCAGGGGCAACCGACCCCCACGCCACAGGTTCAACCAACTCAGCCTGGTCAGAGCCAGATGACTCCTACGCCACAGGGGCAGCAGACGCCCACAGCTCAAAATTCACAGCCCCAGGGCCAGCAGCAGTCCTCAACGACTACAACTACAGGCACAACGACCCAGACGACACAGGCACAGAATCAGCAAGTTCCTACCAGCACAGCGGTACAAACTCAGAGCTTGCAGATCCCGGCCAATGCGGCTACCCAGACACAAACACAGCAACAGACAACCACCAATACGACTCAGATGTCGACTGAAGGTACTACAACCACCAGTCACAAGCAGATGCTCAAAATGAACTAGTCGAGCCGCAAAAGGAAGAGGCCCGCCGCCTTTCGATTGACTGAAAGGCGGCGGGCCTCTTCCTTTTGTATACAAGCCATCATCACACAACACAAAAAAAATAAGTCCCACACTCGCAAAGAGCAATGGGACTGTAGAGTCTGATAAGCCTTACGCTTTCTGGCTAGAAAGGATGCGAGTCAGTTTGGTACCGCAGACTGCGCACGTACCCTGCAATGCGGGTTTACCATTCTTCATCGTAATCTGGTGGGCCTCTTTCATGTCGCGTTTTTCTTTACACTTAACGCAATATGCGATATCTGCCATGAGCTATATCTCCTCACTAATAATCTTGAGATTTCTGGTCTGCATGAGCCTGATGTTAAGAGGCAATCATGCGCTTCTCTTGTTGTAACGGTTCACAACCGCAACGAGACTCACTTCCAGAATTTTCACATTCCAAACAGACAAAATAATGCGTAGTAGAAGCCATTTTAAGGACGCATCATATTGCCAAAAGGCGTGAAACCTCTCCTGGCTATTCGGGCAACAACACACTAAAAGGTAAATGGTGCACTAGCACTAATTATACTGCTGAACCACCATTTTTCAACAAGCAAGCTATTCAGCACGGGTAAAACAGCCAATCAGTACTATGAGCTTAGTGCCAGCACGCGATCAAGGCAGGTCATGACGATGCACACGCATATAGAGAACGCTGATCAAAGAGAGTATACCCAGCACTACAGAGAAACCCATCAAACCGTAGAAGCCAGCCAGATCTACCGTGAGACCACCAATCGAAGCTCCAATAAATTGTCCCAGGCCAAGGACAACTGAATAAATGCCCATCACAGCTCCCCGTTTCCCTGCCATACGCTCTGAAATTGACGCCATCTGTGTTAGAGAGGCAGGTGTAAAGCCACTGAGCAATACAACGCCAAAGACCACTATCGGCAACAGAGTCCAGAGGACGGTCCACGCGTTACGGGTCAAGTCGGACATATTTTCGCCCAGACCATTAATGATAGTGAGTGTAATCACACACAGACTCAGGCCAACCAGACCAATAATCATGACAGTCGTGCGGCGCATACGTGGCAAAATTAACATCCAGGCTCCCATGCCGGCCAGGAAGAACAGTCCGAAGCACCCCAGAGCCAGCGTGGCACTATCTTTTCCAAAACCACCATACAAGAGTTGGTGCGGATGACGAAGATCGGCGGCAGGGTTGGGATAGGTCAGCATAATAATGATCAACGTAATCCAGGCTCCCACCAGTGTATTAATAGATAACCAGGCAGGCAAAAAGGTAAAGATATATTTATTGCGCAACAACTTCAAGCTCTCCATAAGCGAGCCATGATGCCTGGATAGCCGGGATCGATACTGGCTCTCTTCTATACCAAAGAGAACAATCAGCAAATTCAGCACGTGCAGACCAATCACAACCAGAAACCCCCAGTAACCAAGCCACTTGCTAAGTTGACCACCACATGGAATCGCCAGGGCCAGGCCACCTACCGTGGCAACCTCGAAAGCCGTCATTACACGGGCTCGTAAGCGGTCAGAGCCCACAGTCATATCAGTAATGTATCCCAGGCAGGCTGGCGCATTCAGGGCGGTCATAGCGCCTTCTAATAACCGCCCACACAGGATAAATAGCAGTAGCAATACCAGATGTAGATCTATATGCGAAGCATCCGGTCGAGGGAAGAAGCAGGCGGCCAGCAGGAGGCAGAAAGCCGCAATGGCCCCCATTATAGGAGCCAGGATCAAAAACGGTTTTCTCCCCAGGCGATCCGATAGGCTTCCAGAGATCGGAGCTAACGCCAGTTCGCTAATATAGAAGGCCTCCAACACCAGGGCAACCAGCGTGGCCGAAGAAAAATGCTCCCCCAGGTAAAAACCAAGCAATACAAAGCTGAGACGACTGGCAGCACGCAAAAACAGAGTTGAAAGGATATTTGAACTGATAGATAAGGAGGGTTTACGACTATATGATATAGAGCGTACAGCATCTTCCTGCAAAGTCGAAGATTGATAAGAAGGAGACGCTGCCGCTTTTATTGTATCGTCTTTCTGCATAATATTTTGCTTCATAAAATTTTCCAACTATCTCGCTTATGCACACAGTTGATCGATATTCATCAGAAGTCATCACAGAAACAATGATAGAATAAGTATGTCATAGCAGTGTCACAAGGATGTGACAAAAATGTCGCAAAACTGTCTTTCCGCTAGCAACACTTGTTCTAAGAACAGATATGGCTCAACAATCATATCTATGATTACTATACCTATTCAGGATAATATCTTCATGGAGGATACAAAACATATATTGGTTATAAGAATGTGTCTTGCTTTCGTTACCCCGAGGGATACGTAATACCCCCGCACGCGCGTCTGCGGCGCAGACGCGCTGGTTTTGTGTGTTGATGCAACAGGAGCGCATCCAATCCCCTGTTGCATCAACACACCGTGGAAACATCTACCTCCTATTACGGCCTACGATAGCATCCATAACTGGAGTAGGACCTACCAGGTAATGTATCTTCTATATGATGCACTCTACTGGAAAAGGTAATGTCTCGTATGAAAAATCCAGATCCCAGCCAACATATAGAGATGCGGGTTGAACCGCTACGGGCTCAAGCTGATCTGAAAATAGATATCCAGCTAAGCAGTCTGGCACCATATCAGGAGGTAACCGTTACAGCCAACACATGGGACGACAACGGCATGCTCTGGCGCTCAACAGCTACCTTTCAAGCCAACGCACAAGGAATAGTCCGGCCAGCTACCCAACGGCCACTCAAAGGTACCTATCAGCAGAATGACCCGATGGGACTTATCTGGTCCATGTATCCCAGCAACGATAAGCAGAATCTCACGCTGTTTGTTAAAAAGGATATAGAGCCTGTAAACATCTATTTCAAAGCTGAGACAGCAGACTATACAAGCAACGGAATAATACATACGCGTACGTTTCTGGAACAGGGCGTCAGGCAAGAGCCGGTTGAGGAAGAGGGACTCATTGGAACGCTGTATGCGCCTGAAGCCGGAGGCCCATATCCAGGTATCATACTGCTCAGTGGCTCCAGTGGGGTCAGCAGAGATCAAGAGGCGGCCTTACTGGCGACTCATGGATATAACGCGCTCGCCCTAACCTACTTTGGTGTCTCGCCATTACCAATCAACCTGCAGGAGATTCCATTAGAATATTTTAAAAGAGCTATTGACTGGCTACGTAGCCGATCATCGGTTCAACAGACACAGATAGCACTCTTAGGATTATCCAAAGGCGCCGAGGCAGCTCTGCTCGTAGCAGCTACGTATCCCGACGTCAATGCCGTCATTGCGTATGCGCCCAGTGCATTCGTCCATCAAGGATTGGGAGCAACCGCCGAAGATAGTAGAGAACGCTCCTCCTGGACCTATCGGGGAAAGCAGTTGCCTTTTATACCTTATCGGCCCACTGCAGCCTTTCAGGAATATATTACGAAGCAGCGCCAGGCTGGATTACCCGTAGCCTTTCGGCGCGCGTACATGGAGAGTCTGCAAAACCAGCCGTATCTCCCACCAGCCACGATCGCGGTTGAAAAGATCCGAGGCCCCATCTTGATCATTTCGGGACAGGATGATCAGATGTGGCCATCAACGCTCTTCGGGGAGATGATTGATGAACAACTCAGCAAATACCAATATCCCTATCTTCATCAGCATATCAGCTATGCCAATGCCGGCCACAAAATTGGCTATCCATATATGCCAACAACCATTAATCAGGCACGTGGAAATGCCTATGGAGGAACTCCAGCAGGCAATGCCTATGCTACAGAACATTCCTGGCAAGCGGTACTTGCTTTTCTCAAACGCATATTCTCCTGATAAGCATTTATGAAAGGCCGTTAACCACTTCACAAGGAGCATGCAATATGCTACCCTTACCCATAAAGCACAAATATAGGCAAAAGGATAATAGCAATTCTTATCGATCACCTACCCGCTGTTATCAGAGAGACACATAAAGAAACGCGAAGTCACCCGGTACAATACTAATATAATTAACTGCTTTCGCGGGCATATAAAAATGTGTGTCATTCTACAACAAACATCCTGAAGGGGTTTTCTGATGGAAAAACATCAACAGCAGGAACTCAATCTCGTTCCAACTGAAGACAATGAAGCATTCATTACAGAAGAAATCGAAAACGATAGCGAACTCTCGACCCTCCTCGATCAGACCCTTGCAGGTATCACTGATTATATGACCGAGGAAGAAGCGACAGAGTACATCGCTCGTATCCTGGATGGCGTGGAGATCGAGAGTGAGAACACGCTCTTTGAGAACGTCACCCCGTATATCCCTGAAAATATCAAAGTGACCAATTATCGGCCTGATCAAGCGGTGCGCGAAGCATCGTTGGCGCAGAAAAGCATGTGGAAGCCTGGAGATGGCGAGATATCTTATCTGGCTTCTAATACGCTTGAGGTCTATCTGGGTACACCTGAGCGTCCGTTGGAGATCCCACAGGCCCTCAAGCAGATCCGTCAACTAAGCGAGAGCACGGTGCTGACCGCACGCATCGTTCTGGGATTGTGGAATATCCGTCGCCACAACGATCGTGTCTCCAAAAATGGGAGCGTAGCGATCCTGTTAGAAGAGATTCTGCAATGGCAGGGCGTACAAAAGCATAGTCGGGTCGCCCATCCTGGTACCAACAAACGCTATACAGATGGATACCGCACCGAACAGAAGCAGCGTGTCCTTCAAGACCTGGCGCTCCTGGCCTCGTGTAATGTTCGTGGGAACTGCACGATCACCGTTAAAGGCAAGTCGGTCTCGATTCAGGTGGATGGTACATACATGCGCTATTCGGTTGTCAGCCGTAAGACGCTGCTCAATGAAAGAATCATCGTTGGCTTCCTGGTATCGCCCGGCGACTGGATCAGCACTTATGAGCAACATCAAAACTACTACCTGGCAGAGGTGGATACGCAGATCTTTAAGCTCAATCCCCAGAATGATCGTTATGCATTGCGTATGGCCCTCTATCTCACCGAGCGCTGGCGTGAGCAAGCCAAACAGGGTGATTTTAGCACCCCGCTTATGATGTCAGAGCTCCTGGCAGCCAGCATGATAGAGGTAGATGAACGGCATATGACCTCGCGTTTCGTGCCGCGTATCGAGGCGTCGCTGGAAAAACTAGAAAAGATGGGCATTATTGGCAAGCAGCAGTGTCTGACCGAGGTTGACAGAAACCAGACACGCTGGAGCAAGGATTGGTTAGCTTCGCGTTGGGAAATCTTGCCGCCCCTCAAATTGATTCAGGAATATCAGGCAATGAATAATAACCTGCGCAAGCGTTTACGTAATAAAGCACGTACACGTGAGCGTGAGCAAACCCAACAGCATTAATTGGTCGAGGAATATCCCCCATCTCATAAGCATCAAATTGAGCTCAATGAGGGCCGATATCCAGGCTAACAGCGCTACACCCCACCAGGGTGTGGCGCATTTTTTATCGTGAGCAATCAAGACCCCACCAGGGCATGGTGCATTTTGTGTTTTATTACCATCTCATCCCCACCAGGGTCGGGTGCAAATATAGGCAAATGCAGAAAGAAAGATCTGTCGGAAGTTAACAAATCCATATCTAAAAAGATAGCACTACCCCCACCAGGGTCCGGTGCATTTTGGTGTGTCATATCAGCTTTTATCCCCACCAGGGTTCGGTGCATTTTGGTGTGCTATATCAGCTTTTACCCCCACCAGGGTTCGGTGCATTCTCTCATTGCCTGCCAGTGTTTACCCCACCAGAGTCCGGTGCATTCTTCAGTTGTCAAAGCGGCCTTATCCCCACCAGGGTTTGGTGCATTTTGGTTCGCCATACCATCACTTATCCCCACCAGGGTCTGGCGCATTTTGGCTCATCATGCCATCACTTATCCCCACCAGGGTTTGGTGCATTTTTTCACGATGGCGATTTTTCAATTTTTATAGCTCCCATCAAAATATAAAACCTCCGGCAAACAGCATCTACCTATATATAGTAGCCCTATCAATTCATATCCATGAATTAACCCCACCGGAGTATGGAGCATTTTGGAAAAGGCTTCCTTTATAAAATGCGGCTATTCCTACCTCCGGCTATTGCCATCTTCAAATTGAAAAACGATGTTGTTCAACACGTACATATATATAAGTAGAGAAACACTAAAACACCTTCATATGATATCCCCACCAGGGTCCGGTGCATTCTGACTCCAGATAAGAGAAAAACAGCTTTACACATCCCAGTAGATCAGTAACATACCCCCACCAGGGTCCGGTGCATTTTGGTTGCAACCAGTGGTAGATACCCCCACCAGGGTCTGGCGCATTTTGGCTGATCCTGCTAATAAATACCCCCACCAGGGTCTGGCGCATTTTTCTCGAGATCAGCGATAAATACCCCCACCAGGGTTCGGTGCATTTTTCTCGAGATCAGCGATAAATACCCCCACCAGGGTTCGGTGCATTTTGGTTGTGTACACAGAAACATACCCCACCAGGGTCTGGCGCATTTAGTCTCATCATGCTCTGCCATAACCCCACCAGGGTTCGGCGCAAATTCTACTCAATGTGATAAATGGTCAATGAGGAGGCTGAATAATTTGTATAACATTAGAGGCCATAAAATCGATAAATATCGATTTTAATATTCGGGCCATAAGGATCGATATGTGTAGATGGAAACACAAAGCCAGGGATAAAAGCAGTAAATCATTCCTGGCAAACAGCAAAGCGGGATAGCTAATACACTAACGATCGATGTTTATACCAGAAGTACTGTGCTCAAAAACGTCATCCCCACCAGGGTTAGGTGAAAACCCCACCAGGGTTAGGTGAAAACCCCACCATTGTTAGGTGCATTTTTGAGCGTAAAACCATCAGAGTAATAAGTAATTACTAAAAGACACTGCCACTAGTAAAATGCGATTTCGCAAGGTACTATGTACATCACGACTTGAAGTGCGTGCACCAGAGCGAATACACAATAGGTTTACAAAGAAATTTAGTCTCTGTACTGAGTGGGGGGAAACCAATATTTTTATAGCGGTTTCTTACCCATCAGGCAAGCAAGCGATAAAGGCCAATAAATAAAAAAATATGTGGAAGGTGTAGGAAAGATGGGGGGTATTGCAAGTGAATATGCCAATGTTATGCCACCAAAATTTTTTAGTGAGGAAGCGGCAACGTATATGCAGCAAAGTACGATAGAAATTCAAAACATGCATAGCCAGGCGATCAGCCAGCCTGAGCACGTGCTGTCTACTGATGCTGCCCAATTCACAAACTACGAGCGAGTAGATCCATCGACACTAAAGGTTATCGCCACCCTCTTCCCAAGCGGTGGATTAGAATTTCTGGCTCGGTTATTACAACACGCGACAATCAAACAGGCGACGTTGCCAGGGATAGGAGTCAGAGAATATGTTGCGGTCATCAACGCACGTACGCTACGCGCATTGGCTAAAATCATCAAATGGGGATACGACACGACCCACAAATACGTGTCACTGTTCGATGCCTTAAATCTACTAAGCAAGGTCAAGGACGGCAAAGAGCTCAAGATCGTTATCCATATGGGTGCATATCAGGCACCTAAAAATTTACAAAGGCTTGATAAGTTAATCACCAAGAGCCGCCCAAAGGTTCAGCAGTTCGCCAGGAACGTCAAGGGACGCCTTCTCAAGCATAATCTGCTATCTATATCACCTGAGCCCTCCGACGAGGCTCAGGCGTTCTCAGAATGCGATCCACAGCTGCAACAAAAATTCTATGGCCCTATGTTAGAAATTATGGAGTCAGAGGGCATAGATCGCGCAAAGGGACAGCACGTTCTATTTCGCATGGTCAATGAAGTATTGGGAAAGATGTTGTTTCCCAAACTGGCCGATGAGGTTAAACAACCATTCAGGTCTACC
Organism: Dictyobacter aurantiacus; assembly: GCF_003967515.1. GTDB lineage: Bacteria > Chloroflexota > Ktedonobacteria > Ktedonobacterales > Ktedonobacteraceae > Dictyobacter > Dictyobacter aurantiacus. The sequence goes on along the minus strand of NZ_BIFQ01000002.1, from coordinate 1,253,450 downwards.
ATGGTCCCAGAATCAAAATCAGAAGTCTACCATTCCCAGAACCCGAAAGGTTCAGGAGTCTACCACCCTCAGAGCTCAAGAAACTCAAAAGTCTACCTTCCTCAACATGAAGGACACACGAAATATCAGGGATACACTCAGTCAGAGTCTACCCGGTCTACCGATTTGCAGCAAAAAGTCTACCCTGTAGGTAGACTTTCACCAGAAAGTAAAATAAGTACACCCGAAAAGTCTACCGATCGTGAAAAGTATTCCGCGCCAGAACAAAAAGTCTACCTGGAACCGCAAAATGAGTCTACCTTACAGCCATCAAGGGTAGACTCGATGTCAGAACTCCTTCATGTCTATAGTGATTTACTCGATGATCAAACAGTAGACTGGGAACAAATGGATCTACCAAAGCAGTTTTTTGAAGGCGTCTATGAGCAGATATATGCTTACTATGTTCGTTTGCACAACACAGGACTGCTGACACGTACAGTGCGGAACGTCTGGCAGTCAGTTGAGATCAGCATTATAAAAAAGCAGTCTGTGGTCTATGATGTTGATAGCACAGCAGCCTGCATATATGTCTTCCAGTGCACAGGACGTGAGTATCATCCACCAGTCACACAATCCAAGAAAGTCTACCCTGCTCCTGCTTCTCAATCTGTGACGACAAAAAAGCGTTTCTCGCGTGATCAGTACCCGGAAGACTGGTATCAGCCACCTGCCCATCGCGATGATCGTAAGGTAGACTGGTTGCAGCTCACAGTAGACCCTCAGAAAACGTTGGTAGACCACAACGCTGAGCAGGAAGTAGACTACGAGGGTGAAAAGTCTACCGCTCGCGAGATTTTTTCAGATAACCACGGCGATAAGTCTACCATCAATTCAGATAATCACAGCGAAAAGTCTACCGCTGGCGAACCACAAATTGAAAAGTCTACCTGGACGGGAGACTTTTTCGAGCAAGAACCAAAAAAAGTCTCCCGTTTGAACGCCGAAATAGACCTGAAAGCTTATGGAGATGAGTTCTATAACGTAATACGTAACGGTAATATATATATATTATTTAGTAATATATATAATAACGTTACGTTACGTAATAGCGCAGCCAGGTTTTTAGCACGCTTATTTGACAACAATGAGAGCGAGAAGATTTGTAAAATAAACAGGACTCTCCTGAAGAAATACAGTCCTGAGAATATTACAACGGCTTTTATTGAAACAGTTTTGTCGATGCATGAGCCTGGTTATGACTCACTACAAAATCCAGGTGCCTACTTTACGTCTCGCTGCAAGTACTATAGCAATCAGAGTGCCAATGAAGAGATATCACGTATCGTTGAAATTTACTCTAGCATGACGTATGAGGAATTGATGGTTGAAATGAAATCAGTTCTCAGCAGCGGAAAGAAATTGCGAGAAAAAGTTTACTCTAGCCGTGAAAAGTTTTGATCTTCTCTAGAGTGGCTTTTTTTATCCCATAGAGCCCTGATTGCTATTGTTTTGTCCACTGCAGCCTTCTGCCATCAGTTTCTATGCCGACCTGTAATACAAGGTTGGCTGAGAGGCTCATTAACGGCTCTCAAGATAAAAAGACCAGTAGTGACTGCTAAAAAACAATCAAAGCCATTTCTTGAGTCTCTCAGGGCCAAATAAGATAGGTTAAAGCGCTTACCCTATCCGTTAAGCAACCAGGATATTGTTAAAACGGCCGACTACATGGCGATAACGACTCTCGCGTTATCGTTCCTCTTCGTGTACAATTTTTGTAGCAATAAAATGGATCATGATCCATTTTATTGCTACAAAAATCAATTTTAGAAGGGTATTTACGTGACTGGATTTTCAGGATCTGATCAAACAGAAACGCTCAATGACATGTGCGTCGTTCAAGAGGCTGCTCAACTGCTAGGTGTAAAGACCAGTCGTATCCATGCGATGATTGAAGACGAAACGTTACCTTCTCGTCTGGCATCCATGGAAGAGATCGCGCAGTTGCTCTTCAGCAAACGTATCAAAGGCGTACCTGGTTCTGGCATTCGACTTATTCCCCAGTCGGCTGTCGCCGCAGCTGTTGGACGTCGCAAAAGAGGTTGGCCAAAAGGGGTTGCACGCTATCAACATAAAACATAAATAACGTGTACGTGTACGTGTACGTGTACGTGTACATCTACGTACACGTACACGTTATTTTGAGCTCAAATAACGAGAAAAATCTTCCTTTAATATTTGAAAAAGCCTTTTATTGGCGCTTTGATGTATGTTACAATGCCCATGGCTATGCGTCTTTATTGTAGGACGTGTACGTGTACGTATACGTGTACATCTACGTATACGTGCGTTTTGAATCGGTAAAAGAGGAATAATTACTGGCGTTTTAAGCGGTAAACCGTTCCTTATATATAAGGGATGGCTATGAGCTGGGGTGAATTCAATGAAAATTCAGGCCAGGACATATGTCAAGGCTGTCATGGAGAAAGAATGTCCTTATATATATAAGGAACGGTTTGTCTCCGTATGAATGATGGATAAGAGGGATCAAATAGCCAGCGGTGCCTTTAGACATTGATGCAGGTTTTTTAATCGCGATCGAAATAGATAGATCACGTTATTTGAAAGGGATAAACGAAGAAGCATGACAAGAATATTTGCACTTTGCAATAACAAAGGGGGGGTCACCGTGCGTCCGTAAGGCGCTCTTTGTATTGCCCCCAAGGGGGTCACGGGTGGAGAGAACCCGTGTGATCGACGAGCTTACCGGAGATGGAAACGTCACAAGGGAACACAGCATGCTCGTAACGCGTCGAGCCTGGAAGTCAGCCTACAGGCGGCGATGCAAGATCAAGAAGTGGCATGGCTAAAGCTGGATTGCTTTAAACCCAGTTCCTTGGCCCTAACCCACCGGGGTGCGCGAACGCTGATTGATAACGCGCACAGAGGAGTTTACAGGAGTTATTGGTTACGACACCTGTACTCTCCAACATCCTCTCAGCGTACCAGAAAGTACGTCAAAGGAATGAACGGGAGCCTAAACCACTTGAAGAGACAAAGAGAACGCTAAACGGAGATCACCTACGTCGGGATGCCAGGAAATTCTGGCTATGGAGGTAGCTCCTGAATACTCGATATGGTGACGGAGCTTCCATAGTAGTCCGAGATGGGTAATGACCATCACATGGCGAAGGGAAGCAGGTCATTCAATTGATAGCACGCGGAGGTATGCGCAATGCAAGAAGCCGAAGTGGTTCTGTCAATGCTAGGTCGAAAATCAACCGAAAACAGTGAGTTTGTTTTTGACAGGCTGTACAGAAACTTGTTCAATTCGGATTTTTACCAGTTGGCATATAGCAACATCTATGCCAGGGAAGGAAATATGACCCAGGGGATAGACGAGAGCACAATCGATGGTTTCAACAAAGCCAGGGTAGAGAAGCTCATTGCTTTACTCAGGCAGGAAACCTACTATCCAAAACCGGTCAGAAGAACATACATTCCTAAAAAGAATGGTGATCAGAGGCCGCTGGGGATACCTTCATTCGAAGACAAGCTCGTGCAAGAAGTCATCCGGCTCCTGTTGCAAGCGATCTACGAACCAGTGTTTCAAGACACTTCCCATGGGTTTCGACCCAATCGAAGCTGTCATACCGCACTGACGCAGATCAAAACAACCTGTAAAGGAACGAATTGGGCTATTGAGGGAGACATTAAGGGATTCTTTGACAACATCAATCACAAGATACTCTTAACACTTCTCTCTCGAAAAATTAGTGATGGAAGATTGCTCAACCTGATTGAGCGTTTTCTCAAAGCGGGATACATGGAATTTAGGCAGGTTCACAACACACTCGCAGGAACTCCGCAAGGAGGGATCGTGAGTCCAATACTGGCCAACATCTACTTGCATGAGTTGGATCTGTGCATGAAGAAAATTTGTGAGCAGCATACAACAGCAAAGAGAATCCGTAAAAAGTATCAGCCCTACCAGGAACTGAACATGCAACGGTATTACGCCAGAAAAAATGGAGACTACGTACACGCCCAGGCACTGCTCAGACAAATGCGAACCATGCCATCCATTGATCCGCTCGACCGAGAGTATATCAGAGTCAACTACACGAGGTACGCAGACGATTTTGTGGTCATGATCAACGGCAGTAAGAGCTTAGCGGAACAGATACGCAAGGAAATTGGTGCGTTTCTCCAACAGGAACTCCAGTTGGAGTTAAGCATGGAGAAAACGCTGATTACGAACGTATCTGACCAAAAAGTGCGCTTTCTAGGATACGAGATAGCCAAGTCCCTGGAAAATACGGCTATCACAACGGACACCAGAGGCCGAAAAAAGCGAACTGCCAATGGGACCATACAACTGCTCGTACCAGGCGATGTAGTAAGAGAAAAGCTCAAGCCATTCGTGGCAAATGGAAAAGCAGTCCATCACAACGCCCGAATCAACGTTCCAGCACTCGACCTCCTTCAGCAATACAATGCGGAGATACGAGGACTCTACGAGTACTACAGCCTTGCAACAGATGTCAGCACGAAAATAGGCAAGTTCAGGTACTACCATTACTACAGTCTGTTAAAGACAGTCGCCCGTAAGGAAAAATGCTCGATAAAGAAAGTCGTAGACAAGTATGGCGTGAGCGTGAAAGTGAAACAAGGAACCGGCACCAGGAAAATCTTTGGCGTCATCTATGAAACCAAAGAAGGTCCAAAGACCATGACCTATTTCAATGAACCGCTCAAGAAGAAGGACAAACCACACGAGGGAAGAAATGCCAATGGCATCATTGAAACAGTCATTCCTCAGAGGCATCAAATTCTCGATAGGATGAATGCCGGAAAGTGCGAGCTTTGTGCGCACGAATCAGCAGATCTGACCGAATTTGAAGTCCATCACGTCAGAAAACTCAAAGACATCAAGCAGAAATACGCGAAACGGGGAAGCCATGTACCCAACTGGGTACTGGCAATGAGCAGCCTGAACCGGAAAACCCTCGTGGTATGCAAACCATGCCACGATGCTATCCACTCAGGCACCAATGTTCATAGTATCAAGAACGCTGTTAAGGGGAAAAATGAGAACTAGGAATGGCTGGAGAGCCGGATACGCTGAAAGGTGTACGTCCGGTTCGGAGGGGGGTTCACGCAAACCTGCTGTAGCGATGCAGCAAGGCGGCGGGTTCCTACCCTACAAGACAACGACAACTGTTAATCTTGGGTATGGCCTGGCACGTGCTGGTAAGCGCGTGCTGGTGATTGATACAGATGCTCAGAGTAATAGCACGTACAGCCTATTAGGCACTTTGGATCAAGAGCAGACCCTGTTTGATGTCTTAACGCAAGGCGTTCGTATGGCTGATACTATTGTGGAGTCGGTGGGACAAAAAGGATTATTTGTTGCTCCTGGCTCAATTAATTTGAGCGCCGCCGATCTTTTGATGGCTTCCGCGCCTGGTCGCGAGCGCAAACTTGCCCGTGCCCTCAATCAGGTAAAAGATGATTTTGATTATGTCTTGATTGATACTCCTCCCAATTTGGGAGTGCTGACAGTAAATTCATTTATCGCCTGTACCGATGTCATTATTCCCATTGCTTTAACGACGTACGCATTGATCGGTATTAGCATTCTCGAAACCACTATGCAAGAGCTGCGCGAAAATTTGGATGTTTCATTGCCAATTTTCGGTGTGGTGGCCAATTTAGATGACCATACACGCTTGAGCACAGATGTCCTGAGCGCGGTGCGTGAACACTTTGGGGATATGGTGTTTGATACGGTGATTCCTCGTAATATTAAAGTAGAAGAAGCCCACAATCAGATCGCCTGTCTCTTTGATTATGCCCCCACCAGTACGGGAGCAATAGCCTATTCAAAACTGGTGAAGGAGGTACTCCAACGTGCCGAAGGAAACTAAGAAGTTTATCAATCCCTTGCTTCGCCCGAGCGCGAGCGCCGATGCAAGGCCCGCGCCGTCCTCTCAGCCTGCAGTCGCTGAGGAGGCTGAAGAAAAGTCCTCTGGCGAATCGTCAGCCAAATATTCGGAAGAGCAGCCTGAGTCAACTCGAGTAGAGGATACTCAATCGTCTGTCGAAACTACCAGTCAGGCACGTGCTGATGAAAAAGATGCTGAAAATACTCCTTCTATAGCAGAGCCATCGTCAAGCTCTGCACGTCGTAGCTCTGCAAACAAGTCTCAGTCCTCACGAGAGGTGACTCAGAATCGCGGGCAGGTGCGTTCAAATCAATCAACTTCGAGTGAAGACGTTGTATCTTATGCAAGGACCAGACCTCTTGCTGAGCCAGTCGATTTCTCTTCCGAGGACTACGCATTGGAAACACCCTTCGGGAACTATGACCCGACGACTTCTACAGAGAACAGCCATACGGGCGCTCGGCGCCCTCGTAATCCACAGCAGTCCTTTGAAATGACCCATGCACGTATTACCCTCTGGATGGATAAGCAGTTGAAGCAGCGCTTCGAAGCTCTGGCCTCCCAGCGCGAATTGCCAAAAACTGCTCTGATTAACGAAGCTGTAAGCGCCTTGCTTAAAAAATATGAAACCCGTTAGCAATGCCCAATACAGAATGGCTGGTCCTCTTTGTGAGCCAGCCATTCTTTGTTATTGTCTACCTTTTATAATGAAACTTTCAAAGCGCAAAAAAATCTGCCAGAAAACTATATGAATTGCATTGATAAGGTAGAATTTAAATTTAGATAAGTAATCACTGATACGGAGCCATATTGTGTATCGTGTCAATATAAATTATTTTAGATCTATCTAATAAGGTAGGGGGCTTATCTTCACGTAGACGTAGACGTAGACGTAGACGTAGACGTAGACGTAGACGTAGACGTACACGTAGACGTACACGTAGACGTAGACGTACACGTAGACGTACACGTACACGTACACGTAGACGTAGACGTAGACGTAGACGTACACGTAGACGTACACGTAGACGTACACGTAGACGTAGACGTAGACGTAGACGTACACGTACACGTAGACGTACACGTAGACGTACACGTAGACGTACACGTACACGTAGACGTACACGTACACGTAGACGTACACGTAGACGTAGACGTACACGTACACGTAGACGTACACGTAGACGTACACGTACACGTAGACGTAGACGTAGACGTAGACGTAGACGTACACGTACACGTAGACGTACACGTAGACGTACACGTAGACGTACACGTACACGTAGACGTAGACGTAGACGTAGACGTAGACGTAGACGTAGACGTACACGTACACGTAGACGTACACGTAGACGTACACGTAGACGTACACGTAGACGTAGACGTAGACGTAGACGTACACGTACACGTAGACGTACACGTAGACGTACACGTAGACGTACACGTACACGTAGACGTAGACGTAGACGTACACGTAGACGTAGACGTAGACGTAGACGTAGACGTAGACGTACACGTACACGTAGACGTAGACGTAGACGTAGACGTACACGTACACGTACACGTACACGTACACGTACACGTACACGTACACGTACACGTACACGTACACGTAGACGTACACGTACACGTACACGTACACGTACACGTACACGTACACGTACACGTACACGTACACGTAGACGTAGACGTAGACGTACACGTACACGTAGACGTAGACGTACACGTAGACGTAAAACATGTTTTCGCTGCAATTTTTGCATGATTTCGATAGAGGCGTGAAATGGGGGAGCCGTAACTCCTGGAAATGCCGCTATTTGTAATTCTAAGGCTCTACAGTGGCCTTTAGGCTGTGGAGATATAAAAGTATACCTTACATCCTCTTAAAGCCCTTTCTTGATTCTCTGAATCCATTTTAGCTCAAGCACAGTGATGAAATTTGATGTGTGTCCGACCAGACCCGATCTGGAGCTCTAGTGACCAACTAAATGGTAATATAACTCACGTGTACACGTACACGTACACGTGAAATTGATTTCTTATATACGTTTTGCTGCGCGATTATTTTATATTTATTACGATGAGTGAAGGGCTTTTCTTTTTCTTTATGCCGTTATCAGAAGTAAAGTAAAAGTTTATATTCGTATCAGCAAGGAAGGTATGACTGTTATGCAGGTGGAAGCTTTGATTAATGTTATAGTTGAGCGCGTTAAGCATATTAAAGGTGTAAAGGCTATTGTGTTGGGAGGCTCTTATGCGAGCAATACACAGCGGCCTGATTCTGATATCGATATTGGTCTGTACTATGGATCTGATCAACTTCTCGACATTAAGGCGGTGCGCGCTGTGGCGCAGGAGCTGAATGATTTTCCAGATCCTACTGTAACCGCATTAGGTGGCTGGGGTACCTGGGTCAATGGAGGCGCCTGGCTAACCATTCAAGGGCAGCGGGTCGATTTTCTTTACCGCGATCTCAATTTTGTGACTACTACCATTGATGATTGTCTGCATGGTAAGGTGATTTCTGATTACTGGCAGCAGCCTGCCTATGGCTTTCATAATTTTATGTATTGTACTGAAACGGCCATCTGTAAGCCGCTGTATGATCCAGAGTACATCATTGAAACTTTAAAGACCAGGATCAATCCTTATCCTTTACTACTTCAAAAAGCAATTATAAAGAATTTTCTCTGGAGCGTGCGCTTTACGCTGGAAAACATGTATAAGCCAGCAAAGCGAGGGGAAGTCTATATGGTTGTTGGTGGATTGGCGCGGGCTGTCCATTGTCTGGTACAGGTGTTGTATGCTCTCAATAAAGTCTACTATTTGAGCGAAAAGAGATTAGCGGCGGATGTCGCTGCCTTCGCTATTAAACCAGACAATTTTGTAGAATGCATTACAGTTTTACTTGGTAAGATTGGTACCACTGGCGAACAGCTACAGGCATCAATCGCTGCGGTGGAAGAATTATATGCGCAGGTCGATCAACTAGGAAGTGATGTTCTCAATCAAGTTGCGGATACCAATCATTGAGCGACTTGATTGAGAATTGTGGGCATATGCGCATCGGATACGGATTATTCAGGATAGGGTTGGCCATTTTATCAGGGGCAAGTGTGTCTCGTTTTCAATCTCTAATAATCGATTATACTTTGTCAGGCGTTCACCGTGGGTAATTGAACCTATCTTGATCTGGTCGCCGGACCAGCCAACCGCGAGATCCGCTAACCAGTTGTCTTCGGTCTCGCCGCTGCGTGCGCTGATGGTGACGCGCCAGCCAGCTGAATGCGCTAGCTGATAGGACTGTGCTGCCTCGCTGAGTGTGCCTATCTGATTAACTTTCAAGAGCAAGGCATTGGCGGCCTGATTGGTAATGGCGCGCTGGATGCGCGTAGGATTGGTACATAGGAAGTCGTCGCCCAGTACGAGGGTCTGTGCAGCAAGACGGTTATGCAGCCCTGACCAGTTATCCCAGTCATCCTCGGCTAATCCATCTTCAATGCTGACCAGGGGATAACGCGACGACCAGTCCGTCAGGCGCTCGATCATGTCTGCACTCGATAATTGCTGCCCGTCGAGATGGTACTGTCCCTGCTGAAAAAAGTGGCTGGATGCAACATCGATCGCCAGCGCAACATCTTTTCCCGCTGTATAACCGGCTATCTCTATCGCTTCAACGGCATCCGTCAGCATGGTCTCGGTGTTGGGAAAGGGAGGAGCCAGGCCACCTTCATCGGCCGTCAGGCTACGGGTACCATATTTTTTATAGGTCAGCTCGGCGGCGGATTGGTAGATGGCGAAGGTTACGGCTAGCGCCTCATCCATCGTTTGCGCCGCCGCTGGTACCAGTAATACATCCTGAATGTCTACCTGACCACCGGCATGTTTGCCTCCACTAAAAAGGTTAATGGTAGGCCGTGGTAGTGTGCGCAAAGAAAGTTCCTGCATATCGGCGAAGTGCTGATAGAGTGGGCGCTGTCGCTCTATAGCTACTGCGCGCGCGAAAGCCAGAGAGACGGCCAGGATGGCATTGGCTCCCAGACGAGATTTATTCGGTGTACCATCCAGTGAAATTAACATGGTGTCCAGTTCTTGCTGACCGGCCAATGGACGTCTGCTTAGCGCGCTATTAATCTCTCCATTGATATTGGCGACCGCCTTACGACATCCCAAACCTCGATAGCGTGCGGGATCATTATCGCGTAATTCATGTGCCTCGGCCGCTCCCGTTGAGGCGCCCGAAGGGACGGAGACGATTCCGGTTGCCCCGCTATCTAATGTACACCGGGCTTTGACCGTTGGACGCCCCCGGCTATCCAGAATTTCCCATGCGCTAAGCTGTTTGATCGTTGTCGTCATACTGATTGATCCTCTCTATAAATTGCTCAATAAGTGCGTTGATAGTGGCTGGTTGGTCAGTGATGAGGCTCAAAATAACCTGGCGCTGCCGCAAACGTTGCTGGGGAGAGAAATACTCCAGCATGGAGCGACCAGCGACTCGGGCCAGCATGCAGGCCAGTGTATGACGAACCGCTCGTGCTTCCAGAGGCCGCGACCAGGGTACATCTTCAATGGACTTCTTATAGTTTTGCCAGTACATGTTGGCGGCCCGTGCGAAATCTGTTCTTTGAGCGGTAAGGTGATGTGCTTTGCTTAAGAGATGGGTGAGTGAAAAACCGAGATCGAAGGCGGGATCGCCATAGTGGATGACTTCGTGATCCAATAAAATAAGTTTGTCGGCATGTACCAGGATGTTTTTGGGGCTGTAATCACCATGTACCAGCGTTAAACGGTTGGCGCGTGTCTCTTGAACCAGCGTCTCGATGAAGGTGTTGGCTTCTGGAACCTGCGTAGCGGTATAGAGATAATATGGTTCGATGCGTAGCGATTCAAAAAATGAGGTGTCGTCGAATACACGGGCGATTCCCTCTTGCCGCTCGTAGGCATGGCGATGGATGTTGCCCAGCAATTCACTGAATTGCACGACGTGTTGATCTTGCAGCTGGCCTGCTAGCAGCAGTGTTTTCCAGTTAGCGTGTGGCTGAGGCACAGCTTGCATCGCCAGCAAATGCTGGATATGATCCTCAAACACAAAGGGGGTAATCGTACCAGAGGGTGCCAATTGTGATAGCCAGCGGATGCCGAGCGCCTCACGGTGGATACGTTCGGGACTGCTAAACCAGTCCGTGGCCACGCGCAGCTTTGCCAGCGCCTGCTTGATGACCCAGCTCTCTCCGTCTGCGCGCTGCACCAGTACGGTACGATTCGAGATCCCTCCGGCCAGTATCTGAATAATCGGTTCTTCTTCGGGTTCTATGCGCCCATGGGCCTGTAAGTAACGCTGAAGCACTCCTGGTTGCTCAATGTCTAGAGCACCATCATCGATGTTTTGTTGCATAAGTGCCTTCCCTGCAAGTGCTTGATTTCAGTTGCAATATAAGAGAACAACTTTGGAAGTGATGGAAACGAGGCGCGATATGCAGTGTAGACGGATAGAAATGAGTATCAATGCGGCATCCGCAATGGGGTATTTCGCCATTGCGGATGCCGTATCTGATCCTGTTATTGGGCGGCTGGCTGTTCAGCCTGCCGATACTGCCAGTCCTGCTTGAAGAGATCGAAGAAGACATCTTTATGTGGGTGTGCGGCGATGAAGTCTTCGTTCAGCTTGACGCCCAGTCCTGGTCCTGATGGTAACGGGAAGCTACCATCGGCTGGATCAACTTCGGGCATGCCGGTGACTACGTCCTTCACCCAGGCATCGGCGAAGTCGTTAAAGTGCTCCTGGATTTTGAAGTTGGTGGTACTGGCTGCCAGGTGCAGGGCCGCCGCTGTTCCAACCGGACCACATACGTTATGTGGCGCGATCAGCATATAATAAGCATCCGCCCAGGCGGCGATCTTTTTGCTTGCCAGTAGACCACCAGTATGCGTAATATCCGCCTGGACGATGTCCGCCGCCTGTAGCTCAAATAGTTCGCGGAACTCGTATGGTGTATGCAGACGTTCGCCGGTGGCGATGGGGATTCCCAGTGGACCGGTGGCGTCGCTGACCTTCTTGAGAACCGCCAGATTTTCGGGTGGTACTGGCTCTTCAAACCAGCCGGGAGTAAAGCGTGCCAGTTCCCGTATCATTTCCGTCGCGGTGGCGGCGTTGAAGCGTCCATGCATTTCTATAAATATATCTATCTCCTCACCGACGGCCGCACGTATGGCCTCGATGAGTGAGATGGCGCGCCGTTTCTCGGTACGACTCAGCTCATAGAAACCGGCGCCGAACGGATCGACTTTGAGCGCGCGATAGCCGCGTGCCGCGACTCTTTTTGCGGCCGCGTGAAATTCCGCCGGCGAGCGTTCTACTGTATACCATCCGTTGGCATAAGCCGGGATGCGTTCTCGTACGGCGCCTCCCAGCAACTGATAAACTGGAACATTGAGCGCCTGCCCCATGATGTCCCAGCAGGCGATTTCAACGGCGGCGATCGCCGACATCATGATCTCGCTGGGTCGCGCGAAGTCACGTCTGAACATCCGCTGCGTGAGATCCTCGATCCTGAAGGGATCCGAGCCCAGTATGTGATGCCTGGCCGCTTCATTTAGATAGCCCAGGAGCGACTCGGTATGGTTAACCATGCGTACTTCTCCCACACCACGCAGCCCTTCATCCGTCTCGACGACGACATAGGTTAGATTACGCCAGGGTGTGCCAAGAACAAGCGGACGTACCGCACTGATTTTCATCTTACTCATCCTTTTTGTTTCGCTTTATTCTACACGCAGAACGATTTTTGTGGCCGCCACACTGCCGGCGATCAATTCGGCGAATGCGTTGGCACCAGCGGCCAGCGGACGTTCCTCCAGCCAATCTGTTTCAGCTTGCAGCAGGCCCTGCTTCAGGTACCCGAAGGAGAGGTCAAAATCGGCTGGCGTGTAGCTAAAGCTTCCACTGATCGTTACTTCTTGTCGGACCAGGTAGTTCGCTTCCAGCGGAGAAGATTCGTGATGGAGGCCAATAAAGACGACTTGCCCACCGGGAACTGCGGCCTGGACCGCCTGGGCGCGCGTGCTGTTCAAGCCAACCGCGTCGATGACCGCGTCAACACCACCCGGAAAGAGTTGTTGAATGGTCTCCACCACGTTTTGCTCGCCCGCGTTGATGGTTGCCTGCGCACCCCAGCGGTTCGCGATGTCCAGTCGGGATGGCGACATGTCGCTGATTACGATATTCTGGATGCCCAGTGCCTTTGCGGCGGCCAGGCAGAAGAGTCCAATAGGTCCCGCACCCAGAATGAAGAGGCTCTGCTCCGGCTGTAGGTGCGCGATAGAGACGGCTCTTACGGAACATGCCAGTGGTTCAGCCAGGGAAGCGATCGAGGTCGACATATTGTCTGGTAAGGGATAGCAGAGTTGAGCAGGCACGGCTACATAATCTGCGAAGGCACCCGGACGATGGATGCCAATGATCTGGCGGGTGCGGCAGAGATTTGGTCGGTTGGCCCTACAGCGATCACAGTGTCCGCAGGTGATCAGGGGATTGAAGGTAACCCGCGTATCTATGCTGGCCGGGCTGCCATCGTGAAAGGTTCCATCTGTTACCTGCACGACCCGACCGGCGGCTTCATGCCCCATCACTAAGGGTGGTTTACGCAGGCTATTTTCACCCAGGTAGCCGCTCAACTCTGATCCGCAGATACCGGCCGCGCTTACCTTGAGCAATACCTCGCCCGCTTTGGGCTGGGGGACTCCGGTCGTGCGCATCTCCATCATACGTGGACCCAGCCAGGTTAACGCTTCCATCTGTTGCGTTGTACTCATCCCTCTATCCTTTCAGTGTATTTTTTCTTGCCGTGTATCCGCAAAGACAGGCTTAGCGTAGGACATTTGTCAATCTACCCAGGTTACCGATCTCGATCGTGACCTGGTCACCCGCCTTGAGCCATTGAGGTTGGGCATAGCCCGAGATGACCCCTTCAGGTGTACCGGTGACGATCGTGTCACCCGGCTCTAGCGTAATATACTGGCTCAGGTAGCTCACAAGATAGGGGACCGAGAAGATCATATCCGAGGTGTTGGATTGCTGGCGTATCTCACCATTGAGCCAGAGTTTGATGCTCAAGTTTTGTGGATCACCGACCTCGTCAGAGGTAACCAGGTACGGGCCGATGGGCAGGAATTTGTCGACCGTCTTGCCAAGCATCCATTGCGAGGTACGGAACTGGAGGTCGCGTGCGCTCAGGTCGTGTCCGTTACAATAGCCCAGCACATAATCAAGGGCTTCCTGTTCTGAAACATTGTGGGCGCGGCGTCCGATGACCAGTGCCAGCTCCGCCTCATAGTCATATTGCGTGGCGTTCGCAGGCAAGGGAATATCTTCACCAGAGCCCGCCAGTGTGTTGGCGTATTTGGGGAAGAGTACCGGCGATTCTGGTACGGGCATCTTCGATTCAGCCGCGTGGCGCCGGTAATTCAATCCTACGCAGATGATCTTGCCATAACGTGAGGCACTGGGACCATATTGGATGTTGTCCTCTGACAGCAGCCAGTCGCCACTTTTGCCTTCGGCCGCGTTAACCAGCTGGTGTAATCCCTGCAGATCAACAGCATCTCCACTACAGAGCTCTTCAAAAGTAGCAGGAACGTGCTGAATATGTAACGCCGTGCTGGCGGCGGCCACATCGATGATGCCGCGCTCGGTTTTGATTCCTAACTTTAAACCTGTTGGCGCATGAAAAGTTAATAGACGCATGGATGATCCTTTCCTTTAAAACTATGCAGGTACAGAGTAACAACACTATTAGAGCTACTCACGAACGTTCAACATGGCTGTCTGCCTGATTAAGATTGTTCCTTAAGCAGGCGTTGCTCAATATGTTCGAGATGGGTAAGCATCGCATTATGGGCGGCCTGAGCATCATGAGCTTTCAGGGCGTTGATGATCCCCTGATGATCTTGAATGGTCTGGGCAAAAACACCGGGCAGCGTCGATGTGCGCTGACGACTGGCGCGGCCAAGGCTACGGATACTGGCCATGAAACGTTTTAAAAGGGGATTACGCGCGGCCTGCGTGATTATTTCGTGTAGATCCAGATCGGCCTGGAGATACACTTCTGGATTGTCGAGACCCACTTTAGAGCGTTCGACGCAGGCTTCAAGTTGGGTGAGTTCTTCTTCGGTAATGTGCCGGGCTGCCAGCGCGCAAATACCAGGCTCTAGAATCTTTCGGGTCTGAAAGAGCTGTAAATATGTGGAGTCATCCAGCGAAAAGACGAAATCAAGATGCTCAACCAGTGCCGATGGTTCGAGCGCCGTAATGTATGCGCCTGAGCCATGGCGCAACTCAACGACGCGCATGATCGATAGCGTACGTAACGCTTCGCGCAGCGAGGGCCGACTCACCTGCATCATCGCGGCCAGTTCCCGTTCGGGTGGCAGTTTATCTCCGGGCCGCAACTTTTTTTCTCGAATCAGCAGCAGCAGATGACTGACGATATCCTCCGCCACCGCGGATTTTGGTATAACCTGGAATGATGACATCACATACCCTATCCGTTACAGAATGAAAATTGGTAAGATGACTTGTCCAAAACGTACCATGACAAAATCTTATTGTCAAGTAGAGCGAGAGCGGAAACAGGGCTTTTTAATATTCGTCCAGAGATTGTCGGAAGATCACGAGCAAGCGATACGATGTATATTCTTTCAAGTGTGGAGTGTGTGGTGGGCGGCTGCGGCCGCCCACCACACACTCCACACCTCCCAACCCGGCCCCGTAGGCGCCAAAGAGGAACATAAAAAAGCGCTGGAGTGGAAATACTGAAAGGGAGCAGGAGGACAGGCGTCCTCCTACGGTATTTAAAGGGTGGTGATGCGAATAGAGCTCAGGCGCAAGATAACTTTGCTGCCGATAATACGAATGGGGCCATCTGATAGCGTATCGGTTTTGATACTGAGCGCATCGCTGATGGATCTATCGTCGATTAAAAGGCTGGCACGCGCGCCTGAGACCTCTACGCGGAATGTATGCCACTGGGTACCCGGTTCATAATCCATGGTCTCAAAGCTTCCTCGATCCATAGAACCACTGGGATCAATATAGGCCTGCACCTGGGGATGGCTACCATTCGGACGTACGTCCGTCTGGAGGAGATTCAGGATTCCCGCGCGATATCCATCTTTATTAGGCTGTCTATCGGCGCTGATAAGTACGCTACCACCATTACTTGCTACATGGACAATCTGCAGCCGCGCTTCAACCGCGTAGTTAGAGACCCTGGGCTGGTAAGGGATGGTCAGTGATAGATTGTCCATCGGCTCGGTTTGTAAATTCTTACCCAGTATCTTCCAGCCTGGTGAAGCGTGCCAGTGGTCCAGGCCCAGGGACCAGTTGGATTCATAGAGTAAGGTACCTGCGGGCACCGGTGTCGCGGTAGGTCGGCGAAGAACTGGCGTAGGTTTGGCCGGCGCCGTTCCTCCGATAGTTCCACAACTGGCAACACAAAAAGATAAAAAAGCAATCATAACTATGCTCATAAGAATAGTGATGCGCTTGCTAAAATTGTGCATTGTCCTTCCATTTCTTTGTAATCCTGCCAGAAAACAGGTAAAATTATTGACGTGAAGCAGGTATGTCCTTCTTTCTGTGCTTTGTGTATCCTGAAAGGAGGTATAACATTTTCTCTGCATATGTATACGACGCCGATCTATCAGATCTCCCACATAAAACTTGTCTGTTTTGCCCGATCTCGTTATACTGATTGCATATTCTTGTGTTGACAATAGATGCCGGGGCAGGCTAGTGGTGATGGGATGGCGGTGTGTGTGGAGGACCAGTTTGGTAAGCAGGCTGATGCATGGTGTGAGCAGGTACGGGTAGCGGTAGAGATACTGCTAGACGCTATGGATGCCGCTCCGCTGGCTGATAAACATCAATGGTTTGAGATGATCGGGCGCGAGGTTGATGGCACATCCCTTTCTTTGCGCGATACGCTGGATGCGCTCTACCAGTCTGGAAGTGCTATCATTATGCGATTAATCGTGCTTCTCTATATGCGGGCACGCCATCTGCAACCTCTACGAGGGATGACCGATCAGCCATATGGCGATCTCAATATACTTGATCAACTATTGTGCTGCCCGGCTTCATCAGGGCGATATGACGCCTGGAAGCATCTGAAGCTGCTTTTCCTCCTCTGTGATCAGTATTTAAATCCCGGTTCTGGTGACTTTGCTCCCCATTACGTGCGCCTCTTTTTGCCAGGAGATCGACATAGTATCCGCGCGCTGCGGCGGGCGCTGGCTGTTTTGGAGTCGTGGGATATGCTTTTTTCCGATTCCTGTGTCAAGCAGTTGCTAACTATCCTGCAAACCACCTGTTCCAGTGTACCTCCGGCCCCTGGCGACTTCAAAGATTTTCCTGTAGAAGCAATCGGCCTGGCTCATCAATATCTGCTGGATTGGCAGCTTTGCTGGGATGGTCAGGATCTGTACCTGCAACAGGGAGTGGGTGCGCGTAAAGCTTCGGGTACCTTTTATACGCCACCTACATTGGCGAGGTCGCTGACCGAATGTGCCCTGGAGCCGCTGGTGTATAGACGTGATCAGCAGGGAATGCTTGTTCCGAGGACGCCAGAAGAGATTGTGAGCGTTAAGGTCTGCGATCCAGCCTGCGGGCCCGGTTTTTTTCTGCTGGCCGCCTTACGCTATATGACCGATGCCCTCTGTAAAGCTTACCAGCTTTATTGCTGTCCGCCTGTCGCGGCACCTGAACAGCAACGCGCCAGGGCGGCCATGCTGGTGGCACAACAATGTCTGTATGGCGTCGATCTCAATCTGTTTACAGTTGAACTGGCTCGCGTCAGTCTGTGGCTTGAGGTGGGCGATGATTGTATCCCTTTGAATTTTATCGATCATCAGATCAAGCCCGGCAATGCTCTGGTTGGCACGTGGTCCCACCTGTATCAGAAATATCCTGTTATGGCCTGGCTGCGCGAAGCGGGGGATGAGAACCATACCACTGGCGTGCACTATCGCGCTCGTCAATGGGGCGCCGATCTACTAAAGGTGCGTAGAGAGGTTGTTAAACCAGAGTTTCAGCAGATGCTACTTCACGATCAGGAGAAGATCGCCGGCGCGGCTTGTCCTGAGGATGATACGCTGGAAGAGGGCCAGATGCGTCTTTACGATCGCTGGTGCGCGCTCTGGTTCTGGCCGCCCGAACATCTCGATATCGCTCCCACCCCGGCTACTTTTGCCCGGAGCAGTGCGGCTGTCGATAGGATCGTAGCGACCGTGGCCGAAAAAATAGGCTTTTTCCACTGGGAGCTAGAATTTCCGGCTGTCTTTCAATCTGGCGGTTTTAGCGCCATACTATCCAATCCTCCCTGGGAAACGTTAAAGCCCTGTTCGCGCGAGTTTTTTCAGTGCTATGATCCCCACTACTTGAGCTACAATAAACAGGAAGCTTTGCTGGTCCAGCGGCAGTTGTTCGCGCGAGACGAGAAGATCGAGCAGGACTGGCTGGCATATCAGGCGTATTTCAAGTATATGGCGAACTGGGTCAGGCATGTGGCCTCTCCATCTGGTGATTCCTCAATAGCTGGCGGTAGCGCTTCTTTCAAGCTGGCTTCTGGTCCGCTGAACGAACGAATGCACGCTCCATTCCGTTACCAGGGCAACGCCGATCTGAATAGCTATAAGCTCTTTTTAGAACTGGCTCACTATCTGCTCCGGCCTGAGGGACAACTGGGTATGCTGGTGCCTGCCGCTATCTATACGGACCAGGGGACGGCCGCACTGAGACAATTATTTTTGGAGCGCTGCCAGTGGCGATTGTTGTTCGGTTTCGTGAATCGACGGCGCATTTTTGCCATCCATAGCTCTTTTAAATTTGCCGCCATTGTGCTAACGAAGGGTGGTCACACTACTCAGGTCGCGCTAACCTTTAATCAAGAGGAGGCGCAGGCATTGGCTGATCTGCGTGAGCCGCGGTTGTTATCCATGTCGCGTCAGCAGATTCTTTCTCTCAGCCCATCATCGCAGACTATCCTCGAGATTCGAGATCGGCGTGATCTGGAGATTCTGGAGAAGATCTATCCACATAGCGTGTTGCTGGGTGCGCAGCATGAGCAGAGCTGGCGACTGCGTTACGCGCGCGAATTCGATATGACCAATGACTCTCACCTGTTTGCGCCGGTGGCGCATTGGCAGTCGCGTGGCTATGCGCCCGATGTATCAGGATGCTGGATTGATCGCGAGGGGAAGGTTGCCCTGCCTTTGTATGAGGGGCGCATGATCGGCGCCTTTGATCCCGCCCTCAAAGGCTGGGTGCGCGGCAGAGGGCGGAGCGCGCGGTGGCAGGATCTACCTTTGACCCACAAGCGGTTGCAACCTCAATTCCTGATGGCGGCCGAGATCTATCGGGATAGCTCGACGGCTGTCAGAGGTAATAAGCTGGCGTTCATGGATGTCTGCTCCCCCAGTAATGCGCGTTCGATGTATGCCAGTATCGTGAATGGTTTGCCCTGTGGCAACGTGACGCCAGTGTTGCAGCCCGCGAACAGCAGTATTATCAGCGTGGCGGCGTTGGCGGCGAATCTAAACTCGTTTGTGTATGATTATTTGCTGCGCTGTCGCCTGGGTGGCGTCCATCTGAATTACTTTATTATCGCCGAGACACCCTTGCTATCACCCGAACGATTATGCGCGACCTGCTGCCCCCTGATGGCGGCCCGGCTTAATTTGATCCTGCCTGGCTGCGCGTCGCAATGGTTGGAATTGCGGTCCTTACTGCCAGAACTGGGCCAGCAGCACTGGCGTCAGCTCTGGGCAGTGACCGCGCATGAGCGCCTGCGTTTGCGCTGCATGCTGGATGCCATTGTGGCCGACTTATATGGACTTGACTATGCGGATCTCTGCTGGATTTTGAGCTCAGATCCCCGGCACATCAAGGGCTTCTGGCGTATCGATAAAGAGAAGCCAGAGCCATTGCGCCAGACAACCCTGACGTTGCAGGCTTTTGAGCACCTCATACGCGTCGGGCGAGAAACATTTGAAATGGAAGGCTGGCAACTCCCTGCCGACGTTGCGCACTATCTGGGACCACGCTTTACGTCCTGGCAATGCGAGGGAAGTATAGCAGAGAGCTGGCGCGAGTGTGAGGCTCTGGCCGACCTGACCTGTAATTTAGAGGGAAAAAGGTGCCAGCAGGTAGGGTGCTAAAACTTTGTTCCCATGTGATGGCCCGATCGCATATACTTATATCATCGAATAAAGAGATGTAGTCAGAGATTATGGCTGAACAGTTGAGGGATCACCGGGCTGATTGGCAATGAAGGGAGCAATGTTCTATGTATAGCGATCAAGCACATGAGAGAGCTGTTAAGCAGACCGCTTACCTGTGGACGTGGTGGCAAGGTGATTCCGCACCGTTCTTCCCAGAGATCCAGGGCTGGCATGTGGAGACTTCGGACGATGTATCTATGGTGGCCAGGTTGTCTAATATCAGCAAGAAAAGCGCCGAGGCGCGTTTTCAGATGGGGCATCTCTCATACCTGGCGTATCTGGATAAAAATCTGGTCTCCTACGGCTGGTCCGCTGTTCGCGAGGCCGAATTTGGAAGCCCCGGCGTCCATTTTCGCCTTCCCCCCCATAATCTTTATCTCTACCACTTTATGACGCTGTTGCCATGGCGCGGCCACGGGTTCTATCCACGCCTGATACAAGAAGTCATTAAACGCTCTCTGGCCGACTATCAGCGCTTCTGGATTATTCATCAGATCTCCAACCAGGCCTCAAGAAATGGTATTGCCAGGGCTGGCTTTCACATTGCCAATAGCATTGTACAGATGGCTAAAAATGGTCCGGCTCTCTTACCCGACGACAATGAAGAGCGGTCCCGAGCCGGCGCGGAATTGTTGGGCCTGCCATTGCTGACGAGGCGTTGAGTTTTTTCTGTTCTATGTTATGCTGTGTTTTCAGAAGATCCACGATATTGAATGGAGACGCAGCCTATGCAAAAAACGATAGAATTCGATCAGCTGACCATCCGCAATGCCACGCGTGCCGATGTGCCCGCTATCGTTCACCTGCTGGCAGATGATGTGCTGGGTCAGCAGCGCGAATGCGATCAAGATCCGTTGCCCCAGGCGTACTACACAGCTTTTGAACAGATTGATCGCGATCCAAATAATGAGCTGATCGTGGTCGAACTGGCTGGAGAGGTGATTGGTGTGCTTCAATTTACACTTATCCCATCGCTCAGCTTTCAGGGTGGGACTCGTGCCCAGATTGAATCGGTGCGCGTGGACCAGCGTTATCGCAGCCACGGCATCGGTCGCTACCTGTTCGAATGGGCGATTGAGCGGGCTCGCCAGTCTGGCTGTCGCATGGTGCAGTTGACCACTAACGCCAGCCGTGGCGATGCGCACCGCTTCTATGAGCGCCTCGGCTTTGTCAGCTCGCATGTCGGAATGAAGCTGGATCTAGTTAGAACGCTCTCTAATCATCCGGCATAATAAAAAATCCCCCCGACCGGATTGTTGCTATGATGGTTAGCCTGGTTGGCTGGAGTGGCTGGTGGAATATGGGCCAGCCATGCCAGCGAGGTTGTAGCCTTTAACTCGATACCAGGCAGATCCTGTGGTTGGTGATAGCTGTAGTCTGCGGTGTGCCGGGTGGGGCGGCGGAGGCGTGGTCTGTTTGCTCATCTTCACCAGCTACAAATACTTTTTTCTGGAAGGCGGCTACCTGGGCAGCTGCTTCAAGCAGGCTGGTTGAGTGCGGATAGAAATGCTGTGTGAAGATATCAACCGTAAGGAAGGTGATGTTTATAGAAGACAGAAAAAAAGGATTGCGCCATCCATCCATAGAAATGCACAATCCCTAAGTTTGTACACTATCCATCCATAGAAATGCACAATCTTTGTTCTGTATATGTAGCCGCGTAAGAGACCCCTACACCAACCTGAATTACTACATCCGTGTGGCATTCTGGAGAGCGTGTGAGCCGCTTTTCTCACCCGGCCAGATACAGCGTAAAGGTAAATAGCATGAACCGCGATGCTCTGTATGCTCCTCCCAGAAGCTCTACAGTACATACTGATAACAGCCCAACTATATGACCAGACCTTGTAAATACAAGCTATTCCCTCGTCCCTGAAGGATAGTGGTAAAAGATAACTGAATGGTTGATTTGTTTCTGCGTCAGATATCAGTGTTCCGCATCGAACAGAGATAGCAGACGTGCTACAAAATAAGATAGACCATTAGTTGCTTTACCTGATAAAAATATACACTAAAAATATCAGAATGTCAATATAATGGAAGATATTTTTCCTCACTTTAATGTAATAGTCATAAGTTGTGTTTATAGTGTTCGCAAGTTCGTAAAAATGGTGCGAATAGCTAGCACTTCTGAAAATGCGAGCGAATAGCTCACAAATGCAGAAAGACACATCAGGCCAACCAGGCTGTTTCATCCCACAGGGGGAGAGGGACGATCTGCGGTGCCTGAGCGGCGGCATGGCTGCTAAGTAGATGGGAGACTGTGACGCCAACCAGACGTACGCGTCTGGGCTCTCGACTGAACTGTTCATGCACAATAGGCGTGAGGAGCGCGACCATTGTGTCTGCGTCCTGTAGCGCGCGGGGAACGGTGACGCGCCGCGTCATCAATTGGAAGTTGTTCCAGCGCAGTTTGAGAACGACCGTTTTTCCATACAGGTCCAGCTCGCGCAGACGGCGTTCGACCTGTTCCGCCATCTGGCGCATGATCTGGATAACGCGTTCAGGATCGCTGATGTCGTCCGCCAGGGTTGTTTCTTTGCCGACCGATTTGCGGATGCGCGTTGGCTGGACGGGACGTTCGTCTTCACCGCGTACGTAGTGATAGAGGATGCTGCCCTGTTTGTGCAAGAGCCTCTGTAGCTCTGGTTCGGTCAGGCGTTTCAGGTCGGCGCCGGTCTCGATCTCTATTTCGTGTAGCCTGGATGCCGTTACTTTGCCGACCCCAAAGAACTTGTCGATCGGTGTCCGTTCCAGGAACTCGGTGGCTCGCTCAGGAGGGACCACCGTCAGGCCATCGGGTTTGCGGTAATCGGAGGCGAGCTTGGCGATGAATTTATTGAATGAGACGCCGGCTGAGGCGGTGAGGTGCGTTTCATCATAGATCTGTTGTTTGATGGCGCGTGCCACCATGGTGGCCGAGGCGATGCCCTGGCGATTATTGGTAACATCCAGGTAAGCTTCATCCAGCGAGAGCGGCTCGACCAGTTCGGTGTAGCTGCGGAAGATCTGCATGATCTGATTGGAGACCGCGCGGTAGGTGTCGAAGCGTGGTCGGATAAAGATGGCGTGGGGGCAGCGTTGATACGCCTTCTGCGCTGGCATGGCGGAATGGATGCCATATTTGCGTGCCTCGTAGGAACAGGTGGCCACGACCCCTCGGCGCTGTGGATCTCCTCCTACAACTACCGGTTTGCCCCGCAGCTCGGGATGATCGCGTTGCTCGATCGAGGCATAGAATGCATCCATATCTATGTGTATAATCTTTCGCGTTGGCTGCATCCTCGTCTCCTGCGCTAGAATCTTCCAAAAAGCGGGGAGGTGCAGGAGGGCGGCTAGCCCTTCCTGCTGGGGTGGGGTTCCCCCCACAAATCCCTCTCTCCTTACCACCATTTCTATTCTACTGTAGCATTGCTATAGTAGAATAGATCACATCATATCATGTGCGATATGCCTTTGCTAGAGTTTGTGTTTGCCCGTGCGTTTGCGTAATTCTTCATATTTGCTGCGTGCCACCGGATCGTGTGGGTCTAGCTGTTGAGCGCGTTCATAGGCCGTGAGCGCTTCTTGATGGCGCCCGAGGCGCCGCAGTATGGTTCCTCGGTCACTATAGGTCTGCGCTAGCATTGGATTGAAGCGCAGGGATTGATTGTAGGCTTCCAGTGCCTCCTCATATCTCTTCAGGCTATAGAGGATTTTGCCTTTATTGATATAGGCGGTGGCATCTGTTGGTGATAGGTGGATAACATGCTCAAAGACCGCCAGGGCTTCCTCATAGCGATAGAGCTTGCGCAGTGTTATACCCTGGTGGTAATAGAAAAGCGTGTTTTTGGAATCGAACTGGATGGCTTGCGCATAGATGTCCAGGGCGACCTCATAATGCTTGAGTTCATGTAGCACTTCACCGTGCTGTTCTAGCAGATTGAGATAGCTTGAGCGGATGCCCTCGTGTTCTGGATGTTGTTTGATCCAGGCCGCGGTTGCCTGTAGCGCTTGCGCGATCTGTTTGCTATTGCCATATTGTTTCATGATGGTCAGATAGGTAATCCATACCGGTGGCTGTTCGGGATGTTGCTCAAGCCACGTGGTGAGCTCTTCCAGCATGCTGTTGCGTTGTTCTTCGCTGCCGTGCTGTTTGAGGAGCTTCAGATAGGCGGTCCAGACATGGATACAATCTTTGTGTCGTGCTAGCCAGTTGCGGGTGCGGACGATCTGTTGTTCAATGGTGCTGATGGTTCCATGGTGCTCAACCAGGCGTAGATAGGCAGCGCGCACAAAGATATTATCCTGGTGTTCGTCTAGCCAGGTGGTGGTAAAGTTGAGCATCATCTGTATCTGGCTTTCGGTTCCGTAGTATTTCAGGAGCTTTAAATAGACAGCCGGGATTACGATCTCTTTTTCGCCTGGCGCAGACATCAGGTAATTGGTGGTGGTGTTCAGAGCATGTATGATCTGCGGTGTAGAGTCACAGTATTCTACCAGGTCCAGATATGTTTCCAGCACAAAGGCGTCCAGGCAATTTGTATCGAGCCAGGCCGTCGTTATATCAAGCGCGCTTAATATCTGTTCCCGCGTGCCATAGCGCCTGATCAGGCTGAGATACATGGTGAGCAGGTAACCGTCGGATGTTCCCGTTGTTAGCCATTCGGTTGTAAAGTGGAGCGCTTCATGGATCTGTTCGTCTGTGCCGTGGTATTTGATCTGTTGCAGGTACACGGTGAGTAGATAAGGATTGGCGTTGTGCAGTACAAGCCAGTTGCTGGTGAAATTCAGGATGCGCTGAACCTGGGCCACCGATCCGTGTCGTCCGATGAGATTCAAGTAGGCTGAGAGTAGATACGCACTGGTGTCTACCAGCGTTAAGCGTTGCTCGGTAAAACCTAACAGCTCCTGAATGGTTTTCTTTCCTCCATGTTTGCTGACGAAGTTCAGGTAGTGTACCAGGAGATTATCATCCGGCGTGTTGTTTTGGAGCCAGTTTTCCATTAAAGTGATGAGCTCGTGAATCTGTTCTCTATTTCCAGCATGCTCGATCAGCTCGACCAGGTGCGTCAGGGCATTACTGCTCTGCTGCAGTAGTGGAGACCAGCCGGACAACGTGGCCAGAAATGCCGCGATCTGTGCGGGAGTACCGACATGGTCCAGTAACCTGATGTATGTGGTGAGAATATGAACGTTTTTTGTGTGTCCAGCCAGCCAATCTGTCAGTGCGTTAAGCAAAGCCCTGAGCTGCGATGGGGAAGCATGGTGCTCGGCCAGTTCTAAATACGCTTTAACTTCGCTACTCTGGCGCCTGGGTGTTAACCAGTTGATGGCTTGCTCGATCGCCAGCGTGGTATGCTGGGTATTGCCCCGGTGCAGTACGAGGCCCATATACGCTATGCGAACTACCGAGTCCTGGATATGGGCCGCTGGCAAAGTGGTTGTCGCGACAATGGCTGTATCGACCTGTTGGGCATCTCCGTAGCGCTCGACCAGTTTGAGATAGGTGGCCCTGAGCCGGGTTTCATCGGGATGGATCGCCAGCCAGCTGATTGTGGCATCGATTACCTGCTGAATGGTCTTCGGGTCTCCGTAGCGATAGAGGAGTTTAAGGTAGGCATTGCGTACATAGGGGTCCTGTGGATGGGCGATTAGCCAGCTGGCTGTCTGCTTCAGGGCATCTGCGATCGCTTCCTGTGACCCCCATTGTCCTATCAAATTGAGATACATGGCGCGTGTGTTGACGCTCTGTGGGTTCATCTGCAGCCAGGTCTGGGTGGTGTTGATGGCACTCTGTACCTGTTCTGCCGTACCATACTGCTCAACTATCTTGAGATATGTGGCGCGGATGGCGCTGACCTGGGGGGTGTGCTCCAGCCAGGTCGCGGTCTCATCAATTACCTGCGCGATCTGCTCAAGATGGGCGTAATGGCTGATCAGTTCTAAATGGGTTGCGCGAATGGCGTGGTTCTGGGGCTGGGTAGCTATGGCATGGGTGGTTAGCTCGATGGCGGCCACAATCTGCTCCTCGCTCCCGTAGTGCCTCATGAGATCCAGGTAGGTACGCAGGACGTTGGTATCCGGAATATTCATGATGATCTGAAAATCCTCTACATTGAGGATGGCACTGATTAACTCTTTATTGCCACGGCGCTCCAGCGATTTCAAGTAGACCTGGCGTACATAACAATCCTGTGGATTGGCGGCCAGCCAATCCGCGGTATTGGTGAGCAGGGCCATGACCTGTTCGTGGGTACCGCAATGCTCTATAAATTTAAAATATGCCTGCCGGATATTCGAGCAGGTGGGATGCTGCTCAAGCCAGTGGGCCGTGCTCTCTATTAGCCTGGTGATCTGCTCGGTGGTGCCGCAGCGTTCAACAAACGTGAGATAGCCCTGCCGTACATGGGTATCTTCGCTGTGCAGTGAGAGCCAGTCGGAGGTCTCTTCAATAACGTGCGCGATGGTTTCTGGTGAGCCGTTGCGCTCGACCAGGCCGAGATAGGTCTGGCGAACCTGCGTATCGTCGGGATTTTCCTGTAGCCATTGCTCAGTTGACTGCAGCAGGCTTTCCATCTGTTCTGCGGTTCCCCAGTGTTCGATAAATTTCAGGTAGATCTGGCGTACGTTGACGTTCTGGGGATTGGCGTCTAACCAGCATGCGAACGCTTGAATCAGATGGGAGATGTTGGCCAGCGTACCATGGCGTTCAATAAAACCCAGGTAGGCATGGCGTACATTGGTATCCTGTGGATTGGCTTCCAGCCAGCATTCAACCCTGTCTATTAGCTCCGACCTTTGTTCCGCGTTGCCTTGTTGTTCCGTCTGCTTGATCGCGGCTACCCAGTCTAATTCGGACTCCGGCATCCTGTCCAGCCCCATCTGGGTAACCTGTTCAGCCCTGTCATTATCCCCTACCATGCTATAGAGCAGGGCCCAGTTGATTAATTCGGCGTTACTGCAGAATCCGATTAATGTTTGTAGACGGGCTTCGTGTTTACACAGCATATGATGCACAGCCGCAAGCGATGTTTCGCGCGCCACATGCTCCAGCAGACGCTGCAGAAACATGCGTTGCTCACGTCTGTGTATGCTGGTAGCCACAATATAACTATCGAGTAGCCGCTCCTCATCCGATTGGTAAAAACAAATAGCACTATGCGCGACGCGAGGACTTACCGTGCGAATGAGGCCGGGAACATTGCTGTCACGAAAGATAAGCCCCTGGTTGGCGCTGTGTGTCAGGGCGCTATCGATGGGCAGCCTGGGATTCAACTGTGCCAGCAAAGATTCCGGTATGGCCAGTTCGTATTGTCCGGCAAAATAAATATATTCAAACAGTTGATATAGCTGTTTATGATAACACTGCAATAGCGACAGGCTCTCATATACGCAGGAGGCAAAGTCTTCTTCCGTTAGTGGACCAGAAATGGTCGGTAAATGAGCAAGAGGTGCCGCATTAGTCAGGTGATCAAGAGGCATGTTTATGATTGAATCACTATTGTCATTCATGAGCCAGTACTTTCTCTTGCTAAATCCAACCAGTGTCGCTGGTATTTTTATGAGTCATCCCGGATTTTTGAAAAACCCGCAAAACAGGCTCTGCGCTCCCAATGCGGGAGGTGCAGGAGGGCTCGCCGCCCTGCACCCCTGGTTTTGGGAACTTTTTCAAAAGTTCGGGATGACTCATAGCCTATCATATTGCAAATTAGTGATGTTTAATATACTAGAAATTTACTGACAATACAATAAAAATAAAACAAAGAAAATATTTTTGTCGCTTTTTACACAAGGAATATGGGTAAACAGATCTGAAGAACTAAAAGATGAAAATGGGCGATACCTCATGGACTTATGAGGTGCCGCCCAGGATGAGATCGGGAAAATAATTGACTGGAATTAATCAGCAATGACCGGGAGCTTACGCAAGTACTGGGTGTCGGTTAGTTCTTTGAGCATGAAGGCGGCCAGGTCGGTGCGACGCGTTCTCTGGTCTTTGGACGTTGGACGCAGCGAAGTGCGATATTCATCGGTGCGTGGATAATCTGATAGGCGCGCCGGCCGTACTACGACCCAGTCCAGATTGCTTTTGCTGATCTCGCGCTGCATCAATTTCATGTCTTCAAGCGTTTTTCTCCAGATGAGCGGAATCTGAATGGAGCCATATAATCCCTGCGGGGTATACTGATCGTCGGCAGCGGCCGCTGTAACGCAGACCAGGCGGCGAATGCCATTTTTTTGCATCGCCTGTAAAATATTTTTGATGCCCCGCGAATATAAGCCTTCGGGCTTGTAGGCACCTAGCAATCCTCGTTTGCGTGGACCGACCGTAGATAAGACCGCGTTTTTTCCCTGCATCGCGGCATCTACCGACGGCAGGTCAAAGACGTCTGCCTTGACGACGTGCAAGCGTTCGTGTTGTAGTGGAAAGTTGTCCGGGTTGCGTACGCCTGCCGTGACATCATGTCCCGCTTCGAGCGCTTGCTCAACAAGAGCCCTGCCAGTTCTTCCTGAGGCTCCAAAGATTACTAGTTTCATGCGTTTCAATCGTGCGGAACCTCCTGCCGCAGAGGAACGGGGAGGAAGCACGCCTCCTTCTTTCTAAAAAATCGCTGGGAACGTGTTTCTGCTTCATTATACATGATTGCATACATGAATGTGGATTTTTTTGTTTTTCCAGGTATACGACCCGAGATCGATGCTCGCGGACACGATAGTGTGTGCTTTGCTCTCACTTTTCCCATGAAGATGCTTTTGTTTTTGTCAGTGGTGTCACATTTGTTCTTCTGAGGGCGTGTTGAATATAGTCAGAAACGGTTGAATCATACTCGTTGCCTGAACGATGGAACATACTGAGCCATGAAGGATGTGACCTGTGTGCGTGCTTGCCTGTATATATGCTAGCAGCGTATGCACCTGGCCCACAACCGGAAAGGGATTTGATGTATGCGTAATGATAGTGAAGCGATGCAAATTGCTCGCATGTTAGCAAACATTGGACAGCGTACACTGTATAGTTGTGAAGCCCTGCCAGATGATCTATTGCAGTATGCCCCTCCTTTTTCAGAGATCGGTTCCCCACTGGCAACCGCTATTGACCTGGCCCGCGATATTGAAAAATGGGTGCTGATTCCCGTTGGTGGAAGGCAGCCGCTCCTCAATCAATCGCTTGAGATGAAACCGATCTGTTCATTGCTGGCGCTCTCGCGTTGTTATGGCCAGTGGATGAAAAGCGTCCATACTATTTTAGATAATATGCCCGACTCTTTTATGTGTTTGCTGGTAGAGGCGCGATCTTTACAAGGGAAGATGCGTGGCAGGCAGCGTCCAACTGTACGTGCCTGCCTGCTGACTGCGGTTGAGAGGAGCGCGTACCACCTGGGCCGAATCGAGACGATCTGCCAGATGGTAAGCCAGAACAATATGCCCCTCTCATCGGCCAATCTGGTTCATCTGCGCGGTATTCACCATACCACCGTTAGCATCCAGTGATTATGGTGTATCGCCAGGCAGATAGCCGTTTTGAATGTTAGCTATCTGCATGCGTATAATTTTTAGAATGTGTCTGACTCTCATGATGATGGCCTGCGGCCTGCATGGGGTTTCGCACCTGCGGTGCTCAGAATTCCATTGTGTGTTAGTGCATGGGATGCACATCAGTGCATCCCATGCACTAACACACAGAACCAGTGCGGCCGCGTAGCGGACGCCCGTGCGGAGGCGCTCACGTGCCCCCAACATGACGGAAGTCAGACACTTAGTGCTGGCGCGATCTATTGCCGGGGTTTTTCTGTACCGTGGTATTTGTGTTATGCCTGCTTTGATGACTGAGATTCTTGTCGGGATTTTCTGTACTGGTAGCAGGTGGTGCGGTCCGTTTGGGCGCACGCTCATGTTCTGGATTGCCCGCTTTGATTTCTTCAAATGTTTCAACCGGCAAATTCAGGGGTTCGTAATCCATCTCTTCTGGCGTGCTCTCATATTTGTAGAGCCTGCTGTGTGTTGTCGATTGGGTGGATGCACCACCTGATGGTGCGGCCTGTGAAGACATTGGCGACGGTTGCTTGTTTGTTGGTGGTGTGTTATTAAGCGGTAAGGTAATAGGTTCATCGCCTCTCTGGCGCTGAGATTGTGTTGTGCCGCGGCCGCCAGACGTATCGGTTGAGCTCAGCCCGAGCTTTGAATTTGATGCCCTCTCCTGCAACTGTTTGAAGCGCTCCTGGAGCTTGCCACGCAACTCTTCACCACGCATAGGCGCGATCAAGAGGCCTATCGCGGTCCCAAAGAACAGGCCCTGGAGAAACTTTCCCATCTTGTTTGCCTTTCTATGCAACTGTATCTACCTGTGTAGCTAATGGCACAGGTGCGCGTAAATCCTAGTAAACACACGTTTTGGCCTATAACATAGTTTCAAAATGCCTGCATGCGTAGTAGGTGTGCTGTGGCGCACCTGCGGTATCCACAAACCATGTTTCTGTTGGTGCGTGTGCTGTGGTGCACCTGCGGTATCCACAGACCATGTTTCTGTTGGTGCGTGTGCTGTGGTGCACCTGCGGTATCCACAGACCATGTTTCTGTTAGTGCGTGTGGTGTGTGTGCTGTAATGCACCTGCAGTGCCCACAGACTATATTTCTGTTGATGCGTGTGGTGTGTGTGCCACAGCACACACACCACACGCATCAACAGAAAAAACAATGCGGCCGCGCAGCGGACGCGCGTGCGGGAGCGCTAATGTACCCCCCATCAGGGGCGCATTAGCCAAACTGCTGCTCCCCTAGCTGAACCTTGACCGGCATTTGTTGATTGCCGCGATAGATCTGTAGCGTTATGGTCTGACCTGGACTCTTGTTGATCAGGAAATCCTGCAGCATGGCCGTATCCTGGATGGATTGATTGTTGGCCTCGACAATGATATCACCACGCTTTAGGCCGGCCGTGGCGGCGGCGCTATCGGGTTTGACGTTGACGATTAACGCTCCATGGTCCACCGGTAACTGGGCCTGATCTGCGATGTCTGGATCGACGCTGACGACGTTGACCCCTATATCGGCGCGGCCAGATTGGACGACGCGACCCGAGTTAATCAATTGCGGTACGATGAATTTGACGCGATTGGATGGGATGGCGAAGCCGACGCCCGAGGCTGGCGTTTTGAATTCGGGATCGATGGGTACGAGTGTGGGGATGCCAATCAGGTTCCCCTGCATGTTTACCAGGGCTCCACCACTGTTGCCTGGATTGATGGCGGCGTCGGTCTGGATGGCGTTGATGATGAGGTTATTCTGACCTTCATTGATATTGCGTCCCAGCGCGCTGACAATGCCACCCGTGACCGTCTGCGTAATGCCTAGTGGATTCCCGATAGCCAGCACTGGCTGTCCCACCTGCAGGCGCGATGAGTCTCCAATATTTGCCACCGATAGATGTTTGGGTGGATTGATCTTTACGACCGCCAGGTCATCATTGGGATCGGTGCCGACTACGTTCGCGGGTAGCCTGGTATTGTCGTAGAGTACGACCTGGTAGTTGAGGCCGTTGTTAACCACGTGATTGTTGGTGACGATATAGCCGCGCGGATCAATGATGACGCCTGATCCCAACCCTCCTCCTGTCTGGGTTTCGACGTTGATCTGTACTACCGATGTGCGGAATTTGGCCGCGACCTGCTCAGTCGATTGGTTGGCGCCCGGGAAGAGGGCATTGGCGGAATGGGTGGCGGCCCCGGCGGCGAGCCAGCCGCCCAGCGCACCCATCAGGAGCGCGATCAATGGCAGGGCGATGAACTGCATTTTGTTGTTCGTTCCCCTGCGTTGACCGGGTGCGCCTCCGGGAGGTGGAAAACCCTGGGGTGCTGTACCCTGTGCCTGGTAGGCGTACTGTCCTGGTGGTGGTGCGGCTGGCGTATAGGGCGGTGGCATGCCCGATGGGACATTACCGGGAGGAGTACCCGCGCCAGCTGCTGGCGTTGGTGGCCAATCGGGCGGATAGTAAGAGCGATATGTCGGTTCCGCGTACGGTGATGGCCTGCTGGTCGGCGTCTGTCCCTGGGTTTCATTAGATCGATAGATATCTGATTCCGCTTCGAGCGGTGCGTATCCAGCAGGCTGTTCAGTCGGGCCGCGATATGGAGGTGGTTGCGTCGGTCCACCTCTAGATGGATCGTTCAGAAAGGGTGGCGTGTACGACCTGGACCTGCTCTGTTCAGCTGGTTGTTCTGAAGACGAGTCAGTTGCTCGCTGTGGTATATTGGATGATTCCGAAGGATCTGGCTTTTGATCTGAATGTGACATGTGGCAATCCTCCTCAATCAGGATCGGTTAGAAGCACAAGAATGACGATAAATCCACGAGAATAACTATAGCGTGTAGGCCCCTATTTGTACTCCCCCAAAAGATGGATTGCTGCTAACCCTCTAATGCGTGTCCACTGAAACAGCGCGCATTACCAGGATCTGGCATTCATCAAACGCGATGAGCGTGATATAGTATGGATAATTACCAATCACATTCTGTTTTGAAAATAAGGATAACCATGGTACAAAAGCACTCTCTCTCGTCTGCACCTGGCACGGTTGCTCTCCTGGGATCTGGCGAATATTTACCCGTGATGAATGAGACCGATACATACTTACTCGCTACCCTTGGGGGCGCGGGACAGACACACATTGCGTTATTGCCGACGGCCAGTGGACTTGAGCCGGGCCGGCCCCAGTATTGGAATTCCCTGGGTTTTGAACACTTCCAAAAACTGGGCGTGCAGGATATCCGCTTATCGTCCATTATTGATCATACGGGCAGCAACGATCCCGAACAGGTTGCTCTGCTGCAGGGGGCGAATTTCTATTATTTTTCTGGCGGCAATCCGCGCCATATTTTAGAGAGCCTGCGCGCCACTACTGCCTGGGAAGTTATCGCGGCCGCCTATCGACGCGGTGCCATCCTGGCCGGCTGTAGCGCTGGCGCCATGGCGCTTGGTTCCGTCTTGATCTCACCCCGTGACGTCTACTCCGACCAGTCTCCCCACTGGCTGCCCGGACTTGGTATTGTGCCGAAGATCGCTGTTTTTCCACATTTTGATCGCATGCAGGGCAATGAGATCTGGGCCAGTGGATTTAAGCGTATGCTGGCCTCTTTACCCGAGGATCATCGTGGCCTGGGTATTGATGAGGATACCGCCCTGGTCAGAATGCCGGTTGAGACGGAGGCAGAACCTGCCAGTTGGAAGGTGATGGGCCTGGGTAGCGTTACGCTCTTTGAAAGAGATGGGCGCGCCCGCATCTTCCACGTTGGCGAAACGATCGTCGATCTATAAAGCAAACCATTTCCGTAAGAGCTTTTCTATTTTTGAGGGATGAGGCAACACCAGGGGAGGTGCGAATGCACCTCCCCTGGTGTTGCCTCATCCCTCAAAAATAAATTGGGGGCCAAAGGCACGGACCTCTCTTTTGAATAAATGTGGTCGCTATATATACGTCCTTCTATATAGAGGGAAAAGTGCAGCTTGAAAAGCAATTTCTGGATAGACTGATGCTTTTTATTATAGTGAGGGCGGCTATCAAGAGGCCGCCGCACATGAGTGCTTCATGGAGAAACAGGCCTATGAGTATCCTGAGATGCTGGCTATAGTTACGATTACAAACGACATGGTTGTATACTAGAGTACGGTAGAATGAGATAGGCTATGCATAGGGTGCCAGATTAGCGAGAATTGGTGATGGCATACAGAGAAGAGATGACAGCGCGCTACAAAGGGATTACCATCTGGGTCGAAAAAATATCTGAGCACGAGTACGATGGTGTCTTTAAATGGAATGAGCGCGTTATCAAAACAGATCCCGCTTACGAATATTCAGCGACCCCGTTGGAGGCTATCGAGAGCGCTAAAGGGGTTATCGATATTCTGATCGAGTTGCGACGTGGCGGTATCAATGTGGCCGAGGAGGATGAAGACGAGGGATAGTTTGTTGTATAGATTGCTGTCGATCGCGGACGGGCATTAAGCCCGTCCGCGTTGCTATTATGTGGGATCGGAGGGAGGCGCCAGCGGTAATGTAAACCAGAAGGTTGAGCCGTGGCCGGGGGCGCTTTTTACTCCCACCTCTCCATGGTGACGCTGAATGATCGTCTGACAAATGTAGAGCCCCAGGCCCAGCCCCTGCTGCTTGTTGGCGGACGTGGCTGTCTCTTTGATTTGATAGAAGCGGCGCCAGATCTGCTTTTGAGCATCTGCGGTGAGTCCTGGCCCTTCATCCTGGACCCAGACCGATACCTGCTTCTCCTTCTGTTCCAGGCCAATGCGAATAGGATGTTCTGGTTCCGAATATTTAATCGCGTTGGTCACATAGTTGTTGATGACCTGTCCGATGCGATCGGGATCTGCCCGCACATAGATCTCTTGATCCTGCGGAATGAGCATCTGCAGGGTGTGTCCGGGCGAGGTGGCCTGTAGATCCTCAATAGTTTCCTGGATAATCTTGATCAGGTTACAGCGTCTCAGATGTAATTCTAGTTTATCTACCGCGATGCGTGAGATATCGAGCAGGTCGTTGACGAGGCGCGCCTGTACATCGATCTGGCGCAATGCATTGTTCAGGTCATCCTCATTTTTTTGCCAGATCGTTGCTATGTCGGCAGGTGTGGTATCGGGGGAGGAAGCTATACGTTTCATGCGGCGCTGAATAAGCTGGAGGGTGCCTTTGAGGATGGTGATAGGGGTGCGCAATTCATGGCTGGCGATGCTCAGGAAGACATCTTTTTGCTTTTCTACTTCTTTGCGCGCGCTGATATCCAGTACGATGGCTACGCCCAGGGTAGAAGAGCTCTTGAGCTGGGCGATGGCCATCATGATTGGAACCTGTTGCCCCTGCTTATTGCGAATGGTGATCTCAAACGGCTTACTGACGCCGGTTGCCAGGAACTCTTCGATCGCCTGGGCCTGGCGCGGTAGATATTGCTGGGTTGTCATGGCGGTCCATTGTAGATTCCGTTGCTGGATCTCTTCCTCGCTATAACCGGTAATGGCCCGGTAGGCCTCGTTCGTTTCGTAAATGTTGCCATAGATGTCGGCGACCAGTACGCCAATGATGTTGGATTCTACGAAGCGGCGGAACTTGAGCTCGCTTTCACGCAGGGCTCGCTCGATGCGTTTGCGCTCGGTGATGTCCTGGTAGTAGACAGATAATCCCTCGGGGGTGGGATAGGCATGTACCTCGAACCACTTTTTCTGTGGCAAGGAGAACGCTTCAAAGTGATTGGCCTGCTGCGTTGTAATCGCCAGCTGGAACTTGCGCGTAATAAAGGGATCGGCAAAGGCTGGTGTGACGGCCGCGATGGGCTGGTCCAGTAGATCTGCTAGCCTTTTGCCCAGGAGCTTCTCGGCATGAGGATTGACATAGGTGTAGCGCCATTCGCTATCGATGGTGAAAAAGGCGTCGCTGATGCTTTCGAGAATTGAGGTCATCTTGTTGGCGGCCGCTAGTTGCTGCGCTTCAGCCTCCTTGAGGGCGGTAATATCCATGACCGCCGCGATCATGTGTACCGCGACACCCTGCTCATCATACAGCCAGCGTCCTCGCAATGTTATCCAGCGGATTGATTGATCGGGGCAGATGTGGCGATATTCGACACTATATTCTGTTTTTTCCCTTAGCGCTTCCTGGATCGCACGATCGCGCTGGTCCAGATCGTCAGGATGAATGGCCGCCATCAGTTGCTCATAACTGACCGTATGACGAGGAGGGAAGCCAAACAAAATTTTGCACTGCTCATTGAGTGTCAGATGATTGGTGCGTGTATCCCAATCCCACAGCCCGATCTTGGCGGCACCCAGCGCCAGGCGCATCTGTTCCTCGCTCATCTGCTGATAGTGTCGCTGCTCGGTGATATCTTTACCGTGGGCAATGATCTGGTAGATCTGACCATTGGTATCCTGGACGGGAACAAAGTGAAGTCGCATCAGGCGGTAGATGCCATCACTTCTACGCATCCTGCATTCTGTCTCGGACGCTTGCCGGGATTGAACCGCCTGCATAAAGGCGGATTGCGCGCAGGTATTGTCCAGTGGATGGATACAATCAAGCCAGCTTTGATGCTGCTGCGCCTGCTGGATGCCGACAAAAACCTTCCAGTTGGAGGAATCAGGAGCGCCAAAATCACCATAGGGCGTCATGAGCCAGAATATATCCGCGCTGTTACGCGCCAGGGCCAGGAAGAGATCTGTATTTGTCTGTTGTATGTGTTTCTCCTGCCCGGACGGCATAGACTCCTGTGGCCCGGACGTACGTTGGTCAGATTCCATTGAACCTCCACGCAAAAAACGTTCCTCTTTGTATATATACTATACCTCGTTAAAGACGCTCTAGAGGAAAACAGTAACGGGTTATGTCGGTGTGGATTGCCTTTGGAAGCGGCTTCAATCAGTTTCTATAAAGAAAGAATTTTGCCTCGTAGCGCCACGAGGCAAAATTCTTTCTTTATAGAAACTTCAAGCTTTGACCTTGTAGATGGTAACATCCTGGTTGTGATAGACAACCTGCATAAATGACCCAAAGCGATTCAGATTGGCTTTGCTATAGGTGCTGCGCTCTAACGTGCTAACGTAGATGTACTGCGCGTGATAGCGCGCCATCGTGGCCAGCACATCCTGGGGATTGGGATCGGTATAGATCTTGGTGACTTCGTCTTTGCGACTATTAAATTCGGCGGCGTTGGCCGGGTTGCGATTGAACCACTGGACGCGCCACTGGTATTCATGTCCGATCCATCCCATAATAGTCGGCAGGCCGGTTAAGCCCGAGACGCGAGCGTAGTAGGTATAGTCGTCGCCCACCGCTTCCACGATGACTGGTGAGCCGCTAATGTTGGCGTTCAACCAGCGGATCGCGTTGTAGTCTCCAACCGAGGCCGGGTCCCTCTGCAAGTAGTTCAGTCCATCCAGGCTGTTAGTACGGAACATCCCAGTCTGTTGCGTGACCGGATCAAAGCGCACAAAGCGGTAGTAGGGCGCGACAATGGGATAGATGGAACTGGCCAGCACCAGGACCAGCAGGATGGTGCCCCAGACGATCTTCCCGCCCGTCACGACGTAACGCAATGAGCCCTGCAGGCGTTCTTTAAGCTGGAAATTCTCCAGGATGTAGTAGAATCCAGCGCCACCGGCGATTGAGAGCAGGATCCAGGCCTGAAAGTAGAATTTGAAGACGCTGTTCATGCGTGGATTGTTGTCGACGAAGACGTCGCGCAAGAAAAAGACTTCGCAGCCCGCGATCAGGGCGAAGGCGACCGCGCCCAGCAGAAGCGTAAAGGCGTGCGCCCGGTCATCTATCTTCTGCATGATGGCGACGATGGCCGTGATTGTGATGCCCAGCGCGATGAATAGCGTTACATTGGCGGGATTGAAGAACTGGCAGGCCAGTCCGATGACGATAAAGCCCAGGCCCGTCATCGTGCCGATAAAGGGCCAGGAGAGATACGCTTCTTGCGGCGCCGTTTCCGGCTCATCAGACCCCGGCTCTGTGGGAGCCTCTATATTGGGAGCGGGCGCGGGCCTGAATGTACGTGTGATGATATCGCTAAAGAGTAACGAGAGGAAGACGAAGGCCAGGAAGGTGTAGATCAAGAGTTCATTGCGTAAAGATGAGCGCTCCGACAGTGGCGCGATCCCGATGCCCTGTGAGGGAGAGATGAAGGTGAGATGGAAGGGTAAGAATAGCAAGATCGCCAGTACGGCCAGGGCCAGCGATGGCGCAGCGACATCAAGGGCGAGCCGCCAGCTGAAGCGGCGCTTATTCAGCAACCACTGCTGTAGCGCGATACATACGATGGCCAGCCCCATATACGTCGGCAGGTCCCAGCCATTCATCACAAAGAGTCCTCCGAGTGAGAGACTTGTAACGCCTAGCGTCAGGATAAGGCGCCAGCCGCGCCCAAAGAGGAAGATCCCTTTGCCTTCGTGTTCCAGCAACAGATTTAATGCCAGGCCGATGGCCATAATAGTAAACGCCAGCGAGAGCACGTGGGCATGAAAATCTGAGAGCAGGAAGCTAAAGGCCGGGAATTCATTGATGGTGCGTGGGATGATACGTGTCGGGTTGAACCAGTCATAGCCGTTCGCACTCCCTCGATCGTGGAACCATTGAAATGCGGAAGCCATATTGCCGAACATCAGGGCCATGATCACGGTAATCAGCCCGAACGGAATCCCTATTTTGAGGGCACCCGGGATGGCGTGAATCGGTTGCTCTTGTTGCGGCTCGTCCTGTTCCTTGTCGATGACTATCTGCCGCTGCCGGCGCAGGTGACGCGACCAGGAGACCAGGTTGCTGGAGACACCAAATAGACTTACCGCCGTCAGGCCATAGAGCATGCTGATACCGGTGTTAAAGGCTACCGATGGCAGTTGCCCCAGTAATTTGGCCAGGAAGCCAACGATATAGTGGGCATAGTAGTAATAATTGATCGAGTAGCCAGCATACCACATGTCTGGTGGCGGAAAATGCTGGCTGCGCATGATGGAGGCCAGAAACCCTTCATCCATGAACATCTCGTAGGAATGAATATCAGGTCCAAAGGAACGCAACCAGCCTAGCAGGAAGACCATAACCAGGAAGACCGCTTCCGTAGCAATAATATACAGGCTATTAGAGCGCACCATGCGAAGTATGGTCTGGCGTGTACGCAAGAAGCCAACAACATTCAATGCCAGCAGGAGCAGGACTACCGCGAGGATAAAGATCCTGCTGAATGGGAGCGCTTGAATAACCATCAAGGGCCACCAGACACAGAAAGAGGTTACCAGGACTGCCAGCGCCTTGCTCCAGGCCCAGCCCCGATCAGGAATATTGTGGAAAACCGTCACGGTGAGCGGTAGAAAGATGATCCCAAGGACCTCTACCAGTGCCCACATCTGTAATAACTCTAACATATATGCTCATCTCTACCAGAATATCTGTCCCTAATATGGACATGGCCGTTCTCAGCCCTGTAAATCTATTATACCTGCTTCAGGCTATTCTCTGCTTGTTTAAACTGTATCATATTCTACCGTGGTTTGGATGAGGTGAGACCCGTAATAGGGCTTTTGGCTAGTGCTCTATATAATCTAGTGACCGGTAATAAACTGGGTGAGCATAAAAAAGAAGAGCGAGCCGGAAACCAGCAGGTAACATCGGTTGAGCAGGCGATTTTTGCCAGGGATCGCCTGCATTGTGAAGGCAGGGAATATTTCAAGTAGATAGCGCGATAACGCTTCCAAAGGAGGTCGCTTTCAAAGATCTGTCAGAACAGGTGACAATGTTTGTGCTTTCATTTCTGGATTTTCTTTTCGTTTGCTAATATTTATATTGACTTTTTTTTATAAAGCAGTTACACTCGATATGATTTTATTCCTCAACTCTTAATCGCGCAATTGTGTAACCTGTTTTGACTCAATAAGAAAGGGCAAATCTTACTATATGGTGTCTGCACCTGGTGAACCATCTTCGTTTGATGCTGCTGATGCTTTAAAAAAAGCACGCGAGCATGTTCTTTTGATCATTGATACAAATGAGGTTCGGTCTCAGTACCTGGCTCGCCTCCTTACGCTGGCCGGGTTGCGAGCAATTATTACCTCGACCTCCTACCAGGCGTTTGATCGTTTCCTGAAAGAGCATTTCATTCCCCGTCTCATTTTGTTAGGTCAACAGGAGGAGACAACAAGCCCTATTTTTACACGCCTTCTGCGGCGTTTAAACTACGAGCTACAACGAGATGTTCCCGTTATGCCGCTGTCTTCCATATATTTGCCTGATGGTCTGCTGCTATCGGCCGAGGATACGATTTCAAATACTATGCATTGTATCTCTCCACCAAATAGCCTGATTTTGCGGCGCATCTGGCAATTTTTGCCGTCGGCGCAGATACCGCTGAAAACGGCGGAACACACCATGGTTCTGGAGTCTTTGCCGAAGCTAGGCTTTAAGCCACGCGTGGCCCACTCCAAACGGTCTTTTTCTTCGCATCTGCGTCTTGAGTTGAAAGCAGCCAGACAGGTTATTCCTGCTGATCAATGGAATACGTTGTTGACTGATGTTGGCCTGGCACAATTTTGTAAAGAAGAACAATGGCCACCTGAGATCGACCAGTGTACGATTCCTCCTCACTATTTTTCATTATTGATGCGGGCCGTAATGTTTTCGGCGCCTCTGCAGCCTCTGCAGCAGGCATATCGCTGGGCGGGACAGGTTGAAGCTGATACCCTGCAAAAGGCTATCTTTCTCTTTCTTATGCAGCAGATCCCTAAAGTGATCGGTGCTGATCGCACGATGCGTACGCTGCTTACCATCCTGGCAAATGAGGTCGATAGTCGTCGCGGCGAAAAGCTGACCGAGTGGAAGCGCCTCGACAATGGTTCTTTTATGTGTGTGTTTTATAGCAATATTTTTGCCTATAGTGTCATGGGGGCTGAGCATCCGCTGTGTATGCCATGGCAGTATTCGTTTGACCTGATGTTGCGCCTGGTGAAGCAAGAGAAGCAGTGGGAGATACGCGAGGTGGAGTGCAGCGCCCAGACGCATACCGGGCACTGCGTCTTCCTTATTTCACCCAGAAAAGGTTAGCTGATTTTAATCGGTCTTGCATCCCATGGTGCTGGCGCGCGCGTGCAGACGAAATGGTACATAGATTGATTCTGGCTCCTGTGTACGTCGCCCCGTGATACGTCCGAGCAGCAATTGGACCGCGATGCGTGCCATCTCC
Source organism: Dictyobacter aurantiacus (assembly GCF_003967515.1). Taxonomy (GTDB): domain Bacteria; phylum Chloroflexota; class Ktedonobacteria; order Ktedonobacterales; family Ktedonobacteraceae; genus Dictyobacter; species Dictyobacter aurantiacus. The sequence continues at coordinate 1,212,528 of NZ_BIFQ01000002.1, read as the reverse complement.
TGCTTGTCTGGCTCGATGCTGCTGAGGGGTGGGTTGGCGTAGCGCCCGTCTTCAATGTCATCAATACCGATGACGGCGATATCCTCTGGAATACGACACCCAGCCGCTCCCAGTACAGAGATAGCGCCGAGTGCCATCAGGTCGTTGAAGCAGAAGATGGCATCGGGCCACTCCTCGCGGGGACGCGCGAGCAGCGCTTGCATAGCTGCCGCACCGTCGGGCCGGTGCCATAGCCCCCCATCCATGAGGAGCGATTGGTCTATGGGTAGATGAGATTCCGTTAGCGCCCGCATAAAGCCCTGCAGACGTAGCGATGGGGCCTCACTCCGTGCCTTCTGGACTCCGATGGCGGCGATTCTGCGTTTCCCCCGTTCGATCAGGTGTCTGGTGGCTGTATACGCTGCTGCTGTATTGTCGATGAGCACGTGGTCCAGCGGCGCGCCAAACAGCCTTTCACCAAGCAGGACAATTGGACCGCTCGTTTTTATCTGGCCTATGTCTTCTACATCAAGCGCGTGTGAGTCCAGAATCAAGCCATCGATGAGATGGGGGCTCATCCCGGTCAATATATTGAGCTCTTTGTCGCGTTCTGAGAAGGTGTAATCCAGCAGGACCGTGTAGTTGCGCCTGGCTGCTTCAGTAGCGATGGCGTGACCGATATCGGCAAAATAGGGGTTGGATAGATCCGGGAAGGCGTAGGCCAGCACATTCACCTGGGCCTTACGCAGATGACGGGCCGCGTTATTCGGCTGATAATTCAACTTTTTGATGGCATCGAGTACCAGCGCCCGCGTCTCCGGTCCCACATGATCATAATTACCGTTGACTACATTGGAGACAGTCTTTATCGAGACGCCGGTATAAGCCGCGATATCTTTTAAATGCACTCTCACGGTCGTTTTGCCATTCCTTCTCTTACTCAGCTTTATATTTTTGCCAAGATAGTAGCATCCCTATTTATGTCGTGTCAACTTATTGTTTTTCCTTTATGTTTATAAGTTGTGGTGAATGATGCAAATGCCGCGCCATGGCGCGGCATTTGCATCATTCACCACAACTTATAAACGAGGCGGCCGCGCATGCGGACGCCTGTAAGAGACGCTTACGCATACTAGCAAGGGGAGCGTCTGACCCGCCCGGCGAGAAAATTGTTTCACTGAATCCTTGACAGGCACGTTTTTTGGATGTTATACTACGTTCAACGTTGAACGAGCTCTGCTGATCAGCGGCATATATCAGGCAAGGACGTTGCCTGTCTGCCAGCTTTTCGTTATTGTGCAGTGTAGGCATGACCACGATATTGGATTATGTCTGGACATCAGTATGAGTTTGCCTCTTTATTTGTTTAATTCGTCTTTATTTATGCACTGTAGCATGGAACTTCCAGTATTTCTCGTTATGAGGGAAGGGATGAACACGGATGTCGAAACAACAGGATATTTTTAAGCCATGGGATGCCCTCTCATCTCAGTATGCTATCTCACGACGCTCTTTTATTAAGTCCTCCGCTACTGTTGGAGCGTTCGCCGCTGCTGGCGGCTTGCTGGCGGCTTGCGGGTCGCCTTCAACTGGAGGGGCGGCTAGCGGCAATGCGACCGCTAATGAAGGTACCGTGACTATCTGGGATCGCTCAGGTGATCTGTTCCAGGTGTTTGATGCTACCATTGAGAGCTTCAACAAGAAGTACCCCAAAATCAAGGTGAAGCATGTATCGGTAGATGTCGATGCGAAGCTGCCCACGACCCTCAATACCGGCGTTAATGTGCCGGATGGCTCTTTCTACGAGGATAATAACCTGCCAACGCTGGCTTCGCACTACTACGATATTACGGACTGGATTCAGCCGTACGTGAAAGACATTGTTCCGTTTAAGTTGCGTGTCAATACCCATAATAATCGCATCGTTGGTATCCCCTGGGACCTTGATCCAGGGCTGCTGTACTATCGCGAGGATATGTTACAGGAGGCCGGCGTCGATCCTACGTCGATTCAGACCTATGATGATCTGATCGCGGCCGCCAAAAAGGTGCAGACGAAGTTCGGTCCCTCCTGTAAGCCGGTACACCTGGAACAGGATCCCGGCCTGACGCAGTTGTGGGTTGAGATGTTTGCTAACCAGCAGGGGACCAGCATGGTGGATGCCAGTGGTAAGCTGCAGATCAATACGCCGGCCTATCTCAATATCATGAAATTCTTGAAGACGGTACGCGATCAGAACCTGGGGACGCGCGAGACGTATTATAGCCCCGGTGATGTGGCGGCGATCGAGAACAATCAGGTGGCGTTCTATCCCTGGGCGGTCTGGGCTGTGTATGGTCCTGATCTGCTCTTTAAGAAGACCAAAGGGAAGTGGCGCGCCATGCCTCTGCCCGCCTGGACCAAAGGTGGGGCCCGTGGGGCCGTGATGGGTGGTAGCTCGTTTATCATCCCGAAAAAGGCGAAGAATCCTCACCTGGCGTGGCTCTTCTATGAGCACCTGGTCTTCAGTAAAGAGGGCTATAGCGCCGTCTATGGACCCAATAAAGTCTATCCCGGTGGCATCAATACTTCAATCCCTTCGTATATGCCCGCGCTTGGGACACAGCTGTATAAGAATTCTGAGGGTCTGGGTGGACAGAATTTGTGGCAAACAGTGACCGGTACCGTCAAAGATATCCCCGGCAACTTCTATATTGCCCCCTGGTACAACCAGGCTGTACCCTACTTTGGCACCAATGTTCAGCGTATGCTGGATGGGCAGCTGACGCCGCAACAGGTGCTGCAGAAGTCTTCGGATGATATCCAGACCAAACTTGTTGCCCGCCAGTAGGAGCCGCGTGCTTATCTACAGGTCATGGCCTGGGAGGGCTCATATCGTTATGAGTCCTCTTTACCCTCAGGGAGGAGTTTTTCTGTTATGGCTGTCGCTACATCCCGGCCAGGCTCTGCTACCCCTTCTCCTATGCCTTCTCGTTCGCCGTTGGAACGGTTGCGTCGCTGGCTAGGTGGTAGCTTCTCGCCCTATCTATTTATCGCGCCTTTTGTGATTTTCTTTTGCGCTTTTTCGCTGTTTCCGTTTTTCTATTCGCTCTTTTTAAGCTTTACCCATTGGCACGGCGATGCTGATCCTCGCTTCATCGGCCTGGATAACTATACCTTTTTGTTGACGGATAGCTCGTTCTGGCAGTCGTTGGGAAATTCAGCTGTGCTGTGGTTTTTGATTGTGCCGGTGCGCGTGCTGGTGGCTGTGGTGATCGCTGCCTTGCTGTCCTTGCCTGGACTGCGTCTGCGCGGTTTTTTCCGCACCTCTATGCTGCTGTCTTATGTGGTGCCTCTGGTGGCGATTGCCCAGGTCTGGCTGGTGCTGTTCGATCAGGATTTCGGGGCGGTCAATACGCTCTTGCATATAGTACATCTGCCCTCGATCGGTTGGTTGACGACCAGTGAGTGGGCCAAGCCAACCCTGGCTCTGCTGGTGTTGTGGGGAGGGAGTGCCTTCGCGGTGCTGACGATGCTGGCTGCGATCCAGGCGATTCCGGCGGAATATTATGAGGCCGCCTCAATCGATGGCGCCGGAGCGGTACGGCAGTTCTTTGCGCTTACGCTGCCTCTGCTGCGCCGCACCGTTGGTTTTCTGGTGGTCTTTAGCACGCTGGGTGTGGTGCAGATGTTTGCCGAGCCAAAGGTGTTGACGAATGGTGGTCCCTATAATTCGACGACGACCGCCGGTTATCTGCTCAATTCCTATATCGCCAATTCTGACTTTGGCACCGGTGCCGCCAATTCGTTTCTGCTGACAATTTTACTGGTTCTGCTTTCGCTGTTTATGCTGCGCTTCTTGCGAGCTGGAGAGGAGAGGTAGGATGGCTGTAACAACTTCACAGTCCTATGACAAGACGGCTCGCCAGGTGCTCACTGGCTCGTCTGGTATACGTCGCCGTCACTTCCAGTTTAGTAGTGTGCTGGTCTATATCGCGCTGGCTATTGCCGCGTTGGTAACGATTTTCCCACTGGCCTGGATGTTTGTTTCGTCTTTGAAGCCGGGTAGCGAGATCGCTACGACCCCGCTGGGTCTGGATCTGCATACACTCTCTTTTCATAACTATACCGCTTTGCTCGCTGCCGTGCCGATGTGGGTCGGATTTCAGAATACCTTTATCGTGCTGATCCTGCAAGGAGGCGCGACTATGCTCTTTTGTCCCCTGGCCGGTTTTGCCTTTGCCAAGTTTCAGTTCCGGGGCAAGAAATTTCTGTTCGCCTTTGTACTCTCGACCATGATGGTCCCTGCCATCGCGATGATCCTTCCCCTCTTGTTGGAGATGGGCGCCCTCAACTGGGTTGATACCTACCAGGGATTGATCGCGCCCGGACTGGTCAATGCCTTTGCCATTTTCTGGACGCGGCAGCAGATCGCGGATGTGCCGAATGAACTGCTGGAGGCAGCCAAAGTGGATGGGTGTACCCCGTTCGGTATGTACTGGCGTATCGTTCTGCCGCTGATGCGGCCGGCGCTGGCGGCACTGGCGATTATGACCTTTCTGGGCATCTACAATGATTTTGTCTGGCCGGTGATCGTTACGGGGTCCGATTCGATGCAGACCCTGCAGGTGATGCTGTCGAACCTGGCAACCCAGATTAATAATTCGAGTCCGGGGACGACCGGCCATGATGCCTGGGGCATGATTATGGCCGCCAGTACGGTGGCTACGCTTCCGGTCCTGGTCCTGTTTATCGCTCTGCAGCGCCAGTTTGTCAGCGGCATGCTGGCCGGGAGTGTCAAGGGATAGTTTATGCATATATCTTCTAAACCAGAAAACATATCGCGGCTGGCCCGTGGGCAGCGTTCAGCCTATCCTCGTCCAGATTTTGATCGGTCGCATCGCTGGTTGTGCTTAAATGGCTCCTGGGACTTTTTGCCCGATCCCGATCAGCAGGGATTAGCGCAGCACTGGGAAGAACCTGGCCATGCCAGTTGGGCGCAACAAATTCAGGTTCCCTTTGCCTGGGAGACGATGGCTTCTGGGATTGGACAGGAATGGCTGCCGGTTGGCTGGTACCGTCTGCGCATACAGCGTCCTGCGGAATGGGCGCGTGAGCGCACCATTCTGCATTTTGGCGCGGTGCATTATCTATGCCAGGTGTGGGTGAATGGTCTATGGATTGGCGAGCATAGTGGTGGCTATCTGCCTTTCAGCTTTGATATTACTGATGCGTTGCGCGATGGGGCTGGCGAGCTGATCGTGCGCGTTGAGGCGCCCCTGGATAAGCTCGCTATCCCGCATGGGAAGCAGCGTAGCCGTCCCAACGATGATTATTATGAATGCCAGTTTACGGCCAGCAGCGGCATCTGGCAGACGGTCTGGCTGGAGGGGCGCCCAGAGACGTTTATTCAGCGCGTGCACCTGTCTCCATCCCAGGATTTGACGGCCATTGAGGCTCATCTGGAGCTTGCAGGTGAAGCACTGACCAATTCCATTCTTTCCGTTCAATTCGAAGGCATGCCAGCGCAGAGCGTTCCCGTTCACGATCGCGTTGTGCGCTTGACCTTGCCCGTCGAGCAGCCCCGCCTCTGGTCGCCGCAGGACCCGCATCTCTACTTTGTGACATTCAAGTTGACGAGCAGTGCGGGCGTTGATCAGGTGAAGTGCTATACCGGGCTGCGCTCGATTGAGACGCGGGGTAAGCGACTCTTGTTGAATGGCGAGCCGCTCTATGTGCGCGGCGCGTTGGAGCAGGGCTACTGGCCGCAAAGCGGCTATAGCGCGCCCAATGATGATGCCCTGCGCCTGGATGTCGAGATATCGCTGCAGGCAGGCTTTAATCTGATGCGTAAACATATCAAGCTGGAGGATCCGCTCTGGCTCTACTGGGCCGATCAGTTGGGCCTGCTGGTGTGGGCTGAGCCTCCCTGCTATGGTCGTTTCTCTGAGGAGGCGGCCGCCCTGTTTGAAGCGCAGTTGCCGCTGATGGTGGAGCGCGACCATAACCATCCGTCCATTATTCTGTGGGGTATCTATAACGAGGAGTGGGGGCTGGATTGGCGCAGCGGTCAGGATGTGGAGAAGCAGGAGGCGGTGATCCGGGCGTACGATCTGCTGGCCTCCCATGATCATAGTCGTCCCATTCTCGATGATTCCGGTTGGAACCATGTCAAGACCGATGTGCTGGACTGGCATTATTATGATGAGGATAATCAGCGCTGGCGTGATGTGACTGCGGCCCTGGCTAGCGATAATACCACCTGGTTTGGTCACCAACTGGGCGTGGACCACTGGTATGAGACGCAGTTGTGCGTTACCGGCCACGAACACCAGGAGATTCCTCTATTGAATGGTGAATATGGCGCGGGCCGGACCGATGAGGAGCGCGGCTGGTATTTTCGCTGGCAGACACAGGAGCTGCGGCGGCACGCGGCTATCAGCGGCTACATCTATACCGAGCTCTATGATGTTGAAAACGAGCTTTGTGGCCTCTATGATGCCTGGCGCCAGCTCAAGCCGCTGGGTTATGATCCTCGACTAGTAAATGCCGATACGGTTATTATCTTTGGTCTGGTACCACATGAACCGGGCCTGGATTACCTGGTGGAGCAGGCCGAATTGTCGATTCCCTATCAGATCTCGCATCAGGGTGGGCAGGCTATCCATGGCCATCTGCTTTGCTGGTGGGAGGGTGAGCGCGGAGGGGTAAACCGGGTGAAGGTAGATATCGAGCCATATACGATTACTACCCGGCAGCTGTTGAACTTTACCCTGCCTTCCGGGCCTGCTAGTGGTCGTCTGCATGTCCAGTTACAGGATGAGCATGGTCACAACTGCGCCTATGCTTTTCTGGATCTGGCCCCGGCCAGTCAGCCTTTATCCGCAGGGCAGCAGGCATCACAGGAGGGGTATGCCTTCTCTGAAAAAGACCTTTCTCAGATCACTGGAGAATGAATTGTTCTGAAAGATACCCTCGGGTTTCTTTCATTCGCTTATATTGTTGTTGTATTGCGTGACTCACGATGAGAATATCGCTAGCCTATGAACAAGGAGAATGGATTTCTATGCAAAAGTTTACACAGCGATGGCGCGTGCTACTCTTGCCCCTGTTCGGTTTTCTGTTCGCCTGCGCGCCATTCGCGGATGCGCAGGCCGCTGGCCCCATTAACTGGTTTACAATCAGCACCGTCAGCTCTACCAATAGTCCGGGTTGGGGACGTATGCTTCCCTGGGACCAGCAAGGGGACAATCTGGTGACCTATACGGAATATCCAGCGGGCGGTTCGCCGATTATCCGGGTGGCGCGCAGCAATCCAGCCAATCCGACCTATACCGTGATTGGCTGGATCCCTTCACCGGATGGCCATATTCAGGAGCAGTCGCAGATGGTGCAGATGCCCAATGGCGATATCCTGATGGCCATGCGCAACCGGCAGACGGATCTGAACTGGTATGGCCTGCCGATCGTGAAGAGTACCGATGGCGGCTACCAGTGGAACTTCGTTAGTCAGCTAGATACCAATCCCAATTCCAATGGGCGCTTCGATCGCGGATTGTGGGAGCCTTTCCTGTATGTCTTGCCCAATGGCTGCGTGGCAGGTTTCTATGCCAACGAGAAGCACGCGGACGATAATCCTTCTTACAGCCAGATCGTGTCTGAGCGTGTCTCTTGCGATGAGGGGCAGACGTGGGGACCGGAGATCTACGCGGCGGCCGAGCCCGGTTCGGCTCGACCGGGCATGCCGGGCTTTGCGCGCATGGCGAACGGACAGTATATCCTGGTCTTTGAGGTCTGTGGGACCGATAACTGCAATGTCCACTACAAGTTTTCTAACGATGGCACCAGCTGGTCAAATGATCTGGGCTATACGCTGCCCAACCAGCAGAGCGGCCCCTATGTGACGGTACTCTCGTCTGGTCGCATTCTGGTTAGCTCTGGCGGGACCAATCAGATCTCGGTCAGCGATGATAATGGTCAGAGCTGGTATCTCAATGATCCTCCCGCCTTCCAGGGCGCGACGGACACCTGGCCTGCTATCTACCAGACCGGTTACAACCACTCAAATGAGGTCGGCGTGGTTGTCAATATCGATGGTGCCATCAAGATCAACTTCGGTAACTATTAATACAGTAACCATGAAAGGAAAAGATGCACATGGTAGTTAACGGACAGAAGAACAGGTGGCGTGGCATATGTCTCCTCGCGGTGTGGTGGCTGTGCTTGTTATTGACCGCCTGTGCATCATCTACGAAGCCCATGTCAAAATCTGTTGTCGCTCTCCATAATCCATTGGCCCCGGTGGCTGATCCTTTTATTGTCTATCACAAGAAGAGTTACTATTTAACCGGTACGCGTACCGGTAATTCGCTGGAGATCTGGTATGCGCCGCGTCTGGAAGATGTGGGCCGTAGCTCAAAGACCATCTGGAGTCCCGCTCCTGGTGAGCCCGCCTTCCAGGTCTGGTCGCCGTCCATGTTTTTGCTGGATTATCAGGGGAGCCGCCACTGGTTCGTGTATTTTACGGCGGCCCTCACCAATACGAATGAAGACCATCGCATCTATGTTTTGCAGAGCCAGGGGGAAGATCCTCTGGGACCATACACATATAAGGGTCAGTTGACCGGTACAGATAGTACCACAGCCATCGATGCCTCAATTCTACAACTACACAATCAACTCTATATGATGTATGTGCTGGAAAAAGGGACTAATGCAACCTACCTGGCTCCAATGAGTGATCCATTGACTATGAGTGGGGCTCCACACCTGATTATCGATCCCGACCAACCGTGGGAGCAGGGATTCCAGGCCCATTCCACCTATCCAGTAGCTGAAGGGCCTGAGGCTTTGTATCACGATGGCAAAACATTTATCGTCTATTCGGCCAGCGATACCGGTAACTATAATTATTGCCTGGGCTTGATGACATATGTGGGCGGTGATCCACTTGAGCGTAGCTCCTGGCAGAAAAAGGGACCGGTCTTTGAATACAATAGTGATAACGGCGTGTTTGGTCCCGGACGCGCCCACTTCACGACCTCGCCAGATGGCAAGCAGTCCTGGATGGTCTACCATGCCAAGACTACCCCTGACTTCACATATGCGGGACGTGAGGTACGTGCCCAGCCCTTTAGTTGGAATGCCGATGGCAGCCCCAATTTCGGTACTCCGGTTAGCCTGAAGACTCCACTGGAACCACCCTCTGGCGAGTAACACATATTTTGAGAGGGCGTCCAATACGTGGGACGCCCTCTCAAAGATTATCCTAACTTCAAAACGCGTTCGGCGTTCAGGTGACTGATCTTTTCTTTATCGGCGGGACTGATGGCGGCGTGGTCTAGAAATGCACGCCCCTGCTCATTGCCGCTATAGGGATAGTCGACGGAGAAGATGATACGATCGGCCCCAACCGTCTGTAAGGCGAGCAGCAACGGAGGATCTGAGAAGAAGCCGCTGGTCGTGATGGTGAAGTTGTTCAGGAAGTATTCAGGCAGCGGTCGTTTGAGATTCTTGACCAGCGGAGCCAGCGTGTTGCTGATGCGATCTAGCATGAAGGGCAGCATCTCTCCCATATGTCCGATGATGATCTGTAAATCGGGGAAGCGATCAAATACGCCTGCCAGGATCAGGCGCAGGGCGTGAATGCCGACCTCTGAGTGCCAGCCCCAGCCAGCCGTGGCCAGCGAGAATGAGACGGCCGGATCGAAGCCACCGTAATAGGCGTCTCTTACCACTGTGGGCGGCTCGCCGGGATGAATATAGATCGGCACCTGCAGGGCGGTGGCCTGTTCCAGGATGGGGAGAAAGTGCGGATTATCCAGGAAGCGTCCCTGCGTCGTCCCGTTAATCATGGCGGCTTTAAAGCCGGGCAAGCGAAGCGCGCGTGCTAATTCATCAGCCGCGGCGGCCGGACTACTCATTGGCAGGGTGGCAAAGCCCGCGAAGCGCTCTGGATGCGTGGCGATGGCCGCGGCCAGCTGATTATTTGCCTCCCGCACCAGCTCGATCTCCTGTTCCTGTGGAACTGATAATACGCCCATGGCGGTATGCGAGATGACCTGGAGATTAATGCCGTTGGCGTCCATATCTCTGAGACGTGCGTCGCCAAGGTCGCTGAGCTTCTCCTGTATCCTGGATAGCATGGTTGGCGTGGGGCTGTTGCTCTGTCCAGCGTGCAGCACCGCTTTAAAGCCGGTCGACAAAAAGTGTTCTTCAATAGCGATTGTACGCATAAGCAGTCCTCACGATACTTCGTGCCAGCACTGCTCGTCCCTGCCATCACTGCGCACGATCTGATAATCGGATAATCGATTCCGGGCACATAAAAATAATGCTGTCTATACCCGGCATCCCGATGATCCGTTGTCTCGATCAGGAAGCTATGTATGTTTTGTCTACTGCGAAATTTTGGCTTTATAGGCGTTCCATTGCCGTTCATTGAATCCCAGTTCGCGCTTGAGCATATTTAGCTCTTCGCTATCAAGGAACTCTTCGGCCATGAAGCAGCAGCGACCAATATGTTCTTCTTTGACGATGCGTGACATGGGGAGGACAAACCAGCCGCGTTTGCGTAATTGTCGGAGTTCTTGTAGGTCCTGCACAAAGAGGGTTTGCAGGGTATCAAATGCATTGTTCGTCTTCATCGCCTTTGCCTTTCCTTCTCAGCAGTGAGCAGGTCAAAAGATGCCGGTGGGTTATTTATGCATCTACTATATCACACAGAAGTTTGCAGGTGGAATAGTAAAAGGGGCGAAGTTCTAAGATCACATATGGATATTATATCCATATGTGATTATGCTTTTATATGGTTCGCACCTGCGGCGCTCAATGACTTGCATCTACGGTGCTCAAGTCATTTATATATTGCTGCATCGGGGGCGCGGATGCGCCCCCGATGCAGCAATATATAAACTCAGCGCGGCTGCGTAGCGGCCGCGCGTATGGGGGCTAACACATTCCCAATGTGGAGGAGCAGAGATGTCCTTAGTTGTATAACTCGGGATCGAGTTGGTTAATTTTTACCAGCATGTCATCTGGATCTTCTAGCTGTAGCTGGTAGCCAAAGCCTTCATCGCCTGTTGGACGGGCGATGGTAATTCCGGCGGCACGCAGCTTTTTCTCTAACTCTTCCAGCGATGCACCATATTCAAAGTTGAGCTCAACCCGGCCCTCGTTCTGGTCGGGATTGGCCGGGTGCGCCAGTAATCCCAGTTCGGTCTGGCCGATTCGCAACAATGCCCAGTCCCCATCCCGGCTTCCATGAACGATGGTTGCGCCGAGTTTGCTATAGAAATCCAGCGCTCGACCCATATCCTCGACGTGTAACATGGGCTGAAGGCGTAACGTCTCTTCTGACTGCTCAATCGGGGGTGCTGATTGTGGAAGACGCTCCTCGCTCGTGTTGACCAGGTACGCGTTAAAAATTTTTTCTACCAGGTCGGATAATGAGAGTTGCTCATCAATGGAACGGTGCTTCATCTTTTTAACGGTCTCGGGGGTAAGGTACACATTAAATTGCTGTTTCGCTTCTTTCATCCTTCGCCTTCTTTCCTGACAACTAGAATGCTAGTATACTACTATAGTAGTATACTAGCATTCTAGTTGTCAATAGCATATTGCTGTGGAGGAAAGAGCGCTTATTGTACCGTCAGGGCAACATCATCCACATAGAAACTAGAGGTGAGCTGAGAGTCGGTCGTACCTAAGAAGGCGACCTGAACCTGTTGTCCCTTATAGCTGGAAAGGGCCGATGTCACATCAAACGTATACTGTGTCCAACCCTGTGCATCGATATTACACTGTGTCTGAACCGTTGAGATGGTGGATCCGCTGGTTGTACGCAGGCGGGCACGGAAGTAATCGTAGCAGGTACTACCGGTCTCATTTGTCGTGATGTTGATCCAGTAGCTCAGTGTAATTTTGGTGAAACTCGACGGAATGCTGACCGTTTGATAGATCGTATCAGAACAGCTATTGTAACCACACAGATAGGCACTATTGCTACCTGTATGAGGATTGCTGTTATCGACGATCTCATAGCCACCTGATGAGCTCTCGGTCCACGAGGTTGATCCACTCTCAAAACCACCATTGGTCAGGATATTGCCACCACCAGTAGTTGGAGTTGGAGTGGGTGTCGCTGCGGGAGTTGGAGTGGGCGTCTGACCCGGCGCAGGCGTGGGCGTTGGGGTTCCACCGCTTCCAAATTGGATATCGAGTACCGCGTGCAGCTCGATGCCGTTGGGCGCTACGCCCGCCTGACCATGTAAGAAGTCAAAAAATCCTACACCAGTCACGGTCACAGGTATATTCGCGGTCTGGAATGAACTATTGGGGGTATAGCGGGCGTCAAATTCGGCGCGTGCTTTTTGGATGCCGGACAGCAAAGGGCTGGATGAGCCAACGCAGGCCGGATCTGGAATCTCGACGATCATGGTCTGGCCGGAACTATCGGCAAGGATCAGGTGGTAGTCGGAATCGGTTTCAAGTTTGTACTGGGTAAGGGTGTCCTGCAGTTGGAATACGGTTGTCTCGGTTGGCTGAATGCGATTGTTGGAGGGGAGGCTGCTGGGTGCGGTCAGGGCTCTCAATGCTGAAATCGTCGTTGGCGTCACAGATTGCAGGTTGATCTTGCTCGCGTCGGCATCCGTGCCAGTTTTGACGGACCATCGTTCAACTCCACAGGATCCAGTACTGCTCTGCGGATTGACGTGGAGTGTTTCCTGGTCCGTATCCGTGTCTTTAATTGGTCCAGGATGAGGATTGGGTAGGGTTTGTGGCTGTGTGGCATATGCTGAACCTATCCCTACAAGGATCAATAAGACGACAGCTGCAAGGGCCAGAAGAACGCGTCTTCTCATGTTAACGCTCCTTTTAACTAACAAAAAATATGAGTAGCTCAACGCATGTGAATCTTCCCGGCAGCAGATAAGAAGATTTCTAATTATAAGTATGATTATGCTGCCTAAAAAAGTATACACTAAAATTGTTATTTTTTTGTTATCTAGTCTTTATATACTTATTATGTTGATTGTTTTATTAGGATAGATAAAATGGAAGGTGAGGCAGCAGGGGTGCATTCGCGCCCCTGCTGCCTCACCTTCCATTTTATCTAACTATTATGAATAACCTTGACGTTAACGTTAATCTTGTTGTATACTTAGAACGTGGTGGAAAACGTTTCCTCGATTCACCATGGCTACTTTTAACTTCAAAGCTATAAATTGATGCATATATGCCATTGTTAATTCGCGCTATTCTTTTAAGAATAGAAAAGGATGGTTCGTATAGCGGAAATTATATTCAAACTCAAAAATCTATAGATCGGAACTTTTCTTAATGCAAACTACCAAACAAGAAAATATGCAATTCTCTTCTGGCTCTTTGCCGGAGCCACAAATCGGGAAGTTCCTGCAGATGTTTCCCGCCTTACGCCAGCGCAACTTCAGATTATTCTGGTTTGGGCAGTTTATCTCATTGATCGGCACCTGGATGCAAACTACCGGCCAGGCCTGGCTGGTGTTGCAGTTGACGCATAACGACCTGGCTTTGGGAACGGTTGGCGCGTTACAGTTTTTGCCAGTGCTGCTATTCACCCTGTTCGGCGGAGTCATCGCCGATAGACTACCCAAGCGTAGGGTGCTCTTAGGTACGCAAACATTTGCCTGTCTGCTGGCAGCCACCCTCTTTACTCTCTATGTGACACATACGATACAGATCTGGCATATCTATATCCTGGCTTTCTTGCTGGGTATCAATAATTCGCTGGATATGCCGACACGACAGGCCTTCGTTGTAGAGATGGTCGGTCGTGATGCGCTGGCTAATGCTGTGGCTCTGAACTCTTCTGTCTTTAATATGGCCAAAATCGTGGGACCTGGCGTGGCTGGACTGGTTATTGCACGCTTCGGTGAAGGGCCTCTGTTCCTGGGCAACGCGATCAGCTTTATCCCGGTTCTGTTCAGCCTGATTTTGCTCGATCCAACGAAGCTCTTTGCTGTACAACGCAAGACTTCGGCGACCCCGATTGGACCACTTCAGAGTCTGAACAATGGTCTGAAATATGTGTGGAAGACGCCGGCGATCTTTCTGATTATCGCTGTGGTTGGTATCGTCTCGCTGTTTGGCATTAACTTTAACGTGGTTGAGCCGCTGGTGGGTACCGAACTGCTGCATCAGGGCGCGCAGGGCTTTGGCCTGATCTCGTCATCCTTCGGCGTTGGTGCCTTGATCGGAGCGCTCTCGATCGCGACGGGCAATAAGGCACCCAGCTTTAAGAAGATGCTGACGCGCGCGGCGATGTTCTGCCTGGGGCTCGCCCTGGTCGGTCTCTCGCATAACTACCTGTTATCGCTGGGTCTGGCGATGTTTACCGGTTTCAGTATGATTACTTTTACGGCGACCGCCAATACAACCTTGCAGACGATTGCTCCTGATCATCTGCGTGGCCGTGTAATGAGCGTCTACATGCTGGTCTTTAACGGCACCACGCCGATCGGCAATCTCTTTACCGGCTGGCTGGCTGGCCTGGCTGGTATCTCGATCGCCCTGGTCGTCAATGCACTGGCCAGCTTCATCGCTGTGCTGGTCGGCTGGATCAAGCGCGGACCCGCTGAAGATAATCTCCAGCAATCCCTCTCCCCTAAAAAATTATAAAGATATACATACAAAGAGGCCGCTCCTTACAATGGGGAGCGGCCTCTTTGTATGTATATCTTGAGCTAATCTCCCAATTGTACCTGCACTGACACGATTTATGGCCGTGCTCCATATTACAATTGATATGGTCTGTATACGATTTTATCTCTTGGAAGGCCGGATGTATAGAAAGTCGCCCGGCTTGAAAGGTTGATCATTCATGCAAGCGGCTAACGTTTCATTGCAGCAAGCGGCAGATCTGCTGGTACATAAGAGGACACATTTCGCGTTGTGGCGGCCAGCGGTGACCGATCCAGCTCCTGAATTGGTGATCGGGATCTTCGCACCGGGCGATCCGCCGACGCTCGCGAATGCACAAACATTTCCGTTGTCTCCTTCGGCAAAGGGGTCTGATTTGTGGGATATTGCAGCCAGGGATTGCCTGCTTGAGAATGGTAAAGTCTATCACTACTGGTTTAAGGTGACGGATAGCAATCTGTATAAAGAGAGCCATCCGCGCATCCTGTGTACCGATCCCTTCGCGACCAGCGTGGATTGGCGCCTGATGGGCCCACGCCCCGATGATCCCGCGTTTGGCGAGGAGGATCGCTATCCGGCCAGCGTGGTGCTATATAAGAACGGCGAACTGCTGCCATGCGATCCCGATGGACAGCAGCCCGACTGGCGCAACGATACGCCGCTGGAGCAGTTGCCGGTCAATACGCAGCTGGTTATTTATGAGCTACCAACGGCCTGGGCGCGCACTCGTAAGGAGGGGGGAATCATGGTGGCGGGCGGTACCTTCCGTGATGTGCTGGCCCTGGTCGATCCGGCGGCGGTCCCCTTTAGCTTCTTTGGCCTGGCCGTGTTGCAGGAGGGACGGGCGCATCTACGCGACCTGGGGATTACCGCGCTGGAACTGCTTCCGCCGGCGGATAGCTTTGTCCGGGGTGGTTGGGGATACTCGACTACCAACTACCTGGCCGCCGATCACGATCTGGGGCTCTATGGCAGAGATCGCAAGTCGGCGCCTATGACTGAACTGGCGCGCCTGATTCGTGCCTGCCACCAGATGGGTATTCGCTTCTTTGCCGATATGGTGATGGCTTTTTCGGCCCGCAATCCCTATCGCTCCATTAATTTCCCGGATTTCTTTGTGAAGGCTGATTCCGGTGATCCAGAGGAATACTCAAACGGGGTGCGGCGCGATGGCTTTGGGAGCGATCTCTTCAAGTATCATTATGAAGTTGAAACCTACGATCCATTTTCAGGCGAGAAGCAGAAGCTGGTGCCGGCCAACGCGTTTATGGTGACGTACCTTGATCACTGGATGCGTTTCTATCGTATCGATGGGGTGCGCATCGATAGCATCGTCAATATCGCCAGCTGGGATTTCATCCAGCACTTTAAGAATATTGGCCACCGCATCTACCAGGAGCGCTGGAGCGCGCAGGGCCATAATCCCGATGAGGCGGGGGCCCGCTACCTGGTCACGGGCGAGGAACTGGCTATGCCGCTGGACCTGATTCATCAGCAGCGTATCGATAGTCTGTGGAATGAATACTTTAAGCGCTATGTGCGGGCCGCCATCCTCGGTCAGAACCATCCTAACGAGCAGAACTTTGAGGATACCGTCAAGAAGATGGTCGATTGTCGCCTGCTCGGTTATGGTGATGGCTCACAGGCGATCAATTATGTCACTTCACACGATGTGGAGGGGTACGGCAATGAGCGCCTCTATGATTTTCTGGAGAATAGTGGGATCGCCGAGAAGGAGCAGCGCATCAAGCTGGCTTTTAGCTGCCTGATCACTTCCGTTGGCGTGCCGATGATCTTTGCCGGCGAGGAGTTTGCCGATCAACACGACGTACCGGCTGAGGGTCCCGATAAGCAGCTGGATGCCGTGAATTTTGAGCGCCGCGACGATCCCTGGCGGGCCCGCATCGTAGACCATGTGACGCGCCTGGTACATCTGCGCACCTATTATGAAGCGTTATGGACCAATGATACGACTTTTATCCACAGCGATTTCTCTGAAGACAAGCGCGTCATGGCCTGGGTGCGAGGCCAGCCTGGCAGTCGCGATATGGTGGTGATCGTGGCTAATTTTAGCGATTATATGACCCCCAATGCGCGCGATAAACGTTCCGAATATGTTATCAATAACTGGCCTCAGCTGCCGGAGGGCATGCGCTGGTATGAGGTCACGCAGGACCGCACCGTCTCCGTACGATGGGCCGGCCGCGAACCTATCTTCCCCTGGGAAGCCAAAGTGTATGCCGCGGTTTAACCTCCATAACGCCGATGTGGCCCGGTGCATTTATGCACCGGGCCACATCGGCTGTATGTTTCGCTCTTCTTTATTTAGAGTGTATTTGATTCTCATGATCATCGCCTGCAGCATGCCTGAGCTTTTGCACCTCTGATGTTCACAAATCCATGGTGAGTTGGTGCAACAGGGGCGCGAAAGCGCCCCTGTTGCACCAACTCACAAAACCAGTGCGGCCGCGTAGCGGACGCGCTCACATGCCCCCAGGGTGACAAGGGTTAGACACACTCTTAAGAGCGCTGGAGCTTTAAGGCGATTACAAGGTCATTCAGGAACGAATTTTCGGCTGGAGATACCTGCTCTCCTCCAAAGAAACCCAGGAAGCCGCCTTCGCGCCCGGCTGCGGCAACGTTATAGGCGAAGGAGTAGACGAACTGCTTGAACGACATGGCATCGCGCGGCGAGGTTCTTTCAAGGATGGATGCGCTACGCTGGCAGGATGCCAGTGCGGTATTGCGCGCCATTTCTGGATTCTGGGACATCTGGCGGATGTCGCCAAATGGACTTTGTCGTCCCGCACGCATGTCCTCTAACCCCCTGGTTAGTTGCTGGCCGATTTGCGTCAGCATCGGACTGATACTGCCCTGGGCTTGCAAGGCCTGTACACTCTTACCGATCGCCATCGCTTCCTGGACCATGCCAAGGATACCCGAAGGCGAGATGGACATCATCGCCAGGCTGACCTGTATGGGCGTGGCGACCAGCGTTTGCCATTCTTGTTGATTAAATGGTAGACCAGTGGGGACCGCATAGTTGGCGGCCGTAACCTGTCCAGGCTGACCAGTTACTCCGCCACCCACGGTGGCTCCCTGCCCTGGCTGGCCCGTGGCTGGCCCGCGATACTGCTCCTGCCCCGGCTGGCCCCAGACGGGTTGTTGTGGCGCGCCTTGCTGTCTATATTGCTCTTGTTCTGGTGTAGGCGCGGCCTCTCGCTTAAATGGTTCCTGGCCAGGCTGAGTGGGTTGAAAAGGATTCTGATTGGGAGGGTTCATGTCGCTCTGCCGATAAGGACCCTGCCCCATATTTTCCGCTGACCCACCTTGAAAGGGGTTCTGATTAGGATTGTCCATCCCTTTATTCGGATTCTGCATGTCATACTCCCCGGCCAGTCCTTGCCTGCGTTAAGATCCAATTGTACGTAATTGATGTGACCCATTTACATACACGTACTGTCCTACGCTTGACCGTACTCCAGAGCCAGGTGCGTTCCTCTCTATTATAATCGGTCAATGCAAACTCTTGCATCAACTCCTAATGTTTAGGATGGATGATTTTTTGACTTTTTGGTGTTCCAATAATGAGAATAATATAAATATGTAGTTAGATGGTCTGGAGTCCAATGAATGCCTCGTCTTCACATGAACCCCAAAATTTCTGTTAGTGTCGTCTTCGTTGCTGCTATGTTTATGAGTATTATGGATGGCACGATTGTTACTGTCGCCCTGCCTTCACTGGGGCGGCAATTTGGTGTTTCTGGTACCGGGATTGATGCGGTGGTGGTGGGTTACCTGGTAAGCCTGGCGGTGGTGATCCCGGCTTCGGGTTGGTTGGGTGACCGCTTTGGAAACAAGCGTATCTTCTTGAGCGCCCTGGCGCTGTTTAGTGTTACTTCTGCGATGTGTGGACTGGCGCCGAGTTTGCCAATGCTTATCCTATTTCGTGTCTTGCAGGGACTGGCTGGTGGTGCGTTGACCCCCGTTGGTACGGCTCTTCTGTATCGTACCTTCCCACCTGCGGAACGTGTGCAGGTATCACGTATCCTGAATATCCCTACTGTATTTGCTCCCGCGATGGGACCAGTTCTGGGTGGCTTATTGATCACCCAGTTCTCATGGCGCTGGGTCTTCTTTGTCAATGTGCCTATTGGTATCCTGACCGCGTTGTTTGGCCTGCTTTTCCTTGAGGAGTACTATGAGGAGTCGGTGGGCGGCTTTGATGTGATGGGCTTCTTTCTGGCCGGCATCGGCCTGGGCCTGGCTATGTACGCCCTGAGTGAAGGTCCAAACTATGGCTGGACCTCGATCGGGATCCTGAGTTGCGGTGCCGCCGGGGGGCTTATTCTGGTGGCCTTTGTCGTTGTTGAACTGCGGGCTTCACATCCAATGCTCGATCTGCGTCTGCTGCGCAATCGCTCTTTCCGCACCTGCAACCTGCTCTCGCTCTTCTCGGGCGCGGGCTTCCTGGGATTGCTGTACGCGGCACCTTTGTTCTTGCAGGAGGGACGTGGTGTGTCGGCTCTTACTTCAGGTCTGACTACGTTTCCCGAGGCGCTTGGGGTGCTGGTCATGACCCAGATCGCGGCTCGCCTCTACCCATATGTGGGACCTCGACGCCTGATCGTCTATGGACTGGGATGCGTGACCGTTTTTATGCTGCTGATGAACTTGATGGGCCAGGATACCAGCCTGTGGCTGATGCGTGGATTGATGTTCTTGATTGGAGCGGGTATGGCTAACTCATTCCTGCCGGTGCAGGCGGCCGCCTTCGCTACCATCTCGCCAGCCGAGACCGGTCAGGCTTCCGCGCTTAGCAATGCTCAGCGTCAGATCGGTTCCTCACTTGGGGTGGCCATCATCAGCACTGTAATTAGCTTTGTTGGCATTACCCAGATGAATACCCATGGTGTGGCCGTTCCCAACTTGAACGCCTACCATGCGGCCTTTATCACCTCCGCCATTCTGGTCCTGATCGCCGCTTTGATCGGACTCGCTGTTCGTGATAGCGACGCCGCCTCTACCATGCAGCGCACCGGATCAGCATCCAAAGAAAAGGCCGTTATCGAAGCCACCCTTGGCGCCGAGACTGGTATGTAAGTAGTGGTGTATAGAAAATAGTGCACGGGGCGCGAATGCGCCCCGTGCACTATTTTCTATACACCACTACTAGCAATGTACCTCTTGCTATGGTAAGAGTCTTGATAGGCATTGACTACTATTGTGATGGGTATTGATTATTGTTCTAAGAACGTGCTGCTTAGCCGCGTTTCTTATGGGGCTATTTTATGCGCGAGAGGCATGTGAATCCATGGATTGCGTCACAAATCTACCGTGTTCTATATTATGGCAAAATATCGTTTATTGTGCTATAACAGCTCCTGATATGGCAAATAAACATATATGAATATATTGTTGAAAATAGATTGCGGTACGTCAGGTTGTTGGGCAGGTTAAGATTTGATTGGGCGACCGATGATCGTTGCGAGCATGGTGGCGCAGACCTGTTCATGGTCATCGTTGAGGGTGATAACCTCTCCCTGGCAAACGGTGATGGTGCGTCCAGGTCTAAGGACTCGTCCGTGCGCGATCGCCATTGTGCCGCGCGCGGGTGCCATGAAGTTGACTTTATATTCAATTGTTAGCACGTCTGTGTCTGGAGGCATGAGTGTGAGGGCGGCGTAGCCACAGGCCGAATCTACAATGCTGGTGATGGCTCCAGCATGAAAGTAGCCGTGTTGCTGGGTGAGACTGTGCCGGTAAGGCATCTGGATACGAACGTAACCGGGTTGGACGTCTTCCAGCGTTGCGCCGAGGTGTTGCATTAATCCCTGGCGCAGAAAGTTGGCGCGGACGACCTGCTGAAAATCCTCGTTAGTAGCCCGAAAATCAGCCATGATGTCCCTGTTCCTCCTTGAGTAGGTAATGGTGTTTCAGAAAATTGGTAAAGGTAAGCATCTCTTCCTGATAGCTTTTCAGGTTGTGAGACTGGATCTCCTGCGTGTATTGAGTCTGGTAGTCGAGGCCATGAGATTGCAGACGACTATAGCCGAAGCTGTCATTATGCAGGTAGAGCTGTTGATCGTAGGGCGCGTGGTGAACTTCATAGAAGGCGATCAGCGCCTGGTGCACCAGCCGGGAGCCGCGATAATAGGCGATATTCTCATCACGGGCCAGCCTGAACATCTCTTCGTTCAGCTTGCTTAACACTTCTGGCGTGGCCTGCTGCTCCTCGGCCTCCTGTAGACGCCTGGTCGCCTCGCGGGCCTGGCGGCGTATCGCTTCGGTCCCTACGGCGTGAAAATCGACCCACGGCCCGGCGTAGCCATGGTTTAAATGTCCCTCGCAAGAGGCGTTGGTTTCGACCCCCAGCACGTTAAGCGCGATCACCGTTTCCATGATGCCCGGGTCAATGGGCGCGCCCGTCGGATCGGTGGCGTCGGCTAGCTTGTGAGCCCATGCGGACCAGCCCTCTGGCAGTGGTGCCGATTGATCTGGCATGCTTGCTTTATCCCTCTTTCACGTAAATTTCTGCTGATATCTATTTCCGCTATTGTGGATCAATCTTTGCGCCACTGTCAACTCGCGCCGTATCTTTTGTTGCTATGGAGATATCGATAGGGCGGCTCTCGTTGTTCTTGAGGATCTGTGACAACGAGGGCCGCCCTGTTAAATTGCGATCGGTAGGTGAAGATGCATGAATTAATCGACGGCGATCAGGAAATCGCGGATCTCGTAGCCGGTGACGAGGTCGCTCCAACTGATCCTTGGTTTCTGCTTGATGCGCAGTGTTGGCAGTGCCAGCAGGCGGCTCAGGAAGATATCGGTCTCCTGGATAGCCACATAGGCGCCGGGACAGCGATGGACGCCATCTCCAAAGCTCATCAGCATCTCGGGAACCTTGTCTCCCTGCAGATCTCGACCCGGACAGATGACGCGCGGATAGTCCCCGACCACCTTTTCGTCACTGTTGGATCCATGAAGGTGGATATTGATCAGCGCGTTGTTGGGAATGGTGATCTCTTCACCGTTATGTTTGAGGGTGATGTCCGCGGTGGCGCGCCGCTGCAGGTTACCGACGATCGGTTCCAGGCGCAGAATCTCGTGCAGGATGGCGTAGCGTTCTTCTTCAGGCGCGGCCAGGTAGCGCTGGCGCAGCTCCGGCTGCTCTAACAGGTGCCAGGCGGCTACGCTGATGAATTCGCGCGTCGTAATCATGCCGGCTGCTCCATAAGTGACGCACTCGGTCAGGATCTCCACCTCGCTATATTTTTGTTCGAGCAGATGTGAGATTACGTCCTGTTTCAGATTGCGCTTGCGCGCCTCGATGGCTGGCTTGACATCCAGATAGAAGAAGTTGAACATTTTGCGCTGCGACCAGATGGCGCGTATCTTCTCGCTCAACTTGCCGGTCCCCTGGTCGAATCCTCCCTCAAAGAAAGCCTCGATGCGGCGGTCCAGGCCCGGGATACGGCTATCGGTTAGTCCCACGATCTCACCGGCCACACGTACGGCCAGCCTCATGCTCAGCTTGCTGAGGTCAACCTCTTTTTTGCGTTTGAGCTTTTTGACCAGCTCGTCGCTCAGATTCTCCATCAGCTGGCGGTAGTTATCGCTTACCGCTTTCGGCGTGAAGAAGCGCGCCGTCTGTTTGCGCTGCTGCTGGTGCACCTTGCCCTCTTGATAGAGGATGGGCGTGTTTTGCTGGCCCGGGATACGCGCGATCAGCTCGGCATTGAAACCGGCCTGCTTTGTATTGGGACTGCGCAAAATTGTGCGTGCCGCCTCGAAGCTACGTATATGCCAGACGTTGGCGGCCTCATCGTATTCAATCGCTACGCCGACCGGCTCGATAAATTTTGGCGTCTTCTGCTGCGAGATCGCGCTATGATCAACTGGACAACGGGCGGGTATGTTATCTGCACCCGACTCCGTAGTCCCTTCAATCGTCTTCTGCATTATTATTGCTCCAACTTATACATACCCGTTTACATAAAATCCTTACATACCTGCAAACTTATGGTATATCATGTATCATATGATATACTGTAGATCATAAAATGGAACACGTCAAGGGGGACATCCAATTATCTTATGTAAATACTACGATTCAATGAATTTTATCGGCTACCCCCATCCCTCGATCATACATCTCCTACATAGCGTCTGTTCATGAGGATGAGCAGATGGCGTTGATGGCGTTGAGCTCGAGGGGGCTGAACTCAAGATTTTGCAGAGCGGCCACGTTCTCTTCGATCTGTTCGACGCGGGAGGCGCCGATCAGGACGCTGGTGACGGCTGGATGATAGAGGCTCCAGGCAATGGCCATCTGGGCCAGGGTCTGGCCACGCTGCTGTGCCAGCAGGTTGAGCTGTTGGACCTTGTCGAGCCTGGCCCGGCTGCTGACCTCGTGCAGGTTCTTCTTGCCCCAGACGTTGAAGGCACGTGAGTCCTGTGGGAACTGGCTTCCCAGGTATTTGTCTGAGAGGACGCCTTTGGCGAGTGGGCTGAAGGCAATGACGCCGATGCCGTTGCGTTCGGTATGTCCAAAAAGGTCCTGTTCGCAACCGCGATCGAGCAGATTGTAGCGCTGCTGGTCAATGGTGATCGGGCACAGGTTCATGCGCTGCCGCACCTGGATGGCTTGCTCCAGTTGTGGACCCGAGAAATTGCTGAGGCCTATGTACAGAGCCTTACCCTGACGCACGATCAGGTCCAGGGTCGCCATTGTCTCTTCCAGCGGTGTCTGTGGATCGGGCCGGTGGGCGTAGAAGATATCCACGTAGTCCAGCTTGAGGCGCTTCAGTGATTGATCCAGGCTGGCGATCAGGGATTTCTTTGAGAGCCATTCCCCGTATGGCCCTTCCCACATATGGTAGCCAGCTTTGGATGAGATGATCAGTTCGTCGCGTGGCATGCTTTTGAGGATCTTTCCGACGATCAGTTCGGCTGTTCCTGGTGGGCGCCCATAGTTGTTGGCCAGGTCAAAGTGGGTGATGCCCAGGTCGAAGGCGCGATATAGACAGGCGCGCGTGATGTCTTCGTCTCGATAACTGCCAAAGGTTTCATGTGCGCCCAGTGAGATGGCGGGTAGCACGAGGCCCGAGTTCCCACATCTGTTGTAGAGCATCCTGTCATAACGGTCGTCCATAAAAGACATCTGATATTCATTCATGGTCGTTTCGCTCCTCTTCCATCACTATATTCACCAGGGGCACTACCAGCATCAATGTCGCTTCTTCTTATAGTTTACACCGCTATAAAAATAACATGCTTTACCCGGTGAGACTCTGTATAGATGTCCTTTTTGGGGTATAGTTATGCTATGGCATGCATTAATTTGAGTGTTTAAGTATGGTGTCTGGAGGTTTTGCTATGGTTCAATGGACGGATAAAGATATCCCTGATTTGCAGGGACGCGTGGCGCTGGTAACCGGCGCCAATAGCGGACTTGGCCTGGAGACGGCGCGGGCGCTGGCGGCGAAGCGGGCGCATGTAATCATGGCGTGTCGCAATCTGGAAAAAGGTAGTCAGACGCAGGCCGAACTGTCGCAGGCTTTTCCGCAGGCTTCTCTGGAACTGATGGAGCTCGATCTGGCTTCGTTGGAAGCGGTACGGGCGTTTGCACGTAGTTTTGCCGCAAACCACGCCCGCCTGGATCTGCTATTTAATAACGCGGGCGTGATGGCGATTCCGCGTCGTGAGACCCATGATGGTTTTGAGATGCAGTTTGGTACCAATCATCTGGCCCACTTTGCCCTGACTGGTCTGCTGTTGCCCACCTTGCTGGCTACCTCGCGCAGCCGTATTATCTGCACAACCAGCGCCGCCCGCGCCATGGGGAAGATCCGCATTGACGATCTTAATCGCACGCGTTCGTATGGTCGCTGGGAAGCGTACGGGCAGAGTAAGCTATCGAACCTGCTCTTTGCCTTCGAACTCCAGAGACGCCTGGCGGCGGCGCGAGCCGAAACCATCTGCGTGGCGGCCCATCCTGGTTACGCGGTTACGAACCTGCAGACCACCAGTGCCACCCTTTCTAATGCCACCCTTGAAACTCTCCTCTACACGAAGCTCGGCCCACTCGTCGGTCAGACCGCGCGGATGGGCGCTCTACCCCAACTCTACGCGGCCTTCTCCCCGGATATTCATGGCGGCGAACTGGTTGGTCCCGGCAGCCTTGGTGGATTGCGTGGCTACCCGCGTATCGAAACCAGGGCCCAGAAAGAATACGACAGGGCCACTGCCCGCAGCCTCTGGGACGCCTCCGTCAAGCTCACCGGCGTCGACTACTCCGCCCTCCAATCCCCCGCCATCTAACATCATATAGCGAGGCCCCGCCTTTTTCCATCTGGCGAGGGCCGCCTTTTTCCATCTGACGAGCGCCCCCCTTTCTCTCCGCCGAGGCCCGCTCTTTTTCCATCTGGCGAGGCCACCTGCCTTTCTATCTGTGAGGCCCCGCCTTTTATCTATCTGGCGAGCGCCCCCCCCTTTCTATCCGTCGAGGAGGTTGCGGGCGCTCGACGCGCCCGCAACCTCCTCGACAAAAAAACACAGGCGGCCGCGTACGCGGCCGCCTGTGCGGGGGCGCTTAGCTCCCCCAAAGCCCCACCCCCACATACGCGAGTAGAATCATGCCCCACGCATGATTCCACTCGCAATCTCCAACTTTTGGTTGACGGCACACCTCCCTTTATCAACTATATTCGAGTAGTGGCGAATATAGTGCATTGAAGAGTGTTAGCTGATTAAAGGAGGACGTAGATGTCTACGAGGCCCAATAAGAATAATATGCTGGTAGTCGGCGTGTTTGAAAATGTGGCGAAGGCAAAACAGGCCCAGAAAGAGATCGAAGTCTGGGACGAGACTCAGTCCGATATTAAGCTTGGTGGCAGCACCGTGATCTATAAGGACGAGAAGGGCAAGATAAAGGATGAGCGCAGCAGTAAGTTCGATTGGAAGAAGGGGGCCTTGATCGGTCTGTTGCTGGTTCCCTTGACCGGCGGATTGTTGCTCCCTGTTTATGGCGCGGTGGCCGGACTGGCTGTGACCTGGTTGAAGGGTATTAAGCGTGAGGACGTCGACCAGGTGGCCTCGGCGATCAAGCAGGGGAACGCGGCCCTGGCGGTTCTGTGCGATGAATACGAGATCAAGTCGGTGTCGGAAGAGATGAAGCGGCTGGGTAGCAAGAATGTGATTGGCTACGCGGTACCGGAGTCAACGTCCGCCCAGGTTGAGCATGCGGTAAATGAGGCGGCCTCCAAAGGCGAGATCACACCCGAGCACCAGGTGAGCCAGTAAAGCAAGCCTGGATGTGTGATTCCTTCTCGCACCGGGAAGGAATCACTATCGGTGTGGGCGCCTGCTAGATAGGAGCATAGGCTTATTTGATCCATTTAATCCCGCCCGTTTTTCCACTGCATCTGTGCCTGTTGCAATCCCAGCAACTGTTGCTCCAGCGACATGATCTCTTGCTGTAAGCGCTGCTTTTGTTGCTGTGGACCCATCAGCCGAATGTCCTCTGTGATTTTATAGCCACGCCTCAGCAAGCCACGCGGCACGAAGGCCGCCGTCTGATTATACTGGGCCCGCGTTTTGGACATACCCGTGTTGATCTGCTTCAAGTCCAGCTTTAGCTGCCTGATCTGTAGCTTTAACTGGCTGATCTGATCTTTATAGGGATCAGCCTGTTTTCTCAGTCCACCCTGGTCAAAAGATATTTTAGACGACCCGTACGGCGTAATGGCGCCGGGCTCTTGTAGTGGTGCACCACAATGCTCACAAAATCGTGCTCCATCTTTGACCCTCTGACCACAGACAGAACAGAACATAGTCGCGACTCCTTCCTCACATTTTATCTATCTATGATACGGTTGAGGTGCTGAAAAAGATCACGCGTGAAATTCCGGTAGTTATCGTTACTCCCATTGATCAATTGACCACGATTTCTCTTTCTCTATCTGCAGACGAGAATTGATAGAAATGAAGCATCTGCATTGTTGAATTGATAATGCTTTTGTAGTATATTCTGACGTGTAGAGTGCCAGGTAAAATTATGCATAGCTCTCCTGGACGTGTGCAGGATATTGTGATGTGCAAAATGTTGGTCATGGGGAGAAATAAAATACGATGTTTGATGAGGATGATGATCTGGATACGCTGCGCGATGGATTGATGATTAATAATTCACAGTCTGATGAGGAGGATGGCACGCGAGGCATCGGAAGCGGCAACGTGTTGCGTTGCCCGCGTTGTCGCCGTACGCGGGGATACCGCCCTATTAACGTGCTCAAGGACATCAAAGGGCTGCTTTGCTTGAGTTGCGGGGCCGAACTGCTACAATGCTCTTTTTGTAGCCAGTTCAATATCCTACCACGGAGAGGCGGCAAAGCCGCGCTACCCTGCCAGCATTGTGGAAAACCACTGGCATGCTAACATTGTCGCTGCAATCATGCTTATCTGCGTTAAGGCCTCTTAGATTATGTGCATAAAGGCAGGGTTATGGCCAGGAAGAAGAAACATCCTCATAGCAAACCTCAAACCGTTGATGCGTTCAATGGTGTGTCCGAAAGGGTGGTAACGCTACTGCCTCCGGACCTGCCGTCTGCGCAACCCGAACAATCCTGGGTCAAAGGACGTGGTCTCTCGCTCTATATCCTGTGGAGGCGTAGCAGCGCAACCACTCCTGTTCTGCCCGAGCATGATGCTATCTGGAGCCATCAAACACCGGTCAATCTGTGGATGGTGACGCAATGCCAGTGGGTGCCTCCCGCGCAGACGGCGGATGCATGGCTGCCGCTGACATCCCTGCTGGAGGGCTGTGACGTTCTGCATTCCTATCTGACGACTGTACGCCAGTCGCTCAATGACGTGGCCTACGTTGTTTTACACCTGGAAGAGACGCAGGTAAATGTTCCCTCGGACGTGGTGAGGAGCATGCAGAGGCAGAAGCAGCATCGCAAGCGGGCGTTGATGGAGAGCATGGATGGCGCGGTTGAAGAGGTGCTGGATCTGCTACAGCAGCGACTGCGCTTGAATGAGAGTGCTCTGGAACAGGGTTGGTCCCCTGGTCGCTTCATCCATTTCGATCGCGCGACCGGCCAGCGTGGCTGGCTGATCGTTTCGCCACGTGAAGCCATCGCTGTACGCCTCTCAGTGCAACAGATCTACAATTTTATCAGTCTGCTGCAGCCACAGGATATCGAGTGGCCTGATCAGCAGGAGGCGCGTATCGGCGCGCAGCGCTATGGTCCGTTCTACGAGCGCGTGATGCAGTGGAACGCCACCAACGACATTTTTGAGACCGTGGCCCAGCTCGAGACGATAGTGGAGGATAGCCAGAAATCGACCGATGGCCAGCTCTGGCTCAACTTTGCCCTGGCCGGCATCGGTATCCTACTATCTCTCTTCTCCATCTCCCAGTTCAGCTGGTTCCCTATCCTGGCGATCAGTGGACTGGCGATTGCTTCGATTTTTCATGCCCTGTATGCTCGCTCTGGCAGATATCTATGGCAGGTTGCGGGCTGGCTCTTCTTCGCGATCTCTCTACTGCTGGTGGTGTTGCTCTATATTTTAAGGCTGCCGGTCTTGAAATAATGTATGGAAAGGGTACGGCCGGGCGTTTCCCTCTTCAGATGCTATGCGTGCTACCCAAATTACTCATGAGACGATTGTAGCTCAACCGCTACCGTACGCACGGTGGCGACGAAGCGCTCGATGAGAGGATTGATATCATTTTCGCGCCAGGCGATTGCGATCCGCAACGGATCGATATCGATGATGGGACGCCAGACAAGGTTGGGCCGTGCGTAGGAGGTGGACATTGAGGTCGGAGCAATACAGACGGCGACTCCGGCTGCAACCTGTTCAAGCATCTCTTCCACATTGTCGTTTGTGGGTCCCCAGATTGGTTCCCTTCCATCTGGACGAGGATTGACGGCCCACCAATCTACCCAGACCCTGGGTGCCCTCTTTGTCCACATGAGCGGTTCATCGGCGAGATCCATGATATGTATCTCTTTACGGTTCGCCAGTAAATGATGTTGTGCCATGGCAACCATGCGTGGCTCCTGGGTGATAATCTCCATCCGCAATCCTTCGATTTGCGCTGGTAACCATACATATGCCACATCCACAGCACCCTGGCGCAACGCCTCTGTCTCCGCTCCCCAATCAAAACGCCTGGGAATGATGTGAACATCGGGATATTGCCGGGCGAATCGTGCCTGGACTTTGGGTCCGATTGCGCCAGCGCCGGTCGCTTCAAATCCTACTTGCAGCCTACCCGCCTGTCCCGACCGAAATTGCTCGGCTACAGTGCGTACGCGTTCTGACTGCTCTAGCGTGCGCCTTGCCTCAACGAGAACGGTTCGGCCCGCGTCTGTTAGCGATACGCTGCGGCGGTCGCGTTGTAGTAAAGCTACACCAAGCTCTCGTTCCAACTCTTTAATGGTGTAACTCAGGGATGGTTGGGCGATCAAGAGTCGCTCGGCGGCACGACCAAAATGTAGCTCCTCGGCCAGCACAACAAAATACTGCAGGGTACGCAATTCCATTTGTATTCGATCCAGGTATTAGTTTTATATCGCTTATGTTGATTGATAGAGCCATTCTATCACGTAAGAGAAAGCTTGTCTTGGACAAACGTACGCTCCGGTAGCATACTTTTTATGTAAGCGCATGAAGGCCGCAGGCCAGAAATGCTTTTGCTGATTCTTAACGCCAGGATCTTTTTGTAACGTTGATGTTTAAGTGAAAGACCAGGATGGACTCTTAAAAGAGCTAATAGTGCCGTCCCGGGTAAGAAAATAAGGGGGGAGCAGCGTGCAATATACACGTTTAGGCAACACCGGTTTAATCGTTTCCAGACTCGCGTTCGGAAGTATGACCTTTGGATCAGGAGAAGGGGCGTTTGGCTCCATTTATAAGGTGGATCAGGCGGGCGCGGATGAGCTAGTAGCATCAGCACTCGATGCAGGGGTGAACTTTTTTAATACGGCTGACGCCTATGCGAATGGACAGTCGGAACTCATGCTGGGAAAAGCCCTGGGGGAGCGTCGCCAGGATGTGGCAATCGCTACCAAGGTTGGTAATCGTATGGGAGAAGCGTTGCTTGACCAGGGATTGTCAAGGCAGCATATCCTGGCCTCGGTGCAGGGCAGCCTGCGGCGCCTGGGGACCGATTATATCGATGTCTATCTCGTCCATCGCCTTGATCCATATACTCCTTTGGAGGAGACGCTGGAGGCGCTCAATTATGTTGTGAGACAGGGGATGGTACGCTATATCGGTTTCTCGAACTGGCCAACATGGCTGGCCGCTAAAGCGGTAGGACTACAGCGCGAACATCACTGGGCACAGTTTCGTGTGGCCGAGATGTACTACTCATTGATTGGACGTGACCTTGAGCACGAGATGATCCCGTTTGCTCAGGATGCGGGAATTGGCATCCTGGTGTGGAGTCCGTTAGCCGGTGGATTTCTGAGCGGCAAATATACGCGTGAGAATCCTGGCGGCGGTGGCGGCCGCTTGACGGGCTTTGATATTATCCCTTTTGATCGTGAGCATGGCTATGACGTGGTAGAGAAGTTGCGCCAGATCGGCGAGCGTCACAATGCCTCACCCGCGCAGATTGCGCTCAGCTGGTTGCTTTCTCGCCGGGCTATCACCTCCGTGCTGGTTGGCGCCAGTAAGATTAGCCAGCTCAATGAAAATCTGGGAGCCGCAGAGCTTCATTTGGGCACTGATGAGCTGGCGGAACTCGACAAATTAACAGAACCGACCGCTATCTATCCCAACTGGTTTAACTCCGCGATCTATGACGCACCAGTACGCGCCGCCCTTGAGAAGCAAGGCTAGATCACCGCTGTCTTCTCTATTCTATGGGAGCAGAAAGTGGAGATCATGCGTCAGGATCTCCTGTTGATGTTGGGTGTACCAGCAGATCATTACAACGGATCTGCTGGTAGTGTCCAGGCGCTATCGTAGCTCTGTAGATGGGGTGTCTGCAGCAGGACTATTGCTACGTATCGCTAGATCGCCTTTACCTGGGATGTTCTTCCAGGGGCTCTTGAGAGGCCAGATCCAGTTCCAGCGTCCCAGCAGGGTGACGATGGCGGGGACCAGCAGGGGCCGAACGATAAACGTGTCGAGCAGAATGCCGACGACTACGGTAAAGCCCAGTTCCGCTACTTCCACTACGGCATTGGTGGCCAGACGCGAGAAGCTAGCGGCCATGACCAGTCCACAGGATGAGACGACTCCACCGGTGAGAGCAATCGCGGTGGCAATGCCCTGACGCGGTCCTGACTTCTGTATCTCCTCGCGGATACGTGCGATGGTCAGGATGTTGAAGTCCTCGCCCAGCGAGACCAGGAAGACGAAGGCGAAGATGGGTACAATCGAGAAGAGCGGTCGGCCCATAATATCGTGATAGACGAGATGCGTCGCGCCCACTGCGGTCAGGGCCGATAGCGCTATGGTGGCGACCAGGTAGAGCGGGGCTGTGAGACTGCGCACGAGCAATGCCAGGATGAGATAGGTGGCAATACATACCAGGATGACGACGAGCGTGAAATCACTCCCCAACTGAACCGCTTTATCCCGTACCGTTGCGCTTTGGCCTGCTACAAGCACCTGTGCTACGCCCAAGGATGTGCCATGCTGCGCCTGCATAGCGGTTGTAGAGATTGCATCAACTGCCTGACGCGCCTCCTGTGAAGAGGGATCGACGGTGAGCGAGAGGTTGATGACGGCGGCACTACCATCGGTGGCGAAAGATGATTGCGTCCCCTGTTGACCACTCGCTGATGGGGACTGAACATCGGCCACGTGTGTTACTCGCGCGAGGGCGGTAACCACCTGCTCAATCGCGCCGCTATACGCTGTCTGACGGAGATCGCGTCCCGGATCATTGATGATGACCTGCACCTGGGATGCATCGTTGAAGTGCGCCTGGTATGCGTTGAATGCCTGAACCGAGGGAGCTGTGGCGGGTAATGACTTCAAATCATCAAATGATGGTTGAATCGCGATGGTCGAGATGGCCAGTGGTAAGAGCACGACCAGCGTCAGCAGCGCAACAAGGCGTGGATGGGCCGTTACCAGGTGTCCCGCGCGGGCCCAGAGGCCTTTTTCTGTGGCAGTTGTATCGTTCAGTGTTCCCGGACGCGGCTGCGCAGGCCAGAAGAGCGCTTTGCCGCACAGGGCCATCAGCGCCGGTAGCAGGCTGAGTCCCGCTAGCAAGAGGCAGACGACGCCGACCGCTACTGCGGGACCGGTGACACGCAATTCGTAGGACTGTGCCAGTCCCATGATGGCGGTCGCCACGACCACTGTTGAGGCACTGGACATGATGGATTCGCCAACGTGGCCGACGGTACGCGCCAGCGCCTCTCGTCTTGCGGCGCGGTCGTTCTTTTCACTACGCCGTATCTCTTCTTTGTAGCGTGAGAGCATAAACACACCATAGTTCGTACCAGCGCCCAGGAGGACAAAGGCAACGTATTGCAGACTGAAGGACGCCACGGCCAGGCCAAAGGTTTGTCCCAACCAGGCAATCACCGGCAGAGAAACCCCGAAGGCCAGAGCAACGGCGACCAGCGGCACCAGCACAGCCAGCAATGAACGGTAGACAAAGCCGAGCACGACCAGAATAATGAGGAGACCAAGCAGTGTACCAATACCACCACTACCGCTAAAGACGCCAGCGTTGAGGTCATAATTGATGGGCGCACTACCTGTCAGTCCCAGCGTACTCCCTGATGACAGGCGTTGCTGCGACAGGTAGGTATGGATCGCCTTGAGAGAAGTGTCGGGCACGGACCCCTTCGTCGTATCCCAGGTGAGGATCATGCGGAGCGCCTGGTGGTCGCTACTTTCGAAGGCAGCAGCCGAGGCGTCGGGACCTGGACCCGTCACTGACAAAAGCTGGGCCGGCCGCGTGCCTGGAGCCATCAACCAATCCTCGATCTGCCGGGCCAGCGTGGTATCTTGCGGCGAGATACCCTGGGGATCAGAGAGCACGAGCACATCAGTCTCTTTATGCAGCGTGGCCTGTCCCGCAGCAAAGCGGGTCGTATAGATGTGGTCCGCTTGAACGCTCGGGGCCGAGGCAGGCAAAGATGACGTGTTATGCTGCGTAGCAGCCACGGCCCCGAGCGATGGACCGAATTTCAAAGCAACGACAACGAGGATGATCCATACCGCGATAATCAATAACGGCCGGCGGGCCACAAAATGGCCCCATTTTTCTAGTACAGCTTCCATCTGATACGTTCTCCTGTAATCCTTCTCATAATGAACCCGGGGATTATTTCCGGGACGAATAAGCTCATTTACAGGAGATAGCGTACCTTGTTCACGTGAGATGCACGTCAACCTACGCATTGATTTGAGGATGATTTCGTTCTCCACCCCTCGGTGGAGAAGAATAAACAGGGAGGTGACTCTAAATCTCAGCCATGAGATATAATACGATGGATAGTTTCTCCATACGTTCCCAGCGAGGTCGAAAACGACACATATGACAACACCCTGGAATCTTCAAATATTTGACATGCTCCCGGCAGATAAAGAGCAGCTAGGAGCACGAGGGCTCTTTGCAAGGATTGTAATACCTGGCAGCGCACCAAAAACGTTCACGCTGGGAATGCTTCTTGCCGTAGATGGTGTATCGCTCATCTGGGGAGTTTTGATCGTCCTCACACTACTGTCCGTTCCACTCACGACGATTATCATAAGCGAATTACTCTTCCTGATAAGCGTGGTCCTGCTTGTCCTTGCCAGGGTAGAAAGGCGTTTTCCGGTATCCCTGGCATACTATGCTCTCGTCTTTGCACTGAGCATACTGCTCAATATTACATTTCCTGGCCACTGGGGAGATTTCGGGCTGCTGGCGCTCTGCGGCTTTGCGATCTACCGCTTCCCACTTCGCTGGTCATGGTCAATCGCGGCTCTATGTATTGTCGGGCTTGCGGAAACTCATGGGTTCAACAACATCTTTTTGATGCAGCATATACGTAGCAACTCGCCATTCATGACGATGCTGATAATGGCTGCATTCATTTGCTGGATTGGCTGGTCACGCCGTATTCAACATCTGCAATTTATCCGGTTGCAAGAGATGCAGAAGCAATTGCGGGAGCAGATGGAGCGTGTCGAGGAGCTGGCTGCGACGCGAGAACGTGTACGTATTGCACGTGATATCCATGATGTGCTGGCCCATTCGCTGACGGTCCTCTCGATTCAAGTACAGGCGACACGGCAACTGGTACAACAACCCGAACGCGTGGCTGCGAAGCTTGATGATATGGCGGCACTGCTGCGCGAGAGCCTTGCCGAGAGCCGTAGAGTCGTTACCTTATGGCGTGAAACAGCCAGCGCGGCAACGTCCTATGGGAATGTGGTAACGCGATTGCAGGCGGCCCTTGATCGTTTCAGCGAAAGGACCGGGATACAGGGGGTATTCGAGGAAAAAGGAACGGCACACCCCCTCAACGATCAACAATGTGAAACGCTCCAGTATGTCTTGCAAGAAACACTTACCAATGCTCATCGTCATGGGGCGGCGCAGCACATCCAGGCGGAATTACAATGGCAAGATATTCAGGTGATCCTACAGGTGCATGACGATGGGAAGGGGCAAGATACGATATCCCCACCTCAGACCGGGACGCTGCATGGGCACCATGGGTTGCAAGGGATGCGTGAACGGGCGACGGCCCTGGGTGGAACGCTTCAAGCCGGTCCTCGCAAAGCAGGGGGATTTGCCGTAACGCTCTCCCTACCATTTGAGAAGGCAAAACAGCTTCAGAAAGGCAAACAATGAACGGGGGCAAGATTCGTATCGCACTCGCTGATGATCAGCGCCTGCTCCGTGAAGGATTACGCATTATCCTGGAAGCCGCGCCAGATATGCTCGTCGTCGGCGAGGCAGACGATGGTATCACGGCCACCGCACTCGCCACAACTGAGCAACCAGACGTCATGCTGATGGATATTCGTATGCCCCGACGCGACGGGATTGCGGCCACAGAGATCATCCATCACGCGCATCCATCTGTACGTATCATCCTGTTGACGACCTACGATACGCCGGAACAGGTCATCAAGGGTATGCGTGCGGGTGCGTCAGGCTACATCCTCAAGGATTGTAGTGCCGAGGAGCTCTACGCCGCAATCCGTACCGTTGCCCGTGGGCAGATCCTCCTTCAAACGGTCAGCGCGGCCCAATTGCTGGCGGGGCTCCCCTCGGCAGCTACGCCGCAACCATCATCTCCTCCACCCCGATCGGTCGTTGAAAAGACGGGGCTAACCGAACGTGAGCGCGACGTCCTGCGTCTGATCGTGCAGGGACGTTCCAATAGCGAGATCGCGGCGGAACTCTATGTGAGCGAGGCGACGGTCAAGACGCACATCAACCACATCTTTTCCAAGCTCGGTGCACGGGATCGCGTGCAAGCAGTCGTTCTGGCCCAACAACTTGGTCTGGCATAATTGTGTCACACCATTGAATGGTTCGTAAAGTAATCCTGGAAAGAGGATGGGCCAGCGCCGCCCTTGAGAAGCACAGCTAGATCGCCGCTGCCTTCTTAATCTATGAGAGCATCAACTGGAGGTCCTGGCGCAGGGCTTCCAGTTGATGTTGGGTGTACCAACTGGGTGGCCTTGTCTGCAGAATGTGCGATAGTATCCTGATATTGATCAGGATGCTGTTAAAGCAGATACGCTGTTGATAATCTGCTGGCAGCGTCTTGACGCTATCGTAACCCTGGACGAGGGGCGTCTGCAAGTCAAAGGGTAGGTGCTCTCCTTCACGCAGATGGAAGTGGGCGAGATCATACCACTGATTCACTCCTCGGATCTCACCAAAGTCAATGATGCCGCTATAATGACCGTCCAGCTGATAGATATGCGTGCTATCAAAGTCTCCATGGGCGATGTAACCCTGTTCGGCGTCAAGATAGGTGTCGTAGCGCTTCAGTAGTTGCGCGAGCATGGTCGTCTCTGCTTGAGAGAGCGTGCCGTGTTTAGTTAGAAAGGCCAGGTCCATATCCCAGTATTCGAGGGCGAAGGTGCGCTGATCAGGCCATGGAGCCCGCAGATTGCGGTCCACCTGCGCATCGCGCTGTATCCAGCCAAAGCCAGCAACCGGCACGCTGTTGATCATGGCCAGGTCGCGGCCCGCCTCACGCATTATCTCTTCTAACTTTCCCCTACCGAGCCCTACGGATTGGCTGAGCGGTTGCCCTTTGATCTCACCAGTTACCATGATGGAGCGCTGTAGCGCCTCATTATATGGTTCAACATGGATGGCCGGTACCTTGACGCCCCTGGTTCGCAACTCTTCATGAAGCGCGGCCTCAGGGCCGAAGCTTGCATCCTCTTCTGGCAAAATCCGCAGGTAGAGTGTCTCTGACTCGGTAGTTATGCGATAGACGCAGGTCGACGTCCCTTCCGTCATCCTTTCCACCTGCAATGGATTGATCTTCAAGCTATGGCGGATCACAGTCTCAACGAGCGCTTGATCTTCGTATGGATGAGGCATGCCTTCCCCCCTTTTACATCTCAGCCATCAGGCCTTCATTGTAGCATATTAGTTTTTGAGCTCGCGGCGATTCAAAGGCGATGGGGATGGCGGATATGTCGGTTGTGAAAGATTGCAGCCGAGCAATTCGCTGATCAGGGGATCCATATCGGTGCCCCCTGGCATGAGATAAAAATTGTTGTGATTGCGCTTGCTTTCACGCACGCTCTGGATTACCCGTCGAAGCTCATCTTTGATCCTGGTGAGCTCTTGTTCGTTCAAGGTGGTGCGCTGCAGACGAGATACAAGCATGTTGACCGCGCTTCCGACCTGCCAGAGAACATTTTCCTGCGTATAAGGGGCTCGTACATTCAGATTGCCGTTGGCCGCTTCAACCAGCGTTTGTAAGAGTTGCTGGATGCCTATGTCCAGGTCCCTCTTCTGCTGAGCCATGTCACGCTCCAACTGAGCGATCAGCTCGGCCTGGTTAGCTTTTTCAATCGCTCGATTGGCATTACGCACCCAGATATAGGTGACGAGGGCTACGATAATTTGAATGGCCAGTGGTCGGAGGAGGATGGTGTAGTTGGTGGTGGTGAGGGTATTCTGCAGATCGGCGGTGTGCGGCTGGAAAATCATATCAATGGTTATAAATAAACAATTGAATAAGGTGGTAAGGACGACGCCTGGTCCAGGGAGGAAAGAGACCGCGATAATCACCGAGAGCACAAAGAGGTCATAGATAGGCATGGCATTCTGAGGGAGTTCGAATTTTGGATAGGTGAGCAAAACCGCGATTAACGTGGCGTTGACCGCGATCGCGATTAAGGCTCCTAGCACCTGCACTTTTCCCTGCCGATTGAGAAATATGGCCACGAAGGTCACCGCTAGTAAACCCAGTACGGGTGGTAACACATGATAATTTTGACTTGATAAACCTGCGGGTATGAATGCTATACACGTCAGGAGGGACATAAGGAGCAAGATGCTTGCTACTCTTGTACGATGTAAAGGATCATTTTGAGCAAGAGTAATGCTATCCTTTGGCTCTACCAGCCGATACCACCATGACAACATGAAATTCTCTCTCCTCTTTAAATTCTGGCTAAAATATGTAGTTTGTAGAGTAGCGGGGATATTGGGGTATATTTATATATGGTTGTATTTATAAGCAGGCGATATAGCACCTTTAAAACGGAGATGCCAGAAAATTGGTCCGGTGTGAATAGTAACAATAAACTACCTATTTGTCAACGGATATAGATTTAAATCCTTATTTACTCTATATGTATGTTCCATTATGCATCATTGTTTATCTCAATGATTATGCGCTATCATGCCATTGTCGGACTTGCTGCTGCTGAGATCCCTTTTCGCGCTTCGTAGCGGCTAGTAAGGAGCTGATCCATAGTTTGCAGGTTGGTGATGATACGGCGGGAAGCATGTAAGACAAAACTCAGTGTGGTGAAGGTGGCCGGATCTGTCTGGCGCTATATAGCTATCCATCACCTCCAGGTAATATCTCTGTAGCGCCTCCAGCCGCGTGGCGATGCCTGTAGGTAGCCTGTGCCATAATCATCCATCTTCTCTATAATAGCCACAACATAATGTGTTATGTATATGTTTTCAATACTCACAGCTATCTACTATCCATGGATACATCTAGAGTACCATTTATCGATAAAATCGCTCATCTATTTACCTGTTTCGCCCGTATATTAAGCAAACCGGCTTTACATCATGTTGGGCCGTAAATTTTTTGTATTTCAAGAAATGTCATCGCTGTTCAGCATTTGTCAAAGGGCGCTTGATTTCCGTCATCATAGGGGCAGGTGAGTGTCCTCGCACGCGCGTCCGCTGCGCGGCCGCACTGGTTGGATGTGTTGGTGTATGCGGTGCGCATCTGCGCACCGTATACACCAACACACTACGGACATGTAAGCACCAGTGGTGCTCAATTACCCATAGTATGGTAGTGTGATAAGGGTGCGAATGCGCTTTTGTTGCATTAACATATCACGGACATGTAAGCACCAGTGGTGCCCAACCACCCATAGTATAGTGGTGCAGCAGTGGCGTGCCTGCGCCACTGCTGCACCACTATACAAAACCAGCGCGGCCGCGCAGCGGACGCGAGTGCGGGGGCGCCCATGTGCGCTCTACAATGACGGGAGTAAGACACGCTCTCAGAACAAGCGATGCCTTTGTACAGAATAGAGGAGTCAGCTACCATGCCAACGGATACCACGGGTTTTACGCTGGGCATTGAAGAGGAATACTTGATCGTTGATCCTGAAACGCGTGAGCTGGATTCGGCGGCGGCACGCGTCTTGCCCCGGGCGCAGCGCGTGTTGGGCGAGCAGATTCAGCCGGAGCTACAGCTCTCGCAGGTTGAGAGCGTCTCTCCCGTCTGCCATAGCCTGGCTGAAATTCGCCAGTCTTTGATTCAGCAGCGGCGTTCCCTGATCGAGGCCACGGCGGCTATCGATAAAAAGCTGGCTGCCACGGCCACCCATCCTTTTTCTCACTGGAGCGGTCAGCAGGTGCATCCTAAGGAACGCTATCAATCGCTCTTGCGCGAATTTCGACAGCTGGCTCGTGAACAGGGTATTCAAGGTTGCCATGTGCATGTAGGATTCCCCGATCCCGAGCGGGCGCATGCCATCTTTAGTCGGCTGCGCGGCTGGCTGACTCCTTTGCTGGCTTTGACCGCCAATTCACCTTTCTGGCTGGGCGAAGATAGCGGCTACGCCAGCTTTCGCACCGAGGTCTGGATGCGCTGGCCACTGTCGGGTCCGCCGCCAGTCTTTGCCTCGTTGGAAGAGTACCGTGAACTGGTGCAATCGCTGGTGGCCGTTAAAGGAATCGAAGACGCGACCAAGATCTACTGGGATCTGCGCCTCTCGGAGCGCTATCCAACGATTGAGTTTCGCGTGGCCGATGTTTGTCTGACGGTTGATGAAGCTGTGATGATGGCCGGTCTGGCGCGCGCCCTGGTGCGCACCTGTGATGAGCAGGCACAGCAGGATATGCCTTTTACCCATATCCATCAGGAGCTTCTGCGTGCCGCCCACTGGCGCGCCGCCCGCTACGGTCTGGATGGCGAACTGGTTGATGTCCATACCCGTGAGGTCGTCTCCGCGCCTGAACTGGTCGAGCGCTTAATGACACTGGTACGCCCGGCTCTAGAGGCGGAAGGTGACTGGGAGGAGGTTTCGGCCCTGGTGCAGCAGACCGTACAGCAGGGCAATGGGGCCAGCCGGCAGCGCGCCGTCTACCAGCGTACAGGCGATATGCTCGCGCTGGTCGATTTCATCGTCAGCGAAACCACCCGCGGCGTTCTCTAAGTGATCATTCGTGACGCGGAGCAGACTCTATTGGCAATCCGGTTGTGGACTGGTATACTCGTTGCAGTGGGATAGGTAGGAACGAAGAAGGCGAGTAATATTGTGTCGGTACCGCAAGAAGATGTTGGCAAACGCGTTGTTCAAACGAACAGTACAGAACATATCCAGGGCATCGTTGAGCGTGTAACATACCATGCCGAAGATTCAGGCTATACCGTTGCGCGCATGAAATTGCCATCGGCCCGAGACCTGGTAACGATTGTGGGCAGCTTTCCAGAGATCCATGCCGGTCAAACTCTGCGCCTGACCGGCTACTGGCGCGAACACTTGAAGTATGGACAGCAGTTCCAGGTGGTGCACGCGCAGGAGACAAAGCCAGCGACTCTAACGGGGCTGGAGAAATATCTGGGCAGCGGGCTGATCAAGGGGATCGGACCGGTAACGGCGAAGCGTATTGTTGCCCATTTCGGCATGGATACGCTGGATGTTATCGAGCAGCATAGCGAGCGCCTCTCCGAAGTTCCGGGTATCGCGCAGAAGCGTATCACCATGATCGCCCAGGCCTGGCAGGCACAAAAAGCCATCAAGGAAGTGATGATCTTTTTGCAGGGCCATAAGGTCTCCACCACCTACGCGGTAAAGATCTTCAAGCACTATGGCGATAGCGCCATCGATAAGGTATCGCAGAATCCCTACCAGCTGGCGACCGATATTTATGGC
The DNA here is from genome assembly GCF_003967515.1 of Dictyobacter aurantiacus. Taxonomy (GTDB): domain Bacteria; phylum Chloroflexota; class Ktedonobacteria; order Ktedonobacterales; family Ktedonobacteraceae; genus Dictyobacter; species Dictyobacter aurantiacus. Next base: position 1,172,295 of record NZ_BIFQ01000002.1, on the reverse strand, counting down.
ATCGGTTTTATTACCGCTGATACCATCGCGCGGTCCCTGGGGATCGCGCCCGATTCCTCTTTTCGTTACCAGGCGGGTATTCTGCACATCCTTCAGCAGGCCTCCGACGATGGTCACTGCTTCTTGCCACAGACCACCCTGGTTGAGCAGGTGGTTGAGCGGCTGGCGCTGCCGGATTGTCCCGTTGATGCTGATAAGGTTACCTCGTTGATCGCTGAGATGACCGAGAGCGGCCAGCTGATCAGTCAGCCCGGCTACGATGAACTGGCCGAGCAGACCATCTGTTACGCGCCGGCTTTTTACCATACCGAGGTGGCGCTGGCCAAACGGCTGGCGGGTTTTGTCCAGGAGCCAATAGAGGTCGATGAGCAACGCGTGCGGCGCTGGATCGATGGGTACACGCAGAAGAAGGGGATCCAGCTCTCCGAGGAGCAGCGCCGGGCCGTTGAGCTGGCGGCCTCTTCACGCATGCTGATCCTGACCGGCGGGCCCGGCTGTGGTAAGACCTTTACCACCCGTACCATCGTGGCGTTATGGAAGGCTATGGGCAAGTCTATCGTGCTGGCCGCTCCCACCGGACGCGCGGCCCAGCGGCTGGCTGAGATGACGGGCCGCGAGGCCAAAACCGTTCATCGCCTGCTGGCTTTTGATCCCAAGACCATGCAGTTTCGCTACAATGAGCATAATCCTTTAGAGGCGGATGCGCTGGTGGTGGATGAGACGTCGATGCTCGACCTGTTCCTGGCCCATTCACTGGTCAAAGCCATCTCAACGCGCGCGCAGGTCCTCTTTGTGGGCGACATCGACCAGCTGCCAAGCGTCGGACCCGGCATGGTGCTGCGTGACCTGATTACTTCTGGACGTCTGCCGGTGGTGCGCCTGACCTCTATCTTCCGCCAGGCGGCTGAGAGCCACATCGTCACCAACGCCCACCGCATTAATGCCGGGCAGTTTCCCCATCTCACGCCCACGACGAAGTTCGCCAGTTCCGATTGCCTCTGGCTGGAGGCACCGGAGCCCGAACTGGGGGCCGAAGGGATCAGCCACCTGGTCAGCCACTATCTGCCCGCGCATGGCATCGATGCGGTACGGCAGGTGCAGGTGCTCTGTCCCGCCACGCGCGGTGAAGCGGGCACACGCAATATGAACACCCGGCTCCAGCAGATCCTAAATCCCTTAAAGCCGGGCGGTGTTGAACTGACGCGTGGCGGTCACACCCTGCGTGTCGGGGATCGCGTCATTCAGCAGGTCAACGATTATCAGCGCGAGGTCTTTAATGGTGACCTGGGCACGATTACGACACTGAATCTGGAGGATCAGGAGGTCAGGGTGCGCTTCGCCGAGCGCGAAGTCAGCTATGATTACGCCGACCTCTCAGAGCTGTCTCTGGCCTGGGCTATTACCATCCACAAATCCCAGGGGAGCGAATACCCCATTGTGATTATTCCCATTTTTATGCAGCACTATATGCTCTTAAGCCGCAACCTCATCTACACCGGATTGACACGCGCCAAAAAGCTGGCCATTCTGGTTGGTCCCACTAAAGCGATCGCGACCGCCATCCATCGCGTCACCGATCGTGAGCGCTATACCGCCCTCGCCAACCGTTTATAAGAATGTATTTGACTTTCGTCATGTTGGTGGCACGTGCGGGGGAGCGTACGTGCGTCCGCTACGCAGCCGCACTGGTTTTTTGTGTATTGGCGCAACAGGGGCGCATCCGCGCCCCTGTTGCGCCAATACACCATAGACATGTAAGCACCATAGGAATTTTCGCATCTGGGGTGCTCACGTATCAGTTTTGTGTTGTTGCAGCGGATGCGCCCCTGTTGCGCCAATACACCATGGATATGTAAGCACCATAGGAACTTTCGCATCTGGGGTGCTCATGTATCAGTTTTGTGTTGTTGCAGCGGATGCGCTTCCGCGCATCCGCTGCAACAACACAAAAAAATAGCGCGGCTGCGCAGCGGCCGCGCGTGCGGGGGCGCGCACGTGCCCCAAGGGAGACGAGAGTCAGACACGCTCTAAAAATCGGAGGCAAGCTCCGCACCTCTAGTACATATGGGGAAAACTTTTTTTTTGTCTGAAACGTGTACTTCCTACAGCTTGTGAATAATTTTAGCACGGGAAAGAAATTTTGAAAGTAAGGTAGAGAGAGATATGGCTGGTCAGGATATTGTGGTGGTAGGGGCATCAGCCGGAGGTGTTGAGGCGTTAATGACCCTGGTAAGCGGTTTACCGCGGAATCTTCCGGCAGCTTTGTTTGTTGTGTTGCATGTATCGCCTGAGGGCCGCAGCCGGCTGCCAGAGATTTTGAGCCGCGCTGGTGTTTTACCCGCGGTACACCCGTCCGATGGTGAACCCATTGAGTATGGGAAAATTTATGTTGGTCCCCCGGATTATCATCTATTACTTGAGCGCGGATGCATCAAGTTGATACGGGGTCCTAGAGAAAACCGTAATCGGCCCGCGATTGACCCGCTGTTTCGTTCCGCCGCCCATGCCTATGGGAGGCGTGCTGCCGGAGTTATTCTTACAGGCGGGTTGGATGATGGAACGTCCGGTCTCTTTACGATCAAGCAAAAACATGGACTCGCGATTGTGCAGGATCCGCAAGAAGCCCTCTATCCAAGTATGCCTCGCAGTGCTCTGACGCATGTCGATGTGGATTATATACTTCCATTAAATGAGATCGCTTCACTTGTGACGCGCCTGGCGAATGAGCATCGTAATGGCGAAGACCTGCGGGCTACGGACCCATCCCAGGATGAGTGCCAGGCAGAAGATAAGGTAACCAACATGGAGAAGAATGACCTTCAGCAGGAAGAGCTCAAAGGCGATCCGTCTGTCTTTTCCTGCCCTGAATGTGGTGGCGTTCTTTGGGAAATGAGGAATGGCACCTTGCAACGCTTTCGCTGTCGCGTAGGTCATGCCTTTTCGGCGGAAAGCATGCTCGTTGAGCAGTCTGAAGAACTGGATAAAGCGCTCTGGATGGCGTTAAAGACCATGGAAGAAAAGGCGGAATTGCTGCAGCGGATGCGGGATAATGCGCATCAGCACGGCAGATCGTGGCTGGAACAGAGTCTGGAGACACGGTTCGTGGAAGCGCAGAGGCATGCGCAGACGTTACGCCAATTGTTGGTGGAAGGGGGGCTCAAAGTATCCGAACCTGGATTTGATCAAAAACTTCAAGTACCCCCTTCCATAAAATAAAGGCACTACGTTCCTTATACTCTACAGCGTGTTTCTTGTCATGAAAGAGTTGACAATCCTGTTTGATCGGCCTATAGTAAATAGGCATCGCACATTGTCAATTCTGGTTTACGTTGTCGTTTTAATGGGAAGAAATCTTTCATGACTGAAGCTGGAACGCAGGGCGAGCCTGTCTCTAAAAGTTTGATTACCGTGGGCTCATCTGCCGGGGGGGTGGAAGCGCTATCTATCTTTGTGAGCACCTTGACTGTTGATTTTCCTGCTCCTATCGTACTTGCACAGCATCTTGATCCGGATCGCGTAAGTTCACTTGATACAATCCTGCAGCACCGAACCCAACTTCCTGTGGAGGTGGTGATGTCGCGAAGTAAGCTGCAGGCAGGCAGAATTTACGTTATACCGTCTAATCACCTGGCCTCTATCCACGATCATTATGTCGAGGTAAAGGAAAGTCATTCAAGGCGTCCACGCCCATCGGTGGATACCTTATTTTCTACCGCGGCCGAGGCTTACGGTGAAAATTTGATCGCTGTGATTTTGACAGGTTCAGGCACGGATGGATCAGTTGGCGCTGTCGATGTGAAAGATAAGGGTGGCGTGGTGATTGTGCAAGATCCGCAAACAGCCCGTTATCCTTCTATGCCCGCTTCATTGCCTCCTACTGTGATTGATTTCGCGCTTCCCATCGAGCGGATTGGCCCTTTTCTCCAGGAACTGTTGCACGATGAGCATATCCAACAAAGTGAAGAGAAGGTGGAAGATGTTTTACGCGATATCCTTGAACTGGTAAGCAGGCAAGCAAGCATTGATTTTCGACCATATAAAACATCAACCATTCTGCGCCGTGTGGCCAGGCGCATGGCTGTCACGCATAGTCGGAGCATGCGTGAATATGCCCAGTATCTCAAGGCAACCCCTGAAGAGGTGGGCGAGCTGGTCAAGGCCTTCCTGATTAATGTGACGCAATTCTTTCGCGATGCAGAGGCTTTCTCCTACCTGAGAAATGAAATTCTCCCCAAACTAATCACGCGCGCGCGTACGCGCAATCGTGTCCTGCGCTTCTGGGCCGCCGGGTGCGCGACCGGTGAAGAGCCTTATTCACTGGCTATGTTGCTGACCGATATGCTGGGGGCGGAATTGCTGGAGTGGAGCGTGAAGATTTTCGCGACCGACCTGGATGAGGCCGCGATTAACTTCGCTCGCCGTGGCATCTATGCGGAAAGCCTGCTCAAAGGGATACCAAAGGAGTATCGCGAGCGTTTTTTTGAGCCGATCGATAACGGCTATCGCATCTCGAAAGCGCTGCGCCAGATGGTTATCTTTGGTCAGCAAGATCTCAGCCGGAGCGCTCCTTTCCCGCGTATCGACCTGGTCTTGTGCCGCAATGTATTGATCTATTTTACCCCTGAACTGCAGGAGTATGTGCTCAATCAATTTGCCTTCTCTCTCTCGCCCGATGGTTATCTCTTTTTAGGGAAGGCCGAGACTGTGCGTCCCGTGCAATCGTTTTATGAACTTATCAATAAACAGTGGAAGGTATATCGCTGTATTGGCAATGGGTTACCCTCAATGCGCCATCAGCTTCTTTCCGAGCGAATAAATCCTTACATGGAAAGACAAGCCATGAAGCAGCAAAATATGATGTCAGGAAAATCAAACAACGAGCAGGATTCAGCAAATCTGGCATTGGATATAGGTCAGTTACGCCGTTTCAACGAATTGCTGCTGCGCTTCTTACCCATTGGCATTGTGGTCATCGATCGCTCGTATCGCATTTTGACCGCTAATGGATCAGCCCGGCGCCTGCTGGGGTTACGTGAGATTGGCACCGAACAGGACTTCCTCCACGCCGTACGCGGCATCCCCTATCACGATACACGGGCCGCTATCGATAGTGTCTTTCGGGAACGTAATTCGGTTAGCCCTCTGGAAGTTGAGCTGGATATGGCCTCCGGCGGTAATGGGCGCTATGTGAGCCTTTCAATCTCTTTGATGCAGATGGAGTCAGACTCCTCTACCCTGGCCGTGATCAGTATCGCCGATGTAACCCAGCAGGTACAGTTCCGGCGTCAGCTAGAGACGGTGCAGGCGGAACAGACCCAACTGATGAATGAACTGAGCACGGCCAATAAGCGTCTCAGCGATGTCAATAAAGAACTGGTGGATGCGAACGAGGAATTACAGGTCACTAATGAAGAACTGATGCTGACACACGAGGAGCTGCAGGCTAGCATTGAGGAGTTCGAGACGACCAACGAAGAGCTGCAGGCGACCAATGAAGAGCTAGAGACCAATAATGAGGAGCTGCAGGCGACCAATGAGGAGCTGGAGACGACCAACGACGAGTTGCGTGCGCGTAGCAGTGAACTGCAGGAGATGACCGCTACCATGGAGAGCGAGCGTGGTCGCCTGGCGAAAATGATTGAACTGGCTCCTTTCTATATCCTGGTTTTGCGTGGCCCCACCCTGATTGTCGATGCGTATAGCCCGCGCTACGCACGCTTACTTTCTACACGCTCTGTCTATGGACGCGCCCTTGATGAGGTGCTTGACATCTTCTGGGACAAAGGTATAGAGATACTGCACCTGGCTCGCGATGCCTACCGGCTTGATGAGCCGCGCACATTGGATCATGTGGTGACTCCGTTGCCGCAGGGTGATGTTGGTAAACCTGTTGAGGCTTATTTCGCGTATACGTTGATCCCTTCACATGATACCAATGGTAAGGTTGATGGTGTCATCATCTACGCCGTTGATGAGACCGAGAAGCGCCTGCTAGAGGTTGAGCATGAGCGCGAGCAATTCGAGCTTATCTTTCGCAATTTTCCTGCTGGTGCCCTGGCCCTCTTCGATGCACAGAGCCAGCATCTCTTGCTTGCCAGTTCACGCTACCTTGAGAGCGTTGCTCGCGTGACCGGTTTGCCACAGGATACGTTGATAGGTCGCTGCTGGGAAGATCTGCGCCTGGCATTACCCGCAGAGAGGCGTCAGGCTATCTGGGAACAGGCTTTGATAGATGGCCAATCCGTGCACATCGCTGATCTATCCGTCGTTGAATATGATGATCACCGGGTTGTCTGGGACTACACGCTTCTTCCAGTTATGGATACCATGAATGCTGAGCGCGTGCGCTATATGCTCGTCGTTGCCATTGAGATGACCGACCAGGTGCTGGCCCGCGAAGAACTTGAGAAGGTTGATCAGTTGAAGGATGAGTTTATCTCACTGGTTACCCATGAACTGCGGAACCCGCTATCCTTGATCCTGGCCAATGTGCAACGGGTACAGCGAATGCTCAACAAACGCTCGACGGATGGAACCGGGCATGCAGAGCAGTCATTTGATTCAGAAGTGGCCTTACTTGAAAAGATTACTTACCAGGTAGGAAGAATGAACAAGCTGATCTCTGAAATGCTTGACGTGGCCCGTATCCGCGGTGAAGTCTTTGAATTGCATGGGAAGGAAGAGGTCAACCTGGTGGAGATGATACGGCAGATTTGTGAGCAATATGCCAGTACAGAGCAGCAAGATCGCATTCTTGTACAATCACAAGAAGATGTGATCAATGTTATGATTGATAAAGGCTATATCGAGCAGGTCCTGCATAACCTCATCACCAATGCATTAAAATATAGCCCTCAACAGTCTGAAGTGAGGATTGAGGTGCAGAATATGCCGAATGAGGCTGTGGTGGCGATCCATGATAAGGGACGGGGCATCTCTAAAGAAGATCAGAAGCACCTCTTTGAGCGTTTCTACCGCGGCCACGATGAAAACGAGCGCGTGGAAGGATTAGGTCTGGGCCTGTATATCGCCCATGCAATCATTGCCCGGCATGGCGGTCGTTTCTGGCTGGAAAGCGAACCGGGCAAGGGCAGCAGCTTCTACTTCTCCCTTCCCCATTCTCTATAGATATAACAATGGTGGTCAATGCAAGTGCATTGACCACCATTGTTATATCTTCCCAAATCCTTTATGCTATAGTAAAGAAGACGTTTTCTTTTTTGTGAGGAGATCTTTGTATGATCACAGCTTGCCTTATCGGGGTATCGGGCTTTGGAAATGTTCATTATCAGGATCTGATGCGTGCGGTGGAGCGCGATGAGGTTCGCCTGCTGGGCGCGACCGTTATCAATCAGGAAGAGGAGGCCGAGAAGTGCCAGCGTTTGCGCGCCATCGGCTGCCGGATATTTACCGATTTTACGCAGATGCTGGAACAGTTTCGGGGCCAGTGTGACGTTTGTTTTATTCCTACTGGTATCCTTTTGCATGCACCGATGACGCTGGCGGCGCTGCGCGCGGGGGCGAATGTTTTTGTGGAGAAGCCAGCGGCGGCTACCATTCAGGATGTGCTGGCTATGCGCGCCTGCTCGGAAGAGGTAGGACGCTTTGTGGCGGTCGGTTTTCAGACGATGTATGCGCATGAGACGTTCTGGATGAAGCGGGCGATCCTGGAACAGCAGATTGGGAAGCTGCAGAGCATTAAGTGCTATGCCCTGTGGCCGCGCCTGGATGAGTATTATACGCGCAACAGCTGGGCTGGTCGTCTGCAGATACACGATGCCTGGGTGCTGGATTCGCCATTTAGCAATGCTGTTTCCCATCAGTTGAATATGCTCTGTTTTCTGGCGGGTAGTGAGCTGACGCGTTCCGCCATCTTGCGTAGCGTCGAGGCCGAGCTCTATCGCGGGCACGAGATTGAAAGCACGGATACCGCTTGCATACGTGTTACTGCAGAGCCCGGTGTCCCACTCTATTTTTATGTCACCCATTGTTCTGTCCAGCTGGCTGGACCCGAGATTATCGTGCGTGGCGATCGCGGTAGCATCCATTGGACGACGGATCATGTGGAGATTACTCGCGCCGATGGTACGCATGAGGAGATGGATTGCGATACCGGTCTGCAGCTTCGTGATCGTCTGATGCAGCATCTCTATCGTAAAGTGGCTGATCCACAAAGCTTTGTCTGCGATCTGGATATCGCCGGCGCCCATGTTCTCGCTTTCGATGGAGCGTACGAATCTTCCCCCATTCATCAACTGGAACCGGCTCTGTTGAGCCGCTTCGAAGAGTCCGGCTCGATCAAGACGGTCATCGAAGGTATCGACGACATCATCAAGCAGGCATTTACGCAAGAAAAGTTGTTTAGCGAACTGGAAACCGTGCCCTGGGCCCGGCCCGGGAAAGTGATTCCCCTGTCCAGCTACACCCATTTCCCCTCATTTGAACAATAATAAGAATTGGTGCAATACAGCAGATGGGTGCGGATGCACCCATCTGCTGTATTGCACCAATTCCTAACAACCTGTGAGCGCAAAATCATAGGTTATTTTGTATTGTCTTGCACCTCTTTTAATAGTAAAAGTATTATAAAGTTGTTTTTGTTTTTATACTGATAGTATGGATCCCAAATAATGTATTTTTGAAAGGTCGTGCTAACAGTATGATGAAAAACACCAGCGGCGTTCTATGGAACACGCAGCGGCTCACCGGAAGGCAAAAATTGTGCCTGTCTATCTTCCTCGGTTTCCTCTTCATTTTTGCCAGCGCATTCCGCAGTGCCAGCGTTCCTGTTATCCTGACACAGGCGAACAATAGTAACCAGGTCACTGTGGCGCCCAATACACTTATCGTTGTGCGGCTACCCTCTAATGTAAGTACAGGTTATTCCTGGAGTATCGCACCTCCACTCAGTTCTCTGTTGCGTTTACAGAGTCAGCATTATATCAACCCTACGTCGATCGCGGGTAAAACCCCTCCACCTGGAACGCCTGGTATGGAGGAGTTTACCTTCCTTACCCGCGGCCTCGGTAACACGCAGTTACACCTTATCTATAAACAAGCCTGGGAAACCATGCAGCCCCCGGCTCAGACTTTCTATGTGATCATTCATATTCAGGCTTCTCCCTACTGTATTACTGCCAGTAGTAAGCCCAAACACGTATGGCCATTATTCTGTAGCTAAAACCACAGTTGCCATGATCGAAATGATGCCGCCTGCTGCGGCATCATTTCGATCATGGCAACTCTCTATACGACAGCGATGGGGTCGCCAACAGGGATGAAGGTAATTTGGATATCGGGAACCTTTGGCTGTAGCCATTCGACCAGGTAGTGCATGCCGGCCTCTTCACTGGTGGCGTGGCCGAGTATAATCAGGGCTTTCTTCTGATCGGCGGCGATGGCGTCGCGGATATATTCACCGGTCTGCCATTCAGTCGTCTCACCACATAATGCGACGTCTAGATTGGCCAGGTGGAAAGCTTTAATCTGGTTGGTACCACCGATCGCTCCCAGCAGCATGCCGATGCGCTGACATGGCATCGCCAGATCCCCGATGACGCGCATCGTGCTTGTGCCGAACTTTTGCTTGAGGTGGTCAACCAGATCTCCAACTGTGGTGGGCGGAATATGGATGATGTAGCGGTTGTCGGTATGCTCGTATTGTTCCCAGCCCAGTACCTTTTCAACTCCGACCTGGATGCCGTCCGGTTCGTGCATGTGCCAGTAATCGTGGAAGCGCCAGATGGTTAGCTGATGTTTCTCGATAAAGGCGCGCTTGGCGGCGTAGACCGGATCATCGTCCAGCCAGTCGGTATTGTCGCGGTGATCGTAAAATGTGGGTTCATGGGTAATGATCAGGTTGGCGTCCAGTTCGACCGCGCGTCGCAACACATCCAGTGTCGCTGTAAACGTTGTGACAATGCCGCTAACTTCCTGCCCTGGATCACCACATTTGAACGTATCAACCGAATCTTCTAATGGCGCATTGGGAATCTCCGCAATGATGAGATCAATAACTTCTTGAATCGTTTTTGTCATAAAGGTTATTCTCTCTTCCTCATCAAATATTGCCCCTAAACTGGTCTGTTATTTGTCTAAAGCATAGCATATTATGGAATGGAACCGTATGCTGTTGTTCATTCACGAAGAGGAGGTGCTAGATGGCATCATCAACGGAGACAAAGGTGCAGGTAGGGGACGAGGCGCCTGATTTTACATTACCAACCCAGGATGGAAAACAGGTGAGCTTAAAGGATTATCGTGGTCAGAAGTCTGTGGTGCTCTACTTCTATCCGAAGGATGAGACGCCGGGCTGCACGGCGGAGGCCTGTGCCTTCCGCGATAGCTATGAGGTCTTTAAAGATGTGGGCGCCGAGGTGCTTGGCGTCAGTTCCGACTCGGTAGAGGAGCATCAGAAATTTTCGGCCAGACATCGATTGCCATTTATATTATTAAGCGATAAAGGTGGCGCGGTCAGAAAACGCTACGGCGCGGTCTCCGCCTTTGGTTTGATACCGGGACGCGTCACCTATATTATCGATAAAGAGGGTATTGTACGCCATGTGTTCTCATCGCAACTGGCGGCCGAACGCCACATCGATGAAGCCTTAAAGACCTTGCGTGCCGCTCGCTAAGATCCCCTGATAGCGTGCCTCACTCCATCTGAGCCCTGTATGTGTTTTTGCACCCGAGAAGCCCGGATAGCTGTGCGCGCCGCACGCTCTATTTCTATCTGTGAGCGTTCTTTGCGGCGCCGGGCGCGGCGCATATCCAGCAACAGGTTCCAGACCCTGTATGGTAATGGCCTGTAGATATAGTCCTGGGTATTGATGATCATGCGTGAGAAGCCGCCGAAGCCTTTTTTGAACTCGTAAACGCCCCACATCTCTTCGCCAGGTTTAAGGACGTTAGGGATGGCACGGAAGTCAAAAAAGCTGCAGCCCTGCTCCTTTGCCCACAGAAAACAGTGGTACTGGATCAGGTAGGTTGCCCTGAGGTTGCGTTTGTGGTTGCTTGAGCCGCCAAACATATCCCAGCACCAGTCTCCCATCTTGATGAGCATCTTGGCAGCAGTCACGTCCCCCTCATGTTCCGCTAGCAGGATGACCGCCTGTTCTTTTTGCTTGTAACGCGTGTACATCTCCTTGTGGTAGTCTTTGCTGTGAATGAAGAAGTCTTCACGCTCACCGGTGAGTGAGAGGATGTGATAATAGGTGTCAAAGTCGGCGTCACTGGTCGCTTCGCGAATGGTGACCCCCTTGCGCTGCGATGAGCGCACGTTTTGCCGCCAGGTGGTTTTGAAGTTTGCCAGCAACTCCTCGTATACCATACTTTAGAGCCAGCCCATCCATAACCAGAGCTTATTGGCTAGCCCAATGGATGGGTACGTACGCTTTTTGGAGAAGTGAAAAAAAGCTTTTTTCAATACAGCCATTACAAATATAAACTTTCTCGGAAATGCACTGGAGTTCATTTAGATACGCTGCTTAAGCCACTTTATTATATCCTCTTCTCTCGTGTCCAGGTAATAACTTGTAGTAATTCTTTACCCTAAAACGTTATATTCAACGTCTAGATTCTATAAATTGAACTGTGTATGCATTTCTAGTGTTTTTAGGATAGATGCACTAGCGTAGAAATAATCAATCTGTTTTTATGCGTTGCCTATCCTTAGGAATGCGATCACTATGCAGGTAGTGTCCAAACCTGCTTCCAGTTCGGACATCGGACCAGGGTCCTGGTTACCTTCGGTTGCTGCATCGAGAGCGCGCGCAGTTCGATTTGCGGAGATGTGCTTGTTGAAACACGCACTTTGTTCTATAGTAGAGGCGTATTTGTTCAGTGATAAAGGAGGTCAGTGATGGCCCGACACAAACAAACAGATATTAAAGAAGAGCGCAACGTCAATGAACCTGAGATGGGCGGTGATCTGCTGACGGTTCGCGAAGTTGCACGTCACTTGCGGGTGGATGATACAACTGTGCGCCGCTGGATTAAGTCTGGGGCGTTGGAAGCGGTTGCTCTTCCACATAGTGGTAAGCGGTGTGGATATCGTGTACGCAAGCACACACTTGATGCGTTATTCAACACTGGAACACCATCAACGGTTTAGTGTAAAATTTAAAGCAGGCGAGTGGCGCGACGTGCGCCACTCTTTTTTTGATTTGATATTTTGAAATTGCTAACGTTTAACTATCTGTCCCATAATATATGGGCTGTGGTCCTCTATGGCCTTTTTGGGATCGGATCAGTCTGGGTGGGAATTTATGTGGAAGTTGCATCGACTATACATTGCTAAGGAGTGGCTGGATGTTTCATTGGTTTACTGCGATTGGCGGAATTGTATTATCGGATCTAGTATTGAGTGGCGACAATGCCCTGGTTATCGGGGCGGCGGCGGCCGGTTTGCCGCGCCATCAGCGTTACTGGGCTATCATATTGGGGGGTGCTGGCGCGATCATTTTGCGCATTATTTTTTCTATTGCGGCGACTATGCTGTTGCAGGTGCCCTTCCTGGGTGTCTTTGGCGGCATTATTCTGATCGTGATCGCTATCCGCTTACTCACCGATCGTAGCAAAGATGCTCGTAAGACAGATGATGAGAAGCAGTTGGAGCAGGAAAAGCTCACCCGGCGTGGCTCGAACGGTATCTGGGCTTCTCTAATCACGATCCTGGTGGCGGATGCGACTATGAGCCTGGATAATATACTGGCGGTTGGCGCTCTGGCCGGGGGGAATATTATTTTTCTGGTTGTTGGTTTGCTGTTGAGCATCGCGATTTTGTTGCTGGGGAGCTCATTGATCGCGAGTCTGATGGATCGCTTGCCCTGGCTGCTTGATGTGGCGTGTCTGATTCTGGCCTGGACCGCGTCCCGTATTTTCCTGGGCGATGATAGTCTGCAATCTTTTTTTGATAGCTATCCATGGATCCAATTTGTAGCCCCCACTGTTGCAATTCTTATTGTGCTATGCTCCGATCTTTTTTTACGCAGACGAGACCGCAAAGTTCAGCAGTCGTTGACATGACAGAATGTATCTCGCGTTAAGAAATACATTCTGTCATGTCAGCGGCCAATGTATGGCCGCTCAGAATATAGGCGAGACGATCAGGGATATTTTGTTGGACCCGGTTGCGAAAGATGTACCCCTTCGGTGGGAAACTGGGGGTAGGCGGTCTCTTTCCGAGCTAGCGGCGATTGTGTGTAGGCCAGTGTTTTGCCCTGTAGAACCGCGATTAGTGGGTCAATAGCCGTCTGGGTAAAGGTGAGGCGCGGTGATCGGTGTTGCAGTTCTGCGTGCTGGACGGCACGCACGGAGGCTGAGACCGCCTGTTCGACGCGTTGCAGTTCTTTCTCTGCGAGCACGGCACGCTGGAGCCGTACCAGCAGGGTGTTGAGTGCGCGGGCGATCTGCCAGAGTGCGTTGTCCTGTGTGAGGGGGGCACGTGCGTTATAGTTACCATTGGCGACCGCGACATGGGCCTGTAGAATCTGTTCGATCCCTTCTTCCAGCTCCCGCTTTTGATCTCCTAATGCGTGTTCTAGCTTCGCTACCATCTCCGCACGGTCGGCGCGCGCAATGGCTTTGGTGGTGCTCTTGACCCATACATATGAGACACCGGCAACGATAAATTGGAGCGCGACTGACTTGATAAACGTAGGGATGAACTGGGTTTGCATATCTATATTGAAGAATGTGGCGTGTGGCTGGTACAGCAGGCTGGCTATGATGATCAAGCAGTTGCAGATCGCAAAGATGAACACGCTACGCGCAGGTAAGAGGGATACCGCTAGAAGCTCACCCATGATATAGAGATCATAGAGCTGGATAGCTGGCTCATCCAGCGGGGTGATAAGTCCCAGGGTAAGCGTGAGCATCATTTCAAACATGACTACGACCGTTAAGGCCGCGAGCAGTACGTACCCTTTTCGGTTCAAGAAGAGCGCGGCAATGCTTGAGACTACCAGCCCGGCATCCGCCCAGACAATGGCTGGTCGCGGGAGCAGCAGGCAACAAGGAAGAAACACTGTGACGACGATGATGTAGTAGAATAAGACAGTACTGAGTAACTGCGATCTGCGAATCGTTTCACGCTTGACGAAGCTTGCGTCCGGGCCAACCTCGGGCATGGCGGTGGTTCTATACCACCAGCGAACAAGCGAAATTTCGTTGGTTGTGTCTTTCTGGACGACCTCGGTAGGCGACCAGTTCTTTCCAGGCTGCGGGGTTTCAGGGGATGAAAAGTTTGCCATGATAAGCTTCCCTCCTACATTACACCAAGATGACTATCAATTTCATCGCTAGTAAAACACGCAGGGCCTCTTCGGTCACGGATGGCGGCAGAGGCGATTTGGATTTGATTTCTTCGATGTTGGCGGCACCATTGATCAAACCATAGACAATAGATAGCATTAACTTTTGCTTTGATGTCCATCCTTCTAACCCATCAAGGTCAAGAGGTGCAATGGTCTTAGGCACCGGTGAGTTTGGTATAGGACGCGCAGGTATGGCCGTCCTGGGATCTAAGGAAGGCGGTGCCGGATGCGGCGATAGCATCCATTCAAATGGGCCGCGCTCACTATCAAGCTTGATGAGGATGGTACTGCTCGATGTGTGACGACGACCTTCTTTGTCCTCGATATAGCAAGCCACAACTTTCCCCTCAACCAGGTGCAAAAATCCCTTACAACGTCCACGGATACCTGGTACATGATGCACTTCGGCGTGCAACAGACCATTTTTTCGATACTTCTCGAACAGCGCAAGGCTAAAGGCCAGGCCCAGGCTCGCATCGATATGTTCTTTACCCACAATGCACCTTTATTTTGCTACTCAAGTGTGATAATCAGTTCTATAGCATACCTTTCCTGCCAACTATATCTTGTGCTACTCCACTTATATGATGAAGAAGCCATACTTATACTAAGCATACTATAAAGCTAATTGGCTCTGTAGAATAAAATCTACCATAGAACTGTGTAATAAGTCTATTAATTCTGTGTTAATAACAGGAATATATCAAGGATTTGAACATTCTGGCCTATGATTGCAATCGCAATCATAGGCCAGAATGTTTGTTATGTACACATATCAGGTATGCAATGTGCAAAATGTGAAGCCTGGCGAGCGGTTAATAGAGGATGTGCTATACTAAAAAGTACTTATAGGCGTCTGGTAGGCAAATGAGGAGGCAATCTCTATGGCACAGTGGCGTGAAGAGACTATGAACGTTAATGGTATTAACATTCATTATCACCTGGTAGGCGATCCACAGCAGAAGCCGACTGTTGTTCTTTTACATGGGATGACCGATAGCGGATTGTGCTGGACGCATATCGCGCATGCGTTAGAAGATGAGTACGCGCTTATTATGCCCGACGCACGTGGCCATGGTCATTCGGAAAGAGGAGAGGCGGGACTGGATCAAGAGAGCCTGGCGGCCGACGTGGCTGGACTGATTCAGGAATTGCGTCTGGATCGTCCATATCTGCTTGGTCATTCTATGGGCGGCATGACGGCCCTGGTGGTGGCGGCTCGCTATCCAAAACTTGTGCGCGCTATTTTGTTGGAAGATCCTCCTCTGATAGATCGAAGCGAGCATATGGCTGATAATCAGCGGCCACGCGCCGGGATACCTCCCTGGCTGGCGCGCTTAAAGCCAATGACGAAGGAGGAGATGCTGACGCATATCCGTGCTGAAAGTCCTCAATGGGATGAAGAGGAGTACGAGCCGTGGGTCGATTCAAAGGTTGATGTTGATCCAGCTATTTTTGAGCAGTGGCGATCACTGCCTTCCTGGCGCGAACTGGCGGCCATGGTCCATTGTCCGGTGCTTTTGATCACGGGCGATCCTTCCTTGCATGCCATTGTGACTCCTCAAGTAGCCGTGGACGCCCTGCACTACTGGCCAGAGGGACAATTGATTCAGGTGGCGGGTGCCGGCCATAACATTCGCCGCGATAAGTACCCCGAGTTTATACGGGCGGTCAAGGCTTTTCTGCAGCAGATGCAGGCCCATCAAGCTCAACAGTAATTTTATCGCCATTACACGAGCATAAAAAAAGCGACATCACGGTCTGGATCTTTTTCCCTGGGATCCTGAGGTGATGTCGCTGCTGATCGCCGCTTTGCTATCGATCTCTCCCACTCCTTTGAAGGGCTGCAAGCAGCCTGCTCTTGCCGTATAGTATCAATGCTGTCGATACTAAAAATGCCGCTGCAGGCTTCTTAACCATTCAGGACTATCGATGCCATCACGGCTATCATTTCCCCAGCGCAGTGCCGCTATATCCATTACAATAATTCCGAGCAGTAAAAACAGGATCTCCATGATTTTTCCTTTCACTTTGCCTATGGTTATGAATAAACTATAATTGCTATACAACTACTTTTATCTTCTTGTATTTAGTATAGCCGTGTGTTATTATCGAGTCAAGGAATTGTTTTCGATGCTATGTATCAAAAAAATCGATAAAAGGGATAGGCTATGGAGTTACGCCAGCTGGTGACATTTCGTATGGTTGCCACTACTTTGAGCTTCAGTCGTACAGCTCAGTCGCTGAACTATGTACAATCCAGTGTTACGGCCCAGATGCAGGCGCTGGAAGAAGAATTAGGGGTGCGCCTGTTTGATCGTCTCGGCAAACGTATCGCCTTGACCGATGCGGGGAAGCGTTTCCTGCCATATGCGGAGAAGATTCTTAGCCTCATTGAAGAGGCGCGCGAGGCCGTGACCGATGACGACGTGCCCAGCGGGTCGCTGGTTATCAGCGCTCCTGAGACGCTTTGCATCTATCGTTTGCCGACGCTGCTACGCCTGTTTCGCGATCGTTTTCCACAGGTAAAGGTGATCTTTAAACCCTCCCCCTATGAAGACCTGCGTCGCAGGGTCAGCGAAGGTGTGGTGGATGTTGCTTTTTTGATCGATGAGCCACAGCGCTCGACCGCGCTGATGGTGGAGGAATTGATTATGGAGCCCCTCTTGATCCTGGTTTCGCCGGATCATGACCTGGCGCGCCTGCCCTCTATTCAGGCACAAGATCTGGATGGCGAATCGTTTTTACTCACAGAGGCGGGATGCGGCTATCGCGTCCTCTTTGAGCGCGCCCTCAGCGAACAGGGGGTCTATCCAACCACCAACCTGGAATTCACCAGCGTGGAGGCTATTAAACAGTGTGTGATGGCCTCGATGGGAGTGGCGTTTCTGCCCGAGATAACGGTGGCCAGAGAAATCGCTCAGGGACGACTGGTTGCCCTGAACTGGCCCGGCCACAGCTTCCATGTCCACACCCAGATCCTGTGGCATAAAGAAAAGTGGCTCTCCCCCGCCCTCAATGCCTTCTTGACGGTCACCCGCGAATGCATGTCCAATCATCCCACCCCCGTTCACTCCTGACCTCTCCCAGGGCAAAAAGAAACCGATCAAGATGAAGAGGTGGCGGCATAAAGCATTTTATGCCGCCCTATAAGTTATCCCAGATTTTTTGCAAAATCTGAAAACGTATTCCGCACTCCCAATGCGGGAGGTGCAGGAGGGCGGTCAGCCCTCCTGCCGGGGCGCGGGGTGTCCCCGCGCTCTTCTCCCTCCCCTCTCGCCGCCGCAGGCGGCGCGTAAAAAGAGAAAAAGAAACCGATCAAAATAAAGATGTGGCGGCATAAAATGCTTTATGCCGCCACATCTTTATTTTGATCCCAAAAAGCCTTGACAAAAAACACTCTCCGATATATTATAGATATATCGATGACATATCGATATAGAAAAACAGAGGAGTGTTAACCTTATGAGAACTTTTGAATTGAGCCGGGGATCCTGGTTTGGACCGGCAAGAAATTTGCATTCACGAACCATGCATATGTCACGCGATCATGGTGATCCGCGTGGTGAAGGCTTCGGAGAAGCTGGACATCACGGTCGCCGGCAAGGTCGCAGGGAGCGTCTGGAGGAGTTTGAACGCCATGAGCATCGTGCCCACCATGGACTTCGCGGCGAGGAGTTTGGAGAGATAGAACCACGTGAGCATCATGGGCGACATCATACCGGTCCCCTGGGGCCGGAGCATCGGGGACCCCGGGGACGTCGTGGCGAGCGTGGCGGTCCACGCATCGGACGCGGTGATGTGCGCTCGGCAACCCTGTTGCTGCTGGCCGAGCAGCCATCGCATGGTTATCAGATTATTCAGCAGGTTGCTGAGCGCAGCGGCGGACTCTGGCAGCCCAGTCCCGGTTCGGTCTATCCAGCCTTACAGATGCTTGAGGATGAGGGATTGGTGCGCTCAGAAGAGCAGGAGGGTCGCCGCGTCTTTAAATTGACCGATGAGGGACAGGCGTATGTGGCGGCACATAAAGATGAGCTCTCTGGCGTCTGGAAGTCGGTCAGCGATACAGTCGATAATAGCCAGATGGAGCTACACGATCTTTTCCACCAGGTTGGCAAGGCGGTCAGGACGGTAGCGCAGGAAGGTACAGCCGGACAACTGGCCGCAGCCCGCGAACTACTCAGCAACACCCGCCGCCAGTTATACCTGATCCTGGCCGGCGAGGATAGCACCTCCGATAATGATCGTCCATAACCGATTTTGCTCCAGATACGAGATGACGCGCATATCGCCATCGATATACGCGTCATCCCTGGGGTCACTGAAAAAGGCGGGTTCCTTCCCTTTCCTTCGGCAAATGGGTTTTATGAGACTTTCGTCATTTTGCCTTTATCGGTCGCGCTGGCATTGGCCTGCGCTTCCGCTCGATTGCTGGCCATCTCTTCCACGGTTTTAACATGCAGACGGGCCGCCCCTTCGGTCTCGACGGTTTTGACACGGGTACCATTTTTGACCGCTGCCTCAAGTCGAGCCTGGGCCTGGGGGATCTCTGTCTGGTACTGCGGCAGCCACTGTGCCTGCGCGATCAGCATCTCGTCGGTCATCTGCCAGACCTCTTCGGGATTGCAGACGGCCCCTACCAGTGGATCATGCAGCATGGCTTGTTTGAGCAGCGTAACGTTACCGTGTGCCGCCGCCTCCATGCCCATCTGTTGCACACGCACACTGGCGGAGCAGGTGGCCGCGCAGGCCATGGGCAGGTCCCCCACCACCGGCATATTAATACCGTTCTTATCAACGTAGCCCGGAATCTCGATCACACAGCCGTTGGGCAGGTTGGTGATGTGATTCTGATTGACCACGTTGAAGTGGCCGCGATAGATGCGACCGGTCTCCAGGGCCTCGATGATGTAAGAGCCATGTTCCTCGCTGCGCCTGTCCGCCGTGATGGGCCTGGGCTCTTCTTTTAGCCAGTTGGGAAAATCTGTTTCGAACCAGTTGCGCCCTTCCGTGCAGACCCGCAGGTAGCCGCCGGTCTCGCCGTTAATCCAGCTGGAAAGATCGATCCACTGAGGGATTTCATTGACGCGTTTGCGATACCAGGGCAGGTATTCGCTCAGGTGGCCGTTCGATTCGGTGCTGTAGTAGCCGAAACGACGCAGGACGTCGATACGCACCTTTTCTGTCTGCGGAAACTTTGGATGGGCCTCGAATAGCTCCAACAGTTTCGGCAGCATATCCATGCCGCGCCACTGCACCTTGATGAACCAGGTCTGGTGGTTGATGCCGGCGGCGATCACATCGACGTCGCGCCGGTGGAGATGCTCATCCTCTTTAAGCAGACCCTCTTTGTGCGCCCACAGCTCGATGCACTGCGTAATCTGCCAGTGCGCGCCCTGCACCCCATGGCAGAGGCCAATGGTCTTTACGCCACCATACTGGTTGCAGGCCCACACGTTCATGGCCATCGGATTAGAGTAATTGAGGAACAATGCCCCTGGTTTGGCGACTTCGCGAATATCGGTGCAGAAATCCAGCAGCGCCGGAATGGTGCGCTGCGCATACATCAAACCGCCCGCGCACAACGTATCACCAACGCATTGATCGACGCCATATTTCAGCGGAATATCAATGTCCGTCTGAAAGGCTGCCAGACCTCCTTGCCGGATGGTGCTGATTACGTAATCACTATCCGCGATGGCCGCGCGCCGGTCCGTGGTGGCCTCGATTTTTGCCGGCAACTTGCTGGCCGCGATCTCGCGCTCACACAACTGCCTGACCATGTCGAGGTTCTGCTCGGATATATCGGTGAAGGCGAATGTGGTGTCTGCCAGCTCTGGCACCGCCAGAATATCGCGCAACAACGTACGCGTAAAGCCAATCGATCCGGCACCAACCATCGCAATTTTAATCGCCACGCTGTCCTTCTCCTTCGAATAAGTGGGGTAAATAGCACAAATATTTGTAAAGATGTAACATAGAGAAAGGCTTCGATGAAGATACTATTTGGATGAAACCATTGTAACTTCTATATACTGTATATGTCAATGCTTTGATTCTTGACAAGCGATTCGTTTTTATGTAATAGTGATATTTCTAAATGTTACATATGTGCATCTATATGTATATGCAAGTCAATTACAGGAGCAAGAATAAACAGGCCGGCACGCCAGGAGAATATATTTCTGTATGGTTACCAGTGAACAGGTTGCACGATTGGCTGGTGTATCGCGGGCAACGGTATCCCGCGTTCTCAATGGGTCCACCAGGGTGAGCGAGGAGACCCGGCAGCGTATCTACGCCGCCATTGCCACGCTTGGTTATGGCTCCAATATTTTTACGAAGACACTGCCGCCGGGCCGTTCACGCTTGATTGCGCTGGCGATGTTTGGCGGCGAAGGTGGTTTAAACTTTGCCCAGCTTTCTCTCACACAGTGCCATTTTTACCTGGAGCTGCTGCGCTTTATCGAGCAGGCGGTAGCCGAGGCAGGTTATGACCTTTTCCTGCCAACTCGCCCGTACACTGCCTTTGACAGCGAGAGCGATCCCACCTTGAATTATGTGTTATCGCTGCAGGCGCGGGGTGTCGAGGGGGTGATTACCATGGCGCTGGGTGTTGATGATCCTCGTACACAGGGATTGTATGGCTCGGCGATGCCAGCTGTGTTTATCGATAACCTGTTTCAAGGCGGCCACACTACCTATGTGAAGTCAGATTACAAAGGTGGTGCGATTCAGGCGACTGAGCATCTTTTGCAACTTGGTCACCGGCGCATCGCTTTTTTCCCCGGTTCACTCTTCTCCATTACCGGGACCGAGCGTTTCATGGGCTATCAGCAGGCAATGGCCAGTTCCGGACTCTCGGTCGATCAGCGCCTGGTCTGCCAATCTGGTTGGGAGACACAAGATGCCTATCAGGCGGCACTCGCCCTGCTTTCTGAGCGGCGCGACTTCACCGCAATCGTAGCCAACAGCGATATGATGGCCTTCGGTATCTTGCGAGCCCTTAAAGAGCATAATCTTCGTGTACCAGATGATGTCTCTCTCATCGGTTTTGATAACATTGATCGCAGCCAGTACTCCGATCCTCCCCTGACTACCATCCACCAGGATAAGCAGGCGATCAGCAAAGGAGCCGTCGCGCTGCTGCTGCAATTAATAAGTGGTGAAGAAACCGTCTCACCGTTGGTTGTACCAACGCAACTTGTTGTACGTGCCTCAACCTCAGCTCCCAATTCAACGCGCTAGGGCAGGAGGCTGTACTATTGTGACCAGCGGCTTAAAAAAGATAGAATACATATATGAGTCATCCCAGATTTTTGAAAAATCCGAAAATGGATTTCGCACTCCGGCAGGGTCCTCTAGCATTGGGAGCTCCAAACCAGGGATTACTTATAAGTGTATTCGTTCAGCATGGTTTAAATCTATAAATGAGGAGCAGGTTGCGTAAACAGGCAAAAATCGGCATCAAGATTGGTATTATCATTGTTCTATTGCTTATTCTGGAAGCGACGGTGACCCAGGAGTGGTCTATTAACGATGTCGTGCGGCTGATGCGGGGCGCTCAGGAGGCAGGCTTATCGTTGGCGGGCGAAAATTCATTCTTTTTTCAAATGTCACCACCGTGGGGAAAAGCTGTGCTGGATGGTAAGCTTGTGGAGCACCTACCGCAGGCAACGACGGAGACACCTCTTAGCCTCGCTCCTGGAGAGCATACCCTGCAGTGGAATGCCGATCCTTTTCCTTCTCAGAGCTGTACCTTTACGGTTCCGGTGCATACCTTGCCCGCACAAAACTGCGTGCTGAGCGAGGTGGCGGATGGTTCGCACGCGGATGCCACCTATATCGTGAGCTTTTCATCCCGCCCTTCGTTGACATGGCTGGCTCCTGAGCAGCGACAAGCGTTACTGCAGGCCACCCAGACTTACCTGGACACGTTGCAATCACAGGAGACGGTTCATGCTGGCGAACCATTTACATACAATGCTAGCTCCCCTGTTTATACTGCCACCCATCCTCTGAATGCCACCCTGCGTTTTCTGCTGGATACCGACGTAAGCGCCTCGGCGACCTGTCAGGGTCCCTTGATCGGTACTTCCTGCCAGAATAGTCAGGGGAACGATTGCCGTTTGTTCTGTACCCAGTATTCCGCACAGCCAGAAACCTGGCATGGTATCCCCGCGTGGGAGGTATTCGTGATTACGCGTCCCACCTGGACCTATCGTGATCCTGGCGCATCTTCCACCTCGCAAAAAGGGCTGGAAGGAGCGCCTGGCGACCAGCAGTATACCTTTCTGCAGGTATTTTGGGATCAGGACCAGCATGGCTGGCATGTGACAGCTCATCGAGCTGGGGATAGCTCCTTTGATGATCCTAATTGCACATTGATGATTAGTAAGGTGCTTGCTCTGCCCGAAACAGTTAGCGCGCAAGCATCAGGCGTCAGACGTTCGCTATCGCCTATTCAGCAGCACTGGTCGTTTACCTCGACTCGCAACCGGGCATTGGGCTGCCTTTCCACCGTCCCGCTTACCTCTACAGTTGCCGGGAAAGCAGCAACGGCACAGCAGGGAAACGCCTATTTCCTCTGGCGTTTTGGCGTGTTTAGCGCGGCCAACACCCTGGCCCACCAGCTCCAGCCGCAAGATCCGGTCGTCCAGCCCGCGCTCCAACCGACCATTCAACAGATCAAAAAAAATCCCGCCATCATCTCATAGGCGTTGAACATGGGGAGCGCCTCCCTCGCGTTCATAATGCGGACGAGGGAGGCGCTCCACATTGAAACTGGTGTTGTTTGTTTATTGCACCTATTTTACCAGCCGCCATGATGGTGATGTCCGTGATGATGATGGTGGTGACCATAGAAGCCATCGCCATAATAATCGCGACGCATATATGGGCGGCGGAAGAAGAACCATGGTCGGTATGGACGATAGTAGCCATAACCCATCCAGCGCCTGGGCCGTAATAGTCTGCCCAGGCTGGCAAAAAGGATAATCATGAAGAGGATCATGAGTAGAAAAAACATGCGGGTCTCCTTATATTTGCTGACCGTTTATCTTATAGTTATGTACGGAACAATTCATCTTTATATCTATCAGAACGTAGAAATAGCACCAGAATCAAATGGTCAGACTTGTACCATACTCGCAACCCCCTCCTATTGTTGCGGTATCTCAGACAGCAATAGGATCGGAGCCTATCGCATGAGCTCTTGATATCTGCGAGCTTACATAGACTTCCATATCCTGATGCATCGGGGCGTTCACGCCTTTTCAAGTATAGGTTTTTTGGATCGGGGTCCAGGGGCGGCAGCCCCTGGCGGGGTTTCAGGGGTGTCCCCTGATTTTCCCTCTCCTTGTGCCACCGTCAGGCGGCACAAGCGGGTTCAAGGGCTTTGCCCCTTGAAAACCTATACTTGAAAGGCGTTCACGCCCCCCCCCCATAAACCTATTAATATAGTCTACCCGCTGTATTGTCGATGAGGATAGAAATAGCGTATTTACATTTACTCTCTTTTTCCTATTGTCGTTTCCATATATTTAGTTTTATTTATTCGCAAGGTATAATAAAAAAAAGCAGGGTAACAGAAAATTAAGGATGTAAATAGTGCCTGATATGGGTTTGCCAGAACAATCCAGGGTCCGCCCCCTGGCGCGCCATGGATCAACTTTGGTCTATGTTGGTCAGCTTCCGCGCTCGAAGCGTGAGGTCGTCCTCAAAATATGCTTCACGCCATTTATGACACCTTTACAGCAACAGCAGGCATATCTTCACCTGCGCCAGGAAGTCAGTCGTCTTCAGGCATTAAAAAATCCGCATGTGCTGGCCCCGTTGACGGTACGGAAAACCTGGCAGGGACTGGTGTTCGTTAGCGCGTATGCGCCCGCAGGTTCTCTGCAGCAGCTTTTGCCGGGACCGCTGCCACAGGATAGGGCGCTGACGATTATCCGTCAGATCGGTGAGGCACTGCGGGCCGCGCATCAACAAGGCATTGTCCATGGCAACCTGATGCCCAATAATGTGCTATTTATGCAGCGCGCTCCCGAAAAGACTGTTGACGATGCACTCAGAGATCAGGATCAGCCATCCGAACTGGAGAAGAAGGATTATGTGGCCCTGTCAGATTTTTATTTACCCTCGCTGGCTTCGGTACAGATTGTCAGTAGCGGCAATGAGCAACCACAACTACGCCATTATATGGCGCCAGAACAGTTCCTCGGCCAGCGGAGCGCGCTGGCCGATCAATATGCACTGGCGGCCATCGCTTACGAGTTATTTACAGGCAAAACACCATTCGCGGGGTCAGCTCGCACAACGCTCCAGCACAAACATACATATGTTACGCCTCCGGCTCCCGATACGCTTAACCCCGATCTGCCAGTCGTTATCGCGCGCGCTATTAGCAAGGGACTGTCCAAAGATCCTGCCGCCCGTTTCGCATCCGTTCAGGATTTTTTGAATGCCCTTGAAGCTATTGAGCCTCCGGTGATGGATGCTGTTGCTACATTACCAATTGAGGCGAAGACTATCGGCTCACCAGCTCCAGTTGAACGCGCTGATGTTGCTCAATCGCTAAACGTGACGCGTCGGTCACGTACACGTATACGTACACGTTGGTTGCTGATGTCGGTCGCACTGCTGTTTTTACTGCTGGCGACCGGTGCTTTTTTTGCCACAGGTGCTCCTTTTTTTAACCGTAGCTCCACCGTGAAGGTTGTTCCTACGCCGTTGGCAACCGCTAAGTCAACTATAACGCAGCAAGCGCGGATTGAGACCACGGCGGTCGCGACTCCATCCGCTACGCCGAAGCCGACATCTTTGCCAACTGTTGGTGTTACTTCTACGCCGACCGCGACCCTCGCGCCTCTACCGACCGCGACCCCTACCACGCCGGTAATGCAGGTTTCGCCAACCCCTGTTCCTACCAGCAATCCGGCCGGTTCGCCAGTTGCGCCGGGCACCGTCAAGCCGATTCTTGAATGCGTGCATCTACAGGGAGCAAGCGGCTATGTCGCCAAATTTGGTTACCTCAATACCAGCAGTGATAATGTAACCATTCCGGTTGGGGACAATAATATGATTGTCCCTTCCCAGTATAGTGGCTCACTCCCCACAAATTTTGTGCCGGGTCGGCAGTATGCGGTGGTGCAGATTAATGCCTCCAGCGGCGATGTGCTGGTCTGGGCGCTCAATGGTGCGACCGCGACCGCCAGCGCTCTTTCAACTCGCTGTTAGCGAACCAGCTGCGGTGGTTCCCGGGTTACGAGCTGGCCATCTTTTAACTCCCAGGTGATGCCACCGACGCGCTGCATAAACCAGCGATCGTGGGTGATGGCGATCACAGGTCCGGGAAAGTTCAGAAGGGCATGTTCGAAGGCTTCCAGAATGTCCAGGCTGATATAGTTGGTGGGTTCGTCCAGTAGTAGTACGTTGGGATTGCGGGCCATCAGCCGGGCGATCTCAAGCTTGCGCTTCTGGCCCAGGCTGAGCTGCGCGACCTTCTTTTGCATGTCTTCGAGTTTGAAGAGCCCATAGCCGATCAGCCGGCCCGTAAGCTCGTCCTCGTAGCCTATCTGATCATAGCGATAGGTTTCGATGACCGTTTTTTCGGGATCGAGCAGGGGATCTTGCGGCAGGTAACCGATGCGCGCGCTGGGTGAGAACTGGATCTCACCAGCGTCCGGCGTTTCCAGTCCCATGATCATTTTGAAGAGCGTGGTCTTGCCAGTTCCATTCTCCCCGGTCAGCAGGATACGTGCATCGGCGTTCACTTCCGCGTTGATGTGCCGCACGATTGTCCGGTCCCCGAAGCTCTTAGAGATCTGAGACAGCCGGATGACGATCTCTGACTGTATGGCCTGCTCTGGATTAAACTGGGAGTTGACCCGCAAGATCTTCGGTGGCCTGGGTAGTGCTTCCGCCTCCAATTGCTTGAGCTGCTGTTCGGCGCCACGTAGCCGACTGGCCGATGAGCTCTGCTTGCTCTGCGTATGGCCGTAGAGCGCGTTTTTGTCGTTGTCGCGTGGAGGACCAAAGCTGCTGCGGCTGGCGCTTTGTCTGAGCTCGCGAATGCGCTTGCGGAGCAGCTGCATCTCTTCCTGTTGTCGCTCATACGTCTCCTCCCATTGGATACGTTCAGCTTTTTTTGCCTCCACATAGGCGTCGTAGTTGCCGGTGTACATCTTGAGTTGATGCTGATGTTCATCGATCTCGAAGATATGGTTGACGGCCTTATTTAAAAAGTGGCGATCGTGTGAGACAACCAGCAGGGCGCCATGGTAATCGGCCAGGTAACCTTCCAGCCAATCTATGCTGGCGAAATCCAGGTGATTGGTGGGCTCGTCCAGCAGGAGCACGTCGGGTGAGCGCAGGAGCAGGGCCGCCAGGCCGACGCGCGCCTTTTCACCTCCCGATAGTGTACTCACTGGCCGTGTGCGGGGAAGATAATCGATGCGCAGACCGGCCAGGACCCGGTCGATATGATGATCGAGCTCATAACCTCCCCGCTCTACAAACTGCGTTGAGACGGTGTTGTACTCTTCGAGCAACTGATCCAGCTCTTTCGGCTCTCCGCTCTGCGCCATCAATTGCTCCAACTGGTGCATGCGTACCTCCAATTGACGCAGGTTGCCCACCGATTCTAGCAGCAGATCATCGATGGTGCGTCCATAGAAATCGGGAGTACTCTGCGCCAGGAAGCCGTATTCAACGCCATGAGCATAAGAAATGCTCCCCTGATCAGCGTTTTCCTGTCCAGTAAGAATATGCAGCAGCGTGGATTTTCCGACGCCATTCGGTCCTACCAGGCCGATGCGCTCCTGGCGGTTGAGTACAAAAGAGATATCATTGAGAACCGCAATAATGCCATACGTCTTGCTAATATTTTTGACTGTTAACAACATAAAACCGCGCTTATCTACATGCTTTTCCAGCATGGGTGGTGCTAAAAGCGTGCTATAACCAGGCATAGCAGCTTATATGTAACCGGTGCATATGAAGAAAAAATGGAGGCAGGCACAACGTCACGCGGTATCTGAGATGTATACTGGCTATACAACCAGAGCGAATAGTTCTACGACAGTTGCGCACGGTTAAAGTCTCTTAAGGATGGCAGCATATACTAATGCTGAGGTAGCAAACGAGTAATGGTGAAATTTGCGGTAGGGAGGTGGAGTGCTACCCTGCTCATGAGCACAATAACACAGGCAACAATGATGAGTAGAAGCTTCGTCAATAAGTAAAAACAAAGATGTGACGATGCCTTATTGCCTGATAATTGTGATCACCAAGGGTCTGTTCTCCTGATTGAAGTAAAAACGTAATTTCTATTTGTTAGTATAGCGAACCTGTTTATCATTGTCAACCACAAGCCAGACCTGAACAGGGCCATTTAAAAGTCTTTTCTTGCCGCCTTCGGCGGCGGTGAGAGAGGGAGGAGTGAGCGGGGACTGATCATGCCCCCGGCATGCTCGCCCGCACCCCGCAAGGGGCTAGCCGCCCCTTGACCCCGCACCCCGCAAGTGGCTAGCCGCCCCTTGACCCCGCTGTTCGCTACTTTTAAATGGCCCTGAGACCTGAAAAAAGGCAGGGACGCCGCATCATAAGCAGAGCTTCTATGGGATATACTTATAGCGTGCCCGGTTCTCAAGATCATCGTCTGCGGCTTGCATGAGGTTTGGCACCTACGGTGCTCAGGAGCCCGTTTTGTGTTGGTGCAGGGCGTGCGTTAGCGCGCCCTGCACCAACACAAAAATCAATGCGGCCGCGTAGCGGACGCCTGTGCGCGGGCGTTCATATTGATTTAGACACCGTCAAAGTACCCTGATGGGTATGAGCCTGCATCTTTTTTATGGATACGTTTTGCGAGTAAAAGGATAGCTGTACGTGGACGAGAAAGATACCAATCGCCTGGAGGCATTTAGCGATGGGGTGTTTGCTGTGGCCATCACGTTGCTGGTGTTGGATATAAAGTTCTCTCCCTTTGAGCCTGGTGGTGGATTGATGGACGATTGGACACTGTGGCAAGTGATTAGACATCAGGGGCCGACGCTGTTTGCCTTTGTGACCAGCTTTGTTACCATTGGTGTGATGTGGCTGAATCACCATCGTGTCTTCAAACACATCAAGCGCACAGATACCACCCTGCTTTTTCTCAATATTCTGTTATTGATGATTATCGTTTTTATCCCGGTGCCTACCGCCCTTCTGGCCGAGTATATTACTGCACCCCGGTATCATACCGCCGCTATCTTATATGGCATCACCTTTTTTGTTATGGCGACCTGTTTTAACCTCATCTGGCGCTATGCCTCGCATAACGGTCGCCTGCTGGGTAGAAAGGTAGATGTGCATGAAGTAAACAAGATCAGTCGGCAGTATGCCTTTGGTCCGCTGGTGTACGTGATCTCGATCGCTCTTGCACTGTTCAATACGCCTTTGACCATGGTCTTCAACTTTTTACTGGCTGTCTTCTTTGCCCTACCCGAGTTCCCTCGGCCCCGTCGCAAGCAGTCCGATCCATTTGTTGAGAGCGATACTATAGCTGAATAATGATCATTGGTTGCTCTTTGACTGAAAGTGGTACAATGAATGAAGCTCATTCAATGAGGGGTAGAGTACACAGCATATGGATCAGGAAAAATTATCTGCGGAATCGCGCTCGAAGCGAGAGGCTATTCTGGCGGCCGCGCGCACACTGTTTGTGCAGAAGGGCTATGAGGAGACCACCATCGCTGATATCGCCAGGGAGGCAAATATCGCTGTTGGTACGGTCTATCTCTATTTTCGCAATAAGCGCGATGTGTATACAGCGGTAGCGCTCGACATCGGAGAGATGATCGCGACCTCTTTCCTTGATCCCAGGCTGCGCAGCCTGCCCTTTGCCCAGATTCCCAGAGCATTGGTGGATGGCATTTTTCGGGTTAGCCGCGAGCAGAGAAATTTGATTACTTTTTTGCAGACCGATATGCAGTCTTCAGAGGAGATGTTGCGTCATAAAGACTCCGATGATCACATTAGCATAATACTGGCTGATCTCTTTCAGAGTGCCATCGATCGTGGCGAACTGGCCCCTTTTCATACAGAGATGTATTCACGGCTGCTATGTTTATTGGGCGACAACGTGATGTATCAGTGTTTCGCGGTCGAAAATGGTGAGCGTGAAGCACTGTACCATGATTATCTCGTCGAAATGGTTGAGCGTCTGTTCTTTGGTCCCTCTTTGCGCGAAGGTCTGGATAGATCTTCATCAGATAGCTAAAAGTTCGTAACTAAAAACTACAACCTTTTCCACTATGTGGCGTAATGCTAATGAATGAACTTCATTCATTAAGAAAGAATATTATTGATGGTTGTCGGTGAATGAACTTCATTCACCGATGCAGGAGTAGAATTATGAATTCGGTAGACCAGCAGGCACAGGCTCTCCCATACGATGCTATTCCCTATGTAACCATGCCAGATGATTACCAGTTACACCTCGGACAATTGCTGGCTGAGGCCTACACAAAGCATGGACCCATCTTTCGTTCTGGATTCTTCGATATGCCGGATATCGTTTATATGGTTGGACCAGAGGCGAATCGTTTTGTGATGGTGAGCAATCGTCAGAAGTTCTCTAATTTTGTGGGCTGGGGAACAATCTTCTCGGTGGTGGATATGTTCGGGCGTGGCCTGTTGAGCATGGATGGAGCCGAGCACGACCAGCAGCGGAAAGTGATGAATCCGGCGTTCACTGTGAGCTATATGGATCGTTATCTGCCTTTGATGAACCGCGTGATTCGTGAACAGGTGGCCAGCTGGGCCGAGCGCCCCGAGGTCAACGTATATGAGGAGACGCGCAAACTAACCTTTGAAGTGGCGGCCGAGGCGTTGACCAGCCTGAAGCCGGGGGTGGAAGTTGATCGTTTCCGTGAACTCTACATGTCTTTGCTGGAAGCACCAGAGACGATCACTACGCAAGAAGAGTTTATGCAGCATCTGAAGCGCACCAACTATGAGATCGCCCAGTTGTTGCATCCAAAGATCGAAGAGCGTCGACACCATCCTGGGGATGATGTTTTTAGCCTGCTGGTCAATGCTCGCGATGCCGCTGGCAATGCTATGAGCGAGGAGCAGATCATCGCCCATGTTAACATTTTGTTGATCGCCGGACATGAAACATCGACCAGCCTGAGTGCCTGGCTGCTCTACCTGCTGACGCAGCATCCCGACTACACACAGCGTATCCTGCGTGAGCAGGAGCAGATTCTGGGGCAGAAGGCTGATCCCGGTTTAGAGGATATCAAGCGTATGAAGGTGCTGGAGAACGCGCTCAGTGAGGCCGAGCGGCTATACGCTCCTGTTCCCAATGGGCCACGCGGCGTGACTGAGGATTTTGTTTTCAACGGCTATCATATGCCGGCCGGTTCATTCCTGTTCTACTCCATCATTGGCTCGCATATGCTGCCACAGATCTTCAAAGATCCTGAGAAATTTGATCCCGATCGCTTCGCGGCTCCCCGTGAGGAGCACAAGAAGAATCCTTATGCCCTGGTCGGCTTTGGCGGTGGACCACGCATCTGCATCGGCATCAACTTTGCCCAGGTGGAGATTAAAGCTATGGCCTCCCACATCCTGCGCAACTATAACCTGGAACTTGTCCCTGATCAGGAGATCGTCCAGGCCTATGGCGTTACCGGCATGCCCCTGCACGGCATTTACATGCGCGTAACACGCCAATAAAGAATCCTCCCAATCGATTAGTTAATGTGGTGTGGCAGGGGCGCGCCCCTGCCACACCACATTAAAAACCAGCGCGGCCGCGCGTGTGGTGGCGCTTACGCCCACCGGATTTATAGTACCTTCTGGTAGTTTACCCCAAAGCAATTTTAAATGCTTATATACCTATGAAACCGCTCCTAAACTTAGCTGAACGCATGAATGCATAAGAATCTTTATGCATTTCTTATATCAAAGATTGTGTATACTGTGTGTGGATATCTGGCATGAACTTATTGGTAGATCTGGTAAGGGGGGTACTATGAAGATGGAAATGGGTGTATCTACGCCATATCGTATGTTTCTGCAGTTTTTAAATGGTCCGCTAGCACGCCAGAGATATGAGATCTCTTCCTCGCTCTCTATTTCAATCGGTAGCTCATTGAATGATACTATTCGTATATCTGGACTGCAGCCTGGCCACGCGCATATCTGGCAGGACCACGAACATTTGATGATAGGTGTCTCCAATGTGGCCAACTACCTGGCGATTAATCAGAAACGAACGCATCGCGGTGAATTGCACGATGGCGATACGATTACGCTGGGTGATTTTGGGGTGAGATTTCAATTAGTGGCGGTGCGACAGAGCGCCAATGAGCAACAGCTTACCAGCAGACATGCTACCGGCCGGCGGCCCATCAGTGAGTTTGTGGCTACGGCGCAACCTTTCCCGGGGACCGGTACCGTCGAGACGGAGATTGAACAGGCGCAGGTCCCGCCCATGATGCAAGGCCCTGGCATTCCCCGTGTTCCATCTATCGAGGCCGAGACACCATCGCCTGAAATGACCCTTTCCGGTTCTGCCGAGGTTACGCGTTATCTCTGTATGGCCGCTTATAGCGATGAGACGTTCTGTAACTATGTCAATAACAATATTATCCATGACAATGTGCGCGCCTTTGGTGATACTTCTGGTATCAGCGTCTATACGATTGCTCGCTGGGCGCTGGCGGCCCGACGACGTTTCATCTTGCGCGACATGGTGCTACTGGTTGCTTTTGTGTTGGGATGCTGGCTGATTATTCCGGCTTTTCCAGTTGTTGGTTTTATGTCCTATCTCCTGCCATTCGTGCTGGCCTGGATCGTAATTATGCTTGAGCGTTGCTGGTGCTATTATGGGCCCGATGTATATAAGCTCCGTCGTAATAATTTTGTACTTGATACCGGGAGCGCTGCCTTACCGCCGGCGATCGAATGGAATCTCAATACGGGTCTATCACAGCGTCCGGCCAATGTGGTGGTCTATAGCGGTTTTTCACCATTCGCTGGTTCGGGTGCGCACGTGAAGAGCTGGTCGTTTGTGATCGATATCTCTCGGGGTAAGACGCTGCTGGGGAAGAATGCGCATCCAAGGGCCTTTATGTTAAGTGAGCTCTATGACACCCTGGCCAGCGATATGGCGAAATTGAATCTGAGCAATCTGCTGGTGGAGGATAAGCTATACGTCGATGGGAAAGAGATCCGTGAGCGCAGGGAATTTCTGCCCAACCCCTTTGCCCATCCGGTGACGTGGCTGGAGGATGAGATGGTGCGCATGTATAAGGATGGGACGGCTTCCGAACTTACCAGTACAGGTGGACAGATGAGTGATGATGCGGTTCGCTATTATCAATGCTACCGGATAGATTCCTGGCAGGGAGATCTGGTGTTATCTTTCTTCCTGCGCTTCCAGCGTACCGGCAATAATCTGTTGATTGAGGGCCATTATCATGTCCTACCACCGATCGATGCGCGCTATCGCGAGATCGATGAATTGCGCACGCGATTTGATCTGCGTTGTCTCTGGAAACTATGTGGTCAGATTGCGGTTCCCGCGTACGCACTGTTGATCTTGCTGACCCCATATCGCCTGGTAGGACATATGCTGAAGGACTGGCTGTGGATCAGGCGGCGGCGCACCCAGCAGGAGATTGAGCATAAGCCCACGTTTGACTATGGGGCCGCCACCAGCCTGCGTGAGAAGGCCTGTTCCACGAATTATCAGCGCCACTTTCAGCAGTTGGACAAGGAGCACTATCTCAAGCTGGTTGAATATCAGCTCTTTGTTTCGCTGACGGCTTTTCTGGACACACACGCTATCGATAGCACCCAGTTCCGTGAGCGGCAAAAAACGATCTTGAATACCAGCATCATGACGCCGTGATCCGCATGCTTCATACCTCAACGACAACCTGGGGGCACATACCTATTTTATTCATTAAAAATGTGCCTTCGACCTCATATCTAGCTAACTGATCGTTCAGAAGTCCTGGTCCATCAATTTTTTGCAAAGCCAGTAAAATGAAAATATACTGTATTTTGCAGCTATATTGCTTTTTATTGGTATTCTGGCCCCGTTAAGGCGACGATCGGATGCGGTAGTGTTGGCGGGAGGAGTAGATGTATGTCGCTGATACGTGCTCGCAAGCGATTGGTCCGGCACGATCATCAATCTCGGCTGGCTGTTCATGGTGACGATGCACGTATAGATGATGTACTGGTTGCTGAGTGTGTGCGATCTGAGCCCGTGACATCAGTGGTTCCGGCACTGATGTCTAAAGAACTGATAGCTCTCTGTATAGATATGAGCGAGGTTGTGGGTGGCGGTACTGTTGTCAGCGGGGGTTATCTTGGGTCGACGCTGATGCGCTATGTTGCGAATATATTGATGGCCCGCATGGTTTCACCGGCTGTCTATGGCATGTTTGGCGAAATATTTAGTCTGACCTATATTCTCGGCTGGATCGCTAAATCGGGCTTTGACATTGTCTTTGTTCGCCTTCTTCCTCGTTATCTCTTAAAGAGCGAGCTGAAACTGGTTGTGGGCCTGACCCGCTTTATCCTGCTGATTACTATAGTCCTGGGCCTGTTTGCTGGCCTGCTCTTCTTTGTTTATGCTCCTCGGATCGCGCTGCTCTTTTACCATGATGCTTCATGTACCCTGTTGCTGCGCGAGATGACTGTACTGATACCACTGATCGCTCTACAGACGGTGATCGCGGCGGGCTTGCAGGCCTTTAAAGAAGTGCTCTGGAAGATGTATATCGAGCGTATTGTGCAGCCGGTTCTGACCCTGATCATGTTAGTGCTGGCTTTTCTACTGGATTGGAAGGTGGAGGGGCTTAGCTTCTCCACCATTGTGGGCTATCTATTCGCGGTTGGCATTGGTTACCTGGTGCTGATGCGTATTGTGAAGCGGCATACGCCGCATGTGTTGCCCGCCAGCTACCAGGTGCGCCGCTGGCTGGCCTTGAGCCTGCCACTGTTTTTTAATGGACTGATCTATGCGCTGGCGGATACGCTGAACGCCTTGTTGCTTGGATTGCTGGCTACCCCCGGCCAGGCGGCTGGCTACCTTGTTGCCGAGCGGGCCGCGATTTTTGTCACCATGCCGCTGGCGGCGCTCTCCGTCCGCTATACCCCTTTGATTGCCGAGTACTACTATCACGGCTTGCCAGTGCGCATCACGCGGATGTATGCCGCAGTGACGCGCTGGTCTATCTTATTGAGCCTGCCAGTCTTTCTCTGGCTCTTAATCTTCCGGCAGGTCGTGCTGCAAGGCTTTGGAGCCGCCTATGCTGGTTATGAAACCGTGTTGATCATTATCTGCGTGGGATTTCTGGTGTATGCCGTGCTGGGACCAGCATCTTACATCTTCGTTATGGTAGCGCCTCCGCGCCTGATCATGCTCAATAGCACGCTTTCTATTGGTGCCAACATCATACTTTCATGTATTATGATCCAGCTTTATGCCGCCATGGGAGCGGCGCTAAGTATCTTTTTTTCCTCGCTTATTACCTACGGACTGAGTTTTTGTTGGGTCAACTGGTACCTGAAGATGCAGCCATTGCGCTGGCAATTGTATAAGCCATTGCTGGCAGGTGGCCTGGCAGTGCTGACCGGTTACCTTATCCTGCACTGTATGCAGATTGAGTCAGATATGTTTCGCGTGCTCGTTACCCTTGGCGCCATGATCCTTTTCATTATCACCTACTGTTTTGCCCTCATCCTCCTTCGCTTCTCCCCTGAGGATCTGTTTGTCTTTGCCCACCTGCTTGGTAAATTCAGGCTGCGCCCGGCCTCGTGATATCTGATGTACCTTACAGGGAAAATAACGGAGCGTTTTGGCGCTAATATGGTATTATTGCATAAACCGATGAAAATGTAGCGCATCCTCTCCTGTATCTTCTACGTTGTTGTGTGGAGATGCAAGCACCCACCGTCGGAGGTTTTCATATGGCTTTTGGCCCATATCGAGATACTTATCAATTATTTTCTTCTGTCCCTCTACCGCCGCTGCAGTTGTTGCGTCAGCGTTTTCCGCGCCCTCGCGTTGAAGATGTAGCCGGCGCTGTCGTAGAGGCCATCGAGTCCCGGAATTTAAGAGAGCAGATCAGGCCGGGGGCGCGTATCGCGATCACGGCGGGTAGTCGGGGGATCGCGGATCTGGCGTTAGTTGTGCGTACCGTGGCTGAGACTTTGAAGCAGTACGGCGCCGAACCCTTTATCGTGCCGGCTATGGGCAGTCATGGCGGGGCAACACCCGAGGGCCAGCGTGAGATTGTGGAGAGTCTGGGCGTAACCGAGGAATATTGCGGTGCACCCATTATCTCTTCGCTAGACGTGGATCTGCTGGGTACCTTGCCCAATGGCCTGCCAGTCCACATAGATCGTGCCGCCAATGCTGCGGATGGCATTATCGTACTCAATCGCGTCAAGCCACACACCGACTTTACCGCTCCTATCGAGAGCGGGCTGTCAAAGATGCTGGCCATCGGCCTGGGCAAGCATAAGGGCGCGTTGACGCTGCACTCCTGGGGACTGGATGGGCTGTGCGTGCAGCTTCCAGAGGTGGCGCGATTCTCGGTCGCCCATGCAGCTATCCTGTGTGGATTGGCGATCGTTGAGAATGCATACGATGAGGTGGCGGAGATTGCCTGTATCCCTCCTGAGGGTATCGGTACCGAGCCTGAACGCCTGCTGTTGGACCGGGCCCGCGCTTTGATGCCGCGTCTGCCATGGGATGAACTGGATGTTCTGGTGGTGGATGAGATAGGGAAAAATATCAGTGGAGCGGGCATGGATCCCAATATTACCGGTCGCATGCGCTGGGGTCCCCAGAAGCGGACGGCGGTGGAGGCGACGGCGATCGCGGTGCTACGTCTGACCGAGGCTTCGCACGGTAACGCGATCGGACTGGGAATGGCCGATTTTACGACCGCCCGGCTCTATGAGCAACTGGATAGCCAGTCGTTTTATATCAATAGCCTGACAGCCGGCGTGATCGCTTTAAACTCTACCAAGTTGCCGCCGATTATGGAGAGCGAGCGTGAGGCCGTGGCGGCCGCGATCCGCAGTTGCGGTAGGCCGGATCTGACGCAGGTACGCCTGGCACGCATCAAAAATACTTTGAGTCTGGAATACCTGCTCGCCAGCCCGGCCAGTCTGGAGCACCTGCGTTCTGACTGCGACATCGAGCTGCTGGGGCCCCCCGAGCCCTTTTATGTAGCGGATGATAATACCCTACCATCCTTTGAACATATTTTGCGCTTTCACACCTGACCATTGTAAGACGTGTCTGACTTTAGTGATCATTGCCTGCTCCCTGTATGAGGTTTTGCTCCTGCGGTGCTCAAGAGTTCTTTAATTGTTGGTGCACCGGGGGCGCACATGCCTTTCAAGTATAGGTTTTCAAGGGCCTTGCCCCTTGAACCCGCTTGTGCCGCCTGACGGCGGCACAAGGAGAGGGAAAATCAGGGGACACCCCTGAAACCCCGCCATGGGCTGCCGCCCCTGGACCCCGCTCCAAAAAACCTATACCTGTAAGGGCGCACATGCCTCCAACATGGCGGAAGTTGGGCACACTCTAGAAAGATCGTTACTCCGATTGTAGGGATTGAAGCTTTATCTGATATGAAATAGAGATTATAGAAATAGAATGGAGCTCTATCTATGGATACGCGAGAAGCATCGACAACATCTACGCCATTGCATACCATTCAGACCGGGGTGGCGGCGCGTGGAGAACCGGTTGAATTGAACGAGGTGGCGATCTTACTGCATCCGCAAGACGATGTGGCCATCGCGCGTGTTCCGCTGAGCCGGGGCGTGGTTTTGCGTCTTCCGGGTGAGTTGGGGGGACAGGTAGAGGTGGTGCAGCGGGTACTCTCGGGGCATAAGGTGGCGCTGCATGCGGTGGCTGAGGGCCAGCCGGTGCGCCGCTATGGTTCGGTGATCGGTTTTGCCACGCGAGCTATCCAGCCGGGCGAGCATGTGCATAGCCACAATCTGTCGGTTGGCGAGTTGAAGCAGGAGTATCAGTATGGGGTGGATGTACGCCCGGTGGAATATGTGCCGGAGGGGCAGCGCCGTACGTTTATGGGCTATCGGCGTCCCGATGGCCGCGTGGGGACGCGCAACTATGTGGCGATTATCGCTTCGGTAAATTGCTCGGCCTCGACGGTGCGTGCTATTGAGCGGCACTTTGGTCCTGAGATTATGCAGGCCTATCCCAATATCGATGGGGTGATTGGCTTGACGCACAAGAGCGGTTGCGGCATGCGTACGGGGAGCGCGGCGGTCGAGCAGCTGCAGAGGGTGCTGGCCGGCATGGCCCTGCATCCTAATGTGGGCGCCTACCTGCTGGTTGGCCTGGGCTGCGAGAGCAATCAACTGCAGGAGATGATCCAGGCCATGCGATTGGACGACGCACAGCAGTGGAAGCAGCCGCACTTTTTGACTCTGCAGGAGAACCATGGCGTTGCGCATACTATCGCCGAAGGGGTGCGTATCATCGAAGGACTGCTGCCGCAGGTGAACGCCGTGCAGCGTGAAGAGGTTCCTATCTCCGAACTGAAGCTGGCTCTGCAGTGCGGTGGTAGCGACGGCTGGAGCGGTATCACCTCGAATCCTGGCCTGGGCTTCTGCGTTGATGAACTGGTGCGCCAGGGTGGAACCGCTGTGTTGAGTGAGACCCCCGAGATTTACGGCGCTGAACATATCCTGCTGCGACGCGCGCGCAGTCGTGAGGTGGGCGAGAGCTTTGTGGAGCGTCTGCGCTGGTGGGAGCATTATACGGCCATCAACGACATGGAGATGAACAACAATCCATCACCCGGCAACAAGCTCGGTGGTCTGACTACCATCTACGAGAAGTCACTGGGGGCGACGGCCAAGGGCGGCACGACACCTCTTAATGCGGTTTATAACTACGCGCAGCCCATCACGGAGCGCGGCCTGGTTGTCATGGACACTCCCGGTTATGATCCGGTTTCGGTGACCGGCCAGGTAGCTGGCGGCTGCAACATCATCGTCTTTACCACCGGTCGCGGTTCGATGTTTGGTTTCAAGCCGGCCCCCTCAATTAAGGTCTCTTCCAATACCGCCCTGTACGAAAATATGTCTGACGATATCGATATCGACGCGGGCGTCGTGCTCGATGGCGTTAGCCTTGAAGAAGTGGGGCGGCGTATCCTGGATGAGGTGATCGCCGTGGCCAGTGGCAGGCCGAGCAAGAGTGAGGCCCAGGACCTGGGTGAAGAGGAGTTTGCCCCGTGGATTCTTGGGGCTACCATGTAGCGTTGATCTGGCATAAATATAAATGGGAAGACATCGGGTGCCCGATGTCTTCCCATTTATATTTATGCCAGTGTGGTTACTGATTGTTCTGTGGAACGCTGGTTTTGCCAGTGCCGGGGAAGCAGGGGGACTTCGATGACGGTCGGGCCGGCATGGCGGGTGGCGTTCTGGATGGCCTGACTTAGTTCCTCGGGTGAGTTGACGCGGATGCCTTCGGCATGGAAAGCCTTCGCCATGGCTACATAGTCGGGGGCCAGCAGGTCGGTGGCGATATAGTGGCTGTTGTAGTTGCGTCGCTGGTCGGTTTTTACCCTGGTATAAGTTGCGTCATTAAAAATAACTACTATGATCGGGAGTTTTTCCTGGGCCGCGGTGGCCAGCTCGCTGCTATTCAAGAGAAAGCCGCCATCCCCGCATAAAGCGATGACCGCGCGTCCTGGGTGCGCGATCTGGGCTCCGATAGCCAGGGGCAGACCGCTCCCGATGGTGCAGAGCTCGGCTGGATGGATAAATGTGCGTGGTTGGCGCATGGTGAGATGCTGGGCCGCAGCATAACCGAGCATGGTCATGTCCGCTACCACCATGGTATCGGCTGGCAATTGCGACAGCGCGCTCTGGACACCCTCTAGCATGGTGAAGTTCTCTCCCTGGAACGCCACCGTATGCAGGTAGAGGGCTTCGCGCAGATCATCCAGAGCGCTATATGGCGCGGTACGTTCGCGGGGATACTCTTTCAGGAACTTATAGAGCGCCTCCAGGGCTACCCGGGCATCTGAGACAATGCCCACCTGGGTGCGGTAGTTGTGTCCAATCTCTGTGGGATCGATATCGATATGGATCATGCGCTCCGGCAGTGGCAGGCGCCGGTCGGCGGTCCTCTCCGCGCCCAGCTTGCTGCCCACGACCAGTACCGCGTCGCGGGTCGCTGTAAAGGCATCTAAATCCAGCGGCAGATTGTCGTTGGTCGCCAGTACCAGCGGATGGTTGGTCGGCAGTACGTCGTGACTCTTGCTGCCGAGGAGAACCGGTGCCTGCAGGAGCTCGGCCAGTTGCAATAACTGCTGGTTGGCGTTGGCCGCCGTGACCCCGGCTCCCGCCACGATCAGTGGGCGTTCGGATTCGCGTAAGATCTCTACCGCTTCCGCCAGAGATTCAATGGAGGGGAGTGGACGCTCAAAGGGGCCGGGGATCGTAATGTCTACATCGGCCTGCAGGCTGAGCAGATCGCAGGGGATCTGAATGTAGGCGCCGCGCGGCCGGCCCTGCTGCATGACGCGAAAAGCATCGTGCACCGCTTCCGAAATCTCTTCAACATAATTGACGGAGCGCGTCCAGCCTACCAGCGATTGCATCAGGCCCAGCTGGTCCTTAACCTCATGCAGCTCACCTCGTCCGTGTCCCTGTGACGCACGCGACTGGGAGCTACTGATAATTAATAATGGGACAGAGTCGGCGTAGGCACTGGCGGCCGGCGTGGTGACGTTGGTGGCGCCAGGTCCCGTGATGGTAAAGACCACACCGGGACGTCCTGTGGCTCGTGCGTAGCCTTCGGCCATAAAGCCAGCACCTTGCTCATGGCGTGCCAGGATATGATGCATTCCTGGTTCATTGTAGATGGCGTCATAGATCGGTAATGTATGTACACCTGGAATACCAAAAACGGTATCCACGTTGTTTGCGCGTAGTGCTGCGATGACTGCTTGAGCGCCAGTAAGATGCTGCCTTTTGGTCACGCGAGAGACTCCTCAATAATTAAAGTTTAACGATCATTATATATAAACACAGTGATAGGACGTCTAGCCAGACGTCCCATTGATATATGTGATGCTCTTCTTTTTTTATTAGCTTACCACATTCTGGATGATCGGGCACCTTCAATGGGACTGGTATCTTATTGCGCGAGAGACGCGGCGATTCTTCTTTTTCAGAAGCTGGTTATAATAAACATCCGCGTGTGTATTTTCCTCTATGTAAGATACCCAAAAGGACTGTTTTTCGTTTATTGTTGCGTTTATTGTTGTGACTTTTGGGGGGACATGATATATAAAATAAGACGATAAAAATGTATCAACGTTACGGTAATATAGGTAAAGGAAAGAAGTGGCGTTTTTTTGCTTTCCTTTTAAGGATGCGCTTAACCGAATATTATTTATGGTTTCAACGTGATATATGTAGTCAGAATTGTCAGGTTATAAAGAAAAGCAGCATTGAAAGGTTTCTATATCATCCTATGAAACTACTTCTTAATTTAAAGCGTTTCCATATTGGAAAACACGAACGCTACTTGATTGGTATCGTCATATTAGCGATTCTACTGCGCGTACTCCTCATCTCTTTTAACTGGCCTACTACCAATAGTGATGAGACCACTATGGGGCTGATGGCACGCCATATCGCCTATAAAGGGGAGTGGCCGATCTTCTACTATGGCCAATCTTATATGGGACCAATCGAAGCTTACCTGGCTGCTCCTTTATTTCACTTATTGGGTTCCTCTCTTTTTGCTTTGCGACTGGAACTTTTATTGTTCTTTGCCTTATTTTTGTTGGGCTTATATGCTTTAACTACTTTATTGTATACACGAAAATTTGGACATTTTATTTGCTTGCTCTTCAGTTTTGGCACAGAGGGTATTGTGCTGCATCAGCTAAAGGCCATTGGGGGATATGCGGAAACTGAATTTTTTGCCGTAGCCATTTGTGCAATTACAATCTGGCTGGCTTTATATACATATAAAATTGATGCAATGAAACGTACGAATGGAATACGTATCTTTATCTATAGTGTGTTGGGGGTGATTATTGGCCTATCTATATGGGAAGATATGCTGATTTTGCCCTTTGCTTGCATGGGTATACTTTATTTGCTGCTCTTTTGCCGTCGTGAGTGTTTCTCCTGGGCCGGTGTGGCTCTAGTTCTTGGCGTGCTCGTTGGCCTCGCTCCTCTCATTATTTATAATGTTAGCGTTCCGTGGGATCAGAATGCTATTGTGGTGCTGCTACGTCTTCATAATGGGGGATCGGGAGCCCATACAAATTTGAGGCAGTCGTTAGTTGGCACCTTCGGTATAGCTCTTCCTGGGATCCTTGGCGAGAATTCTGGTTGCACCCAGGCTCAGTTTCCTCTATTTGGGCATATATCTGTATCATGTGTGGTAACACATTTCGGCTGGAGTATTGGTTATCTTACTATGTGGTGCATTGCTGCTATTATGTCTGGATGGGCTATCTGGAAGTTTTGGCGTGTGCGGCAAGGGACGTCCCGGTGGCATCCGGAGTGGACATTTGAGCAGAGCCGCGGGCTGATTATTGAATGCGGCCGCCTGATGGTGCTGGTTTGCTCTATTGGTACGTTGTTCCTGTTTATTTCAAGTTCAGCATCTGCATTCGCTCCTGGCCCCACCTCACGTTATTTGATATGTATGCTGATTTCAATGCCAGTAGTCCTATGGCCCTTATGGGATGGATTAGGTGCGCTGCTGCTGCAATTTAAAGCAAAAGAGATAAGTTTATCGATTGTCCGTATATTGATACTCGGGCTGATATTCTTTTCTTATGTGAGCGGTATGGTTGATATATTTGTTACGGGAATACCGCAGGCTCAGTTTGTTTATCAGCGTCAGCAGAGTGATATTCAGAATTTAGAGAAGCTTCATCTAAAGTATATTTATTCTGATTACTGGATTTGCAACAACCTTATTTTTATGAGTAATGAAAATATTATCTGTGCTGTGGTGAACTCGCAGTTGAAGGAAGGCTTTAATCGTTATCCTGCTTACCTGACCGAGGTCCAACAGGCACCGCGGACGGCTTATGTTTTTGCGTTGAACTCAGACCCGGACAAGTACCTGATTAATCAGATACGCTTAAAACAATCGCCATTGACGTACCGAATTATGAATATTCCTGGCTATCACGTTTTTGTTCCCGTCTAGCTGCAGCACCTCTCGATCCCCTCATTATGATGATGGCAAAATGGGTAATTGATTTTTACGTCCTTGAATAGATATATTTTGATGGGACGGATGCCGATTGTTCATAATGAAGCTCTGGCTATGGGGCGAGAATACGGTACGGTGAATTGAGGGGTGTTGTTGCTATGGAATGGATGCAATATCGTAAACATGAGCATGTGTGGATGTGGCGCGTATGGCGCTGTGTCTGGTGTGGAACTGTGCCTGTGCGGGCAGCTTTGGTAGTCATCATCGCGGCTGGTTATTTTCCAGCGCTGGCGCTGGCAAGTTCCACACCAGCTACGTACGCGGAATATGTCGATTCCAAGCCCGCTATGAATGCTCTCTTGCCGCAGCCTCCGACCACCATTGCTGTCCATTTCTCAACTCGGGTAGATATCCAGCATAGCACGCTTGCGGTGCTCGATGTGAGTGGCAGGCGGGTCGATACAGGTCCCACGCGTATAGATAAGGCCGATCCTGCTACCCTGGTGATTGATATGCAAGGGGATCAATCGGAGCTCTATATTGTGAACTGGCATACCATGTCCGCCCAGGGAAGCTATCGTGATGGTGGCAGCTTTCGGTTTTTTGTTCACATCAGCCCTGTCCTTAAAAATACGCTGACCAGCACGCCATCTCGCCCGTCTGCTCCCACGATAGCACCGCGGCCCGATCGTATCGGCGTTCCTCTGTGGATAACTGGCCTGATCGGGCTGCTGGGATTGCTGGTGGGCGCCGGTGTCATGTGGTCATTCTCACAGCAAGAGGGGTATCGTCGTTCCATCGCTTTGATCCCGCCATCTGAAGATGAGTGAGGTACTCCTGCCTCTATATTCTTCGTCGCAGGGCGGTTCGCTGGGCACCGTCATCCGTATACTCGCTGGCTTCGAAGCCTAACCGCTGCCAGAAGCGTAACGCCTGCGTATTTTGCGTGAGTACGGTCAGGCTAATCGTTTGCGCTCCCTGCGTAGCCGCCCACCCCGCGAAGACATGATAGATCTTTTCCCCCAATCCTCGATGGCGTTCTTGAGGATCAAGCAATAAGAGATTGAGATACCATTCTTGCGTGGTGGGATAATCGCGAATAGCATCGATGATGCCGATCAATTTGTTGTCCGGCGTAAAAATACCGATGAGCAATTTGTCATTATACGTTTTGCCGGTGGGAATTTCTGTGAAGATCCGCTGGGCCGCGACCGACTCTGGTTTGTGCCCGGTTACCAGCTCTACATAATCCGCGCAGCGCTCATAGAGGTCTTGCACGTTGTCCGTGTCTGCCAGCGTCAGATAGCGGAACGCGTAATCGGTGATCAGGGGAAGTGTTGCTTTTCTCATCGGATCTTTACCTCTACTTTTTATCTCATCTTTTATCAGTACCACTTCTACGATACACCATAAAGTGTGTTCTTACCAGATGGCAGTGATTCTTGCTTCCAGCGACCATAGTGAAAAACTTGATTGTACCTGTTTTCATTCGTCTATTTAATACAGCCTTAAT
Organism: Dictyobacter aurantiacus; assembly: GCF_003967515.1. Classification (GTDB taxonomy): domain Bacteria; phylum Chloroflexota; class Ktedonobacteria; order Ktedonobacterales; family Ktedonobacteraceae; genus Dictyobacter; species Dictyobacter aurantiacus. Next base: position 1,128,206 of record NZ_BIFQ01000002.1, on the reverse strand, counting down.
ATCGCCATTTTTATGGCGTCACGCTCTTCTTTGGAGAGGGAAAAGGAGTATTCAGATGACAGATATGCCTGCTCGAAATCCTCAGTCTGACCCCAATGTTGCAAGAGCGATTCAATGTATGAATTGTAAGAAGACTTTTACGATTGGTCTTGCCGATGGTGGCAAAGATATTCATTTCTTAAATATGATTAGTTGGGATTGCCCGGCCTGTAAGAAGCGCAATCTGACGCCTTTCCTCACTACCGTTGCCTCTTAAGAGTTAGTCTTGTGTTGGTGCATGGGGGTGCGCGGATGCGCACCCCCATGCACCAACACAAGAAAGACCTTCCCCCTCCATCCACGCCGAAATTTTGAGCAAGCCAATTGTTTATCTTGCTTCCTCCTTGTTGTTGATTTATAATTTAATACTAATTCAATTCATGTGAATATATACTGTACAGATGCAGGCAAATATGCATGAGAAAAAGTGTTTCTCTCCGAGCAAACAGGTTTTAACAGGTTATCATCTGGTATTTAGCCAGCAAGCAGTTGAGAGGAGGAGAAGCGTGAATATGGCCGGCACTACCTCTATGTTTTCTGTTGATCTAACAACCTGCGATCAAGAACCTATTCACATTCCCGGTTCTATTCAGCCGCATGGTGTTTTACTGGCGCTCGGCGAACCGGACTTGACTATTGTACAGGTGAGCAATAATACCAGGGATATACTGGGTGTGGCTCCAGAGGCTATGCTGGGCACACCCCTGAAAAACTGGTTAGCCGCCGAGCATGTTGCGGCACTCCGTGGGCTTCATCTGGAGCCGCTAGAGCATAATCCTGTCTATCTGTTTACCGTGAAACTGCTCGGTGTGCCGCAGCGTTTTGATAGCATTGTTCATCGCGTGCATGATGTGCTGATCCTTGAGTTGGAGCCAATCGCGGAGGCGGGATTGCCCGCTGACGCTACATCGTCAAAGGATATCTATTATACGATTCAGTCCACCTTCACACGACTTCAGCGGGCGACTTCGATCTCTATGCTATCCCAACAGGTGGCCGAACACGTACGCGCACTGACCGGCTTTGATCGCGTGATGATCTATCGTTTTGAGGCTGATGGACACGGTGTCGTGCGCGCGGAAGCTAGACGGGAAGATCTGAGTCCGTATCTTAATCTGCATTATCCGGCTTCCGATATTCCCGCTCAGGCCCGGAGACTATATCAGTTGAACTGGCTGCGTCTCATTCCTGATTGCAACTACAGACCTGCCACGCTCATTCCGTCTGTGAATCCACTGACCAATCAACCTCTGGATATGAGCTATGCCGTGCTGCGTAGCGTTTCTCCCGTTCACCTCGAATACCTCGGCAATATGGGCGTGGCGGCCTCTATGTCGATCTCGCTGATCGTTGAGGATACTCTGTGGGGCCTGATCGCCTGCCATCATTACACTCCCAGGTACGTCCCATACGATCTACGTACGGCCTGCGAACTGATTGGACGCATTATGTCTCTACAGTTGCCGCTGGTGGAAGAGCGTGAGGAACGTGAATACGTGGTGCAGTTGCAAACCAGGCACAGTCAGTTGATCGAAGCGATCTCTACCGAGAAGCTGTCGCTGGCCGACGCCTTTACACACCACGCTCCAACGGCGCTGGAGTTTATCGCGGCCGGTGGGGTGGCTGTATGTGTGGATGGGGCGTGCCGGTTGTTGGGTCAGACGCCATCACCTTCTCAGGTTGATAAACTGCTCGACTGGCTCGTGCAGCAATCGGAGGATCAGATACTGGTTACCAATAAGCTCTCCTCGCTCTATCCTGCTGCCGCGGCGTTTCAGACGGTAGCCAGTGGTTTGCTGGCGCTTGTGCTCTCCAGATCGTTGCGCCACTATATACTGTGGTTCCGTCCCGAGATCGTGCAGACGGTTCACTGGGGAGGAGATCCGCATAAACCGGTCGATGTGGTGCGACAGGGCTCTCAACTTTCGCCGCGCCGCTCCTTCGAGGTATGGAAGCAGCAGGTGTATGGTATGTCCCAGCCCTGGCAGCTCTGCGAAGTAGAGGCCGTCGATCGCTTACGATCTGCGATTATTCGTGCGCTGCTCCGACAGGCTGAGGAGATGGCCCGGCTGAATCGCGAGTTGGAGCGCAGCAATATCGAGCTGGATACCTTTGCTTATGCGGCCTCCCATGACCTGAAAGAGCCTCTGCGCGGTATTCATAATTATGCCCATTTTCTGCTGGAGGATTATGGAGAGCAATTGGACGAAGAAGGGGTTTATAAGCTGCGCACGCTGGTCTCTCTGTCACAGCGCATGGAAGATCTGATGAACTCATTGCTGTATTATTCGCGTGTGGGACGCGCGGATCTATCGATGCGCGAGACGGATTTAAATCTTGTGTTGCAGCAGGCGATGGCATTATTGCAGGCTCGCATTGAAGAGAGTGGCGCCTGCATTCGCGTTCGAGCCCCTTTACCATCGGTGGTTTGCGATGGTTCCCGCGTCGGTGCGGTGTTCTTGAATCTCATCGGCAATGCGATCAAATATGCAGGCGAGCAGAGACCCCAGATTGAGATTGGTGTGCTTTCAGCTTTTGAGCAGCAAGAGCACCTGTCCTATCTGAAGGCCAGGGGACAGCTAACGCCGCCAGCAGCGCAGGCGCTTGGTCACGGCCTACCCGTCTTTTATATTCGCGATAATGGTATTGGCATCGCCTCTGAGCATTTTGAAACAATTTTCCGTATCTTCAAACGCCTGCATGGCCGTGATGCGTTTGGTGGAGGGACAGGCGCGGGATTGACCATCGTGAAAAAAATCGTTGAGCTCCATGGAGGAACGATCTGGGTCGAGTCAGTTGAGGGCCAGGGCTCGACATTCTTCTGGACCCTCGGTTCGTCAGAGAAGGAGTTGTGATGAACGCGCCATCGATCCTGATTGCTGAGGATAGCGATGAGGATTTCTTTACGTTAAATCGCATCTTTAAGAAGCTAGCTGTCTCTTATCCCATCGTGCGCTGCACCGGGGGAGAAGAAACATTGGACTTTCTCTACCGGCGTGGCAAGTACACCCACCTGGCGGATACTTCCTTGCCAGCGTTAGTTTTGTTGGACCTGAATTTGATCGGCCTGGATGGACGCGTTGTGCTGGAGCGCATAAAGCAAGATCCGGCCCTGAAGCGGCTTCCCGTGGTGATTTTGACGACTTCTTCAAATCCTCGGGATGTTGCGTTCTGTTATGAGTGTGGTGCGAACAGCTATGTGCTTAAACCTGTGCACTTTGATCATTTTACACGAACGATGGAATTGCTCGTTGGTTACTAGTTTGAGGCCGTCGTTCTGCCATGAAGTCTGGAGCCGTCCCGATGTCGCAATCACAACAGTGCAGGCAGATCTTGATCGTTGATGATAGCCCGGAAGATTGTGTGACGATACGCCGCTATCTCTCGCGCGATCAGAGTATGCTTTACACGATCCATGAGGCCCATAATGGAAAGCAGGGATTGAGCCTGTGCCAGGAGGTCGCGTTTGATTGTGTGCTCCTGGATTATAATTTGCCTGATATGGGTGGCGTCGTCTTTCTTGATCGGCTTCATGCATTGCTCAATCAGCCATTTTTGCCGGTGGTGGTTCTTACAGGCGGTGGTAGTGAGATGGCTGCTGTGGAGTCGATGAAGAGTGGCGCGCTGGATTATGTGCTTAAAAAGCAGCTTACACCTGAGCTGCTGCGACATTCCATCATGAATGCAACAGAGAAGATGCGCATGCAGCAACAGGTAGAGGCGCAGCGCATAGAACTGATTCGGCAGCGCCACGCCTTTCAAACGCTGGCGGAAAACGCCTCAGATATTATTTCCCGCTTTGATCCAGCGTTACGCCACCTCTATGTTAATCCTGCTGTGACGAAGATAACGGGCCTGCCAGTAGAAGCTTTTTTGAACAAAACAAAACGCGAGGTGGGTTTCCCCGAAGATTTTTGCGCGAGGTGGGAAAAAAATCTGCACGAAGTATTTTCCACCGGGAAGATCACCCAAATCGAATTCAACTATTCATCGCCCACTGGCCTGCGCATCTTTCAGGCAAAGTTGACCCCCGAGTTCGATAGCGCCGGAGAGGTGATCTCCGTTCTGAGCATCAGCCGTGATGTGACAGAGTTGAAAGAGACGGAGGCCGCTCTGCGCGAAAGTGACGAGCGTCTGCGCCTGGCGTTCTCTGCCGCCAGGATGGGGACCTGGGATTGGAATATCAAAACGGGAAAAGATGTCTGGTCTGAAGAAATGGAAGCCTTGCTGGGGATGGCGCCCGGAACGTTCAGTGGTACCTACGAGGCATTCTGCGATCTGGTTCATCCCGATGATCGCGCCCTGGTTACCGCGCTGTTGCAGCAGGCGCTGCAACAAAAAAGTATGTTCCAGGCGGATTTCCGTATGCTGCATGCGGATGGTAGTGTTCGCTGGCTCGCGGCTCGTGGTCATGCGTTCTACGATAATGAGGGTCATCCTGTGCGTATGATAGGCGTTGATCTAGATATTACGGAGCGCAAGCAGTCAGAGCAGCGGGCTACCGAGCGGGCCAGTGAGCTGGAAGCCTTTTTTGAAGCCATCGGCGACGGCCTGTTTATATTGGATGCTCAGGGCAATCCGGTACGCCTGAATCGAGCAGCACGCAGCCTCATGGGAGTGTCAACCGGTATGCTGAGCGAACGGCTCTCTATCCCTCCGCCCCTGTTTGTGGATGAGCAGGGCCGGCCCTTGCCTGATGAGCAGCGCCCGGAAGCCAGGCTATTGCGAGGAGAACATCTGGCGGGTCCTACGGCAGCTGATATGCGTCTGCGTCGCGCGACAGGATTTGAGGTCGAGCTGAGTGTGACAGGGACACCGCTGCTGACCGAAGATGGAGCGGTAAGTGGCGCGATTATGGTGACGCATGATGTGACGAGGCGTCGTCGCCTGGAACGGCGTACCCATGCCGCGCTCGATGCTCTGTTGATGATGGCTAAAAGCCTCATCTCCATTGAAGGACCGTCTGTACGGACCGAGCAGACCGAGCAGACCGGCCGAGCCGTGATGCAACGCCTGGCTGAACTAACTTGCCGTGTTCTGGACTGTGAGGGGGCTCTGTTATTTGTGCTGGTACCCGGGACCGAGAAGGTCGAATATAGCGTGGGTACTGGCTTCGATGCTTCCCTACTTTCCTCCCTGCTCAATCGCGTACAGGGAATGTCCCTGACAGATTTGTTCCAATTAGCAGCTGTCAGGCAGTTGCGCGAAGGTGGTGTGGTCTCTCTGGATGTGAGTCAGCCCTCTTATCATGCATATCAATTGCACCCCCATCTGCACCGAGCCATCCTTGCTCCGCTTTGTCTGCAGTCCGCTCTAATGGGTGTGGTGATCGTTTATCCAATGGATGTATATCATCGCTATCTGACGGAAGAAGTGACCCTGGTGGCCGCGGTTGGACAGTTAGCCGTGCTGGTGATCGAGCGCGAGAGGTTGTTGCGTGAACGGGAAGAGGCCCGTGTCAGAGAACTGACGGCGCTTGAAACCACGCGCCGCATCGATGATTTTATCGGCATTGTCAGCCATGAGCTTAAATCTCCGCTGACGGCGGTGCGTGCGAATGTTCAGCTAGCCAGGCGGCAACTGAACCGTATTTTATCCCATCAAGCCGAGCTGGGTAGTGGAGCAGTGCCAGATATCGCGACCATCGGCAATTTCCTCGAACGCGCGGAGCGACAGATCATGACCCAGACCAGGTTGGTAAACGACCTTGTGGACTCCACACGTGTCCGTATGGAAAAGTTGGATCTACAGGTTACCCGCTGCGACCTGCGAAAAGTCGTACAAGAGGCTATTGAGGATCAGCGCCAGACTTCCCAGAAACATGCCATTCAATTGAGAGGCACCGAAGGTGAGGTTTTCGTATGGGCGGATGCCCAGCGTGTCGGCCAGGTCGTGACCAATTACCTCTCCAATGCGATCAAGTACTCGGATGAGGATACCATGATCACCGTGCGCCTCGATCGATGCGACTCGGCTGTGAGGGTCTCTGTGTGCGATCAGGGACCGGGTTTGCCGCTGGACGTGCAGCAGCACATCTGGGATCGCTTCTATCGCGTTCCCGGGGTTGAGGTTAAAAGTGGCACCGGCGTTGGCCTGGGATTGGGATTACATATCTGCCGCACCATTATTGAGCGCCAGGGAGGAACCGTAGGCGTATCCAGCACACTAAACCAGGGTTCAACCTTCTGGTTCACCCTGCCACTCTACGCGAACGCAAACGAACTCCCTTCGAAACAGGAACATACCTCCATTTCAAACTAATCACTAATCCATTACATGTTGGTGCAACAGGGGCACATCCGCGCCCCTGTTGCACCAACAAAAAACGAGTGCGGCCGCGTATGCGGACGCTCGTGCGGGGGCTATCACGCCCGCTAGCTATGATTGGTGCACATGCTATCAGCATATGCACCAATCATAGCTATGCTATCAGCATTTTTGTCTACTTCCCCGGACTCTGGAAGGGCTGGTATGATAGGGGCAGATGTTAAAGAAAAGGATGTGGCGTGTATGAAATTTCTTCTTCTCGGTGGAACGGTCTTTCTGGGACGTGCCCTGGTTGATAGTGCTCTGGCGGCCGGTCATGAGGTGACACTCTTCAATCGTGGTACCCATCCTGATGTGGAGTATCCCGGCGTTGAGCAATTGCACGGCGATCGAACCCGCGATCTCTCCCTTCTTGAGGGCAGAGAATGGGATGCTGCCATCGATACCAGTGGTTACCATCCCGATGTGGTACGGGCTTCGACCCGCTTACTGGCGGCGAACGTGAAGCATTATACTTTCGTCTCCAGCAAATCGGTCTATGCCGATTTTTCTCAGCCTGGAGTGGATGAGTCGTCTCCAGTGGCGACCGTGACCGATGAGCAACTGGCCTCTACCGAGCAGATGCAGCCTCCATATGGTGAGCTCTATGGACCTCTTAAGGCTCTCTGCGAACAGGCGGCGGAGGAAGAGATGCCGGGCCGCGTGCTCAATGTTCGCTCGGGCTTGCTCGTGGGACCATACGACGGTACCGATCGCTTTACGTACTGGCCGGTGCGCGTAGCCCGTGGCGGAGAAGTGCTGGCCCCTGGACGACCCGATAAGATGATCCAGTTCATCGATGTGCGCGATATGGCCGATTGGATTGTGCGCATGGTTGAGGCGGGTCAGACGGGTACCTATAACGCTAATGGACCTGTTGGCCAGTTGACTATGCGGCAGTTTTTAGAGCAGTGCAAGGCCGTTATTGGTAGCGATGCTACTTTTACCTGGGTCGATGATGCTTTTTTGAACGAGCACAAAGTGGGCATGTGGATGGAATTGCCGCTCTGGATTCCTGATAGCGAGGCCGATATGGCCGGTTTTATGCTGGCGAGCGTGGATCGAGCGCGGGCCGCGGGATTGACTTACCGGCCGCTGGCGGTCACTATCAAGGATACGCTGGCCTGGAATCAGACGCGTCCCGTCGGTCCACGCCGCGCCGGTATGGATCCCAAACGTGAAGCGCAGCTATTGGAGCTCTGGCATCAGCCCCCTTCAGCCTGATGGGCAGGAAGGGCACTACCAGATGAGTCTGGTAGTGCCCTTCCTGTATGTTTGTACATATAAGTTGTACGATGAATGTGTCTTTGACGCGTATGGATAACCTCTAAAAATGAACCATTGTGCTATCTTTTTTTGCCTTTTCCTGCCTCGTGCGAAGGACCTCAGAGGGCTTTTTTAGCTCACCTTAATTATCCTCTTGCATTGACAGGTGCAATTCTATATGCTACATTTTTTCGTGTCGGAAATAGCGCGATAAGATGAGTTAAGCTTGAGATAAATGATAGTGTCTAATTTACCTCAAGCATGATGTTAAGCCTCAAGTACTCGACAGTCCTACGGAGTTTTCTAGAATGCGTTCCTGTAGATTTGCCGTTGCGATGGAGCAGGCAATCCTCTGTGTAGCGATCGTACTTTCCTTATGGCCAGCCAACTACTGAACAGAGAAGATTTTTGTCCAAAGAAGGAGAAAACTATATGGCAGGCAATAAATGTGTTGTATACATCGAACCAGGGAAGGTCCAGGTTGAAAAGATTGAGTATCCGAAGCTAGAACTGGAGGCACAGCATCGCAAGTGCGAGCATGGTGTGATTCTGCGCGTAATCGCCACCAATATTTGTGGTAGCGATCAGCATATGGTGCGTGGGCGTACCACTGCGCCAAAGGGACAGACCCTGGGCCACGAAATTACCGGAGAGGTGATCGAGACGGGACGCGATGTTGAGTTTATTAAAGTCGGCGATATCGTATCGGTTCCGTTCAATATTGCCTGTGGACGTTGCCGGATGTGTAAGACTGGTCACACCGGTGTTTGCCTGAATGTCAATCCCGCCCGCCCGGGCGCGGCGTACGGCTATGTCGATATGGGGGGCTGGATCGGCGGACAGGCTGAATACGTGATGGTCCCCTATGCCGACTGGAACCTGCTGAAGTTCCCCGATAAACAACAGGCGATGGAGAAGATGAAAGATCTGACCATGCTGTCAGATATTTTTCCCACCGGCTACCATGGAGCTTTTAGCGCTGGCGTAACTACCGGATCAACCGTCTATGTTGCTGGAGCTGGACCCGTTGGCCTGGCCTGCGCGGCCTCCTGCCAGTTGTTGGGCGCGGCCGTTGTGATTGTGGGCGATATGAATCCTGAGCGCCTGGCTCAGGCGAAAAGTTTCGGTTGCGAAACAGTTGACCTGCGTAAAGATGCCGAGCTACCCGATATGATCGCGCAGATCGTGGGTGAGCCGATTGTCGATGCCGCCGTGGACTGTGTTGGTTTTGAGGCGAGAGGCCATGGACAGGGTGCTACCGAGGCGCCGGCCACCGTTTTGAATGATGTGATGACCATTACACGCGCCGCCGGTCGTGTGGGCATTCCTGGTCTGTATGTAACCGGTGATCCCGGTGGCATCGATGAGAGCGCTAAGAAGGGCCGCCTGGGGGTGGATATCGGTCTGGGCTGGGCCAAGTCCCTCTCATTCACCACCGGCCAGACGCCAGTGATGCGCTACCATCGGCAACTGATGATGGCCATTTTGAACGACAAGATTCAGATTGCTAAAGCGGTGAACGCCACTGTCATCCCGCTATCCGAAGCGCCTAAAGGCTACCAGGACTTTGATAAGGGCGTCGCGAAAAAGTTTGTGCTCGATCCCCACGGGTTAATCAAAAAATAACTGTGAGTGCTCTCGCACGCGCGTCCGCTACGCGGCCGTATGGGTTTTATATATTGGTGCCTCGGGGGCGCATCCGCGCCCCCGAGGCACCAATATATAAAAGACCTGTAGGCACCTGAGGTGCTTACGGGTTCATTTTATGGTGGTGCAGGGTGCGCGGATGCGCACCCTGCACCACCATAAAAAACTAGTGCGTCCGCGCAGCGGACGCGCGTGCGGGGGGCTCACGTGTCCCCAGAGTGAGAGAAGTAAGGTCCATTCTAAAAAACATATTTAAGTAAATACATATTTATAATTCATAATTGTGCAATTTGTGTAATTGACAAATAGTCATTTTATTTTAATAGTTACAACTTTATGCCTCCGTGATTCGTGTTATGTGGTGAGGAGGATACAATGATAAATAAACAAGTGGCTAGAATAAGCGTGGTGGGGATAGTTGCGTGTTTGTTCGCGATGCTGTTTATGCTAAGCCCGGCTAGTACATCCTCTGCCAGGGCGGCAACCACAGATAGCAGTGGAAGTAAAGTGATAGATGTCAATCTGACGCAGCAGAAGCTGACGGCCTCTGAAGGTGGTAAGGTGGTCTACTCTACCCTGGTACTGACCGGGCGTGCTGGTCTGGAAACGCCGATCGGCACCTATCACGTCTTTGCCAAGGAGAGTCCGACGACATTCTATTCTCCATGGCCAGCAAGCTCGCCTAACTACTATGAGCCGACCCACATCAATTATGCCCTTGAGTGGAAGCCCGGCGGCTACTACTTGCACGATTCCTGGTGGCATAGCGTCTATGGACCCGGCACCAATGGCTGGCATAATGATCCAACCTATGGCCGGCAGAATGGATCTCACGGGTGTATCTCTATGCCGTACGCGGCCGCGCAGTGGCTCTATAACTGGGCTCCTATCGGGACGACGGTACAGATTCATTCCTGATAGCGAGATCATTGAAGAAAGAAAAATTTTATGAGTTGGTGCAGAAGTTGCACTCTGTGCAACTTCTGCACCAACTCATACCCCCCTCAATGTTTTTGCAGGGTGACGGTTCCGGAGGCTGGCACGTTGAGCATGTGCAGGCCAGGGTTGAGGGTCAACTCTGCTTGCTGAATGCTTTGACCGCGGCAGTCGCGAATATGCATCTGGCGCGATCCACTATCCGCCGTGACCTCCAGAACGAGCCGCTGTTCCAGGCTGCCATTGATGACAATGAGTTCCTCCGGTATGGAGTCCGGAAGCGTTATGATGTTGTCTTGATAGGATACGATCAGATATTTGTCTTCGTTGGTGGCGCTGACCATGGGATAGAGTACCTCTGGATGCGCGGGCATGAGCGTTCCATCCAGCAGAACATCCCGGTGCTGCCGCCAGAAGGCTAGCCAGTAGCGTACCACTTCGAGATGCGTGGCCGGTAGCTTATCAAGCAGGACTGATATCTGTGGAACCGAGAAGAGGACGTTGATTAATTGCTGGGCCACGATCTCGGCTGGTTCATCTGGATGCCACATCAGCATATCGGCATGGGCAGCGGTCTGCCCGCATAACAGGCGAATATCCAGTGTACGCACGCGGTTGGTAATGAATTCGTAGGGACAATCTCCGGCGCGGAACATGTTGCCATACTTGCGCATCAACGGCCCCACATATGACTGCCGGAACTCAATCAAGATGTCGGGTTTTATGGCTCTGAGGCGTACCATGATATCGGTGAGCAGTCGATCTACAGCTCTATCGATCGATTGTTCGTCACGCTCCTCTGCCGTGCTGACCTGGGATGTTGAGGATAGTGGCGGCTGGGGGAAGCGCGGCTCAGCCCGGAACGCATCTACGAAGTCCAGCTTGAAGCCGTCCAGATCCCATTCGACCAGGGCTTTTTCGTAGAGCTGGATCAGATATTCGCGCACCTCAGGATAGCGCGGATCAAGTACGCCGGCTCCCAGGCGCTCGATGGTGTACAGCATGCGGTCGTTGAAACGCGACCAGGCCTTGCTGTACTGACCGACGAAGGGAACTGAGTACCATAAGACGTATTTCATGCCCAGCTCATGCACCCTGGCAACGTGGGCCTTCATGTCTGGTATCTTCTCAGTGGCTACTTCCCAGTCACCGCAGTAGGCGTAGCCGCGCTCGTTATTGATCGTTTGCCAGCCATCATCCACGATGACCGCCTCGCAGCCAAGCTCTTTGGCGATGCGACACTGGGCCTCGATGGCGGCAGGCTCTAACTGCTGATGGAAGCTATACCAGGTCGAGTACATGGGCAGGCGCGCTGGCTCTGGTACCGGGGCCGGCTCGTATCCTGGTTGCTCGGCCCACCACCGCTGAACGTTGTCCAGGGCTGTGTAGTAAGGGATGGCACGTGTATCCAGGCGGAGCGTGGCCATATAGTCAGCCAGCTCGGGTGATGACTCCACAAACAGATTGAGGGAGCAATGCAACTCGCCGGTCTCTTCGCTTACTCCCGCTTTGATCTCGACGGCTTCCAGCGCGTCTGAGAAGGCTGCGGTCAGCCGATTTTCTCCATGGTAACTATAGAAGCTGACAACCGGCATCTGCGACGTCACCTTCGCGATGTTCCCGTGCGACCAGTCAGCCGGAATATTTTTGTTGCGATCGCTGCCCGAATGCCAGAGGCTGTAGATATCGTGCATGGGCAGCGACCAGCTGATCTGGATGCGCGGAGCCGGTCGCGCTTGCCCATCATTGGCCGTAATATGTAGTTCGATCAACGACAATCCAGCGTTTACCTCTGTCACTGTCTGCTGCGCCGAAAAGTTGTCTCCCATACCTGTGATAGAAATTGTCGATGCCACACCAGAAATAGTTGTCATAATATTTAACTCCATCGTTGTACACTATATTATGGAAAGTCTACCATATATATGCATTCTGCATCTATCTCGATCGCATCTATGTGCGCAAAATTATAGCCAGAATTTGGTTCCATGGGTATACTATAAAGAGGATTTGTTGCATTTTGCTCACATGGGGAATTTGCTCTGGCTGCATTGTCTTAGTTACAATAGCACCCGATAGTGAATATAGCGCGCTGATCGATGATCCTCGCTTTCAGAGTGTCTGACTCCCATGATCATTGACTGCGGCCTGCATGAATTTTTGCCCCCATAGTACTCAAGAGTCAGTTTTAAGTTAGTGCAAGGCCTGCACACGGATCATTATCTTAAACAATCAGGAAACCCATAGTACTCAAGAGTCAGTTTTAAGTTAGTGCAGGGCCTGCACACGGACCATTATCTTAAACAATCAGGAAACCCATGGTACTCAAGAGTCAGTTTTAAGTTAGTGCAGGGGGTGCGCGGATGCGCACCCCCCTGCACTAACTTAAAAAACCAGTGCGGCCGCGCAGCGGACGCGCGTGTGGGGGCGCTCAGGTGCCCCCATGATGGCGAGAATCAAATCCTCGCATTGAGATGCGCTGCGCAAAGGAGATTATGTGGATAGTGTTGAGTTTGTCGACTACATCGAACCTTATATCGAAGCATCTGTAGATTTTATTATGCTGCACATGCAGCGGCGGCAATTGGATCCAGGCCCTCGCAATGGCACCTTCTGGCATGGGTTGTTTGAAGAGATCAGGCATTTTCTGATACGGACGTATGATACCTATGAGGTTGAAGAGCTGATCGAGACGGACGGTACGATGTGTTGGGCCTTTGGCTACAACGACTCTATCGGGGGCTGGAGCTGGATACGGGGCGAAGAACAGCATGCGCGCCGTGAAGATGGACCGATTTTGCCTGCCCTGTTTAATGCCCGGCTCAATGTGCTGGCATTTGATACAAGATTCCCCAAACAACACTGGGTTGAGATCTGGTATGGTCCGGGTACGGTCAAGTTGATCAAGCACGAAGGCGAGCGTACACAGGTAGCGTTACCGGCCTTTATCGAGGCGCATATCGATCTGCTCCAGCGCCAGCTTAACGCCTGCTACGTCAAAAATCATCAGCAAGAACGGGAACTCGAAGCGGAAAATGCCGCAGGCATGGTGGTAAAAATTCGCCAGAGGCAGCTCGACGATCAGCAAGGATTTCAGTACACATGCCAGATTGAGCAGCCGCGTGGACTGGTCCAGTTCAGTAGCGCCATATTTCCCTCCAGATCGCTGGACGAACTGATATTGATGCTCTGCTCAGATGTGCCGGGCTTTGAGCGCTTCTTCACGCGCAATCGCTTTGAAGAACTGGTTGGCCCCCACGAGCCGGGCCACAGGGTTTCCAACCCCGGCTGGCAGGTGCTCGCCCAGGCCCAACAAAAGGTCGCGGAACGTATCAAAAAGCAAAAAGACGGCGGACGCCAGGCATAAGCCCATCCCCCGTAGGTGCCGGGCTTGCCCCGGCTTTCCCCGTGCCCGGCCACTTCTGTATCTCATCATATTCTCTGCTCGCCCCCATGGTGCCGCCCGGCGGCCCACCATTTAATAAGCCGGTTGCCTTTCAAGGGTTCGCTGCTCACGCATGAGCCAGACATAGCCATCTTCCAGTCCCGGTTCGGTCGGGGTAATGCTGATTCCCGCCATTTGACGGACGGTGCTTTCATCACCGACTACGCGGTACTGGATGCCCTGCGCCATATGCAGGGTTGAGACCACGATGAAGTCTCCCTGCGGCTTCTGCCCCTGTGTGGAGGTGAGTAACCAGACCTTGTCGGCCGCTTGCTGTATCAGGTCGGCTGTAGTGCCGTGGAAGATGATTTCGCCGGATCGCATGACGGCCAGTTTATGGCATGTCTGCGCGATATCCTCCACGATATGGGTCGAAAGCAACACCGTACGATTGCCTCCCAGGTCGCTGAGCAGGTTGCGAAAGCGGATGCGCTCCTCTGGATCGAGCCCTGCCGTGGGCTCATCGACAATTAAGAGCTGTGGATCGTTGAGCAGGGCCTGCGCGATGCCGACGCGGCGCTTCATGCCGCCTGAGAAGGTTTTAATCTTGCGCCGGGCGACATCGCTCAGGGCGACCATCTCGAGCAACTCTTCGACCCGGGCTTTGCGCTGTTGACGTTGATCCAGTCCTTTCAGGATCGCCACATAGTCCAGAAACTCGCGCGCGCTGAGATCGGGGTACATCCCAAGATCCTGCGGCAAGTATCCTAATCTGCGTTTGATCTCGGTGCGCCCTTTTTCGCTGGTGCCATCGTATGGACCGACCTGGATGCTGCCCGAGGAGGGATAGAGGATGCCGGCCAGCAGACGCATAAGTGTCGTCTTGCCCGCCCCGTTGGGTCCGAGCAGACCAAACATCCCACTCTCAATCGTTAAATCAACCCCTTTTAACGCCTGTACATTGCCACGATAGTTCTTGGTCAGATCTTCAATCACTATTTGCATGCTGAAAAGCTCCTTGTCGTGTGATAGCGATAACGTTATTGCCGGGCCTGCTGCCAGCGTAGCACCAGCCATAGTATGCATAGAACCAGTATCGCCAGGCTGACCAGGAGTAAGAGACTCTCCCAGCCCTGGATGGCAGAGGCAGTGATCCCAGAATGTTTGGGGTCCAGGCCGAAAATGCCGGATGCTGTAATTTTGCCTGATGGTGTCAGAATAGTGCCATTAAGGGTTGGAATACCGTTTCTTGCACCCAGGAAGTTGCCCCAGAACCAGTAGCCAACAAAACAGAACTGGTAGAGGGGAACCCACATGATGGCGGGACAGGCCAGTGAGAAGGCGCTGATGAAGAGAATGCCGGGTAGGATGATAGCGCCAAACGTCGCTAGCGCGAATGGTATACATGCTATATTTCCCGAGTGATAGAGGACAAAGCCTGTGCCGAGCAAAAAGAAAACGAGCACCGGTAGCAGGGTGGCGCAGACGCTGCCAAGGTATTTTCCGATCAGCCGTACACCCGGGGACTGTGGCATGGTCATCAATAGTTCTTCGACTCTGGTGCGTCGATCGCGTGGCAGGCGATCCGCGATCAGACAGCCAAAGGCGGCTGGCAAGAGGGTATTTACCATCAGGGCCAGCTCGGCCATGGTCTGATTAATTGGTATTTGAAAGTAAAGATTGATGAGCTCGCTCAGGTGTGGTACGTAGATCATGATCTGAAGCAACCCTACCAGCAGTAAACTGACCCATACAGAGCGCCGCCGTATCTGCATCAAGAATTCATAGCGAAGGGCGCCGCCGCACGCGGTTATACTATTGCTCATTCTTCTATACTTCCTTTCAGCATACTTTCTGCGTTACGCAAAAGGAGCCAGCCTATAATCAGGATAAGGGCAGTGATGGCGAGCAGTTTATAATGCGGCTGCAAAAAGTATATATTATATTGTTGTGGTGTTGCGTTGGTGGGCGGAAAACCAACCAGCGTAGCGGGAAAAAGTAGCAGGGGACGTAGCCAGTCGCTCAAAGCAATGAAGTCCTTAAAGACGATCTCCGCGATCCAGATGGCGCATAAGAGTGCGACTCCAGCAGTGCGACTCTGCAGGAGTAGTGAGAAGCAGCCACCGGCTGCCATACACCAGAGGAGAGGGGCCAGCCAGATCAATTGTATGACCAGAAAAAGGCCGAGCGGTGACCACTGTTGGGTGAACTTTGGCAGGTAGAGCATGTGTACGGCCGCCAGCGTGTTGATGTAGATTACTGATAGCACCACACCCAGCACGAGCAGACAGAGAAAGCGTAGGACGCCAGTGCGATGGTATTTGCGCGGTACCGTCAACTGCAGTTCCAGAGCAGGATCCTGGGCAATGACGGTTCCAACCATAGAGCCGATGGCGATCGGGATCATCATTTCAACCCCACCCAGCAGGGTGCGCGCGGGATCAACGTGCCTGGCATTGAGTATAAATGCCAGCAGCACAAAGCCGATGATTAAGAGAA
Organism: Dictyobacter aurantiacus; assembly: GCF_003967515.1. Classification (GTDB taxonomy): domain Bacteria; phylum Chloroflexota; class Ktedonobacteria; order Ktedonobacterales; family Ktedonobacteraceae; genus Dictyobacter; species Dictyobacter aurantiacus. The sequence goes on along the minus strand of NZ_BIFQ01000002.1, from coordinate 1,112,128 downwards.
GAGGCGTAAGTAGCGCTTTCTTCCCTAAAAGTTTGAGCTCATAGTAGATCCGATCAACGAGCATAGCTCCTCCTCATACATTCGGCAATGACATTGCTAATTACATTTCCGCCAGTCGCGGTTGCCGGGGCGCGTAGATGATCGCTACCAACAATAAGATCGCGGCCGCGATAAAGAAAATGGAATTGATCTGCCAGTTCGCGGGCGTGACCAGGTAGATACTGGTTGTGCCTGTATCTATGTGCAGGTTCAGTGCCCGTGAGGCATTGATGAGTAGTGTAGTCAGCACCGCGACCCAGGAGCCTAGCAATAACGAGATAGAGAAGGCCGTCATCGCGAACAGCACCACGGGAGCCAGCCAGAGATGAATAATGCCCCAGATGTCTCCCCCTTGCAGCAGGGCCAGGATGCCAGAGGCCAGCAGGGAGAGGAGCAGGTTATAGCCTACGAGCAGTAGGAATCGTGACAGCATTACGACACGTATCGATGTCGGCGTAGCCATCGTTAGCTCTAAACCCGCGTCGTTCTCGCCGCCGTACAGGAAGGCGGTCCCCGAACTGGCAGAAATACAGGCGAACAGCGCCAGATAAAAGGTGGCCCCGCTCATGCCCGCTTTCTCCAGTGCTACAATGCTCAATATGGTGCCGAACAGGATGATTACGAACGACCAGAGCCAGATGGTCTTATGCAGCAGGGCGCACTGCCTGTGTAGTAACAGGACATAGTGCCAGCATGCATTTCCTATATTCTTGCTGATGGTATCGATGCGTAAGGATGGTGGCGCTATCCTGATTGTTTCTGCAGCCTGGATTGTGGAATTGCCGGGCGCGTCAGAGTTTGTCTCGGATACCTGCTCACCGTGATTGCAGGACAAGGCATAGCGGGCGGCATCGCGAACGGCTCCATCGGGATCGTGTTGGGCTACACGTAACAAAGCGGGGAGCAGGTCCACCGTCTGTGCCTGAAGCTCTCCCAGCGCCAGTACGGCCATTTCACGTACCTCCCAATCACTGTCCGAGAGTGCGCACAGCAGATATTCCAGCGGGACATGTTTTTTCATATGGCCCGCGACGCGCAAGGCCGCGACCCGCACCAGGCGGTGCTCGTCCTCTAATGCTGTACGCAGCAACTCAAGTGTGAGCGCATCATCTCTCCCATCCAGCGCGCGTACGGTGGCGGCGCGTATCTCCCAGGCCGGATGGGTGAGTCCGGCTCGCTGCTCTGATTGCGCTAAATCGGGCTGTAGATAGGGTTGCCGCTGTTCCAGCCGCGCCAGTACATTGGCCAGAAGGGTCTCTGGAGCTTTTTTCTGGGCGCGCCAGGCGGCCTGATTTTCTCGTGCATCATGATCTTGCGAATTCATCGTTTCTCCCTTCTCCCTTCCTGTCGTGATGCCGTCTCGAAGAGCATACGTAGCTGGCGTATTCCGCGCGAGACAGAGGATTTTACCGTTCCGAGGGGGTGATCCAGCAGGTTCGCGATCTCCTGGTATGTGAAATGCTCGAAATAGTAGCAGGTGATGCAGATGCGATATTTTTCTGGTAGCCGCGCGAGCAAGCATGCCAATTCCTGCTGCTGCTCTATCTGTTCGAAGAGGCGTTCCGGCTGCTCCTCGGGACGATCCGCAATCTCTAGCATAGGGCTGTCCGCCGTGGTGTCCAGTGGAACGACGTGCAGGCGCGTTCCACGCAGCGAGTGTGTATAAACATTCAGCGTGACCCGGTAAAGCCAGGCCCGCAGCTTAAGTGTACGTATACGTTCAGGCGTATAGTTTTCGAGTGAAACATACGCCTGAACGAATGCTTCCTGCACAATATCTTCTGCATTCTGCTGATCAGCGCATAAACGATAGGCAAAGGTATAGAGGCGATGCTGATAGCACAACACCAGTTGCTGAAAATGTTGATGCAGATTTGTGGAGAGCAGTAGCGGCAATTCTTCTTCCGTCACGTTCATGGTTATGTCATCCCAGACGATCAGTATTGCTGGCCTATGCCTGAGTGTATACAAACCACCTGATCTGATGGTGTCCTTTCTTATCAATTTTGCCTTTCCATCCTGTAAATACCAGAACATTGATCAATGGTTGCACTTTAGCGCAGATATTTTTATAATTGGGCTTACGACATTGTTTGACGTCTATATATTTGTCTCAAAATTCTGTCTGTGTTCCGCGTTTTTATGATGTGGGCCAAACAACAATCTTTCGTAGCGTGCATTTCAATCAGCAACAAATGTATCGAAATTCTCATATGTATTGTGGCGAAAATCATATTCTTTTAAAACGATATGAGGTAAGCTAACATTTGTCATCGTTCTCATATTTTGTGAATTTATTTTAGGTATTCTGAAAACTAAGGTGAGGAGAAAGTATATGCAGTGTCGTGTTTGTGGAGCGCCCATTCCTCCTGGTGCTAATGCGTGCCCTTCATGTGGTTCAGCAGTGCCAGCATCGAGTGATAATCAGCAGGGACAGTTGCCGCCAACCGCTTACGCAGGGCCAACGCCTCCAACAAACTATGGTAGTACACCTGTGCCACCACCACCCAGCTATGGCGGCGGCCCCTATCAATCAGGGCAGCCGAGTTCATCGCCCTATAACCAGAATTATTCGTCGGCACCGTATAACCAGCCGGGGCAGCAGTATCCTCCCTATAATCAGCCTGCAAATAATTTTCAGCAGGGTGGTGGCTATCCTGGCGCTCCCGGACCTCAGCCACCTTACTCGCCGCCCCCGCGCAAAAAGTCCAGGGTGGGCCTGATCATTGGTATCGTAGCACTGCTGCTGGTGGTGGCCTGTATCGCTTCTGTGGTTTTCGCCAGCAAACTTCCGGGTGTAAGTCAAACCGACTCAACTCCGACCGCCGTCGCGACCAAAACGCCAGTTGGTGTTACACCAACACCGACAACGGGTAGCACGACCCAGGCCAACAGTACACCTTCGGGCAACCCGATTGATCCGCAAGCTGCATCGATCATTATCCATCCACAGACGGCCAGCGAGGTTGATAAAGATACGTTGGAGCCCAAGGCGGGCACGGTCGGCACAACCTTTAAAATCAATCAGCCGATCTATGTCACGTTCCACCTCGATCCCAGTAAGTATGATATTACGAAAGAACAGGATTGGGTGAATGTGCGTTTCTATCGCGGCAGTGAAAGTATCCTGAAGGATGATCCTCTGCAATTGACGAAACAAGAAACGGTGGGGTACTTTGGCGCGAAATATTATCTGTCGACCACCAATGGGGCGGCGGAGATATACTGGTGCCATACCTCCACTTGTAGCGATGGAAAACTGGCCCAGGTCGTCCATTTTACCGTCACAGATTAAATGTATGCGCAGAGGGAGCGCCCGCCAGGGCGCTTCTAATCTGCCTGATCGATAAGATCCCTATGTCATACGTTGCTGGTAAAGTCTGTACGGTGGATGTGGATGCTATGGGTGACCTTTACGTCGGCGTTGAGCATAGCCCCGACCGAGCAATATTTCTTCTCTACCAACTCCAGTGCCCTCTGAACCACGTCTTCATCTATGCCGGGTCCACTAAAGTGGTGCTCAACCGTAATGGTGTGAAAGATATATGGTGGTCGCGTCGTTTTTTCTCCACTCACCTGTATGGTATAGCTTTCGATGTCCTGCTTCATCTTTTGCAGGATCGGTGTGATGGCCATGCCGGTGCAGCCTGCCAGAGCTGCCAGCAGCAACTCGGTTGGACAGGGACCAGCGCTCTTTCCCGGCTCAAGATCAGCGGTGTCCAGCAGCATGCTATGGCCTGAACCTGTGTCGATGGCGAAGTTGAGCCCTGTGCCACGCGTGGCCTGAACATGCATCGTTGTCTTCATCATTTCACCCCCCTTTGTTTATCTTTATGTTCTACCGCGTAGATGGTTATCTGTATAGACGATTTTCTTATATTACCATCTATAGCTTATATCTGGTGCCGCCAGGAGTGGTATGGCTCACAAATGAAAAAGTGGATCTTCGCATGCGCTTGCCTGTTGCGTATAATCTGCTTGAGCTATTTGAGCGGAAAGGATGTGAGAACGTTTATGATGCAGATTGAGCCGGTTACATTGACAGGAAATGTGGTACGTTTAGAGCCGCTACAGTTGAGCCATGCGGAAGATCTGCTTGAGGCGGCCCAGGAGCCAGATACATGGTGGTATATGGCCTTCAATCCAAGCACCTCGCTGCAGGCCATGCGGCAATGGATCGATGAGGCTGCGCAACTGCAGCAGTCGGGTTCGGTTTTGCCCTTCGCCATCGTCGATCAGCGGAGCGGGCGCGCCATTGGCTCGACACGTTATCTGGCTATTATGCCAAAGGATTACGGTCTGGAGATTGGTTGGACCTGGATCGCGCCCGCCGCCCGGCGTACCGGTATTAATACCGAGTGCAAATACCTCTTGTTGCGCCACGCTTTTGAGCAGTTGCACGCGATCCGTGTGCAACTGAAGACTGATAGCCGCAACCTGCGCTCCCAGCGCGCCATCGAACGCATCGGTGGTGTCAAAGAAGGAGTGCTACGCAACCATATGATTATGTTGGATGGCTATTATCGCCATTCGGTCTTCTACAGCATCATCAATACCGAGTGGGAGCAGGTAAAAGCGGACTTAGAAGAGAAAATACGTTAAAATGCACATTCTCTTCTAAGTCCGCTTGGAGCAATTTTTTGTTGATGAGTTTTTTGCCGTGTGCCCAGCGCACGGCAAAAAACTCATCAACAAAAGGGGTGAACATCTTAAGCGTTTGAGGAGATTTTTTGCAGGTGCAGGATGCAGCTGGCGTAGGAGCTGTGGCCCAGCGGCAGCGCGATGCCCTGGTGCATCAGGGAGGCTCCTGAGTATTGCTGCGCTTCTGATTCGGGCTGTCCCATGAGTTGGACGCGGTAGCTGCTGTTGGGCGCCAGTCCTTGCAGACGCAACCTGGGCGTGGTCTCCCAGAAAGGATTGGTGCGACGGTAGACGAAGACGACCGCTTCACCGGCGTCTGGTGCGACGCTCTCTACGGCGGCCCAGTCTCCCGCTGTGGCGCTCGGCGAGATCAGCCAGTACTGATCACCGTCCTGTACCAGGGGCCGGATCTGTTTGTAGACGGCGATCCAGCGTTTGGCCTCGGCCAGGTCCTTTTCGCTCCAGTGCAACAGATGTCCGCCGATGCCGAGCATGCCCATCATGGCGACGTGGAAGCGGTAGGAGAGCGGGATCTCATTCTGGACGCGGTCGCTGGGGGTGTCGGTGACCCAGTCACCCATGACGCGGCCCGGCAGGATGTGCGAGATGCCTTCCTGGATGAAGAGGCGGGCGTCGGGATGGGTGTTGTCACTGGACCAGACCTGGTCGGTGCGTTCCAGGATGCCCAGGTCGGCGCGACTGCCGCCGCTTGAGCAGGATTCGATGCTGAGGTTGGGATGGCGCGCCCTAAGCGTATCCATGATGGTGTAGACGCCTTCAACGTGGCGCACCCAGATCTCGCGCGCGTTATGTCCCGCTGCGACATATTCGGGCCAGCCAGGCTCGGAGATGGGACGATTCATGTCCCATTTGATGAAGTCGACGCCATGATCGCCGATTAATTTGTCTAGCAGATCGATCAGGTATTCCTGCACATCCTGCCGACCGACGTTGAGCACCAGCTGGTTGCGTGCCTCGCTGCGTGGGCGCGTAGGGAAATGGTAGATCCAGTCGGGATGGGCGCGGTAGAGGTCGCTATCGGGATTGACCATCTCTGGTTCGACCCATATGCCGAACTGCATGCCGAGTTCATGCACCCGATCGACCAGCGGCTGCAGGCCATTGGGAAACTTCTGTGGATCGACACGCCAGTCGCCCAGCCCGGCATGGTCGTGGTTGCGCGCCGGAAACCAGCCATCATCGACCACGAATAGCTCAACGCCCAGGGCGGCGGCGTGCTCGGCCAGTTTGCTCTGTCCCTCTTCGCTGACATCAAAGGTGGTGGCTTCCCAGGAATTATAGAGGACCGGCCGGGGCTGGCTGGCCTGCGGCTGTGGCAGTACATGCTGCCGCACATAGTTGTGGAGGCGATGGCGGCCGCCATTAAATCCGTCTTCGGCGAAGCCGGCGATAAAGTCGGGCGTGGTAAAGCTCTGCTTGCCCGCCAGCACCCAGGCGAAATCATGCTCATGGATACCGCCGGCGATGGTGGTTTCACCAGTGATGCGGGTGCTGATGCGCAGATTCCAGTTACCGCTCCAGGCGATAGTGCCGAAATAAACCTCGCCCTGCTGCTCCGTGGCCTGGGTATCGATGGCGAACCAGGGATAGGCCGTAGATCCGGTCACGCCTTTGCGCGACTCGATCTGCACCGAGCCAGCCACGATAGGCTGTTGCTGGACGCGGCTCTCGCCCGCCCAGTGTCCGGCCAGCGTGGTCAGACGGCGCGAGGCGAACTGCTGCGGTAGATGCCAGGCGGCTGAAAAGGCTCGCTCCAATAGGATCTCTTCGTCGCCTAGATTATGAAAGCTGGCCGCGCGGATAATCAGATCATTTTTGCTATCGACCCGGTAGCTAAGGATCACCTCTAATGGATAGGCGGCGTCGCACAGACGCAGGCGTAGCTCCGGGAGTCCTTGTTTCTCTTCTATCTCCGCGCTGGCGAAGCGTAAATCAATGTCGCGTGTGCCGTCGGAGAAGATCGCCTGGGCCGCGATCTCGCCGTAACGTAGTCCTCCCATCACGGGATACACCTCGGGCGCCAGCGTCAGGGCGACATCCTGTGAACTGCGTTCCCTGGGGAGACGGGCCGCCGCGATATCGGTCCCAAGGGGCAGGCGCGCGCCCCAATAAAGTTGCAGGAGTAAGCCTTCCTCGCTAACTCCCAGTGCGTAGGTGCTATGTTCGGTGACCAGCAACCAGCTCTTCCCGCCGGGCTGCTGATGAATTCCAGATGTAACTTCCTGGATACTCTGATCGGTCTGCATGTGGAACTATATCCTTCTGTTTGTACTTATGTCGTATAAGTATAACCATTTTTGTATAAGGTAGCCTCTCCATCTCAACCTGTCAATGCCTGCTTCCTTGCAATCAGGGCTATTTAAAAGTAACGGATAGCGGGGTCAAGGGGCGGCTAGCCCCTTGCGGGGTGCGGGCGAGCATGCCGGGGGCATGCTCAGTCCCCGCTCACCCCCTCCTCCCCACCGCCGCCGAAGGCGGCAAGAAAAAAACTTTTAAACAGCCCTGCCTTGCGAGGCAGTATTCCACCTTTTGTGCTATACTTTGAGTAACTCTTCTGTGATGGCAGATGCAGGTTGTTGGGTCATGCAGACCTGAAGGGGGAAGTTGGTGGGAAAATGGGGTGGAACGGAGGGGAACATGCTTCCAGAGCAACATGGTGCCATTGTAATCCCCAATAACAACTTTTTTGCCAATCGCGATGGCTTACGCCCCCGCTATGTCATTCTCCATGGATCGGCAGGCGGTCGTCGGGCGCAGGACCTCGCAGCCTATTTTGCCTCCACCGAGGGCACCTTAAATCCTGTGAGCTGCCACTATATTATTGGTCAGGATGGTACCCTCGTGCAATGCGTGTCCGAGCGCGATGGCGCCTGGTCCAATGGCCAGCTAACACGAGGACACGATAGTTTTTGGAACGCCTCTATCAATCCTAATCTCCTCACTATTGCGATTGAGCATTGCAAACCATCGCTTGACAATTCAGATGCCCTGACCGGGCCACAGCAACTTACCAGCTTTGTACTTGTGCACAGCATCTGCCAGCGCTGGGGTATCCCTATGCGTAGAGCTGACGCCACCGGCGGTATTACCGGTCATTTTTCGCTTGATCCTATCAATCGCAGCCGTTGCCCGGGAAACTATCCCTGGGAACGTTTGTGGACATTTTTGGAGGATAAAAAGATGCTCGACCTCAATGATCCAGTTGTCAGGCTATTTTTTACCGATGGTGGCCACGGGACCTGGCGCTGTAAAAACGGTGTCATATTGCAGGGAGCAAATCTGACCTTCTATCGTAGCCATGGTGGTCCGTCTATATTTGGTCTGCCCCTTGCCAATGAAATACACCTGCCCCAATACCCGAATACGGCCATCGTCCCCTGTGAACGCGCGCTGATCGCGTACGACCCCGAACGTAAAATTGATTCCCCGCCGATCCACGGCCCCTGCTATCTGCTTCATATTGACTCTGGCCTGGGACAGCAACTCTTACTCCAACGCTCAAACGCTCTCATCCATACCCTATCCACCAAACTAACCCAGATCCATACCCTCTCCGAAATCTAAATACACGAGATGTTTTCATGTAACATGGCGGTAGTCGTGCCCAGCACGACTACCGCCATGTTACATGAAAACATCTCGTGTATACATAATTACCATAAACTTGACTAATTAGAGCTTTAGATGGTATCTTCTAGAAGAATATAGTTGACACATAAACAGTTGCCATGTCAACATTATGGCTGACATTATTTTAATGCAGATGGACATAGCAGGATCATCGTCTGGCGTTATTGCTTCTTTGCCTCATCCATGATGAAGATAACGCGATCCTACCACAGTATTTTCCAAGGAAGGGAAACCTATGACCACTGGAGTGAATGGCTTCAATGCGAAGAGAGTATTGAAAGCCTGCGTTACGACCATGCTGCTCTTGCTGCTGACGACGGCTATCTTCGTCCAATCGGTCCCCGTTAAAGCAGCTGGAACAGTTCCCAATGTCTCTGTGACCGTGCATTATTTCAGGCCAGATAATACCTACGATCAATGGAATCTCTGGATGTGGAATATCGATACTGCCGGCAATGGTCACAATGGGGCGAGCTACAATTTTACCTCTCAGGACAGCTACGGTGCTGTCGCGACCCTGTCGATTCCTCCGGATACCAATCAAACCCTGGATACCGCCCAGGTTGGTTTTATTGTGCGCAAAGGTGATTGGCTGGAGAAGGATATCGATTTCAATCGCTTTATCAATATTGCCAATGGTAAGGGTGAGGTCTGGCTCGTCTCCGGCGATCCCAACGTGTATACGACGTTAAACGACGCGCTGGACGCGCGCAAGCCGCATGTGGTGAATGCGTTTCTGGAGAACAATCGGACCGTGGTGGCACAGCTCTCAAACCCGATTACTTTCCCCTATGCTCCCACTGACGCCAGCGCGGTCGATACCACCAGCGGTAAATCTATCTCCGTCAATAGTGTGACGCCTTATGATCCTAGCAAAACGACATCGTCTAATCTGGTGACCATCAAGCTGAATGGTGCTCCAGATGTGACACATATTGTTGATGTCGATCTCAAAGACTTTAAGGCAAAAACGATTATTCCGCGCAACGTCTTGAATCTCCCCCAGTATACCTATAAGGGCGATGATCTTGGCAATCGCTATGATGAGTCCGCGACGACGTTCCGTGTCTGGGCGCCGACCGCGTCAGATGTGAAGCTTCAGCTTTTTAATAGCGAGAGTGGACCACTGACGAAAACGGTAGCGATGCATAAAGGCGATAAGGGAACCTGGCAGGCGCGCGTGCGCGGCAACCTGCAGAACTGGTACTATCTCTACCAGGTGACCGTGCAGGGCCAGACGCAGACGGCGGTCGATCCCTACGCGACGGCCATCGCCGTTAATGGTACGCGTACGATGATCGTTGATCTGCACGATACCAATCCCGCCGGCTGGCGTTTCGATACGCATAAGACACCGGCCCAGCCGGAAGACGCGGTGATCTACGAGGTCCATACGCGTGACTTTACCATCAATCCGAACTCGGGTGTGAAGAACAATGGGAAATTCCTGGCCTTCACAGAAACGGGGACCAAGGGGCCCGGTGGCGTTTCAACCGGCGTCGATAGCCTGAAGGAACTGGGCGTGACCGATGTGCAGATCATGCCTGCCTACGGCTTCGCCAGCATCGACGAGAATAATCCCAACCAGTATAACTGGGGCTATGATCCACGCAACTACAATGTGCCCGAGGGCGCCTACGCTACCACTCCCCATGGTACCACGCGCATTACTGAGTTTAAACAGATGGTGCAGAGCCTTCACAAACAGGGTCTTGGTGTGATCATGGATGTGGTCTATAACCATACCTTCACCACTAAGATCAGCGATTTCGATAAGATCGTGCCTGGCTACTACTACCGCACCGATTTTTCTGGTGCCTATACCAACGGCTCTGGCACCGGCAATGAGATCGCGGCCGAGCGTCCCATGGTGCAGAAGTTCATCCTGGACTCGGTCAAATACTGGGTTAACGAGTATCATGTCGATGGCTTCCGCTTCGATCTGATGGCTCTGCTGGGCGTCGATACCATGAAGAAGATTTCGACCGAGCTGCATGAGATCAATCCTGGCATCCTCATTCATGGCGAGCCATGGACGGGGGGAACCTCCGCGCTGCCGGCCAATCAGTTGCTTACCAAGGGCCAGCAGAAGGGTCTGAACCTGGCCGTCTTCAATGATAACCTGCGCAATGGTCTCGACGGCAACGTCTTTGACAAGAGCGCCCAGGGCTTTGCTACTGGGGCGACCGGTCTGACGGACGTGATCAAAAAGGGCGTGGAGGGCAGTATTAACGACTTTACCGCCTCCCCGCGTGAGACGATCAACTACGTTACCAGTCATGACAATATGACGCTGTGGGATAAGATCGCGGCCAGCAATCCCAATGATAGCGTCGGTGATCGCATCAAGATGGACGAACTGGCCCAGGCCGTTGTTATGACCTCGCAGGGCATTCCGTTCATGCAGGGTGGCGAAGAGATGCTGCGCTCAAAGGGCGGCAACGACAATAGCTATAATGCCGGCGACGCCGTTAATCAGTTCGATTGGTCCCTGAAGGAGCAGCATAAAGATGTCTTTAACTACTACGCGGGCCTGATTAAACTGCGCGACAGCCATCCTGCCTTCCGCATGACGACCGCCGACCAGATCAAGGACAACCTGGTGTTCTTGAATAGCCCGGATAATACCGTGGCCTTCATGCTCAAGGACCATGCCAACCATGATGCCTGGAAAAACATCATGGTTGTCTACAATCCTAACAAGACCGCCGCCAATGTGACCCTGCCTTCTGGCAACTGGAACATCGTCGGCACCGCGAACACCATGGGACAGCAGGTGCTTGACCATGCAACGACCAGCGCCACCGTTCCACCGATCTCCACCATGGTCCTCTACCAAAACTAATCTTTATCTGGGATTCCTCCTCCATGGAGGAATCCCATCCGTGACGTTCCCCTTTTGCCGATGCCCGGAAACGTCACTATCTCGAAAGCATCCCTCTTTTTTCCTATCTGTTCTGGCTTTCGCCGGGTGTTGTCACCTGGGAATTATGCAGCGCGTGTACAATGTGATAAGAACATGATGTAGAAATTTACTTATCAGCTTACTTCTTAAGGATGAGCTGCGTAAGTGATATAGGAATGTATTGGAAAGGAGGTGTGCCAGATTTTTAGATTCCCGTGTATTGTATATGCTCTCTTTGTTGATGGGTGGAAGTAGATGTGGTTGTGATGACAAAGGGTGGTGTGGTTGGTTGATAGTGAGTAAATTGTGGTCTCGTTATCACAAGGGAGGAGTAGTACAATATGAAACAGATGGCACAGACACGCATACATATTGGCCCGGTTCAGCTTGGTATTATCGTGTGTACCCTGGCCACGGCGCTGATCCATCTTTATGAGGCCGTGCAGCCAGGGGAAGATTTACGTAACTGGTTCATCCTCAATTGTATCGGCTACCTGGTTCTGCTGGTGGCCTGGTTTCTTCCACAGTTGGCGGGCTTTCATCGCCTGGTCCGCTATGTCTTGATCCTTTATACCGCGATCACTGTCCTGATGTGGTTCCTGATAGGTTTGCCCTCTGAGCCGATTGGATACGTGACCAAGGCTATTGAAGTGCTCTTGATTATATTCCTGGCAACGGAAGATGTGCAGGAACGGCGGCACTCCTTAAGCTATTCTGCATCATAAAAAAACTTCAAATTTGCTATATAGTAGTAAGTGTGGTTAAAGGAAGTAACTACTTTTCAGATGCAAGGATGCATCGCTCTACCCCTTTCAAGCACCATAAGTCTTCTCATCTTCCTTTCTTGTTATGGCAACTTGAGATAAATTGGGCTGAAAAGCTATTCCCTTTTCGATTATAGTTGATATAATTAATATATCAACCTGATGACGATGAGGAGACCGGATACCATGTTGCCGCTTTATGAGCAAGTATATCAACATTTGTTAAGTGAGATTAAGAGCGGAAGATTACGAGGAGGGGATCGCGTTCCTTCTGAGAAGGAACTGGCGGAGCAGTTTAACGTCAGCCGCATTACCTCTAAGAAGGCGTTAGAAAATTTGATGCAGGCACAGCTGGTTGAGCGTATCCGCGGTAAGGGGACATTTGTTGTGCAAACGTTGCCCGACCTTCAGGAAATTGCTCACCCTCATTCCTCTGAAGTTTTATCTGCGTCAAATGAGCATGCACGCCATGACTATGCCTTGATCGGTGTAATTATTGAAGATGTAGCTGATTCTTATGGATTGCGCCTCTTGCAATCTATTGAGGAGAGTTGTTCTCAACATAAAATGTATATGTTGTTGAAGCGTACATATGGCAAGCGTGAAGAAGAGGAAGCGGCCATCGAGGCATTTCTCCAATTGGGCGTGGATGGTCTGATAATTTTCCCTGTGCATGGTGACTACTATAATCCCAAAATTCTCAAACTCGTGGTAGATAATTTTCCTGTTGTGTTGGTGGATCGCTATCTCAAAGGGGTAGCCGCTCACGCGGTCTATACTGATAATCGTAAGGCTGCCTATGACCTTACAGTCTACTTGCTTGAGCAGGGTCATCAGCATATTGCTTTTGTCTCACCACCACTGGAAAATACGTCCAGTATTGATGAGCGCCTCCAGGGCTTTTCCGCCGCCTTAACCGATCATGGGGTCTCATTAAACTCAAATTATTGGTTTACCCGTTTGGTCAGTACGTTACCCGCGGTGTATCGGCGCGAGAACGCTTTTACCGATCAGCAGGAACTGACACGGTTTATTCAAGAGAATCCAGAGATTACGGCATTTTTTACTTGCGAATATAGCCAGGCGATGCTGTTACGGCATACCCTGTTAACCATGGATCGGCCGAAGGTACCTCAACCTACGATTGTTTGTTTTGATTATCCAGAACAGCTATTTGTTTCCCCCCTTTTTACCCATATCCAGCAAGATGAGATAGCCATGGGCAGGCAGGCTATCGAAGTGCTTCGCGGACAAATTGAGGGCCAGCGTGAGCCTCTGGTTTCGGTCATTCCTTATACCCTGATACGAGCTGATTGAGATCTTTCTTTCTTTACCAAAGTTGATATGCTTTTTGCTTATTGATATATTGACATACTAATTGTTGGGATGTTATATTCTCATTAAGAAAAGCATCAGCTTCTCATCGGTGCCAGCCATAACTATCTGGCGTTGCATGGATAACAGTGCATATTCTGATGTGCTAAGCCATGTTTTCATCCGATGAAGTGAATTGAAATTTGGTGAAGATGTTGTCATACCAACCTGTTTTAGAACGATATACTCTCTTGCAGCAGCGTTTACAGGACAGTAGCGAATTCTTCCAACGGCAGGGGTTGCCTGATCTGAAAGCTATTTTTAGTCGTTGTATGTTAAATACTCTGGAGACTACGGTAGAGCTTTTAGAGGATGGTACAACTTTTGTCGTGACGGGGGATATTCCCGCCATGTGGTTGCGTGATTCTACCGCTCAAGTTAAGCCATACCTGACGGTCGCGGCTGACGACAAGGATGTGCAGCGTCTTGTGCGCGGTTTGTTGCAGCGCCAGGTGCGCTATATTTTGCATGATCCTTATGCCAACGCGTTTAATCGTGAGCCTGGTAGATCTGGGTTTTCACACGACCACACTGAGATGACGCCGTTGCTGTGGGAGCGTAAGTACGAGCTCGATTCTCTGTGCTACCCTCTCTATCTCTTGCACGAATATGTTGTTCGTACCCGCGATACTACCATCTTCGACGAGACGATCCACCAGATGTTGCAATGTGTTATAGACGTCATGTGTACAGAACAACAGCATGACCTTCAATCGCCTTATTATTTTGAGCGTGACAATGGCGTTGCTTCTGATACCTTGCCTTTCCAGGGACGAGGAACACGCTGTAACTTTACCGGCATGGTCTGGTCAGGTTTCCGACCCAGTGACGATGCCTGTAAGTTTGGTTATCTGGTGCCCGCTAATATGTTCGCGGTAGTTGTGCTGCGGTACGTAGCCGAATATGCGCGCTCTATTTATCAGGATGAAGAGCTGGCGTTGCGGGCGCTGCGTTTGCGTGAAGAGATCAACTTCGGTATTCAGACGTACGCCATCGTGCAACATCCTGTATATGGCTCCATTTACGCTTATGAGACCGATGGCTATGGCAACTATAACTTGATGGACGATGCCAACGTGCCAAGCTTGCTTTCTCTGCCGTATCTGGGTTACTGTGCCGCGGATGATCCCATCTATCTCAATACACGCCGCTTTATTTTGAGTGCGGCCAATCCTTACTATTTTAGCGGCACGCGGGCGCGCGGCATTGGAAGCCCTCATACTCCGCACGGCTATATCTGGCCAATCGCGCTTTCCATGCAGGGACTTACCGCGACGGATGAGCGAGAAGTGCTGGAACTGGTACAGATGCTGGTGGACACGACGGCCGGTACCGGATATATGCATGAAAGTTTTCATCCCGACGAGCCGGAGCGCTATACTCGCTCATGGTTTGCCTGGGCCAATAGTTTGTTTGGAGAGTTTATCTACCACTGGATAACGAGGAATACTTCCCCAAGCTAGCTAGATACTTATGGATGTATTTCCCGGTGGTCGCATTGACGACGCTACAAGTATGAGAGAAGGTGTTCAATGAAGACACAGGTGCAAGGAGTAGGTACGGGAATGCGCGGCACAGGCGCTTCCAATAAGGTTGGTACCTATGCCCCTAAAACTGGTCGTGCGCCCCGGCATAGATGGCGCCCTGGAGATGTGATTGCAGGCTATCTCTTTATTATGCCCTCGATTATCGGTTTTTGCCTCTTTATCGCGTATCCACTGATCTTTTCCGCCTACTATGCGTTCACGGACTGGAATGGGCTGAACAACCCTACCTGGATCGGATTGAAGAACTTCCAGTATATGTTTAGTAAAGATCCGGCCTTCTGGCCTTCGTTGCGCGCTACGGCCTACTTTGGTATTTTGAGTGTGCCTTCGACCCTGGTGCTTGGCCTGTTGCTGGCGGTCTTGCTTAATCGATCACTGCCAGGTGTCCGGATCTTCCGCACCATTATGTATCTACCTGTCGTCTTGCCAAGTATCGCGGTACTGACGCTATGGAAGTATTTGTACGATCCACTGTTTGGCCTGGCGAACCAGGCGTTGAGCTTCTTTCACCTGCCGACCAGTATGTGGCTGGGTAGTGAGCAGATGGCGATGCCGTCCATCGTATTGATTGGACTCTGGGGTGTAGGATCGACCATGATCATTTTTCTGGCCGGTCTGCAGGCAGTGCCTCAGGAGGTGTATGAAGCGGCCAAAATGGATGGGGCGGGGGCGTTCAACCTATTTTTCCGTATTACCTTGCCGATGATCTCTCCCATCCTTTTTCTGCAACTGGTGCTGCAATTGACGACAGCTTTCCAGGCCTTCAACCAGGCCAAAGTACTGACCGGCGGTGGTCCGCACTTTGCGACTAACCTCTTTATGTTCAAGATCTATAATGATGGCTTTAATGGCGCCTTTCCTCAGCTTGGATATGCGACGGCAGAGGTGTGGATCCTCTTCATTATCATTCTGGCCATCACTGCCCTGACGTTCCGTACCTCGTCGATGTGGGTATACGCGGAGAACGCCGACTGATTGCCGGCGGGATGATTGTTGCATCACATGGTTTTATCCCTGGAAAGGAATCGATAAGATATGAGTACTGTTGCTCATGCGCCGGTGAAGAAACGGAACACAATGCCGTCGGCGGAACAGCGTAGAGCCCGTTATTTGATTGGCAAGCTCGCCTGGTACGCGCTCTGTATCCTGCTCTCGATCTCGATGATCTTCCCCTTGTTGTGGATGATCACGATCGCACTCAAAAGCAATAGCGCTATCCATGAGCTGCCGCCCCGGTTGATTCCCAACGAGTTTCACTTTGAGAACTTTATTCTGGGACCGGCAGAGATTCATTTTCCACTGCTGTTTATGAACTCGGCCATTATCGCTATTGCCTGTACCGTTGGTAGCGTCATTACTTCGATGCTGGTGGGGTATGGCCTTTCGCGCATCCATTTCCCTGGTCGCCGCGTCTGGTTCTATGTGTTTATCAGTAGCATCTTTGTGCCGCCGCTGATCGGCCTGATCCCGATTGTGCGCCTGGCCATTAATCTGAACTTTTACGATACCTGGTTTCCTTTAATTTTGCCTGCCTGGCTGGCGAATCCCTTTTTTATCTTCCTGTTCTATCAATACGCGCTCTCCATTCCGTATTCGTATGATGAGGCGGCCAAGCTGGATGGCGCCAATCACTGGACCATCTTCTGGAAGATTATGGTCCCTCTGACGCGCCCGATCTGGATTACGATGGCGATCATGTCTTTCCAGGCTTCCTGGAACGACTACCTTTCTCCGCTGGTCTATCTGATCTCGGATGACAAATTTACCCTTTCCCTGGGTATGGCTTCTTTTGCGGGCCAGTTTGCGGGTGTCGCGACCACGCAATACAACTACTTTATGGCTGCCAATGTGTTCTACATGCTCCCACCACTGATCCTGTTTTTCCTGGCTCAGAAATATTTCATGCAGGGGCTTGGCTCACTGGGTAGTTCAATGACGCAAAAGTAGAGAAGCTGTATCCCGTTTTCGCTTATTATCGCTGGTTAAAGTTGACCAGTTCGCGACCTGTTTCATTTGTCGATCTCATTTTTGAGGAGAGGTTGTAGCTATGAAATTCACAAGGACAAAGACCGTCTTACTGATCACCGTCATTTTATCTATGTTGCTGGCCGCCTGCGGCGGCTCCAGTAGTGGACCCGGTAGTAGTAGTAGTAATGGCGGTAAAGCGACCGTCAGCTTTATGACGTGGGAAAACAATACGACCAATGCCGCCATTGATGCCGCATTGAAGAAGTTTTCCGACAAGAACATTACCATCCAGCATATCCCATCTCCTAATAGCGATTTTAGTCAGAAGATTACATCGTTAACGATGGCCAAGAAACTGCCCGATTTCTTCTGGTGTGGCAACGATACCGAGCAGGATCTGGGTAGCAAAGGGGTACTCTTTGACTGGTCCAAGTATATCAACCAGTCTAGCGGCAACTTTGATCAGAAGAACTTTGCCCCCTCCGCCCTCAAGGCCTGGTATTCAACGGATGGTAGCAAGCTCTATGGCCTGCCTACCTTGCTTAACACCTACGGCTATTTTTACAATGCTGACCTCTTTAACGCCGCTAAAGTATCTCTGCCAACCACGAACTGGACCTATGACGATTTCTTTAAGGCGGCCCAGGCGTTGACTGTGAAGAGTGGCGGCAAGGTGACACAGTATGGTGCCCTGAGCGGTCCTTATGCCGATCCGTTTGGTATGAGCAATTACGCGGTTTCAGCCGGTGGCGCGCCATTTGTCGATCGCATCATCTCACCCACAAAAGTGACGATCAGTCCCCAGTTTGTGGAGGGCACGCAGAAGTTTGTTGACGCCGTTAAGAATGGCTATGTTACCCCGCCAGACTATCAGAGTAGCGATCCTTCGGCCGCCTTCCTGGCTGGTAAAGTGCCGATGTTCTGGGGCGGTCAGTGGTTCGCCGCCAGCTTCTTGCAGGCCAATCCTAAGTTCAAAATTGGCTTTGTACCTCAGCCGATCGTCAAAACACAGTCCCAGACCTATGATGCCGTTGGCATCTGCTCACCGACCTACATTCAAAATCCGGATGCTGTCTGGAAAGTTATGACCTATCTGGATGGTACAGCCTGGAACGATATCCTGCCCAGCGCTCCGGTGGCTCCCGCAGCTTACCTGCCCGCTTCGCAGCAATACTTTAGTACGTTGAATGCGAAGGGCTATCAGAGCGTGAGCGACTCGGTCAACGCCAGCCTGAACACACCGAATAAAGTGCCGGTGCGCTTCATTTCTCCCTGGGCTACTAAAGCCAATGATGTCATTACCGCCAACTGGAACGATATCCTTAGCGGTAAAAAGCCGGTTCAGCCTACCCTGGACAACATGGCTAAACAGCTCAACGAGATTATCCAAAATAACGGACAGTAAAGTTTGATAGGGGGAGCTATGTGCATTGCACATAGCTCCCTTTTTCTGTATAGGGACATGTGAGGAGTTGCCAGAAATTTTACTGTTAATCTCGGCTTTCGCGATAGCGATTATCGGTGTAGCGCCTGACTACTTTGCGCCAGAAGGCCTGCGCGGCCTCGTTTTCAACATCCTGCCGTACGCGCCAGCGGCCCGGAAACATGTCAAAGATATGGTGCGCAACTACCTGCCCTAATCCTTGTTGACGATATTTGCGCAGTATAAAGAATTCAACCATGCTATAGGTAGCGGGTTCCTCATCTAGCTTTTGTACCAGTACGAAACCAGCAAGCTTCTGCTCCACGCGGATCAAAAACGGAAAGCGTTTCTCTTCGGTCCAGTAGTGATCTAAATAGGGATAGTCGAAGAGACCGTGGTCGCCAATATTCCTGGAGGTGAATTCAGTGTAATCGTACTGACAGAGCTCTAGCAGGTTTCGGACGATAAATTTTTCCTCGCGTGCCGCAAGATTGATTTCAACCTTCATACTATAGGCGCCTTTTCATGTATCTATTCAGACAGTGTGGATGCGAATCTGGCAAAGGCTGATTGTGGTTATTGCTTGATGCGTTTATGATAGCGCATCAAGCAATAACGATGCCTATGGGTAGGATTTCAGGCTTCCCTGGCCTGACGCATAATTTCTTTGAGCTGGTCGTAGTGCATCTGACCATGCAGAATCCCAAGCGTGTAGCAGCCAATGGCATTCATGGGGCCGATAAATGGTACGCGTGTAACTGTTGTGCTGAGATCGGGATTGTCGGGCCACGCGTCCAGATAGGCGTTGCAGATGCGGGTGCATTCGCGCAGACGCGCCTGTAGCTGCTCAACCGTGGTGATGCTTTCCCAGGGTGTTTCAGTGTGGAAGCGTTGTTCAATCGTGAAGCCGCGTGCGAGCAAGGCGGAGGTAGTTGCTTGCTCCTCTAGCGAGGCTGTCAGGTGGGCGATTACATGTCCCAGGGTCCAGCCGTGCTCACCTTCACCGGCCTGAGGATCCTCCGGTACCAATGTGACGGCCGCGTCCGTCGCCTGCGCGATAATGGCCTGGATGTTGTTAAATAGTTCACTGGTTTCTGTACGTAGCTCGGTGTGGCTGATGGCACTGGTGAGATCAGTGTACGAGGCTGTCCCTGCGCGTAAAGCTGCAAAATCAATCTGTAACATATACAAAGCTCCATTATTAAATGTTGTAATGTTAATGAATAGATTTTATCCGGATTAACACTACCTCTCTTATATATGCACAAAAAGCATCGCATTGCCAAATGCCCCGGAGCGTGGGGAACGCAGGCGTCCCCATATTCTGGTTTTGTGGTGGTGCATCAGAGGCGCATTCGCGCCTCTGATGCACCACCACAAAAATGGTCTCTGTACCTGTATCTGTTATGTAGTGGTGTAGGGACGCATCGGTGCCCCTACACCACTACATACAACTTATTTATGGATGGGTGTTGGTGTTGGTGTTGGCGCCTTGAGTGGCAGGTTGAAGCCCCAGTCAAGCAGTTGAGGCGCATCTGTAAAGCGATCGTTTTTGTCTTTTCCCTGTAAGAGTACGCCGATCAGGGTATGCTTGGCATTCTTGGCGGCAAATACCAGGCAGGAGCCGGCCTCAAGGGTGAATCCCGTTTTGACGCCGATGGTGCCTGGATAGGCTTGCAACAAGTCATCAGTGGTGTCCCAGTTGTAGGCCCCATGGTCGGCGGTAGCCGGTAAATGGTAGTGCTGGATCTGTACGATCTGGGCGAATATGGGATTGCGCAGGGCGTAGCGGGTGAGTTGGGCCAGGTCGGCCGCGGTACTGTATTCGTTGGGATCGGGCTTTTTATCGGCCCCGGTGTAGTATGTCAGTCCGTCTGGATTGATGTAGTGGGTGTTGTTCAGGTGTAGCTTGTGGGCATAGGCGTTCATGACCTTGACAAAGTTGGCGGGTGAGCCGCTGATAGTGTCGGCGATGGCGATGGCCGCGTCATCTCCGGAGGGAAGCAGCAGGCCATAAAGGAGATCGATCATGCGTACCTTGTCGCCTGCTTTGAGGTCGGCGGTACTGCCAAAGTTGTCCTTTACCTCTTTGACCGCATCATCTTTGACGGTAACAATCTGGTCCGGCTGGCTTTTCTCCAGCGCGATGACCGCGGTCATGATCTTGGTCGTGCTGGCTACGGGCAGGCGTTCATTGCCACGGACGTTGTCCAGGACGTCGTTGGTGTCGGCATCCAGTAAATAGGAGACGGGGGATTTAAGCGTGGGGGGCGTCTGCCCGCTGGCGCTTAAAACCGGTTGTGGGGTAGGTGTAGGGGTGGGATTAAGGCTGCCCAGTATGGTAGGGCCGATGGGAGTAAGAAGCATCAGCGGGATAGTCAGAAGGAGTTCCAGGGCGAGCATAATTAAGACTGTTGCAACGACGGCTCGTTTCATCTGAAAATATTAACCTCGTATTCTAGCCATTTTGTTTATAAGCGTGATTTGACTCTTGTCTTGTAGGGCACATGAGCGCCCCCGTACGGGCGGCCGCTGCGCGCCCGCGCTAGTTGTGAGAGTTGGTGCGAAGGGGCGCATTCGCGCCCCTTCGCACCAACTCTCATATGACTGTGGGGCACCGAAGGTGCGAAATAAGGCTGTAGAGCGTCACAGGTACGAAATAAGGCTGTAGAGCGCTACAGGTACGAAATAAGGCTGCGGGGCACCGCAGGTGCGAAAGCCCGGTTTTATAGATACTTATATATACTCTATAACGAGCATAAATTTGTTTGTCGATATTACATCATAAAGCGTAGAGGGGCTAGAATATGCTCACTAAGCTTTGTATACCAGGGCCGATGATGCCAGTCTTCAGCGCGAAGCTCGATCACATCTTCTGTATCGCAGGCGAACAGACGCTCCATTTGCTGCGCGAAATCTGAACTATAGATCTCCAGGTTAATCTCGTAGTTGCCGATGGAGCTCAGACGATCCAGGTTGGCGGTTCCAACGGTGGACCACTGGCCATCAATGGTGCAGGTTTTTGCGTGCAGCATCGTGTGACGATAGCCCAGAATGTGGATGCCCGCGTCTAAACACTCGCTGAAATAGCTATGCGAGATCCAGTCGGCGACCACGTGGTTAGATTTCCAGGGAACGAGGATGCGCACATCGACGCCACGCTGGGCGGCCGCCTTTAATGAGTCCAGCAGCGATCCATCGGGTACAAAATAGGCGTTGGAGAGATAGATCGAGTGTTCGGCGCGATTAATGGCTTCGATATACATATCTCGAATGGGGAAGGTCAGGCGCAGGGCATCGTTGCCATGCAGATTGATCAGGGGATCAAATCTGCGCTGGTAGCGATGCTGGATGGGATGATGCCTGGGACCAAAGCGGTTCCAGAAATCAACAAAGGAGTGGGCAAGCTCGGTTGTGGCTGGCCCCTGGATGCGCAGGTGGGTGTCGCGCCAGGAATCGGCATACAGGCTGCCGATGTTGTAGCCACCGATAAAACCTGTCTTGCCATCTACGATCAGCAATTTGCGGTGATCCAATGCATAGTGACGCGGATCAATAACGTGCTGATACGAACCAAGGGCCTGGTACTCTATCAAATGGATGGCAGGATCAAAAGATTTCTTAAACTGACGTGGCACCACCAGGTTCCCGATCATATCAAAAATAACATAGACCTCGACGCCTTCGGCCGCTTTGCGGGCCAGGTGCGTCTTGAAGTCCCAGCCAGCTTGATCGTCTTTCCAGATATACGATTCGATGTAGATGCTTTTTTCGGCCTGGTCAATGGCCTCTAACATCGCGTTATAGAGATCTTTCCCATTACTGTACAATTGGAGGCGGTTAGCGCCCACCTGCACCTCTTTGAGCTCTATGGTGGGAAACTTATGCAGATGTTTTTTGCGGTCGCGGATGGCCGAGATCGTGAGCAAAATTCCTGCCGTTAGAACCTGGGCCGAGAAGATAGCAATTATGATGTTGCGAATCAGTCTGGTCAGTGAGAAGTTTTGCCACCAGCGCTCCCACACAGATATATTGAGCTGTATTTTTTTTGTTGGGATGCTGCGCCTGCGCCTTTGCATCTTCACCCCGATTTTTTGAATTTTCATTAATGCTTCAATCTATTATGGATGTATCGCGACAATAATATAAGATCATTAGTTGCTATTATAGCATGGAACAGCAGCTCGGACGCAAAAATAAGGGATGGGAGGGGGAAGAATAGGGTAACATAAACCGCCCACACTTTCTCTAACGATTAGCGAGCCGCATGACCAGCTCCATTATTGGATACGTTGAATGGGCCAGATCAATACGTCGAGGTGTTGGGAGTAGTAAAGCAAGGGATCCGTGTCGGGTAGATGAATATTGTGCGAGGCGGCCATGGTGTCGCGGGTGGTTTCCATTTCGGCTGGCTGAAGCGGCCAGGGAAGATGGTGGATATCGGCTCGGTAGAGGTGAGAGCCTAGATTGGTGTAGAGACAATAGCGATCGGTGAGCCAGGATTCGATCGAGTGCCGCTGCGCATAGTTGACCTCTCCGGTCGGTCGGTAGCGTCCGATAAAGTCAGCGGATGGAGCTCCCCTATGGGTACGTTGACTACGGTAGTTGATAGTATTATCGATGCGCTGTGTTCGCATCAAGGCATTGTAGTATGGCAGATGGAAGATCGAGCGCGCCAGGGCCACGGCGATAGGATTGCCCGCCTCCAGGCTAAAAAAGTAGACGCCGGGCCGTCCATCCAGTGATACATAGGTGCGCACATTTAGTTCTGGAAACGCTGAGAGCGCGGGCACCGCGAAAAGTCCCCGTGGCCGGACATCGCTCATGCGGAAAGGGACGATCCCTACCCAGGCCTCACCCTCGAAGGTATCGACCTTAAAGGCTGGTGGCATTAAGGCCTGCAGACTGGCGGGGGCGATTGGCCAGTGCGCGAAGAGCAGTTCATGCCAGCTCTGCTTCATGATCCAGGGTCCCGCTGGCAATGGATAGTTGCGATGCTGAGTCGTATGGAGAATCTCTTCCGTGCGCACGTGTCATTCCTCTCATTGGTCAGGGGATACCCGGAAATCCCTCTTGTGGCTGGACGCGAGGCGGGCATGCCGTGAACATGACTCTCCTCGCTCCATCCCCCCTGTTTGTGTTGTGTTTAGCGAATCTGTGGCTGATAAGGACCACTGATACGCTCAAAGCGTGGACGATAGCGCTCCTCGTGATAGTCGGCCGGGTCGACACGACGGGCCGGAATATCCTTGCCGGGAATATCTGTGACGATGTATTCTCCGTTACGATGCGCGGCCATCACATTATGCATCCCTTCGCTAACCTTACTCATGACCAAGTTGGCAAAGTGGATCGCGATATCTTTATCATACACTTCTGGCTCGCCACTTCTCAAGAAATAGGTCAGATCGATCGGCAAGAAGCGTACCCCGGAGATACGCTCGGTTAGCTGGTCCGCCAGGAACTCCGCCACATTGGCTTTTTTCTTGTGACCATAGGCGTCGGCCTCACCGACGGTGGGTACCGGAACACCCATGTTGGCACCTTCGGACATGACGACGAATGAATACCCTTCGGGATTCTGTCGGTCCTTCATCACCAGGTCAGCCAGGCGATCAATGTTAATGGGAACTTCCGGGATAATCAGGCGATCGGCCCAGGTCACGGCCGCCGTTTCGAGCGCGGTAAAGCCCGCATCTCGTCCGAACATACGGAACAGCACGGTCTGACGATGGGAGCCCGCGGTTGAGCGGATACGGTTGATGAACTCTCCGGCGCGGCTGATGGCTGTCTGGAAGCCGATGCAGTAATCGGTGCCGGGTACGTCATTATCCATTGTTTTGGGGATGGCCCAGACGGGAATGCCGGCGGCTGCTAGCTTGGAGCCGTAACTCAGCGTGTCATCACCGCCAATCGCCACCAGGCCGTCAAGGCCCAGAAACTCCAGGTTGGCGATAACCTCTTTCGTCAGGTCGACACGCTCTTCGGGTTGGTGTCCTTCTCCATAAGATTTCAGATGGGGAGGTAGCTCGCTCACACGCATATTGGCAGGATTGGTACGTGAAGACTGTAGTATCGTGCCGCCCTGACGGTCGATGCTGCGGGTGTTCAGGCGTGTCAGGGGCATCAGATAGCCATCCTTCCAGGTGCGGGGATCCTCCTCCTGGAAGATCAGAGCCTCCTGTCCCTGTGACCGATCCAGGAAGGTGATCCCTTCCCAACCGGCGCGTAAGCCCATAACGCGAATACCCATTGTCTCTGCGCGGTACACTAATGCTTTAATTGCAACGTTGAGCCCTGGCACGTCGCCGCCACCGGTTAGCACGCCGAGCGAGCGAATGGGGCTTGATACATGTCCTGGCATGGAAAACCTCTTTTCAACTGAGACTTACTCTCTATTACTTACGCCCCCCGACCGCTTGTGATGGCGGTCCGGGGGCGTTTTCCGTCCACTCTTGATGGTGAGAAGCGTTTCCTCACCACAAAGATGTATAGAGAAAATTATATCACTCGTGTCGATCAGAAACCTGCTATCGGCATAGAACTATATCACGATTCATTGCCGCTTCTATGTGTGGTATTCACACATTTAATAGCGGTCCGAAATTTTTTTGTCCTTGCATTTCTTCTATGACTGTTGTATCGGTCCCTTGCAGGTATACAGTATCAATCGCTCCCCTGCTTTTTATGGTACCCGGCATACCAAAAGTTCATTGGTTGTTTATGGGTTGGCGCAGTACAACGGGTAGCTGCGAAGGCAGCTACCCGTTGTACTGCGCCAACCCATAAACAAAAATATGCACGTTGAGCGGACTATTTGTGTTGCAATGCCTGCCAGGCGGGACCTTCAGGATAAGCGTACTCGTGAAGTGAGGAGGGATGCATGGTGATGCTATAGCCGGGGGCGGTAGGGGGCATGTAGTGTCCGTTGTGAATAACAACCGGGTGCTCGAAGTGTTCGTGCAGGTGATCGACGTATTCCAGGATGCGGTTCTCCAGGTTGCCACTGATGCAGATATAGTCGAGTAGTGAGAGATGCTGGACATATTCACACAGCCCGACGCCGCCAGCATGGGGGCAGACTGGGATGCCGAATTTCGCCGCCAGCAGCAGCACGGCCAGCACTTCGTTGACGCCACCCAGTCGGCAGGCGTCGATCTGACAGAAGTCGATTGCCTTTGCCTGCAATAGCTGTTTGAAGATGATGCGATTCTGGACGTGTTCGCCGGTGGCTACCTTTATAGGCGCGATGGCGCGGGCGATCGCGGCGTGCCCCAGGATGTCGTCGGGACTGGTTGGTTCTTCGATCCACCAGGGATCGAACGGCGCCAGTTGTCGCATATAGGCGATCGCCTCTGGAACATCCCAATACTGGTTGGCATCCATCATCAACCTGCGGTCTGGACCGATGATGCCGCGCATGATGCGGGCGCGCCGCACATCGTCGGTCAGGCTGGAGCCGACCTTGAGCTTAAAATGCGTCCATCCCTGCTCGCTCGCCTCGCGGCAGAGCGCCTCGATCTTCTCATCGCTATAGCCGAGCCAGCCGGCCGAGGTGGTATAGGCCGGATATCCTATCAGCTGCATCTCTTGCTCGCGTTCAGTTTTGCTCAGTGCCCGCTCTTGTAGGATGTGTAGTGCTTCATCGGGGGTCAGAGCATCGGTGAGATAGCGGAAATCGATGCAGGCAACCAATTGTTCCGGTGTCATATCCACCAGCAACTTCCACAATGGCTTCCCTTCCGTCTTCGCATAGAGGTCCCAGACCGCGTTAATCACGGCCGCCGTTGCCAGGTGGATGGCGCCCTTTTCCGGACCGATCCAGCGCAACTGGCTATCTCCGGTCAGCAGGCGCCAGCAGGCGGCCATATCGGTGGTCAAGGATTCCAGTGTCAGTCCAACCAGCATGGGCGCCAGCGCCTCAATGGCGGTTACACAGATCTCGTTGCCCCGACCGATGGTGAAGGTCAGTCCGTGACCTTCCAGACCTGGCTGGTCGGTATAGAGAATCACGTAGGCGGCCGAATAGTCCGGGTTTTTGTTCATGGCATCCGATCCGTCGAGCGCCAGCGAGGTGGGGAAGCGAATATCATGTGTCTTGAAGTGGGTAATGGTGATCGGGGTGGTGGTCACGGGCTTTATTCCCTTCACTAAAATAAGTATGACTCATTTTTAGCATGGTTATGGATTGATAAATAGTTATGTGCGCTGTATTCCCCACATGCTATATCGGTAGAGCTTGCATGAGCCACGCTTAATGCACGTTTCTTTTCACATACTACCATATGGATATGCTTGCTGACAAGCTAAATTGGAGAGTTACAGTTAAGGTGGCTCCAGATGTGCATAGTTGGATCAATTTTATGGGCATATAATAAGTATGTCTTATTTTACATCACAGATTATCTTTGACGTGCTCAGGCGGCGGCGAGCAGAATGTGGAAGACGCTGCCCTTACCCGGTTCGCTTTCGGCCCAGATGGTGCCATTGTGGAGCTCTATGATGCGCTTGCTGATAGCTAATCCAAGTCCTAATCCTCTCACTTCACGAGTCAGGCGCGTATCGACACGGTGGAATACCTCAAAGATTTCGTTCAGGTGTTGCGGCTCAATGCCTATGCCGTGATCGCGAACCCATATCTCGACCATACGTTGATTATAAGCGGTTGCGGTGCCGTGTGCCTGAACCTGGTCTCGGGCATTGGTGGGCGGCATGGTTGGCAGTATTTGATCCATGCTTATCGTGCGGACTCCCACCTCGATGGTTCCTCCGTGTGGCGAATAGAGCAGGGCATTTTCTAAGATATTCTTGAGCACTTCCCTCAGGCGTTCGCGGTCCGCATAGATGAACTGGTGTGGGGTTTCCTGCCCTTCGGTGCAGCCGGTAATCTCGAACTGAAAGACGGGATGGGGATCTGTGGGATGGCTGTGCTGAAAGCGCAGCGAGTGCTGAGCTGTGTCGCGGACATCTGCCACCACTTCTTTGATAAGCTGGCAGAGATTCACCTGCCTCTGTTCCAGGATAATAGGCTCCGCCTCAAGCTGTTGGACTTCGATGATCTGATTTATCAGCACCTCCAACTGTTCACTGGCCTGCTGGATGGCCTGCAGAAATTCCAGGCGTTCCCACTTTCTCAGGCGTTGTTCATGCCGCACCAGGGTCGATGTATAGCCTTTGATCGCTGTGAGAGGGGTCCTTAATTCATGGCTCAGGGTCGTGAGCAGATCTATGGCGGACCGGTTTTTTTCTTCTATCATATCTCTCATCCACCTCCTCCTTCTCGTGATGCTTTTTTGCTTGTTGTAGTTCTCAAAGTTGATCATTGGTGGAGCAGTAACAATGAAATCTTTATGGGTTGCGAAAATTCTATTTGCCGATATGGGCTAGTATAGATTTCAGTACTCACAAAGAGAGCACAGAGCGTATTACACTATCACAATGGCATCACAGAAAATGTAGCGGTTGAATATTGGTAAATGTATATACTTAAGCTTGCTCTAGTAATGATTTATAGTGTTACATATATATTATAAGTAATATATTGATGGGTTTAAGGTGGGAAGCGGTACTGTGGCTGCGCTATACGAGGTGAGTTTTTATGGTTTCAACGGCGACCAATAATTCTGATTGGAATGTGGATACATCCAGGCGTGGGGCTGCCTTCGCCCGCACAGGCATGGCGTTGATGCGCGAAACCGATGAAGGACGATTAATTGAACATATAACCAGTACCTGTTGCGCGGTGGCAACGGCGGAGATGGCGGCCTGCTCTTTGTGCGCCGTCGATGTGGACGGGAAACCGGTTGATTCAGAGGATGAGAGCTTTTTCCATATCGTCAGTGTGGTGGGTATTAGTGATGAGCAGCGCGCCTTCGCCCACTCCGTCCCTCTAGGGAGCATTGGTCTGTTACGCCCTATTTTTAAGCATGGGTTCCCGGTGCGCATCGATGATATTCTGGCCCCCGATCTGACCGCTTATTGCGCGTATTTGACAGAGCGTGAGGCCAGTGGTGATATGTTTAGCCCACATGTGCGCGATCCGCGCTGTGCCGAGTCGTCGCAGGCTCCCTTGCCTCCCGAACACCCTCCTATACGTAGCTTCCTTGGCGCTCCCATGCTGAATTCTGATGGTGCCGTTATCGGCGCTTTACTGCTCGGACACTCACAGCCAGGGCATTTCTCTGCCTGTGATGAATTGCTGGTGACTGGCCTGGTAACGGTAGCGGCCGCGTCCCTTGAAAATATCCGTTCATGCCGTCGTGTGCAGTTGTGCGCCACGAATCAGAAGGTACAGCAGGAAGTAGAGGCGCAAAGGTCCGTTTTGCAACTCATCATCGATGAAATGCCTGGTCGCATCTACCTGGTGCATGGACCTGAAGCGCGCCTGGTGTTGATGAATCGCGCGGCCTCTGCTTTATGGCAAGGTCAATGGATGGCGGGTCAGCCATGGGATGAGTTTTTGCGTCAGAGCCAGATTATGATCTTAGATGAAAATGGCGTTCACATTCCTTTGGAACAACTGGCTATTATGCGGGCGATACAGCAAAGGAAAACGACATATCGACGACTGGAAAAATTACGTTACGCCGATGGTCGCTGCGTGCCCATGAATGTGAGCACCTCTTTGATCGGTATTCCACGCTGGCTGTGGCCTACGATGCGCAATGTTCTCTCTTTACAAGATCGGGGACCTTTAGTCGTTGTTGTGCATCAAGATATAACCATATCGATCGATGTCGAGCGTTTGAAGGATGAGTTTATTGATATTGCGGCCCGAGAGCTCCTCGCTCCCCTGTCAACCTTACGCGGCTGCACGCAAACCTTGATGCGGCAGTCTAAACGCGGCCGTGGGGCTACGCTGACTCACGGGCAACTGGAGGCCATTGAGGGTATTGAACAAGCGACCGCTAGCATGGCCGAGCTTTCCAATCATTTATTGGATGTTACACGTCTACAGGCGGGCTGTCTGAACATACAGCCGACGCCACATGATTTACTCGCTCTGGTGCGCCGGGTTGTTCAGCGTGTCCAGCCAACCGCTGCCAGGCATCAACTCAACATCCGTACTGTGCCGGATCAACTGTTAGTGGAGGTTGATGTCGAGCGTATAGAGCAGGTTCTGACCAATTTAATTCATTATACGATCACGTATAGTCCCACTGGCGGTCCCATTGACCTGGACATCTCGGTAGGTCTTGAAGCAGCGCATGTCGGTGTCGCGGTTGTGAGCATACAAAATCATGGACTGTGTATTCCTCCCGGGCAGCAAGCCGGGATGTTTAAGCGTTTCAGTAGCGCCCGTGATGCTCACAGCTGTACCGGTACCGGACTTGAACTCTATCTTTGTCGCGCCCTGATAGAACTGCATCGCGGCCAGATCTGGTTCGAGTCGTTTGAAGACGACCGACCCACATGCACCTTCTACATTACCCTCCCCATTTATTGTGAAGAAAAATCTACCACCTGCCGCCTGCCAGATATCGGCTAGCCAGTCAGAGATTCCCCTTTGTTCTTTGATTGGCACGGCCTGTGGTACTTGTCAGCTAAATTTAGGTTAGTGCCGCCTGTAGCCTGTGCACCTATGATGCGCAGCAACCAATCTTCTGTTGGAGCAGGGTGCGCAGGTGCGCACCCTGCTCCAACAGAAAAAACAGCGCGGCCGCGCCAGCGGCCGCCCATGCGGGGGCGCTGACATGCCCCTATTAAGACAAAAGAGTAAGACACCTTCTTACCCCTTTCTAACCTCTGGTTGGTATCCTTCTTTCAAGGTGAAAAGTGATAGAGATAAAAGATAATTCCTTTCCACCAAAGATGTTTTTTTACAGCATCACACCGATGTGATCGTCATGCAACAGCAATCTCATCCCAGAGCGTATCTGACTCTCATGATGATGGCTTGCGGCCAGCGTGGGTTTTCGTACCTACCTTATGGTGCTCAACAGCCTATTGTGTGTTGGTGCAACTGGGGCGCATCCGCGCCCCAGTTGCACCAACACACAAAACCGGTGCGGCCGCGCAGCGGACGCCCATGCGGGGGTGCTGATATGCCCCTATATGACGGGGGTAAGGCACATTCTCAAAATTTGTCTTACGCTCATGCTCATCGCTTGCGGTATGGATGAGGTTTCGCACCTGCGGTGTTCACGAGTCCGTTGTGTGTTGGTGCAAGGGGTGCGTATCCGCGCACCCCTTGCACCAACACACAAAACCAGTGCGGCCGCGTAGCGGACGCCTGTGCGGGGGCGCTGACGTGCCCCCAGGGTGACGAGGGTAAGACACAGTCTCAGAGACATGCATATATGTTGTGGCAAGCGCATTGATGAGCGCGAGCATTAGAAATACGAAGGATCGATGATGAAAGAACAGAATGTCGTCGCGGTCAACACCGAGGCACTGCCAGCGAACCGCTGGGCGCGACTAATGCCCCTGGCATTTATTACATATAGTCTTGCCTATCTTGATCGCGCAAACTTTAGCTTTGGAGCGGCAGGAGGGTTGGAGAAGACGCTGGGGATTACCTCGCTCATTTCTTCCTGGCTGGGAGCGCTTTTCTTTTTAGGATACTTCTTTTTTCAGATCCCTGGTGCCAATTTCGCGCAGCGCAGGAGCGCCAGGATGCTGGTCTTCTGGGCCCTGATCGCCTGGAGTATCCTGGCGGCGCTTACTGGCATTATCACTAATGTGCCGTTACTGATGATCGACCGTTTCCTCCTGGGTGTTGCTGAGAGCGTCGTTTTCCCGGCGATGCTGGTCTTTCTGACGCACTGGTTTACCAAGCGCGAGCGTTCCCGTGCCAATACCTTTCTGATCCTTGGCAATCCGGTAACGGTCTTATGGATGTCGGTTATTTCTGGCTATCTGATTCAGGCTCTGGGCTGGCAGTGGATGTTTATCCTGGAAGGGGTTCCTTCGCTGATCTGGGCTTTTATCTGGCTCAAGCTAGCTGATGATTGGCCCAGAGATGCCGCCTGGCTCTCACGTCCGCAGGCGGAAAGCGTCGAGAAAACTCTGGCGGATGAGCAACAGGGATTGAGCCAGGTCAAGAACTACTGGGCCGCTTTCCGTACCGGACGTGTTATCTTGCTCGCGCTTCAGTACTTCTTCTGGAGCATTGGCGTTTATGGTTTTGTTCTCTGGCTGCCCTCAATCATCAAAGCGGGCTCGAATCTCAAGCTTGGTGTGACGGGGTTACTCTCCGCCTTGCCTTATCTGCTGGCGGCCATTCTCATGCTTGTCGCTTCGTACTTTTCTGATCGCACGTTGCAACGCAAGTTGTATGTCTGGCCATTCTTGCTGGTAGGTGCCGTGGCCTTCATGATATCGTATTTTGCTGGCCCCGGAAATTTCTGGTTGGCTTTCCTGTTCCTCGTCATCGCTGGTGGGTGCATGTACGCCCCATATGGTCCATTCTTTGCCATTGTGCCTGAGATTCTGCCCAGCAATGCGGCTGGTGAATCGATGGCGCTGATCAACGGCATGGGCGCGCTGGGTTCATTTATTGGCGCCTTCTTCGTAGGCTGGCTCAATGGTATAACAGGCGGCTCCGGCGCTGGCTTCATCTTTATGGCCGCCTCACTGATTTTGGCGGTAATACTGACCATACTGGTTAGAATGCCCAAACAACGCAGCCTTGAAGTAGCCCCTGGCGACACAGTGGAATCACAAGCCTCCAGACCCGCTTAACTGACAGACGAAAGAGGAGTATACTTAAGTTTTCGCTCTATGGTACTCAGCAATCCATTATGTGTAGGTGCAACCTACAGTGAGCAGCAATCCATTATATGTAGGTGCAACCTACAGTGAGCAGCAATCCATTATATGTAGGTGCAACCTACAGTGAGCAACAATCCATTATATGTAGGTGCGATCTGCGGTGCGCAACAATCCATTATATGTAGGTGCGATCTGCGGTGCGCAACAACCCATTATATGTAGGTGCGATAGGGGCGCGAATGCGCCCCTATCGCACCTACATATAAAAAAACCGGGCGGCCGCGCATGCGGCCGCCCATACGGAGGCTATCACGCCCCAGAAAAAAGTGTGTCTGACACCCTCATCAAGCTTTACACTGCCACTGGGTCCAGCGGAAACCGTCGTTTTTAAACAGCTCATAGGCAGCACGGGCATTGGCTTGTGGATCAAACGGTGACTTGCCAGCCTGTGAGGTGCCGTTCCAGGTGCTGGGATAGAGGATCTGGAACAGACCGGAGGCGTAGCTGCCGCCGATGGCCATACTGTTGCGTGCATTTGGATTCATGGTTGATTCACATTGCGCGATACGCATCGCCTGGTCGGAATACTGACCAAACACGCCGCGAATAATGCTGGCCAGGTAGGTCTCATTGGTCGCCGCATGCGTGGTCGTGGCTTGCATGCCCATAAATGTCCCGGCCAGTGTAAAGGCAAACATCACAGCCAGCGCGATTCCCAGTAGACGCTGTTTGAAGGATCGGATTTTTGGCGTTGTATTCATAGTGTTTTTATGTGTATTGTTCATGGTTTCTCCAGTGTATTTGCTTGAAATCAATGTAGATACTCCTCCTTACAGTCCGGTACACTGTTCTGTCAACCTGTCAGGACATACATACATAATAATGTATGTACCAGAGCTTCCTCTTCAGTGGCCCACCCGGTGGAGTCGTGGACACGACTAACCTGTGTCTATAGCATATGGGAAAAGGATTCCCTGTTGTCGTCTAAACAGGAAAACGAAATTGGGAAACTGGTATTTCTTTGTGAATGTCTATACCCTGGTCCAGATCCGTCGCATCCTACAGTCAAATCCTGGGGGCAAATGATCTACTACTACTGCGTGCTCTACGATAACGGACTACTGTGAGTATGACTCAAATTTGTTGATTGAAAACAAATTGTATCGATGTCTGGTATCTCGTCGATATCTCTGGAGGAAATTGTGCTTGCACTTCTAGTTGAGTGATATCAATAGTATGCAATCAATGATTTATACAGTCAAATCTTATAGGTACTTGGTACTATTTTTTTAATTTCCAGGCTTTCCCTGTGCTCAGAAACACCTGTGAACCTTTAACAGTATGCAATCCTGGAAGCAAGCTGTCAATTTTATAGCTACTTAGTACCTGTCAATGTTTTTTAGTGGCTCGTTCCCGCTCAAAAACATTTGTAAACTGTTACCAGTATGTATTCATAGAAGCAAGCTGTCAATTTTACAGGTACTTAAGTAATGGTGTTCTGTAGCATGGCGTTGTGGTATTGATATCCGCACTCAGCGTGGATATCAATACCACAACGCCACACAACACAAAAAGGAACGAGATCCTATGAACAATAGGACCTCGTTCCTTTTTGTGTTGTGTGGCGCTTTATGCTTACTGGAGCAAGCCTTCGCTGCCCAGAACTTTGTTCAGGGTTTCGCGTTTAATGCGATAGGCCTGACGTGCATTGACGTGAGGAAGCACAACAGCTTCGAGCGCGCCCTGTTTGACCCAGCGACGAACAGTGGTATCATCCACGCGAAGAATCTCGGCCACTTCTGATACGGTTAAAAGATCACTCATTTGTTTAAGACTCCCTTTTGGTTTTGTATATTCGTTCACTCATTTTTATCTATATTAGATCAAAATGGTGTGAAACATTGTTGTAATTTGTTATTACGCGCACATTGTATAACAATGTTATGAAATTGTAAAGCCGTGATAACTTACGTCGAACGGGACTTGCTACATCCACCCTTTTGTGACTTAGAAGCGCAAGGAATAGTATGTCAATGTGGTAACGCGAAATGATCATTAAAACGACTTGATAAGCGCAATCAGAATCTCTTCGGCATATCTTAGCAAAGCACTCGATCCTGGCTGAAAGACGGGTGTCTGAACCGAATATGCTATACCGCGAGTTGGAGACATGCTTTTCAGGGGATGTCGTAGTGGAAAGCTATCATAACTACATTTCATTATATCACATTCTTTAGTGATTGACCTTCCTATGCTTAAGGAAAATACTTTCTTATAGAAGGTGCCTTATGCGAATAATAAACCCTTGTAATCATGTATTATATGCAACACAGAAGAAACAAAAAGGCTTGCTAAATGTACAAATATAGTAAAAAAGCATTTATATTCTGCCTCTGTTGTGGCAATTTTAAGGACCTGTCATTAGAATGCTTGATTTTTATTTGATTTGGATGTCTTTTCTGGATATCTCCGCCATGTGGGTGGTAGCACACACTTAAGGCATGAAAAAGCCAGCGCCCGACGCTGGCTTTTTCATGCCTTAAAATATAGCTATGAGTCATCCCGGATTTTTGAAAAATCCGCAAAACAGGTTCAGCGCTCCCAAAGCGGGTGGTGCAGGAGGGCGGCGAGCCCTCCTGCCGGGGTGTGGGGCAAGCATGCTGGGGGCATGATAGTCCCCACAAAAACGTCTTTTTCTTTTTTTTCGCGCCGCCGTAGGCGGCGCGAGAGGAGAAGGGAGAATATGGGGACACCCCACACCTCGGCAGGGAGGACCCTGCACCCCCGGTTTTGGGAACTTTTTCAAAAGTTCGGGATGACTCATAACAAGAAGACACATTGTATCCCGGCGCGCCGGGATACAATCCTCCTCCCTTATTTGTACTGGCTGGTGTTAGCGCAGGTCGAATTGTTGTTGATGTAGATGGAGCCCCAGTCATCTGGTGGGGTCAATCCCTGCGCGTTGTCAACCACACCCACTACACAGGGTTTTCTCACCGAGGTGGAGATCTCCTGGGCGGTAGGAATCCAGGCGACATCGTTGATCAGCGCCTGCTCAACGGTATTGTACTGCTGCATGCGCTCGGTGCTATTGGTATTGGCGTCCGCCTTCACCATCAAGGCCTGATTGGCCTGCTGCTCGGAGGCGTATGGTTGCTTATTCTGACCATAGTTCATACCATTTTTGGAGGCACCGTTCCCAAAGAGTAGCGTCAGCCAGTCCTGCGGATCGGGATAGTCAGCGTACCAGTCGGCATACCACATCTGGATGCCCTTTGGATTGTTGGCGGCCGAGTTGGCCTCATCCAGCAGGGTATTAAAGTCGGTGTCGCGCACCTTGACATCGATACCCAGTGCGTTTTTCCACATCTGCTGCATGGCGCTGAAGAGATTGGCGGTATCCGACGATCCCTCGGTCGCAACCGTGAAGACCACCGGTGGGAAGTTGGCCCGGGTATAGCCCGCCTCTTTCATCCCTTCCTCAAACAGCTGTTTGGCTTTGGTGGCATCTCCTTTGGTGTCCTTAACGCCCTGTGGACCGGTCAGGTTTTCATTATAACCTGGCATGCCCTGGGGGACGATATGGTTGGTGGCGACATTGGCATCTTTCTCAACGTTGTGTGCCAGTGCGTATTTGTCCAATGCCAGCGCGAAGGCCTGGCGGATCTTGATATTGTCAAAGGGTTTGGTCAGGTAGTTCATGGCGATGAAGTCGATGGCCAGGATCGGCACCTGGTGATACTGGTTGTCGGGTAGCGCTTTGGCGGTCGAGACCAGCGATGAGGGGACACCTGTGGCGTCGAGCTGGCCGTTCTGATAGGCTTGATACGCTGCCTGGCTATCTTTGTAGAAGGGCTCAACGATCTTTTTCAATTTAGGCATGGCCCCATAGTAATATGTATTGGGCACAAATACGATCTGTTTGCCGTGGTCAAACTTCTGCACCTTCCAGGGACCGGCGCCGCCTCCCTCGTCCAGGTGATCGGTCCAGCTTTTGCCATACTTGTCAATGAGCTTGCGCTCGACTACGAACGAGGTGTTGTATGTCAGGGCCTCTAGGAAGTAGGCGGCCTTCTGCGAGGTTTTCAAGATAACCGTCTGATTATCAGGGGTAAGGATGCTATCATTGATCAGGGTGTTGATCTTACCCGCGCTGCGCTTATCCGAATCTTTGAGTAGCCCCAGATAGGTGCTGGCAACGCCCGAACCAACCTGGGGATCCAGCGCCCGGTCAATGCTATAGGCGACATCTTTAGAGGTCAGGGGGGTGCCATCGCTAAATTTCAGGTTGGGTTTCAACTTGAAGGTCCAGGTTAAACCATCCGCGCTGTTTTCATAGGATTGGGCGAGCTGTTTTTGTACCTCAAGCTTGTCGTTGAGGGATACCAGGCCGGTAAAAACATTGCTGATGGCGTTGATGGAGGGGATATCGCCAGCCAGGGCGGGGTCAAAGGTCTTGAGGTCCGCGCGACCGGTGATGGGTTGGATTAAAATCTGCTTATCATCTGAGGCTTTGCTGCTGTTAGTATTAGAATTGGTGGTAGCCGGCGTTGTACCGCCGCAGGCGGCGAACAGCACGGCCATGATACACAGCAGGGCTGGAATCAAACGGCGACTCGACAATGCATGTGATTTCATGAGCGTCTCCTGACTCTACGAGGTGAAAATTTCGGGCTGAAATAATTCCTGTTCCAAAACTCTTCACCGTATACTACGCTTTTGCATGATTAAATCTCTCACATAATATAAATACATATAGAAGTATAGACAACATAGCCACAGCATATGCCCAAAAAATGGAGCACTTTTCTATCCTGCACGATCGCACTGGTACGTTGTGCTGGCGCGGCAGGGGTGCATCTGCGTTCCTGCCGCACCAACACAACGCAGACATCTAAGCACTGTAGGTGCTCACGAGACTTTTTTATGTTGATGCATGGGATGCGCATCGACGCATCCCATGCATCAACATAAAAAACAATGCGGCCGCGCAGCGGACGCCTGTGTGGGGGCGCTTACGTGCCCCGGGGTGATGGGCGTAAGGCACATTCTTAACATGGACAACATTTTGCCAGATGCTATAATGAAGCCAAAAAGAATAAAAGAAGGTATATGATGGTTAATAGAGAGGATATTAAGCGGGCGGCCCGGCGCGTGGCCGCTTATGTGCGGCCAACCCCTGTCATTTCGCTGGAGAGTGGTATCTGGAACTGTCCCGGACACCTTTCATTGAAGCTGGAGCAACTCCAGCATTCAGGCTCGTTCAAGGCGCGGGGAGCCTTTAACCGCCTTCTGTCGCAGCCGGTTCCCCCGGTGGGCGTGATTGCTGCTTCCGGTGGCAACCACGGAGCGGCTGTGGCTTACGCGGCCCAGCAACTGGGACATCGCGCGGAAATATTTGTGCCCGAGATTTCGACGCGCGTGAAGGTGGAGCGTCTGCGCTCGTATGGGGCTGATGTGCATATTGTCGGGGCGACATACGCCGATGCATGGTTTGCCAGTGAGCAGCGGGCCAGGGAGACGGGCGCGCTGGTGGTTCATGCCTATAATCAGCCAGAGGTTGTGGCGGGCCAGGGAACCGTTGGTTACGAACTATCGCGGCAGCTGCCGGACCTGGATACACTGCTGGTGGCTGTGGGCGGGGGTGGCCTGATCGGTGGTATCGCCAGCTGGTTTCAAAATACGGTGCGCGTGATTGGCGTTGAGACCGAAGGGACGGCCAGTATGTATCGGGCTTTACAGGCCGGTGCCCCGGTCGATGTAGATGTTCATGGCCTGGCGGCGGATGCTCTGGGGGCAAGACGCGTAGGTGAGCTGGCCTTCGAGATCGCGCAGCGCTATGTGGAACGTGTCGTGCTGGTGGACGATGAGGCTGTGGCCCGCGCCCAGCTGTCTTTATGGAACGATCTGCGCCTGGTGGCTGAACCCTCGGCGGCGGCTGGCATCGCGGCCCTGCAGGCCGGTGCTTACAGGCCCGCGCCCGATGAGCGCGTCGGCATCTTTATCTGCGGAGGCAATGCCCAGCTGGAAGCCTTCTCGATCAAGTAAACATCTTTGTATCAAAAGAGTAGCGTGCTCAGAAGTTGTTCTGTCCACGCTAGCCAGTTTTTTGCTGAACATCTTTCTGGGGTGTGGAGTCTTCCCCTGGCTTGGGTAGCCATTCTGCCCCCCAGCGTTCGATGGCTTCAACGACCTCGCTGAGGGCCTGACCTTTCGCAGTCAGTTCATATTCAACGCGTACCGGTATCTCATTGAAGACCGTTCTCTTGATGATCTCTTGCTCTTCCAACTCGCGCAAACGTATGGAGAGCACACGGTCGCTGATATGACCAACCATGCGCGCGATTTCACTGTAGTGGCACGGCCTCAGCAACAATACTTTAAGGATGAGTGGCGTCCAACGCTTGCTTATCAAGTTGGCCGCCTGCTGATAGCGTGTGCACATCGGCTTGTCTTCTGCCATGATTTATAAAACCCCCCACATATTTTAATCGTAGCTATTCTTTTATTATACTAACATAAAATTAGTAACTTAACAAATATTAGATCAGTGTATTACCACACTTTTATTAGAGGTGTTACTCACAATGAGCGTGTCAGACTCCCGTCACCCTGGGGCCACATGAGCGCCCCCGCACCCGCGTCCGCTGCGCGGCCGCACCGGTTGTGTGTTGGTGCATCGGGTGCGCATCCGCGCACCCGATGCACCAACACACAAAGGACTACTGAGCACCGCGAGTGCGAAAACCGATGCAGGCCCCAGGCCATCATCATGAGAGTCAGACACTCTCTTATCTTGACTTTGTACAAAGGTAGCAAAGTGAGCTCGCAGAAGAACGACAATCGAGGTCCTTTCTCCGCTCAACGAGCGAAAAATGTACAAAGTCGAGCTTATGGTGTGTTGGTGCAGCAGGGGCGCACCCGCGCCCCTGCTGCACCAACACACAAAAACAATGCGGCCGCGCAGCGGACGCGCGTGCGGGGGCGGCCACGCGCCCCTAGGGTGATGGAAGTCTGACACGCTCTTTTAGGCGGACTGGTCGGACAATTTGACTGGTGAAAAAGATCATCCTCAAGGCATGGTGATGCATGTCATGGGGATGGTTTTTTTTATGTGGGGTGCGCGGCGATCGGCAATGAGAACCAGAAGGTTGAACCTTTCCCCTGTTTGCTGATGAGGCCGATCCTGCCACGGTGGCGTTCAATAATCATGCGGCAGATATAGAGTCCCAGTCCCAGTCCCGCGCCTGAGCCATACTGTACTTCGATGCCTTTGGCGCGGTAGAAGCGCTCCCAGACATGCTCCTGGGCTTCTGGCGAAAGGCCGGGACCCTCATCGTGTACCTCTACATGGGCCTGGCCCTGGCTCGTTTTCAGATAAACATTCACCTGGCATTCCAGGGGAGAATATTTAAGCGCGTTGGTGATGTAGTTATGAATGACCTGGCTGATGCGATCGACATCAGCATTGATAGGTATGGATTGGGTGTCTGGTAGGTGCAGGTTGATTTGTCTGTCCAGCGTTACCTTCTGCAGATCCTCTACTGTGGTGTGTACAATCTCTTTTAGATCTGATGGATGCAAGGTAATGACAAACTTATCAGCGCGAATGCGCGAGGCGTCAAGCAGATCACCGATCATACGATCCAGCGTCAGCGAGCGGCTTAATATCTCCTGTAGTGGCTGCTGAATGCGCTCATTTTCGCTCAGCATCGATACTGCGATGGTCTCGACGTCCTGTTTCTTTAGCTTCTCTATGCGGCGTAATACCAGCTGTACATTGCCATAAATACCGGTGAGGGGTGTACGCAATTCATGACTGGCGATGCCAAGGAAGGTGTCAAAGCGATGATTGATCTCTTGCAGGGCCATCTCATTGGAATGCGCCTGCGCCCATTTACCTGATAGCCGTACCCGTTCAATGGCCAGTGCATTGAGCTTGGCGATGGCTTTGACTACGGCGATTTCCTCCTGCGTGTAGGAACGTTTCTCATCCCGGTCGATAAAGCAGACCCCGATAAGTTGCGTTTCCATTAACATTGGCGCTATCAGCACGTTAGACATTCCGAATGTGGAGCGTTTTTTAAAGGGATCTTGTCTCAGGTTACGCACAAGAGTTTGATTGGCATAGAGTTTTTGGATATCCGCTTCATCAAAGTAGTCTGCCAGGGTTGATTGGTTGACTTCTTTTTTTGCCGCCATGACCAGGTCTTCCGGAAGGCCGCTCACTCCTGTCAATTGCAGATGCTGGGAAGGTGTTAATAATGAGATACCAACCAGACGGCATTCAAGGACCTGGTGGAGAAACTGCGTCAGGTGTTGCGCGGTTGACTTCTTGCTCGGGAAGAGGTTGCCGTTCTTCTCATCCATGTGAGAAGCGCGGTCAGGGATGCGCACGATCTCTTCGGCGACCACGAGTAGCGATGCCAGGGTCTGCAGCGCCTGGCGCGATTGTTGGCGCTGCTCTGTGACGTCTCGGAAGACACATACACCCCCTACCATCTTTCCATACTGATCATGAACCGGTGAGGCGGCTATGTTGAGCTGCCTCTCGTTGCCAGATGGCATCCGCATAATGATATCCTGCGTTTGATCGCTGCTGTGGCCGTCCGAGCCGCTCATGACGTGGTTGAGCCAGAGTTGCTGCGCAATGAGTTGCTTTCTATTTTCATCAAAAATGTGGTAGCGATCAAAAAGCTGGAAGCACTTATGACCTATCACATCCTGTGCTGAATCACACTCAAAGAGGGAGAGCGCGGCCGGATTGATGTGGAGTACCTCTCCATCCAGATTATAGATAAGAACCGCATCTGTAATAGCTTTGAATGCGGCTTCGAGCCACTGGGCCAGTCCCTTTACTTTCTGATGCGCTCCTTCCCTATGAGGATTATCTGTTGTCTTGTTCATCGTCTCTCTTCTCTCATGTAACGCGTAAAGTAGTCAGATCGATCTGCTATAGTATTGACAGAATTTATGACCTTCGCGTAGCACTACATAAAAGCTACTTTGCACATAGCATTTATAGCCACATGTAATTGACCTATGATGCATCAAAGCGATATAAATAATAGTAATGTACCTACTTTGATTATGCATACATTTGATAATACATCATATTCGTGAAGTGGTAGAGAATGTCAAGCTTAACCTTACCAGGACCGTGTTCCTGTATTGTATTGATGTGGCACAGTCAACACGTATATGCGATTTGATGCCATAGGGGCGCGAATGCGCCCCTATGGCATCAAATCATGAAACCTCGGCGTAGGTCTCGCGCCTCGCGCTGAAGGCGCGAGACCCACGGTTTTAGTAAGAGTCTTTGGCGTGCACGCCAACCATCATCCCTTTTTTGAACATACGATCGCGTGTCTCCTGTGGCTGCCGCATGCGTGTGGTGAGTACGACACGTTGCTGAGCAGCCTGACCACGCCGCAGATCACCAGTTGTCTCGATCTGCTTGAAGATCATCATGCCCTTTTTGAACTGTACCATACTTTCACCTCTTCGCCTGAATGCCTGTTTAACAACGATAGATTTCTAGCACAGACCCTTGACGGTCGAGCCAACCATCATCCCTTTTTTGAACATACGACCGTTGGACTGACGGACCTGCTGGATCTGTGTGCCGAGCACAACGCGCTGCTGAGCAGCCTGGTTGAATTTCAAGCCTGTTGTCTGCTCAACCTGATTGAAGACCATCATACCTTTCTTGAATTGGATCATATGTTCACCTCTTTTTACTTGCGGCCTGGTGCCGATTTACACTATTGCTACAGCTAGCGGAGTGGTCGTTACGTTTACGACTTCGGTATTTTCGCTTTACCTGTTTTTCTGTTCTACTAAACTATTCTGTATCGCCAGCTCAAAAACGGTAATTTTTCTAGCATTTCTATCACCTTTTGCGATTTCTCTCTGGCTTTCACATTGCCACGGCGGCCATCTCAACTGAGCACAAACTACCTCCAGATTGCACTATAAGTGCAAAAAGTTGTGCATGTGAATCGACCTATGATATGCAATCATTGCGGCATAGATCGATTACTGGCGTGCAGTTAACGTTGCATACATTGCTGTAGCGAGCGTTTCTCTTTTCTAGCGAGCATTAAAAACAAAATTGGGAAAATGTGCCTCAGACACCCTTCTGGTCGTCACGCGAGGCAAAGACATAAGTGAGTTGACGAAGCTGCCTTTATAGGTTCGGGCAACCCGCGTCTGGTTGATAGATGCCTTTACCACTCAGGTCTGTCAGACATCCTTCAGTAAAGAGGTATAAGTGATGGGATATCAAGACAGACGAGGCGCGCCAACTAAAAAGCATTGATGCCTTCATGTGGTTTTTCCTCTCTTCCTATCTTGATACTTAAAACGTAGCAGAATCTTTTCTTTAGTTATCGTATATAACAAAGATAGCATACAGCACAACCATTGTCAAGCTAATTACGGACAAAATTGACAAATATTTCACTTTTGTAAAAAAATGTCATCACACTCATTTCATAAAACGGTAACTATATAGAGGATCTGTTACTAATTTTTCCTGTTATGTCGATAGCGGCACTTTTTTGCTTGACACAGGAAAATGGGAATGGTACACTCTTGCTATATCAATGCACTCAAAGGAGGTAAAGATGAAATTGTTCGACGTCATAATTACACCCTCCGCTCGTTCTGGGCGTGCGTTCCTGACCGTGGGGTCGGGGTTCGCCCGGAGGTAAGTGCATCTTTTCACTACCATCATCCATATCATTCCCCTCGTGATGGCGCGGAGATAGGGATACTTTGTGCCCGTCACAGGTATCGCTGCCTCCAGATCGCGCGCTACTTGATGGATCACTGCTGCACTTGCTGCCTGTGGCTCTTTTATGAGCAGTAGACCACAGGTACAGAGCTTTCCAGGTGTGTGCCGTGGTCGCGCTGTGTCCGTGTGAACCCCATTTTCCTGTTGCGCGTGTCCGCTCTCTATGCGCTTGCGCTTCAGGCGACTACCGGCCAGTACCCTTGTGCCACACCAATCTGCTCCCCACTTCCACTATTCAGTACCCGCATGGGTATAGAGGATCAACTATGCATGTTTTTTGTGTGCTCACACGCCGCATGTGTGATGTGCCTGCCGTCGGATGTGGCAACGTTGTTTTGTGCTTAAACAGGGAAAAGGAGCATGGGTTATGGTAAAGAAATATTCAATGCAGCACTATCAAGATCATATTGACCTGGAAGGGAATGAGGAGGAGGCGCCGGCGCGCTGGGAGCCCATTCGGCGCCCCGAGGTCCGTGTGAAGCAGACGAAGAAGAGCAGCTATGAGAGCAACGCCGATGTGCAGCGCTGGTTGAAGGAGCAAGGGATCGACGTCAACCAGCCCACGGTCTTCAATCCCACTTTCCTGTCTTCCCAACGTGATGCTCCCTGGATTCTATCGTCGTTGACCCCTCTCTATGAGCAGAAGTTGATCCTGGATATCCTGCACGTGGTCAAGAGTGGTAAGGAGGCGACCGTTTTTTGCTGCTCGGGCCATCCTGATACCGGGCGCCAATACCTGGCGGTCAAGGTGTATCGTCCACGCATGTTTCGTAGCCTGAAGAACGATGCTGATTATCGCAATAATCGCACCCAGCGCGATGAGCAGGGCCAGGTGGCCCATAGTGAGAATCGCTTGCGTGGTGTGGCCCGTAAAACGGCGCGCGGCCACGCGGCACGCGTGCAGTCCTGGATCG
The DNA here is from genome assembly GCF_003967515.1 of Dictyobacter aurantiacus. Lineage (GTDB taxonomy): Bacteria > Chloroflexota > Ktedonobacteria > Ktedonobacterales > Ktedonobacteraceae > Dictyobacter > Dictyobacter aurantiacus. The sequence goes on along the minus strand of NZ_BIFQ01000002.1, from coordinate 1,068,391 downwards.
AGTACGAGTTTGATACCCAGCTCAGACTCTTTCAGGCTGGCGTCCATGTGCCCCGGCCGCTGGCATACGTTGGTAACGCTGTTCTGATGGATTACGTCGGCAGTGAGGGGAACGCGGCCCCGCTGTTGCGCGATGTCAGATTGGCTGAGCACGAGGTACAGCCACTATTCGACCGTCTGCTGGCGGATATCGAGCTGTGCCTGGCCCATGGCCGCATCCATGGGGATCTCTCGGAATACAATATCCTCTACTGGCAGGGAGATGTCACGATCATCGACTTTGCCCAGGCCGTGGATACCATTCACGACGAGGTCTTCCCCATCTTTGCCCGCGACGTCGCTCGTGTCTGCCAGTACTTTACCCGTTACGGCCTCGAGCGCGACGCCGAACAGCTCGCCGCCCAGCTCTGGACGCGCCACCTCGGCGGCCGCGTCGAAGACATAGTCCTATAAAAGAAAGAAAAGTGATGGTTTTTCACGTGCCATGCGCATTCGCGCATGGCACGTGAAAAACCAGGAAATATTGGAGGGTGCGCGCCTTTACACGCATAAAACCTGGAGGGCGCAGCGCCTTTATGCATATAAAATTTTGGAGGAGGGTGCAGTATGGAGGGCGTTCACGCCCTCCATACTGCACCCTCCTCTAAATAAAAGATTGGGGGCGTCAGCGCCCCCAGGCTGGCTTATCTAGGAAAAAGCCCGCGCTGCGCGCGTCTCTATTCAGAGACCGCCAGCGCAATCTCATTCTCTTCTTCGGTGTCGATGATGCTCAGGAGTTTAAGCGAGGGGATCCAGAGCTCGGCACTTTTTAGTTCGGCGCGCGGATGCGTGGTGCCAACGGCGATGGCCGGGATGTGGGCGCTATGGGCCGCCTCGATGCCCGGCAGCGAATCTTCGATGACCAGGCATTCCTCGGGCTCGGCCCGCATCAGCTCGGCTGCTTTAAGATAGCCTTCTGGATCGGGCTTGCCTTGCTTTACGTCGTTACCCGAGATGAGCAGGCGCGGCAATGGCAGTTTGGCGGCGCGCAAGCGTGCTCGGGCCAGCGTGGCCGGACCCGAGGTGACGATGGCCCATTGCTCGGGTGCCAGCTGCGCTAAGAGCTCGGCCGCCCCCGCCGTGGCTACGACGCCATTGGTGTCCAGCGTCTGTATATCATCCAGGTAGCGCGCCTCGTTGTCGGCCTGTAATTTCGGCGCCACCAGGCGAATCGTATCAATGGTACGGCGTCCGTGGATCGAGGATAGTACTTGCTGAACGTCTAATTGATGCCTCCGGGCCCATTCACTCCAATGACGCTCTACGTTAGCGATCGAGTCGACCAGGACACCATCCAGATCAAATAGAAGTATACGGCAGATGAGAACTTTGCTGTAGTCTTTTTTCTTTGTCATAGGTAAATGTGCTTGGGATATCCTTTCTATTGCCTCGGGTCGTTTTGATTGTAGTATTTAAGTCCATTGAATAAGTGAACGGGATATATGTTTGATTGTGGGACTTCCAACCAGGACCATGGCGGAGCGGAGCTCTTGCTGCAAAATCTGCAGGACGTGTTTGACTCCTTCGGACCCTCCGACCGCCAGTCCCCATAAGATCGGACGCCCGATCATGACCGCCTGGGCTCCCAGCGCCAGGGCTTTCAAAACATCGGTTCCTCGCCGTATCCCTCCATCCAGGTAGATTGGGCACTGGCCATCGATGGCCGCGACGATCTCTGGCAGGGCTTCGATGGGAGCGATGACTCCGTCTAGCTGTCTTCCTCCGTGATTGGAGACGATAATACCTTCGGCTCCGTACTGTACCGCCAGCGCGGCATCTTCCGCCGTCAAAATACCTTTGAGTATGATCGGCAGGCTGGTGTGCGTGCGTAACCAGGCGATGATGTCCCAGGTCAGGGTATGACCTGCATAGGCTGCACGCTCATCATCGTCTATGCTGCCGTTAATGCTATTGAAGACATTGCCAGCAAATGCTCCCGGATAATATGTTCTCTGGAAGCTGCCCATCTTGTTGCGTATATCGCGTTCACGCCGCGAGAGCAGGGGCGTATCTACTGTCAGGACAATCGCCTGGTAGCCCGCTACCTCGGCTCGCTTAACCAGTTGTCGTGCCTCAGACAAGGTACGGATATAGAGCTGATACCAGCGCAATCCATGGCTGACTCTGGAGATATCTTCCAGGCTGCGTGTGGCATCGTTGCTGACAATCATGCCACTACCTGCCGCGTCGGCACCCTGTATGGTCTCGCACTCTCCCTGGCTATGGGCCATGCCATGTGCCGCCGTCGGGGCGATCAGGATGGGCATCGTGAGCTCTCTTGTTAGTACGGATGTCGCGGTATTGCAGTTGTTAACATCCACCAGGACGCGAGGTCGCAAACGCAGCCGGGCAAAAGCGGCGCGATTATCTCGCAGAGAGATTTCGTCGTCACTACCCCCCTGATAGTAATCCCATACGGGTCTTGCGAGACGTTTCTGGGCGAGCATCTCATAATCATGCAGGTTGATCGGTTGCATCATACACTACTCCTAATCATCTTGAACGCTCTGGCGGCTGAGTTTTCTGCCTTTTACCTGCAGGGATACATTAGCGTGGGGCCCAGAGATAGGTCTGGATGCTGCAGCATTCCTGGAAACCAATGCGGGCATAGATGCTATAACCCATTGGCGAGGCCTGCAACACACCAATATTGTATCCTAAAGTACGTGCAACTGATAGAGGGGCTACAGAGATGGCACTGCCGATACCCTGTCCGCGCGCTTCTGGCAGGGTACCAACGGAAAAGAGGCCCGCGACGCCCGCGCCTAGAAACATGGAGGAGGTGGCAACCGCCTTGCCATGAAGGCGGCCGAGGAAACGCCGGTCTGGCAGGTCTTTTCCCCAGCCCAGACATTGTTCAAATTTAATGTACTCGGGATCAATGTTGCCAGCGGCACCTCCAAAGGCAATGGAGGAGACCTGTATCCATTCGTTCAGGGCGGTGGCGTCTTCTACTTCTTCGATGCTGAAGCCGTCGATCGTGGGTAGCGTGGTCGGGAGCCGGGAGAGTTCGATCATCATGCCGGGTTCGGTGCCGTTGTATTGCAATCCGCTGCGTTTGAGATAATAGCCTAAATTGGCGGGTTGAGTATCGGGGAAGAGCCACCATAGCATAGGTACCTGACGAGCCTGAAATGGGATCATGATCTCTTTGATGCGGGTCATAATCGTTTGTTCATCCATCTTTACCCCCATCACAACATTAAGGGATGGTTGCGGTATGCCGGTAATGGCGGCGATGTGATCGCTGCTTTGATAGGCCTGGGCGCCGGGTATACAGCTACAGTACATAATAAATTCAATCAGGTTCTTCTCCATGGCCGCGATGACGCCTGGATAGCCGCTCTGCTGAAGAATCCTACCGCTCATACTCATGCAGTGGTCCGTTCTTGAAGATAATAGATTGTTATGGCTTCTCCATCTATCCTACCATGCTGCTTTCTCTACAAGCAAGGAGTGTATCACGATCAGGTGAGGAGATACCCTCCGTCTACGGTGAGCAGGCTGCCCGCCATGTAGCTGGCGGCCTCGCTGGCGAGAAAGAGGACTACCCTGGCGATATCATCGGGCATGCCCAGGCGGTTGAGTGGAATCTGCTGCAGGAAATCGCTGTTGTTCATATCGGTGACGCCCGCCTGCTCCAGTGTTTCTGGTGAGGCGGCGGAGGTGCCCGGCGTGATGATCTCTCCTGGCGCGATGGCGTTGACGTTGATGTGGTGTGGTCCCAATTCGAGAGCCAGCGTCCTGTTGAGGGCGATCATGCCTCCTTTAGAGGCATCATAATGACTTAAGAACCGGGTGGGGGTCAGGCCATTGATTGAGGATATGTTGATGATGCGCCCGCCGCGCCCCGCCTTGATCATCTGTTGCGCTGCCTTCTGGGCGTAGAAGAATGCACCTTTAAGATTAATGGCCAGCACTTGATCCCATGCGGCTTCCGTCATTTCCAGCACAGATGCAAAAGGATAGATGCCGGCGTTGTTGACCAGGATGTCCAGGCTGCCAAATGTTTCTACCGTTGTCTGAATGATCGCATCGATGCTGTGCACCTCGCTGACATCTCCATAAAGTGCGGAGGCTCGGCCACCCCGCGCCTGGATGTCTTGCGCCGTTGCCCGAGCAGCCTCCAGATTAATGTCGACTAGCATGGTTGCGGCCCCGGCTTCCGCGAGTCTCCTGGCGCTGGCTTGCCCGATGCCCAGCGCGCCACCTGTAATCAGCGCGGTCTTTCCATGCAGATCAAACAGGCTAACATTGCTTTGTTGTTCCACCGTATGTTCCTATTCTAGCCTACCTGGACCTTTCAGGGATCCGACCTGCGGTAGGTGGCCGTAAAATCGAAGCTGTGTCCTACGGCAATTAACCAGCGCTCTTCTTCCTGGACGACAATGAGAGTCATCAGACCGTTTCTGGCTGGCAATGGCTGCTCGGTTAACGTCTGATGTCCCGTTGTGTTCCAATGAACATCAACTGAGGCGCAGGTGGCCGTAATCCAGGTTATGCGTATATCTTTGATGGTAAGGATGGCGTGCTTCTGCGTTGTTGTAAAGGGTTGGTGGTGCATCCGTGCGATTTCCGCTCGCCCGCGCATCAGTTGTCCCGCAACATCTGTAAATTCTCCATCCTCGCGAAAGAGCTGCGCCAGGTCGTCTTCATTATGATTGTTCCATGCACCTGCCAGATGCTCAATGATATGTTGGACCGCGGTGGTGTTAGAGGTTGTTTGATTCATCAGCATGCGTCCTCCTATCAGGCGTGGACATATTATGCGCTTGAGAAAAAATGCATAGCTACCTGTAAAATAGTATACCCAATATCTATCGTCTGCACTAGTTAAAAAAGATAGGAGGCTACCATTTTATCGGCTACCATATTATAATGAATTTGCCGCATCTATTAATAAAGCATGTCACCCTGTATTATGGTGGACTAATTAGCTCAGGAATAGTATACTTATTTTCCATGCAATGTTTTTTTCACGTTATCTGCGGTAAGTTGTTCGTTATAAAAGCTATAAGGGGTATGTCATCTTAGAATGAATGTGTTGTATTTTTTCAGCACTAGGCACCTACGAGGGTGTAATATAGGAATTTGTCGATGGCCAATACTGTAATGCATGAAATACCTTTTTCTTTTGATCAACCGGATCAAGTTTTGAATTCCTTACTCAAGCTCTTGCAGCAAAGGCTAAGACAGCCTCTAGCGACGAAAACATCAAGGGAGATTGTTGTTCGCAATGCACTTACTGTGCTCATTATTGATGCATACCAGGAGCGTGCCCAGTATATTGGTGGCCTGTTAACCGCTGTTGGCTACCGGCCCGTAGCGGTTTCTAACGAGCTTGATGCATTTACTGCCTTTCTGCGTGGTAGCTGTCTGCCACTGGCTATTGTGCTTGGGAAGGAAGATGGATCGAATCGTTTATTTGTGAATCGCCTGCAGCAGCAGTTGCTACAGCGCTATGACTGGGAGCCTCTGATGATTCGCCTGCAGGACGTGCGTCCCGCCGCCTTCGGTTCTTCCCTTTCTGGTGAGTTTCTCCCTCCATCCGTACCGCCTGGTAGTAGCCCTGATCAATCTCGTACTCCTTATCCATACACGACCAGACCTTTATTTAATCGTTTTGGGGAACAGAAAGAGGGTTTTGGCCAGCCTGCGCGGCCAGTTGGGTATGACAGCCGTTCTCTGGTGGATTCTTCCCCGGCTAGCGGTTCTTTTCCCAAGGGACCCACTTCGGTGCCCACGCGTGGTCTGGCGTCAGATGCCTCGCATCCCTCCATGACCCCTCCTCCTTTTGTGCCCCCAAAGGGTAATCAGACCACATCCCCATCTGGTACTCATTGGTCTTCTACGCATTCACTGCATACAGAGCCGCCTGCCTCCAGAGATTTGAAGAGCGAGTCTCATACAGATAAAGCTGAACTTCCCGGAAAGGAAAAGGTTTATCTGGATGGGCAGAGTCTGGGACGCTATCAGATTCGGGCTCGCCTTGGAAGCAGTATATATAGTGAGGTGTATCGTACCTATGATCGCTTGCGCGAGCAGGAGAGCGCGTTGAAGGCGATTCAGGTGGATATGGTACCGTTTTATGTGATGAAGGATTCTGTTGAGGAAGTGACCGTCTTTCAACAAGAGGCGGAACTGCTGGGTCCTCTGCAACATCCCCATATCTTGCCTGTGCTGAACTGCGGTAAATCATACATCAGTGGCACAAATTTTATCTATAAAAACATGCCTTTCTGCGCCGAGGGATCGCTGGCTGCCTGGATACGCCGCTATGGTGGTGGAACCCCGTTTATGCTGAAGGATGTGCTGCCAGTTATCCTGCAACTGGCCGATGCGTTGCAGTTTGCCCATAATTATCAGGTGACCTACCAGAACTTTAAGCTGTCAAATATTCTGGTGCTGAATCAGAGTAAAAAGATAGCCAAACTGGAAGTGGCCCTGGCCGACTTTTCTGTGGTGCAGGACGGCTCATATTTCTCAAAACTGCCCGAGGGATTCCCTTATATGGCTCCCGAACGCTGGGATGGAGCGGTTTATCCGGCTTCTGATCAGTATGGTCTCGCCGCTATTACCTATGAGTTGTTGACCGGACGTCCTCCATTTCAGGGCAATGCTGAGCATGTAATGAAGATTCTGCATACGACAAAGTTTCCTCCTCCTCCTACAACCTGGAATCCTAAATTGCCTTCGTCTGTTAATGCGGTACTGGCCGCCGCCATGGCGAAGAAGCCCGCGGAGCGTTTCGGCTCGGTATCCTTGTTCGCCCAAACCCTCCAGCGCTGTTGAATCATATATGCGCCTAGATGTTCACGCTTGTTTTTTGTGATGGGGTACAAGTATGTTCTATATGTTATGATGAATGATACACATTGTGCGCATCATGTGTATCATTCATCATAACATATAAGAGTGTGCCTTACTCTCACGATCATCGCCTGCGGGCTGCCTGAGCTTTCGCATCTCTGGTGCGTACGAGTCCATTGTGTTGGTGCAACTGGGGCGCATCCGCACCCCAGTTGCACCAACACACAAAACTAGCGCGGCCGCGCAATCGAGTTCGCTTTCGTTGAAGTAAGACGACACTCTCAGTGAACGTGCCTCTTTCCTTAGTTGAAAAGAGCGGATATCCCGCAAAGGATATCCGCTCTTTTCAACGTGTGGTCAACTATTCGTGTTGTAGATTAGTTGACCACACGTACGTACGTTGCGCAAATCAGGCATGCGTCAGTTCGCTCTGACCAGCCAGCAGTTTGTTGAGGGTCTCACGTTTGATGCGATAAGCCTGGCGCTCATTCACATGTGGAAGAATGATCGCTTCTAGCGCACCCTGCTTTACCCAGCGACGAACCGTGGTGTCATCTACCCTCAAGATATTCGCAACTTCCGATACAGTTAATAGCTCGCTCATGTGGTGTGTCTCCTTTTCTGATGTTCTACTATTTGAATGCCGTTTCAAAACGGCGCTTTATTCAAAAACAGAAAGACTAATGAAATTATCTGCTAATGAATAAACTACGTGTAACTTGTTTTTATATTGTATCGCAATTAAAGACATTTGTAAATATCTATCTATGCAAATAATGTTGATTAACGTCTTTATCGCGATGAATTGTTTCGTGTTGTATTCTGAACAATAACGGCAATGAAGAGGAATTTTCTTCTGGCCGCTATTAAATTTAATAGTTTATTGCCTCATATTTATTACACGTGTGAATAGGCGAATAGGTTACGCGAATATTCCAATTACGTTGGCATGGTTCGGAGGATACGAGGTATAAAAGAGAGATGTTACTGTGCCGCAGGTGACAGTTAAATGTATATTCCTTATAGAATTAAACTAAGGGTAAACCATTTTTATTGCGATAGTGGATAGAACATCAGTTTTACCCCTAAAAGGTTCCTCTCCTCGGACCTCTTTTTCCTGTCTCGCGTGCCAGCTGCCGCATATTTCTCTGTTTGCTATGGTTGCGTCCCGATTTCTTGTAGTTACGTGTTAGTGGTAACATATTTACAAGCGCTTGATGTGAAATGTTGTGCAAACGCATTGGTTTAGGATACTAACCAGAATTTTACATGGATGTACTATTCTTTATTTTTATGGTGTCGTGTTGCCTGCAACGAAAAACATTTTGAAGGAATATATATGTCGAAAAGGAAGCATAAGAGTTCTCGCCGTATCGAGCCAGGGATGCTGGTGGAGACGAAGGATGGGAATCTGGGTGAAGAGGATATCAGTCGACCTTATGTACATGAGGTGGTGAAGGATGAGCAGGGGAATACTGCGAAACTTATTGTTCAAAAAGGGACCGTGTTTCAAAAGCAACTGGAGGTGCCTTTAGATCGCGTGCAGAAAATTGTGCCTGCCAGCAAGCGTGAAGGTGACCATCCCGGTTATGTAGTCCTGGATATTGATGAGCAGGAAGCCAGGACATTGAACGCTCACAGGGTTGAAGAGATCATGAGCGAGCAGCAACACCAGGATTCAATGCTGAATGAGGTTGAGAGGGACCTTCCTACTGCGGAGGGCGTCCGGGAAATGGAAGCCAGGCGCCATGTGCATGGTCATCAGGATGATGGTCATGATACGCAGTTGCGCTCTTCCTTCTGGCTGCGTATGTTGGGTCCGGGATTTCTGGCAGGTATGGCCGGTAATGACTCATCTGCGGTGGCTTCATATTCTATAGATGGTGCGCAGGTGGGCTTTGGGCACCTCTGGTTGATGTTGCTCTCCACCCCTTTATATCAGGTTGTACAGTATTCCTGTGCCCGCATAGGACGTTTGACGCAAAAAGGCCTGGCTGAAGTGCTGAGCGAGCATTATGGCCGTGCCAGTGCTATTGTGGCTTCCCTGGCCTTGATCATCGCCAATGTTGTCCTGATCACCGCCGATCTGGTCGCGATTGGTAGTGGTTTTCAACTTTTGACGAACATCAGCTGGATCTGGTTTATCGCCCCAATCGCCCTGATTCTCTGGTATTTAACCGTTTTTAGCAATTTTGAGGCGCTTAAAAGAATCTTTATTGTAATGAGTCTGGCATTTATAGTCTATATTATCACCGATATTATGGTCCGACCGGATTGGGGCTCGATTCTTAGCCATACGTTTCTACCACATATCGATTTTACTTTTGCCAGTATTAGTAGTGCCGTAGCTTTGCTGGGAGCGACTATCTCTCCCTATAACATCTATTGGCAGGTGCAGGGAGAGAAGGAAGAGCATCGACCAGGGAGTACCAGGCAGAAATTATGGCAGGCCTTTGGTGATATTGGTGTTGGTGTCGTGAGTGGAAATCTGGTGGCCTACTGTATCATTGTATGTACCGCGACCACGCTGTTCACCCATCATAAAACTATCTCGACGGCGGCGGATGCCGCGCTGGCCCTGGTCGCGATTATGGGGCCCGTGGCGAAATATCTGTTCGCGATCGGCTTGATCGGCGCGGGCCTGGTGGCGATCCCTGTGCTGCTGGCCAGCACTTCTTATGCTATTACCGGTACGTTTGGCTGGCCGTCCGGGCTGTCGAAAAAGCCGTGGCAGAGCGAGGGCTTCTACCTGATCCTTACCGCGGCCCTGCTACTCAGCCTGCTGCTCGCCTTCTGCCACCTGGATCCAATCCAGCTTATTCTGTGGGCTAATATTATCTCTGGCGTGCTGGCTCCTGTGCTGGTTGTGTATCTTTTGCTGGTCGGTAATAATCGCAAGATTATGCGGCAGTATACCTTTGGCTGGATCTCTAATGTGCTTCTGGTATTGACCTTCCTGATCATGGCTGTGGCGGCTGTCCTGCTCTTTTACGGGCTGCTGACTGGCCAGCAATAAGTGCGTGTCGTATGCTTCTCTTACCGGGGCGCTGTCCTGCCTAGAAAATGTTGGCGACGCGGCTGATCAGGACCGCGACGATCATAAATGAGATTAGCCCCTCTAACATCATCAAGACTTTCGCCCGGCGGCTGAGTGGGGAGGTATCGGTGGGGCTGAACGCGGTGGCTCCCGTAAAGGCGACAAAGAGGTAGTCGAAGAAGCGCGCTTCCCACGAGGCTCCATTGGTTTGCTGCGGAAACAGGAAGTCGCTGGCCTGGTGCGCGTTTTCGTGCCGCTTGCGTGGACCTCCCCCATCGATGTTCCAGTACCATACCGCGAAGACGAGCACATTGCTGATCCATAGTAGCGTCGCTGAGCGGAGCAGAATAAAGCCGCTGTTGAAGGTCGATATTTTGATGATCAGCAGCGCCATTTCAACGATCAGGGCCAGCGTTACAAATCCCATCGCGGTCAGGCTGAGCGGCCGCGCAACGCGATGAGGAATGGCATGACCGGTGATCCAGTACTGCCACATGGGAATGAGCAGGAGGCCTTCTATCGCCAGCAATGACCATTCTGGCCCTATCCTGAGCGTGGGTGGTAGGAAAAAATAACAGACTCCTATCAAAAGTAATGTGAGCGATACCAGCAGTTTTGGCACCTGCCCTACCAGTTGATGCTCTGCTACCCTGTGCTTTTGCGCTAGTGAGGATCCGTGCTCCGCCTTTTCTTGTTCCATTTTTCCCTTCTATTCCATTATACGCTTGCTTGAGATATTATAATTGTGACAGGCTTGAAAAGCAATTGTATATTTCGTTCGGCCTCGCGGCCAGCCTGAGAAAGTAGATTTGTAGAATCTCTATGCAGCAGAATATAGATGAACAACAATTCTATGATAAGCAGAGAGCGCGAACCACTATTCGTAGAGAGTATCGCTTGCAGCGCTGGGCCTTTCGGCTCTATCTTGCTATCGTCGCGCTTCTGTTGTTATGCATTGTGATCGGTGCCATCGGCATCAAGACATCATGGGGCGCCTTTATTGTTGATGGCTCGGTACCCTGGAAATGGATCTTGCCGTGCGCCCTGGTGCTGGGCTTCTCGTTTATCTTTACCGATACCTTTATCCAGAATCAGGAAGAGGGCTGGTTTCGCAGGTATGGCACCCAGATCATGGCGACGGTGGTGGCGTTTGACGAGGTGCGTATCTGGCGCTGGCCACGCCGCTTCTTCTCCGGTGGGAGTGAGTATCGGCTGCAATTAGAATGGACCTCCCCACAGAATGGCAAAATATATACCTTCTCACGCCGCGTGCGCGATAGCAAGTTGCCCGTCTCAGGCTCTCAGATTCCCGTCATTATCGATGCCGCCGATCCCACCAATTATCTGCAAGAAGATTTTAAGCGCTCCTATGATTGGTAGCCCGCGTGGGTGCCCTGTTTTTTGGGCTTAATTTGGTGCGAGAGCAGGGATGGCCGCATTCGCGGCCATCCCTGCTCTCGCACCAAATCCTATTAGGATAGGTTTTTCACCATTGTGTAGTAACAAGATCCAGGGGGATAATCCTCGACGATTCCCACCACTTTATAGCCATGGCGCTCGTAGAAAGTTCTACCCTGGAATTCAAATGTGGTGAGCAAGACTTTCTGTGCTCCATTCTCGCGCCCTAGCTGTTCCACCTGGGCCAGTAATGAACTGCCCAATCCGTGATTGCGCAACTCTTCGGGGAGCCAGAAATCGTTAATCTCCAGCCAGTTCCAGTATTGTTCCGCGGCGAGCCCGCCCAGCCACTGTCCCTGTTCATCGGTCACGATGGCGTTAATCTGCTTGACGGCGCCTTTGGCGCGGGCCGCCTTGTGATGTGGCGAGCGCTGGTTATTGAACTCTTTGATCTGTTCATGGATAAAGCTCGCGAATTGCTCTTGCTCTCCCTGCGTAACTGAAACTTTATAATTCATATATTCATCCTTTAGCAGATTCTCATCCTTGAGTATACCTGTTACGCCGTTTAAAGACAAACAAGAACCCGCTCTGCTGCGATCTTTTTTTTGTTTGTGGCGTTATTTACTAGAGGACCTCGCTTTGTGGTAGGTTTCTTCGTATTGATCTGATGTGGATGTATGGTTATGTAGAAAGTTGAGGGTGAAGTCATGTCAGGTGTAAGGGGAGCGTCAATCTCCCGTTTTTTTTCGATCGTATCAGGTATCGCGCTGGCGCTCTGTTTGTTCGCGGGCAGTAGCGTGGCTGAATCTGTCCCAAAGGCGACCCTGGTCTCTCATTTTTTTCCCTCTGGCGTGCGGGCTACTTCCGATTCGACGGCGGACTGTTGGGAAACCTCGCTGGCCGCTCCTCGTAAAGATGCCTGGCGATGTATCGTGGTGAATACTATTTACGATCCATGTTTTAGCTCGACTAGCTATCCAAATGCCGTGATCTGTGATGCCAATCCCGCTACGGATACACGCGGCGTGAAGGCTACGCTGACGAGCAAGCTGCCCGCGACTACGGCGACCGGGGATAGCATGCAGCCCTGGGTACTGCAGCTCTCAGATGGTGCGTACTGTACGTTTTTGACCGGGGCGACATCGCTGGTTGGCAATGAGCGCGTGGATTATGGCTGCACCAACAATGCTATCATTGCTGGATTGCCCAAACAGGGGACCATCTGGACCGCCAATGTGGTTCCACAGGGACAGACGCATCCGGTGGTGACAACCGTTGTTCACGCCTGGTATTGATCAATTCTCTATTTATTCACCCTCCTGCGTGGCCGCCAGGGTGTCCATAATGGTGTTGATAAAGTGACGCGCGGGCTGTGCTATGCGGCGGAAGCGGGGATAGACCAGGGCGAAGACAAATTCTTCGCTGAGGTCCTCGATGGGTAGCAAGACGACCTCGCGGTCGATCTCGGATGAATAGAGCAGGGCGGGCAGCATAAAGGTGATGCCCCTGCCCTGCCTGACCAGTTCTTTTAGACCGGCCAGGGATTCGATCTCTACCACAGGTTGAATGGTTATGCGGCGGGCCGCGAAGGCGCGATCTACCGCCCGCCGCAGACGCGAGGTTTCCCCCAGCAGAAATAGCGGTTCCTGTAAAATCTGAGCCAGCGTAACGGGGACCGTTTTGTGCTGCGCCAGGGGATGATCGGCCGCGACCATGATCTGTAGCGGTTGGCGAAAGAGCTCTTTGACGACCAGGACCTCGGGATGGACGTTGGGATTAAAGATGAGCCCGAGGTCGAGTTCGCCATGCTCGATGTGCCGGAGCAGATCGTCGGTGCGGCTGACACGTACTTTGAGCTGGATATTTGGGTAGCGCTGATGGAAGATGGGGAAGATGGTGGGTAGGAATACCGTGGTGAGAGGTTCGATGCTGCCGATGTGGATCGTGCCATGCTCCCCATCCTGCAGACGCGCCATGGCCTGCTGCCCCTGCTGTAGATGATCCAGGGCGTCACGTACATAGGCGGCGAACTCCTGTCCCGCTGGAGTAAGCACCACGCGTTGCTTTACGCGGCGAAAGAGCTCTATCCTCAGTTCGTCTTCCAGAGCCGCGATCTGGCGACTCAGCGCTGGTTGTGCCACCAGGCAGATCTCGGCCGCCTTGCGAAAGTTCTGGGTCTGCGCGGCCGTTAGAAAATAGGTGAGCTGCCGTAGTTCCATCTTCCCCCCTTTATGTTGATAACCTGCAGGCATCAACCTTAGCTCTGATAGGTATTAGACATATCAATTGTATGTTATTATACTTCACATAATAACTGTCGCGCACGCCTCTATGCGCGCGCTGTGGTCCCTGTTTTCGCCAGGGGACGTTGGTACTCAGGAGAAGAGGTGCATATGGTAGCTGACAAGCAAGCAGTGGACGGCAATACGACGCGACGTCCACAAACCCTGTTTGATAAAATCTGGCAGTCCCATGTAGTCAAGGATCAGCCCGGTGAGGCCACTCTTATCTATATCGATCGTCACCTTGTGCATGAGGTGACTTCTCCCCAGGCGTTTGCGGGCCTGCGCTCCGCCGGATTGCCGGTGCGGCGTCCGGATGCAACTGTGGCTGTGCTGGACCATAATATTCCGACCACCCAGGGGCGCCGCAAGCTGGATATCGTTGATACGGCGATCTCTACCACTATTACGACCCTGGAGCAGAATACGCGTGACTTCGGGCTGACCTTATTTGATATGCAGGATGCGCGGCAGGGGATCGTGCACATTATCGGCCCGGATCTGGGTCTGACGCTGCCCGGCATGACGATTGTGTGTGGCGATTCCCATACATCGACGCATGGGGCCTTTGGGGCTCTGGCTTTCGGTATCGGGACCAGCGAGGTTGAGCATGTGCTGGCCACGCAGTGTCTGTGGCAGGAAAAGCCGAAGACGATGAATATTCGCGTTGAGGGTACTCTTTCAGAGGGCGTGACGGCGAAGGACCTGGCGCTGGCCATTATCGGCAAGCTGGGGACGGGCGTTGGAACCGGCTATGTGATCGAGTTCAGCGGTTCGGCCATTCGTGCGCTGTCGATGGAAGGCCGTATGACGCTGTGCAACATGGCGATTGAGGCGGGCGCGCGCATGGGTATGGTGGCCCCCGATGATACGACCTTTGAATATATCAAGGGTCGTCGCTATGCCCCGCAGGGCGAGCAGTTTGAGCAGGCGGTCGCGGCCTGGCGCCAGCTGGCGAGCGATCCCGGTGCGCAGTACGACGCGGTCCACGAGGTCAATGTCGAGGGTCTGGGACCCCAGGTGACGTGGGGCATTAATCCTGGTATGGTGCTGGATGTCACCGGTAGCGTGCCCGATCCCGCGCAGCAGTCCGATCCTCAGATACGCGAGAGTTATGAGCGTGCCTTGAAGTATATGGGCCTGAACGCGGGCCAGAAGGTGACCGATATTCAGGTGGATACGGTCTTTATCGGCTCCTGTACCAATTCACGCCTGGATGATCTGCGCATGGCTGCTCAGTATGTCAAGGGCAAGCATGTAGCTCCCAATGTGCGGGCGCTGGTGGTACCTGGCTCAACCAATGTGCGTCGCATCGCCGAGGAGGAGGGTCTGGCCGATATCTTCCGTGAGGCGGGCTTTGAGTGGCGCGAGGCAGGCTGTAGCATGTGCATCGCCATGAATGGAGATCGCCTGAGCGAGGGTGAACGCTGCGCCTCCACCAGCAACCGTAACTTTGAGGGGCGCCAGGGACGCGGTGGCCGTACCCACCTGGTCAGTCCGGCCATGGCGGCGGCGGCCGCTGTCACCGGCCACTTTGTTGATATCCGTTCCTGGTAGTGAAGAGGAGCTAAGAAGAGATATGCAACCATTTACCACACATAATGGGTTGGTGCTGCCCCTGAATCGTGTAAACGTCAATACCGATGAGATCTTGCCTGCGCGCTTCCTGAAGACGGTCAAGCGTACCGGTCTTGGCGAAGCCCTGTTCGCCAACTGGCGTTACCTGGATGAGCAGCAGACGCCCAATCCGGATTTCGTGCTGAATGAGCCGCGCTACCAGGGGGCCAGCATTCTGGTAGCTGGTGATAACTTCGGTTGTGGCTCCTCGCGTGAGCACGCTCCCTGGGCGCTGGCCGAGTATGGTTTTCGCGCCATTATCGCCCCCAGCTTCGCCGATATCTTCTACAACAACTGTTTCAGCAACAGCATCCTGCCGATCGCGGTCCCCGAGGCGGTGGTCACCGCGCTGATGGCGGAGGTGCAGGCCAATCCCGGCTATACGCTGGACATTGACCTGGCTGCCCAGACCGTGACGCGTCCCAACGGCGAGGTGATCCGTTTCGAGATCGACGCCTTCAGGAAAGAGCGCCTGTTGAAGGGACTGGACATGGTCGGCTGGACCCTGCAGATGAAAGATGATATCGCTAGCTATGAGCAGCGTCGTCGGCAGGAGGCTCCCTGGCTCTTTTCCGATTCGCTGATCGCCCGCTAACCGCTTATTCTCCCGCGCACAAAAACTGCGGCCCTTTGATTGATCAAAGGGCCGCAGTTTTTGTGCGTGTTAACGGGTGAGAGTAATCTTGTTCAGGCCACGGGGCGTGTCCGGCTGCAGTCGCTTGGTCAGGGTCAGGTGCAGTCCAAACAGCTGACCAGGGATGATGGCGGTGATCGGGCTGAGCCATTCGGGTATGCCGGTAGGCATGGCGAAGGGCGTCTGGGCCATTTTGAGCGCCTCCTGGGCGTCGGAGATGATCAGCAGTTCTGCCTGGCGCTTCTGGAGATCCTGGGCCAGCTCGACCATGTCGGCGTAGGCGGCTCCGCTGGGCATGATCAGAATGGTTGGCAACTCCTCCTCGACGGTGGCGATGGGACCATGGCGGAAGTCCGCCGATGAGTAGGCGGTGGCCATGACATAGGTGAGCTCCTTTAATTTGAGCGCCAGTTCGAAAGAGGTGGCGTAGTTGTAGCCACGCCCCACCACAACGCACTGGTTCATGTAGCGGTAGCGCTCTGTGCGTTGCGCGATCTCCGGAGCGCTCTGCAGCGCCTTCGCGATAGCTTCCGGTACCTGCTGCAGCTCGGTCAGCCGCTGCTGATCGCCGCTCCAGGCGGCCGCGAAGAGCATCATGATCGCCAGCTGCGCGGTATACGTTTTGGTGGCGGCGACGCTCTTCTCCTGTCCAGCATGCAGCTCCACCACATGGTCGGCCGCCCTGGCCAGCGCTGAATTGCTATCATTGGTGATGGCGATGGTCGGCCGTCCCTGGCGCTTGCCCTCTGCTAGCACCGCCACAATGTCCGGCGATTGGCCGGATTGCGAGATGCCCACAACCAGCGCGTTATTCATCCGTGGAGGCGCGTCATACAGCGTATGTACGGATGGCGCCGCCAGCGCGACCGGATAGCGACCCATTGTTTCCCAGGCATATTTGGCATAGGTCGCCGCGTGATCCGATGAGCCACGGGCCGCGATCAAAATATAATCAAATGCTGGCAACTGCGCCACGATCTGCTGGATGTGCCGCGTCTCTTTATCCAACAGCCCTGCAATAACCTCGGGTTGACTCAGAATCTCCTGCTCTAACAATGATGACATCTGTAATCCCCTTTTATATTTAAAATGAACGACGAACCGGGACGTGCGTCGACGGGAATCGACCGCAAGGGCCACCACATTCAATTTAAGAACGAGAGCGGAAAAGAATGTTCCCATTAATGTCTACGAATTGTATTTGCCCTGCATCTGCCTTCCTTTTGCGATTTATCTGGCTTTTCTTACTATACCATATTTTCTGGTATAGTGGTCTATACGACCTGGGTGTCTTCTTGCCCTACACCTGAAATACTATCCATGTACTTGACAAAGCGCATGAGATTGGGTAATTTATGCATATAAAGAAAAATAGCAGTGTGGCATTGAACAAGGAAAGTAGGGTTGTCGGGGATCACAGAGAGCCAGCGGCTGGTGTGAGCTGGTATTCAGAGCAACCTGAAGCTCCCTTGCGAGCCGTGCCGGTGAAATATCCTGCGGGATGGAAGTAGCTGGCTCCGGGTACTCCCGTTATAGGGTTCGGGTGTGTTGGCACCCAAAAGGCCGTCGCCGCGAGGCGGTGGTGAACAAGGTGGTACCGCGAAAGTGGGTCTGTGCGCACTTTTCGCCCTTGCCAGGGCGGAGGGCGCTTTTTTGATGCCTGGATTACGGTCGCATCACTGAACCCGGTCCTCCGCGCAATGTTCTCTCTAAGTTCATTAAGGAGGATCTTGTGTCTGAAGCGAGATTTCCCGCCGCTGTTACTGGCGCAGCACCAATCCCTACCGAGTCGGCTGCTGAGCAGGCGATAAAGCGTATTCGTGCTCCCCGTTATGACTTTGCTCGTTTTGAGGCGAAGTGGCGCGCTCGTTGGGAGGAGCAGAAGATTTATCAGGTGGACCTGCGGCAGGCGCCACGCCCCTACTACAATCTGATGATGTTCCCCTATCCCTCCGCCGAGGGGTTGCACGTGGGCAATTTTTATTCCTATGTGGGCTCGGACCTGCATGGTCGCTTGATGGCGATGCAGGGCCACTCCGTCTTTGAGCCGATCGGCTTTGATGCCTTTGGCATCCATAGCGAGAATTTTGCCATCAAGCGCGGCATCCATCCGCGCATTCTGACGGCCCATAATGTTGAGCATTTTCGCGAGCAACAATTGAAGCGCATGGGCAATCGCTTTGACTGGTCGCATGAGTTGAATACTACCGATCCTGATTATTATCGCTGGACGCAGTGGATCTTTGTGCAGCTGTTTAAGGGGGGACTGGCCGAGCGTAAGGCTGCCCCTGTCAACTGGTGTCCCCATGATAAGACCGTGCTGGCCGATGAGCAGGTGATCAATGGCCGTTGCGAGCGCTGCGACTCTATCGTGGAGCGGCGCTGGCTGGAGCAGTGGTTTTTGAAGCTGACCAATTATGCGGGACGCCTGCTGGATAACCTGGATAGCCTGGATTGGAGCGAGCGCGTGAAGGCCAGCCAGCGCAACTGGATCGGTCGTTCGCAGGGGCTGGAGTTCCGCATGGAGATCGATGGGAAGCCTGGTAGTTATGTTGAGGTCTATACAACCCGCCCCGATACCATCGCTGGCATGACCTTTGTGGCGCTGGCACCCCATCATGCGCTGGTGACTGAAATTACGGCGTCTTCTTATCGCGATCGCGTCAGAGCATACCAGGAGACGGTGAACAGTCTGCGCACGCAGCAGGAGCAGACGATGACCGGTGCCTTTACTGGCGCATATGCTATCCATCCGTTCTCGGGTGAACGCATTCCGATCTGGATCGCTGATTTTGTGCTGGAGGGCTATGGCGCTGGTGCTGTGATGGGCGTGCCGGCGCACGATGAGCGCGACTTTACCTTTGCGCGCCAGGAGAATCTGCCCGTACACGTGGTGGTGCAGCCGTCTTCGGAACCAACAGTCGATGCCGCGACCATGACGGAGGCATTCACACAGGCAGGCATGCTGGTAGATTCGGGCGCGTATACCGGCATGCCTTCAGCGCAGGCTCAGGAGGCCATCTGCGATTGGTTTGAGCAGCGACAGCTGGGAAGACGCAGCATAAAATATCGCCTGCGCGACTGGCTGATCAGCCGCCAGCGCTACTGGGGGCCGCCCATCCCGATCATCTATTGTTCCGAGCACGGGGCGGTGCCGGTCCCCGACGACCAGCTGCCGGTCCTGCTGCCTGACGTGGAGCAGTGGATGCCAACTGGCACCGGTGTCTCTCCCCTAGCGGCTATCGAGGATTTTGTCAACACGACCTGTCCCGTCTGCGGCCAGCCGGCCCGCCGTGAGACCGATGTCAGCGACAACTTTCTGGATTCCGCCTGGTACTACCTGCGCTATTCCTCTTCAAACGATCAACAGGAGGCCTGGAATCCCGAGATGACGAGGCGCTGGCTGCCGGTGGATATGTGCATCGGGGGCGCGGACCACAGCGTGTTGCACCTGATGTATGTGCGTTTCATCGCCATGGCCCTGCACGATCTGGGTTTGCTGGAGTTCAGCGAGCCGTTCCGGCGCTTTCGCGCCAACGGCACCATTACCCGTGACGGCGCCAAGATCTCCAAGTCGCGCGGGAACGTGATTAATCCCGATCACTACATCGAGCACCTGGGCGCGGACGCCTTCCGCATGTACCTGATGTTTATGGGACCCTACGAGGCCGATGGCGATTTCAGTGATCGCAATATCGGCGGCGTGGTGCGCTTCCTGGACCGCGTCTGGCAGTTGGTACGGCAACACCGGCAGTCAACTGCAATGCAACAACCGGCGGCGCGCGAGGAACAGCGTATGCTGCACGTCACAATGAAACGCGTCACCGAAGATCTGCAGGCTTTCAAATATAATACCGCCATCGCCACCCTGATGGAGTACCTGAACGCCCTGACGCGCAAAGCCCATACTACGGACCAGGAGATCGAGACGCTGCTGCTGCTGCTGGCCCCGATCGCTCCTTTTATCAGCGAGGAATTGTGGGAGCAGACCGGCCATGCCAGTTCGATCCATACAGTTTCCTGGCCCATCTACGATCCTGAGGCCATTCAGCAAGAGATGTTCTGGTTGCCCATCCAGGTCGATGGACGCGTCCGCGACCGCATCGAGGTCAGCGCTGACGCCCCTGAAGCAATCATCAAGCAACAGGCGATCAGCACCACCCGCATCCAGCGCTATATCGCCGAACATCCCATCCAGAACATCATCTACGTACCCGGTCGCCTGATCAACATCGTTACCCGATAACTAGCATTGAGATATCTCCGATGCACAAATGTTGCTTCACATAGATATCTCTGGTGCTCAAAAGCCGCTTCTAGAATGGTGCAGCAGAGGCCCAAAAGCCGCTTCTAGAATAGTGCAGCAGGGGCACAAAAACCGTTTCTGTGTTGATGCAACAGGGGCCCAAAAGCCGTTTTTGTGTTGGTGCAACAGAGGCCCAAAAGCCGCTTCTAGAATGGTGCAACAGGGGCCCAAAAGCCGTTTTTGTGTTGGTGCAACAGAGGCCCAAAAGCCGCTTCTAGAATGGTGCAACAGGGGCCCAAAAACCGTTTCTGTGTTGGTGCAACAGGGGCGCGAAAGCGCCCCTGTTGCACCAACACAGAAAACCCCGGGCGGCCGCGCAGCGGCCGCCCGGTCGTGGGCGCCAAATTCTGCTGGCGCCCACGTTTTATTATAAAGTACTCATTTGCTTATTTATTATGAACTTTGTATCATTGTGTGTTATATTGATGATAGTATTTTCATTAAGGTCGATAGGCGCTAATAAAATTTGGGCATTGATCTTCTGAGAATTCCAGGGAGAGTGAAGTGATATGGCGTTAGAAGGAATATACCTTGGTCGCTATCGCCTGCAGCAGCAGCTGGGAAGCGGCGGTATGGGTGAGGTCTACCTGGCGGATGACACGCGTATTAAGAGACGTGTGGCGGTAAAAGTGGTGCGGAACGATTCTCCTATGTATCGCGCATCAGAAAACGTTCAGAAATCAACTCAGCTTTTTGAGCGTGAGATGCATGCCATCGCTAGCCTGGATCATCCGGCGATCCTACCGCTGTTCGATTATGGCGAGCAAGATGTCAATGGCGCCACCCTGACCTATATGGTGATGCCCTATCGACCCGAGGGTTCGCTCTATCAATGGGTGAGGGATCGTGATGAGCATGATTTATTGCCGTCGTTAGAGGTAGCGCGCCTTATTTCTCAGGCTGCGGGCGCCCTGCAGCATGCGCACAGCCAGGGTATCGTGCACCAGGATGTGAAGCCAGACAACTTTCTCCTGCGCATCCGGCCCGAGCAGCCCTCACAACCGGACCTACTGCTGGCGGACTTCGGCGTGGCCCGCTCCCTGCTGGTCACTTCGCATACCAGCCAGACCATTCGTGGCACATTGACATACATGGCTCCGGAGCAGTGGGATGGCCATCCCGTCTTCGCTACCGATCAGTATGCGCTGGCGATCATGGCTTATGAACTGTTGGTTGGTCAGCCGCCCTTTGATGGCGCGCCAGGCCAGATCATGTATAAGCATATGCACGTGCCACCGGAACCACCATCACGCTTGAATCCTGCACTTCCTCCCGGCGTTGATGCTGTTTTACTACGCGCGCTGGCCAAGCAGCCTGAAGATCGCTTCCCTTCGGTGTTTGATTTTGCCCAGGCTCTCCAGAAGTCCCTGCAGGCTAGCGCCTCCGGCAGGCTCCCCTGGCTGATGCCTAACAAAGGTTCCGATGAGGACAATGCCGCGCCGGTACGCCTCGCGCTGATGGAGCATAGTACCCCCACCATAGCCATTTCCGGTGGGGGGGCCGCGCAACGGCAGGATGCTGTCACTCCTGTGCCCTATCGGCGTTTCCAGCCTGCGCAAGATTTCTCGACGCGTAAGATGACCTTGATTTTCCTGGCCGCGCTGGTCCTGCTGGTGGGTGGCGCCGGTTGGGCCTATGCCTTTACCTTAAGCCACCCTTTAGGGAAACTGGACCTTTTCGCTGCGCCAGATCACGCGGCAACGCAGACAGCGGTAGCCAGGTCACTGCATAATATCAGCGCTACCCAGACGGCGGTGACGCAGCGCGATGTCACCGGGACCGCGCAGGCCCAGACCCATCTCAATGCCACGGCAACCGCGGTGACGCAGCAGCATATTGCCGCCACAGCGACCGCTGTTGCCGTCTCTCAGCTATTGCAGGCGGATAAGACCTCATTTCAAAACCTGGACGGTTGCTCGACGATGGGCTTCGGCCTGGCGAACTGCCCGATTACCCTGACCAACCGTAGCAATAACGATGTGCACTGGGTCGCTACCTCGAATCTTCCGAATTATCTCGGTTCGATTAATTCTGAGGATGGTGACAATAATCAGGGGACCGTGGGAGCCCAGAATTCACAGATGGTAAATGCTACCGTAGCTTTGCGCTGCGGCTTCGGAAATGGCGGTCAGACCAGCAAGAGCGCGCGTTTTACCATCCAGGGCCCGCACAATGCTATCGACATCACCATCACCTGGCAATGCCAGTAGGTGGCGGGCTTGCCCCGACTTTGTTTTGTCGTTATCAGCCCTGATCGCGTTCAGCTTTATTGTCTGGCACCAGGGTTTTCCATGGCGCGTCGATGTTTCCAGTGCTCATCTCTTCTTCGCTGATAGGCTCATATGGATTAGGCATATCCGCTGGCGGTAAGTTTCCGGTAAAGATGGGTTGCTTGTTCTCTTCGATCCTGGCTCGTAGCTGATCGCGGCGCATCGGCTGGGTCTCCTGCTTTTCCAGCGCCAGGCGATTATCGACCTCATTCAAGAGGATAACGATTTCGGGACGCAATTTGCGGTTGCGTTCAGGAATGCGGCTCCACTGAGCCATGGCGGCTGGATAGTAGCCTGCACGATAGCAATAGAGCCCGAGCATGGCGCGCGCATCAAAGATCGTCATGCGCTGCCACAGGGCCAGTTCTTCGGCCGGCGTCTCAATCACATCTTCACTGGCTTCGATGCTCTCAACGTGATGATAGAGGTTGATCCCCATAATGCTCAAGGGATAACCATAGTATAGGGCCAGGCGGCGGTGCCGGTTGCGCCCGGCTAGTGATTGTTTGCCGACAAAGTAACATTTGGACCAGGTACCGCTGGACCAGATAACCGCCATCAGAACGAAGCCCAGAAAGCGGGCCAGGTAGCGCTGCCAGCTGATGGTGTCTACCGAAATCAGCACGCTCAGTCCCGCGAAGATCGCTCCCAACGTCCATGCACAGTAGACGAGCTGTTTTCTGTCCCATCCTAACAGGTCGAAGTGATGGTGCAGGGGCGCGGCCAGAAATGGCAGCGGAAACTCGGTGTGCGGTACGAATTCCTTTTTATTCTCGAAGCGTAGAATCCTTAAGCGGCGACGATAGAATGGTGTGAGAATGCGGGTGGAGACGATGACCGAGAGCGCCTCCAGTACGAAGACTCCTCCAATGGTGGTGAGCAGCAGGATTTCATTGCGTGAGAAGAGGGCGATGATGGCCAGCAGACCGCCCAGTGCCAGTGCTCCACTATCCCCCATGATGATGCGGGCGCGCCGCTTGACGACGCCGCTACGCCTGGCCGCCCACGACGAGGGCCAGCACCAGGGGAGGAATCCCAGCACCCCTCCCGCGCAGACCAAGGCCAGTAGCTCCAGTACGATGCCCTCGGGATGCGTTCCAAGATCACTTAAACGGCCGGTAATGGCCAGGGCCAGCGCGATGGCGGCGCTAACAACCAGTCCACCGGAGAGCCCATCAAAGCCATCGCTGAAATCGACCGATACGGCGGTTGCCGTGCCGGTGAAGCCTACCAGCAGGACCAGGAAGATAAACCAGCCAAAGTAGGCCAGTTGTGGAAAAACGACCCGGCAAGGCTGGTCGACCGCTACCGAACTGCTACAGATTAGCCGCCCCAGAATCGGCAGATCCTTCCACAGGCTGTAGGATTCTTGTCCCGCCGAAAATAGAAAGAAGTAACAAACAGCGGCGGCTACCGAGACCAGGAAGACGCCGGCAAATTTCGCCCTTTCGGATAACCCTTGATTGCTATAGACTTTACGCCAGTCATCCAGAAAGCCGACAAGGGCGTAACCGATGGTTGCCCCTAAACCGATCAAGAGAAGGTTCCATTGATTTTGATTGAGATTTAAAATATAGCCAGCGCTGATCCCGCTGCCAACAATGGCTATGGTAAAGGCTGGTCCACCGACTAATGGGAGCTCAACCGTTTTAATGGCCCGTCCACTGCTTGTTGGCATATCTGTGCGATGCGTGCCCGGTTTATGCTCGCCACTGCGAAACGTGGGGAAGAGCTTGCGGGCAAGGCCACATAAGAGCAGGCTGCCCGCGAAGCAGAGTATAAATGCGAGCAATAGCCAGCAGATCTGATCAAATTGTATTGAATTCATAGTTTAGTCAACTCTCATGGTCGATTTATGGTTTAAAATATTTTTCCCCTAACGGTTTGAGACGACCGGTTTTATATGTATGTAACTTTATCTCTTTGATACTAGGAGAAAGGTACGTAGATGTCGATCGCTGACACCATACTTTCTCTTACTAACCCGCATGTTTATGCAAGCTGTTTTCTACTCTATAAGTACGCACGAACCCCTCGAAATTACGGCTCGTTTTTAGCTCTCGATATGCTCTTTTATATAAGAGTGTTTGACTCTCGTCGTATAGGGGCACATGAGTGCCCCCGCACACGCGGCTGCTGCGCAGCCGCGCTGGTTTTGTATATTGGTGCATGCGGTGCGCATCCGCGCACCGCATGCACCAATATATGGAAAGATGGTGAGAGCTATGCACCAATATATGGAAAGATGGTGAGAGCTATGCACCAATATATGGAAAGATGGTGAGAGCTATGCACCAATATATGGAAAGATGGTGAGAGCTATGCACCAATATATGGAAAGATAGTGAGAGCTATGCACCAATATATGGAAAGATGGTGAGAGCTATGTACCAATATATGGAAAGATGGTGAGCTCGCCGAAATCAAAAGCTCATAAGGAGAGAAGGAGCACACGATAGGAGTTTGACACGTTCTATGAGTGGAGGTTTCGCAACTGCGTTGGTCACGAGCCTATTTTGTATTGGTGCATGGGTTGGAGTGCGCAACTGCGCACTCCAACCCATGCACCAATACAAAATAAGTGCGGCCGCGCAGCGGACGCCCGTGCAGGGGCGCTCATGTTTCATACACAATCAGTCCCTGGATTAAGATGTCGCCATCAATAATCTGAGAGCGTTGATTGGCTAATGTAAGGGCGTGCTTCATCATAGAAAGACCGGTCCCTCCAATGGGGGACGGAGCCGCTCGACCACCAATCAGGCGCGGAGCGATAAAAGCGGCCACCTGATCAATCAGACGTTGATCAAAGGCCTGGCCTAAGAGCTGGCTCCCGCCTTCAAGCAGCACATGCATGAGCCCCTTTTCCGCTAGCAGCGAACTGATCGTCTGCATATCGATGAAGCCCCCCTGATTCACTTCGGCGCGTATGATCTCAGCGCCGCTGGAGCGCAGGCGGTCGATGTTATCAGGGGAGGCGCCCTCTCCAACAATGATACAGGTGCCGGCGGCAAGTGCTGGCTGCAGCAGTTTGAGGTGTGCCGGGAGATCACCATGGGTGGAAACGATCACTCGCAGTGGTCCGCCAGAACGAGTGGTTCGGGGATACCAGTGCTGATGCGGCTCAAGCCGCACGGTTAATTGCGGATCATCGAGGCGCGCTGTCGCGCTACCGATGATAATCGCGTCTACCTCCTCGCGGAAGTTGTGGACCCAGACGCGGGATGCATCATTACTGATCCAATACGCGTCGCCGGTATAGGTCGCGATCTTACCGTCGAGGGTCATCGCCCACTTGGCGCTAAAATGGGGGCGATGCCGGGTAATAAAGGTCGAGAACGGACGTATAATCTCCTGCGCTTCAGCCGAGCCGGGACCAACAACCACCTCGATGCCGGCCTCGCGCAATTGCGCCATGCCGCGTCCGGCGACCAGGGGATTGGGATCAAGCGTCGCCACCACCACGCGTCGAATGCCTGCCTCCAGAATGGCGTGCGTGCAGGGTGGGGTATGGATCGCCACGCAGCATGGCTCAAGCGTCACATAGAGATCTGCTCCCCGCGCCATCTCGCCAGCCTGGAGCAGTGCGTTCACCTCCGCGTGGGGACCAAATGGAGGATCGGTTGCGCCCGCGCCAACTACTGTGCCATCCAGCACGACCACTGCCCCCACAGGTGGACGAGGGCTGGTGCGCCCGATAACCGAACGGGCGCGGGTAAGTGCTTGCGCCATAAATTCAGTATTATTGTTGTTATGATTATCGTCGTTCATCAAGACAAGAATCCACCCTTCCAGGCCGATCAGCCTGAAAAATCAAAGGATCTGGGACGATCGTAATATCCTTATTCCTTTTGTCTCTCGGCTTCATTTGAGAAGTATTGCGTATCTCATGGATGGTCGTCAAGTAGTCAGGGCCGAAAAACTGGCATCTACTCATCCGCTGATCGTGGAAGGAGAGTCAATCCTACTCTGGAAAAACATGTCTGTGTTCATAGGTTGCTCAAGCCCGAAGCAATTCCCAGGCGCCGTTGATCACTTCGTCACTGCTGATATCTGTAATCAGCGAGGCCAGGTGGCCGCAGCGTTCATAGAGCTGGTTGTGGCCGCAGATAGGACAGTCGAGCTGCCATGAGATAAACGGACGGTGGCGCAGTCGATTGAGCGGTCCGCCGGAGAGCATATTGACGCACCAGTAGAGGCCGATAGTGGCGCTCCCGACACAACTGGCCAGTTGCTGGATGGCGGCATCATTGGCGATGGTGAGGCGACAGCGGGAGAGCAGGCCGCACAGACCCGCGTATGAGAGCTTTCCGGCTACGTTCTGCGCGGAAGCTCTCATTTGCCGCGTGATCTGGGTTGCGAGGTCGCTCTCCTGCTCGCTGCCTGTAATGACAATGCGCATCCCTTCACGGGCCAGGGCGTCTCCTACGGCGGCGAAGTGCTGTCCGGGCCAGCGGCCGCGTGGATCGTCGCTACCCGGATGGAGCACCACCAGGGGACATGAATCTGCTGCTACCACTCGCAGTGATTCTTCCAGGTCTTTTGCCATCACGATCAGTTCAGGTTGTGAATTGGTCTCCGTGGCCGCTCCTACCAGGGCGGCGATCTCCTGCCAGCGCAGAATTTCGTGCTGAAACGGAGTGTATGGGAGACTGCGATCTAGTTGAGGACCATCGGGTGCGTCATAACCGGCGGTAACGCGAGCCTGAAGCCTGAGCAGGAAGGCGCTGATGCCTCTACTACCATCCTGCATTTGCAGAGCCAGGTCGAAGTGCTCCGCCTGCATGTGTGCGAAGAACCACTCCAGATCACGGTGATCTGTCGCGTGCGCGTCCTGGCAGGCCGGTACGACCACAACCCGGTCGATCGGTGAGGGGCGCCCCCGCAAAAAGGCGGCGTGCCAGTTCTGACCGAGCAGGACAATTTCGGCCCTGGGATAGGTATGGCGTAGCGCTTCCAACGCTGGCAGTGTGAAGATGAAGTCTCCTGGTGCACCGGCCTGTAGG
This sequence comes from Dictyobacter aurantiacus, assembly GCF_003967515.1. GTDB lineage: Bacteria > Chloroflexota > Ktedonobacteria > Ktedonobacterales > Ktedonobacteraceae > Dictyobacter > Dictyobacter aurantiacus. The sequence continues at coordinate 1,040,993 of NZ_BIFQ01000002.1, read as the reverse complement.
ATAGCTATTTTCTTGACTCGGGTGAGCTTGCCAGCTACTTTAATGGCCTGGTGTGGTGTGTCGTGGTACTTCATCTTCACTGCTTCCCTTTCCTCGTACCCGGCCCTACTTGCGGGCACAAAAAACAACCCCCCGGTCTGTCTGGAGCTACTGATCATATTGTGTTAAGCACCTGGAAGCATGCTCAATGGGGATGCTATATCGAGCTCGCGAGCGGCTCAACCCATAAATTGAACCTTTAGTAATTGTTACGCCTGGCAAGAGCAAATGTGGACTCTGCTGTTACCCGATTTCTTGTTTTGCCACGATCCATTCTATCAGGAGCGACAGGACTCGCAACGTCCAAAGAGGGAGAGGGAATGCCCTTCGATTTCAAAGTTGGTCTGACTACCAATGGCGTTGAGCTGTTCGGGAGGGAGGCAGAGGTCAACTTCGACCACCCGGTGACATTGGGTGCAGGTCAGGTGATGGTGGTGGCTCCCTCCGCAGACCCGGTAGTGATGCGTACCATCGGCGAACTCGATGCGGTCGAGCAGTTCTTTATCGACCAGCTTTTCAATCGAGCGGAAGACGGTGGCGCGACCAATCCTGGGTTCGATGGCGCGCAGTTCTTGCCAGAGATCATCGGTGGTGAAGTCGTGTCCCGAGTTGGCCAGTTGAACGAGCCGCTCGGCGATGAGTCGGCGTGGACGGGTGTTGCGCTGACTCATCTCGTCAAACGCTGTATAGATTTTGTCCGTTATCTCCTTTGACATTTCATTTCTCCGTTTAATATCTGTGCTCTTGTGCTGTTAGCTTGCCTCCTCCATACACCATCAGTTTTTGATGATGTTCCCCGTTTGCAACGCCGCAAGTATATTTGTGGTTATTATAGTTTACCACAACAATCATGAGCTAACTACACTTTATCTGTTATATTGATACCTACTGATAGTCTGGCTGTGTGCGTTTGTGACAATCCGTACAACGAACCAGTTTTTCCGTGCGTTGAGGTGTATGAATGATCCCCAGGCGACTGATGATGATTGAGATGAAGTAGAATGCCGCGGCTATGGCTGAGATATAGAAGCCTACTGGCAACTGCTTGCCGAAGCTACCCGTGAAGGCCAGGATGAGCCCGCTCCATGTGCAGGCCAGGCTGAGGATGATGGATAGGATCAGCGAGTGACGCGGCTGATGGGTCAGGCGAAGCGCGGTGGCGGCGGGCGCGATCAGCAGCGCGATGATCAGCAGGACCCCCACGACCAGGATGGAGATGGAGACTGTGACCGAGAGCATAAGTAGAAAGATGATCGAGAGCGTGCGTACCGGCACGCCTCGCGTCTGCGCTACCTCTGGATCGATGGATGCGAAGAGGAGTGGACGATACAGGATCATCAGCAAAATTAATAAGCAGATTCCGCAGCCCAGCGCTATCAGGACGTCCGAGCGTCTGACGCTTAGAATCGAGCCGAAGAGGATGCCCACACCCGAGTTAACGCCGGCGCTGCCGGTCTGGGTGTAGATGCTTAGAAAGAGTACGCCCAGACCCAGGGCGAATGAGAGCACCATCCCGATCTCAACATCGCGTCCTCGAATACGTTCTCCCAGCGCACCCATGCCGAGCGCGGATAGCATGGAGAAGATGAGCATGCCGATCAACGAGCTGAAGCCAAAGACGATGGCTCCGGTGGCTCCGGCGAACCCGATATCAGAGAGCGCTTCACTGGCAAACGTCTGTGAGCGCAGCACAACAAAGTAGCCGATGCAGGCAGCGATGATTGCTACAATGGTCCCGGCGCCAAATGCGTTCTGGACGATTTCGTAATTAAAAAGTTCTAGCATATTCTGTTTCCGGTGCTTTGATTGATTGATTAACTGGCGGACGCTCGCGACGACCGCGCTTCCCTAGCCAGCGTGGCGATAAGATGCGCACGGGCAGATAGACGGCAAATGAGATGGTGGCGATGTAAAAACTGGCAGGCCAGAGCCCATTGGCGACCGACAGGAAGATACCCGCCCACATGTAGAGCAGTCCAAGTCCGATAGCGATCATGATGGCTGTAATCGGACGCTGGGCGATGCGGATGGCGGTCGCGGCGGGTCCGACCAGCATGGTAAATATCAGGAGCGCGCCGACGATCTGGATGGCGATCGAGACCGCCATGGCGACCAGAACCAGAAAGAGGACGGCGATGCCGCGAATGGGAACGCCACGGGCCTGCGCCACCTCTGGATCAAACGAGCTAAATAGGAGCGGGCGATACAAGGCGATGATGGCGATGATGGTTAGCAGACAGGTGATGACCATGGTCCACACGTCGTTTACGCTGATGCCCAGGATGGTGCCAAATAGCACGCTGTAAACGCGTTCAGCATAGCCCGAGTAGAGCGAGAGAAACATCAGCCCAAGCCCGAGGGCGCTGGTCATGATGATGCCAATGGAGATATCGCGTTCGCGTACCTCTTTGCCCAGTAGTCCAATGATAATGCCCGCGCCGATGGTAAAGGCGAACAGGCCATAGACCGGACTGAGCCCGAGCAGGACCGCCCCGGCGGCACCCCCAAAGCCAATGTTCGGTAGCGCGTGTCCGGCGAAGGTCAGGCCGCGCGCGATTAAGAAATAGCCTGTGATGGCCGCCACGATCGCAATGCATGAGCCGGCCAGCAGAGCGTTGCGCACGAATTCGTATTGTAGCGAGTCCATGATGGAATACAGCATTTAGATCTCCGCTCCAACTACAAACACCCGCCCGAGTGCTCTGACTACCTCTACCGGCGATCCATAGAGGCGCGTCAGGGTTTCACTGGTAATGACTTCTTCCGGCGTTCCTATGGTGCAATGCTGGTTCGCCACGTAGATAACCTTGTCTACCACATGTAGCAATGGATTGACGTCGTGCGCCACCAGCATTACCGCCACGTTGCGCGCGCGACAGAGGTTATTGACCAGGGTGACGATCTCCTGTCCGCGCGCGATGTCCAGGTTAGAGAGCGGCTCGTCGAGCAGCAGCAGACGCGGATTGGTCAAGAGTGCCTGGGCGATCAGAAGGCGCTGCTGTTCACCGCCCGAGAGCTGGCCCACCGGGGCGTCGGCGAAATGCAGGGCGTCAACCTCTTGTAGCGCCTTTTCGATGGTCGCGGTGCGCTTGCGGCTGGGCCACCCCGGTCCCCAGCGATGACCATCGAGACCAAAGCCGACGACGTCGCGGGCGCGCAGCGCCAGGTCTGCTTCCAGCACCCGGTGCTGTGGCGCGTAGCCGATATCGGTATTGCCCCGGCGCGGCGGCCGTCCCATGATACGAACCGTGCCCGTCTCCGCCTTTATTAAACCCAATAGCAGCTTGAGCAGGGTACTCTTGCCAGCTCCATTTGGACCCAGAATGGCGACAAACTCGCCCGCGTTGATGGACAGGTTAATATTTTCCTGGATTGTACGCTTCCCCAATCGGATGCGTACGCTCTCCAGCGAAATAATCGGAGCTCCCCGTTCCACAATAGTATTATTCACGTTCATTTCTTCTACCCATGTTTCATCATCCATTATTTATTCTGGCCCAGACCTTGTTCCAGTGCATTTAGCTGCCCTATCATCCAGCTTTGATACGTTTGATTGCCTGGCATTGTTTCGGTTACGGCTATCGTAGGGATGTGTTGTGCCTGCGCAGTGCTTTGTAGCCTGGTGATGATGGTCGATTGAGTCTGCTGGTTATAGATAAGCACTTTGATCTGACGCCTGGTAATCTGATTTTCAGTGGTAATCACCGTACTAGCTGGCGGATCATTGTCCTCGGCCATCGCCTTCTGGAACTCGGCGGGTGTCAACACATTCAGGCCCATCGAACCGGTTTGATAGAGGAGGATGGTCTCGGTTAAACCAATTGGCGTCCCTGCGTATCTTGCTTTAATGGCCGCCAGCTTCTGGTCGATCTTCATGCTCTCACTCTTGAAGCGCTGCAGGTTGGTTTCGTATGCGGCCGCGTGGCGGGCATCGATCGCTTTCAGGTTGTCTGCTATGGCGGTGGCAATGGTCCTGGCGTTGACAGGACTATACCAGACGTGTTCGTTGTTGGGCAGCTTTACCGTGGCCAGGTCAAAGCCTTTGAGTACCCGGCGACTCTCATCTGGCGTGCTGGAGATGAGTTTGTCCATCCAATCATCATACCCCCCTCCATTGGCCACGATCAGCCTGGCTTTGGCAACAGCCTTTACCTGGTTGACATTGCTCTCATATGTATGGGGATCTACATTAGGGTCTGATAATATGTTTGTTACACTGACATATTTGCCGCCAATCTGGCTGACGATATCACCGTAAAAATTTTCGGCCGCCACCACAGGAATAGTCCCCTTGCTCGCCTGTCCCCCTATATTATTAGTAGCTGGAAGGCTGCAGGCGCTCAGCAAAAATATTCCCACCAGCGCCAGAATCAAACCCGCAGCCTTGCTACGTTTGATGACCATCAAATAAGTGCTCCATCGTACATTATCTACACTACGTAGAGGGTGTCAGACTCCCATGATGATGGCCTGCGGCCTGCATGAGTTTTCGCACCTGCGGTGCTCAAGCTTCCTTTGGTTGTTGGTGCATCGGGGGCGCGGCCGCGCCCCCGATGCACCAACAACCAAAACCGGCGCGGCCGCGCAGCGGACGCGCGTGCGGGGGCGCGCAAGTGGCCCCAACATGGCGGGAGTCTGGACACGCTCTTAGTAGTATCAGGTATCATTATTAATGATACACGATATCTATATGGTGAGAGGATACCATAAGCGGGGATGTACTGTCAATGAGATCTATTCTCATTAACATTTCGTCGTCCCACTCCATTTTTTGCCTGGCTCTTCAAAATCTGCCGGGCCGTTAGCTTGTCCCCTTGTTTTGTCAGGAATTCGTGTAAGAAAGAGAATAGATGTTTTGTTAAATATGTTGTGCCTGCCGCAGAGCCGAGCCCAGAGCAGTCGGCCTCATTTGCGGGCGGCATTATGAGGGGAAAGGACAACCTGTATGGCTGAGGGAATATTGTTTGCGAGCACCAATCCGGGCTGTTATGCGCTTGGTTCGGCCTTGGGTCCTGATATTGTGAATGGACAGGCGCTGGAGGTCTTCCTGGGTGGACACTGGGTTGCTGGTCGTGTGCGACATAGCCGCCAGCCTGTAGACGTTCCGAACCTGGGGACCCAGAGTGCGGGTACATACAATACGGTCGCCACCGATGAAGATACGGTGACCGAGGCTTCCGAAGAATCGTTCCCCGCCAGCGATGCACCAGCCTGGGCGGGCATGCGGGATCAGTTTGCGCATGATCAAGACGCGGTTAAAACTTCGAATGGCCTCTTTTTTGTGTCTGATGAAGATGGTAGCATCTGTGGTCTATGCGTTGGGATGAAGGTGCGCTCAAAGTAGGGATACAGTTTTGAACCAGTGGCGCAGTATTGCGCTGCCGCCGTTTGTGTATAGATTGGGCAACGGCCATGTCATTTAAAAGCGACCTCTGCATTATCCATAACAATATACATAGCAAAATATCGCAGAGGTCGCTTTGTGGTTGCAGTATTAAAGGGATTCCTGGAGGGCAGGTGTTTCCAGACGCTCTTCTTCAATGTGCAGACCCAGTCGTGTCAGGCGGCGAATAATTGAACTGTAGCCGCGCTCAATCATCTGGGCGTTGTCAATGATGGTTTCTCCTTCCGCCACCGAGCCCGCGATGATCAGTGCGCTACCGGCGCGCAAGTCATGCGCCCAGACGGTCGTGCCGATCAATGGCGTGGGACCCGTGATGACGGCCGAGCCATCTTCGAGCTTGATATTTGCACCCATGTTGTTGAGGTCGTTAGCCACGCCGAAGCGCTGGTCAAACAGTGTCTCACGAATGTAGGAGGTGCCTGAGGCCATGCAGGCCAGGGCCATGAGCGGCGATTGCAGGTCGGTCGGGTAACCCGGGAACGGCCAGGTGATCACGTTGACGGGACGCAGAGCGCCACGGCGCTGTACTCGAATGACCGGACCGTCTTCCTGCAGCTCTACACCCATCTGTTCCAGCTTGGCGCGTACGACCGCGAAGTGGCGCAGGTTGGCTCCGATCAGTGCCACATCACCCTGCGTGGCGCCCGCCAGGATAGCCATGGTTCCGGCATCGATGCGATCGGGCATGATGGTATATTCAACGGCTGAAAGCTCTTTTACCCCTTCAATCTGGATGGCGCCCGTACCAACACCCGAGATTTTTGCTCCCATCAGATTCAAAAAGTTGGCTACGTTGGCGATCTCTGGCTCCAGGGCGGCGTTTTCGATAATGGTTGTTCCCTCAGCCAGACATGCGGCCGCCATCAAGTTCTCTGTACCTGTGTGGCTGGGCGTGTCCAGGTAAAGATAGGCGCCCTTCGCTTTCTCCATGCGGACCGAAATGGCGCGCTCATCCTCAACCACTTCAGCTCCCAGGCGGACAAAGCCACGATAGTGGAAATCCAGGCTGCGCTTGCCCAGGTTACAGCCCCCCACCTTCTCGATGCTTACCCGGCCCGTACGTAACATGACAGGCGGCAGGAACAGGACCGAGCCCCGGATCAGATTGGTAAGCTCGGGTGACAGGTTACTGGTGGTGATGTTTGACGCATCAATAACCATTACCTGCTCTTCTTCATGCAATTTTATTTTCGCGCCTAGCGCGCGAGCAATCTCGATGGCCACATATACGTCGTTGATCAACGGCACATTATGCAAGATGGTCTGCCCTCTTTTCGCGAGCAGAGAGGCGGCAATAATTGGTAATGCGGCATTTTTAGCCCCCTGGATAATAACCGTTCCTTCAAGGCGTTGGCCGCCGCGCACGTGATAGCGAACTGGTTGGCGTATCGACATAGAATTAGATTCCCCTTTAATGTATGTGCATAATCTATGCGTAATTAGCATATCATATCGTTAGGGGTTCAATAGGAATGCCAGTATAAAGGTCTAGGAGGGGTCCTATCTGGCGACAACCTTATGGGTAAGCAAGTCGTAAATGAATAGAAAAAGAGAATTTTCTTTGCGTTTAAAGCTCGATACGCAAAACTATGGCTACTTTTGTAGTTAAATAGGTACAAAGTACTGTGACTTTACCTGCTGGTGCCTGGAGGCTGTGTCAAAAGTGCGGTCTATCGGTGCTATTAGTTTAGTAAGGAGTTGATGAGGATGTTGCTGGCATCGCTGATATCGCTACAGGCGTTGCAAGACGCTTTACACGTGATTGGGTACCCTGCCATTGCTTTATTTATCATGATTGAGTGCATCGGCATCCCTATACCGGGCGAAACCATGCTGCTGCTGGCCTCTTTTTATGCCGCTACTGATGATCGATTACAGATTCCAATTGTTATCGCCTGTGCGGCCTTCGGTGCGATTATGGGCGACAATATCGGCTACTATATTGGCCGCACCGGCGGTCGCACCTTTGTGAGCCGTTTTGGTCGCTACTTTTTTATCAAGCTCAATCACCTGGACCACGCGGAGCGCTTCTTTCAACGCCACGGGGCCAGGACGGTTTTCTTTGGGCGCTTTATTTCTATCCTGCGCATCTTCTCCGCCTTTCTGGCTGGTGTTAATCGGATGGATTGGCGTACCTTCCTGGTGTACAATGGCCTGGGAGGGGTGGTCTGGGCCACCTACGTTGGCCTGCTAGGGTATATTGCCGGCCATTATTTTCATGAACATTTTGACCAGGTGGAGTCGGTGGCCAGAACAGTGGGCTGGGCGGGCTTTGCTATCGCAGTCATCATTACTATTGCCGCCGTTATCTTCGTGAAAAAGCGCATCGTGCGCAGCATTGCCTCATCCGAAGTCGCCGATGAGTCAAAAGAGCATTCCCTTCGCTAGAATCCCTTTTCCTGTGATGCACCAGCGGTGCTCAATAGTTGTATGAGCGTATCTGATTCTCGTCATCATGGGGGCACGTGAGCGCCTCCGCACGGGCGTCCGCTACGCGGCCGCGCTATTTGTATGAGTTAGTGCATCGGGGGCGCATCCGCGCCCCCGATGCACTAACTCATACAGGACTCCTGAGCATCGCGGGTGCGAAAACCGATGCAGGCCGCAGGCTATCATCATGAGAGTCTGACATGCTCTATATATGTTGGTGCCGAGGGTGCGCATTCGCGCACCCTCGGCACCAACATATATACAACCGATGCGGCCGCGTAGCGGACGCCTGTGCGGAGGCGCTCACTTATCCCAATAAGATAAGAGTAAAGCCCATCCTGACAAAGGAGACGTTTTTTCTGCTATAATGCAAAAAAAGAACAAAAAAGATTGATAGCGGTTGTTGGATCAGGAGGTTAAGGATGAGAACGCGTATTATCACTATTGTACTGCTATGTGCACTTATGCTGGTGGCCGGGGGGCTATTGACCAGTTGTGCCCTCTCCAAACCTGGTGAGACGGTGCCACAGGCGGTAATCGCCCAGACGAAACTTCCGCGTCCAGACCACGTGGTGGTTGTTATTGAAGAAAATCATAGCTATTCGGATATCATTGGTTCTTCCGATGCTCCTTATATTAATTCCCTGGCTCGCAGTGGGGCTGTCTTTACTAACTTCCATGCCGAAACCCATCCGAGCCAGCCGAATTACCTGGCACTGTACTCAGGCTCGACGCAGGATGTAAGCAGTGATGCCTGCCCCAATACATTTTCGGGACCCAACCTGGGCCGCGCGCTGCTCGACGCCCATCTTAGCTTCGCAGGCTATTCAGAGGATATGCCCTCGGCGGGCTATACGGGGTGTGCCGCCCCCAGTTACGATAATGCCCTGTACGCGCGCAAGCACAATCCCTGGGTTAACTTTACTAATGTTCCGACTGGCAGCAACCTGCCGTACACCCGGTTCCCCACCGACTACAGCAAGCTCCCTACAGTTTCCTTTGTGATTCCCAACCAGATCCATGACATGCACTCCGCCTCCATCGCGGATGGTGATACCTGGCTCAAAAATAACCTGGATACTTACGTTCGCTGGGCCAACACCCATAATAGCTTGCTGATCGTCACCTGGGATGAAGATGATGGCTCCGATGTCAATCAGATCGCGACCATCGTCAGTGGCCCAATGGTCAAAACTGGCAGCTACCATGAAGATGTGAATCACTACCACTTGCTTCGCACTCTGGAAGATATGTATAAACTCCCTGCTATCAACCAGAGCGCCACCGTCCCTTCTATCACCGACATCTGGCGCTAGCCTCCCATCAGGTCCAAATTAAATAGGGGGAAAGATCGTCCGGCAGCGCCGGACGATCTTTCCCCCTATTTAATTTTTTTTCTTCATTCTTTATGAAATTTTGAGACAAAAAGACTCGGTTTTCAAGTAAACTAGAGGGAGGTGAGGCAATATATATAAATAAGGGGCGGTGTATGAATAAAAGCGCATCTCTCTCAGGTTTAGAAAAAACCATTTTAGCATTGAAACATACGACTGACTCTATACGGGAGGCAGCCGTTTATTACTGTATAGCGTTAGATGCCAATCATACTGTTGAGCCGCTTATCGCCGCCTTTGCCGTTGAAGGCAACGCACCCATGCGGGCAACGATGGCGAGAGCCCTGGGGATACTGAAAGACAGACGAGCTATCGAACCTTTGCTGCTGGCTGTAACGACCGACAGAAGCTCTGCCGTACGTCGTGATGCGGCCAATGCTCTTGGAGAATTAGACGGTAGGGAGGAGGTGGTTGAGCCGCTCATTGCTGTCCTTTCAGCTCCAAATGAACACAAAGGTAATAAGATGGATGTAAATGTTGTCTCAAGTATTGTGTTCGCATTGCGGAAGTTGAATGATGCGCGCGCGGTTGAACCATTAATCGAGGCGCTTGAGCGAAAGGACGAGCAGACGCGCGCCGTGATCGCGCTCTCCCTGGGTAGCTTTGGTGATAGGCGCGCGGTTGAACCTTTGCTCAATCTTCTGTATGATGATGAGCCTTTGATCCGCCGCGCCGCCGCCTGTGCCCTGGGCGACCTGGGTGATCAGCGCGCTGTTCTCCCCTTAATTAACTCGCTGACTGATCCAGATTTCGAGACGCGCAGCGGCGCGATTAAATCCCTGGGACTACTCGGCGATCGGCGCGCGATTGAGCCCCTATGTTCTCTGCTGCAACAGGATCGCATACCTTATCGACGTGTCTTTATTATCGAAGCCCTGGATCGCCTGGGCGCTACGCAGGCAGTCAGGCCGCTGATCGCGCTGCTGCAGAATTCGTTTGAAGAAGAGGTGCGCGTGGCCTCTATCGAAACCCTTGGCCATTTAGGTGATAAAAGCGCTACCCCTTACCTGCTCAACTTTGTCACAGATTTTGTGGCTGGTGATGCCAATGAACTCCGCTGGCGTGCCGCCGTCGCTTTAGGGCAAATTGGTGATACCCTTGCCATTGATAAGCTTAGCAAATATCGTACCGATCCTGAGCCTGTTATGCGCATGGCCGTCATCACCGCCTTGCGCCAGTTGAAAACGGCTCAAACCGCCGAATTGTTTCCTGAGCACCCATAACAAAAAACCTGAACCCGGACTGGTGACTATCTCTCGCTGTAAACCGTCTATGGATGTGAGCAACATAAAAGCTCTCTAAAATTTTTATTTTTCTTGTATAGAAAGCAATTTATGCGCGATGATCGTAATTAGAGTAATAACAGCGCGCTATGCTTGAAAATGACCTAAAAGTGGAATTGGAAGATTGTTTTGAGGATATAGACCATTAAGGAGCAATGGATGCTCCTTCTTCTGCAGTGAATTGCTCGTATGTATCCCCGCACTCCATCTCCTACTTGTCTGAAGCAGCAAAAGAGAGATATGAAAAATACCACCGTATCTACGTGGCGACAGCCGTTTGTACGCGATCGCTTTACCGTGCTGGCTTATGCCTTGCTGGCAAGCTTTTGTTATTTACAGGCCTCACCTGGCCCTCTGGTCCCATTCTTGCATGCGGAGATGCATCTCAACTATACCATTGATAGCCTGCATATGAGTGGTATCGCGCTTGGCATGATTGTGGCCGGCCTGCTGGCGGACCGCGTTTCCGCTCGCTGGGGCCGCCGATTGACGCTTTGGGGCGGCGCCTCTGGTCTACTGGTTGGTGCCCTGTTGCTCATGTTCAGTCATCATCCCGCGATCAGCATTTTCAGTATGTTTGTGATTGGTCTGCTGGGCACCTTTTTGATGGTGACGGTCCAGGCTTCCTTATCCGATCACCATGGCGAGCACCGGGCGACGGCGATTACCGAGGCCAATATGATTGCCAGTCTGGGCGCGGGCCTTGCCCCTATCTGCCTGGGTGGCATGATACTGCTGGGCGCTGGCTGGCGCGGTATGCTCTTTGTTCCGATGGTGATCGTGTTGCTACTGGCCCTCTGCTTTTTCAGGGTCCCGGTGCCCGAGGCCCGGACGTTCACACGTAAGCGAGAGTTCAGTGGACGTGTGAAGGTGCCGGGCGCTTTCTGGCTCTACTGGCTGGCGATGGTAATGGGGGTGGCCGCCGAGTGGAGCGTTTCTTTCTGGGGCTCCGGCTACCTGATCAACGTGGTCGGCATCGAGCGCACCAGTGCCGCGACCCTCATGAGCCTGTTCTTCCTGGCTGCCGTGATCGGTCGCTTTATCGGAAGCCATCTGACCCGGCGCATCAGCGTCGAAAGGTTGCTGCTGCCCGTGTTGATCGTGGCAATGCTGGGCTTTACCCTGTTCTGGCTCGGCCCATCGGTTCCATTGCACGTCATTGGCCTGTTCGTCGCTGGCCTGGGCATCTGCAATCTTTTCCCGTTTACCTTCTCCGCCTCGGCCAATCGCATTCCTCAGTATGCTGACCTGGCCAGCGCTCGTTCCGCGCTGGGGGGTGGACTGGCCATATTCTGCGCGCCTCTAGTGTTGGGACGCCTGGGGGACATGGTGGGCCTGCGCAGCGCCTATAGCGTGATCCTGGGCCTGTTTGTGTTGATGGGTGTATTCATGGTGCTGGCCGCCCGCGTTACTGTAGATCGGTCCTCTACGATGATCGTGCCCCCGGAAGATACCCTCGCGAGTGATGCGACCATGGAGAACGGCGACCTCAGCGTAGATCCTGTATAGCTTATGAGGATATAAAGTACCACTACGGAAATGACATCGGACGTCATTTCCGTAGTGGTACTTTATAAGTCGCGTCTCATTTCTATAAATTCCCGCTCACCATATAGTTCGCTTCGCTGTATATAGCTCCCACTCCGCCTGAAGCCGACCTTCTCGTATAGGTGAATAGCCCGCTGATTAAAGGGCAGCACAAAGAGGCGAACCTGCTCGGGAGCAAAGTGTTCTCTGGCGAATTCCAATATGGCCGTCACGAATGCCGTCCCAAGGCCCTGGCCGGTCAAATCTGGTCGTATACCCAGGCCAAGGGCAATCGTCTTCTGATCCTCGTCGTAAATGGCCGGGGCAGTGCTCGACCAGACCAGGGCCGAGGTGCCAAAGCAGGCGAAGCCAATCAGTTGTTCCTCTTCATCTTTGACCGTGTAATGTGGACTACGCGGGTCCAGCATTTCAGCCAGAGCATCATCGATATCAGCATCCACCATATTATAGATGTCGTATGGTGCTTCATAACGCCATTGAGCTATGAGATGCACATCCTGTTCGGTCATGGGTGAGAATTTAAAGGTCATCTTTTTACTTTCTGCTTGAAACACTTTGTTTATTCGCCACGCATGGCGTGATCGATGGTAGAGGGGGTGGAGGGCAGGAAATGATCCCAGGCGCTGGTCTGCCAGTCGTCAACGCGCTCTCCTTTTTGGATCCAGTCGGGAAGCGGTATCAACAGATGTTCGGAGAGGGAGGCGAGGAACGGTTCATAGGTGCTGCGAATCTCTGCCAGTCGTCGCTCTGCCGTCTCCTCATTAGTGAAGACCAGACCGGCTTCAGCCAGCTGCTCGCGCAGTGCAATGAAGTCTTCTGATGATAGTCTTTTGCCGTCCCGGACCGGTGGTGTGCCATAGGTCTGCGCTAGATCGACCGCAGCATGGCGCGCGATGGCAAAGGTAAACTTCATCGGTTTGACCGGTAGATTCTCAATGCCGATCAGGGCCAGGGCGCTGGCATCCAGTACGGTCGTGAGGGCGGCTAACCAGGATTGGCGTTCATGCTGCGAGCGGTAGTAGGTCAGGACCGGGTATGAAATATGGCTTTCAAGCAGCTCGGCGCACCATTTTTCCCATTCGCGCATGAACTGGAGGAGCTCGTCTGGAAAGTGGCTATGAGAGTGCCTTTTGAGCAGCTCCAGCGCCGTTGGAGGGGAGCCCGCTCGCGCATCCAGCAGGGTGATATTTGTTTCGCGGCGCGAAAAAGCCTGATAGATGACGGGCAGGTAGCCGATAATCAAGGCCAGGAAGGCCAGCCCAAATCCCGCTTCTATGGCGACCAGCCCTCTACCCATGCTGGAAAGGGGGATGACATCGCCCAATCCGAGTGTCACAAAGGTGGTACCGCTCATGTAGACATAGGTGGCGAAGGAAATGGATGTATCGGGTGAGTGGAGCGGTGAGATCAGGCCCCATTGTAGCAAAGCAAAGCTAAAGACGAAGCCGGAGGCCCATACCGCCAGCAGGAGTAGCAGGGAGAGGGGGCCGTAGTAACTTAAAAATTGGCCGCGCCGGCCGTCGGGACGCATTTTGCGCGCCAGAGCCGACCATAATTGCCACGTAGCGCTGTAAAAGAGCCGGGTCAGGCGAAACTTTCGTGCTACTCGTCTCGGCAAAACCACGGTCTCAAAGCCATCTTGCGCAATCACCAGAATAAGTAATATGCCGATAATGATTGCTATAATCCGCATAGGTTGTCCTCATTTATACTGCTTGAGTTATTGGTTACATCTCTATCATCGTATGCGCCACTCTTGAGCTTTCTCACCCACGGTACTCATGAGCCAGTTTTATGCTGGTGCATGGAGTGCGCATCCGCGCACTCCATGCACCAGCATAAAACATAACGGTGCGGACGCGTGTGTGGGGGCACTCACTTGTCCTCATTGTGACGAGTGTCAAACACATTCTAACATCTTTAACCAATTTCAGATGTATTGTATTCACCTTGAGGATAGCTTGTCTAGCTACTCAAGTGAGATCACTTTGTGATGCCAGTTCGGGGTTTTTGCGCGCCATGGATCGTCTTTTATAGTAAAGACAGTAATTTCTATCTACTTGAGGTATGCTATGACTACCTGGTGTGATGCCGCTACTGCTGTACAGGCCGTTTCATCCGGCAATCGCGTCTTCATTCATGGCGCATGTATGACGCCGAGCCCCTTGATCGATGCCCTGGTCGCTCGTGGTGATGAGTTGTTTGATGTCGAGTTGACCCATCTGCATACATATGGTCCTGTTGCCTATACTGATGAGAGGTGGCGGGGCCACTTTTCGACCCGCGCTCTCTTTGTGGGCGAGAATATGCGCCAGGCGGCGAATAATGGACGCGCAAGCTATACACCCGTTTTTCTATCGGATATTCCGGCTCTGTTTGAGCCATCTGGTTCACTGCCCATCGATGTGGCGTTGATTCAGATCTCGCCTCCCGATAGCCATGGCTATTGTTCGCTGGGCGCTTCTGTGGATGTGGCGCTGGCGGCGACCAGCCATGCACGCGTGGTAGTGGCGCTGATCAATCCTCGTGCGCCGCGTACGCATGGCAGCGGCTTTGTGCACATTTCGACCATTGATTACGCGGTTGAATGGGACGGACCTCTGTATGAGGTGATGCGGCGCCGTCCCGATGATGTGCAGCTGCAGATTGGGCGTCACGTGGCTGGTTTGATTGAGGATGGGGCTACGCTGCAGCTGGGCATCGGCGCCATCCCGGACGCTGTTCTGCAGGCCATCCGTGATCATCGCGCTCTGGGTGTGCATACAGAGATGTTCTCAGATGGCATCCTGGACCTGGTGGAGCGTGGCGTGATCACGGGTGAGAAGAAGATTATTGATCGTGACAAGATCGTGGCCAGCTTTGTGGTGGGTTCGCGCCGCTTGCTGGACTTTATCGATGATAATCCAACCGTCGAGATGCGACCGGCTGATTATACGAATAATACGGCTATTATTCGCCAGTTTGAAGGCATGGCGACGATTAATAGCGCGCTCCAGGTGGATCTGACAGGCCAGGTCTGCGCGGAGTCGATCGGTACTCGTTTCTATAGCGGAGTGGGCGGGCAGATGGATTTCATGCGTGGGGCGGCCCTGGCGAAGCGGGGCCGCCCCATCATCGCCCTGCCCGCTACGGCGCGCGTCCCACGTGGTGATGAATTGTCGGCCTCCGTGTTGGATACGCTGCCGGGTCTGCTGAAGCCGATCGATAATGTGGCCTCGCGCATCGTTCCCATCTTGACGCCCGGAGCGGCCGTAACGACCTCGCGCGCCCACGTGCATTATGTTGTCACTGAATATGGCGTGGCCGCGTTACATGGTCGAGATCTCGCTGAACGGGCGCGGAGCCTGATCGCGATCGCTGCCCCACAGTTCCGTGAAGAACTGGAGCGCGCCGCCTATAACCTCCACCTGTTGAACTGAACGCACAATGATCCCCGGCTTCCCTACCAGCCGGACAGCCGGGGATAAATTTCTACCAGTTTTTGATCGCTAACCGGCGTTATCCTGCCCCTGCACGATTTCAAACAGGAACCACTTGCGGCGTTCGGCCTGGTCCAGTAATTCCTCCAGCGCGTTGGCGGTCGCGTTGTCATGATGGCTCTCGATGATCTCGATCGCCGCTCGCAACATCTGTGCCATATGGGCGTTATCATTCATCAAGCGTTTAGCCATCTCACCCGCTGGCACGAACTCATCATTATCATCCTGAATCGTTTGCAACTGGCTGATGTGCTTGATGCTGCGGATCGTGGTGCCGCCGATGCGCCTGACACGTTCTGCCATTACATCGATTGATGCCAGGATGTCCTCTGCCTGCTCGTCGAATAGCAGATGATAATCGCGGAAGTGCGAGCCCGCCAGGTGCCAGTGGAAATTCTTGGTCTTGGTGTAGAGGGCAAACGCATCAGCGATCAACGGATTTAGCACTGTGACTACGGATTGTACCTCTTCTGGCGTCAGGTCGGTTACGGTCGCGAGTTGGGAAGCGATCGCTTTTTGCTGGGTAGCGGTATGCCTGCTGGTTGGTTTCTCTTTTGTTGTCATTGGTGTTACCCTTTCTCAACCTTCAGATGCACATCCTGTGAAGCGGTTTTATCTTACTTCGCTATCAGCTTTCGATATGTGTTCATTACACGACCTCAAAATGAGATGGGTAACAGGGTGCTTTTCCGCTTTAGCTTGCTGTTCAGAGCATAGATTTTATATGTCACCCTTGTATCGCTAGATTGTCGCAACTTTGTCGCAATATCTGAAATAGCTGTTTCAAAGGAGGGACAGGTGTTTGTCTCCGGCTACTTTGAGGTTATAATTGTGTTAACACAACAGGAAAAGATAGATAGAGGGATAGATAGATGCCAACGATATTGCTGGTTGAAGACGAGGCAGATCTGGCCCAGGTCGTTTTGCGCGAACTGACCGCCTCTGGCTATGCGACGCTCCATGCCAGTGATGGTCTGAACGCGGTCAAGGTGCATAATAACGCGCGGGTAGACCTGGTGATTCTGGACTGGATGCTACCAGGATTGAACGGTCTGGATGTATTGAGGCAGATCAGGCAGGTGGCCTCTACCCCCGTGCTGATGTTGACGGCCCGTAGCGAAGAGGCGGATCGCGTAGTCGGCCTTGAGGTCGGAGCGGACGACTATCTGACGAAGCCTTTCAGTGTACGTGAGCTCATCGCCCGTGTACGCGCGCTCCTGCGCCGCAACGAACTGATCCTACAGACGCTAAATGCTGATCGGAGCGATGCCGCTGCCATGCTGGTGCGGGGACCGCTCCAGCTTAATCCGCAGACGCACGTAGCAACCTTGCATGGCTCAACCCTGGATCTGAGCCCGACCGAGTTCAACCTGTTGCAATTGCTGCTGCGCAGTCCTGGACGCGCCTTCAGCCGGGCCTATCTCATCGAAACCCTCTGGAGCGAAACCTATATCGGCGGTGACCGCTCGGTAGACAACGTCGTGCTGCGCCTGCGCAAAAAACTCGGCAAAGTCGGCGATGCCATCGAAACCGTCTGGGGCGTCGGTTACCGCCTCAAACAAGAAAGCCTGACATAATAATAGCAGGGAGGTGCGGGATGGGCGGCGAGCCCCTCCTGCCGGGGTTGGCGGGGTGTCCCCGCCCATCTTCTATCCCTGGGTAAGGAATAAAATGGTGCCTTATGATGAATAAGCAAGCATGGCGACAAACCCTTTTGATGCACGTCACGGTGGGGCGGGCTTTGTTAGAGATGCTGATTATTCAAAGCGCTATGGCACTGATCCTTCCGGCGATCTCACCGCTTACAGGTAGCCGTAGTATTCCGATCAATGGATATGGAATCCAGTTTTTCACACTCTATTGCCTGTTCTCGGTTCTCTGTCTGGCTTTCCGCTGGCGCCTGCGGCCTGCCCAACGTACCGTCTGGCAGCAACTACTGACCGAGATCGAGGTCACGGGCGTCTTATCATTTGAGCTATTTTTTAGTGCCTGGTTTTTTCTCTGGCTCTTTCATCAACTCGATTTCCTCTCCCTGGTGAGTGTCTCGGAGGGCAGCCAGATCGGTTTCTTCGCCGTTACTTTACTGGGCTGTATAGGCTTCTTCTCGCTACGTATCGTGCTGCATGCGCTGGCGTTCTGGGATCGTTTACGTCTGAAGCGTTTGCGCTGGGAGGTTACACATTCACATCTGATGGTCGTGGTTATCGGTTCCGGCATTATCAGTGCTGTGATTGTGCTGATCCTTCTGGCGGTTGATTTCAGCACACTTTTTACGGATACACGCCCGCTCTACCTGATCATCTCTTTTCTGTTCGCCATGTTTATGTGTACTGTTTTTACTATTGCCTGTGTCTTGCCGCCTTCCATCCTGTCCTCCTATATCTTTACGCGCCGCATTACCAGAAGGATCGAACAGCTGGCACGGGCGACCAGCATGCTGCGTAGCGGCGATTATAGTATTCGTGTGAACATTGAGGGCGAGGACGAGATCGCCCATCTGCAGGCCGACTTTAACGCGATGGCTTCGGCTCTTGAGCGAACCATGCGGGAGCTGAAGGAGGAACGCGACAATGTGCAGACGCTTCTCAATGCGCGCCGCGAGTTGATCGCCAGCGTGTCACATGAACTGCGCACCCCGGTGGCGACGGTGCGTAGCTACCTGGAGTCCAGCCTGGCGAACTGGCAACAGGATCAGCCGCCGGCTACGCTCAAGCAAGATATGCAGACGATTGAGCAGCAGACGATACGCCTGCAGTCTTTGATCAATGATCTATTTACGCTGGCCCGGGCCGAGGTGGGTCGATTGGAGATGCGCTGTCAGCCAACCAATATCGAGCTCCTGGTGACGCGCGTGGTCGAGACGATTGCTCCTGTGGCGTGGCGTGGTAGCCGGGTGGAGGTTGTCGCTGAAGTGGAATCTAGCAGCCCATCCTTCCCATATGCTCTGGTGGACGGTGACCGGCTGGAGCAGATTCTGCATAACCTGATCCATAATGGCGTTCGGCATACATCTCCCGGCGGCATTATCGCCGTCGCGGCCCAGGCCGATGAGCGGCAGATCATTTTGCAGGTCAAAGATACCGGTGAGGGTATCGCTTCAGACGATCTCGCCAGGATCTGGGATCGCTTTTACCGTGCCTCACATGCTCAGTATGGCAGCGGGACCGGGCTGGGCCTGGCGATTGTCAAAGAGCTCTCCGAGGCGATGGGCGGCTCGGTCGCGGTCGAAAGCGTGCTCGGCCAGGGATCTTGCTTTACTATCTGCATCCCTCGTGCTCAGGCCGCCACCGAGTCAATTGCCGACGGCGTCTTTATGTCCACACAGGACATCAAAACGCGCCCCCTGCCAATACTCTGACGGTTTGCCTGTCATCTCCTCTCGTGCGTTTTCGATTGATCCCAATAGTCTAACGGCCGCGCCAGAGGGTGGGGAACCATGGCCGCGAAGTAGTCCAGCAAGAGCCGATGCACGAAGATGTAGCCGCCGCCTACTTTGCGCAGCAGGATACGCTCCGTGGCGAAATCAAGAAACCTGGCATAATTGCGCGGCATCGCCTGACTACGCCAGAGTAGAATGCGCAGAACGATATGCTGGATGCAGGCCCAGCCACCTATTAAGAGCCCTACCAGCAAGCCGCAGGATGGCCCGATGTAGAGGGCATTGTGTAGCCCAAAGCTCAAAACCTCGTTGACCCCCTCATCAAGCAGTATGTTGAGTTGTTGCCCTGGATCATTGCTTAACAGCATGGCCAGGCCCTGGCTGAACAGGTAGTAAGCCCTGGTGAAGATGAGTAGCATTAAGATATGGATGCTCCAGGTGGCAAACGTGCAGATGAGACCCACAATAAAGCCATTGCGCGCCGAGCGCCCAATCCCCTGGTTGGGGGTTAGTCTACGATGTTCCTCAAGCCTGTGATTGGAGAGACCATTTAACAGGCCTAAAATAAAGCCATAACTTAATCCAATACTTAAGCCGGTACTGAGCCCAAAACCGAGGCCAACGAGGGCGCGATAAATAAGTTCGGCGTCGTTCCCAAGGGTGAGCAGGTTTTTGAGCTCAAAGCTCAGGCTGCGCGCCAGCGCTACACTGGGGCCAAAGATCAAGGCGTTGCTGAGACCAATGCTTAATCCAACCAGCCCACTTACCAGCAGGCTCTGTTTGATATAGCGGGTGCTCAATAGCCCTTTGAGCAGGTTTTTTGGATGCCAGGTAATAATCTCCGTGAGCTGGATGGTTGGACTCCTCTGCGAGAAGAAGAGCAGGAGGAGCAGGGAGATCAGCGCGAAGCTGATACCGATGATCGAGCCGAAGCCGATACCGATGATTGGTCCGATCAGGAAGCCAAAGCTGAGCCCGGTGCTCAGGCCGATTAAGGTGCCGATGAGGACACTTTGCTTAATGAGTGTATAGGTTCTATGCGTGCTTTTGGTGCTGGGTACGGGCGCCAGTAAAATACTTAACAGCGTGCTGGTAATGCCAAGGGCCCCCCCGACTATGATGCCTTTGAGCGGATCATACCAGGTATAGCCTCCAGGTATGAGAATGGTGATCAGGGCAATACCTACGCCATTGCGTGTGGGTCCATTGCTGATGAGCCTGTTCAGCCAGCCAGATACGCCCCGCCTGACCGGTAAGATGGTTGATTCTGGTAGCGGCTCAAGTGTTCTGCCACTCAGCAGACCTCCCAGTAATCCTCCCATCAATCCATAGATGGCACGTATGGTGATGGTTAAGCTTCCCAGAAACAGGAGGCTGACGACCAGGCTGATCAGGATGCCGACGCAACTACCAATCAATTGTATGGCCAGGCGCTCATAGATGCGCTGCGTGCGCGGCTCCTCCAGCCAGTCTGGTTGGATGTGTTCGATATAAAAGACACTTTGATTCTGTCGCTTCATCTGGCGGGCGAGATAGGCCAGCCAGTGGATGGTCTGGGCCGGTGGATGGCTGGTGGACGTGCCGCGGCGTGTGAGCATGCGCTGGACATAGGTGGCGAAGATCTGCCGCCGCTTGTTCTCTAAGGTATCGTTTTGCAGGATCTCGTCCAGTGGCATGCCGTGATAAGCCAGGGCGAGCACGCTGAGCATCAGAGGGGTTGTCGCCAGTTCTTGTAGATAGAAGTCCTGCTGGAGCGCGATTCTTAATGCTTCCAGGGGCCTGCCAACGTTTTTGAGATACTGTTCGATCTGGCGGGGGGCCAATGGTTGTATGACCACCGCCATCTGCAGGCTCAACTGTGTGGATAGACTGTGGTATTCTGCGCTGCGGCTGCATACTACGATCGGTACCATCCCATGTTTCTGGCGGAACGTGTTGATGGCGTCGATGCAGGTGGCCCTGTGGGCGGCGTTGACCTCGTCAAGCCCGTCGAGAAGGAGCAGAATATCTTCGGTATCGATCCAGTTTTGCCCGACTTTGCGCGGCACCTGGTATTTGTCATGAAGTTCATCAATTAACCAGTCGCGCAGCGGCAGGCGCCTGGCAGCCCATGATGAGAGGTTGAAAACGACGGGCAGGAGGTGATGCTCGTCTTGCTCGGCCCGGTTGAGCAGGTGACGCGTGAGTTCCAGCATCAGGGTGGTCTTCCCGGCTCCTGGTTCCCCTAATATGAGCAAGGCGCCATCGGCTTCGTCGTAGACCTGCGTGATCGAGGTGTGCGCGGGTAACGTTCTTTTGGCCTGCGCCGATTCCTGTAAAAGATGCCATGGATTAATTAATGCATCAGGCCTTGTCTGCAATCCTAGTTCGATCAGCGTGGCATGATGCAGCGAATGTTCGAGCACATCTGTGATCCAGAAGCGCCTGACACGCTTGAGGAGATGCAGACGGTTATTTTTCTCCTGTGGCGAGTGGGCGGCTCTTGTATTTCTGAATACCGGGTTATCAATACCTGGTCCTGGCGGCGCATAATACAGCGGCGGCATCTCTCTTTCTGGTATGAAAGGCTGATGCTGAACGCTGTACGTTCTACTCTCATGCTGTGAATATCGTCCCAATAGTCCTGTGCGTGGTATCGCTGGCCGTTTGGCATCGCCAGGTATGCGTAGCAAGGTCTCTTCACCACCTGCTACCGTCTTGTACATATCGTCTTCTCCCATCCCTTTCTCCCTCCTTACACATTACCCTCGAGGTGCTCCCCCACCCTGCACCCTGCTGTTGTACGGTGTTTGCCTACGCGCTCATTGAACGATGCAAGAACATTATAACATGCTGACCGTTGTTACGTCTTTGTTGCTCCTATTTTTCCTATATAATATCACTTTTACATCTTGTATAACTGGTATAATATTCCTACTCACTTATGAAATCGTTTTGAATTATTGTATATTATATTCAAGCGCAGAAGTATATTGATAACTTAATGTATGCCAAAAATGAATTTCGTCAAAAATTATAATGTTATATGTAGTTTGTGATCTTTTTAAAGGGGACGTGATTGATGATAGGAGAGGGGCATAAGACAACGGTTGGCATACCTCAGCAGGCAATTCCAGCTTCCTGGTACCGCGCCCTGACATTGCCTGAGCGCATTGCGTTATGGCGGGCTGATAATGAGAAGAGGGTTTCTTTAGATCAGCGCAATACCGATCTGGCGGCGAGTAAGCTGCGCTGGTGGAAGGAACTGCCAGCCTTTCAGCAGGAAGGCCAGTTTGCTCAGCGTCTGGCAATTGATGGGTTGGTGGAAGAAGATCTCCTCTATCTGCTGGCCGAACCTATCGAGGCGGTACGGCAGCGATTTGCGGGCGATCTGACCTGGCTGGATAAGTTGCAGCAGGCCTTTTCTATGGATGATAAGGATATGCCGTGCCCCCTTCCTCCTATGCGACAGGAAGAAGGCATAGACCTGCTCGCACGCGCGATTCGACCCCTTTTGCGAAGCGCCTGGAAGCGTGTCTATGTAGAGATGCAGATTCTGTTGCAGCGTCAGCAGAATCCGCCGTTCGATCCCCTGGTTGTGATGACCCAGCTGTTTCAGTGCCTACCAGGTCAGCTGTTCCTCAAAGTGAGCAAGGTGCTGGCCCTTGAACTGAACGTCATGCGCCTGGAGGGGCGCCTGCGCGGTGAGACTCCTGAGGAGCGCTTCGCTTTTTTTGCCGATTGGTGTAGCCAGCCGCAGGTGATGCTTTCGATCCTGGGCCGCTATCCGGTACTGGCCCGTCAGCTGATGACCCATCTTGATCAGTGGCGTGAGACGTCGCTGGAGTTCCTGCAGCGCTTATGCGCCGACTGGAGAGAGATCTGTACCCTCTTTTCGCCCGATGCCGATCCCGGCTTTCTGATTGAGGTGCTCAGTGGAACGGGAGATGTTCACCGGGGAGGCCGCAGTGTTTTTCTGCTGTGTTTCCATTCTGGCTTGCGCCTGGTCTATAAGCCTAGATCCCTTTCGATTGATACCCATTTTCAGATCCTGCTGCAGTGGTTGAATGTGAGAAGCAAGTTGCCTCCGTTCCGCTTATCGCGCCTGCTGGATAAGGGTACATATGGATGGTGTGAGTTTATTGAAGCCCATGATTGTAGCGAGCCCGAACAGGTGGAGCGTTTTTATATTCGGCAGGGAGCCTATCTGGCCCTTTTGTATATGCTATCGGCGACCGATGTACACGCGGAAAATCTGGTGGCTGCCGGCGAGCAGCCGGTATTGGTTGATTTAGAGGCGCTGTTTTGTCCACGTATTCGTTGGCAAGAAGATCGGCCATCTGTCCGGACCGAGTTCGATGATGCGTTGCAGTCGTCGGTACTCTCGGTGGGTTTGCTGCCCTATCGCTTCTGGTCAAGTGAACGGGCGCCCGGCATGGATATGAGCGGTATGAGCGAGCTACAGGGTCAGGTAGTTCCGGTGGCGGTGCCCCGGTGGGCTCAGGTGGGAACGGATCAGATGCGCATCGTGCGTGATTTCGCGACTATGGGTGGACGCCAGAATCGCCCGCGTTTACGGGGTCAGCCAGTAGATCTCTGTTCTTACCAGCACTGTATCGTGTTCGGTTTTGTCTCTATGTATCGATTGCTGGTTGAATGTCGCGAAGAGTTGTTACAGACCATGTTGCCACGCTTTGCGCGTGACGAGATACGCGTGATTTTACGACCGACGATGGCCTATAGCCTGGTATTGCAGGAGAGCTTCCACCCCGATGTGTTGCGCGATGCGCTCGATCTCTATCGTTATATGGATCGCCTGTGGACGATTACACGTCAGCAGCCATATATGACCAGCGTCATAGCGGCCGAACAGGCGGATCTTCTCTCTGGCGATATCCCTTTCTTTCTGACACGGGTCTCCAGCTATGACCTCTATACGAGTCGGGGTGAACAGGTGAGGGACTTCTGCTCCCATAGCGGGATGGATATGGCTGTGCGACGCCTGCAGAAGCTGGATGATACCGATTTGATGCGGCAGGTGTGGATTATTCAGGCGTCACTGGCTTCTATTACAGAGCAGGAGCTGCATTTCCAACCTCCTACCCTGCAACTGCGCACGCCTGCCGCGCCTGCGACTCCTGAGCGTTTGCAAACGGCCGCTCGTTCGATCGGCCGTCGCCTGGATACCCTTTCATTTCATCAAGGAGACACGCTGAGCTGGCTGACCCTGACACCGGGACGGCATCGCGAGTGGTATATTGGTGCCGTGGGTTGTGACCTTTATAATGGGCTGGCGGGCCTGGCCCTGTTTCTTGCCTACCTGGGCAAGTGCGATGGGCACGAGGAATCAACCACCCTGGCGCGCACTATTGTATCCTCTCTGTGCCAGCAGTTGGAGTCGTCACCGTCGGTCCCCCTGTTGATGCAGGACGTGGGGGGATTCGCGGGCTGGGGATCACTGCTCTACCTCTTCTCCCACCTGATTGTACTCTGGAACGAGCCGTGGTTGGTAAGCGGGGTGGAGCGCGTGCTTGAACAGATCGAGCCGTTGATTGAGCATGATCAGCAGCTTGATGTAGTTCATGGTTCCGCTGGCTGCCTGTTGGCTTTGCTGAGCCTGTACCAGGTTCTGCCTACAGCACGTGTGCTGGCGAACGCGATCCGTTGCGGCGATCATCTGCTGCAAACTCTGCATCTAACTTCACCAACGGCATCAGTAGCCGCTCTGCTCCAGAGGGGTCTGTTAACCGGATACGCCCACGGGGCTGCCGGTATGGCTTTAAGCTTGATGAAGCTCTCCGTCGCCTGTCAGCAGGAGAGATTTCGTATAGCTGCTAACGCTTTGCTCTCTTTTGAGCGCCAGTTGTTCTCAAGTACCCACAATAACTGGCCTGACCTGCGGCCCGAGTCGACTGCGCGGGGAGCGCATGAGACGGACGAGGGTACCTCGTCGCGTTTTGTGGTGGCATGGTGTCACGGCGCCGCTGGTCTGGGCTTGAGCCGAATGGAGCTGTTGCACTATGACGATAGCGTTGTAATGCGCCAGGAAGTGGAGATAGCGCTTAAAACAACATTGAAGGAGGGATTTGGCTTTAATCATTCGCTCTGCCATGGGGACCTGGGCAATCTAGAATTGCTCCTGACTGCGACACAACGTCTGGGTATGACTGAATATTTGGAGCCGCTGGCCCAACTGACCGCGATGCTGCTGGAATGCGGCGAGCGTACAGGTTGGGTAAGTGGTCTTCCTCTCGGTGTCGAAACTCCAGGGATGATGCTGGGACTGGCTGGTATCGGTTACGAGTTGTTGCGCCTGGCGCAACCTCAGTCCGTGCCGAATCTGCTTCTCCTGTCTCCTCCCACGCGTATGGTGGCTGAATGAGGCCGTCGTCATGGGGATTTGACGCATTTCTTGCTTGTGTCTCTGGCTGTAAAGCCACTGGTTATACGTACTGTTGTAGCCCATATGTTGTAGTGGTGGAATACTTTGTTTATTTCCACACAGAAAGGATGTTCCCATGTCTTCTATAGACGTTGTGCGCGCCTGGACGGATGAAGCATATCGCCGCAGCCTGGAGCCTGCTGAATTAGCGCAGCTACCGGCCAATCCGGCGGGCGAAATTGAGCTGATTGATGCTGATCTGGCGGCGATCTGTGGCGGAGACGGTATTAGTCTCGGCATCGGTATTGGCATCGGCGTTGGTATGAATCGTCCGCATGAACAGCAGTTTTCTCTTGGTTGTTCGGCTGACTGCCTGAAATCGTCTTATTGCTTTACATTTGGACCCTGTTGTTAGCATGCGGCCGCGTCGATCTGTTCCAGAGATCAATGTATTGCATCTGTGGTATCGTTCATTTCGTCCTGTGCGGATGCACCCTGTTGTAGCCGCACAGGTCTTGTATGCTGTCGTCCAATGCGCTCAGAAAAGAGATTCCCTCTTTTAGTGCACGGTCTTGTCGGTCTGCTCAGCATGCAAGAAGTTGAGCACATGTTTATTGAACAGAGGAGCCTGCTCAAACATACATACATGTCCTGCGCGGGCCAGTATGATAAGCTGGGCCTGGGGAATCTCTTTGATGAGCAACTGCCCCAGTTCCGCCGGCACGAGGGTATCGTGTTGACCCCATATAAGCAGGGTCGGCATGCTGAGGGCGCTGATATGCTCATGATCTCCCTGGGCCATGAGCTGACGGGCCGCGTTAAGAAGGGTCAGGGGACCGGTACGCATGGCATCGTAGGTGAGGATGGGCCAGAAGGCCGGTGAGGTATGGGTGATACCCAGACATAATGGGAGGAGATAGTGGCGCACCTGGCGCGCGGGCGGTATAAACGCCGGCGCTACCAGAACCAGTTTCCCTACCACTTCTGGACGCCGCGCAGCAAGCTCCGTACAGATAAAGCCTCCCATGGAGTGGCCGATAAAATGCGCCTTCGTCAGCTCGATCTTCTCCATCCATTGTATGAGCCATGAGGCGGTCTGCCTCAGATGGAAGTGCTGACGGTGCTGGCGCATCGAGCCAAACCCCGGCAGATCGACAAGGTAGAGGCGGTAGTGTTGTGCCAGAGGTGCGATATTGCGCGTCCACCAGTAGCTAGAGGCACTGAGCCCATGCACCAGCACAATCGCCTCCCTGGACGTCTCCTGCCTATCCCCTGTCCTATCTACCATCTGATAGTGTACGGGACGTCCCTCTACAAAAACCGTATGATTGCTGATCTCGCGATACATCTTCATACTATATATGTACACCCGCACATATTAAAATGCAAGCATCATGCATAATGAGTCTTGTTTTTGAGCCATCCCCCCGATTTTTGGGAAGATGTTGTAACGCAACCAGGCCCCCCTATTTATTTTTTGAGGGGGTGATGCAATGTTGTGAGGGGGTGCAATTGCACCCCCTCACAACATTGCATCACCCCCTCAAAAAATTCAAGTTGAGCGCCGCAGGCGCGTAGTGTCATGGCCGCAGGCACAAAAAGCAGCCCTAAGAGCGCCACACATCGCTATGTGCCGCTCGCCATCAAAGGCAACGAAAACCAGAACGAAGTCCCCTTCCCTTTCCGGCTGGTAACTCCTACCTGGCCATGATGGCGCTCGATCAACACCTGGCAGATATGCAGGCCCAGGCCGAGGTTGACCCCCGTGGCTTTTTTATCCCTGGCCTGGTTGGTACGATAATAGCGATTCCAGATCTGCTTTTGCTCTTCCTTTGACATCCCTTCGCCGCGATCGTGTACCCATACGCGCGCCTGCGAGTCATCTGCCGTTATCTCTACGGTGATGGGCGCATCGGGATCTGAGTATTTGAGCGCGTTGCTGATATAGTTCGCCACTACCTGGCTGATGCGGTCACTATCCATGAGCACTGGTATGTATCGCTGCTCTGGCAGTATCAGGGAGATAGGATGGTTGCCCTCGGTATAGTGTAGATCATCGACCGTTTCCTTGACGACGCTGATAAGGTTGCCTGGCTGCATAAATAATTCGAGCCTGTCGATTGCCAGCCTGGAAACGTCCAGCATATCGTTGATCAGGCGGTTTTGCACGCGTGTCTGGCGTAATGATTGTTCCAGCAGCTTGTACAATTTGTTGATCATCACCTCTACATCTGAGGGCAATTTATCGGGACGCTCCTGTAGGAAGCGCTGGATGCGGCGCTGGGCGAGTTGGACGCTACCATTGATGGCGGTAAGCGGCGTGCGTAGCTCGTGCCCAACAATGCTCATGAACATCTCTTTTTGTTTTTCGAGCTGTTTTTGAGTCCTTAAATCAACGACGATGATGGCGCAGAGGTGACGCGTGTTGTCTACAATGGTACCCGCTATCATGACGGGTACGCGTTGCCCATGCTTGTCGCGATATTCTTTTTCGAACGGCATGAAGACGCCGGTCTCCTGGATATCTTTGACTGCCTGATCATCGATGCTTCTGTATTCATCGGGTGTGACATTGCGCCAGTTTAAGCGACCAGTAGCCACATCTTCTTGCGTATAATCAAGCATTTCCAGCAGTTTATCATTGACCTCGACAATTTTTCCGTCCCGTTCGGCCAGCATAAAACCAATGATATTAGCATCGATCAATGCCTTAAATTTGTGCTCGCTGGCGCGTAGAGCGATTTCTGTTTGCTTGTGGGCCGTAACATCATTATAGTTGACTGATAGACCCTCTGGAATAGGATGGAGGTGAACGTCATACCAGCACCGATGCGGAGCGAAAAAGGTCTCAAAATGGATGCTTTCCTGGGTGTGAATGGCCTCTTGAGCTTTTTCTTCAAAAATGGTGTTTTTTAAGCTGGGAACGCTTTCCCAGATATTGTGCCCAATCAGATCGTCGGCTGAGCGGTGGATCAACCTGGCGGCCTGCTGATTTACATATATGAAGTGCCACTGTTTATCAAGTAGAAAGAAGGAATCTTTGAGGCTATCCAGGATGGTGTGGAGATAGTGGTTTGAGGCATGGAGCCTGTGCTCTTTCTGCTTTTGCCTGGTGACGTCGATAGCTATCCCCATCATTTTGATAGGACGACATTGTTCGTCAAAGTAAACGCGGCCCTGGACCTCGATCCAGTGTTTGTGCTTACATGAGTCGGTAAGTATGTATTCATCTATGTATTTATGCCCCGTTTTTAAAGCTTGCTGCAGGACACGTTTGGTGTTAGCTGGATTGGCGGCCTGAACCGTCTGCATCACTTGCGGCCCATTAGGAGGATTTTCCCGCGGCTGGTGATCGAACGCGGATAGTATCTGGTCGCTAAGATTCTGCTGGTCGTCAAGGACATTCCAGGACCAGAAGCCAATGTTTTGGACGCAAGCCGTCAAGTTAACGTGGTCCTGTAGCTTTTGTTCCGGTTTTTTTATGGTGGTGATATCCTGGTTGACTATTAAAATATGATCAGGGTAGTCTGTATCGTCCTTGAGAATGCTCTGGCGGCTCTTGACCACTACTAACTTGCCATCACGCCTGGTCTGGAGTAACTCACCTTCCCACTGATCTTCTTGTAATAGCTGGTACATGCTATCAGAATTTTTTTCGTTGGGCTTGCTTTGAAGCAATTCATGATAGAGGCACCCGATAACTTCTTGTTTTGTCCATCCGTATAGTTCTTCTGCGCTACCGTTCCATAGTTGGATGTGCTGTTGAGGATCGCAGATGATCATTGCATCACGCGACATCTCGATGAGCCTGATGTATGTCTGGTCTTCAATGCGCCGGCGTGGAGCCTGTTCACATGTGACCAGGTTGTGCCGATCTAGTTTTATCCCTGCTTGCGAAGGAGCAAGGAGTGTTTTTTCTTGCTTCAATGCCTGCCTCGAAACTATATCTGAACAAGATATTATACATGGACCAGTTGTTGTCAACGTATTGTACCACGGAATTGCCAATTTGTGTGTTTTTCATTGCTCTATAGGTTGTGATTTATGTGTAGAATGTACATAAAAAAACAATCCGGTTTGTCATCCGTTGGCGCGTACCTTCCAGGTTAAATACTTTTGTTTTGGAATGTGTCTGACTCTCATGATCATCGCCTGCGGCCTGCGCGAGGTTTCGCACCTGCAGTGCTTACGTGTCCCTTGTATGGTAGTGCCGTGCACGCGGAGGCCTGTGCGGGGGCGCTCATCTTCACCTGCCAGGCGAGGGGAAGATATTACCTGCTTCTGGCTTCTTTTAGTACTGGTGCTTTAATTTATGCTGTTGATGAGGTATGATAGAGATGGCTCAATTAGTCTCCCGTTATGGTGGGTAGCTGATCCTTGTTGGGTGCTCGCTTCATTATTTGTTTGTTGCCAATATTTCCTTATGAGTGTTCATGATATGCTTTGCCGGCATTCTCAATATTAAGCTAAAAAGAGTGCGCAATGATCAATATTTTACAACCTCAGAAACGGCCGCATCGACAGCAACGTAGTTTGATTGTGCATTTGCGCAGGCGGCTCTTCATATCGATCGCTTTCCTGGTATGCTGCCTGCTTTTGAGTTCCTGGGCCAACTTCTATGTCTCCCAAAATCAGCGGCAATTGGGCGATCAGCGCGTGGCATGGCATGATAATGTTAATGGCCTTTTGCAGGCGATGATCGATCAAGAGACTGGCCTGCGTGGCTATATCGCTACTGGTGATGCGTCGTTTCTGCAGCCATTTAATGATGGTCAACGGCATTTTGCCTCCTACGTGCAGCAATTAAAAAATGCGAGTGCCGCAGAGGGTTTTCATCAGACCGAACTGGCGGTGACTCGTGTGGAGGATCGCGTAACGCATTGGACCTCTCTGTATGCTGATCCGCAACTGCAGAATATGCGTAATGGGGACCTGAAGGCGGCTCGCGCCGATAAGATTAACGCTCTGGGCAAGGGGTATTTCGATGATGTGCGCTCATCGGTGGCATTGCTGCAGACGACCAGCGATAATGACCTGGCAAGTTTGCAAAGTCAGGTTCTGACCAGGAACTGGCTGTTTTTGGGCCTGTTGATCGCGTTGACGCTCGTCGTTTGTGCTTTTCTCTGGAATACTTTTCGCCTTTATATCGCTGTACAACGAGAGCAGCTGGATAATTTTAAGTTTGCGGCTACCGCTTTTCGCGATGGTGATCTGACGGCACGGGTACAGGAGAGCCGGGATAGCGAGTTTAATGAGATTGTGCAGACCTTTAATGGCATGGCGGATGTGTTGCAGGAGCAGCAAAGCGTGTTGAAGGATCGCGATATTCTGGAGCAGGTGATGCAATTGAATACGTTGCTGGCTGGAAGTCTCGATCTCGCCGATTTGATGCAGCATTTCTTTCAGAAGTTGTTGGATCTGCTGGACGTGCAGATCGCGGCTCTGTATTTGTACGATGATGAGCAGAAGCAGTTGAATCTCTTTTCTTCGCGCGGCCTTCAATTTTCGGGCCGGCAGAGCTGTTTTGCTATGGGAGAAGGTCTGGTCGGACAAGTGGCGCAGGTGCGGGAACCCTTGCTGGTAACCCGGCATAGTCCGGCGACCGAGATTTTTTCCATCAAGACTATTGTTGGCGAGGTGCTGCCTTCGACCCTCTATCATGTGCCGCTTGTGCAGGGAAATGAACTGCTGGGGGTGCTGGCTGTTGGTTCCGTGTTTACGATGAGCGAACGGGCACGCAATGTGATTCAGGTCGTGACCAGCAGTCTGGCGACCGCTGTACGCAATACGCAGACGTATGAGCATACTCAGCGCCAGGCGCTGGCGCTAGCTGAATATGCGCACCAGCAGGTGGAGAGTAATCAGGTTCTGCGTCAGCAGCGCGATGAGCTAACCGTGCTGAATGCCGCTCTAGAGGAGGCTAACCGGGTACGCAGCCAGTTCCTGTCTACGATGTCGCATGAATTGCGCACTCCGCTGGCCTCGATCATCGGTTTTAGCCAGATTATTATGCGCTCGGAACAGAAATTTCCCTTGACCAGCCGCCAGCATGACAATATCGAGCGCATCCTGAAGAACGCGCAGCATCTACTGAGTTTGATCAATGATGTGCTGGATCTGGCCAAGATTGAAGCCGGTCGCATGGATATCAATACCTCCGAAGTGAATGTAGAAGAACTACTGAGCGCCGTGATGGATGAGACGCGCTCGATGGCGCTCAATCGCCGTCTGAAGCTGGCTATTTCTGTGGAAGAGGGGATCTCGACGATTGAAACCGATGCGCGCAAGTTGCGCCAGATCCTGCTGAACCTGATCTCAAATGCGCTGAAATTTACAGAGGAAGGCTCGGTTACCGTGTCTGCCGTGCGCCGGCCTGCCGCGAATGCCAATAATGATGCTGGTGGGCAGATCTCTATCTCGGTAACGGATACCGGCATTGGTATTGATCGCGATCGCCAGGAACATATTTTTGAGGCTTTCTATCAGGTGGATAGTAGCAATAGCCGTAGCTATGGTGGGACTGGCCTGGGGCTCTCGATCGTTCGTGAACTGACGGTGTTGCTGGGCGGTAAGGTTGAGATCCAGAGTGAGAAGGGGGTCGGCTCTACATTCACGATCGTGTTGCCGATGCGTCTGCGCGATCAGCGCCTTATTCAGGATATGCGCTTGAATACATTGCTGGACCAGAAGAATACTGCCAGTACATCGCCGGAAAATGAATTGCCGTTGATTGCCGATACCGGGACATTGCGGGTGGTGCGCAATGTCGAGCCCCTGGCGGATGATGCCTATCTGGTAGTTGCGGTTGATGATAATCCTGATGTGCTGCAGTTGATTTCGGCGTCTTTAGAGCAGACCCCCTATCGTGTGGTCGGTGTGCAGGATTCCAGTAAAGCGATCGAGGTTATTCAGGAGCTTCGCCCCAGGGTGATTACGCTGGATATTATGATGCCCCGCATCAATGGCTGGCAGATTCTGCATCAACTGAAATCGAATCCTCTCACCGCTTCTATCCCGGTCATTTTGTTGACTGTGCTGGAGGATCGCTCGGCTGGCTATGTGTTGGGCGCCGATGAGTATCTGGTTAAACCGGTGGCGCGCGATTCCCTTTTACGTGTGCTGCAGCAATTGACTACTAGAGAGCCTGCGCCATTACAACATGCAGCGGCCGAGTCTCAGATCCCTGAAGTGCTATCCACAATCCCTCCTATCAGTGCCGAGACCCTGGTGCCGGGGCAGGATACTGGTGGCGGTTTGAGAAAGCCAATTTTGCTGGTGCATAACGAACCCGATATTTATGGGCTCGTTGATAAATTGAGGGAGAAAACCGGCTATGTATTACAAAAGACATCTGAGGGACAGGATCTACTAGATTTGATCGAAAAGGCACACCCGGACCTTTTAATGATGTTGCTGCATGCTGATGATGGTAAATTCCTGGGAGATCGGTTAAAATCTGTTATAGAGCAATCCTCTTCTTCACCACTTACAGACGATTCTACTGGCCCTGGTGTATAGTAAATGTTTGAGATAAGGAGCGTTATGGATAATCTTGCGCGGGTACCAGCAAGGAAGCGTATTCTGATTGTTGATGATAGTGAAGATATGCGCCAATTGATGCGGCAAATTCTAGAGGAAGAAGAGATCTATGATCTTTTTTTTGCTGAAAACGGTTCGCACGCCATTGAGCAGGCGCTTAAGCAACTTCCTGATTTGATTTTGATGGATATGTCGTTGCCGGGTATGAGTGGCTGGGACGCGGTTGCGCATTTGCGTAAACTCGCGACCTTTCATGAGATACCCATTATCGCTGTGACGGCCCACGTGACACAGGCTGATCAAGAACGAGCGCAGGCGATCGGCTGTACATCCCACCTTGGCAAACCTTTTGATGTGAATGTCGTGCTGGATATGATCGCCCATTTTCTGGCTTAGCCGCGTTTCCCCCTCAGACATAATTGGTCTATCGTGTGGTTGCTGCTGATTCGCTCTGCTCCTTTTTGTTTACGCCTCCTCCTTTTGGATGATAGAAGAAGAGAACGCCTGGCCTGAGATAAATGCTCTTTTTGGGTGATGACAGCCTGTGCATCTGTCCTTTACACTGAACGTATTCGAATATATTTTATCGGGTTATGGCCTGCTAGAGAAAGGATGCGTTCGATGGCGCAACAACTGTCAGGACCACGCGTAAATATGGCCTCGACTGAACAGTTTGTCCATGGCTGGTTGCCACAAACCTGGCAATTGGTGCTGTGGAACCTCTTCCATCTGCGGCGGCGTGGTATGTCCAGGTGGTTAGTGGGCCTCTTCTTTGGCGGCTATGCCCTGCTCTTGATGCTGATGATTATTTCCCATCTGTTCCTGGCATCCAGTTCGGGTCCACGATTGGGTTCCGATCCTGTGGTGGCCCTGGTCTTTCCAGGTTCGCTCCAATTTGCCCTGGGCTATCTGGGCTTGCTGGCTCCTATCTTCCTCTGCATTGTGGCCGGCTCCCTGGTGGGGGGCGACTATACCTATGGTATGCACTGCCAGATGCTGACACGCGGCCTGCGTCGGGGCCAGGTCTTTACCGCTCAGGTCGTAACGCTGGCTCTGGTGGCTTTGCTGGTGGTCGCTTTTGTTATGCTCCTCTCGACGTTGCTTGGCTTTTTGTCTGGCCCGTTGTTCGGCTTGCGACCTGCGTTGCTGACACCTCTGGGTTGGGTCGGCTTTGTACTGACCTGGGTGACGCAATCGTTGCGCTATTTTATCTATATGCTCATTGCTGTGCTTGCCGCCACTATTGGTCGCTCCGCCATTGCCGGTATCGGCTTCTCAATTGGCTATGTCTTTATCGAGTTTCTGGCCACCAATCTTCTTTTTAGTCTGGTAGGCGGATTAAGCGCTCCGATTGGACGGGCGATCGTGGCCTTTGTCAATAGCCTTCCGGGTACGGTATCCAACTCGCTCAACACCTATACAACTTCCTTGATCGCTGGTCAGCCGATGCCCAATCTTGACCAACTTCCCTCGCAACTTGTGATAACTCTGGCATACGGCATCATTCTACTCGCCCTTAGCTATGTTATCTACCAACACAGCGATATCTTCGATTAAATTTTGCCATTTATATACGTTAGATGAAAATATCTTGATAAATGGATTCTCCAATATAAAGATATTTTAACAAATTATTAATGCTAAAGCGCGACTCGAAGATATCAAAGAGATTATAATCTTCTTATGTCGCTTTATATATCATAAAATGCATAAAGCTGCATAAGGAAGGTACAATTAATGCGAAATTACCTTAAGTGTTTTACATATACTTCTGCTACACGCGTCTCTCGTCGGTCTCTGTGCCTGGCGGGTCTGGGACTGCTATCGGCAGGTACTAGCCTCAATATCAGGCATATGGTTGGCGCAAGCGGCCGGACTGCTGCGCCCGATAACCATTTGCTGCTGACGCGGCAGAACAATCATAGTACCGCGCTGGCGTGGTCTCATGATGGTGGTTGGATCGTTTCAGGAGGTAAGACGTCGCCCGTTGAAGTCTGGGATGCGTCTACTGGAAAGACGCGGGTCTCTCTGGCTGCCAGAGATGGAGTGTTGCTCGATTGCTCGCCCGATGGTCGCTACGTTGTAACGGCCGGTGGCATCGAGGTTGGAGATGCGTCCAGTTCGGCGGCGGGATTACCACAAACCTTTTCCGAAGTTGTGATCTGGGATGCCACCAGTGGCACGCGCCTGGTTACCTATAATGGTATGTCGTATATCAATGCGGTGGCCTGGTCACCCGATGGTACGCGTATCGCCCTGGCGGGCAGTGACGCGGATGGGGCTACGATCCATGTGTGCGATGCACTGGCGGGAAGGTTGCTGCTGGCGTATCGACAGCATGTGGCCTCGCGCCTGGCCTGGTCCCCCGATAGCCGACAGATTATCTCGAGTATCGATAGTATCATTGGTGGGGTTTTTACCCGTACGACGCGAATATGGGATAGTGTCACTGGCCGCGATGCTGTCGTGCTGAACAATAGCGCTAATGCCTTATCCTGGTCGCCTGATGGTAGCTTGATTGCCTGTGGCGATGCTGAGGTGATCACTCTGCGTGACGCCCGGACGGGAACTGCGACCACTTCCTACAAAACCAATGGCGATCGAGCGCCGATATTGGGCGTGGCGTGGTCTCCGGATGGCCGCTTTATCGCCTGTGTCGGCGGCAGTCCACAATTTCCCGATCCCAAGGGCTTTGTGCAGATACGTGAACAAGTCACAGGACAGATTACCTCCTTCCATGGGCATAAGGTTACTGTCGCAGCCTTAGCCTGGTCCCCCGACAGCTCTCGCCTGGCGAGCAGCTCTTATGATGAAACGATTCGCATCTGGCACATCTGATCAAGAAGTTGGAGTATGCCGGTGTACATGAGGTGGTGCAGAGAGCTCGTACCGCGCTCTCTGCACCACCTCATGTACACCGGCATACTTCTATACCTCAGACTTTCCCCCCACAAATGAGTACAGTGTGATATTATTTTGTGGTACCTTGAATGAGTGCTTGCCTGAACATCAGGCCGGTCTTACTGTGAAGGTGCTGTTTACCTTTATTTTTATATGCGAAAGTCGATTAGATATAGACATATATCGATATCTTTTCGGATTTGTCTGTCGCGGACAAAGCCCCCACTATGTCTACGACCGTTACAATGAAGTGTGCTGTTTTAGACAGTACTTATCGAAAGGTTGCGCTTAATCATGTTACTGGCTGGTGACATTGGAGGAACTAAAACCAATCTGGCTCTATATGCCTCGAAAGAGGATTTTCGTTCTCCAACGAGGGAAGCAACATTGCCGAGTGCGCAGTATCCTACGTTGGCCGCCCTGGTTAACGACTTTCTCAAGAAGATCGATCTATCTAACGTTACTATTGATCGAGCTGTCTTTGGTGTGGCTGGACCAGTCGTTGCCGGCAAGGCGAAGATTACCAATCTCCCCTGGCATATGGAAGAAAAGCAACTGCAGCAGACATTGAATATTCCTTCTGTGACCTTGCTCAATGACCTGGCCGCTATGGCAACGGCTATTCCTCTCCTGAATCCATCTGATCTGCATACGCTCAACGCGGGAAAGCCAGCCAAGCATGGCACCCTGGCTGTGGTCGCTCCTGGCACCGGTTTAGGCGAAGCAATTTTGACCTGGGATGGTGCTCATTATCGTGTGCACCCTTCTGAGGGTGGCCATGTCGATTTTGCTCCTACCAATCCCTTTGAAGTTGGTTTGCTGGTGTATCTACTCGAACGCATGCAGCATGTCAGCTATGAACACGTATGTTCAGGTATTGGGATGCCCAATATTTACGCCTATGCTAAAGAATCGGGCCTGTTCGATGAACCTCGCTGGCTGTCGGACAAGCTATCTCAGACTAAGGATGTAACACCCATTATTGTGCAATCCGCCATGGCACCTAAAGATACCGAGGCTGAATCGAACGCCGAAGGTAGCTACTCGGCTATCTGCGCCGCCACCGTCAGGGTCTTTGCCTCGATTCTGGCCGCTGAAGCTGGCAATATGGCGTTAAAGACGCTGGCCACCGGTGGCGTCTATCTCGGCGGAGGCTTACCACCACGTATCCGCCCCTTTCTGGAGGATCCCGAGTTTATGCATGTCTTCCAGAACAAAGGTCGTTTCTCCGAAATGCTGGCCGATGTGCCTGTACACGTCGTCCTGAACAGCAAAGTGGCCCTGCTCGGCGCAGCCTCCTACGGTTTCGAACAATAAAGCTCCGCTTTATTGTTCCTTTTCGGGCGTTCGCATACGCGGCCGCCCATATTGTTAAGGGGTTGGTGGCATACAACAGGTGGGTGCATCCGCACCCACCTGTTGTATGCCACCAACCCCTTTGTAAAACCCATTTTTAATAAAGTGTTGTGTGTCTGGCGGCACCCACCTGTTGTATGCCACCAACCCCTTTGTAAAACCTATTTAATAAAGTGTTGTGTGTCTGGCGGCACCCACCTGTTGTATACCACCAACCCCTTTGTAAAACCCATTTAATAAAGTGTTGTGTGTCTGGCGGCACCCACCTGTTGTATGCCACCAACCCCTTTGTAAAACCCATTTAATAAAGTGTTGTGGGTCTGGCCGCACAGCGGCCAGACCCACAACACTTTATTAAAATTTCTGAGCGCCGTAGGCGCGTAGAGTCATTGCCGAAGGCACACATCCCCCACCGTGCGTGGGCAACGGGATCCCCATGAGATTGTGCCATACACCTTCTAGAAGGTGTATGGCACAATCTCATCGATCGCCTTCAATTCTTCGGCGCTGAAGTCGAGGTTCTTGAGGGCGGCGACGTTCTCGTCGATCTGCTCAACTTTGGAGGCGCCGATCAGGACGCTGGTAACGGCTGGCAGGCGCAGATTCCAGGCCAGCGCCATCTGGGCCAGCGTCTGACCGCGCTCCCTGGCGATGGAGTTCAAGCGATTCAGCTTGTCCTGTACCTCGCCCCGCACCACTTCCTCGTTGTTCTTACGACCCCACCAGGCGGCCGCGCGCGAATCCTCGGGCAGTTTGTCGCCGAGATATTTGTCGCTCAGCAGTCCCTGGGCCAGCGGACTGTAGGTGATGACACCGATGCCGTTGCGCACGGTATGATCGAACAGATTATGCTCGGGCTTGCGGTCCAGCATGTTGTAGCGTGGCTGGTGGATGGTAATCGGAGCCAGGCCCATCTGTTTCGTAATCTGTACCGCCTGCTCTAGATGATCACCTGGAAAGTTACTGACGCCCACGTACAGAGCTTTGCCCTGGCGAACAATCAGATCGAGGGCGGCCATTGTCTCTTCCAGTGGCGTCTCCGGATCGGGACGGTGGGCATAGAAGATATCAACATATTCCAGGCCCAGGCGTTTGAGGGACTGATCCAGGCTGGCGACGAGGTATTTCTTCGAGAGTCCGTCGCCATAGGGGCCGGGCCACATGTAGTAGCCTGCTTTACTGGAGATGATTAGCTCATCGCGTGGCATGTCTTTCAACACTTTGCCCACGACCTTTTCGGCATTGCCCGGCGGGCGTCCATAGTTGTTGGCCAGGTCGAAATGGGTAATACCTAGATCGAAGGCGCGATACAGACAGGCACGCGCAATCTCTTCACCGCGATATCCACCAAAGGTCTCCCAGGCTCCCAGCGAAATGGCTGGCAACTGCAATCCTGAACGACCGGAGCGGCGATACTGCATGCTATCATACCGGTTTTCAGCGAACTGCTGTGCATCCTCTTCTGGCATGGTAAACGTTCTCTTTCTTGCTTAAAATAATAATAAATCAATATACAATGGACACCTGCGGCGCTCAGCGTCCTTCAATGTGTTGATACATCGGAGGCGCATCCGCGCCCCCGATGTATCAACACACAAACATCAATGCGGCCGCGTCAGCGGACGCCCGTGTAGGGGCGCTCACGCGCCCTGGAAAAAGTGTGTCAGACACGCTTTATAGCTATTTCTCCAGGGCAGGAGTGTTGCCGCGAATCAGCTTGCGGGCTGCGGTTGGATTGGCCCAGCGCACGGCGTTGCTGATAACGAGCTGAACCTCTGGATGATGATAGGTGGGCAGCGTCTCGTGACCGGGACGGAAATAGAAGATTTTGCCCTGCCCTCGTGTGTAGCAGCAGCCGCTACGGAAAACCTCCCCACCGGTGAACCAACTGACAAAGACCAGCGTGTCCGGCTCAGGAATACCAAATGGCTCGCCATACATCTCTTCGTGCTCGATCTCGATGTAATCGCCGATGCCTTCGGTGATAGGATGGCCGGGGGCAACAACCCACATGCGCTCCTTATCATTGGTTTCACGCCATTTGAGATCACAATCTGTGCCGAGTAGCTTTTTGAAGATTTTGGAGAAGTGACCGGAGTGCAGGACTACCAGGCCCATTCCATCTAGTACGCGCTTGTGTACCTTCTCTACAATTTCGTCGCGCACCTCTCCATGGGCCATATGACCCCACCAGAGCATGACATCGGTGTTTTCCAGCACTTCGTCGGTTAATCCATGTTCCGGCTCATCCAGAGTGGCGGTGCGTACGGTGTAGCCCTTTTCGCTGAGCGCTTTGGCCAGCGTGCCATGAATCCCCTCTGGATAAATCTTTGCGACCTCTGGCGATTTGCGCTCGTGGCGGTATTCATTCCAGATGGTGACACGGATGTTTGCTGTCATTGTATGCCTCTTTCTAAGTCGTTACGTTGGCACTGTTGTCGCCTCATCGGGATGTATCTATCTTGCTCGTGTCTTCAAGCAGATAGATGCGAAGAAGATGGCCGGCCAGAATTGACATTTCGGAGCAAGCACATCTTAGTTCGTTTTTATTGTAACACGTGCCTCCTGAAATTGCATGGCGCTCACATCGTTTTTTCATTTTTTAAGGTGTATCTGACATTTGGCCTGTGTTTGTATGCTGATTATGTAATTCTATTTGTGTCATGATGTGCTTTATGAAGGGATAAGCTTATGAGTCAGATACAGGAGAAACCCCCGCAAAGGGAATCTGAACAATCACTGTGGCGACGCTATCGTAGCTCGAAAAAGGCGCGCCGCATTACCGCCATTGTTTTATATCTGTTGCCCGTTGTTGTGCTGGTAACATTGATGTATACCGTGTTTATCCGGCCACCTTTTAATCCCAATGAGGGAAAGCCGACGCCACAACCGGTGACGAAACACCATCAACCAACCGCACAACCGACCCCTACCAGGACGCGTGTCAAAGATCTGGATACCATCGTGACCCAGGTGCTCAACGATATGAATGCGCATAGCTGGGATGATCAGTTGCACACCACTTTGATCAACTGGCGTAAAAGCGACGTTAACCAGGTGAACTGTAGCCCCGATCGCTGTGATCAGCGTGGACATTCCACCCGCCGTGATAGCCTCAATGATTTGCGCATCCTGGACAATATGTACTGGTATAAGATGCGCCACCCCGATGATAAGTCCATTGACCAGTATATCGCTCGTATGCTGCCAACCACACAGCGCGAATGGGGCCATACCGTCCTGAATAAGGGCTGGGTCTACTTTACGTTGCTGCACATGCGGGATTTCAGTCATGATACCGATTATTGGAATCATACCATGCTTGGCTGGGCTACATCCGAGTATAAGCGGATCGATCCCAACCTGGGCGTGCAGCATGGTGACCTGGATACCAGCGCCGGTGGCGGCAACGTCCATCTACAGGATGGTTATCGTGTCGATCACGCTCTGGAGACCAGCCTGGCCCTGGTTGATGCCGGCACACGCTTCCAGCATCCAGAATGGGTGACCGCCGGCAACCGGGGCGCGGAAGCTGTCATCAAACAGGCGTATAATCAGCATTACCACCTCTTTGGTCGCATCTACCTGCTCAACGATTCGCGTTATGGCTCCAATAAGTTGCTGGACACGCAGGCGCGCATGGGCGAGACCGGTCAGGAACTCGAAGCATTGATCAGGACCGGCGCTTATACGCACAACCAGACCTATCTGAAGCTGGCTAAAGAGATGCTGGATAACCTTGAGACCTCGCCCTTACGCGACCGGACCAATGGTGGCTTCTACTTTAAGATGTACCTGGGACCCTATCAAGGCTTTACTACGGGCTATGTTGATAAGAGCATTAAAGAGACTCGTCAGATGCACGTCCTGATCGCCGTTCACCTGGCTAACCTGGTCTTCAACAACCGCTGGGCTGATCTGGAGAAAGACCTTATTCAGGTCGCGACCCAGCGCCTGTTCTTGCCCGCGCCCGTTCCCGGATTCAGCTACCGTGTACTCCCCAACGGTGATATGTATCCCTGCCCTTCCTGCACCGTAGCTCCCAAACTGGAAGACTGGGTTACCTCTGAGGCCGACAACATCAGCCTCGAAGCCTTCCAGACCGTCCTTTCGCATCGTCAATGGCTCTTCCCCACCAATTAACTGGTTGTGCACGTCCCATTCCCAATTAGGACGTGCACTATTATGTTTATATATTGTGGCAATGATGCAAATAACGCGCAATACGCGTTATTTGCATCATTGCCACAATATATAAACAAGGGCGGCCGCGTATGCGGACGCCCGTGCGGGGGTGTCCACCCACACCTGGAAAAAGTGTGTCTGACACCCTCCTAGCTACGCAGGTTGATGCGGAAGTAGTATTCGTTGTTGTGGTTGCCGTAGACGCCATCGAGGTAGTTGCTGAGCGGATTCCCTCCACGGGGTACGATAAATGTGGGTGAGTGGCAGAAGTCGTCATCGGTGCACCCGGGGAACTTCGATATGTCCAGGTGGATTGCTGCTTCTAACTGGGTTCCGTCGGTGTCGCCGGCCGTGCCGGGATAGATGTTGATGCTCTGCCCCTGATCGTCCATCGAGATGAGATAGAAATGGCCGATAGCATCCTGAATAATACGTACCTTGTTGGGAGCTGTCACGTTCTGAATCACATTTTTAATGATGGTACCATGATCGACGATGACGTGATGGACGCCGTCATATTGATTGCTATAAATGATATGCGTACGCCCCTGCGTATCCATATAGGCATCTGTAAGGTAGGTGACGTCGAAGTCGTCATTGCTGCGTGGCTGTACCTGTGTTAATGACAGCTGCTGCATAACGGGATTATAGACGTTGCCGATATAGAAGTACCTGATCTCATTAAAGATATAGTTAAAGTCCTGGGCGCTGGGAAGGCCCAGGCGTGGACGTAGCACGTCACGCATGGCGACCATGGTCAGATCGTTGTTATAGCCAGGAAAG
This sequence comes from Dictyobacter aurantiacus, assembly GCF_003967515.1. GTDB lineage: Bacteria > Chloroflexota > Ktedonobacteria > Ktedonobacterales > Ktedonobacteraceae > Dictyobacter > Dictyobacter aurantiacus. The sequence continues at coordinate 998,912 of NZ_BIFQ01000002.1, read as the reverse complement.
AAGAAGGCATAGGTATGGCGATAATCCATCTGACTGGTATGGAAAGTCCAGGTATTGGTGTTTGGTGAATAGTAGGTCCAGTAAAAGATGCCTGGCACATCATCGCCGGTCTGGAAGAAGACAATGTCTCCCAGTGGATTAATAGCGGCTCCGCTATAGCCCTGATCGCTGGACCATTGCCCTTGTAAGATCTCCTCTTTAAAGGTCTGTCCCAGGTCGTTTGATACAAAGTGATGGGCTTCCTGGTTAGTGCCAGGCCAGGAGAACAGGTGAATCTCATCGTGGGGGCCACGGATAATATTGATGGGCTCAGTGCCAGCATTACCCTGTTTTAGCTCTGTCCAGGTGCTGCTACCAGGTGCCTGGTGCATGAGATGCCAGGTGCGGTTTTGCTGATCGCTACCTTCCGAAATAAATATTGTAAATAGATCACCAGAGGTCGTGCGGATAATACGTAGTTTATGCACGCCCCAACTGTTGGGTACATAATCGCCTTCATTGCCAAAGGCCTGGTCTGTTACCTGATCTAGTTGGCCCAGGGTGGGTACCCCTGGTATGGTGGGCTGAATGATCGTAGATGTTGGGGCGGATGTAGCCTTTGGCTTTGGTTTCGTGGTTGGGGTCGTTGCGTGTGGAGGTACCTGGAATCCAATACCCTGGGATGCTGGCGTGGCGGTCGACGCTGAGTTCGTCATTGGCTGCGGATGCGAATGGGTCTTTTGCGTATAGATAGATATGGAGACGGCGATAACCAGTATGGCTACGAGTGAGAATAAAATGGCCCTTTTCCTACCGCTGATGGCACTACTCCCTTTTAACTTATCTAAAAGTGGCACTTTCAATATTCCAAACCCCCTTATTGAGTTTTTCAATAGGAAATTCACATCTATCTATATGGAAATATCTACGCTGTGCTGGAAATCCAATAGCTTCCAGATATATTAAACGAAAGCTACACGCCTTTCTACTTTGTATATGACTTTCTGCCTATTAACTCTTTCATAATATGGCAAAGCATTTTTCCGCCAACTGTGTTTAGCATAACTGAAGAGTATGATAAGCGGATTAAAAAAACGGCCATGCCGCAAATGTGGTGCCCCTTCTCGATTGTGCTGACACTGTGAAAGTAGATTGCTCTGCCATTGTGGAGCACGTAAGTGCCTCCACACGCGCGGCCGCTACGCGGCCGCGCTGGTTTTTATGTGGGAGCAGCAAGGGCGCATCGCGCCCTTGCTGCTCCCACATAAAAAAGGACTCGTGGGCACGGCAGGTGCGACGCCTCGTGGTGGTTACACCTGCCGTGCTTAGATGTCATGTGTAGGTGTACCAGAGGCGCATCCACTCACTCGCTGCTCCAACCAAAATGGACATCTAAGCACAGCAGATGCGCACTGTGTGTTGGTTACATCGGTCGTGTTTAGATGTCATATGTGGGTGTACCAGGGCGCATCGCGCCCTTGCTGTTCCCGCATAAAAAGGACTCGTGGGCACGACAGGTGCGACACCTCGTGCTGGTTACACCTGCTGTGCTTAGATGTCATGTGTAGGTGTACCAGAGGCGCATCCGCGCCCCTGGTACACCTACACATATCCGATGCGGCCGCGCGTGCGGGGGCGCTCACGCCCCATGACAAGAAGTGCGTCTGGCACTCCCCGATCAAGGAGCCGAAATGTATGGCTTGTACGTCAATAAAGAAAGAAGGCTTTATATTTACTTTTTGGCAAGGATGATGTAATGGATAAGAAAGTAGAGATTCTGGAGCAGCGTGTGCTGCTGGATGATTTCTTTAAAATCGAGGAGGCCCACCTACGCTTCAGGCGTTTTGATGGGCAGATGAGCGATCCGGTTCGCCGCCTGGTGCTGGAGCGCGGTGATGCCGTCGCGGCTCTACTGGTGAATACCAATACCCGGAAAGTGTTGATGACCAATCAATTCCGCTACCCGACCTGGGGAAAAGGACCCGGCTGGCTGCATGAGGTGGTCGCCGGTATGATCGATGAAAATGAGCAGCCGGAGGATGCTGTCAGACGCGAGATTCATGAGGAGATTGGGTACCAGGTTCATGAACTGACTCCGATCGCTACCTTTTATGTTTCGCCCGGCGGCTCTTCGGAGCGTATATTCCTCTTTTACGCCGAGGTGACCAGCGCTGATCGTATCTCAAATGGAGGCGGCCTGGCCAACGAACATGAAGATATCGAGTTAATTGAGGTATCCTTTGATGAACTGTGGGACGTACTTAAAAGAGGAGAAATCCGCGACGCCAAGACTTTAATCGCGGTCCAGTGGCTGCAGCAAAAGTGGCAGACCAATGCCACGCATAGATAGTTTTCGCACCTGCGGTGCTCATCTATCTATTGTTGTGTAAGTGCAGCAGGGGCGCATCCGCGCCCCTGCTGCACTTACACAACAATAGGCGAAAAACCTTTAAGGCCCTATTTAGGGAATCGATATAGACCTTTATGAATTCGCATATATAATGGTCATAGATGCTTTCTATGAACAGGATTTTTTTCTGGCTAGTGGTTGTAACGTTTGTAGGGTATTGGTTGATTTATATATTGTAGATGATTTGTTTTTATGTCTTAAGAAAGAACAGGGGCCATTTTGAGTACATTGATCTGTGAATTTACGGCGGTGACAGCGACACTGCCTGGCAATAATACCGTGGAGAGTTTCCACTATGCGGGAACAACGCAGCAGTTTTCTGCCCTGATGGCTAAATCTACCCCTAAAGCTGTGAACGCCCACCAATCAGCATTTACGGTAAAGCATGCCCCGGTTGGTATTGCTGCGACGGCGGCTAGTACCGGCGGCGCCGGTAATACAGATATGACGGCCAGCGTTTCCTTTAACCCGATGCTCTTTTTTCTTGGTCTCTTCCTGCTGGCGATTTCTATCGCCATGGTCTGGTTCATTTTGAAGCGTGCCGGGCATAAAATAGAGCTCAATGAATTCGTTTCATAAGCTGGACCAGTAAGCCCTTTTATATAGGCTGCACAAATAAAGTGGTATACACTGGGAGGCCTCCCAGTGTATACCACTTTATTTGTGCATATCCCTTATGCCATCAGGGTCTGGTTGCGGTTGGGACCAACACCGACGCTGTGGATGCGTACGCCAACCAGTTCCGACAGGCGATCCAGGTAGGCGCGGGCATTGTGGGGTAGGTCTTCCAGCGTTCTGGCCTGCTGGGTGGATTGCTGCCAGCCGGGAAGCACCTCGTAGACGGGCTCGCATTTTTCGTGGATGATGGGATCAGGCAGGTGCTCGATCATCTCGCCTTTATAGCGATAGCCAGTGCAGACCGGGATCTCGGCCAGGGTGTCCAGCACGTCCAGCTTGGTGATGTTGAGGTCGGTGCAGCCGTTGATCTCGGTGACGTAGCGGGTGATGACGGCATCAAACCAACCGATGCGCCGGGGCCGACCGGTGGTGGCGCCAAATTCTCCTCCCAGGGTGCGCAGATTAGCCCCCATCTCGTCGTGCAACTCGGTTGGCATGGGTCCTGTGCCGACCTGGGTGCTGTACGCTTTGGCTACGCCGATGACGCGGTTGATGTAGCGTGGCGGTATACCAGATCCCGCGGAGGCACCAGCGGCGGTGGGGGAAGAGCTGGTGACAAACGGATAGGAGCCCCAGTCGATATCTTTCATGGCGCTAAGCTGGCCTTCAAGTAAAATATTCTTGCCTTCCTGCAGCGCTTTGCGTACGATTGGCATCGTGTCGACGATGCGCGGCTTGAGTTGCTTTCCCCAGGAGAGCGCGGACGCGATCAGTTCCTCGACATCAAATGGTTGCTGCCCGTAGACGTGCGTGAGGATGGCGTTATGCTTTTTGACGACGGCGCTTAGCTTGACGCGGAGAATCTCTTCGTGGAGCAGATCATGGAAGCGGATGCCAATGCGCCCGACTTTATCGGTGTAGGCGGGCCCGATGCCACGTCCGGTTGTCTCGACGCGATACGCGCCCCTGGCCTCGTCCTCTACTTTGTCGAGTAGCTTATGATAGGGCATAACGACATGCGCTCGATCTGAGACCAGCAGCTGATCGACGGAAACGCCTTTGCTGGCGATGGCTTCCATCTCTGTGATAAGATCCTGTGGATCGATGGCGGTTCCTGTCCCCATGACGCAGATACAACTGGTATTAAAAATACCGCAGGGTACCAGGTGGAGCTTGAATTCACCATAGTTATTGACGACGGTATGGCCTGCGTTACCACCACCCTGGAAACGCATGCACAGGTCGGCCTCGTTGCTCAGAAGGTCTACAAGCTTCCCCTTTCCCTCATCACCCCATTGTGTGCCTACAACTACGGTTACTGTTCCAGCCATGACGGCTACTCCTCTCCAAGATGCGATGCATCTCGCGTTGATGTATGTAAATTTGACGGTAGGTTGATTGGTTGCGATCCCATGGTTGTAATGGCGACGAGGTGCTCGGCGTCCTGCGCGGGCAGCAAGCTGCGGCGCAGATTGACCATGTGCGGACCAAAGGTAGCCTCTAGCTCTGGCGAGAGCCGCTCGTAGATGGCGGCCAGATAGGCCTCGTCGCGAATGAACTTTTCCACCACACGAACCATGGTGCGGTTCTGGGTGACGACGCCGCTGGCCGGGGCATCTAGCGAAGCGACCAGGGCCTCTTCAAAGTCGATTGCCAGCGCGATGACATGGCCCCCCACCACTTTTTCGGGGCCCTCGTGCTGATAGATCATGGCGTAATCGGCGCTGGCTTCGCCAAATAAGTTAAGAATAATCGTACAGCCCCGGTCGCGCGCCTGCTGTAAGACATCGGTCAGACGGTCGAGGTCCTCGGCCCATAGACTGGCCGCGATCCGCTGCCGGGCAGACGCGATCAACTCGCGCAGTCGCGCCTCAATACGACTGTACTCGTTGAGCTCCCAGAAGTGCCCGACGTTATCTGGCCGTTCCAGCGCGGTCAACTGCTGTTCCAGACTCTGGCAGCGTTGGGTGGTCTCCTCTTCAATGCGCTTCAGCAGCCTTGCCGGTGGGACGGGCGCGTAGCGCACGGGGTCCGCGCTCACAGCTATAACACGTTCCTTGGCGGTCAGAGTTTCAAGGGCCTGGTAGGTATTGGCTCTGGGCAATCCAGTCCCCTTGCTGATCTCATAACCTGTCGAGAGCGGATGCTGGAGCAAGAAGATATAGATCTGTGCTTCCGCGCCGGTAAATCCGAGGTGCTTCATCTCCTCAACGGTCGACATCGTCACAACTCTCTCCTTCTCTCTCTTTAGTAGTAGCTCCAACTACTACTATAATAATCGGCTTCTCAATTGTCAAGGGTTAGAGCGTGTCAGACACACTTTTTACCGGGGCGTGATCGCCCCCGCACGGGCGTCCGCTACGCGGCCGCAGCGATTTTTTATGTTAACGCATGGAGTGCGCAAATGCGCACTCCATGCGTTAACATAATTTGTCAAATTATGTTAGTTGGTGTGGCAGGAGCGCGAATGCGCTCCTGCCACACCAACTAACATAAGACTGTTGCTTTTATGTGCGATGGATGGTAGTCTGTTCAGGTTGCGAATAGAAAGGGGATAATGGATTTATGTCTGAGGAAAAGGTTGTGAGGGAGACCGCCAGGCTGTGTACGCGTGAGAGCCTGGCCCACGATCTACGGGAACTGGGATTGAGACCGGGGATGAGGGTGCTGGTGCATTCGTCGTTGAGCTCGCTGGGCTGGGTCTGCGGGGGGGCGGTGGCGCTGGTGGAGGCTTTGATGGATGTCGTTACGGATGCGGGTACCCTGGTGATGCCGACGCAGACCGGCAATTATTCTGATCCGGCCAGCTGGCAGAAGCCTCCGGTGCCGCAGCCCTGGTGGGATATTATCTATGAGGCGATGCCGGCCTTTCGGCCCGAGGTGACGCCATCCTATAAGATGGGCGTTGTCGTGGAGGCGTTTCGGACCTATCCCGGTGTGCTGCGCAGCAATCATCCGCAGGTTTCGTTCGCGGCCTGGGGCCACCATGCTGATCAGATTCTCGCTGATCATGGACTGGAGTATGGCCTGGGCGAGCGCTCGCCCCTGGCGCGCATGTATGAGCTGAATGGCTGGGCATTGTTGCTCGGGGTTGGCTACGATAGCAATACGACTTTCCACCTGGCTGAGTATCGCGTTCCAGGCGCGCAAGAGGTGACGCTGGGGGCTCCGATCATTGAAAATGGTCAGCGCGTATGGAAGCGCTTTAAAGATATTGAGCTGGATGCCGACATCTTTCCTGCCATCGGTCACGAGTTTGAGCAGACTCAGCAGGTGTTGCGTGGCAGTGTCGGGCAGGCGTCCTGCCGCCTCTTCCAGCAGCGGCCCGCGATCGATTTCGCGGCCGCCTGGCTAAAGCGCCAGCGAGGATCGTGATCCCGCGTGGCGCTCTGGCCGTTTGCCAGCTTACCGCTGCTCATTCCAGCGTTCTACGACCTCGTCAATACCTCCGACCATGTAGAACATGCCCTCTGGTATATCGTCGTATTCACCAGCTATGATCGCTCTGGCCCCACGTAGCGTCTCGGGGATCGTGACGTAGCGCCCTTCCAGGTTGGTGAAGATCTGGGCGACGCTGAGCGGCTGCGTCAGGAAACGTTGCATCTTGCGGGCGCGCGTGACCGTGAGCTTGTCTTCATCCGAGAGCTCTTCGACTCCCATGATGTTGATGATGTCCTGCAGTTCACGATAGCGTTGCAGTAAGCGCTGTACGTCGCGTGCGGTGTTATAGTGTTCTTCGCCCACCACACCTGGATCCAGGATGCGGCTGGTCGATGCCAGGGGATCTATAGCTGGATAGAGCCCTTGCTCAAACAGGGAGCGTTCCAGCGAGACGTTGGCGTCCAGGTGGGCGAAGGTTGTGGCCGGGGCGGGATCGGTGTAGTCGTCCGCTGGCACAAAGACGGCCTGCAGCGAGGTGATCGAACCGTTGGCAGTACTTGTGATGCGCTCCTGTAGATCCCCCATCTCTTCCGCCAGGTTGGGTTGATAGCCTACCGCTGATGGCATGCGACCAAGCAGCGCTGAGACTTCGGCGCCGGCCTGCGAGAAGCGGAAGATGTTGTCGATGAAGAGCAGTACGTCTTTATGTTCTGCGTCGCGGAAGTATTCGGCCATGGTTAGACCTGTCAGGGCGACGCGCAGACGTGATCCCGGCGGTTCGTTCATCTGCCCATAGACCATCGATACACGATCGATGACGCCGCGTTCGATCATTTCATGATAGAGCTCGTTGCCCTCACGCGTGCGTTCGCCTACGCCGACAAAGACGCTGTTGCCCTGGTGCTGTTTTCCGATGTTGTTGATGAGCTCCTGGATGATTACAGTTTTGCCGACGCCGGCACCACCGAAGGCACCGATCTTGCCGCCTTTGACGAAGGGACAGATCAGGTCGATAATTTTGATGCCGGTTTCAAGGACCTCTGCTTTGATGGTCTGGTCCTCCAGAATGGGTGCCTCGCGGTGAATGGGCCAGCGCGGCGCATCGGTGATCGGCTCGCCGTTATCGACGGTCTGTCCTAGCACATTGAAGATGCGCCCCTGGGTCTGTGGTCCTACCGGCACCGAGATGGGATGTCCCAGGCTGATGACTTCGGCTCCGCGCTGCAAGCCATCCGTCGCTCCTAGCGCGATACAGCGCACCCAGTTGTTACCTAGATGCTGTTCGACCTCAAACGCCAGCGCTTGCTCGATGTCTGGCTGCTTTAACCGCAGCTCATCATAGATCTTTGGCATCTCGGCGGCCTCAAATTCGATGTCGACGACCGCGCCCAGTACCTGCACAATTTTTCCGGTTGGATATGACACCACTGCCATATGCTGCCTCCTTCATGGCTCTCTTCACTTTTTTCTTCTGCCCCTACTGTACCGAAAAAAGAAGGCTCGCATATGACTCATATGACGTAGTTTTGGGAGTACCTGAATGCTAAGATACCTTACCATAAGAGATAGGCAAAATAACGTAGATGCGATGGATTACCACCATTGCATTTTTCGCGTGGGCCGCATATTCTATGATTGAATATCATCGATCCAATTCCAGCTATGTGATGGAAGGAGAAACCCATGCCCCGTGAGCATGAGTACGTGAAATTCTGGCAGGATGCTACCTTGAGCAATCTAGAACTGCTTCATGCGACCTATGTCAGGCATTCGTTTGCTCCCCATACCCATGAGGGTTATGCGATTGGAGTCATTGAGCAGGGCGCGGAGCAGTTCGCGTATCGGAGACGTCAGCATGTCGCGCCAGTCGGGAGCATTGTGTTTATCAATCCTGGTGAAGTACATACCGGTTCGGCGGCGGCCGAGCATGGCTGGACCTACAGGATGCTCTATCCATCAACCGGGCTCTTACAACAGGCGGTCTCTGATCTTACCGGCCGGACACGCGATATCCCCTTCTTCACTGAACCGGTGGTGCATGATCCTGACCTGGGAGCCGAAATCTCCCTTACCCATCGAGCACTGGAAGAACATGCGTCGACCCTTGAGCGGGAATCGCGGATGTTGTGGACGCTCGCGCGCTTGATTTTGCGCTACGCTGATGATCATCCGCGCCCGCGCCTGTTCACCAAAGAGCATATGGGCATCCAGCGCGTTCGTTCCTATCTTGAAGAAAACTACGCCGAGAATATCTCGCTCGACCAGCTGGCGGCGATTGCCAGTCTCAGTCCATTTCACCTGCTGCGCTCATTTCGAGACCAGGTCGGCTTGCCTCCTCACGCTTACCAGATACAGACACGCATCAGGCACGCGAAGGCCCTTCTGGGTATGGGGATGTCTTGCGTAGATATCGCTATCACTGTGGGTTTCGCGGACCAGAGCCACTTTACCAGACACTTTAAGCGCATCGTTGGCGTGCCGCCCGGGCTCTACGGCTCAATCTTCCATCCATAACCTGTGCTGTAAAACACATTCTCAGAAGTCAGTTTTATATGAGTGCATGGGATGCGCATTCGCGTATCCCATGCACTCATATAAAACTAGCGCGGCCGCGTAGCGGACGCGAGTGCGGGGGCGCGCAGGTGCCCCCAAGATGACGGAAGCCAGACCCATTTAAAAAATAGCAATATCAGACAAGACGGATGCCGTTTTTGTCTTCTATAATGGCCCCATGAAAGCATCACATTTTGAATTCTTACATGGGGTCAGGGACGAACTGCCAATCTTACTCGGCGTGGTCCCCTTTGGGATGATTTATGGAGTGTCGGCGATCAGCGCGGGCATCCCGGCGAGCATCGCGCAGGCTATGTCGTGCATCGTCTTCGCGGGCTCGGCGCAATTTGTGATCGCTCAACTCATCGCGGCCGGCGTGCCCGCGCTTGTCGTGATCCTGACCGCCTTTATCGTCAATATCCGCCATGTGCTCTATAGCGCGTCGGTCTCTCCCTATACGCGCAGGCTTCACGTGCTCTGGAAATGGCTGCTGGCATACCTGCTGACCGATGAGGCGTACGCGGTGACCATCTTGCATTATCAGAAGCCGGGCGAGGATGGGCGGAAGCACTTTTATTTCCTGGGGGCAGGCCTGGCTCTGTGGACAACGTGGCAACTGAGCACGGCCGCTGGCATTTTCCTGGGTGGACACATCCCCGCCAGCTGGTCGCTTGATTTTACCTCTACATTGACGTTTATCGCTCTGGTTGTGCCCGCGCTTAAGGACCGCGTGAGCACAGCTTCCGCGCTGGCCGCCGCGCTGACCGCGCTGCTCGTTATCGCCTTACCCTTGAAACTGGGGATCGCGGTCGCCGCCCTGGTTGGCATCGCGGTTGGCCTCATCATGGAGTTGAAGGGAAGAACATCGCTATAGCAAGCAAACAAGCAAGGAACTGGATATGTCGCAGCAATGGCTCTGGATCACTATCATTACTATCGGATTGTTAACCCTGGGTACTCGCCTGTCATTTATCGTATTTATGGGGAAGATGCAGGTCGCCCCCATCGTTCAGCAGGCCCTGCGCTTTGTGCCCATCGCGGTTCTGTCAGCGCTTATCGCGCCCGCGCTCTTCTTCCCGGGCGGCTCACTGGACATATCGCTGAGCAATGCTCGCCTCATCGCGGGCATCCTCGCCATCCTGATCGCCTGGCGCACCAAAAACGTTCTGCTCACCATCGCTAGCGGTATGGCCTGCCTGCTTATCTTACAAACATTGGTTTCCCACCATTAACTCGCATCCCTAAACAAGCTTGTGTTCGAAGGCGAAGCGGCTGGCGGCCGTGCGTGAGGTGACGCCGAGCTTGGCGTAGATGGAGCGTAGATGGGTGTTGACGGTACGCGGGCTCAGGACCAGCTTCTGCGCGATCAGTACGTCGGTGAGTCCCTCGGCCAGGAGCCGCAGGACATCTACTTCGCGTGTCGTTAGTCCCGCAGGGTAGTCCAGGTGGGATTTTTCCGCGACTGCTTCGCGCTTTTTGTGCAGGTGGATGTTGGCGATCATGCCCAGGGTCTGGGGCAGGCTCATGTTGCGGCCAACGCTCCAGTTTTCGCTGAAGGCTTTTTCGCCGATGTTTTTCTTATAGCTAACTATCTGCTCCGCATAGCTGGCCTGGTGCACCTTTTCGATGGGGGCGGACACCCCTTCGCGTAGGATAGAGGCGGTGCCCAGAAATTGGACGGCGCGTTCAGGCAGGTCTACCTGCTGGCATACCTGGGCGAATCCTTCTAAGGCGATGGCCATGCCGAGCATGTCTCCGTGCAGAAAAGCGTGGTGGAGCGCCTTGCGAATCTCGATGCCCGCCTGCTCGTAGTCTTGCTTTGCCAGCGCTACGCATCCCAGTCCGTAGAAGATGGAGATTTTAGAGACCTGATTGCCCATGCCGGCCATCATACTCAGGCTCTCCTCGTAATAGGCGCGGGCGTCATCATCGCGCCCGTTCATGCGCGCCAGGTCACCGAGACTGCTCAGGACGGCTACGACGCCGGAGGGATAGTTTATCTCACGGGTGATGTGCAGACTTTCTTTGAGTCGCTGGCTGGCTCGCGCGAGAGAGCCGGTGCTGATGTCTAGCTTGCCCAGTCCCAGCAGAACATTGGCTCGTTCGCGCCTGGTGCCTAGAGCCGTCGCCAGTTCCATACAGGCATCCAGTGCCTGCTGTGCCCCCTCGTAATCACCACGCAGGCGGAGCGCGTTTCCAATACTGCTCAGGCAGACCACCTGTCCCCAGCGATCATTGAGCTGCTGATAGAGCGGCAAACCTTTCTGATAGAGGAAGACGGCGCTAATCAATTTGCTGCGCTGACTCATGACGTCGCCTACGTTGATCAGCACATCGGCCTGGCTGCGGATATCTCCCACCTGGCGTAAGAGGCGCAGGCTCATGGCGTAGCGCACCTGGGCGGCTGTGAAATCGCTTTGCTGGCTGGCGATATTGCCGCAGATGCTATAGAGCATGCCGCGACACCAGATGTCGGATGAGTCGCGTAGCGTCTCCAGGCTGTCTTCCGCCAGCTGGCGCGCCTGCTCGTAGTGACCCCGGTGCAGATCGAGCAGGGCCAGCGCCCCCTGCGCCAGGGCGCGGGTGCGTGTATCATCGGTCAGGGTGGTTATGCGGTTGCACTCCTCTAGTCGGCTGCGCGCCAGGGCCAGATTCCCGTGCAGATGGGCCATGGTGCCCGCGCTATAGTAGACGCGGGCCAGAAAGTGGTTGGGCTGCGCGCTGGCGGATATGGCGATAACCTCTTCCAGCCAGTTGTGACCCTCATTTAAGGAGCCGCGCAATTGCAGAAAGCGACCGAGATTGCCGGCCAGCCGCTGCGCGATATCGACTTCAAGCTGATCGATGACCCGGCGCAGCGCCAGCCAGATGTTGGCCGCCTCAAGATCGAGTCGGGCCAGCCATAGTGACTGTTCATTGCCATAAAGATGTGGCTCGCAGCGCTCGACGAGCGCTGTGAAGAAGAGCGCGTGGCGCCTCTGGGCCTTGATCAGCTCCTGGTTCTGTTTCAGACAGTCAAGCGCGTACTCACGAATCGTTTCGAGCAGGTTGAAGCGGGTCTCTGAACCCGTATCATCGGCGACGCGCACCAGGCTTTTGTCGACCAGCGAGGCGAGCAAATTTAGCGTGTCCTCTTCAAACACCGCTTCTGGTTGGGCGATGGCCGTTGCAGCCTCCAGCGTCCAGTTGCCCGTCAGGATACCGAGCTGCCGAAAAAAGTATTTCTCCTCTTCATTTAGCAGGTTATAACTCCAGTCAAGCGTGGCGCGCAGGGTCTGCTGGCGCGGCAAGAGGTTGCGTGCGCCACCAACTAATGTGCGCAGGCGGCTATGCAGACGTTCAAGCAGTTCCTGGGGATTCAATAGCTTGCAGCGGGCGGCGGCCAGTTCGATAGCCAGTGGCAGCCCATCCAGCTGAATACAGATCTCCGCGATGGTTTGGATGTTGTCCTGTTTGAGGGTGAAGCCGGGTTTGATGGCTTGTGCACGCTCTACAAATAGCTGCATGGCGTCTGATGGCTCGTCCAGTCCTATCTTCTGCTGGTGATTGGCCGGCGGCAACGCCAATGGTAGGACCTCGTATTCATGCTCGCCATAGATGTGCAGGGCTTCACGGCTGGTTGTCAGAATTGTGAGCCGGGGAGCAGCCGTCAGCAGATCGGCGATGGCAACGTTGGCCGCCATAACATGTTCAAAGTTGTCCAGTATCAGCAGCATGTGCTTGTTGTGCAGGTATGCCTGGAGCTCGTCGCTGATAGAGTATCGGCCTGTCTCTTCCATGCCGATGGATCGCGCGATGGTGGGTAGCACAAACGTGTGATCGCGTAAGGGGGCCAGTTGCACAAAAAAGATCTCTCCAGCGAAGAACATACGCATCTGATGGGCAATCTCCAGGGCCAGACGCGTCTTACCAACGCCGCCGGGACCGGTCAGGGTCAGCAGACGTGTGTGCTCTTCGCGTAATAATGAAGATGCCTGGAGCATATCAGCGTCACGGCCGATGGTTGTATTCATCTGAGTGGGTAAATGACGGTGTATCTGGGATCCTTGAGATGGGTTATGCTGGCTCATCATCTTATCCTTGCATGCAGTCCAGGGGCGCGACCATTCTTACTCAACTATCATTCCTATTTTAACAGGTAATGACAACCTATGCATGCCGTTGTGATCGTATTGTGATGCGCTTAAGCTGAAGTGTGAGGGTGCCGTGATTGACATGGGCTATAATCGCTTAAGGTGGAACAAGAGATTTAGCCACTGGAAGCTTTCTCCGTGAGTCTAATACGGTACTCATCTTGTTTTATCTCGACCGTCCTGGACGCGAATTGTGTGCCCTCCAAGCTACATAGCTTGCATCCGGCGATTGGAGGCTTGGTCGATGTCCTTATGACAATGAAGTCATGAGGTACTCGATCAAGCTTTTTGTTTTCTACTGCGAGGGAAAAAGCGGGTTTGTGCCCTTACAATAGAGAGGGGAAAGCGCGATTCCATTTTCTGTACACATTGCAGATTAGACCTGGCCACATATAAGCAGGGGATCATGCCGATGTTGTGTGATGTCACCCACGGTGATACCACACAACATCGGCATAGCTGGCTCTTTTTCTTGCGCTTCTTATTTATTGCCCATGCAACTCTACGTTGAGCTCCAGATTGACGTTGAATTTCTCCTGGACGCGGCGGTGCATCTCTTTGATTATATTAAGTACATCGCTGGTAGTGGCTCCGCCATTATTGACGATATAGTTGGCGTTGCGATCCGAGACCTGGACTGGACCCATGCGAAGTCCCTTCATGCCCACCTGCTCTATCAGCTGGCTGGCCGGCTGGCCAAGAGGATCTTTGAAGATGGAGCCGGTATGATTGTGTGGCGGCTCGTGTTCTTTGCGTTCTTGCTGATATTGCCTGATTTTCTCCTGCAGCAGCTGTGGCTCCTCGTGGTGGAGTCGGATGCCCAGCGCCATTACTATTTCCGCTGGCTCGATCAGACGGTGTGGAACCGGCAGGATATTGCCCTGCTCATCAAATACGCTTTCATGTCCGGCACGGAAGCGGCTATAGCGATAGCTAAGATCCAGTTCGTCCCTGGTGTAATGGCGCTTGATGGGGAGAGAGAGCGCGTCCCCTTCGAGGTTACAACCACGGGCATCCAGGACATCAATCGATTCCAATACTTCGCTCAGATCGTGGTTGTGGGCGCCCGCGTTGCTGACGATGCCCCCACCTAATGTACCTGGAATGCCGATCCCGAACTCTACGCCTCCCCAACCAAGTGGAGCCAGTTCATTGGCGATGCGCGGCCAGCTTGATCCCGCGCTTACATTTAAAATGACCTTGCCGTCAGGCTCTTTATTGATCTGATATTCATGATCCGTCATCCTTACCACAATACCACGCACGCCGGTATCGGTAAAAATAATATTGGAACCATTACCAATGAGCAGCAGGGGCCAGTGCTCTTCCGCGCACAGGCTAACCAGCCCGATCAGTTCGTCGCGCGACTCTAGCGCAATCCAGATGTCGGCCGTTCCCCCGACTCCAAAGGCGCTATGCGGCGCGAGCGGTTCATCTCTGTGTACGCGCGACCCGAAACGTCTCTGCAGATGCTGGTAGACCATATCCGCCTTAAAGGCTGCGCTATGTGCCAGGTCAAACAGCGGTACGTTGCCCGCCGGATAATTGTTCTGTGGTGTCATATTTTGCATGTAGCCCAGCTCCCTTTTTTTATATAAACCACATCAGTAAAATATATGGATCATCTGCACATATAGGCAACGGCGGTAGCGAGAAACCGTAGAACGTTATTCCTGTTCACGGCAGCCAGGATCAATGCCGGTGATAATTCTACAGGTCTATCTCTCATTCCGCGCTTCTATGCACCCGCCGTTGTTTCTTCTATCATAGCCCCACTCCCTCACAGAGCTATCACTGCAGTTCACCCCTATATCACAGGGATATCACGCCCCCCCATATCCCAAAGTTACTGGCACTGTATGAATGGGAGAGGTATGCGGGGCAGCGCATTCGCGCTGCCCCGCATACCTCTCCCATTCATACAGTGCTAGCGCCCCCCATGAAGAAGAGCCAGTGCCCCCCATGGAGAAGAGCCAGCGCCTCCCCAATGAAGAAGAGATAGCGCCCCCCAATTATTTATAAGGTGTGGTGGGGCGCCTCGGCGCCCCCACCACACCTTATAAATAACGCCCGCGCCGCAGGCGCGGGCCATGCCTTCAGGCACCATGACTTTCGTCATGGTGCTATATACCTTTTTGGACTTTATTTCTTCTATATACGAGCGTTATACTTTGCATGAGCTTGAAAGAGCGGCATACAATCGTCTATGAGGAGCATTTATGCAAGAATCAATAAAATCTTCTTTATCGACTACTATCAATAAAAATCAAGGAGGAGCGATCCACCTGCCGGATGATGGACGAGCGGTTGCCATTGAGGTACGGCACCTGGTCAAGACCTTCGGCAAACACGAGGCGGTGAAAGACGTCTCGTTCACCATCGGCAAAGGAGAAATCTTTGGCCTGCTGGGCCCTAATGGAGCGGGCAAAAGTACGACCATCAACATGATGTGTGGATACCTGCAGCCTGCGTCTGGCGATGTGAGTGTGAATGGACGCTCGTTGGCCAGCCATATGCGCGAGGTGAAGCGCATCATCGGAGTGGTGCCGCAGGAGATCGCCCTTTATAAAGATCTAAATTCACTGGAAAATCTGGAGTTCTTTGGCAAGATCTATGGTCTATCGAAAAAAGAATGCCGACAGCGTGCCGAACAATTATTGCATTTAGTAGGACTCTACGAGCGCCGCAAAGATGCTATCGAGACTTTTTCAGGTGGCATGCAGCGCCGTATCAATATAGCCGTTGGCCTGATCAATAATCCCGATTTTCTGATGATGGATGAGCCAACGGTCGGCGTCGATCCGCAGTCCCGCGAGCACATCTTCTCTACTATCGAGCAGATACGCGATCAGGGGACCACCCTCCTCTACACCACGCACTATATGGAAGAGGCCGAGCGCCTCTGCGATCGCATCGCTATTATGGATGAGGGCCAGATTATCGCTCTGGGTACGCTTGAACAGTTATTGGCGCTGCGCGATCAGCGGCAGCAGGTGCAGCGTCCCCACGGCCTGCAGGAGCTGTTTATTCAATTGACCGGAAAAACGTTGCGCGATTAAAGGTGAAAAAATATGAAAACGCTCTGGTATATTGCGAAAAAGGATCTGTTGCAGGTTATTAAAGATAGGAATGCGCTTATATTGCTGCTAGTGGTTCCGCTAGCATTGATTACCGTGGTTGGCTTTGCTCTGGGCAATCTTTATGGTGATGGCTCCTCCCAGATCAAGATCAAGGTGGCCTTAAGCAATCACGATGCAGGTATCGGTAATACTATCACCCGTTCGCTCAAGGTAGATACGAAGGATCTTTTGATTACTGTCAGCCAGTATTCCGATACCGCTCAGGTGACTGACAGGGTCGATGCCTCCAATGATGCGGCGGATGTCGGGATCGTTATCCCCGCTGGTGCCAGCCAGGCTATACTGGACGCTGGTCAGTCCGCCAGCACAACAAAGAATCTGATCCAATTTTATACCCTGCCTAATGCGACTGGTACCTCCGTTACTATCGTGCGCAATATCATCAATAACGTTGTGCAGGAGCAGCGCATCGCCAGTGTCTCGGCGCGCCAGGTGCACCAGGTGTGTGGCCTGCCGGGAAATACGTGCGCGCCCAGGACTATCAATGACGCCGCCATTAGCGGAGCGGTCGTTAAAGCCAGCCAGACCAGCGACCAGGCCATTGTGTCCCAGACGGTGGGACATGCCACGAAAGCGAGCGCGTTTGACCAGGTAGTGCCCGGCTACGCCATCTTCTTTTCTCTCTTTGGTTTGAACGCGGTGGCCGCCACAATCTTGCAGGAGCAGGAGGACGGGACCTTTCGCCGGCTGCTGATCGCGCCGATCCAGAAATACGCACTGCTGGGTGGGAAGATGCTGGCGCAATTTCTGCTGACCCTGGCTCAGCTCACCATTCTGTTCGCGATCGGTTACTTTGCCTTCAAAATGCATATCCCTTCCTGGCCAACTATCATCTTGCTCTTGATCGCCACCAGCTTCGCGGCAACGGGCCTGGGCATCCTGCTGGTGTCGGTGATTAAATCGCGGCGCCAGATCAATCCCGTGGTTAGCCTGGTGACGCTTATCACATCGGCCATTGGTGGTGCCTGGTGGCCCCTCTATACCGAGCCAACCTGGATGCAGCAACTGGCCAAAGTCGGTATCACCGCCTGGGCTATGGAGGGCCTGAACGGCAGCATGCTCTTCGGCAAGGGCCTTTCTGGAGTACTTCCCGATATCCTGGGACTGCTGATCTACGGCGGCATCTGCTTTGTGATCGCCTTGCGCCTGTTTAGCTTTCAACCCAAAACGGTTGTGGCCTGATCTCTTTAAAAGTCATAGGGGAAGATGAACTGGCGGTTCGACAGTATCATCTTCTTCATTAATAATGGATGAGCATAACAGAGCCAGTGTGCACGAAAGATACGCATTATGACCAACGATATTACCATCCTGATCTGTGAAGACCAGACCCTGATGCGCCATGGCCTGTGCACGATCCTTGAACTGGAGCCGGGCATGAAGGTGATTGGTGAGACGGCCGATGGGGAAGAGGCGGTCGCATCCTACCAGGCTTTACGTGCTAGAAATATGACCCCGGATATTGTGTTGATGGATGTAGAGATGCCACGCATGAATGGCGTGCAGGCTACTACCGCGCTGATCGCCAGCCATCCACAGGCCCATATCATTATCCTGACGACTTTTGACTATGAGGATTATGTATTTGATGCTATCAAAGCCGGCGCTATGGGTTATCTGCTCAAAGATGTACCGGCTTCTGATTTGATGGCTACCATTCGTAAGGTACACGCTGGTGAACCCTTTATCCAGCCCAGGCTCGCCAACAAACTGCTGATCGAATTTGGACGTAAAGGACGTGGTCTTTCTACCAGGCCGCAATCCTCGCGTACCTTTCCGGAAGAAGATCTGAGTACCCGTGAAACCGAGATCCTGAAATTGCTGGCCGAAGGCGCCAGTAATCGCAAGATTGCTGAACAACTGGGATTGGCCGAGGGCACGGTCAAAAATCATGTTTCCAATATTCTGAGCAAGCTGCAGACCGAAAATCGTACCCAGGCCGCTTACCTGGCACGTGAGCGTAAACTGTTCTGATGCTTTGATGCTGCACGCGATCAGGAACGTGCACAGTTGAGGGAGGAAAAAGCACAATGAGCTCCGAAATAGAGACAGGTGATATTGTATTTTATCGTTCTTTTAACCGGACAATGCTGGGCTTTGCTGTTCTCTGTTTTTTCTATCTATCCACCATAACTTCGATTGTACTGATAGGTGAGCCCGTTTATTGGCACGATTGGCGGGGAGTGGCCTGCGTTGGACTTTCGATTGTTGCATTTCTTCTGTACGCGATTCACACGCTGTTCAATAGCCGACGCCAGCAGAGTTGGCCCCCATCCTTACGCTATGCCCTGTCTATGTGGAGTGGCATGTATCTGTCGGTCTTTCTGCTCGTCTTAATTGATCACAATTTTGTCTGGAATTTCTATATGGTCTTTGGCCTGTGCTTTGGCCTGTTTAGTTCTCGCCGCTTGCTCTTGATGGTGAGCCTGATTGCCCTTACCATCTTTGCGTTTCAAGGATTATTGACATGGCCTGTAAATGCGGTCGGTTTTTTCAATATCATCAGTCAGACACTGGCTATTTATAGTCTTACCTGTATGAGTATGTTGTTCCAGAAACTGATCGCGGAACGTTTTACCCGTGAAAGACTCTTTCAAGAGCTTCAACATGCCAATACCCGGCTAGAGGAGGCCAACCGGCGCCTGGAACAATCGGTGGTGCAGGAGCAAGAACTGGCGGTTTTGCGTGAGCGAACGAGGTTGGCGCGCGAGATGCATGATACGCTGGGCCACGCGCTGGTGTTAATCTCTGTTAAGCTGGAGGCGGCGCAGCGCCTGCGTGCGCGTGATCCTGAGCGCTGTGATCAGGAGTTGGAATCTACCAAAGCTATTGCGCGTGAGAGTATGGCGGGCCTGCGCGCCAGTATTGCTGATCTGCGCTCACCGGTGTTGGAGCGCGAACGCTTTCAGCAGGCCCTTGAGCGTTCAGTGAGCGAATTGAGGCGGCGTGCCGGTCTGCACGTTACTTACACCTTGCAAGTAGATATGACCAGTTTGTCCGCGCCGCTGGAAGAGGTATTGTGGAAGGTGAGCCAGGAGGCACTGACAAATATTGAGAAGCATGCCCATGCTACCCACGTCGATCTGCGTATCGGTCAGCGAGCCGATCAACTGACGCTGCTGATTCGGGATGATGGGATTGGCCTGCCGGGCGCTTACTACACATATCATGAGGATGGTCACCTCGTCTGCCTGAGTGCGGAGGGGCATTATGGGTTACGGGGTATGCTGGAGCGCGTTGAGCACGCTGGTGGGCGGTTCGCTGTGCGTTCGGCACCGGGTGAGGGCACGACCATAGAGGCCACATTGCCGCTCAGAGCTATAGAGAAGCAAGTTGACGACAAAAAAGCACAGGAGGCGCAGCTATAAGCTGGTCATGTGCTTTTTTATGATTGTCTTGTATCCATATTCTATGAGAGGTGTAGTAGTTCCTTCTGCGTTTGTGCATTGATGGCTATATTGGTGTGATGGCTTGAGCAATGTACGCAATAGGAATGGAGCACCGAACTGTGATTGCGTTTGATTGAGCAGGCGTGACGGCTGCAGATAACCTTGCCACAATCCATACAGGACTGGCTATTCCACCATTTTAATGGCGCATTGCAAAGGGCGCATGTATGTCCACTACGTAATTGCTTCATCGTTCTCTTCTCCCTCGAACGAGCGCTGTCAACTTATACTTTTAAGTATAGCGATGTGTAAAAGCGTTCTTCTATCTATCAGAATATCGAGTGATTATTATTGCTGTTGCCTGTTGGCCACTTTGTGAAAAATGTTAGCACATGCTAATATCCGATGGATCTACTAAGATATTAGCATGTGCTAACACCGAAGTCAATATTAATTGTAACGAAAAGTTGCTATAACCTGCAATGATATTGTCTCAATTGGTGAGATCTTTATTGAAGCGCAGATAGGTATGGCCATCTCTTACCGCGTTGCCCGCCGCCGCGAAGCCTGCTCGCGTAACTACTCCGATGGATTGAGCGTTGTCTGGTGCCACCATGGCGTATAGTCGTCGAAAGCCGGCGCTCCTGGCGCTCTCGCAGAGCGCTATCACCGCGTTGGTCATGATGCCACGGCTCTTGCTGCTGGCCCAGTAACCTATCTCTGCTTCATCGGCATTGTTGGATTTAATATCGATGGCGGCGGCGACATGGTCCAGGGGATCAAGGATGAGGAAGACGAACCAGCCATGGTTGCGCCAGCCGTCCCTGGCCCAGCTGAGGAAGTAGCGGGCGTTCTCTATGCTGTATGGCTGCCCTTGCAGCCGTTCGCGAAAGAGCCGGTTATAGAGTAATGGCTCGTTGCAGATGGCGATGATCTCCTGTTGAAGCTCGGGAGTTTCGAGCAAGCTGTCATCGATGGAGCGCAGGCCATAGGGCTGGTTATCTGGAAAATGTAAGACGATGCGTCTGAATGGGGCAAAAAAGTTTGCGGTTGTCATCGAACGGTCCCTTCTCATTGTGGTTGAGTATCTGACTATTCTACTCTTCCGTACCACATATGAAAAGTCTTTTTATCCTGGAGTGCCGTTCGATGAAAAAATCTAAACAACTGGAACAATATACACCTTTAGTTGGTGAAGATATCCTGAATGTTATTTACGAGAAAGCATCAAAGCTGCGTGGATTGCATATACTGCATATCAATACCACTGCGAAGGGTGGCGGCGTGGCGGAGATCCTGGAAGGTTTGGACCCGATCGCGCACGAGTTTGAATTGACCCAGAGCAGAAAAGTTATTCAGCTGGATGAGAGCATCAGCCATTTTACCTCCCACCTGGTGGATATGCTGCAGGGCAATGAGCCAGGAGAGATTTCAGCCGGGGAGCGTGAGCGGTTTTTAGATTGGCTCGGTCAGTCAAGGCTGTCCGAACACGACGATCACGCCGATATCTACGTAGTACACGACTACCAGCTGGTTCCGCTGGCCCAGATCTATTCGTGGCTACGACCAGCTATCTGGTTCTGCCATGTTGATACCGCCCAACCCAATCCACACGCGAAAAGCTACCTACAGGACTTTTTGGACGCCTATGAGCTCTGCGTTTTTAATAGCGAGCCATCGGTTTTTCCTGAGATCCGGCCAGAGCTGGCCCACGTGATGACGCTCGGGATCGATCCATTCCGACGCAAGAATGCTCCCCTGGATCAGAACCGTGGATTACAGCTCTTACAAAAATGCGGTATCGATGTTCGGCGTCCACTGATTACTCAGGTGGCGCGCTACGATCGCTGGAAAGATCCCTGGCAGGCGGTTGATGTGTATCGTCCTGTGAAACAGCAGATGCCAGAGGTCCAGCTCGCCTTTGTGGGCGCGATGGAGGCGACCGATGATAAGGGGGCGGTCAAGGTGCTGCATGACCTGCAGCGCTATGTGGGCGATGATAAAGATGTTCACCTGTTATCCGACCCTGCCGTTATCGGCGATGATGAGGTCAATGCCTTCCAGCGCTATTCCAGTGTGATTCTGCAGCGCTCAACTCGCGAGGGCTTTGGCCTGACGGCAACGGAGGCGATGTGGAAAAATCAGCCAGTCATAGGTACATCGGCTACTGGCCTGAGGATTCAACTGGTCGATGGCGAGAATGGCTATATCGTGGATGATACGCAGTCCTGCGCTGAACGTACGCTGGAACTTCTGCGGGACCGTGATCGCTGGCAGCAGTTGGGACGCAATGCGCACGAGCATGTACGCAAACACTATCTTCTCCCTATGATGGTGCTTAGCTATCTGGATGCCCTGGAAAAAGTGCATCTGCGCTCACTTCAACCATCAGGTAGCCAGCAGTCTTCCAGGTCGGATGGCAGTACGGCCGCTGATTAGCTATTACCTCTGCCGGGGCCGTTTTGCAGCAGAGAACAATATTTTGCCGGAAACCCTCGCATCGAGGCTGTTTCCGGCAATAATAGTGGATATGGATAGCTGCTCTAATAGCGGCGATCTCGGGAATCACATTCACAGTAGGTGAATGTATTGGAACAGGATGGGCAGTAGTACTGCAGGTTGCCGTCGTCATCCGTCTCGGGTATCACCTCTTCAAGGTCAGTGAGTAAGATGCCTTCTTCTTGATCATAGGGACATGTCTGATACTTAATGCGCTCTAGATTCATGACGTTCTCCCTTGTTGATGTTGCTTGCCTCGCCACAATGTAAGCTTCCGCGAGGTGATATTCTTCAACCACTCCAGCGTGAAATCCTGTTTCATCGCTTTCAATGGTGACTTTATATGATGTTTTTCATATCCTCAATTTTTGGTACCCATTTGTCCACGAAGTACTATTTTCTATTCGCGAAATCATAAATACGGAAAATTGTATCTCTTATTGGCTGAACTTCCGTATCCCCTATTAGAATGTGGAATAAGTGTTCTATATAGAAATGTATCTGACACTATCATGGTTGACATAAAGAATTGACCACTGTAGCCCAGTTTTATATTTGAAACCATATAGTGTGTTTTTGTTTAGAGAAAGTGGAACATGGTGAACCGGCCTATATCGGCCCCTAAATAGTACATTCTACTCATAAATGAGTAGTAAAAGATAAAAAAGTCCGCAAAAATGTTAGAGTAATATTAATGAAATGATAATAAGTGGCCCGTATTGCCTCCTGATGTATAGCTGCTTTCGTATTACTCTCTACATAGTAGTGATGTTTGATATGTAGAAAGACGCAATATTGGTTTATCGGGTTTGGGATATGAAATATTGGTAGGGCTGTTCCGCGAGTACATGTTGAACGGACGTGGTCCTGATGGTGAATATGCTGAACAATTACATGGGGAATGCAGATGATGCGTGTATTGATGGGTCGGCTGTTGTTGCTTAGCAGGAAAGAGGTGGGACGATGACAAAGCATTTACAGAATCCGGTGCCGCTGAAGATGGTTAGTGCCTGCCTGGCGGGCGTGCAGTGTCGTTATAATGGTCAGGCGAAAACGGTTCCGCTGCTGAAAGATATGGTGCAGCGGGGTGATGCCATCACCCTGTGTCCTGAACGGCTGGCCGGGCTGGCTACTCCACGGCGGCCAGCCGAAATAGTGGGCGGAGATGGCTATGCGGTTCTGGATGGCAAGGCACGTGTGTACAACGATTGCGGCGAGGATCTAACTGGCGCCTTCATTATAGCCGCGTATAAAACTTTACATATATTACAGGCGGCTGGTATCGGCGAGGTGGTGTTGAAGGAGGGGAGCCCTTCCTGTGGTAGCCGGGAAATTTATGATGGGACCTTTTCAGGCACCAAAAGAGATGGCGTCGGCGTCACGGCCGCGCTCCTGCTGCGCTCGGGTATCCGGGTCTACTCTGAACAGACGCTACTGGGCGATTCTCAACCTGAGCCGGTTTTAAGCAAGATGTAGCTCTTGACCTGTTTGACAATCAGCGGCAATAGCAGCGATGCATAGATGCGGTCATCCGGCCTGCTCTCGCTCTTTGCCGCTGGCGCTCTCCTCAATGTCCTGACGAGCCCCCCATTGATAGAATGGGTGTTACTCCCGTCACTCTGAGGCGCGTGAGTCCCCTCGCACGCGCATCCGCTGCGCGTCCGCATTGTTATGGTGTGTTGGTAGAATGGGCCTTACTCTCACGATCATCACTCTGAGCACGCTTGAGTTTTCGCACCTGCGGTGCTCAGGAGTCCTTTGTATGGTTGGTGCAACAGGGGCGCATCCGCGCCCCTGTTGCACCAACCATACAAAACTAGCGCGTCTGCTGGCGGAGGCGCGTGTGGGGGGCTCACATACGGGAGTAAGACAGCTCTTATATTCCAGGTGTGATGGAATCGTGACGCCCACATAGGTACGCGCTATGATATTTGTGTTATAAAGGAATGTATCTGGGGCCAGAAACATGTGGCTTCAAGGCGGCCCCTGGTAAGTAGCTGTCTGTAAGGGGACTGATTTTGATTGTCCTTTTAGATATTTGGAGGCTGGTTGTATCTATGGCTCAAACAAAAGTATATGCGTTAGCTACGGAAACGAAAGAGGACGAGGTCAGGCATCTGACTGAAAAACTGGGGACGCTGGTAAATCTGCACGCCATTGGTGGTACGCTCGACGAGGTACCTCAGGAGGACCTGCGCGATGTAGAGGTTCTGCTGCCTTTTATCCATTCCAAAGTTGGTCCGACCGAGCTCGATGCGATGCCCGGTTTGAAGATCATTGCTACGCGATCGACGGGTTTTGATCATATCGATTTGAATGCAACCGAGGAGCGTGGCATCACGGTTTGTAATGTGCCAGGTTATGGCGAGACCGCGGTGGCCGAGTATACGTTTGCCCTCCTGCTAAATATTTCACGTAAGGTTCACCTGGCCGATTCGCGTACCAAGCGTGGCGACTATACCCTTGAGGGGTTGCGAGGCTTTGATCTCTATGGGCGCACGATTGGTGTAATCGGTGCGGGCGCCATTGGACTGCGCGTAATCCGTATCGCGACCGGTTTTGGGATGCGTGTGCTGGTCTATGACGAAGTTCAGCGTAAGCGCAATCGCCTGCTGGCCGAGGTGCTGGGCTTTAATTTTGTGCAACTGGATGAACTGCTGAGGGAGGCTGACGTGGTGACCTTGCATGCGCCGAGCTTGCCCAATACGTATCACATGATTAATCGTGAGACTCTATCGAAGATGAAGCGTGGCTCGTACCTGGTCAATACTGCCCGTGGCACGCTGGTGGATACCCACGCGGTCGCCTGGGCCCTGGATACAGGTATTCTGGCGGGCGTAGGCCTGGATACCTTTGAGGGCGAGGAATTTCTGCAGCGCGAGGAAGAACTGCTGGGAGAGAGCGGTGCTGAGGAGAAGTTGCGCATGCTGGTACAAAATAATATGCTGCAGCGCCGTCCTAACGTTATTATCACCCCCCATATGGCCTTTAACTCCAATGAGGCGTTGTTACGCATTCTAGATACCACCATTGAAAACGTGCAGGCCTTTCTGGCCGGTGATCCGCAGAACGTGGTTCGGCCTCGCGGATAAATAACAATTTAGCAGATGGTATAACGTAGTGAGCAGGTGCATCCACACCTGCTCACTACGTTATACCATCTGCTAAATTAT
The DNA here is from genome assembly GCF_003967515.1 of Dictyobacter aurantiacus. Lineage (GTDB taxonomy): Bacteria > Chloroflexota > Ktedonobacteria > Ktedonobacterales > Ktedonobacteraceae > Dictyobacter > Dictyobacter aurantiacus. The sequence continues at coordinate 973,637 of NZ_BIFQ01000002.1, read as the reverse complement.
GTGTAGCCCATAAGTACATGGAGAAATGATTTTCTGCAACTTTCTCCGTTTATCAGGCTATAAAGATAATGAGAATAAATAGGGTGAACAGGATGGGATTATATTGCATCTCGTGTTTTTTTGAATACTCGCTCTGTCTGGTTATTCTTTCCCTGCTGAAAGGAGCAAAGGATTGCTCAAAATGTATTTATTACTACGGCGATTAAAACGATTGCCCCTTGATGTAGCGTGGCGTCTATGTGCTTTGAGCTCTTTATTATGCCTGATTGTTTTGATGTCGGGCCTGTTAGTGCCATTTCATCAAATCGTAATATCTTTACTGCTTATTTCTGTGGCGTCTCTGGCCTGGCGCTTTCAGCTTCTTTTTCCTTATCTCTGTGTTGGTGGCGTTATCTGTGCACTGTTCTTATTTCTGATCTGGATGCTGACCCTGTTCTGGCCCCGGCTACTACCACTAAACATGCTGCTTGAAGTCACATCGCTTTTTACGGCAGCGTTTGTGGTGAGCTGCATCCGTACTGCTTTCAACGCAGTCCAACTCGCGCACCACAAAACCGAGCTGGCGGAACAGCAACTGGCATTGGTGGCTGCCCGCCAACAGCATCTTAACGATCTCAAAGATCAATTTTTGCTGAATGTAAGCCACGAGTTGCGCACCCCACTTACAGAAGTCAAGGGTTACCTGGAGCTTTTGCGCGAAAACTATGTGCAGCTCGATGCTGATAGTGCCGCCAACTTTCTGGATCATGCGTGCCATGGATGCGGCGAGCTAGAGTCACTGATCGATAATATCCTTGAAGCTACGCAACTGGACATCAGCATATCTTCTACTGATATAGCCATTGTTCCACTGGCCGAAATTGTTCAAGGGATGATTAATCGGCTGGATAGTCAGCAGCATGAGATACAACTGGACATTCCTGAGGACCTGGCCGCGCGTGCCAGCCGACAACAATTGGAGCGCGTACTACATAACTTGCTATCGAATGCGATCAAATATTCTCCGGCCGATACCAGGATAACGGTGAGTGCTACCTTGATCTCTAACCGGCTATCTGCCTGCCCTGATATCTGTATCCGGGTACAGGACATGGGGGAGGGGGTCCCGGCGGCCGATATGCCGATGCTTTTTCAGAAAGTAATGCGCTTGAGGCGTGATATGACCGGTTCGGTCCGTGGTACCGGCCTGGGCCTGTTCATCTGCAAACACCTGGTAGAAACAATGGGTGGGCGCATATGGGTAGAAAGTACTGGTATACCGGGACAGGGTAGCTGCTTCTGCTTCACCCTTCCGGGTGTCCCCATCACCCTCCTCCCCCTAACCCTGAACTGACCACCCGGTGAGCCTCAAGCTGGGGCAATCCCAGGTTGAGGATGCCCTGGCATCCTCGCCTACAATTCTCGTCTCCAGTGTCACTAGCTTGAATGTATTGGGGGCAAGCCAACAGTGGCCAAGCACCAAACCTCCAATTTGTTGATGGATCGGGGCGCATCCGTGCGGGGACAGGCACCAAACCACCAATTCGTTGATGGATCGGGGCGCATCCGTGCGGGGACAGGCACCAAACCTCCAATTTGTTGATGGATCGGGGGCGCATCTGCGCCCCCGATCCATCAACCCCAAAATAGCGCGGCCGCGTAGGCGGCCGCCCGTGCGGGGGCGCCCAAGCTCCCACCAACATAAGTGTTCCACAAAAAACCAGAAGGCAGGCCCCTCAAAGAGGGAACCTGCCTTCTATAGCATAGCGTCATAAAATGAAGAACTGATATGTACTTATTTTAGACACCATTCATATGTATTGAGAAGTTCCTAGAGCTGTCTAGTAGCCCCACTTCCAGCCTCGCATGGTATCCTCGGCGACTGTTCTCCACCCACGGGCGGACGCCTCGGACTTGAGGCCGGCCTGTTCGGCTAACTCGGCATCACTGATATTTGGGTTCTTCTTCAGAATTTGAATAATCTTGTCTGTAACTTTGTGCGTTGATGTTGATTTTTGTTCGGATGTGTTCACTACCAAACCTCCCTTACAATGCGGAATACCTTAAGAATAACAACGCTCTACAGGGATGTAACCGTACCACGTACGCTTTCTTTCCTTCCTGTCCGATGGCGGCTGGTGCGTATATTTAAAAGCACCTATGTAATCTTGCATAGGGGCATGTAATTTTTTCGTGGTACCCTTATTGTACAACTTTTGATGGCTGCTAGCTACTCTTTTCTCGCTTTTATAAAATTGGTTGAAAAATTGGTATGCTGGCGCGACTCAACGACCTGGGGCGGCCGCGCAGCGGCCGCCCCAGGTTGTTAAGGTGAGGGATCGGGGGCGCGGATGCGCCCCCGATCCCTCACCTTAACAACAAGCCTTGAAACACCTACGGTGCACACAAGTCTTTTGTGAGTGAATGCAAACAGGGGCGCATTTGTGCCCCTGATCCCCCATCCTGACAACAAGCCTTGAAGCCCCTACGATGCACACAAGTCTTTTGTGAGTGAATGCAAACATGGCGTATCCGCGCGCCTGATCCCCTATCCTAATAACAAGCCTTGAAGCCCCTACGGTGCGCACAAGTCTTTTGTGGGTGGGTGCAACAGGGGCGCATTTGTGCCCCTGATCCCCCATCCTGACAACAAGCCTTGAAACACCTACGGTGCACACAAGTCTTTTGTGAGTGAATGCAAACATGGCGTATCCGCGCCCCTGATCCCCCCATCCTAATAACAAGCCTTGAAGCCCCTACGGTGCACACAAGTCTTTTGTGGGTGGGTGCAAACAGGGGCGCATCCGCGCCCCTGTTTGCACCCACTCACAAAACCAGCGCGTCCGCGTAGCGGACGCCTGTGCGAGGGCGCTCACATTCGCCAATGCGATAGAAGTAAGACCCATTCTAAAAAAATGTGTCTTTTAGTGACCAGAGACGATGGTAGTTCGTCCAAATATATGGGATAGATGATATGGAAGATCTATCCTGCTTGTTTTGAAGCTATGCCCTCGTTTTATCCACGTAGAATTGGGCCGGAATGAGCCGGCAAGGAAGTGGGGAAGCATCAATATATGGTTATAAAAAATATTCTGGTTCGCCAAGGTAATAGATCAACGTAGTTCTTGCAGCAGTGTGGTTACTTGGTGTGCCCTTTTTGAAAAAAGAAGGAATCATCATGAACCTGTTCGGATTTTGGAAACGTCAATCTTTCGGAGCACCCGTAGAAGTTATTCAAGCCGCTTGTGATTTTTATGGCACCTCACCGGAACGTGTCCCGGCTGTAAAAGCTGAAAAGCTGAAGGCCCTTTCTGATAACGTCTGGGTAGTAAAATTGAACGATAAGGCAAGTGCCGTAGTTGCTTATACACCCAGGGAAAAAGAGCATACCATCACCGCTCCCTGGTATGGTGAGTAAGTAATCAAGGTACTTCGTAAAATAAAGCGACTCTCGCCTGGTCATTGGAACGATCCGATGGTCCAGGTTTTTTAATATGGGTTAAAGGATGGTGGTCAGATTGCGCGATCGCGCAATCTGACCACCATCCTTTAACCCATATTGGCTTTTTTCCGCTCTGTTTAAGACGATATGTATTGTAATAGCAGGCTCAATATATAGACATCTGCGTGCCGATAGGGGGAAGCTGGTATGGCAAAGGGTTTTAAGCAGGGTTTCTTTATTTTATGTCTCCTTTTTGTGCTAACTGCATGCCGGGGTCCGGCTTTTTTGCCCGGATCTGGTACTAATAGCGATGGCAGGATTACGATGACGCTCTGGTACTGGAATCGGGCTCTCGATGATCGGCTGCTGGCCCAGGTGGAGCGGCGCTTCCCTCATGTACGCTTTCAGGTGCTGAAGATCGGCGGCGGCTATGACGCGAAGCTGCGCACGTCTCTGGCCGGCCATGCGAATATACCCGATATCGTGGCCATTAACGCCAATATCGCTACCTATTTCCCCGATGCAGATCAATTCGCTGACCTGCGTTTGTTGGGCGCGGGCCGGATCAGTCAGGCGTACCTGGATTGGAAGTGGCAGCAGGGGATCGCCCCCGGCGGACGCGTGATCGCGCTGCCGATGGATACAGGACCGACCGCTCTGTTCTATCGCGCCGATCTTTTCAAACGGGCCGGCCTACCGTCCGATCCCGTTGCTGTGGCCGCGCGGCTGAAGACATGGGATGACTATCTCCAGGCGGGTGTGCGGATGCGGCAAGCTACCGGTGGCAGGGTGCATATGTTTGATAATATCAACAACGTCTTCACACAGATCATGGGTCAGAGCAGGCAGCAGTACTTTGACGCGGCCAATCATTATATAGGCGATCGGGCGGAGGTCAGGCGGGCGTGGAATTACGCGGCCAGGGTTCACCAGCTGGATCTGAGCGCGAAGGCGACTTCATATTCGACTGATTGGAGCGCCGCTATCAGTACTAGCTCGATTGCATCCTTCGTGGGCGCGGTCTGGATGAAGCATCGCCTGAAGGATGCCGGCCCTGAGACGGCCGGTCTGTGGCGCGTTGTCCCGGCCCCCGGTGGACCCGGCAGTGCTGGCGGTTCATTCCTGGCCGTGACGGCGGCCTCACCACATCCACAACTGGCCTTTGCTATCGCCAGCTGGTTGATGTCGGCCCACAATCAACTCACGGCCTATCTGGATACCGGACTCTATCCCTCCACGCGGGCCAGTCTGGATAGCCCTCAACTGCAGCGCCCTGAAGCATTTTTCGGGGGACAGGTGACTACGAAGATCTTTAGCCAGGTCGCGGCCAACATTCAACCGGTGCCGAATAGTCCCGATGCCGATGTGGTGCAAAACGTGCTGCAGCGTGAGCTGACCCTGATTGAGATGCAGAATATGAATGCGCAGACGGCCTGGAGCGTGGCCCAGCAGCAGATACAGCGAGAGCTCTCTCATTAGTCTTGTGAGCAGAAGGGAGTGCCTGTTTATGAGTGTGATGAGTCGTCCACCAGTTATGGCGTCGCCTCCGGTGCCCATTCCCGTGTCCACCTCGCGCTGGAAGAGCAAGCTGAGTCGTAGCTTGCCTCTGTACCTGTCGGTGGCACCGTTCTTTGTGCTGTTCGCCATCTTTGGCCTGTTTCCGCTGGCCTTCTCCCTCTATCTCTCCTTCCAGAAATGGGATGGTATCGGGCCGATGCGCTTCGTGGGCTGGAATCAGTTCGCCTACCTGCTGACGGATAGCTATTTCTGGCAGGCGATCATCAATACGCTGGAGATCTGGCTGCTGGCGACCATTCCCATGATCTGCGTCTCGGTGGTGCTGGCCTTTTTGCTGGCCTCGCCGCTCGTCAAGGCCAGGGGCTTGTACCAGATCGCTTTTTTTCTGCCCCACATTACCTCGATCGTGGCCATCGCGCTCGTCTTTGGCTCATTGTTCAGCAATCAGTTTGGCCTGCTCAACGCGTTGCTGACCGCGTTGGGACTGGGACGCGTGGCCTGGTTGAGCCAGCCATGGGGCATGAAGTGCGCGATCGCCGCGATGATCCTGTGGCGCACGCTTGGCTATCACACGCTGATCTTTCTGGCCGGCATCCAGAGCATTCCCACCACCCTGTATGAGGCAGCCCGCATCGATGGCGCAGGTTCACGACAGATCTTCTCGCGCATCACGCTCCCGCTGCTGCGCCCCGTGATGCTGTTTACCGTGATCACCTCGACCATCAGCGGCATGCAGGTCTTCACCGAGCCCCAGGTGCTGCTGGGCAACGATGGTGGACCCGGCCGCGAAGGCATGACAATCGTACTCTACCTCTACCAGCAGGCCTTCGGCAGTTATCATTTCGGCTATGGAGCCGCTATCGGCTGGGGACTCTTCGTCCTGATCGCCCTGTTCTCCCTCCTCAACTGGCTCCTCCTCCAGAGATCCTGGATAGTAAATTGATGTATCGTCTGTAGGTGCTGGGCTTGCCTCAGCTTTTACTGGGCTTACCCCAGCTTACCCCTTCGGGAGAAAGGAATGCAAAACAGCATGCTTGGATCATGGGTCAAACACAAATACATTCTTAAAAGAAGAGCACCGCGCACGCGGACAAAGCAGCTCTCGCTGCATCTCGTATTGCTGCTGGTCACAGCCATCTCATTCTTCCCATTTTACTGGCTGCTGGCTATGGCCACCAACAAGACCAGCGACATCTTCGCCTACCCGCCCAGGCTAGCCTTTGGCTCGCACCTGTTCGAGAATATCAGCAATGTGCTCAAGAGCATCGATTTCTTCGGGGCCTTCGCCAATACCGTGTTCGTGGCCGGTGTAGAGACCATGCTGGTCCTCTTCTTCTGCTCCCTGGCTGGCTTCACCTTCGCCAAATTTAGCTTTCGCGGTCGTAAGCTGCTATTCGTGCTATTGCTGGGTACCATGATGATCCCTTCGCAGCTCTCGGCGGTGCCGTCGTTCGTGCTGATGGCGAGGCTGGGCTGGGTTGGCAGCTTTAAGGCGTTGATTGTGCCGGGCATGGTGAGCGCGTTCGGCGTGTTCTGGATGCGGCAGTACGCGGAATCAGCGGTGCCGGGCGAGCTGGTGGATGCTGCCCGTATTGATGGCTGCGGCCACCCGCGTCTCTACTGGCACGTGGCGCTGCCGATCTTGCGGCCCGCCCTGGCCTTTTTGGGCATCTTCACCTTTATTCGCGTCTGGAACGATTATATGTGGCCCCTGATCATCCTCAATGATCCGGCCAGATATACCCTGCAGGTTGCGCTCTCGCAGCTTGACAACGTCTATGGCTCCGATTATGGTATGGTCATGGCCGGAACGCTGATGGCGACGGTACCGCTGCTGGTGGTTTTCTTAATTGGCAGCCGCCACTTCATCGCTAATATCGCCGTCGGCGCCTTGAAAGAGTAACGCAATCAGCTATTGTCAGGAGGAATCTTCACAGCATGGAAGCATCTTTACTGGTCAGGCTGGCGCGGCCCGAGGAAGTCTCGTATATCGTTGATCTGATCGATCGTGTGCAGCAGAAGCTTATCGACATGGGTAGCTTGCAGGTGATCGGCCCTATTGCGCAAGAGCGCGTCTCTGCATACGTCGCTACGCAAACGGCCTTTGTGCTCGAAGAAACTGGTAGCGGCAAACTGCTGGGCAGCGTGTTTGTCAGCCCCGTAACGGTCGAGGATTGTCCCTGGCTGGTGAAGTGGCAACTGGCGGATACATTAGAGCAGCCCTGGTTTTTGCGCACGCTGGCGCTGGAACCAGAGCTGCAGGGACGGGGACTCGGTCTGCAATTCCTGGCTGGCCTGAAGAGCCTGCTTGCCCTGTCGAATCCCCAGGCCATGATCTTCCTGGATTGCTGGGCGGGCAATGCCACTCTGCGCGCATTCTATACCCGCGTCGGCTTCAATCTCCACGGCGTCTTCCCCGAGCGCGACTATAGCGTGGCTGTCTTTACCTCTTCCGTTGTATGAGCAAGGTTATCACAATGTTGTCCTCGTTTGTTGTTGGTGTGCTCGACAACCGCGTTGCATTGGCAGCGAAATATTTAGCATCATAGTATTTTTGCCGCTACATTTTATATCACAGGTGAGTTATTCGTCTTTAAGAATAGAGTTCGATGGCATGTATTGTGTTCGATAGCATTTGATGGTATTCGATGGTGTTTGTCAATGATGTGGGACATTTATGATAGCACCAGATAGTATGTATAGAACAAAAGTTCCAGTAGCGGTTTTGTGTGTGTGGCACAGAAATGAGGACAACTAATGAATGCGTACCCTCCAAAAGAGCATCAATGTAAACATGGCCATGGTAAGGGAGTATTACTGGTAGATATCGAAACCGAGACCAGGCCGGCTCTCGACACCCATGGTCACTGGCAATATTATTGTCTGCATGGGCATCATGTGTTCGCGGTACGGCCGGCCATGGCCGAGAGTTCAGAAGAGGAAAAGCAAAAAGTCATCAGCATGGCTTAACCGATACCTCCTTCCTTCTACTTCGTCAACCCCATAACGTGACTATAGGGCGCTTTGATCCTATAGTTTACATACCTCGTTATGCCTACGATCTACCTTTTTTATTGGCGCATCCAGATATATTGTGATATGCGTATCATATATGAATATATAAAGTATGTGTCTTAAAACCTCATTTTTCGCGCCTGCGGCGCTCAAGTTATTTGTGAAGAGTTGGTGCAACATCAGGGCGGCTACAGCCGCCCTGATGTTGCACCAACTCTTCACAAATAACTTGTTGTGTAGGGATGCACATGTGCCTTGCGCCAATAAAAAACGTATGGGGACTGGAGTTTTAAGCTCGTCAGAAAGATGGAGTAAGACATATTCTCATCTCTAACGTGGAGGTCACAATGCTCAAGCAGGACCCGAATATCTGGCGTTTACGAGTCGAATCAGTCGTATACTTATTGCTTTCTGGTTCTTTTTTATGGAATGTCTTCAATAATCTATATCATGAGCAAAATTTTGCAAATACTACGCTAATTGTTGGCCTCCTCTATTCTGGAGCCCTTTTATATGCGCTTTACTCTGTATTTGTGCGCCGTGAGCGTTATTGGAAACGCCTGAATTGGGTGCGAGAGGATGCGGCCGATCACAAAGAGTCCTATCTGGCGGCAAAGCAACCGGATACTGACGCTTCCTCGTTAGACTTGCCCGCGACAATTACTATACGTCCGGGTAAGCTTTTGTGGGTTCTTTTGAGTGTGCTGGGTATCGGCCCCGCCATCGCGGTGCTGGTCATCGCGATAATCACTATTGTTCAGGGTCAATTGGACGTTGTCTGGTTTATAGCTGGAGTCGTCTGTGTTCTAGCTCTGGCCGTAGGGTGGATACTATTTTATGAACCCTCAAATAACTACTGCCCGAAATTTGTCATCAATGATGAAGGGATAACGGCGCACTATTTGTTGCGCCGGGCTTCGCTGCGCTGGAGTGAGGCCCGGCTCTTTGCCAGTTATTCTACTTACGGCAGAGCTCTTTTTACTTCGTATATTTCCATCAATGAGCTCTCCGGTGAGCCCGCCTTTATTAGCTGGTCATGGAGCGTGCTGAACAACCCCTGGTGGACGGTGCGCGTTAATGGACGGCCCGTTGATGCTGGCTATAGCAAGCTGTTTGTTAAACAGTTCAATCGAACCATAGTTGAACATAGCAAGTTGCCGTTATGTGAGCTTGTTGTTGCCGGTATGAAGAAAACGGGAAGTAACCCGGTGCATTCGTAGGTGCCGGGCTCGCTCCGGCTTTGCCGCAAAGCGGCCCGTTCCCGGGCGCTCACGTTCCCAAACACGTGACCGTTCCCAAAGCATGCTGAACCAATGGATGGGATGCTTTTCGGTTGAAAATATTGGTTCTTGAGCGCCCTCGACAGCTAATCGAACAGACGCGTTAACGATCAATGGGAAAGCCATGGCTGTCGGCCGGGCGCACCAGCAGGACGGGGCAGGGAGCGTGATCGAGAACAAAGCGGGCGATATGCCCGACCGATTTGGGACCGATGGCGGGTGCCAGATGCTGGAAAGAGCGGGTCCCGATCACGATCAGGTCGGCGTTCCAGGCGGCGGCCGTATTGACGATCTCCAACTCTGGCCGCCCCTGCCGCTGTATGGTCTCGGCTTGCGGCAGGTTGAGCTTGCCCTCGTAGAAAATATCCTGGGCCGCCGCCAGTTCCGCCGCCTCAATGCGCTCTGCCTGTGGCATGGGCGATCGTAATGGCCTCAGCAACTGCGAGCGCTTGCGCCCGATCTCGTCGCGTGGGCGTGTATCTATGACATAGATCAACCCGATCACGGCCTCATTGCTATTGACCAATCTGTTAATGGCCTGCTGTATCTGTTCGCTATTTGTTCCATCCAGACAACCGAGAATACGCATCTTATCCCCCTTTGCATTGTTGGATATTACCGCGCTGTATGTATCTGTGTACGGCGTTGTTATTTTGAATACGAATAACCAGCGGATATCGTGCTGTTGCCAACCCTGTTCAGAGCAAGAGCCAGATGGCCAGAGCACCTACGATGAGCAGAAGCGGTGTTGTAATAATGCCGACTTTAAAGTAATCCCAGCTGGAAACGTCCAGGTTGCGCTGACGCAGGATGAGCAGCCAGAGGACGGTGGCCAGCGAGCCCACCGTCGTCAGGTTGGGTCCCAGATCGCAGCCGAAGATGGTGGCGGCCACGAAGCCATGCTGGACAGCTAGCGAGGAGTGCTGCACGCTCTGCAGTGATGACGTGAGTACGACGGCCATCGGCACGTTGTTGATCAGGTTGGTGCCCAGCGCCGATCCCAGCGTTCCCACCATTACCGCTCCAAAGGGCGTGTTGCCCGACAGGTGAAGCAGGAGTTGCCCAAACTGCGTCGTCAGACCGGTGTTTTCCAGCGCCTGTACAACTATGAACATGCCAGCGATAAATCCAAAGATGCTCCAGGAGAGCTGTTGGCCCAGCTTCGGAATGGTGATCTGTTTCCAGCCGAGCGCACCAATGAGCAGCAGCAGGGCTCCACCCAGCGTGACGAGCGAGAGGGGGAACTGGATGGCGGATGCCACGATATAGGCGACGCCAACGCAGATCAGGACCCCGCAGGTATAGCGGAAGTAGGTTTTGTGTCCGATGGTCTCTTCTAAATCAGGGAGACGCTTGAGATCGAAGTGCCCGCTTAGCTGCCTGCGATAGAGGACGAAGAAGATGCCGATGTTGAGGCCGATCACCAGCAGCGATGGCAGCAAGAGCAGACGCAGAAAGGTCCACAGGTCCAGCGGGAAGCGGGATGTGACGATGATGTTGATCGGATTGCTGACCGGTAAGAGGAAGGATGCGGTGTCGGCAATGAATGTGCAGGCAAAGAGAAAGGGCAGGATCGGTAGCCTGAGCCGGGTTACCAGCGTGTAGACGATCGGTGTCAGGATCAGGGCGGTGGCGTCGTTTGAGAGAAACATCGAGATCAGGCTGCCCAGTAAGAAGGTATTAAAGAAGAGGCGCCGGGCGCTGTTGTGCGAGAGCCGGGCCGCCTGGAAGGCCAGCCAGTCGAATAAACCCGCCACCTCGGCCAGCGCGGAAAGGCTCATCATGCCGAGAAAGAAAAAGAAGGTATTCCAGTCACCGACCAGCGTGACCAGCGCCCTTTGTGGCGTAATCAATCCCAGTAGCAATAAAAGAGTGGCCCCCAGCAGGGCCACCTGCGCTTCATTCATTTTCCAGGGCCGTAACATAATGCCGAGCAAGGTCACGATTGTAATGATGGCGATAAGTATCGTACGTACCTGGTTCGACAGATGAAAGAGAAGTGCCATGTTTTATTTTCCTTACAGCACAGATTATAGGTTGCGTTTATAACACGTCAAGCTGAGAAAAAAAGTTGGAGTGCCTGACTATTGGAGTTGAGCTTAAGCTGATTCCGGGTACTTTGCCTATCTCATCAATGCTTTTTCGTATCCATAGAGTGTATCTGACTCTCGTCACCCTGGGGGACGTGCGCCCTTGCTGTACCAGCACACCAAAGACTCGTGAGCACCGCCGTCGCGAAAAATCAGCCGGGCTGCAGGCGATGATCATGAGATATAGATAGCGTTTGATTCTCATAAATATCGCCGACAATCTGTATGAGCTTTCGCATTTGCCATGCTCAGAAGTTCGTTGTATGTTGGTGCACGCAGGGCGCATTCGCGCCCTGCGTGCACCAACATACAAAACCGGTGCGGCCGCGTAGGCGGCTGCGCGTGCGGGAGCGCTCATGTGCCCCACAATGGTGAGAATCAAACACCGCCATAGTGCTTACCAGGGGGTGATTTTTCGTGTTTGATAACACAGCTGTTTGAGCGTTGATATAAATAGTGATGAGCTTTGTTTGCTCGGTAATCAATAAGCGCTATTCTCATGAATGGCACTTAAATTAATCATTTTTGCTGCATGTTGTGTCCACACATTTACTGTAGCATTTATTCAGAAAAGCAGAAAGTGCGTCTGAGGCAACAGGAGGTTATGTATGACTGGCATCCGTAACGTGATTTCAACTTTGACTGAAAATGGTGAGGAAATGATGGGGCCAGATATTCTCCTCTGGCACTATCCCCACAATGGGATCATGAATGGCTCGCTGCTGACCGTCGAGAGCAACCACTTTTGCGTCCTCAAGTCACGTGGAGCGATTCTTAATGTCTACGAAACAGGACAATATACCGTCCAGACGCCTGATCGCCCCCTGTTCGGTTCGATGCAACAGGCCTTCTATGGCGGTCAGAGTCCGTGGCAGTATGAGGCGCTCTACATTAACCGTGCCAAGCTTGTGTTAAAAACCGGAGGCATGGCGCTCTCGCGCGAAATGGCCGAGATGGTGTACAGCGTCGACTACTATATTCACGTTGAGACGCGCGAGGCCGCGGTACAGCTTGTCCAGCATATGCCCTACCGGGGGCACGCGTTGACGACGCAAGAGATTAACGCGTACGCTGGACCCGTTATCGAGCAGGCCGTTAACCAGGTCGTGCAGATCACTCCTCTTGAATCTGTCAATGAGAAGATTCACGATCTGTCACAGATTGTATTTCAACACCTGCAACAGTTTCTGTCCATTTATGGGATTGCGCTGAACACGGTGAAGGTCCTGGTGTTCCCCCGAGATGAGCGCATGAAGGCACTTATCTCGTTGAAAGCGTTCGGCTTGAGCGAGATAGATGCGGTACGTTACTATACCGCGATGTTGATGGCGGAGAAGGGGATTGTTTCAGCTCCTAATATGGCGATCGGCCAGCCCTTCAATGTCAGCGGTGTGCAGCCTACTACGAACGCCGATCACTACGTCTCACCCAATTCTGTAAGGGCCCCCGCATCCGCACAGGTATCCGCGCCCAATCCTCCGCGCTAAATCAATCATCGTGATCACAGACAATGGGCAAGTAGTGTGTAGGACACGCTTGCCCATGTATCAGGAGAAAGTAAGATGAGTTCACAGCCATCCGACAACGCGCTCATACAACAGCTCCAATTGTTACTCACCGGATATGGGTATAACTTTTATAATCAGACCAACCAGGCACGCGCGGATGATCTACTGGTGCGTGAGCGTGCCTCATATTTTCTTGCGCAGGCGGTATCTACGCTCGCACAGTTGCGCAGCGACTACCATACCCGCTTTGTCCCTCCTCTGACGCGGGCCAATCCCGATCCACCTCAAGAAGCTATGGCGCAGCTGCGCGCCATCGAGGCTGCCCAGCAGGCGCTGGCGAAAGTCGAATCTGGTATTCGCGGCATGGCGGTCCCTTCTCAGGATCGTATCTGGTGGCGTTTCCGCCAGGAGCAATCCCTCCTGATGCGGCTGCTCAATTTTGATCTGACCCTTGTGCGTGCTAGCGAACAGATCTATCAATACGTCTCGCGTATGACCCCCGAGGACTGGTCTCAGCAGAGCGGCGCGTTACAGCAGATGACGCGGCAACTAGCCCAGACGGTGACTGAGCGTGAGCGCTTCTTACTGTTGCCGCTTTGATCGCGCGGTTTGCTCTGGCTCACGGCCTAAAACCGATTGTATCTGAATCCTCCCCCCATCCGTAATCAAACATAAGATGACCTCACTTATAAGACATCCTTAGCGTAAAAGCCTGGAAGATTAGAATTTTCTCAGGTTCCGTTAAGGATGTTTTTAATTTCCTAAGTTTATGCTTAGACTCCCTTATAGAAGAGCTTATAACCCCCAAAAATGCTTGCATTATGCTCATAAAAAATCTATGCTATGGGGGACGAAAGAAAGTGAGGTTGATGAAATGCAAGTTCGGGAACACACAAAAAATAATATGCAAAATACAGAATATTCTGATGGTACTCTGGTAAAACAAACTCTTGCAGGCGATCAGGCCGCGTTTGAAATGTTAGTCCGTCGCTATAATACACCTATCTTTAACTTTATCTGCCATTTGCTCAATGATTATGATCAGGCATGTGATGTTTCTCAGCAGGTGTTTACACAGCTGTATATTTCGATGCCCACTCTGCGAACAGGTGAGCCTCTGAAAGCCTGGCTGTTCCAGGTAGCCCGCAATCGTTGCCTGGATGAACTGCGTCGCAAACGCGCCATCCACTTTTCCGAGTTAGAGTCCGCGCATGACGACGAGGAACTCTCTCCGTTGGCTATCATTCCTGATGGTGGTCCGTTACCCGATGAACTGGCTGAGCGCAGCGATTTAAAATCTAAATTGCGCGAGGCGATTGATGTACTCCCCCCCAAATTTCGCATGGTGGTGTTGCTGCGCTACACTTCTCAGTTAAGCTTTGCTGAGATTGGCAAGACGCTAAGCATGCCCGAGGCGACCGCGAAGACATACTTCCAGCGTGCTCGTCCATTGCTGCGTGCTTCAATGTCCCAGCACTGGCAGCCCAGGACCGCGCACTCAGCATCTTAATTTTCTCCGACATTTTTAAGTTTTCTAATCTTAAGCTTGGAAATCTGAAACTTCCTTCTTATCTTTATCGTATTAAAACCAGACGATTACAACGATGAGCATAAGAGGGAAGGTTAGTATGAACGACGTTTCTTTAGATTTCTTAAATACCGATGTAGAGTTAAACGACGCCGAGTTAGATGAACTGTTTATCAATGGCTTGCAAGCCAATCCACCTGAAGATATGGTTGCGCGTATTATGAATGCAGTATCTGCCTTGCCGCAGCCCAAACCTTTATCCCAGTGGCAAGGTTTTGACTTCTTCTTCTCGGACGATACCTACGATCAGCTTTCTTAAAAACACAGGTAAACACACCTGTGTTTTTTTATTGCCGTTGATCGTCGGTCCTACCTTAAACCATTTCACCCTGGTATAAAATGAGCTCACCTGATGGGTTGTCATCTCGGATACTTTACGGAAGCACCGCGTGTCGTTCATATAGTTCTTATCTTCCGCTATACCCCTCAAAGCTAATAGTCTTCTATACATGCTAATTTGAGAGAGTTGGTGCCCTGTCACGCGTGACAGGGCACCAACTCTCTCAAATTAGCATGTTTGTCTTCTATCAGTCTTTTTATAAGAGGACCTTAGAGCTATATCTTTGCGTGCTTTCCCGAAACAATATATAAATTTATGGACGTATGGCGTTCTTGTTTTTGAGAGTGCGGTATTTCTCCATATCTGGTTTTGATAGCTTTTTCAGAAACTTTCTGATCACCATAATTAATGAAGAAGAGAAGGATTTAAAATATGAAGGCGCAAATCATTACTGATCGCCAGCAATGGAATGACTTTGTGGCGGCGTCGGAGTTATGTAATCTTACCCAGACGTATGAGTGGGGTGAGCTGATGAGTAAGCGCCATGCCGATTCGTTGCATGTCGGGGTGGTGAATGAAGATGGTTCGCTCTGCGCTGCTATGCTGGTGCTTGTATCTACCGTTCCCGGTCTGCATGTCCCTTATTTTTACGCTCCCCGTGGTCCCATTATCGACAATCCCGCGTCGCCAGCTATGACGATTCTGCTTAATTTTGTCAAGGCGGAGGCGCATAAGCGGGGCGCCTGTATGCTGAAGATAGAGCCGGGTGTGCCCGATGGGGATAAGACCTGGCTGAACGCGTTGCGCCACTACGGTTTCCGCTCCATCCCCTATGCCCATCATTTGCGCCACGAGTGGGTGACCGATATCCGTGGTGATGAGCAGGAATTGATGTCCAAAATGCATAAGAAGACGCGCCAGTATATCCGTACATCGGCACGTACCAGTACGGTTATTCGCGAGAGTCATGAGCAGTCCGCCATCGATGCCTTTTACCGTATCTATTGTGAGACCGGCGAGCGCAGCGAATTTATGGTGCTCAACAAAGAATATTATGAGAATTTCTTGCGCCTGTACAAAGACAACGCCGCTCTGCTGATCGCGGAATACGACAACCGCATCATCGCCGCCGCCATCGTGGTACGCCTGGGACGTTGGAGCTGGAATATGTACGAGGCGGCCTCCGATGAATCCCGCGAAATGCGTGTCAACTACTTGCTGCAGTGGCAGCGTATCCTCTGGGCTAAATCTCATGGTTGCTGGTATTTCAATTCACGCGGTATCCCCGATGTATTGGAAGAAGGCAACGAGCTCTATGGGGTCTATAACTTCAAACGCGGCTTCGGTGGCTACGCCATGCGCTCCCTGGAGACGCAAGATCTCGTCTACCGTCCTCTTGTCTATCAAGCCTATCGCAAGTTGCTGGACGGCAAGCACTGGTACGATAGCCAGCAGGCCGCGAAGAGAAAAGCCAAAGAATTGAAGGAGGCCGAGGAGAAAAAAGCCGCTCGCGAAGCCGCCCAGAAAACCGCTGCCGCATCCTCTCCTGTTGCTGGTACGGAGGTTGCCCCTGAGGCACCTAAAACACCGACGAAATCAGCCAAAGCCACGAAGACGGCCCCCGCAGTACCTAAAACACCAGCCATCGGTGCCGACTTTGCCGCCGAGGTACCCAAAACACCAGCTATCGGCGCCGACTTTGCCACCGGTGTCCCCAAAACGCCGCCCATTGGCGCGGACCTTGATGTCGATGCCCCCACAGCACCACTCCCGGCAATCAAAAAGTCCAAAAAACAGAAAAAGGTGGCTGAGCAACCCGAAATATAACTCCTCGCAGAGGGGTATCGCGTATCTCCCGCGATACCCCTCTGCTTTTTTGGTTCCAGACCTGGACAACGCTTTTAGTGGGCCAGCGCATGCTCTTGATACATGTGGCGGATGCGTTCAGGATTCGTGACATCCGCCAGGCTAACGGGATGCAGGGCCTGGAAACCGGTCCGAGGTAGGATGAAGAGCCAGGCGCTCAGTACGAAGGGGGCCGTCAATGCGGGCATGCCAAGCGGCGAGAGCAGGACGCTGATCGCGGCCATCGCAATCGTTGAGATCAAGGCACATAACAGGGCATAAATCGCTGATTGCCAGGTCAGAACATAGAAGACGCCACCGATGGCGATCGCGCTTAGAACTGCGTTAAAACCATACAAACCATGATAGATCCAGTGTCCGTTGCCACCCAGCAGGAAGAGCGCAGTCAGCATTCCCACCAGCGAGCCTAGCGCGGCAAAGAGTGCTGAGATGCGTGAGTTGATGAGGATGGCGACCAGAAATATGATGCCTGTAAGGAGATTGTCCTGAAAGAAGACCTCACCGATGCCGCGGAAAAAGGCCTCCACGAGATTGAGCGGTGTCAGTCCCGCGCCTATCAGTGACCCCGGCAGCGGCCGGAGGTCGGTCTGTACCGCTGCGCTGGGCTTGAGCAAGGCGGGTTGTATCGCCTGCGTCGGCTGCAGGTGGTTAAATAGAAAGACGGCGAACAGGAAGATCCAGGTTGTAAGCACGAAGGGGGCGGTCAGCGCTGGCACATCGCGTGGCCCCAGCATATTGACCAGCGCCATCATTACGATACTGCTGAGGATGCTGGCCAGAATGATATACACCGGCAAGGTGAGATTCCACTTGAGGAAGAAGGCGAGCCCGATGCCCGTCAGGATACCATTGTAGCCAAAGAGGCCCGCGCGAACGGCACCACGGTCCGCATTGAGCACCACCGCCGTTAAGGTACTCACCACCACCCCGATGATCCCGGCCAGTCCCAGCAGCGCTGAATTAACAAAGATTCCAACCAAAAATAAGAGGCCGGTGAGAGGATTGTTCTGGAACATCACCTGTCCGCAACCACGCAGGAGCGAATCTATAAAGCGGAGTAGCCAGTTCTCATTCGTCATTCGCTCCCAGGGAGTGGTCAGGCGCTCCATGGATATTGCGCGTTCCATCTTTATTACCTCTATATGGCCCGGATGCTGCTACCGACAGCATCCGGGCTGGAGAAAAGCATGACCACAGGGCATCTCGTGTTTAGCTGGTGACTGCAACCTGCCTTTTCTGGGAGACCGAGTGCTTCATTGGCTCAACATCGCGCTCGAAAATCTCGGTTGGTAGGTAGAGCGAGCAGCAGGCATTCGGAATATCCACAATGCCGCTGATGCGACCCTCGATTGGCGCGGCGCCCAGGATGATGTAGGCCTGTTCGCCGGTATAGCCACATTTTTCGAGGTAGCCAATCGCGTTCAGACATGCATTCCGATAGGCGATATGGGCATCCATGTAATGCTGTTTGCCTGCCTCATCAACCGATATACCCTCGAAGACCAGGAAATTGGAGTAGCGGGGTTCCAGTGGACTACTCCTGAAAATGGGGCTCAGCATGTTGTAGGTGTTGACGCCGTTTTTAATCAGGCCCACCTGCAAATCGATATAGCCGGCCATCTCGATCGCTCCGCAGAAAGTGATCTCACCGTCTCCCTGCGAGAAGTGGAGATCACCCAGCGACAGATTGGCACCTTTGATATAGACCGGGAAGTAGACGCGCGAGCCACGGGTCAGGTTTTTTATGTCGCAGTTGCCGCCATGTTCGCGTGGCGGCACGGTGCGCGCCGCTTCGCGTGCCGCATTCTGCATGTCGCTTCCCTTAAGCGAGCCCATCACCGCGTTCTTTTCCTCCGGTGGGAGGGCCAGTGGCGGGACGCGATTGGGATCGGTCGCGATCAGATCAGCCTCGCGCCTGTTCCAGGCGTTGAGGAGGTCGTGAGATGGGGCACAGCCGATCAGACCGGGATGCGGAATGCCTACAAAACGCACATCAGGAACGTGCCGTGAGGTGGCTACCACCCCATTGAGATCCCAGATAGCTTTGTGTGCATCGGGAAAATGGTCCGTCAGGAAGCCACCACCATTTTCATGGGAGAAGATGCCGGTGAAGCCCCAGGAAGTCGCTTTACCCGGGAATGGAGCTACGTCGAGAATGTCGACGACAAGCACGTCTCCAGGCTCCGCGCCCTCAACAGCGACCGGGCCACTAAGCACGTGGGGGATTGAAAGATCAATATCGCGTACATCGTTCGCACTATCGTTGTTCTTAATCTGTCCATCCGTCCAGTCCTTACATTCCATCCTGAAGATGGTTCCTGGCTTTACCGAAGCTATCGCGGGAATGTCTGGATGCCAGCGGTTATGGCCAACTATCTGTTGCTGACTCATGGGTTTATCCAGATCTACGCCAAATAGCACTTCGGGTCTCATCGTTGTGGTCGTCATCATGATCGCCTTCCTTTACATATGCGATTGAATAACGCAGAAAGGTGTATCGATCTAAAGCTTGACGTACTCTATACGATTGAACTATTACGTGACACTATCACCCTATGTGTAGTTATACCGAACGAGGAAACTGACCAGGCGGGTACCTGAGCATAGATGACGCCTATGTTTACACTGCCTTTATCCTTCATGTACGCTAATACGGTAGTCTAAAAAAATCTCTATGTCAAGCTAAAGTAAGTGGGATTTAACCTTAAGTAGAATAAGGCTTTGCAAATGATCAATGAATTTAATATATTACCTTTATATGTCTGGCTGATGTAGCTAAGAAGAGTATGCAGCGTGGAGAATGAGTATGCCAAGATATGAATTTCGCTGTGAGCAATGTGGTTCATTCGAGTGCTGGCGTTCACTGACCGATGCAGCCACCCCCATGTACTGTCCTGTCTGCCAGCGGGAGGTCAAGCGGATATACACCGCTCCTGGACTGGTGCGTACGCCGCCAGCCATGGCCCGGGCACGTTATCGTGCCGAGAAGAGCGCTTTCGAGCCAGAAGTTGTGCGCAAAGAGGCAGCAAAGCAGCGTGAGCTATCCGCTCCTCCCATCATTCACCGCTCGCATGGACGTCCCTGGATGCTTGAGTAACTATGCGCCTGGGGAACGCCTTGCTGATCCTGGTACAAGTACACCCAAAAACAGAGCTGCCCTCTATGCTACATGTAGCATGGAGGGCAGCTCTGTTTTTGGGTAGGTTAAAAGCGAAGTTGTCTATAACTGAATTAAAAACAACAAATTATTCAATTCTATCCCAGTGCGCTATGCTATTGGCACGTCCATTCACGCCAGCTATAGCCGTCACGCACGAATATCTCGTGGGCGGCAATGATGTTAGCCCGGGCGTTATATGGAGAGGCACCAGCCTGTGAGGTGGTGTACCATGTGCTTGGGTACAGGATCTGGAAGAGACCCGCGGCGTGACTTCCACCAACCGAATAGGAATTGGTGGCGCCGGGATTCATGCCTGACTCACACATGGCAATGTGTTTGGCACCCGCAGCATAGGGCCCAAATATTTCATCAATCATGCCATTGATGTCGCCGCTCTGCGTAGTCACGGGAGCTGGCGCGACGGGCGCGGGCGCAGGTGCGACGGGAGCTGGCGCGGGCGCCTGCTGTACCGGTGCGGGAGCTGGCGTTGGGGCCGGAGCCTGCTGTACTGGTGCGGGAGCTGGCGCGGGCGCACTCTGAGGAGCGGCCGGAGCGCTCTTCGCTACCTTACTGACCGCCGTATGGTCAATACAAATTCTTTGATCTACAAAAATGAGATTTGGATTGGCAAGGCTATTGACGGCCGCCAGGGCTAACCAGCTGACCGAGTAACGTTGACCAATCTGACTCAATGTGTCACCAGCTACCACTGTATAGACGTTGGAGCAGGCAGGAACTGCCTGGGTCGTGCTAACTGTAGCTGTGTGTGCTGTACTTGTTGCCGCGTGTGCCACATTAGGAGCTACTGCATTTACTCCCAGGGTAGCACCGAGCAAACCTGCTGTTCCCATAACCGCAATAAAATGACTTTTTTTCGACTGCTTTGACTTTTCCGAACGTAAGAAATTCCTAAGGGTCTGATATACCTGCAATGTTTCCTCATTTCAAGTAGACAACTTCCACTACCGCTCGCTTACGCGGTGTTCCTCATCCACATAACCAATGGATATAACCAGTAGCCTGTTGTTCAGGCGTTGTGGGAACATTGCTAGAATACCATGAAATGCCGTGGTACACATAGAAATACAATGTAAAATAGCCTTAATTACCTAGTTAGGTAGTTAATAATCTGTAAAAGGACTGTAAATAGCATTTTCGATAAGCGCCTTACTGGCGTCCGCGTACGCGGATACACCGGTTTTGTGTGTGATAGTGCCACAGGAGCGAAGATGCGCTCCTGTGGCACTATCACACTATAGATTGTTGCGCACCGTAGGTGCGTAGCTACCATCATAAAAGGTGAAATATTACCCTGGCGTACTGTTAACAAATTAGCTCTTCAATCGATAGTGGTATTGGATGCATCTTATAAAAAATTTTTTGTTATTAGACGGGAGCCTGTGCATGGAACGCCGTGTTTTCTCCATTGTTATAGTGGTTATTCTTTTGCTCTTTGGATCTACCTGCTATATCTTTACATTTACGCCTGTGAATGGCCAGATTATGGATGCGTTGGGTGCTTTAAATCCGACGCCGACGCCAACCCCAACGCCAACCCCGGAGCCAACTCCGACGCCGGAACCAACCCCGACGCCTATCCCCACTCCAACCCCGACTCCTCGCGGTATGATGCCCCAACCTCAGGCCGATGCTGTCTATATGGTGGATGGCAATACGAATACTGTGCTGTCCAACGTAAACGGAACCAAAATGATGCCGATAGCCAGCACGACCAAGATCATGACCGCCATTCTGACTATTGAGAGCGTGAATTTAGATACCAAAATTACCGTTTCGCAAGATGCCGTTGATCGTACCGCCGACGGCACCGCCAGTACCGCGCAGCTCCACCTGGGTGATGTTATCAAGGTCAGGGATCTCTTATATGGCGCCTTGCTGCCCTCCGGTGCTGATGCTGCGACCGCCTTGGCCGATTATGTTGGTGGTTCAACGCCGAATTTTGTGGCGATGATGAACAATAAGGCGGCCAACCTGGGGTTGACACAAACGCATTTTGTGGATCCCGATGGCCTGACGATTGATGGCGCTGTCAGTATGAGTAGCGCGGCTGATCTGACAAAACTGGCTGAATATGCCATGACGAATCAGACCTTTGCCAGCATTGTTGCGCAGCCGTCTTATAGTCTGGCGCCGACGATGTATCATCGTAAATATGACTGGACGAACACCAATGGCCTGCTTTCGACGTATCCCGGCATGCTGGGCGTGAAAACCGGCCACTCCAGTATCGCTGGCTATTGCCTGGCCTTTGCCGCCGCACGCGATGGACACTACATTGTCGGTGCCATCTTAAATAGCCCTGATGAGGCGGGACGCAATACCTATGTCTCAAATCTCCTGGACTGGGGATTCTTGAAACTGGAGGGCAAACTGTAGCCGGGCTGATGGTACCACCGGATAAGGTGGAAGATAGAAAAAAGTAGCGTGATAGCTGACAATATATCCCAATGTTTCTTCTCGGACAGGTTTAGATACTATATAGCTGCCGTTGATGCTATTCGTATGGACCACAAATTGCGCTGTGGCTGATTGTGGTTTATTATGATATATGTATTGATCGGTTGTGTTCGCATGTCAAAGTATGCGCATTTTGTGTGTTCTGCTGAGTATTATGGGGGTATATTTTCAATCAAATCTCTCTCCTGCCTCTTGTCTCAGCGCCTGGTTCTCTCTATCTACGTTGCGAAAAGCGAGGTTTTAAGCTATGCCTGTCCGTATCCTGGTTATTAATGATGACGAATCGATCCTTGACTTATTTCGTATGTTACTTGAAGGCGAAGGATACGAGGTTGTGGCCTCTGTGGAAACGATGGAGAATATTGGAGACGTTGAGCGTATCAAACCTGATCTCGTTATTCTCGATTTAAAAATGGGGGTACAGCAGGAAGGCTGGACCATGATGCAGAAGCTGCGCATGTATCCTCCCACCAAGGCGATCCCTATCATTCTGTGTACCGCTGCCCTCAATGAGGTGCGCGAACAGGAATCTGTGTTGGAAGATAAAGGTATTCCGGTGGTCTACAAGCCCTTCGATGTTGATGAGATTCTTCATGCGATTCACAGCGTACTGCCCGACTCTGACAAAAAAGCATCTTCAAAGAAGAAAGCATAGGTGTTTGCATACATAAAATGGGAGATTGCGTGGATGTGCCATCCACGCAATCTCCCATTTTATGTATGCAAACACTCCTAAAATTTCAGGGCGCCGGCCGAGATGTTGGCGATGAATTGGCGCGCACCGATGAAGAAGATGATGATCAGGGGGACCGTTGACATAAGGGTGCCAGCCATGACCATGCTGTAGTCCGTGCTATAGACGCCATTTAATTGCGCCAGAGCGATCTGCAGCGTATATGTCTTGGGATCGTTGAGCACGATGAGGGGCCAGAGATAGTCGTTCCAGGCGTTGATGAAGGTGATAACACCCAGGAAGCCCAAAGCGGGTCTGAGGGTTGGCAGGGCCACGTTCCAGTAGAGGCGCAGATGACTGCAGCCATCGAGGCGGCCCGCGTCGATCAGATCGCTCTGGATCGCTGAGAGCGAGTATTGGCGCATCCAGAAGATGCCGAAGGCGGTCACCATGCTGGGAATGATCAGGGGCAGGAAGGTGCCAATCCAGCCCAGGTCGGCCATGATGACAAACGAGGCCACCAGTGATCCGGCCGAGGGGATGATCATGGTGACCAGCAGGATGACGAATAGCACCTTTTTGCCGGGAAACTCGAACTTGGCGAATGTAAAGCCCGCCAGTGAGCAGAAGAAGAGGACCAGCACCGTGACGCTGACCGCGATCAGCAGGGTATTGCCAAAGTTGGTGATGAAGTTAATATTCTGCAGCACATGCGAAATGTTGATCCATAGTTGATCACCAAAGATGACTTTCGGTGGGATGCGGTAGATGTCGCTGGTTGTGTTGGTCGACATCACGATCATCCAGTAAAATGGGAAGATGGACGCGACCAGGAATACTAACAGGATGATATGGGTGATGATACGTTGGGTACGTGTGCCATAATCTTTCATTGCATCGACTCCTCTGTCTGCTTAGTTATCGCCGCGCTGCACGATCTTCCAGTTGATAAAGGTAAAGGCCAGCAAGATGAAGAACATGATCCAGCTGACGGCCGCGCCATATCCATAATGGTAGGTGGAGAAGGACTGCCAGTACTGATACAGCGACATGGTCAGGCCCTGGTTGCCGACGCCTCCGTTATCCCCGTAAAGAATCTTTGGCTCGGTAAAGAGGGTCAGACCTCCCAGGGTGGAAGAGATGACGGTAAAGAGAATGACCGGTCTGAGCAGCGGAACCGTGATGCGGGTGAAGATGTTGATAGTATTGGCTCCATCCATGCGGGCGGCCTCGTAGAAGTCGCTGGGAATGCTTTGCAGGCCGGCCATGTAGACCAGGGCGTTATAGCCGACCCAGCGCCAGATGACGAGGATGGCGATGGCCCACTTCATGGCCCAGAAGTCGCTGAGCCACTGTACTGCTGGCAGGTGCAGGGCGGTCAGGACCGTGTTGAAGAGTCCGAACTGGGCCCCAAAGAACGAGTTGAAGATCAGCGTAATCGCCACGATCGAGGTGATGTTGGGCAGAAAGTAGGCGATCTGATAGGCGAACTTGGAACGGGTCCGCTGATTGAGCAGGAAGGCCATAATCAATGCCAGGAAGAGCATGGGGATGGTTGACATGAACCAGATCTCAAAGGTATTGAGGATAGCAATGCCGAACTTGGGATCGTTGAAGGCAAAGGTAAAGTTGTTGAAGCCGATAAAGGTCATCTGCCCGATGCCGTCCCATTTCTGGAAGGCCAGGTATAGCGAGAAGATAGTGGGTATGATGCTGAATGCCAGGAAGATGATAAAGTATGGCGCGATCGATAGGTACATGGGCAGGTATTTACGAAATGTGCTTTTCGGTTTCACCACAGTATCTGGCCGGGCCTGACGTTGAGGGATCGCGATAGGGCTGACACTACTCATGTGTCTCTTCTCCTTCTTTCTCTGGATAACAGGGATAACAGCAGATATTCTCGCTATCGTAACAGTTGCCTCTGAATTTCTGTCTGGGCGTCGTTCCAGGCCTGGTCTGATTTCTTGCCTTGCAGCGCGATCAGGCTAAGCTGGTCGCTGTAGGCTCCGCCAACGATATCGCTATATTCATTGAAGTAGAAGCGGGGAATGTCTTTGGCGGCTACCGAAAAGATCTGGTTGGTGTCCTGTCCGCCGTAAAAGTCTTCTTTCGCGCTCATTCCGGGTTGATCGAGCGTGCTGATGGTCGAGGGGAAGAGCTGGAGTGACTTGTACGCGGTCAGCTGGTTAGCGGGATTTTCAAGCCATTTGACCACCTCAAAGGCCTCTTTGGGATGGGCGCTGGCTTTGGTGACGGCCAGGAAAGATCCGCCGGAGTTTCCGTCTCCACCAGGATTGCGGGCGATGCGCCACTTGCCTTTGGTGTTGGGGGCGGCATCCTGCAATACCTGCTTCATCCATACGGCCCCCACAAATGAGGCGATGGTGCCGTTGCTGACGCCCGCGTTCCATTCAGTGGTCCAGTTACTGATGTTGGCGCTGATGCCAGCCTGATTTACCTTATTGGCCAGCGTCCACGCTTGCTTAACGCTATCCTGGGTACCGATGTATTTGTTGGAACGGTCAAAATATTGTAGCGCGTGTTGACCAACCGCCTGGCTGAAGACGTTGTTGATGTTGTCAAACATAAACACTTTGCCGTTGGTGGCCTGCTTCATTTTTACGCCCGCCTGGATATAGTCATCCCAGGTTTTAAGCTGGTCGGTGACCTGCTGAGGATCGGTTGGCAGTCCGGCTTTGGCGAAGAGATCCTCGCGATAGAAGAGGGCGGTCGGCCCCGTGTCCATCGGCAGAGCAATTAGCTTGCCGCCGGGCGCCACGCCCAGATTCCATTTCCAGTCCAGGTATTGTGATTTGATGGAATCGGCACCCAGGGTGCGCAGATCGACAAACTGGTCCTCATCGGGAAAATAGGTGGAGATATTGGAGTTGATGCCCAGGATGTCAGGGACTCCATGATGTCCCGCCATGGACGTTCTGACTTTGCTATCGTAATCGGTGATCTTTTCAGCTTGCAGATCGATATTGGGAAATACCTTGCCTACCTGCTGGATGAGCGAGTCATCGATTGAGCGGTTCCAATACCATAGGGTGAGCTGGATCTTTGGATTGGAGCCTGGACCAGCGCAGGCACTTAGCATGACCGCAAAGAGTGATAATAAGCATACGATGCTTGCTGTCGAGATCGCGACCTTGCGCGGAGAACGATTCATAGTGTGCTTCATGCAGAACCTCACTTTCGTGAAACTTGAACCCGTTTATTCTTGATAACGGCAGAAAGCGCTTTCTCCTGGCCTATGTTTCCTCCTTTCACAAAAGTCATTTCAAAAGGCATTTATAGAAGATGTGGACCCGTTGAGGCGCCTTCAAGGAGCGTGGCGGGTAACACGATCGACTGCGAGGATGAGGGGTGATCGATGTGGTGCAGCAAAAGGTTGATTGCCTCCGTCGCCAGCATCTCTATATCAATTTTGATAGTGGTGAGTGGTGGGGTCGTGTAGCGCCCAATAGAGATGCTGTCAAAGCCAATGACTGACAGGTCGCGCGGAATCTGAATATTCAGCTCCCAGGCGGCCGCCATCAGACCGATAGCCATCATGTCGTTGGTGGCGAAGACGGCGCTTGGACGGTCGGGCTGTGTCAGGAGTTCATAGCCCGCGCTCTTGCCTGCCTCTACATCGGATCGTCCGTTTTTGATCAGGCGACTATCAAGCGTCAAATTGTAAGCTGCCAGCGCCGCCTGCAATCCTTTGACACGAGCTATGTGGCAGTATTGTCCTTGATCACCAATGTCGGTCAGCAGACCAATATGCCGATGTCCTGATGATAGAAGGTGCTCTCCAGCTAATTTGCCACCCTGGAAGAAGTCATAGAAAAGAGTTGGAAATGGACAGGGCTGCATCTCTTCTTCCAGACAATAGATGATGGGTAGATGCGGCAAGGATAGTGACTGAATAATTTCGAGGGAGATGGCGGCCGAGAAGATAATCACGCCGTCTACACGTCGTAAGGCCAGATCTTTAAGCATCTTCTGCCCGGTCTGGTCGCCATTAGAGAACGTCGAGACAAAAATACGGAAGCCAGCCTGGTATGCCAGCCGCTCCATCGCCGCTGTGATTTCCGCGTAGAAAGGGTTATCGATCGATGGGAATACCAGTCCCAGTACTCCTGTTCTTCCTTTGATCAGGCTGCGCGCAACCAGATTCGGACTGTACTTCAGTTCTTCCGCGCATTGCATCACCCTTGCCCGCGTGGCCGAACTGACCGAACCTTTGCCCGACAATACATTGGAAACGGTTGTCGCCGTTACACCTGCGGCCCGGGCAATATCATAAATAGTTGTCATGGAGCTCCTTCATCCTTGTAGAAGCCAAACGCAAGTTAATCGATAAACGTAATGTTAAATTGTAATTAACATATTTTTTCTGCCAAGTCAATACTTAACCCCTCCGGAATCATTTGAGGAGAGGCACAAGAGGTGCGCATCCGCGCACCTCTTGTGCCTCTCCTCAAAAAAGAGAATGGGGACGCCGGCGTTCCCCACGTCCACACGCATAGACAAATCCATCATTGTTGGGTACAATTGTTAACTGAAGTTTACATTCATAATATCGCCTTAATATGTTTTGCCCCTGCGATTCATGCATATAAAAGCTATATGTTAAACAGGATTTTAAAGGAGTTATAATGTTACGCATGCCTGCCCTGATTTCACGCATAGAAGATCTGCCGCGCGCCCAGGTCTACCTGGTTGCCGGGCCAGCCGCTTCAGGTAAGACCACCTTTTCGACACAACTGGCACAGTACTTTGATGCCGCGGTACTTTCAATGGATCACTATTTCGTGGATGAGGCCGATATTACGATTGAGCATGATGAGATCTATGGGGCCGCTCCCCAGTGGGAGAGTCCGGAAGCCTACGACATGCGCACATTGGGACGTAACATTAAAGAGCTCTTGCAGCAGGGGCAGACATTGATTCCTCAGTATAGCTTTGTAGCGAACCGCCGTGTCGGCTATCAGCCGATGCACCTGCGACCACAGCAAAAGCTGGTCATCGAGGGACTGTATACGATTCGCAGCGAACAGTTTTTTCGCGATTACGCGCACTCCATCGTCAAGATTTTTGTGGTGGCCGACCTGGAGATCCGACGCGCCCGGGCGCGCGTACGCGATGTGGAAGAGCGTGGCAAGCCGATCGAAGTCTTTGATGCCCGCCGCCACTTTGTAGAGCTCGGCGAGCGTCGCTGGATCCTCCAGCAGGAGCGCGACGCCGATTTCATGCTCGAAATCCACGATACCTTCTCCTACGATACCTTCTTCAATCGCGACGCATAATACCTTATGCTCCAATCCCTCCATACCTTTCAAACATAAATCATCGTATAATATAACAATAAACACGAACCTACGACGAATACCTTCTTTTGATATTTGAACCCTTTTTGTGCGTAATTTTACGATAGAAAGACGGTTTATGAATATCTCTACACGGAAGCGTATCCACATTTTTCAAGCCTTAAGGTCGCGCCGCTTTTTGTTTTTCTGGCTTGGTCAGACGATTTCCGCGATGGGCAATGATGCGTTTGCGATCGCTCTGGCCTGGGAAGTGTTGATCATTACCGGTTCGGCGGAGCAGATGGCCCTGGTGCGCATCATTGAGGAACTGCCACGCATCATCTTTTTGTTGCTGGGTGGGGTGGCTGCTGATCGACTGCCGAAGCAGCGCGTGATTCTGTTATCGGATTGCGGTCGAGGATTGCTGGTGGTGCTGATCACGGTGCTGGCCTGGCTTCATCTGCTGCTGCTCTGGCACGTTGTCGTGGTTGCCCTGATTTTCGGCATGGTGCGCGGCTTCTTTGGTCCCGCCTATCGCTCGCTTTTGCCGCAGCTGGTTGAATCTAAGGAGCTCTTGCCCTCCGTGAATGCCATGAATGGCCTGAGCAAGCAGGGGAGTCAGTTGATCGGACCCAGCCTGGGAGCTACATTGTTTGCAGCCTTTGGACCCATCAGTGCCTTTTTGTTTGATGCCCTGACATTTATTTTTTCGGCTATCTGCACCCTCATCATGGGACCTGCTCGTCCGCGTCAGCCGATGGAGAAAGAGCGCCCGCTCGATACGCCGACCCCCAAAAAGCCCCTTTTCCAGCATGTCGGGTCAGAAATCATTGATGGGCTACGCTATGTGTGCAGCGTCCCCTGGATCTGGTTATCGATCGTGCTGGTGAGCCTGGCCGGTGCTAGCCTGGCGGGACTGGATCAGGTGGCGCTTCCTAAATTGTTGCAGGAAAGCCAGCTGCACCTGAATGGTATCCTGATCTTTGGGGGTGTCGGCTCGGCTATGGCCCTCGGAGCGCTGCTCTCTACCCTGGTGATTGGCCAGTTTCCTTTTCGTCGGCGCGGTATCGTCGCTTATAGCGGCTTGATCCTGGTTGGTCTGGCCTTTTTGCTCTTTGCGTTACCCCTGTTTTCCCTGTGGACCGCTTTCATTTTCCTTGGGGCGGGCGTACTGGTTGGCCTGGGTGAAGGCTTGTTCGAGATTATGTGGGATATGCAGCTTCAGACGCATGTGGCTGAAGAAAAGCTCGGGCGCGTCTATAGCGTTTATCTGCTGGGTATTAACGGTCTGGTCCCATTGGGTCTATGGCAGGCCGGCTTCATCAGTGACCATTTCGGAGCGGCCTGGGCCTTTATCGGTGGCGGCATCCTGAGCATCATACTGGCCCTGATCGGTCTCTCTCAACGTTCTATTCGCTATTCATGATCATGTTTTTCAACATAAAAGAACACGATATCTTATTTCAACATAAAAGAGGATCCGTAGGTGCTGGGCTTGCCCCAGTTTGGAGCGTCGCGCCCCCGTACCCGGGCGACTATGTTTCTGGAGAAATGGCATTTTTTGGGAAACATGACCGCCCGGGTACGGGGGCGCGACGCTCCAAAGTCGGGGCAAGCCCGACACCTACGTTGAGCTTCTTTGCAGGGTTGGCAATTGTCCTGCGGGCACCTCTTTGTAGTCTGGCGCCGTCTCCAGGACTCGTTCGGCTCCGGCTGGATTATACAGGGCGATCAGGCGCAATGGCTCCCAGCCTGTGTTCAGGGTGGAGTGATAGACGCCGAGGGAGACATAGATGGTGTCACCAGCCTTAATCGGGAACGGCTCTTCATCGTTTATCATCTGCTCTCCCTCGCCCGAGAGCACATACAGGATCTCCTCTGACTCGGGATGATTATGGCGGGCGTGGCCCTTGCCTGGCAGCAGGATGACCTCACCAAAGGTCAGGCCTGTGCCCAGAGTATATTCAGGCTTGACCAACCATTTAATAATCCCCCAGTCGAATGTCTGTGTGGGGACGCTGTGGGGATCGATAGGCTTTTCCATGCTGTTCTATTCTCCTCTCTGAATGGCTTTAAAGCGGCGGGTGTTCTCGGTGATGGCTATCTCTGTGGGGAGGCGCTCCATACTGGATGCGCCGAAGAAGCCGGCAACGCCGCTGGTACGCTGAAGGACATATGCGGCATCCTCCGGTTCGGCGATGGGACCTCCATGGCAGAGGACCAGCACCTCGGGATTGACTTTCTTGGCCGCGTCATGCATAGCCTGGATGCGCGTGACTGCGTCGTCAAGCGTAACGGCGGTCTGCGCGCCGATCGAGCCTTTGGTGGTCAGTCCCATGTGGGGCACCAGGATATCGGCGCCCGCCTCGGCCATGGCGCGTGCCTCATCGGGATTAAAGACATAGGGGGCGGTCAGCAGATCCAGTTCGTGCGCGGCATGGATCATATCGACCTCCAGCCCAAAGCCCATACCGGTCTCTTCCAGATTCTGGCGGAACGTACCATCAAACAGCCCTACGGTGGGAAAGTTCTGCACGCCGGCGAAGCCCATCTCTTTCAGCTGGCGCAAGAAATAGGGTATCATGCGAAAAGGATCGGTGCCGCAGACGCCAGCCAGTACGGGAGTGTTTTTGACGATGGGCAAGACCTCGTTGGCCATCTCGACCACGATGGCATTGGCGTCCCCGTAGGGCAGTAATCCCGCCAGAGAGCCGCGACCGGCCATGCGGTAGCGGCCCGAATTATAAATGATGATCAGATCGACTCCCCCCGCCTCCACACACCTGGCGGAGAGCCCGGTTCCAGCTCCTGCTCCCACAATCACGCCACCCTGCTTGATTGTCTGTTGAAGTCGCCTCAGTGCCTCTGCTCTCTGCACAATTCTTCTCTTTCTTTTATCACTCTGCCCATCATGATGCGCTGCTCACATGTCCGGGCTGCTTGAGCCGGGTCTGGACATATTCATCCAGGCGGCTGGCCATGGCGCGGGCAAAGCGCGGATCGTTGATGTCCATATCAAGCTTATGCACCTCTATCTCCGGCTTGAGATTGGTGGTGAGGTTTTCGATCAGTGCCTGGTCCGCCTGTGGATCATGGAAGGGGCCGCCCTCAACGTCGATCAGCGAGACGCCGCGCAGGGGAATAAAGACCACGACCGGTCCGCTGGCTTGATTGAGTTTGCGCGCTATGATGCCTCCCAGTTCGGCATTCTCTTCAACCGTGGTGCGCATCAGCGTGACGGTTTCATTATGCTTGTAGAGGTTGCGCTGCTTGAACTTTTCGGGCACGCTATCCATCGGTCCAAAGTTGACCATGTCCAGCGCGCCGAGGGAGACAACCTGGGGTATACCCTGGGCGCCGGCGGCCTCCAGACGATGTGGGCCGGCGCTCAGGACGCCGCCGACCAGTTCATCGGCCAACTCGGTAGTGGTGCAATCCAGCACGCCCGCCAGGAAGCCATCTTTGACCAGTGTCTCCATCGATTGGCCTCCGGTACCCGTGGCGTGAAAGACCAGCACTTCGTAGCCGCGTGCCTCCAGGTACTTGCGTGCCTCATCCACACATGGCGTGGTGACCCCGAACATGGTGGCACCGATCAACGGCTTGCCGCTACTGGCTGCCTTAAAGCTCTCATAGGCATGGGCCATGCCACTGATGCCGGCGGCCGCGTTGGTCAGGATGCGCTCCGAGATGCGATTGATGCCCGCGATATCCACCACCGAATACATCATCGTGATATCGGCCGACCCCACATAGGGACGTGTATCGCCGGCGGCCATCGTTGAGACGACCAGCTTGGGTACGCCGATCGGCAGCGCGCGCATCACCTGTGACACGATAGCGGAGCCGCCGGAGCCACCCAGACCAAATATGCCATGCACCCGACCCTGCTTGAACAGATCCAGCACAATCTGCGTCGCGCCACGCGCCATCG
This sequence comes from Dictyobacter aurantiacus, assembly GCF_003967515.1. Taxonomy (GTDB): domain Bacteria; phylum Chloroflexota; class Ktedonobacteria; order Ktedonobacterales; family Ktedonobacteraceae; genus Dictyobacter; species Dictyobacter aurantiacus. Next base: position 941,526 of record NZ_BIFQ01000002.1, on the reverse strand, counting down.
CTGCCACCGCCGCGCCCCGATCACCCTGCGCCGCCAGCTGCGCCACATCAACCCCCGCCGCCTGCGCTACCTGCTCATGTGGGATATCGGGCTGCACCTGGGGTGACCCCTTGACGCCCGCATCGATCAAAATAACTTCACAGCCCAGCTGCTGCACACGCTGGCGCAGGTAATCATATTCCACACCTTTAGTATCCAACGTTCCCAGAAGTATAACAGTAGCCATGATACCCATCCTTTAATCTTGCTACAAGCAAACACATCTTTGTATCGGGAATATCATGCCCATAGTATAACGTATAAACATGAGCAATGAACCCACCACCATAGGTGCCGGGCTCGCCCCGGCTTGTCGCCAAAGGCGACCCGTACCCGATCCACCACGTTCCACCACTGGCGCACCTGTGAGAGGAAGACGGGATCGTTGGTGCGACGTGCGCACCTGGGGACGGGGCCGCTTCGCAGCCAAGCCGGGGCGGGCCCGGCACCCTACTTACCCTTTTTGTTTGTGGACGTCGTCTTATCTGATTGGACACAAACTGGTATACTTGCTATACCTTTCCAATGAGATATCTGACGAGGCATATGGGCCATGGAGCAAACTACATCACAACCCTTTCCACACATCGATCCACCAGATAAGCATATACATTTTCCGCTTGAGACACCACCGGATGATGCGCATCTTGTGGCCGACAACCTGGTTGAGCAGCAGGCTACCATGGTAAGTGAGCTTGAAACCGTGCTGGAAGCGATTCCAGATGCTATTTTTCAACTGGACCTGCAGGGTGCTATCGAGTCCTACAATATGGCGGCGCAGTCTTTTTGCGCACACATCCTGCCGGCGTTCCCACGGCATTTCTCCGAGGTGATGGATGTTTGTCGTCAGGATGAGGATGGAGGGTCGGGGGAACTCTTTGCGTCCGATAGTATGCCGCTGGCACGTTTGCTGCGGGGTGAGACTCTGCTGGGCTCGGTTGCTCCCACGATGCGTGCACAGGGTCTGGATGGACAGGAGATGTATTTGCAGATCAGTGGTAAGCCGTTGCAGGATGAGCAGGGGAGATTGAGCAGCATCCTGGCCGTGGTACGCGATGTGACGGCTCCTCATCAACTGCGGCGCGACCTTGAACAGACGCTGGAGCGGCGTTTGCTGGAGCAGCGCCACATGCAGGAGCGCCAGCAGCGGGTGCTACATCTTTCCAGCTCCCTGGCCGAGTATGCCTATGTGTGTCAGATCGCCCCCGATGGCCAGTTGCGCCGCGAGTGGGTCTCAGATACCTTGTTGAACCTGCTTGAATACAGCGGGGAAGAGCTGGATGCCATGGGATGGAATATCGTTCAATTATGCCATCCCGATGATCTGTCGAAGGCCGCCGCGCGCATCGCCGCCATGCATGCGGGCCTGGCTGATGAGCAGGAGTGGCGCATTATCTCTAAATCTGGTGGCATGTACTGGTTGCATGATATCTGTTACTGCGTGAAGGACGAGGCGGCCGGCTTTACCATGGTCTACGCGGTAGCGAACAATATTACCGAGCGTAAAGAGGCGGAACAGCAGGTGTGGCAGCTACGCCAGCAGCTCGATATCACCTTTGAGGCAATCGCGGATGGCATTATCGTCATGGGCTCCGCGGGCGAAATTATACGCATCAATTCGGCGGCCCGCGAACTGATATACCTGGTTTCGCGGGATGTTGATTTTTTTAGCTATCCTCTTGAGAAGCGCCTGTCAATATTGCGCATGCGGGATGCGCATGGGCAGCCTTTATCTCCGGAACAGACGCCGCATTATCGTGTCTTTCATGGTGAAGTGTTGGAAAAAGAGGGTACTGAAGATATACATATGACGACTCTGGATGGGCATGATCTGACCGTCAATATTGGTGGCTCACCTATTTATGCCGCCGATGGCCAGCTCCTTGGCGCGGTCCTGATCTTGCGCGACGTTTCTTTCCGTTATCAGCAGGCGCGCCGCAAGCGCGAAGCATTGCTCACCCTGTTACACATGGCCGAGTCCCTGGCCCGCTTTCCCGATCAAGGTGATTTTGCCGGGGACGAGAGGAGTTATAGCGATAGCCGCGAAATAGCCATCGAGATGTTGACATTGACTCGCGATCTCTTTGAGAGCCAGCTTGGTTGCATCGTGACGATTGACGCGCATAGTGGACGCTTCCAGCCGCAGGCGGTCAGTGGGAGGAGCGCGATTGAGCGCGTGAATATGTACGAGCGCCTCTCCGACTATCACCTGGCTACGTTTTTCGAGTCCGAGCAACTGGCAGGTTTACAGGCGGGTGAGGCTATGGCATTAGAGGTTGAGCGGTCTCCGGCCCTGACCGCCATTCTGGCGTCCTGTAGCGTCAAAACAGTTATGGTCGCCCCGCTGTATGTCAGTGGAGGCTATCCCGGCCTGATCTGTATCGATGGGAGCAACATCGAGGAGATGTATCCTCTGCATGAGGCCCTGGCGCTGTTAAAGGCGGTCGGCAAGCTGATTGCTTTGTTGATTGAGCGCGAGCGGCTCATGCGCGAACGAACGGCGGCCGAGGCCCGTGCCGTGGCTGAGGACGAGGTGAGCCGGCAGCAAGATGAATTTATTAGCCTGGCCAGACATGAATTGCGATCTCCACTGGCGACCATCAAGGCCAGCATCCAGATCACGCGACGCCGCATCAAGCGCCTCAAAGAGGCGGTATCGATCAAAGATAACGAGCAGGCCATACTGCTGATGGGCCAGGTTATTGATATGCTGGAGCGTGGTGAGCGGCAGGTGACGCTGGAGCATCGCCTCATCGACGATATTCTGGATGCATCCTATATTCAGGGGCAGTGCCTGGATCTGCATCCCGCGCTCTTTAATCTAATCGATCTTGTCAAACGTATACTAACTTTAGTGGCGGCTGAAGATGATGCACACCCCATCATTCTGCACTCGTCCAGCAGCGAACGGCCGCTTTTTGTTGTCGCCGATGAAAAGCGGATCGAGCAGGTTCTATTGAACTATATCAATAACGCCAGTAAATACAGTCCCGCAGATGCGCCGATTGGAATACACGTCTGTGTCACGGAGGACCTGGTACAGATAGCGGTGCAGGACCAGGGACCTGGCGTGCCGCTGCAAGAGCAGACTCGCATCTGGGAACGCTTTTACCAGATACCCAGGCGGATTATCTATCATGGCTCACCCGGTATGGGACTGGGGCTCTATATCTGCCGCGGCATCATCTTGCAACACCACGGCCAGGTCGGGGTGGATAGCACCCCACCATCAGGGTCAACATTCTGGTTCACGCTACCATTAGCGCACAAACCATAGGCAGGCTTCTGTGAGTTGGTGCGGTCGCGCAGGCGGACGCCTGTGTGGGGGCGCTAACATGCCCCTATACGACGAGAGTCCGCACTCTCGCAGACACTCTCAGAGAGATAAAAATGATACAATGATTAAAAAACTAGAAAAGAGCATTTTATGAATATAGGCTCCGAAGCCCCTATCTTGCTGGTGGAAGATAGCGATGAAGACGTGGAATTAATCAAATGGGCCTTCAGAAAACTGGATATTCTCGTACCTATGATACGTTGCGCCGATGGCAATGAGGCATTAGATTATCTCTATCACCGTGAAGAATTTAGCGACCCCCGCTCTTTTCCACTCCCTTCCCTCATTTTGTTGGACCTGGACCTGGTCTCTGTGGATGGCTTTGAGGTTCTGCAAGAGATTAAGAAGAGCGAGGATCTCTGTACGATCCCGATCGTGATCTGGACTACGTTCGCCAATGCCCAGTATGTCAATGAAACTATGTTGCAGGGAGCCAGTAGCTACATTTTGAAGCCCATGAATATTAATCGTCTGCTGGTTGTGGTTCAGTTGTTGAAGCGTTACTGGTTTGATTGTGGTATCCTGCCCAAAACGCTGCCCGGTTACCTGTGACATCACATCCATTTTTATGTTATACTACTATATGGAACTATGAGTTAACATCGTTTTGCCTCATATGCCAGTGCTACGCTGTCCTTTGGTAGCATCCGCGTTTCCAGAGCATTTATTTTTCAGCGCCGAAAACTCCTGCTGCTTTTATCCATCAATGTCCTGATGCCTCTTCCACTGCACGGTATGCATTGCCTTTGTGTATGCAATGCTTTTTTATGCGCACAATTTTATTATTATTTGGCCTGGGGAAATAAATGAAGTATTCTCTTTGTAAGAAGTTATCTAACGCATTGCTTACGTATATTACAACGAACTTACGCCTTGACCGTCCGGCTGTCATTAGTGGCATACGTGTTACCGCGATTACTGTTATCCCGCTTCTACTGGGAATGGTGCTGCATAAAGCCGAGTTGGGGATGATGTGCTTCTTGAGCGGACTGTATGTGGTGCTGGCCGATGTGGGTGGGCTCTATCGGACGCGCGCGTTTGCGATGGGGGCGGCCACCCTGGGTGTGACTTTGGCCGCCTTTGTGGCGACGCTATCTGGTGGCATCTTCTGGCTGGCCGTTCCCCTGATGTTTCTCTGCGCCTTTGGCTTTAGCATGCTGGGCATCTTCGGCAATATGGGCTCGAAGGTCGGCTTTGTCGTGATCGGTATCTTTATCCTTCTGCTGGGGCAGCCGGGCTCGCTGGCGGCGGCCGGTGAACGATTGCTGGCGTTCCTGGGTGGTGGCCTGTGGGCTATGCTTCTGACCCTGTGTTTGTGGCCCCTGCAACCCCATCAGCCGGTCAGGCAGGCTATCTTTAACTACTACCAGGCCCTGAGTACCTTCCTGACCGGGGCCTGTGTGCTGCCGGATGAGCAGGAGCAGGCAACGTTCGCACGTTGGAACCAGCGCGTCGCGCGTGAGCGGGGGCTGGTGCTGGCCGCGCACGATGTCGCGCACTCAACCATTATCACATTCCGCGCGGCGCGCCAGGGATCCAGTCCGATTGGCCAGCGCTTCTTCTTGTTGATCCTGACCGCTGACCGCTTATTTAACGCATCGATCGCACTGGCCGAGGGGATCGAGATCGCCAACAATCAGACGCGTGTTGCCCAGGTGCGAATGGCCCTGGATGAGTGTAGCCGCTATGTAGCCGCGATGCTGGCCCGGTTTGCCGTTATGATCAGGGCAGGCCACTCTCTGGATGCCGCCGATCTGCAGCACGATCTGCAGTGGCTGGAGGAACGTGAAGCCCTGCTGCGCGATACCCTGCCACGTTTCATCGATGACTATGCCGCCCTGGTAAGCGTGCGCAACGTGTTACGTCTGCTGCAGGCCGTGATCGAAGAGGTTCGCGTCGCGGGTGGCCATCTGTGCCAGTTAAATGACGGACGCTTGAGCGATGCCATCGGTGAGGATACCTCTCCGACATTCAGTGTGCGGATACAGAGGATGCTGGTCGCGACCAGGAGCTCATGGGAACTGCTGAAAGACAATCTGACAGCGCAATCGCTGGTCTACCGGCACGCGCTACGCCTGGCCCTCTCCAGCGCGCTGGCCGTGGCCATCTATATGCTGTTCAATATCCCCCATGGCTTCTGGATACCCCTGACCATCCTGTTTATCCTCAAGCCAGACTTTGGCGGGACACGTAAGCGCGCCCACCAGCGCGTCTTTGGTACGGTCTTTGGGGGCATGGTGGCGATCCTGCTGGCGGCCGCGATCCAGAACGAACTACTTCTCGTTGTTCTTCTGATATTGATGGGTTTTTATGCCTTCGCGCTCCTGAACGGTAACTATGGGGCCTTCGTCGCTTTCCTGACCCTGTTTGTGGTGTTGCTGCTGGACCTGTCGATGCCGGGAAACTGGCAGATCGCCTGCATACGTATCTTGAATACCATTCTAGGCGGCTTGATCGCGCTCGCGGCTGGCTATCTGATCACTCCCCTGTGGGAACGTGAGCGCCTCCCGGTGCAACTGGCCCGCACGATCGCGGCCAACCGCGTCTACTTCCAGCATGTGCTGGCCGCTTACCTGGGCCAGGCTGGGATGGATGAGCAGATCCGCCAGGCCAGCAAAAAAGCGCACCTGGAAAACGCGAATGCGGCAGCGGCCTTCCAGCGCATGCTGGGCGAGCCCAAAACCAAGCAGGGCGATGTCGAACGCTTCTACGCCCTGGTCACCTACAACCAGCATTTCAGTGATCGCATTACCACGCTGGCCACCTATCTTCACTCCCTGAGCGGCAAGCATCGTTTGCCAGGACTCGATAACTTCACCCGGCAGACCGAGCAGGCGCTACAAGCCATCGAGGAAGCGGTCCTCTCCGGTCACCATCTCAGCCAGTTCGACTCACTGGAAGAGAGCCTGAAGACGGTGCAGGCATCCCTGCAAACCCTGTTACAGCAGCGCAGCCGTGAACTGGCCGAGCAGAAGATCGACACACCCAACCGCGAAGCCGTACGCGACTTTATCCTGGTCGGCTCACAACTCGATCGCCTGACCAACGACATCTCCGCCATGTCCCGCTTGTAAAACAAAGAATCAGAGCAACTAGAAACGGTAGACGTGGGCGGGCCTATACAAGCCCGCCCACGTCTACCGTTTCTAGTTGCTCAAAAAACCTTCTTATTGGAAAATAATGGGGATTAACTCTTTGAGGATCAGCGCGTTATCCACATCGGCCGTAAGCGCCTCGAACCAGGGATGATCATGATCCTCTTTGCTATAGACGCGTGTATAGGTTTCGCCTACCTCGATCGATTCCACCTCGTCCCACGGAAGCTGTTCTTCTTCGTCGCTGTTGGGGCGCACATGGCTGATCTCTTCCCGATTGAGGATCAGATCACCAAACTCCAGATCCTCACCCAGGCGATAGAGCTCAAGCATTCCTGGATAGCGATAATCGGTGTAGGCGCGCTCAATCGTATCGCAGAGTTCGGAGCGCTGCTGTACCTTTGGCTCCAGGAGTAGCTGGACATCCTTATCGGTGATGAACGAGAGGGTATCGCTGATGACGTGACTGGGATGTTTGGGATCGAGGGCACCGCGCATGAGGCTTTCGATGTCGTCCCAGCGTAACACATGGCTCTGCTGCCGCCCCTGCAGGAAGACAAAGCCATCCTCAAATATATGCACCTGCTCACGGTGGCGATAGCGATACTCGCGCAGGTTGCGCCATCCCTGCAAAAAGCAGCCAAGGATGAGAATCAGACTGATTACCCCGATGGCGCCGATGGAGCGCAGGGTAGGGGGATCGGCCAGTGTCTGGCTGAGCGTGATCTTGCGCACAGCATCGATCAGAAAGAAGAGACCAATGACACTGATGACGAACCAGACAATGGCGTTAATGAGTAAGCGCGCGCCATTAATTGTGGATTGAGTGTAGGATGAACGCCTCTCTCCCAACGCATAGGCGGTTGCCAGTCGTTGTACCTCGGCGTAGTATGGTGATGATAACTCATTATCAATATTTTGTGTATCTTGTTGTGACTTCACGCTTTTGTCTGGCCTCCGTTCAATGTCCTTTGCTTTTCGTATTATACATTATATATCCCACCTCTGAGTATGCATATACATGCGCTGGGTGGCGTCCATATGTGTGTGCGCCAGATACAATCGGATTTTTCAAACACAGAAAGAATTAGTACTGTGGGGTTCTCAGGGGTGGCCAGCCCCTGAGAACCCCACAGTACTAATTCTTTCTGTTCCCTTTTAGCTATTGCCTGGTCGTCTGACTTACCTTGCCTGGATTGGTGGCGAACTGATAGCCGATGCCGATCTTGGTCAGGATATAGTTGGGATGGCTGGGGTCAGGCTCAATCTTGCGGCGCAGGCGGTTGACGTTGACCTGTAGCATATGGCTCTCACCGATGTATTCATTGCCCCAGACGTGCTCAAGGAGCAGGTCCTGTGTGATTACGCGCCCGGCGTTCTGTGTCAGATAGGCCAGAATGCGGTATTCGGTCGGAGTCAGGATGATCTCTTTTTCACCCATCATTACTTTTCGTTGCGCGTAATCGATGCTCATCTCGCCAATCTGGGTGATCGTGCGGACAGCGTGGGTCTGCTCTTGCGACATAAACTGTGTACGCCGCAGGACAGCGCGGACCCGGGCCAGCAGTTCCTCGATACTAAATGGTTTGGTCAGATAATCGTCGGCCCCCAGATCGAGCCCTTTTACTTTATCATTGTCCTGTCCGCGCGCCGTAACGATGATGATCGGCACCGCTGAAAACTCACGCACATGCTGGCAGACGGTCAAACCATCCATGCGCGGCATCATCACATCGAGCAGAATCAGATCGGGATGATGCGCCTCGATTAGCTCCAGTGCTTCCTGTCCGTCACGGGCGGTGATCACCTCGTAGCCATCAAACTCCAGGTTGCGCGAGACGAGTCGAAGTAACTGTGGATCATCGTCGGCCGTCAGGATTCTGGTCTTTTTTGAAGTCATAGGGTCCAATCCTTTTAATGAATACTGTGTGCATGTATAGGGAATAAAGGCTTTACGCTATTGAACTGCTCGTGGGCAAAAGAATATGCATGGTGGTTCCAAACCCTACCTTGCTTTCCGCCCAGATACTACCCTGGTGAAGCTCGATCAGATGCTTGCTGATCGTTAATCCCAGGCCCAACCCATTGACCTGACGTGTCAGCCCCAGGTCAACGCGCTGGAAGCGGCCAAAGATCTGCTCGAGCTTATCTGCCGGGATGCCCATGCCGTAATCGCGTATAATAACGGCGATCATCTGGCTGGCATCCACACCCTTGTACGCTGTAAGGTGTTCTTTTTCCTCATCTGTACATACAGGCGAAAGCGTAACCTCTACCACGCTATCCGAATATTTGAGCGCGTTATCAAGAATGTTTTCGAAGGCGATCAATAGACGAGAGTGATCCGCCTGAAGTAGTATATCATGTTCGAAGGGTGAAAAGTCACAAGAAATTTGCGAGAAGCGAAATTGACGCCCTGGAACAGTACGTTCAAATTTTGTGATGGCTGTACGGAGAAGATGAGGCAGGCTGATAGTCGTGGGGTGAAGCGCGATGGCGTCGCTTTCCATCTGCGCCAGTTCCATTAACTGATCGATACTAGTGGCCAGGCGATCGCTCCCCTCGTCGATGGCTTTGAGGAAATCAGTGCGTTCAGCCGGGTCAAGCATGTGATCGTAGCGTAAAAGCGTAGTGACATAGCCTTTAATAATAGCCAGCGGACCGCGTAATTCATGGCTCAGTGTCGCAAGTACTTCCGCCTGTAAGAATTGTTCCGGATAATGCTGGTCTAAATAGATCTCAGACTGTTTATTTCCTATGTGCTCATCGGTCATAAAGACTAAATTCCTTGCCGCTTTTGCTATCAAATCCAGATCTTTACCTGGCATGAAGCCTCTATTATTTCCACCCTTATGTATTGACTGCCTTAGTCCGTTTTGTGGTGGTGTATGGGGTGGGGTGCGCATCCGCGCACCCCACCCCATACACCACCACAACAAAACCAGTGAAGCCGCGCAGCGGACGCCCGTGTGGGGGCTTAAGCATATACCCAGCATGCTCGCCTACACCCTGGCAGGGTTCTCCCTGCATCCCTTAAGTTGGTGTGAATGGGGGGCGCGGATGCGCCCCCCATTCACACCAACTTAAAACCCAGTGCGGCCGCGTAGCGGACGCCCGTGTGGAGGCTATCATGTGCCCCACGGCGACGAGAGTCACCCACATTCCCCCCAAAACCCTTGTCAGTAGTAAGCCTGTGCTTTACTATAGATTATAGATTGGAATGCTCTAAAGCGAAAGAGTAGGATGCCCACTGGCATCACAATGAAGTCACAATGTACGTGGCCGGTGCGTGATAATATATATGTTCATGTGGAAAAGGGCGATGTCATGGAACAATTTCAGAAGAAGGTCCTCTCTGAAGTAGAGCGTTTTGATGCTCTCAGTCGGGTAAGTGTAGCCCTGATGAGTGAAAAGAACGAGTCACGCCTTCTTCACCTTATTGCCCAGACGGCGACTGATCTGACCGGGGCAGCCTATGCGGCCTTTACGCTGCGTCCTGTGAATGAGCAGGGTGTGGCGTTGGTACCTTCTGAGGGGAATCTTTTCTACCTGGCGGCCGTAATCGGGGTGAGCAAAGAGCAAGAAGAGTTTTTTCGCAAGATTCATCTGGGTGGTGAAGGATTGCTGGCCCCCATTTTTCGCTATGGGGTGCCCGTGCGCGTAGGCGATGCGATGAAGATGGCGTCCGCGCATACTGATCGTCCTACCTACTCGCATGAAGAGGCGCGCGAGGCGGCTTTACGCTTCGCTCATGGCAATATGCCCGTCGATGAACTGCGCCAGGTAGGTGTGCCATCGATGCATCCTGTGATCTGCAGCTTCCTTGGCGTGCCTCTACTCGATAGCAATAACGAGGTACGCGGTGGCCTGCTGCTGGGACATCCAGAGCCCGATCGCTTTAGCGCGGACGACGAGCGGCTCCTGCAGGGTCTGGCCGCCCAGGCGGCGGTCGCCCTGGAGAATGCGCGCCTCTACCAGGCCATGCAGATGCGCGCCCGTGAGATGGACGCGCTCTTTCAGAGCATCGCCGATGGGGTGATCCTGCTTGATCAGCAAGGCAACATTATACGTGAGAATGAGCGTGCCCGCGATCTGCGCCAGCAGTTGCTGCAATTGCCCGATGGAAAACGGATCATGGAGCAGATGCTCTATCAGCCGGCGGCCACTGTCCTGAGCAGACAGGTTAAGGAACAGACTACGGTTACCATGATCGATGGGTTCCATGAGCAGCACGATTACGTGATCAATGCGGCACCTCTCTCCTTGAGTGAGCTGTATAAAAATTCCGCCCCGCTGGGCGATGCCAATCATGGCGCGAAACAGGATGCCCATTCCGAGGCGGTCGTGGTCTGGCATGATGCGACCGAGGCGCAGCGATTACTGCGTGAGCGCCAGGTCCATGCCGATACCGAGGCCAGGCGTTCCCTGCTGCAGATGATTCTGGATGAACTGCCCACCAGCGTCTACCTGGTACGCGGCAAAGATGCCCGGCTTGTGATGTCTAATTATGCCTCGCGCACAGTCTTTGGTGCGGAATGGAAGCCGGGGCAGTCGATGCTCGAATTTCTGGGTGAGCACCAGATCCGCATCTTTATGAACGATGGCCGCATCCTACCCAATGAGCAACTGGCCACCCTGCGCGCCGTTCAGAAGGGCGAGACGGTTTACCAGCACCAGGAGGTTATCCGCCACGCTGATGGCACCACGCTGCCCGTGCTGGTCAACGCGATCGCGCTCCCACCGAATAAGTTTCGGGTTCCGTCGCTGGTCGCCTCAGGAGTACAGGAGCCAGAGCTATCCGCGATCGTGGTTCACCAGGATGTGACCGCGCTCAAAGAGGCGGAATATCTAAAGGATGAGTTTATCGGGATCGCGGCTCATGAACTGCGCACCCCCCTGGCCGTTCTACATGGCTGCGCGCAGACGTTAATTGTGCAGACCGCGCGCGGCAATGGCTCGACCCTTGCGGATTGGCAGATGGAATCTATCCAGGATATCGATCAGGCCACCAGGCGCCTGGTAGAACTGACGGAAGACCTGCTGGATGTGTCGCGCCTGCATGCCGGTCACCTGGAACTACAGATTGAGGCCATCGACATGGTCGCCCTGGCACGGCGCGTCATCAAACGCACGCAACTGACGACGGAGCAGCATCAGTTGAAGGCAACGTACGGAGCCGAATACCTCGTCGTGAATGCCGATAGCCGGCGCCTGGAGCAGGTCCTGACCAATGTACTCAATAACGCCATCAAATATTCTCCCGCCGGTGGTGCCATTGAAATCACCCTGGCAAAATCCCCCGATCAGCAACACTGTTTGCTTGCCGTCAAAGATTTGGGCATAGGTATTCCCGTTCAGCAGCAGGCCCGCATCTTTGGCCGCTTTATGCGCGCCGATAACGTGCGCGGCATCAGTGGCACTGGACTTGGCCTCTATCTCTGCCGAGAGCTGGTTGAGCGCCACAATGGTCGCATCTGGTTCGAGTCCATCGAAAATGTCGGCACCACATTTTATATATCATTGCCCCTTGTCGATGATATACATATGGCGTAGGTTTGGCCCTCGCGACCGATTTTGCCTGGCCCATCTTCCAGGCCGGTAGCACGACTATAAATCAACGATCAGCTTGACTGGAAATCGCTTATAGGGTACTAATTAAGCTGTAATCATAAATCTTTAGTGCAAGAGCTTTAGAGGGATAGCGTTTTTGTATGGGTGTAATCCTGCAGCAAGTTGAATAAGGGCACGGGAGCAATTTCTATGTGCGCATGTTGAGCGGGGTGGATCTGGCACGGTGCATAGATAATCTGGCTTCTGTGTTTTTGTCATATGACTGCTCTCAATGTGGCGGGGTAATCAACAAACCTATGATGCAACAGAAAAAACGACCTCTTTTCCGGGAGCATGCGTTACAGCATTATATGCGCAGGCGCGAAGAAGATATTTTACCGCGCATCGTCTCACCACCGATCTTCCTCTTTGTCTGGGTGTTGTTTCTGCTAGTACTGGGAAGTGGGATTATTGCCTGGATGGAACGTATCCCTGTCTATGTCAATGGCGCGGGCATTGTCCAGCAAAACTCGCATAGCATCAATGCGCAGCAAAGCGAGGTTGATGTCCTGGTCTTTGTGCCCGTCTATTCCAGCGACCATGTTCGTCCTGGTATTAACGGGCAGGCACAGTTCGCCTCGGGGGCGCGCTATTATGATAGCCGGGTAACCAGCCTGGAGCCCCTGGTGCTTACTCCAGAGGCGATCCAGACGCACTATCAACTCAGTTGTAGTGCCGCGCAGATCGTCACGGCCCCTTCGGTGGCGGTACATATGAAGGTAATAGTGCCGGCGCAGTACCACGTCTTTAGTGGCACACTGTTGCAGGCGCGTATCCAGACCGGTACGCAACGGGTACTGTCGCTCATGCCTGGTTTTGATAGGCTGATGGGAGGTTCCTAAATGCAACGGACACAAAATGATGTTCAGCCAGATCCTCAATCACAACCCGAACGCCCTTTCATACCTCCTCCAGCCCCGTGGGCGCCGCCAACCTTTCTACCGCTCTGGCTGCAGCATGTCCTGCTTTTTCTGTATGGTATGCGGCGGAAAAAGGTGCCCGTTATCCTCCAGATGAACGCTGTAGAGTGTGGCGCCGCCTGCCTTGCCATGCTCCTGACGTACTACGGACGCAAAACGAATGTGGCCGACATCCGGAATCTTTATAATATCGGACGCGACGGTCTCTCGGCGCGCAGCATCGTGCAGGCGGCACGCAACTATGGGCTGCGCGTGCGTGCGATCTCGATGCAGAGCACCGATTTTCGCTTTGTGAGCTTGCCCGCCATCGTACACTGGGAATTTAACCACTTTATCGTGGTTGAGCGCTGGACGCCGCAGCATGTCGACGTGGTTGATCCGTCGATTGGCCGCAAACGCCTCACCGCCGCCCAGTTCAACGACGGCTTTACCGGCATCGTGCTGATGATGGAGCCCAGCCCCACGTTCTCGCGCGCATCCGAGCCGCGCGTGCTGACGCTGAGAAGCTATGCACGCCAGTACCTGAAGCGCGCGCCGATGGTCTTCTTTCAGATCCTGCTGGCCTCAATCGTGCTGCAGGTCTTTGGACTGATTGTTCCGTTGCTCACCAAAGTCATTATCGACCAGATCCTGCCCCTGCGCCTGACCAGCGTCATGCCCATCATCGGCATCGGTATGCTGGTGTTAATTCTCACTGAAAGCCTGATCACGTTGCTGCGCTCTTTTCTGCTGGTCTATCTGCAGAACCGCATCGACACCAAGGTCTTTCCCGATTTCTTCGAGCATATGCTACACCTGCCATTGAGCTTTTTCCAGCAGCGTTCCAGCGGCGATATTATGACGCGTATCTCAAGTAACGCTGTGGTGCGTCAGACCGTTAGCTCGCAACTGGTCTCTAGCTTGCTGGATGGCGGCCTGGTCATCGTCTATATGTTCATCCTCTTCGGACTCTCCTGGGCCTTTGGCGTGCTGGTGCTGGTCATTGGTGGCCTGGAGATACTCATTATGCTGGCCTCTAACAAGACCAATATGCAGTTCACCACCCAGGAACTGGAGGCAACCGCTAAGTCTCAGGGCTACGTTACAGAACTGCTGACCAGTATGGAGACCGTTAAATCGGCTGGCTACGAAATGCAGGCTTTCCACCAATGGCTCAACTACTTCTATAATCAGTTGAATATCTCCAATCGGCACAACATCTATACGTCCATCATCAGTAGCTTCGTATCTCTACTGGAGATCGCGGCGCCTCTCTTCTTACTCTGGTTAGGTACCGTGCAGGTGCTGAACGGACAGCTGGAGCTGGGCACCATGCTGGCCCTGAATTCGCTGGCCGCCACCTTCCTGTCCCCCCTGACCTCGCTGGTGAGCAGCGCCATGCAATTGCAGGTGGTGCGCTCGCATATTAACCGTATCAGCGACGTCTATAGCGCGGGCGTTGAGCAAAATGTCTACGAGGTTGAGCCCCCACCGGTCCTGACGGGACATATTGTGGTGGACAACGTGAGCTTCCGCTATGATCCCCAGCTACCAGATGTGCTCACAGACATCTCCCTCACCATCGAGCCGGGGCAGAGGATTGCCCTGGTGGGTCAGACAGGTTCGGGCAAGAGTACGCTGGGCAAGCTGATGCTCGGCCTGTATCCTCCGACCAGTGGTGACATCCTCTACGATGGTATCTCGTTGCAGACGATGAATTATCAGGCCGTGCGTGAACAGCTTGGCGTTGTTATTCAGGAGTCGGGCGTCTTCAGCGGCTCAATTCGTCAGAACATCTCCTTCGCCCATCCGGATGTCGATATGGAGCAGATCATTGATGCCTCAAAGAAGGCCTGCCTGCACGAAGAGATCTCGATGATGCCGATGCGCTACGAGACCTATGTGGCCGAAGGCGGCAACGCCCTGTCGGGTGGACAACGGCAACGCCTGGCCCTGGCGCGTGCCCTGGTGCATCAACCGCGTATCCTGCTGCTGGACGAAGCCACCAGTTCGCTGGACGTGGTCACCGAGCGCGAGGTCGAAAAAAATCTGTCTGAACTTGCCTGCACCCAGATCATCATCGCCCACCGCCTGAGCACGATCCGTAACGCGGACATCATCATCGTACTCGACGCCGGACATATCGTAGAGCGCGGCACCCACGAGGACCTGCTCAAACTGAACGGCTACTACGCCCATCTGGTACACAACCAGATCGAAGAAGAGTTGTCCTTCTAAGCCCGCCCTGACACCACGCGCCAGCCTGTACAGCGCATGGTACAATCTACTACAAAACCCCATAAGTTCGGACCTCGCGTCCGATTAAAATGCATCGGCGAGAACCATCTCCCGATGATAACAAAGTCGGACCTGGCGTCCGATTATATCAGGAAAGGGACAAGGATGATCTCCTTTTATAGCGTGCGAGAGGAGCCATATGGCTGCTTCTCCAATTTTTCCGGGCATGGCTTCAAGATTGATGGTGTCTGGTGGTCGACCAGCGAACACTACTTTCAGGCCCAGAAGTTCGCGGGCACCCCGCATGAAGAGGCGGTGCGCCGGGCCCATAGTCCCAAGCTGGCGGCCGAAATGGGACGCGATCGCAAGCGTCCCCTGCGTTCCGATTGGGAGAGCGTGAAGGATGACATCATGCGGCGTGCCGTGCTGCATAAGTTTGAGGCCCATGCTGAACTGCGGGACCTGCTATTGTCTACCGGCAATGAAGAGATCGTTGAGAATGCCCCCGGCGACTACTACTGGGGTATCGGGCGCGATGGCAGTGGCCGCAACATGCTCGGCCAGATCTTGATGGAGGTACGCTCGATATTACGGGAGCGCGCCCAATAACGTAGGTTCGACCCTCGCGGTCGATTACCTCATCACGCACGAAACGGCACAATCCGTAGGTTCGATTTACCTCGTGAAAATAAGGAAGACCACATTGGTTGAAATGACCAATGTGGCCTGCCTTATTGTTGTTACGTTTAAACCGCGGGTACGGGTTCTTCGGCTGTGGCTTGTTCTTCGATCGTTTGCGTGGGTGTGGCTCCTCCGGAGCGGCCACGAATGCTCTCGACGATGACGTACAGCGTTGGGACCAGTAGCAGGGTGAGGATGGTGGAGGTGGTCAGTCCTCCGATGACGACGATGGCCAGTGGCTGCGAGATGAAGCCGCCGGAACCACCAAAGCCGAGCGCCATCGGCAGCAGGGCCAGGATGGTGGCGATGGCTGTCATTAGGATGGGGCGCAGGCGATGACGTCCACCCTCGACGACCGCCGATTGCGCGTCCATGCCTTGCGTGCGGTACTGCCGCACCAGGTCAAGCAGGACGATGGCGTTGGTGACGACAATACCAACCAGCATCAGGAAGCCGATCAGGGCGGCCGCGCCCAGTGGGGTCCTGGTGAGCAGCAGCAGGATGAACGATCCGGTCGCCGCGAACGGGATCGAGATCAGCAGGATGACCGGCTGCAGCAGGCTGCGGAAGGTGGCCACCATGATACAGTAGACCAGCATGATGGCGACGGCCATAGCCAGCAACAGGTTTCTGAAGGTGTCGGACTGCTGCGAGGTGACGCCGCCCAGCGAGTAGGTGGCACCGTTCGGCAGGCTCAGTTTGGACAGGTGCTGCTGCACCGTGCTACTGACGGCGCCCACGTTGGGATCGGTGATGGTGGCGGTAACCGAAGCGGTACGATTGCCGTCGATATGGGTGATCTGCGTGGGACCATTGGCGCTCTGCACGGTTGCCAGGTCGCCGACTTTGGCGCTGCCCAGCGTGGTCGGGATGGTCAGATTGCGGATCTGATCGACCGTGTTGACCGGGGTACCGTAGTAGAGGTTGACGTCGAGTTGGGTACCATTGATCGCCAGTTTGGTCACGCCAGGAGTACCACTATAGATCGCGCGCAGATTCTGGGCCACCTGGGCGGCCGTCATGCCGTATTTCAGCGCCTTCTGCGGATCAACGTTAATTTCGATCTGCGGTACGGCGTCGGACAGATTGCTGGAGACATCGGTGAGACCCGAGACCTTTGCTACCTCATCTTTAACCTGCTGTGAAGCCGCGCGCAGGGTAGCGTCGTCGGATGCCTTGACATCGACCTCCAGATTGGAGCCGTTGAAGCCGCCACCACCCCCCGACGAGACCGTCAGGGCGCCAACATTTTTGATGCCATTGATGCGATTGCGCAGATCCTTCTCAAACGCCGCCTGGTCCGCGTTCTCGTCGGTGGACAGCGCGAAGGTCGCTGTGTTGGTGCCACCGCCACCAAAGAAGCTGGAGAGACCACCATTCGAGCCAACCACGGTCTGCCGGGTCACGACGTGTGGCAGTCCCTGCAGGGTCTGCTCCACCTGCTTCGCCGCTTCATCGGTCTTCTGCAGGCTGGTAGCTGGAGGCATGGTCAGGGTAACCGAATAGGTGTTCTGCCCGGACGAGCCGAACAGGTTGGTCTGCAGGCGACCGATCAGGCTAAAGGTGCCGACCAGAATGGCCAGGGCCAGGATCAGTGTGAGCGCACGCTGCCAGGCGCGACCCGTGACCCAGCGTACCAGGGCGGTATAGCCCCGCTCCAGCCACGAAACCTTTTCTGCTTTGTGCTCCTTGCCCGGTTTGGGTGATTTGAGGAACCAGTAGGCCAGCACCGGGATAATGGTCAGGGCCACGAACAGCGAGGCCAGCAGGGCGATGGTGACCGCGACCGAGAATGAGCGGAACAACTCTCCCACGATGCCGCCGGTAAAGGCGATGGGTAGGAAGACAGCCACCGTGGTCAGCGTTGAAGCGGTTACGGCACCAGCCACCTCGCGAACCGCCGCGGGAATGGCCACGTCTTTCTTCTCCCCCTGTTGCAGGTGGCGATAGATGTTTTCAAGGACCACAATCGAGTCATCGACCACGCGACCGATGGCGATGGTCAGGCCGCCCAGCGTTAAGATGTTCAGCGTATAGTTGCCAACGTAGATACCGATCAATGCGATCACGATTGACAGCGGGATAGAGATCGCCGTTACCAGGGTCGAGCGGACCGACAGCAGGAAGATCAGGATAACAATGATGGCGAAGACGGCGCCGATCAGACCCTCGCGCGTCAGATCCTGGATGGATTTGCTGATCGACGGCGCCTGATCAGAGACGATCGAGATGCTGGCATTGTGCCCCAGATTGTTCTGCAGCGTCTTGATCTGGTCGCGGACCGCGTTGGAGATGGAGACGGTATTGCCATTGGGTGATTTGACGATGGAGAGTCCCAGGCTGGGTTTGCCATTGGTGCGCGTCAATGAGGTCGAAGGAGCAAGCACCTCTTCGACGGTCGCGACATCTTTCAACTTGACCAGCGTAACCCGGGGAACGGCCGCCCCTGCGGTTGGCGTAGCAGCGCCAAAGCCCGTGCTGCCAGCACCCTGATAGCTGCTGCTCCCACCGGCACCGCCGGCGCCACCAGCACCAGGAAAGCTCCCACTGGCACCGCCAGCGCCACCGGCGCCACCGGCGCCAGGAAAACTACCGCCAGCACCGGGATAGCCGCTGATTCCACCGGCGCCAGGGGTACCAGTGACACCTGTGGTATGCGTGCCCACGACCAGATTTTTCAGATCATCCAGCGAATTGAGCGTATTGCCGACTTTGATGGGGACCGTTTTGTCATTGGCGGTCACATCACCGGCCGGGATGCTCAGGTTGTTGGCCTGCAGCGCCCCCGAAACCTGGGTGGAACTGATGCCATTTGCCTTCATTTTGGCGGGATCAAGCGTAATGCTGACGATCTGGTTGCGCACACCGGTTACATTGACGGTTCCAACACCATCGATGCGCTCCAGGCCGGGCACCACGTTCTGCTTTAACTGCGTCGCCAGGGTCTGGGCGTCAGCATCGGAGGTCACGGCCAGCTGCATAATGGGCAGGTCGGCGATGCTAAACGACTGCACCTGGGGCGTTGTGTTGCTGGGTAGACTCGACTGCGCCTGCGAGATACGCTGTGAGAGCGTCTGGCGCGCCTTATCGATATCGGTTCCATAATCGAATGAAACGGAGATAATCGATGTCCCCTCGTTTGAGTACGAGGTTATCGTCTGCACGCCCGCGATCCCTTGAAAGTTCTGTTCAAGCGGATTGGTGACATCGTGCTCAACGATCGACGGCGTGGCACCTTGGTAGACGGTGACCACCGAGACCGTGGGAAATGAAATGGACGGGAATAGCTCTTGCTTAATTGAAGGGATGGTTAAGCCACCAAAGATCAAGATCGCAATGGTGACCAGCGCGACTATACTTTTATTGGCAAGGCTAATCCTTGATAAAAAGGACATTACCGTTGCTCCTTTCGGATGATCTGGTTATCGCTGAATAGCTGTGCTTATTAAACGTTTATTAAGTTCGCATTATAATAGACGGGTTTATCGGGTTAGCAGGGTATATAGCTAACGATCAGTTTATCAATCTGATTTTTTGCTGATACCATCCAGGAGACAGTTGACCACCATTTCCGCCATGAAGGGAACATCAACTGGTGACTCATCCTCATGATCGACGTTAAAGTGCCGTTTGAATTGTATACCCATCATAATGCCTTCGAACATAGAGATATATGTCTTGGCTGGCACATCGGCTCTCAGTTCTCCACTATCGATTCCCTGCTGGAAGATATCCTGGAGGTACTGGCGGTCCTGACGATTTTTTCTGAATAGCTCTCTTTTCCCTGGGTTATCCCCACAAAACTCTTCAACATCTCTGATGAGCGCGAAAAAGTTGCTGAATTGACGCGAGAAAAAGGCTTCCGCTACCCTGGTAAGTTTGGCGCGCGTGCCTTCAACATGAGAAACAGCCTCAAAGGTCTGCCGGGTCCAGTTATTGATCCATTGCTGAACCATACTGATGAATAGTTCCTGTTTGCCGCCGGGAAAGTAATAGTAGAGCGCGGCGGCCGTGACCTGGACTTCATCGGCGATGTCTTTCATCGATACGCCCTTAAAGCCCTTGGCGAGGAAGAGTCGTTCGGCGACTGCCAGAATGCGGCGCTGCGTTTCCGGGTCTCGCTCCGTATGGCGTTTGTCCCCATTGGCGCTTCTTCGATCAAAAATCATGCGTATTTACCAATAGCTGAGTCACTTAATGAACATTAAATAAGTGCTACACAGAATATACCTGCGGCAGAGAAAAAATGTCAAGGGGGATAATGATAGGTTCTAAATTTCCTATTCCGTATCTATTTTGAAACAAAACCGCCAGCTTCTTTATCTCAAGAGTGATGTCTTTTTACGAATATACATCTGAGTGTTTAGATATGCTGTTGTAAGAAATAGCAGTTACTAAATCAGATGTTATAAAAAAACATCAGTTGATTCGACACATGATATTGATTTCAATATCACAAGTTTATTATGCATTTTGTGTATTAAGGAAGCCGTGAATGAAGAAGACTGCATTGCTCACCTTACCTGGCAATGACACCGCTCTAGAACAGTATACCTCTGAAACCTCTAACCGTGACTTTGCTGAGTTAAAGCGCATCGTGAAAAGACGCGGTCTGTTAGCTAAGCAGCCAGTTTACTATACGTATCGCGTATTGTTGCTGATCGGCTTACTGGCACTCAGTATTGTCTTTCTCCTTGTTGTTCATTCTTTCTGGCTACAACTCGTCAACGCCATTTTTATGGCCTTTGTCTTCGCTCAAATCGGTTTACTCAGCCACGAGGCTGGTCATCGTCAGATGTTTCAGCGCTCCTGGAAGCATGATCTGATCGGGCTGATCGGCGGAAATTTATGTATCGGCATGAGTTATGCCTGGTGGCTTGATAAGCACAACAGTCACCATAGCCATCCTAATCAGGTTGATATGGACCCGGATATCGAAATTCCTTTTCTTGAATTTACCGGGAAAGAGGATCTGGCACAGGTTGGCAAATTCAGGCAATTTCTGGTGAAGCACCAGGCTTTTATATTTTTGCCAGCATTAATGACAGTGTCGGTGGGCTTGCAACGTAGCAGTGTCGTCTTTCTGCTGCGCAACAAGACCAGGTTTTATACTTTTGAATGGGCCACGATGCTTGCTCATTTTATTTTATATTTCGCAGCTGTCTTTTATAGCATGAATGTCTGGCAGGCAATCATCTTTATTGTTTTGAACCAGGCAGTTGCTGGTTTTTATCTTGGTTCCATCTTCGCGCCCAATCATAAGGGCATGCCAGTTTTGGATAAAGAGAGCCAGATGGGTTTTCTGCATCGCCAGGTGTTGACCTCGCGCAACATCTATGGCAATCCCGTGATCGATTTTATTTATGGCGGCTTAAATTACCAGATCGAGCATCATCTCTTCCCCAGTATGCCCCGCAACAAGTTAAAAGAGGCGCGTAGTGTGGTGAAGCTCTTCTGTGAAGAGCGCGAGATCCCCTATCACGAAACCCATGTCTTGCAGTCCCTTAAAGAGATTCTTCAGCACCTGCATCAGATAGGCGCGCCTCTGCGCCGCATCTCTTAGAGAGTGTGGGCATCCGTCATTGTGGTGACACGTGAGCGCGTCCGCACTGATTTTGTCTGGTGGTACAACCGGGGCGCATTTGCGCCCCGGTTGTACCACCAGGCTATGGGAGATTGGGCACTGCAGGTGCTCATGTGCCAGTTTTGTGTTGGCACATCGGTGCGCGAATGCGCCCCGGTTGCACCACCAGGCTATGGGAGATTGGGCACTGCAGGTGCTCATGTGCCAGTTTTGTGTTGGCGCATCGGTGCGCGAATGCGCCCCGGTTGTACCACCAGGCTATGGGAGATTGGGCATTGCAGATGCTCATGCGCCAACACAAAAAACGCGTGCGGGGGCGCCCCCGTCCCCCAGGGGTGATGGACGCATGCACCATAGACAACTACAGGTCGGTATGATCTATCTCTTGCAGAGCTTGCTGAACGAAATCATACCTATCTTTCAAAATACTGTTGAGTTCCTGCAATTTTTCCAGGGTGTGGCTATCAAATGTGTCGCTGATCCACTGTTCTACCTGGTTAAGCTGGCTCTGCTGCTCAAGAATCCAGAAACGGATGCGCTGTAAGACAAAGGGGAGATCGCTATTGTGGGTCGGGATATAGCCGATAAATAGTTCATCTGCAGCATTGTGTTCAAGCGAGATCTGCAGCATTTCTAGAGGCGGCTGCTCCGCTGGCATCTTCACCTCACGCACATGGAATTTCCCATATTGCTTGATAGTAACACCCGTTTTGGGTAAAGTTTGCATAAAACCCTCCCTGACTGATCCCGATCTTCTATTTCCATTATATCTGTAGCCTTAAATGCTATTTTGAGATGCTTATATATGCCTTATCTTGCCGCGAACACCAACAGTAAGAGCGTGTCTGACTCTCATGATGATGGCCTGCGGCCTGCATGGGGTTTCGCACCTGCGGCGCTCAGAATTCCATTGTGTGTTCGTGCATGGGGTGCGCTAATGCGCACCCCATGCACGAACACACAAAAACAGTGTGGCCGCGTAGCGGACGCCCCCAACATGACGGAAGTCAGACACGCTCTCGAGCGTGCCTGATTCCCATGATCATCGCTTGCAGCACGTCTGAGCTTTCGCACCTACGGGGCTCACAAGTCCATGGTGTGTTGGTGCAGCAGGGGCGCATCCGCGCCCCTGCTGCACCAACACACAAAAACAATGCGTCTGCGTAGCGGACGCGCGTGCGGGGGCGGCCACGCGCCCCCCGGGTGACGGAAGTCAGACACTCTTTTCAGTAGTTTCAGTCATCTTTTGGGAAGATAGAGCGTCAATAATAGAGAAGGGATAAAACGTTTCCTTTTTTGGCGCTTGTTAGCAGTTAGTAGTTTAGATGTTACTTAAAATGGTGTTCTAGCGTATGAATAAATATCTCCCTGCTTTCTGTCTCGCTGGTTTTTCTATGCTCGGGAGCTGAAACCGGGAGCTGAAACGAGAATGCTATACATACCTGATTGCATACAAAACCTGTTCATCATAAATACGTTTATGCTTGAGGAATAATATATGATGCAACCTTCGGAACAAACTTCTTTTTCCCATACTAACGCCTTGCCTTCTGATTTGACCTCTCAATATCAGGTTGAGGATGATGATATTTTTGTGGGGGCGGACAAGCATGAGAAGACGTTGACATTTATTAAGTATGCTCTGCAATTGGAAGCCATTGATGAAGGCTGGTTGTATGAGCAGCAGGGCTGGATGTTTAATCAGCTCCAGCGCTACCGCGAAGCGTTGGAGGCTTTTGACCGGGCGCGCCACCTGGGCTATGGCAACGATGGCTGGCTCTACAAGCAGAAATCCTATGCCCTGACCCGCCTGGACCGGGCGGAGGAGGCGTTGGAGGCCGGAGAACGGGCGCGCAAATTAGGTTATCTGAACGAGGAGTAGTTCGCCTGTCCCACATACTTGATCGCATGTTTGAGGTGGCAGGCATTTTTGCGCCTTCTGGCTAAGCGATACGTTTTTGCCGACGTAAGTACTGGTTCGAGCCCGAAATGACCGACAATGGCTGCGCAAGTTTTATACTAAAGGGCGGTATGTTCTCAATTTTGTGTGATAGGGTGAGCTGAGCTATGAATTCTGCGTGGGCGGTAATAGAGTTTCTGGTAGCGAACCATTTGACCTTGCTACCTGGTGGCGTTGCGGCATTTATATTAACCTATGTAGCGACGTATGCTGTGCTGGCACTGTGCCGTAAGATGAACTGGTTTGAGCCGGTGGTAGCCCATAAGATACATAAGAAGGCACTTCCGCGCCTGGGGGGACTGGCTATTTTCGCGGCTTTTCTGCTGGCTTCCTGGCTTTTCTATCTGCCTACGCTGGCGGTGCAACCGGGTGCATCCGAAACGATCTTTGGTCACCTGGTCTCAAAAGAACTGGTCATCTATAGTCTGTTCCTGGTGTCATCGCTGTTGATCGTGCTGGTACATGCCTATGACGATGTCAAAGGTATGAAGCCGTTGCCGAAGATGCTGGCGCAGACGGTGGCCGTATTGATCTTGATGGGTCCTGGTCTGCATAGCTTCCATGGTGTCCTCTTCTTTGGCTTCCACAATCCCTTTGTCCACCAGCCGCCCGTGGCGGGCGCGGCTGCCCCCTGGTACCAGCAGAACGAGCTGACGTTATTTATTCACGAGCCCGTTGTATCCTGGCTGGCCATACCGGCGATTCTATTCACCTGGTTCTGGTTCGTTGGGATGATGAATGCCGTCAACTTTATGGATGGTCTGGATGGGCTGGCGGCCGGCATTGTTGCTATCGCGGGCCTGTTTATTACAGTTATCAGCCTGCAGCTCTCCCAATATACCATCGCCACCCTGGCCGCTATCTTTACCGGTGCTGTCGCCGGCTTTCTGCCGCATAACTGGCATCCCTCGCGCATCATTATGGGTGATAGCGGCTCCCAGTTTTTAGGGATCACGCTGGCTATGTTATCGATTATGGGTGGCGCCAAGTTTGCCCTGATTCTGATGATCCTGGGCATCCCCATCCTGGATATTGCCTGGGTCGCGGTGAATCGCCTGCGTCGTGGACAGAATCCGATGCAGCGCGATCTGTTGCCGCAGTATGCCCATAAGACCCACCTCCACTACCGCTTGGCATTTGGGGGGCTCAGTGCCCGCCAGATCTGCTACGTTTTTTATGGGATTACCGCCCTCTTTGGTCTAAGCGCGCTCTTTTTGACCGGCATCTTTAAACTCCTTGGCTTCGGACTGGTTGGCATGATCGTATGTGTGCTGTTCTGGATTAGCATCTACCTGCAATACAAGACGGCGCGCGCCAGGCAGCATCAGGCCTGATTATTGGTGCTCCTGGTTGATATGACTTTTGTGTGCGCAAAATGATATAGCTTGACAAACAAATGAATGCTTACTACACTTTGAACTAACTAGAAATTATTTAACCGGTAATTAGACAGTCTGATTATTGATTTTAATAGGGGTGCTCGTTGGAGGATCGACAAGAAAATTCTCGTGTACGCGAATCTCGTGCACTCATATGGGACGTAGCCCGCAAATCGGGTGTTTCTATCTCAACGGTATCAAGGGTATTGAATGGTCGCCCGGATGTATCGGTGGCGACTCGCGATAAGGTGCTGGCGCATGTCCGGGACCTGGGATATAACTCTCATCGCCATACCCATACCATTGTGCGCGCCCCTCTGCAACGGGTCGGGGTCAGTATTCCTAACGAAGAGCATTTTATGGGCATGCTCCACGGCATTACCGATGCCCTCAACAAGCAAAAAGCTCAGTTGTCGTTTTGCTCACGCTCATCTTGCGGGCCCGAGCGGACCTTGCTGGAGCGGTTGCAGGCCGATGGTGCGGATGCCGCCTTGCTGGTCTTGCCAAAAGAATCGGATGAAGAGTTGCTGGAACTATGCCATGCCGGATTCCCTTTTGTCGTCATTGATCCTCGCACCCCTTTGAGCGATGATATTCCTACGGTTACGGCGGCCAATATTGGGGGGGCCCGCGCGGCCACCAAACACCTGCTGTCACTGGGACACCGCCGTATCGGTCTGCTGGTCGGAGATGCGCGCTGGTGCATGAGCATCGATCGGCTGGCCGGTTATCAGGCCGTCATGTTTGCCACCGGACTACCCCATGATCCAGCGTTGATCCGCGAGAGCGATTTTACCCTGGAAGGTGGTTACCAGGCCGCAATGGAACTGCTCAGCCTGCCCGAGCGGCCGACCGCCATCTTTGCCTTTAGCGATGATATGGCTGTGGGCGTGCTGCACGCCGCGCTTGAACTGGGCCTGTCGGTTCCACGTGATCTCTCGGTGGTTGGTTTCGACGATGCGCGCTTTGCCTCATTTGTCACCCCCGCTCTCACCACCGTCCATCAGCCGCGCTACGAGCTTGGCTATACCGGCGTCGATGTTCTCTTCCGCAACCGCGCCGAAGCGCGCCTGGATGCGATCCACACCTCCCTCTCCACCCGCCTCGTCGTACGCCACTCCACCGGTCCCTGTCCCGAATCTTTTTAAATTCCTGTGCCGGGAACTTGTAACAACCCTGTGACGTCTACTCCTGTAGAGTAAGTGTGGTGTATGTTCAGCACATGTAATAGCGAACAGTACTATTAAAGATACTTGATGATTGTTTTGCTTACCCCGAACAATACATATCCTCTATAAGGAGCAGGTCTATGCTGCGCATATGGGTATCTCATCAAAAATTGTGGTTGTCAGGTTGTGCACTGTTACTGACTATCTGGCTGGTCGCTTGCAGCTCAGGTGTCGCAAGTAATAGCACTTCCGCGTCGACTCCAGCTCGAAATCCTTCTGTTCACCAGGCGCCCGATACTACCGGAGGCAATGGTGCTAGCAATTCTGGCTCTTCTCCTGCGACGGCTCCCAATCAAAAGAACACGGCGGGAAGCTCTACGCCTTCTAGTGTGGATGCGGGTCCTCAATATCTGATTAAGACGTTGAACGTGACCATGCAGGTAAAGGATACACGCAAAGTCGCCAGCGATATCCAGGCCTGGATCACGGCTACCGATCCGCGTTCCAGCTCAGCTGGCGCCGATTATACCCAGGTTAGCGACAAATACTATAATGTCTCACTCACCTTTTCGGTCCAGGCTACCATGTATCCACAGATCTATAACTATCTGCGCGACTATAATGTGCAGGGATCAACCGGAGGGAAGCTGGTTGGCTTTAAAGAGACGGTGCAGGATGTATCAAATGACTATGTCGATACGCAGTCGCGCATCAAGAACTACAAGGGAGAACAGACGCGCCTGCTGACCCTGTTAAGTCACGCCCAGGCGGTTGGCGATATTGTGACCATCGATCAAAAGTTGACCGAGGTGGAGAGCAATATCGAGACGTCCGAGGCGCACCTGAAATTGCTCTCCAGCCAGGTGACCTTCTATACCGTTAACCTTTACCTGCAGCCGATCATCCCCGATGTGCCTGTCCCGGCTCCACAGACCGATACTGGCTGGTCGTTTAGCAGCGCTTTCGGCGCGGCATTCTCGGCTTCTCTCAACTTCGGGCGCGCCCTGCTGACGTTCCTGATCTGGTTGCTGGCGTTCAGCATCTATGTGGTTCCGGTCGTGATCATCGCCTGGTTGATCAGGAGGTATCGCGTAACGATCGGGCGTTTGGTCTCGCCGCTGCTGGCTACTTCCAGACCCACGCCGCCCCCCCAGTCACATTCATAAGCGATTCTATTGCTGCAACAGGGGCGCATTCGCGCCCCGATCAGTTACTCATCATCGGAGCAGCGGAGCACCGCGGCAAGCTGGTCTGGTGTGATGCTTTCGTAATCTGGATGAAGCTTGAACGTGATCGCGTGGATATTTTTTGTGCGCCGGGAATATTCGGTACCCGATAGGCGCGAAAGGGATGCCAGTAACTGGTCGATATGTTCGGGCGTTCCCTGATTCTGCTGATCCAGCAGGATGACAGCCCGTGGATCGATGTTAGTATCTTTAATCAGCAGACTGAGCGTGATATTGTGCCGCAAGCGGGCTTCCCTGAATGTCGTATGTATTTGATTCATCTGTATCATTCTCCCTTACCATCTTTCCTTATTGCGAGAAGAGCGGTACGTTCCATATAGTTTTATGCGCATCCGCCTTCATTTATTTAGACGATTTGAACGCCTGAATAAACGCTAAGCCAGCAAGAATGAACCAAAAATACTTTACGAGCGTAGCTGATAGGCTGTGGGGACCAGGCGGCCTCCGCAGCTGCCGCAGAAGGTGTCGCTTAAGTGGAGTGGACCATGGCAGGTGGGACAGAGGTAGTCGGGATCATCGATGGTGTTGTAGCTGTCTGTATTATATCTGACCGGCGGCGATGCTAGCATGGGAACGTGAACGACTGGTGGTCTGCTGATAGGTGGCCGGCTGGCGGCAGGCCATGTGGCGGGTGGTCGATAGGCGGTGGACGTTGAAGGCAGCGCCTGTCGCATGCTGGTCGCTGGTGGACCACTGTAGGCGGTCGGCGGAGCGGGCGTCAAAGTTGCGTGGGTCGCGGTTCCGCAATAGTGGCAGTAATTATCGCTGCGACGCAAGCGTTTTAAACAGACAGAACACTGCTTGCTCCCGATCCATTGGAATATGATCAGCGTGAGCAGAAAAACTACCAGCCCGCACAGGAACAGGGCGATATAGATAAGGCTGATTGATACCAGCGTAATGGTTGCTTCTGTCAGATAAGGCGCTTGAGCCAACTTGTACCTCCAGATCAGGCCAGCCTGTAGAGCCAGGGGCTCGCGTATATGCTTTTTACCGCTGCTCATACGAGTGATAGGCACTTTATGCTGTTGATGAATATATTACATGCAAAATGCCTGCTGGTCAATACGACAGACGTATAATGTGAACTTCTTCACAATTTAGCCCGAGAAGGCAGAGATGGCTACTATCAGTTCTAAAGCCAGTTTAGTGCAATACAACGTGTATATGAGGAAAAAATAAATTCTCCTCAGGATTGGGGTGTAGATGCCTTGTTTTGAGTTTGATCACAGTAAGCCTGTAGAATCTGGGCATTCTGTAAAAAGTTCTCTCGCTTGGTGGGCTTGATCATATAGCTATTCGCACCCTGCTGGAAGCAGTCGCTGATCCTGTCGTCATTGCCAGAAGATGTCCAGATAATGACGGGGATATGTTTCAAATGCTCATCAGACTTGACCGCGTGCAGGATCTCCTGTCCGTCCATATCTTGTAGTGTCAGATCAAGCAGGATAACGGCTGGCGTCTCAAACTGTTCTGGCTGGCTGCTAATGGAATGTAGAAAGTCCAGAGCCTGTGTACCATTCTTGAAGTGTTGCAGGGGTGTTTGATTGCCCGATTTAGTGAATGCCCACTGCAAAATTTCAAAGTCGTATGTATTATCTTCAATGACCATGACGGCAGCCTTGTTTGCGCTGTGCATCTGTGTTTCCTTTCCGGCTACTGAAGCAAGAAAAGCTCTTTTCATTTTCACACCGATACCGTGGTGTGTGCTTTATGCTGTTACTGATCGAGAAGTCGATCAACAGTATCCAATAACTCGTCGAGATCGAATGGTTTGGCGACCCCGGTCACCTTGAGATGTGCAAACGCGCCGTGCGGCAGATTCGCACTCATCAGTATAATGGGGGTCTCGCAGAAATCCTGTTGCATGCGTAGTTCATGACAGAGCTGCAAGCCATCCATTTCAGGAAGTTGATAGTCCAGGATGAACAGATCCGGCTTGACGGATTCAATGACCTTCAGCGCCCGTTCGGCTGTGGGGACGAGAATTGATCGATAAGGCGTCTCCTCCGAAAAGGCCAGGGTCAGGAATAAGCCAATCGAATTATCATCCTCGACAATGACTATCGTTGTTTGCGTATGTTTTGTGTCTTCGGTTTTCTGTAACTCAAGATGAGGCACAAATCTCCTCCCGGATGCGCTTCAGTTCATAAATTAAAAAAGCTCCTGCTTCGCCGGCAATGTATAAGGGTACCGGGAAAGGGGTCTGCTGGGTTTGTGGCTCAGGACGTCCTGATAGGGGAGATCGTGAGCAACTTTTTTACCACCCTTAAGAGATCCTCGACATCGAATGGTTTGAAAACGATATCGATGGTAGGCGTTTTTAGCGCGTCAATCTTATCTCTCAATTCATGTTCCGCCGCCGTGCATAGCAGGAGCGGAATGGAGGCGGTCCGGGCGTCTTTTTGCAGTGATTCTAAGAATTCCCATCCTTCTTGCTTGAACCCGATCATTAAATCTAGCATAATTAAGTGCGGTTGAATATGTTCTACTTCAGTAAGATCTTTATAGATGGTGTCGGTTGCATATAGTTCATACCCTTCGCCCTCAAGGAGTAAGCGGTAGAGCTCTAAAATATCTGGTTCGTCTTCGATGATAAGAATGCGTGCGGTCACGTTTATACCTCATTATTTGAATGCGTACAATGTTATCATAAATAAGCTCATTGTGCACAGTGAAAAGGCTAAGAGCGTGTCAGACTCCTGTCACTCTGGGGGCATGTGAGCGCCCCCGCACGGGCGGCCGCAACGGTTTTGTGTGTTGGTACATCGGGTGCGCATCCGCGCACCCGATGCACCAACACACAATGGACTCCTGAGCACCGAAAGTGCGAAAACCCATGCAGGCTGCAGGCCATCATCATGAGAGTCAGAAACATTCTAAGATAACTTATTATAATATCAGGAGGTAGTGCAATACAACGGGGGCATGTATGCTTCGTTGTGTGGTACTACCTCCTGATAGGTATAAAATTGGCATCTTCTATGTACATAGCAGAGTATTTATGTTATGGTTGTGACGTCCGGTACCTTTTTTGCATAAAGCGGTTACCTCTGTAATACTTTATCGTATTAGAGAAGTGTAGCGTTTATGCAACCTGAATTGCGAGCATCTGAAAATGCAGACATATTGAGTGTAGAATAATTTATGAGTAAAACAATAGAAACAGGGCGATCAACACCTGATCAGTTCGCGGATCAAAAAAATGCTCGGCCATGGCTTATAATTTTTTGTGTTCTGGCTTTCGTCGTGTGCATTTTGTTAACCACCACGCCTATCGCTCGCCTGAAGAATGTCGGTTATACTGGTTTAACTGAGGATATCGCGACTCCGCGTAATTTTATGCCGCCCGCGATGCCGTTTTTGACCGGGTGGGGCCGTTGGCTGCCGATGCATTTTTCTCACGCGGATAATGTGGCGATCTACCTGACGGGCAACCTTGAGGTATTGGTGTTGCTGGGGCTGGCCTTTGCCATTTATACGCTGGCTGCTTATTTTATTGCCCGACGCTTCAGTGAAGGGCAGATGCGGACCGTGCGCCGCTGGATGTGGATCGGCACGATTATCGCGGGCGTGATTTTTGTGCTGACGCCGGGTATGGCTTCTAAAGATCTTTTTGTGTATGCCGACTACGGCAATCTGGTGGGGGCGCATGGAGCTAATCCTTATTTTTCTACCCCCAGGCAGGTTGCCTACAACGATCTGCTGACGCATATCGACGGCTGGAGTAATGCTCCATCGGCTTATGGGCCCGTGTGGGTCTATCTTGCTGGCCTGCTCTCGCTTATCTTTGGTGATAATCCCCTGCCGTACTTTTATATTTATCGCGGCCTGGGACTGGTCTGCCATGTGCTGAATGTGTTGCTGATCGGGCGTATCCTGCGGATGAATGGCCGTTCGGAGCGTACCGTGACGCTGGGCATGTTCCTCTATGCTTTAAATCCTTTGATGCTGTTCGAGGGTCCGCTGGGGGCCCATAACGATGTTTTTATGAGTACGCTGCTGCTGTATGGCTTCTCCCTTTGCTTTCGCGCCAATCAGCTCGGCTTTACGCGCCTGAAGAACTATTGGCCGGCACTGGTGATGTTGACGCTGGCGGTGCTGGTCAAGTTTACCTCAATCCCGGCGATCATCTTTTTCCTGTTCGTGCTGGCGGCGCAGACATTGGGCGCGCCACGCAAGCTAACGCGGGATTTGCCCTGGGGGGCCGCCCTCAAAAATGTCGCCATCGCGGGGGGACTCTTCGTGGCGATTACGCTGGTGGCATATTTACCGTTCTGGATCGGTCATGGACCGGGTGAGATCGTGCGTAGCTTTGGTACGCCACCGTCCTCCAGTGGCGCGCAAAACTCTTTAATGCGCGTGGCGATGAACTGGCTGTATGTCCACCCGCATACCTCGATTCCGGTGGTGACCTTTGTCGCTCACGCGCTGGCTAACCGTGGTTTCTGGAGTAAAGTTGATATCCTGGCGATGGGCCTGGCTGTACTGGTGGGGGCCTGGTATACCTGGCGTTCACCCTCGATGCGCACGCTGGTGGTCGGTAGCCTGACAACTATGACCGTTATCCTGGTGGTTACTCCCTGGTTCTATTCGTGGTACGTGGTCTGGTTGGTCGCGCTAGCTCCCATCATGCTGGCCTTTTCAACGGGCCGCTTTACGCGCGCGCTGGTGGCTTTCTGCCTGGTTTTCTCGGCCAGTGCTGTTTTCACGTATATGAACCTGGCCTTCTTCCACATCGTTGGCTACCAGCTGGCGATCCGCTATGTGTTGATGATGGCGCCGCCAATTATCGCCGCGCTGATCGTTTACTTTTATGTCCGGGCGCGTCAGAAGCAGGCCCCTCAGGCGGAAGAGCTTTCCTCGCCCGCGGGATCTGAAGACGCCAGCGTCATGCCCAGATAAATATCCACATTCACGCACAAAACAAGCGGCATTGCCTCCAATGCCGCTTGTTTTGTGCGCGTAAATCCGTAGGTGCCGGACTTGCCCTGGCTTGTTTTGCGCGCGTACATCGGTCCCGAGAGGTTTTCTTTATCGTTATTGGCATGATAGACTCTTGATGGTGAACAAAAATATTATGTAAAGGTTACCTGTAGTTATGAAAATCTGTACCTGTGGAAATTGTGAAGAATGTCATGTGCGCGCGGCCCTGCTGGAATTTGCACGTCAGCGTGAGTATGCTCCCTTTGAATGGTTGCCCAGTTCGACTATCGTGGGCGGTGAAAAGGGATGGCATGCGTTCGCGCGTACGCATACGGTACGCGAGCTGTTCTGGGTCCTGCACGTCGCTAAGGAGTCCGAAGGCTATATCGCCGCGCTCGAGTTCACAGCCCAATAAACGAATACCCCTATATCGCCGCACGTAGCTGACCGCATATCTGGAAAGGATTATCCGTGATGTCCGTATTCTATCAATCTACTCCGCGCGTGCCTGTGACGTATGAAAATTACCTCCATCTGCGCTATCCCTCCGATCCTGTGATCTCTCCCGATGGGAAGCAGGCGGCTTTTGTGGTGATGATGCGCGAGCCCGACTCCACCAAATGGCGCCGCCGTATCTGGCTGACGAGTACGTCAGATGGGGAGCCGTGTCAGTGGACGCGTGAGGAGCGCAATGAGCGGGAGCCGCGCTGGTCGCCTGATGGGACGCAGCTGGCTTTTGTGGGGGAGGAGAATGGGAAGTTCCAGCTGTTTGTTCGTTCGCTGGATAGTGAACACTCCAGGCGCGTCTGTACGTTGCCTGGCGGCGTGAGCGATATCTCGTGGTCGCCCGATGGGAAGCGGCTGGCCTTTATCTCTCCCGATCAGCAGGAGAAGACCAGCGATCCGATCGTACTGGGTCCTGGACCTGTGCGCCGCCTGTGGACGGTTCAGGTGGAGAGCGACCAGCCCGCTCCGGTCACGCCCGATGGTGTTAGCGTGTGGGAATATCGCTGGTCGCCCGCGGGCCAGTCGTTCGCGCTGTATTTTTCGTATGGCTCGGATGAGACCGATTGGTATAATGGCCAGGTCGGTATTGTGTCGACGCTGGGCGGCATGGTCGGGCAGATTACGCAGTTGACGCGGCAGGCGAGCTCGCTTGCCTGGTCGCCCGATAGCCAGCAGATCGCCTATATCTCTGGCGAATGGAGCGATCCCGATCAGGGCGGTGGCGATATCTATGTGGTGCCTGCCGTGGGTGGTGAGCCGCGCAACCTCACGCCGGGCATCGATGCCAGCCCCAACTGGTGTCGCTGGCTGCCCGATGGCGAGCGCCTGCTCTTCCTGGCCATCCATGGCGTGACCTGTCAGCTAGGGATTGTGCATACACTTGACGGAACAGTTGACATACTGGATCAGGATTTTACGGTCGATGTCTATAGTGCCCGACTCGCGGTCTCGGACGATCTGCGTCAGTGTGTGACGGTGCACTCGACCTCTCAGCAGCCGCCAGATGTGTGGCATGGTGAACTGATAAACGGCGAGGCCCATAACAAGGAGATCCGCTGGCGGCGGCTCTCCCGCTTAAATACGCTGGCGGAAGAGACGTTCGCGCTTTCACCCAATCGGCGCCTGCGCTATCCCGGCGCGGATGCCTGGCTGATCGATGCCCTGTTTACACCTCCTCTCAATTATCAGGGTGAAGGTCTGCCTCCTCTGTATGTCGATGTGCATGGCGGACCCTCGGGCGCCTCGCTGGATAGCTGGTATCCTTCGGCCCAGATTCTTGCCTCAGCTGGTTACGCGGTGCTGCGGCCGAATATGCGTGGTAGCTGGGGCCATGGCGTCGCTTTTGCCGACGCGGTGTTAGGGGACATGGGGGGCAAAGATTTCCAGGATATTATCCATGGTATCGATTTCCTGATCGAACAGGGCCTGGTGGATGCCGGCAGGATCGCCATTGGAGGATGGAGCAATGGCGGCTTCCTGTCCGCCTGGGCCATCACCCAGACGGGACGCTTT
Source organism: Dictyobacter aurantiacus (assembly GCF_003967515.1). Classification (GTDB taxonomy): domain Bacteria; phylum Chloroflexota; class Ktedonobacteria; order Ktedonobacterales; family Ktedonobacteraceae; genus Dictyobacter; species Dictyobacter aurantiacus. The sequence goes on along the minus strand of NZ_BIFQ01000002.1, from coordinate 907,343 downwards.
AAGGCCGCTATGGTTGGAGCGGGTATCACCGACTGGCACAATATGCACGCGCAGACCAACATCGCCAACGCCGACGTGCGCCTGCTCAAGGCCAATCCACTGGAGAATCCTGACGCTTATCGGCGTTGCTCGCCCCTGACCTACGCTGGCAATGTGACGACTCCCACCCTGATTGTGCATGGTGAGAACGATCCTGCCGTACCTGTTGCCCAGGCCTACGCGTTCTATCGCGCCTTGCGTGAGGTCGAGGTCCCGGTTGAGTGCGTCATCTATCCCCGCGAAGGCCACGGCCTGAGCGAGCCCGAGCATAATCGCGACTACTATAAACGCCTGCTGGCGTGGCTCGACCGGTACGTATAACGGGAGAGAGAAATCGGACGCGAGGTCCGAACCTATGCGCGCCATGACCTTCCATAGGTTCGGACCTCGCGTCCGATTTACATCTGGGGGCGGAGGGTGAGCTGTTCGGCGGGGGAGAAGATGGTTGTGCGCAGCAGCAGCCCGCAGAGGAGTCCTGTGAGGGTGCTGGCGGCAAAGAGCATGGCGATGGCGGCGAACTGGTATTCGGCGGCATAGATCGGGTTGGCGCCCGCCAGGAGCATGCCGCTGGCCAGTCCAGGGATGAAGACGATGCCCAGCGAGCGCATGGTGTCGACCGCCGGGATGATGCTAGCATAGACGGTGTTGTTCATGTAGCTCTCGATGACTATGTTCGGCGGCGCGCCCAGGGAGAGTCCCGCTTCGATCTGGCCGGTGTGCGCCTCGATCTCGGCGCGAAAGCGGTTGAGGGCCAGCGAGTTGGTGCGCATCGAGCTGGAGATGATCATACTGCCAACGGGGATGAGGGTGGCAATCCTGGGTTCGATCACCCCTACCAGCGCCATGATCACGACGGTAATGCCGGAGCCTATGCCGATGGAGAGCAGCGAGATCTTGAACGCGCCCGGCAGACCTTTGGCGCGTCGCTGTGAGAGGACGGCAGCGAAGACGATCATCATGGCCAGCACCAGGTAGCCGAAGATGATCGATGCGTTAATGATCAGGACCAGGATGATGCCGACGATCAGAATCTGGATGAGACCGCGCACCATCGAGGTGATGGTCTCTGTGGCGAGCTTGACCTTATTAAACTGGGCTATTACTACCACCACCAGGACCAGCACGGTGGCGGCGGCTATCTGGAGCAAGCCGTTGATGACCTGGGGCGTGGTCAGCGATGTGAGCATGTTATGCAATAGGTTCATTGAGCACCTCTTCTACCGTCCCGATGCGTTTGAGTTGGGCCGCCTGGATGACGGCGATGCGATCGGCCATGCGCGTGGCCTGGGCCATATCATGGGTTACGATGATGTTGGTCAGGCCCTGGCTGTGCATGATCGTGTTGATGAGCTCTTCGACTCCCGCGCGCGTGGTCTCGTCCAGGGCTGAGGTCGGCTCGTCCAGCAGCAGCACCTGGGGATCGTTGACCAGCGTGCGCGCCAGCGAGACGCGCTGCGCCTCACCGCCGGAGAGTCCGCTGATGTCGCGCTGCTGATAGCCCGCCAGCTGCACATGTTCAAGCAACTCTTCGATCCGTTCGCTGGAGACCTGCTCCCCGCGCGAGCGTGGTCCGAAGCTGATATTTTCGGCCACCGTGCCCGGGAATAGGTAGGCCGACTGCATGACCATCCCGACCTGGCGGCGCAGGGTGCGAGGGGGGATGGTGGTGTAGTCAACTCCATTCAGCAAAACGGTGCCGCTGGTCGGTTCGTCCAGCCTGTTGAGCAGGCGCAGGAACGACGATTTGCCCGATCCGGATGGTCCGACGATCGCCAGTGTCTCACCCTTGCGTACCGCCAGTGAGATATCGTTGACGATAACCTTATCCTTATCCACCACGCGCCTTAAATTTCTGGTCTCCAGTACAATTCCTGCTTGATCCAAGGATGTAGCTTTATTCATACAAGTGACAATCCCTGTTCTGTGTGAATTTGAATGTCGGGTCAGCTATCTTATTACGCAAATCAGGCGATCATTCCCTTGTTTTTCAGGGAATCCATCACTATCTGTAACACGTTTGAGCAGCGATTCCGCTCCTGATAGCTTAGCCAGGTTACCTCCTCGATCTCGTTAGCGGCCTGTAACTGACCCGTGTAGTCAGCCTGGTAGCAGGTAGAGATGACGACCGTCCCGGCGGCTTTCCCATGGGCCTGTGCTGTGAAGGTATCAAAGTAGCTGACGGTCTCAGGCTCTAATGCCACGCTCAATTCCTCCTGTACCTCACGCACCAGCGCTGCCCGATCGGTTTCTCCTGGCTCGCGCTTGCCACCTGGCAAATAGAACAGGTCCTTCCCCCTCGAACGTGTCGCCAGCAGACGCTTATCGGTAATTTGTATCCAGGCCAATTTATCAATGGTATTTGTCATAAAATTGTATCTATCCTATCCGTGCTTATATTATCTGTTCGTAAGCATACAGCTATCTATTGTATCCATCTGATATCATATGGTCAAATCGAACTCATCACCGAGCAAACAAGAATGTGGGCGTGACACGATTTCGTTCGCCCATACGGGAATGTGGGCGTGACACGATTTCGTCTCTGTAGGCGGCATAGGCCTGCGGCCTGTATGATACGCCCGCCTATGAGCAAGCAGCAGGCCAGCCTTGTGCATGCCGCCCTCTCGGCGTACGATCCGTTCGCTAATCACGTCAAACGCCGACATCGGTGAAAACCGATACTCCATGCCGAGCATTTCGTACGTGAACAGGGCGGCATGCACAAGGCCGGCCTGCTGCTTGTTCGTTAATTAAGCATGTTTAATGGGCCGCAGGCCTATGCCGCCTACAGGGATACGCGATCGTGTGGGGGAAACGTGTCGCATACCTATGAAGAGCGTTGATCTTTAATTGCTTTAATCACGTCACGCACCCCCTGCACAATCGATACCAGTGCGCTATCTTGATCTCTCCAGGCTGAGACCGGCTTGTGATTGGCGGGCAATTCCGCAAGTTTTCCGAATAACTCGTCATTTTGCCATTCGGCCGTTTCCCTGACCAGGACCGGGATGACCCATGTCAGCCCTTGTTGGCGTCTATGTATAGCGGGTGTGAGCTCATTATTATACAGGCTGTCTGAAGCCAGAAAATCGGGACTGATTAAAAGTAAAACGATATCAGCTGCATTGAGATATTCAACCAGTTTATCCTCGCTGACCTCACCTCTTAACGTGCTCTTTACTGTTGTGATGGTAATCGTTTTATTCCTTCTCAGCACACTGAACTGCTTCTCTAATTCTTGCCTGAACTTATCATCCTCTGGCGCATAAGAGATAAATATCGATATTGGTCTATCTTTTCTGTTTGAAAAAAGCAATTCTCTCCATGTGGTGGTACTGGCATTAACTCCCGGGCGGGTAAAAAGATGAGGAATATATTCAGCGGGGATGTCCTTTATTTGGAGTTGGGTAAGGCCCTGTTCAAATGAATTTTGGATGGAATTGCCAAAGCCTAATGCTTGATAGAAGGCCGAAATAAAACTTATAGCTGCTTTGTCTCCAATCGGAGCGTCCATACCAATGACGAAATCTATTTCTTTGGCGATCATTTCCGCCTGTATAGATGAGTTACAGGCATTTAATATGACGAGCCTGACATCATCTTTGAACCTTTGCATGAGAGATTGTAATGCTTCACCTGGCACTGGCCTGATTGAGCGATTCTCCCCTTCCAGTATGAACTCTCCTGTGCTGGTGCCATGACCACTAAAATGCACAATATTAGGATGATGATAATTCATAAAATAAAGCAGGTTATCATCTTCGACCGCCCACTCGTTCTCTATCTTAAAATTCTCGCGGTACGTAGAGCGGTGAATAAATTCTTTGATGGTTCGATTCTCAAGGTCTAATTGTAATCGTTTTGTTTCTTTTGGGGAGGCAGCCAGGAAGAGTATTTTAACAATGTCATTGTTGCCCACAAGCATTTTCCTCTCAAAGACTATGATGCTGAATTTGCAGCATTATTGTAGGTCACGGAGAATATGAAGTCAAGAATTGGAATGTATCAATTTAATGGTGTGTAATCCAGAGGAGCAAGGTTAGAGGTGGAAAAGCTACTTTTTCATAGATGACTACACTATTACGCATGAATATAAAAAGAGTGATAGAAAAAGCTCTAACACTCTTCCGTTTATGATTCGAGAAGCGCGCGTTCTTTAACGGGTTTTGACAACCACTGTGTGAGCAACTTTGTCACCCAGGCGCTGTTTCTGTGAAGAGGTCGCGATGATGATGGCGCCTACGATATAGGCAAAAGGCAACGCGTCGATAATGCGCAGCAAGTTGCGAATGATCGACTCGGTCCAGCTGATAGGCGCTCCATCTTCGCGCACTACCTTCAAACCAAGCGCTTTCTTTCCAAGCGTGGAGCCGCTGGTGGCTTCCATAATGATGTAGTAGAGGAAGAAGATCAGTCCTCCAAAGCTACTACTAAGTACGGGCTGTCCTCTAAAAATAAAATTGAGAATGCCTGTAATAATGCCGATAATGATCCCATCAATAATGACGGCGACCAGGCGCAATCCAATGCCAACGCGCTCCTGAGAGATAGCCTGGGGTGCATATGGTGCTTGCATCGAAGACCTCCAATGTTTTCCTGTTGAAAAACTGAAAAGGATAAAAAAGCTCTTCTTTTAGAATACATTAATATAACTATAATTGTCAATAATATTAGTTGCGTCATGTTATGTCATTAATGTTTTGTATGCATTAATATTTAGTTAAGGTAAATTTTATTTAGAGTGTGTCTTAAACTGATTGGTTCGTCGATAGAATAAAAGAAAGGAGCTCAACACGCAGCAAGAAAGGATCGAAGCCGATGTCTCGCTCATTGCACCGTAAACGCTATGCAACCGATCTGACAGATGATCAATGGGAATTGTTAGCCCCCTTGATCCCAGCAGTGTCGCCAAAGGCGACGTTCGAGGTCATTCCCCGGCGCGAAATCGTCAATGGGATTCTCTACGTCGTGCGCACCGGATGTTCCTGGCGATTGGTGCCCCACGATTTGCCCAACGGAAAAACCCTGTACCATTATTTCCGTCAATGGAAGCTCAATGGGGTCTGGGAACAAGCCATGACGACTTTACGCCGGCAGGTACGAACGTCCATTGACCGTGACCCGGAACCCAGTGCCGTCATCATTGACAGCCAATCCATCAAAACCAGTGCAGTCCGAGGCATCGAGCGTGGCTACGATGGCGGAAAAAAAAATATGGGGTCGCAAACGTCATCTGCTCGTTGATACCCAAGGTTTTCTGATCGCCGTCATCGTTCATTCTGCTGGCCTGGTTGATCGCACAGCTGCACCGTTGTTGCTGCAACGGGTGACTGGCCGGCTTCCACGAGTCCGTCACCTGTTTGCCGACCATGGCTACACGGGACCATTGAAGGACTGGGTCAAAGAACACCTGGGGTGGAGCACCGAAATTGTGCCTCATGAGCACAACACCTCGCATATCACCTGGGTGCTTGAAAAAGACGTTCCCGTCAAAGTCGTCAAACCAAAAGGAGGCTTTCAGGTGCAACGCAAACGCTGGGTCGTTGAACGTACCTTCGCGTGGTTGACGCGATACCGTCGCTTGGCTCGCGACTATGAAGGGTTGCCTTCTAGCAGTGAGGCCTTCATCCAGATTGCTTCGATCCGTCTCTTTTTGACGCGTTTGGCTCCTTTCTAGCTCTCATGGCTCACTTTACGACACACTCTTATAGGCAAGCTGTTTTGGCTGAAAATATATGTAATGATTTTTACACATAGTTATTATAAATGCTCTAGACTCGATTTTTATACTTGAGAAAGCATAGAGGTAATGGTTGAGATTGTGGTAGTGGGCTACTACATATATGCGGGCTGATTCGTGTAAGATAACATAGCGCCCCATGAATATGGGATGACTATCTTCTATGTAGAAATAGTATTTCAAGCGAAGGAGTGCGAGCTATGCAGATTAAGCGTCTTGGTGGTACGGGTCTGAAGGTGAGCGAGGTTTGCCTGGGTACGATGACATTTGGCAACCAGGCAGACGAGGCGACGGCGTTTGAGATTATGGATACGGCAGAGCAGGGTGGTATCAATTTCTTTGATACGGCCGATGTCTATCCCGGTGGCGAGAAGGCGTTGACGGGCGTGACCGAGGAGATCGTGGGAAACTGGCTGCGTGAGCGCAACGCGCGCGATCGCATCGTGCTGGCGACCAAGTGTTTTGGTAAGATGGGGTCGAATCCCAATGATCAGGGGTTGAGCCGCCGCCATATTATCGCGGCCTGCGAGGCCAGCTTGAAGCGACTGAAGACCGACTATATCGATCTCTATCAGATGCACCAGTTCGACGCGCAGACGCCGATCGAGGAGTCTCTGCGCGCCATGGACGACCTGGTGCGCGCCGGTAAGGTGCGTTACGTGGGCTGCTCCAATTTCCCCGCCTGGCGCCTGGCTGACGCTCTATGGACCAGCAAGGTCAATGGACTTGAGCGCATCGTCTGCGTGCAGCCGCGCTACAATATAGCCTTCCGCATGATCGAGGATGAACTGCTGCCGCTGTGTCAGGAGCACGGCGTGGGCGTCATCGTCTACAATCCTCTGGCCGCCGGAGTCCTGACCGGTCGCTATGTGGAAAAACCAGAGGCGGAGTCGGGGACACGCTTCAAATCCCAGAATCCTAACGACCTGTATCGCCGCCGCTACTGGAACGAGACGCTGCACGACCAGGTGCGGCAGCTCGCCGAATTCATGAAGGGACGCAACAAGCCGCTGACCCACGTGGCCGTGGCCTGGGTACTGTCCCAGCCAGCCGTCACCTCCGCCATCCTCGGTGCCAGTCGTCCTGATCAGCTCAAAGACAGTCTGGGCGGAGTTGGTCTGACCCTGGATGAAGATGAGCTGCGCGCCTGCGACGACGTCTGGTATAACCTGCCGCGCATCCGCGACAAAGAGATCGCCCGGCGCTAACCCCAGATTGTGTCTGACTCTCGTCATGGTGGTGGCCCTTGCGCGCCCCCGCACTCGCGTCCGCTACGCGGTCGCATTGTTTTTGTGTGTTGGTGCAACAGGGGCGCATTTGCGCCCCTGTTGCACCAACACACCATGGACTCGTGTGCACCGCAGGCTCGAAATTCCACACGCGCGTCCGCTGCGCACCCGAAGCACCAACACATGGACTGACATATGTTATAGCCGGCCTGGAGATCGACGTTCTAGAGAGAATTTCAGGGATACCTCATCTAATGTATCCAAACTTCTCTGTGGAACGTCTTATTTATGGGTTCCACATGGTGTATGCGGGCTATTTCGAGAGAAAGCGCCGCGAAAGGAAGATCAGCCAGTATGAATATTCATAGCTGTGTTATCAGTCCGCGCCTTAAGAGTGCATTGTCACCCCATGCTCAATCGGTTGAAGGTACCCAGAGTAAATATGGCCGTTTGTTCCCTCATCTTTCACCTTTGACTATAGATGAGGCCCTATTACTGAAGTTGGGACGAGCTGGTTCTACCATGGATCTCGCTGCCCACCCATCTGACGATCGCGATACACTGACCGATAATCCTCGCATCCCGGCCGGTTTTACGTTTCTTGGTCAATTTATTGCCCACGATATTACCGCTGATCGTAGCCTGTTGCTGCATCATGCCCGTTTGAATGAATTGCGCAATTTCCGTCAACCAAGATTGGACCTGGAATGTGTCTATGGCGCTGGTCCATCGGGTGATCCCTTTCTCTATGATCTGGAAGATCCCGATAAATTCTTGTTGGGCATCAACGACGCTGGCAATCCCGATGATGTCCCACGTAACCACCAGGGGCGCGCATTGGTGGCGGATCCGCGCAATGACGTACATCTGTTTATTTCACAACTGCACCTGGCTTTACTCAAGTTCCATAATCGTGTCGTGGATCATCTGCGTCAGCAGGGAACGCCAGCGGCCTCTGTGTTTGAGGAGGCCAGGCGCCTGGTGCGCTGGCACTATCAGTGGCTGATTGTACATGAATTTCTTCCCCTGACGGTTGGCGAAGAACTGGTTGAAGAGATACTGCAGGAGGGGCCGCGTTTCTTCGCTGCTGAAGAGCAGCAGCAGGTTTACATCCCTGTCGAGTTCGCGGATGCGGCCTATCGTTTTGGGCATAGCCAGATTCGTCCTCGTTACGTGCTTAATAGCCGGGGAGCGAGCGGACAGGTCTTCCCTGACTGTGCCGGTACCTGCCCGGTTGAAGCTGCGCGCACCCTTGAGTGGTCCTACTACTTTGCTATTCCTGGCTGCTCCGCTCCACAGGCCAGTAAGCGTATCGATAGCTGGATGGCGCATCCTTTGCTGGATCTGCCGGTGCGCGTAGTGGGCGAGACGGATATCCCTGAGCAGAAGTCGCTGGCTTATCGCGACCTTGAACGTGGCGAGGCCCTGGAACTGCCATCAGGTGAGGCGGTCGCCAGATTGATGAATGTACGCCCATTGACACCCAAGGAAGCAGGATTGAGTGAACTGGGTTGGCAGGGCGAGACCCCACTCTGGTATTATCTGCTGAAAGAGGCAGAAGTGTATCGTCAAGGTCAGTATATGGGCCCGGTTGGAGGACGTATCATCGCCGAAGTTCTGCTAGGCCTGCTGCTCTACGATCCTACATCGTATTGGCAGGCTCCCGACGAATGGACCCCAACCCTGCCGTCCGCCGAACCACAACAATTTACTATGGCCGACCTGTTGCTTTTTGCTGGTGTCGCATAGCACTTTTTGAGAGGTAACCATATCATGAAATGGATGATTGATATCACTTTTAAAGAGGGCTCGCAGGCTGAATTGGGACAGCTAGTGCAGCAGGAGCGCCAGCATGTAGCTGAAGGCAAAGCGCAGGGGCTGATAGATGGCCTCTACATCAGCGCGCCCGATGTCGCACGTCCCCAGGTCTGGATAATTGTCAACGGCGACACAGAAGAACAGGTGAGGCAATACCTGTCCACCTTTCCGATGTTCCCGTACATGACGCCAACCATCATAAAATTGGTGTAATCACAACACGTTGGTGTCGTGACCTCTTTATTTACGACAACGACCAAAAGCAATGTGTGGCTCATGTGGCGCTAGCGCCACATGAGCCACACATTGCTTTTGGTCGTTGTGTTTTTAATCCTTCAGGCCACCGGCAAGACCGGCGACGATCTGGCGTTGGAAGATGACGAAGACGATGACGGCGGGCAGGCCACCCAGGATGGCGGAGGCCATGATCTGGGCGTAGCGAATGCCATAGGAGGTCTGGACGGTGGCCAGGCCAACGGGCACGGTCATCATGTCAGTTCCGGTGACGACCAGGAAGGGCCAGATGAAGTTGTTCCAGGCGGCCACAAAGGTTGAGATGGCGATGGTGGCGATGGCCGGACGCGCCAGCGGCATCCAGATCTGCCAGTAGATGCGCCAGGGACTGGCACCGTCCATGCGCGCCGCCTCCTCGTATTCGTGCGGGATACCATCAAAGAATTGTTTGAAGATAAAGACCGCGAACGGTGAGAAGATCTGCGGCAGGATAATGCCCCAGTAGGTGTCGATCATCTGGAACGACTGCATGAGCGAGAACAGCGGGACCAGCAGGACCTGTCCCGGAATCATCAGGCCGCAGAGGATGAGCCAGAAGACAACCGAGCGTCCCTTGAAGGGGATGCGCGAGATGGAGAAGGAGGCCATGCTGGCCAGCAGCACGACGGCCGCCGAGATGATGACCGAGGTAAAGACGCTATTGAAATACCAGCGCGGCAGATCGCTGGACGAGAGCACGCTGATATAGGCCTGGATGTTGAAGGCTGACGAGAGCCATGTCAGCGGTAGAATTGTTGTCTCACCCTCCGGCTTGAACGAGGTGTCCAGTACCCAGGCGATCGGCAGTAGCCAGATAACCGCGAAGATGAGCAGGATGGCAAAGGCGCCCCATTTGCCGACCTGGCGCGGCAGATTCAGCGGGCGCCTGGTCGTTGTCACGTTGGTGTTTTGGATGCTCTGTGTGGCCATTATGCCCTCCTCTGTGGACGCTGGAAAAAGACGAACTGCATGATGGTGATGATCAGCATCAGGAAAAAGAGAATATAGGATGCCGCCGAGGCGAAGCCCATGCGGAAGGATGAGAATCCGGTCTCATACATGTACTCCACCACTGAGCGTGTGGCGAAGTTGGGTCCGCCACCGGTGAGCAGGTACATCTGACCGAAGACCTGCAGGGAGGCGATGACCTGTAAAATCACCACCAGCATGGTGATGCGGCTCAACTGTGGCAGGGTAATCGAGATGGTTTTAGCCCATGAGCCGGCGCCATCGATGGCGGCCGCTTCATAGAGCTCGGCCGGCACCTGTTGCAGACCCGCCAGGTAGAGCAGGAAATTGCTACCCACCGTCCACCAGACGGTCATAATGACGATCGAGATCATGGCGACATGGGCGTCGTTAAGCCAGTCCACCGGCCCCAGGCCAATGCCGGCCAGCATGTTATTGATCAGGCCAAAGCCAGGCTGATAGAGCCAGTTCCAGATGATTGCGGTTACCGCGATCGGCAAGGCCACCGGGATAAAGAATGCTGTGCGGAAAATCCAGCGGCCCGGCATCTGCCGATTGGCCAGCAATGCCAGAAAGAAGGCCAGAATCACCAGGATCGGCGTGCTCAGAACTGTAAAATAGATGGTGTGCCAGAGCGAGTTCCAGAAATCGGCATCGCCCATCAATTCCTGGTAGTTGCCCAATCCCAGAAAACGCGCCACGCCGTTGAGGCTCCAGTTGTAGAAGCTCATACGGAAGCCGAGGATGACCGGCCAGAGCGTGAAGATAGCATAGCCAATCAGGAAGGGGAGCACAAAGCTCCAGCCCGTCAACTGGGTGCGCCAGTTGACGTTCCCCTGCGGGACGGTACGAACTTGCCTGGCAGATTGAGCCGCCTCTTGTTGAATAAGCATTTCAGACATAAATATGCCTTTCTTTGAGTAAAGAAACTTGCTTGCGCATCAGATTGGCGATGGTGTATCAATGAGCTTTTGGATGGCCTTCTTGAATTGCTGGACGCCCTGCTGTGGTGTCAGTTGGCCCAGCAGCACTGTCTGGAAGGCTCCATCAGCCTGGGTTTCAAAGTCGGAGCCCGCGCCACTAAACCAGGCTGCCGGATCGGCCACGACATCAGCAGCTGCGTTGGCATAGTTCGATTGTGGCTTGAGCTGCTTGTATGCCTCGCTGGTAGCGACTGGTAGATAAGCGGGGATATGCCCGCCTTCAGCCCAGATCTGACCTTCTTTGAGCATGCTGGCCATAAATTCATAGGTGGCGCGCTGGCGACCTTTGTCGGGATAAGCCTGGTGGGGCAAGATAAAGGAGTGCGAGTCACCCCAGACTTTTGTATTGCCGAAGACATTGGGGAAGGGGATCATGTTAAAGGGTGTCTTCTGGGTGATAAAGGTGGTGACCTCCCATTCACCGTTCCACAGGAAGCCTGATTTGCCGCTGCCGAAGACGGCCACCGAGTCGATGTTGGCCGGCATCACCTTCGCTTTCTGCGTCAGGTTGGCCATGAAGTCCAGTGCCTGCTCGGCCTTGGCGTCGTCCAGCACGATCTCTTTGGCATCCGGCGACAGGATCTTGCCTCCCAGCTGGCCATACAGTGAATCAAAGAGGCGCCAGGCATCCAGGAAGGCGATGCCGGTAAAGCCGGTGACCTTCTGCGCCGCCTGAAAGGCGCTGATCAGCTGATCGGGTCCCTGTAGTGGTTTCAGGTTGCCATTGTCATCCAGCAGGTCAGCTTTTTTGCAGACGTCGGTATTGTAGTACATCACGTAAGGATGCGTATCCAGGGGCAGGGCGTAGAGCTTGCCATTGTAGGTCGCGCGCTGCCAGACCTCTGGCAGGAAGTTGTCCTGGGTGATGCCTACCTGCGATAGCAGATCAAGGTCGAATGGGTCCAGAAACTTCATGGCGGCGAATGTAGAGAGTCGTGAGAGGTGGCAGATGCCCACATCCGGTGCCCGACCTCCGGCCGCCGACATGGCGACTTTGGTGTAGTAGGGTTGCCCCCACGATAGGGTTACAGCCTTTAATGGGATGTCGGGATGGTTCTTGGTGAACAGATCTTGCATCTGAATCATGCGCGCGCCATCGCCGCCACCAAAGAGGTTCCAATAGGTCACACCGGATGCGGCACTGGCCGAGGTGCCGCAGGCGCTCAACAGTGAGAGCGCGGCGCTACCACCAACGCCGAGCGCCAGAGATTTTTCGAGGAAGGCGCGCCGATTTAGGCGCCCCCCGGATCTTCCCTCTGACTCCGTACCTGGCTCATACGTCATTGTCGATTCCTTTCCTGAGGTAAATGAGCGTCTACGATTGTTGATTAAGACCACAGATTTATATACAACCTCATCATGTTGACTGTTCGTCCGATAAACATTACACCCCTAACAGATAGCATCGCTTAAAGGTGCAAACTGGTAAGCATTAACGTTTATCGCAGGCAACACGAAAGCTTGTCAGCAATAGAAAAGAAGTGGATAAGGAACAACTATATGGAGGAGAGGCCTGGGTGCGTATCCATATGGTAGATGTCATCATCGACGTGTAGGATACCTGGCTCAAAGTTTGCAAATTTTGCATATGACACCCCTTAAGACGACTGTGACCATTGCAAGAATGGCACTATGATTGGCTGAAATTTCATTGCTTCTCTTTACACACTCAGGGATAAAGAGAAGCCACCCAGCATTCATGAGTGTTTACCGCCGCTCCCGAGCGGAGTTATCCACAGGTAAACATTTCTTTATGTTTATATCCATCAGGAGCGCTTTCGTCTGTCGAGCTAATTGTAACATAATTATTTAAAAATTTCGATACAACGTTGTATTTATTTTTGGATTGCTCCAAACATTGCAAATATTCATAAATATTCCCGAGGGGTGGGGAACGCAGGCGTCCCCATCCTCTTGTTTTAGTTTTGTTGCAACAGATGAGTATTCGCTCATCTGTTGCAACAAAACTAAAACGCACTTCTGAAAAGAAGAAAATTGCGTGAATAAGAATATAGGTATGTTATATTGATAAATACTAAGGCTAAAACGTTGTCATATAGAGCTAGTCAGGAGCTGTCGCGTGCAATCACAGAACATTGTCTTCACGGGAAAAAATCAGGTTGAGGTGTATGATGAAGATGTGCCTGAGTTGGGGCCGGATGAATTTTTGCTGCAGGCTACAAAGTCTTTGATCAGTACGGGGACTGAGGGTATCTGTCTGGGACGGCTGTTCGATCCCGGTACGCACTGGGATCAGTGGGTGAAGTATCCATTTCATACCGGTTATAGTCTGGTGGGGCGGGTGGCCGCGGTGGGCAGGGATGTGCGGCGGGTGCGTGAGGGTGATCGCGTCGCTATCAGACAGAGCCATAGCCAGTATAAGGTGGTGCCAGCGCGCGAACCGGTGTATCGTATTCCCGATGCCGTGTCCGACGAGGATGCTACCTGGTTTCACCTGGCGACGATTGTGCAGAATGGTGTGCGCCGGGCGCAGCATCAATTAGGTGACACGGTGGCGGTGATTGGTCTGGGTCTGTTGGGACAACTGGTTGTGCAGTATACGCGGCTGCTGGGTGCGCAGCAGGTGCTCGCCATCGACGTGGCCGAGATGCGGCTGGAGATGGCTCGTAGCCACGGCGCGACCACTATTTTGAAGATGGGGGCGGACGAGGCGCGTGAGCATGTGCTGGGACTGACTGAGGGACAGGGCGTCAACGTGGTCTACGATGTTACGGGCGCGGCGCCTGTATTTCCGCTGGCCCTGGGCCTGGCGCGTCCCCTGGGTCGAGTGGTGTTGCTGGGCGATACCGGCACGCCGGCGGCTCAGCAACTTACCGGTGATGTGATCAGGAAGGGGCTGACCATCGTGGGCGCTCACGATAACAATCCTCCTTCCACTTCGACCGATCATGCCTACTGGTCGCATCTGCGCATGGGTGAGTTATTTTTTGACTATGTCGAACGTGGTGATATGCGTGTCAATGATTTAGTGACCCATCGCTACGCTCCCACCGATGCCGTTGAGGCGTATCGCATGTTACGCGAGGAACGAGCGACCGCGATGGGCGTCATCTTTGACTGGACCCGTTTGTAGTAATTCAAGCGACGCGCGGGCCGGCCAGTTTTTATGGGACGGCCCGCATGAGGAGTTGATGATGATTACCCGTATCGCCGTTGCGCAGCTGGCTTCACAGGCTGATCCCGAGCAGAATCTGGCCCGGGCCAGCGTGGCCATCAGGCAGGCAGCTGATGCTGGTGCGCAGCTGATCATTTTGCCAGAAATATTTATGGCCCTGCTGGCGAAAGAGAATTTCAATGCCGTCTATGCGCGCGGCGTCTCGCAGCCGTTGGATGGTTCCTATGTCTCTGGTCTGCGCCAGGCGGCCGCGCAGGCAAACATCTGGGTGGTCAGTGGGATGCTGGAAACGGCGCACAGGGTCGCCAATCGCACCTATAATACCACTGTCGTTATTGATAGTTCTGGTAGCCTGCTCGCTTTTTATCGCAAGACGCATCTCTACGATGCGTTTGGCTTTCGCGAGTCGGAGGTGTTCGCGGCCGGTGAGCAGCTCTTTACGCCGCTGGAAACACCATTCGGACGTATGGGACTGTTTGTGTGCTATGAGCTGCGCTTCCCCGAGATCGCGCGCTACCAGGCCGAGCAGGGGGTGGACTTTTTTGTGATGCCCTCGGCCTGGGTGGTGGGCACCTTGAAGGAGATGCACTGGCAGCACCTGGTAAAGGCGCGGGCCATCGAAAATACCGCCTATATGTTCGCCTGCGACCAGGTTGGACATAACTACCTGGGCCGCTCCCTGCTAATCGATCCTCTTGGCGTGGTGCTGGCGGAAGGCACCGAGGACGAATGCATGCTCTATGCCGATCTTGATCCACGGCGCCTGGATATCGCTCGTCAGACGTTGCCCGCGCTTACGCATCGGCGGCCGGATCTGTTTGCGCGTTCGTGATTTTTCGATCATTTTCGTGCGTGAAGAGGAAATCGGATGCGAGGCCCGAACGTATGGCGGTGAGGGTGAAGGTTTTGGGGATGCCGATGTCGTCGATTTTGGTGTTGGGTTCTTCGTCGAGGCGCTGAATGACCAGGCCGCTGGTCGCGAAGGCGGTGACGATCTCTCCTAAATTCCAGTAGCGCTGGTAGACGCGTCCGGTTTCGGTCGTTGCGTCTTTTTCGGCCAGGTGTTTGCTGAAGGCTACGTCGGTGACGTGCAGGCTCTTATCGAAATAGTTGCCGCTCACCCGGTGCTTCTTGCCTTTTGAGCTGATCAGCTTGGTCGAGACGGGATGGAAGTCCTGCAGGATCAGCAGACCGCCGGGACGCAGGAGCTGCCGCACGATGCGAGCCAGGGGCGCGAGGTCTACAAAGTAGTGCAGGATACCCATCTCCATAAAGACGAGGTCATAGCTGCCATCCAGTTCCTGGGGAGATAGCTGGAGGACGTCTGTGACGAGGTAGCGTAGCGGGACCCCCACGGCGGCGGCGACTTCACGCGCGTAGTGCGCGTTTTCCTGCGATATGTCAACGATAGTGACCCGCGCTCCCAGCAGGGCCAGCGCGATCGCTTTGCTGCCATGCGACCCGAGTAGATTCATGACTTTCGCGCCTTCGACGGGCGGTAGATATTTGTTAAGCGAGGCCAGCCGCGCCCGTGGATCTTGTTGGATGCGTGCCGCGTGCGTCGCGGGTTCTCCATGGCGCTGCACCCAGGCACCGTAAGCCGCCTGATTCCATGCTCGCTGATTGAGCTCGCTGTTGTGCTGCTGCAGCCGCTGAAAATAGCTCTGTACGGCGCGGGTCACCGCATGTTCCCGCGGATAGGCGTGCAGATAATAATCCAGCGCTTTAACCCAGACTGCTCTGCCCATGTGTTCTATCCGCAGGCGATCTGGATCGGTTACCACTACCGTATTGAAATAAATATAGAATGTGAGCTTGAGTCCCTGATAGGAAAGATCGAGACGTTCATTGCTGTGGTGCCGTCCTGGCGTCTCGCGCACTCCGAATGTGTCGGCGACCCGCTGCGCCAGGTCCCATTGAATCGAAAGCTCCAGGTGGTCGGGGGCCTCGTTTAGCGCCTGTTCCGACTCAGTTCCCGCTACAACTCCCTGCGCGAACAGGGCTGAAGATTCCACCAGTGTATAGTCGACATCGATGTCCTCCAGGGTCGAGAGTGTAGAAAAAAGGGTTGCCCACCAGGTCTCAGTAGATACCAAAACATTCACCTCACTATGTAATGGCTACCATTTTATCCCATCTCATCAGGAATAGAAAGGTGAGAATTATTAGCGTTAACAACGTTTAGTCTATTGTAATAAGATGCAATGACTATGTGTACTATGACTCGTAATGTGCTTGTATTCATTGCTACATTCAGTTATACTACGATTTGATTGAAACATGGCAATGTATAGTTGCGCCATTCAATGGTCATGTTGCTTTGTTATTATTGGAGAGGATTATAACCTTCTTATGAACCAGAATCCCGAGCAGCCGCAGCAGCAGAATAACTATACTCAGTATCCATATGATCCAACGCAAGCTGCGCCACCCCCATATGATCCCACTCAGTTGGCCTCACCGCCATATCAGGGAAATCAGGGATATTCTTCGCCGTCTTATCCGACTCCTTCGACGGCGGGGAATAGCGCACCTGATTATTTACAGCAGTCACCGTATGCTCCCCAGTCACCCTATCCCACGCCGAATGCACAGCCAAATCAGGGAGGGTATCCCGCACCGGGTAATTTCGCGCCTCCTCCAGGTGCGCCGCAGTATCCCGGTTATTCGCCCGCTCCCAAGAAGAATCGCACCTGGCTGTGGGTTACCCTGGGTATCGTTGGTGTCCTGCTGGTAGCTCTGATCGCATCCTGCGCGATCTTCTCGAATACGATCAGCCATATCGCTCAATCGACGGCTACCACGACCTCCACGGCCTCTACGCCAACGACGACTACGGATGCCACGCCTACCACCACGGATTCCAATAATGGCGGTTCTACTTCTGTAAGTGGTGGGGATTCCGGCAAGACGCTTACTTTACAGGGCGTGAATTGCACGATGTCGCAGGTGCGTATCATTCCGGGCGACGATTATGCGCAGCCCAAGGCTGGCAACCAGTTCGTGCAGCTGCATGTCAAAATTGTCAATAACACCAATGCGAAGCAGCACTATAATCCCCTTGACTTCAAGGTATTGACCTCGGATGGCCGGTCGCTGACCCACTCATATATCGTGCCAACGGATTACGATAACCAGTTGAGCTTTGGCGATCTCGCCGCTGGCAAATCTGTGGAGGGCAACCTGATTTTTGAGTTACCAACCAATGATCATCACCTGGTCCTCAGCTGGGATCCCACGTTTAACATGTTTGCCGACAATCCCGGTGAAGCCAAGTGGAATCTGGGCTTGTAACTCCGCGTTGATAGATATAGAGTTGATAAAAAAAGGACCGGCAGGAGCCACAGCACCCGCCGATCCTTTTTGCGTTGGATGCTATGGTTAGGCGTGGATCGACATGCGCGTCAGGGCGTTTTCGAAGGAGACGTCGATGTTGTCGTCCCCGGTGACGTAGCGCCAGAGTTTGGCGCGCTGCATATGTTCGAGCCGCGCCTCGTTGCCCTGCCATGCCTGGGAGCCTTTTCTGATGATCTGCTCTACATCGGGACTGGTATAGTTGTCGGTGTTGAACAGTCCACGCTGCACCTGTCCTGGCCGTAGGCGTAGCTTGAAGACATAACGGGTCTGGTCGGTGTGGTTGGGCTGCGCGCAGTGCCAGATGCCATGGTGCATAAAGACGATGGTGCCGCCCTTCGCTTCGAGCTGGCGCTGCCCGATGATGTTTTTGTAGCGATCGATGCTGGCCGTGTTGGTTTTGCGCAGGTGCGAGCCCGGCAGGACCAGTGTGGGCCCCATCTCGGCGGGCGCGTCGTGGGCGAAGTAGAAGGCCTGCACATCAAACGCGTATGGGCGCACATCGATGATTGAGTCCGCGTGCCACCCCTGGGCCTTGAGGTGGTGCGCCTTCACGATATGCAGGAATGAATGGTCATAGACCGGGTTGACGCCTACAAAGCTCTGGATGGCTCCCTTGACCTGCGGCTCCTCAAAGACCTGGCGCAGCACCTCGGTCTGATGCCAGAAATTATACCCTGGCCCATCCCAGCTTCGCTCGGCTTCCAGGACTGCCGCGTTCAGATCCTGGGGAACGATATTCTCAACGATGAGAAAGCCGTCGGTTACAAAGCGGGCCATTTGTTCCGCTGTCAGTAGATGATGTCGTTCTACGTTACCCATTGATGGCCACCTTTCGTTCCAGAACGTATTCGTACGGGAGATAGCTGCTTTCATGTTCATGGTCGGGGATGATCTGTGGTAGCGTGGCTAGCTGGATTACGTTCCAGCCCGCGCGCATCGCGGCCACGACCGAGTTATAGGGCGGCTCCTTCTCATCACCGGATTGCATGGGTAGCGCGTCTTCCGCGCTGGCTCCGTCATAGAGCGCCCAGGCAACGGTCCTGGATGCCAGGTCGGACGATGCCAGATGGAGTATGAGTATCTGTTGTCGCAACTCACTCATCTTCGAGATCTCCTCATCATATTGACTTTTACTCTGCTAATCTGTATCAAATACCGCGCGGCTTCATCTGCTTTTAAGATACCTGTTCCTGCCGCGAAATCCTATCCTGAGATCCGAACTTTTTGTGTCTCATCCCGACTTTCTGTGTTTTCGGCCCGCTTGACCCCCTATTTGCCTGTATACTTTTAATGATACCTATCAATTATTCAGGAGGGGGCGTAGATCGCGAGATGGCTGATACGATTCATATTCGTTTACTTAATTACCAGGTGTTGATGTTGAAACCGGCCCGATGGCGGTTGCCACGTGTGCAGAGCCACTTCTGGCGCTTTTACATGAATGATCGCGATGGTGCGCAGCTCGATTTTCAGGGGACGCCCTATCCTCTGTTGGGTGAGCAGTTGTATGTGATACCGGCGGAGGTGCGCTTTAGCACCCAGCTGGCCCATACGCTCAGGCATTTCTTTGTCCACTTCGACGTGCTGGGCCTCTCGCCGATCATCTATCGTGAAATTTTTGCCACCCCGATCTGCCTGCCCGCTTCTCTGCCGTTAAAGCAGATGGTACATAGCTGTATCGAGGAGATGAGGACGGGGCAGCCGGAAGAATTGGTGCTGGAGTTCCGTTTGAAGGCGATCCTCTATACCGGGCTGACGCAATATCTGCAGCAGATAGAGCCGGCGACCTTGCGGCGCTATTTCCAGCTGACCAGCGCCCTGGAGCCGGTGCGGCCCGCCATTGAATACGTTGATGCGCACCTATCTGAGCCGCTATTGTGCAAAGACCTGGCCTCGCTCTGCCACATGAATGTGGATTATTTCAGTCGCCGCTTTCGCGAATGCGTGGGTCAGACACCAAATGCCTATATTCAGTTGCAGCGCATCAAGCGGGCGGAGCAGCAGCTCCTGCTAACCGATGATAGCATCGAGCAGATCGCGGCTCACCAGGGCTTTGGGAGCCGGCATTATTTTTCCCGCATCTTCGCCCGCCACACCGGCGTCTCCCCCGCCGCCTACCGCAAAGGATTGTTGGGGAGTTAAAAAAGGAGAATAAAAACGCATAGGGAGCGTTTTTATTCTCCTTTTTTAACTTGCGTTTGAATTGTGGGAGATTCGCGCCTTCGGCCCCTGAGTCTACGCGCCTACGGCGCTCAGATGGTTTTTTTAACATGAGACATCCCGAATTTTAAGGTCGGGCTTGTAAAAAGACACCTCCTGAGCGAGACTGAAGAAAGCAACCAACCATCATTCAGTCAATCCAGGAGGTGTTGTTCATGTCATCCCAGTATCTCACACGGCTTGAGGAGCCACAAGTTCCACCATATCCCCCTGCCGAGATGGCTCAGGGATTGTACACCGCTCTCGCTCGGTTTCTAGCTCCGTTGCTCATGGAAGCTGATACCCGCATGGACAAACGACTGGTGCGCACGATGTTGCACACGGTCGCAGTGATCTTGACCTTTCGTGATCGCGTCAATGGCTTGCTCCTCTCGGAAATGGGCGGCTATCTCGAAACGCCTGACAAAGCCCCGGCAGGCACCAAGCGCCTGTCTCGGCTGCTGCATTGTCGCAAATGGTCCGCTGAGCTGATCCGCTCGTATCTGTGGCATCGAGCCAGCCAGCGCCTCACAAGGTGGAAACAGATGGGAAGGGATGTGCTGGCGCTGTGGGATGAGAGCGCCTGGGAGAAACCAGAAAGTATCGCCTCCGATGATCTTGCCCCGGTGCGCTCAAGTAAAGCGGCGCGACTCACCCATATCAAAAAGGGCTACTACACCCCACCGCGTGGCCCCATTTTTGTGCCGGGCCTCCATTGGCTGGCCGTGGTCCTGGTCGGTAGCGAGCAGCAAGACGACCCGCCTGAACTAGCCAGCATGCGGTGGTGGACCAGCCGTGGGGCGCGCGCCTCCTTCAAACGCGATGAGCAAGCCAAACTGTTGCTGCAAGGCGTTCTGCTCTGGGGACGCGAGGTGATGCATGTCTTTGATCAAGGCTTCGCCAGCAGTTTCTGGCTGGGTCTGTTGCTGGCGTTCTCGTTGCGCTTTGTGCTGCGCTGGAACAAAGACTATCAGCTCGTGGATGCCCAGGGTCAGCGACGTGCAGCCTGGAAAATCACCCGCGGCAAACGAGGATGGCAAGAACGCTGGGTGTGGGATTGCCGTCGTCACCAGTGGGTCATGGGCAGCATTCTTGCCTTTCCGGTGACGCACCCCGACCATCCTGAGCAGCCCTTGTGGTTGGTCGTAGCTCGGCGCAAAGGTGGCTTGCCCTGGTATCTGCTCACCGCCGAGTCCATCACCACCGCGGAAGATGCCTGGCGGATCATGTTTGCCTATGCGCGTCGCTGGCAGATCGAACTGACCTGGAAAGAAAACAAGAGCGAATTGGGCTTCCAAAGCCCGCGGCTCTGGGAGTGGGAGCCGCGAGAAAAACTGCTGCTGTTGGCGGCGCTGGCCTACGCCTTTCTGCTGAGCCTGCTGGCGCCGTTTTACGAACTCTTACGCCGCTGGCTGTTGCGGCACTACTGTCATCGCACAGGCCGTCATGCCCGGCAAGCACACCAGCCGTTTGCACGGCTGCGCCTGGCCTTGAGTCGGTTGTGGCAACGGATCCCTGCGCGCTGGGAGGAGGTAGCTGGCCGGCCCCGGCCCCAGCCTCGCGTCCAGATCATCATGCTCTGAGGTGGTGTGGAGGTTCCCCACGTGACGAGAGACGCTCTGGTCGGCATCGGCTGACCATGTGGGCGTGTGTCCGGTGTTCATCGGGTACAACGCGTCTTGCCAACAGAGGATGCGAATGCGTGCGAAAAGAGCATACCCCTAGGCCCTGTGGAAGCCGCTGGGATGCTTTGGGAGTGGAAAGTCGATTGACCAGCTCCTTTCTCTTTTTCCGTTTTTTGGCACAGTGGTGCTTTTCAGCGAGCCAAACGGGGAAAGCACGTTGTTCTGCAAGAGAAGAGAAGCGAGCAGTTCTCCTTCAAAAATGGAGAACTGCTCGCTTCTTTCACAAGTTCATCCCTAAAATTTGGGATGTCTCATGTTAAAAAGATGAAGGAGTTGAGGCTTGCTTTAATCAAGAATTGGTTCAACATAAGGGTGGATACATCCGCACCCACTCATGACATTGCCCCGGCTCTTAAAAAGATGAAGGAGTTGAGGCTTGCTTTAAAATCAGAGTTGGTGCAATCCGCTGGCGGCATTCGCCGCCAGCGGATTGCACCAACTCTGATTAACTCTTCTTCTTTGCTGGGTGTGCAGAGTGGGGGGAGATATAGTATACTTCAGGCGTTGTAGGGGGCGGGCTTTGGGCCGCCAGGTTGTATCGATAGATTTGAGAGGAATGTATTTGTATGATGCGTGTCCGATCCTCACGCTTATCTCTGGAACCTTTGACCGCGTCGCTGATCAGGAGTTTTTTTCGTGATCGTCGAGAGATGGCTGCGGCCCTGAATGCGAGAGTTCCCGCCGATTGGCCGGAGTCCGATTTTGAGGCGGTGCTGCCATTGTTGCTTGATGGTTTTGAGCGCGAACCCGATCATGACTCCTGGGATGGTGTCATCATATTGGAAGGTGAGGAGCGCGTGGTGATTGGCGCTATGGGGCTGAAGGGCGGTCCCGATGAAGAGGGGACGGTAGATATCGGCTATAATATCCTGCCCGCTTACCAGAATCAGGGCTACGCGAGCGAGATGGCGCGCGCCCTGGTGGCCTGGGCCTTTGAGCGCGGCGATGTACAGAAGGTGATCGCTGATTGCCTTTACTATAATCAGGGCTCGATTCGCGTGCTGGAAAAAGTGGGGATGAAGCGCCTGTACCAGGACGGTGATATGCTACGGTGGAGCCTTACCCGCGAGGAATGGCAGGCTGTTCAGCACCAGTCGTGACGCCGCTTCCGGCTTTTTTCCTATTCCTGGAAATGACCCCCTTTCTCTGTGCTAGAATCTGTATATTGCAATATATGCATTATGCAGTAATGTGTATATCGGTATGTGCATGTGTACCAGCAGAAGTCTTTTTAATGTAAGGAATATATATGGCTAAACAGAAACAGTCCTCGTCAGCCTCTAAACGTCGTGAGCAGATGCGCCAGCAGCGGACATCGCAATCTCGCTCGGCCCAGCAGTTGCGCGGCCGCAATCAGCAGAAATCGAATCGATCAAGCTGGTGGCTGGTTGGCGGCATCATCGCCATGGTAGTTGTGATCGTGGGTGCCTTTATCTTTATCGCCAACTATGAGGCGCAGCAATCAAAAGTGGGTAGCGATACGGCTTTGAAGACTATTTCCAGTATCAAGCCAGATGTTTTCGCGCGTGTGGATAAGGGAACCTTTAATGGTCAGATGAATGCGGTCAAGAATACACCTGTGTTGAAGGGACCCGGCGGCAAGCCCGAGGTTTTTTATGTGGGCGGCGAATATTGTCCTTATTGCGCGGCTCAACGCTGGGCGATTATTTCATCACTCAGCCGCTTTGGCTCGTTTAGCCCGCTGACACCGATCCTATCGGCGGAAGGTCAGGTTCCAACCTTTTCTTTCTATAAGTCAACCTACCATAGTGACTACATCGATTTTGTCTCAAAAGAGACCGCGGATAACAACTCTCCTAATCCGGGTCCGTTGGAGTCGTTAACACCAGCCGAACAGCAGATAGTCAACCAGTATGAGAGGCCTCCCTATGCACAGCAGCAGGGTATTCCATTTATGTCGATTGGAAATCAATATGTTTCAGTCGGGCCATACTATTCGAACAATGTTCTGACCGGCAAATCATACGAGGATATCGCCAGATCGGTCACCGACCCCAACAGCGACATCTCGCGTGGCATCGTGGGCGCGGCCAACATGCTCACGGCGGCCGTCTGTAAGACGACCAATAACCAGCCCGCCAATGTATGTACCGCGGACCCTATTCCGTCGCTGCAGACGTCGTTGCCCAAACCCACCGCGTCGACAGCCAGTCCGACCCAACTAGCTCAGGCCTGGCAGATGCCTGAGTGGGATGTGCGGCGGCGTAACTAATCTTAAGGCGTTAGTGCTGTGTGGTGGCGGGGTGCGCGTTCGCACACCCCGCCACCACACAGCAAACCAGTACGGCCGCGCAGCGGCCGCCCGTGCAGGGACGCTCACATATCACTGCAATGACGAGAGTATCAATGCCAAAATTACGCTTTCAAACCATCATCCAGCGCCAACCTGATGCTATTTACCAGGTGTTGCTGGATCTGCCAGGCTATCGATCCTGGCTGCCTTCCTCGGATCTGTACGCGGAAACCACGCTGACGTCTGATATTCCTGTCCGCATGGGCAGCACCTACGTTGATCGCGGCCGCTCCAGCGTGATGCAGGGCGAAGTGCTTGAACTGGAACCTGCCAGGAGCCTCGTGTTTCGCCAGCTTACCAATCCTCGGCGTGGCGGCGGACTGGAGATCACCATTCGCTATACCCTGCAGCCGGTCGAGCAGGGGACACGCGTCACGCGTGAGCTTATCCTGCGTGCCCGCGGCCTCTTTTTTGTGCTGCAACCAATCCTGCTCCGTCTGATTCGTTCCGAGAACGAGCGCATCCTGGCCGCCCTCAAAAATTATATGGATGCCCGCGTGGCATGAAATCGGACGCGAGGTCCAAATCGGACGCGAGGTCCGAACCTATGGTTCGATGGGGGATGCGGATTGTTCGGTGTTTTCGGGTATGATGGTGGCGGGCTGCGCGTTTTCCATGATTTTTTTGAGTCGCGAGACCATGATGTAATCTACAATGGCGTAGATGACGGCGAGCAGCCAGCCACTGGAGAGAAGCATGAGCAGCGCTACCCAGGCCCAGGTGACGATGTTGCCCTGGCGCGCGAAGATCACGGCCAGCAGGCTGGTGATGATGGGATAGATCAACAAACCGGTGCCGAGACCGATCAGAATTCCTCTGGGGCGCGTTGGTTTACGTGGACTCAGGATGGCGAATAACCAGAGAAATGTATGGAGCATGGTGGCGATGATGGCTCCCGCAAAGGTGCTGACATTGATCAGAAGACTGTGGAAACTGCGGTTGGAAACATACAGCGCGATCAGGGTTGTGACAATCGCCAGGATAACCAGGATCAGTGAATAGAGTGCTCCGCTCAGGTTGGCCCGTACTTTTGTTGACATCTGTAAAATGACCTTCCTTTAGTATTTGCTCAATTATATCAATTATTATCTATATATTGAAAAAATGGAAGGTTTTGAATTGGCTGTTGTTGATATCACGGTTTGGCTGTTGTATCGTGGTGTAGCGTTCTCTATAGTTGATGTGTAAGCTTTTTTTATATTGATGCAACCCCGCTATCAAAGAATGTGTCATATTCTCATGATCATCGGCTGCTGCACGCCTGAGCTTTCGCACCTCTGGTGCTCACGAGTCCGCTGTATGTTGGTGCAGTGCGTGCGCAGATGCGCACGCACTGCACCAACATACAAAAACAATGTGGCCGCGTAGCGGACGCGCGTGCGGGGGCGCGCACGTGCCCCCATGATGGCGGGAATCAAACACATTCAAAAAGGATGTTTGTTCATGTATAGGTTTTCCTGGCGGACAGTTTTTTGCTGGCAGTATCTGGTGCGCTTCGTGGTGCTGGTAGTTGGCCTGTTTTTTTATTCGACCGGTATTGTGTTTCTGTACCGCTCCGACTTTGGCCTGGATCCCTGGGATGTGTTTCACCAGGGCATTAGCTTTCACGCGCCCATTTCCTTTGGGACGGCCAGTATTGTGGTTGGAGCCGCTATTATCATCCTGGGACTGTGTCTGAAGGTAATCCCTGGCGTCGGTACAGTGCTTAATATGCTCTTGATCGGTGCATTTGTGGATTTGAATATCTGGCTTGGCTGGCTGCCGGACCTGGGGCATGCGTCCTGGATGGTACGGGTTGCGGCGAATGTGCTGGGGGTGGCTATCATTGGTATGGGGACCGCGCTCTATATCGCTCCTCGCATGGGGGCCGGTCCACGCGATGGATTGATGTTGCGCTTGCAGGTCCTGACGAAGCTACGCGTCTCTATTGTGCGTACCGCCATCGAATGTACCGTGTTGCTGATCGGCTTTTTATTGGGCGGCACCGTGGGTCTGGGAACATTGATCTTCGCTCTGGGCATCGGCCCCGCCTTTGAGATGAGCCAGACGTTGCTCAAGAGGTTACATATTAGCGCCTGGTTGGAAAAACTGGCAGCCATCCCTACAACCACCGAGACGTTGCGTCCAGCTGACGACAGCTTGTTGCAGCCCATGCCGGAAAATGTTAAATAGTTCAAAAAATACGTAAATATAGGTATACGCTGTTTATGAATTTGCTTTATAGTTATCTGCATGGGGCGACACCGTATCCATTAGCTGCTCTGCTGAACCAGGTATCGTGTTGCTGCATTCCCTCAAGTTCTGCCAGTCCGTTCAAAGAAGAAACTGGCAGAACTGGTTTTGTTCTCCACTTTTTTTGATTTTTCTCGGAGGGGTTGACAGAAGGGCTTTTTTTATGTCATTCTATGTGTACACGTGTACATGTACACGTGTACACGGTCTGGGGAGTAGGGAAAATGGTTACAAGTGAGCAGGTTGCCCGGCTGGCTGGAGTATCGCGGGCCACGGTTTCGCGGGCGCTCAACGGGTCGCCACGTGTGAGTGCGGAAGCGCGCAAGCGTATTGAGGAGGCGATTGTTTCGCTCGGCTATGAGCCCGATGTGGTGGCTCAGAGCCTGGTGCGACAGCGTTCGCGGACGATCGCGTTAGGTTTGTTTTATGGCGATCAGAAGTCAACGGTGCTCTCCAGCATCAGCAAGACGCAGCACTATTTCTATCTGGATCTGCTGCGTGATGTCGAACAGGAGATAGCCGCTGCTCAATATGATCTGCTGCTCCCTTCTATATCTTATGCCCAGAAAAACTATATCCGTAGTTTGCAGATGCGCCACGTGGCTGGTACCCTGGCTATCGCCATGCATCCCGCCGACGAGCGCGTGAGAGCGCTGCTGGAGGCAGAGATCCCGACCGTGTTTATCGATAGCCTCAACCAGGGGAAGAGCTCAACCTATGTGACCTCTGACAACCAGGACGGGGCAAGGCAGGCGACCGAGCACCTGATACAACTTGGACATCGGCGCATTGTGACGTTGATGTCTGGAACAGCGGGCCGCATTGGACCTTTACGCCAGGCCGGTTATCGCCAGGCTTTGCAGCGGGTGGGCCTGCCGATTGATGAGGACCTGATGTATACCTCGGGTTGGAATACCGAGGAGGCGTACCAGGCGACGTTGCTCCTGCTGCAAGAGCGGCGGCCACGGGACTTCACCGCGATCGTGGTGGGTAGCGACTTGATGGCCATCGGTGTGTTGCGTGCTTTACACCAGCATGGATTACACGTACCCGGCGACGTGTCTGTGGTTGGCTTCGACGATGTGGACCTGTGCCGCTACACTGAGCCACCCCTGACAACCATACGCCAGGATCGTTCCGCGATGGTGCAGGGAGCCGTTCAACGGCTTATTCGCATGATCGAATCCGATGGCGAGTACGACGAATCCATGCTAGCACCAATTATCATCCCTACCCGGCTGATCACGCGCGCGTCCACCGGACCCGTACCAGAGTCCAGCTAACGCTGATCACCGGAGGGCAGGGGGTGCAGGAGGACAGCAGTCCCTTACAGGTATAAGTTGTTTCCAGGCAAGCAGGGATGCAAGGGGCGGCTAGCCCCTTGACTGGGGGATTGGGGGCTGTGCCCCCAACGCCTCTCCCTCCCCTCGCCGTCCGTAGGGCGGCAAAAAGGGAAATTAGTGATCTTAGCTCCGAGGGGAGCAAGGAGTTTTTCAACGATGACAAAAATTACTTTTATGGGGGCGGGCAGCACAGTCTTCGCACGCCAGTTGATGACCGATATTTTATGCATCGACGGCCTGCAGGAAGGGACGTTTGCCCTGGTAGATATCGATGCTGAACGCCTGGAACTGGCGCATAAGATCGCGGAGAAGCTGGTTGCCCATAGCGGCCTCAACTGGAAGGTTGAATCTTCGACGCAGCGGCGCGAGGTACTGCCCGGCACAGACTTCCTCATCAACACGATCGAGGTCGCGGGCATGGCTAATGTGCGCCACGACTTCGATATTCCCATGAAGTACGGTGTTGACCAGTGTATCGGCGATACCATTGGACCAGGTGGTATCTTCAAGGCGTTACGCACCGGTCCCGCGTGGTTGGAGATCCTGCATGATGCCGAGGAGCTGTGCCCCAAAGCCCTGGTGCTGAACTACACCAATCCCATGTCGATCCTGACCTATGCTGCCCTCACCGGCACCACCATGAAGACTGTCGGCCTGTGTCATAGCGTGCAGGGAACCTCCAAGCAACTGGCTACCTACCTGGATGTGCCATACGAGGAGCTGGAATGGCGCTGCGCGGGCATCAACCACAACGCCTGGTTCACCGTTTTGCGCCACAATGGCGAAGATATGTATCCCCGCCTGCGCGAGCGCATGAACGATCCCGAGGTCTACGAAAAAGATCCTGTGCGCCTGGAGATTATGAAGTACCTGGGCGCCTTCGTGACCGAGAGTAGCGGCCACTTTTCGGAGTATGTGCCCTATTTCCGCAAGCGCCCCGAGCTGATCGAGAAGTATTGCCGCCCTGGCTACCTGGGTGAGACCGGCTTCTATGCCAACAACTGGCCCACCTGGCGCGCCAAAAACGAGCAGTACATCAAAGATCTGCTCGATGGCACCAAGGAGTTGCCTTTCAAGCGCAGCCACGAATATGGATCGGACATCATCGAGGCGGTAACCCAGCATCGTACCAAGGTCATTTATGGCAACGTGCGCAACGAAGGCCTGATCGATAACCTGCCCGATGGCTGTGTCGAAGTTGCCTGCCTGGTCGATCGCAACGGCATCCAGCCCACCCACTTTGGCAAGCTGCCCGAGCAACTGGCAGCCCTGAATAAGGCCCACATGAGTGTTCATTCGCTGGTCACCGAAGCCCTATTCACCCACGACAAAGAGGCGGCTCGTTACGCCCTGATGATCGATCCCCTGACGGCGGCCGTTTGTTCGCCCGCCGAGATCAGCTCCCTCTTCGATGAGCTCTGGGAGGCGCAGCGCGAATACCTGCAGCCATTCGCCTAGCCTCAACAATTCTCTTGCTAAAGAAAAAGCAGTAGGTGGGGTTAGCGTATCCAAAGATGAAAACTGTACGCCAACGTTTGGATACGTGGACCCCTACTACCAGCAGAGAAAGAAAAAAACTTCTTCTATCTTGCACACATCCTCTATATCAGTAAGTTTCCACCATCGACGGTGAGGTAGGCGCCAGTAACAAAGGTAGCCTGGTTGGAGGCAAGGTATGCGATAGCGGCGGCAACATCTTCAGGTTTGCCGTTTCGCCGCATGGGCGTTGCCTGCGCCATCTGTTCGCGTACCTCCTGGGGTGTACCCGCGTTGAGATCGGTGACGATATGCCCTGCGCCCACCGCATTGACGCGAATGCCATAAGGGCCTAACTCTTGCGCCATGCTCTTGACCATGCTTTCGACGCTGGCTTTGCCAATCGCGATTGTCATGCCGCCTCCGCCGGGTACAGGTCGCCGGGCTGTCGTGGCGCTGACGAAGACGATGCTGCCTCTCTGCTGCTTGATCATGCCTGGTACGACAGCGTGGCTGGGATAGAACGCGGAGCGCAATTGTCCCTGCACAAAGGATTCCAGAACCTCCCACTTGCTTCCTGTGAAGGGAGCGAGTACAGCCTGAAGCTGTTCGCTTGCCGAAAGTCTGGTGCTAGCGGAGGAACTGCTAAAGGCTGGCGCATTGAGGATCAGGGTATCAATGGGGCCAAGTGCCTTTTCAATTGAAGCGACCATAGTTGTGACCTGCTCCTCGTTGGCAACGTCGGCCTGGACCGCGATGGCTTTTCCTCCGGCTTGCTCAATGGCGGAAATAACCCTCTGGGCCGCCGTCTCATTCTGGCGATAGTTGACGGCTACGCTGGCTCCATACTCTCCCAATAGCAGCGCGGTGGCGGCCCCGATGCCCCGGCTTCCCCCGGTTACTAAGGCGACGCGGCCCTTAAGGGGGTGATGGATATCCGCGCTGGTTGGCATTCCTGCGATCATGTGGTGATGTTCTCCTCTTCTGTGTTTCATTTGCGGTATATGGTTTATCTGGTCGCATTGTCGCAGGAATGCGTGCTGTGGTCATGGAGCGATTGACCAGTATTCCCCTGTCCCAATGGACAGAAGAGGAGAAAGCAGCGGAGGTCGCGCCTGGAGAGTAGTACCAGGGTTCGGTGAGGGTGTAGGCACGCCTGGGACCCCTTTAGCGAGAAAAGAGTTTTTTGAAGATGAAGTTGAGGCTGCCTAGGACGATGGCTCCGATGACAAAGACTTTGAACAGGGTGCCTTTAAAGAGGACCGCGATGAGCAGGACCAGCAGGATCAGCAGCAGGGGATTGCGGTACCAGAGCTGGGAGGCGCGCCTGGTCATAAAATAGAGTCCGACCAGCAGGGCCAGGTAGAGTGGAAGCAGAAATACAATGGGGATGTGGAAGAGCACTACCGGGCTGACGAAGACGACGGCCAATGGGAGAAGATTCCAGGCGTTGCTGTGCCATGGCGCGCTCCCTCTTTTGTTGTAAGCGATCCAGCAGGCGCCGATGAAGCCAGCCAGCAAGGCGACGGCGGAAACGATCAGGCGCGCCGATCCATCCCAGAGGGCCGTCTGGCTGGTAGCGGCTGATAGGATGAGCAGACCTGTAGTGTTATACATAGAGTTTTCCTTTGAAGCGCATGTATTCTGTTGCTATACTATACAGGCTCTTCAAAGGAAAAAGCAAGACCCCTGGAAAACTCAACGTGTGCCCGTATCCAGGGTACGGAAATGCTTGATCACCTCTACAATTGGTGGCGTGCCCTGCTCGATCTCTTCTTCCTGTAGTTCAAACATCAAGGTAGTGCTCTGTCCTGCTACGCCCAGGGTTATCCTGCATTCGAAGGTGGCCGTATCCCAGTCCTGTTTGCGCGGCTGCTCGATGAGCTGTGGTACGGTCGCGCTGGTCAGCGTAAAGAGCACATGGCACATATCAGGCTCGATTTTCTGCAGTGTGACGTGGCGCGCCAGTTGTTGACGCCGATCCTCGCGCTCAAGCCTGGCGTAACCATCGCCGGAGAGCGCATACTTTTCATCGACCCATTTCTCTGGATTGCCACCACGAAAGAGCTGGATGCCCAGTTCGAGCATGCCATCCATCTGGACCGCCTCGATCCGCTGGCGAAAGCGTGTTATCACGAATGTTCGTCGGCGCTGGGCCGCGTTGGCGCCCGCCTCAAAGGCGGCATGCGCCTCCTCAAAGCGATCCAGGTCGCGCAGCACATTGTTGCGCATATAATAGGGATCTGGCTCGTCTGGATCGAGTTGGATGGCCTGCTCAAATGCTTCCAGAGCCTCGCTCTCACGATACAGTTCCGCCAGACTGAGCCCTTTATAATAATGCGCCCTGGCATCTTCTGAATCATGCTGAATGGCCTGCTCGGCGGCGGCCAGCGCCTCTGGATGCAGCTTGAGCTGCCAGAGCGCGTGGCTCTTGTCCCTCCATGTATTGGCGCTGTCCGGCTGCAGCTGTAGCGCCATCTCAAATGCCGCTAATGCCCCGACCGGATTATCAAAATGCCGGGCCAGCAGATCCCCTTTCATCTGATAGAGTTGAGCATTGTCCGGTTCTAGCTGTAATGCTTGCTTACAGGCCGCCAGGGCCTCTTCATAATGCTTCTGCTGGATCAATGTGGATAAAAAGGCGAGGTTTTCTGGAAGTGTTGATCGATCATTGGCATATCTATCATCTGTCATTGTCTAGCCTCTCCTGGAATACAAGAGCAGAGACGTCATCAAAGACGCTAAATAGATCATAGCACCCGTCTACAAAGTCATCAATATTTATATACATGATATAATGATTTATCCCCCCACGTAGGTTCGACCCTTGCGGTCGATTTCCCTCGCCCCACGATTCCGTTCCCCCTATTCAACATCACGCGATGGTTTGGATGTACGTTTTCGTGCGTGAAGAGGAAATCGACCGCAAGGGTCGAACCTACGAAATGTACGTTTTCGTGAGCGAGGATAAATCGACCGCGAGGGCCGAAATTACGTTTCGGGTTGGCCAGCGTGGGGCTCCTCGCTTGTTTGTTGTGGATTGTGGATCACGCGATAGAAGTGGACCGGTGGCTTGCGCCGGATGAAGCGCGTGATCTGGTTGCTCTTTTGAATGGTTACGGTGGTGCCGTCCTGTACGGCGCAGTTCCATTGGCCGTCGGCGGAGAAGACGCCGTCCTGGTTATTGGTTGAGATCTGGAAGCGGATGGTTGACTGCAGCGGGATGACCAGGGCGCGATTGGATGAGAGGTGGGGCGCGATGGGATTGAGGATGCAGGCCTCGATTTTGGGATACATAATCGGGCCTCCGACGGATAGATTGTAGGCCGTGGAGCCGGTGGCCGTTGAGAGGATAATTCCATCGCCATAGAAGGTATCAAGGAATTGATCGTCGATCCAGGTCTTGACATAGACGCCACGGGGCCAGGTGCCACGCGCAATCATCATGTCGTTGAGCGCAATAAACTCCTGCTGTTCCTCTCCTTGCTGGAGGGTAGCTTGCAGCATGGTGCGTTCGTCTATCCAGATCGATTTGTCGCCATTGAGATAATACGGCAGCTCGTGCGCCAGTTCATCGGGTTCCAGTTCGGTCAGATAGCCGACGCGACCAAAGTTGACGCCCAGGATCGGCGTATGCTGCGCGGAGCAGAGGTGGGCGGTGTGCAGGATCGAGCCATCACCACCCAGTACGATCAGCATCTGGCAGTTCTGCAACGCGGGATCGGAACATTCCAGCCCTTCCTGATTGAGATTGACGATCTCGGTTTCATAGTTATGCTTTTGCAGGATCGCTGTCAACTCGGGTATAAACTGCAGCGTCTCGGGCTGGGACTCTTCATAAAGCAGGGCAATCTTCTTCATCGGGATTTCCTTTGCACTCTCAAGTTTTTATCTACTGGTAAGTATAATCCTTTCCCCCAATGTTTCCCAGGGACGTGCTTCTAATACGGGTTGGTGCAGCCTACCAGCTTCGGTCATCAACCACTGACTATACAGCCATTTGGCTTCGGCCTCCGTTTGAAGTTCTTCAGGAGAAATGTGTGCCGTTCCTCGTGCGCGCGCCTCGATATTGGTTCGCAGCCTGTCCGCGTCGCTTTCTCTCAGAAAGACCGTGCGCAACTGCCCACGCTCCACATAGGGCCGCAGCCGCGAGCGCTCTATGAGTTCGGGGAGGATGTTATCGCCCTCTATAATCAGTGGCGCGTCAGTATCGATGTGGTTGGCGATTATAATCTCAAGCGCGGGCAGCAGCGCCCGGCTGCTGGCGATCAATCCAGCGCGCAACGCCTCCGCGCCCTGACGCCAGACGTGGGTGGTCTCGGCGAAGAAGTACAGATCGCGCGTCGCCTGTGGATCCGGCAGCGCCACCTGACTATGCTGGAACGCCAGCCGTAGATCATCGACCTGCAGCCATGGCATGCCCAGGCGCAATCCCACCGCGCGCGCCACCTCGGTCTTGCCCGAGCCAGAAGCGCCGCCGATCAACAATACCTTCCAGTTCATTATCTCGTTCAAATCAGCGACAGGCCGCCGAAGAGGCGGGCGTGCTCGACTTTGATACATCTATTCTCTACGTGACGACTCCCCACGGCTAAAGCCGGGGGCTTCTCAGAGGCGCGTCCTCTGATGGCTCCGTCCGAGCCTGGGTTTTCTTCTTTGTTGTTTTAGGTGTTGGACGTAGGTTGAGGCCATTCCACACAGCAAGAATGTTCATGGCGGCGTTGATATCTCTATCCAACACCAAACCACAGTTCTCACAGGTATGGACTCGCTCACTGAGATCTTTGTGCGGCCCTTCATGCAAACATCCACTGCATACCTGACTGGTTTTATAGGGATCTACTTTTTTCACCTGGACAACACCGGCACATGCTGCCTTGTATTCACACAGGTTCATAAACGTAGACCAACCCGCATCCAAGATCGACGTATTCAAACCAGCTTTTTTGCTGGCACCATTCGGGAGAGAGGCCCCAGTTTCTTTTTCTTGTTTGGGTTTGGGTGCCTTGCTCATCTTTGATGGTGCCAGATCTTCAAACACAATCGTCTCATAGGTATTGACCAAACAACGTGACCACTGATGGAGAAAGTCCTGTCGCTGGTTACGCACCTTGCGATAGGCTTTACTCAATCGCTTGACCGTCTTCTTCCGACGTTTGGATCCGCGTTTCTTGCGTGCGAGTTCCTGCTGCATGCCTGTAATCTTCTTTTCAGCCTGACGGAAGAAGCGCGGATTTTCTATGATGTCACCTGTTGAGAGAGCTACAAAGTGACAGAGTCCCAGATCGATACCAACGGCTTCATCTGTGTAGGGTGTGTGCTTTTCTTGGCTCGCTTCGATTTCACCAGAGAAACACACATACCAACAATCACCTTCTCGCTTGATCGTACACGTTTTGATGGTCCCTTGCACTGGACGGTGCACCTTGATCTTGAGATGCCCAATCTTCGAGAGAACCAACCGATTCCCTTCAAGTGAGAAACCAGATTGTGGATAGCAGAACGAATGATACCGATCTCGTCCCTGATACCTGGGATACCCTGCCTTCTCTCCATTCTGCACACGTCGGAAGAAGGCTTTGTACGCTTTATCAACCCGCTTCAAGGTCTCCTGCAACACCTGAGAATAGATATCGTTGTACTCGTCCCTGACCTCCTTCACTTCCGGGAGTTGGTTGATTTGACCGTAGCAACTCCTACCATGATCCTTTATGGCTTGTTTGCGCCACTCCTCATCATAGAAGTTCGGGTGGTGCTTGATGATTGCCCAGGTATCACGGCGCTCTTGGAGCGCTGCGTTGTACAGTTCACGGGTCCGATCGAGCGTCCATTGCAACGTCTCTTGCTGTTTGCGAGTCGGATAGAGTCGGTATTTGTAGGTACGCATCCTGCTATTTCCCTTTCTGACTCTCAACATAGCGTTTGACGACTTCCAAGGTGACACCGCCGGTTGTTCCCACGTAATAGCTGTTATTCCACAGCGAGGGGAGCTTTTTCTTGAGATCAGGAAACTCCTGCCTTAATTGATGACTGGTGAACCCTTTGATCAACCGAATGAGCTTATGAATGCCAAATTGGGGATCACATCCCACCAGCAAATGCACATGATCGGGCATGACCTCCACTTCGACACATTCCTGTTTCCATTTCTGGATCGTTTCGATGATGAGCTCTTTCAGACGCACATCAATTGGATTGAGCAGGACTTTCCGTCGATATTTCGGGACCCAGACCACGTGATAGTGGCAATTATAAACCACATTTGAGTTCCTTTTAATTTCTGTATCCATGCTCAAATTATAGCAAAAAAGAGTAATTATGCCACTATCTAGTTACTCTTTGGTGATATGTGCGACTCATATGCCCATACATGCATGGGGGAGTTATGCTGCTTTTGGCTCCCCATCTCGCCCCATAAGGACTCGCTTATATCCCCATAGCTAAAGCAAGGGGTTTTACGCTCGATATGATAAAGGAGCCCGGCGGCCTGTGCGCGCCGCTTTGTCTCCTCGTTGGCGATGCCCAACTGGAGCCAGAGTGCCTTTGCTCCTACACCGGCGGCCTCATCGGCAAAAGGAGGGGTCTGCTCGGGACGGCGAAAGACGTTGACAATCTCGATCTGTTCTCCTGCGGCGGCCGCATCCGCCAGCGTCGCGTAGACGCGCTGACCCAGAATCTGCTGCCCCGCGTAGAGCGGATTGATCGGGATAATATCGTAGCCCGCCTCCTGCATATATGCCGACACGTCGCGGCTGGGCCGGTGCGGCTTCGCCGATAGACCGACTACCGCGATATGACGATAGTCTCCCAGAATCTTGATCAGCACATCTGGCGTCATATCTTTGCCCTCGTTAAACATAATCCCTCCTCACTAACATCTGCAAGCTTTGCATAATCTTCAAAGCTTGCGCGAAAGAATCACTCCGGTGTTCAGTCCGATGGTGTGCAGACCACCAAAGAAACGGGCATGCTCCATCTTGACACAGCGGTCCTGAACAAAGATCAGCCCCGCCTCGCGGGCCAGCCCGCTGGTCTCGTCGTTGCGCACGCCCAGCTGGAGCCAGAGCACTTTCGCGCCGATCTCAACGGCCTCCGCCACAAACTGTGGCGTATCCTCGGCCTTGCGGAAGATATCGACGATCTCGATCTGCTCGCCAGCCGCTCTGGCCTCTTTGAGAGAGGCATAGACACGCTTGCCCAGAATGGTCTTTCCGGCGTAGCGTGGGTTGATGGGGATGATGTCGTAGCCTTCGGCCTGCAGGTAGATGGCTACAAAATGGCTGGGTCGATAGGGATCGGCGGAGAGCCCCACGATGGCGACGTGCCGATACTGCTTGAGTAGCTTTAATCGCTCGTACATGTCGGGCGTGGCTGAATACGCTGTGCTGCCGGCCATTATTCTGCCCCTTTCTCTGTTGCTTGCGTCCCTGCCTGTACGCTGGCCGTTGCTTTAGCCAGCGCCTGGTCCAGGTCCCAGAGGATGTCTTCGATGTTCTCCAGGCCGATTGAGAGGCGGATCAGGTCGGGCGTCACGCCGCCAGCGAGGAGATGTTCTTCTGAAAGCTGTTGATGCGTGGTGCTGGCTGGATGGATGATCAGGCTACGCGCATCTCCAACGTTGGCCAGGTGGGCGAAGAGCCGGACGTTGTTGATGACGGCCTTGCCCGCCTCGTAGCCACCTTTGACGCCAAAGGTAAAGATGGCGCCGCCGCCACGGGGCAGGTAGCGTTGCGCCAGTTCATGCGAGCGGTCCTCGGGAAGACCCGAATAGCGCACCCAGCTGACGGCTGGATGCTCCTGCAGGAATCTAGCTACCTGCAGTGCATTCTGACAGTGCCGATCCATGCGCAGCGAAAGCGTCTCCAGGCCCTGCAGCAGGAGGAACGAATTGAACGGGCTCAGACTGGGACCGGTATCGCGCACCGTCTCCACGCGCGCCTTCATCACGAAGCAGAAGTCCCCGAAGGTTTCGTAGAAGCGCACACCGTGATAGCCCGGCGAGGGATCGACGATATGGGCGAACTTCCCGTTGTCCCAGGGGAACTTGCCGTTTTCGATCAGGACGCCGCCGATAGAGGTGCCATGACCGCCGATGAACTTGGTGGCGGAATGCACCACGATATCCGCGCCATGCTCAAAGGGACGGCACAGGTACGGCGTGGCGAAGGTATTATCTATGATTAGAGGCACGCCCGCTTCGTGCGCAATATCGGCCACGGCCCGCATATCCAGCACATCCCCGCCGGGATTGCCGATGGTCTCGCCGTAGAAGGCGCGTGTCTTCGGCGTGAGCGCGCGCCGGAAGTTCTCGGGATCGGTGCTATCGACAAAAATAGTGTTGATGCCCCACGTGCGCAGTGTAAGATCGAACTGCGTATGGGTGCCGCCATAGAGATTGCTGGCCGCTACCAGTTCATCGCCCGGCCGCAGTAGCGTCATCATTACAGCCATCTGGGCCGCCATGCCGGAGGCCGTGGCGACTGCGCCCGTACCGCCTTCGAGGGCGGCGATGCGCTCCTCAAACGCGGCCGTGGTCGGATTCATAATGCGCGTATAAATATTGCCAAAGCGCTGCAGCGCGAAGAGGTGAGCCGCGTGATCGGTATCGTCAAAGATATACGAGGTTGTCTGGTAGATAGGGACCGCCTGAGCCCCGGTCGTTGGATCGGGCCGCTGGCCCGCATGCAGGGCCAGCGTATCAAACCCAAATACGTGATCGCCATCGATTTCTGGCATCGTTTTATGTTCTCCTGCCGAATGTATAGATATCTTCTCTTCATAGCATATGAGTTCTGGCAGTTAAATAGCAAGTCTGCTCCAGGCCGCCATTTGATAGGTGTGTCATAATGCATCGATCAATTGCTGCTCGCAGGTGATGATCACGAGTATCAGACACATCCGAAGTACTTCCACCTCTTACCACGCCATCATAACATAAAAAAATCTAATTTTTCAATACTTTAAATGTTTAAATACAGTATTAAAGCAAATAAAATTATTGAGAATATTTGAAAATTTTTGGGGCAAAAAATCTCCCTCCTTCCTGTGAAAGGAAGGAGGGAGACGTATACCTGAAATTAGAAGTCGCGCTTGCCGCTCTGGGCTTTGTCAGCTGAGCCAGAATTGAGAACTTTGCAGACCTCGCTGGAGGAATTGTACTGCTGCTGTGCATTCAGCTGGCGCAGCGCACTGCAAACCTGCTCGTCGGCGCCCTGCTGGCGGACATGAGCGATGATTTCGTCGCGCCTGGCCGGCCAATGCATATTCTTCAAATGCTTCTCAATATTGAGTGATTCTGCTGTAGCCATGTAATTTCTCCTTAAAACGTTCGTAAAGATACGAACACAACTTACGAAATACACCAAACTTGTAATGCTACAAATTTGGATAACTTCTGTTATTAGACTACCCCCACCTAGAAGCTACACATGTTCATCTGTAGATATTTTTACGATCTTGTCTATGACAATGATATATTCCCGAAGGCGCGTGCGAACACCCGCTCTCAGGCGTCCGCATGCGCGGCCGCACTGGTTTTTTTCTGGTGGTGCAGCAGAGGCGCGGATCCGCGCCTCTGCTGCACCACCAGAAAAAAGACTCTGAGCACCGCGGGTGCGAAAGCTCAGGCATGTGGTGGTGATGATCTTGTGAAGCAGAGTTATGGTTTAAAAAACACGAACGATGGAAGGCAGACCAGGGAAGGAGTGGGATGATGTGACACTTTTGACATCCATGTCATGTCTCTTTGGGCGGAGGTTAACTCGAATTCGAGTTCGAGTATCTACTTTAAGATAAATTTTAAAATAAATATATAACTCGAATTCGAAATTCGAGTCGCGAGGCAAAAAAATATTCATTGCCATTCATGTCATTTTCATGTCACAAATGCCATTTCTGAGCTTAACCGTATTGCTGCGATGCTATCGCATGAATTTATTGTAACTATACTGTAATGAGATTGTAATTTTTGGTCATGTCAGGCATATATTCTGGACATATCCGTCATGTCGGTCGCGACATTTCTGTGTCATCTCTGACATCCATGCCAGCGTTGCCATAACAGGCTTTCTGCCGTTTCTGACAGCTTTATCCTTTGTACTATAGACCCATACACGAGCTTTGGTGGCGACCAGCGCGATATCGCCGTTTCTCTTCTATGCTTTTATGCATGCTGCATAGAAAATTTTCTTTTCATCATAGCGGACTCCAACTGATGCGACAAGCCCCGAACTAAGTATTTGTGCTCGAATTTATACGTACAAATGTGTATTGTGAAGTGTTCTGTTTGCTTGTATAGTATGCTCGAAGAGCCAGGGAAACGCATATTTATTATGTCGAAGGCTTCCAGGAGTATAACTGGCCTCTTGTAGCGGGAGCATTTATGCGGTGCTTCCCCTCCTCCAGGTAATTGCATATTCCATTTTGTACCTGCCGGATGGCGAGGACAGGTTTGTCAGGGAAAGATGTTTTGTAGACAGATGTGTCGTGGCAGAGTTGAATACTATAGGACGGTTGTGTCAGACAGCGATGTCATGAAGATGATTGTGATAGAGGTGGCAGGACATGATTGTCTGATTATCAGATCTGCCCAATTGTGGATTATGACACGGATGTCCGTGGCGAGAATAAAATGTGGGACTGCGTTGTTGTGATAGATAGATATAAG
The DNA here is from genome assembly GCF_003967515.1 of Dictyobacter aurantiacus. Taxonomy (GTDB): domain Bacteria; phylum Chloroflexota; class Ktedonobacteria; order Ktedonobacterales; family Ktedonobacteraceae; genus Dictyobacter; species Dictyobacter aurantiacus. The sequence continues at coordinate 867,884 of NZ_BIFQ01000002.1, read as the reverse complement.
GAGGAGGAAGAAATGAAAGTAGAGATCTGGTCCGATGTGGCCTGTCCCTGGTGTTATATAGGTAAACGTCGTTTTGAGGCGGCCCTGGCCGACTTTAAGCATAAAGACCAGGTCGAGGTGATCTGGCGCAGCTATCAGCTTGATCCATCGGCGCCACGTACGTCTGAGACAAAAATGACCGAGGTGCTGGCACAGAAATATGGCGTGAGCCCGCAGCAGGCCGAGGCCATGAATGAGCGCGTGAGCAAGCTGGCCGCCGAAGTAGGACTCGACTATCACATGGGTGATATCCGTCATAGCAACACCTTTGATGCCCACCGTCTGATTCACCTGGCGGCGCACCATAATCTGCAGGATGCCGCCAAAGAGCGTCTATTGAAGGCCTATTTTACCGAAGGCGCTTCAGTCGGCGACACAGAGACGCTGGTGAGATTGGCGTCCGAAGTGGGCATCGACGCCGAAGAGGCACGTTCGATGCTGGCCGGCAACGCATATACTGACGAGGTAAGGGCCGACATCGAGCGCGCCCGCATGTTCGGCATCGAAGGTGTCCCCTTCTTCGCCATCGACGAAAAGTACGGCATCTCCGGCGCCCAGCCCACCGAAGTCTTCAAGCAGGTCCTCGACCAGGCCTGGGCCGAATCCCACCCCCTCATCAAGATTGGCGCCGACAACACCGACAGCGGCTACTGCGAAGGCGACAACTGCATCATCCCCCAGCAATAAAAAAAATTTTCATACAGCAATCGGGTAAATAGGGGGGAGGTGCAGGAGGGGCGTCAAGCCCCTCCTGCCGGGGTTTGGGCGAGCATGCTGGGGGCATGATCAAGTCCCCAATTTCCCCCTTAATACAGCAATCGGGTAAACAGGGAGGAAGACCAGCGCTCAGCGCTGGTCTTCCTCCCTGTTTACCCGATTGCTGTATTTTTCTTATCCTTTGACGCCTGTGAGGGTGATGCCCTGGATAAAGGTTTTCTGTGCGAAGAAGAAAAGAATGATCACAGGGATCAACATGACGGTACTGGCCGCCATCAAGGCGCCGAACTCGGTGCTATACTGTCCCTGGAAGAACGAGAGGCCCAGGGAGACGGTGTAGCGCTGCGAGTCGCTGAGATAGATCAGGGGTCCCAGGAAGTCGCTCCACGATCCCAGGAACTGGAAGAGCGCCACAGTGGCGAGGGCCGGTTTGGCGAGCGGCAGGATCACCCGCCAGTAGATGGCCAGTTCGTTGGCCCCATCGATGCGCGCCGCTTCGGACAATTCTTTGGGAATAGTCATGAAGAACTGGCGTAGCAGGAAGATGTAGATGGGGACGCCACAGTACGTCGGGATGATCAACGGCAGATAGGTGTTGACCCAGCCCCAGGTTTTAAAGAGCGTAAAGAGGGGCACCATCGTGACATAAAAGGGGATCATGGTGGTGGCCAGGATAATGATAAACAGCGGTGTACGCAGCGGCCAGTCGATGCGTGCCAGTCCATAAGCCACGAACGAGCAGGAGAAGACCGCTCCGATGACGGCGAACAGGCAGATCGTCAGCGTATTTAGCACATACAGCCCAAAGGGGACCGCCTGCAGCCCATAGATATAGTGCTCCAGCGTAATGGGGTCAGGGAACCAGACGATCGGGAAGGCGCTTAACTGTGTATTGATCTTGAGTGACCCGGTGACCATCCAGAAAAACGGGATGATAAAAAGGATGCTCAATACGACCAGAGCGATATGCGCCAGGACCTGGGTGCGCGGTTTGGCCGTGATGTTCGTTTCATCGCGTTGCGTGGTGCCCGGTCGGATGATTTCCAGGTCTTGAGGGTAAAGGTTTTCTTGAATGGCCATGATTTATGCTCCTCCATAATAAACGCGCCTGGCAACTATGCGGAAGGTAAGTGCGGTACACAGTAAGATGATGATGAAGAGGACCCAGGCCATCGCGTTGGCGTAGCCGACCTTGAAGTAGCGGAAGGCGTTCTGATAGAGGTACAGCGCCGCGATGAGGGTGGAGCCCGCCGGGTCACCATTGCCGTTGGTGAGCACGAAGACCGGGGAGAAGTATTGGAATCCGGCGATCAGACCGGTGATCAACGCGAAGAACAGATGCGGACTCAGGAAGGGTAGCGTGACATGGCGGAAGCGATTCCACGCGGTGGCACCGTCAACCTGGGCGGCATCCTGCAGGTCGCGTGGCACGTCTTGCAATCCTGCCAGCAGGATGATCATCAGGTTTCCCACACCCCACAGACTGAGAATGATCAGAGTCGGCTTCGCCCAGTCAGGACTGGACAGCCAGCCGGGTCCCGTAATGCCGAAGATCTGCAGGATGTTGTTGAGGATCCCATACTGTGGATTAAAGACATAGCCGAACACGACGGCCGAGGCCACGATCGGCACGATGCTTGGCAGGTAAAAAATGGTGCGGTAAACGGCGATGCCTTTCGTTTTGACATTCAGCAGCAGCGCCAGCATCAGCGCAACAATGATGCCCAGTGGCACCGAAAAAATGAGGATGTACACGGTGTTGTAGAGCGAACTCCACCAGTTGTCATCTCCAAATAGATCGATATAGTTGGTCAGGCCGATAAACTTGAAGGGCCCGAACATCGAATACGAGGTGAAGCTATAGTAGAAGGACATGATTAACGGGTACGCGGTAAATAAGAGGAGGCCGATAATGGCCGGTGAGGTGAAGAAGAGGCCCCACAGAAAATTGCGGCGCTGCAGGGAGCTCCATTTTCGTTTGTGGACACTTTGCACTCGTATTGTAGACACCAGAACCTCCTTGTTGTGCTATAGCGGTGCATTGTCAGGAGTTACAGGCCATGCTCACGATTGAAATCATCCCACTCTTTGGTTGTGCGTCTTTTAACCTCTTTGAGGGCTTCCAGGGGAGTCATCTTGCCGTAGACGGCTGACCCGACCAGGTCATTCAAGATTCCGGCGTAGAACGAGCCGACCGGAATCGAGGGCCGCGAATGTTTGGCGTTGATCAGTGTGGTATAGAATGGGGCCATCACTGGATCATTTTTAATCTTTTGCAGTACGGGGGCTTTGCTATAGCCAGGTGGGAAACCGACCGTGTCCCACTGGGCCTGCGTGCCCTCATCGCTGATGCTGACCCACTTGATGAATTCCCAGGCCGCATCAGGATTTTTCGCGCCCGTGGGGATAAAGAGGCTCCAGCCGCCCAGCCAGCCTCCCGCGCCTGGCTGCGTGGCTCCGGGTCCCTGCGAGGGCAGCAGCCCGGCTCCGATCTTCATCTTTGGCAGGGCCGTCACGATATCGCGATAGTTGGTAGCTACCAGGGGAGCCATCCCCACGTTGCCGGTTGAAAATACATGCAATTGCAGATTAGGGGGCGTGACGGCCACGCGGTCCGCGCCACCGACACTTTTGGCATATTGCACGATCCATTCCAACGCCTTCACAACGTACTCGTTGTCGGGCGTCACCACCTGCTTCTCGCGATCGTAGAACTCGCCACCAAAGGCCCAGCCCCAGGTAAAGATGGAATTACTGGCTCCATAGGTGTCCCAGGGGATCATGCCGATGCGCGAAACATTGCCATTGGTGGTCTTGTTGATCTTCTTTGAGAACTCATTGACCTCATCAATGGTCTGCGGACCCTTGTTGGGATCGAGCCCCACATCTTCAAAGACCTGTTTGTTCCAGAAGAAAGGAAAGTTAGCGTCGGCATCCCACTGCACCTGCCAGACCTTCCCGTTCCAGTTCATATCGTTCCAGACGGCGGGCCAGAAGTCATCTCCCGTTACTCCTGACGCCTTGATATAAGGGGTCAGGTCGGTCATGATGCCCTGCGCGGCCCATTGGGGGGTACTGAACGGAGTAATTTGTGCCAGGTCGGGTGGATTGCCGCCGGCGATAGCGGTCAGCAACTTGGGATTATCACCACCGCCACCGCCACCGGCGGGCGCGTAGGTAATCTTGATGCCGATCTCGGATTGAGATTCTTCGAACTTGCGGGCCAGGTTGACCCAGTGGTCATTATCCGCGCCACCGAACACATTATAGAGCTCGATGACGGTCTTGCGTCCCTGCGCAGCCTCTTTACCTTGCGCAGATAGCGTGGGCGAGGGCGAGCCCATAATGACGCCACAGCCGGAAAGGCCAAGCGCCGTTGTCCCTAACCCTATGGTTTTTAAGGCCGTTCGGCGACTGAGCCGACGTGCCACAGTGCGCTGAAGATTGTTGGTCAATGCCTTCTCCTTTGAGGTGATAGACAAACTCTCTTAGCCAGGCAACCGGGTTACATATATATGACGATCATGAGCGTATGCTTTTAACATATTTCTTAACCAATTTCTTTATCTTTAATAAAATTTCATTTTACAGTTGTTTGTATTTTACTTACCTCTGCAAATGTAATATAAAAATAATCATTGAAAATCATACGAAACCATGTGGAACAGAGAAGGGATTGGCATGGCCCCTTGACAGGGAAACTGGTTATCATATATGTTATGCCTGTGGCGTGAAAAGTTATCTGAAAGTTTCCTGTACAGCTTTTTTCTTTTTTGTCGCTGATGAGATAACCATGATAAATGGGAGGTTTCAGGACCATGTCAGAGCAAGAGCGCCCTCAAGACGTGAATGCACAGCCGCAGAATCCCGAGCAGTTTCAGGCTGCTCGTGAAGCGGCCGAGCAAAAGATACGCCAGGCGATCGAGCAGTATGCTTCTAAGATTCCCGGTGGGGAACAGTTTGCCAGCCAGGCTAAAGATGCCGCGACAAACGTGCTGAATACGCTGGAGAAGGAGGCGGGGAATCGGTTGGGTGGCATTGTGAGTGGCGCGGGAGGTATCCTCGAAGGGTTGTTTGGGAAGCGCAAGAAGGAGGATGAGCCTCCGCCCAGTTAGTTGCAGGCACTGTACTGTGCGAACTGTCGTCGTGCGCAGTGGCATTCCGGTGGTCGGGCACCTCGTATGTGCTCGCTACTGGAATGCCAGTTTTTTAGGCCTGCCTTCACCTCTGTCAGGATTCCAGGCTGGCCAGGACCAGCAGGAGTTGTCTGACGGCCTCTGCGTTTTCGCTGGCCCGTTGATCTCCAGTGCCAATGCCAAATTCGCCACAGGCCTCGCTGAGATCGTGTAGCTTATATTCCCGCTCCGAGATCTTTTCACCGGCATAGAGCGCGTATTTGGTCATCATACAATGCGAGACGATGGCCGGCAGCGCCAGTTGATAGCGGGCCGCTTCCTGGCGCAGGCTACGCAGATAGAAGGCTGCGTTGTAGATGATTAATTCATTCTGGATCAGCAATGGATAGATCTGCGGCCAGATCTCTGGAAAGCTCGGAGCCTGTGCCAGCTGATTGGTGGGGATCCCCTGTAGGTCCCCCTCGGTTACTGTGAGAGGTTGATCTGGCCTGATAAGGGAATTAAAGACGATTTGCCCATAGATGTCGACGATGGCCAGCTCAATGATCTCTTCGTTGCCCGCGATGGTAAGCGTCTTGCTAGCGAGGATCAAAGGGCGGCGCCTGACGATCTGTTGGGCCCAGCGGAGTACGGCCAGCCGTTCGGTGGTGAGATTAACGGACTGCGCGGGAGGAGGCGTCACAGGTAGCTGCGCTTTCCGATTGTGGATTGCCTGCATGGCCTTTTCTGGCGTGGTCGTTTTCCCCTGTGGATCCTTTAAGATCCACTGACTATTCTCCTTGGCCCAACGATAGCCATGGCGTTTGAGCGTCGCATTCTGTTGGGCTCTCTCCTCATTATCCAGCGCCATCTTACTCGCTCTCCTCTCAAGCAATCGAAGATCTAGGTGCAATATACCATACTCTTCTTTTGAGGGCAATAAACAGAGGAATTTTATGAAAACGCTATTTGTTCTCATCAAGCGCTTTATCTATGCGTGTGCAACACGTCTATTATCAATTAAGAATGTATCTATCTAGCGTTGTTATGCAACAGTAGATAGAGCATAGCTGCAATGCCGCCGCGCCCAAAGACTCCTGGCCTTTTTGAGAGGCATTTACAATCTACTTGGTACTAGGACTAATGGTTCATTCAAGTGTTGATCTGGCCTCTCTATAAGTTGTTATATGTAGATGGGGCAGTGCTTGTATCTTTGCTCATATATAGCATACCCCTGCTTCGAGCTTATTTTGAACGCTATTATATATTTCTTATAGAAAGGTTTTATCCACATATGAAATCAACCAAGCTGATGTTGATGGGCATTTTATTGATGTTGCTGGCCGTATGCCTGGCTACCAGCATCTCGCAGGCGCTCTTTAACATGTCCGCCAGTAATCCTCCCTTTATCCTGAAGCTATTTCCCGGTATCGAGGCCTTTCTGGTCGTGATTGGCTTTGTGATGGGGGTGGTGGGATATTTCCAAAGAGAGAACAAGCCCTTGTAGGTGCCAGGCTTGCCCTGGCTTGCCGCGCAGCGGCCCCGTACCCGGACGCTTAAGTTCCACCAAGGATGATCTCTTTCTCAGCGTTCTCTGGGAATGATCACGTTGTGATGGAACATGTGCGCCCGAGTACGGGGCCGCTGCGCGGCAAGCGCTCGCACAGGGCGTTGAGGATGCTCCCAGCATCCTCGCCTACGATATATGTGTGCCGCTTAATATGGGACCACGGGCATCTCGGTCTGTTGCAAGGCGTCGAGGGCCAGACCCATGGCTTCGGTTGTGAAGTAGTTCTCCTGCTGCGGCTGCCCACTGGCATCGTTTGAGACGTAGATCTGAAAATCTGGCGTTACCCGGTAGAAGTAGCCGTGATATATCGGCTCATAAAATCTGGTGGCCAGCAACGAGATCAACTGCTGCTGCTTGTCCAGAAACACCTGCGGCCTGCCGATGGCGCGCATCACCTGGTTAAAGCGGTAGAGGCCGATCAGGGCATGTGCCTGCGCCCGCGTCTCCTTATATTTTTGTTCCAGCCTGCCGCTATTCAAGTCCAGGGCGAAGTAGAGCCCCCCATTGCTTTGATCCCACAGCCCACTGTTGACCAGCAGGCTCTGCAATACCTGGCTGGCGACGTTCAGATACTGTTGATCGCGGGTTAGCATATAAGCCTCCATGAGGGCCTCGACGACGCTCCCCTGGGTACTGGCCTTCGCCTGGTCGTTGGTGACAACCTCGGTCCCGTTGCTGTTCACCATCATATTGTTATAAAAAAGGTGCGACTGTAGGTTGTACGAAGCCGCCAGTACGGTCGCCAGGGTGGACCTGCCCGCCTGGACCCAGGCCGGCTGGTGCCAGCGCGTGCCGGCGTCTATCAACGCGGCTCCGGCGGTAATGGAATGCTCAACGCTGTAGACGCCGGGCGTATGCGACTTGTTATAGAGTAGGTTCAGTTTTGGATCGAACCAGTGGGTGTAGTAGTTGCTGGCCGCCATGCTGGCTTCCTGGGTCAGCACCGGATCGTTCAGGAAAAAGCCATCACGCAACAGATAGAAATAAACCCATCCCTTTGGCAGATTATAGTTGAAGAACTCATAGTGGACGATGGGGGTCATCTTCTGGATATCCAGGTCGTAGCGTGTATCCCCGTGGTGAAGAAATTTGTATTCCGCCAGCGCGTTGAGATAGAAGAGATCCGTCTGTATGTCATGACTGGTAGGCGGATCGTCGTTGGTATTGGGATTAACCTTGTTGACCTGGGTAGGATTGTTCATCATCCAGTTGACGTAGAGCCCACCGGTTGTAAGCGATTTGGTCTTCGCGTTTGGATTAAAGCCGTTGACACTGATATTGAGCAGGACCTGCCGGGTCACCTGATCGATGACCTGGTTCAGCCCACCGCTTTTGAGCTTGCCATGGGCCGCTCGGGCCTGCATCCCGGTCAGCAGCATACTACTTACGCTATATAACAGCACAAATAGAACAACCAGAGATACTTTATACCTTTTCTGCATCAGCCACCTCCCACTTCTCTATCTATGGTTTTGATACCTACTTGTATTGTAAGGGATGCCATGAAATCTATGAACAACCATAGGTTTCATGGCATCCCGTTATCATTAATTTAAAAGGGGAGTAGGAGATACACCTATCCCTTGCCGATAATAATTCTCGTAGGTGCCGGGCTTGCCCTGGCTTTCTGCCTCCAATGCTTTCAACATAACACGTGTTGGTGCATCGGGTGCGCATCAGCGCCTCCAATGCACCAACACAAAAAATGAGTGCGTCTGCGTAGCGGACGCGCGTGTGGGGACGCTCACCCTGAGGAGGGGTGACGCGAGTAAGACCCGCGCTCAAAGATATAAAGAAGAAGAAAAGGACAATGTTTATGACTCACGTTCAGCGGTCTTTTGCGCCTCCGTCAACTCAGCCTTCGCTGATTGAGCCGTTATTGTTCGAAGTAAAGCGTTTGATTGTGGGACAGGATCATCTTTTGGAGCGTCTGCTGGTGGCGCTGCTGGCACGCGGCCATGTGCTGCTGGAGGGGGTGCCAGGACTGGCAAAGACGGCGACCATTAAGGCGCTGGCCCAGGTTGTGGGTGGCAGCTTTGGGCGTGTGCAGTTTACCCCCGACCTGGTGCCGGCTGACCTGGTGGGAACGCGTATCTATAACGCCAGAAGCGCCGAATTTGTGACTGAACTGGGTCCTATTTTTGTCAACCTTCTGCTGGCCGATGAGATCAACCGCGCGCCAGCTAAAGTTCAATCGGCCCTGCTCGAAGTAATGCAGGAGCGCCAGGTCACAATCGGCAAGCAGACCCACTTTGTACCCGATCCATTTTTAGTGCTGGCCACTCAAAATCCAATCGAATCGGATGGCACCTATCCTCTTCCTGAGGCGCAGCTGGATCGCTTTATGTTTAAGGTGCTGGTCAACTATCCCTCCTATGAGGATGAAATTGTGATTGTCGAGCGTGTGACGGGTACGAATATCACGCTCAAGACCCTGTTGACCCCGGAGCATCTGCGGGCCTTTCAGCAGCAGGTGGATCAGATCTATGTAGATCCGCATGTGGTGTTTTACGCGGCAACTCTGGTGCACGCGACGCGCGAGCCGGCGCAGCATGGGTTACACCACCTGCAACAGATGCTGCTCTATGGCGCGAGTCCCCGCGCCTCTATTAACCTGGTCGCGGGCGCGCGGGCGTTGGCCTTTATGCGCGGTCGGCCGTATGCGCTGCCCAGGGATGTCGCGGACCTGGCGCTGGATGTGCTGCGCCACCGTCTCGTGCTGAGCTATGAGGCGGTGGCCGATGGGGTCTCGCCCGACACCATTGTGGGTGACCTGTTGCGGCGTTTCCCCCCTCCACATATTGATCTGGGAGACCGCTATGTGGCCTGACCATTTCCTCATTAAGCTCTGCAAGTCCTTGCGAGCTCGCGAAGAGCCGGAGGTCCGGCCACCACAGAGCCGGTCCGCGCCGCCTGCCCACGTGTTGCGGCGTCTGGACTGGCATCTGATGCGTCCACTGGCCAGCTCGCTAGGTGGTAGCGAGCGCTCGCCGTTCCTGGGGCCGGGCGTTGAGTTTTCAGAGATCCGCGCTTACCAGCCGGGCGACGATATTCGCTTTATCGATTGGAACATCTCGGCGCGTTCCGAGCAGCCGATGCTGCGCGAGGCCTACGTTGAGCGCGCGGCCGATGTCTGGTTTTTGCTGGACCTGAGCGCCTCAACCCGCTGGGGAACGGCCGATTGCCTCAAGCTGGACCGCGCCCTTGAGTTTGTGACCCTGGCCGGTCAGCTCTTGAATCGAGCGGGCAATCGCCTGGGGGCACTGTTATTTGCCGCGCGACCGCTGGCCGTCATTCCACCCTCTGTGGGACAGCTGCACCTGCAGCAGCTGTTGGTTCGTGCGCGCCAGGTACAGTCAGGCGAGGACGCGGGACCCACCGATCTGTCGGCGGCCCTCACAAAGGTTCAGGCGGTAATGCGTCGGCGCGCCCTGGTGATCATTGTTTCCGATTTTCTGGTGATGGCCGGATGGCAGGGTGCGCTCAGCAAATTAGCACGACGCCACGAGGTGATCGCCGTGCGTCTGTCGGACCCACGCGAAGGCCATCTTCCGGATATAGGACTGGTGACGCTAGAGGATCCAGAAACGGGCCGGCAGTTGTTTGTAGATACGGCTGATGCCCGCGTGCGTGAGCGTTTTACACAGGTGGCTCAACAGCAGAGCGAACAGCTGCGGGCCGACCTGCTGAAGTGTGGAGCCGAACTCCTTCAGATCAGTACCGATGAAGATGCCTTGAGCAGCCTGGTGCGCTTTTTACGCACCAGGCGTGCGCGTAGCCTGCATAAACCTCGGACACAGGCGGCGCTGGCCGCGACTCGTGGGAAAGGGGATGTGTGATATGACTTTTCAATGGCCCCTCTGTCTTATAGCCTTGATAATCGTGCCGGTGCTCACCTGGTTCTATGTGGCCGCACAGAAGCGGCGCCGTACCTATGCTGTTCGTTTTACCAATCTATCCCTGCTTGAGCGCGTGGTCGGGAAGGGACCTGGTATGCGACGCCATATCCCACCCATCATTTTCGCACTGGCCCTGATCGCCCTGATAGCAGGGATGGCGCGTCCGATGGCCGTGATCGCGTTGCCGCGCGATCGCGCCAATGTGATGCTGGTGTTCGATGTGTCCGGTTCTATGGGCTCGACGGATATGACGCCCAGCCGCATCATGGCGGCGCGGCAGGCGGCCCATCTGTTCGTCAATGCTCTGCCGGCCAGCGTGCAGGTTGGCGTGATCAGCTTTAATAATGTGGCCGTGGTGCGGGCTCCGCTCACCGCTGACCACAGCCTGATTCAGCGCTCAATCGATACCCTGTTACCCGGTGGAGGGACCGCCATTGGCGATGGTCTGAATGCGGCCCTGGACCAGTTGCGACAGCAGGCGAAAGATAATAACGGTAATACGATTCCATCCACCATTGTGCTGCTCTCCGATGGCGCTAGCAATTCAGGCTCCGATCCGATGGAGGCTGCCCGGCGTGCCCATCAGCAACATATCAAAGTCAACACGGTTGGCGTGGGAGCGCGCAACTCGGTGTCGGTTGGGGAGGGTCATCTGTCGTCTGGCCTGGATGAGGCGGCCCTGAAAGCGATCGCCGACCAGACCGGTGGCCGCTACTTCTACGCCGGCGCCACGAAGACCCTGCGCCAGGTCTATACCGATCTCAGTACGCAGATTAGCTGGGTGACCGAGACCACCGAGATTTCGGCCCTGCTCAGTGCCCTCGGCGTCGTTCTTTTTCTGCTCGCCGGTTGCCTTAGCCTGCGCTGGTTTCAGCATTTCCCCTAGTCCTATTCCTGGTATAGTAGAAAACGTATTCTTTTCTACTACTTCTATGGCTTTCTTGATGCCTGTAAATGTATAATAGAACATATGCCGCTATTGTTTGTGTAGCTGGCAACCATCATCGTATAGTGTCTTGTAACTTCGACTCATAGCAGAGAGAAAGCAGGCAAACAGAAGATGGCCAACCTGATGCAACATTCAACCTTCCAGACCACCGGTAGTGTGGGGCTACGCCATGATACCCTCCCGATGCGCCTCTACCATAAAGCCAAGAAGCTAGGTACCTGGGATCCGCGCAGCCTCGATTTCACACAGGATGTCCTGGACTGGCAGCGCTGCAGTCCCGAGGAGCAGGAGACGCTGCTGACGTTGACCTCCCTCTTTCAGGCGGGCGAAGAGAGCGTAACACTAGACCTGCTGCCCCTGATTACCGCCGTGGCCCAGCAGGGGCAGTTAGAAGAGGAGATGTTCCTGACCACATTCCTGTTTGAAGAGGCCAAGCACACAGAATTCTTCCGGCGCTTTCTGGATGATGTGGCAGGCGTCAAAAAAGACCTGCATATGTATCATTCCGCCAGCTATCGCAAAATATTTTACGAGGAACTTCCTCAGACGATGTCAGCCTTGCTGACCGATACCTCTCCAGCCGCCCAGGTGCGCGCCTCCGTGACCTACAACATGATCGTTGAGGGAGTGCTGGCCGAGACAGGTTACCAGGCTTATTTTGATATGCTGGAGCGCAACCAGATCATGCCTGGACTCAAACAGGGCCTCACCTATGTCAAGCGCGACGAGTCCCGCCACATCGCCTATGGCATCTTCCTGATCTCACGCCTGGTCCTGCAGCAGCCGGACCTATGGGATATGATCGAGGTGCGCATGAATGAGCTGCTACCCTACGCCCTGGGTGTCATCCAGGAAGCAGACTCCTCTTTGCCCGCCGGTGAAGAGAATCGTTTCGGCCTTCGATTGACCGACTACGTCGGCTTTGCTATGGACCAGTTCAATAAGCGCATGAACAAGATCGCGAAGGCGCGCCAGCAGACCTTCGATCAGCTCTTCCATGAGCAGGACGATCTCTCCTAGCCGTCTCCTAATACCTCGCATCCCGGCACCTCATGCATGATACCCGCGTTCCCCCCGTAGGTGCCGGGCTCACCACGGCTTATAGTACTTTCGCCCCTTGTTTCTTATAGTGAAGAAGCAGCAGCAGCCCTTCATGGTAAAATGATAGTGCTCATGTAACTTGTAAGGATAAGAGGAGACGGCGCGATGGCCTACGATGTCAGTAAGAAGCTTGGGAATTATCGGTTGCTGGAGGTGCTCGGGCAGGGCGGCTTCGCCGATGTATACCTGGGTGAACATGTATATTTGAAGACATCGGCGGCCATTAAAGTGTTGCGTTTGCAGTTGAGCCAGGATGCGCTGGCGCGCTTTCTGGGTGAAGCGCGAACGATCGCGCGCCTGGGCCACCCACACATCGTGCCGGTGCACGATTTCGGTATCGAGAATGATGTCCCCTTCCTGGTGATGGGCTATGCTCCATATGGTTCCCTGCGCCGCCTGCATCCCATCAATAGTATTGTGCCCCTGTCGACGGTGGTTGGATATGTGAATCAGATGGCCCAGGCCCTGCAATATGCGCACGAGCGCAAGATTATTCATCGCGACGTGAAGCCGGAAAATATGTTGCTGGGCGAGCAACAGCGGCTGATGTTGAGCGATTTTGGGATCGCCGTGACCACGCAGAGCATGCCCAGTAATCCAATGCTGCCAAAGGCGGATCATGGTCAGGCCATCGGCACGACCACTTATATGGCTCCGGAACTATTTACCTCCGAGGCCGTGTTCGCCAGCGATCAATACTCGCTGGGCGTGGCGATCTACGAGTGGCTGTGCGGCGCGCCACCCTTCAGCGGTTCTGATATGGAGATCGCCCTGCAGCACGTCCATATTACTCCGCCCGCGTTGATCGATAAGGTAGCTATCCCGGCCGAGGTTGAGCAGGTAGTTATGAAGGCATTGGCCAAGCGGCCTGAAGATCGGTATCCATCAATGCTGGATTTCGCGGGCGCCTTTGAACAGGCCGCGATGGGTTCTGCTCCCCAGGCCTCCCCCGCGATTGTCTCTTCGGTCCTGTTGTCATCTGTCGTCGAGCAGACCCCTCCTGCCGCATCTCCTCCATTGACACCACCGATAGAACCTTATAAGGGATCTGAGGAGGGGGTGAGGTCACCGGATGAAATACCTGTGGAGGCGCCGCCCGCTCCGTCTGTTGGTCCTACAAAAAAGACCGAGATAGTGCGGCCATCGCTGGCCCTGCCGCATTCCGCCAGGCCAAAGGCTCTGCAGTTGCCAGCCAAAGAGGCCAGCCCGGCGACACCGGCAAAAAAACTTCCGCTGGTCTCTTTAAAGTTGCCGGCACATAGTTCGGGTGTATCCAGACGGCTTACCGATTATAGCGCCTCTCCCCAGGAACCCGTTACCGATGGTACCTCTGACGAGCGACCATTGCGCCTCTCGTCCTTTGCCCCGGCCGGAGAGCGTTCGGCCGACGATGCGACAGTTGTTGATGCCTCGGCGTCTTCTGCTGATCATGATCAATCGGTGCTCGCCTCTTTAATGCAGCGCTGGCCTGAGCAGGCGGCTCCGGCGCTCAAGCATCTATGGATGGAGAAGATGGTGCCGGCGGCGCGCTCCTTCTGGTCGGATAAGGCGGCGCCCGCGGCTAAGAAGGTGCTTGCTATTCCGTTGGTATCTCCTGATCCACAGCCAGAGGCTTTGCCGCCACCTTATGCGCGCGTTAATAGTCAGCGTTTGCCACTGCCTCCAACGACCCGGTCGGTTCCGGCGATACATAAAAAGGTGCAGACGCAGCCGGTGCCTGCGATTCCCTCTTCTATGCAGCGGCCTCCACGGGGAGTCTCACGTCGTGTGGTGCTTGGCACTCTGGGTGGGGTAGTGGTAGCCAGTGTCGCGGGCGGCGTGGCTATGATCAGCTGGCAGCAGGCTTTTCAGGGGAAGCATACTTCATCCTCAGCGCCACTGCCCGTCCATCATTCCACCCCAACTGTACAGTCCGCACCCACTCAGCAGGTGCCTTCACCGACGGCGCCGCCGCAGAACGCTGTGGTACTGGGATCAACGCGACCGGCCATCGTATCCTGGGGTCCCAACCAGCTGGACCTGTTTGTACGCGGGACCGATAATGGCTTGTGGCAGCGCCACTACGATGGCATCTGGCATGATTGGACGCGCGTGCTCGATGGCCTGGCCTTTGATCCTACTGTAGCCGCGTGGAGTCCCGGTCGCTTCGATGTTTTTGCCCGTGGTCTTGACGGTACCTTGCAGCATGCGTGGTACGATGGCAGCTGGCATCCATGGGAATCGCTTGGCGGCTCGCTCACCTCGGACCCATCTGCTGTCTCGTGGGGACCCAATCGGCTGGATGTGTTTGCGCGCAGTGTCGATAACGCCCTCTGGCATAAAGGGTTTGATGGCAGCTGGCATGATTGGGACCGCCTCGACGGCGTTCTGCTCGCCAGTCCTTCGGCGACCACCTGGGGCCCCAATCGGCTGGACGTTTTTGCGCGCGGCGCTGATAGCGCGCTCTGGCATCGTGGCTATGATGGTAACTGGCACGACTGGGAAGCACTTGGCGGTTCCTTTGAGTCAGATCCGGCCGCCGTCTCGATCGCTCCCAATCACCTGGATGTCTTTGTGCGCGGAGCCGGAAACGTCCTGCAGCAGCGCAGCTTCGATGGTGCCTGGCACGACTGGCAGACCCTGACCGGTGTGTTGACCACCAGCCCCTCCACCACTACCTGGGGCAATGGTCGCATCGACGTCTTTTCCCGTACCGCCAACAACGTCCTGCAGGAGACCTGGTATCAAAACGGCGCCTGGCAACCCTGGATCTCCTTGAGCTAAGATTGGGCTTGTTCTGCAGTAGATGAACGCTTTGGATATTTGTGGGTCAGGGCAGTATAAGTACACCCTCGGGGGTAGAGAGCCCGACGCGATGGATGCCCGGTTCCCCATCAACAATGTGCAATGGTACCTCAGCTGCGCCCAGCCACTTTTTTAGCTTCAACGGGTCGCCGGGCGTGATCTCAAGCCAGGCGATACCCTGTGGTGCAGCGGCATGGTGAACCCGGATGTTGCCGGGATAGTAGGTGGGATCATCCCACTGCATAAAGAAAGGCAGCCAGCCATCTAGCAACGAGAGGGATAGGCCGGCGGCCTTCCATGTCAGCAGTGTGTTGTCGGGACGTCGCCTTGAGCGACTCTCAGGTGCGAGTCCCCGTTCTCTGGCTACCTCCTCAATGGTATCTGTGCGCAGGGACCAGCGTACCAGCCGGTCCCCTTGTCGTATCTTCTGGAACAGCGCCATTCCATACGGGTTGCTCAGAGCCTTTTGCTGATCAACGATGCCCAGGATCTCAAAGTAGGCGTCTCCCAATGGGACGATGCGATTGGCCGTTCCCAGGCCGGGATGATGTCCACCATCGACTACGGTAAGCCCTCGCGACTCTATGCGCCGTGTGGCCACCTCCAGGTCCCGCACTCCATAAATTACCTGCGAAAGGGCTAACATAATGACTCTTGCTGTTGTGAGCTGTCTCCATTTTGGATGATTATGCTCCCGATTATAAATGGAAGGAGGTGTATTTGCCTATACATTTTAATTGGGGTTGCTGGAGAAAAAAGGAGGCCAGGCTCCGCACCATAGGAATAGGAGCGGAGACGCTGGCCTGAAGTGGGCAGAGATGTTTTATGCCTGATAATGGTAGATCTGATTGATGTCGTTGGCTGGTATCGGGTGCGTGGGTATCTGAATGATGACGGGTTGGTTGAATTGATTGCAGTTGAAGGTCAGCGTCTGCTGCATAGTCACCGTCGGCATGGCGTCTTTCTCGGTTGTCTTATAGACAACGGTGCTACTGGCGCGATAGACGTAGTCGGTGGCGGGATCGATCCAGAAGTCGCTGCTGCCGCTGGTATTCTGCGTCTGGATCGAGGCGAAGAACGAACTATAGTTCTCTACATCGATGGCGCGCAGGGCCGTGCGGTCTTCCTCAGCGAAGGTAGCGTGGATGTGGCGTAGCAGACTGCCGTTCATTTTCTCCAATCCCTTATTGCTCACCTTTCCTGCCTGCATGGTCAGTTGAAGCAGGGCTTTGACCTGTGACATACCCGAGAGCGCGTAGATCTGCGTGGCGGGCTGTTCAACCAGCGTTCGCGTACTAATCATATACCACTTCTGGTTGACGATTGGTTCTCCGAGCAGGTAGGTGTTATCATTGCCCTGTTGATGCTGATCCATGGTGAAAGTATAGCCAGAGTGGGGCTGGAACAGGGGCGGATCTGTTTGCTCCTTCAGGTGTATCTGCGAGCCATTGGTGCCTGCATCATCACCGGACCCCTCTTTCCAGTTATTATATGCAGCCGCACCGGGCAGCGGCTGCAGGGTCTGCAAAGTCTGTAGGATGTTGCCAGATGGATTGGGTGTTGTGCTGTCCGGTGTGATGTTCTGACGTTTGGCATCTAGCGTAAAGTGCACTCCCGTCAGACTATTCATCGCATTACTGCTTTTCTGTAGGATCTGCAGTGGAGTGAGCGCCTCTGGCGTCGGCTTCTTCTTTTGCTGATCCAGCGTCCGAGTCTGCGCCTGTACATTATGAGTAGTTGTGGGGGACATGACATTGCTGCAGGCGCTCACCAGTAAGAGGAGCAGCAGCGCGACACAGCAGCTGAGACCGATACGCATACCTTTTCGCATATGTTTTTGTTCCTTCTTCATCCATTCATTTTTTTAGATTATCAACATAGAGAAGTGTTATCGTGTCTTTAGTATGGGCTGCTGCGGCCTCTCATTCCACCTCATCTTCACCTCATCTGCTTATCGTTTCCTCATCATCTATCTTTGGCGGATAAAGAAAAGAGCTGCTTCTCTGTCAATGGCAGGGAAGCGGCTCTTTTGATATTGCTAATGGAAGGATGCGCGTTTTTCAGGCGGCGATCTCTTCAGAGCTGAGCATGGCCAGGGCTTTGACCCACTGGTAGTTGCCCGGCAGGGTCTCACCCTCCAGCATGCTTGTGGCCAGGTAGAGCCAGCAGAGGGCGTTCGGAATGGTCAGGTAGTCGCGGTTGGCCAGAGCCGCGGCGGCCGAGCTCATGCTGGTATAGAGCATGTCATCTGTCAGCAGGTTGTAGAGATGCTGCGCAACCTGGTTGGTGTCGCCGGTCTCTACCAGGTAGCCGTTGACATTATCATGGATCTGCAGTGGGATGCCACCGACTCGGTACGCTACGACTGGCTTGCCTTTGAGCAGGGCCTCGGTTACCTTGACCTCAAAGCCCTCTTTGATTGAGAGCTGTAGGACGACCGCGCTCCTGCGTAGCAGCGTGTTCAGAACCTGGTCGCGGTGAGGCAGGCGCGCCACCTTGACATCATGGGCGAAGCCGATGTATGGCTCGGTCTGCAGGATGCGTTTGATCAGGCTATAGACCGGCACACCATCGGGATCATCGATTGAGCCATTACCGGCGATAACGAGCTGTGGCACAGGCCGCTGCTGCTCTTCCAGCATCTGGCGCAACTGCCGGTACGCATCCAGTACGTCAGGAATACCCTTAGACGGATCAAAGCGCGCGATCTGAACGATGTATGGACGCTGGCTATCCAATGGGGTCTGACCCTCCTGGATCAAGATCTTGTTGAATAGCTTGATATATGTGTCCATTTGCTGCTCGCTCAGCGGCTTGTTCAGACCATCGACCGGATCGGTGGTGGCGGGCATGTACAGCACTTTTTCGTCCGGCACGTTCGAGGGTACGAACATCTTCATAGGATGGCTGATAAAGTAGTCCGCCTGCCGGATGAAGTTCCACAGGAAGCTCCATGTGGTATGCTGGGGCGTGCCCTCCTGGGTAGCCAGGTCCGCTACGATCTGAATGTGTGAGCGATACAGGATCTTGCAGTCTGGATTGGCCTCTTTGATATAGGGAATCAGGCCAGCCGGTTGTGGATCGTCAATGACGATGACATCGGCCTGCTTGAATACAGGATCCAGCACCATGGCGTTCTCCTGCGTCCAATCCAGGTAGACCTGTTTGTCGTCTTCCGTCAGTTCGGTCGAAGGGCTGGCCACGTTCTGCAATACGTTATGAACTTTGGTTTTGGTAATGTCAAAAACTTCTTTTTTGGGGAGTAGAATATGCCAGTGGGCATCTACACCCAGCAGTCTGAGCAGGCGAATCAGAGCATGGCGCATCAGGGCGACACCACCACCCTGTGGGGTAGCGTTAATAAAGACCAGGCGTTTCCCCTCAAATTTGTGTGCCAGCTGCTGGACCATTTCGAAGTCCTCGGCCGTTACTGTGGAACGATACTCTTCGAGGGTGGTCAACTCACTGACAACCACCTCGCGATCGGCCGTCAGAGGCACTATCGCCAGGTCATTCTGATCGAATTGAAGACGTGCGTAGCGAACCAGGTCCTCGGCCGTCATCGGCTGATCTGCCCGGCGCTCGGCGCGCAGCGGTACGATATCTTCCTGCATCCACAACCGGGCTCCCAGCTCTGGAGTAAAGTCCCCCTCGCGGAAAGTGGCAGCAATAAATTGCTGGTTGTGCTTTTCCGCCGTCTGTTTGAGCCAGTTCAGGGCATCCTCGCCAGCATCTGTATCAGTGACAGCCTTTTCAAATGACATACTATTAAGGTTACTGTCTGATTCAGCTATTTGTAAATTGCCGTCCTGTAATTGTAGACTGGCATAGGTTGCGGCAGGGATCGCAAGCTGCTCGATTTGCGTGGCCCGCGACTGCTGCTCCTCTGATGCATTATTTCCAGAGGATGTAGCAGGCATGTCTTCTATAAGTGTTCTGGTTGGTTTGCTATAAGACGAATAAGACAATTCATTTACCTCAAGGAATGATATTAGTGCTAACACTTACAGGTGTATCAAATAGTTCCCTATCAGACATGAGACCCTGTTACCTATGATAACAATACTCCACCACATTCTATTTCGGCTTTTGACCTCTGTTTAGACGTAACATTGGTTAGACAAACAGGTCCGGTGTCTGATACACTGTGAAACCTCGCTACTGGATTAAAACACATTCTACGCTTGACATATAGGCTGAACTAGAAGGGTTACGTCTGTTTTCTACTATCTACTATGGGTATTATACATCCCCTCAGGGTAGGATTTCTGTGCCGTCTGCCACACAATTAGCATCGATAGATATGTGACTAAGCCCACAATTCAAGCTCGTTCACATCCATTACCGCCTTCTATTTTTCTATAATCAGGAAGCATTTCTGTTATTCGACGGGTAGTACAAATTTGCTACATAAATTTCACATTAGGTGGCGACAAATAACATATATTTATTCTTTATCTTTCAGCGGTTTCCAGGTCTTTCTAACTATGAATTAAGCCCGGCAAATGATAGTATTTCTACGTTTTCTATTAAGTCAGCCATTCAACCAATAGTAAAATACTATATTCAATCTTATGATAGCGCCAGGTGTTGTTTACGCATGGCCTGCTATATGGAGGTAATGAGCGCCCCACAGCGCGCCCACACGTACTGTGGTCGTTTCTCGTTTTGCACGATCTTAAATTGAAAGTATTGGCATTCGCGCCTCCCGCTGTACCAACTTACCATAGGTGTAACTCCGGGGTACGTGAGCGCTCACGCATGAGCAGCCAGCCGCATTGATATGCTGTGTATCGCAGGTGAGCAGCAGTCAACATGAGTTGGTGCATGCGGCGCGCATCCGCGCGCCGCATGCACCAACTCAAAAAAAACCAGCGCGTTCGCGCAGCGGACACGCGTACGGGAGCGCTTACGCTCGCTAACATCACGCTCCAGAAAATGTGGTAAATTACAGGAAAGTTCCTCCTGTTTCAGGACACGGAAGTTCTTTATTTAAACTATATCGCACAGATGCTAGTAATACATGTTATGTACTGGCTTGAAGGGATTTGAGATGCAGAAGTTTGTGGATAATCATCAACTGGCCTCTTTGCTGCCGAAGGATTTTGTGTTTGGGGCGGCGACCGCTTCATACCAGATCGAGGGCGCCACGCATGAAGATGGGCGTGGCACCTCGATCTGGGATACCTTCGCGGCCACCCCCGGCAAAGTGTTTGGCGGACACACCGGGGATGTCGCCGATGATCATTATCATCGCATGCCCCAGGACGTGGAGCTGATGTCGCAGCTGGGCCTGGATGCCTATCGTTTTTCGATCGCCTGGCCGCGCATCTTGCCACAGGGTCGAGGGGATGTCAATCAGCCGGGACTGGATTTTTATGATCGCCTGGTCGATACGCTGCTGACCAAAGGTATTACGCCTTTCGCTACCCTCTATCACTGGGATATGCCCCAGAAGCTGGAAGATGCTGGTGGTTGGACCAAGCGCGAGACCGCCTATGCCTTCGCGGACTATGCTGAGGTCGTGGCGCGACGTCTGGGAGATCGCGTGGCCGGTTGGATTACCCTCAATGAGCCCTGGTGTTCAGCGTATCTTGGCTATGGCATTGGCGTGCATGCGCCGGGTGTGCGGAATCGACAGGCCGCGCTTGACGCCGCCCACCATCTCCTGCTGGCCCATGGCCTGGCCGTGCCACGCATCCGCGCCGCTGTTGCCCCTGATAAGCAGGTTGGCATTACCCTCAACGTCTATCCTGTCTATGGCGAAGACGAGCGCCTTGAGACGCTGCGCGACATGGCCCTGTTGGATTCCTTCTCCAATCGCTGGTTTCTTGATCCTCTCTTCCGAGGCCGCTATCCCGAGACCTTTTTTGCCGATATGGGGCTGAACCCTCCTCCCATCCAGGGAGATGATCTGGCGACGATCAACGTGCCAGTCGATTTCCTGGGCATCAATCTTTATTCCCGCAACCTGGTACGCGGCACGGCAGGCCAGGCGCCGCTGGCCGACGCGGTCGCGACGGTCTCCCCTGTCCCCGAAGCCTGCTACACCGATATGGCCTGGGAGATCTATCCCGACGCCCTGAAGGATATGCTGCTGCGCTTGCATCATGATTATAACGTCAAGGCGCTGTATGTGACCGAGAATGGAGCCGCCTTCAGCGATAAGTGGGATGGTAAGAGCGAGGTGGTCAGCGATCCGCGCCGCGTATCCTTCTTGCAGGAATATATTACCGCCGCCGCCGAGGCCGCTCACGAGGGAGCGCCCCTGAAGGGCTACTTCGTCTGGTCCTTGATGGATAATTACGAATGGGCCGAAGGCTATCGCAAGCGCTTCGGAGTCGTCTACGTTGATTATGAGACCCAGCGGCGCATCCCCAAAGAGAGCGTGCTCTGGTATTCCTCGCTGATCAAAGATTACCACGCCGCCCGCTAAGTGCTTTGTCAAACTTCGTTTGATGGGGTTTGCCCGCTACGCAGGCGAGATGAGGGGGGAGATTCCGGGGGCGCAGCCCCCGCTCCCCGTAGCTGCTGGGCTTGCCCCAGCCTGGGGCTGGCCGCCCCTTGCATCCCCGCTTCCCCATCAATTGCAATTTGTGTATAGGGGAGCGTAGTCGGTGGCGCGGCCTGTGGACCTTCGATCAACTTGATGATGCTGGGAACACCCGGTACGGTCTTGCCCGCAAGGAGTGTGCTGGCCAGTGTCTTTAATTCTTTGGGCCACAGGGGTAGTTGAGGAACGCTGGAGAGTGGTACCCAGGCTGGTAGGGGAAAATCGGGTCCCTCCTGCTGCAGTGGCTGATCGGGGCTGATAGGATGAGCGTAGATATGCACCTCCAGCGTGTAGCCGTACTGCATACGTTTGCGGGGACAGGGAGCATAGGTAGGATAAACCCATTCTCCCAGGAAGGCGATACTGGTAGCTTCAACCTCAAGACCGGTCTCCTCATAGACCTCGCGCGCGGCGCATTCTAGTAAGCTTTCATATGGTTCCAGCCCTCCTCCCGGCAACCTCCACGCACCCTCATCGTTTAACAATAATAGCTGATTCTCCTGCAGGACGATCACCCGCGTGCGGATATTGTCATAGACATTCTGGCTCATCCCCACTCCTTTCTCTGGCCAAATTTAAGGACGGCATGCACTGCTGCTAGTTGTACCATACCAGCGCCTGAAACGCTAGAGATAGGCCGTGGATGGATTGACCTCGCCCACCGGCCCGCTGGAAAGAGACAGGCGGGCGAGGCGAGGCCGTGAACGTGTTATGCGCTTTCCTGCTGACCGCTTTGCGGTAAGGGGCGCTTCATGGATTTGCCGGTGATGATGCGTTGTTGCGAGATGAAGATGCCGACCAGGATCAATATCACACCCATCCATTGCGTCAGGGTGACCTGTTCGTGCAGCACCAGCGTTGAGCAGGTAATCACTACCGGGAGCTCGATTGAGCCAAGAATAGAGGCCATGGCGGAACCAACCACCGGGATGCCGCGCGCGTACAGATAGAGCGGGATCACCGCGCCAAAGAGGCCTAGCAAGGCGGCGAAGATCCACAGATTCACACCGGGGAATCCATGCGCCAGAAAGAAGGGCGGCAGGGCGATAAAAGTGATGATGACCGAACCGCTCACCATCAGGGCACTGCGCAGAATGGAGGGGACCTGCGGCTCAACCCGCCCATTGACAGTCAGATTGAGGGTATAGCTGGCCGCCGCCAGTAATCCCAGGATGATACCGACCAGGCTGACATGCTCGAAGCGTAGTGCCTCGTAGCCTGCCGCCAGCACCGTCCCGATCAGGACAACTATGATGGCGATCCACTGATTGGTCGTCGGTCGTCGTCTGTCGATCAGCCAGTCCACCACAAAGCCCATCCAGACAAATTGAAAGAGCAGGATTACGCCAAAGGAGGCCGATAGCGACTGCAGGGCCAGGTAGTAGAAGACCCCGACCAGTCCACCGAAAATACCACTGGCAAGCAACTTGCCAATGCTGGCAAATGAGAGGGTGCGCAAATATTTCAATGAAGGAATGCTGCAGAGCCAGAGGCAGAGGCAGCCGAACAGGATCTGGCTATCCGTAATCTCGGCCGTTGAAAAGCCCTGGCTATAGCTGATCTTCACAATCGTCGATAGAATGCCGAAGGACGCTGCGCCTGCCAGAACCAGCAAGCTAGCGGTTAATCTCTTCAAAACGAACTTCCTCCTGTCTACAAATTCTGAAACAGGTAGAGCCGGCAGCAGCCATAACATCCCACCCATGCCCACGCGGGCACAAAAAAACAGCCCTACCCTCATAACATAGATTCAATCTAGCCAGAGTGAGCCGATACTGCCGGTCAGGAAACCCGTATTTGTTATATAAAGCACCAGAGCCATGCGTCGAATGTGTGCATGCCTGCGCTTCTCTACTCAATCCGCAACTTTAAGCGGTCCGATTATACCATCCCCACCAAATGCATGTCAACGCTACCATTCCATTCCACAACCACACGATGTTGCCGCATTATTGGGTACCAGATTTATCGTGTTTTGCCTTCCACAGGCCAGCTTTTCACAACAGTTCGAGATGAGATTACAGGTGCAGGCGCAAAAAATGCCGCCGCGAGCTTGACAATATCTTTTCTGCAGAGTATGATACTCCTATAGATTAATTAACTAAGTTGATTATCAACCTGGTAATTAATATTTTCGGTAGATGATAGATTACATTTTTTTATGAGCATGTGTCTGACTCTCACAATCATCGCCTGCGGCCTGCCTGAGGTTTCGCACCTGCGGTGCTCAGGAGCCCTTTGTATGTTGGTGTATCGGGGGCGCATCCGCGCCCCCGATACACCAACATACAAGAATGGGTTTGCGTAGCTGCGGTGCTCAACAACCAAAACCGTTGCGGCCGCATAGCGGACGCCTGTACGGGGGCGCGCAAGTGCCCCCAACATGACGGAAGTCAGACACATTTTGAATGCAAAAGGGTTACTATGATGTTGAAACAGATTACTATTATCGGCGCTGGTCTGGGCGGTCTCACCCTTGCTAGCATACTGCACAAACATGGGATCGAGACTGCCATTTACGACCTTGAAACATCACCGGATGTTCGCCACCAGGGAAGCGTCCTGGATATGCATGAGGAGTCGGGTCAGCTTGCTTTACGGAGAGCGGGGCTGTTTGAAGCTTTTCGGCAGAAGGTTGTCCCGTCGGGTGACGATATGCTTATTCTCGACAAGAATGCGACTGTTCGCTGGGAAGACCACGGGAACGGCACGCGACCAGAGATTGATCGTGGTTCGCTCCGCGACATCTTGCTCCAATCGTTGCCAACTGAGTGTATTCATTGGGGCAGCAAAGTGGCTGGTGTCGTCAAACTGGAAGCGGGAGGATATGAGGTACGATTGGCGAGTGGAGCAACGTTCACCACGGAGCTATTGATTGGCGCGGATGGTGCCTGGTCGAAAGTGCGGCCACTGCTGTCGGACGCGCAACCCACTTACCTGGGCGTCTCATTCTTTGAAACATACCTCTCTGACGCCGCTACGCGTCATCCTGTGGTTGCCGATCTGATTGGCCGGGGCTCGATGTTTGCGCTCTCTGACGAAAAGGGCCTGCTGACCCACGGCGATGGTGATGGACGGTTCACCATTTATGTCGCGCTAAAGGTGCCCGCGGACTGGATGGCCACCCATGGCATTGACGCGAACGATACCGAGGCGATCAGAGAGCAACTGCTCGGCCAATTTTCTGATTGGGACGAGCGTTTACGCGCTCTCATTGCTGAAAGTGATGCGGAATTTATTCATCGCGGCATCTATGCCTTGCCGGTTGGACATCGCTGGGGACGCATACCAGGGGTCACATTGCTTGGCGATGCCGCCCACTTGATGTCGCCGTTCGCTGGCGAGGGTGCCAATCTAGCTCTACTGGATGCCGCCGAATTGGCGGATGCTCTGCTGGCCCATCCAGATGATGTGGAAGCGGCCCTCTCGGAGTATGAAACCGCCATGTTCGCGCGGAGCGAAATCTCCGCCATCGAATCCGCCACCAACCTTGTTGACTGCTTCCGTCCCGATGCTCCTCAAAGTATGGTTGACCAGATGATGCGCTATGCTGCGCAGGAACAAACAGAAAGCACCCTTGGATGATAGAAGAAAGGCCCTAAGATGAGTAAGGAACTGCCCTTGCCCGCTCTGATCCTTCATCTCTCGCGCGATCAAGCGCGTCTCTATGAGAGGCATGTTGGGATGAGTCAATCTCGTCAGATGCTCTTGCTTGAACTGAAGCAGAACGGCGAACTAAGCCAGGCCGAACTGGTGCAGCGTCTGGGAATGGAAGGGACGCTGGTAACGCGCTTCGTTAAGCAGATGGAAGGTTCAGGATTGCTGACCCGCCGGAGCGATCCTCACGATAATCGCTTTACCCTGGTCACTCTCACCCCTGCGGGAGAGCAGATTGCCCGGCAGATGGCGGATTTCACCCATATGCTAGAGGCCCAAATTCTGGAGGGTCTCGATGAGGAGATGAGAGTAACCATCAGGCAGGGACTCGAACAGATCTATGAGAAATACGAGCAGCTGACGGCTGCTGATCCCACTGCCTAAAGATATCATGCCTGGAAGGCGTGTCTTTCCCGTACAGAAAAGCGCTATGCACGCTATGAATCTGCCAGTGTGGCTTTCCCGGTGGCCGCTGGCTGTTCTTGCATACGGATGACCAGGAGCGGCAGGTGCGTCTCTCCCAGCATGTGTTCGCTCACGTGAGAGCCAAACCAGTAGCTCAGGCCATGATTGCAGTGCGTCACCAGGGCGATGGCGCTATACCCCAGGCTGGAGTCGTCTGGTGTGCTCAATCCCTGTTCCGCCGTCTGGATAATGGTCTCAGGTACGTTGATGTCCAGCACCACCGAGGAGGTAATCTCTACCGGGATCTTCCCGCTGAGCCGCTGCTGGATGCCAGCCTTTATCTTTCTGAGATACTCCAAACTCTCGTCGATCTTGCGTTGATTGACCTCATTGGTAAGGAGCGGCTCCTGTTTATTGCCAGCATGGCGTGGTTTGACGATATGCAGCAGGTGCAGCCTGCTCACACCATCTGTTGAGAATGCCGCGCTGATCCGAGCGGCCGGGAGCAGTGCTTCTTCTGCCCCGGGGGAGCCATCCAGGGCCACCAGGATGCGGAACTGCTGTTCAGATGGCCTGCTAAATGCGGCCATATCGGCGCAGCCTTCGCGCAGGATAAAGACGGGGACTGTACTATGGCGAATTAATTCCTGTGCCAGGCTACCCAGCACCAGGCGCTTGATGCCGGTGGCGCCCCGGCTGCACATCACGATCATGTCGATGTGTTTTCTGCGCGCCAGCGATGGCAGGATCTGATTCGGCAGTCCCACCAGCAGTTCATTCTGGATCGCGATGCCGCGCAGCGTCTCTGAATAAATCACTTTCTCCAGATAGTCGGTCGCCTCGCGTACCTCCTGGTAGTAGCATTCTTCCATGGCCGGATAGCCCTCTACCAATGAGTATGGATACTCCTGAGTCGGGGCGAGTATGCGCACGACTGTGATGGTTGCTCCGTTGGCACGCGCCAACCTGGCGGCCACTGGTAGAGCCTCTTCCGCACAGGTTGATCCATCCAATGGCACAAGTATATGCTGCAGCATAGTTATTTCCCCTTAGTCTCCTGATGGTACCTTGTATGTGTTTTTAGCATAGAGGGGTGGCCTCACAAGGAGGTCTCCACTTCTTCTCCATAGGTCACATTCCCATCACAATGAACTTGTGCATTTGCGCCTTCGGCCCCTGACTCTACGCGCCTACGGCGCTCAGCCATATTTAATGAGGAGGAGTTGGTGCAACACAGTGGGTGGCGCGTCCGCGCCACCCACTGTGTTGCACCAACTCCTCCTCATTAAAAAAGAGAGTGGTGTACCAACTCCTCATAAAGTATGGAAAATCCACATTCAATACATTATTGATGCCATTACGGCATCGGATTTTTCCAAATTTGGTATTAGACATATCACCACGTGGATCCTATACTCTTTGTATGGGGTCATATGGCGGCGATGCCTTTCAATAGAGAGGAGAAAAGAGGAAACGGACCCTCAAAAGAGACGAGAGCACCGTAGGTTCGGCCCTTGCGGCCGATTTCCCGCTGGTGTACGTCCATGTCGGTCGTAGGTTCGGCCCTTGCGGCCGATTTTCTCTCCTTAAGGATACAGGCGGGTAATTAAAAATGGGAGAGTCACAAACCACAATAGGAAGAGGTATATAGGTATGACACAGCATTCGACCAATGGGGATGGATCTCAGTTGGAGGGGCAGGAGAAGAACCAGTTGATTCGGCAGCGCTTTGGGGCGGTAGCTGGCGCCTATGTTGGTAGCACGGTCCACGCGCAGGGACCCGACCTGCCGTGGCTGGTGGAGGCGGCGGCTTTAGATGGGAGCGAGACGGTGGTAGATCTGGCAACAGGGGCCGGACACGCCGCTTACGCCCTGGCCCCGTTCGCGCGCGAGGTGATCGCGCTCGATTTTACCGTGCCCATGTTGGAGGCATCTGAGAAGCGGGCCCAGGAACTGAACCTCAACAATATCCATTTTGTCGAGGGCGACGCTCATGCCTTGCCCCTGATGAACCAGAGTGTGGAGGTGCTGGTCTGTCGACTGGCCGCCCATCACTTCACCGATGTGGCCCTGGCTGTACGCGAATGGGCGCGTGTCCTCAAGCCGGGCGGCAAACTGCTCTTGATCGATTCCATCGGCGCCGAAGATCCGGTCGTGGATGAATACGTGAATGAGATTGAAGTTCTGCGCGATCCTTCGCATGTGCGCAATCATAGCGTTTCCGCCTGGCTGGATCTGCTCAAACAGGCTGGCATCGAAGGTCGCCACCAGCGTACCTGGGGTATCCACATGGATGTGCCCACGTGGACGCAGCGCCAACGTACGCCTGCTCCCAATGTCGAGCGCATCCTCCATCTCTTCGCTACGGCAACCCCCGAGGCGCGCTCCTACCTCAACATCGAACAGGATAATGACGGCGTCTACACCTTCGATCTGCCCGCCGCCCTTATCACTGGTATTCGGGTTTAAGCGCAGACATTACTTTTTGTGCTTTCAGGCGTTGGTAGAGCAAGGCATCCAGGGACCAGCTACCGGCGCCTGAAAT
This sequence comes from Dictyobacter aurantiacus, assembly GCF_003967515.1. Lineage (GTDB taxonomy): Bacteria > Chloroflexota > Ktedonobacteria > Ktedonobacterales > Ktedonobacteraceae > Dictyobacter > Dictyobacter aurantiacus. The sequence goes on along the minus strand of NZ_BIFQ01000002.1, from coordinate 839,550 downwards.
GATCAGGGCCACGACCAGGCCAGCGGCGAGGATGAAGTACTCGATTCCTTCGCCTCGCTGCTGGCCTGTCCAGTTCATAAAAAAGCCATTGCGCAGATGAACGGTAGCAACGGCCACCACGAATATACATGCCAGTCCCAGGGCCGCCAGGCGTGTCAGCAGTCCTACCAGCAGGGCTAGCGGCGCCAGAAACTCGGTAAAAATGGCCAGCAGCGCCAGCGCAAGGGGAATATGCAACCCATGCGTGAATCCGTTCAGCGTGGCTGGAAAACCATAACCACCGAACCATCCCAATACTTTTTGCGATCCATGCACGATAAAGACGGTGAACAATGCCAGGCGCACTACCAGCAGGCTGGCCGCTACCATCGGACTCGTGGGTGGACTAAACAATCTCATCCCCGGCTCCCTTCTTCTCATCTCTAATCGGAAGCCTCCCTGCTCATCAACCACCTTCCCTGAACGGCGCCAAAAGAACCTATCGACGCCTTGCCACTATTTGATGCTTTACCATACATTATAATCGCTTATTTGATCTTTCCAAATTACAAATAAAAGCGGCGAAAACCCGTAGGTTCGGCCCTTGCGGCCGATTTTGCCCCCCCGGCCGATTTTACCCCTTTTGTGCGACGTCAACGTGGCGTTAATAAGAATTGGATCAGGAAGAGGACGGCGAAAATGTAGACCAGCGGATGTACTTCGCGCCAGCGACCACTGACCAGCTTGGGGAGTGGATAGAAGATGAAGCCCAGCGCGATACCGTCGGCGATACTTGAGGTCAGGGGCATGATCAGGATGGTGATGAAGGCCGGGAATGCCTCTTCGAATTTGTCCCACTGGATGTATTGTACCTGTCCCACCATCAACGAGCCGACGATGACCAGCGCGGGTCCCGTAATGGCGGCGACCCCTGAAATGGCGCTGACCAGCGGGCTAAAAAAGGCTGTGAGGATAAACAGGATCGAGACGATTAAGGTGGTCAAGCCGGTGCGCCCGCCCACAGCGACGCCGGCGGCCGACTCGATATAGGCGGAGGTCGGACTGGTACCGAAGATCGAGCCGATCAGGGTCGCGATCGAGTCCGAGACGAAGGCGCGATCGGCACGCGGCAGCGTATTTCCCTCCATCAGTCCCGCCTGCCGGCTTACACCGAGCACGGTGCCAGTCGTGTCAAAGATGGTTACCAGCACAAACGAAAAGATGGCCCCATAGAGTCCATAGTGGATCGTGTCGGCCACGGCGTTGACGGGATTGTAGGCCAGCAGTCCCTCTGGCAGCGTGGGGAGCGCGACTACCCCATGGAAGGCCAGCTGTCCGGTGATGAGTGAGATGATGGTGATGAAGACGATACCGATGAAGATCGCTCCCGGCACATTGAGGAACATCAGGATCACGGTGAATACCAGCCCCAGCAATGCCAGCAGTACCTTACCCGAGTGCAGATCACCCAGAGCCACCAGGTCGGTGGGATCGGCCTGTACGATGCCGGTCAGGCGCAGGCCGATGAAGGCGATAAAGAGGCCGATACCCGCTGTGATCGCGTGCTTGAGATTTTCGGGAATCGCCTCGATCAGGCGTGAACGCAGAGGGGTCAGGGAGAGCAATACAAAGATGATGGCCGCCAGGAAAACGGCCGAGAAGGCCACATGATAATTGATTCCCTGATGGCCCCGCGTCACCGAATAGGCGAAATAGGCATTCATCCCCATTCCGGGCGCGATCGCGATCGGGTAGTTGGCGTAGAGCGCCATCAAGAGCGTTCCTACCACCGTCGCGATGATCGTCGCCGTAAACGCCTGCTGAAACGGCACTCCCGCCGCCCCCAGTACAATCGGATTGACCACGGAGATATACGCCATCGTAACGAACGTCGTTACCCCGGCCAGCACCTCTCGCTGCACAAAGGTCCTGGTAATTTTTGCACCGAACATGAAAAACCCCTGATAAACACAAACATCTGTCAACCTGCCAGATGGAACCGGAAAGAAAATTTGCAGCTTGATTGTATGCCATCTTAGAACGAGACGGCAAGGACATGCATTAGCTTTTCTTAGTTTTGTAGGCGTTGATGCGACACGGGGAAGGGATGCATCCCTTCCCCGTGTCGCATCAACGCCTACAAAACTATTTATTATAAATTTATAATCGATAAAGAGACAGATTCTATTTTTGATGGTTATTATAATAAATTCTAAGGCTTATCTGGCCGAGGTCGTGATTGGTTACGCACTGACGAGAGCAATACAACGCTGTTGTTGTATTGGACCCCGTTCTTCTGCGATGGTGTGGGGAGGGGAAGATGATCCTAATCTTGCACGTTACCCTGGCTTTGGGAAAATTTTGGACGGGGGTGGTGCTCGTGCTTTATGGAGTACGGCTGATCACCGAGGCGGTACAACATCTAGCGGATACCCATGTGCGTAAAAGACTAACCTCTCTGATGCGCTATCCCGTTATCGCTCTGGTCCTGGGGATGATGGCGACCACGTTGATGCAGAGCTCCAATGCCATGTCCTCCTTGCTGGTAGGATTTGTGAGTGCGGATCTCCTTTCGCTTTCGGAGGCCATCGCGGTGCTGCTGGGGTCAAATATCGGCTCCACGCTGGCCGTGCAATGTATCTCTCTGCATCTCACGGACCATGTATTTATATTTATCGGTATCGCTGCTACGCTTGCGCTCTGGACCCATCGCACCCCCTATCGTTATCTGGGACGCCTCTGTTTCGCCTTTGGGTTGATCATGTTCGGTTTATCGGAACTGGTAACGGCGAGCGCCCCCCTTATCACCTATCCGGTCATCATTATGATATTGCAGGCTCTGGCGTCCGTGCCGATCGTGCTTTTTGTCTGCGGTGCGCTTCTCACTATATTACTAAATTCCAGTACGGCGTTCATTGGGCTGGTGATCATGCTGGCTACGACCGGGGCTATCCCCACCTCCGCTGCCCTGGCCCTGATGCTGGGGGCGAACGTTGGAACTACCGTGATGGCCCTACTCCTGGCGATGCATGAAGGAACCATAACGGGACGCCGCCTGGCTGTGGTCCATTTCGGCACCAAACTTGCTGGTGCGCTGATGGCCTTGATCTGGCTCATTCCGCTGACCGACATGCTCTCGCGTCTCTGGACCAACGGCGGCACCCGTGTGGCCATGGCCCACCTTGGCCTCAACATCCTGATCGCGCTCTTCTTCTTTCCCCTGATCTGCACGATAGAACGCCTGATGCAGCGCTGGATGCCTGAACCTCCCGCGCTAAAAGACACGCCGCTGGTTCAACCTAAAGTATTACCAACATAAAAGAGCTCTAAGCATGAGTCTTACTCCCTCATAGTGGGGTACGTGAGCGCCCTCGCACAGGCATCCGCGTGCACGGCCGCACTGGTTGTGTGTAGGTGCAGCAGGGGCGCTTCCGCACCCCTGCTGCACCTATACAACGCTGAATCATCTGAATCGTCTGAATGGGATGATATCCTCTATTGGCTACTTCTTGTTGCCGTGCGAACCCCTGGGACCGTTCTGTGCTTTATGCGTTGCTGGTGTCTGGATTGATTGTGCTTGCGATACCGCTGTGGCCGTCTGATGCATGGATGAACTGGCGGTCGCGGTTGGTCGCGTGTTATGTCCCGGTTGCTTAGGGCCAGCGTTATGGGATGAGGCGTGAGTCAAGAGCAAAATGAGGATCACGATGGCGACCAGAGCCGCCCCGGCGATCCAGATCAGACGCGATCCCTTCAATGCATTAGACTTTTGTGCTGGCGCCGTGGAAGCTGGCATCACCTGGATCGTGGGGAGGTTTTGCAGTGAACTGTGCTGCACGTTCGCTACCGGTTCAGGCGCGGCATTCACCTGGTACGCCTGGCGGAAGGCGTTGGCAAGCGCCTTTGGCGTGCGAAAGCGACGCATGGGATCTTTCTCTAGCGTCTGCAGGATGACGCGCTCAACGTCAGGCGTAATGGCCTGATTTAGTTGTGAGGGAGGCGATGGTTGCTCGCGGAGATGCTTCATGACGATGTTGACCGGATTGGTTCCCCTGAACGGGACGCTCCCGGTGACCATCTGATATAGCAGCACCCCCAGGGCATAGATATCGCTGGCCGGCGTAGCCGACGCTTCGACCAGTTCGGGCGCCATATACTCCGGCGTCCCGATCAGGAAGCCGGAACGCGTCAGGCTATAGTTGTCCTCGATGCTCTTCACCAGGCCAAAATCTGTCAGGTAGGCATAATTTCCATCGCGCAACAGGACATTTGAGGCCTTGATATCGCGATGCAGCATGCCATGCTCATGGGCGAATTGCAGGGCACTGGCCACCTGGAACAGGATATTGCTCGCCTCCGCCAGCGGCAGGGGACCCTCGGCCACGCGGCGGCTGAGCGTCCCATACTCAATATAGGGGGAGACCATATAAGCCCACTGTTCGTATTCGCCATGATCAAGGACTGGCAGGATGTGCGGATGGTGCAACTGCACCATCGCGCGCGCCTCGCGTCGGAAGCGTTCATAATATTCGCCGGCGCTGCGCCTGACCATCTTCATAGCCACTATGTCCTGGTTACGCTGATCTCGTGCCAGATAAACCTCTGACATCCCCCCTTTGGCGAGACCGCGTTCTATATAATAATTGCCGATCGTTTTATGTACAAGCTCTTGCATGAGCATTATAGACTCCTTGCATTCCTGCGTAAGTGAGAGATGAATTATAGAAGGTATACGTATATATCGTGGTTTTTGGTCGCATTTGTCTGGTTCAATGAGTAGTGTATGAGAATATAGTAACCATGGATGAATAGCTTTGACCGTTATTTAGGCCAGATACGTCTGAATCATAGCGATGAGAGAAATAGAGGGTATGTAATCCCTCAGTGGTATCTGGCAGAATAATGTATCCTTATCATATCCCCCGGCAGCCGGGTTTCGCAAGCATATATGACCGCCCTTTTTCATTTTCGCCCATAATGATGAAGGCTGAAAAGAAGCATGAAGGACACACACAACGTTCGTCAATGCTCCATATATCTCACCAGGAGGCAAGCTCATTGCAGTTGTGATTAAGTATGGTTATACTTGATCATAATGATATAAGTTTGCACATCCTTTTGTAGAGGTAGCGCTGCCAGACAGAGAGCCTATGCCTACACAACCAACTGGGGCACTGTGGCCCCATACATCGCAGGATATATAGGGAGTCAAGAGACGCGATTTGATCTCCTTTTGTCGTCGCTGCTGGAAAATCTGATTTCTTCCATCCATACCTTGTAGGTTCGGCCTGCGCGGCCGAGAGTATTTTTTTCAAGCGACACACTGACATGTTGCCACAGCAATATCTCCGGTTGCTGGCGCGGCGTGGCTAAGAAGCTCTGTCTGGCTGTTTAGATATCCGGTACAAGGAACTATTTTATATATTATGAATGTAGAACAGCCGTTCCCTGAAGAACCAAAGCGCAAGATTTTCGCATTCGGTCGCGTGTTCTCCGCGTGCTTGCAGACTAGCGTTTTGTATAAAAAGATGGAGAAGTATCTGCGCAGGCAGCTACGTTCTCAGACGTTTGCACCCGCCTTTTTGCCTGCCAGCCTGCAAAAACCGATCGCGGGCTATCTGATAGCCCTCATCAGCCAGTCGCTGGTGGTGGTGGGGATGACATCGGTGATGCAGCGTTTCGGCAACTTCCGCTTTCTGGAGGCGCCGACTCTGCTGGTGGGCCTGCTGATTACTCTGGGATGGGGGGTGTTGCCGGGTCTGCTGGCGATCCTGATCGGTACTGGTTGGACCGTCTACCTGGCCTTGCCGGCCTTCTTCCCTTTCTTACGCGCCTACACTGAGGATATTACCAGTGCCATCTTCTATCTGGCGGTGGGCGCCACTCTCTGTGTCGTTGCCAGTCAGACGCAGCGTGCGCGTCTGCGGGCCGAGCAACTGGCTAATCGTCTGCGTACCTCTGAGCAGGACGCGGCCGAGCGGGCTGGACAACTGGAGGCGGTGTATGAAGCGATGGTCGATGGCGTCATCCTCTATGATAGCGTTGGACATATCGTGCGCATGAACGCGGCCTATCGACGTATGCTGGCGCTGGATCTTGATTCCTCCCATGTGTTGCTGACGCCCGAGCAACGGGGCCAGTCGCTGCATATTCGTGATGAAAAGGGGCAGCTATTGCGCGCGGATCAGATGCCGGTGCAGCGTGCCCTGGGGGGCGAAGTGTTTACCTCCACGAATTCCATGGATATTCGGGTTCACGCCCTGGATGGACGCGATGTGCAGCTAAACATTACGGGCTCGCCTCTCTATGATCATATGGGTAATCTGACGGGTGGTGTATTGATCTTTCGTGATGTCACTGAACGCCGTTCCCTGGAACGTAAGACGCAGCAAGCCCTGACTTCGCTCCTGTCGCTGGCCGAGGAGCTGGTGCAGACGCCAGTGTCTGACTCCTCTTTGAGCTCCAGTCGTCCCTCTGCCTCTACGACGATCGCTTACCGCCTGCTCGAACATATCGGTTTGATCACCGGCAGTACGCGCAGTGGTCTGACCCTGGTCGATCAGGCGACCAGCACGGTTTTTCCGGTGGCGGCCATCGGCCTGTCCGCAGATATGCAGCAGAAATGGTTGGAGCAGCGCCAGGATTATTCAGTGGAGCAGTTGTTGCAAAATCCGGTCATCGGATCCATCCTGCGCACGCGTGATATCGGTATATTAGATTATACGCAGCCGCCGTTGAGCAGTGCCGTCAATACCTTTGGCATTTCACAGGCCGCGGTGGCCCCGATGTATATTGAGGACCGACTGGTGGGTTTTCTCTTTGCCGATCATGGCGGCGAACCCCATACATATGCTAAATCTGAGCTGGCTTTACTCAAGGCTGTATCTGAATTGACCGTTCTGGTGCTGGAGCGCGAGCGGCTGGTGGCTGATCAGGCGGAGGCGCAGGCCAACATATTGGCGGCACGCGAGGCCAATGCGATGATGGAGGAGTTCCTGGGCATCGCGGGCCACGAACTGCGCACGCCGCTGACTACGATCAAGGCCAGCGTCCAGCTGGCGCAGCGGCAGACGCTGCGCCTGGCGAGCCGGTCCCGGTCGCTCGATCCTCAACTTTTACAGGGTATCAATGCCGTGCGTGACCTGCTGAATCGGACCGAGAGGCAGATTGGTACGCAGAGCCGTCTGATCAATGATCTACTGGACGTGTCGCGTATTCAGATCGGCCACCTGGATTTGCAGCCTGATCTGCAGGACCTGGCCCTTCTCGTGCGGCAGGTGGTTGAGGACCAGCGCCTGCTGAATCCAGACCGTCGCATTGAGCTGGACCTGCCCGCGACCAGAGAGCTACTGGCGATCGTGGATACTGATCGTATCCGCCAGGTCGTCAGCAATTATCTATCAAACGCTCTCAAGTATTCCGAGGCTGATCAGCCCGTGTCTGTACAGGTAACCCATGATATACCTTCAAAAATTGTGCGTGTGGCTGTTAGCGATTCTGGCCCCGGCTTGACTGAAGCCCAACAACAGCGTATCTGGGAACGCTTCTATCGCGTTCCCGGCATTGATGTGCGCACTGGCTCAGGCGTCGGCCTGGGGCTGGGCCTGCATATTAGCAAAATGATCATTGAGCGCCTGGATGGTTCGGTCGGCATCGATAGCGCTCCCGGCCAGGGTTCCACCTTCTGGTTCACCCTGCCACTGGAGGCCGTGCTGGACAAATAACACGAATATCTTTTTTCATCCACAATTTGCTATAGTAGATTGTGAGAAATATACACATCCTTACGTATATATCTATTGGAAATGGCGAATCTCCCGATCTGTGTTCACAACCGCCGTCGGACGCATGCACTACATATGTGTTGCGCCGAGCATGGTGGCTGGTGGTAGAATATGGTCATTACCGGGTGACTAGCCTTATTCCTGCAGGGCAGACATATAGCGCAGCACAATTGTATGTCTGATCTGTTATCGGCTGTTAGGATTTATAAAGTAACAGAAACACCTCTTTTGCCGGCTAGCGTGTTCGGCATGGTATGGTAAAGAGCGTTTGTTTTCATCTCTTTATAGAGACAACGTACGGGCGTTGCTGGCGCGTTGTACGTATATATGACATTATTTTTTTTCGCAATCTCTTTGGAGAGCAAAGAAAGGATCCTACCTCTATGAGAAGGTCTGGCATTCCGAGCCTGCTTGTCTCGCTACTCGTTTTATGCGGCATCATGCTATCCGCCTGTGGTGGTAGCTCGCCCTCTACCTCAACCGGTGGCGGCAACTCTACTTCGTCCGCCCCGAAGTCTGTGACTCTGGTTACCGACATTGGCGGTCTTAATGATCAGAGCTTCAACCAGTCAGCTTATGTTGGTTACACCAAAGCGATGGGTGAGCTGAAGTTCCGCCGCCAGGTCATCGAATCAAAGTCTCAGAACGACTATGTTGGTAACCTGACTCGTGCCGCCCAGACTTCTGATCTGGTGATCGGTGTTGGTTTCTTGATGGCTACCGCCATGGACCAGGTCGCGAAGGCCAACCCGACCAAATCCTTTGCTCTGATCGATGCCTGTCCTTCAGATGCCAAGGGAAACTGCGATCCTTTGAAAAATGTTGCTCCCCTGTACTTTAAAGAGCAGCAGGCCGGCTGTCTGGCTGGCGTGGTTGCCGGTGAGATGGAGACGCTGGGCAAGAGCAAGGCCAGCAAACTGCTGGGTAACAACACCATTGGCGCCGTTGGCGGTCAGTCCATTCCTCCTGTCGATCACTATATCGCTGGCTATCAGTTCTGTGCCAAGAAGGTTGACCCCAAAGTTACCGTCAAGGTAAACTACTCGAATTCCTTCGACAATACCGCTGCGTGTCAGGATATCGCCAATAACCAGATCGGCGCCTCTAAAGCTGACATCATCTTCCAGGTGGCCGGTGGTTGTGGTGTTGGTGCCCTGCAGGCTGCCAAGGCTAAAGGCGTTTACAGCATCGGTGTGGACAGCGACCAGTCTCATGTGAACGATAGCGTGATCACCAGCGCCGTTAAGCGCGTCGATCAGGCCGTCTACATCACCATCAAAAATTTCGAGTCTGGCAAATTCAGCAACAATCCTGCTCCTTTCGACCTCACCAATGACGGCGTTGGCTATGCTCCCCTGAGTAGCCAGGTTCCTGCCGAAGTGAAACCAGTCGTCGACAAGTACATCCAGGATATCAAATCGGGTGCCCTGCAGGTACCAGACACCGTCCAGAAGTAGGCCAGGCATCTGAAATCACCGTAGAAGTGGCATGGCTGGCGCTGACTTTTTCTCCCTATCCACGGCTAGAAATGTTGGCGCTCCATCCTTCTGCGGTGATGTTTTGTTTGATGGGAAAGCGGGCGGCGAGCCCCTCCTGCCGGAGGATTGGAGGTGTCCCCTCTTCTCCCCTCTACGGTTGCAAGCTGGAGGTGCAGGAGGGCGGCGAGCCCTCCTGCCGGGGGTCTGGGGGTGTCCCCCAACTCCCCCTCTCCCTCCCGCCGCAGGCGGGAGCACATGAGGTATAATTTCTTCACTACCATTTATCTTTTTTTGTATTGCGCGCAGGAGGAGCCATATGGCAACGCCAACAGTGCAGCGCAGGACTTCGGCTCCTGCGTCACGGTTAGCCAGGTGGATGCGAGCGTTCAGGGCCGCGCTGGGGCGGCCGCTGATCGCGATTCTGGTCGCCTTTGTGCTGGGTGGGATCATCGTGATGATTACCACGCCGGGCCCACTGGATAACCGTTTTATTACAGCCGTTTCAAGCTACTATTATCTTGTATTGGGATCCTTTGGGAGCATTCAAAGTATCTCTTTTACCCTGGCCAAGGCGACCCCGCTGATCTTCGCGGGCCTGGCGGTGGCTATCGCCTTTCGCGCGGGACTCTTTAATATCGGCGCGGCCGGCCAGTTAACGGTTGGTTCGATGGCCGCTGGCGCGATTGCTCTGCGTATGCCGAACATGCCCGGCTGGGTGCTGGTGCCGCTGATGCTGCTGGCCAGTATCGTGGCCGGTGGTATCTGGGGCGGAATCGTCGGAGTGTTGAAGGCCTGGCGCGGCGCACACGAGGTGGTAACCTCGATCATGTTGAACTGGGTGGCGTTCTATTTTTGTGCTTACCTGGTTGAGGGTCCTTTCCAGGCTCCCAAGCTGTCGCAGCAGACGCTGCCGCTGCCCGCCCAGGCAACCATCCCATCGCTGGCCGTATTCTATAACCAGACATTGGGGAGCTTTCTGCCGCAGATCCCTGAGCCTGCCCAGTATACCGTTGATGTCGGCCTGCTCTTTGCCTTTATCGCCCTGGTCTTCTACTGGTTCATCACGGCGCGTACCACCTTTGGTTATGAACTGCGCGTGATCGGTCAGAATCCGAAGGCCGCTCGCTACGCGGGCATCTCGGTCAAGAAGAACATTATTATGGCTATGGTGCTGGCGGGCGCCTTCGCCGGTCTGGCCGGCTCGGTGCGCTTGATGGGCCAGGCTCCCTACCAGTTGATCAGTTCGGCCTTCGCCACTGATTCGACCGGCTTTGATGCCATCGGTGTCGCTCTGCTGGGGCGCACGACCTCAATAGGTGTCTTGCTGGCCTCGCTGCTCTTCGGCGGTCTGCAGGAGGCGGGCCCCTATTTACAGGGATATGTTAATGTGCCCGGCGATATCATTACGATTATGCAGTCGCTGGTCCTGTTTAGTATCGCGGTCGAGTACCTGCCTTCATTCCAGCGTTTCATCCCCAATTTCCTGTCCAGAAGCTCCAAACCTGCCCTGGTTCCAGGGGTGATTGATGTGAAAACACCAGATATGCCCGCAGACGGCACTGTTACGTCCGGATCGGGGTCAGCGGATACGAGTGGTAATGAAGCAACAGGCGCGGGTGCCGAAACGGCGGGTTCAGCTCGCGCACCCCTGGGTCAGGAGGAATAGCGTGTTTTTCCAGATATTAATGAGGGTTTTACTATCGTCCGATTTCTGGCAGGCGGCCCTGCAATTTGGGGCCTTGCTCCTGCTTCCGGCCCTGGGTGGCCTGATATCGGAGCGCAGCGGCGTCATCAATATCGCCCTGGAAGGGTTGATGCTGATCGGTGCCTATGTTGGTGTAATGATGGCGATCGCCACCAACAATGTCTGGCTGGGTTTGCTGGGCGCGATGATCGCTGGTGGCTTGTTGGCCCTGGTACACGCCATCGTCTCGATCCACTTTATGGCTAATCAGACCGTCAGCGGCATCGCCATCAATCTGGCGGCGCTGGGTTTAACGAATTTCCTGCTTCCCATTCAGACGCAGGGACAGGGTGTGAAGGCACTGGGTGATGCGCTGCGCCTGCCTCAGCTGCACTGGGGGCCGCTGGCGAACATCCCCTTTATCGGTCCGGTGCTTTTCCAGCAAAATATCATCTTTTACCTGGCCCTGCTTATCCTGGTTGGCATCCATTTCCTGCTCTTCCGCACCAACATCGGACTGCGCATCCGGGCCGTCGGTGAGCATCCGCATGCAGCTGATACCGCCGGCGTCAATGTGCGCCTGATCCGCTACCTGTGCGTCGTGAGCAGCGGCCTGCTCTCAGGTATTGCTGGAGCATTCCTGTCGCTGGGTATCGCCGGTATCTTCAACCAGAATATGACCGCCGGACAGGGCTATATCGCCCTGGCGGCTATGATCTTCGGTAAGTATACGCCGTTCGGTGCCGCCGGAGCGTGTCTGATCTTCGGCATCGGAGAAGCTTTGAGCTCACGCCTGCAGGATACCGGAGTCTCGGCCAATCTGCTCAGCATCTTGCCGTATGTGTTGACCCTGATCGCCCTGGTGGGCCTGGTTGGCCGCACGATAGCGCCCGCCGCCGATGGCATACCTTACGAGCCAGCATCAGAGTAGAAGGGATAGATCCATGCAAGAGAGTACTGTAGCTGATCGCCGCGAGGAGGTTTCGACCCCCTACGCGGTGGAGATGCGCGATATCTATAAAGCCTGGCCAGGTGTGGTGGCGAGCAACCACGTTAACCTGCTGGTGAAGAAGGGCGAGATCCACGCTTTAGTGGGCGAGAATGGCGCCGGTAAGTCGACGCTGATGAATATCCTCTATGGCATCGTCAAGCCTGATAGCGGCGAGGTGCGCATCAACGGCCAGCCGGTCCAGATCTCGGGACCACGTGACGCGATCCGCCTGGGCATCGGTATGGTGCACCAGCACTTTATGCTGATCCCGCCCTTAACCGTGGCCGAGAATATCGTGCTGGGACACGAACCCGGCGGTCTGCGCGCGACCTATGATCGCCAGCGTGCGCGCAAAGAAATTAAGAATCTGAGTGCGCAGTATGGCCTGCCCATCGACCCGGATCTGCGCATTGAGCAGCTTTCCGTGGGACAGCAGCAGCGCGTCGAGATCCTTAAGATGCTCTATCGCGGCGCCGACATCCTGGTGATGGATGAGCCCACGGGCGTCTTGACCCCGCAGGAGACCGATGAGCTGTTCGTGGTGCTGCGCGACCTGGTCAAGCAGGGGAAGACGATCATCTTTATCACCCACAAGCTGCGCGAGGTGCTGTCCGTGACGGACTCGATTACCGTCCTGCGCCGTGGACAAAACGTGGGAGAACTGGTGACGAAGGAGACCAATCAGCGCGAGATTGCCCGCGCCATGGTGGGACGTGACGTGCTGCTGCGCGTCGAGAAGTCACCCGCCAATCCAGGTCCCGTGGTTTTGCATGTGCAGGATCTTGAGGCGAAATCGGACCGTGGTCTGCCGATTCTGCGCGACGTGAGCTTCGATGTGCGCGCCGGTGAGATCCTGGGCATCGCTGGCGTCGAGGGCAACGGCCAGACCGAACTGGTGGAGGTACTGACGGGTATGCGTAAGCCGTCGAGTGGCCTGGTTACCATGACCCCCGTCGTCGATGGTAAGCCCGGTCGGGCGCGCGATATCACCGAGATGGGCGCGCGCGGCGTACGTATCGCCGGCATGTGCCACATCCCCGAAGATCGACGCGAGAGCGGCCTGGTGATCACCGAGTCCATCGAGGATAACTCTATTCTGGGTCGCCATCGCTGGAGGCAGTTCGCCTGGCGCGGCATGGTGCTGCAGCTTAAGAACATTGCTAGCTGGGCCGAGAAGCTGATCAAAGAGTTCGATGTACGCACCCCCTCGGCCACGGCTGCCATGCGTACACTCTCCGGAGGTAACCAGCAGAAGCTGATCATCGCCCGCGAGCTGAGCACCGATCCCATCGTGCTGGTCGCCTCGCAGCCCACGCGCGGTGTCGACATCGGCGCCATCGAGTTCATCCACCGCCAATTGATCGAGCAGCGTGACGCCGGCAAAGCTGTCCTGCTCGTCTCGGCCGAACTCGACGAGATCCGCTCCCTCTCTGACCGCATCGCCGTTATGTACGAGGGCCAGATCGTCGATATCGTCTCATCAGACGCTACCGAAGAGGAGCTCGGTATCCTCATGACCGGCGGCCATCACGAAGTTTAGGGAGTGTCAGACACACTTTTTACGGGGAGCGTGATAGCCCCTGTACGGGCGGCCGCTTGCGCGGCCGCACCGGTTTGATGAGTTGGTGCATCGAGCGCGTAAGACGCGCTCGATGCACCAACTCATCAAATGATGTTAATTTTATATTGGAGGAGGCTGCGGCTCATTGTTGCGTGCTGATAGGCACGCCTTGGATATAGATGCGTCGTAGCCCTTCCAGGATCTGTTCTGAAGTGTAGCCGCGCCGCTGGCGTTGAAAGAGATAGAGGGCGGGATCGGAGGTGGCGATGATCGCATCAGCGGTATAGATGGTGTCCAGTGGTTCCAACTCCCCCTGGGCAATGGCCTCCTCAAGCAGATGCGCGATGAGGCTATGCGAGGCACGGTAGTACGGTGTGCTAAACTTCATCTCACGCCTCTCGGCCGACGAGGTATCCATCATTGCCGCCAGAAATATGCCCTCCTCCTCGATGAAGGCCAGGGATCTGCGGAGGACGCTATCCAGTCGCCCTAAGGCTGACCGCGTTTCTTTATCTTCGGCATAGGCCTGAATCTCCTCTACGAAGCGCCGGGCGCTCTCATTCAGCAGATCCAGGATCAATTCGCCCTTGTGGGCGTAGCGGCGATAGAGCGTTCCCTGCCCGATGCCTGCCTCCTGGGCAATCTGATGCATGCTGACCTCTTCAATGCCCCGCTCGGCGAACAACCTCCGGGCCACCCGTAGGATGCGCTGGTCAAAATCGGCTGCCTGACGTCGCTCCGGCCTTCTGCGCGCCCCTGCTTCTCTGGTACTACTATGCTCTGTCGTAGCGACCTGTTCCTGCGGTCTCTCTATGTCCATAGACCCCTCTTTATTTATATGAAGGTGCCCATCAAAATGGTGCAAAAAGGCAACGTGACAAGAAACACGAAAATGCCTTTCTCTTTGCACCAAATTGGCACCTTTAAGCAATCTGCACTTGACAAGGGGACAATTGTCCTTTAAACTGCACTTTACTTATGGGGACAGTTGTCCTTATATGGAGTATATGGCTTGCCGCGATCCTCGTCAAGCCAGGTGAAGATTGCAGTATGCTACAAAATAGCGCCCGTATTTGTCCCGCAGGTTGGGGGCTATGAATGATGAAAGGAAGAATACATTGACAACCAGACACCTTGTTGATCCTGAGCTTGTTGCTCTCCTGGATCTGATCCCTGCCACGGCACCCAGCGCGGAAAACCTGGGGCAGATACGCGCCATGAGTCCGCGACCACCTGTGAACCTGGCCCAATCCTCTACCCTGTCTGTGAGCGAGCGTTTTATCCCCGGTCCGGCAGGGGCGCCCGATGTACGGGTGCTGTTCTACCGGCCGATATCGGCGCAGGGACCGCTTCCCGCCCTGCTCTGGATCCATGGTGGTGGATATATTATGGGTTCAGCCGACGCGGAAGATTCCCTGGTCACCAGTATGGTGTCAGCTATCGGGTGTGCGGCCGTTTCGGTGGACTACCGCCTGGCTCCTGAGACACCCTATCCTGGTCCGGTCGAGGATTGTTACGCGGCCTTGAAATGGCTCTCTACTCATGGCGATGAGCTGGGCATCGATTCAAAGCGGATCGCCGTTGGCGGCAGCAGCGCGGGCGGGGGACTGGCCGCCGCGCTAGCGCTCCTGGCTCGCGACCGTGGAGAGGTCTCCCTGTTGTTCCAACTCTTGATGGCTCCCATGATTGATGATCGCACGTCTACCCTGGCGGAACCGCATCCATACACGGGGGAGTTTATCTGGACGCGGCAGGCCAATCGCTTTGGCTGGACCTCGTTGCTGGGACAGGAACCCGGAGGACCCGATGTTTCGCCCTATGCCGCGGCGGCACGTGCGGAGAACCTGGAGGGCTTGCCAGCCACCTTTATCAACGTGGGCTCCATCGACCTGTTTGTGGACGAAGATGTTGAGTATGCTCGTCGCTTGATGCGCGCGGGCGTGCCGGTGGAGCTTCACGTCTATCCCGGCGCCTACCACGGCTTCCGCATGGTTGCCAGCGCCCAGGTGACCGAGACGTCCGCGCGAGATCAATTAGCCGCCTTAAAACGCGCGTTTGATCGATCTGTTTGACTTGTATCAAGGAAGGCTCGGACACCCATGTCGCATCGAAGGCTTGACCACAGGTGAGAAAGCAGGTATTCTTTGATAGAGATACACTAGAAGCGCATCAACCTTTTAATCACATAAAGGATTTAATGGAATAGTATGGTGAGTATCCAGTTCATGCTGAACCCCTCTCTGAGCATGAATTATCGTGGGCGCTATAATCCTCGAACGCTGGCCCACAGCCGTACTATGCCCTTTTTCAGGTACGCGTATCGTAGAAGTGTAGCGAACCTGTAGATACAAACTGCCGAGCAGGCAGCGGGCCGTGGGTGATACAGCATTGATCACCCACGGCCTTTTTTTCTCCCTTTTTGATATATGATGGAAGGAGACCACAACGTTGATCTCTCTCTTGCGCGCTTTTACCAATCGTTCTTTCGCCCTGCTGTGGAGTGGGCAGATCATTTCCAGGTTGGGGGATAGCTTTTTTACCATTGCCCTGGCCTGGTGGGTACTACAAAAAACGGGTTCCGCCACCGCCATGGGTCTGGTGCTGATCTGCTCAACCGTCCCGTTGCTGGTATTTCTCCTGCTTGGAGGAGTAGTGGGGGACCGCTGGCCGCGCGTGCGCGTGATGCTAGGGTCGGATCTCATTCGCGGCGGCGTGGTGCTGCTGATTGCCGCGCTGGCCTTTCTGCAGTGGCTGCAACTGTGGGAGGTCTTTGTGATGAGCGCCATCTTTGGGACCGTCGAGGCTTTCTTCGATCCCGCCTACGCGGCGCTTATCCCTGACATGGTGCCCGCCGAACTGCTGACCAGCGCCAACGCGTTGCGACGCATCAGTATGGAAGGCGCGCAGCTGGCGGGTCCGGCCATTGCCGCGATAATCATCGCTTCTGGTGGTACCTCGCTGGCCTTTGCCCTGGACGGGATCTCGTTTTTCGCTTCGGCGCTCTGTGTGCTGGCGCTGCCGCGTGTAGAGGTCCTGCGCCAGCCAGCCGAAATGGAAACAGGCATCCTGCAGGACCTGCACAAAGGTATCGTGACCGTGCTAGCCTCACCCTGGCTCTGGTTGACGCTCCTGATCGCCTGCGTCAGTACCATCTTTCTGGTGGGACCAGCGGAGGCGGCGCTGCCCTTGCTGATCAAGCAGCGCTTCGGGGTACAGGTAGGCTACTACGCGCTGCTGACGACGCTCTCCGCGCTGGGCTCGTTGCTGGCGGCCATCTGGCTCGGACGCTTCACGCGCCTGCGCCACCGTGGCCCCATGACCTACGGTGCCTGGCTGCTGGCTAGCCTGATGCTAATGGTGATGGGCTTTCATATTCCTATAGTTTTGATGTCTCTGGCGTTCTTTGTCCAGGGAGCGGCCTTCGCCTGCCTGGGATTGGCCTGGACCAATTCGCTACAGGAGTTTGTGCCGTCGGACCTGCTGGGGCGCGTCTCCAGTATCGATATCCTGGTCTCTTCGGGCCTGTTGCCCATCGGCTATGGGCTGGCCGGCATCGCCGCCGATCATCTCGGCGCCGCGCCGGTCTTTCTGCTGGGTGGAGCTATCGCCGCCGTCATCATCGCTGTGGGATTGCTCCACCCGGCCATTCGTGCCGTGGACTAATACGCCCGCCTGGTGATATGTGACCGATCTTGAATAGACCGGTTATATATCACCATAGATACCCGGCAGGCCATAGCTGCCCAGGGCCAGGGAGAGCTCACCGCCGTGGTGGATCTCGTGCTCGAAGGTGTGCCAGATGATCCACTGTCGTGAGAACGAGGGCCAGTTCGCACGCTCCTCTTCTCCCAATGCGGACGGGGGCTGGAAGACCTGCTCCAGGTCGGCGGCGGTCCAGCGTCCCAGGGCGTCGGCGATCATGTTCCAGGTGGACTCCAGCCCGGCCACCAGTTCAGCCGCGTTACGTGGGGCGACCTCCACTTTATCCGATGGATCCCAGTGGGCGATAGGAGCCAGATCCAGGTTGCCTTCACCCATCCATACCTGAAACCACCACACGCGGTTGCCTACCATATGCTGGGCTATCTGCCCGATCGTCCATTGATGTCCCGGTGCCGGTGCAGCCAGCTGCTCAACGGTAAGGGGGGCGATCATCTCGATCAGCCCGCGCTGGTAGGACTTCCAACCGTTATAGAACGTAATCAGTGGCAGTGCTTGCTCTGTCATGCATGTAACTCCTTCTATGTACTCTCATAAGCGGTAGCTTGCTTATTTTAACATAGGGAAGAGCTAAGAAACTTCTTCTATCTTGCTTTTTTTTAGTTCTACCCGGTGGCTGAGTGCCTGAGCAAGGCGGTTCCCCGGTGTTTTTTCCTTGATGGTGGCAGTGATCAATGCCCCGGTGATGCTCGCTTCTCGTTGTATGAGATCCAGCCAGAGATGGTGGGGGTAGCGGCTCGCATCGGCCGTTCCGATGTCTCCCACCATGGTGCCTGTGAAGGATTGGTCCTTGAGCACGAGTTCGTTGACAAGGGCCTTCAATTGCGTGCCGAGCTGAGCATGTACGTCGCCGTCCTCTTTGAACCAGAGTGTGAATGGAATATCACCCTCATAGGTATGCACATGCCCGCTCCACTGTCCCAGCAGGTGCGGATCGGGCCTGAATTCTGCTTCGGGCTCGTCCTTTTGCTCCTGCTGCTGCTGGTTTATTCCCTGGGCGCGTTTCTGGGCGTAGTCGGGGAGTAGGACCGAGAAGATATCTGCGATAACCTGTTCCTGAAGATCTTTGTTGCCATTAGTGTTGGTCAGCGTAGCCACAGCCACTCCCGCCGCTGGAACTATCCGTAGCAGCGTGCTGACCCCGTCCATGCCGCCGCTGTGCCCGATGATGTAGTGATCTTTAACGTCATCATAGATGCGCCAGCCGATTCCATAGCGCATGAACTCGCTCTGGCGGGAACTGGGAGCATGCATCTCGTCCAGCGCCTCATCCGAGAGGATCTTCTTTTGGTCGGGGAGAGGCTGTTTGTAATGAAACATGCTGAAGCGCATCAGATCATGCGCGCTACAGTAGACCTCACCAGCCCCGGGATGATTGCTTTCATAGAGGGGATAGGGCATTCCGTTGGACCCGTAGCGTTGGGCCTGGTATGGCTCCAGGCCCGGCCCAACGTTGATGGAAGCGCGTAGCATGCCCAGTGGCAGAAAGACCTCTTCACGCATGAAGGCGGCGTAACTTTTTCCGGAGAGCCGCTCGATGACCTCGTTTATCAGACCGTATCCCAGGTTGGAGTACATAAAGCGCTCGCCAGGAGGCGTTACCAGGTGGCCGTAGCGTTGAATCGTCTCGTCCATCGATGGTAACTGGTACGCTGGTTCGTCCCGATAGAAAAACTGATAGTGAAGTGGCAGGCCCGAGGTATGGTCGGCGACGCGCCGCACGGTAGCCTCCCCGGCATCTCCTGACCATGCATGCAGCTTGCTGTCTCCCAGGTAATCGTTGATGGGGCTATCCAGGTCGAGTAGTTCTCGCTCTTTGAGGACCAGCAGCGCCGTGGCGGTAATCGGCTTTGAAATGGAGGCCAACGAATAGAGCGTATGCGGGGTCGCAGCAATCCTGCGCTCCCGATCGGCCCAGCCGAATCCCTCCTCCCAGAGGATCTCATTTCCTTGCGCGACCGCGATGGTGATGGATGGGATGCCTCGTTCGATCATCTCTCGCTGGATGCGCTCGCGCGCCTGGTGGAAGAGCTCGCGTCCCTGTTGCGTTTCTGCCATGATGCATCTCCTCTATAGCGTCGTAATATACATGTTTATGTTGTTGACAACTCTTGTTGACGGGTTACGACAATGTACATGATACTATATAAATAGCTCAGGCTAGAGGCGTGAGACGCATGGATTATTATAGAGAGCATGGATGAGGTGAACATGATGAATCCAACTGATCAGGTTATAAGGACCGAGCAGAACATTTCCTGGTTGCCGCAACCCAATGAGAGCCGGCACGTTCTTTCCTCTGTATTGCCACCGAGGGAGGCAATTACCACTGCTTTTATCTTTGCCTTTGAGGGTGAGCAACTGGTGATGAGCCACCTGGTCAGGCGGGGCTGGGATATTCCAGGTGGGCACATCGAGCCCGGTGAGACGCCCGAGGAGGCGGCGCGCCGTGAAATATATGAGGAGACCGGGACACGCGTGGGAGCACTGCGGTTCTTCGGCTATCAGCATCTGCATGTGTCAGGACCTATGCCCGACGGCTATGGCTATCCCTATCCCGATAGTTACCAGGTCTTTTATCTCGCCCGTGTAACCGCGCTGGATGCTTTCTCAAGCACGTTTGAATCGTATGGGCGCGGCCTCTTCGCTCCCAACGAGGCGCGCCAGCTCTCCTGGATCCGCAAAAATCTTGATTTTTATGAGGCTGCCCTACAGGCCATTTAGTAACCATGTTGGCGTGTACGTATACGTATACGTACACGCGTAATCTTTTTGTGAGAGAATATCAGGTTCCGTCTGTTTGGTTATCTGCCTGCTATTACAACTTTAAATAGACGTAATCGGTGAGGTTGAATAGCTGCTCGGTTTTGGTACCGGTGGAAGGATCGGTGTAGCTGACGAATACGTCGTCGCTATCCTGGCGTACCCCCAGGACGCGCACCTCTTGCTGCATGATAATAATCACGTTATCGCGTGCCACCGACCGCACATTTCTCCAGGTGTAGGTTGTCTGCTGGCGCGCAAACAGGAGCTGCTGCTGTTGCTCCTGACGCTGTCGTGAGCTTCTCTTCTCGACCATTCATCTGCGCTTTCTGGCTGAAATACGGTACAGATTTTTACTTCTTATATATTATAGTTCTGTCACGACTAGCGAATCCTGACCGGTGCCAGGATTTTCACGTGAGCAGATTTGTGAGGGAACGACATCCTCACGGGATGGACTACCGGCAGATGGATCCTGCACTCCCCATCCGCTACTCCCTCCGCCTCGAAGGCATTAGGAGCTGCTTTTCTGATAATATTGTACGATCCATTGCAATCAGCGTTGATACATTGGCCATCTTTGGCCCGATAGAGACCCCGTGCGATACGTTTTCCGCTGAACACGGGCCGCTTCTCCTGACCGGCCTGATAGGTGGGCAAGGGATCACGATCCAGGAAACTGGCTTTGCTGGTGTATGCTTCTTCCGTGGGTAGAACCCGTATGCCTTTGAGCTCCGCTTTATAGGTGAGCATATGGATCAAGCGTGCGTGGGGAAGCTGAACAAAGTGCTGATTGTTGCGTGCGCCCAGGTTGATCTCCTGCTTCCAGCCTGCGTTGCGACCGATCACCAGGGTACCAATGCCCTCGGCGACGAGCAAATCCACTACAAAGCGGGAGATCGTATGCAGATCATGCTCGATGCGCCGATTGCGCCAGATGGTCAGGCGCTGCATGCGTCGAGTCACGCCAGGGTGGCCGAGGGCCTGTTGCAGATCGGCCATTGTCTTGTTGTAGAACTGGTTGGTACTTTTGAGACCGCGCCCGTTAACGACGACCGGGACAAAGCCCGGCTTGTTTGAAGTTAACGCGATCACATTGTCGACACCAGCATCGATGCCCGCAATGAGTGAAGGGTCAACGGCAGATCCAGCAGGTTCCTGATTATAAATGATCTCCACCACGGCAAAGCCATGTTTGGGAACCACCCGGACCTGCGCAATCGCCTCGGGGTCTTGCCGGGTTTTGATCTGAATGCCCAATCCCGAAGGCGCAATGATGCGTCGTCCCAGAGTTCGTTTGCTGCGACTGATGGCTTGTATAGTATAGATCAGCACGTTGCGGCCGGTTGTTTTGTGTTTGTACCTGGGCAGTTGGGGACGGCAACGAAACTTCGAGGGATCGGCTTTGTAGGCTTTGAGCGCCTCAAAGAACGATTTCCAGTTGCGTTCGAGCAGCAGGAGCACCTGTTGGGCCACTTTGGCCGGCAGGGCTTTGTAGGCTTCATGCGACTGCATGCGCCGATCCATTTCCTGGTAGTTGAGATATTTCCCTTCCAAGAGAAATGCCTGACGGATTTCATACAGTGCCGTATTGTAGAGATTTTTAGAAGCGAAGCAGGCTGCGTCAAGCGTGGCATAGCGTGGATCACTCCGGCCAATGACGTGCTTTTCAACCAGCTGCATGATCAGCCTCCTATTCTTGCACAAGACGCTCTGCTTTGTGTTTGGCATGCCATTGTCCATAAAGTCTGGCACAAAAAGAGTACACGGTGTTGGTGAGATTTGCGACCAGGTTTTCTGTACTATTATATTATACCAGTTTTTTCAATAAATTACCCTATCCCCTTGCTATTATCTTCCTTCTGTCTGCTGCTTCCGATACTGTATAGTAATTGCTCTTGTCCTGGTGTTTCTTCCTCGATTGGTGTCTGGGCGAGGTGATGCTCAAGATTCTCGATGCGCAGGAGCAGTTGTCCCTGGTGGCGTAGCGTATGCAGCAGCAACCAACCTTCACCGGTCAGCAGCGCAAGGGCTATGATTGCGACTATGAATGTGACCTGTTGACCGGGAGACCATGCCATGAACCAGTTTATTGCGCTCAGACTGCTGCTCTGACCTTTACAGTAGATGACTGTGGTGGCAAGCAGGGCCAGCAAGATATTGCGGACGATAGTTGAAACCCCAATTGTAGCGGAATGCAGCCGGCCGAAGCAATGGCAGGCGGGCCTGTGTCCCCGGATGAGTTGGACGCTGATGCCCGCGATAAAAACGAGCAGGAGCCCCAGCGTTACCGCAGCAGCCCACCAGGCTGAGGCTCGCAGGATAAGCGCAACGGCGAGTACTATCTCGCTAATGGGCAGGGCTCTTCCTATTAGCCTGACAAGTCCTTGAGGGATGCCGAAATCACTGAGCGCTTTCTGTGTGCCGAGCCAATCGGTCAGCTTGGCTATGCCGGCGATCAGCAAGACAACAGCCAGCAGAAGTCGTGCGAACAGCAGAGCAAGAGCCATGTATTCTTTCGCCTTTCGGGAGGTATGAAAAGAGACGTTATTGCCACCCCTTAAACATCAGCAATTTTCATTGAGCAGTCGCTCACCCGCACCGATACTGTTTGGCAAATAAGGGTTCTGGCTCTGCGGTACAAAATCCTCGCTGTTGATAACATAGAACTGATTACCTGTGCTCGATACCTGGGCCAGGGCCAGTGTCTGGTACTGCATGTCACTGGAAGGCCGGCGTTGAGCTCTGATGATGTTGTTGTATAAGAGTTGGAAGAGATTCTGTCCCAGATACATAAGTCCGGGCCCAAGGTTCAGGCGGATCACGCGAAAGTTAGCCTGCGTTCGTCCAGTAGCGGTTGGCAAGATAGGTAGCGTCACTACGGCGTTAGCACTTGTCCAGGCACTCGGAGTGGTTGGGATATTTGTCGAGTTCCGCAATGTGTTCAACACATCCAGGCGGATACAGGACATATGGATATGCAATTGATTGGCGGTGCGTGTTCTCACAGAATTAATTGCCATCCCTAAAATGCCCTGGTTAATCTGTGCTCTCAAATTGTATTGTGGTCGGCTCGGGTTGTTGTTAGCAACGTTCCATGCCAGTGTCCACCAATCTGGGGTTGTCTGTGTCCAGATATAATGGCACTCGATGCCTCGCGCACGCTTACCTGCAAAGAATGTATAGTGATGGAGCTGCGGATTTAGCCCCAATACCCAAGGATTGCTACGGGAGCGACTGTAGCCTCCAGCAAAACACTGTGCGGTAATACCTCTGTAAAGGCAGTTATAGATTTGTTGCCAGATTCCACCATCGCTATTATTTCCGCAGTCGGGCGAGGCGAGTATCAAATCTCGGGTGGATTGGTCTATACTATCTGCGTGGGCGGTGCCCATGCTGCCCACGCCAAGAGCACTTGCTAAAAGCACTTTGCACGTTTGTCGGCGCGATGTGCTCACCGCCAGGGCTTTCGTTAACTCATCAAAACGATTGAAATCCATGACAATTCCCCCTTTATCGAGAGCTTTACCTTTCCCGTGGTATGTATTGATCTTTGATAATCAGCACGTACAGCGCTGATTAATGAAAAGCCAGAGATAAACACATTGAAAATATCTATGAATAGTATAAAAAGAGGAGGGAATCGAGGTGCGTGTATGTATTTTTAGACGGTACAGCCATGCAATATCGCATGCCGGATCTTTCCACGCCGTCAGCGTTTCTCGAAGGCGGCCGAGGCTTTTCTACCATTATTGTGATGGTTGCTCTTTGGGGAGCAGGGCCGCCTCGTTGGTGGGGCGCGCGATGAGCTCTTCGTAGACGTTGCCCATTAGCTCGATGGGATATGGCATGTTGTGGTCCAGCCACCATTCGATCAGGGCGATAGAGGAGGCTACAATATGATAAGAGGCGATCTCAAGCGGCACGATGCTACCGGGTCGTGGTCCCGTCTCGTTGAGGGTGGTGGCCGTGGCCGCTTTGAGGATCTGCTGGCGCACATTATAGGTGCCCAGGAGCGCGCGGATCACTTCATGATGCTCCTGCACATAGCGGAATATCAGCACGCCTGTGCTATCAGGAGCACTGGCGGGCCGGGCGGAGCGCAGCAGTTCAACCAGTTCGATCAGGACCACATCCAGTATGTCTTTGAGGAGTTCGTGTTTATCTTTGTAGTGCCGGAAGAAGGTCGCGTAACCGACGTCGGCCCGTTCGGTAATATCCCGGATCGTTACAGCATCAAATCCTTTTTCCAGCGTTAACTCGATTAATGCTGAGGCCAGGCGACGTTGGGTTCGTTTCACGCGGCGATCCTGCATGCTCATGTCGTTCCCCATCCCATTGTATGTTTGTGCTTATTTAGCATACCACATTCATGCATAAAGAGAATAATCTGACAAGAAGAAAAGACTGTTGCCTGTTTTTGCGTAATTACGCAAAAACAGGCAACAGTCTTTTCTTCTTGTCAGATTAGCGGCTGGCCCAGAGCATGCCGCGCTGCATAATGGTGAGCGCTTCGGGGACGTCGAAGTCGGTGCGTACGTGTCCCAGGGAGGAGTAGAAGACGCGGCCTTTGCCCCAGCGTTTCTTCCAGACGACGGGGACAACGCTGCCTTCAATCCAGTCGGCGTACTGGCCGCTAAAGGTGGTGGTGGCCAGGACCTCAATCTGGGGATCGATGTGCATGTAGTACTGTTCGGAATGCATCTTGAAGTCGGAGAGACCGGCGGTAATGGGATCTTCGTGGTTGGTGATGTTGACGGTATAGTCGATGATATTGCCGGGATGGGCCACCCACTGACCCCCGACCATAAATTGATATTCTGTATTGTTGCGGAAAGAGTCTGCCATGCAACCATGCCAGCCAGCGATGCCGGTTCCATTTTTAACCGCTGTGAGCAATCCCTGCTCTTGTTCGCGCGTGATGGTTCCCATGGTCCAGATCGGCACAATTAAATCCAAGGCCTGCATCTTTGCCTCATCCTGGTAAACGTCCAGGTTGGTGGCTACTTCTACTTCGTAGCCCTGCTCACGCAAGAAAGGCGCGAAGAGATTCGCCCCTTTCTCTGGCTCGTGTCCTTCCCATCCTCCCCAGACAATCAGTGCTGATTTCATTTGCTCTTTTCCTGTTCTATCAAGTTTTTTCGTTGAACTTGAAATATAGCTTCTTGTTAAAAAGTATAGGTTTTCTTTTGCCTGTTTGTCAACGCGAGGACCGCGAGGATCAGCGTTTGCTGGTGTGGATCAGGATAAGCAATCCCTGCTGGATGGTGACGCTGGCTCGTTCCCGCACGAGTTCGTTGCTGATGCCACGTGGGGTGCCGAGCCGCAGACTTTCGCCGCGCAGTGGATAGAGCAGGTTGGTGGTGGTGATGGTCGTTACCTCGGGCGTGATGGGGAAGAGAGAGAGAAAGTCGCCCGGTTCGCCCACAATCTCGCTCTGACCAGGACCTTGCAGCAGCCAGCAGATGGTGGGGCCGTCGATGATGCGAATGGAGAGCTCGGGAAAGCCTGTGAGCAGGAAGGTGTTAGCCAGGGTATGCTCGAAGCGCTGCCCTCCCAGCGCGCCAAGCAGGGTAATAGTGCGGGCGCCGCGCTTTTTGGCCTCCAGGAGCGCCAGCTCGGTGTCTGTTTCGTCCTTCTGGCTGGAGACACGTACGATCTGGCTTCCCAACTGCTGGAGCTGCGCCAGTGGCTCGCTGGTCAGTGAGTCAAAATCACCCAGGATCATGGTGGGGACGCAGCCGTACTCCAATGCGGTGGCCGCCCCGCTATCAGCGGCCAGAATCAGATCGGCGCTCTCAATGGCCTGGCGAACCGCTCCACTCGCACGCACCGTGCCGCCCGCGAAAATAACAATATGCATCTCTTCTCCCTGCATTGGCTCTGATATTTTTCTCAAGAATGTAGCACAGGATCGACGCCGCTGTCCAGTATGGATTGGTGGGAGATAAAAAGCTGAGCCAGACGTTTAATTTAACGATAGGATTCGTGCGACGAGCACGCCTCTGGAATTATTTTTTAGCTAGAAAGGATGCAGGCATGGATACAGTTTCAAATCAAACCAGGGCAGGATCTTCAACTACCAGGCAGGAGCAGCCGCTTCGCTCTCCTTTTCCTCATCTCGATGTTGCGCAGTGGCACTTCCCTAAATTTGCGCATAAGCATGCTCAGATTATTAACGTCAATGAAGCGCACGACGAAAAATTGTCCCGGGGCGCTAAAATCGCCGATGCGGTCGCCTCGACCGTTGGCAGCTGGCCCTTTATTATCATACAGTCGCTCGTCTTGTTGAGCTGGATTATTCTAAATGTGGTTGGTTGGATCAAAGCCTGGGACCCTTATCCCTTTATTTTGTTGAACCTGGCACTGTCGTTTCAGGCGGCTTACGCGGCCCCTTTTGTGATGATGAGCCAGAATCGGCAGGCGCAGAAGGATCGCCTGACGGCGGAGAACGATTATCTGACCGATTGCAAAGGCGAAGAAGAGCTGCGCAATGTGATGGAGCACCTGGATCATCAGGATCATATGATTATCCAGTTGTTGGAGCATATCGAAGCCCAGCACGAGCGCATTGAAGCCCTGCACCAGCTCATTTTGCAGCGCCTGGAGCAGGCGCCCGCCGAAGTTGTCAAATCCGCGCTAACGATAGACGCTCCCTCTTCCCATCTCGCTGCGGATCAACAGCAGTGATCTGACCTATCTGCTCTGGTTGTTTCTTATTTGTTCACGCTCTTTATACTGAATGTGGATTGCCCTGTTCACTCTTTGGGTTGTGGCGGATATTAAAGGTAGAAAGAAAGAGTAGTGTAATGAAGCAACCAGAGCATGTAACATGTAAATCACGTGGCAGGCGTCCCCTGTCATTTATACT
Organism: Dictyobacter aurantiacus; assembly: GCF_003967515.1. Classification (GTDB taxonomy): domain Bacteria; phylum Chloroflexota; class Ktedonobacteria; order Ktedonobacterales; family Ktedonobacteraceae; genus Dictyobacter; species Dictyobacter aurantiacus. The sequence continues at coordinate 812,719 of NZ_BIFQ01000002.1, read as the reverse complement.
TTTACTTATTTGTGTCGTATGTCTTTTATCGTTAGGAAGCCAGTTACTGGCCGGTAATGGCCTGATACCCCAGGCCGCGAACGCGCGCGGGATAACCAGGCAGACCCATATTCGGCATGTGATCAAGATTCCTGGGCACGCCCATCCCCTTGCAAAGAAGGGGTCGCGGCTGGTTAAGCATGCGGCTAAACCGGGAGCCCGGCATGGGGAGACAAAAAAGCAGGCGAAGATGGGCGTGCCAACGGCGACCGCGACCGCCACCAGGACACCATCGGGACCCACTCCCAATCTGTATATTCGCCAGCTGCGCATGGGCAGCGCCCACCTGGACGTGGGTAAGAAGCTGACGTATGTGCTGTTTTCTGGCAATAACGAGGGTGCGGCCAGTGTGAAGAAACACGATTCTATTGTGATCATGGATGTGGTACCGCTGGGCCTGAAAGACTTGAAGGTACAGGCAAAACACTGGAAAATCACCCTCAGCGACACGGTCAGTCCAGCTGTTTTGACGGCCACGTACGATGGCTCCTATCCAGTCAAGGCCGGTGCCGTGTTGTCGCCGATTTTCCTCACCGGGATCGTGACGGAGGATGCCGCTCCCTCTATTACGACAACCGCCACGGTCGATGCGCCAAATAATACCAACCCACTCGATAGCATGGTCTCGGACACCGTTTATGTGGGATCGGATGCTTCGTCACCCTACGCGCCGGTCTCCGATACACTGGCTGGCACCCCGGCTTTAGCCACACCATCAGCGGTGCCATCAGCGACGGCTATGGCAACCGCTTTCCCATCAGCGGCGGCTATGGCAACTGCTTTGCCGTCAGTGGTGCCATCAGCGACCGCTCTACCTACGCTGACGGCGACGGTTGCCCCTTCACCTTCCCCCACCCCTTCAGCGACGGTGATGGCGACGGTTGCCCCTTCACCTTCCCCCACTCCTTCAGCGACGGTGAGGGCGACAGTTACGCCCACACCTGTGGTGACTGCCACGGCCAATCCGGCGCTAACGGCGACGGCGATGCCGAGCCCTACGCCGACTGCGACATCTACCGTGATGGCGGGCCCTACGCCTCGCGTATCCTCGACACCCATTACGGCACCACTGGCCGCGGGGACCGCGACATCTACCACCATCGCTACCCCGTCTATGGGACCTCGCCTGTCTATCTCGATCAGTAGAGCGGGCGCCCCGACTGGTGATACCTATGCCGCTGGTCAGCAAGTGAGCTATGTGTTACAGGTCACAAACGCCCAGGCGAATGAGAATCAGATTGTGTCGGTGTTCGATATCGCCGCGGTCGGCATCAGCAATGTCACCTTTACGGCTCCTGGATGGACGCTCGGAGCCTCGAATACGGTCGGACCGGTCGCCCTATCAGGCACCTTCAATGGACCCTATCCTATTGCGGCTGGCGCGAGTCTGCCCCCGATCACCATCAGCGGCACGCTGACCAGTACCGCGGGACCCCTGTTCTCCAATGCCGCCGCTGTGACATCCAGCGACAATCCCGATTCGACGAGCAATATGTGTGTTGACTCGATCTCGGTACAGGCTGCTGCCGCCCCCACAATGACGGCGACCGCGCCATCTATGGGGACCACGACTCCCACCGCTGTGAGCGGCACGACCCCCACCGCTGTGAGCGGCACGACCCCCACCGCTGTGAGCGGTACGACTCCCACCGCCGTAGGGGTTGCGACTCCAACGGCCGGAAGGAGCGTGCCTCCAACCTTTGTGACTGAACCGACAGCAACCGCGACGGCACCCGCCACCGGATCAACCGCGACGGTGATGCCAGCTACAACACCGGCAGCGACGAGCAGTGCTGTGACGGCCCCCGGCACCTCCAACCAGGGATTGGCCGCCAGACCCTTCTTAACTCGACGGTCTGGACTCGCCCTGGCTATCGTCAATTCCAATCTGTATGGAAGCCATGGCTCGGTACAGGGTCGAGTGAAGCTGGCCCTGGTGGTGGCGAATACGAGCTCGGCCAGAGCGGTCGCCGCCCCTGGCACCATCACTGTTGATGAGGTCATTCCACTGGGATTGAGCCAGATCGAGGCGCAGGGTAAAGACTGGCGCATCTCCCTCAGCGATACCGTCAGTCCCGCGATCGTCCATGCTCAATACATTGGAAAGACCACGCTGGGACCAGATATGGCCCTGCCTCCCATCTCTATCACCGGCGTGCTGAACCGGGATGCCGTGCCCATCCTGACCTCGACCGCGGCGGTCAGCCTGGCTGGTACCAGCGATGGTGACAACGCGATCACCGCTTCAGATACCCTGCTGGTGCGCGACTCCTGGCAGCAGCTTCGCTAAACATTCTTGATATCCGCGCCCCTGCTAAAAACTGGTGCCCTCCACGCTTTACACAAAGCGTGGAGGGCACCAGTGGTGTTCCAGGAACATATGTTGAGTTGGTGCGACGGGCGCATTCGCGCCCGTCGCACCAACTCAAAAAAACGGGCGGCCGCGCATGCGGACGCCCGTGTAGGGGCGCTCAATCCCACCAGCAAGAAGAAGCCACCTTCTTATTTTATGTTTTCTGCCACTCGCGAATATAATTATCCATGTAGGCGGCAAACTTATTCAGCAGGTCAAGATCAAAATCACGTTCGCTAGAACGGCCGCGATAGATGTCCAGTGCATGCGTGATCAGGCTGATGAACTCTGCCGGTAGCGTGGTCAGGCCATAGACGCCCCCCTCATCTTTTGAATAAATATGGCTGTCCTGCAGATAGGCATAGACCCGGCAGGCATTGAGTATAAAATAGACGCTATGGCTGTTTTTCTCTGCGCGCGCTCCCTGGTAGTCCTCAATGATAGCGTCAATATAATACCTGACCGGTATCTCGGGGAAGGTCAGGGGAATCTCCTGTCCATCAAGGGTGATGCCACGCTGGCGCAGGATGGTGATGTGCGCGTCCAGGTCGATATCGTGAGCCTGCCTGTCATTCCAGTGTTGCCAGTTTCCATTTTCTAGCTCGGTCTGCATCTTCTCGCGCCACATCTCGCTATAGTGTAGATCAAATGGGAGTGGGTGTTGATAAGGATTGATCTGATCGGCGACCAGGAAGCTGATCTCAATGGGATGGGGTTGCCCTGAGGATTGCAGGAGCTGGAGCATGAGCTGGCGCTTCACGAAGACACTCAGAGGCTGGTGGGTTACTACCAGTATATCGACGTCGCTGAGAGTTGGATTAAAGCATCCCATCGCTAGCGAGCCTTGGAGATAGATCCCGAGCAACTGGGTGTCAAGGATGGTGCGCAGATTTTCGCATAACGTATTCACCTGCACACGGGTAGAGGTCGGGCAGTTTGCCCAGCTATATTGAGCCAAAACGGTACGCCGGTCCTTTCATCTTTGGTTTTTTAAGCGTTGCCAACGCGTATATGTACACTATAAGCTATCTATTAGCATCCTGTAAATGCTGGTGACATAAGAGTAATATACAGATTTGTGTTGTGTGGGGTGCGGTCCGCACCCCACACAACACAAATCGATATGAGAATATCAGCAAAGATATATAAAAAATTTATAAGATACTTTGGACCCAGGATGTGCTATAATAGTCCCCAATATCAGGCAATACTGATGGTTTCTATCAGAAAGAGTAGCTTGCCGTAAAAAGCATACTATGAATTTGAATATATTAAAAGTGGTTTCGTAGGGGGGACAATATGGTGAATGGAAGTTCAGACGATTTCTCAATCAACGGCCAGAAAGAAGGTGAACTGGCCCAATCGATACAGCATAATCCGCAATCTTCGATCTCAAAAACGTTGCCCGATCTCTCTCAGGCGCAGGTGCGCGCGGCGACTGGCCGACTCCATCCCGCTTTTTCATCGACGGCCAATCAAGAGGCGCAGCTATATGACCCGATGCTTATGCGCAGTCCATGGTTGGAGCAATATGCGGGAAAAATAGTGGCGACCCTGGCGCTTCTCTTTTGCGCTACCTGGCTGCTTCTCTTTATCTCTCTTCCGCTGCCGGCTAACAGTCCGCTGATTATCTATGTAGAATGCGCCTTACAGGGGATTGGTGGTGGGATCGCGCTGTTATTTCTGCTGCGCATGCTGGTGTTAAAGCATGGGCTCAGGCGTAAAGTACGCCACTTGCTGGTGGAGACAATGCTGCCGGAGGAGACCGCGCTCGCGTTGCACGTTGAGGCGCAGTCTTTACGCGCGGCGAACATGATATGGACCCTGTTTGCGTTCGGCATGCTGCTATCTCTGGGTGGTCAACTGCTCTGGCTGGGTACGGTACGGGGATTGATCCCTTTTCCTGATAGCTATCGCGCTCCGTTGATCCTGATGTACTTCGTTTTTTATGCCGCCATCGTGCTGCTGGCGCGCAGGCACGCGACGCTACTAGGGCATTTTCGTGTCTTGTTGGATCTATTGCTGATGGGCGGCGCGGCCCTGGCTCTTGCCTGGTTCTTTGTCCTGAACCAGTTGTTTGGGTCGCCGCAGGATACGTTGTTGGCCCGCGCGTGGCTGGCCTGCTTGCCGGTAAATGACATTGTGTTGGTGACGCTGAGCTCCTTTTGTCTCTGCAGCCTTACGGTCTCAGAGGAGATGGAGCGGGTGTTCGTGCGGCTCTTCTGGGGAATGTGCCTGTTGGCGTTTAGCGATAGTCTCTGGACTTATGAGGTTTTGCGCCATGATGCCCACCTGGAAGTGATTCGCGCCATCAGCAATCCGCTGGGCCTGCTCTTGATCGCGCTGGCGGCGGTCAAGCATCCACAAATGATACTGGAGGAGCGTCTGCGCTTGCAGCAGCGTGTGCGTAGCTATGGGCGATCGCTGGCATTTTCTCTGCGCGCGATTTCTCCTTCCCTGTTGATCCTGATGACCTGTGCCCTGTTGAATACCGTGATTGCCGCGCGTGGTGGTCAGACCCTGTTATTGGCCATCGGGAGTGCGTTTGTGTTGATGATGGGTCTGGTGACGCGCCAGTCTCTGAGCCTGCTGGAACATGGCCGGATGATACGGCAGTTGCAGCAGGCCTTGTTGCTTACACAGCAGGAGCTCAATGAGTCGAGACATGTCATCGACCAGGTCTCGCGGGAGGCCCGGGAGAAGCGGGCTGTTGAAGAGGCGATCGGCATTCTGCGCAACGCCCATGCCCTGCTGGCCCGTGGCGACTTTTCCGCCCGCGCGATCGTTACCTCCGGTCCCCTGCTGCCTATCGCCATGAGCTTTAATCTTATGGTCGAACGCCTGAGCACGCTGAAGCAGCAGACGGAGGCTTATGAGCACCTGCGCAACGAATGCCAGATGTTGCGTGGCGTGGTTGAGCATCTCTCTATGGGTGGACCCCTGGCGCCCATGCAAAAGATCAGCCAGAAGTCACCAGAGTTGCGGCCAATCTTTCTGACCCTTGTTTACTTTCAGCGCCAGCAGCAGCAGCAGTGGCATGCCCAGATGCAGACGCTGGAGATGATCAAGGCGCAGCTGCAATATCTCTCTGAGGGCATTGGGGCTCTGGACAATTATTCATTTACCTCCGCGACCGACCGGTTGGCCTTTGGTCGCTTGAAAGGCTCGTTTGAGCAGCTTAAGCATCCACTGGAACAGTTGAAGCAGCGCTTAGAGTATCTGCATATGCAGCTGGTCTCGCGCGATCTGCGCTCGGCCGCTGTGTGTGCGACCCCGACAGAGGTTGACATTCAGCCCGATGCCGCCAATCAATAACGCAAACTCTCTACAGCTAGCCGTCAGATTCGAAGCTTGCCGCGCGTCTCTTCGCGCAGGATGCGCAGAAATTCATTGGCGGCCATGGAGAGGGTGCCGGTCCGTTGATGCTGGATGACGACGCTCTCTCTATGCAGGTCTGGATTGGGCTGAAGCGCGAGCTCTACCAGGGCGCCCGTTTTGAGCCCATAGCGCGCGAATGAGCGCGTCATAAAGGCTACCCCGATCCCGTTGAGCAGCAGATCATAGGCGGTCTGTGGTGGAACCTCGACGACCGCCTGTTGCGTCGCCAGGTTATGCGCCTGCCAGTAGCGCGATGCCAGGCTCCAATCGATGGCCAGGAACGGATCGCTGCGGGCCGCCAGTTCGGCGATGCTTACCTGCTGCTGCCTGGCCAGGGGATGGGTGCGGTGAGCCATGGCAATCAATGGCTCATGTACCTGAAAGATGGTCTGCATCTCAGGCGAGAAAAAGGGCCCGGTGACCAGCCCGAACTGGATAAAGCCCTCGTGGAGCATCTCGACAATCTGCTGGTTGTGGCCCGTATGTACCGCGATATCCAGAGCGGGCTGCTCCTTATGTAGACGTGCCAGGGCGGTGGCGAAGAAGCCCGTGGTCTGCGTGGGGGACAGTCCTAGCATCAGCTGGCCTTTTTTGCCCTGTAGCGTATGCTGGGCGCTCTCCAGACCGGCGGCCATCGCCTGCAACGCCTGCCGCGCGTGCGGCGCGAAATTCTTGCCCAGCTCAGTCAACTGGAGACGCTGACCTCCACGAATGAAGAGCGCGCCTCCTACCTCCTGCTCCAACGCCTGGATGCGCAGACTGATCGACGGCTGTGAAATATTCAGGCGTCGCGCCGCCTTGCTAAAGCTCCCCTGCAACAAGATCTGGTCGAACGCCTGCAACTGATTTAGATCCAATGTTCCGGCCTCACATAAGTTTTTTCGGCTCCACCCGGCTGCGGCTGGTCAGGCGGGCTGCATGATGTGGTGGGCGGTGACCTTGTGGGTAGCTTTTTTGTGCATGAGGATGCGAGCTCCACAGAAGATGTTGCGGCGCGTGAAGGGGGCAGGGGTCTCGCGCTCGTAGCGCTCACGGACCACCGGATTGTGCAGCGCGGTCGGCACAAAGAACCAGGGCTCATCCAGCGGGGTGGCGTATCGAGGATCATGCACCCAGTCGGGACAATCCAGTTCATATTGCTGGCACAGGTATTCTATCGCCGCCACGCAGAAGAGGGCCCAGCGCCAGTGCTCCGGCTGTGGCTGCTCCTCGGCACTAATGGGATCAGCGATCAGGGCCTGGCGCGCTTCCGTGTGATAGTCAAAGAAGTCGTTGAGAAAAGTACCCACAGCGTAGCGGGGATCATCCCCTTGCGTGATCCCCTGATAGATGTTTTTAATCGTATGCAGTTCATCTGTAAATGTGAGTACCATATTCATTGTGGCATATCCCCTGTGCTTATAAAATGCTTTCATTGGTAGTATACCATTACTGCCTTGTTGCGTTGGTTATTTATATTGGTGCATGGCTGCGCATCCGCGCAGCCATGCACCAATATAAATAACCAACGCAACATATTATCCAAAGAGGTCCATCAGGGTTTCATCGACCAGGTTTTCTTGTTGCCAGGAGGCGGGGACGTAGCGATCAAGGATGGCCTGCGCTTCTTCGGCGGTCGTAACGTTGAGGGCCTGACATAGATGAAGCGTATCATCCAGGTCCTGCAGGGGACGGAACGCGGTCAGTTTGAGGGCCAGCATACAGGCGAGCTCGGGCAGCCAGATCTCAAGCATCTGGAAGGTCTTCCAGTGGACCAGCTCACCTTTTTGGATAATCTCTTCGACAAAGAGCGCGCCGTCGTCGTTGATCCAGTTGCGTGGCAGGCCATGGCGCGATGCCACGGCATTGCTGGCCTGCCTGAAGATCTTACGCCGCTTTTCCTCTTGCCGGGGATCAGTACCCGTAGCCAGTGGAACGATATCTACGTCATGGGTCGAGAGACGATTGCCGATCTGCATCAGCATATAGACGCCGCCAAATACGATGATCTGAACCGGCGAATCGATGCCACGAGCCGCCAGTTCAGCCCCTAACTCTTCCAACAAGGCCATAACCTCGTCCCGTTGCAGCCTGACATCCGGCATCGCGGCGCCTCCCTCCTCATAAGTAATAATAGTAATTGATTGTACCACATGTCGGGAGACATTTTGCCTGCTCGCTCTATAAAAGTTATCTCCGCTTTTTTAGAATCTGCTAGAGCATCGATGGAGAAAAGCTGGTAAAATAATTGACAGGCTCTTTCTGTTAGAGATATTTTTATAATCCCGTTGCAAACGTGGATTGGGAAAAGACAAGAGGAAAAGCATGGTTCAAAGAGTCCAGGGCAAAGTGGCTATCGTTACTGGCGCGGCTCAGGGTATTGGGCGCGCATGCGCCCAGATGCTGGCCCTCGAGGGCGCGCGCGTGGTGATTGGAGATATCCAGGAGGCTGCGGGACAGGCCGCGGCAGCCGCTATTCGTGAAGTTGGAGGCGAAGCGATCTTCCAGAAAGTGGATGTGACGGAGGAGAAGGATTGTAGCGAGTTAATAGAGGCGGCTGTGCGAAGCTACGGGCGGCTCGATGTGCTGGTCAATAACGCTGGCTGGTACCCCCGCGCTACGCTGGAAGAGACCTCATCCGATCTGTGGGACCGCATCCTGGCTATCAATTTGCGGGGTCCTTTCTTCTGCTGTAAGTATGCTGTACCTCGCATGCGTGAAATGGGGGGTGGCAGTATTATCAATATTGGCTCGATCCACGGCATTCAAGGACAGGCGAATCTCGTCGCCTATGCCTCGGCTAAAGGGGGCCTCCTTACGCTGACAAAAACATTGGCAGGAGCATATGCAGCAGACATGGTTCGTGTCAACTACATTATTCCTGGATGGGTGCTGAGCGAGGGAGAGCTGGCCTTGCGGAAAAGTCAGGGAACCAGCGAAGAGGATCTCGCGCAGATTGGCAAAAACCTGCCTTTTGGGCGCCACCAGACGCCTGAAGATACGGCCTATGCGGTCATATATCTCGCTTCCGACGAGTCCTCACAGATTACTGGTAGTACCTTTCATATTGATGGCGGCGCATCTATTTTGCCCATTCGGCCCAGAATGAACCAGCCCACATAATGATGAAAAGATACACCCCCGAAAAAGAGTGAGATAGCAGGATCGATGCGGGAAGTCAGTCGCTCATAATCCTTCGCTTCCCGCATTAATGATCAATGTACGATGACGGTCAGATTCATGCCGCTGTGGATAGTGCAGTAGAGCTTGAACGTGCCCGCTGTATTGAAGGGCCCGATCTCCCCGGAGCTATTGCCGCCGATGGCTATGTTATCAACTCTGGGCGCTCCCGGTTCCTGCGCTGGTTGACTGGCTCCGTCTTTCCAGGTGCCGTTGGCGATGGTATGCCCGATCAGCGTATCCGACACCAGCGTGATGCTCTCACCCTTTTTGATGGTAACGGACGATTGCACAAAACTGGTATTGTCCATATGCACCTGGTTGGGACCCGTACTGGCGGCTCCCCCCAGACTACAGGCGGTCAGCACCAATGTCAGCAGCACGGCGCAGACCACGATCATACTTACTCGTTTTAATATCATGATCTACCTATCTATCTTTTATGTATTAGCGTGCGATCTGAGATCTGGCCGTGGCGCCGTTGCTGCCCATCCGTTTAAGCGCCAGTGAACGCGTAATGAGATTGCCGGCCAGCGCGATGGCGCCAAGTCCAACCAGCAGGTGTGCCGTCTGAATCAGCCAGTGCAGGTTGCCTGGCAGAATGTTGAACTGCGTGATGCCGAAGACTGGTACAATCAGGGCGTATATAATACCCACGATGCCCCAGATCCTTAACTCCCGCGTCGTCACGGCCAGGATGCCGCCGACCAGCAGTGTCAGCGCCACGATCAATCCACATAGCATATGGATCGCGTACACGTTCATGCCCGTCGTCCAGATCAATATCCCCAACGCGAGCGCGCCCAGACCGGCGATACCCAGAATAATCTGCAAAATCCGTGTTGCCATATCTTTCCTCTTTTCTCCTATTTCATATATCTTTTTGCATACCGGTTCGTACCCGCGATTCCTGACGCAAGGCGCCCGCGGCGCCTTCATATGTATGGTGTGGTGAAAACCGTGCGCACCGCGCACGGTTTTCACCACACCATACATAAACATCGCGGGTGCGTACGCACCCGCCCGTGCGGAGGCGCTTAACTTCCATACACCAGAAGTGTAGGGATTTCACATGACGAAAGCGTGAAAAACTCTCCTCTTTTTTGTCATCAATCTGTCATCTTGTTGTGCGATAATCGTTGTAATGTGAGAGTTCCAAATGGAGAGCTGCGCGTAAAGCCGGGGCCAGCCCGGCACTTACGTATACATGACATGGGGGGTGGTTCTATGCGTATCCTGGTTGTTGAAGATAATCATCGCTTGAATAGCTCATTGCAAATGAATCTGACCCATGAGGGATATAGTGTCGATACCGCTTATGATGGGCAGGAGGGGCAGGACCTGGCAGAACTGACGCCGTATGATCTGATTATCCTGGATATTTTGTTGCCCGAGAAAAATGGTCTGGAGGTGTGCCGGGACCTGCGCCGCAGACGTATTCATACTCCGATCCTGCTGTTGACCGCGCGCGATAGCGTCAATGATCGCGTGCAGGGCCTGGACTACGGCGCGGACGATTACCTGGTTAAGCCCTTCGCGATGCGCGAACTGCTGGCCCGCCTGCGTGCTTTGCTGCGTCGCAACCATCCCTATACCAGCGGCCGCCTGGAATTTGGTGGCCTGATTGTCGATCCGGTTACCCATATCGTGGAGCGTGACCGGCGCACCATCGATCTGACGCCAAAAGAGTTCGCCCTGCTGGAATACTTTATGTATCATCCCGACCAGGTGGTGACGCGCGAGATGATTGAGCAGCATATCTGGAACTATGATTTTGAGTGTAGCTCGAATGTGATCGATGTTTATGTGCGTCGTCTACGCCGCAAGATCGATGATCCATTTGAGGTTAAGCTGCTGACGACTATTCGTGGCATCGGCTATCGGCTGGCCCAGCCACAACGGGAGCGTGTATGAAACGACGAGGTTTTTTACATGTGTTCCTGGCCTTCTGGTCGAGCGTTCGGGTGCGTCTGATGTTGAGCTACCTGGTGGTGATGGCCATTATCATGGTAATTTTTGGGGGCAGCCTCTATGCGTCCCAGGTCCTGTTTAATCCCGCGACTGCCGAGAGCAACCTGGAGATGCAGATCTATCAGGAGGCGCAACAGCTCAGCGCGGGTTATCGCCAGATGTTGTCACTGCATCAGTCTCCTGCCACCCTCGATAAAAAGCTGAACTCCGACGAAATTGTATTGTTGCTCGACTCCAGCAACGCGATCCTCGATAAACATGGGACGTTGCCCGCTGTCAGCATTCAGCAATTACAGGATAAAGTTCGGCAGGGTCAGGCGATTAGTGATCTGACCATTCCACAAAGCCAGGGGCAGGACCAGCACTGGGGTAACTGGGGCTATAACGTCAACAATAACTATCGCGTCGTAATTACCCCGGTCCTGGATCAAAATAAGCGTATTGCGACCCTGGTGGTCGGCCTGCCTCGGAAGGCGGTGATGCCGCTCTTTGTGATCTGGCTATTCCATGGCATTCTAGGGCTGCTGGCGGCGGCTATCGGTGGTTACTGGTTGGCTGGCAGGGCGCTGCGCCCCGTTAAGATGATTACGCGCATGGCCAACGAGATCAATGCTACGGATCTGCGCCGCCGCCTGAATCTGAATCTCAGGGACGAGTTTGGCGAGCTGGCGGCGACCTTTGATCAGATGCTCGGTCGCCTGGACGCAGCCTTCCGGCGGCAGACGCAGTTTACCGCGGACGCTAGCCACGAGTTGCGCACTCCGCTGACCATCATCGATCTGGAGCTGAATCGCGCCCTGACGCAGCCGCATAACTGCGAGGAACACAGGCAGATCCTGGAGCTGGTGCAGTCCGAGAATGTACACATGACAAATATCGTCAATAGCCTGTTGCTGCTAGCGCGGGCTGATACCGGACAGCTCACCCTGCAGCGGCAGCAGGTGGACCTGAGCGATCTCGCCCTGGAATGCGTCGAGCGCCTGCTGCCGCTTGCGCGCGAGCACGATATTATCCTGGCTACCGGAGACCTGCCAGAGCTGCTCGTCAACGGCGATCCCCACTACCTGACCCGCATGATGCTCAACCTGATCGAGAACGCCATCAAATATACCCACGGCAGCGGCCAGCGCGTTCACGTAGAGCTGACCGCTGCATCTGACAAATGGGGAATGCTGCGCGTGCAAGACGATGGACCGGGTATCTCCGATGAGCACCTGCCCTATCTCTTCGACCGTTTCTACCGCGTCGACCGCGCGCGTTCACACAATCCCTCCACATCTAGTGGTGCGCAGAAAGAAGTAGGAGGCACTGGTCTGGGACTCTCTATCGTCCAATGGATCGTGCAGGCCCATGGCGGCGACGTCCATGTCGAAAGCCAGCCAGGAAAAGGCACCCTCTTCGAGGTGCGCCTGCCGCTATTACATATCCCGGCCAGCCAGGAGGCGCTCGCTACCTCCACGCATAAATTCAGTTAGCCGGCTCTCGCGCTCCTTCGGAGCGCATAAAGAATTTTACATGCAAGTGATGCTAAAAATGCGCTTAAGCGCATTTTTAGCATCACTTGCATGTAAAATTTAGAGAATGGGGGCGTCAGCGCCCCCAGGCAGGCTATAGATGGATCAAACGCTTTGCGTTTCCCTCTCATTTGTGCTCAAATGCGGGCTGGCGCTTTTCCAGGAAAGCGCGCATCCCTTCGCTGGCATCGAGTATCTGTGAGGCCGAGGCCATGATCCCCTGCGCATAGTCATAGGCCTGAGATTGTGGTAGGTCGATCTGGTTATAGAAGGCGTGCTTTCCGATGCTGCGGGCATTGAAGCTGTTGCAACTGGCGGCCTTGAGCAGGCGTAGCGCCTCCTCTCGTAGCTGTTCGGCCGACACGACGCGGTTCACCAGTCCCCAGTCGGAGGCCGTGCGGGCGTCGATCGGATCACCGGTGAGCAGCATCTCCATGGCGCGCTTGCGCCCGATGTTGCGGCTCAGGGCGATCATCGGCGTGGTGCAGAACCAGCCGATCTTGACGCCAGGGGTGGCGAAGCTGGCGTTTTCCGCCGCCACCGCCAGGTCGCAGGTGGCGACCAGCTGGCAGCCGGCGGCCGTCGCCACTCCCTGCACACAGGCCAGCACCGGCTGCGGGATCTCCTGGATCGCGTTCATCAGCGTTGTACAGGTCTCCAGCAGGTTGGTCATGAATGGCAGATCCTGGTCCACCATCTCGGACAGGTCATGGCCCGAGCAGAAGACCGCTCCGTTGGCCGCCAGCATGACCCCGCTGGCCTGGCTGGCTCCCACCTCGCGAAAGGCGCTGATCAGCTCCCGCATATGCGCCAGCGACAGGGCGTTGCGGCGCTTGACGTTGTTCATGGTAATGGTAGCTATATCCTGCTCATAGCTTAGCTCGATCAATTGATATGACATGGAGATCTCCTCCCTTCTATTTTACCAGCGCGGCTGGCTAGTGTATGTATTTCTGCTGGCCGGCCCAGGCCTTGTCACGCAAGACATACTTCTGGATCTTGCCGGTCGAGGTCTTGGGCAAGGGACCAAACTCGACGGCGACCGGGCACTTGAAGTGGGCCAGCCGTTCCCGACAGAAGCTGATCAACTCGGCCTCGCTCAGATTTTGATCAGGCTTCAATGTCACAAAGGCTTTGGGCCGCTCGCCCCATGTCTCATCCGGAATGGCTATGACCGCGCTCTCCAGGACGGCCGGGTGCTGCACGATGGTCTGCTCGACCTCGATGGTCGAGATATTTTCACCACCCGAAATGATGATGTCTTTGGCGCGGTCGCGCAGTTCGATATAACTATCAGGATACCAGACCCCGATATCGCCGGAATGAAACCAGCCGCCCTCAAAAGCCCGGCTGGTAGCGGCCTCATTTGCATAGTAGCCCCTGGCGATGGTATTGCCGCGCATCATTACCTCTCCCATCGTCTGCCCGTCCTGTGGCACCTCCTGCAGCGCCGGACCCAGAACCCGCGTCTGGCTCGCCGTGACGTGCACCTGTCCCTGGCGCGCCTTTAGCCGTGCCTGTTCCTCCTCCGAGAGCGCGTCCCACTCGGGATGCCACTCACAGACGGTATTGGGGCCATAGGTCTCGGTCAGGCCATAGAGGTGGATGGGATGGATGTTGTACTGCCGCATCTGTGCCAGCAGCGTGGGCGATGGTGGCGCGCCCCCAATGGCGACGGTGGCGGGCTGCTCCAATCGGTGCGCTTTGGCGTGGTTGACCAGGAAGATATGCACGGTCGGCGCTCCATTGTAATGGGTCACGTGCTCGCGATCCAGAATATCCCAGACCATGCCTGGATCTAGCTGGCGCAGGCAGATATGCGTGCCGCCAACAGCAGTGATGGCCCAGGTAAAGCACCAGCCGTTGCAGTGAAACATCGGCAACGTCCACAGGTAGACGCTCTGGCTGGTCAGCTGCGTCTCAATGACCACGCCCAGGGAGTTGAGGTAGGCGCCACGATAGGTATACATGACGCCCTTGGGATTGCCGGTGGTCCCGGAGGTGTAGTTGATCGAGATCGTCTCCTCCTCGTCCTCCAGCCAGCTCTCCAGCGACTCGGGCGAACCCTCTGCCAGAAACTGCTCGTAGGGATCGTCGGCCTGGCCGGTGTCCTGAATGTGGATGGTCTGGATGCCGGATAGATCCGCCGCGCTGACCAGGTGGGCCAGCTCATGATCCACAAACAGGAACGAGCAGCCCGCGTGGTGAAGGATAAAATCGACTTCGGAGCTATTCAGTCGTGTGTTGATGGCGACCAGGATGCCGCCGGCGGTCGGGACGGCGTAGTGCGCCTCCAGCAGGGCAGGCGTATTGGGGCAGAGGAACGCCACGCGATCGTGCTTCTTCAATCCTAGCGCCCTCAGACGCGAGGCCAGCCGATTGACGCGCTCGGCGAACTCGCGATAAGTATAGCGCCGCTCCCCGTGGATGATGGCTGTCTTCTCCGGGAAGACCAGGGCGCTGCGCTCTAGAAAACTAATGGGTGACAACTCGGTACGATAGACTTTTTGCATCATTGCACTGCCTTTCACCGCTGTATTGTGCTGTTCTCTTCCTTTGAGATTAATTGATCCGTTTCTCGCGTCCCGCCCAGACTTTGTCGCGCAGGACATACTTCTGGACCTTACCGGTCGAGGTCTTGGGCAAGGGACCAAACTCGACGGCGACTGGGCACTTGAAGTGGGCCAGCCGCTGCTTGCAGAAGTCGATGATCTCCTGCTCCGTCGCTGCCTGGTCCGGCTTCAGCGTCACAAAGGCTTTGGGCCGCTCTCCCCAGACCTCGTCGGGGATAGCCACGACGGCGCATTCCAGGACCGCTGGATGCTTGACGATGGTCTGTTCCACCTCGATGGTCGAGATATTCTCGCCGCCCGAGATAATCACGTCCTTGGCTCGGTCGCGCAGCTCGATATAGCTGTCAGGATGCCAGACGCCGATGTCGCCGGAATGGAACCAGCCGCCCGCGAAGGATCGCTCGGTCGCCTCTGGATTGTCAAAATAGCCCTTGGCCACGTTATTGCCACGCATGAGCACCTCGCCCATCGTCTGCCCATCCCACGGCACATCTTCCATGTTGGGATTGACGACACGCGCCCGTTCGGCGGTCACGTAGCCCTGTCCCTGGCGCGCCAGCAAGCGGGCCTGCTCCTCTTCTGGTAGCTCACCCCACTCCTCATGCCATTCACAGACCGTGTAGGGACCATAGGTCTCGGTCAGGCCATAGACGTGGATAGGCCGCATATTGAGCTTCCTGAGCTGCGCCAGCAGGGTAGGTGATGGCGGGGCGCCCGCGATGGTCACGGTGATCTGCTGCTCCAGGCGATGGGCCTTGGGATGATGGGCCAGGAAGATATGCACGGTCGGCGCCCCGTTGTAGTGGGTTACCTTCTCGCTCTCGAACAGGTCCCAGACGCGCGCCGGATCGACCTTGCGCAGACAGACGTGGGTGGCGCCGACGGCGGTGACGGCCCAGGTAAAGCACCAGCCGTTGCAGTGGAACATCGGCAGCGTCCACAGATAGATGCTCTGGCTGGTCAGACCGCTCTCGATCACTTCCGACAAAGCATTGAGGTAGGCGCCGCGATAGGTGTACATGACGCCCTTGGGATTGCCAGTGGTCCCGGAGGTATAGTTGATCGAGATCGTCTCCTCCTCATCCTCCAGCCAGCTCTCCAGCGGCTCGGGTGAACCCTCCGCCAGGAACTGTTCATAGGGATCATCAGGTGAGCCGCTGTCGGCGATACGGATAATCTGTAGTGGCTGTTCCAACTGCAAGGATTCTACCAGCGGAAAAAATTCGTCATCAACGAACAGGTAGTGGCTGCCTGAATGCTGCAAGATAAAGCCGATCTCGTTGCTGCTCAACCGATTGTTGATGGCGACCAGGATGCCACCGGCGGCCGGGACCGCGTAGTGTGCCTCCAGCAGGGCGGGGATATTGGGACACAGGAACGCTACGCGCTCGTGCTTTTGCAGTCCCAGACCGCGTAGGCGCGAGGCCAGACGATTGACGCGTTCGGCGAACTCGCGATAGCTATAGCTCCTCTCTTCATGAATGATGGCCGTCTTCTCCGGAAAAATCAGGGCACTGCGCTCCAAAAAACTCAGTGGGGTAAGTTCGGTACGATAGACTTTTTGCTCCATCTTTGTTACCTTTCACCGGGAGAACCGAAATCAATCAGCGCTGTATCAATATTATACGATATGCGCCACTGCCTTTTTTACCAGCAATCGAGGATCATATTCTTGTGATGCCGCCTGTACCCACGCCAGCGCATTGGGGCGTCTTGTGGTCGATCGCCTATTTATGCTAGCGTTGTCAATTAAAGAAACAAGCAATCGCTATTGCTCTGCCTATATATGAAGATTGAAGAGGAGTGTCATACTTATGACCATATTAGATAATAACGTTCAGGACCCCTTCGCCTTTTTAGCGCCCCATGAGTTTCTTGTGCTAACTACCTATCGCAGGGATGGTCGTGCTGTCCCCACCACCGTCTGGTTCGCATACGAGCAGGGGAAAGTCTATGTTACAACCTCTCAGACCACCGGCAAGATCAAGCGCATTCGCGCCACCGGCCGCGTCAGCATGTCCCCCTCTGATCGCATCGGCAACCTGAAGGGCGAGCCAACTGTTGACGGCGTCGGCCGCGATGCCAGCCCCGAAGAGCGACCAGCCGCCCGTGCCGCCCTGGCTAATAAATACGGCGCGGCCTTCCAGCGCATCGTCGGTGAAGATACCCCCAATCGCGTCTACATCGTCATCGAACCCACTACCCGCTAAATGCGTGAGAAACGAAGAGGATGGGCTCAACCGCCAAGGCTGAGCCCATCCTCTTCGTTTCTCGCTATAGGCTAACTAACCCTCTTTGCCTGATATTGATGGCGTAGATGCCGAGCGCGAGGCGCCGATGGCAATGATAGCGATCAGCCAGTCGGATGCCTGTTTTCTCTTGAGCCTTATACTGTGAGCGAATCGAAAGGTAGAGCGAACGGTTACTCCTGGGTGGCCGAAATCATGGGTGGTGGACTCTGCCTGGCGTGCTCGTGTCGCAGGCGGAGCGACCGCCGGATCAGGAGTATGCCGATCACGATACTACTGATGCAGATGATAAATGGTACCGAGAGCACAATCGTCGTTAACGAAACGGACAGGAAGCCGGCTATGGGCACGATCAGAAACAGCAGGATGATGCCAACGATGGTGCTCAGCACGCCGACGCCGATGTCGTCCCACTCTTTTGCGCGACTACCATGGACGATCTCGCTGACACCGTAGATGATGCCCAGGATCGATCCCAACAGAAAGACGGCGGGCGGTAGCACGCTCAGGCTCCAGATGCGGAAGATCATCAGCAGCAGACCGGCGATGATGCCCAGGCAGGCGACGATGATCTTGAACTTTGGATACGACCTGGCGCGTATCATGTTGAAGAATAGGAGGATGCCAGAGATAAAAAGATAGGCTCCCAGCAAGCGAACCAGCAGAGTGGACAGCTTAAAGGGTGCTAGCAAGACCAGCAGACCAAGGATGATGGCGATAATTCCCTGGATCATGACAACCCACCAGGTGGTGGTGGTGCGAACCCTGTGAACCAGATGCTGCATATGCTTTCTCCTCGTGAACCGGCGATCTTCACCTCGATGTCTAACCCGGTCAGAGTGAATATAGCACGCGCCCCGCTGCGGGACATCCTCCAAAGGGATGAAATAGTGTACGGGATTCTATGGTGGTGCTACAGGGGCGTGTCCACGCCCCTGTAGCACCACCATAGAATCCCGTACGACCTTGTTAGTGGTAGCGTTGGAAGATCAGGCTGGTGTTGTGGCCGCCGAAGCCCATCGAGTTTGAGAGGGCGGCGTCGACTTTGCCGGGTCGCGCCTGGTTTGGGATGTAATCCAGGTCACATGCGGGATCGGGCTGGTGCAGGTTGATGGTGGGCGGCATCAGGTTGTGCACGATGCTGAGCACCGAGATGGCGGCCTCAATGGCTCCGGCAGCCCCAAAGGTGTGGCCGATCATGGATTTGGTTGAGCTGATGGCGACCTTGTAGGCGTGCTCCCCAAAGCAGGTCTTGATAGCTTCGGTCTCTCGGGCATCATTGAGAACGGTCGAGGTGCCATGCGCGTTGATATAGTCGATCTGCTCGGGCCGCATATCCGCGACCTGCAGGGCTCGTTGCATGGCCATTACCAGGCCCGATCCGCCGGGGGCCGGTTCGGTGATGTGATAGGCATCGGCGGTTGAGCCGTAGCCGACCAGTTCGGCCAGGATGGTCGCGCCCCGCGCCTGGGCCAGCTCCAGGTCTTCGAGCAGTAGCACGCCGGCACCCTCGCCCATCACAAAGCCATCGCGCGTGGCATCGAATGGGCGGCTGGCCCCCTGGGGATCCTCGTTGCGCCGCGAGAGGGCCTGCATCTTCGCGAATGAGGCCATGCCCAGCGGGGTAACAGCCTTCTCGGATCCACCCGCTAGCATGGCGCGTGCCGTGCCGCGCCGGATGGTTTCCCAGGCCTCACCGATGGCATTGCCGCTGGTCGCGCAGGCCGAGACCGCCGCCCAGGATGGTCCACGCGCTCCCACTATCTGCGAAACGATGCCGGGGGCCGCGTTGATCATCATCATGGGTATCAAGAAAGGGCTGACGCGGTCCGGTCCCTTTTCATGCAGGACCTTGAACTGGTCGTGCAGGGTGATCAGGCCCCCTACGCCGCTGCCGATACATACCCCGACCTCTGGTGACAGCTCTTTGCTGATCTCCAGTCCCGCCTGGTCCAGCGCATGGCGCGCAGCAGCCACCGCCAGATGCGTAAAAGGATCACTGCGGCGGATCTCCTTGCGATCCATATACGGGCTGGCATCAAAATTCTTGACCTCACCGGCGAATCGCACCGGGTAATCGCTGGCATCAAAATTGCTGATCGGACTGATGCCCGAGCGGCCCTGGCTCAGTCCTTCCCATGTCTTCTCCACCGTATGTCCCAGCGACGTCACCAATCCAATGCCTGTAACAACGACACGCTTCATGATACGATGCTCCTTCTTATATTCTTCTTCTTCTTATTTATCCATTCAATGAAAGATCAGCCTTTTCTTGATAGTGCATTAATGCCAGTACACCTGGACGCAAGGTGGTGATCAGCGCGGGATTGTTCTGTCCCTTGGCCAGCAGCAGCACGCCCTCAAAATACGCCAGCAGCGCCTGGGCGGTGGTGGCTGTATCGATATCTGATGGTATGAGCCGCTCGGCCCTGGCATCATCCAATGCCTGCTCAAAATAGGCGAGCCATTGCTGAAAAAGCTGCTGCAGGCGGACGCGGATCGGCTCATTCTGCGTGCTGAGCTCCAGCGTCAGGTTGCCCGCCGGGCAGCCGCGCATCTGCCCGTGCCGCTGTTGTAGCTCCATCTGCTGCTGTAGCGTCAGCTCAAAGAAGCGCAAGAAGCGCTCTGGAGGGGGGATATGAGCAGCAAAGGTCTGCTTGAGGGTAGCGTCCAACGATTGCCATTGTACTTCGATGGATGCCAGCACCAGTTCCTGCTTGGAGGCAAAAAAATGATAGAAGCTGCTCTTGTGGACGCCCGCCGCCGCGCATAGTTCATCAATGCTAACGCTCTCATAGCTATGTGTAAAAATAACCGCGCGCGCCGCCTCTATCAGCCGCTCTCTGGCATCGCTGGGCCTGCCCATAAACACTTTCCCTTCTCTCCATTATTGTGTACTATACAGTACACAATACCATAGCATCTTCAACACCGTCAACCGATCTATCCCCCAAAATTACAACGCCCCAACCCATAACACACCTCCCAATCCGCAATGCCCCAAAAAACGACCCCGCGCATATGAAACGCTTTCTCCAAAGAGAAACGCCCCTGTAGCGGCGCCCCTCGCGGGCAATACATTCAACTTTAGCGAAAAAGGGAAGCATTTGGGCACCCGAAACGTCAGAGAAACGCATGTGAGCGGTCCCCTCACACGATCATGTCCCCGTAGGCGGCATAGGATTGCGGCTTTCTCGAGACGTTGGTGTGCCGTTCAGACAGCAATCCGGCCTTGTGCATGCCGCACCGGTTCACGTACGATATCGTTCCTAAAAAGCGAGAAAAGCGCTCCTGCTCCGTGCAGAAGCCGACATATCGTACGTCAACGGAGCGGCATGCACAAGGCCGGATTGCTGCTTTTCAGAAAAAATACCGCATCGAAGAGGCCGCAATCCTATGCCGCCTACGGGGACATGACCGGGTCGAGGGATGTTCCATATTCCGCTGGCGATGTGTCGTTTTTCTTGTTGCTCGCTCTAAAGGTTGGATGACGGCCGAGGCGCAGCTCTTATGCCACCTTGGCTACGAGCCAACAGCCAGAGATCAGCACGATATGCGCCTGCTGAGCGAAGCTTTCCATCTCTCGTTGCCAGAACAATTTCAGGCATAATCCTGTTGCGAACGTTTGAGAGGCAGGTCCATTCAGGGGATAGATCTGCCTCTCAATGGTGTTATTGGACGATGCGTGGATAGAGCGCGGCGCCGATCGTGACCAGTACGACGGTGACGACCAGTAGGATGCCAAAGTCTCGGCCGACGCTGGCCATATCAACGGCCGTATTGGCCAGCATCAGAGAGCGCAGCCCGTCCACGACATAGGTTAGTGGATTGATGTGGGCGATGGCCTGCAGCCAGCCGGGCATGATGGCGATGGGATAGATGGCGTTACTGGCGAAGAACATAGGCATCGTCAAGACCTGTCCAATACCCATCACGCGATCGCGCGTCTTGAGCAGGCAGGCGATGATCAAGGAGAAGGTGGAGAAGCAGCCCGCTCCCATGACGACAAAGACCAGCACGCCGAGCAGGGCCAGTGGATTAAAGTTCATCTTGACGCCCAGGATCAGGGCGAGCAGGTAGATTACGATGGCCTGCGGCAGGGCGCGGATGCCCGAGGAGAGCGCCTTACCCAGCACCAGCGAACCACGCGGCGTTGGGCTGGCCAGGAACTTATGAATGACGCCCAGGTCGCGCTCCCAGATAATGGCGATGCCGGCGAAGATCGAGATGAAGAGCACGCTCTGGGCCAGGATGCCGGGAGCCATAAATTCCAGATAGCTTACGTTTTTGCTGCCTGTGGGGATGGCGCGGATGCGCGTGAAGACCTCGCCAAAGACCAGGATCCACAGCGCGGGCTGTACCGCACGCGTAATCAGGTCCGTGAAGTCGTGACGGATCTTGCGTGCCTCCCATTCAGCGATCGTCAGGGTCTTGCCGAAGAAGTTGGTCAGCAAGGCCAGTGGTGATCTGGGTGCCTGATATGGCTGGGACTGGGCATTGACTTTAGCCAAGTCTTCGTGCTGTACGTCGTGCTCGTGAAGCGTCACGGTAGGTTCCTCCTGACTCAAGGGCATCGCCCGCGAAATGAACAAATACATCGTTCAGGGTTACGTTCTCGCCACCTACGGCCGCCTTGAGCTCCTCTGGCGTGCCGATGGCGGCGATCTTGCCTCGATGCATGATGCCGATACGCGTGCACAGGCTATCGGCCTCCTCCATCGAGTGGGTCGTCAAAAAGACCGTCATGTTTGACTCTTCTCGCAACTGCATCAGGTGCTCCCAGATCGCCTGCCGGGCGATGGGATCGAGTCCCACCGTCGGCTCGTCCAGGAAGAGGACGTGCGGTTGGTGGAGCAGCGCCTGAGCAACCTCCAGGCGACGAATCATGCCGCCCGAATACTGGCGCACCAGCTGTGATCCCGCATCGCTCAGCCCTACAAACGACAGCACCTCTTTTACGCGGGCATCGCGCATGCTGTGTGGCAGATCATAGAGCTTGGCGAAGATCAGCAGATTCTCGTAGCCGGTCAGATTTCCGTCGGCCGACAGGGCCTGCGGCACATAACCCAGACTGTGGCGGACCGCCGTTGTCTGGTGGACGATATCGAAGCCGTCGACGCTGGCTCGTCCTGATGTAGGGCTGAGCAGCGTTGTGAGCATCTTGATGGTCGTACTTTTACCGGCGCCATTTGGTCCCAGCAGACCAAACACCTCGCCCTTTTCCACCTCAAAGCTCACATCATTGACGGCCGCGTAGTCTCCAAATTTTTTCACAAGATGAGATACTTCAATGATGGGTGTCATTTTTTTTCCATTTCTCCAAATCCCTGAGCTTCCGCTGCGTCCAACAGACGCTCGATCAGCCGCTGCAGCTCCTGCTGTTCCGGCTCATCAAGTACCTGCAATAAATGGGTTAACGATTTGCGCCTCTGCTGGAGGACCTCATCAATCTGTGCGCGCCCCGACTCGGTTAACGAGACCTGTACTACCCGCTCATCCTCGGCCTGCCGTTCGCGCGTGATCAGTCCCGCTTTTTCCAGGCGCTTGCAGGCCACCGTCGCCGAACCGGTGGTGATCCCCAGCGCCTGCGCCAGCTCCCCGATGTTTTGCGGACCAGCGTAGCGCAGATGGCGTAGCAGCCAGTATTGCTGCGGCGTCATATCCGTGTGCCGTGAAGGCCGTAGCAGACGCACCAGTAGTAGTAAGTCCTCCGTCAATCGTTCCGTTGCCATACATGATCCTTTGATGATGAATTGTTTTGATGTTCAAAATAATTATACATCAAAATATGATATTTTATCAATCTTGTCTCAGGGGCGTGGGGAACGCAGGCGTCCCCATACTCTTTTTTTATTGGTGAAACAGAGAGGGGTTGTGTTGGTGCGCCAACACAACCCCTCTCTGTTTCACCAATAGATTATTTTATTTGATCTGGAAGGTGCCGGTGACCTGTTGAGTGGTGTTGAGGAGGGCGTTGGGTAAGAAGATGAAGGTAAAATCGGTTGAGTCGGCGGGCATGATAAACGCGCACGCGCCCTTCGAGTTGGTCTGGCCAGGGGCGATGCTCGATTCCAGGGTGTTTGAGTCGGGCTTGTTGACGGTATTGCCCGATTGGAGCCGCATCACGTCCGAAGGGGAGGGGTAGACGGTCTTATCTGAATTGTTGTCGATCTTGAGGTCTACCACTACAAAGACGTTGCCCTTATCGGCCTGCTTGCCGCCATAACTGGTTTGTCTGGTGGCTTTAGTAATGGTCCAGTTGGCGCCCGCGTATTGCAGGATCTTGTTGGGCGTGCTGCTCACCGGCTGATACTTGGAGACGTCGGCCCCGCTCTTGAGCGGAATATCCATCTGCGATTCATTGGCTGTACCGATGCGCAGGGTTAGCTGGTCAGGTTTGATACTGGTGGAAACGGGAAAATCAATCCAGTTGGTGCGCTTGACTGATGTATCAGGCGCCGAGTAGTACTGCTCTTTGTTCGGATGAACGCTTGTACTATCTGGTAATAATAAGAGCATTGAATCAGAGTACGAGTAGAAGATCGAGTTCGTGGATGTGTTTTCTTCGCTGAGCGTGATACGCAGGACGCCTGAAGTGTTGTTATCATCATCTGTAAAGTTGCTCGCC
Source organism: Dictyobacter aurantiacus (assembly GCF_003967515.1). Lineage (GTDB taxonomy): Bacteria > Chloroflexota > Ktedonobacteria > Ktedonobacterales > Ktedonobacteraceae > Dictyobacter > Dictyobacter aurantiacus. The sequence goes on along the minus strand of NZ_BIFQ01000002.1, from coordinate 788,855 downwards.
TGCTGAACATTCTGAATGGTGAACTTTACACTGGAATAGGTGATCGGCTGAATGTTCAGGGTCGTAACTACCGGGGTCGAGACAGTTTTCGTGTCGGTGGTGTTCGTGTTGCCGCTGGTGTAGGTGTTGGTTGTGTGCTGGCTGCTGGCTTGCTGGACTGCGCCCGATACCTGGTGATAGACAAAGTAGCCGGCACCTCCGCAGAGTCCCAGGATAAGCAAGGCGACCACTAGAAAGCCGCATCCCACCTGTCGTAAGACGCTGCGTGATGAGTCCTTTGTTGGTTTGGCATAGGTAGGAACCTGACTCTGAGCCATCGGTGGTGGTCCATCTGGACGATAGCCGACCTGTGGCTGATAGACAGGAGTATTTGATTGATAATTCTGTGCCTGATAACCTGCTCGCTGCCCACCTTCATAAGAAGTTGGAGGCGGCGGAGGCGTTTGTGGCTGCAGGCCTGGGAGAGCGGTATCCTCTGCGTCGACTGAGCGCTCTGTTGGTTGGTTGATATTGCCCTCCGTTGTTCGCCCACAGTTTGAGCAAAAACGCTGTCCTGCCTGCACAGGAGTTCCGCAATATCGGCATACGGGTGTTTGTGGGTCCTGCATGTTCCTCTCCTTTAATCTGGAGCTGAAAAAGTGTCTCTGCCTGATCGGTTGAATAACCGAACGCTTGTCAGCTTTTCGCTATCTAATGAACGACAAACACAGCCAATTCTTTGGTATTAAATTAGACGCCTGTCAATGGAGGGATAGATATAACGGACAACGCAAGGCCACATTCATGCGGGCACGTCCCCCTGGATCTGCCCGCTCTATCTGAGCATCCACACCTGTGGTGCTCACCAATCCAATTTATGGTTAATGCGGCAGGCGTGCAAACGAGCACCTGTGGTATCGACAATAAAAATCGGTGCGGATCCCTGTGCGGGGGCGTTAAAGCGTGCAAAAGTAGTGTATGTAGGAGATAAACGATATGTTTCCAATGAGTGCCGCATCCTGTGTCAAAATGCGCCAGACCCTGGTGGGGATAATGAAAAAGGTGGAGGTTGTGGAATTATATTATTTCTGGGAGCCTCCACCTGCTGCCTGTTTCAGGACGCGATAAGAGCTTGCATCATGGCGTTCACATGTGCGATCTCATCGTCGTTGACGGTGTGGCCCATGCGGGGATAGATGCGTTTGGTGACTGTTGCCCCCATGCGCTGCAGCACGTCGGCTGATAGGTCAACACGTTCCTTCGGGATGTGGGGATCGTGATCGCTACAGCCAAGGAAGGCGGCTGTATCCGCGAGCGAGCCTGGATAGTCGCGCGGGAGCGTATTGGGTCCGATCAGTCCGCCGCTGAGGGCCGCGATTCCACCATAGCGGCGGGCGTTGCGGGCCGCGAACTCAAGCGAGAGGCAGGCGCCCTGCGAGAAACCTAGCAGGATCGTGCGCTCGGGCGTGATGCCCGCCTCGCTCAGGCTCTCCAATAGCTGTCCGATCACCGATAGGGCCGAGGTGAGATCCGGTTCATTACTGCTGAGCGCGGCCAGGAAGCTGGTGGGATACCATGTGCTGCCAGCCGCCTGCGGGGCGATATAGACAAAGCCTGGCTGCTGTAATTCAGTGGTTAAGCTGAGAATATCACGCGCGGAGGCGCCGCGTCCATGCATCATAATCATGGCTGCCCGCGCCTGCTCCAGTTGTTCCCCGGCCATTAGCACGGGTTGACCACGGTGTACGCCGATAATCTTATTAACAGGTGGGTTGTCCAATCTTTTTTCTCCCTGGGTTGAAGGCTCTGACGCCTCCAGATAAACATGCGGTGAATAGCATCAGCATGTATATAAGAGTATAACGCCTATGGTGTTGAATGTCATGGTAGTGTTCGCTGGCCTATCGGTGCCTGTGCGATGAAGGCACGTCGATTTTTTGTAGGTATAATGCATGATAGCAGTGGTTGTTCCATTCCCATCCCCATCCTCTATGAATGTGTCTGACTCTCACGATCATCGCTCTGAGCATACTTACGTTTTCGCACCTGCGGTGCTCAGGAGTCCATTGTGTGTTGGTGCATCGGGCGCACGGATGCGCGCCCGATGCACCAACACACAAAACCGGTGTGGCCGCGTAGCGGACGCGCGTGCGGGGGGCGCACGTGTCTCCATGATGACGGTAATCAAACACATTTTATGTCTGAAATACGCAGGTCGCCAGATCCAGGGATCGCTTAATATTCCATATTCTATGTTGATATGGAATCAAATACTAAATAGTACGATACAGCATCTTAAATTATTCCTGGCGTGCGTTACCCATTATAATTTTTATAATCTTATCTGTCAATGTTAGCCTCACCTGTGACCTGGATCGCAGAATTTCCCAGCTCATTAAATATTTGACACTGCTTGAAAAAATGTGACTTAATAAGAAGAGAAAAAATTATGTACTGAATTTTTCCTCTCAGGGGTTTATGCCGAATTTTGGTCCTCCCTGTACAACTCAATCGTATCCTGGGATGCTACGACTCTTCCGATACCACAGGAGTGCGCGGAAGTTGTTGTTGCGTTTATCTACATCATATATATTCCAATAAGCTATTATAAAGAGCATGTCGACGCCACTCGATCGCAATTAACTCTGTCTTACGGCGCAGTCGTTGTGCTAGCGTCACACGACCAGCCATTTTCTCAGGTGGCTGCGCTCATATAGTTTAAGTGGTATACCTGTCTGTCTGCTTGTCTGCTGCTGAGGCTAATTGAAAGCGGTTCACCAGGCAGAATGGTATATCTGCCGTAGAGGAGCCTGAACATCATGACCTACACACGCCGAAATCTGGTTGAGGAAAAACAAGAGGCCTGCCAGAAAATTAAGCAACTCGCTGCTATCTGTGAGCAGCTTCACTTCCACCTGGATCCTATCGACTGGGAACAACATGGAATGCGAGCTATAGTATACATCAACGGGATTGAGATCGCTCCTCTGGTCGAGTTTAATCAGTTCGAGGTTGATTATGTCTTGCGGCGGGTGCGCATTAATCTGCTGGCTCATGCGGCCCTGCAAAGTGTGCATGGCGATGCGGACCTCAAAGTGCTGATGTGGAGTCCCGTGGATGTGACGAAGCCGGAAGAATTTTTGAGTCTGTGGATCGTTACCCTGGAGACGGATGAGCGCATCGCGATCGCTGAGCGCATCAAGGATGGACAACGCGTCTATGAGCCCTATCCGTTTAATGGTAGCGATAGAGAGCAGTGCGTCCGGCTCTTCGGACCGCCCAGTGAGGGTGATTATCAGCCCGGTGAGACGGTAACCCTGAAAGAGCGCGAACGCGAATTTACAGGTGAGATCCTGTATAGTATCCCTCCCGGTAAGGTGGTCACCAGTCGCAAACCCAATTCCAGAGGCTATCATGCCTCCGCCGGAGCATCCTCAGCCAGCACTATCGCCGCCCGCTATATTGTGGATTGTAAAGATGGCTTCCCCCATATTGTCAATCAGACCCAGGTGAGCCGCCAGGCCTCTTGATTACATACACCCTGCGCAAAAGATATGTTTATGCTGGTGCCACAGGGGCGCAACCGCGCCCCTGTGGCACCAGCATAAAAAGAATCCTCCCCAACGGTAGTCCTACCTTTTCTATCGCTCTTCCCGCCCATTAAGATATACGTGCTTCTGCGTCTTTCTGTAATAAATAGGCATAGAAGGAATAAATAGAGAAGTTTGCGGCGTTCTAACTAAGGCAACATCTGAATCTTCAATTCATACGTGAAACGTATAGATAAACTGCAGCGGACAGAGGGGATCGTCTGTCCGACATTGCTCCCTGGATAGGTATGTGGGCCACCATTATGGTTGTGCTATAATTGAAAATTTTCTCAGGGTATCGTGTTTCAACGTATCTGTAACAGAAAGCGAGTACTTATTTATGTCTGCATGGCGGAGCAAACTTCCGCGTTCACTTTCCTTGCTCTTGCTGACGGCCTTTGTCTTGCTGCTCAGCGCCTGTGGTGGAGCGACCAGCACCCCCTCTAAGAGCAATAATTCCACCCCTGCCGCCAATCAGGTGCTGCGTTTCCCCAATGTGGGAACCGCCGATATCGGTAAACTTGATCCCGCCAGTGGTCCCGATGCCAATTCCAATCAGGCTGTTAACATGATTTTCAGCGGGCTGGTGCGCGCGGATCAGAATTTGAAGGCACAGCCTGACCAGGCGACCTCCTGGGATGTGTCGAAAGATAATCGGGTCTATACCTTTCATCTACGCAATGATATTACCTTTTCTGACGGTACCCCGATTACGGCGCAGTCTTATGTCTACACGTGGACGCGCGCCCTGTTGCCAGAGGTGAAGTCGCCGGTCGGTCCCGTGCTGGAAGAAGCCATCCAGGGCTCCAGCGATGTTATTAATGGGAAGACTAAAACCCTGACCGGCGTGAAGGCGCTGGATGATCATACCCTGCAGGTCACCCTGGTTCGCCCCACCTCCTACTTTCTGCAACTGCTGACGGTCTCCATGTTCCGGCCTCTGAACCAGAAGGTGATCGAGCAGTACGGGCAGACGGATTGGGTAAACCACGTCGCGGGTAGCGCCATTGGCTCCGGCCCGTTCATGGTCAAATCGTGGCAGCATGGGGTGCAGATGGTTTTTGTCCCCAATCCACACTATTATGGCAAGAAGACGCAGCTCAAAGAGGTACAGATGTCCTTTGTGAACGACGCGTCGACCGCGTTCAAGGCCTATCAGGCCGGCCAGTACGACCTGGTGTGGGGATTGACCACCAATGACCAGCTGCAGGCGCAGAGCATGCCTGGTTTTGTGCGCAAGCCGATCCTGGAGAGCGATCTACTGTTCTTTAACAATAAGATGGCCCCCTTCGATAAGACGGCGGTGCGGCAGGCGTTCGCCGCCGCCATCAATAAGCAGGCACTGGCCAAAACTATCTTTCATAATACGGTAACCCCGGCCAGCACCATCATCCCGCCCGGCATGCCGGGGTCGCAGGCCGACTATCCCGGCATTCCGTTTAATCCAGACAAAGCGAAATCTCTGCTCAAGAGCGCTTATCCAGATGTGAGCAAGATACCTCCGATTACCTTCTCCTACCCATCGTCCCAGGTCACACCTGAGCTGGCTGAAGCCTTGCAGCAGATGTGGCAGGATAATCTGGGTGTAAAGGTAAAGCTCAATTCGGTGGAGTTGACCAGCTATAACGCGGAGACCACCAAGCGTACTGTCCAGTTTGGCTTTACACAATGGGGTGTCTACTTCCCGGATCCCTATGAGTGGCTGGATCTCAGCCTGCTCTCGAACTCCGCTAATAACAACGGCAACTGGAGCAATCCAGAGTTCGATAAGACCGTGGCCCAGGCTGAGCAGACCTCCGGCGATGCGCGCCTGGCCCTGTACGCCAAAGCTGAACGGATCGCTATCGATAACGTTGGCTGGCTACCGATCGACCACCAGTCAGCGGCGGCTATCATCCCGCCCAAAATCCATGGTGTTACCATGAACAGCAACGGACTCTACTTCGGTGACTGGTCCGATGTCTATCTGACTAAATAACCCGTAGAAACATTCCGAAACCCCGGCTACCCAATCTGAGTAGCCGGGGGTTTTTTTGTGTGGTTGCGTGGGGGCGCATTCGCGCCCCCACGCAACCACACAAAACTGACTCCTGAGCACCGCAGGTGCGAAAACTCTCGCAGGCACGCTTGAAGGCTACTGTAAAAAAATGTTAAGCTTATGCACAAACGAGGCAACTGGCTAGAAAAGAGGAGTTATGCCAAGCATCACCATCAGGGATGTGCGTGTCATCCTGACCATGCCAGACACCAGTCGTCTGGTAATCGTTAAAGTTGAGACAAGCGAACCGGGGCTCTATGGCGTTGGCTGCGCGACCTTCACGCAGCGTCCATTGACGGTACGCTCCGCTGTTGTGGATTATCTCAAGCCCTTTCTGCTGGGCAAAGACGTGATGAGGATTGAAGACCTCTGGCAGACGATGTATCAGAATTCGTACTGGCGCAATGGTCCGACCCTCAATAATGCTATTTCCGGGGTGGATATGGCGCTGTGGGATATCAAGGGGAAGCTGGCGAATATGCCGGTCTATGAACTGCTGGGTGGTAAGTGCCGTGAGGGTGCCGCCGTCTATCGCCACGCCGATGGACGTGATGAGGCGGAGGTGCTGGAAAGCGTGCAGGCGTACATGGAGCAGGGCTATCAGCATATTCGCTGTCAGTGGGGTGGCTATGGTGGACGCACCGAGCTTAAGGTTCCACCCGAGCAGGCACTGCCGGGTGTCTATTATGATCCCGAGGCCTATGCGCGTAGCGTGCCGCGTCTGTTTGATTATCTGCGCGGCCACCTGGGATACGCCATCGAGCTCCTGCACGACGTGCACGAGCGCCTGCCGCCCATCGAGGCCATCCGACTGGCTAAACAGCTTGAGCCCTATCGGCTCTTCTTCCTGGAGGATCCTTTGCCGCCTGAGCAGAACGGCTATTTTTCCATGCTGCGCCAGCAATGCGCCACGCCGATCGCCATGGGTGAGCTGTTTAACAATCCCCACGAATGGATACCTCTGATCACCAATCGCTGGATCGATTTTATCCGTGTGCATATCAGCCAGATTGGTGGTCTGACGCCCGCCAAGAAGCTGGCCACGCTCTGCGAAGCCTTTGGGGTGCGTACCGCCTGGCATGGCCCCGGCGATACCTCACCCGTGGGACACGCTGCCAACCTGCACCTTGATCTCAGCAGCCACAACTTCGGTATTCAGGAAGGCCACGCCTTCAGCGAGCAGGAGCAAGAGGTCTTCCCCGGCTGTCCCGAACTGCGCGGCGGTTATCTCTACGCCAACGACCGGCCCGGCCTGGGCATCGACATCGACGAACAGCAGGCCGCCCGCTATCCCTGCACCGATGGGCCACCGGAATGGACCCTGGCTCGTTCCTGGGACGGCACCGCCGCCCGACCGTAATCCCACGGTGATCTATCAGGAAAAGCGATCACGCCCGCGTGGTTGCTTTTCCTGGATCGAGTCATGAGTCACGAGCACCGAGTTACAAAGTCATTTCACAGATCCGGGTGCTACTGCCTGGTTTGCAGGCGTGCGAAAGACGATGGAGTTGTACCGGCTCGAAGATATTGCCGAGGTTATAGCCTTTCCAGCAGAAGCACATCCCAGCATCGCCGCTGCCAGAATCACTCCGAAAAAGAGTTTTCGGTGGGGAAAGAGGTCTACAATGGTGACAGATAGCTATCCGAATGTCCGACGGTTTTCGGCAGAAAGATGTTACCCACAACAGCCCCGAAAGCCAGCAAAGGAACGGCCGCAGCAACAACGGTCCGTAGCGCTGCGGAAAAACAGAGGGAGACCAGGATGAGCCGGCCTCCTACTTTGCTTGAGTTCATCTCGTTGCCTCAGCCTGTGGATCTTTGATTACACCACATCAGGGAACTAGCAGCACTTTTCCCTTCGTATGCCCTTCTGCCAGGTAGGCCATCGCAGCACCCGTTTCAACAAGGGGAAACTTCCGATCTATGATAACCTGAAGTGATCCTGCTTCGCATAAGCCTGCAATCAAATGAAGCCGGGTGCCAACTGTTTCATGGAAAACATAGCTGGCCGTGACGTCATGGGCTTTTGCGAGAGCTTTATTTGGTGGTGAAACGATACTTGCGAGAAACCCACCGGGACGAAGCACCGCAAATGACTTTTGCTGGGTGTCTCCGCCAACCGTATCCAAAACGACATCGACATCTTGAAGCCTGTCTGAAAAATCTTCCACCTGGTAGTTGATGACATGATCGGCCCCTAATTGCCGGACGAGATCAATCCCGGAGGATGAAGCCGTGGCAATGACGCGCGCACCAGCGATACGTGCCAACTGGACAGCTATGCTCCCTACCCCGCCTGCACCAGCATGAATGAGGACAGTTTGTCCGCTCCTCAGGTTCGCTACCTCCATCAGGGCCTGCCAGGCAGTTCCGGCTACGGTGGGTAAGGCCGAAGCCTCCTCCAGCGTCAGATTGGCAGGTGCGGAAGCAATATGCGTTGCCGGAACCACGGCGTATTCGGCAAATGCGCCACCTTGTACCGGGTTGGCGCGGGCAATTACCTGATCACCGGGATGCCAGCGCGTCGCAAGGGGACCAGACCGCTCGACAATCCCCGCGAAATCTGTTCCTAAGGTGTAGGGAAAAGATAAAGGGAAAAAGTCATCCAAGATCCCCTGGACCAGTTTTCTGTCGAGTGGATTAACGCTTACGGAAACGACGCGTATAAGCACCTCGTCTGGTCCCGGTTCCGGTTTCTCAATATTTTCGATCTCAATATCGGCGAGATCACCGTACGCATGCAATCGGGCGGCTTTCATTACGTTCTCCTTCCAAAATAAATGGATGTTCCACGATGATTTGTGATGCCAGCAAGAGGAACACACAACCACTTCTGCGTATGCGTTCTATCGTTCACGCAGAGTATACTGGAAGTGAGAGGGGATGGTCTTGGATGTTCGGCAGAAAATTTGGACATTTCAACGATTTTAACGATCTTTTAGAGCAGTAGAACGATGCCTCGTATAAACTCAAGAGAGATGTTCTCGGATGTAGGTTGGGGTGACTCCCATGACGCGTCGCATCTGGCGAACCAGATGGCTGTGATCATAAAATCCTACCATCGTGGCAATCTCGCTGATAGAGAGTTTCGTTGATGTGAGTAAATGCTGGGCGCGTTCTAGCCGACGTTGCACAATATAGTGATGTGGAGAGAGACCGGTTGTCTGGCGAAACAGGTTTGCGAAATGTGATGGGCTCAGGTTAGCTTCGGAGGCCAGTTCAGTAAGACTCAGGTCCTCGTCGAGGCGATCTTCAATCAGAGAAGTAATGCGCCGGAAGAGGAATGCGGGCAATTGCTTGTTTTTCTGAGGGTGAGGGCGAGGAGTACTCGTGTAGGTCTGGACCAGGTGGGCCGCTAAAGCAGTCGCCAGGCCCTCCACGTAGAGACGACCCGTGGTTCCTCCCTCAAGGACCTCCAGCAGCAAAGCAGAACTAATATACTCAACCCGGCGATCCTGAGGTTTAAAGTGGGTAAGAAGTTCGACATGATGCTGATGGTAATCTTCCGCGACCTGCTGGAGCAATGCTGGAGCCAGGTAGAGATGGAGCAATTGAACTCCACTGTCATGCCGCCAGGTGTTTTCTGTTCCAGCAGGAACAATCTGTAAGCTTCCGCGACTCATGATATTGGTAAGAGATTGCTTGTCGTGAATGTGCTCGACAAGGGTGGGCGTCCCCTGATGCAGACAAATCAGATGAGAAGATAAACGGGGGAAGGTGTATTCTCCCGCGGCGAGATAGCTCTGTTTGAGAACGATTCCTCCCCAGCCAAGCAATTCACTGGAATGGAGGATTCCCGTCTGAGGAGAAGAAAGAAAAACGTCCCTCTGTTGCGGTTGGACGTCTGTCTGCATTCTTATTGGTCCTCCCTTTCAAGATATGTGGTATTGCGCTCTGAAGAGTTGCACATTTCTTATACTATCCCTCTTTTGATGACGCGTCAAGTTGTCCTGGGATGATTTCTTTTTTCTTTTTTTTGGCGCTTGACTTTTGGGTGGTGCCCCCGTATACTGATCAGGTAACCTCGATTTCTAGAAAGGGATTTTATGCAAGTCCTCTCATTTACATTTGTGGCGGGTGCGCGCTAATTACAACTGTACGCTTTTTCTGTACAGCGTTCTTTTTGCATGGTGGCTCTGTGTAACATATCGATGACAGGCCACGGCACGCGTAGTTCTTACACTTAATTAAACCCTCCACAAATCTCTCCACACCTTTTCCTTGATCTCTCATTCTCTGTGCACTTTTTTTGGTATGCATGCGCCCGGGCATCTTTATGTCCTCATGGAACACGTGCGCGTGCATGGGTGCGCAGCATCTCCACTGTTGAATTTGCCGTCGGACTCTGAATCCGCCAGGCATTAGAAGGGAAGCTATTCATGGGTATCAGTATGTTAACAATACGTCTTGTCCTCTCTCCGTTTTTTTGCGCCACCATACAGACTGCATCGCGGGCAGTGGTGGCGCCATGGCGTTCAAACAACCTTTTTGTTGACAGAAAAGATGAGGACAACCATTGCGTACAACACGTAGACATACCGCCCATAACGATTACCGGGAATATTCGACCCATAAGCCTACCCGCCAGCATCGGCACAACCGATCCACGAACGATGTCTTTAAATGCAGGAACTGCCGCCGTTTTATTGGTCCCTTGCCCTATGGCGGCCACCATCGGAACCACTGTCCATTCTGCCTGTACTCGCGGCACGTTGATGAGAGCAAGGGGGACCGTCTGAACGAATGCGGCTCAAAGATGGCTCCGATTGGCTACTTTCAGCGGCCAAATGGCGAGTATGTGCTGGTTCATCGCTGCCTGGGTTGTGACTTTGAACGTTTCAACCGCATCGCGGGCGATGATAATTTCGACCTGGTGCTTACCCTACCAGAATTGCCACCGCGCACCGGGCGGGATGTGAAGCTGCAACGCATGTTGCAGCAACTGGAAGTTTCAGATCTGGCTGAGACCGAGTAGCTCGTCTGGTTCTCGTAATGGCTCCCTATTTCTGAAATAGGGAGCCATCATCTTCTTTAGCGCAGGCCTTCCTCTCTTCATACCTGGGTACGTGGGCGCCCCCGCACGGGCGGCCGCTACGCGGCCGCACTATTTTTTTATATTGATGGGGAGCGCTTTCGCGCTCCCCATCAATATAGAACTGATGCATGGGAGAGTGCTTGATTCTCATGAGCATCGCCTGCAGCCCGCTGAGTTTGCGCACCAGCGGTGCTCACGAGTCCATGGTATGGTGGTGCAGCAGGGGCGCGAAAGCGCCCCTGCTGCACCACCATACCAAAACAGTGCGGCCGCGTAGCGGACGCCTGTGCGGAGGTCATGAGCTTTTGATTTTTGCGAGATCACCATCTTTCCATATGTTGGTGCATCGGGCGCGCATCCGCGCGCCCGATGCACCAACATATAAAACCAGCGCGGCCGCGCAGCGGCCGCCCGTGCAGGGGCGCCCACGTGCCCCCAGGGTGATGAGAGTCAGGCATACTCTGAGCACCGTAGGTGCGAAAACTCATGACGAAAAATTTTGTAGTGAGAAGCGATGGACGAGACAAAACAGGCATGAAGGATGTATAATACTCGAAAGTCATGTGTAACAAAACACATAGCGGAAGGTCTGTAGGATGTTTAAGAGGGATCATTTTTTAATCCTGTTTATTTTGTTGGGTGCGATGTTCGTCATGTATACGCTCTTGAATACTCATCTGCTCTACATCACGCGCTACATCGTGGCTGTCGAATCGGTCTTATTTATCGTCATCTTTTTTGTAAAGAGCTGGAAGAGCAGCGTCTCCTGGCGCTTGAAAGGCCAGATGATTCTCTGCCTCGTCCCTTTGATTGGCCTTTTGATTGTCCTCTTCCCTTTTTTAGGGAGTGGGAGCGCCTACGCGCAGGGTCCTTCCCAGGATCCAACGGTAAAGGTTCTGGATGCGATCAGCAACTACTGGGAGGCCGGTGGAGGCTGCATACTGCTCTGCTGCGTGACGATTTTTGCGCTTAAGGTGCAAAAATTCTATCGCGAATTGGGGCGTGCCAGAGTCGCTGATATACCGCAGCCCGTGCCTCAGGAGCCGCGCCGGCGACGCGTCTATTTCGCTGAGGATACCCCATATAGCGCCGAAGAATATTGAATAGTTTCCCCTTATAGATGCACTGCTTGAAAGCCGTAGAATGCGTATCTGCGGCCCCTGGTAATTATCTGCTTATAAAGTGGGTGGGGCAACACAACGGGTGGATACATCCATCCGTTGTGTTGCCCCACCCACTTTATAACGGCGTGATCCATACGGAAGTATAGGGATTCAACCAGATCACATATTTATGATGTAAACTATAATAGGAGATATAATGAATTTTAGTTGTCAGCAATGTGCTTATGGTTGACAACGCTCCTGGAAGTATTTCTTGTATAGTTGTTCAGGCGGCTTTCTGTCATGTTTTGATCGTATAGTTCGTGTAAAAATAAGAGGCAGATTTAGTCGTACTGAAGGAGTGGGGGATTGATGTCTACAGCAACCAGAAAGAAACCTCAGACTGACAAAGGTCAATTATCTATAGATGCTGACCGTCTTATTATTGCCACTAATCGTGGTCCCGTGGAGTATTTCAAGACGAAGGAAGGTCAGATCAAGTCGCGCCATGGATCGGGTGGTGTGGTTACAGCGCTGACGAGTACTGTCAGTAAGGTCAACTCTACGTGGGTTGCTCTGGCGATGAGCGATGCTGATCGTGAGGCTCTCAAGTCGGCGCAAGATGGCATCATGCCATCACCGATCAAGGATATCGATGTGCGCCTGCGCTATGTGACGGTCCCAAAGACTATGTATCGCAAGCACTATGATATGGTCAGCAATCGTGTGCTCTGGTTTACGCAGCATTACTTGCTGGAACAGGCGACGGATATCATTCCGTTTAAGCAGTTGCAAGATATCTGGAATAATGGTTACTATAAGGTAAATAAGGCCATCGCGGATGCCGTGAACGCGGAGATCGCCAGCCAGGATTCCAAAGCGCTGGTAATGCTGCATGATTACCATCTGTACCTGGTCTCGGGCATGATTCGCGAGCAGCACCCTTCGGTGGCGATGCAGCAATTTATTCATATTCCCTGGCCCGAGCATCGCTACTGGGCCTCTTCGTTGCCGACTGAGATCACCAGCGATATTTTCCGTGGCCTGCTGGGCAACGATATCCTGGGTTTTCAGACGCGAGGAGATGCGCATAACTTCCTGGATGGTGTGCGTGCCTTCGTTGAGGATGCCGAGGTCAGTTTTGATGAGCGCCATGTGACTCTCAACGGCCATCAGACTTATGTGCGCGATTATCCAATCTCTATCTCGGTCTCCGATGAGCTCCGCCTGGTGAAGAGCAACGCGGGCAAACGGGCCGCCGAGAAGATCAAGCCGCTGCTGAATAAATATAACCTGATGCGCGTCGATCGCATCGAGCCGACCAAGAACATTGTGCAGGGCTTCCTGGCATACGAAACCTTGCTAGAGCAGCATCCAGAGCTACACGGGCAAACCGCCTTCCTGGCCTTCCTGATCCCTTCCCGCCAATCTCTTCCTCTCTATCGAGAATACTATGAAGAGACCATGAAAGTGATCGAGCAGATCAATCAGAAATACGGCAATGAGGATTGGGAGCCTATTCATACCTTTGTGCAGAACGATCGCACCACCGCGCTGGCCGCGCTACAATTCTATGATGTCTTGCTCGTGAACTCGCTGATCGATGGGATGAACCTGGTGGCGAAAGAGGGCGCGGCCGTCAATCGCAATGATGGCGTGCTGGTGTTGTCCCGCAGTAGCGGTGCTTTCCAGCAGTTAGAAAACGCCTCGATCCCTATCTCGCCGGCGGGACGCAACGAGACCGCCGAGGCGCTCTATAAAGCGCTGACTCTCCCTAAAGAGGAGCGGCATGAACTCTCCGAGCGCGCTCGCCATGAGGTAGAGACTAATGATCTGCGTACCTGGATGACCCAGCAGATCAACGATATCAATGAACTGCTCAAGACCCGTGACTAAGCAGTTTTAAGCGCACGAAAAATAAAGAGCTAGCCAGGCCCCGGGGCCTGGCTAGCTCTTTATTTTTCGTGCGCTTACCCCTTGTAATTCTGACTCGTTTAGCTTATTATATATATGGCATATATATATATGGCATATATAAGGAGCGCGTAAATGAGTAAGGCGAACAAGAGCAAATATGCTCTGCTGGGTATGCTCAGTCTCTCACCGATGTCCGGATACACGATCAAGAAGACTATTTCCAGGAGCCTCGGCCACTTCTGGCATGAGAGCTATCCACAGATCTATCCCACGCTCAAGCAGCTTGAGGCGGAGGGTTTGACGACGAGTACCATGGATAAGCAGGAAGGTCGCCCGGATAGCCTTGTCTATAGTCTGACCGAGCGGGGATGGGAGGAGCTGCAGCGCTGGCTGGAGCGGCCTTTTGAGTACCAGGTGGAGCGCCACGAACTGCTGCTCAAGCTGTTCTTCGCGGGTATCGCTCCTGCCTCGCTCAGCATTGAACATGTGCGGCGGCATCGCGCGGTGCAGGCCCAGGCCTTGCAAACATACGGGCAGATTGAGGCAGAGTTAAAGACTATGCAGCCACAACATGCCAATCTTCCCTACTGGCTTATGACGCTTAGCTATGGAAAGCATATAATGCGCGCCCAGCTGGCCTGGTGCGATGAAACACTGGCAGCCCTGGAACACATTGCCGCTGAAGAGGCTAAAAAATAATCATGCTTAGTATGCAAAAATGACATAGGGGAACATATAAGAAAGGATTCCATGATGTCCAATATGTTCAATCAGGCAGAAAATAAGAACCCCGTCATCAAAAGTCTTCTTATCAGTCTCGTGATGAACGTAGGGGTGCCACTGCTGATCCTGTACCTGCTGACGAAGTATACCGGACTTTCTGAACTCATGGCGCTGATCATCGCTTCACTGGTGCCGATCGTGACTGGCATTGTGGAACTGGTGCACAACCGTCGCCTCGATCTTGTCGCCGTTCTCTTCTTGCTGGGTGTGTTGACCAATATCATCGCGATCTTTCTGGGCGGGGACGCGCGGATCCTGATTATTCGCGAGTCGTTTTATACGGGCGCGCTCGGCCTCTTCTGCTTCGTTTCTCTCCTCTTGATGCCCAGGCCGCTGATGTTCTACGTGGGCAGGCAGATGATGGTGGGTAACGATCCGGTCAGGATAAGCACCTATAATGCTGGCTGGCAGCAGCCACGCGTGCGCGCGGTACATCGCCTGATTACGACGGTCTGGGGATGCGCGCTGCTGGGCGAGTTTATTGTGCGTGTCATTATCGCCTTGACGTTGCCGCTGTTTGTCGCCTATGGCCTGGGTACCACCATCTTTGTGCTTACGATGACCTCGACATTTGCCTGGACCTTTGCGTATATTCGCCGGGTGAGACGCGGCGGTGAACTGGTGCCTCAGCAATCATAGCAGACAATGAACGCCCGGAGATGTATATTGATATATATATTACTGAGTGGTGACCCTGATGATTAGGAGGAAGGCGATATGGAACACGGCGCAACAATCGGTTATGTTTCTTTAAATGAAGAGGTTACCCTGGACCAGCTTCCAGTCCGGGGCACCATTCCTGCCTGGCTCAGCGGTTCTCTCGTGCGCAATGGACCCGCGAAGTTCGAGGTGGGCACAGAGTCATTTCAGCACTGGTTTGATGGCTTTGCTATGCTGCATCGCTTTAGCTTTGAGCGGGGCCGGGTCTCGTATGCCAACAAGTTTTTGCAGAGCGATAGCTACCGGCAGTCGATGGAGCAGGGGCATATCGTTGGCGCGTCCTTCGGCACCGATCCCTGCAAGGCGGTCTTTAAGCCGTCGATGACGGAGGTGGTCAACGCCAACGTCAGCATTAATCATGTGGCGGGCGCGTATGTGGCGATGACCGAGGCACCGCTGCCGGTAGTATTCGATCCGCGTACGTTGGAAACACTGGGCGTATTGGAGTTTGATGACCGCTTAACCGGTCATCATGGCTCAGCCCATCCGCACCATGATGCGAACAATCACAGGACGATCAGCTATCTGACCGAGTTCGGTATGGAGAGCCAGTTCAAGGTCTTTGCCATCAAAGAGGACCGGCCGGAACATACGCTGATAGGGTCCTATCCCGTCACGATGCCTTCCTATATCCATAGCTTTAGCATCAGCGAACAGTATGTGATCATCGCCGAGTACCCGTATCGCGTCAACCCTATGGAGCTGTTGATGCGCAACAGACCCTTTATTGAGAATTTTAAGTGGTATCCCGAGCAGGGCACGCAGTTGATCGTGATGGATAAGGGCGATGGCTCGATTGTGGCCAGGTTCAGTACCGACGCCTTCTTCTCCTTCCACCACATCAACGCTTTTGAGCGAGATGGCGATGTCTTCGTTGATCTGTCGGCGTATCCCGATGCCTCAATCGTCACTAACCTCTACCTGGAGCAACTGCGCCATAACAGGGCGCGCGTTGATAGTACAAGCAAAAGTGAGTTCAGGCGCTACCGCCTCCCGCTCAGCCATGCTGCTGATGCTGTCACCTACGAGGTGTTGTCACGGCAGGGGATCGAACTGCCAACCATCAATTACCGCCGCAGCAACGGGCGTGCATATGGGGTTGCCTACGGGGTAAGCGTGGACAAGCAGCGTCCCGAGGCGGTCTCTAATGAATTGGTGAGGGCCGATGTCAATACGCGCACCACAACGATCTGGTCCGAGCAGGATTGTTATCCGGGCGAGCCGATCCTGGTTGAGTCACCCGATGCGCGGGCTGAGGATGACGGCGTCGTGCTCTCCGTGGTCTTAAACGCTCACAAGGGCAACTCGTTCCTGCTGGTGCTGGATGCTCACACCTTCGCCGAGACAGGGCGCGCCGAGGTGCCGCATCATGTGCCGTTCGGCTTTCACGGTTGGTTCTTCCCTGACATAGGTGCCGGGCTTGATCCCAATCCTTTCAATGTAAAGGAATGAGAGAGAAAATGAAAGCCCCAAAGAAATAATCCCCGTAGGTTCGGCCCTCGCGGCCGATTCCCTCTTCACGCACAACCATGCACACCAAACGTGGGAACCAGGAAAACTCATGCGGCGAGGAGAAATCGGCCGCGAGGGCCGAACCTACCATGCCGCCTCCAGAGGGGAATGGCTGGTTTAATGCAGGGTGTCGAAGATGGCGCTGGCCACCAGCTCATTTGTCCAGTAGCTATTGTGTGCGTTGCCGCCAAAGAGGGCGATCTCGGCGACCTCCCCCGCAAGGTGCGTGTTGAGCAGGGGATCTAACAGACCCGGTTCCTGCGTCAGCATGTCATTGATCTCCAGCAGCTGTTGCTGGGGATCGATCATGCTATAGAGCAGGTCTTCCAGGGGGTACGCCAGGGGATCATCGGGATGGATGTAGTTGCGCCATGGGAGCTTGCGCCCCAGGATCGTGTACAAGGCGGTCAGCATCTGCTGCAGTCGTGGGGTGATGTCATGGGTATTCGGCATGCTCTCCATAATGCCGTTGCCGTTTTTGATCATGATCAGACTGAAGATGCTAAGGGGTGAGCCCAGGGTATGGATGCTGCAGAGGGGCAATCCCTGTCCTGGCTGTGCGCCCAGGCCGAAGATGGCCTCGCGGATCTGCTCAACCCCCTGGTAGTCGGAGGTCTTGGCGGGATCCCAGCGGGCACTGAAGAGAGCGTCGAACAGGATGATCGTCCCCATACTATGCGTGACCAGGTGCAGACGATCGCCCGGACGCGGACCGGTCCCGCCCTGCTGCTGTAGACCTTCTATGGCTTGCAGGCGCAGGCGTTCAATCACTTTAATGCCGTCAAAGCGGCTGATGTAGAGGGCCAGGTCACCGGTAAACTGTAGGAGCTGGTTGCCACGAACGCCGGTGAAATTCATCTTTTTCCACAGGGGCGACCGCTGGTAGCTCTGCAGCAGCGCCGCCTCGTCCGCTTTGCCCACATCCCCCCAGTAGAGCGGGACCATATTCAGATCCAGGGGATTGTCCAGTGCTTCGTTTTTGCGGTACAGTTGTTTAATCAAGTCGTCGGCATAGGTTGGCGCAACCCCGGTCTCGCGAGTGTTAACGCCGTGGATAAAGATGATATGATCCGTCATGGCCGCGTTCCCTTTAATATAGCTTTCGCGCTGCTCCGAACAGGGGGGTAAGGTGTAAATTCTGCCAGAATGTACCGCTACATACATACCTATGAAATAGACGTAAAACGGGCCGCTTTTTAGGCCATTGGTCTGCACTTTTTAGCGGCCAAGCATCCCCGGTTGTTTATGTAACTTGCGATGTTCTATGATAGATAATAACAGATCGTGTGTGTGAAGTTGTGCGCACTTGAGCATTCGAATGGTGAGGGACGCAATGACCACAGTTGCTAACGATACTGAAACGAAGACGATGCCAGCGCTGCCACCGGGACCACGGCCGTGGCCGATGATCGGCAATATGCTGGCCTTCCGACAGGATCCGCTGGGCTACCTGCAGCAGTTGCAGCGTACCTATGGCGATATGGCGACCGTATACCTGGGCCGCATACCGCTGGTATTCCTTTTTAAGCCCGAGTATGTGCGCTACGTTTTGGTTGAGCACCCGCGCGACTTTACCTCGCGTGAGGTGTCGCAGCCGGATGAGACGACCGCCAGCGAGGGTCTGCTGACCATCGATGGTGAGAAGCATCGGCAGCAGCGCCGAGCTGTGCAGCCCGCCTTCCACAAGAAGCAGGTTGAAGGCTACGCCTCCGTGATTATGCAATATACTGAGGAGGCTCTGGCGCAGTGGCATATCGGGGATACCGTTGATCTCAATCACGACATGCAGGAGTTGACGCTGCGCATCATCGGCAAGTGCCTGTTCGATATCGATTTCGCGTCCCAGCTCGACGCCCTCGGCAGAACTTTTGATGAGATGATCGGCAGTCAGGCCGGTATCCTGGATACTCTCTTTAATCTGCGCGTCGATAATCCTGTGACGGCCTATGGCAAGCGCCTCGCTGCCATGCGTAAGATGAATATGTCGATCTATACCTTGATCGCGCAGCGGCGTGGTGATACGAGCGAGCACAACGATGTTCTATCCATGCTGCTCAATGCCCAGGACGGTAGTACGCCGGGCAAGCCTCTGACCGACAAGCAGATCCACGACCACATCCTGACCTTTATCGCCGCCGGTCATGAAACGACGGCCATCGCTCTGGCCTGGAGCTTCTATCTACTCTCGCAACATCCCCATGTGCGTGAAAAGTTGCAGGATGAGTTGCGCAGGGTCCTGGCGGGCCGCGCGCCGACGCTCGAAGATCTTCCTAAGCTCACCTATACCGACTGGGTGCTCAGCGAGTCGATGCGCCTCTATCCGCCTGCCTGGATTCAGGGACGCTTCGCCGCCACCAATTTCGAACTGGACGGCGTGCGCTTTCAGGCCGGGACCCGCATCATGCTGAGTCAGTGGGTCATGCATCGCCTGCCGGAGATCTGGGGCGATCCACTGGTCTTCCGTCCTGAGCGCTGGGATTCTGAGCACGGACAGCAGGTGCCGTCGGGGGCCTATTTTCCGTTCGGAGGTGGTCCGCGCACCTGTATCGGTATGCCGCTGGCGCAGTTAGAGGCCCGTCTGATCCTGGCTACCGTCATGCAGCGCTTTCAGCCAGAGGTCCCCGCCAGCTATCAGCCGGGTTTCAATCCCGTCATCACGCTGCGACCGAAGCATAATGTCAAAGCGCGCCTGATGCCCGTGTCCCCTAAAGAGGAGGGGCGCGGCGGAGAACGGCGCGTCGTGGTATCACCCTCGATTCTCTCACTCAATGAGCGCCGTGGCTGCCGCACAGCCCTGCTGGACTGGCTCAGTTTCTTCCGCCTCTAAGCCTGGATCTCAATCTACTGATGTGCCGATCTGGCTTCCAGCGAGGTTGCGATGGAGGCCGTGATGATCAGCAGCATGGCCAGCAGATCGCGCACGGTGATGACCTCATGCAGAAAAAGGAAGCCGATCGTGGCGGCCATGGCTGGCTCTACGCTCATGAAGATGCCAAAGACCCTGGATGGCAGGCGGCGCAACGCTTCCAGTTCCAGCGTAAATGGGATAATGGTTGAAAGCGCGGAGACGGCCAGGCCGATCAATAAGATATGGGGCTCAAAGACCATTGGGCCGCCTGAGACAATACCTATAGGCGCGATCAGGATGGCTGAGACCAGCATCGAGAGCGCCAGCCCGCGCCCACCGGTGAAGGCACGTCCGAGCTGTACGTTGAAGATAATATAGACGCCCCAGAAGATGCCTGCGATGAGCGCGAAGACGACTCCGAGCAGATCGACATTGGATGCCGCGCCCAGTGGGGCCAGCAGGACAATGCCCGCTGCGGCCAGCGCCGCCCACAGCAGATCCTTCAGCCGCCGCGACTGCAAGAGCGCCACTCCCAGTGGTCCCACGAACTCTAGCGTCACCGCGATCCCCAGGGGGATGCGATTGATGGCGACATAAAAGGCGCCATTCATGAGGGCGGTGGCGGCCCCAAAGATAATCACCACCCCGATCTGCCGCCGTGTAAGGTGGCGCACATCGGGACGCCAGAAGAGCAGCAGCAGCATGGCCGCGAACCCCAGCCGCAAAAAGGTCGTCCCCAGCGGTCCAATGCTCTGAAATAAACTTTTTCCCACCGCCGCCCCGGATTGAACCGAGACCATCGCCAGCAGCGCAAAGACCTGCGGTGGTACCTTCCTCATAAAAGTGCCGGCCTGTTGCGGCTGTAAATGCGTAACCTCATCATTTATGGAGGGAAGGTTATAGACTGGTTCCTGCTGCATGCTATCCTCGGTTTCTGCGGTGGAAAAAAGTTTTGTGCATATCCATGGAAAGAGCCGCCCATTCGCGGCTCTTAAACTCATATTTTTATCTCATTCTTTATTATTATGCCATATCCGGCAGCCGTGATAACACCCCCTCTATCTTTCGCAACTTCGGTGTTCAAATATTTTTATGAAGTGGGGTCAGGCCATGGGTGGGTGCATTCGCACCCACCCATGGCCTGACCCCACTTCATAAAAATATTGACAGATCACCTTATGACTTCTATGATGGTAGAAACTATATTTATGCACATCAACTTCAGGTGTAGGATACGCCTGTCGGACTATTATTTGTCTGTTGCGGGGGAGAAAATCTATGTTTGGACCGTTGCGCTTCAATAAACTACTGAAAGCTGTTCCAGGTTTGAGCCATCTGAGCCTGACGCCACAGGCTGCCCACCATGCGAAGTCACGTGTCTATGAGCACGTGAAGGAAGAGATCGAGGTCGACAAGATTCAGCGTTCGGGCCATGGTAAGAAAGAGACGCACATTCGCGAGGACGTAGTCAAGAAGGTTGCCGTCGAGCCGCGCAAGGGCGGTCATGGGTCCGCCGACCAGAAAAAGATCACGACCGATATCAAGGTTAAGAAGATCGAGCGGGGTGATGGTGAAACGACGGAGACGCTGACCCACGTTCATGCTACCGTCTTTGGTGTGGCCGAGATCGAGATGACGCCCCCGCATCCACCACGAGAAGAGACGCCCCTGTATATCCAGACCCATAACCGCCTGGTCAATAAACTGGATACCCCCTGCGCCATTTGTGGCGTGCGCAAATCAACTTTGAAAGATCCACGCGAGAATCCTTTCGGGGCCAGCGCTATCGAAACGCATCACTATCCTATCGAGCGCAGCCTGCTCAACGCCTGCGATCCCAATAAGCTCCATATCACCTTCCCCCAGATCAAAAACTACACGACCCTGGAAGAGTTTATCGACTCGGAAGATAATATCATGGTGCTCTGCGACATCCATCATCGCCATCCGCACTACGGCATCCACCATCTGCTGGCCCAGGACTTCTTTATCCAGCCTTATCTCTATAGCGGTTATCAAGTCGTGGCGGAAACCGAAGAACAGCAGAAAATAATGGCGGCCAATGAACGTGTAATTAAAAGACATATCACAAAAAAGTAACCTGTCGCTTTCATGGTGAAACATATATGGCCGTTGATTCGTGCTGCTGAAGGACAGAAAATTCTATTGTAGTTACCAGTACCTATTCACGGCCAGGCACGCGGTTGGTTATAGTGACGTTCAGCGTGTATATGGCGGTGACAGGACAACCGTACAATAGCGCGGCTGCAGTCGCATAAAGGAGTCATCGATCCCTATGTTTCCATATAATAATCAGATCCTTCCGTTAATGTTTGTTCGTATCCTGGTCCAGGAGCCTGAGCAGGAACGACGTTTATCAGACAGACAATTCTCCTGGCAGCGAGCTGCTAGAAAGGCTGTAAGAAGGCTGGGCATCACTTTGATGCGCGTCGGAGGCAAAATGGTTTATTGGGGTACCGGAGAACCGGAGATTGAGTTCGAAGTATCCAACGTAAGCGAATAAGAGAGCAATCATCCCCCGGGAAGCGCGTAGGTGCTGGGCTTGCCCCAGCTTCCTTGCTTCCTATCACCTTTCCACATCTACTCCGCATCTACAACGATGAGATTACCGTCCCTGGCTCAATGGCTGTCCTTTTTTCCTATGCCGCTGCGGTTGAGCTAATGAGCAGCGCGGCCATCGATACCGGGGTCATGTTGACGCAGGCCTTGCCGCTCGCAGACTTTTCGGAGGCGTTGGAAAAGGTCAGACGGGGCGAAGGCGTCAAGGCCCGGATCCTCCCAAATGGAGACATTTGAGCCAGTTCCCTTTATAATAAGTTACATTTCGAAGCCATTGAGGCTCTTTTCGGCGTATCATATATGTACCCTGCGAGATTCAGCAATGAGATATTCTCCAGCCCGGTGGTTATTATCTTCTGTATCAGTGATTATTGTCTTCCTGTATGAGAATATGTCTTTTTTGAAGCAAGCGGTGTAACCAGAAATCATTTTATTGTGTTTTCTCCTAAGAGAAGCAAGAACACACTGGAGTGTTATGGATGTGAGCGGTGAGAAGAGCCTGGCTCAGTTTGCTAATGAGATCGATGCCTATTACGAGCATCTGGTAGCGCTCTACTGGCAGCCATTGAAAGCATTTGTAACGGCGCGTCTGGGCAATCCTCAGGATGCCGAGGATATCGTTCAAGAAGTATTTATCCGAGCTTACGTAGCGTTAGAACGGTACTCGGTTCGGCAGCGGCAGGAACTCAAGGCGCGCGCCTGGCTCTATAAAATTACCTGGAACCTTTATTATAATTTTGTCAGTCGTTCACCTGAGCAGCAAGGTTTATCTGTCGCCCTGGAAGAGAGGCAAGAGCACATATGGTCTGAGTCCGATGAGGAGAACGGTGTTAATCCAGAAGAGGTTTTTGAACAGCTGGAGCGCCGGCAGGAGTTAGAGGCATTGGTAGCCTCGCTTCCGCAACATTACCAGGCCGTTGTCAGCCTATATTATTTTGAAGAGCTGAGCCTGCAAGAGGTGGCTGAAGTGCTTAATCAGCCATTGGGCACTGTCAAGGTGTATGTGCGTCGTGGTATTCAGCAATTGAGGAAGATATTGCAGATGCAGGTGAACATGGTAGGATAAGTTCAAATGGCCAGAGACGAGAGCGATCACCAGAGATTTGCAGAGGGCGAAAATGCCTCTGGACAAGGGCGCCGTGGCAAGAGTGACGATGCGCCCGGGTTGTCGCTTCCACCCTTAACTTATTTTGGTCTGGGCAAGAGCGAAGCCGATGACGCGCGCTCAGATGAGCAACTGCTGGCTGATTTGCAGCATCCCGATTGGCCCGTACGTGTCAGCACCTTGAAGCAGCTGGGACGGCGGGAGGGACGATTGCCTCTGGATACGCTACTGACCTCTTTACAGGATGAACATAAAGCTGTGCGGGCCGCCGCCGCGCGCATACTGGGTACATTGAAAGAAGATATTCCCCTGACGCCTCTCCTGACTGCCCTCTATGACACTGACTGGCATGTGCGCTCTTGTGTCGTGCACGCGCTGGCACAACACGTCCAGCGCGTGCCATTGGATGCGCTGGTATATACCCTGGGAGATCAGGACGAGACGGTTCGCGCCGCCGCGGTGACCGCCCTGGGTAAGATGGGAGAGCGTGCTCCCCTGGACGCTTTAAGCGCCTGTTTGCATGACCCTTCCTGGATGGTGCGTGAGGCTGCGGTACTGGCGCTAGGTGACCTGGGGGAGCGTGTTCCTCGCCCACTGCTGCTGCGTGCGCTGGCGGATAGCGATACCAATGTGCAGCGCGCGGCTGAAGATGTGCTGGGCGATCTGTCTGGCGCAGCCCTGCAACGTTGGGCAAGTCAGCAGCAGAGCGCGAAGGATACGTTTTTGCTCCCAAGCGAAGCAAACGTTTTCCAGGCCCATGAAGAACAGACGGCGACCAGTTTGAGCGATGCGGATGGTTCTCAGTCGTTCCATCTTTTGTCCAGACTGTCCGTGTTCATCCGAGCCGTACGGCCTATGGGCCTGAGTATCTTGATCGGTATGCTATTGATCTGTGTGTTTGCGATTTTGCCCCCGCCGTTGATGGCTCCCGCGGAGAGCAACCACATCATTGAATATGCCCATTATCACGATATCGGTGGCAAAAGTTCGGGCATCACCTGGCTGGACAAAGGGCAGTTTGCCTGGGCGGACGGACGAGGGGCCGTGCAGATCGCCAGTGCCGTCGCGCCCCAGTCGATGACCATGTATAACACCTCGTCCACCATCCTTGACCTGACGCGTATAGGTCATTCATTTTATACCGCTGAGCTGCAGCAAGGAATTCTCAGGCTGCGCAAAGATAACCAGCGGACCATTCTGTCCATTCCGACCAGCTCACAGATTGCGATCGCGTCGTTTTCTCCTGACGGTCATTACGTTGCCCTGGCTCTCAACGATGTCAGCGCCGTCACGACTATCTCCATTTGGGACACCGCTACAGGGCATTATCTGAGCAGCTATACCGCTCAACAGGGAACGATTACAGCTATTGCCTGGCCACCGAGAGGGAATGTACTGGCATCGGTGGGCGTGTCCACCGATCACGATGGCCAGCAGAACTGGAAGATTGAAATGTGGGATGTACGTACGGGCCATTCGACCCTGACGCAAGAGTTTATACCATACCTGAGCCTATCCCAGGCCGTTATCGGACTATCCTGGTCGCCTGACGGGATGCGCCTGGCCTATACCCTGGCCGATGGCGTGATCCATATCCATGATCGGGTGACCTTGATCGATGGCACTTATAACGCTGGTAGCCTTACCAAAGGCGACTGGCGTGGCGCGATTGCCTGGTCGCCTGATGGTCGTTACCTGGCCTCAACCAATCAGAATGGTGAAGTGCAGGTCTGGAATGTCTCGGGTGATAGCAACGATGGTCAGCTAGTCTGTATATATATGCGTCACAAAACGCTGGTAGATGCCATCTCCTGGGCCCCCAATGATAGCGTGGATCGCATTCTCTCAACCGACATCAGTGGCAACCTCTTTGTGTGGGATGTAAAAGAGCACTGATGACTGAACTATATGTGTGCCCTCTGGAGATCCCAGAGACTGTTTGATACACGGGAGAATACTTCTTTGCTCGTTCCCCTTATCTGGCCGTCACTTTGCTGTCTGAAGCCTATATTTGAAGGTCACTTTTTGATCCGTCTATCGATAGCCCTCTTTTCTAGTCTCTACAATACTATTTATGGAAGAGTCTTTTGTGCTAACCCACTTTTTTTCTTATACCCATGGTCTCTAACGGCCCAAATTAGCATGTTTAAATGTATTTTATGCTATTTTAATTGTTAGCAGAAGAAAATCAATCAATAGGAATTCTAGTTCTGGCTGCCTTTCTTTTAACAGATTTGCCCCTCATATGGACCTGTTAAAAAGGTCATCATCACCTATTGTCTGGCTTTTGATGCTAGGCTTTCGCTTCTGCTTATCATGAATTCCTATATATCGATCCTGATTCCATACGCATAAGCAACGATAGATTAACTTATTATTAAATTTGCTGAATTCGTAAATTATAGCAGGCTTGACATATAAATCACTATAGGGTACATATGAAGTGGCACATAGCCAACTGGAATTTTTCCAGTGAGACTTCCTGATACTTGATGAAAGGATGAATCTGATGTTTGACAGCAAAAAAGATCAGCATGTGGATGTTCAGTCATATCCAGCGTTTCTGGTAAATGTAGATGCAGAGGAATTGTCTGATGGGCAGTTGCAGAGCGTCTACGGCGGTTGCTGTGGTTGCGGTGGCTATGGTGGTTACGGTGCCTTCGGTTGGGGAGGTTGGGGAGGTTGGGGCGGCCCAGGTTGGGGTGGCTGGGGCTGCGGTGGTTGGGGTGGCTACGGCGGTTGGGGTGGCTGGGGTGGCCCAGGTTGGGGCAGCTGGGGCTTCAGCAGCTTTGGTGGCTACGGCGGTAACGGCGGGCATCACCACGGTGGACACCACCACGGCGGACACCACCACTAGTCTTTCATACGGTCATACAGCCGACAGTATGACCAGGTATCAATTATCGCTCTGTTGGTTGCGCAGAAGTCTGAAACCTTCTGCGCAGCCCGCAGCAGGAGTATAGGATCTGTACTTTCTATGCCTCGCATTATGAAAGGTCACACATCCTATACTCAACTATTTATGAATAAGCTCCTCTGCCGCAAGCATAAACGCGCGATCATTAAAACGCATCACCTCATACTGATTAGCAATAAAGGAAGTTGCATCGGTAAGAGTTTTATTTCTGGTTGCTTTCTTTCTTCTCTTTTTGACCTCTCATCCGGCCTGCCACCATCCTTCTATACATCCATCAGTGAGCTTCTCACCCTGGAAAATCCCTTTATACAAGTGGTAGATTCCTGCACATCGCTTTTAGATTAACGTGCGATGACAACGATAGATTAACTTATTATTAAATTTATCGAATTCGCAAATAATAGTAGACTTGACATATAAATCACTATAGGGTACATATGAAGTGGCACATGGCCACCTGGAATTTTCCAGTGAGACTTCCTGATACTTTACGAAAGGATGAACGTGATGTTTGATAACAAAAAAGATCAGCGCGTAGATGTCCTGAGTGAGACCGCTTATCCAGCATTTCTGGCCAATGTAGACACCCATGAATTGTCTGACACAGAGTTGCAGATAGTTGATGGCGGTTGTGGTGGCTGGGGAGGTTGGGGAGGCTGCGGTGGCTATGGTGGCTGGGGAGGCTGGGGTTGGGGTGGTCCTGGCTGGGGCTGGGGCGGCTACGGCGGCTGCGGTTGTGGCGGTTATGGTGGCTGGGGTGGTTGGGGTGGTTGGGGTGGTTGGGGTGGTTGGGGTGGTTGGGGTGGTCGTGGTCATCGCCACGGTCATCGCCATGGCCATCACGGAGGTCACCACCACCATTAATAATTTGTATGTTCAAAAGTATGAGCATACAACAGTACATACGTTTGAGTGGAGAGCAGCGCCTTTTCAGGTCGCTGCTCTTTTATTTGTATATAAAACAAGAAGATTGTCCTCTCAGAAGTTTAATCTTTTTACCGACGTGGTTAGATCCTCTTTCTCTCCTCCTGCACCTTTAAGATAGCCTCGACAACCCACCAGGTCGCGCTTTCATTCACGACGCTTATTATACAGGCACCAGCCTCTGGTATATTTTTTACGAGTTTAAATATAGCCTCAACCTATAATGATTAATATGAAATTAAATTATAATGAATGAGATATTTATAGTAGACTTGACATAGAAAATATAATCGAGTACATATGAAGTGGCACACGGCCATCCGTAGTTTTTCTGGTAGAACTTCTTGATACTTGATGAAAGGACAAACCCGATGTTTAGCAACAAAAAAGATCAGCGCGTAGATGTCCTGGCCGAACAGACATATCCCGCGTTTCTAGACAAGGTAGAAGCCAGGGAACTGTCTGATATGGATTTGCAGGCCGTGAATGGTACCTGGGGAGGCTGGGGAGGTTGGGGTTGGGGCGGTCCAGGTTGGGGCTGGGGCGGAGGCTGCGGCTGCGGTGGTTATGGTGCTTATGGTGGTTATGGCTGGGGCTGGGGTGGCCCAGGTTGGGGCTGGGGAGGCTGGGGTTGGGGCCGTCGTGGCTGGGGCTGGGGCCATCGTAGATGGGGCTGGGGCCATCGTAGGTGGCGCCATTAGCTGTTCGCACGCGAATGTCCTTAGCAGCATGGTAGACCATGCGGTTGACTGGAGGCAGCAAGCGGAAGACTTGCTGCCTCTATTGTGCCATGGAACAGGCTCGTATTAGAGAGGGACGCAATTAACATGATACATGCATTTGCATTATCATGGGTTTTATTTTTTGGTCTAATTTTTTGTATCTTTCTTCCTTCTCTTTGATCCTCTAAAAAGCTCATACGTGGCCTTCAGGCAGCATTTTTTGACCATTGATACCTGCTTTGCAGTTATCAAGCTCTGGTATATTCTATATAAATGACCTCTTCTCAATAAATAGAGATTAATTTATGATTAAATTACGTGAAAAATGAAAATTATAGTAGACTTGACATAGAAAACATAATCGAATATATATGAAGTGGCACATGGCTACCCGGAGTTTTATCCGGTGGGACTTCCTGGTACTTTACGAAAGGATGAACGTGATGTTTAGTGACAAAAAAGATCAGCGCGTAGATGTCCTGAGTGAGACCGCTTATCCAGCATTTCTGGATAAGATGGATGCACAGGAATTGTCTGACGGGGATCTGCAAGCAGTGAATGGCACCTGGGGAGGTTGGGGAGGTTGGGGATGGGGAGGCTACGGATATGGTGGTTGTGGTTGTGGATATGGTGGCTTTGGTTATGGTTGGGGTGGTCCTGGTTGGGGTTGGGGTGGTCCTGGTTGGGGTTGGGGTGGCTGGGGGCATCGTCGCTTCTTCCATCGCCGCTTCTTCCATCGTCGCCGCTGGTGGTAGGCTCGGATGGCCATACGTCAACCAGACGTATGGCCGTTCCTTTATGTATGTAGAACATCGAGTGTTTGCGGGCTGGTCTTTATACAGAAACAATGACTTACTTTTTTAATCTGGCAGCAGCCACCGCGATCTGCCCCAGACTCAGCCCTCCATCATTGGTAGGTACCTTCTGATTAAGATAGACTTTATAAGAGCATTGCAGCAATCGTGGTAGAAGTTCCTCTAGCAATACTTGATTTTGAAACACTCCTCCTCCCAGCACCACATTGCGTAGTCCATGCTGATAGCGTACCTCGTCACAGGCCGCGACGAGCAGCCGGGCAATGGTGTTATGAAAGCGGCGCGCGATGGTAGCTGCCGCCACACCTTGTTCAATGTCTCTGGCCATGGTGCGGATCATAGGGAGCACGTCCAGCTCTCCTGTTGAACAGGAGATATGATAGGGATAGCATGGCTGGTTGGCCGGGGAAGCCATGGCCAGTTGCTCTAACTCGATGGCGGCCTGCCCTTCGTATTGCACCTGTGACTGGATACCCAGCAACGCGGCTACCGCGTCAAATAGCCTGCCCATGCTGGAGGTGGCCGGGCAATTCAGGCCGCGTTCGATCATCTGCTCTAATGTCTTCCAGTTCCGGGCAGGTAGTTGCCGGGTAAAGGGAATGTCTAGCCTCTGAAAATCTGTGCCATAGGCCGCGTAGAGATAGACGGCGGCCATGCGCCAGGGCTGCCGAATAGCCTGTTCGCCGCCTGGCAATGGCAGGTATGCCAGGTGGAAGCAGCGCTCAAAATTATTCAGGTCCGCTCGCAATACCTCTCCACCCCAGATAGCGTTATCGGGACCGTATCCCGAACCGTCGAGGGCGATACCAATCACGGGTTCGGTTAATCCATGCTCGATCATGACGCTGGCGATATGGGCGTGATGATGCTGCACGCCGATTGTCGGTAGATCCAGTTCCAATGCGTAACGGGTGGCGAGATAGTCAGGATGGAGGTCATGCGCGACCACCGCGGGCTGAATATCAAAAAGTTGCTCGAAGTGATTGATGCCTTCTTTAAATGAGAGCAGGGTCTCAAGGTTTTCCAGGTCACCAATATGATGGCTGATGAAAGCCTGTTTTTCTTTGGCCAGGCAGAAGGTATTTTTAAGGTGGGCGCCGCAGGCCAGAATCGGTGCTGGCACCGGCTGGGGGAGCGCGAGGGGCTCTGGCGCATAGCCGCGCGAGCGACGGACGAACTGCTGTCCCACTCTGGTAACGCGCACGACCGAGTCGTCGCAGCGTATGAAGATGCCTCGATTGTGTGCCAGGATGCCGTCGCTGATGGCGGTCAGACGCGTACGGGCGTCTTCGTCGCGGTAAGCGATCGGCTCGTCGCTGACATTACCGCTGGTCATGACCAGTACAACGGGCCGATCAGATCTGAAATATTTCTGACAGGCGGCCAGGAGCAGGTGGTGGAGAGGCGTGTATGGGAGCATCAGTCCCAGGGTATGTTGTCCGGGCGCCACGGAGGACGCGACCTGTTGCTGCTCCCGTTGTCCCAATAGTACGATAGGGCGTCGATGGGACTCCAATAAAGTCTCCTCTTCGGCGCTGATGTGGCAGAGCTGACGCGCGTGATCCGTGCTGGCAACCATCAAGGCGAAGGGCCTGGCCTCTCGCTGCTTGCGCTGGCGTAGACGTTGGACCGCCTGCTCATTGAAGGCATCGCAGGCCAGGTGGTAGCCCCCAAGACCCTTTATCGCCAGGATCATACCTGTGGCCAGGCTGTCGGCCGCCCGCTCGATTGCGGTGGTGCCCCCCTCCAGCAGCTCCCTTTCATCGCCCGCGTGCATCGTAAAGCGCACCTGCGGGCCACAAAGCGCGCAGGCATCCGGTTGCGCATGGAAACGCCGGTTTAGCGGATCGTCATATTCCTGCTGACACCGGGGACACATCTGGAAGGCACGCATAGTTGTGTTGGCGCGGTCATAGGGGACATCCTGTATAATGGTGAAGCGGGGACCGCAATTGGTGCAGTTGATGAATGGATAGTGATAGCGCCGATCCTGCTCGTCAAATAGTTCGCGCAAGCAATCATCACAGGTGGCGCTATCAGGTGAGATCAAGGCATGTTTGGTGTCCTGGCTCCGGCTTTCAATGATCGCAAAAGAGGCATCCCCCTGTGCCTCCATCCGCGTAATCTGGACCTCATCGATCCGCGCCAGCGGCGGCAGCTCCGTGCGCAGGGCCTGCTCAAATGCTCGCAGCGCCGTGGAGGGTCCCTCAACCTCGATCTGCACCCCCAGGCTGTTATTCAGCACAAAGCCGCCCAACCGCCAGCGCTGAGCCAATCCATACACAAATGGACGAAAACCCACCCCCTGCACAAATCCCTGTACCAGCAGACGCCTTCGCTCTCTCTCCATCCTCACAACCTCTATGTTCAAACCATACCCACAACACTTATCTTGCGCTTACACCTTCCATCACGTCTCCCCAACCCCATTCGTAACTGCCACCTCCTATCATCGCTGGATCCCACCATAAACGTCCGCGCCCGGTACGGGGCCGCTTCGCGGCAAGCCAGGGCAAGCCTCAATACGTTCAACATACCACGCTGGCGCCCCTTTGAGAGGGGAGATGGGATCGTTGGTGCGACGTGGTAGCCCGGGTACGGGGCCGCTGCGCAGCCAAGCCGGGGCAAGCCCGGCACCTACGATCTCCGTTTCCGATACCGTTATATTGAAGGCGTTGGGCGTAGGCCCGGCACCTACGATGGCATTATTAAATTGATGGAATGGCTTCCCCCTCCATTAAATTGATGGAATGGCTTCCCCCTCTATTAAATTGATGGAATGGCTTCCTCCTCCATTAAATTGATGGAATGGCTTCCCCCTCCATTAAATTGATGAAATGGCTTCCCCCTCCATTAAATTGATGAAATGGCTTCCCCCTCCATTAAATTGATGAAATGGCTTCCCCCTCCATTAAATTGATGAAATGGCTTCCCCCTCCATTAAATTGATGAAATGGCTTCCCCTCCATTAAATTGATGGAATGGCTTCCCCCTCCATTAAATTGATGGAATGGCTTCCCCCTCCATTAAATTGATGGAATGGCTTCCCCCTCCATTAAATAATGTGGAGGTTGGGTGCGTGCAAGCGCACCCAACCTCCACATTATTTAATTTTGTGAGCGCCGTAGGCGCGTAGAGTCAAGGGCCGGAGGCACACCCCTCCCCCAAAACAAACAAAAAAAGAGGCCATTGCAGAAACCCTGCAATGGCCCCCTTTCGAACTCTTAGTCAAGATAGTCCTGTAGATGATGGGTGGTGCTCAGCTGGCGCAGCTTGCGCAACGCCTTCGCCTCGATCTGGCGAATGCGCTCGCGGGTAACGTTAAACGTCTTCCCCACTTCTTCCAGCGAATGGCTCTGGCCATCTACAAAGCCAAAGCGAATCTGGATGATCTTGCGCTCGCGTTCAGAGAGATTTGAGAGCACCTGGTTGATCTGCTCTTTGAGCAATTGACGGTCCGCGCCCTCGGTCGGTGTAGCGGTCGTCTCGTCTTCGACATAGTCGCCAAGGTTGCGATCGCTATCCTCGCCAATTGGCGTCTCCAGACTCACCGGCTTCTGATTGACATGGATGATCTCAAGCACCTTCTCCGTTGAGATGCCCATTCTTTCGGCGATCTCCGCGGGCGATGGCTCGCGACCCAGTTCCTGGACGAGCGCGCGGCTGACACGGCCCATGCGGTTGATGGTCTCGGCCAGATGCACTGGCAGGCGAATCGTACGTGCCTGATTGGCGATCGAGCGGCTAACCGCCTGGCGGATCCACCAGGTGGCATAGGTGCTGAACTTGTAGCCCTTGGTATAGTCGAATTTATCAACGGCCCCGATCAGACCGGTGTTGCCTTCCTGGATCAGATCCTGCAAGGACATACCACGACCGGTGTATTTTTTGGCGACGCTGACAACCAGGCGTAGATTGGCTTCGATCAGGTGACGATGGGCTTCGTTGGCGCGTTCAATGATCGCACGATCGGGCGCGACATGGAGCCGCTCGGCTCGCATGCGCTCGAGCTTGCCTCGCTCAATCGCTTGAGCCAGGCGTACCTCCGCCTCTGCGGTCAGCAAAGGGGCGCGACCAATTTCACGCAGATACATGGCCACAGAATCATCGACCTCGCTGGTGCCAGAGGCCAGCAGGCTTTGTCCTCGCAGAGGAGTATCGAGATGAGTATCTTCTTCCTCTATCTCCTCTTCCTCTTCCAGGAATACTTCTCGATCTATTTCATGCTCATGAATATCACTTATTGCATCGAAATCGGGATCCACCTGCATATCGTCAATCTCAAATGGCAGAGATGTCGAGGTTCCTTCTTTATCTTGTTCTTTCAGCATAGTCGCCATCTAGAAATCTCCATTGTATAGAATAAGTACCGCGTATAAAATGGGTGTTGATGTGATATTCGAGCCAGCTTTAACAGCTGCACTCCCTGGTACAGGCGTTAATAATGATAAACGACCGACTTGGAAAAAATTTCAAAGCCTGCTTGTGAAGTATTCAGCGTGACCGTGTCTGCGGTTTAGCTGAATAAAGGTCTACAGGGCAACTGTAACCTGTTTTTGAGCAGCTTGACTCGTTTGACTGCACTGGCATTACGGTTAATCGTATAAATGAACGAGCGTTGTCGGAGAAATCCAGGAGTGTGTTCAATACCTACATCAAGCACATGCAGTATCATATATCATTTTATCTCTGTCTATGATAACACAATTGTGTGCTTTTTTCTTCCCATTTCGTACCCCTATTTATCAAATCTGGTTCCGTGGGTGCGTCCGCCATGCCATCTGAACGGGTGGTCTTGCCTGTTCATCCATAGCATTGTGAGCACGGAATTCCAGATTTTGTGCTCGCTTTAACTTTACTACGTATCGCCTGCGTACAAGGTGACAAAAAAATAATTCTTGAAAAAAGATAATGCCATATCTCTGTCTGGGATTAGCCCCTTCCAATGTACGCAGATATGCCCGCTGCTCACTATCCATCATGGATCCAAGCATCTTATTCTGGAGTAAGAGGAGCGGGTCATATGCCATGCTGTCAGATAGATAGAATTTACAGTTATGGATAGCGAGGGCTGATTCAGGATTACCTTGCGCTCACATAATGTTTCTCTATCAACCAAAAGGCATAGAAAAAGTATAATAGCAAATTATCTGTCGATCTATCATTGCCGAGCGCGTTTTATTTACCCGCTCGGGCTGGCGTTGAATGTGACAAATTCTCTTGCGAGTATACCATACCGAGTCTCACGGCGAGGGCGAGTTCTGATCTTATTAGTACCATCAGGCTAGCCTGACCGTGCGCATCGTGATTTTCGCTGCTTTTTTGCATGGATTTATGTATTTGACCATATCTGGTTGACTTTGCGTACCCTACCTTTATATTTTATACTGAATGGATAAGCGCCATTTATATTATAAACGGGAAGGCAAAGCATAACGTTCTAGAGTACAACAGGGAGGAATATATATGCCTGATAATAGCCGGCCTCGCCGCTTTAGCGCGGATGTACCCGATCTTCATGGTACCCAGATTAATCGCCTGCATAGCAAGTTCGCTACCCAACCGTTTCGCCCCCTTCCTCGACCAACGGGAAATCCCCCCTACCATGTTGAACTATCCCAGATCCTGCCTGCCGATGCGATGCAGAGTATGATCGATGCTAGAAAGATGGTTTTCCATACTGTTGGTGATACGGGAGGCGTGAAGAATCCGGTCGACCAGCAACTGGTGGTGAACCATATGGAGAACGATTTCCAGGCTACCGATCCGGTTGATCGTCCCGCTTTCTTTTATAATCTAGGCGATGTCGTGTATTTCTATGGGGAGGAGAGTGAGTATTACGCGCAGTTTTATGAGCCGAACTCACATTATCCCGCACCCATCTTCGCTATCCCTGGCAACCACGATGGCGATATCCAGGATCAGTCGGTGCCATCGCTGCAGGCCTTCGTAACCAATTTCTGCGCGCCCGAGGCGCGTATCGCGCCCGCTTCGGGCGATGCGCCGCGCGATACGATGACGCAGCCAAATGTCTATTGGACGCTGGATACGCCGTTCGCGACCTTTATCGGTCTGTATACTAATGTGCCCGAAGGTGGCGCGCTCGACGCGACCCAGATTAACTGGTTCCATAGCGAACTGTCCCAGGCGCCAACAGATAAGGCCTTGATCGTGGCGACGCACCATCCCATCTATTCGGGCGACTCATACCACTCGGGGAGCCAGTATATGGATGGAATTCTGGACGCTGCGATGCAGGCGACCGGGCGCGTTCCTCACCTGGTATTGACGGGGCACGTGCATAACTATCAACGTTTTACGCGTCAGTACAACGATAAGCCGATCACCTACCTGGTGGCGGGCTCCGGCGGCTACTGGAATCTGCACAGCATGCTCCCGGCCATCAAACATCCTCCTACCCCGATTGAATTTCCCTATCCTATGCCCGACCGGCCCGATGTCAGCTTAAACATGTTCAGCGACGATCGGCATGGATACCTGAAGATGACCGTCACGCCAGACGCCATCCAGGGCGAATACTATACCGTTCCTCGTTCCCAGGAGTCATGGAGCGCCCCCGCGTCCCTCCTTGACCAGTTCAGCATCCTCCTTCATTAGCTGGCGGACGCTCATCAGCCATCTCAAGCAATGCTGTTTGACCGTGAGATGGCTGATGAGCTATAAACCTGTGTCTAACAGGTAGACCTGTCGGGATCTGTTCTGATGACACCGGTGGTAGCGTCCAGGCTGGTATTGCTGTATCATCGCCAACCGATAATGCTTCCCCCGACGTTGGCTTGATTTAGGTAGAGCCTGCCATCTAATCCTTGCGCATACACAAACATGTACTTGCCATCATCTACCAACGCGACAGCGGGAGCAACCTTCGTTCTCACATCGTCTCCCATAGGAACCCATCCATGTGGTCCGCCTCCTAGATCCCACCAATCGTAGAAGATAGCTCCGCTAGGATCGACTGCCACGATAACGGTGCGATTGTTTGCCGCCGCCATCGCGGGAGGCAAGTTACTATCGAATGACGCGGAGTTCCAGCCAACGA
The DNA here is from genome assembly GCF_003967515.1 of Dictyobacter aurantiacus. GTDB lineage: Bacteria > Chloroflexota > Ktedonobacteria > Ktedonobacterales > Ktedonobacteraceae > Dictyobacter > Dictyobacter aurantiacus. The sequence goes on along the minus strand of NZ_BIFQ01000002.1, from coordinate 753,207 downwards.
GTTGATCCGGAGTATAAGGGTTGCCCTGGTTGATTATGATACGACTATTAGCGCTCTCAAAATTGATAGCTGTAACGGCGAGGAACATGTAGCGGCCCTGATCAACGATGGTTAAGGCGGGTGCCATCGTTGTAAACAATGATGGGGTGACTGCTTTCCAATATCCGGGTGGAGGAGGTGAAATGGGTTGGTCAACAAGATCTACATTGATATACGTAGAATCATCAGGTGGAGCTGCGACGATGGCCATGATCGGGTAGCCCACTGCAAGATTTCCATCGCTTACCGCTGGTGATACATTCGTAGACACTCCCGGGATAAGGGTCCAGGCTCCAAAGTTCCCGCCAGGCTGTTGCAGCGTTTCGTAGATCTGGTTGTTTCCTGAGTCTTTGATAGCCAGCCACACCGACGTACCGCCTTCCGTAGTTCGGAAAGACACAGCTGGCGCAACATTAGTAGCTCTGCTCGGCCCGTTGATGTTCACATCGGTCCATGTGCCTGATGAACCAAGCTCCCAGGATGTCCAGACCAACCTGCCGTCTGGCGTGGTAGTCACGGCCACCGTCCTGTTGCCGGATGCCGCCATGGCTGGAAGCCCCTTCAGTGTAGCCGCGAAGCTGAGTTGGACGGTCGCTATTTTGTTATTCTCATCGATTTTCAGCACCTCAACGCGAGGAGCTCCATTCACGGCGGGAGCAAAGATGTCGCCCTCAACCAGGTCCTGATTGCCGTTGGTGCCAGACATAATATAAGAGTGCGGCCAGCCATCGTTATCTTCAGTAGCCGAAAGGAATCGGTGCACAAAAACAGCAGATCGGGGGATACCGGCGTCCCATGCCTCCTTGAGGCGAAACTCTATGAGGTATCGGCCATGACCGCCATCGCCATCATTGGGCAGCAGTTCCGCTGCCAGCCAGCCAGAAAGATCACGTTGATGAAGAGGACGCAACTCAACAACTTGATCGAAGACAAGGCTTTGCGGTTTCCAGACGCGCGATTCATCAAGCCAGCCACGCCCCCGCATATTCCAGGCGTTTAGACCAGGGCCTCGTGCGCAATAATCGGGGTCTGGCACCGAGTTGGCTCTATCCGTGCTCATGATGTCCCAGGGATCCTGATAGTCGTTGGTTGTGCCGTCACGACGTGAGTGCCCCAGACCGTAACGATGCCCCATTTCCTGGCCGAAGATTTCGGTGCCATTACCTCCACCAATGGCGCGAGGTCCAAGGCTGCCATCAAAATTACGTCCGTCGACACGACGCCAATCAGCAAAAACACCTGTTGGTCCACCCTGGGCCCAGCCAGTAGCAACGTTCATAATAAGTACAATTCCAAAGAACGTGTCCAGTGCAATGCCCGCATTTATAGCCGCCTGTTTCGCCAGTACCATCATATCGCTCTGGCTCTTCGTTGGTGTCCAGCCAGGCGGGGGCGGATCAGTTGGAGGCACGACATCATTTACATTCACATCCAAAGTGAACCACCCAAAGACCATTGAGCCGCTAAGATCAACACTCCTATGAGACATATCCGAAAAGAATCGTACCGCATTGAAGCTACCATCTGCCCTTGTAAAAAACCTCTCACAAACTTCCTGATAGTTGGGCACTGGAGTCTCTGACTGGTCGTCCTTGAACTTGCAGAGAAGTACTGCCCATGAGGTTTGCTGTTGATTACCACCCATAGGTATCATCTCCTTATATTAGCTGAGGCTACGTACTCTCTGGAAACCAGCAAGGCCTATAAAGGCCTGTATAGGAAGGAGACGCGTGGACTGTATCTTTTTAGCAGCCAGATTTTTCTTTTCAAGAGTTGGATGGGATATTGCTCTCTATGCTCAATGAGGAGGCATGATCTTCTGATGTAGCTGACGCTTTCGCCTGCATCGATGGGGGCAGGTGTGCCAGTGTTTCGCTGTTATAGGCGAAGTAGTCGATGACGAACTGGCGGAACTGGCGTGCGGCCAGCGAGAGATAGCGTTCTTGTGACCAGGCCAGTCCGATGGTGCGCTGGCAGATCGGCCTATCGATGCGTAGAACGCTGAACAAGGGATCCGGCTGCTGAATGATGGTTTGCCAGCTGACGGCCGAGGTAAAGGTGATGCCCAGGCCCGCGCGTACCAGTCCTCGGATGGCGGCGGGTTCGTCGCCCTCAAAGATGATCTTCGGCGTAAAGCCGGCCTGCTGGCAGTATCGGTCGGTGATGTCGCGCAGCCCATAGCCTGGCTTGACGCTCACGAAGGCGTCGTTGGCCACCTCACTCAGATCAATGCTTTCCCGGTCAGCCAGCCGATGGTTGCCGGGAACGATCAAAAAGATCTCTTCGGTCATCAGGGCGATCCAGCCGATGCCCGCGCGCTCGACAGGGGGTGAGGCGAGACAGATATCGATCTCGCCGTGCTCCAACTGCTCGACCATAGCCAGATTGGGCTGTTGAAAGAGGCGGAAGCTGATCGCGGGATAGCGGGCACAGAAGACGCTCAAGATCTCAGCCAGCAGATTGACGTTGGCCGTACCAATGCCGATCGAGCCATGTTCGAGCCCCGCCATATCCTGCAGCTCGCGCTTCCCCTCATCCAGCTCAAAAAAGGCGCGCTCCACCCGCCGCAGAAAGATCTGGCCGAACTTATTCAGGCGTATCTGCCGCCCCTGCCGATCGAATAGCGGCACCCCCAGCTCCTTCTCCAGGTGCGCGATCATCTTACTTAGCGACGGTTGCGCGATCGTCAATTCCTCCGCTGCCCTCGTCATATGCTCATGCCGCGCCACCGTCTGAAAGTAGCGCAATTGTAATAAATCCATGGTGTGACTTCCTGGTGCATCTTATATGGGTGGAGCGTATGCGTCCTGGGGACGGGGTCGCTTCGCTCCAAAGTCGGGGCAAGCCCGACACCTACGATGGGGTTTCACGTTGGTGAAACATCACCTCATTCGTTGGTGAAACATCCTCACATTGGTGGTGTGGCGGGCGCGAACAGCGCCCGCCACACCACCAATAAAAAACCTTTGCGGCCGCGTAGCGGCCGCCCGTGCGGAGGCGCTCAACTTCCCATCGCCATGGGACGCTTACCTCTCTCATAGCCAAAAAGGAATGAATATATAGAAAATTATATATTGGAAATTATCAATATTCAAGGGTACACTATAAGTATGCAAAAAGCGCGCGCCACCATATATTCTTCTCGGCGCGACGTCAATCAGGCTCACAGCCAAAAAGCAGCATATCGAACGTTATTATTCCCTTCTGAAAATGAAATGTGGAGGAGACACGCTGTGGTGTGGGTGATACAGAGTGGTATGGAGTAAAAAGGATACAATATGTCTCAAACAACGGTCCCAAGGTCTGCTCGTCCGATAGGTCCAAATTACAAATGGATTGCGTTGTCCAACACAACGCTTGGTATGTTGATGGCCACCATCAACTCTAGTATTGTTCTGATTTCGTTGCCTGCTATCTTTACAGGTGTCGGCGTCAATCCCCTGGCTCCCGGTGAAACGAATTACCTGCTGTGGATGCTGATGGGATATATGATTATCACAGCTACGCTGGTGGTGACTTTTGGGCGCATCGGTGATATCTATGGACGCGTCAAACTCTATAATCTCGGTTTCGCTATCTTTACTGTTGGTAGTATTTTACTGTTCCTGACCCCTGGCTCTGGGGATAGTGCCATTATCATGATGATCTTGTTCCGCCTGGTGCAAGGTGTGGGTGCTGGTTTCCTGATGGCGAACAGTACGGCCATCTTGACGGATGCCTTCCCGGCCCATCAACGCGGTATGGCGCTGGGTATTAACCAGATGGTGGCTATCCTGGGCTCGATCCTGGGTCTGATCGTTGGTGGTCTACTCTCCGTGGTGAGCTGGCGCGCCGTCTTCCTGGTCAGTGTGCCGTTTGGTATCCTTGGCACGATCTGGGCGTATTTGAAGCTGCGCGAAACCTCGACGGTGAGCACGAAGCATCAGGGTATCGACTGGTTCGGCAATATCACGTTCTTCCTGGGGCTGACCATCCTGCTGATCGGCATGACCTACGGTATCGAGCCATATGGTTCATCCGCGATGGGTTGGGGCAATCCGATGGTGATCGCGGCTCTGGTGATTGGTGCCCTGCTGCTGGTCGCCTTTGTCTGGATCGAGATGCATGTCGCTGCTCCGATGTTCCAGTTGTCCCTGTTCAGAATTCCGGCTTTTACTACCGGTAATATCAGTGGTCTTCTATCCGGTCTGGCTCGTGGTGGTCTGCAGTTTATCCTCATCATCTGGCTGCAGGGTATCTGGTTGCCGCTGCACGGCTACAACTTTGAGGATACTCCACTGTGGGCTGGCATCTATATGTTGCCATTGATGGTCGGCTTTATCATCATGGGACCGCTGAGCGGCTGGCTCTCTGATCGCTTTGGCGCGCGCATCTTTTCAGCGGTCGGTATGTTCCTGCAGACGATCGGCTTTGTGCTGTTGACCCTGCTGCCTACTAACTTTGCCTACATGCCGTTCGCGTTTATCCTGTTTGTGATGGGTGTTGGACAGGGCATGTTCGCCTCGCCCAATACGACCGATATCATGAATAGCGTGCCGGCATCCGCTCGTGGTGCTGGTTCCGGTATGCGTAGCACTTTCCAGAACGCGGCCACCGTTATCAGTATGGGTATGTTTTTCAGCATCGTGACGGCCGGACTGGCCGCTTCGCTGCCTGGAGCCCTGTACAGTGGCTTGACGCAGGCGGGTCTGCCGGTCAGCGTCGCCAACGGTGTGGCGCACCTGCCGCCGGTCGCGGCCCTCTTCGCTGCCTTCCTGGGCTTTAATCCCATGCAGACCATGCTGCCGCCGGCGGTTCTGCACAGTCTGCCCAAAGCCAACCAGGCTCACCTGTTGGGGAAGAGCTTCTTCCCCAATCTGATCTCCGGACCCTTTGTGGATGGCCTGCATATCGCCTTCTACATCGCAGCCGCCATGTGCCTGGTCGCGGGCTGCGTCTCGCTGATTCGTACCCGTCGCGCGCAACTGGTCGCCAGCGAGGTCGAACACGTCGAGGTCATCGCCCCCGAGGTCGAGGCCGTCGCCGAAATGGCTGGCGAACAATAAATAAAAAAACAGAAGAGGGGTATGCTGTGGTAGGGTGCGCGCACCCTACCACAGCATACCCCTCTTCTGTTTTTTGCCACTTAAATGTAGACACTTTTTCCTTGACACTAGAATTCTCACTCATTAGACTTAACTGTAATGAAAGGAGAGCTTATGTATTTAGAGAAGTTTAAGCTGCAGGGGCGCGTGGCCCTGGTGACCGGTGGCAATCGGGGGCTGGGATTGGTGATGGCGCAGGCGCTGGCGGAGGCGGGCGCGGACGTAGTGGTGACCAGCCGGGAGCGCGCGCGGGCCGAGGAGTGCGCGGCGCAACTGGCACGAGATTTCAGTTGCCGCGCGCTGGGCCTGGCCGTGGATGTGACGCAGCCGCGACAGGTTGAGGAGATGGTACATACGATTGTGAAAGATCTGGGCCGCATCGATATCCTGATTAATAATGCTGGCATCAATATTCGTAAGCCGCTGGAGTCGTTCGACGAGGAGAGCTGGGACCTCGTGCAGTCTACCAATCTAAAGGCCCCTTTCCTCTGCGCTAAAGCGGTGGCGCCTGTGATGAAGCAGCAGCGCTATGGGCGTATCATTAATGTGGCCTCGATGCTGGGCCAGGTGGGACTGGCGGAGCGTAGCGCCTATTGTTCCAGCAAGGGCGGCGTTATCCAACTGACCCGTGTGCTGGCCCTGGAACTGGCCGACCACAATATCACCGTCAACGCGCTCTGCCCCGGACCTTTCATGACCGAGCTCAATAAACCTGTGCTGAATAATCCCGAGGCCAACCAGTTTTTTATTAATCATGTCGCTCTACATCGTTGGGGTGATCCCGAAGAGCTGGGCGGGGCGATCCTCTTCCTGGCCTCCGATGCCTCCAGTTTTATGACCGGCTCCACATTGACCGTGGACGGTGGCTGGACGGCCGAGTAAACTTTTGCTAACGACGCGGTGAGAGATGAAAGCGAGGATGCTATGCGCGTTGGACTTTCTGTGTATGGTACGACCTTTAGCATGGGGGTACACCCCGCTTCAGGCCGTCCGACCATCCGTCCCCAGCAGTTGATGGAGCAGGCGCAGGCGCTGGGGCTGGAGGGCGTTGAACTGCCTTTTGTATTTCTGAACGGGGTTGATATCGAGGCGCTCAGGCGCTACGCTGAGGAGCGCCAGCTCGCCATTACACTGGACACCTATGGCTGCGATCCAGACCATCTGAGCGAGGTACTTGAGTTGGGTGCGCGCCTGGGCGCCGGGACGGTGCGTACGCTGGTGGGTGGCGCCAAACTGGGTGGCGATCGGCGTGAGATGGTCGGCCACTGGCAGGATTACCTGCAGCAGGTGCTGGCCGGTTTCCAGCAGGCGACCACGGTGGCCGAACGGCTCGGTGTCAACCTGGCGGTCGAGAATCACCAGGATATCGCTTCCGAGGAACTGCTCTGGCTCTGCACGACTATTAACTCAGAGCGTTTTGGTATCGTTTTTGATACCGGCAATCCCCTGGCGACGGCTGAGGAGCCGCTGGACTTCACGCGGCGCATCGCCCCCTACGTCAAGCATATGCACCTCAAAGACTACTGGATCTACCTGAGCGAAGAAGGCTATCGCCTGGTGCGCTGTCCGCTGGGACAGGGCGTGATCGACTTCCCGGCTATGCTGGAGATCCTGGCGGGGACGGGACATGAGATTACGAAGGCGGTGGAGCTGGGCGCTTTGGAGGGACGGCATGTACGCGTGCTGGCCGATGACTACTGGCCGGAATATCCGCCGCGCACAGCGCCCCAGTTCGCGCAGCTCTGGCGCTTCGTACAGCATCACGCCCGGCCCGTCGGTGAGTGGCGCACCCCCTTTGAACTGGGTCAGCCCGTAGAGGACATCGTCGTCTATGAGCAGCGCCAGCTGGTCTCCAGCCTGGCATATCTGCAGGCGCTGTTTGGAGATTCCCACCAGCAAGAAATATTAAATGGGCACCTTTGATCAAAGGTGCCACCGGATGGTAGTGTTTCTAGAGATGCAAGGAAAGAGGTTTCACGCATGGCTGCAGAAGATCTCACTGGAAAAGTTGCCCTGGTGACCGGCTCTAGCCGTGGCCTGGGCCGTCATTATGCGTTGCACCTGGCCCGTGCTGGCGCGGACGTGATCGTCCACGATGTTCATGCCCAGGCCGCCTCCGAGTTTGGTGAGGCCCCTTCGGGCGAGGCCGTGGTTGAAGAGATACAGTCACTGGGGCGCCGGGCGGCCTTCTTTACCGCCGACCTGACGGATGCCGCGCAGGTCGAGCGCTTTGTGCGCCAGGCTCTGGAAAAGCTGGGCCAGATCGATATCCTGGTCAACAACGCCGGCGGCGACATCGGCGCACACACCCCACGTCCCGATCCCAACGACGCCCTGGACATCGATCCAGAGGATATCCGCTCGGTGGTCGAGCGCAACCTGTTGACGACCATGTTTACCTGTAAGTACGTTGGCACCCACATGCGTGAGCGCGGCTCAGGCAAGATCATCAACGTCGGCTCGGCCGCCGGGCACGTTGCGGCCCGCACCGGACTCATCTACGCCGCCGCCAAAGCGGGCGTCTCGCATTACACCCGCTGCCTGGCCGAGGAACTGCGTCCCGCCGGCGTCAACGTCAACTGCCTCTCGCCCGCGCCCACCTACACCGGACGCTTTCTTGCCACCCGCAGCGTCGGCAGCGAAGAAGGGCTCTCGCGTCTGCAGCGCATTGCTCAGCCCGAAGACATGGCCAAAATCGTCCTCTTCCTCGCCAGCACCCAATCCGACATCCTGACCGGAGAAACCATCGTCTGCTGGTTCGGATGAGACATGAAGCATCCCGGATTCCCGAAAATCCGGGATGCTTCATTCTGGCTTATTCTTGCGTGAGGGTGGTACCATCCTTGCGATGAAACATCGCCTATCTCAATATCTACCCTTTCCTTGTCCATAGCATGCGCAATGAGTTGATAGAAAAGCTCCTCGATTTTTGTCTCTTGCTCGCTGGTCTTCTTTCAGAGGATCACGGGCAACTACATGGTACAATGATGAAGAAAGAGATACAATTTTCCAGAGAGAAGAGAATGGATAGTATCTATGAAAGAAACTCCTGAAGATCTCCAACACCTTCAAATCATCCTTGATCAGAGTTTTGAGCAAGCTGGCAGTTTCCTTCGTCATTCGTTTCAGATGCCCGATCACTCGCTCTCAGCAGCCCAACTCGTCCGCTATTTGCAGGGCTTCACATACATCGCCTTTGCGACAGCTACGTCTCGCGGGGAGCCACGTGTTGCTCCCATTGGCTCGTTGTTCTATCGTGGCCACTTTTACCTTCCCACCACCATGTCAGCACTGCGTGTCAAGCACATCAAGAGACAGTCTGCTGTCAGTTTAACTCATTTCGCGGAGAATAGCCTTGCTATCATTGTTCACGGACATGCTCGCATTCTCATCCCCACTCATCCTGAATTTGCTGTGATCGAGCAAATACAGCGCGCAATCCAACAGGGGAGCCCGCGGGAGTGGGGAGATGGAGCCTACTTGCGTGTTGAAGCGGACGTCATCTACACATATGCCCGCTATCCTGAGCGCTATTCTGCCGATCCTCTCGCCATGGATGAGCCCTAAGTGGGCAACATCACTTCTTGATCATCAGTTGAGGCTGAGGCTCGCATCTATGCTTTCCCCTGCACGTTGAAGGAGGGCGAGGCGGTGATACGGCCTTTCAACTTTAGCGCAGGTAACAAGAAAAGAGATGAGAGTACGTGCGGGGCTTGCCCCCGCTTGCTTCCCAAAAGGAAAGGCTCCTTCAGAGCGATTAGGAATGGTTGCATGCGCTGCATCGCATTACGCGTATTGCTTTTTCGAGCGACGAGCAATCAAGCGGGGGCAAGCCCCGCATGTACTGCTTATCTTTCTATTCGGGCATGTTCTTATGTTAAGAGTATTGGGACATGCCCAGGCACCTACGATATAACATACAATGAAGAAAGAGGATGTATGGACGAATTGATAGTGCACAAACTCGCTCAATTTCCCATCTTTGATAGCCATATGCACATTGTTGATCCCCGCTTTCCCCTGGTTGCTAATCAAGGCTATCTACCTGATCCTTTTACCGTTGAGGATTACCGTGCCCGCACCGCGCCATTTCATATCATCGGGGGCGCGGTCGTCTCGGGATCGTTCCAGGCGGAGGACCAGACCTATCTGCTCGATGCGCTTGAACGTTTGGGTCCTGGCTTCGTTGGCGTAACTCAGTTGCCAGTCACTGTTCCTGATCAGGAGATACTGCGCTTGCATGCCGCGGGTGTGCGGGCAGTACGCTTTAATTTCAGGCGCGGAGGGACTGAGGTATTAGAAAAGCTGGAGACGCTGGCCCGGCGCGTCTATGACCTGGCTGGCTGGCATGCCGAGCTCTACATCGACTCAACGTACCTAACTGAACTGGCCCCTCTGCTGACATCGCTGCCACGCGTCTGCATCGACCATCTCGGCCTCTCGCAGGCAGGATTTACTGATCTGCTGCGTCTGGTTGAGCAAGGTGCCTACGTCAAAGCCACCGGTTTCGGACGCGTCGATTTCGACGTTCCCCAGGCGCTGAAGGCCATCTCTACCGTTAATCCCGGTGCCCTCGTGTTCGCCACTGACCTGCCCTGTCCTCGTGCTCCACGTCCCTTTCAGGATAGCGACGTCGAACTCGTCATAGAAGCCCTCGGTGAATCTCTCGCCCGGCGCGTCTTCTCCGAAAACGCCCTTGGCCTCTACCATCCCGGTATTTGAGCACGATTAACGCTCCCAAATATGATGACGCTGCTGCTCACTGCGTTGAGGTTCGCCGTCGTATGCGCGGGGCTATACCCCATAGGCGTTAACTTAAGCCGAGGGCTGCCCCTCGGTACTCCCCAAGCGGGAGGTGCAGGAGGGCGGCTAGCCCTCCTGCCGGGGTGTGGGGACACCCCACACCCCGGCAGGGAGGACCCTGCACCCCTTAAGTTAACGCCTATGGGGGCTGTACCCCGGCATACGACGTGGCGGGATGCGTTTTTTACGCGTGGATGTATGGTGTGACGATCTGGCGTTCGCGGCTCAGGCCATTCCATTCGTCGGGATTGGGCCCGTCGTAGATGAGGGTATAGGGACCCGAGAATCCGGCCTCGCGCGTGATGTCGAGGCAGCGTACGTAGTCTTCCTTATCCAATTCATCATTTTCTGAGAAGTGGGCCTTGGTGTGGCAGGATTCCGCGTAGGGAGCGATGGCGGTCAGGGCCTCATATTTGGTGGGGCCCGACCAGTTGCCGAAGTCGAAGCAGAGTCCGAGCCGTCCATTTAATTGCTCGAAGACGGTGTGGATGGCGTCTGGCTGTGAGAGCAGGCCAAACCAGTTTTCGGTCATCAGGCGTACACCATTGGCTTCGGCGGTCTCGGCCAGATCGCGCAGTCGCCGGACGCTGGTCTGCAGATTTTCGGCTGTCGGCGCTGATTTGCCGGCGATCACGCGCGACCTTTTGGCGCCGAGTTGACCCGCGACCTGGATCCATGAGTTGATCCAGGACTGGTCGCGTTCGCCGTGCTCGGGATGTGTGATGTCGCCTGAGTCGATCAACAGCGAGAACAGTTCGATCTTCTCATGCTCCAGCGTGGCACGCAACTCTTGGAGATAGCCGCTATCCAGGCTGGGCAGGTGAAAATGACAGATCTCCAGGGTTGAAATACCAAACGTCGCCAGTCGGGCCGGTAGCTCTAGCAGAGTGATCTCTCCGCGTTTATCTGCAGCTCCTGTCAGAGGGTTTTCAGCGTCGGGGCCGTAAACGGAATAGTCCCCTAGCGCGCGATGCAGGCTCCAGGTGGAGACCGAGAGGCGAAGAGGACTGGTCGATTTGTTTGTAGGCGTCATGCCGAAGCTCCTTTGATGCATAGATAAGCGAGAAAAGTCCCTATCCCTCCTTCGTGATGCATACGAGCGAAGGGATCAAGAACTCTTCTCCACAATGTTCTTCTATCATTGTAGCCTATTTGAATATTTTTCGCAGAAACATGAATGGATATTATGGCTCGTCTACTGGATATTCCGGGTCATCATCTGTTATCGGCTCTGTGGTTTCTTCCTGTAACAGTTCAGGTGCTCCCGTCGTGGGATGTGCTCTGACCGCGACTTCGAGCGTTTTCTTGTGCTGGTTGAGCCAGTTGAGAAAGTCAATAGCCTCGTGTGGGGAAAGCATGAGGCGCGTTCCTTCACCTGTGATGGCGAGCATTCCCTCTTCGTGCAATTCCACGACATGCTTGCCTAAATCGCGTGTGCTCACTATGCGTTCCTTTCCATTTTGTAAATAAAGATGGTGGTTAAGGGCGACTTCTATTCTTCCTGCATGGTTCCCGCTCTAATGTTTTAAGCATAGAGCTGGTAGGAAGATCACTCTATCATTACTATATACCATGTTCCTTATACACGCACGGATGTTTTTATTGGCTACAGGTTATTTGCGGTCGCGTTCACCCCTGAGATGCTTGTTGAAGAAGTTGATGGTTAGCCGATAGATCTCCGGCCAGCTCTGGGAGCGCCTGGAGAAGACGTGATCCTCACCTTCAATGGGGTGCAGGGTGACATCGGCCTGTGCCTGCCTGAGGGCGGCATAGAGTGCCTCGCCCTGGTTAAAAGGCACGACGGTATCGTTTGTCCCATGTATAATGAGGAAAGGAGGCAGCTTGTCAGTACGGATATACGTAATTGGATTGGCACGTCGTGCCAGCTCCTTGTTTTCCTGTAGTGGTGCGCCGACCAGGCGTGCCTCGGGTGAATCAGGCTCATCGTGCGTGCCGCCCATGGTCAGCAGGTCACTGGGCCCGCTCAGGTCCACCACGGCCTGTACGCTGCTGGGATAGGCGGACGCGGCCTCGGAACCCTCTAGCTCGGGTATCCCTGCCGTGGTGCCTACCATGGCGGCAAGGTGGCCGCCGGCCGAGTGTCCCCAGACGCCGATGTGTTCGGGATCGATATGATAGCGGGTGGCGTTAGCGCGCAGCCAGCGGATAGCGGTCTTTACGTCCTGCAACTGGGCCGGGAACGTATCCTGCCCGCTCAGACGGTACTGCACGTTGACGGTGAAGAAGCCCTGCTCGGCCATCTCGACGTTTTCGCTGCCCATGTGGTCGCCCGCTTCCCATCCACCGCCATGGATGTAGACAACTACCGGCATCGGCTCTAGCGGTAGGGGATCAGGCTGGATAATATTGAGATATAGTGGTATGCCTTTCGCGTTTGTATAGAGAACTTCTGGCATGCTTTTCGCTGCGTAACGGTTGTTTTTTGATGTTTCTGTCATAGAAATGTCCCATCTTTCTTAGCAAGGTGCATCTGCTTCGATTTAACTGACGTCTTTACAAGTATACAGGTAATAAACGAAAGGATGTAAGGATGCACATGAATATTGCGCTCCTCCGCGATTTTGTGGTGCGACCGGCTCGATTGGCTGATGCTGAATCGGTGGTCAACCTGCTGACCGCGATCGCCTGTGAGGAAGAGCCCGAGCAGGCCGCGAACCTCTCGCTGGCTGAGGAGGACTCCGAGCGTACGGTGGCGGCCACGCTGGCGTTCTGGCGTACCCTGGATCTGGTCCATGACACCCAGGTGGTGGTGGCGCCTGACGAGAGCATCGTTGGCTACATCGATGTGGGGATGATGTTCAGGAATGCCGAGCATACCGATCGCTGCGTAAGAATTCGCCATGTGTCCGGCGTACATCCCGACTATACGGGTCGGGGGATCGGTACCTGGCTGCTGCACTTTGCCCAGTGGTGGACGCAACAGCATTCCAGTGGAGAGCCTATGCGCATCGTGGCCTGGATCCACCATCGTAATGAGCGGGCCCGCCACCTCTTGATACGCGAGGGCTATGTTTACAGGGGAGATCATACCTATCGCGCGCTTCAACTGAACGAGCAGGCTCGCCAGCGCCTGGTCAGCCAGTATACCAGCTATAGCAAAGTTGTGACCCCTGATATGCTGGTCGTGCTGTGTCGGGGCGTGAAAGGCGAGAGGCAAGATACCCTGAATAGCTAACCCGTCCTACTTTTAAACCTCTAATTTGATATTTGCGAAAAAGCCCGTTTATAATTACCGTATTAGCACTCGTGAATTGGAACTGCTAAATATGGGAATAAACCGCTTCATGTGTGCGTTTATATAGACGAATAGCAATCCTTCAGAAAGAGTGCTAACCCCGGGAATAAAAAGACCCGGACCATCGTTTATATAAGTGATTAGCAGTGAACGGTCGAGAGTGCTAGCATTCTCCCGCGCCGCTAAGCAAAACAAGAAAACTCCCTGAAGGGATTCTGCAAGAAGTAGATTCCCGGCTTCAAATAAATGATTAGAGTAGGAGCATACCTATAATGAAATGTGAACGCTGCCAGAAAAACCCCGCTCAGGTCCGCGTTGATCAGTTGGTGAATGGTCGTCGTGAGTCCCATTTCCTCTGTCAGTCCTGTGTCAATGAACTGATGAGTGTGATGGAACAGGCTTCGGGTTTTGATGGCCCGGAAACCTCTGGTGCTCCCTTCGGCTTTACAGGCAACAATAATGCAAATTCCTCTGCGGCCAGCGCTCGTACCAGTACTGCTACTGCTGAGCGCCAGGAGACCCAGAGCAAAACCCCAACTTTGGATAAATATGGCCGCGACCTGACGGGCGAGGCCGCGGAAGGCAAACTTGATCCAGCCGCCGGCCGCGAGCGCGAACTGCGCCGCATGATCACCGTTCTGGGCCGTCGTCAGAAGAACAATCCGGTCCTGATCGGTGAGCCGGGTGTCGGTAAGACGGCCATCGTTGAGGGACTGGCCCGCAAGATCGTTAGCGGTGATGTCCCCGCCAATCTACAGGGCAAACGCATCATCTCGTTGAATATCGGTGGTATGGTCGCCGGTGCCTCGTTCCGTGGTCAGTTTGAGCAGCGCATCAAATCGATCCTGGAGGAGCTGCGCAACGCGCCCGAGATCATCCTCTTCATCGATGAGCTGCATACCGTCGTCGGAGCGGGTGCCGCCGAGGGTTCGGTCGGCGCTGCTGACATGATCAAGCCGGCACTGGCCCGTGGTGAGCTGCGCTGTATCGGCGCCACCACGCTGGATGAGTACCGCAAACATATTGAGAAGGACGCCGCGTTGGAGCGCCGCTTCCAGCCGGTCAAGGTTGATGAGCCCTCGGTCGAGGAAGCTATCGAGATGCTGAAGTTGCTGCGGCCCAACTATGAGGCGCACCACAATGTGAGCATCACCGACGAGGCGATCGAGGCGGCCGTCAAGCTGTCGGATCGCTACATCAACGATCGCTTCCTGCCCGACAAAGCCATCGACGTGATGGACGAGGCGGGCTCAGCCCTGGTGCTGGAGGCGACTGAGAAAGGCCTGGTCAGTCCTTCGATCCTGGAGAAAGAGCTGGCCGACATCCAGGCGCAGAAAGAGGCCGCCGCCGAGGCCGAGGATTATGAGAAGGCCGCGCGTCTGCGCCAACAGGAGCTACTGACCCTGCAGAAACTGGAGAAGGCACGTTCCGAGGCTGACACCAGCATGTCACTCCTGGTGACACCGGAGCAGATCGCGCAGGTGGTAGAGCTGTGGACCGGGGTGCCGGTGACACAGATGCTGGAGAGTGAGCGCAAGAACCTGCTGACGCTGGAAAGCGACCTGCGCCAGCGCGTGATTGGTCAGGACGAAGCGATCAGCGCGGTGGCCCGTTCCATCCGTCGTTCGCGGGCCGGACTCAAAGATCCCAAACGCCCCATCGGGTCGTTCCTGTTCCTGGGACCTACCGGGGTTGGGAAGACCGAACTGGCCAAAGCGCTCTCGGCCGAACTGTTCGGCGGTGAGGACCACATGATCCGGCTGGATATGTCGGAGTACATGGAGCCGCATACTGTCTCTCGCTTGTTCGGGAGCCCTCCGGGGTACGTGGGACACGAGGATGGGGGACAGCTCACCGAGCAGGTGCGGCGCCGTCCCTATAGCGTGATCCTGCTCGACGAGATCGAGAAGGCGCATCCCGAGGTCTTCAACTCGCTGTTGCAGATCCTCGACGATGGTCGGCTGACCGATGGCCAGGGTCGGACCGTGGACTTCAAGAACACGGTGGTGATCATGACCAGTAACGCGGGCAGCTCAGATCTCAAGCGGGCGGTGAACATGGGCTTCAACACCCGCAAAGGTGATGAGGCAAAGGACGAGCAGCACGAGGTGATGCGCTCCAAGGCGATGGAGGGCTTGAAGCGAGCGTTCCGACCGGAGTTCATCAACCGCATCGACCAGATTGTGGTTTTCCACAGCCTGGGACGTCAGGAGCTCTACCAGATCGTCGACCTGATGCTGGAGCAGGTGCGCGGTCGTCTGGCCGAGCAGCAGATCGAGCTGAGTGTGAGCGACGAGGTGCGCGACTACCTGCTACAGGTGGGCTTCGACGAGGAGTACGGTGCGCGTCCGCTACGCCGTGCGATCCAGAGCTACGTTGACGACGCGCTAGCCGACGCCATCCTCGATGGCACCGTCGCCAGCGGCCAGCAGGCTCAACTAGCGATGGAAGACGGCAAGATCGTCGTCCAACTGGCCGACAGGCTCGCGGCATAACATAAAGCTACGATTCCCCTTAGCTTAAGGCGGGCGAGATCATTCAAGATCTCGCCCGCCTTTTCTTTTGTTTTATATTCTATTTAAGGGAAAGATGTGTGCTGCGCCGGGTCTGTTCAGATCTATAGCACCCCAGCAAGGAACGCAGCCGTTCTCCAGGCACGAAAATAAACTTATCTTTTCCCATTATTATTATAGCACCTTCCGTCCAACAGCACACTGCCTTTTTGGACGATTTTTTTTTGCCTTCTTTCCTCTATACTCTGGTAGAAACGACGCGCGTCTTTCGCACCCACGGTGATATCTTTTCTCGAATGTGTCTTACTCTCGTTACCCTGGGGGCACATCGGCGCCCCCGCACGCGCGTCCGCTACGCGGCCGCCTGTTTTTGTGTATTAGTGCTAGTAGGGGCGCTTTCACGCCCCTACTAGCACTAATACACCATGGACTCGTGAGCCCCTCAGGTGCTCACATGCCAGTTTTGTATTGATGCATCGGGTGCGCTTTCGCGCCCCTACTAGCACCAACACACCATGGACTCGTGAGCCTCGCAGGTGCTCACATGTCAGTTTTGTGTTGATGCATCGGGTGCGCGAAAGCGCCCCTACTAGCACCAACACACAATGGACTCTTGAGCCCCTCAGGTGCTCACATGTCAGTTTTGTGTTGATGCATTGGGTGCGCGAAAGCGCCCCTACTAGCACTAATACACCATGGACTCGTGAGCCTCGCAGGTGCTCACATGTCAGTTTTGTGTTGGTGCATCGGGTGCGCTTTCGCGCCCCTACTAGCACCAACACACCATGGACTCGTGAGCCTCGCAGGTGCTCACATGTCAGTTTTGTGTTGGTGCATCGGGGGCGCCGATGCGCCCCCGATGCACCAACACAAAAAATAAGTGCGGCCGCGCAGCGGACGCGCGTGTGGGGGCGCCGATGTGCCCCTACACGACAAGAACCAAACACATTCTTTGGAAAAAGACACCTCTCGTGTGTGCTCAAAAAGCACACGCATGATGAAGCGTGTGCCAGATCCTCGTCGTGTAGAAGAACGTCCTAGCGATGAAAGGGCAAGAGATATCATGGCGGTAAGCAAGAAACCGGTGCTAGCACCGGAACGCGTCTCCTTTGCGCGTATTCCAGACATACGGCCGATGCCAGGGCTGATTCAGATCCAGCTCGACTCTTTTGAATGGTTTAAGAAGGAGGGCCTGCGCGAGCTTTTCGAGGAGATCTCGCCGATCGAAGACTTCACCGGCAAAAACCTGAGCTTAGAATTTATTGTGCCTCCGGAACCGTTTGGCACACCCAAATACGGCGAAGACGAGTGCCGCGATCGCGATGCGACGTACGCGGCTCCTCTGACGGTGAAGGCGCGGTTGGTGAACAAAGAGACGGGTGAGATCATCGAGAAAGATGTCTTCATGGGTGATTTCCCCTTGATGACGACGAATGGTACGTTTATTATCAACGGCACCGAGCGCGTGGTGGTCAGCCAGCTGGTGCGCTCCGCCGGCGTCTACTATACCGCCGATGAGGATGCCACTACGGGCCGCAGGCTCTTCTCGGCCAAGCTGATTCCAGGCCGCGGCGCCTGGCTGGAGTTCGAGACCAGCAATAAAAATCTCTTAACCGTCAAGATTGACCGCAAACGTAAGATTCCGGTGACTACCCTGTTGCGGGCCATTTCCAGCCTGGCCAAAGATCAGTGGCATGCCGAAGATTTAGATTTATCGACCGATCAGGGCATTCTGGACGCCTTCGCCGGCGTCGATAACGATCCCGTGGTGCGCTACATTCAGGCCACGCTGGACCGCGATCCGGTGAAGAAAGAGGACGAAGCGCTGCTTGAGCTCTACAAGAAGCTGCGCCCTGGTGATCCCGCCACCTTAGATAATGCGCGTTCGCTGGCCAAAAATCTCTTCTTTAGTCCACGCCGCTATGACCTGGGCGCTGTCGGTCGTTACAAGCTCAATCGCAAGCTGGACCTGGCCATTCCGCAGAGCCAGCGTATCCTGACGCAGGACGACCTGGTCAACATCATTCGGCGCCTGGTCTCCCTGAATAATGGTCGTGGCCGCAAGGATGATATCGACCATCTGGGCAACCGCCGTGTGCGCTGCGTGGGTGAACTGATCCAGACGCAGTTCCGCGTGGGTCTGCTGCGTATGGAGCGCGTCGTCAAAGAGCGCATGAGCATTCAGGAGCCGGGACAGGCCACCCCGAACGCCCTCATCAACATCCGCCCGGTGGTGGCGGCGATGAAAGAGTTCTTTGGTGGCAGCCAGCTCTCACAGTTCATGGAGCAGACCAACGCCCTGGCGGAGGTCGGTGTCAAGCGTCGCCTCTCGGCGCTGGGTCCTGGTGGTCTCTCGCGTGATCGCGCCGGCTTTGACGTTCGCGACGTCCACGAATCCCACTATGGCCGTATCTGTCCGATTGAGACGCCTGAAGGTCCCAACATCGGTCTGATTGGTAACCTGGCGACCTATGCGCAGATCAACCCGTATGGGTTCATCGAGACGCCCTACCGCAAGGTCTACAAACGGCTGAAGGCCAACGATCCCAACCTGATCGGACGTGAGTTCCGAGGCATCTTTGGACGCGAGCGCGACGCCGTCACCGACACGGATGGCACCGTCCTGATCCCGGCGCGTGAGCGGGTGCGTATCGACGACGCCTTATTCCAGAAGCTGTCGTCCCTGCTGGGTGAGGCGCAGGTCCGCGTGAAGCCCTTCGTGACCGACGTGGTAGATTACCATACCGCCGATGACGAAGAGAACTTCTGGATCGCGCAGGCCAACGCTAAGCTCTCCGACAACGATGAGTTTGAAGAGGACCGCGTCCTGGCGCGCTATCAGGGTGAGTTCTTCATGGAGAACTCCGACAACATCGACTACATGGACGTCTCACCGCGCCAGACGGTTTCCGTGGCCACCGCCCTGATCCCCTTCCTGGAGCATGACGACGTCAACCGCGCGCTGATGGGCGCTAACATGCAGCGTCAGGCGGTGCCGTTGCTGCGTCCGCAGTCTCCCATTTGTGGGACCGGCATTGAGCGCCAGATCGCTGTCGACTCCGGCCAGGTCATTGTCAGCCAGACGAGTGGTGAAGTTGTTTCTTCCACCGCGCGTCGTATCGAAGTCATCGATGAGCAGGGTGAACTGCACATCTATCGCCTGCGTAAGTTTGTGCGCTCCAATGCTGGCACCTGTATTAACCAGCGACCGATTGTGAAAAAAGGCGACTATGTCACAGCGGGCCAGGTGCTCGCGGACAATACCTCGACGCAGGACGGGGAACTGGCGTTAGGCCAGAACATCCTGGTGGCCTTTATGAGTTGGGAGGGCGGCAACTTCGAGGACGCCATCCTGATCAGTGAGCGCATCGTGCACGAGGATCTCTTTACCTCGATCCACATTGAGAAGTATGAGCTTGATGCCCGCGACACCAAACTGGGACCCGAAGAGATTACGCGTGACATTCCGAATGTGGGTGAAGAAGGCCTGCGCAACCTGGATGAGCGCGGCATTATCTATGTCGGGGCCGAAGTGGGACCGCAGGATATCCTGGTCGGCAAGATTACGCCCAAGGGCGAGACCGAGCTGACGGCGGAAGAGAAGCTGCTGCGCGCCATCTTCGGTGAAAAGGCGCGTGAAGTCAAAGATACCTCGCTGCGCGTGCCCCATGGTGAGCGCGGCAAGATCGTCGAAGTCAAGGTCTTCTCACGCGAGGCCGGCGATGAGCTACCTCCAGGCGTCAACCAGCTGGTGCGTGTCAGTATCGCGCAGAAGCGCAAGATCGGCGCGGGCGACAAGATGGCCGGTCGCCACGGCAACAAGGGCGTGATCTCGCGCGTGCTGCCGATCGAGGACATGCCGTTCCTGCCGGATGGCACCCCGGTCGACATCATCCTGAACCCGCTGGGTGTCCCGCACCGTATGAATATCGGTCAGATCATGGAGACCCACCTGGGCTGGGCGGCGGAAGCGCTGGGCTTTAAGATCGCCACGCCTGTCTTCGACGGTGCCACCGAAGATGACATCGAAGAATTCTTGCGTCGGGCCGGGTTGCCCGAAACCGGCAAGGTCCAGCTCTATGATGGACGCACCGGTGAGCCGTTTGACCATCCCATCACGGTTGGCTACAACTACATGTTGAAGCTGTCCCACCTGGTAGAAGATAAAGTGCACGCCCGTTCGACCGGCCCCTACAGCTTGATCACGCAGCAGCCGCTGGGTGGAAAGGCGCAGTTCGGTGGACAGCGGTTCGGTGAAATGGAAGTGTGGGCGCTGGAAGCCTATGGCGCGGCGCACATCTTGCAGGAGATCCTGACCGTCAAATCCGACGACGTAGTCGGCCGTGTCAAAACCTACGAGGCCATTGTGAAGGGTGAAAACATCATGGAGCCGGGCGTTCCAGAATCCTTCAAAGTGCTCATAAAAGAATTGCAGAGCCTGGGCATTAACGTCGAGGTGCTCAACGAAGACGAGCAAAAGATCCAATTCGTTGAAGACACCTCAAACGATGTCATGCCGGAACTGGGTATTAACCTATCCGGTTTCGAGGGAGACCAGTAAGCTGTAAATTGTATGACATCAGGATGCAGGCGACCATTGCTGGTTGCCTGCATCCTGATGTCATACGCCCCCACTGCGTGGCTCACAAGTCCATGGTGTGTTGGTGCACAGGGGCGCTTTCGCGCCCCTGTGCACCAACACACAAAACCAGTGCGGCCGCGTAGCGGGCGCGTGTGCGGGGACGAGCAGATACCCCCACGATGACAAAAGTAAACACGTTCTTACGGAATCGTTGCATGTGCTACATCTAAATCGGCGGCAGGCGCGTACAACATAAACAGCGAGCTCTTTAAAAGCGAGGATGGAGGGAATAAGTATCTCCATCCTCCTGTTATTATCAGTAATTAGCAATCTTAAAAAGAGAGTGCTAAATGCGGGAATAAGCAGGCCCGCCATACTGTTATCATATATGAATAAACAAATACGAAGTGCGAGTGCTAGAAATGGAGGCCCCGGTTGCATTCATTGGTCTCGCCAATCATTTGTTAGCATAGAAAGATTCCGCGGAGATCGCGCTTTATCCCAGGTACTGGTTGAGGAAGCGCGACTCCATCGAAATATATAGTGAGGAGCATACCTGATAATGAAGTGTGAACGCTGTCAGAAGAATCCTGCCCAGGTCCGCGTTGAAGCAATGGTCAACGGTAAACGTGAAGCCCACTTCCTCTGCCAGTCCTGTGTAGAAGAACTTATGGACTCGCTGAATCAGATGGGTGGCCTCGGTGACGATTCTGAATACGCCGGTGCTCCCTTTGGTTTTGCTGCCAACAACAACACAAACTTTTTCAATTCCGCCCCCCGTGGCAACGGTAGAAATACCGCGACCGCTGAGAAGTCTGCCAGACAGAGTAAGACTCCGACCCTTGATCAGTATGGTCGCGACCTGACGGGCGAGGCCGCGGAAGGCAAGCTTGATCCGGCCGCCGGCCGTGAGCGCGAACTGCGCCGCATGATCACCATTCTGGGCCGTCGTCAGAAGAACAATCCGGTCCTGATCGGTGAGCCGGGTGTCGGTAAGACGGCCATCGTTGAGGGACTGGCCCGCAAGATCGTTAGCGGTGATGTCCCCGCCAATCTACAGGGCAAACGCATCATCTCGTTGAATATCGGTGGTATGGTCGCCGGTGCCTCGTTCCGTGGTCAGTTTGAGCAGCGCATCAAATCGATCCTGGAGGAGCTGCGCAACGCGCCCGAGATCATCCTCTTCATCGACGAGCTGCACACCGTCGTCGGAGCGGGTGCCGCCGAGGGTTCGGTCGGCGCTGCTGACATGATCAAGCCGGCACTGGCCCGTGGTGAGCTGCGCTGTATCGGCGCCACCACGCTGGATGAGTACCGCAAACATATCGAGAAGGACGCCGCGTTGGAGCGCCGCTTCCAGCCGGTCAAGGTTGATGAGCCCTCGGTCGAGGAAGCTATCGAGATGCTGAAGTTGCTGCGGCCCAACTATGAGGCGCACCACAATGTGAGCATCACCGACGAGGCGATCGAGGCGGCCGTCAAGCTGTCGGATCGCTACATCAACGATCGTTTCCTGCCCGACAAAGCCATCGACGTGATGGACGAGGCGGGCTCAGCCCTGGTGCTGGAGGCGACCGAAAAAGGCCTGGTCAGTCCTTCGATCCTGGAGAAAGAACTGGCTGACATCCAGGCGCAGAAAGAGGCCGCCGCCGAGGCCGAGAACTATGAGAAGGCCGCGCAACTGCGCCAGCAAGAACTGGTGACGCTTGAGAAGCTGGAGAAGGCCCGCTCCCAGTCGGGTGCGACCGTATCCTTGCTGGTGACGCCGGAGCAGATCGCGCAGGTGGTAGAGCTGTGGACCGGGGTGCCGGTGACGCAGATGCTGGAGAGTGAGCGCAAGAACCTGCTGACGCTGGAAAGCGACCTGCGCCAGCGCGTGATTGGTCAGGACGAAGCGATCAGCGCGGTGGCCCGTTCCATCCGTCGTTCGCGGGCCGGACTCAAAGATCCCAAACGCCCCATCGGGTCGTTCCTGTTCTTAGGACCTACCGGTGTTGGGAAGACCGAACTGGCCAAAGCCTTGTCGGCTGAACTGTTCGGTGGTGAGGACCACATGATCCGGCTGGATATGTCGGAGTACATGGAGCCGCATACTGTCTCTCGCTTGTTCGGCAGCCCTCCGGGATATGTGGGACACGAGGATGGGGGACAGCTCACCGAGCAGGTGCGGCGCCGTCCCTACAGCGTGATCCTGCTCGACGAGATCGAGAAGGCGCATCCCGAGGTTTTCAACTCGCTGTTGCAGATCCTCGACGATGGTCGGCTGACCGATGGCCAAGGTCGGACCGTGGATTTCAAGAACACGGTGGTGATCATGACCAGTAACGCGGGCAGCGCGGATCTCAAGCGCGCGGTGAACATGGGTTTCAACACCCGCAAGGGCGAGGAAGCCAAAAACGAGCAGCATGAGGTGATGCGCTCCAAGGCGATGGAGGGCTTAAAGCGAGCGTTCCGGCCGGAGTTCATCAACCGCATCGACCAGATTGTGGTCTTCCACAGCCTGGGACGCCAGGAGCTCTACCAGATCGTGGACCTGATGTTGGAGCAGGTGCGCGGCCGTCTGGCCGAGCAGCAGATCGAGCTGAGCGTGAGCGACGAGGTGCGCGACTACCTGCTACAGGTGGGCTTCGACGAGGAGTACGGTGCGCGTCCGCTACGCCGTGCGATCCAGAGCTACGTCGACGACGCGCTGGCCGACGCCATCCTCGATGGCACCGTCGCCAGTGGGCAGCAGGCTCAACTAGCCATGCAAGATGGCAAGATCGTCGTCCAACTGGCCGACAGGCTCGCGGCGTAAGCCTCATCATCAAAAGAAACTATCCGTAATGTATGTGGGAGCCAGGTTGTTTAAAACAACCTGGCTCTTTTTTTGCAAAGTTTGATTCTAAAGTAGGTTCGGGCCTATGATGTTTAACAAATAAAGCTGATATAAAGCGGGGAGGTGCAGGAGAGGCGGGGCGCCCCTCCTGCCGGGGTTTGGGCGAGCATGCCGGGGCACTCACGTCCCGCCGCTATGACAAAAGTAAGACACAATCTTAATAATATTTTTCTCCTCGCCTGTTGCGCTTCTCTGTCTATAAAAGTATATTACTATATATATTCCCTTTTTGAAGCATTTTTTGATAGGAAAGATGTGTTTTTTTAGATGGAGGGAGTCATGGCTCGCGAAGATACGTATGCGGCTGATCCTGAGGATGCTTTGGAAATGACCAGGATTATGGAGCAAGATCAACTGGTAACTAAAGGAATGGGGGGAACCTTTCCGGAGGGGGATATCCCGGATGATATTCAGCATATTCTCGATGTTGGATGTGGCTCCGGTGGTTGGGTATTGGACGTCGCTTATCGCTATCCTGAGTGCGAAGTCGTGGGGCTCGATGTGAGTGAACCATTGCTGGCTTATGCTCGGGCGCGGGCAAACGTTCAGCAGCGCCAGAACGTCTGTTTTGTGCATGGCAATGTTCTATCGGACCTCAATTTCGCCGAGGGCGAATTTGACCTGGTCAATATCCGCTTCGCAACGGCATTTCTCTTTCGCGACGCCTGGGTCCCGGTGTTGAAAAAGCTATATCATATCTTACGGCCCGGCGGCATTATTCGCGTCACTGAGATTGACACCATGGGGCTCACTAATAGTCTGGCCGTGGAGACGCTGTTAAGCTATGTATATCAGACTCTGGGCAAGATGGGATATGGCTTTTCACCTAACTTCCATAGTATGGGTATGACACCCGTCCTCAAAGGACTCTTTACCGCCGCCGGTTTTGAGCAGGTGAAGCTCTTTCCCTGGGCCATTGATTTTTCATGTGGTACCGAATTACACCAGAAGCAGTATGAAAATTATATTGCCACCTTTGATACCCTGCAGCCGTTGGCACTGAAGGCCGGATTAACAACCGAAGAGGAGTTCCAGGACCTGCTTAACCAGATGCATGTAGACATGGTCCAAGAAAACTTTCAGGGCGTATGGCATATCCTCACCGCCCGTGGCATCAAGCCGCAATCGTCGCCATCGTCGTAGGTGCGCCCCTCGCGGGCGCTTCCGGACCCGGCCCACTCGGGCGCGTACGTCTCATCTGGAATGACACCTTTCCCGGTAAACGTGCGTCCGGGTACGGGGCCGCTTCGCGGCAAAGCTGGGGCAAGCCCAGCACCTACGACGGATCGCTCTCTTTGGAATACAAGATTTTTTATGCTCCTTCACAAATAGATGTCCATGATGTATACTCTGAGGGTGAAGATTTAACACGTATCTATATACAAACACTATTTCATGCACATCGGTTGCTCACCAATAGAATAAAGCCAATTTGCTGCTAGGGGAGTCTTCGGACTGAGATGCTGGCGCATTCATAAGCATATGCGTCACGACCCTTGGAACTTGATCTGGATCATACCAGCGTAGGGAAGTAGCAGATCTGATTGTCAGTCGGTATCGATACGGCCATTTTGGGCCTGTCCATACCAGGCTGCCTCACTATTCCGATCTGATTACCGCTACTCCCTGCGTTGGGGTAGCGGTTTTTTGTATGCCCTGAGCCGATATGTAGAAGCGGTGGACTTACAATCTTTTGAGGTGTACGGATGCAGAACAAACATGAGGATGCGCCGAAGCTGATCGTTAAAGGGGTCAGCAAGACGTATCGGGATGGGAAGCGGCTGCTGGATGTATTGGAGCCGCTGGATCTGACGGTGGGACGGGGTGAGTTCGTCTCGCTGATCGGTCCCAGCGGCTGCGGAAAGAGTACGCTCTTCAATATCGTGGCCGGCGTGGATGAGCCAGGCAGTGGCACGCTGGCGATCGATGGTGACTGGCAGGGGGAGCGCACCGGTCGCGTCGGTTATATGCCCCAGCAGCCGCTGTTGCTGCCGTGGCGTACGGTGGAGGAGAACGTACTGCTGGGGCTGGATGTGCTTCGCCTGCCACGTCGAGAATCGCAGCAGCAGGCGCGCGATGTCCTCAAGCGTTTTGGCCTGCATGAGTTCGCCGATAGCTATCCAGATACGCTCTCGGGTGGCATGCGTCAGCGCATCGCCCTGCTGCGCACCGTCTTATTCAACTCATCATTTCTGCTGCTGGATGAGCCATTTGGGGCGCTCGACGCCCTGACGCGGATCACGCTGCAGATGTGGCTGCTGGACCTGCTGCAGATGTATCACTCCAGCGTCCTCTTTATCACTCACGACGTACGAGAGGCAATTTTGTTGTCCGATCGTATCTATGTCCTGAGCGCTCGTCCGGCCTCAGTGCTCCGCGTCGTGGATATCGACCTGCCGCGACCACGCCGGCAGGAGATGTTGACCGAGGACACCTCCATCCATCTGGAGCGTGAGCTCCTCTCTCTGCTGGTGAAGGAACAACCGCTATGACCCTGAAACGCCTGGCGGGCTATGGTCCCGCCTTTGTGCTGGCCGTCAGCCTCTTTCTGATCTGGGAGCTGGTGGTGCGCGCTGGATTGGTCGCCAGCAATCTATTGCCCACGCCGGTCGCGATTGGGCGCGCCCTGTACGATAACTGGGATGTTATCTTTGGCCACACGGTGCAGACTAGCCTGGAGACCGTCATCGGCCTGCTGATCGCGACCCTGCTGGGCCTGGGGCTGGCCATCCTGCTGGATCTCTCCGAGGGCGTCAAGCGGGCCGTTTATCCGCTCTTGATTACCTCGCAGACCATCCCGATGGTGGCGCTGGCCCCATTACTGGTGATCTGGTTCGGCTTTGAGCTGACGCCTAAGATCATCGTGGTTACCCTCTATTGTTTTTTTCCGATCGTGGTGGCGTGCCTGGATGGATTGCTGAGCACCGATCCGCAGCTGATGAAGCTGCTGCACAGCATGAAGGCCTCGCGCTGGCAGACGCTGTGGCTGGTGCGCCTACCTGGGGCGATGCCCTCCTTTTTCTCGGGACTGCGCATAGCCGCGACGTATAGCGTAACTGGCGCCATCGTGGGCGAGTATGTAGCGGCGCAGCAGGGCCTGGGACTCTACATGAAGACCGCCGCTAGCTCCAATGCGATCGTGCTGGTCTTCGCCGCCATCGTGATTACTGCTGTATTAAGCTTATTGCTCTTTGGACTGGTCTCGGTGATCGAGGGGATCGCCCTGCCATGGCATCAGCGCCAGGGGCGCAAGCGCTAATCTGGATAGTTTATAGAAAGGTCTTTCTATTTATATGAAAGCTCGCACGCGTTTATTACTCAGCATCGGTATTCCCTTGCTGGTGGTCCTGGTCGTGGTCGGTCTTTACCTGGCGCAGCAGCGCGGCAACAACGCGCCTGCCCAGTCAACGACAACGACAACGACAACGCCGAAGCAGCCCCTGACGACGGTGAAGCTGGCCCTTGATTGGACCCCGAACACCAACCACACCGGCGTCTATGTGGCTATGAACAAGAAGTGGTACCAGGATGAGGGCATCAATCTGCAGATCCTGCCCTATTCCTCGAATGTGACGCCGGATGTGCTGGTGAGCAATGGCAAGGCCGATGTGGGTATCAGTTCAACGGAATCCATCGTCGCCGACGCGGCGGTGGGTCAACCGACCGTCTCGATCGCGGCCATCGTGCAGCACAATACCTCAGCGTTCGCTGCCCTGGCCAGCTCGGGCATCAAGCGTCCCCGCGACCTGGATGGCAAGACCTACGGAGCCTTTGGCGCTCCCTATGAGAACGCTGTCGTCAGCCAGATCATCAAGCACGATGGCGGCAAGGGTAATTTCAAGAGCATCACCCTGGATATTGATCCCCTGCAGGCGCTGCAGAGCCATCGCGTCGACTTTGTCTGGATCTATCAGGGGGCCGAGGGCATCCAGGCCAAACATGAGGGCATGCAGCTCAACATGTTTCCTGTCATTAACTATGGCATCGCTGATTACTACACGCCCAATTTTATCGCCAGCCCGGCCGCCATTAAAGCCAAACCCGATCTGCTTCATCGGTTTATGAAGGCGACCGCCCGTGGCTACGAGTACGCGCGCACACATGCCAGCGAGTCGGCTCAGATCTTGCTCCAGGAGACCCCGAAGGGCACCTTCCCCGATCCTTCCTACCTCCAGGACAGCCAGCAGTACTTGAGCGAACACTACGCCGATCCCGGGCGCCGCTGGGGATTGCAGGATGCCGCCGCCTGGCATGGCTATCCCGAATTTATCCTCAAAGCGGGCGGTGTCAAGGATGCTAACGGCAAGAATGTGACCAGCCTCGACCTGAACTCCCTCTACACCAACCAGTTCATCTCCTCTTAAATAAAGAGTCGAACGCAGTGGATATAAAGTGAGAGGTGCGGCAGAGCTTCCAGCCCTGCCGCACCTCTCACTTTATATCCACTGCGTTACTGTTACTTTTTTGGGGTGGGTAAACGTGCCATAGATATGAGGTATGGGATATTAACATGGTATTGTTGGAAGAGAGGATAAGCAGGATGAATAATTCCCAGACAACAGATACTGCTGTAATAGCGTCAACGCGACATAACAGGCAATCTATTACCTCGCCAGCAGTTATATATCCGTTGTGGCCGACATCGGTGGCCGGGCCGGTTCGCTCTTTGCCTCCAAAGAATGAGCGCCCGGTGAATCGCTATCGCAGTGAGCAGATGGCGGTCATTGACTACAATCAGGAATCTGGTAATACTATACCTGCAGGTGAATTATGAAAGATATTAATGATCTGTTGCTTTCACGTACAACACATTTCACGTTCATTTCGTTGCACACCATGTTAAAGGCGTGTGGCTTAAATGTAGATCTAGAGAATTATGCTGGTCGCATGACATTGTTTGCGCCACCCGATGCAGCGTTTGATCGCCTGAGGGATAAGGGCCTGGATCTGTTCGATATGACCAAAGATATCGATAATCTGCGGCGGTTGCTGACTTTTCATATGGTGCCCTTGCGGCTGACTCAGGCGGATCTGAGAGCTCTGTCGCAACAGGGACAGGCGCCAGAAGATGCCAGTACCGTGCTGGAAGTGGAGACCGTCTCCGGTCATGCGCTGCACGTTACGCTAGCGGACCACTTGATGGTTGAGAACGCAAACGTATTGCATACTGACCTGATTGCGGACAATGGCATCGTCCATGTGATTGACAGTGTCCTGTGGCCTCCGGACTTGACTGAAGAGTCCTTCCATGCCAGCGCGCCGTTTCACAGGCCACACGACGCTAGCATTTAACGGCGCGACGGCATTGGTGGTATAGAATCTGTTGCACCATTTCACAGACCACGGAATGCAGTCCCGCCGGAATTGGCTTAAAGGGCCTGCCTTCGCAGCGAACCCGCCGCTAAGCTGCTCAGGTGCGTAGGCGAGGCAAGGTGATATCCAGCCTCGTCCGCGCCCTTGGAGCGATTATGTTTATCGAATAGCTTTATTCATGACCGATCGCATAATGCAACCGGACGACCCCACCGCCAAGAGACTTGAAGTCCAACAATTGTATATCCTTGTATTGGTAATGGTCCTGGTTGAGCAAGATGTTGTATCCCTTTCCCTCCAGTACTGGTGTGATTGGGCATATCATTTCGTCAACAAGTCCTTGCTGTAAAAAGGTGTTGTGCAGATCCGCGCCGCCTGCCAGAAGGGCGGTAGTATGGCCTTTTGCTTGCAGATGCGCCAGAGCCTCTTGCGGCGACGCTACAACCTTGACCCCGGGAATGCCTTTGACGCTCTTTGTGAGCACGACGATGTCAATATCGCCAAATGGATTTTCACCACCTGCCTGAAAGCTTTCGAAGGTTCGACGTCCGACGATGAAATTTCCCGCCGCTTTCACCTGATCCAGGAAATCGCTGAGCGCTTCCTGTCTGGGAGGATGTTCGGGGCCAGCATTGCGTGCATAGTTTCCATTGGCGCTCAACGTTGCCCAGAGAATCGTTCTCATAAAATAGTATCTTTCTATTTATAATATGTATTCGCTTGTAGGCGATGCTACTATGCGTGTTTCTGTATCATCTACTGCAGCTGTTGCAACCAGTTTTTGATGGCTTGCCCAATTTCATCAGGAGAGTCCTCCTGAGGGGTGTGATGCCCGCGCACGCTCACCTCTGTTTGCGCCGGCCACGTGCGGTTGAACGTGACCTTCTGAGGATCTTGCGTGCCCGGAACAGCCTGGATCAGCAATTTTGGAATAGGGCTCTGAGAGAGAAACTTGCCAGAGGCTGTGACGATCTCAGCGACATCAACTGGTTCGCCTTCGATCGGCAGTTGACGTGCCCACGAGAGAGTCGGGCGACGCGCTTCGCCGGCCTGGACAAATGGGCGACGATACTGATTCATTTCCTCGTCGGTTAAGGTGCGCAGAATGGTCTTGGGCAGGTTGAACTCGATGAACGAGTTCTGCTCCAGTACTAGCTGCTCACCCTGGGGGGAACGCAGGGCCTGAAAGCGCGAGCGGGCGATCTCTGGCATCTCACTCCACGAGGAAGTTCCTATGACCGCTTCCATATAGGCAATGCCACGCACAGCTTCTGGATGGCGACGTGCCCAATCAAATGCCAGGGCTGCTCCCCAATCATGTCCCACGAGGACGACCCGGCTACTGACCCCCAACTCCTCAAGCAGCGCATCAAGGTAACGGCGATGCTCGACGAAGGTATAGGCGCCGGGGCCGCTCTCGGGCAGCTTCTGCGAATCACCCATACCGATGAGATCCGGGGCAATGATGCGGCCAAAGCCCTGCACATACGGCAGAATATTGCGCCAGACGTAGGAATAGGTGGGATTGCCGTGTAAAAAAACGATGGGATCTCCCTGCCCCTCTTCTACATAGGCCATCTCAAGCCCCAGAACGGCTTTCCGTTTTTTCTCGTAAGGAAATGCGGCGTTTATCATAGGTAGACTACCTTTCTATAATTATGTGGTGCAATAGCTTGCTCTGGTGGAGCAGTGTTGTTTGTTCGATGTCAGCAGTATAGTCCACACAGGGCAGGATGGGCTTCATCCGTTTAGATGATCGCCTGTATGATTTGCCACCAGTCGCGTGAAGAAGGTAGAGGTGTTCAGAGGAGGTTGAGGTCACGTGCAACTTCGAGGGTTTCGCTACGTCTATGCGTGCCCAGCTTGTTATAGATGCTCTGCACCTGGGTGCGCACAGTATTGATCGAGACAACGAGCATCTCAGCTATCTTCGCGTTGGTGCGATGTTCAGCAAGCAGACGTAAAACGCGCATTTCTTGCGGCGAGAGCGGTTCAATCAGCGGCGCCGCCAGGTCAGGCGCACCTCTTTGCCGCGAGGTAGGAAAAGCTCCCAGCAGGGTACGGATATACGCACGCAAAGGCTGGTCGTGGGTCTGGGGGAGCAGAGAACGCAAAAGCATGGCCATCGGTTCACCAGCGTCGAGGAACAGGCGTACTGGCTGATTGGGCAGCGCCAGGATAAGCCCCTCACGCAGCATATGCTGAGCCTCGACCTTACGCCTGCATGCCAGGGTGCTCAAAGCCATTTCTATCATCGCTTCAAGCATACTGCGAGTGTGTCCTGCTTCCCGTGCTGTAAGAATGATCTGTTCAAGCTGGTGTTGTGCCTCTTCCTCTTTTCCCTGGATGCGCAACCAACGCGTTTGTAACAGATTCGCTTCGGCCCTCTGCGCAAAATC
Source organism: Dictyobacter aurantiacus (assembly GCF_003967515.1). Taxonomy (GTDB): domain Bacteria; phylum Chloroflexota; class Ktedonobacteria; order Ktedonobacterales; family Ktedonobacteraceae; genus Dictyobacter; species Dictyobacter aurantiacus. The sequence continues at coordinate 722,340 of NZ_BIFQ01000002.1, read as the reverse complement.
AGGGTGCGGTGTTCGGAGCAACGCCCAATGCTGCAAGGTCATATGGTCGCCGATGGAGAGCGCCAGGCGTGCCTGGGCAGTCTGAATATCCTGTACAAGCTGGGCTTGAGAAGCTGGTATGCGCTCCAGAAGCTCTGCAAGTTGCTGTTGGGCAACAAAAACCTGACCCTGGGCCTGTTGCACACGGGCGAGCACGAGCAAAGCATGGACTTCGTGATGCAAGAACAGATGCGTCCGACTGAGCACTATCGCCTCCTGGAGCAACCGAGAGGCTTGTTCCAGCTCATTGCATGTATAGCAGAGGATCGCATAGCTGGACAGAGCGGTACAGCGCCAGTGTGCGAGCGGTTTGGCCAGGTTTTCGTTCACCGTGAGGGTAGAAGCTTCAAGAGCCTGGCGATATAAGGGAGTGGCTTGCTGGATTTCGCCCAGCTCAACAAGCACCTGTGCCAGCTTTATGGTAGCAACCTGATAGAAAAGGTGACTGTTCGTCCTGCCAAGTTGAGTATGGGCTTCACCAAGGAAGTCGCGAGCCTGCTGGAAACGACCTGACTCTAACCATCCCGTCGCGGTGATGGTCGCGCTGAGGCCCCGCCAGATGTCTTGCGTCTGAGGAAGCCAATCCAGCGCTTGTTTCGCGCATGTTACCGCGACCTGCATCTTATCCAGTCTCAAGGCAAATAAGGCACGAAAGGCAAAGATCCCTCCCAACTGCGAAAAATTCTGCTCAGCGCGACAACGGTGTTCTGCCATGCTCAAGAGCTTTTCTATCATGGGAAGGGACGATGCAGCGGGGGTCCAGGCAGAGCTTTGCAAGAGCAGCGCTGTAGCATAATACAAACACAGAACCGGATTTTGCTCCAGGTGGGCTTCCGGTAGTTGCTTGAACCAGCGTAGCAGTGTATGAGGTTCCTGCACTTCCCCTGGGATGGTACGCTCCTCAAGAAAACGAACCAGGAGCATCGCGGTTCGTGGGTAATCCCGGGCAGCCAGCGCGGCATCGATAGCTTCAGGCAGAAAATCGCAGCGCTCATACCAGAGAGAGGCACGCGCTGAGATCTGCTGCAGATAAGTTTCGCTCCACCTGCGGCGTGCCTCATGACGCATAGCCTCGGCAAAAAGCGCATGATAACGATACCACTGATGAGCTTCGACGAATTGGGTGCATTGAAGGAGTGGTTTGCTGTCAAGCTGTTCAATAAACAGATTGGCGTGCGCAAGCTCGGTGAGCATATCCTGGCTCTGCATCTGTTCTGTAATGGCATCACAGAGAGAGGCCGTCAAGCGAGGGAGCAGGCTGGTTTGGAGCAAAAACTGCTGTACTGATTCCGCCTGAAGATTGAGGACTTCAGTCACAAAATACTCCTGGAAGGAAGCGCTGTTCTGGGAAAAGAGTGTGATCGTCTGTGCATCTTCTAGGGGTAAAGGAATCCGCTGAAGCGCAAGCTTTGTAAGATGGAGCCCGGCCCCCCACCCTTCCAGTTGTGCATGGAGCCTTTGAATCATCGTTGCATCCAGTGGAAAAGGGAGGGCGTGATGTAGGAGGGTCGCGGTCTCCTCTTGTGTGAAGCGTAGATCAGCAGTACGTATTTCGACGAGGGCGTTGTGAGCACGCAGGCTGGCCAGGGGGAACGGAGGATCGCTACGCGTAATCATTAATAGATGGATCGTTTTTGGAAGATGGTTGAGAAAAAACGAGAGAGCCTCATGAATTACGGGCTCAGTAATTACATGATAATCTTCCAGTACCAGAATACCTCCTGCCGGGGCCTGAGCCAATGCATTGAGGAGAATCGAAAGCCATTGCGAAAGATTTGCGGGCAAAAAAGGAGGCTGCGGAGTCAGAGCAGCGAATGCGTTGTGAACCTGTGTCAGGTCAACCCCAAACGCCCGGCAGGCCGTAGTGAGATAGCGCCAGAAGCGTAGGGGATCATTATCAACAACTTCCAGAGAAACCCAGGCCACCGGGGAAAAATCAGTATCGGCGCGCCGTGCTGCTATCCATTGACTGACCAGGGTCGTCTTTCCAAAGCCAGCAGGGGCTGAGAGCAGCGTAAAGAGACCTTCTCGTCCGGTATCGAGCAGCGGAAACAGGCGCGGGCGATCGAGCAGAAAAGCAGGCAGGCGTGGTTGTGACAGCTTGGAGAGAAGCAACGGGTATGCTTCCGCCGAAGCAGAGGGAAGACGTTTCTCCGCAGGCAAGCCGTCTGGTGTGGAATGGAGGAGGGCCGCTGTTTGTGGCGCATGGAAAGCTTTATTGGACGCCTCAGACTCACTCTCGAGCCGGTGAGCAATCTCCTCTAAGCGAGCAAGCGTAAGGTCTACCGTTCTGCCGAGGTAACGTTTCACAAGGCGCCCATGCAGGCGTCGATATGCGTACCAGTAGTTGCTTCCCCGCAGCCCTTTCTGTTTACGGACGGTGTAGTGCATGCCCCGGCGACTGTGAAAGGAGAATGAGTTATTCAGCTCTAACCAATCGCTCGTGAGAGCCTGTTCGCTTACCCGATCACCAGAGGAGAGGACATAGGTTTGTGCTTGCTCAGACCAGCGAAATTGAGCGTCGGCATATCTGGGCATAGAGCGTACTTTCTATGCAACGACAAGAGATACATCGTGTTGCCTAACAACTGTAACTCGACAAGTATAGCATTGCTTGCACTGTTAGGCAACAAAAAAGATAAGCTCACTGGCTCAACAAATCGTCTGGAAGGCGAAATTGCCTATGATCGGCCTGAAAAGGCGGCGCTATTGTTCTCGATTTGACGTATATGGATGTGGTCGTGCTCAATCCAATCTTCAACCCATCTTTCGGTCGTGAAATGGTTGTATTCGGGATGGTATGCGGTCCGTTCCCACTCTTCAGCGCGGAAAAGCCTGAGGATGCCCAGGCTGGCGGCACGCTGAATAGCAAAGTCGCTCAAGAGTTCATCAACCGCATCGCGGGCCGTATTGCGCTGGCGATACCACTTCTTCTCGTCGTGTGAAGCCAGAACTGGATTCTCCTCTTTGACCATCCGCTCCAGACGTGTACGCATGACAAACATCTCGTCGTCCACCAGGTGGGCTAATATCTCACGTGTACTCCAGGCCTCCGGATCAGGCCGAAAATCCAACTCAGCATCCGACAGGTGGGCCGCCAAACGAACCAGCGTCTGATGGGTCTGTTCCAGTGTATCGATCAATTGTACGCGGTTAGCAACCATCTGTTTCTCCGTTCTTTGTATATGCAGCGGTATGTGTAGTCCATACTCTACCAGAAACGGACTCAGAGGTGGTAGCTATAGTTTTCGATAGTAAACATCAAAATTATCGAATGATCAGTATATGAGCGAGCGGTCCCGTACTCGGGCTCTGCGCGATAAGCTGGGGCAAGCCCCAGTACATTCAATGTAGCAACATCGCAGATGAAGATCGTCGTAGGTGCCGGGCTTGCCCCGGCCTGGCTGCGAAGCGGCCCCGTGTCCGGGCGCGCACGTTCCACCAACGATATCATCTTCCCTTTCAAAGGTGAGCCAGCATGTTATGTTGAACGTATTGGGGACAAGCCCACCACCTACAATCCGCCGGTGTTGCGCATCAGGCCACCATCGATGAAGAAGGTTGATCCAGTCACGTAGGCGGCGGCATCGGAGGCCAGGTAGAGCGCGAGCTTGCCGATCTCTTCTGGCTGGCCCATGCGGTGCAGCGGAATCTCGTCCAGCAGGGCCTGGTACTTCTTGGGGTCCGCCTTCACGTCGGCATCGATCGGGGTATCGATGGCGCCGGGACCGATGTTGTTGACGGTAATGTTATGCTGGGCCAGTTCCAGGCAGATGGTGCGCATCAGCATGCGCATGCCACCCTTGGCGCAGCAGTAGGGGACGTTCTCGGGCATTGGCAGATCCTCATGCACCGATGAGATGTTGATGATGCGGCCGGCGATCTTGCGCTTGATCATCTCGCGTGCCGCGGCCTGGGCGCAGAAAAATGATCCTTTGAGATCCACACCCATCACACGGTCAAACTGCTCCTCAGTCACGTCCAGGAACGGGCTGTGAATTTCCATGCCAGCATTGTTGACCATGATATCGATGCGATCGAAATGCTCAACGGCCTGCTGAATCAGACCAATGGCCTGCTGGTATTGCGAGACGTCGGCCTGTACCACCAGGGCCTTGCCGGATTTCTGTTCGATCTGCTGGCGGACTTCTTCCGCTTTATCTTTGGCGTGCGCGTAATTGATGACAACCGTGGCGCCCGCGCTGGCCAGTTCGAGCGCGATCCCGCGCCCGATGCCGCTATCAGCGCCAGTAACTACCGCAACTTTCTGGTCGAGCTGTCCCATATCTGTATCTTGATCCTTTCTGTGTATAAGGTACAACAAATATATGTCAGACATACCTCTACATAACAAGCACCTATAGATACTACGATTGCCCGACCAAAAAAGTTGTTGAAGACTGCTTGATGGGATTGCGGCCCCATAAATTCCTAGAAGGACTCCTCTCGGGCCGATGACTGAGGATGGTCGATTGAGATCGGTGATTGACGACCTGGGTTGGAGGCTTCCGCATGCTGTTTGTTGGCATGCTGGGTGGCGCGATAAACCGCGAACATGCGCTCGACAGCGGTGATATTGGAGAAAACGGCCAGGAGTAGCAGGGCCCACATGGTCAGACCGAACAGCAGGCCCGCGGCCAGGACGACGACGCGCTCCGGGCGCGCCAGTAGGCCGGTCTTGCATTCGATGTCCAGTCCTTCGGCGCGTGCTTTGGTGTAACTGACCATCAGGGAGCCCACGATCGAGATATAAATGAGCGCGATCATCCACACTTGCGCCGATCCTGTAAACCATAGGTTGGCCTGCATCGTGGGATGAAAAAGGGCGTAGAACAGTAGCCCTCCCAGAATAATTGCTTCCGAATAGCGATCCAGGGTGGAGTCCAGAAAGGCACCAAAGGTGGTCTCAATGTTGCGCAGACGGGCGGTGGCCCCATCGAAGAGATCGAAGATGCCGGTGAATAGCACCAGCAGGCCACCGATCAAAAAGAGACCCTGGCTGATGACGGCCGCTGTCACCACGCTGAAGAAGAGGCCAATGAGCGTAAGGGTATTGGGAGTGATGCCCAGGTTGGCTAATGGACGAATAATCTGCGCCGCAAGTTGTCGCGCCCATTTTTGTATATCTTTGTTGAACATTTATATCCTACCGTTTGTGTTAGTCTACTCAATCAAACTCGTGAGGAGATGGATCGTATTTATTATTGTAGCATCTTAAAACTCATAAATGTCAGCATTGACTGCGTGGCGTATAGTAATAGAAAATTTGCGAATGGCGTATTTTATCTTTCCTTCATTTGAATAGCACGATTAAACTAGATGGAAAGTGTCACTCTTCTTTTCAGTCCCATGTCATGGCACGCTGTCTCAAAAGGATCAGCATAACCGTGTTGTAATAAGGGGGAAAGTGTCAGACACACTTTTTATGGGTTTGCTTGAGCGCCGCCGCTCGGGCGGCCGCTTGCGCGGCCGCGCTGGTTTATTGGTGTTGGTGCGACAGGGGCGCATCCGCGCCCCTGTCGCACCAACACCAATAAACCAATAAAGTGTTTGATGGTAGTGCTTAGTGTTCTGTCAAAGTTCATTTGATGGGGGAGCGGGGATGCAAGCGAGCATGCCGGGGGCATGATCAAGCGGCTAGCCCCTTGACTGGGGGTTCGGGGGCTGTGCCCCCGGCAACTCCTCCCCCTCTCGCCCGCGTAGCGGGCGAACAATCCATCAAACGAAGTTTGACAAAGCAGTAACGCGATTAATAAAGATGTTTGATGCTATTACGTTTAGGGAAAGAGAGGTGTTGTTATGGCGATGACACAGAACTCTATTGTGGTGGGGGTGTTCGCCAGCCAGGATCAGGCTCGCAAAGCGATCGATGAGCTTAAAGGTGCGGGCTATAACGATGATCGGATAGGCTTTGTAGTACGGGCCGATGCTAATCCAGATGTTGGAGTTGAGGATGTGGGGCGGCCGGCGGCGACGGGTGCCGTGAGTGGTGGTGTGCTGGGGGGTCTGCTGGGTGCCGCTGCCTCTTTGCTGATCCCTGGCTTTGGACCCGCGATAGCCGGGGGCGTGCTGGCGGCGACGCTGGGCGGCGCGGCGCTGGGCGCTACAGCGGGTGGCGCTCTTGGTATCCTGAGCAGTATTGGTTTTTCGCAGGAGGATGCCAGATTCTATCAGCGCGCGCTGGAGAATGGGAACACGATCGTTACCATCAAGTCTGATGTTGATCAGGATGAGGCACTCGCTATTCTGATGCGTAATGGCGCCTCTAATGCCGACATCAAGTATAGCGCGTTCAATGCGCCCCCTACGTTGCGGCCTCGTCCTGATGATGAAAATCGGAGCGATAATGCTTTATAATAGGGTTATAAGAGCAAGCAGACGTGTGGCTGGTTCCGGTTTGCCCATGCCAGGGTCCCGATAATTGTTATCGCTGTTCGAGAAACACAGGCGCGCCTATGATACCGAAGGTTTCTGTTGTTGTTCCGACCTATAAACGCTATGCGTACCTGGAGCGGTGCCTGCGGGCACTGCTCAGCCTGGAATTCGCGCCGGGCGAGTATGAGATTATCATCGTTGATGATGCCAATAGTCAGCGGACGCGCCAGCAGGTTGAGGAATGGCGGCAGCGGACGCATCAGGATGGATACGAGATCGTGTATGTGCCTGTGGAGTTGGCGCCGCATGGACCGGCCGCCGCCCGCAACGCTGGTTGGCAGCGGGCTCGCAGCGAACTGATCGCCTTTATCGACGACGATTGTATTCCCGAGTTAAGCTGGTTGAAGGCCGGGGTGGCGGCCTTTAGCGACGATGTGGCCGCGGTCTCCGGCAAGATCGTGGTCCCTTTGCAGCATGACTATACCGAATACGAATATAGCGTCTCCCAACTGAGCCAGTCCGAATTTGTGACAGCCAACTGCTTCTATCGACGCAGCGTCCTGCGGCAACTGGATGGTTTCGATACCCGTTTCCGGGCCTCCTGGTGCGAGGATAGCGACCTCTACTTTACCCTGCTCGAACATGGTCTGCATGGCATCAAAGCACCTGATGCCATCGTCATGCATCCGGTGCGTCCGGCGCGTTGGGGCATGAGCCTGCGGCTGCAGAGGAAGGGCCTGTATGATGCCTTGCTGTGCAAGAAGCATCCCGATCTCTATCGGAAGCGCATCCAGTCCCGGCCGCTCTGGAATTACTACTGTATCCTCGGTGTCCTACTCCTGTTGCTGGCGGCCCTTATCCTGGGGCTGTGGCCCCTGGCATTGATCTGCGTGGCCGCCTGGCTCTATATGACCGCGCGCCTGTGCATCCAGCGTCTGCACAAGACGGCGCGCACCCCTCGTCACGTTTTTGAGATGGCTCTGACCTCTGCGCTCCTGCCTCCGCTGGCGATCTTCTGGCGTTGCTGCGGCATGCTCCGGTTCCGTATGTTTTTCTTATAGCTTTTTATTGGCCTCTTGATTGTTTGTTGCCATGCTTTAGAGGCTGCATGGAGCGACAATTAAGCTGTTACAAATTCGGCTGTGGGGACGTGATGCGATAAGTAGGGTAATGACATGCCCGCTACAAAATAGTTGTGTGGCTCCCTCTATCGTATGCGTGCTGTGCATTGTTTGCATGGAATGCTTATAAAAGAAGATGAGGGGGGATAGATTGTCAAGGAGGCAGCAATGGTCGAAATTATACAGGAGCAGGAGCATGTGGCACTTGCTCCCGAGATTGATGCCGTGATTGAGGGTGCCCGCCGTGAAGCGGCACGGATGCAGGCTCCTGAATATCATCCCGAGCATCTTTTGCTCAGTATTTTACGTCTCAAAGATGACAAGATCGAGGAGATCTTTAGCCTGTTGGGGATGGATATGCGAGCCTTGCGGCGTACGGCGGCCGATATTGTGGGTAGGGGAGGGGAACAGGTAGCCGGTGATTCTGCGCTTCCTCCTTCAGCGGCGGCCCAGGACTGTCTGGATTGGGCTATGAACTTTGCTACGCAGCGCCGCTGCCTGCAGGTGCGCCCCGATCATATGACGCTGGCCGTGCTGCGCCATCCGCAGGTGCAGCCCATGCTGGCGCTGTTGCATTCACCCTCGGATGCTATCCCATCATACCTGATAGAAGAAAGTGGTGTCGCGTATACCAACACGATGGATCAATTGATTCAGGCCAGGGTCCGTGAATATAAGCGTTCCGGCAGGCACTCTTCTAACCTGCCGATCATCAAGTGTGAGCGGCCAACCGTTACCTTCGCGGATATCCAGGGGGCCAGCGCGACCAAGCAGGAGTTACGCCATCTGGTGAATTATCTACGCTGGTCACAGCTCTATCAACGCGCCCATGTCGTTGATATCGATGAAACGTTGCTGATCGGCCATCCCTGTACCGAGCGTAGCTTGCTGGTCCAGGCCATTGCCGGAGAGGCCGGCATCTCAATGGTTTCGCTCTCGTTGCCGAGGTTGGTTGATCTGATCAATGCCCAGGTGAATGGCCGGGTAGATGAGGATGACCTGGCGTGGCTAGAGCGGGAGTATCCTACTTTTGAGCGTTCTGACCTTGTGAAGACGTGCCGCAATATGGTCAAGGCGACTTTTGAACTGGGGCGGCACTGGCATCCTTGCCTGGTGGTGATAGAAGATCTGGATGCGGTCGCGCGCTTTGAGCAGCCCGAGCATGGCGTGGTGGTGCAGCGCCAGCTGTTGGTTGAACTGGACAGCTATGATCGGCTGGGATCAATGGTGGTGGTTGCCACAGCCTATCAGCCGGAGGTGTTGGACCCTGAATTGATGCATATGGGACACTTTGGTCATCATATTTCCCTGGGCGAGCGTTACGCGGTGCATCCGGCGGCACAGACCCGGCTCTGCCTTTCCTGCAAGCATGAGGTGCTATCCAACTGGACCTATTGTGTCTACTGTGGCGCCAGGCTGGTCAAGCTCTGCCCAAAGTGTGGCGCGCCGCACGTTGAGGTCGAGGGGGCGCGTTACTGCTTCTCCTGCGGCAGCGATAACTGGTCGGAAGGATAGTAAGTATCCAGGGATGGTTCGCAGAGCAGGGGCATAACGATATGGTGAGAGCGCTTTTTGACCTGCGGTCGGTGGCGGTGATCGGGGCTTCAGGGAATCCACACAAGCTGGGCTATACCATCGTTCAAAATCTGGTGCAGTATCATTTTCGGGGTGCCATCTATCCAATCAGCCTTCATGCGCAGACCATCCTGGGCATCAAGACCTATACGCGGGTGAGCGAGGTGCCCAGGGACATCGACCTGGCGGTGATCGCTGTGCCGGGGGAGGCCGTTCCTCCGGTACTACGTGAATGCGTCCGCAAGGCGATTCCACTGGTGATTGTAATCTCAGCTGGCTTTAAAGAAAGCGGTGAATCGGGCGCCAGTCGCGAACAAGAGTTGCGGGAGATCATCGCGGGGTCCAGCACGCGCCTGCTGGGTCCCAATTGCCTGGGACTGATCGACGCTGCCAGTTCCCTCAACGCCTCGTTTGCCGCCAGCTTCCCCGCCTACGAGCCCATCTCCTTTATCTCCCAATCCGGTGCGCTGGGGACCTCTTTTCTAGACTGGATCGGTACTAATCACATAGGTCTGCATTACTTTGTTTCTCTGGGCAACAAGGCGGACCTGGATGAGAATTACTTTCTGGAGCGCCTGCGCGACGACCGATTGATCGCCTGCTACCTGGAGGATATCAAGGATGGCAGGCGCTTTCTGCAGCTTGGCCAGCAATATAATTGCCGGCGGCCGGCGATCGTCTTGAAGGCGGGACGCAGCGAAGTGGCAGCCGAGGCCATCCGATCCCATACCGGCGCCCTGGCCGGTGGCTATCCATTGACGAAGGCTGCCCTCCAGCAATACGGCTACATTGTGGTTGAGACGATCGGGGACCTGTTCCATACGCTCAAAGCCTTTGCCTGGCTGCCACTGCCGACCTTTAACCGGGTCGCTATCGTCAGCAATGCCGGGGGAGCCGCCGTGGTAGCGAGCGATACCCTGATCGAGAAGGGATTAGAACTGGCCGATCTGAGCCCGGCGACACAGGATGTGCTGCGTCAGCTGCTACCACGGACCGCCAGCATCCACAATCCCGTTGATGTCATTGGCGATGCCTTATCGGAGCGCTATCTGCAGGCTATGGAGACGGTCCTGCAGGAGGAAGATGTCTCCTCGCTGCTCGTGATTCTGACACCCCAGGTGATGACTGAGATCGAGAAGACGGCGGCGTATATTGGGGCCATGAAGAAGCATGGGAAGCCGATTGTGGCTGCTTTTATCGGCGGCACCCTGGTTGAGAAGGGACTCAAGCTGCTGGCCGAAAAGAAGGTCCCCGCCTATCACTTTCCTGAAACGGCGATTGATGTGCTGGCCGCCATGACCTGGTACGCGGGTTATCGGCAGCGAACGGCCTATAACCTGCCCACGCCGCCACTCAAGAGTCCCTATTATGAGCAGCACCATGCCGCGATTGATGAGCTCTATCAGCAGGCCCGCGCCCTGAATCTCAGTTCTTTGCCGCAGACCAGCGTAGATGAAATAGCGCGCCGCTACCATATCGCGATCCCCGAGAGCTATGTCTGCCGGCAAGTGGACCAGGCGGTGCTCTGTGTACGATCGTCTATCGGGTATCCATGCGTGCTCAAAATCGTCGCGCCCACCCTGCTGCATAGGTCTGATATCGGTGCCGTTATTACCAGCATCAACAATGAAATAGAGTTGCGTGAAGCATACTATCGATTGGAGGCGCTCATGCGCGAGCACCAGATCGTGGACGGCGCCATCTGCGTCCAGAAATATGTTGCAGGCGGCATCCCCTTGATCGTGGGAGCCACGCGCGACGACAACTTCGGCACCATCCTGCTCTTTGGTAGCGGCGGCATCTACGCTGAACTGCTGGGCGACGTCGTCAGACGCGTCGCTCCCCTTGAACGCGGCGCCATGCTCGACATGATCCTTGAAACGCACATTGCCCCCATCCTCAAAGGCGTACGCGGCCAGCAGCCGATCGACCTCCAGCGCATCATCGACATCCTCACAGCCATCCAGTACCTGATGCAGGACTACGACTTCATCCAATCCATCGACATCAACCCCCTGCTCGCCAGCCCCCAGAACATCTGCGCCGTCGACATCAAAATCGCCTTGCACCCCCAATGCGAAACGCCTCTGTAAGGTCGACCTTCAACGGTCGACCGGGCTGCCAGCGCCAGCGGCGGCAGCCCCCGTATCCTCACGACACCGCTTCCCCTATCTTACAAGGTGGCACACGTGGTACCTCCAGGCCAATGTTCCGCACACGAACCCAAAAGCACCGTGTGGGTCGAGGCCACATCCATGAGGTGCCGAACCGGCCGGGTACGGGGCGTTTCTCCTTGGGGGACATTGGCCCATGCATGACGTTGAATACATGAGAATTTATGCATGAGACGGTTCTTGACATTGTGAGAGGCGTAGTGTAATGTCTTTCTGTATGCTTGCTTTCGTTGTAAATAAGACCCGAGCAGTTTCCTCTTCTTAATCGCGTCCATTGTAGCTCGATAGCCATCCGTTATCTGTATAGATAATGCCATACGCTCAACAGTACAACTAGTTGCTAGTACGCTTGCGTTTATGTGGATGAGTATGTGTGACAGAGAAAGAGGATGGATAGATCATGGTCACCAGAGCTCGTGTGGAAGAAGTACACATCATCTGGATGACGGCCGGTCTGAGCTGCGATGGTGATACCATCTCGGTCACCGCTGCCAGTCAGCCAGCCATCGAAGATGTGCTTCTGGGTGCGATCCCCGGTTTACCGAAAGTGTATTTGCACAATCCCGTGCTGGCCTATGAGACCGGCGAGAATTTCATGGGCTGGTGGTATAAGGCTGAGCGCGGTGAGTTGGACCCCTTTGTGCTGGTGGTCGAGGGATCGATCCCCAATGAGAAGATTAAAACGGAGGGATACTGGGCCGCGCTGGGCACGGATGAGAGTGGTCAGCCGATTCCGACTACGCAGTGGATCGATCGCCTGGCGCCGAAGGCCTGGGCGGTGATTGCCGCCGGTACCTGTGCAACCTACGGTGGCATCCATGCCATGGAGGGTAATCCCACGGGCGCCATGGGCCTGCCCGATTACCTGGGCTGGCACTGGAAATCACCAGCTGGCAACCCGATCGTGTGCGTTCCCGGCTGTCCCGTTCAGCCCGATAACTTCATGGAGACGCTTCTCTACCTGCTCTATCAGGCGGCCGGTCTAGCACCCACTATTCCCCTGGATGATGCCCTGCGCCCGAAGTGGCTGTTTGAAAAGACGGTTCATGAGGGTTGCGATCGCGCGGGCTACTTTGAGCAGGGCGATTTCGCCACCGAATATGGTTCTCCCAAGTGTATTGTGCGGCTGGGCTGCTGGGGGCCCGTTGTGCAGTGCAACGTTCCCAAGCGTGGTTGGATGGCTGGTATCGGCGGCTGCCCGAATGTGGGTGGCATCTGTATTGGCTGCACCATGCCGGGCTTTCCCGACAAGTTTATGCCGTTTATGGATGAGCCACCGGGGTGTAAGCTTTCTTCGAATGTTATAAGCTCCTATGGCCGCGTGATCCGCTCGCTGCGCCAGTTCACCAATGATACGCTGAACAAAGAGCCGTCGTGGCGTCGTCCGGGTCCGGAGCTCAGGACAGGCTATCAACCAGTGTGGAAGTAGTGCTTAAGATGCTCCACGCAAGTGCGGGTAAAAGGAGAAAACAGCAACGTGAGCACCGAATTTAAACGACGCGAACCACATGTCGTTCCACCGCAGCTGGTGGAGATGTCCTGGGACCCGATTACGCGTATCGTTGGTAGCCTGGGCATCTATACAAAGATCGATTTTAAGCAGCGCCAGGTGGTGGAATGCCATAGCACCTCTTCGATCTTTAGAGGATATAGCCTGTTCATGCAGGGGAAAGATCCGCGCGACGCGCACTTTATTACCAGCCGCATCTGCGGCATCTGCGGCGATAACCATGCGACCTGCGCGGTCTACGCGCAGAATATGGCCTTTGGCGTCAAGCCGCCGCCGATCGGGGACTGGATTATTAACCTGGGCGAGGCGGCCGAATACATGTTCGACCACTGCATCTATCAAGACAACCTGGTGGGCGTAGACTTCTGTGAGCAGATGGTGAAGGAGACCAATCCATCGGTACTGGCCAAAGCTGAGAAGGCCGAGGCGCCACACGCCCATCTGCACGGCTATCGTACCATCGCCGACATCATGCGTTCGCTCAATCCCTTTAGCGGCGAGTTCTATCGCGAGTCGCTGCAGATGAGTCGCATGACGCGTGAGAAGTTCTGCCTGATGGAGGGACGCCACGTCCATCCTTCGACGCTCTATCCCGGCGGCGTCGGCACCGTGGCCACCGTCCAGGTGTTTACCGATTACCTTGTCAGATTGATGAAATATGTCGAGTTCATGAAGAAGGTCGTGCCGATGCACGATGATCTGTTCGACTTCTTCTACGAGGCTCTGCCCGGCTATGAAAAGGTGGGACAGCGCCAGGTGTTGCTAGGGTGCTGGGGCGCCTTCCAGGATCCATCCATCTGTGATTATAAGTACGAACATATGGAGGACTGGGGCCGGGCCATGTATGTGACGCCGGGCATCGTCATCGATGGCAAGCTGCGCACGACCAGCTTGCTCGACATCAACCTGGGGATGCGCATCCTGCTGGGCAGCTCCTACTATGACGATTGGGAGAATATGCCGACCTTCGTCAGTCATGATCCGCTGGGCAATCCGATCGATAAGCGCCATCCCTGGAACCAGACCACGCTGCCGCATCCGCAGAAGCGCGACTTCGATGCTAATTATAGCTGGGTGATGTCGCCGCGCTGGTACGATAATCAGACCAACAAGTACCTGGCCCTCGATACGGGTGGTGGTCCCATCGCCCGCCTGTGGACGACCGCCCTGGCCGGCCTGGTCAATATTGAGGGCATCCGGGCGACCGGCCACAGCGTGAAGATTACGCTGCCGAAGACGGCTCTGAAGCCTGAGATGGAGCTGGAGTGGAAGATTCCGCAGTGGAGCAACGCGCTGGAGCGCGATCGCGCCCGCACCTACTTCCAGGCCTACGCGGCGGCGGCGGCCCTCTACTTTGTCGAGAAGGCGCTGACCGAGGTACGCGCCGGTCGCACCAAAACGTGGTCGGACTTCAAGGTGCCGCAGGAATCTATCGGCTGCGGTTTCCATGAGGCGGTACGTGGCGTCCTCTCCCATCACGTGGTGATTCGCGATGGCAAGATCGCCAACTACCATCCCTATCCGCCCACGCCCTGGAACGCCAATCCGCGCGACGTCTATGGTACACCGGGACCATACGAAGATGCCGTACAGAACACGCCTATCTTCGAGGAGAATGGGCCTGATAACTTTAAAGGTATTGATATTATGCGCGCTGTGCGCAGCTTTGATCCCTGCCTGCCATGTGGGGTCCATATGTACCTGGGCAAAGGGAGGGAGTTGCAGGTTGTGCATTCGCCAACCTTTGGTATGGCGCCGCCAGCGCCGTAATGCCCCTCACGGGGCTGCCCCCGCCTACGGCGGGGAGAGAATAAAAGGGGAAATTGGGGACACCCCAAACCCCGGCAGGAGGGCCTCGCCGGCCCTCCTGCACCCCCCGCTTTTGAGACCATGTGGGTGTTTCCTGCCTATGGCGGGGGAAGAGAGATGGGGAAATTGGGGACACCCCAAACCCCGGCAGGAGGGCCTCGCCGGCTCTCCTGCACCCCCCGCTAGAGAGGAGAATTTGGGGTGGATATCCAAACCCGGTAGGAGGGCTGGCCGCCCTCCTGCACCCCCCGCTAGAGAGGAGAATTTGGGGTGGATATCCAAACCCGGCAGGAGGGCTGGCCGCCCTCCTGCACCACCCCTTATAAGGGGATGATGTCCGTAGGTGCGCCCCTTGCGGGCGCTTGCCGCAAAGCGGCCCCGTACCCGGGCGCGCACGTCCCACCAACGTGATACATTGAACGTGTTGCCCCGGCGGGCGCCTTCGGTGGGAAAGAAGAAAAGGGTTGAATATGCAACAGGATAAGGATCAGCAGCAGGTTGAACGTATGGAGTCGTTGGTCCAGCAGGTGGCGGCTTTCGAGGATCAGGGGGTGCGTGCTGCGGTGCAGGAGCTGGTTCAGTGTACGATGGCGATGTATGGGGAGGGTCTGACGCGTATGCTGGCGTTGATCGGGCGGCATGGGGAGTGCGGCGCGGCCATCATCGAGCAGTTTGGCGCGGACGATCTGGTGGGTCCGCTGCTGCTGCTGCATGGTTTGCACCCCGTCGATACGCGTACGCGTGTTCTGGGTGCGTTGAAGGAGGTGCGTCCTTCGCTGCAGGCGCATGGGGGTGATGTCGAGCTGGTACGCATCGAGCAGGGCGTGGCCTATTTCAAAATGATGGGAAGCGGCAATGGCTGTTCGGACCTGGTGCGTGAGCTTGAGGACGCGGTCTATAAGGTGGCTCCTGAACTGGATGATGTGATCGTGAATACCAAGGAGCAAGGCTCTTCTCATCCCGTTACTTTTATGCCGAAGCGGCGCCGTAAGCCGAAGCCGGCCGTATCAACCGGAACGGGGGAGGATTAACCATGGACACCGAGCAGGCACGCGTGCCTCTGCACAGGTTGCGCCAGTTTATGCGCGATCCCATCGAGCGATCCGCTTCAACAGTCGGACCATGCGAGCTGTGTGGTGAGGGGCTGGCGGAGCAGCACCGGCACCTGTGGGAACGCTCCAGCCGCTCCGTGCGCTGCGTCTGCACCGCCTGTTCGCTGCTGATGAGCCGGGAGGGCGCCGGGGCCGGCAGATACCTGCTGATCCCTGAGCGCTATCTGTTGCTGGAGGACTTTGCGCTCAGCGAAAGCGCCTGGAATGAGCTGCTGATCCCTGTCAACATGGCTTTCCTCGTCCGGACCGATGCCGGACCCGATCAGCGCTTGATCGCCTTCTATCCGGGACCCGCCGGGGCCATCGAGTCGTTGCTGGACGAGAGTCAGTGGCGGCCTTTGCAGCACGATAATCCGCTGCTGGCCGAGATGAGGCCCGAGGTCGAGGCCCTGCTCATTCAGCGCATTACGGCTCCGTATCGCTATTACCTGGTGCCGATCGATAGCTGCTATCAGCTGGTCGGTCTGATCCGTCGTAGCTGGCGCGGCTTCAGCGGCGGCGCCACCGTATGGCAAGATATCAACACCTATTTTGAGACCATTGAGGCGAAGGCGATCGTGTGGAGGCATCCTTCAGAGTCGAAAGGATCATTGCATGCCAGATCTCACATTTGAAGTCACGGCGGCCGAAATTATCCCGTTCGCGGCTGTACCAACGCTGGGTTTTAAGCTGGCGATCACCAATCAGGTTCCCGGTGAGCTGATCTCTAGCATCTCCTTGCGCTGTCAGCTGCAGATCGTTGCGCCCCAGCGGCGTTATGGACACGAGGAGCAGGAGCGCCTGCAGGATGTGTTTGGCATCCCCGGACGCTGGCATGAGACCCTGCGCAACCTGCTCTGGCAGCACATCAACATCGTCGTTCCCGCCTTTGACGAGCGTATCACGGTTACGCTTCCGGTTACCTGCACCTATGACTTTGAGGTGGTGAGCACTAAATACCTGGATGCGCTGCAGGAGGGTCGCGTCCCGCTCCTCTTCCTGTTCAGCGGCACTATTTTCTATCAGGATGAGCGGCAGCGGCTGCAGGTCAGCCGCGTCCCGTGGTCTAAAGAGGCCAGCTACCGCATGCCGGTCTCGCTCTGGCACGATATGATCGGGCACTACTACCCCAATAGCGCCTGGATACGCGTCCGCAAAGATGTCTTTGATCAGCTCTATCGCTATAAGGTGGAACATGGGCAATCCAGCTGGGAGGAGGCACTGACCATGCTGCTGGCACAGGCCGGTCAGGAGGAGGTGCGGCCATGAAGATAGAACAGATCAAAGAGATCGCCGATGCCGTGCTCTATGAGGGCTATCTGCTCTATCCCTATCGCCGCTCGGCCATTAAGAATCGGCAGCGCTGGAACTTCGGCGTGCTCTATCCGCGTGCGTATAGCATGGCGAAGCGCGGGAAAGAACCATGGCATATGCAGACCGAGTGCCTGTTGCAGGGAGGCCCACAGACCCGGCTGACCATCTCGGCGCGCTTCCTACATCTTCTGTTGAATAGCGTGGTGCAGGATGATCATCCGTCATCTTTAACACCGCATGAGTTTCCGGTTGAACGGCAGATGCAGGATGAGTGGGAGGAGGGTGTGGCGCGAGAAGTGGTGCTATCAGAGATAAAGTTACAGGATATCCTGAGTCAGCCGCTGCTGGCGCCGATTGATTTTTCTGGTCGCTATGTTTCGACGACTTCCTGTGACGCTGCTATTATTTCCGCGACGCGCGAGCAGCAAGATATCTGTGGCCGCATGCGTATCGTGGCCTATCCGATTGCGGACGCGGTCTACAGGTTGCGCGTCGGCATTGAAAATACTACCCCGCTGATCGGTGTCGATCCTGAACAGCGTGAAGCGGTCCTGCTCCACTCGTTTGTCTCTACCCATACCATCTTGCAGATTGAGCGGGGACAGTTCTTTTCCCTGCTGGACCCACCCGTGCATGTAGAGGCGGCGGCGCAGTCCTGTCAGAACGAGCACACCTGGCCGGTCCTGATCGGTGACGCTGGTGAACACAGCGCCATCCTCTCATCGCCCATTATCCTGTATGACTATCCACAGATCGCACCCGAAAGCGCGGGTACCTTCTTCGATGGTACCGAGATCGATGAACTGTTGACCCTGCGTATGATGACCCTATCGGATGATGAGAAAGAGGAGCTCAGGCATGGCGATGAGCGCGCACGTGCCATCTTAGAGCGGACCGAGTCGCTGTCAACGGAACAGTTGCTGAAGCTACATGGCGTGCTTCGGAAGTATGAAGGCTTGCAGCCCGATGAGGGAGGAAAAGATAAATGATGAATCAATTTGAACCTATTGTGAGCGTCATTGGCGGCGTGGCCAGGCCGGGAGATCGCGTACGACTGCATCCCCGAGCCAAAGCCGACGCGTTTGATATGCTGCTGGAAAGCAGGATGGCACGCGTCGAAGAGATCAAGCAGGACTTCGAGGATCGTATGTATCTGGTGGTCACACTGGAAGATGATCCGGGCAATGAGCAGGAGGAGGATCGTGTCCTGCCCGGCCATCGCTTCTTCTTTTATCCCTCAGAAGTTGAGCTGGTGGAGGAGGAGTTCGTATGAACGAACAGGCCCATGCTGGGCAGCGGAGAAAAATCCTGGTCGCCGGCATCGGCAATATCTTCTTCGGCGATGATGGCTTTGGCGTTGAGGTCGCCCAACGCCTGCTGGCACGGCAAAATCCCGCCAATGTTACGGTGGTGGATTTCGGTATTCGCGGCCTGGATCTGGCCTACACCCTGCTGGAAGACTACGACGAATTGATCCTGGTGGATACCGTCTCGCATGGAGGGGCGCCGGGTACGCTCTATCTGATCGAGCCTGACCCGCTGTCCCAACAGCCAGCGGAGGCGCGAGAATGCTTTCTGGACGCGCATAACATGGACCCGATGAAAGTGCTGGCCTTCGCGCGCACCATCGGAGCGCGTCCTATCCACACCCTGCTCATCGGATGTGAGCCGGTCACGCTGAACACTAACGACGAGGAACTCGCCATAGGCCTGAGCGAGCCCGTCCAGGCCATGATCCCGGCCGCCATCGCCATGATCGATCAACTCATCGACAAACTGAGCGTTACTTCAGACCTCGTTCTGCCCTTGGAGGAGGCGCATTATGGTTACACTTCGCCTTAACATACCGCTACTGATAGCTCTGCTGCTGGGCCTTGCCCTGTTTATCGTAGGTATTCAATTGCCAGATATCCGGCGTTATTTACGTATACGATCCATGTAATCACGTAACATTGTAGCTCATACAGGTGATAGCTAGAGAAAACGTTATGCATGAACTTTCAATTGCCGACGCTATCGCCGGCGTTGTGACCGAACAGGCCGTGCTCTACCAGGCAACGAGTATCAAAAGCATCCATGTCAGGATCGGCGAGGCCAATGCTGTCGATACCGATGCGCTGCGCTTCTGCTTTGATGTCGTCTCTGACGCGCAGCCCCTGCTGAGCGGGGCGCGGCTGGCGATCGATATCGTGCCGCACCGGGCGCGCTGTCGCCACTGTGGCCAGGAATTCCATGTCGTGCAATGCATCATGCAGTGTCCGACCTGCGACTGCTGGGAGGCCGATGTGCTCTCGGGCACCGAATTTATGATCCAGGACATGGAGATTGACAACTCCACTACGCGAGAGGGAGGCGATGGTTAGTATGCCCAATGTGCCGATCGTACAGAATATTCTGGCCGCCAATGAGCGCATCGCCCGTGACATCCATCATCAGCTCGTGGAGCGGAAAATTTGTACACTCAACCTGATGAGCTCGGCCGGAGCGGGCAAGACTACGCTGCTGGAGCAGACCATCCGGCGTCTACGTCCGCGGCTCGCCATTGGTGTGATCGAGGGTGATGTGGAGACCAGCGCCGACGCTGAGCGCATCAAGGCGGCTGGTGCCCAGGCGGTGCAGATCATTACGCAGGGCATCTGCCACCTGGAGGCGCATATGATCCAGCTGGCGTTGCAGGAGCTCGACCTGGACTCCCTCGACCTGCTGGTGATCGAAAACGTCGGCAACCTGGTCTGTCCCGCCGACTGGTATTTGGGTGAGGATCTCAAGGTGATCGTGGTCAGCACCACCGAGGGAGATGACAAGCCCGCCAAATATCCGGCCATGTTCGCCTCGTCGCAGGTTATGGTCATCAACAAGGTCGACCTGCTGCCCTATGTCGATTATGACCTGGAGACCGTCAGGCGCTTCGCCCTGGCCGTCAACCCTCAGCTCCAGATTTTTGAGCTCAGTTGCCGCACCGGCGCGGGGCTGGACGCCTGGTGCGATTGGTTGGAGACGATCGGACACACATCCAAAAAAACGTAGGTGCCGGGCTTGCCCCGGCTTTTTACGCGTACATACATGAAGGAGGAAGGTTATGTGTCTTGGAATTCCGGGGCGCATCGTGGAGATTGTGGATGATAACCTGGATATCGCGAAGGTCGAGGTATCGGGGGTGAAGCGCAACGTCAGCGTCGCCCTGGTGCGACTGGAGGGGATCGAGCCTGGTGATTGGGTGTTAGTCCACGTTGGTTTCGCCATGAGCAAGA
The DNA here is from genome assembly GCF_003967515.1 of Dictyobacter aurantiacus. Lineage (GTDB taxonomy): Bacteria > Chloroflexota > Ktedonobacteria > Ktedonobacterales > Ktedonobacteraceae > Dictyobacter > Dictyobacter aurantiacus. The sequence continues at coordinate 702,081 of NZ_BIFQ01000002.1, read as the reverse complement.
TCAATGAAAGAGAGGCGCAGGAGACGCAAAAGGCGCTGCAGTTGATGGGCGATCCCTATACAGATGAACTGGCGATGTTTAATAAGAGCCAGATAGAGTGAGGAAGGCGGGTGGGACTATGACAGTCAATTTGATGGCGATCCTGGATGCGCGTGTGAGCCAGAGCACGACCGTACCAGAGACCTTTTTTACGGTTGAGGCCGAGCATATCGCCGAGGCCTGCTGGTCGATGGCACGCCGTTTCCACCTGAGCGGTCGCCTGCTGGCCTTCGGCAACGGTTCCTGGGCCACCGACGCGCAACACGTGGCGGTGGAGTTCGTACATCCGGTAATCGTTGGTAAGCGGGCGTTGCCGGCCCTGGCCCTGACCAATGATAGCGCCACCCTCAGTGGCATGCACGCCACGACCGAGCATCCTGAGGGGGCTTTCGCCCGCCTTATCGGTGTGCTGGCGCGTCCGCAGGATATCGCCATGGGCTTTTCGGTCGATGGCAACTGCGCCAATGTGAATAGCGCCCTGTACAAGGCTCACGAGATGGGCCTGCTGACTATCGGACTCTGTGGCAACGATGGCGGGCACATGGCGCGCCACGTGATTATACCCGGCGAAGAGTGTATGCCGCTGAAGGCCAGAGACGCCTTTCTCGACTACTGCTTTGTAGTTCCCAGTGCCGATCCTCTGGCTATCCAGGAGACCCACGAGACCCTTTATCATGTTCTATGGGAGCTCGTACACGTCTTTTTTGAGCATGAAGGAGTACTGCAATGAGTGAACATGACCATGCTCATCGTGTCAGCGTGCGACCCGAAGAGAGCTGTGTGCTGGATGAGGAGCGGCATTGCCTCACCTGCTCGGACGAAGCCATCAAGGTCCGGGTCGTGGCTGTGAAGCCGGAGGCAGGAACGGCCACGGTGGCGGTTGATCTGCTTAATATTGAAGAGGTTGATATCAGCCTGCTGGAGCGGGTGCGTCCGGGTGACCTGCTGCTGGTTCACGCTGGCGTGGCCCTGGAACGCTGTTCCGCGGAGGAGGAAAGGGAGGAGGCTCATCATGCCTGAAGGCGGTAGCCGCTACGATCAGATGTTTTATCCCTATCTGTTTGAAGGTGAGAAGGTTGACCGGGCCGCGGTCATCGAGCAGGTGCGCTATTCGACGCTGGACAAGTGCCATGAGATCGTCACCCTGCGTCATCAGATGCGTGCCCTCTCGGGTGAGCGCATAGTAGAGGCCGGCGCGGCGATGGCTCGTGCCTTTCGACTTGGGGCCACCCTCTTCGCCTTCGGCAACGGCGGCAGCGCCACCGACGCCCAGGACCTGGTGACCGAACTGGTCAATCCACCGTTCGCGCACTGGCGTCCCCTGCCGGCCGTGTCCCTGACCAACGACATCGCGGTGATTACCGCGCTGGGCAACGACGTCGGTTTCCCCACCATATTTACGCGCCAGATTATCGCCCTGGGCAAGCCGGGTGATATCGCCGTGGGCATCTCAACCAGCGGCAACTCGGCCAATATCTTGCAGGCGCTTGAGCAGGCGAAGCGGCAGGAGATGCTGACCATCGCCATGTCTGGCTACGATGGTGGCAAGGTCTCGCGTTCGCCCGACGTCGACATCTGTATTACCGCTCCCTGCGACCATATTCCGCGCATCCAGGAGGCGCAGGCCACGGCCTATCATGCCATCTTAGAAATGGTACATGCCTTACTCGACCAGCCCGATGATACATAAGTGAGCATAGGTTTTCTATGCGAGGCTGCCCGGCCCGATGTGGATAGATAAGGAGAAGGATCAGTGAAGTACGTTGATGAATATCGCGACTCAAAGCTGGCGAAGCGTATCGCGGATGATATCGCGCGCCTGAGCGATGGTCGGCACCTGAAGTTTATGGAGGTCTGTGGCGGCCATACGCATACGATCTATAAGCACGGTATCGAAGATATCCTGCCACCCAATATCGATCTCATTCATGGTCCCGGCTGCCCCGTCTGCGTGCTGCCAATGGGACGCGTCGATGATGCCATCTCCATCGCCCATATGGAGAACGTCATCTTTACTACCTTCGGGGATATGATGCGCGTTCCTGGCTCACATGGCAGTCTGCTGGATGCCAGGGCCGAGGGGGCCGATGTGCGTTTTGTCTATTCACCGTTGGACGCCCTCAAGCTGGCGCGGCAGTATCCCGATAAGCAGGTTGTCTTTTTCGCTATCGGCTTTGAGACGACCGCACCCTCCACGGCCGTGACCCTGCTGCGGGCACAGGCCGAAGGGATCAAGAACTTCTCGGTGTTCTGCAACCATGTTACCATCATTCCCGCTATCAAGGCGATCCTGGATTCGCCGGATCTGCGCCTGGATGGCTTTGTGGGACCGGGGCACGTCACGATGGTGATCGGACTGCGCCCCTACACCTTCATCGCGCGTCAGCATCGCAAGCCGATCGTGGTGGCCGGCTTTGAGCCGCTGGATATCATCCAGTCCGTGCATATGTTGGTGCAACAGATCTGCGAGGGCCGCTCGGAGGTCGAGAATCAATACGCGCGCGTGGTGCAGCCCGAGGGGAACGTCAAGGCGCTTGAAGCAATGGCGCGCACCATGGAACTGCGCCCATTCTTTGAGTGGCGCGGCCTGGGCTTTATCACGCAGAGCGCGTTGAAGCTACGCCCCGAGTTCGCGCGGTGGGATGCCGAACTGCGCTTCGAGGTGCCAGGCCTGCGCGTCGCCGATCCCAAGGCCTGCCAGTGTGGTGAGGTGCTCAAGGGCGTCATCAAGCCGTGGGAGTGCAAGGTGTTTGGGACCGCCTGTACGCCGGAGACGCCGATCGGGACCTGCATGGTCTCTCCCGAGGGAGCCTGCGCGGCCTACTTTAACTATGGCCGCTTTTCAATGGCCGCCGAGCGACACCGGCTCAATGTGATGCCCGCCATGTCCGCGCAGGAAAGCCCGTAGGTGCCGGGCTTGCCCCGGCTTCCCGTCCCCAGGCGGGTAGGTTTCCCCGTAGGTGCCGGGCTTGCCCCGGCTTTTGCCGTATTGGATGGAGGTATAAGCGATGGACAAGCAGTCCACACAGAGCAGTGAGGTCCTGTCAAAGATTGAGCGGGCGCGGCAGGCGCGACGGCATAAGTTCTATCTGCGCGACGACCATGTCACGCTCAGCCATGGCAGCGGTGGCAAAGCCACCCACAATCTAATCGAGGGCATCTTCGCGCCCGCCTTCGCCAATACCATCCTGGATCGCATGGAAGATTCCGCTACCATCACGCTCGGGGACCAGCGGCTGGCCTTTACCACCGACTCCTATGTGGTCAATCCCCTCTTCTTCGCTGGCGGAGATATCGGCCGGCTGGCTGTGCACGGCACCATCAACGACCTGGCTATGGCCGGGGCGGACCCGCTGTATCTCTCGGCCGGCATCATCCTGGAGGAGGGGTTCGCCATCGAGCACCTGCAGCGCATCGTGGACTCGATGGCGCGGGCGGCCCATGAGGCCGGGGTGTTGATCGTGACGGGGGATACCAAGGTGGTACAGCGCGCCAAGGCCGATGGCATTTTCATTAATACGGCTGGAGTCGGCAGTGTGCGCGCCTCCGCCAATCTGGGGCAGGCGCTGGTGGCGCCGGGCGATCGCGTCTTATTAAGTGGTTCGGTCGGCGACCACGGCATCGCCATCATGCTGGCCCGTGAAGAGCTGGATATCGAGACCGAGGTCAGCAGTGATAGCGCCGCTCTGCATACACTGGTGGCTGCCCTGCTCGATCGCATCGGCACCAGGCTGCACTGTCTGAAGGACCCCACGCGTGGAGGGGTAGCGACCGCGCTCAACGAGGTGGCGCTCAGCGCCGAGGTCTCCATCGCCCTCGACGAGCGGGCCATCCCCGTCCACGAGGGTGTGCGCGGCGCCTGCGAGATCCTGGGCCTCGACGCCCTCACCATCGCCAACGAAGGCAAGCTACTGGCCTTCATAGCTCCCGAAGCTGAGCAGGAGGCGCTCAGAGCCCTGCGCGCCCATCCACTGGGACGGGAAGCCGCGGTTATCGGCACTGTCCAGGCCGAATTCCCCGGCATGGTCTTCCTGCGTACCGACATCGGCGGCACTCGCGTCCTCGACATGCTCGTCGGCGATCCCTTGCCGCGCATCTGTTAATCGGACGCGAGGTCCGAACCTATGGGCGAGGGACGGGGGGTCAATTTGGGGGGTCGATGGGTTTATCGGTGGTGTTTTTATTGATCTGTTCGGCGAGCTCTTTTTGGCCGGGGAACTGGTCGGGATGACGTGAGCGCCACTCGGACCATAGGGCGATGATGATCGCCTGAATGACGCCAGCGACAGGAGAGGCAAAGAGGGCGCCCCAGATGCCGAAGAGCTCCGAACCCGCGACCAGGGCCGCCAGCGACACCACCGGGTGTAGTCCGACCGCCTTACCTACGATACGTGGTCCAACAATATCGCCCTCAAGTACATGCACGACGACAAAGTAGAGCAGCACCCCCAGCGCGATCAGCCAGCCCTGGGTCAGCGCCAGCAGCACGCAAATGGCGCCCGAAACCAGCGTTCCCAGCACAGGGATAAATTCCAGGATAAACGCCAGCACGCCTAGTAAGACGGCGTAGGGAACGTGAAACAGCGTCATGCCGACGCCGACCAGCAGGCCAATCAGCGTCGAAAGCAGCAATTGCCCACGAATATATCCCCCTACAATGCGTTGCAGGGTATCAAGCAGAAAGTTAGTACGATTGCGCTCCATTACCGGCATATTGGTGCGCAGCCAGCGGCTTACCCGTCCTCCATCGAGGAGGAGATAGATGCTCATTACCGCGATAATGATCGTGTCCAGCAGGAAGTCAAAGAAGCTTAGCAGGAGTGGGACCGCGCTACTGGCCGCGCCACCAACACGCGAAAAAACCTGCCGCGGCAACGCATTGAGCTGATCGGCGGAGATTCCCAATGAGATAAGTGGTTGCTCTAATGCGCGCAATTGTTGTTGTCCGCCAGGTCCAAACAGGTCGCGCGCCTGTTTGGCCAGCGCCACCCCCTGATGAACCGCTGTATTGACAACCAGATAAAGCAGCAGGCTAATGCCACCGAGCACCAGCAGATAAACGATCAGGATAGCCAGGGCGCGTGGCATCACGCGCTGGAAGATCTTTACCAATGGCGTAATGGCAAAGGCGACCAGGGCCGCGATGGCCAGGATCAGCAGCGTACGCGCGATATGACCAGCCCCCCACAAAATCAATGCGACCACCGCGGTCCAGGCCAGTATCGACAGCGGAATCCCGCACCTTCTTACCCATTTAGCGATAATGGCTGTAGAGTCCGTTCTTCGTGTATCGACGTCCCCACCAGTTCTCTCGTTCAGACGTGTTTCGAGCGACATCCTCTTCCTTCCTTTTCCCTTCTTTTTCACTTCCATTTGACACGGCTGAGATCAGCTAAAAGTGACAGAATGTTCCATTTTTCTGTCAGGCTGGCGGGGGCGTGTTCGCTTTTTTTAAACGTGTTCGAGGTAGCGGCGCTTCATGATGTCGAGTACGTCGTCGCCGGGCAGGTTCCAGATAGCCCGGTTGAAGATCTCGACCTCGATGGGACCCTGGTATCCGGCGGCATCGACGGCCTGGCGTAGCTTGCGTAGCTCGATGACGCCGTCGCCCATCATGCCACGACCCAGCAGGACGTCGGGCAAGGGGACCAGCCAGTCGCTGATGTGGAAGCCCAGAATATGGCCGCTGGCGCGGGCGATCTGCTCATACACGGAGACGTCCCACCAGACGTGGAAGGTATCAATGACGACTCCCAGGTGCGCGTCGTTGAACTTTTCGACGATCTGGTTGGCCTCGGCCAGGCTGGTGATGACCGAGCGGTCGGCGGCATACATGGGGTGCAGCGGCTCGATGCCCAGCGAGATGCCGTGCTGGTGGGCGAAGGGCAGGATCTGTGTCAGGGCATCCTCGACCATCTCGCGCGCGGCCTGGATATCACGATCGGGGGCGGGACCACATACCAGCACCAGCACCTTTGTCTGTAGCTCGGCGGCCTCCTCGATGGCCCTTTTGTTATCGTCGATGCGGGTCTGGCGTTCGGTCGCCGTGGCAGCTGGAAACCAGCCGCCGCGACAGAGACTGGAGACCTGAATGCCCGTCTCGCGCACCAGGCGCGCCGTCTCGGACAGTCCGGTGCGCGCCACCTTGTCGCGCCAGAGGCCGATCCAGGGGATCCCGGCTCGCTGGCAGCCTTCGATGGCGGCCCGCGCGTCCCACTGGTCGATGGTGGCCTGATTCAGGCTTAAGCGTGTCAGATCGCGTAGCTCGTGTTGCTGCATCAGCGTATTCCCCCTTCTTGTTCGATACCGGCCTGGAGCAAGATGGCGTGCATGCGTTCGCTGGCCACGTCGGGATCAACCAGCAGCCGGGCCTGGTCCGCCAGCACAAACAGTCGTGCCAGGTGCGACAGCGGACGCGCGCTTTCCAGTCCAGCCACCATCTTGAAGTGGTCCTGGTGGCCGTTGAGGTAGGCCAGGAAGACGATGCCGGCCTTATAGTTATAGGTGGGCGCCTGGAAGATGTGGCGCGATAGTGGCACGGTCGGGGCGAGTATCTCCATATATCGTTCGATGTTGCCGGCGTCTAACTGCTGCAGGGCGGCCGAGGCGGCGGGGGCGATGGCGTCGAAGATGCCCAGCAGCGCGTGGCTATGTCCCTGCTCGTCTCCCAGCATCAGATCGGCGTAGTTGAAGTCGTCGCCGGTATACATCTTGACGCCCTCGGGGAGCAGGCGGCGCATAGCGATCTCACGCTCGGCATCCAGCAGAGAGATTTTGACGCCATCGACCTTGCTTGCGTGGCGTTTGATGATCACCAGACAGCTCTCCATGGCCGCGTCCAGGTCGGATGAGCCCCAGTAACCGGCCAGGGCGGGATCAAACATGTCGCCTAGCCAGTGGATAATCACCGGCTGCGCGACCTGCGAGAGGATGTGGTCGTAGACCTGCATATAGTCTTCCGGTGTACGCGCGCAGGCGGCCAGGGCGCGGCTAGCCATCAGGATGATGCGCCCGCCGGCGGACTCGACGAAGCCGCACTGTTCCTCATAGGCTTGCCTGACCTGCTCAAGCGTGACCGCTGGGGATGGCGCCAGCTGGTCTGTGCCGGCACCGCAGGCGACGCGTGCTCCCGGATGGGAGCGGGCCTCGCTGATCGAGCGCTGGATCAACTGCTGCGCCTGCGCCCAGCTCAGTCCCATGCCGCGCTGCGAGGTATCCATCGCTTCCGCCACGGCCAGTCCCAGCGACCACAGATGGTGGCGATAAGCCAGCGTGGCCTCCCAATCGATCTGGTCAGGCTCGGATGCCTGTGCGTCCAGCACCACGTGGGCGGCGGCATAGGCCACGCGGCTGCGCGGCACCGGGGCCGTCTTGGGAAACGGACTGGCCTCGCCTGCGCTGTATGTGAGCAGCGTACCGTCTTCAGCGGGAAGTAGCAGTTTTCTGACCATTGCTTACGCCTCCCTGCTTCCGGCGAGCTGCGGGATATCAAGCCAGCGGCGCTCGGCCCAGGATTGCAGCGCCAGCTCCGCCAGCTGTACGCCTTTGGCGCCCTCGTATAGATTCCAGCGGAACGGCTCGTCCAGAGCCACATGCCTTAAAAAGAGCTCCCACTGCGCCTTGAAGCCATTCTCGAAGGTTCCATTGTCCGGCACATCCATCCAGTTCTCGCGGAAATTGATGGGGTTGGGCACATCGGGATTCCAGATGGCGCGCGGCGTGTTGACGCGGCTCTGCACCTTGCACTCGCGCAGACCGGCGACCGCGCTGCCGTGGGTGCCGTCCACCTGGATGCTCAACAGCTCATCGCGGTAGACGCGTACCGCCCAGGAGGAATTGAAGTGGGCGATGATGCCGTTTTCGATCTCGAAGGTGCTATAGGCTGCGTCATCGGCCGTGCTGGCATAGGACTGTCCCTGCTCGTCGACGCGCTCGGGGATATGGGTCGTTCCCAGGCAGGAGACACCGGTGATGCGACCGAACAGGTTGCTGAGCACGTATTGCCAGTGGCAGACCATGTCGACGATGATGCCGCCGCCCTCCTCCTTGCGGTAGTTCCAGGAGGGACGCTGGGCCGTCTGCCAGTCTCCTTCAAAGACCCAGTAGCCGAATTCGCCGCGCACCGACAAGATGCGCCCGAAGAAGCCACTATCGATGACGCGCTTGAGCTTGAGCAGGCCCGGCAGGAAGAGCTTGTCCTGCACTACGCCATGCTTGACCCCGGCGCGATCGGCCATCTGGGCCAGTTCCAGCGCCGTCGCGGTATCGGTGGCGATGGGCTTCTCGCAGTAGATATGCTTGCCCGCCTGAATGGCCGCGCGAATCGCCTCGGCGCGCCGCGTGGTGGTCTGGGCATCGAAATAGATTGTATCCTCGGCGTCTGCCAGGCAGGCGTCCAGATCGGTGCTCCAGCGCTCGATGCCATAGGCCTCGGTCAGCGTCCGCAGCTTATGCTCTGAGCGTCCTACCAGAATGGGATCTGGCATCAGCGTATCGCCTCCCGGTAGAGCGATCCCACCCTGAGAACGTATTGCCACGATCGAACGAACCAGGTGTTGATTGGTCCCCATACGTCCCGTGACACCATTCATAATGATGCCTATTCTCTGTGTCGCCATAATTTACATTCCTTCCTCCTGTAGTCCTCCTACAAGATGCTTCCCCATTCAAAATAGAAAACGTTTACTATCAAGTGTAAATGGTTGTTCATAGTTTGTCAACTGGTAAATTGGGGAGGTACAGTAGGGGGGCAAACCTCTGCTGTACCTCCCCAATTTACCAGTTGACAAAGACGCATGGCACAGATGCCAAATATCCCCTATAATAGTAGAAGGCTACGATTAAGAAAGAGCATTGGCTGGTATCGTTGTGAGCATGTAGCAGAGCGATGGCAGATGTGGCAGAGAGGCTTTGATCCTCGCAAGGCATGTTTCCGTGCGCAGCAGACGAACAAAAAAGAGATGTAGATATGCTATTTCTTAATTTTTCTCATGGAGGATCATAACTTGTTGAAGCATCGTTTGATGAGCATCCTGGCTATTATAACCTCGTTTGGGGCTTACATAATGTTGCTCCTGGGTGCGGCTGTTACCAAGACGGACTCGGGGCAGGGATGTGGAAATTCCTGGCCATTTTGTCATGGGCAGTTGATCCCAGAATCATTACCGATTTCTACCGTCTATGAATATAGTCACCGTATCATGTCGGGGGCGGATTCTTTATTGATTTTTGTGCTGGTCGTCTGGTCCTGGTGGACCTATCGCCGCGACTTCCGAATCAAGCTATTTGGTTTTATGAGCCTCTTCTTTGTTGTGTTGCAGGCGATCCTGGGCGCGTTGACCGTGGTCTACGAGGGCACCTATGCCAAAGAGGGTCTGCTCTCATTGCACTTTGGCTTCTCGCTGATCTCGTTCGCCAGCGTGATCCTGCTGACCATGCGCATTATGCAGATGCAAAAGCTTGTCCCTGGGCAGCCTGAGCGTACGGCGCAGCAGGTCGCGCCGGTCTCTCGTTGGATACAGATCGTGGTGTGGTGCCTGACGGCCTATACCTATCTCGTTGTTTATACCGGTGCGCTGGTGGGGCACGCCTCGGCTACCCTGGCCTGTGGACAGCAATTCCCGACCTGTGGCTCAACCTATGTGCCCAGTTTCCTGACCGCTGCGGGCATTCAGGTCCTGCACCGCTACTCGGCGGCCAGCATCTGGTTCTTGCTGCTGGCCTTAATGGTCGTCATCATTCGCGTTGCCCGCGATCGACGCGACCTGATCTGGGGTAGCCTGTGGGCGTTTGTGCTGGTCTCCCTGCAGGCCCTGAGCGGGATGGCCACCGTCTTAAGCGGTGCTCAACTGCTGGTCGCCCTGCTACACACCACCATTATTGCCGGCCTCTTCTCCGTCATCTGCTACCTCTGCATGCAGGTCGAATGGCCCTGGCGTAAGCGCCGCACCCAGCAAACACCCATAGTGAGCACCAACAAAGCCACCCTCTACCAACACGAAACAGTCTAAACAAGATTTTATATAATGATGCCAGAACCGCGCCACTGCGCGGTTCTGGCATCATTATATAAAATCTTGTTTTTTATTTGACCTTGCGCAAGCAAAGATGAGAATCTGAGACACATTCAGACAATCCTGGCTATCCACATTCCCCTCGTTTCGGGTTATCCTTTCCATATCAATCATAATACTATGCATCTTGCAGTAGGATAGGGTGAAAGGAAGAAAAGAATATGATCGCCGATGAAGTCAAACAATTCTTTGATGAAAATGGCTATGTGGTCGTAAAGCAGCTGTTTAGTCCCGAGGAAGTCGCGCATTACCGCGATCACTATATGGATCTGCGCCTGAAGGGCAGCTATCCTGGAGATCTGGTTGGAGTTGATCCTGAGAATGATGATCCGCTGAAGCGCTATCCGCGCATGATTCATATGCACCACTGGGATGCCGACGGCCTACAGTACCTGACCGATCAGCGCATCAATAACGTGCTGACCGGACTGCTGGGACGCGAGCCGTACGCGGTGCAGACCATGCTGTACTTTAAGCCGCCGAAGGCGCGCGGCCAGGCGTTGCACCAGGATAACTATTTTCTGCGCGCCAAACCGGGCACCTGTATGGCGGCATGGATGGCCCTTGATCCCTGCGACGAGGAGAATGGCTGCATGAAGGTCGTCCCCGGCAGTCAAAAGTGGCCGCTCCTCTGTACCACTGAGGCCAATACCAAAGAGAGCTTCTCTGATGTTGCGGTTCCTCTTCCCGAGACGCAGGAGGTGCGCTCTGTGATCATGGAGCCGGGCGATGTGTTGTTCTTTGGCGGTACACTGGTCCATGGCAGCTATCCCAATACCTCCAGCGATCGCTTCCGCCGTGCCCTGATCGGTCACTACATCTCTGGCGAGGCCGAGACGGTGACAAAGTATATGAAGCCGATCTATCGCATGGATGGCACCACGCTGGACCTGAATTATAGCAGTGAGGGTGGCCCCTGCGGCGTCTGGGTAGAATCGGACAAGGGTGAGCCTGAGATCGCCATGACCGGCGCGCTCTCGTCCTTTGGCGGTACTGAATAATCCTGTCGCACGATCAAACCTTGTATAGAGGAGAACATATATATTATGCAGCTACAGCTTGTTCGTCACCTGTGGGGGATGGATGGTACCTACGCAGAGCTCTTCCCACGCATCAAGGCGCAGGGCTATGCCGCGATTGAAACTGGATTGCCCGAGCCTGAACAGGCGTCCCACTTCCAGTCCCTGCTACAGGAGCATGACCTGGGTTATATCCCACAGATCTTCACCAGCGGCGATAGCTTGAAGGAGCATCTGACCACCTTTCGCCAGCAGGTGGAGCAGGCTGCGCGGCTCCAGCCCGAGAAGATCAATTGCCATAGCGGCAAGGACCTGTGGAGTCTCGATCAGAGCCTGCACTTCTATCGTGAAGCGTTGAAGATCGAGGCGGACGCTGGCATCGCGGTGGCGCACGAGACCCATCGCGGCCGTGTTTTCTTCTATCCCGGCATTACCGTGCAGATTCTGGAGCGCCTTGAGGGACTCAAGCTGTGCTGCGATCTCAGCCACTGGGTCTGCGTCTGCGAGCGCCTGATCGATGATCAACTGGATGTGGTGCGCCTGTGCGCCAGCCGCTGCATCCATCTGCACGCGCGCGTCGGCTACGAGGAGGGACCGCAGGTGCCAGATCCGCGCGCCCCCGAATATCTGCCCTACGTTGAGGCCCACGAGCGCTGGTGGAGCATCATCTGGAACGAGCAGGAGCGACAGGGCATGCAGATCTCTACCCTGACCCCCGAGTATGGCCCTCCCGGTTACCTGCATACCCTGCCCTACACGCAGGAGCCCGTAGCCGACCTGGAAGCGATCTGTAACTGGCAAGCACAGCGCGAGGCGGACCTGTTCGCCCGTCGCCAGCACTAATAATGGCAAAATGCCAGAAAACGAAATCATCCCGAGAAATTTTCTCGGGATGATTTCGTTTTCCCTGGCAAGAAGGGCAAAAGAATCTGTGCACGCAAGGAGCGGTTCGGTCATTAATAACGGACAAACACCCGTTTCTCAATTCCATCGATGCGTATATGACCGCCGCTGGGCACCATGAACTGTGGATCGGTATGGCCAAAGTCCATATTAAAGACGACCGGTATGGAAGGATGGTACTCTCGCAAAGCCTTTAATATGGCCTCCTCTTGCTCTCGTTTGTATACCTCTTTCTGCTCGGCGGAAAGCTTTTGGTTAAACTCCCAGGCCTTGGGACGGCCTACAAGGAGTGCGGAGAACTGTTGCAGCAGGCCGCGCTCGCCCAGGCCAACGAAGACGTCATAGACATAAGCAGATGAAGGCATCTCCTCAGATGTCTCGAGGAAGAGCACACAGTCTTTATAACGTTCGAGCGGCTGGAGGTAGCGGTGTGCGCGCAGTTGATAATCTACAATCTCCAGACACCCACCCCAGGCAGGACCCTCGATGACGCGTCCCGCGTTGTGCCACTTCCAGCCAGGATTGGTGAACATAGGCACGCGCAGGCGTAGCTTCTCAGGCTCGTTCCAGGGATAATTCTCGTCGGACCATTCAGGCGCGGGTAGGATCTCAACCTCTCCGTCCAGGAAGAGGGCGCGACGCAGCGATTCCACGGTGTAGTCATCCATAGCGTGGTAGCGGGCGAATTGCGTCATGATCGCGCCGCCATAGTAGGAGACAATACCCTGGTTCCAAAGGTACATATGCAGGTTTGTCGCGTCGCTATAGCCTAGAAATGGCTTAGGATATGTACGTAATACCTCTGCATCCAGGTACTTCAATACCTTAATCTGGTCATCACCACCAATTGAGCAGATCACGGCCTTGATCTCGGAATCGGCGAAAGCTGCCATGATGTCTCGCGCTCGTTCCTCCGGAGAGGTGTTCATCTTGCGCGTGCCTGGATATTCCACAGGCACCAGCTCAAATTGCTCACGCAAACGTTGCAGGCCCAGATCAAAAACCTCAGGAAAGATCTCAGGCAGACCTGCCGAGGGTGAGAGTACGGCTACCTTGTCTCCAGGCTGTAATTTCGAGGGATAGATAAACTGCTTGTTCTGCATATATTGTTGAAAAGCCTCCTTACTCGTCAGCTATAAGTTCTCAGTGCAGCATATGTGGATGCGCAAACTCTAACCGCGCAGCTATGATTCTTGTTCCAACTGCATCTTCCTGGTTTCGCTCTGCAGGACGCGGCTGCTGCGGCGCACAAAATCGAGGATCAGGGCCATCTCCTGGTTGCTGTAGGCTGCCTGGAACTCGCGAGCCATAGCTTGCTGGAATGAGGTGAAGATGGGGTCGAGCCTGGCGGCGATCTGCTCCGACTGAGCGTGAATGCTGATTTTGCGCCGATCTATGCTGTCGCGCCTGCGCCGGGCGTAACCTGCCATCTCTAACCGATCGACGATGCCTGTGACGGCACCGGTCGTCAATCCCATCAACTTTGCCAGTTGACCGGGCGTCAGGCCGTCTGACTCCCTGATCAGATCCAGACATTTCAGGTCGGTCGCGTTTAATCCCAATGAGTCTGCGATGGCCTGGTGGAAGAGAATCGAACTCTCGCTATACTGGCGGCCGGCCTGTTCCAGCGCGATCAGGAGTTTGCTTCGATCCGATGGCTCTGCTGACATGAATTATTCTCTTTCCTTTAGAGGTTAAGTTTCTTCGCGGTTAAGCTATTTACTGCTAATAAATATATAATGGCTACATGTTTTGGTATGGTAAGCATTATAGCATACGCCGGCCTCGCTGATTGGTGTGGGGAGCCCTGGTTGCCGTCGGTTATGGATACACGATCTTTAGCTGTGGCCAGTGTTCGCTGAGCAGACTGCCGAGGTCACGCAGGCCCCGTTGCTCGCAGATAGCATGACCAATCGTAGCGACGGTCATTCTGGTCTGCTGGACTGCGGCGCGGGCGGGCTGGCGGAATTGTCCGGTGATGTATACCTGAGCCCCCAGGTCAGCCGTCTCTCGAATAGAGGCATCGGTCATCGCTCCCACTACCGCGATGCGTCGCACACTATCGACATATTCTGGCTCCATGGCAGGTGGATGCCCAAATATAGTGCTCAGGTCGTTGATCATCACCTTAAGGGGTATGGCTGCAATATCGCCTAGCATGCCGTACGCGATGCCATCACGAAACACGCAAGGGACCAGATTGCGCATCCCCAGCATCTCCGCCAGCCGTGGATTGTATCCCAGTGTCAGACTCAGGTCGAACGCCAGGTGGTAGGCGAGTATCCCCACCCCGGCTGGCAACGTATGCAGCCTGGCATGCCAGGGACGATGCAGGAAGATGGCGTCAAGTTCCTGCTCCTGTGCCCATTGTCCAATGGCCGGCCAGGGCTCGATGGCCAGTCCCAGATTTTCTATGGTGCGGCTTCCCGGATGGTAGATGCCATGTGTATCGGTGGGAAAGCGTTCCGCGCCGAGATAACTATCCAGAAAAGTTGCTAGCTCTTCTATGGTTAATGCTGCTGGCATGCTCAAATCTCCTCAAAGTGCGTTTTTCTGTCCAGATTTTTGGGAATGAATAAGTATGATCATAACGCAAGATGACCCTTAAACAAAAGAACAGGTAAGGGAACACGCCACTGATTGTGAGCGAGGTCACTGCATAGCCGCTGTATTGTAGATACACTATATGGGTATCAGGACATGGAAGTTGATCATAGAATGAAGAATATGCTTTAAGGAGGAAATGATGGCCCGTATCCTTTGTTGGCGATTTCTCTGTTTGTTAGTCGTGATAGGGTGTGTGATCCAGCTTATCGGGTTCTTTCTCCCATATAGTCTGACCATCAATGTTATAAATCATACTACTGTGGAGGCGGATTCATACTGGACTCCCTGGACTCAGTTAGCATCAGGAAATTTTAGCGCCCCTCTCATGCTGTGCTTATCATTTTTTTTGCTCTCTACTATTCTGTCCCCTATGGGCATCGCGGTACTGGAGCTTGCGTATGGCCCGCGTCTATCTTCGATGAGGCGCCTCCTGGTGTTTGTTCAGGCACTACTGGGATTGATTGTATTTGTGTGCTGGGGCGTCCTCTCTGTTACCTTTGCCGGTTTCTGTGTAGATCATGACCAGAACCATTGCATGCTGGGCGGTGCTTTCGGTTCAGGTTTTTTGCCCTTCTCCATCGGATCGTTAATTTCGATTTTCTGCATGTTTGCGCTTCTGATCCTTGGTTTGATCTGGTGGCGTCGCAGACCCGATCGGAGAACTCTTCAGGCGCCGCGCGCATGGGTGGCAGAGCGATAATATCAGATCGCATTCAAATGCATGAGATACCGTATCTCTACACTAATTATACGAATTTCTAATCCAAAGAAAAAATCCAGGGAATTTGGGAATAGAATATTTCGTGAGTGTGTTATAAGTGGTGTATGACATCAGAAAGAGAATTGTAGCGCTTCTGTGAGAAATGGTTTCTTCGAGCGTCAATCTGAGAGGCGATGTCAACACAGGAGCGTACAAAATGAGACTTTATGTTGGTGGACTTCCATATCAGACCGATGAGCAGGAACTGCGTGAGGTATTTGGACAGGTCGGCACAGTGACCTTTGCAACCGTGATCACTGATCGTGATACCGGCCGCAGCAAAGGTTTTGGCTTTGTCGAATTTGAGGATGATGAGCAGGCTCGTGCTGCTATCGACCAGTTGAATGGTACCACTTTAGGCAACCGTACTATTACCGTCAATGAGGCGCGTGAGCGTCCCGCCGGCGGTGGCAATCGTGGCGGCGGCTATCAGGATCGTCGCGGCCAGGGTGGTGGCTATCGCGATCGCCGCTACTAGTAGGTGTCCTTGTTATTAAAGCATAAAAAGAGGCCAGTCGAGCAATCGGCTGGCCTCTTTTTTATTTTGAACGTTTTGAGACTATGAGATCTTGATCACGATGGCCGTGATGTTGTCGAGTCCTCCATTTTCGTTGGCGCGCTCAATCAGCAATTTCGCGCTCTCCTCGGGTGGATAGCGGGTGACGATCTCGCGCATCTCATCCTCCGAGATCTGCCCGTGTAGACCGTCGGTACACAGCACCAGTATATCTCCCGGCTGCGCATCCGTGGTGATGGTCAGGGAGATCTCTTCCTCTGCCTTGGTTCCCAGGGCGCGCGTAATGACGTTGCGCTGCTCACTGGTACGCGCATCCTCTTTGCTCATCAGTCCTTTGCGCATCTGCTCCGCCACGAACGAGTGGTTTTCCGCCAGTTGTCGGATCTCCTGATCATTGATAAGGTAGGCCAGGCTATCTCCTACATTGGCGATGTAGAGGGTCCGATCCTTAATCACCACAGCCACACAGGTCGTGCCCATGCTGACACTTTTATTAGCGGGAGACGGCTTGCTCTGCGCCTCCTGATAGATGGCGGCGTTGGCCTGCTTGATGGCGTTGGTCAGCGCGGTGGGAATATCGGAGGAGGTATCTTGATAGTAGACTTCACGGATCTGGTCGATCGCTATCTGGCTGGCAACCTCGCCATAGGAATGGCCGCCCATGCCATCGGCGACCACAAAGAGGGCACCTTTTTGATTGAGAATAGAAAGGTCTTCTGGTAATACCGCAATCAAGTTATCTTCATTGGAGGGACGTTTACGACCGATGTCAGTAAGCTGCGCGACCTGTAGTTGTAACGGTGCATTAAGCATGCTGTACTCCTTGTCGTGTAGAAACATATTTTTTACATTGAGAAGATGTTCGATGGATACACTTTTCATAAAATCATAAAAGACAGTGCCCCAGAGGGGGAGGAGTCGAGGAATCCCGCCCGCGCGTAGCTCCTCCCGGCAGTAATCGCGGAACGTCTGCGCCATCTCCTGACCAAATTCGCGCCTGAACTCGGATGGATACGCCAGGAGAAGCCATTGATAGAGCCGTTCGGACCAGGATTGTATCCAGTGGAATGACGCCATGTTACGCTTCTCCTTGTATCAGGTGTTTGACCTGCGCGATCTGCACCAGGTTGGCCAGCCGCCTGGCCTCGGCCCGCACCACGCGCTGCCCGAAGTCGGTCAGGCGATAGTAGCGGCGGCGCTCATCATCGAGCTCAGGATCGGGCCGCGAGCCGGATTCCTCCAGCAACCCATCCTTCATCATGCGCTTGATCGAGCCGTAGAGGGTACCCGGTCCCATATGCATCTGGTTATTGGTGCGCCAGGCCACCTCCTGCATGATGCCGTAGCCGTGGCGCTCCTTATCACTGAGCGCGAGCAGGATGTGAAAGACCGCGGGCGTCAACGGGAGCAACTCTTCTGGCTCCCTATGATTGGTCTTGATAGTTCCCACCTCCCTTTTAAACTACTATATCAGCAACGGATATATCCGTTGCTGATATAGTAACCTGAATCCTTCTGTTTTGTCAAGGGGGTGTTATGGGAGAGGTGTCATTTATTTTTGCGCATCACGTAGCGCGGCCAGTTCTGGATCGCTCTGTGAAAGCTCCTGAAGGCGCGGGGCGAGCGTGAGAGCTTCCTGTAAGAGGGTAGAGGCCTTGTCAAACTGTTTCAACTTCGTGTAGAAGCAGGCCAGGTTATAGAGGAAGTAGCCTTTGATCCAATCCGGCACCTGCGTCTGCAGGATGCGATCGGCGCAGCGCTCGCGGATCTCGATGGCGCGCGGGAGGTTGTCATGGTCAAGATAATACTGCGCCAGGTGCTCCTGCTCGTGTTCGTAGCAACTGCCCAGGAAGGCCACATACAGTGGTCGCTCTTTCATAAACCAGGGGAAGCGATTGGGCGTCGCCAGATCTTCTTCGCTAAGCTGCTCGGTTAGCGCGATGAGCTCGGCGTAGGTCTGTTCAGATTCGGCAAGGATATCCGACCAGGGACGTTGCTGTTGCGCGAAATTTTGCGCGTTAAGCTGTTCTTCGTCCTCTTCGTCCTGCGCCAGTTCCTGATGCTGCAGGACGGCCGTTAACTTCCTGATGAGATTGCGGCACCAGAACGTTCGGTGGGACAGGTGATCTTTGGCGGCCCAGCGTTCCCACGTCCCGCTGGCGGTCCGTTCGCTCTCACTGAGACTCTGCACAAAAACTTCTTCATCACGATGGCCCTGCTGCAACAGGCCGAGGACAAGAGTCTTAAATGGCTGTGTGGACATTGCTGTTTCCTTTCATGTTCCTCACAATAATATATGTTCTATTGAGAGTATCCCATGAAAAGTGGTCAGATTCAGTCCACATTTGTGGGTTGTTATGTTGGTGTGGCAGGGCACATTCGTGCCCTGCCACACCAACATAACAACCCACAAATAGATTTTTTTATATGATGGTTTTGATGTATTGCGCGGCCTGGTGGGCCAGGCCCATGATGCTGAGCATGGGATTGACGCCGCTGGCGGTCGGAAAGACGCTGCCATCGCAGACAAAGAGTCCCTGGACGCCGTGAACCTGGCTGTGGGCGTCGGTCACCGATTGGGCGGGATCTTTGCCCATGCGGCAGGTGCCCATCTGGTGCGCGCTATACATGATCAGGCGGTTGACTCCCAGGCCGTGGCGTTCCAACTGGCGATCGAATTGCTGCCAGGCGCGCTCACCTAGCTGGTCCAGTTGTGGACGCGTGAGCTGCGTGCGCTTGCTCTGCAGGGAGGTGACCTCGATTGCTCCCGCCGCCATGTGGACGCGGGCCGCCTGCCGTAGTCCGTGCAGGATGTGGCGGCGATCAAAGACCGAGGTGACATAGTCTATGACTGGCTCCCCGTGGCGGTCCAGCGTCACCCTGCCCTCACCCTTATCGCGCGCCAGGATGATGATGGTGGCCAGGTAGGCTGCGTAGGACATGTTCTCGCGATACTCGCGGGCCGAATGCCAGGGTGAGCCCATACCCAGCAGGCCCGGATGCGTTGGTGCCACCTCCAGTTTATAGCCGTAGGTGCCGTTGAGGTGTCCGAACTCATCGCTATAGGCCGATTGCATCACGCCCTGCCATGGATAGACCTGTTCGGAATAGCGTCCGCTGATGGTGGTGGTTGGATGCAGGTGCAGGTGCTGTCCGATGTGCGGATTGCTCAGTCCCGAACGCAGGAGGATGGCTGGTGAATGGATCGAGCCCGCCGCTACCACGACGGTGCGCGCGCGTATCGTCAATCGCCTGGTGGTGTTTGTTTCTGGATCATAGACGCTGGCTTCAACGCCGGTGGCTCGTCCTTGCTCGATCAAGACGCGTTGGGCGCTGCAGCGCACGATAATGCGCGCCCCGTGTTCATAGGCGTCTTGAAGATAGGTCTTCAGCGTGGACTGTTTGCAGCCGTAGCGGCAACCAAAGCCGCAGGTGCCGCAGCGCTGCTCGCATCCGACCGCGTTGCGGCGTAAACTATCGGCATGATAACCAAGGGCGTGTGCCCCTTCATAAAGCAGCTGGTTCTGGCGATTGTGGGCGCTATTGTCCGTGTTGATCTGGATGCGTCGCTCAACCGCCGCGAAGCTCTCCTGCAGTGCGGGACCCGTAAATACGCCAGATAGACCCGACAACTGCTCCCATTCGGCCAGGGTGTCCGGTGGCGTGCGGAACGAGGTATCCCAGTTGACGATGGTGCCGCCTCCCAGCGTGCTGCCGGCCAGGACCGCCACGCCCAGATCTCTGGAGCTGAGCAGGCCGCGCTTGAGATAGAGGTCGTTCATCGCCTGGGCCTCTTGCAGCGTAAAGTCGGACTCGTCCTGGTAGCCGCCTTTTTCCAGCACAATTACGTTCTTGCCCGCCAGCGCCAGTTCGCCCGCCACCACGCCGCCGCCAGCGCCCGAGCCGATCACGACCGCGTCGCACTCCAGCGTCGTATCTTCTTGTATTGACAGCGGCTGCAGCCGTCGTGGCGTGCTGGATGCTGCTGGTGGAGCAGCTAGCTGATACTCGATGGCGGCCCAGGTGGGATTGTGTCCCTGGGGATCGGGTGTGGCGTAGAATAGAAAGCCGGTGAGCCGTTTAAATAGCTGGTAGCCCTGGCGCAGCTGTGCCAGGGGACTATGGGCCATGGCCAGCAGATATTTTTCACGCTGCTCAAAGGGAAGCGCCCTGAAGGGACGGCCCTTGCCCACCAGCAGCAGTCCGGTGGCGGGACTGCGCAGCAGTGCCAGCAGCCGCTTTACATCGCCCCGGCTCTCTTCATCCTCCTGACCCAGCGTCTCCGCGATCAAGAGCGGCAGGTGTAGATCGCCGGAGCTGGCGCGATAATAGGCTACCTGAGCCTGATTGCTCCCGGGTGGTGGGTCCAGGGAGGGAAAGAACGTCTCACAAATAGCCTCTAAGACCTGAAGCTCATCATCTGAAAGCCAGCTGCTATCTGGTGATTGTGTATCGATCCGCGGTGAAGACGAGGTGACATCCATGGCGCCCCCTTTCAGGCAATGCTATTCGCTATCTTGAAAATAAATAACCTGATTGACTGAGAACTAACGCAAGTATAGCATATGGGGCCTGTATAAGGGTTTGCCCCTCTGGTGCCCAGGGGTCTTGTTTATGGTGGTGCGGGGCAGTGCGCGGAAGCGCACTGCCCCGCACCACCATAAACAACCAGTGCAGCCGCTGGCCTATGATCAAATCTGGTAGCTCTTGCCAGATAAGCCTGCTGATGGTAGCATGGGTGAGCTTTCATTGTAGCGAAATATGCAAAGGTGGTACAGGTTATGATACAAAAAGTAGAGCATGGCACGATCTTTCCACGTGAGGATGGCAAGATCATAGATGAGCATTTTGGTGTTTTAAATACAAAGAAGGATGACTTCAGCCTGGCGCACATGTTCGCGCCGCCCGCCTGGCGCGAGCCCGCCCAGATCGCCGAGTTCGACGAGGTGGTGATCGGCGTAAAGGGCGTGCTGGCCGTGGAGGCCGATGGTCAGCGCATCGAGGTCGCCGCTGGCGAGAGCTGCCTGGTGGGCCGCGGCACGCGTGTCATCTACAGCAACGCCAGCCAGGATGATCAGTGCGAATACTGGTCCCTCTGCATGCCCGCCTTCCGTCCCGAGCGCACCAAAATGGAAGGGTAAAAGCCCAACGCCACATCTAAAATGCAAATTAAAGAAGCGGGCCTCGGTGCCCGCTTCTTACATATCGCTACAGAAAAACCTTCAACGGCTCAGCGCGCAGTTACTGTTTTTGCTCTTCGACGTCTCTATAACAATGCTCCCTGGTTCGGTGTCATCGTTATAAAGAGAGTGAGGAGAACTATTCATGATTGCTGTTCGATAAAGTTGGTCTTTCTGAACCTCCCACACCAGAGCCCGAGAGCCTGGAGCAGCGTATTGAACGTGCATCGACACAGGTGGGCTTCTTCTGGATCATTGCCTGCGGATGTGCGCGGGCCCTGGTGGCCAACAAGCTTCCTCTCTTCTATTCCTCCCTGCTCGATCTGGAAAGAGCTCTGGGCGAAGTAAAGGCCGCGCTGCGTGGCGAACACGCTCCATATCTCAAGTCCATCAATCAGCCGCTGCACTCGACGGCGGAGCAGTGCGTGGTTATTTTACGCGGCCTGTGTGATGAAATGCAGGGCGTGATGGCTCAAGTTGCCCAACTCGGTGGCTATGTGCCAACCGCGCCGCGCTCGCTGGTTGAGATGCGGCTTGCCCTGCTCTCGTTGGAAGATTAGGGTGTGCTGTCGTACTTTTGTAGTAGCTTGCGTTGCAGCGGTTGGAGCTGGGGCAGACCACTGGTAAGAATGAACTGGGTCGCCAGGCCGATGGTGGCCAGGTGCATGGCCTGCAGTTCGTAGCCGCCCTGCCATGTCTGCCGGTTGAACTCGGCGAGGTCCTGCAACACGACTTCGATATCCTCATTCTCGTCCAGGGATTGCTCATGGGTCTGCTGCACATCTATGGCCAGGAAGGACCAGATAATGTTGTTCTGGTTGCCGGGATTGGCGTAGCTATGACCCACCTCAAAGAACTGGCCACCGCCATAGCCGGTCTCCTCCAGCAGTTCGCGCTGCATTGCCTCTACGGGCCTGGCATCGCCGGGCTCGGTGCCGCCGCCGGGCAGGCCGACCAGGATGCGGCCCGCGCCATGGCGGTACTCGCGCACCAGCACCACCTGCCCATCTGTGTTGACGGCCAGCACATTGACCCAGTTCGAGTATTCCATTACATGGTACGGCTCAATGATCAGACCATGGGCATTCTGGCAGCGATCCGAGCGCACCTTTAGCCAGCGATCCTCATACGTAATCGTGCTTTCCAGCACCTTCCAGGGCTTTAATCTATCTTCCATTAAAGAACCTCTCTTGCTTCAGAATACTATCATCATAGCGCATCACGCCCGCACACGTCACTACTGACCCGCTCCTGGCTACATAAGTTCAGGCATCCATAGATTTTGCTGAAGCGTTTTGATCTTATTTAGAAGCGATTTACTCGCACTGTGCGTATTTTATATGAAGGACTAGCTATATAGGGATCTAAATAATTTTTGTCGCAATGCCTCTATAACTTTTTTCTAGCCTTTCTATGCAGGGAGCGCGATATATATGCGAAATTCTATTGATGCTAAAGAGATCAAACGCGTGGACCCGATCTGGCGCCATGTCTGGGTCGGGCGCATCTGGAAATTCCTCTGGCTGGCCTATACTGTAGGCTATTTGATTTTTTTTATTGCCATACGTGGTTGGGAGCATCAGGGATTTTATTTCCTGCTGCTGGCATTCTTCAATATGGCCTACGCGATTATACTGGTGACCAATGAGTTCAGGCAGGAAGGCTACTGGCGCCGCATCGGTGAGCGCCGCTTCGCCGCCCTGCGAGACCCCGCCGCCTTCAGGGCGCGTAGTCAGCCCATTGATACCGAGTTCGCGTTTCAACTGCCGGTCACCATCCGCCTGCACTGGAATCGCGCGTTTGTGCTCGGTATTCTCATCTTTCTCTTGCTAATGTTTTGCTTGCCGCTGCTATTGATCTGGGGTCTCTCAGGTGGGCAGCATTTCAGCTTTCAACTGGCAGCGATCATCGCAGGTGTGTTTGCCGGCGTATTCCTGATTGCTCTCTTCATTGCCTACTTCTCTTTCTTGCGCTATCAGCCGCAAAGCATCGAATTGACCGAGGAGGGGGTCACGACGCGTTACCTGTGCCAGCAGCGTAGCCTGCGCTGGGATGAAGCGCGCATCTTTGCGCAGTATCAGCGGGGCGTGTTCAATCGCCACCTCAGCGGCATCACCTACGAGCTCTCGAATGAACAGACCGTGGTGCGCTGGTCGCAACAGCGCCTCACGGCCACATATCTCAAAATGGAGAGCAACCAGAACTGCAAAGATGATTTCAACTGGTTGCTAACCCAGGTCGCGGCCTACGTCGCGCGCCGCACAAATCTGCCCCTGCTCGACTTCAATGATCAAGCGCAGCCAACTGTCAGTGGAGCTGAGCAGGCTGATCCGCTGACACCATACCTGGCCTTGCGTAAAGAGCAACTGCTTATCTTTGGATTGGTGGGCATTTTTGCTATCGCCCTGATTATTGTCAGCGCTACCGGCAACGTTTTCCCCCACATGCCAGGCAGCCTGAATGGTACCTCCAATGTGTTCACCGCTATGATGCTTGTGGGGGCCATCATGATGTTGCTGGGCGTGTTTTGGATCCTCTGGCTCTTTCTGGTCGTTCGCCGTTACTGGTTACAGATCAATGTTCGGCGTACGCGCAGCAAACTGGAACCCGCTCGCTATCAACTGCCGCAGCAACCTCGGGCCGTCAGTGCTCCTCCACAGCCCGGCAGATTAGGGCTTCATGTTAATGGCGGTTTTCTCTTTGGTGTAACATCTGGAATGAGTTTTATCGTGCTTTTGGTGCTAACGGAGATCATCCTCAGGCAGACCGGTCTGTACCTGCTCATTACTGTGGGGATCGCTCTCTTTGTCGCCCTGTTCTCTGCTGTATTTACTGTGGCGCTTAGGGGTAAGCGCCAGCAACGCAGGATCGAAGTGAGCTCCAATGGTATAACTTCTCGCGCTGGTGTTCTAGAGAGCCAGATGGGCTGGCAGGAGGCACGGCGTTTCCTGCGCTATCGTGCGTTGCGCATCTTCCCAGGGCGAGCGAAAACAGAGATTTACGAGCTGGTAGGCGATAATACCGTCGTGCGTTGGAACTGGCAGCATAACCGCCTGCGCTTCGTCTACACCGATCCAAAGATGAGCCCAGACGAATATGATCGCTGGATGGAGCAGTTGATCGGCTACGTCATCGAACGCACCGGTCTGCCGCTGCTGGATCTGGATCTCCCTGAATAGGAGTGCCTGGCCCTACAGCGCATGTCATCCTCTGGCCCGCCTTCTTACCGGGCCAGAGACCACACTGTAAATTTTCACACGTGGCTCGTTTATGCTCTTGGGTGGATGAGGTAATTGGTTAACTATTTCTAAATAAACCTGATTATCCACAACCATAAAGGAGTTATATATGAGCCATTGGCTCTTGCTATCTATATTTATATTGCTCGGTATTATTGGCATTATTGAGCTTGTATTTGGCATCTATTGCGCTGTGATGGCCGTCTCTCAGTTCATTCGGGAGCGCCGAGAGCGGCGCAGGCTGGTAGATGCGAACTGGCAGGAGCGGCAACATGCCAGTTTATTGCGTAAAGGTGGTTCAACGGCCTTCTTTTTCTCAATGGGCGCGGTCTGGCTGCTGGCCTCAACCCTCTTCCTCGGCGCCTGGTTGGGCAGCATTGCTTATGCCAACGCCTTTCAGCCTGCTCGCTGTACGATCGTCTCTACCCGGTTGGTGCGTGAGAAGATTACCAAAGTAGTTGGCTCCCACGAGGAATACAACTCCAGCACCGATAGATGGGAAACCGTCGATGATACCCAGGATATTCTGGGCTATCGGCCGTATTATACAGTCAGGTTGAATACGGATCAGGATAATGTCGACGTTGATGGACCCGATGTCTATCAGGATGCTCGGGAGGATGCGTCTTCCGCTCAAGCTATCCTCAAGCAGTACCAGCGCGGGACGGTGTATAGCTGCTGGTATTTCCCACCGGATAAGCAGCAGATTACGTTCAACGAGCCGCCCCGTTCCGATCTGGGCCTCTCTTTCATGCTCATTCCGGTCACAATCACCGGGCTAATTGGAACCGTCTTTACCATCCTGGCCTTCAGACGCAGGCGTAAAGCCCGGCAAGGTTGATCATGGCTACGTCCATGATTGGGTGATCCAGCGCTGGCGGTTGTTTTGAATGAATTGGGCGGGGGTGGTTCCGGGATGTCCAAGAATCTGCTGGAGCGTCTCGGTCTTCTCTTCGTCCAGGTGCAGGCGGGTGGCGCTGTATTCAATCGACAGAAAGATGATCAGGAAGCGCGAGACCTCGCGCCGGTACATGCGCCACCAATCTACGCCAGTTTCTCATCCCTGGCCTCACTCTAAAATAGTGCTCGCTTTCCTATAGTTCTATGGGCGTTTTGTTAACCCAGGAGTTTCACTCCGAAGAAGCCCAGCACCTGGGAGAGCAGGTAGAAGATCGCCAGCCCGCTCACGATAATGGCCAGCGCATAGGAGACCACATTATACGCCAGGCGATTGACGTGGCGCCCCATCAGTCGTTTCTGGTTGATCAGGTATAGTATAGCGAACAGAATAATTGGGAGTAAGAGGCCATTGAGCAGATAGAGATTGAGCAAGAGTTGGATAACCGGAAGATTGGGCAGCATGGCAACGATCACTCCGAGCACGATCAGGAGCGTGAACATTCCCCAGAAGAAGGGAGCTTGCTGGAAGGTGCGCCCGACGCCGCGTTCAAAGCCAAAGGCTTCAGACAGCGAGTAACTGGTGGAGAGAGGGAGCACGCCGGCCGCCAACAGCGCCGCGCCCAGCATACCCACGGCGAACGCCCGGCTGGCGAAGATACCCAGGAAAGGCTTCAGGGCCAGCGCCGCCTCAGCCGCCGAGCCGATCGCTACGCCCTTGCCATGGCTGGCCACAAATAGGGTCGCCGCCGTCGAGACGATAATAAAAAACGCGATCGTGTTAGAGAAGATCGCCCCCACCCAGACCTCGATGCGTTCGTACTTGAATTCTTTCATGCTGATGCCCTTCTCGGCTACAGCACTCTGTATATAGAGCTGCATGTAGGGGCTGATCGTTGTGCCTACGGCGGTGACGATCATCAAGATATAGCCACCGTTGGGTTGGATGGTCGGGACAACGGTGCCGGTGGCGATCGCGCCCCAATCGGGTTTCGCCAGGAAGGCCGAAAATATATAGGCAAAGAAGACGAAGGTCAGGACCAGAAAGATCTTTTCAACATGCCTGTAGGAGCCGCGCGCCACTAACAGCCAGATGAGCAAGCCACCGAGTGGAGCACCAATCCAGGAGGGGACGCCAAAGAGATTGAGGGCCGCCGCGATACCGATAAACTCGGAGACGATCACGCCCCCATTGGCCAGCAGGAAGATGAACATGATAAAGACGGTGAGGCGCAGCGGAAAGTTCTCGCGAATAAGGTCGGATAGTCCCTCGCCGGTCACCGCTCCCATGCGGGCGCACATCTCCTGCACCAGCCCCATGCCTATCGTGAGCACGACCATCACCCACAACATGGAATAGCCAAATTGAGAGCCCATGCTGCTGTAGGTGGCGATGCCGCCGGGATCGTTGCCCGCGTTGGCGGCGATCAGACCGGGACCGAAGATGCCGAGATAGAAAAGGATGGTTCTGAAGAAACGAGGATGGCGTCGGGGGGGATGCGTGGCTCCAGACTTGTCGGCTGGGATGATTGGTTTGTTGTTCTCCATAAAAGACTCCTCTCGGATGTGAATTTTCAGCAGGATATAGACGCCCATCAGCGGGCCAGCCTTCCCACGGCTCGCGTTTAAGCGGGTCCTGTCGATAGGTGTTGGGACCGGAAGCGAGCACATCAACGAGAGGAAAATCACGCTACAGCAGCAAACGTGCGTAATCTATTCGTATTATCGTACCTGTCCGGTGCCAGAGTGTAGATCCCTCCTATAACTGGGAGGGCGACTACTATCAGCCTCCATCAGGCTTCTCCTTTCAAGGCATAGGAATATCTCTATTAAGTATGCGCCCTGCCTTATCAGGCGCTTCCCAGGCTTATCTAATTCATTACCCCACAGGGATAATGTTCGAGACGCCACTGATAATATAACAAGTGGCTCATGAACAATCAAGAGGCAGCTTCGCTAAAATTGTTTTAGCTCTAAGGTGCATGATTTGGATCTGAAATATCAGCTTCCTTTGTCTCAGGCTTCGGCCATGTGCTGGACGATGCCGGCCAGTTCGTGTTTGGCGCGCTCGATGTCGCCGGCGAAGATGATGCCCATGGGATGTTTGGCCATGCGGCAGATAATGCGGGTACCGCTGGCTTTGAGCTCCTCGTCCTTGTCGGCGATGCGCGCGCGTAGCTGACGTGGATCGATCTGTTGAGGAATGTAGTATTTGTCGACGGCCTGGATGCGATTGCTAATGGTGGCGCGCATGGTGTTGACTGTGGGCTGCAGGCGATTGGCCCCGATGACGTTGAGGATGGCATCGGTAAAGTTGGTCCAGCGGGGATTGCTCTCGGCGACATAGAAGGCGGAGGGCTGGCCGCGCCTCTTCTGCAACTCGGCCTCCAGGGGACTGGGAATCATGATGTCGATATTGGCGACACCGCGCAACGTCGTAAAATCGTAGCCACAGCGCTCGGCGGTGCGCCTGAGAATCTGTTCGAAGTAGGCGATGGTCTGATCTTCGTAGCGTTTCTGCAGGCGCGCGATGGCCTTATTTTTCGGCTGGTAGTTGCCGGTCCCGATGCAGGCCTTGCTCCCCTTCTCCTGTAGTTGTCCGTTCCAGCGCAGGGTCTCGATCTGCCCGTTCATGATCACGACCGACATGCCCGGCGAGTCGCTAAAATCGATGCAGCGACTCATGACCACGCGCGTCTCCTTCTCGGGATCCATCGTGTCCAGTAGGATAGCTTGCGCGGCCTCCAGGGCCTCGCGCCAACCGCGATAGTTCTGCATCAGGTCCGCATCTCCGTTGGGGATCAGGTGGACGGTGTTCTGGTCGCTGTAGAGCAGGCTGCTGCCAAAGTTGCCATCCGATTCGGATGTGCGCAGCATAATTCCTGGAGGATAGCTGTGCAGACTTGCCTGATCATAAATATCTTCGATGTCCGTCAGGAAGCGCAGCGCCTCGCCCGGAAGGGTATGGATGTTGGCGATGCGATAGTCAGGAGGTTGAAAGTCGGGTAGCGCGTATTCATCGAGCAACTGATAGAAATTAGCCTTATTCTTCAACTGTGAAACCATGGCACCTGGCAGTCCCCAGGAGATGCCGCCCATCTCGGTCTGGATGGTGTGTTCTGATTCCGGCACGTTGATATAGGGGACCACCAGCGTGGCTTTCTGTGGGAGTCCCTGTTGTTCCTGGCGCAGCTCGGCACTGGTGGTCGCTTTAATATCTTTGCCAAAGAGTGCGCCCAGGTAGGCGATATGAGCATGGAGATCAGCGGTATGCTCGGTGACATGAATACGAACCTTTTCAGCATTGAGAGGAAGGTGGCCGCAGCGCTCTCCATATTGCGCCTCTAATTTGCGAATCAAATTGCTGTGAGAGGCGCGCAGGATGCCACTGCCAATATTATGGAATCCGACCCCAATGGTGGCAGGTGGCTCTAAGCAGAATAAAGAGGTATCGAGTGTTGTCATCGTTCTGTCTTTTCCCCCATCGCATCGATCTTATGCAGGTTGATACGTGTTCGGCTGTGTCTGCGCGTTCTTGCGAACGCTGGAAAGCGGCGGCAGAGCTAACCGCCAACTGTAAAAGCATTTGGAAACGCCGCTCACTCGCGGCTAGCTCCGCCGCCGCCAGTCAGCACGTGGAGCGTATCGTTTCTGAGAAGCAGTGATGGCTCCCCAGGCGGCTTCGCTCATCCAAATGAATGGCATGCTAGCGGGATCGTCTACAGCATAATAACATACGCGGAGGATGGACAAAAGCTCCTCTTTTAGCCGCTAGGGAAAAGTACTTCCTACGCGTTCTATGAACATCTGAATGAAGCGCTCCGCGTCTACTTCAATTGAGGCCAGTACGTTGGGCGTAGCGGCCTGCTCACCTCTGAAATAGGCTACGGTCTCTCCCATTGTCAGCGCACCCTGTAGCTCGACCTCCACGTAGGCAGGCTGCCAGGTAATCAGGTCGGGCTGAAAGACGCTGGCCAGGCAGAGAGGATCGTGCATATGAAAATCCGATTGTCCATAGAGGGGTGCATAGATATCGAAATAGTGGGCAAACATCTGCCGCATGCAGGTCTTGACGGCGCTCTCGCCCTGCGTAAACTGCGTGGCCTGGGCCTGTGTGAACGGCGTGCGATTGGTGGTGTCCAGCGAGACCAGGCGAATGGGCCAGCCGGCCTTGAAGACTACGTGGGCGGCATGCGGATCGGCGTAAATATTGAACTCAGCGCTGGGTGTGACGTTGCCGGGTGAGAGCAGGGCGCCTCCCATGATGACGACCTCGCGTACGGCCTGAGTGATGCGCGGTTCGCGGCGCAGGGCCAGTGCCAGGTTTGTCAGGGGTCCGATGGCGACCAGCGTAATCTCGCCGGGATTGCCCATGATCTTCTCAATGATCAGATCGACCGCGTGTTGCTCCACCGGCTGGATGCCCGGCTGTGGGAGTCTGGCCTGCCCCAGGCCATGCTCGCCATGGACATGAGCGGCATGGAGACGATTGCCCACCAGCGGCTCACGACAGCCACGCGCCACCGGAATATCGGTGCGGCCCACCAGGGTCAAAAGCGCCAGCGCGTTATGGGTGGTGTGCTCGACATCCACGTTGCCCGTGACGGTCGTAATGGCCTCCAGTTGAATCTCGGGCGAGGATAGAGCCAGAAAGAGCGCGAGCGCGTCATCGATACCGGGATCGGTATCCAGGATAATACGATACAAAGGGTACCTCCATTACAATAAGATCTGCTAAAAATTCATCCCCATTATATCGCAAGCCGCCTGCTTATCGATGACGCATTACAAGATCGTTAGCTAGCTGATTCTGGTACGCGCTTCGGTCTGAGCGGTGCTGGTCACGGCCAGGACGTATGAGACACTGTGCCGCGTCGCCATGTGCCTGGCCGTCTCAAAGCTTGCCAGCGCCCTGGTGGGCTGCTCCTGGGCGAGATGCAGATAGCCGATGCTGAGCAGGGCGAAGATATAAGGGATCGGCAGTTCCATCTCCTGCGCCAGCGTGGCTGCTTTCCGGTAGTACAGTTCCGCTTGCTCCATATTTTGCATTTCCTGCTCCAGGTCACCCATATTCATGTAGGTAAATGGCAGGTCGACCCGTATATTGAGCTCTTCTCGCATCGTCATGCCGAGCATTAGCGAACTGCGGGCCTCCTCCAATTTGCCCATCTCTTGAATGCAGACGCCCAGGTGTAACAGGATCTCGGCCATCAAGATCTGGTGATTCTGTACTTCCGCGATCTCCAGTGCCTTCGCGAAATGGGTATATGCCTGGCTGTTGTCTCCGGTATTTTGATGCAAGCGACCGATATTAAAGATAGATTCACAGATGCTCCATGCATCATTATTCTGCTGCCGCCGCTCCAGGGCATCGTTGAAATACTGGAGCGAGATCTGAAAATCGGCTTCATCTTCACTGGTATTGAGGGCCTGAAAATAGAGCGCCTGCCCGATCCAGTCGATGATATTGATCAGTAGCTTCTCATCATCGATTGTTTCCGCCAACTCGCGGGCCTGTGATAGGGTTGCCAGCGCCGTTGTCGGTTCATGTCCCAGGTAGATGATGCTTTTGGCCTGCAAGATGCCCGCGTGGAGCAGAAAGCTGCTTCTGGCCTGAGGGGATACCCAGGCTTCCTCCTCGATTAATTGCATCCCCGTGTCCAGTAGTTGATGCGCCTGATTAAGCCTGCCCTGAAAAAGGTAAGATAGAATGAGATCGTTGAGATTTTGTAGTAAAAAGGTATATTGCTCAGTAATAGTTCTCTGGTCTTGCTTCTGATTAGACATAAAAAGACCTCCTCACAGTACGTGGGTAGAGCGAGGAGGGCAGATTCTTTTGAAACCATATTCTCTGCTATTCTATATTCAGCCGAAGTATTTGATCTGATTATCTGATTATCCGAAAAAAATGGTCGGAATCGAGCTGATTATAGCCGTTTACCTGCTTGAGAACCTGCCTCCCTACAGCGTAGCAACCTCCCCAATCGCCTGTTTACTGATTATATCCATGTTCATCCGGATTGATGCGCGTGTTCTTGTCTGTCCTTGAGCTGATGGTACGGTTATGCTCTCCCGGTCCAGCCAGAGGAGCTTCCAGTCCATACAGCGCGTCAGGATCAGGATCTACGCCTGCCGTGGTCTCTGTCGACTCCTCGTCATCGCCATCATCCAGATTAGAATATGGATCCTGCCCGTCTATATCACCAAACTGGTCCTGCAGGCCATACTCGTCTTTGGGATCTTCACCGAATGGTTGCTCATTCTGCGTATCATCGACATTAGGATCAGGGCTGAACGTCTCGCGCTCATCCGCGTCGCTTTCTTTCGTATAGTTGTCCTCGCCGTAGAGCTCTTGCTGACCCTGAATATGCGTTCTGGTTTTCGCCTCTAAAGCTCGATCGTTATCCTGTCCTCTATTTTTATTCGGGTCCGCCATCCTATCCTCCTCAATATTTCACTTCAGTATTTATAGTATTTACGATTATCTTCTACTGTTCTATTGCTCACCCACTTCAGGGGTGATAGAGATAGTACGGAAGAGCGCCCCGAAAAGTGTCTATATGGGGTATGATGTTAGGGAGTGTCAGACACACTTTTGCCTGGTGTGCGTGAGAATCACCGCACTGGCGTCCGCGTGCGCGGCCGCCATGGTTTTTTATGTTGGTGCAACAGGCGCGCATTCGCGCGCCTGTTGCACCAACATAAAATTATACTGAGCACGGTAGGTGCGAAAGAATTATACTGAGCACGGTAGGTGCGAAGGATCAGGTCTGTTGCTGGTGATGAGCATGGGGGTCTGATATATTATGAATGTCGATCAATGTAGAGGAGACATACTATGAGGATTGTGATTTCGGACGATTATCAGGATGCTGTGCGCGGCCTGGATTGCTTTGATAGGCTGGCCGATCAGCAGGTGACGATCTACCACGATACCGTGAGGGATATTGATACGCTGGCGAAACGCTTCCAGGATGCGGAGGCGCTGGTGCTGATTCGTGAGCGTACCCCGATCACCTCTGAGCTGCTGGATCGCCTGCCAGATCTGAAGTTGATCAGTCAGACGGGCCGCGGTATCGCGCATATCGATCTTGATGCCTGTACGAGACATGGTGTAGCGGTGGCGGCCAGCGGCGGTTCGCCCTACGCGACGGCTGAACTGACCTGGGGCCTGGTCCTGGCCGCTATGCGCCATATTCCATATGAGGTGGCGCGTCTGAAATCCGGCCACTGGCAATCTACACTGGGTATCGGCTTGCGTGGTCGTACACTGGGTATCTTTGGCTATGGCAATATCGGGCGCCTGGTGGCCAGCTATGGACGCGCCTTTGGCATGGAGGTCATGATCTGGGGACGGCAGGGCTCGCTGGACCGCGCGGTCTCGGATGGTGTAGCGATAGCTGAGAGTCGGGAGGAACTGTTCAGCCAGTCGGATGTACTGAGCCTGCATATCAAGATGAGTCCACAGACGCGTGGCATCGTGAGGGCGTCCGATCTGGCATTGATGAAGCCTACGGCTTTGCTGGTCAATACCAGTCGGGCTGGTCTGATTGAGCCGGGCGCCCTGGAGCAGGCGTTGCGCGAGGGGCGTCCCGGTTTGGCGGCCGTTGATGTCTACGAGTCTGAACCCGTGACGGACCATCCTTTGCTGCAGATGGATAATGTGGTCTGTACGCCGCATCTGGGCTATGTGGAGAAGGATAGTTACGAGATGTATTTTTCAATCGCCTTTGACCAGGTACTGGCCTACGCAGCCGGACGGCCCGAGAACGTTCTGAATCCCGAGGTCCTGGAGCGTTCCTGAGCCGTCCGTTCATCTATCTATAGATCATCAGCCCGCAAAAATTGCTCAACCAGTCGATTGAACTCCTCCGGTTTCTCCATGACCAGGGTATGGCCGACCCGGGGCATGATCACCAGTTGCGCAGCTGCAACCTGTTTTTGCAGGCGCTGAGCGATGGTAACAATGTCACTGGTGTCCTGGTCCCCCAGCACGACCAGCGTAGGAGCTTTGAGCTCGTGTAGCCGTCCCATGGCCGGTGGATCAAGCTCCAGCATGTTCAGATTCAATATTTGCTGCGCCAGCGATTGCCTGACCATAGACGCAATCTGCTGGCGCATTCTGGAATCTAGCTGTTCAGCGCTGCGTTTGGGTCCGATGCTCCACATGGTCAGGAACTCTTCGCAGGCCTGGTCGACGTTGCCCTGCCGCAGCGCGACTTCGAAGGCGCGGCCATGCTGGTGCGTCCAGGGATCATCAAAGGGATGTCCGCTCATGCCCGGTGAGACCAGCACCAGCTTGTTGACCCTTTCGGGATAGGCGATGGCCATATCAATGGCGATGCGTGCGCCGCCGGAGAGCCCGATCAACGAGGCTCGGACGATCTGCAGATGATCGAGCAGATGGCGCAGATCTTCGTAGTGCACGTACGCCTCTTCCGAACTGGCCTCGCTCTTGCCCGCGCGCCGTACATCGTAGCGAATCACCTGGTAATGTTGGGCCAGGAATGGAAATTGATCATCCCACATGCGCCGATCCAGCATCCCTCCATGTAGCAGGACCACTGGTTCGCCCGTTCCGGCCATTTCATAATAGAGCCGTGCGCCATCAAGCTCGACGAATCCATCCGTGCTGTGCCTGTTCTCTCCCATCGTTGTCGCTCCTTGTAATTTTATTCACGATGAAATAAATGTTGTATGTATGACTGTTGTTATGCGTAAACCATAAACATTGCTTCGACTCAACAATACTATACTACAGGAGTACGAGATGCAGATAGGTGTAACATTTCCACAGACAGAGATTGGTGCTGATCCCCAGGTTATTCGCGATTATGCCCAGGCCGTAGAGGGGATGGGATATGAGCACGTACTTATTTATGATCATGTGCTGGGCGCGAACCCCTCCAGTCGCCCCGGCTGGTCCGGATATACCCATACCGAGATGTTTCATGAGCCGTTTGTGCTCTTTGGCTACCTTGCGGCCCTGACGAAGCTTGAGCTGGTGACCGGCGTGATTATTCTGCCACAGCGTCAGGCGACCCTGGTGGCCAAGCAGGCGGCTGAAGTCGATGTGTTGAGCGGTGGCAAATTCCGCCTGGGCATCGGCGTTGGCTGGAATCCGGTCGAGTACGAGGCACTGGGCATGGATTTCAGTACCCGTGGACGCGTGGTTGAGGAGCAGATAGAGCTGATGCGCCAGCTATGGGGGCGGGAACTGATAACCTTTAAGGGCAAGTACCATACCGTGACCGACGCTGGTCTGAATCCCTTGCCGGTGCGGCGCTCAATCCCCGTCTGGATCGGCGGCAGCTCCGATGTGACGCTGAAGCGTGCCGCCCGCATCGCCGATGGCTGGTTCCCGCTGGGGCGGCCCGACGACAGGATGCGCGGGTTGCTGGATCACCTGAACGGCTACCTGCAGGAGAGTGGCCGCGAACGTCAATCCTTTGGAATCGAGGCGCGGGTCAGCGCGTCCGAAGGAGATCTGGATCAGCAGGTGCGCGAGACCGAGCTGTGGCGTTCTTATGGGGCCACGCACATCTCCTTCAATACGATGAACGCCGGCTTCACCTCTCTCGACCAGCACCTGCAGGCCCTGCGACGCTATAAAGAAGCCATCAAAACGTTGTGACCAGCGCACCTTTGATGGCGGAGGTGCGCGCCATTGTTGGACGTACGCGCCCGGGAACGGGGTCGCCTTCGGCTCCAGGCCGGGGCAAGCCCGGCATCTACGGGGAGGGTGACGATGAGACGCGGCGGATGTCGATGCTGGCGAGGCCGGCAATCTGGTTACATAGCGTCGCCACCCCCGGATGGGTCTTGTTATCCGCGTCGGTCCAGTTGGTTTTGGAGACGCTGGAGTCGGCCAGCTGGTCCAGCTGGTTACGCTGATTCTGGGCCGCCTGTAATTGAGCCTTGGTTAGCTTGCCAAGCTGGAGGACCTGGTCGTGCATTCTGGTGATCAGGCCGGTGAAGGCGACCATGTGCGCGTCGATCGCGTTGGCCGATGAGATCTGGCTTGCGCTGGCGCCAGGGGACGCGACGATCCCCGCCAGGTGCAGTCTGATGTGCTGTAGATGGCCATGGATATTGGCGAGTTGCTTGCATTCCAGCAGGCCGATCTTGCTCTCATTCAGGACATTCTTGTCGGGTGCGGCCGGCAGGTGTCCTGTCGCCTGCGTCTCGGTGGCCGCGCAGGGACCATCCATATAATAGAGCATATCGGTCAGTTTTTGGCGTATAAGTACGGGGTCCTGCAGATTCTTGACGCTCGCGGCCTCTTGTTGTATCTGTTCCACGTCGTGCTGGAACCAGAAATCGATGCCATTATGTAACCCACGATTCTCCAATGTAGGTTCACTGGACAGCAGGTGCCGCAGGTGGTCTAGCTGGCTGAAGTGCTCTGGATCGCCGTTGCGCGGCTGATCAGGGATGCTGCCCGAGTAGCGCCACGTTTTGGTGTCCAAAACCGGGGTGACGGGCTGATCATTGGGCGCATTCTCGGTGATCACGAAGGCGCTCATGCTGGCCAGCAGGTTCTGGTGGTTGGGACTCCTGTAATTGAGCGTGCCCGCTCCATTTGTGATGGTAATGTTCCCCAACAAAAGCGCGTCATTTTCTGGCTGCCGCTTGTTGTAGAGCCAGGCCTTGTAGACTTTACCTGCCGCTGGCATGGCTACATTCTTGAGATTGATCATAACACCATCATTGATGGTTGGATTATTGCTGTCGAGCGCGTTGCCGGTGTTGTAGAAGGACATCTGCCCCACGATCGGATTGGTGGAACTGGCTGCCCCCGAGGGGAACAGGGTCAGGACCCTGTTCAGCAGGGTGGCGCCGATGACCAGTAAAATCAGGACCGCGATGGCAATAGGCCACAGGCTGCGCCAGACGCGGTTGCTCCCCGTGGAAGGGGCTGGCGCCTTTGGCGGCGGAACGGGTTCTACTGGCGCCTTTGCTGGCGGGACGGGTTCCGTGGCTACCTGTGGCGACGCGGCGTCCTGAGCCTGGACCGCGGATAATGAGGCGGCCTGGGTTGTATTCGCATGCGATGCGATGGCCGTCTGCGCTTCCGCGGTTCCCACTGAGATGATCGTTGGCAACGAGGACGCGTTATCCTCGATTGGCGGTAGGAACAGTTCAGGCGGTAGCGATGGCTGGCTATGACTGCTTTTTACCCGTAACCGTTCGGGAATGGGGACGTGGAAGGAGTTCGCCACGGCTATCGTCATTGAGGTGGCGCTATTAAAGCGCTCGGCTGGATCTTTAGCCATGGCGTGCTTGATGACAACATCTATCTCAGCTGGTAGCCTGGGATTAATCAGTGTAGGTGGCGTTGGCTCATCCTGCATATGCTGGCGCATGACCGCGTAGGCATTATCACCCCGGAAGGGGGGCGTGCCGGTACAGATCTCGTAGAGGATCACTCCCAGTGAGTACAGATCGCTTTTGGGTGTGATCTCTCCGCCCTGAACCTGCTCAGGCGCGATATACAGGGGCGTGCCCATCAACGCCCCCATCTCGGTTGGTCCCTGGGCACCGATGATCTTGACCAGGCCAAAGTCGCTGAGAATGGGTTCTCCCATCGAATTGATCTCGGTATTGGTGCTATCCAGCAGGATGTTAGAGGGTTTGATATCGCGGTGCACAATATTTTTTCGGTGCGCGTAATCGAGCGCCTGGCTGATCGAGGCAAAGAGCTCAACAATCTCTTCAGGGGTCGGAAACAGGCTGACGCGTGAGGTGCGCTGGATATATTTGTCCAGGGTGGGGCCGTCAACGAACTCCATTACCAGGTATGGATCGCAACCCTCTTCTTCTGGACCCGGGATGTGTAAGTCGAAGACCTGCACGATATTGGGATGGTGCAGTTGGGCGATGGCCTGACCTTCATTGACGAAGCGCGTCATCGATCCAGGGGTGACGTACCGGAGGTCCGCGTGCAGGATCTTTACCGCGACAAAGCGGCGTAATTCCGGGTGAAGCGCCTTCCAGACCTGAGCCATGCCGCCGGTGCCGATCGGCTCCAGCAATTCATACTTCCCAAAACAACTTGGCTCTTTATTCATGAACTTTCCTTGCATCTAACAGCATGTGGCACATGTTGAAAGATAAAATAAGTATATTACATCGCTTTATCATACACGCTGGTCAACTGCGTGTCAAAAAGAGAAGTGGGATATCGTACAGGTGGTGGTGCGAGGGATGCATCTTGCGCATCCCTCGCACCACCACCTGTACGATATTGAGCGCGTCTATGTTTTTTCTCTTCTACTTATACATAGACGCGTTGAAAAGGGATTTTTTGAACGTGGGCAACCTCTTTCCCGTCTATAGCGTCGATCAGACGCCTGGCGCCTCTGAGCGCGTGGAGCGGGAGATCGATTCCAGACGAACAGTGTGCCCGGCACCGCTATGGGATGGGAGATCTATGCCCAGGGCCTGGCCGACCTTATTAGCTGGTTGCGCTACGAGTATGTGATCCCCGCTATACTGATTACAGAAAATGGTGCGGCCTTCGAGGATTGTATCGAGGCGAGCGGAAGGATCTCCGACGTGCGCCGTCTTCAATATTTACGCGAGCATATCGAGGCCATTGGCCGCAGTATTCAGCAATCGGATCTCGCGCCCGTTCAGGGTTATTTCGCCTGGTCGCTGCTGGATAACTTTGAGTGGGCCGAAGGATATAGTAAACGCTTCGGCTTAGTCTACATCGATTATGATACCCAGACCCGTATTATAAAGATAGTGGCCTCTGGTATGCATCCTTTCTGGCATTGCACAATGCCCAACATTATGAATAGACAACAACATGTTCTTTAGCTCAGAAAAATGTTTTTGCGATTTTGCGGGAGGTATATATATCTCCCGCGAATCGCCATCACAAAAGGCATATACTATGAGTGAGGTAGAAAAATTGCGCCAGCGAATCGCTCTGGAGTGCCAGGCCATGCATCGCCTGATGTATGATTTTGCGGCTGTCTCAAGGCATGAGATTATCGCCCATCACTATGATGCGATTGGTGCGTATCAAAATCAACTGGAATTGCTGGTAGGTAATGTGGAGGCCTCTCTGATTACCGCCGAAACCTATATCAAGGCGATCGAAGCGCCTGGCCTTCAGCCCTGATAGCGGGGAGTGACCGCGTTTCCATCTGGCTACATTCGTGCTACAATATCCTGAAAGTATCGTAACAAGATTGGACTCTGGCGAATGGAATGCCGTATTGGCTGTGGTGCCTGCTGTATCGCGCCCTCGATCTCAACCCCTATCCCTGGCATGCCCGAAGGCAAGCCAGCAGGAGTTCGCTGCGTCAATTTGAGCAGCGATAATCGCTGCCAGCTGTTTGGCAAGCCAGAACGCCCGGCTGTCTGCTCCGCCTTTCAACCCCAGGAAGATATCTGTGGACACTCTTCTCAGGAGGCTTTGCAGATTATTACCACCCTCGAACGAGCTACCACCCCCATCAACAAAAAGAACCGTTAGCTACTGGTCGCTTGCTATCCTTTACTCGTTATTCTTCTTCACTAAAGTCGAGCTCAACCTGGTCGACATAGCACCAGCCCCAATCTTCGCCCGGCTCAAAAGAGGCTATGATCGGATGCCGGGTGCTGTGAAAGTGTTTGGTGGCGTGCTTGTTCTTTGATGAGTCACAACAGCCTACATGCCCACAGGTCATGCAGATGCGCAGATGGACCCAGCTATCACCGGTCTTCAGGCAATCTTCGCAGCCACGCGCGCTGGGCGTGACCTCTTGAATCTCGTCAACGTGCGTACATACTTCCGCCATGATCGTCTCCTTTTAAAACACTTCTTTTTAGAAAATACATGCTTAATTGCCAGGGAAGCGCACCTGGTTTCCTGGCACCCATTGTTCCGTCCGCTGTCACTATATCATGCAGGATGAAATGGTGAAAGGTCTCTTTAGAGCTTAGATGCTGGAGGATTGGCGCGTATGCAGACCTGAGGCGGGAGTCAGTTGTATGGTGTTGCATGAGGTGGCTCAATGCAACACCATACAATAGCTCTAATGCTTAGCTGACCGGAGTGCGGGTGGGCTCGTCGGCGGTGGGTGCAGGCTGGCGCGTGCGGCCCAGGCCGAAACCGACTCCCAGACCTACCAGCAGGGCGATCGCGCCAGAGATGACGGCGGTCCAGATGGAGGGGCCGCTATTGCTGGAACTGGTTGTGGTGGCAGCGGGTGCGCTTGCTTTGGGCGCGGCGGTAGGCTGAGCCTGCTGCGCGCTGCTACCGGTTGCTGTACCGACCGTAAAGACAAAGGCGCCCTGAGCTGGATCGTTGTCATCAGATGAAACGGTGGTCCAGCGTACCACGTAGACGCCGTTTTTCTCGGGTTTGATGTTGACCGACATCTGTTTGGGATTGTTCAGGTCAACTTTGGCGTCCCCCTGGCTGATGAGGTCGCCGCTGGGTCCATAGACGAAAAGGTTGCTGTTGGCTGGACCCGGCTTCATATTTTCGAGCGCGGTGACGGTGACCTTGTTGGGTGCCTTCGCAATGGTTGAGTTAATACCCGGATCAGATGACGAGACTTTGGCGTGATTGGGCATCGCGAAGGATGTGCCGGTGAGCGCGAAGAATATGCCCAGGCTGAGGATCGTCGCGCATATCATGCATAAACGTTGTTGAAGTAAGCGCATAATGATTACATCCGCCTTTCTTGCTTGTCAGCATTCTATGAACGTGTCTGACTTCCGTCATGTTGGGGGTGCATGAGCGCCCCCGTACGGGCGTCCGCTACGCGGCCGCACTGTTTTTGTGTGTTGGTGCAGCAGGGGAGCTCTCGCACCCCTGCTGCACCAATACACCATGGACTTGTGAGCCCCGGAGGTGCGAAAACCCATGCAGGCCGCAGTCGATGATCATGAGAGTCAGACACGCTCTATGGAAAGAAAAAGTGCACATTAAGGTACTACTTTTTTGTATCATCAGGGTTGCTCGCTAGTAATCTCTACCCAGAGCATAATGCTTGCATTAAGCCATGTCTATCGGGGCAATTCCCTATTTTTTCTCTAGGGTATTTTCTGCCTGGGGCAGCGAGGCTTTATGCTGCTGCTGATGCCGGGCCATCATAAAGGTGACCGCGCTACCCGCCAGCAGACCGATGATGCCGGCCAGGAGCACCTTGAGCCAGCCGGGTAAGGGTGTGGTGGTCGTACTCCGGCTTGGTGTGGTCTTATTCGTGTTGGCCATCATTGGGTGTCCCGCCAGCTCACTTTTCACCATACCCTTGAGCATAGGACTGATATTGACGAAGAAACGGAAGCTCCCGCTGTCCCGGTGTCCTTCGTCGGTAGAGGTGTTATGCCAGGTGACGAGATAGATTTCAGAATTATTTGCCTGCATCGGCACCACCATCGTCTGGCGGTCATTGCCGTTGAGCTTGGCCGGCGCCGTATTTACCAGCCTGCCGGTGACATCATAGACCTGGATATCGCTCAGATTAGGATCGACCGGCTCTGAGAAGCGCACCGTAACCGTGGTCGGTGCTTTGGTCAGCATGGCATTGGCGGCCGGTACGGAGCTAACATATTCGCCATGGACAGGTTGCGCCAGCGCACTCCCAGTGTATATCAGCATGGATAGCATGCCCAAAAAAATGCTTAAACCGATGATATAATATATCCCTGCTCGTGTGCTCATTTGTATAAACGTCCTCTCTACTAATGATGAGCGGCAACGATGCCACGCAGGATCAGAGGTGACTACGCAGTAGAACATCTCCACCCCACACTTCCACATCTTTCTTAATCGTCTTCTATCCTTATCGGATATACCAGGTTAGATTAGAGCAGAACTCTATTTCTGTCTATTGGGCTTTGGCCCTATTCTTTTTCTGCACTGCTCTATTGTAATCCTTTAGATATATAATAGCACTCCTCAAAATATACACTACTTATTTGTGTGTATAGGGAGATATATCTGACCTATTCTGTAACACCTGAAAAATAATCAGATAGCAGGAAAAGATAACCCTGTTACAATACATGTAATAGCTTTCAGTGATACACTGAAATAGAATCTTTTTATGTGGGAGCAATCTGCATCATGAAACGGTATCCATATCGATGTCTGCTTTTTTGGGGTGTACTGATCGTTATGGTGGGGCTTCTCGCCGCCTGTGGTGCCTCAAATCAGAATCAGGTCCATATGAACGAAACAAATTTTGCGCAGAAATCTATTAGCATTCAAAAGGGTGATAGCGTGACGCTGGTCAATGATAGTCCGGCGATTCATGTGATTGAGAATGGGAGCTGGGTGGATGGGATGCAGGTGCCGAAAGATGAGGCCGGGGCGCCGCAGGTTCATGTCAGCGTAGATGGCAATATCAGCCAGATAATCGGTCCCTTTAATACCGCCGGAACCTTCCATCTTTACTGTACCGTCCATCCTGACATGAACCTTACCGTCAACGTTCATTGACGTGATACTGGTCATTTAGAAGGTGATGACGGCCTTGATGATGCCACTATCACGATCGAACCAGTGAGGAAATGCCTCAACTACGGTTTCGGGCGTGGCGCGATGCGTAATCCACGGATCCAGCTGGATCTGTCCCGCCTCAAGATAGGCGATGATCTGGCGGAACTCTTTGCTGGTGGAGTTGCGACTGCTCAGCAGCGTGAGCTCATGGCTGTGGAAGTAGGGATCGTTGAAGGTGACGTCCCCCTGGAAGAGTCCGACAAAGATCAGGCGACCACCATGGGCGACGTAGTGAAAGGCGGCCTGCATCGAGTGTTGATTGCCGGTGGCGTCAAAGACGGCCGTCGGAAGGTCGTCCCCAAATATGGTCTGCAGACTGGCCTGGACGTCCTGCCCTGGATCGATGCAGGTGACATCTGGCCATTGCTTACGACAGAAGTCCAGGCGACTGGCGCTGATATCCATGACAAAGACCCGCGCGCCCGCCAGCCGGGCGAACTGGGTGACCGCCAGCCCGATGGGACCCGCGCCCACCACCAGCACGCGTTCATTATTGGCCAGCTGCGCGCGATCTACCGCGTGGGCGCCAATCGAGAGCGGCTCGACCAGCGCCAGGTGCTCAAAAGAGAGATTCTGGGCAGGATGAAGATGGTCGGCAGGCACCAGCAGGTATTCGCTCATGCCACCATCGATATGTACCCCCAGCACGCGTAGATTGAGGCAGCAATTCGTTTTGCCGCGCCGGCAAGGGGAGCACGTACCGCAGTTGAGGTAGGGCTCGACCGCGCAACGCATCCCCACGCTGATCCGCTGCACCTGTTCTCCGATGGCCACCACCTCCACTCCCAGTTCATGACCCAGCACGCGTGGATATTCAAAGAAGGGTTGTTCCCCGCGAAAGGCATGCAGGTCGGTGCCACACACCCCGATTGCCCGCACCCGTACCAGCGCCTCGGTTGGTCCCGGCGTCTGCGGCTCGGTCGCCTGCAGTAACCGTAACTGTCCCGGCGTCTCCAACTGTATCGTCTTCATCGTCTTTCCTCTTTACTTTCTCCTATATACAACTGTGTATACGACTGCGCAGGGCCTGTAATCACCTAATCAGTATGGAAAACAGCTTTCATATTGGTCCACCATTCACCCTCAGCGCTCCCTTCAACCGGCTCCTGCATCGGATCTGTATGCGACCACCACTCCTGCGTCTTGGGGTCTGCCGCCATCTTCTTCTGATCGGCAGCGTAATCGCTGCCAATATATTCAAAATAAGCAAATAAGAAGGTCCCATGGCGAAAAATAGTGTAGTTGCGCATGTTGCAGGCCCGAATCGTCTCCAACACCCCCGGCCAGACAGCGGCATGGATACGCTCATAATCTTCAATACGGTCCGGTTTTATCCGAATAACTTGACCAAATCTGCGCATAAATATTCTCCCTCTCATGAACTGTAACTCTGCCCGCCGTGCGTATGATACCTATAAGTTACTTAGAATGTGTTTGACTCTCACGATCATCGCTCTGAGCATGCTTGAGTTTTCGCACCTGCGGTGCTCAGGGGTCCTTTGTGTGTTGGTGCATCGGGTGCGCATCCGCGCACCCGATGCACCAACACACAAAACTAATGCGGCCGCGCAGCGGACGCGCGTGCGGGGGCGCATACGTGCCCCCAACATGACGGAAGTCAGACACGTTCTTAATATAGTGGTGCATAGGGATGCATCCGCGCACTACCAGCATCTCACAATAAACACTGCTCACCGCGCATACGATTTCTATAAGTTACTTATATGTTGGTGCGACAGGGGCGCGGATGCGCCCCTGTCGCACCAACATATAAACCAGTGCGGCTGCGCATGCGGCCGCCCGAAAGGGGGCGCTCAACTACCCCACCAAAGTGAAAATATAGCACCTACTCTTATGGAGAAAGCGCTTTCTCCATAAGAGTAGAAAAAAACCCTGCTTTTGTCAAGGGAATATACTGTATTTATATTCAAGAGAATCAAAAGGGGCTGGCCTTTCCATTGGAGAATCGAAAGGGCCAGCCGGTAGTCGCTCGCTGTGACATCCACTTGAGAGGAGATGGGACGGAGAATAGTAATGTGGGCCAACGGCGCGCGCGCCGTTGGCCGGATGACCGACCAGCGGCAGTCGCGTCCGCTACCAGGGATATCAGGATGAGAAAGAGAGTTTTTAACAGACGCTTCCATTCGTCAATT
The DNA here is from genome assembly GCF_003967515.1 of Dictyobacter aurantiacus. GTDB lineage: Bacteria > Chloroflexota > Ktedonobacteria > Ktedonobacterales > Ktedonobacteraceae > Dictyobacter > Dictyobacter aurantiacus. Next base: position 658,187 of record NZ_BIFQ01000002.1, on the reverse strand, counting down.
ATCAGGCGCTTAAATTCGTATAAAGGACAGGTGCATGCAGTTGATGTGTACCGACTGTTCCCTGTGAGCTATAAGCGGCAAGGGCGTTTACATGACTACTACCATTGTCTTTTGAATCCGCTTATCTATCACACTATTATTGATCGCCACATTCTACGAGTGAATAAGGTTTTTTTCTGGCAATATTTGTTTCGAGTATGCTGTATCGAGCAAAAAGCATATATCGATCTGCATATGGTGCATCGAGCATATCTGTAAGTGCTCTAACCTATAGGCCAGTGTGCGCGAGATCTTTTTTATTGTAGAGGCGTTGTGGCACAATATAAGATGTGGATAGCTGAGCAAGCTACCGGGATTGGAGGAGATGTGACAACTGCGATGGAACTGGTGAATGGGATGCAGGCGCTACAGGTAGCGGCGGGCTGGACCTTTGGGGAGCATGCGCATAATGGGATTGAATTGGTGGGGATTCTTCAGGGACAGGTGGTATTGGAGGCCGCTCGGAGTCAATGGCAGGTTAAAATGGGACAGGTGGTCTCGATCCCCCCACATTTGCCGCATCGCTGGTGGTGCCATGAGCCGTCGCGGCTGAACGTTTTGCATCTTGATTATACACCGCTCGACCTGGCCCGGCGCCTGGTGCCGGGCAATGCTCCCCGCCTGATTACGCTGACAAAAAAACAGGTGGACGAATACGAGGGTCTGTTTCAGCGTCTATTGGACCTGGTCGCCCAATCGCCAGCCAGGCAAGAGCGTCTCCTGAAGGCCTACCTGGAGGTGTTTGTGCTGACCCTGCTGCAGGATGATCAAATGCAGGATCCGACAACCATCGCCATGTACGAGGTCGCGGCCTACATGCAGACCCACCTGGATCAGCCGATCGCTATCGCCCGCCTGGCGCAGCAGTTCTTAATGGCGGAAGTGACGCTGCGCCGCCATTTCCGCGCCGTCTTTGGCGTTTCGCCGAAACAATATCTGCTGGACCTGCGGCTGAAAGAGGCCCAGCATCTGCTGGCGACCACGCGCCTGACCCTGCAGGAGGTCGCGGCCCAGACCTGCTTTTTTGACCTGGCCCACTTCTCCTCAACCTTTCGCCAGCACTATCACGTCTCACCCTCCCAGTGGCGCACCCAGCACCTGGATCTCTCCTCTCCCGCCTCCGATTGACGATCCCCAGGGAGAATGTGATCGTTTTTTACAAATCACAGATTGCTTTCTCCCAGGACATAGGCGGCCCGCCTGCGTATACTTATCTGTAAGCAGGAGGTGCGGGCGGGGTTTGGGGGCGGTGAGAAAAGATGAGATCACGGACGTACCTGTTCCGAAGGAGGAAGCTTTTGAGCACACGGATGCGCGAATTTACATTGATGAGCAATGGCTATCAACTATCACAGACACCACAGCGTCTGGGCTGGCTGGAGCCCACCGATCCCACCTTACCGATGGAACAACTGCGGCAAAAGTACCGCGCGGACGGCTATCTATGGCTAAAGGGTATTCTGAATCGCGAGGCGGTCCAGGCATTTCGCCGCCGTTTCTTTGCTGCCATGCAGGCAAGCGGACTCCTGACCGCTGGTAGCGATCCCGAAGAGGGGATCTACTCGGGTGAGACCACACACAAGGAACTGGCCCACAGGATCTTCATGGAGGCGCATCGCTGGTCCGAGTACGAGGCTTTCTGTACCGCCCCCGAGATCGTACGTTTTTATGCGGAATTTCTCGGCGGCGAGATCTACCTGCACAAGCGCAAGCTTATCCGCTACAATGTGCCCGGTGATGCCAGGACCACGGGGGCGCACTATGACCTCGTCTACCTGCGCGGCGGCACCGATCGCCTCTGCAGCAGCTGGATCCCCATCGGCGACATACCAGTTGAGATGGGTGGCCTGACCTATCTGCAAGGCTCGGATGCCTGGGGACGGAAAATGGAGGCCGAGTTCTCCCGGCAGAACGCCGACCTTTCCCCCGAGGAGCGCATCAGCGCGTATAATAAAAATATGCGCGAGGGCTGGTTAACCAATGATTTGCCAGAGCTGGCCGAGCGCGTCAATAGTCGCTGGCTGATTGCCGATTATGCATGTGGAGATATGGTCGTACATAGTCCTTATATGATTCATGCCGCCACGGTCAACTATAACTCGGAGCAGCGCATTCGCCTCTCAACTGATATTCGCTATCAGCGTAAAGATGACGCTATCGATATGCGCTGGACCAACCATTGGTACCCTGGCGATAAGCTCTAGTTTTTTGTACACCTTCTCTCCTTTTTAATCGTGTTTTCTACAGCAATAGAATGAAGCCTTAATTCCATTGCCGTCATTTGAAGTTTTGAACACGTTTGTTCTTCGCATCTCTTTTAAGAACGTGTCTGATTCTCATGATCATCGCTTGCAGCACGCCTGAGCTTTCGCATCTACGGGGCTCACAAGTCCATGGTGTGTTGGTGCAGCAGGGGCGCATCTGCGCCCCTGCTGCACCAACACCCAAAAACAATGCGGCCGCGTAGCGGACGCGCGTGCGGGGGCGCTCACGTACCCCCAACATGGCGGAAGTTAAACACTTTCTGACACGTTCTAAAAAGGTTTGCATTGATATAGGATTGAAGAGGTGGATTGTTATGAGCCAGAATGATGCAAAGAAATCAAGTGAGAAGGATGTCCAACCTGATACCACTGTGGTGGAGGGAGAGGTTGTGGCGCCGGAAGAGGAGATGGGCGGTCGGCGGGAAGAGGTAACCTCTGAAGCTCCTTCTCTTGAGCAGCAGCTGGCCGATGAGCAGCAGAAAAGCGCCGAATATCTTGATCAATTGAAGCGTGCACAGGCCGATTTCATCAACTACCGGCGCAGAAGCCGCCAGGAACAGGTGGATGCACGCGCCAGTGGCGAGATGGCCCTGCTTGAACGCATTCTTCCCGTGCTGGATGACCTGGGGCGCGCCATGGCGTCTGTCCCCCCTGAACTGGCGGACAATGCCTGGGTTGAGGGAATCGTGCTGACCTCGCGGCAGCTGACGAATACACTTGAGCAACTGGGGGTGACACCGGTGGGAGAGCCAGGCGAGGCTTTTGATCCCTATAAACACGATGCTATTCTACGCATGCCCAGCCCACAACATGACGAGGGGACCATCATCCAGGTGGTACGACCCGGCTACATGCTGAGGGACCGAGTGTTACGTCCGGCGCAGGTTGTGGTCGCCAGCGCGCCTTCCCAGGAGGAGAACTCCTAGAGATCGGCTGACCAGGCGTCGTTTCTTTGGATAGACGCAGGCAGAGAGTGAGATGTTCTATGGCAGTTGATTACAAGGATTATTATAAGATTCTCGGTGTGAGCAAGGATGCCGACCAGAAGGATATTCAACGCGCCTTCCGGCGGCTGGCACGCAAATACCATCCCGATGTGAATCCCGATAACAAAGAAGCTGAAAATAAGTTCAAGGAAATTAATGAGGCCAACGAGGTCTTATCTGATCCAGAGAAGCGCAAAAAATATGATGAGATGGGCGCGTACTATCAGCAGTATGGCGCGTGGCCGGGAGCGGGTGGGGGCGCGGACGCGCGGGCGCGCTATGGTGGCGGACAGTATCAATACCAGACCATGAATGAAGAGGACCTGGATGACCTTTTCGGGGGAAGCTCCCCCTTCTCCGATTTCTTTGAGACCTATTTTCATTCGGGCTTCACCGGTGCGCAAGCGCGTCGCGCTGGCGCCCGTACGGGCCAGCATGCCCGGCAGGCCGTGGCTGGCCGTGACGTGGAAGCTGAGGTGGAGATAACACTAGCGGAAGCGTATCAGGGGACACAGCGGGTGCTTGAATTGAGTCAACCAGACGGGAGCACACGCCGTCTGGAGGTCAAGATTCCAGCGGGCGTTAGCGAGGGGTCCCGCGTGCGTATCTCGGGCCAGGGTATGCCCGGTACGCCGCGCGGCAACCTCTATCTCAACGTTCACCTGCGACCCGATCCTCAATACACGCGCGAAGGCAGTACGCTGCGCACCCGCATCTCTGTCCCATTGACCACGGCCATGCTCGGTGGAGAGGCCCCCATCCCCATTCCTGATGGACGCCGCCTGATGTTGCGCATCCCCGCCGGTACCAATGATGGCCGTTCCTTCCGTCTGCGCGGTCAGGGCATGCCCGAGAAAGTCGGACATCCAGAGCAGCGCGGCGATCTGTACGCCGAGGTGCACGTCGACCTGCCTACCCAATTAACCGATGAACAGAAGCGCCTCTTTGAGGCTTTTGCGGGTTCACTGAGCTCGACCCGCTAAGATGGAAGAGGAGTGATGTATTATCCATGAATGATCCACAATTCTCGCGGCAGCTCACAAAAATTATTGTGCTAGGTCAGAACGAATCTTACAGCTATAGTGAATCAGAGATACTGGAATGGTGTCGCCTGGAACAACCATTTGTGTCGCAGCTGGCCGAAGAAGGGCTGGTTGGACGCCTGGACAGTGCCAGTATGCAATACTATTACTGTGACAGAGACCTGCGTCTCTTGCGCCGGGCTTATCGACTGCAGCGCGACCTCGACATCAACCCGGCAGGCATAGAGGTCATCCTGCGCCTGCTTATGCGCATCGATGAGCTACAGCGCGCCCATCCCCAACCCGATCAACCCTCCGAACCCCAATCATAGGCGTGCCCTGATCGGGTGCTCAAGAGTTTTTGTGTCAGTGCATCAGGGACGAGTGTACTCGTCCCTGATGCATCAACACAAAAACGAGTGCGGCCGCGCCAGCGGACGCCCGTGCGGGGTGCATCGGTAAGCCCAAACAAACATCTATGCGTTGATGCAGCGGGGCGCATCGGTAAGCCCAAACAAACATCTATGTGTTGATGCAGCGGGGCGCATCCGCGCCCCGCTGCATCAACAAAAACCAGTGCGGCCGCGCACGCGGACGCCCGAGCGGGGGCGCCCATGTACCCCTCTTTCTTCCTCATGCGTATACCCATTAGTAGAACTAAAATATCGTAAAGAAAGAAGGTTAATATGAAGTTTAGCGTTGAAATTCCCAATGGCTGGAAGATGAATCTGGCTGCCATCAAAGATCCGGTGGAGGCCTACGAGGCGATGACCAACGTGGCTAAAGCCGCCGATGACGATGGCTATGAGTCCATCTGGATGGTCGATCACTTTCACACCGTCCCCCAACCATCACAGGAAGTAACCTTTGAAACCTGGATGTCGCTGGCGGGTATCGCGCGCGACACGAAGCACGTGCGCATTGGCCAGATCGTAACCTGTAACGGCTACCGCAATCCTGCTCTGCTCGCCAAGATGGCCAGCACCTTCGATGTTCTGTCGCACGGTCGTCTAAACTTTGGTATCGGCGCGGGCTGGTACGAGCACGAGTACCGGGCCTATGGCTATCCGTATCCCGACGCACCCGAGCGCCTGCGCATGCTGCGTGAAGCCTTGCAGGTGATCCATGCCATGTGGGAGCAGGACGAGGCTCATTTTGAAGGCAAATATTACCAGGTTCGGGGCGCCATCAATCAGCCCAAAGGTGTGCAGAAGCCGCACATTCCCATCCTCATCGGTGGTGGTGGTGAAAAGGTCACCCTCAAACTGGTCGCCCAGTACGGTGACGCCAGCAACATCCTGGGTGATCAGCAAACCATCAAGCACAAAATCGGCGTACTCAAGCAGCACTGTGAGAATCTGGGCCGCGACTTCTCGACGATCCACAACACTACCGGTGCCGTCTGCGCTATCGCCGATAGCGACGCCGAGGCCATAGCATCCCTCCCTGACCACGTCCGGAAACAACTGAGGGACACCTCACTGGTCGGTAGTCCGGAAACGATCCGCCAGCGTGTCGCCGAGCTTGAAGGCCTCGGCATCCACGAACTGATCCTGGACTTCCCCACCTGCGCCACCGACCTCACCCCCATCCACCGCTTCGCCCAGGAATTCGTCAAATAATAATTATATCCAATAAAATACATAGGTGCAGAACTGTGCGCATCGCGCACAGTTCTGCACCTATGTATTTTATTGGATATAGACAATATAACCTTGACAGAGCAAATGCTTTCATGTTAAGACTATCAAAAGAGTTTGAAACCAGATGAAATGTAGCAAAACATGACAATGGCTTCAACTATTTAGCGCCCATAGTGTCAAAATGAGTATGATTAATTTGTAGGTAGACAGACCGCTAACTATTTCCAGTTCATCAGTGGCAAATAGGGAAGGACAACTGCAATGAGGCTTGGTTGTAACACGGTACTGTTCTCTAAGCTCGACCTGCCCGAGGCTCTGAGGCGGGTTGAGTGGTGTGGTTTTAAGGAAGTCGAGCTGGCCGCGATTCCAGGCATGTGTGAGCACGTGTCACCTGAACGCGATGATCCAGCGCAAGTGCAGGCATTATTGGATGAGGTGGGCCTGCGGGCCGTCGCCATCGAGGCGGCCACCAACCTGACCAATGCCGATAACCTGCCGCGTTTTATCTCGGTCCTGCGCTTCGCGTCGGCGCTGGGAGTGGAAGTTGTCAACACCGGTAGCGGCGGCAAGACCGGGGATGCTGCATCCGAGCAGGCGGCCTACGCGGCCATTCGACAGCTGGCCCCGATCGCGGCCGATCTGGGTGTGCGCGTCGGTGTCAAGGCGCATGTTAATCAGGCCATCGATAATACCGCCAGGGCGCTCCAGGCCCTGGAAGCTATGCCAATCGATGGTTGGGGTATCAATTTTGATGCCAGCCATCTCTACCGATTGGGCGATGACGTCGTCGAATCGGCCCGATTGCTGGGTCCCCGCCTGGCCTCGGTACATATCCGTGACACCCTGGAGCTGGTAATCCCCATAGGACCCCCGCAGACCCAGATCGCCGGTCGTGGCAGCATCGATCTGCCCGGCGTCCTGCAGGCGCTGCAGCAGGCGAACTACAGTGGTCCCATCAATCTCGAAGTCATCGGTGGTGCCAACCTGGAAGATTGGCAGGCCAGTGCCGTTGCCGCCGAGAGCCATGGCTATCTGTCACGTATTATGCGCACATTGGATGCCTGATTATTGATAATGCTGAAAATTTTCGTTCCTCAATGCAAGGTTGCAAGAAAGGGGCAGCATGAGCAAATTAAAAGTAGCTGTTATCGGGCTTGGACATATCGGGAAAAATCATGCCAACTGGTATAGTAAAAATCCAGATGCAGAAATAGTAGCGTTTTGTGATCTTTTAGCTGATCGCGTAGACCCGGTGGCTCAGCAGTATGGTGTGAAGGCGTATCACTCGATTGATGAGATGTTGAGCTCTGAAGAGATCGATGCCGTCAGTGTTGCTACGGCGGGCCCCGAGAATGGTGGCCACCACTATGAGCCGACGATGCAGTGTCTGCGCGCGGGCAAGCATGTGCTGGTAGAGAAGCCGATCTCGAACAATATCGAGCAGGCGCGCGAGATGGTGAGCTTCGCCAAAGAGCGTGGCGTGCTGCTGGGGGTGGATCTCAATCATCGCTTTACCCCCGCCGCCGATCGCGTCAAGCAGTTGTTGAGTGATGGTGAGCTGGGTGAAGTATTATTTATCAATATGGCGCTCTGGATCAATAATCCCAATGAGTCGTCTCCCTGGTTCCATATGCGTGCGCTGCATCCCCACTCCATCGATGTGATGCGTACCTTTGGGGGACCGATCAAACGCGTGCAGGCCTTTATGCACAAGGGTCCAGGTCGTACGATCTGGTCGAACGCCTCGGTGAATATGCAGTTCGCCAGTGGGGCGATCGGCCATCTGACTGGTAGCTACGATGCCAGTTCGTTTCATCCCATCGAGCGTTGCGAGGTCGGCGGCAGCAAGGGACGCGCCGTGATCGAGAACGTCTTTCAGCGCATGGAATTTTTCCCGCGCCAGAGCCGCGAGAAGATCGTGCTGGAGAATCCGATCATGGGTGGGGGTATGGGCAATTTTGATGATACCTTCCGCAACCGTATCAATGCGTTTGTGCAGCAGGTGTTGCAGGGTGGTCCGCTCGATGCCTCCGGCGATGATGGACTGGCCGCTCAGGAGGTGATTGAGGCCGCCATCCGTTCCTGGGAGAATGGCACCATCGAGGAGGTGCCCAACGGATGAACATCGTCTTGATCGCTCTGGATACCCAGCGCGCCGACCATCTGGGCTGTTACGGCTATCCTAAGCCGACCAGCCCCTTTCTCGATGGCATCGCCGAGCGGGGCGTGCTGTTCGAGCGCTGCTACGCGCCCAACATCCCGACCCATCCCAGCTTTACGACGATGCTGACGGGCAAGGAGGCCATCACTCATGATATCGTTAACATCGGTGGGGGCGTGCCGATCGCCGATGGCGTGCGTCTGCTACCCGAGATCCTCAAGGAGCATGGCTACGTGACGGCGGCCGTTGATAGCATGGGACGGCACTTCCCGCGCGGCTTTGATGAATACGTCACTTATGCCTGGGATCGCTCGGTGCCGACCGTGCTGCGCAAGGCCGAGACGGTTACCGAGAAGGCTTTGCCGGTGATTGAGCGTCTATGCGGGCAGGAGCAGCCCTTCTTCCTGTTCGTGCACTACTGGGACCCCCATACGCCCTATCTGCCGCCGCCGGAATATACGCACAAGTTTTATCCTGAGGGGCGCGATCCCTACGCCCTGGATAACCATAGCATGGATGAGGCCTGGAGCTGGGAACCGTTTCGCTGGTATTTCCATGAGTGGATGCCCGGCGTGACCGATTCCGAGTACGTGATCAATCTCTATGATGGTGAGACCGCCTACATGGACGAGCATCTGCGCCGTATCTTTGCCGCCCTGGAGCCCGTACAGGAGGATACGCTGGTTATCGTGACCGCCGACCATGGCGAGATTCTGGATGAGCAGCAGGGATACTTTGACCACCATGGCCTCTACGAGGGGAACGTGCATGTGCCGCTGATCTTCTACTGGCCGGGCAAGCTTCCGGCGGGCCAGCGCGTGTCCGGCTTTGTGCAGAATGTGGACCTGGCCCCGACGCTGCTGGACCTGGTCGGATTGCCCGATCGCGATGCCATGGAGGGAGTAAGCCTGCTGCCTCCCATCTTTGGATTGCGCGACGGCAACTACGACGAGCTCTATCTGTCCGAGGCCACCTGGGAGGTCAAGCGCGCGATCCGCAATACGCGCTGGAAGTTGATCGACTCCATCGAGCAAGATCCTCATGGGCGGCCGATGCAGGAACTGTTCGATCTGCAGAGCGATCCACAGGAGCAGCACAACCTGATCGATGAGCAGCCGGAGATCGCCCGTGAGCTCAAGCGACGATTGGACGCGTGGGTGGCCCGGCGCCTGCAGGAGACCGGTCGCTCGGTCGATCCGTTGCGCGTGCAGGGGCATTGTGGTGTCAGAATCGGTATGCCCAGGCCCGACGAGGTAATTGGCCCCGGAGCCACGCCGCTGTCTCAACGCACCCACGGTGAGGCGGCCACTATCCCTTCACCCGAAGCGCTGACCGTTCCCAATGAGTTGCACGATCAAGACAAAGGAGTGCGCCTGCATGGCTACGTCAAGGACGAATAAGATTCGCCTGGGCGTTATCAGTTTCGCCCATGCGCACGTCAATGCCTACCTGGATACGATACGCGATTTTGATGACGCCGAAGCGGTGGCTGGTTGGGATGCCGATCAGGAGCGGGGTCGGACTCAGTGCCAGAAATATGGTCTGGATTTTGAGGCCGACCTGGACCATCTCTTGCAGCGCTTGGATATCGATGCCGTCTTTGTGACCAGTCCGACCAATCAGCACGCGGCCCATGTTCAGGTCGCCGCGCAGGCCGGAAAGCACGTTTTGCTGCAGAAGCCGATGGCGCTGACGCTCGATGATTGCGACGTGATCATTGAGGCGGTGCGGCACTATGGCATCAAGTTCAGCCTGTGCTATCAGATGCGCGCGGACCCGGTTAACCAGAAGATCAAGGCACTGCTGGACGAAGGCGCCCTCGGCAATATCGCCATCGTGCGCCGCCGTCATGCCATCGGCCTGCTGCTCAATCCCGACTTCGCGCGGCCCGGGAACTGGCATATCGATCCTGTGCAGAACATGGGCATGTTCATGGATGATGCCTCGCATGCCGCGGACTGGTTTTACTGGATGCTGGGGCGTCCCACCAGCGTCATCGCCGAGATCGACAACGTGCTGACCAGCACGGCGCCGGACGATAACGGGGTCGCGGTCTATCGCTTTGGCAAACGCGAGATGGGCATTCTGCTCAATAGCTCGACCATGCTGGCGGCGACCTCCACCACCGAGATTTACGGTGACAAGGGATCGTTGATCCAGGACTATGGCGACCTGGTCTCTTCTTCCCTGCCACGACCGCCCGGGGCCACGGCTCTCAAGATCTACCGCGCTGGCGCCGCCGATTGGGAGCGCTTCGACTTCCCGGCCGATGTGCCGCATGGCAATCGTATCCGGGCCGTCCCACGTCCCCTGATCGACTATCTGCGCGGCCAGGGCGCTCCCATGGCTACCGCCGAAGATGGACGCGTATGCATCGAAATGGTCCTTGGTGCTTATCAATCCGCCCGCGAAGGAAGACGCATCCTGTTATCGCCGTCGTAAACACGTCCCTCGCGGGTGCTTTCCCGCCTACGGTGGGAGATTAAGAAAAGAGGGTTTTGGAGGGGACTTGATCATGCCCCCGGCATGCTCGCACTCCGACCCCGGCAGGAGGGCGAGCCGCCCTCCTGCACCTCCCGCTTTTAAGGAGATAATGCAACATGACCGTTCCAGCGAAGTTGCCTAACATCGTGGTTGTGGCGATCGATAGTCTGCGCGCCGACCATCTGGGCTGTTATGGCTATGCGCGGCCGACTTCGCCGCATATCGATGCCCTGGCCGCTGAGAGCCAGGTCTTTGAGCAGGCAATTGCCGCCGGCATCCCGACCATGCCCTCTTTTACGACCCTCTACACGGGACTACATCCGTATCGCCATGGTGTGGTGGCGCATACGGGCCAGCGGCGCCTTTCATCTTCGATCCAGATGTTGCCACAGATGCTCAAGCAGCGTGGATATGTGACGGCGGCCTGCGATAACCTGGCCGTGCAGGGCGAGGGACGAGGCAGCTGGTTCGCGCGCGGCTACGATTACTATTCCGGCTTTCTCTATAAGCCGTTTGGTGATCAGAGCCAGCAACTGACCGAGCGGGCGCTCAATCTCTTGCAAGAGTACGCCGATCAGCCGCTGTTTCTGTTTCTGCACTACTGGGACCCCCATACGCCGTACGGCCCGTTGCCGCCCTATGACACCATGCACTATGAGCCGAACTCTGGCCCTATCGATCTGGCTGAGGTGCGTAAGCTGCGGCCGGAATATTACAATGCCTTCCTGGGTGATATGCATCTGCGCCACCCGAATGACTATGCCTACGTGGTTGCTCAGTACGATGGGGAGATCAGCCAGGTGGATGCCGAGGTTGGCCGTCTGACGCAGGCCCTCAAGGCGCAGGCTTTATGGGAGAATACTATCTTTGTGCTGCTCTCTGATCACGGAGAATGCTTTGGGGAGGGCGACTTCTATTTCGATCACCACGGTCTGTATGATGCCGTGACCCGTATCGCGTTCATGCTTCATCTTCCCGGGATGGCCGCCGGACGTATCTCCCCCATGGTCTCGCACCTGGATATCGTGCCAACGCTGGCTGAAATGGTAGGATTGCCTCCTCTCCCATACGCCCTGGATGGAAAGAGCCTGCTCCCGCTGCTGAATGGCGCCACGTCTGCCTCACCACATCCCTACATCGTCTCCGCGGAGTCTTCGCGCCAGGCCTCGCTGGCCCTGCGTACCCCCGAATGGAAAGTCATTCTCCCCATCGTAGAGGACCTGCATGGTCAGCCGCTGCTCGATTTCTATGGTCGGCCGCGCTCACCGCAACCCCTGCTCTTTGATCTATGCAACGATCCCGCCGAGCAGCACGATCTCAGCCAGCAGCAGCCTGAGAAACTGGCCGAGATGCTCGATCTGTTACGCTCCTGGCGCGCGCGCATGGCGACAATGACTGGTGAGCCCGATCCCATTCAAGCGCAGGGTTTAAGCCTGTCCTACGAACGCTTCATGAAGCGCTTGCTGGCCCGTCAGAAAACATGATGGCCTATCTAAGGATAGGCCATCTAACAGGCTCAGGCGGTGGCCTGGGCGATAATCTCTTCGTCGCTGACGTCTCTTCTGACGGAGTGCTGTCCGACAAAGAAAAGCGCGACGCCGATCAGCAGCGAAATGAGGCCAATGCCGCCGATCCAGAGGATCCATTGTGTGTATGAGATCAGGTTGGTCCAGGGGCCGGTGAAGGTAACGTAGACGCCGACCGCGCTGGCGATCAGGCCCAGCACCGAGCAGACATAGAAGACCCAATCGGGCGCCAGGCGGGCCCGCACAAAGTCGGCATGGTATTTGCTGCGAATAATGATCACGTCGATAAAGAGAATGACCATCGAGACGCACCAGATCACGGTGACGGCGGCCTGCAGGATGTCATAGATGACGGTCGAGAGATCAGTGGGCTTCAGGCCGGTATTGAGCGCGTAGGGAGTGATGACGAAGGTGATGATGGTAAAGACCGCGGCGATGATGGTCTGCGTCAGTACCGCGACCCAGGGGACCCTGTTGGCATTGACCCGGCTGATGACCGCTGGCATGCGGCGATCGAGTCCCGAGACAAAGAGCAAGCGTCCAAATGAGTAATTATAGACGGCGGTGTTGAACAGGAAGAAGCCAATGAAGATGATATTCACGATGAAGCCCAGAACGGGACCGGCGGCCCCAAAACCGGACTTGACGGCCTGGGCGATCGCCGCAGGACTTCCCTGGGCGCTTACCGGGGTGACGGCGGTCATCACGCCAAATGTGATCAGCAGATAGCCGACGATCACGACGGCCGAGCCCCATAAGAGATAGCGCGTAATTGAGCGTGGGTGGGTGATCTCAACGCCCATGTTCAGCGGCACTTCGACGCCTAGCAAGGCCAGGATCACCGTGCCATAGAAGGTCCAGCTTGAAGATACGGGTAGCCAGTTGTGCCCCGCATAGTTTACGGGTGCCGCATGCCCGCCGATGATGGAGAGCAGTCCTGCCAGCCCCACCAGCAGGATGGCGCCACCGTAGGCCACAAAGACCACATTCACAAAATTCTGGGTGACGCGGAAGCGCAACACTGAAAGGATGAATGAGAAGATAATCACCAGCAAAATCATCAACCCCTGCTGCCAGGGCTCGGTGAGCCAGCTACTGTTCAACTGCTGAATCAGTGATACAACGCCATCGCCCGTCGCGATCATCACCAGGATACCAGGCCACCATGCGCAGAAGCCGGCGAAGAAGCCCATGAATGGTCCGAAGGCCTTGTTGGTCCAGATGTAGATAGAGCCTTCGTTGGGAAACATCAGGCCAAGCTGCCCGGTCACGATCGCGCCGGGGATCAGAAAGGTAATGAAGCCCAGCGCCCAATAGATATATGCCGAGGGGCCAGCGCCTCCGGCCACCACCGCACCATTGCTGGCAAAGAGCACAATAGCCACAAAAATAGCCACCATATCAAACGAATTGAGCACTTTGGGGAGGATGCCGCCGGCGATGCGCTCGGAGCGTAAGGTTGTATCAGCCACCTGGTCTACATTGGTCTCCATAAAACGTCAACCTGCCTTTCAGCTTTTCAACCATGCCGTATCAGATCACTACATCGACGATACACAATGATGTGCCCAGAAGACACATCTGCTGAAAATACCTGAGACCTGCTTATTCCTGGTAAAACATATGAAGCGCAGGCGCGCCCACTGAATTCAATAGTACCATGCTGCCAGCCGCAAATTCAATCTAAAAGCTCATTAGTATTGAGTAGTGGGTGCAACGCCACGGCTGGTGCATTCGCACCAGTCGTGGCGTTGCACCCACTACTCAATACTTTAGAAAAATAGAGATTGGCAAATACTTTGCCATGTCGTACAATAGTATATGGCAGGGATTGTTATAGTTAGCATGCTCTATATCAGGAAGTATGCGGAAGGAGGATGCAAAGCACCTTATTAGAAAGCTGTTTCCACAATTTATTCCACGTTACCTTTTCACTCTTGACTAGACTGGTGACGAGGCCAGTCTACTTTCCCTGTATGTATGCGTAAAGAGTAACGCTCGCCCAGAGTTTTGTGCAGCGACGTGTGTAAGAAACATACCAGGAAAGGTGGGAACATATCATGGCCCAGTTTTCTTTAAAAAGAGATGCAGCGGCAACTGAAGAGGTTGCGGCCGCCGTCAATCCGGCTCCCCTTGGATTATGTGCTTTTGCCCTGACGACGTTTGTTTTGAGTGCGGCCAATGCTAACCTGTTTACAGGCGCTGGTATCGTCATTGGCCTGGCCCTGTTCTATGGTGGCCTGGCTCAATTGCTGGCTGGCATGTGGGAGTTCCGCATGGGCAACACCTTTGGCGCGACGGCATTTTCATCGTATGGCGCCTTCTGGCTGGCCGTAGCGGCCACCCTGCAGCTCAAGCTAATCCCCAATGAGACCGCTTTTGGCTTTTTCCTTCTCGGTTGGACGATTTTTACCGGCCTTATGCTGATCGCTTCCCTGCGCACCAACTTTGCCTTGATCGGCGTGTTTTTATTCCTCTTCCTGACCTTCCTGGCTCTGGCTATCGGCGCCCTGGGAGGCGGATCTGCCTTCACTGTCATTGGCGGCTGGCTCGGTATCCTCACGGCCCTTGTCGCCTGGTACACGGCCCTGGCAGGCCTTTTGACGACCGTTAAGGCTCCCTTTGGGCTGCCTATTGGCCCTCGTCCCTGACACGCTCATCATTGTATAATCGTTCGGATATCCAGAAAAAATCACGATGTACGGCAGCATCTACGCCCTGGCGCTGGTGCTGCCATACATCCAGCATTGCACTTGATCTCCATATCCTATTTATTTGATTGGTGATTTGTGTGAATGTTGAGCTGTTAGGAAGCGAGCTTGAGATGGCGGCGTAACGATTCTAGCCATCTGGCGAACGACTCCCTGAAGTGTTTGGCCCAACGATCAGATTCAGAGGGATCGCTGTTATCAAGTTGTTGACATTCGATCGTACGGCGCTCATCTACCAGAACTGAAGCCATATTCGGCCCGTATTATGTTTATTGGCTGCGCGTCGTTACTTAGCGCGGGCGTCAGTATAGCAACTCTTTCACAGATACTCTATCTGATTCTTGTTCTCAAAACAGGCTCTTTGATTGTGCAGCTCAGCATTCGCGCAACTTACCATCTGATATCAATTGATTGGTGATGGAGTAGGCATTTTCGTTGTGAATTAGCGCATAGATACGCTGTGTTATGCCGAAGATAATGGACACGGTACATATGTGTTCACCGATATGCGGTCTTACAACGTTATATATATATATACGGTAGATCAGGGTTCCTGTTGCGCTTAACGAATCTTCTATTAAGAATCAGGTATCTCTTCATTTATGGTATTGTTCTGGCATATGTAATGCTACCGGCGCTACATTGTTGCTGAAAGACGTACCAAAAAAGTCCTGTATGCTTGACAGGTCAGATCGGTCAACGGTACAACAATAGTAAGTATAGTTTTCCTCAGTACGGCACTCTGAAAAAGTCACCGCAGACATGAATTTATCATGCCTCTCTCCACAGTTTAGTTGTAAACCCTTGTAGCGCTTTTTGATTAATGGTTTCGATATTGAAGTGGGTGGTTGTAGGATTGGGCATCTCCAACGCATATATGCTTGCCGGCGTTGCGTATTAAAGCAATCCAATGCGGAATAATCATGAAAGTTATTATGTTGTCAAAAGTATAGATAGGAGTGGTGAGAATGCGACCGTTAATTGGTATACCATGTCGGACCGGGGTTAGAGGTGCGAACGCCGAAAAACCTGTATATTATAGCAATCAATCTTATACACATGCGGTGGAAAGTGCGGGGGGAGTGCCTATTCTTATTCCTATTATGAATGACTATGACAATCTCCGTTCGTTGCTTTCTCGCCTTGATGGTTTGTTGCTCTCGGGTGGCATTGATGTACACCCCAGTACCTACAAAGAAGAAGCTATCGCAGCTGTTGAAGAGACGGATCCGGCATTAGACAAATTAGAATTACACCTGGCCCGTTGGGCCTATCAAGAAGATATCCCCACGCTTGGCATCTGCCGTGGCATGCAGTTGATGAATGTTTCGCGCGGCGGCACCCTTTACCAGGATCTGGATAGTCTGTACGAGAATGGTTTGCGGCATGCCAACTGGCATCTACCCCGCAATCAGACTATCCATAGCGTGAGTGTGGCCCCGGATAGCAAGATGTATCAGATCCTGAGCGCCGATACGGTGCTGGTCAATAGCCTGCACCACCAGGCGGTCAAAAAACTGGGCGATGGCATTATCGCCAGCGGCCTGGCCGAGGATGGGATCATCGAACTGTTGGAGTTCCCCGAGCGCACATTTATGCTGGCGACGCAGTGTCATCCAGAAGAACTGTACCGGGATAACCCGACCTGGTCACGCCTGTTTCGCTCGTTTGTGGAAGCTTCCATTGACAAGATGAGTCAGCAGGTAGGCGTGGTATCACATGTCTGGTCGGCCAGCGCATAAAAATGACTGAATATGTCTACAGGAGCCCATCTGAAACTGCCGTGGCAGTCTCAGATGGGCTCCTTGTATTTCTCTTTTCTTTGGGCGCTCTCATGCGATCGTCGTATGATCGTCCGGCGCATTGGCGATAATGTCGCCCCAGTCATGGTCGGCGGCGCGGCGGAAGGCTTCGCGTTCGCTTTTGGGAACGTGTAGCTCGACGATGCCCTGATCGCGACAGACGGTGAGGCTGACGTCCCGCTTGGATTTGTGCGGCTGGTGGATCAGTCTTCCCCAGATGGGATGGCGTGGCTGGAAGCGGGCCAGCGCGGCATACGAGAACTTGCTCTCTTCCCAACCAGCGCTCCCACCCTTGGCCAGGCGTTGGAATGAGGGACGTTCCAGGCGCTGCGGGAAGTGACACCAATCGTCGACCAGGGGACAGTCCAGGCTATGGGAGCAGGGGGCCAGCATATGGGCCTCCTCCATGCCGAGCAGGTGGGCACGCGTCGCTTTGATGATGGGGAAGGCCGCCGATGTGCCGGGTTCGACGATCAGCAGGACGCCCGAGCAGTGCTGCCAGGCCAGCGTAATAATCTCCTGGCGCAACACCTCGGGTAGCTCATTGAGGACATGTCCGAGCACGATGAGATCATAGGTTTCTATCGGCCCCGGCAGCTTGCCTCCGATGGTCGCCCTGTGCCAGTTCGTTTGCTTGAGGGCGGCCTTATCGCTTCCCCGGACGAGTTGGCGTCCCAACTCGATGAAGGAGGACTCGCGCTCCCAGGCGGTCAGGCGTTGCAGTGATGGCCACCGCTCGCTGGCGGCCCAGAGGGCGGTTCCCGGTCCGCTGCCTATATCCAGCATGGTTGTGGGCTGCCAGTCGGGGATACGTGCGCTGACCGCCGCCATGGCGCCGCTGAGCTGGGCATAGGCGGCCGGCATGATGATCGCCGCGTAGCCAAGCGCGGCATCGGTACCATGGGCCAGCGAGGACTCCTGCCCCGTGCGCTGTGTGCGGTAGCGTTCGCTCAGAGCTTTCGCCGCGCTTTTCCACTTTGATGCGGGCACGCTCTGTAACGCATGCTCAATCGCGCTCTCCAACTGCTCGGGTAAAGATAACATTGGCATATTTTCTGCTAAGGTCCCTCTTGAAAGACATCTTTTGTCACTGCTACTTTAGCAGATAAACCTGAAGCAGTGCAACAGGCTGGCCCTTTTGCCGCCTTCGGCGGCGAGAAGAAATGAGGTGTGGATACAACACAACAGGAGGAATTGCAGCTGCAATTCCTCCTGTTGTGTTGTATCCACACCTCATACTGTTGTGCTTAGCGTGGCTGCCACAGGTTGGTGTTGGCGCAGTAGGGCTCTGACGTCAATGGGGCCGGCATGTTGGCCTTGACGTACCCTTTGGCGAAGATGTCGTTGTATATCTTCCAGATGGCGGGACCGATGGTGTAGGCGCCCTCACCGCCGTTCTCGCGCATGCCGACAATGGTGACCGCGGGCATCTGGTCGGTGCTGTGCAGCGTAAAGGGGGCCTGCGTAATCATCCAGCCATGCGCCGCCAGGCCACCACCGACCTCACCGGTACCGGTTTTGCCGACGATGTCCGATTGATAGCCATAGTTCTGGCCCAGGTGCCAGCCACCACCACAGACCGCGACCGCCGCCATGGCCTGCCTGACCTGGTAGGCGGTGTCCTTGCTCACTACCGTATTGAGTTGCTGGGGATCGATCGTCTGCAGCGGATTTTTATCCTTGTCGGTGATCTTTGAGACCAGCATGGGGCGCATCAAGACGCCGTTATTGGCGACGGTATTATCGATGAGCGACATCTGCAAGGGCGACATGTTGACCACGCCCTGTCCAAAGGCGTTTGAGGCCAGCTGCAGGGTCGATAGTGGTTTGCCGTCGGCATTCAAGACGCTACTCTTCACCGTCGGCAAGTCAAAAGGAATCTGCTGGTCGATGTAGAGCCGTTTGGCGTACTCCAGCCATTTGTCCATGCCGGTTCTGACGCCGAGCTGGGCGAATACGATGTTGTCCGAGTTCGCATAGGCATATTCGGTCGTGATCGGGAAGCGGAACGTGAATTCCCCAAAAGCCAGGTTATCACCGATAATCTGGCGTCCATCATAGTACAATGGACCCATGGCTCCTTTTTTATCCCACGGTTGATCCAGCGTGGTGGCACCGCTATCGAGCGCGGCCATCAGGGTCATCGTCTTAAATGTTGAGCCTGGCGAGTAGAGCTCTTTTAATGGGCGCACATAAAGCGGGTGATCAGGGTCCTTGTTCATCCTATCATAGTAGCTATAATCACTTTTGGACAGCGTCTGCACCATCGTGTTGGGATCGTAACCGGGGGCGCTGACCATGGCCAGGATTTCACCGGTATGAGGATCTGAAACGACTACCGATCCTTTGTTGGTGGGGAGTGCCAGGGGCTGGCCGTCCACGTCGCGTGAGTATGCCTGCTGATAGAAGGGGTCCGTCTCAGGATGATAGTCGTTGAATTCCTGTACGGCGATCTTCTGGATGCGTTCATCGATGGTGAGATAGATATCGTTGCCCACCGGTGATTTGTGCAGTGTCTTGTTGACCTCGTTATCTAATGCGGTGCGACCCGAGTTGCCGGTGAGCACATCATTGTATTGACCCTCAATGCCGGGGATGAATGCTCCAGGAACATAATAGCCGATCAGCGCGGCCAGCGAGGGGTCGGTGTAGTGACGGATGAACCCACCGCATACATTGGCGGGTACCGATTCAGCCAGCAGGACACCGTTGCGGTCAAAGATGCGGCCGCGCACCGGCGAGTTCTCGGCTGAACAGCGCCGGGGATTGTGGATCGTCGCGGTGACGTTATCCGCCTTCACTACCTGCCAATATACTAATCCACCGCTCAGGCCGATGAATAAAATGACAAAGATATAGGTTAGTTTTCGTATGCTAGAGCTAATATTCATGAATGGCACCTTTTATTACGATTCCTGCGGTATGTCCGATATTGATAATCTTAACCAGTGTATCATTCGTGTTCAACGTCGGCAAGCAGCGGGATAATTCCCTGCCCGGTTTTCCTATTCGATAGGACAAAAAGTACATTCTTCTTCTGGATAGAGATACGTTGCTGTTCGAAGCAAGTTGTTGTTTTGGTACATTGGTACTTTAATACACGTTCAATAGGCGCGAAATTTTCTGATGGAGATTGTGGCATGCGCGGGTACTGCGTGGCGAGGGATGATGCTTGAATTTTTTTATCTACCCGGCCCGGATAGTCTCGGTTGCCTGCCAGGCCTGGCTTGCAATTATCCCTTTATACTATGACCTTCTCATCGATTGTAATAAATGTATGCTTGTTTATATAGCGAGCACATGCTCATAGCGAGAGGGGATAGTATGCGACTGATGCCACAAATGCGCGGAAAAAGCCGTGCTGGACGTTCAGCCAGACGGAGGCTTAACCTGTTTATGGTCACGATCCCGGTATTATTGATTATCGCTGTCTCTACCTCCGTGGCTGGCGCCTGCATCGTTCCTTCGCGGGAATCGCTGTTTCTGGTGGCGCACCCGGGTCCTCAGACGGGTGGGACACGCCTGGTTGATACCTGGACCATTACACCGGCCGGCAGCCAGTTGACGCTGGGCGATCTGCCCTTGAACTCGGTCCTTTCCCCTGATGGTCGTCACCTGTTGATCTCCAATGGAGGGGCGGGCATCCAGTCCCTGCAGGTTGTTTCTACGAATGATCATAAGCTGATACAGACCATCCCCTATACCTCTCCGCACAGCGTCTTTGTGGGCCTGGCTTATAGTCCCGATGGCAGGACTGCCTACGCCGCTGGCGGCGGCGAGAATATCATCCATACCTACGCGGTCTCGGCCGATGGACTCCTGCATGAAGGCGACGCGATCAGCCTGCTTGCCGACCCCTCTTCACATCAGAACCTTTTTCCGACGGGTTTGAGCCTGAGTCCCGATGGGAAGCGGTTGTACGTGGCCAACAATCTGTCTGACAATATGGATGTGGTGGATACGGGCAGTAAGACGGTGCTGGCCAGTCCACAGGTGGGAGCCTTCCCTTATATCACACTGGTGAGTAAGGATGGCAAGGTGGTATACGTCAGCAACTGGGGTGAAGCCACTATTTCTGTCATCGACGCGGCGACCAATACTGAGACCGGCAGTATCGCGGTCGGCCAGCATCCTACCGCCATGACTCTCAGTCCGGACAACCGCTATCTCTATGTCACTGATGCCAATAGTGATGCCGTCTCCATCGTCGATACGCAGGCCCGACGCGAGGTGGGACGCGTCTCGGTGGCTCCACGCCCCCATGCTCAGTTGAGCAGCAGTCCCCAGGGATTGGCGCTCAGCGCGAACGGGAAGACGCTCTACGTGGTTGACGCGGGCAATAACGAGGTGGTCGTGATCAACCTGCAGGGCAACAAGGGGCAGGTGCTGGGGCGGATCCCAACTGCCTGGTATCCTACTTCAGTGAATGTGGATGCCGCCAATGCAACGCTGTATGTGACCAACGGCAAAGGGATGGGGGCTGGCCCCAACGATAAACGCCTGTATGCCGATCCCATACGTGCGCGGCCACCGATCGTCGATGCCGTCAGCGGCTTTAACAATCAATACTGTAACTGCGCGTTCGATGGTTTTACTGGCAGCATGATCAGGGGGACCCTGTCCACTATCGAGGTTCCAGGCGCGCAGCGTCTGAAGCTCTATACCGACCAGGTGGCGCGCAACGATGGCAAGTCAGATGCCGTCCTCAATGAGCGTAGCCCCGGCAATCCCATTCCTCGACCGGGCGGAACCTCCCCGATCAAGCACGTGATCTACGTGGTCAGGGAGAATCGCACCTATGACCAGGTACTGGGAGATGAGAGATCGGCCAATGGGGACGCCAGGCTGGTTCTGTTCCCGCGCAGGAATACACCCAATGGGCACGCGCTGGCCGAGCGTTTTGGCCTGTTCGATAATTTCTACGCCGACGCGGAGGTGAGCGCGGACGGCCATAACTGGATCAACTCGGCCAATGCCAACGACTATATCGAGAAGATGTGGCCGCAGAATTATTCGGCGGGTCCCGCTGGCCGCCGTCGACCGGCGGACTTTAGCGGGGAGAGCGAGATCGGCCTGTCGCCCGGCGGCTATATCTGGGACGCGGCGGCCGAGGCGCATATTACCTATCGAGACTATGGCGAATTCTATCAGTTGCGCAGCAGCGAACCACCACATCTGCTGCCAGCGGCCCAGGAGCCGAGTTGCCCCGGCCCGGTCGCCCATACATATATCAGCGAGCAGCCTATCCCGCGCGGGCAGGTGCTCTGCTTTGGCCCGATGCAGGTCACGGACCATGTGCGCAGTCGCCTGGCGAACCATTATGATCCTCGCTACCGCTCGTTCGACCTCGATTATATGGATGCTGACCGGGTCAGAGAATGGAGGCGTGAATTCATGCAGTTTGTGGCCCATAATAATCTGCCACAACTGGAGATCGTCTGGTTGCCTAATGATCATACACAGGGGACGAGAACGGGCAAGCTGACGCCGCAGGCTATGGTGGCCGATAACGACTCCGCGCTGGGTCAGCTGGTCGATACGGTCAGCCATAGCAAATACTGGGCCAGTACCGCCATCTTTGTGACTGAGGATGACTCTCAGAACGGGCCCGATCACGTGGACGCCCATCGCACGGAGTCGCTGGTGATCAGTCCCTATACCTCTCGGCAGCAGGTGCACGTGGATCATACACTGTATGATACGGCCGCGATGCTGCGTACCATTGAGCTCATCCTTGGCTTGCGCGCGCTGAGCCAGTATGATGCTAACGCGGTACCGATGTGGCGTGCCTTTACCAGCTATGCCAATCTCACCCCGTACACCTTGCGCGCGGAAAACCTCTCGACCAGTGCCCGCAATGCTCACAATGCCTACGGGGCCGCAACCTCGGCGGGCATGGACTTCTCGGCCGAAGATCGCATCTCATGGGATCAGCTCAACCGCATTCTCTGGTACGCGATCAAGGGCACGCATGTCCCTTATCCAGGCATCAAACAGTCCTCGACCGCCAGCCATGATGACGATGATGGATAGGAGATAGGCGCACACGATTTTGTGAATTTATACCATTAGACTACCAGGATAAAATCGGGTAATATAGGTATTGTCTGACGAGCTGATCATTATTATGCGCCTCAGTGCATTGATTGAAAAAAACGTGATATGGAATACGAGAATATTATACCTGTATAAGGGAAAGATGAGATGAGACTTCAACTGAATAAAGAATCTAAACGTGCCACGGCCCGGAATGCTGGAGCGGTAGCCCCATCTATGAAAGAGCTGCTGGCTATTATGATTCCGCTTGCCACAATGGTCAATTCTATTACCTGGGCGATTGCCGTCTGCCTGATCGTACGGGAAAAAGAACGCGCCCGCGTCGAGATCGCGCGTCTTGATGCCGAGGGAAGCAGCGGTTCCCCGCTCGAATCCGCCACCATCGACCATTTCCCAGCCGAACAGATCCTACGCGAACGGTACCGACAATAACGTAGGTTCGGCCCTCGCGGCCGATTTCTCCTTGCCGCATGACTATGCATCTCATATTCGTTTCCGTGATTCTCGTGTCTGGTGGGCATGGGCGTACGTGGAGGGGAAATCGGCCGCGAGGGCTGAACCTACGATGATCATTTCCATGCGCGGATCACAGGACGGTGGCGGTGAGGGCGTAGATCGTTGGCAGGCCGCTGCCGATCAGGCGCCAGCTGTCGCCGTTGTCTGCGGAGGCGAAGATGTTGCCGTTCCTGGTGCCGACGTAGATGCCGCAGGGGTCATGTGCATCGGTACACATGCCGTGGCGCAGGACCTTCTGGCGCGCCTGCTCGCCTGTCGGCAGACCACGGGTGCAGGCTTCCCAGCGCTCGCCGCCGTTCTGGCTGCGATAGACGGTCAGTTGATCTCCGATGGGAAAGCGGTCGTTCTTATCTACGACCATCGTGAATAGTGTATCCGGTCGGTTGGGGTCCATGGTGAGCGGGAAGCCGAAGGTTGAGGGTAGGCCGTGGCTGATGCCAGTCCAGCTATCTCCGGCGTCGGTACTGCGAAAGAGGCCGCAGCGGCTCTGCTGGTACAGCGTGTCTGGCTGATAGGTATGCTGGAGCAGGCGATGGGTGCTGGTGCAGATGGTATCCCAGCCCTCAACCTGCTGTGGCTGCTGCAATTGATTGATGACCTGCCAGCTGTTCCCATTATCGTCTGTGCGTACGCTACCGGCGCCGGAGATACCCAGCCACATGCGTTCGGGTCGTTGTGGGTCCGCCACGATGCTATGGACGCAGGTGCCGACGTCGCCGTTTTCCCATTGTTCGAGCCGGGCTTTTTCGTTCAGGGAGGCGTTGCGCTGCCATGTGAGGCCGCTGTCATGGCTGAGCCAGAGGCCGGCGGGACCCGTCCCGGCGTAGAGGGTGCGTGGATCGTCGGGACGCCCCGCTTCGATATACCAGATTTCAGCCTGGTGGTTGGGACCCGACTCGTCAAACGTGATGCTCTGCTCCGGCTCCCGCCAGGTGACGCCAAAATCATCGCTATAGCGCAGGAAGGCGGCCCCATGGCGATTATCAGCCGCGAACAGGCGATAGTGATTATGGGGGTCAAACATGGCGTAGAAGATGTTTGACCCCTCTTGCCGCAGGCTGGTGGCCCGCAGATCCCAGCTCATACGATCATCCGACGTCAGCAAGAATAATCCCTGCTCGGTTCCTGCTAGCAGTAAAACGGTGCCTGGTGGATAGGGTATGGTCGCCATGGGTTGCTGCCTCCTGTGCATCTATGCTCGCCGTCCGCTGCGCGTCAGATTGTCATTGCGCCGGCTTTTCTTGTGCCTTGCGGCGGGCGCGTCCAAAACGTCTATAAAGGAAATACACGGTTGGAGCGATGAGCATAACCGCGATGAGTCCGTCCGCCCCAATGGTTATGAGTATACCAGAAAGTGTAGCTTCTTGTGGATTGAGTGGGGCCAGCGGTGGATACAGGCCGGTAATGATGAAGCGCGGCGACCCTCCTACATGCAGATTGACGACCACTTGCTTGCCTGGTAGATCGAGCATGGAGACCTGTCCACCGGCCAGCGCTACGAAGCCGAGTTGTCCATCATTGGTAATCGCGACCGACTGCGGGGCCGAGGTGAAGTCCCAGGTGCGCTCGGGCTCATGGGGATGTTTGTAGCCGACGACGACCGGAGAGAGCACGAGCAGTTGATCATGCCTGGCATCGGGTACATAGACCTCGCCCGTGGACTCGTCAAAATCCATTGGACCATAGGAGCCGCCGGCCATGACGTTTGTCTCCTGGTAGCTATTGGTATCGATGGCTGTAATATTTCCCTGCCTGGTGGTGATATAAGCTGTCCTTCCAGGGGGGATCGCCAGCGCGCGCGGCTCATCATGCAGGGAGATGCTGCGCAGGCTCTTGCCATTCTGCGCGTTAAAAATAGCGATGCCCCGGGTGGTGGTGGCCCAGAGCTGCGTATCCTCTTGCCCATCGGCCAGGTTGATCTGCGGTAGGGCCAGCGCGACCCCGGTAATGGGGGCCGGTGCCTCAAACGTTCGCTTGCTTTTGCAATTGCCGGTGTCCAGTGCGGTCACGCGATCGTTGCCGCTGCCCCCGATGTAGAGGCTGCTGCTATTGACATCCAGGGCCAAAAATTGCTGCTGACCCGGCAGCGCCGCCGTACAGATGGTATTGCCGGTGCCGGCGGCCAGGACTATGACCCGTCCCTGTTGCGGCTCGGTAACGTAAAGGTAGCGCCCATCTGGACTCAGCAGGACCGCGTGCGGATCGCTTTTGACGGCGATGGTGCGCGAGACGGTCTTCTGGGCCACATCGATCACGCTGATACCGGCGGCCGAGCCCGCGACATAGGCCAGATTAGGAGCACCACCATCGGCTCTCGCCTGAGGAGGCGCCGCTACCAGAAGAAAGCAGAGCAGCAACCCATAAATACACACCAGTGGTGGGAATGTCTTCTGAAGATGAAGGCAATTACTAGAGAAAGTTCTTGTTTGCTGTTGTCTCATCACTATATCTCTTCACTAAACTACTCAAAAACGAGCATAAAATCCCCTTTTTTTCAGTATAGAAAGAGATACAAAGCGCACTTTGCTTACGCAAATAAATTCACTGTAACGGCATCGGAAACGAAGATCGTACATTCGGGCCTTGCGCCCGATTTCCTCTTCAACGTACGAAAACGCCCAATGATGTGTGGGGCCTATAATCTTTAACGAAATAAAAAACGGAGAAAAATCGTGTGGCAGAACACGGAAATGTGCTCGTAGGCGGCATAGGATTGCGGCAGTGCAGACACGCCAAAAGCCTGAAATGCAGCAATCCTTCCTTGTGCATGCCGCTCTGTTGGCGTACGATCGGTTGGCTTCGACATGGTGAAAGAGCCAATATGATCGCTTGTATGGGGAACATTCCGTACGTGAACGGGTGCGGCATGCACAAGGCCGGATTGCTGCTTCTCGAAATAGGAACAGTGATGAACATGCCGCAATCCTATGTCGCCTACGGGAACGTTTCGCGTTCTATCAACGCGTTTTCTCTCTTCTTCTTTTCTTCGATGCATGCGCCTGATTCCACTGTGGGGCTATGAAGAGCATGGATTTCGAGCCTTCCCCTCACAGATGGTGATGCATCGAAAACGCCCCACGTAGGTTCGGGCCTTGCACCTGATTTCTTCTCCACCGTACGAAACGCCCCACGCAGGTTCGGGCCTTGCGCCCTATTTATCCTCCAATGTATGATTATGCTCTTTAAACATGTAATATCAAAAAAGCTATTGAACATATTTAACGAACATTAACATATGGGAAGGCGTAAAATCGGGCGCAAGTCCCGAACCTACGGTATCTCTTTTATTGTCGCATGAGAGAATGGGAAGGGGAAATCGGAGCGTTTAATCGAGCCGTTGATGCAAGAACTCGGTGGTGCGCTCCCAGGCAAGGCGAGCCGCCTCAGCGTTGTACTCAGGGCGATTCTCCTCGCAGAACCAATGGTGCGTGCCCGGATATGTAAAGAAGGTGATCTGCTTCCCGGCGGAACGCAGAGCCTCCTCAAATTCACGGACCTGCTCGGTGGGTTCAAAATCGTCAATCTCAGCAAAATGACCCTGTATATTGCCTTCGGATCTGACCTCCTCGGGTGACGTGGTTCCATAGAAGGTAACGATGGCCCCCATCTGATCTCGCAATCCCAGCGCCACGTTTCCCCCTAATGAGAAACCGATCACACCCAGGGCTCTGCCGGGTCTTCCTGACTGTTTAATCAGATAGTCGATGGAGGCGCTAACATCCTGATCAGTCTCGCTCTCTACCATTGCTGAGACCAGTTGTTCTGCCTCCTCAATAGAGGTGGTAGTCTTCCCATGATAGAGGTCGGGAGCCAGCGCGACGAATCCCTCACGCGCAAGGCGGTCGCAGACCTGTTTAAAGACATCGGTGAGTCCCCACCATGCGTGCAGGACCAGCACCCCTGGTCCGCTCCCCCGTTCGGGAACGGCTAGATAAGCGTTAATTGTTCTTCCGTTAACCTGAATTGCTTCCATATTATCCTCCCTGGACATTTCAATAAATATCATATGCACGTGCGGTAATCCGCATAACAGCCCATTCTTTTGGGCAGGGTTAAATGCGGTAATACACATCGGACGGGGACGCGCTGGCGTCCCCGTCCGATGTGTATTACCAATGCTTACTTTTCCAGGGCCAGGTCGAGGGCGGTATAGCCGGCGGCCACGATGTCATCGGTGCTGATGCCGACCGCCTGGTAGAGTTCCTGCATGCTGCCCGATTGTCCGAACTCGTCGACGCCCAGCGAGATGCAGGGAGCGCCGTGGATGCCGCTGAGGAAGGCCAGGCTGTGGGCCGAGGCGTCCTGCACGGTGACGATGGGGGCCAGGCGTTCGGAACGCGGAAAGAGCGTCCTCAGATGGGCTGCGCCGGCTGGCTCGGCCTGTCCCTGACTCTGGCTGCGCCGAAGATCGCTATACATGCTGAAGATCTTTTTCGGACTGGTCAGGTGGATGACGTTAGCGGCGATGCCCTCGCGAGCCAGTATGCGGGCGGCCGCCAGCGCCTCCGGCACCATGACGCCGGTGGTGACGATCTGGATGACTTCGTCTTCGTTGGCCTCGGGCGCCAGCTCACGTCCCTCCAGCAGCCGATAGCCACCAGCCAGCACATGCTGGCGCAGACGCTCTTCGCCCAGGCGCTGCCGGGCCTCCTCCAGCAGACGCTGATCGA
The DNA here is from genome assembly GCF_003967515.1 of Dictyobacter aurantiacus. Lineage (GTDB taxonomy): Bacteria > Chloroflexota > Ktedonobacteria > Ktedonobacterales > Ktedonobacteraceae > Dictyobacter > Dictyobacter aurantiacus. The sequence goes on along the minus strand of NZ_BIFQ01000002.1, from coordinate 630,306 downwards.
TCTTCTTGGTCGAGAGGCGCAGATACGTTGAGCGGCCCTCGTCCCGGTCGCAGCATTCGCGCAGCGCCTCCAGCAGGATCCATTCCACTTCGTGGGCGAAGACGGGCTCATAGTAGTTGAGCTCGGGCAGCTCAATTCCCAGGGAGGCGGTGACCGTGGATTGGTGGGCGCCCCCTTCGGGACTCAAACTGACGCCCGAGGGGGTGCCGGCAAAGATCATCTTGCTGTGGTTGTAGAGGCCATAGATCAGGGCGTCCAGGCCACGGCAGATAAATGGATCATATACGGTCCCGATCGGGAAGAGGAGCTGGCCGGAGTGCTCATAGCTCAGGCCGAGCTGGCCGAGCAGCATGAACAGGTTCATCTCAGAGATGCCCAGCTCGATGTGCTGTCCCTGTGGATTGGGCTGCCAGCGCAGGGTGCGCTGGATGCCGTCCTGATAGTCGGGATGCATCGTTGGCGAGAAGACGCCGGTCTTGTTGACCCAGCCGATTAAATGGGTGGAGATCGCCACATCCGGCGCCGCCGTGACGATGCGCTCGCCGATGCCTTCGAGCGTGGCCAGCCGGGTCAGGATACGTCCCAGCGCCTCCTGGGTCGAGAGCTTGCCGGGGAATGACATATCCAGGCTGCTAGGGATTTTTTCCGCTGCTATCAGTGGCGCCGGCTGTAGCTGGCCTCGGCTGAGCTGCTCGGCGCTGCGACGGCACCACGCGGCCTCCGCGCTCCCATGCTCGAACGTCTTCCACTCGGCCCCTGGGGGAATGTTCAGTGTATGCTGGAGCTCTCGCACCTGTTCGCCACTCAGATGCATCGAGTGGTTCATGGCATCTCCGGCAAAGGGCAGGCCCCAGCCTTTAATGGTATAGGCAAAGACGATGGTGGGCGCGTCGCGACGCTGATCTGCCTGCGCGAAGACGTCGAGCAGGGTATTCAGGTCATGGCCGCCCAGGTTGCCCAGCAGTTCTTTGAGGTTTTCATCGGGCACATCCTGCAGCGCCCTGCTGATCTCTGCGTCCTCCGGCTGATCGAGTCCGCCGGGATGGGTCAGGCGCGCCCGGATGTCCGTGCCCTGGCGCCGCAGCAGGCTCTGATATTCTTCATTGCTCATCTCGTCGATACGCTGGCGCAGCGCGGCACCCCCTGGTTGCGCGAAGACCTTTTCCAGCAGGCGTCCGTATTTGGCTTCCAGCGTATGCCAGCCGGCGGCGGCGAAGAGATTTTTGAGTTGCCGGGCCCGAATGCCAGGGACGACACGGTCCAGGCTCTGCCGGTTGAGATCGACGATAATCAGGACGTTGCCAGCTCCTTGCAGCGTCTCATCGATGGCGGCCTCCCAGATGTTGCCCTCGTCCAGCTCGGCGTCCCCGATGACCGCCACAAAGCGTTGCGCGGTCACCTCGCCGAAGTGCTGCTGCGCGTAGCGCTGCGCCACGGCCGCGAAGGCTGGCGCGACCGCTCCCAGACCAACGGAACCGGTACTAAAATCGACTGGATCTGGATCTTTGGTGCGGCTGGGATAGGCCTGCAGTCCTTTGAACTCGCGCAGGGTCTGTAAATAGTGCTGGTCCAGGTTGCCCAGTAGATATTGGATGGCATGGTACGCTGGCGAGGCATGCGGCTTGATACTGACACGGTCGCCCGCGTGCAAATAATGAAAGTAGAGCGCTGTCAATATGCTCACCATCGAGGCCGATGAGGCCTGGTGCCCCCCCACCTTCAGATCATCCGCATTGGGACGCGTATTGGCGTGATGCACGATCAGCGTCGAGAGCCAGAGCACGCGGCGTTGGATGGCATCAAGTATCTGGTATTCATCAGCCTGTAATGGCGCCGGTCGTAGCTCCATTGCCGAGGGCGTCGCGGCTGATCTGGCCTGTTTCTGTTGCTTGCTGCCATTCTTCGCAGCCGTAGAGATCTTCCTCTGCATGCAGAAACTCCTTCTCTATCATTGAAATGTGAAATCATCAAAGAGCGGCTTATTTACCAAACACATTGTACCATCAATTTCAGTTAAATATGTATGTTTGCTACATGCTCATAAATCCAGCATGTGGCAAACATACACAGGCCTGTGTTTGAAAGCTGGAGATTCGTGCCTTCGGCCCCTGACACTACGCGCCTACGGCGCTCAGTTTGTTATTAAGAAGTGGGTGCAAGAGCAGGTGGGTGCATCCGCACCCACCTGCTCTTGCACCCACTTCTTAATAACCACTTTGTGACACCGCGTTGGACTTGAAAAAGGAGCATCGCGTCCCAGCGGCCGCCCGAACGGGAGGTGTTTCTCACACTGTCGGGGCGGACTTCAGGTCCATTCATACAGCAATGTATATAATTGCCCATGCATTTCGTGTTATACTTTAAAGGATAAAATAACGTAGTATCTTGTCAAACAAATAAAGCTCTTTTTGCTGTTCAAGTGATATGTTTTGTACGACGTACAGCCTGGTGGTTTGAGGCAAAGACATATGGGAAAGGGAGTTTGCGGTGGAATTCACATTTCTTGGTGGCGCATCAGAGGTCGGAGGGTCCTGCACCTTGCTGCGTGTGGCGGGCCGTTGTGTGTTGATTGATGGAGGAATGCGACCGGCGGCTCGCGAGGGTCAGGCGCGCATACCAGATCTGGCTTTGTTAGATGATAACCCCCCGGAAGCGTTGTTGATTACACATGCTCATATCGATCATACGGGTTCGCTCCCGTTGATTGCATCGCTTTATCCACATATTCCCATTTACGCAACTGAAAGTACACGGGCATTGACGGAGATCCTGCTGCGCGACTCGGTGCGCATCATGGGGCAGGAAGGTTTGAAGCCCGATGGTGAGACGCCCCTCTATAACGAGGAACAGGTGGATGCCCTGCTGGGCCGGATCAGGCCCGTTGGCTTTCACCAGGTCTTTGCTCCTATTCCCACGGCCCCCGAGATTCGCGTGAGCTACCTGCCTGCGGGCCATATCCTGGGGGCGGCCATGCTTTACTTTGTGACGCCCGAAGGGACGTTGTTGCATACCGGTGATATATCGGTGACCGATCAGCGCACGATCAGGGGACTTGATATCGCTTCGTTGCCCGGCGCGGATGTGATGATCTGTGAGGGGACCTATGGCAACCGGGCGCACAGTAGCCGCCGTGAGGAGGAGCGTAAGTTCGCTGAGGCGGTCCAGGCGACGGTCGCGCGCAATGGACGCGTGCTGTGTCCCGCGTTTGCCGTTGGCCGCGCGCAGGAGATCGTACTGATCCTGAAGTCGTATCGTGCCAGCGGCTATATCTCTCCTGTCCCTATCTATCTGGATGGCATGGTGCGCTCGGTCTGCGCGGCTTACCAGGGCCAGTCCCACGATCTGCATCCCCACCTGCAGCGCTATCTGAAGAATGCGCGCCGGCCATTGTTTGTTGACCCCGACTTGCATATCTTTGCCGTGCGCAGCCATGAGCGGGCCGCGCTGATCGCGCGCAAGGAACCGGCCATCATCATCAGTAGTTCGGGCATGCTCTCAGGTGGCGCGTCTCCATTGTATGGGGCTACTATCGCGACCCGCGAGCAGGACGCGTTATTGCTCACTGGCTATCAGGATGAGGAGAGTCCTGGGGCGGCTCTTCTGCGCGCCCGGCCCGGTATGCCGCTGCAGATCGGTTCACAGAGGGTGCCGCTGGCCTGCAAGGTCGAGAAATATAATCTATCGGGCCACGCCGATGCCGAGCAGATCAGCCAGGTCGTTACAAAGGTGGGACCGCGCTGTCTGATTCTGGTGCATGGCGCGCCCGATGCTTTGGAGGCGCTGAAGCAGCGCTTTGGTGAGATGCGCGTTGAGATTCCAGTCGTGGGCAGCAAGCTTACGTTTCACGCGGCGCGCCAGGGGCTGCTGACCCCGGCCTCGTCTCGCGCCTCCATTTCCAGGGCTATCTTGCCCGAGGCTCCTCTGACGGCGCCAGAGCTTGCCTTTTTGGATAACACCGAGTCGATGGCGCTTCCCTCGATTGAGAGCCTCTGGCTGCTGGCCAGGAAACTAGGTCCATTACGTCCCTGGACAGTGGTTGAGCTGGGACAGGCTTACTATGGTAGCGCCTATCGACCGGCTCTACGTCCTTTGATTGAGCAGATCTTCAAAAGTGATACATCTGCCTATTTCAAGCGCAGTCGCATCGGGGCCCAATCGATCTATCAGCCCTGCGAGACCGTGCTGGGACTGTCATTTTCTACGACGCTGCCCGGTGAGCAACTGATGGGTCGCGGCGGCGGTCCCACGTCGCTGACGCTACCCCAGGTACCGGCCACCGAACTATCCCGGCGCATACCGGGCGCGGGCACGGTGGTGATTGTGCAGGGGCAAAAGAATTCAGCTCCTTACCTGGCGTTGACGCTATCGCCGGAGCATAATGGGGGGATTCGCATGGTTGCCGATGGTTGGAAGGCTGCTACCCGTCCCCTGTCGATGATTCAGCTCCTTCCGGATGTGCAGCGCCCCGAGTGGTTACATCTGCCCGAGGAAAGTATCAAGGCCCATCTCAAGCAGTGGCGCCATAAACTGGACCGGGCCTGGGTGGATCTCTTTGCCTGGTGGCGCAGCTGTCAACGGTCCTCTTTTTCCTTTACCTCGCTGTGCCGCGACCTGGAGTTGCGGCAGGCCGATGAGCGGCTGGGCTGGGGCCTTGAGCTATTGACCCATGGCCTGCTCCTGTTCCGCCACCATGGTGAGATGTGGCATCCCCTTGATGCGGCGCGTATCTATGCCAATGGCGGTTTCGCCCATCATCTGCGGTTGCTGGAAGCGGGCGAGGGGAGCGCGATTGAGGTGAATGGTCGTATCGGTTGCCTGACCGGACGCAGTAGCTGGCGCCTCTTTGAGGTCCGCTGGGATGAACTGTTAGAGACAGAGGATGAGATGGACCGTCTCGCGCAGGTGCGCGCCTCGACTATCCATCTGCTCTTCTGATAAACGATGATGGCGGAGCACATCTCTGCTCCGCCATCAGGTGATATTGATGATGTTTAGTTGTGGCGACCTGGAACCTGTTCGACCAGCGCGTCCGGCTGGTCGCTAGTCTGTGGACCTCCATCGATCATCTCGTTCTGTGCATCCTTTCGCCGTTCCGCCCGACCCCACAGGTAGAAGATGGCCGTCAGCAGGATAATCGCGCCCAGCGCGATAAGTTGGGTCAGTTCATACGTCACGCGTGTAACGCCTGAGCTCTTGATCGTGCCGTCATCTGGGAAGATCAGAAAGTAACTGACGATGATGGTATAGAACATAGAGAGAATGGTGACGAGCCAGGCTCCCCCCATGCCCCCCGGAACCCGGTATGGGCGCCGTGCTCCTGGTTGCTTGTAGCGCAGGAGCAAGAGATCAGGAAAGATGAACAGGTAGGCCAGGGTATTCACTGAGATGGTGAAGCCAAGCACCAGAGTGAACAGCGATTGCAGGGTGCCAGCTCCGAAGCTGTTGATCAGCACCGCGAGGACCATGGCGCCGGTGGCGATCAGGCCGCTAACAATGATGGCGGTGCTGGGCGCGTTGGTGCGTGGATTGAAGCGGGCCAGGCTACGGGGCGCCACATGATCCCTGGCGGCCACGGCATAGGCGCGATTGGCGCTGACCATCCAGGTGGAGCCACTGGCTCCCAGCGCGACAATCAGTACTGGCACCAGCAGCCATTTTAATGGGAGCGCCAGCAAGTGGGGTAGCACGATCGTCACATTGGAGATGGCCTGTAGCAGTCCACTACTGGTGCTGACCTGCGATTTATTGAGCGCGAAGATGGTCACAAGGATCGGGATCACATAGGCCAGGAAGGCCAGCCCGCCGGTGGTAAGCATGGAGCGCGGTACGGTTCGCTGTGGATCCTCGACCTCGTCGCCAACGTTGACCTGAACTTCAAAACCCTGCCATTTAAAGACCATGACAGGAATGATGCCGCTGACAATAATACCCAAGGCACTGCTGGGCAGCAGGTCGGCTGGACCCATGTGGACGCCGCTGGCATGGTTGGTCAGAAAGAAAATCAGGGCCAGCACCACAAAGAGTCCGATTAGCAGGAGCTTGAAGGCGGCTCCAATGTTTGAGAGCCGTTTGTTGAGCCCGACGGGTAGCAGTGCGGCCCCCATAATGCTCCAGATGAAGACCGCGGCGATGGCGATCGTAATCCACACATCAGCGATCTTATTGCCGCCAAAGAGATAATCGGTGCGTCCAAACCAGAGCACTTTGATGGCGGTAATGACGGTGACGAACATGGTACCACCAATCCACAATGGATTGGCGATCCAGTAGAGCATGGCCGCGATGGCGGCATAGAAGCGTCCACCACTCATCTTCCCCCATTCATAGATGCCACCAGCGCGTGGAAATGTACTGCCCAGCTCGGCCATCAATAATTGATAAGGGATAAAAAAGGTCAGGCCAACCAGCAGAATCCAGAATAGGGCCTGCCCGCCATATGAGGCGGCTGCCCCTAGTGTATCCAGGCCAAGCGCGCCCGCGATTGTATAGAAAACCAGGTCTCGCACCTTGAAATTGCTGTTTGCAAACCGGCTGCGCCTGGCGGATGTAATTGATGAATGCTCATCCATAGATTATGATCTCCTTCGCAAATAGAGAGAACCTCTCCATCTTTGTCACCTATACTAACACATTAGCAGTTACTAATATTTCCATAGAAAGGGCCTTAGAGTGGATCTTGCTCTTGTTACGCTGGGGAGACGTGAGCGCCCCCACTCGCGCGTCCGCTGCGCGGCCGCAGTGTTTTTTTGGGTTGGTGCAACCGGGGCGCGGCCGCGCCCCGGTTGCATCAACTCAAAATCAGTGTGACGAGAGGTGGCCTGGCTGGTATTTCAGCGTCCCGGTTGCATCAACTCAAAATCAGTGTGACGAGAGGTGGCCTGGCTGGTATTTCAGCGTCCCGGTTGCATCAACTCAAAATCAGTGTGACGAGAGGTGGCCTGGCTGGTATTTCAGCGTCCCGGTTGCATCAACTCAAAATCAGTGTGACGAGAGGTGGCCTGGCTGGTATTTCAGCGTCCCGGTTGCATCAACTCAAAATCAGTGTGACGAGAGGTGGCCTGGCTGGTATTTCAGCGCTCCGGTTGCACCAACTCAAAACCAGTGTGACGAGAGGTGGCGCGGCTGGGTTTTCGCACCCCGGTTGCACCAACCAAAAAACCACTGTGGAGAGAGGTGGCGCGGCTGGTTTTTCGCACCCCGGTTGCACCAACCAAAAGCCAATGCGGAGAGAGGTGGCGCGGCTGGTTTTTCGCACCCCGGTTGCACCAACCAAAAGCCAATGCGGAGAGAGGTGGCGCGGCTGGGTTTTCGCACCCCGGTTGCACCAACCAAAAGCCAATGCGGAGAGAGGTGGCGCGGCTGGGTTTTCGCACCTGGGGTATTCCATCGTCATAGTGAGTTGGTGCCAAAGGGCGCGACTGCGCCCTTTGGCACCAACTCACCAAAAAACACTGCGGCCGCGCACGCGGACGCCCGTGCGGGGGTACTCACGTGTCCCCACTAATAACTTTCAAAAAACAACGAAGACGTCTCTCAAGCTTCACATTGAGAGACGCCCTCGTTTTCTTCAAACAGATTGGTTAGGGTCAAGACTATATATAAATATTTATATATAGAAGGGAATGGTAGCGCGTGGCGCGCTTAGCCCATGATACTGCGGACGTAGTTCTGGGTCTCCGCTGGCAGTTGGGCCAGCCAGTTGCCGCCGCCGGCGTTTACAGCGCTCTGTACCGCGCCTGGACCGGCATTGTAGGCCGCCAGGGCTTTGCTATAGTCACCACCGAACTGACGATTCAGGTTGGCCATCCAGCGGGCCGCGCCGGTGAGGGCTGACTGTGGGTCCGAAGCATTGATACCCATTTCGGCTGCGGTAGCCGGCATAAACTGAGCGATACCAATGGCTCCGGCTGGCGATACCACATTTGGATTGAAGCCGCTCTCTTGATTGATCTGGCGTACGAAATAATCAGGATTGATACCTGCCGCTATCGCTGCACTTCGAGCCATATCGACATACGAATGTGCTACTGAGGCTGACGATTGATGGCGGTGGTTGTCATGTCGTGCAGTCGACGTGACATCATGCCGTGGATAATTAGCTGTTGAGCCATAATTGTCAACCTGCGTATAGTGTGTGGCTGCGAAGCCTGAAAGAAGAAGAGCTCCACAGGCAGCTCCAACTGCGATACCTTTGCGTAGATTCGAGATGCGCCGTGGTGTGCGTGCCGCTTTAGCCGGACGATCATAGGTAGGGGTAGCAGCAGCGGTGGCGCTGATTTCTGTTATTGCTTTAGCATTGTTCTCTAGCAGTAAGGTATTGGCATTTTTCAATGTGGAAGTGCTCCGTGTTTCTTGTGAGTCTACAGTTGCTGCCATAGTCTGATCAGAATAAAAATGCTTGTTCAATTGTGCTCCTTTCAAGGTGAAAACGAAGCTCTGCTTTCACACTTTCACTTCGTATGTCTGAGTCCTCGTTTCTAGGCGCCGTGTGAGCCGGCGAGTAAGATCTGTTACTTTCGACCCACGCGCTATGTATTGACGAAGGTCAGTGTAGCACATGCTATGCAGCCTGCTAGCTTAAGTATAAAAAAAATAGCCCAAAGGTAATATGCTTCAATTTATTTCAAAGTGTGTCATAGTGTATCAAGATGTATCAGAGAGGGGCTCAAAACCAGGATAAATTGGGGATGATTACTGATCGTGTCATTAAAAGATGGCAGGCCGCGTTTCAATGCGACCTGCCATGCTGACCAGGAAAAGGATTATCAGGTGCTCACAGTGACTGCATTGACACATCGTCCAGCAAGAAACCGCTATTGGAAGTACGACTGGTGGTACTTGCGAAGTAGAGGATAACCTGCTGACCTTTGTACTTTAACAACTGTGGGGTGACATCAAAGGTGTAGCGAACCCATTGGCGCGAGTTCGAGCTACATTTGGTCGCTACCACACTGATAGGAGTGCCATTGGTCGTCAGTAATGAGACCGCAAATTTGCCAGAGCAGGCACTCACGCCTGGAGTTGCGGTTACGCTATACAGCCAGTAGCTCAGGGTGATCTTGCTGCTGTTGGTAGGGATCCTCACGGCTTGATAAATGGCTTCATTGCAGCCCCTATAGCCGCACAAGAAAGCGCTATATTTGCCACTATGGGCAGCTATATTCGTGATCAGTTCATAGCCGTTGCTAGAATATTCTATCCATGGGGTCCTACCTTTCTCGAAGCCGCCATTAGCTATCAATTCCGTACCCCCTGGAGGAGGTGTCGGAGTGATAGTTGGTGTGGGCGTAGGTGTAGGAGTCCTTGTGGGTGTGGGCGTAGGTGTAGGAGTCCTTGTGGGCGTAGGTGTCGGTGTAGGAGTCCTTGTGGGCGTAGGTGTCGGTGTCGGTGTCGGCGTTATACCGCCGGAGAGGGTGCTGGCGAGCTGCCCTGCGTTGGGGGTGCCGATGCCGGTGGCCAGGTCATAGTGTGCGCTGGCCTGGTAGTACAGATTGTTGCCTGTGGTTACGTCCTGGAACGAGGTATATGGCTGGCTGCCATTATAGATGTTATAGAGAGGTTGATGGGCATCCCCCAGCGTCGGTTTGCCCTGCGAAGCAAGGTATTGGTTGAGGTCAATGGCTATGCTGGCCCACAGGGGCGCCGCGGCGCTGGTGCCTCCGACTGATATCCAGCCTGAGCAGTACGAGCCAGAGCTGGTGCAGTAGACGGAATAGCCTGTTTGCGGATCAGCATCGGCCGAGATATCTGGTACCATGCGGTTGGCATTGGTCAGGTTTGTGCCTGTCTGGTAGCTGGGCCGTGTGAAGTATGAGCTGACGCCACCGCCACCACCGGAGTTATTGCTTGAGGTTCCCCAGGCCGATTCGCTACCATAGGTGTTGCTGCTACCTAGCTGTAGCCTGGTGCCCCCAACGCCGACCACGTTGGGATCGCCAGCGGGAGAATCGACACCCAGACCGGAGCCACTACCACCACCACCATTACAGTCATACGCGCCTGAGTCACCCGAAGCGGCAAAGAAGGCCTGCCCCTGGGCTGCTCCTTGCGTGAAGATGTTGTTTAACGCCTGCAGTTCAGAATTACCTGTATACGCTTCGCACAGCCCCCAGCTGATTGTCGTCACTTTGACCAGGTTGTCTGTAACGATGCGGTTATAGGTGTCATTGAGACCGGTCGTGGAGTTGGGACCAATATAGACCCGCTGGGCGGCGCCAGGGGCGAGGGCGGAGACGACCTCCATATCCAGTACAACCTCAATTGCGCCACTACCGGGATTGGTGGTAGCCCCGTCCACCAGCACATTGGTATATTTGCCGGTGCCCAGGCCATAATAGTTGCGATAGTAGTCAACGTCTGAGGATTTGTAGCCGTCTAATTCAAACACACCGATGGTCTGTCCCGTTCCATCGCTGCCACCGCTAATGAGTGGATTAACATTGTAGGCGCCGCGCAATTCAGTCGGTGTAAAACCACCTCCGGGTCCAGCTAATGGCCTGTGCCCAGACTTTTTGGCATTGGGATGTGACTGTATTTGAAAGTGTGGAATGCGCTGTATGTTGTTCAGCCCCCCGATATTCATGATGTCCTGTGCCACAGTACGGGGCGCTTGAGGCTCTGAAACCGCCATATAGATGGGGTGATTATTGTAATTAAAGTTGTAGAGCTGGGTGTTAAAGGCATGCTCGACATTTTGTACCGTGCCAGTAGCATCAATGATTTGACGATTAGATGACACTCTTGTCACTGTTAGATGCTGGCTCTGCAGATATCTGACCACCTCGTTGACAGTGCTCTGTGTAGGCCCAAACATGGCTGTAAACTCTTTAGGTGTTAGATAGCGATGGTAGAAAGACGAGGACGGATTTTCCTGCTCTGCTCGCAATGCAGCCAGTTGGTCCTGGTTGCGCAATTTTAAGCTGATTGCCAGGTCTAGTATATTAGTTGGGGCTGTGCGACTCGTTGGAATCGCTCGTGGAATCAAGATCGCAGGATTAATTACATGCCCGGGAATGGTTTGCAGCGTGGCCTGCGGGCTGCGTGTGTCCGCCAGTGTAATTGAATTTCTGGCTATAATGCCCTGCATAATCAAGGCCAGGAGTGTTGCACAAATAAGAAGTGCAAGGCCCGATTGCCATTTCTGGCGCAATGTCTTTTTCAAGTGTCCCTCCAAAGAACCAGTGGCTAAACGTAAGCAAGAGAAACAATGCAGCAATACTCGGTGCCGCTGGTACATCCTTGTTAAGGAAAAACTTTGAAGCTACATCCACTATTAAGTATCTATACTGGCTGGTATGCTAATTGCCGCTTACTTACGTAATGCATAGATAAAATCATAAAAACTACGCTTATGTCTTCCATATAGTAATTATACATTTGATATTCAATTTTCACAAATTTATCATTATTATATCAATATACGCTTAAATAAATAAAATAAAGGAGTTAGTGCAATATTCGGGATGGGGGCATTCGCCCCCATCCCGAATATTGCACTAACTCCTAAGTAACCCCTTATGGGTTATGGCGCGATTGAGGAAGCATGAGCGCGCTGGCGCAACCGCTGGGCTTCAGCGAACTCGGTCGCCAGCTGTGTGTAGAGCTCTTCCCACTGATCCAAAACATTGTCTTTATCATGGGCGGCGATGATATTCAGGCTTTCGGTCCCCATGCTCTGTTGCAGCTCGGGGTCCTGCAGTATTCTGTCCATGTAGGCGGCCATTTCGTCGCTGTTGCCCGGCTCGAAGAGGAAGCCATTCTGATTGTGGTGGACCAGTTCCGGCAGGGCATAGGAGTTGGCGGCGACCGACGGCAGGCCACAGGCCATCGCTTCCATCATGGCCAGGCTCTGCAGGTCGGCCTCGGACGGAATCACAAAGAGCTGCGCCGAGCGGCGCAAGGGGATCAGGTCCTCGTCCCGTACGAAGCCCAGGAAGCTGACACGATCCTGTATCTTGAGCTGTTCAACCTGCGCGCGCAGGGCTGCCTCGGCTGGACCTGTGCTGGTCAGAGCCAGGTGGGCCGGCGTACGCAGTCTGGCCATGGCGTCCAACAGGACATCGATGCGTTTCTCTTCGCTCAAGCGATTCACATGGATGATCAATGGCCGATCTTCTGGCAGGCCCAGGCGGCGAATCACTTCCGAGTCCTTTGCCCCCGGTGTGTAGCTCTTAAGGTCGATACCGTTCGAGATGACTTTACTGGGTGCGTGCAGCCCATGATCACTCAAGAGATCCAGCGCGGTCCGGGTGGGAGAGGTGACGTAGTCGCAGCGATTGTAGAAGTAGACGAGGTAGGAGTAGATCAGCGCGCTGAGCGGCTTGCCCAGGACCGGATCTGTCAGGACTGAGCGGCTGAGCATGTTGTTGGGCAGATAGTGGTTGGTGGCGATGAGCGGTTTGTGCAGGCCTGGGGCCAGAATATGGGCGATGTTGCCCAGCACGATCGGCGAATGCACATGAATGACATCCGGATCGCTCTGCTTGAGTAGCTTGTGGATCGGTCCGAATGGAAGCAGGGGGATGCGCAGATCCTTATAGGTTGGCCATTCGAACGAGGAAAAGCGTGAGACCTGTACCCCTTCCTCTGTGCGCTGGACATCCCGCGTTCCATAACTGGGCGCGACCACCCAGACCTGGTGCCCTCGCTGGGTGAAATCAACGGCCAGGCCATGGGCCACATTGGGGACCCCTCCTACCATGGGCGGATACTGATCGGTGACAATCATGATACGCATCGCTCTTACTCACTTTCCCTTATTGACTGACTTTTCTTCGTGACTGGCCCCATGACTGAAACCCGGTGTGCCACCGTCATGCTTGCTCTCAGGGTGTGCCGCATAGTAGTTCAGGTGGCGTTTCAGATCGTTGAGCAGCAGATTCGCCATATCCTGACTGAAGCCATCCTTCACCACGATGCGCATTACGGCCAGGTCCTCCAGATTTTTTGGATAGGTATAGGCGGGAACGATCCAGCCGCGATCCCGCAGACGCTGCGATAAATCGAACACGGTAAAGTTGGTCTTTTCCTTTAAGGTAAAGGCGAATACCGGCAGGTCGCTACCATCGCTGAGGAGTTGAAATGGTCCCAGGCGGGCGATCTCTCCCGATAGGTAACGGGCCGTATCCTGGCAGGCCTGCTGTATGCGCCGATAGCCTTCTTTGCCGAGTCGTACGAAATTATAATACTGGGCCACGATCTGACTACCGGGACGCGAGAAGTTGAGGGCAAAGGTTGGTGTCTGCCCTCCCAGGTAATTTACCGAGAAGATCAGCTCCTGCGGCAGGTCACTATGGTTATGCCAGACCACCCAGCCGACGCCCGGATAGACCAGGCCATATTTGTGTCCCGATGTGTTGATGGACTTGACGCGCGGCAGCCGGAAGTCCCACACGATATCAGGCTGGATAAATGGCGCGACCAGTCCGCCGCTAGCAGCGTCCACGTGAAGCGGGATGTCCAGTCCCCGCTCGCTCTGCAGACGATCCAATGCCTGACTGATAGCCTCAATTGGTTCGTAGCTACCATCCATTGTGCTTCCCATAATAGCCACGACGCCGATGGTGTTTTCGTCACATAGCTTGACCGCCTCTTCAGCGGTCAGGTGATACCGTCCCGGCTCCATGGGGACCAGTCGAGGCTCGACATCCCAGTAGCGGCAGAATTTTTCCCAGCAGATCTGAATGTTGATGCCCATAACCAGGTTGGGACGCTCGATTGACTTTCCGGCGGCACGCTGGCGTTCCCGCCACTTCCACTTTAAGGCCATGCCGGCCAGCATACAGGCTTCGCTGGAACCGATAGTTGAGCAGCCAATCGTCTCTTTTTCGTCTTTGGCATGCCAGAGATTAGCCAGAATATTGACGCAGCGGCGCTCCAGCTCGGCCGTCTGGGGATACTCGTCTTTGTCGATCATGTTTTTATCAAAGGTATCGGCCATGAGCTGCCGCGCCTCCGGCTCCATCCAGTTGGTGACAAAGGTGGCCAGGTTCTGACGGGCATTGCCATCCAGAATCAGCTCATCGCTCACGATCTGGTAGGCCGTTTGTGGCAGCATCTCCTCTTCGGGCATCTCATTGCGTGGAATGGGCCGATCCAATGGGATGCGGCTATACACCGGATTCAACAATTGCTTTGACTCGTTCCCAGTTGTACGCTTCGCTTTTTTATGCAGCATGCCTCTGACTCCTACAAAAAATCATCTTCTTTTGTTTGCCCTCTCTGGTGAAGCACGTTCAGACGCGCCACCAGGATACAGCGGGTGCCATTCATTTTTTTGTTGCCTTTTGTTCTCTTTGCAAAAAAAGACGGACACCAGCGCTGTAGTACGTTTCTGCAGTGCTGACCTCCATTGTGTTATGGTGCAACAGGGGCGCAACTGCGCCCCTGTTGCACCATAACACAAAACTCCAGGTGGACGCCTGTGCGGGCGCGCTCACGTGCCCCAATACGATGTCAGTCTGCCATATTCTATATAAGTCTGAACCTATATGATATACTGCTTAGTACGGTTTTGTAGATGCATGGTTTTGAATAAGGGGATTTTTGATGGCTGAACAGAAGGAGACCTCCAGGACGCTGTTTTCGCTGGCCGAACGTGGCATAGAGCGCAAAGTCTTCTTATGGGGCTGGCATCTCTTGCTGGGCGCAGCTATCATCCTACTCATCGTGTGCTGGCAAACGCCGCTCTGGTTGATTGGGAGCGCGGGGGATTTCGCACGCATGATGGAGAAGATTGAGATCGTTCTCTTTGTCCTTCTGCTGACCAGCCCTTTAACGCGCACGCTCAGGCAGCGCCTCTTCCCACGTACCTCCGCGCCCCGCATGTAGTCCACCTACTTGTTTGCCTGTGTGTAGAGATCCCCATCACGAGAATGCAAAGAGGTGGTTTTTATGTTAACGGTAATGACGTTTAATATTCGTGGCGCGTTAAATACGGATGGACCCAATGTCTGGCCGCAGCGCGCCTCCTTAAACGTGCAGACCATCCAGGCGGCTGATCCGGCCGTGATCGGTTTTCAGGAGGTCCAGGCTGGCAACCTGGAGGTCTATCGGCAGCGACTCTCCTCCTACGCTTATGAGATTGGCCCCTCAGCCAATGCCGAAGATCCGCATCAATATACATCTATCTTCTGGAAGCCCGATGTGCTGGAAAAGTTGGACGCTGGCGGCTTCTGGCTCAGTGAGACGCCGGAGGTGCTTTCTGGGAGCTGGGAGACGGCCTGCATGCGCACCGCCACCTGGGTCCATTTTCGCATGCTGGATAATGGTCGCGAATTTATTCATCTCAATACCCACCTGGACCACGTTTCCGCGCAGGCGCGGCTGGCCGGGAGCGCTTTGATTATTCAGAAGCTGCGGGATATTACCCATGATGGTGCATTACCTGTACTGGTAACAGGGGACTTTAACTGTGACCCCGCCTCGCCTCCCCATCGTTTATGGTTGCAACACGGCTTTATCGATAGTTTCCTGGAGACGGGACACGAAGATAGCAGGCAGACCAATACCTTCCATGGTTTTAACTGGAGCAAGCCGTCCTCGTCAGGAGAGAGGCGTGGGGATGACATTTTGCGCATGGATTGGATCCTGCTGCGCGATCCGGCCCGTGAGATCCACCCTGTGACCTGTGAGATTGTGCGTACGGCCCAACCACCGCTTTACCCCAGCGACCATTATCCGGTTGTTGCTCAACTGGCGGGCCTGTAAGTGGTGTCCTGCTGTTGTTGTTGCCGCAGATAGTCCATGAAGCCTCTGGGATAGCGGGCGGCCCACTCTTCGCGCAGGGTGCCGTAGCCCAGCCCATCGTAGTAGACACCATTGACGGTGCGCGCCTTGCGAAAGCGGGCCTCCAGTTGATAGCCCAGCTTTTCGGCCAGCCTCATCATACCTTTGTTGCCAGACCACGTGCGTAGATCGAGGCGGGCGATGGTTGGGAGTGTGTAGAAGAGGTAGTCGCACCACAGTCCCAGGGCTTCAAAGCCCAGCCCCTGATTCCAGTAAGCGGGATCAAAGATAACGATGCCGACGGTGGGCCAGTGCGTCTCCGCGCTTTCCCAGTTCCAGGAAACGATACCCCGAAATTCGTCTGTGTCCCGGTCGCTGATGACCAGTACCGAACGAATGGTGGGATAGCTATTGCTGGTGATTTGCGCGCGCATCTGTTCTACATGGACTTCTATCTTCTCTTGTGAAGGGAGCGCATAGTAGGGGCTGTCCAGCTCTTTCCAGCGTTGCCTGGGGACCATCCAGGAACGATATCGCTCTAAATCTGTCAGTTGCCAATCGCGTAAATAAATGCGTAGACCAGGGATACGTAATTGCATAGATACTCGTTTTCTCTCTATCACAGTGACTAAGACATACGCTGACGCTATTTGTCTATTCAGCGCATACAGGGAAACATATATCTCCGCATGTGTCTTCTACACGAATTTCCGCCATCTTTAGCAACTCTTATAGGACTATTCGGTGGTAGGAATTCTTTCGTATATCCATTGCCGTGTCTCCGCAAGTGTCTGTTCCAGAGTGACTCTACTTGTATCGTACAGTGTCATGGGCGGCTCGGTTTTGGCTGCGTGCTCTTTATGCCAGCGATTAAACTCTATCATCCTATGCTGCGTTTCTTCATCGTTGCAGCCGCGCCAGGCGGGACGCTGCTTGAGCCGCCGCACCAGCACGTCATCGTCGCAGACCAGCGCCAGGATATGGATGGCCGAGAAGTAGCGATGTTCAGGGCTGCCCATGATGCGCTCGGGCATCGTGGTGCCACAGAGCACGACCGGCCGTCCATTCTGCGCGATATGTTTCGCCAGGAAGAGCCAGCGGTCCTGATAATCGATGTAATCTTTTTCGGCCGTCGCCGGGAGCACCCCCCATAGAATATCGGTATCTAGCGTCACGCACTCGGGTAAGTGTGACGGCAGATGCTGTGCCAGCGTCGTCTTCCCCGTGCCGCTCGCGCCCGTAATCACAAACAGCGGCAGACGCAAAAACGGCTCCCCGTACCGACAATGGGGACAGATCACGGCCGGCACCGTGAAATCAATCGGCTCCTCCTCACACCACGCGCCACATTGTGGACAAACCCTCGCCATATCCAAACTCCTTTCATGCATACATCCATGTACCCGTAGGTGCCAGGCTTGCCCTGGCTTGGCCGCAAAGCGGCCCCGTGCCCGCGCATCCACGTTTACAGAAACACGTTATCGTTCCCATATTACCCCACATGGAAACCACCAGGGAAAGATTATTTTATCCCTATATCCCGGCTCTTGACAAACAGGCACGGATGTAATTATAATGCTTACATCGAATGTAACAAAGTTAGTTACAATGCATACATGAGCATTTGAAGAGATGAAGGAGGCCGCGATGAGTGCGAATAGTCGTCTATCGTTAGCCGTCCATACCCTGGTCTGGATGGCCGAGTTCGGTGAGGAGTACGACTATGCTCCTTCAGAGCGTATTGCGTATAGTGTCAAGGCGAATCCCGTGGTTTTGCGCGGGTTGCTGGGTTTAATGGAGAAGCAGCACCTGGTACGCGTTCAGCGCGGCAGCAATGCTGGCTGGAAGCTGGCGCGCCGACCTGAGGAGATTACACTGCTGGAGGTCTATCGCGCGGTCGATCCAGGCACCTTGTTTTCGCTGCACCATACGCCCCCCGATCAGCGTTGCCGGGTTGGATGTGGCATCATTTCTACCCTTGAAAATGTCTACGAGCACATTCAGGATACCATGGAACAGGAGATGGCGCGTACAACTATCGCCGATATCCTGCACGATACCCTGGCGCATACAGCGGAGTTCAGGCGGCGGCAGAACGCTGAAGCCCCGACGGAAATTCAGCCGGGATTGCCGCAGACGTAAAACAAAGATTGCAGGTCTTGCTGGCTGAGCGGTAATTCACTCGCATGCGGGACCTTCATTTTTGCTATGCGATGTAATTGTTTTTGTTACATCGGCACGCCTGGGGCAATTTTATTGATGTTCTTTTTTTTTGAGAGCTGCTGTAACAATTTTTGTTACAGCAGATGGAAAGGAGTTATATTTACATGTCACAAACGCTACAACAGTCTTCGACACCGGAGCCGCAGGGGACACAACGTATTAATCCGCGCATTCTTTTGCTGGCGTTGGGAATGTTCGCGCTGGGCACGGATGCTTTTGTGGTGGCCGGCGTTCTACCAACGATTGCGAAAGAGACCGGTGTAACCGAGAGCGTGGCCGGGCAACTGGTGACGGTCTTTTCGTTGACCTATGGTCTGGGCGCTCCTTTGTTCGCGGCGTTTGCTGGGCGCTGGCGACCCACACGAGTCCTGGTTGGATCGCTAGGTCTGTTCTTCCTGGCCAATGTAGCTTCCGCCCTGTCTCCCTCATTTCTGCCGCTATTGCTGACACGCGTGCTGGCCGGCTGTTTCGCCGCTACATATGCGCCCCTGGCCTATACGGTTGGTATCTCACTGGCGCCGCCAGCAAAGCGCGGCCAGGCGCTAGCGCTGGTGGTGATCGGGCTTACGGTGGCGACCGCCCTGGGCTCTCCTCTGGGAACGTGGGTCGGTGAGCACTTTGGCTGGCGTATGTCGTTCGCACTGGTCGCGTTGCTGGCCGGCATCGCGGTCCTGGCCTTGCTCACCTGTGGCCTGCCTGAGGTCGCCGCGTCCGAACCTCTTCCGCTGAAGACGCGCCTGGCGCCTATCACGCAACCACGCGTGGTGATGGCTCTTCTGCCATCTTTGTTGTGGAATATCGGTGGGTACACCGTCTACACCTATATTGCGATCTTGCTACTGCATAATCTACACATTAGCGATATCAGCGGCTTACTGGTCGCTTACGGTGTGGGAGTCGTGGTCGGGAACTGGTCAGGTGGCATGATGGCGGACCGCTTCGGGACCCGTCGCCTGCTGGTCCTTTACCTGGTGGCTCTGGTGATTATTGAGGCCCTGCTCTCGCTGATTATCTCCACTGTTATCGCCGGCGTGGTGATGCTTTTCTTCCTCGGACTGGGGATCTCTCAGCTCTTTATCCCGCAGCAGCACCGTCTGTTAAGCGTCGCACCTGAACATGCCAACGTCATTCTGGCCCTCAACAACTCGGCCTTCTACCTGGGTATCGCCGGTGGAGCGGTGGTGGGTGGTCTGGCCTTGCGCGTGGTCCCGGTCACCCAGCTTGGCTGGATCGGCTCCGCCTTTGTCCTGCTATCCCTGCTGCTGTACCTCGTCAGTCTGCGCGTGAGTAAAAGTCAACCGCTGACCACCGCCGACAAAGAAGCACAGAAGGTGCTGGTAGCGCCCGAGTAAGCTATCTTTTACATTTCAGTAAGAAGTTGAAGCAATAACACAGGTGGGTGCATCCGCACCCACCTGTGTTATTGCTTCAACTTCTTACAAACAGCGCGGCCGCCACGCGGCCGCGCGTGTGGGGGCACTCATGTGCCCCTACAATGACGAGAGTCAGGCACCCTCGATGAGCCAGTATTGTGAGCCGTTGGGCTGACGATTCATAAAGCGATACTCATAGAGACCGCGCCGGAGGGCGGCCGCATCTTTGATGGTGGTGTGTTCCAACAGCAGCGCATTCACCTCTTTTTCGCTGTACATACGTCCCTTTTCAAAGAAGCTGGCCAGGTATTCCAGGATGAGCAGCTTGTCTCCCTGTTTAGCTGGCGGCCAGGTGGTGAGCCGTCCAGAGCGATCGACGAAGCGTTTGAGCTCCTGACTGTAAGCCCTCTCTGGCAGACGGTCCGCTGATGGCATATCTCCTTCTTCTGAAAGTTGCTGGACGGCCTGGGCTGTGCGTGCCAGGTAGTACGAGCTGAGCCGATAGGTCTTGTTCGCTCCTTCTCCCCGGCGCTCGTAGAGATATTTCATGCTGACCAGTTGCTTAAGATGACGCGAGACGCTGGACTGGCTGAGATCGAGGGCGGCAATGATCTCCTGGGCATGCAGTTCGCTGCGGTGCGTCAGCAGTTCGATGATGCTCAGGCGTGTTTCGTCCGCCAGAGCACCGAGCCGGGCCTGCAGCTCTGGCCGCGACATGATTGTATCACGCTGCTGCGCCACGTCGTAGTTGGGCGGCTCGCTAAAGAAGATGCGCGCGACCTCCTTGCCACCCCATTCACCCTCAATCCACTCGGCTCCGCTCCAGACGGTCATGCGCCGACCCGTATGCCATGATGGGATCAGGATGATCTCTTCAGCACCGGCCACGGCCCGCGATATCTCTGCGGGCAGATGGCGACCGGTGAACTCATAGATCGTCTCTTCCAACGTGGCTTCCTGCCGCAGGCTGTTGGTGAACATCTCGCTCTGCCAGCGAAGCATGTTCTGGACGCGCTTCCATTCCTGGGCGAACGTTGTTTTCCATAGCGTCTCCAGGTGGGCGAGGATGGTGCGCTGCATCTCCTGTGGATCTTGCAGGAGCTGGTGGGCCTGGCGCTGTAGCCCCGCATCGAAATCGTCTTCACCATACGTCTTGCGTACCGTGTCCAGGTAGGTATCGACATCGGTAATCAGATATTTCGTGTGCGGTGGCGAGGCCGCTGTCCGCTGTGAGAAGCGGCGGCGCAGCGGCTCCAGAATGCGCTTGCGCAGCACATACGCGTTCAGCTCTCCCAGATTGTGTAGATACGATGGAAAATTGGGCTCATCGCGCTGCGGCGTCAATGCATCCCGCAGCGCTATAAAGAGCAGACGATTGATCTGAAGCTGTTCGTCTGTCAGTTGAGAAGCCGTCTGTTCTACCCATGGGCTTAGACCCGGCAACTGTGTGCTCTGATGCAATAGCGCAAAGCTATTGAGGGCATTACTAACCGGCTCCCATGCAACATGAATCTTACCCGTATTGCGCTCGGACGTGAAATCCATTTCATCCTGCTTTCTTCTATGCCTTCAATAATGCAATTATGCGATTATCCGCATAATTGCAACGAACTAAAAGAAGCTTACCCTAAGAAATGGAGATTGTCAAGCGGTTGAAGGCAGGAAGCAGGGCTATTTAAAAGTAGCGAATAGCGGGGTCAAGGGGCGGCTAGCCCCTTGCGGGGTGCGGGGTGTCCCCGCTCACTCCCTTCTCCCCCACCGCCGCCGAAGGCGGCAAGAAAAGACTTTTAAATGGCCTGGGCAGGAAGAGGAGGGGTGTACATGAAAAAAGCAATAAGACCATCAGAGCGATGGTCTTATTGCTTTTTTCATGTATGTATTGGGCGCGAGGGCCGAATTTATGATGTCTGGGCGGTGCGCGTGAGGTAGACCTGGATGGTGTCGCCGTCGCGTTGCCAGCTGTAGTGGTAGTTCATCGAGGTGGCGATGGGTTCGAATACGCTCCACCAGGCATCTTTCTCTTCCTCGGAGAGGCCAAAGGTGCTGGCCTGTTCATGCGAGACCCAGTCGTGGAAGATGGCTTTGGCCCGCTGCTCGTCCCCTTCGAGTGCCTGCAGTTTGCCGCCAAGGGAGGTGATATTCAGGGCGATGGCCTGGGCGAATTCGCGGGCCCCGCCATTTCCGAGCGCCTGCCAGCTCTGCGCCAGGCGATTACCCGCCATGGTCACGAAATCCTCGGGCGCCTGCCCCTGCTTCTTGAGATAGGCTAGCGATAGCAGCGCGAAGGCAACGGCATTCTCGCGGGCGGTCTCATGCAATTTTTCCGCTGTATAGCTCTGTTCGTTCATCTATCTTTCCTTTCATATGATACAGATCGCTAGATCTGAAATTTCCTATTGCTAGAAGATTATTGTGACGATCAATGGTGATATGAAGTAACAATGGGCGCCCTGCCTGGAAACAAAATGTTGCAGTACAAAGTGGGAATATCATGTCTACCCCCCTTGTTTATAATAGTGAAATCCGAATTCTTCCCAACCTATCCACTATTCTAGACAAGTTCAGTTGGCCCAATGGATATGCGATATCCGTTTCGTCCCCACTATGTCTGTCACTTCATCCCATACCCTGAGCGTGTAGGAAAGGAATGACGCTACCTATCACACTGGAAAAGAGACGCTATTTACCTTACCCATTTTACTCCCTGCTTTTCTTCTATAAGAGATACATGTCAGCGAAAGGAGAAAGGTGCGATCCATTAATGGAGATCGTGCCCTCAACTCTATGAAAAACACCCGCTCTGTTATGAATACGCATGCGATGCCCGATCCCGATGATCGTCAGCAGTCGCTGCACTCATTTGTACATTCGAATACTGAATCGTTCGATCGTACGTTGAACCGACAGCCACCAATCGAGATGCGCCATCCGGCGACGGCCCTCACGGATCAGGAACTGGCCGTGCCAGGTGAGGGCGTGCTGGATATCGTTGAGGATGGCTATGGCTTTCTGCGCCCGGATCGCTATCTACCAGGTCCAAAGGATATCTATGTGTCGCATTCTCAGATTCGTCGCTTTAATTTGCGGCAGGGCGACCATGTTTCGGGACAGGTGCGCCCGCCGAAGGACCGTGAGCAGTATGGTGGTTTGCTCCGCGTGGAGCAGGTCAATGGTCGACCCGCTGATGCGGTGGGACTACGCCCACGCTTTGATGCCCTGACCCCGGTCTTCCCACAGCAGATGTTCGATCTGGAAAGCAACGCCTCCAATCTATCGGGTCGTTTGATCAATCTGGTTTCTCCCATGGGACGCGGTCAGCGCGGCCTGGTCGTGGCTCCTCCTAAGGCTGGTAAGACGATGCTGTTGATGGCGATCGCCAACGCTATCTCCACCAACTATCCCAACGTGCACCTGTTGATTACACTGATTGGCGAGCGGCCGGAAGAGGTGACCGACATGCAGCGGCTGGTCAATGGCGAAGTGATCAGCTCGACATTTGATGAGCCCGCTTATGTGCATACGCACCTGGCCGAGATGGTGCTGGAACGTGCCAAGCGCCTGGTTGAGGAGGGCAAAGATGTGGTGGTCCTGCTCGATAGCCTGACCCGCCTCTCGCGTGCCTACAACCTGACGGTTGAGTCGAGCGGCCGCAGCCTGTCCGGCGGTCTGGATCCCAGCGCCATGATTATGCCCAAGCGCTTCTTTGGCGCCGCCCGCAAGCTGGAAGAGGGTGGTAGCCTGACGGTTATCGCCACAGCTTTGATCGAGACCGGCAGCCGCATGGACGATGTGATCTACGAGGAACTCAAGGGAACCGGAAACATGGAGCTGGTCTTGAGCCGCAAGCTGGCCGAGCGCCGCCTCTTCCCGGCCATCGATATCGCGCTCTCGGGTACTCGCCGTGAGGAACTACTCTACGATCAGCCAACCTACCAGGCTGTCGTCACTATGCGTCGCATGTTTGCCCAGCTGTCTGATCAGCAAGGACAGGATGCGATGGAGGCCTTTATTCAGCAACTGGCCAAAACCCAGAGCAACCACGAGTTTCTATCCACCCTGAGTAAGCGCACGATGTAGTATGATTACCGGGTTGCATAGATGGCTTCCGCTTCAAAGGCAGGGGCGCAGATACATTTCTCGCTTTTGTATCTACGCCCCTTTTATTATGACTGCATAAAAGAAAATTGTTAATGGTAACCTCAGCCAATGGCCTGAATTTCCTCTCTCTTCGCACCTTCGGTGCTCAGAGTTAATTTTATAGTAGTGCATGGAGTGCGCAGCTGCGCACTCCATGCACTACTATAAAATTAACGAGTGCGGCCGCGTCAGCGGACGCCCGTGCGGGGGCGCTCAAGCACGCCTACGGCACCAACTTATAAAGCCAGCCTGGCGGCTAAACACTTTCGAGCAGGGAGAGGCGAAGGATCTTGTGGTTTTCGACCGCTACGAGGGCCAGGAGTCTGCTAATCTGCTCATCTTCGAGTGGCAACAGTCCCTGTGGTAGTAGCTGTTGAGCCTGCGCGTGATCCAGCTGCTGGCTCCGCTCCTTTTCAGTTGCACGCAGGCTATCATTTGTGGTGGTATTTTTTGTTGTGAGCATATCTTTCGTCCTCGTGCTATAAATAAAAACCTTCTCATTATATATAGTCTGTTTTTGGTCCCAAAACGTGACACTTTTTAGTACCAATTTTTGACTTTATATGCCTATAATAAAAATCTGTATGCTATAGATGTCTAAAATAGATTGAGGGATTGATGGTTGCTCCTGGACAAAAGATGGCTCATCGTGGTTTTGTGCTGGCGCTGTTATGTATGGCGCAATTTATGGTGGTATTAGATTTTTCGATTGTAAATGTGGCGTTGCCTTCGATGCAAAAAGACCTGGCGATGTCGACGCAGAATCTGCAGTGGGTGGTGAGTGCCTATTCTCTGACCTTTGGTGGTTTTCTCTTACTGGGTGGCCGCGCCTCTGATCTCTTTGGGCGGCGGCGCATTTTCCTGGCGGGCCTGGTTGTGTTCTCTCTTGCTTCCCTGTTCGGCGGTCTGGCTCAATCGGAGTCCTGGTTGATTGTTGCCCGCGCGGTTCAGGGACTGGGCGCGTCGGTGGTGGCGCCGACATCGCTCTCCCTGGTCACGTCGATCTTCGCGGAGGGGCCGGAGCGCAACAAGGCGCTGGGCGTGATGGGCGCGGTGGCCTCAACCGGCTTTGCCGTCGGTGCCATCCTGGGCGGTCTACTGACGGCTGGCCCTGGCTGGCGCTGGGTGATGTTTGTCAATGTGCCGGTCGGCATCCTGGCCTGCGTGCTGACGCCTTTTTTTATCCCTACAAGCCCGCTGCCGGAGCGGCGGCCGAAACTGGATATTCTGGGCGCGCTGATGATCACGGTGGCTATCGTGATACTTGTCTATACGCTGGCGCGCGGCAATGACCTGGGCTGGCTCTCGTGGCACACCTGGGGTTTGCTGGCTCTGGCGGTGGTTCTGCTGCTGGCCTTTATCTGGATCGAGCTACGGGCTCAGGATCCGCTGGTACGCCTGAATATATTTCGCCTGCCTGTACTGGCCGGCGGTAACCTGGTCAGCCTGTTGCTGCCCGGCACCTTTGGGGCGATCATCTTTATTCTGACCCTCTTTATGCAGCAGGTGCTGCACTATTCAGCCATCCAGACCGGGATGGCCTTTTTGCCGATGGCTGCTGTGCTGCTGATCCTCTCCAACATCGCTTCGCGTATGTTCTCGCATCTCAGCCTCAAGCTGCTGCTGGTCGCCAGCATTATTGTGGTTGGCTGTGGGCAACTGCTGTTCCTGTTGATCTCGGCGACGGCGAGCTATCAGGGCGCGCTTCTGCCGGGAATGCTGGTGGTGGGACTGGGCATGGGTTTTGTGTTTCCGGCCATTACGATCGCGGCCACGACCGGGGTGCGCAACGAGGAGCAGGGCCTGGCCTCCGGCCTGCTCAATACCAGCCAGCAGGTGGGTTCAAGTGTGGTGCTGGCCATCGTTACTTCGCTCGCGACCGCGCAGACCGCCGCCCTGCAGTCCCAGGGCGTTGATGGCGCCTCGGCTCTGGCGGACGGCTTCCACGTCGCGATCTGGACCTGCTTCGCCTGTGTCGTCTGTGGACTCCTGATCGCCCTCTTTGTCATCCGCGAGCAGCGTCCCGCCAATGCCGATCAGGAGGAGGAGCCTGTCATGACCGAGCGGCCGTTCGGCGAATCCACGACAGCCTGTCTCGAAGCCGAAAACAACGATGTCAAATTATAGTGGAGACAGAAAAGATGTAGCGGGGAGGGATGCGCCCTTCCCCGCTACATCTTTTCTGTCTCCACTGGAATCTATCAGTGATCCTGATTGATCGCGTAGAGGCGGAAGTGCTGGCCCCACTGATCGACATCGCGCTCATAGCTCATGCCGATCTTTTCCGCGATATGGATCGAAACGGTGTTATCGGGTGGAATCAATGAAATAATACGCTGGAAACCCAGCTTCTGGAAGCCGTAATTTTTCAGGGCCTCGGTCCCCTCCATGGCCAGGTTGTTTTGCCAGAAAGGGCGCGCCAGCACATAGGCCAGTTCGATCTCTTCCTGTCCCTGGACTTCCTGCTTCAGCAGGCCGCAATGTCCGATAAAGCTCTGATCGCTTTTACGGATGGTGGCGAAAAACGAGTGGCCGTAGATCTGGTATTCGCGGATATACCCTTTGAGTACCCGCTGCACCTCGTCCCGGCTGCGCGGACCACCCAGGAAGCGTGTAACCTCGGGATCGGTATAAAGCGCGGTCATATCGTCCAGGTCGTCCAGCGTCAGGGGCCGGAACTGCAAATGTTCCGTCTCTAAAATAATCATTTTACCCTCACAATATTATAAAAAATGAAGCTTTTTGCTTCATCTTTGCACCTCATTGCCTCACCCATTATATGCCGTTGCAGTGATTGTGACAAATATTGCTCCGCAAGGTTGGTTCATGTGAGCTAATACGGTAAAATGATACATCTTCGTATAGTTTAAATAAACGTATTTCTGGCTTTCGAGAGGGGAAGTGGTGAGCCGGGCGGGGAACTGTGCTATACTTGACGCCTACTGGTATCTTATTGGGAATACTATGCTCCTATAACCAGAAAGTAAGACGCAGGCCCTCAGCGTGGATGGCGCCGATTTCCCTCACCTCAATGCTGACGCCCATAGGGGAGACCTGTCACGTTCACGATTGCTTAATAAAAAAGCTTTCAATGCAACAATGCGAGGTGGGAACGAACTCCTACCTGCCTTAAGGAGGCGCAATGCGTTCAGATCAGATTAAGCTCGGCTTCGAGCGCGCTCCTCACCGGGGCCTGCTGCGTGCGACCGGTGTCGTAGGTGAAGATGATTTCAAAAAGCCCTTTATCGCTGTGTGCAATTCCTACATCGATGTTGTTCCCGGCCACGTGCATCTGCAGGCGTTTGGCAAGCTGGTGAAGGAGGCCATTCGTGAGGCTGGCGGGGTGCCGTTCGAGTTTAATACGATCGGCGTCGATGATGGTATCGCGATGGGCCATATCGGCATGAAGTATTCCCTTCCCAGCCGTGAACTGATTGCTGACTGCGTCGAGACCGTGATTGAGGCCCATCGTTTTGATGGCATGGTGTGTATCCCTAACTGCGATAAGATCGTGCCGGGTATGCTGATGGGTGCTATGCGCCTGGATATCCCGACTATTTTTGTCAGCGGCGGCCCGATGGCGGCCGGCAAGCTGCCCGATGGCCGTAGCTCTGACCTGATCACTATTTTTGAGGGCGTCGGCGCCTACCAGGCGGGCAAGATCAATGACGCCCAGCTGCTGGAGCTGGAACAGTTGAGCTGTCCTTCGTGTGGTTCGTGCTCGGGTATGTTTACCGCCAACTCTATGAACTGTCTGATGGAGGCGCTGGGACTGGCTCTGCCGGGCAACGGCTCGAAGCTGGCGACTTCGGAGGAGCGGCGTGAACTGGCGCGCGCGGCGGGTCGGCAGATTCTGAATCTGGTCAAGGCCAATGTGACGCCCCGGCAGATCGTGAATGTGGATAGCATCGATAATGCCTTCGCGCTGGATATGGCGATGGGCGGTTCGACCAATACGGTGCTGCATACGCTGGCCCTGGCCCGTGAGGGGGGCATCGATTACTCGCTGGAGCGCATCAACCAGGTGGCGGCTCGCACTCCCCACCTGTGTAAGGTCAGCCCGGCCGGTCAGTGGCATATGGAGGACGTGGACCGCGCCGGCGGCATCAGCGCCATCCTCAAAGAGTTGTCGCGCAAGGAGGGTCTGCTCAACCTGGAGCGTCCGACCGTGACACTGCGCACGCTGGGTGAGAATATCGCCGAGGCCGAGGTGCTGGATAAAGAGGTTATCCATCCCATTGAGGAGGCCTATAGCGAGCAGGGTGGCCTGGCCATCCTCTTCGGCAACCTGGCTCCCGAGGGGGCCGTGGTCAAGGTGGCGGCCGTCGCTCCCGCCATGATGAAGCATACAGGTCCCGCCCGTATCTATAACTCGCAGGAAGAGGCCAGCGCCGGCATCCTTAATAAGCAGGTTAAAGAGGGTGATGTCGTCGTCATTCGCTACGAGGGACCGCGTGGTGGACCCGGCATGCAGGAGATGCTGGCGCCGACCGCCAATATCATGGGCATGGGTCTGGGCGAAACGGTGGCCCTGATCACCGATGGCCGCTTCTCCGGCGGTACGCGTGGCGCCTGTATCGGACACGTCTCGCCCGAGGCGGCCGCCAACGGTCCCATCGCCGCTCTGGTTGATGGTGATATGATCCATATCGATCTCGTCGAGCGCCGCCTGGAGGTACAGCTCACGCCCGAGCAGATTGAGCAGCGCCTGAGCGAGGTGACCCATGTCAAAGGACGCGTTAAGAGCTCCTGGCTGCGCCGCTATGCTTCCCTCGTTACATCCGCTAACACGGGCGCCGTCCTTAACGTCCCCGAAATCTAAAGCAATGAAAAAGGGACGCCTCATCACCGATGAGGCGTCCTCGATCAAAGTCGGGGCAAGCTCGAAAAGTTGGGGCAAGCCCGACACCTACGAGTAGCGGAAGGGTGGGATGTTCTTTTGTTGGCGTGGCGCGAAGATCTTGCCGATCAGAGCTCCGAGCAGCCCCAATAGCGCGCCCAGGCCGAGCCAGAGCACCAGCAGCACCAGGTCAACCAGCACGATACCCACATAGCTGGTGGGGGCGCTATTGCCAACCTGCAGCGTCTGCACCGAGATCTGAATGCCTCCTTGCGCCAGAAAATCCTGCACCTGCTTGATGATATCCGGTGCGACCTTCGTTGGCACATTGTTTTCCAGCACTAAAAACTGATACACCCCCATAAATATGCCTACAAAAAGACCATTCCAGACGCCGGCGGCCATCCCTGTATCGATGCGGCTGGTGCTCAGGGTACCGATCATGCCAGCCAGGAAAGGCGTACCGATAAAGGCAACCAGGAACACCAGCCCAATCCAGGTGGTAGTGGTAACGTTGTTCTGAAAGTTGGTCCAGAAGCCGATACCAAAAATGATCAGGCCCGCGATCAGAGCCAGAATGAAGCCAGAGGGAAAGGCCCTGCTGCGTTCACGCCGCGTATGGCTCTGGTAATATGAGTGCTGCATAGATGTCCCTTTCATGATTGATGAGTTCATAACATATAGATGATAATTCATATCAGCATCGGATTCGCGCATTCCTGTGGCATATTGCATCCTGCTAATCGTATTTGCCGGGCTCACCCTGACCTGGAATTGTCAGGAGACCATAATTGTAATACGTTATATATGTATAAACGTGGCAAAATAAGAAGTATTGGCCGTATGTTCGGGCCTTGCGCCCGATTTCCCTTCACCGCACGATATGTCGCCGTAGGATCGGGCCTTGCGCCCGATTTCCCTTCACCGCACGCAACGCTCGCATAAATATCGATTTTTTCGAGCGTTGACGTACGTGGAGAGGAAATCGGGCGCAAGGCCCGATCCTACGATTCTCTTTTTTATTGATGTGTTATTGGATGATGATGGTGACGCCGTTGGGGTCCTGGATTGTGGAGGGTTGGAGATCGGGACGCCGGATCTCATAGAAGTCGATGCCGTACATGTCTGGCTCGACGGGCCGCACGTTGCGACCGGCCCACAGGTTGGTCCCCAGGTGGTGGTGATAGCCGTCCCAGGAGAGGAAGTAGGCCTGCTGCTCGATGCCGATCATGCGCTCCATACCAAAGTGTTCTCTGTAAAAGGCAAAGGTCTGGTCAAGATCGCTGACGTTCAGGTGCATGTGTCCCAGACGTAGACCCTGGGAGAAGCCCTTGAACTCATGGGCCTGTTCCAGCAGGTGGGGAGCATTCAGTGGTATCGTATCCATCGCTACCTTGCCGTCTTGCATGGGCCACTGCTCACGCGGCCGGTCCACATACACCTCGATGCCATTGCCCTCTGGATCGGTCAGGTAGAGGGCCTGACTGACCAGGTGGTCGGAGGCGCCACCCAGCGGGACATTGTTGTTGCGGTCAAGAACGTGACGCAAGAATGAACCCAGTTCCGGCTCGTCGGGCACCAGCAGGGCGAAGTGGAACAACCCTGCGGTGTGGCGCGGACGCGGACGGCCTCCGGCCAGCGTGCGCAGCTGCAGCACCTCGCTGCCGCCCGCCGCACCCAATCCAACGCTCCCATTGCCATCCGCGTCGCGCTCATCGCGCACCACGGAGAGGCCCAGGCGCCCATAATAATCGATGCTGCGCTGCATATTCTGCACGCGCAATCCCACGCGCCTCAACGGCCAGCTGGCCACCAGCGCATCCTGCTGCTCTGACTGTGTATTGGTTATAGCCATATGTTCTCTCTGCTCCCTATCTCTCTGATTGGTCGCTATTTTACTGATCACTTACTTAATATCAGTATGTAACAATAGTATAGCATATTTGCGCACGCCCGAACACCTTCTCACCCTGTAAGAATATCATTTTCAATGTTCCCAAAAAGAAAATGAAGAAGAAAAAAGAAAAGGCATCGTAGGTGCGCCCCTTGCGGGCGCTTGCCGCGAAGCGGCCTTGTACCAGAGCGCGTACGTTCCATTAAAAACGATCTCTTTCCTATTGCATGTAAAATGATAGATTATTCACAGTAGAAGGAACGGAGTATAAATCGTAATGCACAATGCTGCTATACCTCAGATGTTACAGCCTTTGCTGGAAGCATATCTCAATATTTTGGAGCCGGTGCAAGACCATATTTATGGCGTGTACGTCTGTGGCTCTACGGCCCTGGGGGCCTTTGAAGAGCTGACCAGCGATATCGATGTCGTCATTTTGACGCATAGGAAATGGAGCGCGACTGAATTGGACTCTTTCGCCGCCGCGCATCGTAGCTTGCGGAAGGAGGAGCCGCTGGCTCGACGACTGGAGGTGGCATATATGCCTCTGGAGGCGCTTGGAAAGTCGCGTCAAGAGGTTGCCCCCTATCCACACTTTCAGAATGGCGTGTTTAATCCGGCCCGCTATGGAGATCAAAACGCGGTGACGTGGTGGATTCTTCAACATAAGGCCATCGCGCTCCTGGGACCCGACCATGCCACCCTGCCGCTGGCGGTGGACTGGTCTCAGATAGTTGATGCGATGTCCTATAACCTGAACACATATTGGGCTGGATTGGCCCGGCACCGCCCTTTCCTCTACCTTGACGATGAGTCGGTGATGTTCGCGGTGACGACTCTCTGCCGTATCTTGACCACCCTGGAAGATGGCGAGATTATCGCCAAATCTCCGGCTCTACAGCGCTGGCGTAAGCGCCTCCCCGCTAGCTGGCACCGCCTGCTGGACGAAGCATGGCGGCTGCGTCACCAATCCCGAGCAGCCTTCCCTCTACCACTCACGGCTGTCCCGTATGCTGACCACACTGGCCTTTATCAGATATGTGCGCAGACGCGGCAATCACATCCTTCAATCTGCCTGATCGGTGGAGGGATAAGATGGTTCGTTGTCTCTATTGACAAAATGTGTGTGCGGCGATGCCCGTATCCATGGGTTAATGGATACGGGCATCGTTCAACTGTTGACTACCTTGAAGGTGCCGTTCACATTCTTCAGCAGGATCTGCGCGTCCTGAATATGCACCAGCATATCGGGATGATGCGTGTGGTTAGGGTCCACGAACTCCAACGTGACAGGGATGCTGGCTGCCGCCGGACCCGACAGCTGCGTCACCTGGTAGCGCTGCACCTTATTCTGGTCGCCACCCGGCAGTTCAATGACCTGAATATCGCCGTTGAGATTCAAGACGATAAAGTGGCTGGGGATGGTCACCACCGTCTCGTGCCCCACGAAGGCATCGATTTGAAACGTGCGCGGATTGCCATAGCGCCAATCGTTGTAGGCGGCGGTCGTGCGTGGCAGCACAAACTGCCAGGCCGCTACCAGGAGCAACATGAGGACCATACCCAGACCCAGCGATACCAGCCAGTGCCTGGGTGGTCGCCTCTGCTGCACGCGCTGGCGCGTCTCCTGCGTCCTGGTCGTCGGCAGCACTTTGTCTGTACGCCGTGTCTGTGTCTGTCGCGAGCTGCGTGGTACCCTGGGCTCATTTATCAAGGCGAATATATGCCCGAGCGCAGGGTAGCGAGGGGCTCTATGGTTGTTGTGTAAAGGTATAAAGGTTGCTGGCATGGAGCGCCTCCTTTGCCATTGTCGCTGTAGGTGCGCCCCTTATGGGCGTCTGCTTGCTACAATACAGAGTAAAAGTTCGTAATCAAGCGCCGCTAATTTGATACATGGTGGAATAGAAAAGATCCTATTTATGGTGCTGCAGTTGGAGAGTCATATGCACAATTATATCAAATTAAACGCTTGATGACCAGCTTTTTGTGAGCTCATCTGTAAAAATATTGTAAAGGATAGGTAGATTTCTGGTGGTGAGCAAGAAGGCAGAGGGAGGCAGGCCAGGATACATCATTTGCATAGTATCCTGGCCTGCTGGTGATCACGGATTAGCTGGGATCATGGCAGTCCGTGGTGAAGTTGCTTTGAGGTTGCCTGTCGGTTCGCGGCAGGTTTAACGTGACTTTTACCGGACTATTGGGCATCCAGTAGTCGGGACCGTGAACGGGCACATCAACGGTGACTAGCCTCTCTTGATTGTTGGGAATCGGGGGCAGGTCAACATGCATGCTGACCTGCTGTGATGTGTATGGCGTCTTAAAAAGCAGCTGCACACTGCTTGATGAGACATCTACCCCGCGATTCTCAAAGCGCATAAAGAGCAATCCCACCCGGCCTTCGCGATGGCAGGACACCAGGGTCAGGCTATGGTTAGTGGGTGGCGTAGTCAGATCCCCCTCACAGCCGCTCAAGATCAGCGCCATCAGACATAAGCAGGAGAATAGCAGGCCGCGCATATGGCCGCTTTTACTTTTTCGCGTTGTTACCCGTTCGACTACTTTTCTCCATAATAGCGAGAGTCCCCACAGCAGAAAGCCCCAGATGATGACGATCAGCAGGGGGTCGAAGAGGACGTAGATACGCATATAGTCGTAATCTCGATAGCCACCCGCCGTCGTCAGCATAATTCCATAGACACATATCAATATTAACAGCCCCATGAGCTGCACTATCGGATGCCGGCGCGTGCCTTTGAAGTAGAGGAGGCCGAGCCAGAGCAGGACACAGAGGGGGAACAGACTGTTCGTGGCATAAAAGATTTGGGATGCATTATGTAGTACCGCTAGCGGCTGACCCAGCACCCCTGTGGGATCGACGAGCGACTCCTGTGCGTAAGCTGTCAGCGAACTGAAAAAGAGAGGTGCCGTATCGAGGGCGAAGGTCTTGGGGTGGTGCAGGATGATGTATTCAGCGTATTTCGCTGGCTCACTGATATTGTTGCCAAACAACTTTGGTTCGTGAGCCATCATATAATACGGATCGCGTATACCCTGTCTGACATACTTATCAAGCGTGTGCGCGATCATGACGTGCTCTGGATTAGAGGGATCACCATGATCCTGCATATTGTACTGCAGAATTTTCCCCACCAGGTTGATATTAGTAATCCAGGTGGTGCCGACAAAGTTGTTCTGAGTGGCGTTGGTATAGATATAGCCACCAACCAGGGCGTACATCAGGGCCAGCGCGGCCAGGGCGTGCGGCAGCAGGCGGCGAAAGCGCTGTTTCTTGTAAGCCTGGAGGAGCACATAGGCAAAGAGGAGTGGCGGTAGATAGAGCCACTCGGGCCGCGTCATAAACAGGATCAGCATCCACAACGCCGTCAACCAGAGCCAGCGGCGCCGCAAGGTCTTCATAAACAGGACGGCGCTCAGGGTTAATGAAGCCAGTAACCAGAGCCCCATCCCCTCGGTCATCAATGGTTTGACGTACGAGATCAGCGTCAGATTGATTCCCATCATCAAGCTCAATATGAAGGCCAGCCAGGGACGCTGAAAGATGAGCGCCGCCAGAATATAGATCTCCAGCGTGGCCAGCACAAACAGCACCGCCTGCGCGATGCTCACGGCCTCTATATTCCCCTGCCCCATGATCGCATAGAGCACCGAAATAAACAGGGGATAGCATGGCAGGCGCCAGGCATTGACGAGCTGGCCCGCGACACTAATGCGATCAACCACATAGAGATAGCTCCATGTATCGGCCAGTAATTCCGCTCGTGGATGGTTGGCATAGAAAGCAATGACGACCCCACCAGTCAGGATGGTAAGCAATAGTGCCGGGAATAGATAGCGAAGCAGCGTGTTCTTTTGCAATAACATAGATATCTCTCTATATTTAAAGAATAGAAAATATATATTGTCTTCAATATGCATAGACGAATACAGTTGTAAGGCGGTATGAAAAAAGGCGTCCGCTCACCCATTTATACCATAAGCCAGATGCCTGCCCCTCCATTGAAAGCTGATTTCGTCTGCGCCCCAAAGGGGGAGGTGCAGGAGGGCGGCGAGCCCTCCTGCCGGGGTGTGGGGTGTCCCCACAAAAACTTCTTTTTCTCCTCTCGCGCCGCCGCAGGCGGCGCGAGAGGAGAAAGGAGAGAGGGGGACTTGAGCATGCTCCCAGCATGCTCGCCCTGCACCCCTTAATTGATGCCAATAGGGGGCGCCCCTGCACTCCCGTAAAAAGTGTGTCTGACACCCCCTACCCTTTGAGTCCACCACTGATGCCTTTGACGAAGAAGCGCGAGACCAGGGTGTAGAGCGCCACGGCCGGCAGGGCATAGAGCATGGCGTAGGCGGCCAGCTGCCCATAGTTGACCTGTCCATAGCTACCAAAAAAGGTGTAGATATTGACCGAGGCCGGCTCAAGCTCCTGCGTCTGCAGCAGGATCAGCGGGACGAAGAAGTTGGTCCAGGCCCCCAGGAAGCTCCAGACCGCCACCACCGAGATGCCGGGGGCGCAGATCGGCAACACCACGCGGATCAGAGCCGTGAAGGTCGAGGCCCCATCGATCCAGGCGGCCTCCTCCAGCTCATAGGGCACCGAGTCTAGAAAGTTCTTCATCAGCCAGATGCTGAACGGCAGCGCGCTGGCCACGAAGAAGAGAATCACTCCCTGCAGGGTATCCTGCAGGTTGAGAGAGACATACATGGCGTAGAGCGGCGTGACCAGCGCCAGGATGGGGAGCGCGCTGGCGAAGAGCACGCCCAGCATCAGGGTGTTTTTGAAGCGAAACTGGAAGCGCGATAATGGATAGGCGGCCAGTCCCGAGAGGATGACGACCAGGATCATGGTGCTGATGGCCATGATGGCGCTATTGGTGAAGGGCGGGATGACCACGCCATTGGTCAGAATCGTCGCATAGTTGCTCAGGCTGGGCGCGGTGGGCCACTTTACCGCCAGGGTCGCCGCCGGATTGATACTGGCCAGCACCGGCCACAGCAGGGGCACCAGGAAGAAGAGTCCCAGCAGGGTCAGAAAGATATAAATGATCGTGGAAATAATAGCTCGACGAAACATGCGAACCTCTCTTCACAACTATAAATCCACGCGCAGGATGCGTGTATAGATTAAGGATAGAATGGCTCCGGCTGCGATGATCAGCAAGGCGATGGCGCTGCCATACCCGATCTGATAAAACTGGAATGCCTGTCGGTATTGATAGATCGTCATCAACTCTGTATTCATATTGCTGCCCGCGGTCAGCACATAGACCAGTGTGAAGTCCGAGAGGGTGGCCAGGGTAATCAGTAGCAGATCGGTGCCGATGGCGCCCCTGATCAAGGGGATAATAACGTAGCGCAGCGTGTTCCAACTGCTGGCGCCATCGATGGCGGAGGCCTCCAGCAGCTCCTGGGGAATGCTTTCGAGCGCGGACGCGTACAGCAGCATCGAGAAGGCCGTGCCGCGCCAGATGTTGGCAATGATGACCATGGTCATCGGATATTCTTGCAGCCAGGCATGTTTAGGGAGCCCGAAGGTGGAGAAGATGTTATTGAGCAAACCAGGGTCCAGCACGCTCTGTGGGCCGCCGGCCAGGAAGGCGCTCCACACGAAGCCCGCGACCACATCTGGAATTACCCAGGCGGCCACGATGATCGCGCCCAGCACCGACTTAAAGACGATGTTGCGCCGGCGCAT
Source organism: Dictyobacter aurantiacus (assembly GCF_003967515.1). Lineage (GTDB taxonomy): Bacteria > Chloroflexota > Ktedonobacteria > Ktedonobacterales > Ktedonobacteraceae > Dictyobacter > Dictyobacter aurantiacus. The sequence continues at coordinate 594,412 of NZ_BIFQ01000002.1, read as the reverse complement.
CAGCAGGGCCAGCAGCAGCCCCAGACCCGCCTGCCCGATCAGGGCCGAAAAGACCAGGTAGGTCAGGGAGACGCGGAAGGCGTTGTAAAATTCGCCGTCGTGAAAGATATGTACAAAGTTATCCAGGCCCACGAATTGAGGGGTGGCCGCTCCTACGCCTGTCAGGGCCATATTTGTCAGAGAGACGTAGACCGACCAGACCGCCGGTCCCAGCATAAAAATGAGGATGACCAGGAATGCGGGCGCCATAAACAACAGGCTGATGCGTAGCTGCCGGTTGCGCTTGCGCCTGATGGTGCGCGCCGAGACCTCGATGGCCTGCGCTGGCGTTTGGGTGTCCACCTGCATACAAATTCTCCTGCATCAATGGGAAGGGCGATAGGCCGGATATGAGCCATCCAGGATTTTTGAAAAATCCTAAAAACGGATTCCGCACTCCCAATGCGGGAGGTACAGGAGGGCGGCTAGCCCTCCTGCCGGGGTGTGGGGTGTCCCCACACACTTTCTTCTCCTCTCGCGCCGCCGCAGGCGGCGCGAAAAAGAAGAAAAAGAAGTTTTTGTGGGGACTTGAGCATGCTCCCAGCATGCTCGCCCACACCCCGGCAGGGAGGACCCTGCACCCCGGTTTTGGGAACTTTTTCAAAAGTTCGGGTGACTCATATGGCCCATCGCCGTTACTGCCATAAGGATTGGCTGGCTGTGGCTGAAAGGGGAGCAGGGCGATCCTTCTCCCATTTCAAGCGCCTCGTCACGGATGCGTTTCCGTTTTATCTGCACCTGCTATCGATTGGACCGATTGCGAGAAGGACGACATGGCGTCGTCCGTCGATTTGCCGCTCATCACCTGCTGCATCGCGTTGTCGATCTGCACCGAGATCTTGGGATAGGCCGGGAAGCCCGGGCGGAACTGCGTGAAGTTTACCAGTTGGGTGAAGAATGGGAAGTTGGGCAGGGCGCTGTATTCAGGCAGGCTCACAATATCCTTGCGCGGCGCGATGCCGTTGGTCTGGATATCGTATTTGCCCAGCAGGTCTTTAGCGAAGGCCTCCTGGATAACGGTAAAGGCCTGGTCCTTATGGGCGGAGCGGGACGCGATCGAGTAGGCCCAGCCACCGGAGAGCGTGACGTATTTGGGGTCCTGACCATTCTGGGTTGGCATCTTGGCCAGTCCCATGGTGTCTTTCCACTGCGGCCACGGGGCGGCGCCACCGGTCTCCCAGTTGCCTCCCAGCCATGAGCCGTCGATGTCGATGGCCAGCTTGCCCTGCGGGATCAACTGCTGGGCTACGGTATTGCCGGCGGTAGTGCTCAGGGTAATATCGTTGGTGGGTCCCAGCAGATTCGACGGATTGTACACCTGCTTGACGAAGTTCAAGGCGTCTTTAAAGCCCGTGCTGGAGGAGACCCATTTGCCAGTCTGATAATTGTAGAGGGTATCCTTGGTGCCGTAGAGCAGCATCTCGAAGCCCTGCATGGTTGAAGCCTCGTCCATGGGTACGCCGGAGTACAGGTTCATCGGAATGACGTTGGGGACCTTCTTTTTGATGGTATTGGCGGCGGAGAGGATATCGGCCCAGCTGTTTGGCTGCCAGGTGGTGGGCAGACCAGCCTTTTTGAAGATATCCTTGTTGTACCAGATGGCGCGTACATCGGTGCCATCCATGACCCCATAGTTCTTGCCGTTGAAGGTCGTAATCTTCTGCATGCTGGGGAACCACTGGTTTTTGTAATCGGACCAGTTGTTCAGATAGGAATCCAGGGGCGTCAGGTAGCCGGCGGTGACGTCGGAACCCACCAGGAAGCTGTCTTCACGCACGATGTCGGGTGCGTTATTGGAACGCAACATCAGATCCAATTTGGTATAATAGCTGCCTTCATCGGCGATAATCGGCATCAGCTTGATTTTGATATTGGGGTGCGCGGCCTCAATCTTGGTCTTGGCGCTCTGCCACCACTGCTGCTCATAATACGGTGGAGGGCCAAACTGCTGATAGGCAACCGTAATGGTGACCGGTCCGTTGCCACTGCTGGACCCGCTAGAGCCGCCACAGGCCTGGAGTAGAGGCACCAGGCAGATCAACAGGGCGACAAATGAGAAGAGATGTAGAGATCGCGTTGATTTTTTCACGAGACACTCCTTTGCCCGGGAAATACATGAATCATCAAGTACAACGATGTTCCTGATACTACGCGAACGAGGTGTGGTGGGCGTCCATAGATCCACACCAGAGGAATGATGGCTATCTCCTCCTTTCATCTAGATTTAGTTAGCTTTCGACAAGGATTGAGATATCGAACTGGCCTTTGTCGATGGCAACCGCGTGCTGCGATATATTAGAATGCCCGGCCGGTAGGGTCGGGCAGGTAAACTGTCCACGCATATGGTTGATGCCAGGGCTTGTCGTCGGTGTATCCGACCGGATGATGAGTGCGCAGGAGAGCGAGGGGATGAGAGCCAGGTCCCAGTATTGTTTGCCCGATGCAATCCTGACATCACCACCATTGACCTGATTGGTGAGTGTGTAGGTCGCGGGTCCGCTATAGCCGTAAAACACAATAATCAGGGAGCGTTCTGCGTCCACAATATCAATGGTAAACTCTTTATGTCCGTGCCTGAGTTTAGAAAGCGTGGCCGTTGACCGCAGGCGATAGCTTTGTGGCGTTGCGCCGGAGAGCGAAAAAGTGGCCTGCGACCACGCGACTGCCGCAGTGTACAGGGAAGTGGGAGGGACTACAGGACCGGCGGCCACATCCTTTGTGCCAGCCGTGCAGGAAGTGAAACATGCGATGGATATAATTAAACTCAAGTAGAGACGCCATTGGTCCTTCATCGGTGCCACTCCAGTTCAACCTGTGATGCATGCTTATCGGTTGAGCATGTATATAAGCGAACATCATTGTCCACCTATATACATTAGCTTATAGATGGGATAATACACTAGTGTATATTCGCGTGTCAAGTGAGCATCGCCTCAATTTATCAGAAAAAGGTTTCTTCGCTTAAAATATAACATATATTGGATTGTGTATGCATCCTCCCAAACGTGTGCACACGTTTGGGAGGATGCATACACAATCCAATATAAAAATGGAGTAGCGGTATTAACACACATTCTTAAATAACCCTATATGCAAAAGGGGCGTATTGACGCTTCTACACTCTATAGTATATACTCTATACAACACCACCGGCAGAGCTAATTTGTAACGCACAAGGAAAAATCTTTGAGTACAGCGCACGGACAAGAGCCACAACTACCCTTGTATCGCCGGATTGCTCAAAGCATTCGCCAGGATATTGCACAGCGCGGCCTGGCGGCCCACACGAAGATAGCTTCTGAAGTTGAGCTTGCCCGGCAGTTTGGCGTCAGTCAGGGGACCATTACGAAGTCGTTAGAAGCACTGGTGCGCGAGGGGGTGCTCTACCGCCGGCGACCGCAGGGTACTTTCGTGGCCGATATTGAGCCGCCGCGCGCGGAAATCGCTCCCGCATCCACCGGTATTGAAGAGAAGCGTGTTGAGTTATCTTCCCCCACGTTTCACATGCCGGGGCGTACCGCGTTTGTGGGCATCGTCATTCCTCATTTCGGCACCGATTTTCTGGATGGGATTGTGCTGGGCGTTGAGTCGATGACGCGCTCTTTTGGCTATGGCCTGAGCTTTGCTTATTCGGAAGATGATGAGGGACTGGAGCGCTACCATATCGAGCAATTCTTGCGTCAGGATGTGGCGGGCATGATTATCTATCCCTGCGATCATCGCGTGCTTGAGCGCGATGGTGGCTATGTATCGACCCCTGAGGGCAAAGATCGTATCGCCCTCTTGCAGACCCTGCAGGCGCGCCAGATCCCCTTCGTGCTGCTGGACCGCTATGTGCCCGAGATCGAGGCCAGCTATGTGGTCTCGGATGATTTTATGGCCGGCTATGCGTCGACGCAGCATCTGATCAAGCTGGGCCATCGGCGTGTTGGCTTTGTCTCCGTCAATTACCTGGTTACCAGTAGCGCGGCGCGGCGCGCGGGCTATTTGCAGTGTATGCGCGATCATCAGTTGCCGGTGGATGAGCACCTGTTGCTGGATACGCTGTGGCACGCCTATCCATCCGCGCATGACCACGGCGCCGTAATTGAAGTTTGCTGTCCTGAGGATGGGCAGCGCTTGCTTGCCTACCTCCAGCATCCTCGCCGGCCCACGGCGGTGGTGACAATGAACGATTACCTGGCGGTGCAGGTCCTGTGCTCACTCGAACAGACCTCATTGCGTATGCCCGAAGACCTGGCGTTGGTGTGTGGCGGGGGCAGTAGCCGCCTGAGCTCAATGATGCGCGTACCCCTGACCACTATCGTACAGCCCGTGGGTGAGCTTGGGCGTCAGAGCGCCCACCTCCTGCATAATCGCATTTCGCAGCGCTTCTCCACCAACCGCCATCTCAAGCTGCCTGTCAGCCTGCTGGTACGCAAAAGCTGCGGCTCGACCGCCAACGCCGTCGTGCAGACCCTCCCCATGACCGCCGAACGATAACACACACACATTTAACCGTATGTGTCGGGCTTGCCCCGACTTATGATAAATCCTGCAACAGCGTGGTGAAGCTTTCAAAGGCGGCACGACCAACGGGACGTCCCAGTCGCCCATTCTGGTAGATGGCCTGTACCTGTTGCAGCAGGGGCCGGTATTGTTCCGGCAGGTGGGTAAGGCCCCAGATGCTTCCGTCGCGCTTCGACAGGAAGAGTCCCTCGCGCAGATAGGCCAGTCCACGACTGGTGTCGAGCACGAAGCTAATCGGATCTCGCAATGGATGGGCTTTGATGTCTTGCAGATAGTGGATGAGGGCACCACGGAAAACCTCTCCCGGCACCTCTGGAATGGCCTCGGCTACCGGTTTTCCATACAGGCAGATGCCGTACTGACGCAGGGCGGCCAGCTCGATGATCAGATGATCGCTTGGGGGCGTGGTCCCGTTCCATTGTGTGTCGCCTGTATTATGCAGGGCGCGTTTATAATCCTCGCGCAGACTCTCATCATAATGCCAGTCGACGGGCCGTGGTTGTGGCAGATTGTGGATCGCCTGCTCAACTACAAAGGTGATGTCTAGAGGCGCGGGCGTGCGTGAAACGCGCAGCAGTAGCCCGATGATCTTACGCTTGTTTTCGGCTTCAAGCTCGCGCGCGGTGACCACCAGTAGATTGATATCGCTGCGTTCGGGATTAAAGCCGCCGGCGGCCAGCGAGCCGCCAAGATAGATTCCCAGCAGGTTGTCACCCAGTATGCGCTGGAACTCCTCCAGCACGGTCTTCACTTCCGCCTTCACAACTTTAGAACAATTTGTCCAGTTATAATCCATATTCTATCTTATCGCCTTTCAATGGCGCATATGCAGCACGATGATGCTTACCGCGTCTGCAGGGGACGCAAGCAGTTGCATCGCATCTTCCTTGCTTGATAATCATCCTTCAATTCTACGAGATGAGGTGAAGCTATGGCAAGACGCTGATGCACCAGCGCATATGTGCGCATGAGTGACTCAGCTATCCGTTATGGTTGGCTATGCTGCGGACCTTCGTCGACATCGTAATTCTTGGCGAAAAAGGTGCTCTTCCAGATGCGGGCCGAGGCGGTTGTGCAACCAACGGCTCTGGCTAGTTCCTGGGGGGTAAGAGAAGGATTTTCACGGAGCAGCGCATGTAGGCGTTGTTTGGCATTGAGTTTCGTGGGCTGCCAGCGTCTTGGATATCTGTTACTCGTCATCTCAAGTGTGTCTCCTGCTGCAATATTGCCTGTATATTGACATATCCAGAGGAAAATAGCAAGAGAAGAATAAACGGCATATCTTGTGTTGTCTGAAGGTGGTATCTTGAACATCTTGACATCTCCCCATAGCTAAAGCAAGGGGAGATGTCAATTCCTAGATTTAAGTCATCTATGATAGCATTGGAGACGTCTCCTGGGCCTTCATGAGAGGTGATGAATCTTGTATTTGACTCGCGGTTTCGGCCTGCTACAGGGGCAGATCCGCTAAGGGACGGACAGGCTGGAGCGGGAAGCGGACCCCGGTGAACTGCTCGGAGATAGCCCAGAGATGGCGAGCTATATCGGCGTTCTGCGCGGTGGCGGAGCGTCCGATGAGCATAGGCGCGCCGCGCATGTGCGCGAAGTGGCGGGGTCCGGCGAAGCTGTTGCCGGGGATGTCGGCGACAGCAGCATACAGGGTAGGCAGCGCGCCCATATTGGCGTCCTGCGCCAGTAGTCGGATCATGGTTGCGGACAGACCGGATGGGCGAACACCTGCATGGTTGTAGATGTCCGTGGCGACGAAGCCGGGATGCGCTGCGATCGCGAGCACGCTCGATCCTGCGGCGTCCAGCCGACGTTGCAGCTCCGCGGTGAACAGCAGGTTCGCCAGTTTTGACTGCGCATAGGCAGGAGACCCTTTGTAGGGTTTGTGCTCCCAGTTGAGGTCGTCAAAGTCAAGGCGCCCAATCCGCTCAGCCTGCGAGGCAACGGTTACGACCCGGCCGGTGATGTGCGGCAGGAGCAGGTTTGTCAGGGCGAAGTGGCCGAGATGGTTGGTGCCAAATGTCATCTCGAACCCATCGGCGGTGCGGGAAAGCTCTTTCTCCGACACGCCCGCGTTGTTAATCAGCAGGTCGATTCCGCCATCCCAACCAGCGGCAAACGCCCGCACGGAGTCCAGGCTGGCGAGGTCGAGCTGGCGGACCTCGGTTACGCCAGCTATAGCAGTTGCGGCCCCCTTGCCCTTCTCGATATTGCGCACCGCGAATACGACGCGTGCGCCAGCCTCTGCCAGCGTGCGTGCCGCGACCAGCCCGATACCGCTGTTGGCGCCGGTCACGATCACCGTCTTACCAGTCATATTAGGAATGTCAGCGAAACTGAAAGTACTCATGATAAATTCCTCCATAAATGTAGAGTAGGGGTGCGGTAGTGTGGCCGCTCCCAGTTCTGATTTTTTTAGCGATATTCTGTTGCAAATGCATCATAGTGTTACAATAGACAGTGTAGCCTGGTCGTGAACATGGGGCAAGCATCAATGTTTGTCTTTTGTTACGTATGCAACGCAGAGAGAGAAATGTCGCACTTGCGCATTCGGTGTTGCCCATCGTGTCGAAGCAGCCAGTTTTGTGAGAGCAGTTATGCGGCTGACGTTTTTAGTGCAGCTTTCTATGCCATAAAGTGCTATAATCTCCTCTTAAAGATGTTCCTGTGCTTTTCGTGGAGGGAGTGTGTGGTGGAAACAATTCTTGTCGATCTCGATGGTGTCCTGGCCAAAAAGAACCTTCCCCGTTTACTGGCTATGTACAATGACGTGCTGAACCTTGCCATCCCGGCCGAGCAACTCGCACGGGTTATGAGCCTGGAAGCATTTCACGCCCTACCCCAGGCCCGGTCCCACTATGAAACAGTGGGTGCTGCTCGCTATCAGTATCAATTAGAACTGCTACGGTTTCATCCCTATCATATCGCGAGTTGTCAGCTCGTCGATGGCGCGCTGCAGAGTGTTCATTATCTTACCAGGCGCTGCGATGCACTCAGGTACTGTACAGCGAGGGTGATCAATTTTCATCCGCAATGGAATGCCGATGTTGCGCGGTGCACCCAGATCTGGCTGAAAAATAGCGGTTTCCCCAACGCCGATAAGATCTTCTTTTGCGATGGTCCCAAAGTGAAGTTGACAACGATTGCCGCGATGGTGCGCGAGCAATCCCAGCGTGTGCTTTTAATCGATGACAGCCTGGAAAAGCTTTTGGACGCATTTGATGAATTGCCTGAAGATGATCAACGTCTTTTGCGCGAGTATCTTACTTTGGCCGCATTTGGATACAACTACGATGAATGCGACCTGGAGGGTACGTTGCCTGTGATCCCGTTCCCAAATTGGTCAGAAGTTCACAATTTAGCCGTCAACAGGCCGGTCGGAAAGGAGGTCAATAGACTATGACACGAGGCAGAAACGGCCGCGATAATGAAGGGATGAAGAAGCAGCATTATACTGATACGTCAAATTGCGAATACTGCTCAAATGGGCTCACGTGTCCTTACTGGTGGCAAGACCCCGATGATGGCGTCTGGTACCACAACCCATCTGGATCTCGTCGGGATATTCAAGATGCCGTGATTGAAGGCTAATTTGGCGAAATTCCTCATACTCCAGATGGTAAGGATGACAAAGGGAAAGGCAAAGGTGGAGATGACGATGGACCAACCCAGTATCCCAGGCGTAAAAGAGGATTGTGGTAGGTGACGTGATTCTTAATATCATGGGTGAACAAAAAACTGGCGGCATAGACGCTGTCGTAAGCGCCTGTGCCGCCAGTTGATATACCTGTCAGTGGCAGTTAGATGGAGGGGCCGCCGCTTCCGTTGTCGTAGAGCGCAACATGCGATAATTCTAGTCTGGCTGGTGTGCCGCTGCCGCTGCCCTGCAATAAGAGATCAACTGAGCCGGTATCGTAGGGTGAGGTAGAACTGTTGTCGTCGCAGGTGGTGATCTGTTTCCCGTTCACATAAAATGTCATTCTGGTGCCTTGTATGGTGAGCGTGGTCTGAATAGACCTGTTAAGCGGTACCGGATCATCCAGGATGCCCGAAGCTAGATTGATTGTCGCATTAACTGTGTCAGAGGGATTGCCGGCTGATGGATCAACGATCTTGCGGATGAAATAGCGCCCCGAACCGGGTGCTATCATCAGCACATAGCCGCGCAATTTCTGGTTACCTGCCCCCGATTGGCGCCGGAAGAGGACGCCAACATAGGCCTGGTCGCCATTCTGCAGGATATATGTCATATCTATCTGAAAATCTGTCATCGCTTGCGCGCCTGGGATATGTTCCAGAAACGTTTTTCCATTGCCTTCTGACATCACCAGGAGATGTTGATCGATGCTGGCCCCATAGCCGGACCGCTGAAAAAGGTCCCAGTTGTTTTTGTTGTCCCCAAAGTTGTCGTCAATAATTGGTTTGCCAGTCGGGGTCGGTAGCGCGGTGGGCGTGCTGGTTATGGTGTTGGTGGGAGTTGTACGGCTAACCGGGGTCAGCGCCGCGTTCAGGTTGTACGCGAGGACGCCACATAATACCACCATCACGACCAGGACGATGCCCAGGGCGATAAATAGAGGGTTGATGCGCTTCTTTGGTGCGCCGGGCGCCATATAGGGCGGATAGCCAATCGGGGGCTGTGGTTGTCCAGGCTGACCATAGACGGATAGAGGCGGATAGGGCCCAGGACTATTATAATAGCTGGTCGTTCCGGTCGCGGGTGGCTGGGAGCCAGCAGGCATGAAAACGGGACCATTGACGGGAGGCCCGTCGGGTCTGTTGACCGGAGTGAAGGCGGGTTCGTTGACGGGGAACATGGCGGGCCCGTTTATTGGCTGGAAGGCGGGTCCATTGGCGACAGGATTGCTGGCCGGAGTGAAGGCAGGTCCATTGGAGTGAGGATATGAAGCGCCTGCGTGTGGGAACTCTACCTGACCCGGCTGGAGCGCGTTCCTCTGCTCTGCTTCTACGTTACCAGGAAGTGGCCTTCTGGGAATCGGATACGCGGATCGTGCTGGCCCTGACTGAGATGCTGAAGGGGATACCCGCACGGTTGCCTCTCCCGCTGGATCTGGCTGTCCGTCTGCCCGCTGCAACATAGGTGGTAGTGCCGCTGGCGCGTTCGCTTCGGATCGGTTCATCGCTGGCGGTTCACTATGAGGGGCTCCGCAGTTGCCACAGAATTTCTGCCCCGGCTGAACCTGCGTTCCACATTGAGGGCACAGACGTTGCGTGGTGCTCAATGAGATTACTCCTGACTATTTTTACGAGTCATTAGAAAGATATGCTTTATAAGTCCTGATGCGTATACGCGTTTACTGCAAAATGCTGAGATAAACATTTATGATTATAGCAAACAAACCGTAAAAATAATAGCTAAAGTACTTTTCGCATGTATAAAATGCGGACTGCATGCGCGTTTTTCATACATACATCTAATTCTAATAGCTATTTGGCATGGTTTCTGTTATTCTAAGAGCATCTGTTCATGTTTTTGTTCATGTTTTTCGTTGACGCAGAGCATGGATGGAAGTTGCTGGAATGATATACGGGCGCGGACCCGTTGTGCGCTGACGGCGCTATATTGAGGAAGGACAAGGTTTCATGGGTACGAAGAAGGATGCTATGATGGAGCGTGTGCGAGCTCAGCTTCAGAAGTCGGTCGAGCGCTTGCAGTCGTTACAGGCACGTCCCTCGAATGATCAGGCCCAGAAGCAGGCGATGGAGCATGAATTGCTATCCGCCCTGTCGGCCGTGAAGGAGGCGCTGCCTCCTGATATACAGGCCCAGGTGCAACAGTTATTGATGCTGCATACCGATCTGAGCAGTCCCTATATCGGGCGCGCAACCTCGATGACGCAACTGCATCAGCGCAACGCCGAGCGTTCAGATCTGCCAGGCTGGGCCCAGCCCGAGTAAGCCGCCAGCCCCGCTTCTCTCCTCTTGATCAGAGCTTGACAGTGACCATTTTTTGATTTATTATCTGAGTAAGTGTTCATATACTCAGGTAACAAGGAGCGATCAGGCGTTCATGGGAAAAGAAGTGGAGCAACTACCAATCGACCGTAATGCTCTTGAGGCCGCCCGGCAGCAGGCACTCTCGGATGAGCATCTGGCCCTTATTGTCGAGACTTTTCAGGGGCTTTCAGATCAGACGCGAGCGCGCATCCTCTATGCGTTGACGCAGCGCTCGTTGTGTGTACGCGATCTGGCGCTCCTGGTCGGAGTTTCAGAATCAGCGGTCTCACATCACCTGCGTTCCCTGCGCGATCGCCGCCTGGTGAAATCACGTCGCGAAGGTACTGTTATTTACTATTCTGTGGATGATCAGCATGTGGCGGCCCTGTTCCGCGAGGCCCAGCATCATGTTGATCATGTGCGCCACGGTCTACCCGATCATCCCTATACCTTACCCACACATCAGGATTAACAAAGGAGGAAGCATCGGTATGTCGGAGCAAGTATCGCCATCCCATATCCACGCTCAGCACGAGCATCCCCATGACCAGCACAATCATGATCATGCCGGTCATGAGCATCTCCACGACGCACATGATCATGGACACGATCATGGCGGGCACGGTCATGATCATGGACACGATCATGGTCGTTTTGGCTGGCTGCTGGAGGCCATTCCTTTTCTGCATGGTCATAGCCATGGAGAGGCGAATGTCGATACGGCGCTGGAAACCAGCGCGCGCGGCCTGTGGGCCCTGAAGATCTCTTTGCTGGGACTGGGGTTGACCGCGCTCTTTCAATTGGTAATCGTGCTGCTGAGCGGGAGCGTGGGCTTGCTGGCTGATACCATCCATAATTTCTCCGATGCCCTGACGGCGATTCCGTTGGGCCTGGCTTTTGTGCTGGGACGCCGCCTGGCGACCAGGCGCTATACCTATGGGTTTGGACGCGCCGAGGATCTGGCCGGCGTGGTCATTATCCTGATGATCTTTATCAGCGCGATCGTGGCCGGTTATGAGAGCATCTTCAAACTATTGCATCCCGAGCCGCTGCGCAACGTCTGGTGGGTGATGCTGGCGGCCATCGTCGGTTTTCTGGGTAACGAAGGCGTGGCCGTCTTCCGTATCCGGGTGGGAAATGAGATCGGTTCGGCGGCGCTGGTGGCCGATGGTCAGCATGCGCGCGTCGATGGCCTGACCTCCCTGGCCGTGCTCTTTGGCGCTGCGGGCAGCCTGCTGGGCCTGCCCCTGGCCGATCCTATCATTGGTCTACTGATTACGATAGCGATCCTCTTTATCGTCAAGGATACGGTGGTGACGATGTGGCATCGTTTGATGGACGCGGTTGATCCAGCGATCGTTGATCGGCTGGAGCAGACGGCTCGGGAGACGCCGGGTGTGCGCAAGGTGCAGCGGGTACGCGCCCGCTGGGTTGGTCACACGCTGGCCGCGGAGGTTCAGGTCCTGGTCGACGAACATCTTTCCCTGCGCGATAGCCATCAGCTGGTGGAGGAGGTGCGCCACAATCTCTATCACGCGCAGCCGCGCCTGGCCAGTGTCGTGGTACATGCGCTGCCGCAGCGTGTGGATGGAACGATTGATGAGAGCGTGGCCGACCATCATGATCTTCTGACCAACCAGCCCGGATGAAGTTGCCCATCTGGCGACCGCTCCCCGCTTAGCCTTTGTTGGACTGGCGCCAGCGATAAAAGATACTGAGCAGAGTCATGGGCAGCAGGCTCACAAAAAAATAGAATATCGCCTGCTGCTGCCACGCGATCAGAATGCCGCCGATCTCGCAGACAAAGGTGATGATGGCCAGCGCGTTCCAGTATGGATGACCATCCCGGTATACTTCTACTGCTGCATCGCCGGTCAGGCAGCAAAACAGACATAGACAATCTATGATCTGAACTGGAAGCGTATAGGGGAATGATGGGATCATCAGCGATAAGAGATAGACGATCAGTGCCATGACGAACATCAAGGGGGCCAGCCAGATGTAGCTGGCCTTAATCCAGTTTTTATGTTGTGATTGTCCCTGACTATAGTGCTGGCGTAAATAAGTGGATGGTTGCACCGAAAGAAATTGAGGTTGACTGATAAATTCTTGTATCCGCGAACGCGGTGGCTGTCGTGGCAGCCGCCGGCTATTGGAGCGTACAGGATGAGCGGGCGGATATCTGGCCGGGCGATTGCGCACGATTTGATTATTTATGTGCTGGGCCCGGTTTTCTATCCGCTGCGCCGGTGGTGCTTGATAGGCCGGGCGCTGATTCTGTTCGGGTTGATAGATACGGCTGGCACGACGTGTGATTGGTGGCTGATTGGATAGCCGGGCAGGCGCCTGGGGGGCCGCAGGATATTCGTCGCGCGCACGCCAGTTCCCGGTACGAAATGCGAGCTTGAGCATTTTTACGAAATCAGCGGTTGTTGGATAACGATCATAGCGATCCTTAGCCATACCCTTAAGAATGACCTTACACACGGCATCCGGTATTTCAGGATTGTGTGTGTTAGGCGATATAGGCTGTGTTTCCAGGTGCTGATACATCAAGCTGTGGGAACTGGTGGTGTTGAACGGATGTTTGCCGGTCAGTAGTTCATAGGTGACGCAGGCCAACGCGTATTGATCGCTGCGCTTACTCATTTTGCCCTGGAACTGTTCTGGTGCCATATAGGCATAGGTTCCGGCGATGCCTCCCTCACGAGTGCGGGTTGAGACCAGCACATCCGCGATCCCTAGATCCGCCAGCCAGACATGATCGGGCGCCTTAAATAAAATGTTTTCCGGCTTGATATCCAGGTGAGCTACATCATTATCATGCGCATATTGGAGAGCCTCTCCCACCTGTGTGATGATCAGGAGCGCCTGCCGCTTTGGCAGGGGTCCATCGGTCTCATTGAGCAGATCACGTAATGATCCCTCAGGCGCCAGTTCGGTAATCAGGTAGGGGAGATACGCCTCGTGGCTTTTCATATATTTTATGCCATGGGCAATGATAGGCACGATATGTTCGTGCCGTAATTGTCTCAGGAGCCTGGCTTCGCTCTCAAATTTCGCACGAGCCGATAGGGTATCCACATACTCGTGAAAAATTTTGATGGCTACCACTTTTTTCCGGTTCCAGATGTGACTCGCCCAGTAGACACGGCTATAGCCTCCTCCACCGATTTTTTCTTCGATGCGGTAGTTACCAATTATTTCGTTGGTCATCAGCCTGTTGCGCTCCTGCCCCTGGCATAAGTTGCTCTATCTCTTCACCTTATATACATATTTTACCACAATAGTGCCCTTTTTATGGGTATTTGTGCCTATCTCCCTGGCCATACCCACATTTTTGCCCGGGCTAAAATGCTACCGACGGTGAAAACGCCTGCTGGCCATCGGCCATGTCTCTCTTTATATAGACAGAGCGTTGGAGCATCGGGTGCGCGGGTGCGCATCCGCGCACCCGATGCTCCAACACACAAAGGACCCTTGAGCACCGCAGGTGCGGAAACTCAAGCATGCTCAGAGCGATGATCGTGAGAGTCAGCCACATTCTAATAGATGGCATTGATGACCAGGCAATTAAATAAACTGCTCAGGTACAGCGGTGGTGGAATCTCCTGTATTTGGCGTGCCCATCGGCTCGATGAGGAGGATGTGCGTCTCCTCTTCTGCAAAGGGTTGATGCTCTACCCCGCGAGGAACCACAAAGAGTTCCCCCGGCCCAAGCACCACGTTCCGGTCACGCAGCCGGATTGTCAGGCGCCCTTTGAGGACAAGAAAGAAGTCATCGGTCTCGTCGTGCTTGTGCCAGACGAATTCATTCTGCACCTTTGCTACCATCACCTTGTAATCATTTAAGCGGGCAACCGTCCGTGGAGACCAATATTCTGAAAAGAGGCTGAGCTTCTCGGCCAGGTTAATACCTTTGTCCATCATTCTCTCTTCCTTTTCTATTCCTGAAAGATACACTTAATCTTCACAATGAGGATAAAGAGGCTTGAGGTGGGCCTTTACAGCGCCCGACCTCTATCAATGACTGAGTATACCCGGGTGTCTGTCAATGCGCAAGTTTCACCAATGGCCGTCATATCCCTGTCATGTTTTTGGCGGTCACCAGCGATAGGGAAGTGTAGCGTTTTTTGCAAGGGCTACCTCACCCTATAATTATCTTTAAGGAGAAGAGCACGTATGTTGCCGCAGCCATTTGAAGAGACGGTGGCTCTGCCGCCGCCGGCGCAGCTTGATGCCCAGGCTGAGCCATCCATCGATGTCCTCGTCGATCGCGCGAGCTTCCGTGTGCTGGCTATCAACGAACGGGTTGCCGGCGTGACTGGCGTGGGGTGTGACCAAACTTCTGTTTGAAGGCGCGCTCGAAGTGTGGCAGGGTCTGAAATCCGGCGGCGGCGTAGACGTGCGAGATGGGTACGCTGCTGCTGGTAAGCAGCGAGTGCGCGAAGCGCAGGCGTAGATCCTGTAAGTATTGCTGGAAGGTGATGCCGTAGACCTGGTGGAAGTATTCGCTGAAGTATGTTGGTGAGAGATGAACTTGCTGGGCGACCTCTTTCAGGGTCAATGGTTCGCGAAAATGGTGGTGTAGATAGATCAGGCTCAGGCTCAGCTTCTGGTACTGCGTCGCCGCGCTTTCCCCGATCGGTTGCTGGATCTCGCGCTGGCTATGATGACGCAACAGATCGATCAGGATGCGTTCCAGCGTGCCGATCATGATCAATTCGGACCCTACCCGGTGGGTATTGGACTCGTCATAGAGGCGCTGAAACTCCTGCTCCATGCGCTGCGCCTCGTCCGGCGTGAAGTCGACGCGATAACTGTGCAGGGCGTGAAAGAGCAGCCGGTAGACCGCTCCCTGCAGCACGTCGGCCAGAAAGACCACGTCGAACAGCTCCAGCGTCTCGCCGCTGGCGGGCCTGAGATCGTGGAAGTCGGCGGGTGTCAGCAGGAAGCAGTTGCCGCGCTGGACCGGATGCTCCGTGCCATTGAGGATGTGCCGTCCCTGCCCTGCCAGGATAAAGCCGACCTCGTAGAACTCGTGCCAGTGGACACCACCGCCTCCATTGGCATCATGCAGCGCTTGCCGGTAGATGTGCAGCGGCAGGTCCGGACCCATGTGGTCGGTGCTGCTCAGCCGTTTCAATGCCGTATGACGCATCCTGTTTCAGCCTGGGAGACCGTCCGATACAGATGGTCCCCCTTGTCCCTTTCGTTTCTATCAGTCATTTACATAACTATTGCCGGACCGATCCTTGCCGCGTGCCAGCCACAGCTTGTGATTGGCGTTGCGCTCAGGAATGATCCTGGTATCGGCCGACATGTAGCGCATCGTGTAGCCACAGCGCCGGTACTGGCTGGTATTGGCGTTGGCCCCATGCATGATGCGTGAGTCGTGCAGCGAGCACTCGCCGGGCTCCAGCACAAACGAGACCGCCCGCGAGTCATCCAGATTTTTGATCTGACTGCCAAAGGTATTGGTCGCCGCGTCCACCTTCTCATATTCCGAGAAGCCATTGTTGTGGCTACCGGGAATGACGCGCATGCAGCCGTTCTCATCATTGCTGCGATCCAGGGCCAGCCAGACCGTGATGATCTTCTCATAGTGGTTGACCCGGCCCTCCCAGTAAGCGGAATCCTCGTGCCAGGGTGTCGGGCGGCCCGTGTAGGGATCTTTACAGATAAAATGGCTGGACCACAGAAAGATGTCTGGCCCGATGATCGGCTCGACCAGGTCCAGCACCTCGTCGCTTAACAAGAAGTCCAGTAGCCTGGGATCGCGAAAATGCGGCGTGTCCAGCTCATCGGACAGCTTTGAGCCTTTCTGCGCCAGGTGCTCCTCGAAGATAGCCTGCAGGCGAGCAAACTTTTCTTCGGAAAAGAGTTGATGGTGATAGAGCAGATAGCCGTTCTCTCGATAGTATGCCACATCCTGAGATGTGAGCGGGGTAGCCAACTGTGCCATAGATATATCCTCCTTGAGCTCATATGACCTGTGCCTGTGTCATTCCCTGATACTTCCAAGTATACCCATGGCCACCTAAAAATACTCCCCATATTTTGGGGAGGAGTATGCATATCTTTGGTAATTATATGTCAAACATACTTTTTACTGGTGGGCATGCGCGCCCCCGCACGGGCGTCCGCATGCGCGGCCGCGCATGTTTTATATATTGATGCCCGGGGGCGCATTCGCGCCCCCGGGCATCAATATATAAATGATCATGGTGCCTGCCCACCAACGTGGAGATGACCGTAGGTGCCGGGCTTGCCCCGGCTTTGCCGCACAGCGGCACCGTGCCCGGGCGGCCATGTTCCACCAAAGGTGCCGGGCTTGCCCCCGGGCATCAACATATAAATGATCGGGGTGCCCGCCCGTGTCCGTTCCACCAACGTGGAGATGACCGTAGGTGCCGGGCTTGCCCCGGCTTTGCCGCACAGCGGCCCCGTACCCCCACGCGCACGCTCCACCAAAGACCCGACCTTGCCGTTACCTGTTGGCGAGGCCGGGGGTCGCCGCTTCCTCTGCGATGATCTCATTGGTCGGCTTGGGAGCGGTCGAGACCATCAGGTCGTCGTAGCGCTTGACCTTATAGATGACGGTCGATACCAGCCAGCTGACGACGAAGATGCCGATAATCAGGTAGCCGATGAAGCCGAAGTTATCATTCAGGTTTCCGACCTGGCCCCAGAAGGGTCCGGACAGCTTGAGGGCGTTGCTCATGATGCCCAGCACCTCAATCGTGCCGACGACGAAGGCGACCAGGACCGAGATCAGGGTGATGTTGAGATTGTAGTAGAGCTTGCGCACCGGTTTGACGAAGGCCCAGCCGTAGGCGCCCAGCATTAGAATGCCGTCGGTGGTATCGATCAGGCACATGCCCGCCATGAAGAGCAGCGGGAAGATCAGGATGCTCCAGATGGGCAGGTGTCCCTGCGTAGCCAGCAGCGCGGTCAGGCTCATGATGCCCACTTCGGTGGCGGTGTCGAAGCCCAGTCCGAACAGCAGGCCGATCGGATACATCTTCCAGCTCTTGTCGGTGGCCCGCAGCAGGGGACCGAAGAAGCGAGCCATCAGGCCGCGCTGGTTGAGGCTATCATTCAGGGTCTGCTCGTTGTACTCTTCGCCGCGCTTCACCTTCTGGAAGGTCTTGAAGATGTCCCACAGAATGACTACGTTGAGCAGGGCGATCAGGTAGAGGAAGACGGCGGATACCGAGGCGCCGATGAAGCCGCCGATATTTTTGAGCGCGTCAAAGTCTTTGATCACGCTGGCCGTGATGCCGATGACGATGCAGAGCCCCAGCACGATCGTGGAGTGGCCCAGGCCGAAGAAGAAGCCGACCGAGATGGGCCGCTTGTCTTCCTGCATGAGTTTGCGCGTCACGTTATCGACCGCCGAGATATGGTCGGCGTCGACCGCGTGGCGCAGACCGAACGTATAGGCGGTAACCGCCAACCCCAGCGTCGCCATGGCCCCGCTAAACGCCACGATCGCCAGCGCCCAGATGATGATATTGAACAGGATGAGAAATGTATAGATGCCGATGATCTTGCTGCGCACATCCTGTGAGCTATCGTTAAATACATGTGTCAGGGCCGAAAAGCCGAAGCTGCCCTTGACGGCACCACGAGTACGACTCATGAAATGTCCTCCCTTACGTCTCTAAACCTATGAACTGGCTGCTGGCTGTGTTCTTAATGGTGAAGGGATGACCGCATCCCTGCTGGATGACTTTCCAGTTCATGCGCCCATGCGCTCTGTTTCTATTGCGATATACCTTTTAGAGTATACCCGCTAAACAGTGGTTATTGCAAATTTTTCGCAATTACTATTATTTATCACTTCTATAGTGACGATGGCCTTCCGCTATTCAGGTAATACTTTCATTAAGTTCTTTCTGAGGTGTACAATAGTGGAATACATGAACGACTGGCTCGGCCGCAAGCTGATCCTGATGGGATCGTACAGATATGATGAGGAGTAAAGGCATGGCAAACCTGCTGGTCGGGGTTGATACCGGTGGCACATTTACCGATATCGTGCTGCTGCAGAATGGGGAATTCAAGGTCCATAAGGTGCTCTCGACGCCGGATGACCCTTCGCGGGCGATTCTGCGGGGATTGAACGATCTGGGCATCCTGGAGAAGGTAGGGGTGCTGGTGCATGGTTCGACGGTGGCGACCAACGCGGTGCTGGAGCACAAGGGCGTTTCCACTGGCCTGATTACGACGGCGGGCTTTCGTGATGTCCTGGAGATCGGTCGGCAGACGCGTCCCAGGCTGTATAGCCTGTCGGCGCAGAAGGTGCCGCCGCTGGTGCCGCGCGAGCTGCGCGTGGAGGTGCTTGAGCGCCTGGATGAGCGCGGCGAGGTAATGACCGAACTGGATGAAGCCTCTTTGGCGCGGGCCATCGAGACCCTGCGGACGGCCGGCGTTGAAGCGGTAGCCATCTCGCTGCTCTTCAGCTTCGCCAATCCCACCCATGAGCAGCGCGTGGCCCGGAAGGTCGAGGAGGCCGGCTTTTACGTGTCCGCCTCGTCCAGCATCCTGCCGGAGTTCCGCGAGTACGAGCGCACCAGCACGACGGTGTTGAACGCCTATATCGGTCCATTGATCGCGCGCTACCTGGAGCGGCTGGAGCAAGAACTGGCGCGGAGCACGCGTCTGCGCATTATGCAGTCTAACGGCGGTTCTATCTCAAGCGCGATGGCGCGGCGCGAGGCGGCGCGTACCGTGCTGTCCGGACCGGCCGCGGGCGTGGTCGGGGCGGTCTTCGCGGCCCAGGCATCCGGCTTTGAGCAAACGATCTCGTTCGATATCGGTGGCACCTCGACCGACGTGGCTCTGATCAATGGCATGGCGAGCGAGACGACTGACGGCATGGTCGGCGGCTATCCCATCAAGCTGCCGATGATTGATATCCACACGGTAGGTGCCGGTGGTGGGAGCATCGCCTGGTTTGATACCGGCGGCGCGCTGCGGGTGGGACCGCGCTCGGCCGGCGCCAGTCCGGGTCCGGCCGCCTATGGCCGTGGCGGCACGGAGGCCACCGTGACCGACGCCAATGTGGTGCTGGGTCGCCTGGTTCCCCAGGACTTCCTGGGCGGCACGATGTCGTTGGATCAGCAGGCGGCCAGCCAGGCGGTAGAGAAGATCGCCGGCAGGCTCAACGCAAGTCCGGAGGAGGCCGCGCTGGGCATGATTCGCGTAGTCAACGCCAACATGGAGGCGGCTATCCGCGTCATCTCTGTTGAGCGCGGCTGCGATCCGCGCGACTTCACCCTGGTGGCCTTTGGCGGCGCCGGACCCCTACATGCCTGCGAGCTGGCGGCCGCCCTGCGCATCCCGCGCGTGCTGGTCCCGACCGTCCCTGGTGTGCTCTCAGCCCTCGGCACCCTGGTCGCCGACACCCTCAAGGACTATGTGCGTACCGTGATGGTGCCTGCCGAGGTGGCCGAAGAGACGGTAGGGTCTGTGTTGCAAGATCTGGAGAGGCAGGGACGCCAGGATCTGGCCGACGAGGGTATTGCTCCCCAGAATATCCGCATCGAGCGTTACCTGGATCTGCGCTACGTAGGCCAGTCCTACGAACTGCGCATCCCCTTTGAGCGCGATGTCGAGCAGGCGGTGCGTGATTTCCATGCCGCCCACGGCCAGCGTTTCGGTTACAATGATCCCAACGAGCGCGTGCAGGTGGTTAACGTACGTCTCAAAGCCCGTGGCGTCACCAGCAAGCCCGAGCTGCGCCGCCAGCAGGCGGTCCCCGATGCTCAGCCTGAAACGCTCTCCCTGCGGTCGGTTATCTTTGCTGGCACTGGCGGCGAGGTTGTAGCGTATGATGCTCCTGTCTATGCGCGGGCCGATCTGCGATCTGGCACTTTATTTATGGGCCCCGCCATCGTCGTGCAGTATGACACTACCACGGTCCTGCCACCAGGCTGGCGCTGTTATGTCGATGAGGTCGGAAACCTCATCCTTGAGCAGTTAGAAGGGAGATAAGGTCATGATCGAGATGACCCATGTGACACCCATTAGCCTGGAGATTTTTCGCAGCGCCCTGACGGCCATCGCGGAAGAGATGGGCACGGTGCTGATGCTCAGCAGCTACTCGCCCAACATCAAGGAGCGGCGCGATTTTTCCTGTGCCCTCTTCGATGTCCAGGGACGCCTGGTGGCGCAGGCGGCGCACATCCCGGTGCACCTGGGCGCCATGCCCGACTCGGTGGCCTCCGCGCTCAGCAGTTTTGACGACTTCGCGCCCGGCGATATCATCGCCCTCAACGATCCCTTTCTGGGTGGTTCGCACCTGCCAGATATTACGCTGATCGCCCCGATCTATGTGGAGATCGAGCGTGAGCCGCGCCTGGTCGGCTTCGCGGCCAATCGTGCCCACCACTCCGATGTGGGCGGCATGTCCCCCGGCTCGATGCCGCTGGCTCACGAGATCTACCAGGAGGGCCTCATTATCCCGCCGGTCAAGCTGTGGGAGGCGGGACAGCCCAATCAGCCGCTGCTGACCCTGCTGCTGCGCAATGTGCGTACCCCCGATGAGCGGCGTGGCGACCTGACGGCCCAGGTGGCCGCCAATCGCACGGCCATCCGGCGCATGCAGGAACTGGTCGAGCGCTGGAGCCTGCCCGTGCTCGATGAGCATGTCGATGCCCTGATCGAGTATGCCCAACGCATCACTCATGCCACCATCGACTCCATTCCCGATGGTTCCTATCTTTTTGAAGACTATCTGGATAACGATGGGGTCAGCGACGAACCAGTCAAGATCGCGGTAAAGGTGACCGTTGCTGGCGATAGTCTGAGCGCCGATTTTTCGGGGAGCAGTCCCCAGGTGCGCGGCAACATCAACACGGTGGCGGCCGTTGCTCGCTCGGCCGCCTACTACGTGGTGCGTTGTCTGATGCCGGAGGACGCTCCTATGAACCACGGCACCTTCTTGCCCGTCACTGTCATTGCTCCTGAAGGGACCGTGGTCAACGCGCGTCCTCCGGCCGGTGTGGCGCAGGGCAACGTCGAGACCTCGCAGCGCATCACCGACGTCATTTTTGGCGCGCTGGCCCAGGCCCTGCCGGACGTTATCGCGGCCGCCGGTCAGGGGACCATGAACAACATCACCGCCGGTGGTATCGATCCGCGCAGCCAGCGTCCCTTTGCCTATTATGAAACGATGGGCGGCGGCATGGGCGCAGGCCCCCACTACGACGGCCTCTCTGGCGTGCACGTGCATATGAGCAACACCCTTAATACACCGGTCGAGGCCTTCGAATATGCCTATCCCATGCGCATCAGCCGCTACCAGCTGCGCGACGACTCGGGCGGAGAGGGTCAGCAGCGCGGCGGCGACGGCTTGATCCGCGAGATCACCTTCGAGGTCCCCACCGACGTCACCTTGCTCAGCGAGCGCCGCCGCTTCGCACCCTATGGTCTGCAGGAGGGCCAGCCCGGCCAGCGCGGCGAGAACCGCCTCATCCACGACGGTCAGGAGACCATCCTGCCCGGCAAGGTCCGCATCCAGGCCGCCCCCGGCGATCGCCTGATCATCGCCTCACCCGGTGGCGGCGGTTGGGGCTTATTTATACGGACGTGAACCGTAGGTGCCGGGCTTGTCCCGGCTTTGTCGCGAAGCGACCCCGTACCCGGGCGCTCACATTCCACCAACGATGACATCCTTCTCGGGGAAGGGCCACGTGTTTGATGAAACGTAGCGTCCGGGTACGGGGTCGCTTCGCTCCAAGCGCCCGCCAGGGGCGCACCTACGATCTTCGTTTTTTACGGGAGGTCGCTGCGGTTGGCGATCTCGCTTTGGAGACGCTCGGCGAGCGCGGCGATGGGCAGGGTGCCGAGGTCGCCGCCGCTGCGTCGGCGTACGGCGATGGTGCCGTTCTCGGCCTCTTTGTCGCCGACGACCAGCATGTAGGGGATCTTCTGCATCTGGGCGTTGCGGATCTTCTTCTGCATCGATTCGCGGGCCTCGTCGATCTCGACGCGCATGGTGCGGCCGTTGGGGAGGCTGACCTCCTGCAGGGCCTTCTTGACCTCGTAGGCGTAGTCCAGGTGGCGATCGGCGATCGGGACGACCACGGCCTGCACGGGTGCCAGCCAGGTGGGGAAGGCGCCGGCGTAATGCTCGATCAGCACCGACATGAAGCGCTCGACGGAGCCCAGGATGGCGCGGTGTAGCATCACCGGACGGGTTGGATGACCATCTGGCCCTGTATATTCCAGGTTGAAGCGCTCGGGCATATTGAAGTCCAGCTGAATGGTTGCCAACTGCCAGCTGCGATCCAGGGCATCTTTGGCGGTAAAGTCGATCTTGGGACCATAGAAGGCGGCCTCGCCCGCCTCTTCGACCCAGCTGACATTTCTGTCGCGCAGGACCTGGCGCAGCTGCTCCTGGGCGTTGTTCCAGGTTTCGGGTGTGCCCAGGTACTTCTCGGGATGCTTCTCATCCCACAGTGAGAGTCGGATCGAGAGTTCCATGCCAAAGGGTTTGTAGAAGCCATCGACGATCTCAAAGATGCGCATGGCCTCTTCCGCTACCTGGTCGGGGCGGGCGAAGACATGGGCGTCATCCTGCGTGATGGCGCGCACGCGTGAGAGCCCCTGCAGGGTGCCCGGCAGCTCGTCACGATAGACGGCGGTGACCTCGCTCAGGCGGATCGGCAGCTCTCGGTAGCTGCGCATGCGGCTGGCGTAGATCTGGGTGTGGTGCGGGCAGTTCATCGGCTTGATGCAGAAGTCCTCTTCACTCTTGCCGCTGACATGGAAGATGTCTTCCTGGAACTTGGCCCAGTGTCCCGAGACCTTGTATAGATCGCTCTTGGTGATGTGCGGAATGCGCACGCGCTGATAGCCATGGGGCTTCTCCAGCGACTGCACGAACTCCTCCAGCAGGTCGCGGATAACGGTACCTTTGGGTGTGAAGAGTGGCAGACCGGCTCCCACCAGGTCCGAGAACGTGAACAGATCCAGTTCCTGTCCCAGGCGGCGATGGTCGCGCTTCTTGGCCTCCTCCAGGAACCAGAGATAGTGGTCCAGCTCCTCCTTGGTGTTGAAGGCGGTGCCATACAGGCGCTGCAACTGCGGATTCTTCTCGTCGCCGCGCCAGTAGGCGCCAGCGATGCTCATCAGCTTGAACGCTCCGATCTGGCTGGTTGTATCTACGTGCGGTCCACGGCACAGATCGACAAAGGGACCGGTCTCGTAGAACGAGACCTTTTCTGCTCCCTGTTGGTCGCTGCTGACGCCGACCGCGTCGCTATCGCCGGTCTCCTCGACCACGGCGGTGCTGCCGCGCTCCTTCAGCAGGCGCAAGAGCTCTACCTTATAGGGCTGGTTGCGCTTGCTCATATCCTCGATGGCGGCATCGATATCCATCTCGATGCGCTGATAGGGGAGCTTCTTATTTTTCAGCTCGCGCATCTTCTTCTCGATCCGCTCCAGATCCTTTGTGGTCAGGGCAACGGGTAGCTCGATATCGTAATAAAAGCCATTTTTGATCGCCGGGCCCACGCCGAATTTCGCCTCGGGCCACAGCTGTTGCACCGCCGCCGCCATCAGGTGGGCTGTGGAGTGGCGCATGCGATCCAGTTCGTACTGTGCCTGCTCCTCAGATACTTCCATTGAAGCACTCATGCATGTTTCCCTTTCTCATTACAACATTTGATGTATGGTAAAGCAGTAGTAGTATGTTTACTAGTGCCGAGTTTTATGCCAATAAAAAAACTCCCTCATCCCGCGCACCGGGGACGAAAGAGCTTGCTCATCCGTGGTTCCACCCACAATTCATTCATGCTACCCGCCGCACAGCAGTTGCAATGAACCTCTACAGCCCGCTAACGGTGGCCTTCCGCTTTCCAGCATCATCTGGATGTGTAGCTTCTTGAGTGGTATCCATCGGGTGTGTTCAGGACAACTTGCAGCCTCGATTGTCCCTCTCTGTCAACACGAAAAGCGATGACGTTGTCTCAAGCAATGCCGATTATTTAGTGTAATGGTATAGCTTGAATAATGTACTGAAGCGACTATAGCATAAAACAGCAGCAGTGTCTACTGTTTGGTTCTGGTAGCAGGACTTTCCAGTGCTAAGACCGCCTGTAACCTTCACACGCGGGGGGACGTGCCATGCGCTGAAGAGAGGTTTGTAATGATTGTGGTATCTGGATCGAGTGCATAAGGAGGTATGGCCATGGGTGTGCAGCAGCGGGTGGCGCTGGTTACAGGGGCTACGTCGGGCATCGGAGCAGGTATCGCCCGCCGCTTTGGCGAATGCGGGGCGCGGGTCGCCGTGGCGGGACGCAATGTCGAGCGGGGTATGGAGGTGGTGGAATCGATCCAGCAGATGGGTGCCCAGGCCATGTTTGTCGAGCATGAGCTGGAAGATGATCTGGCTCCCGTACGCGTCATTTCCGAGGTCGAGGCATCTCTGGGACCAATCGAGATTCTGGTTCATTCCGCCGCCTGGTCGGTCTTCAAGGCGACAACGGATGTGACGCCGGACCTGTTTGATCAGATCTTCCAGCGCAACGTTAAAGGATTGTACTTTCTGACGGCGGCGGCTTTGCCGGGGATGATCAGGCGGCGCCATGGCCGCGTTGTCCTCATCTCTAGCATCGCCGCCCTGCGCGGCGTTGGTGGACAGTCGCTATATTGCGCCAGTAAGGCCGCGCTGGACCAGCTGGCCCGTGCCTGGGTCACGGAATACGCGCGCTACGGCATCAACTTCAACACCGTCGCCCCCGGCATGGTGGCGACGCCGATGACGGCGGAATTGACCTCCGATCCCCAACTGGTCGCCGCCGTCAAGGCCGCCACCCCCGATGGACGCCTCGGTACCCCCGACGACATCGCCCGCGCGGTTCTCTTCCTATCCGACGATAACGCCCTGCACATCCAGGGCAACACCATCGTCGTCGACGGCGGCTGGATCGTCCCACCTGGCGGATTCGCTTAAAAAACCTGCCTGGTCGTCAGGACGCGCTGATAGTCGAATACACGTTGGGCGTTGTCGCGCATGATGTGGCGCGCGACACGCAAGGCCTTCTCCTCGCTGAGCCAGCCTTCCAATACGAGTTCAGAGAGCGCCTGAGAGATGCCACGGCGTGCGATGTAGGCGTGTCCGACGATGGGCTCAACTGGATAGTAGTCACCGCCAAACCCCAACAGCTTGGCGGAAGGTACGGCCAGCAAGGCCTCTTTGAGGAAGCGAATGGAGGCTTGCGGGTTAATGAGCCAGGCCCAGCACATATCCAGATAGACATTGCTGTAATGCTTGGCAAGCGCGATAAACTCATGCTGATAAGGATAGCCGATGTGCATCAGGATAAATCTGGCGTGTGGATAGTCTTGCAGCAGCGGACAGAGATCGGCCGCGATGCGTTTGAGCCTTTCCAGCGGCATCATATTGTTCTCGGCCAGGTAGCCGCAGTGCAGCTTGATTGGCAGATTGTACTCAATCGCTTTCTGGACGCAATAGCGGAAAAAATGGTCCTGCAAGGCTTTCTGTTCCGCGTCCGTTAGCGCATGCTGCTCTCTGGCGAAGCGCGCGAAGAGCGGTCCGGCCTCCTCTGCTGTGACGCGTTCAAAAGAGAGATCGCGCCAGTAGGCCGCCTGGGTTTTTACCGCAATCGCACGTGGGCCATAGTGTTCAAATTTCTGGTCGATGAGGTGATACCAGTCTTGGAGCGTCGTGGCTCTGGCTTTGACGATATGCTGATGGCGCAGCTCGGTGCAGAGCCCGTTGATCGACATATCTTGCAGGAGCAGGTCGGGATATTCGGTCTCGCACAATATATGCTCCAACGAATTGACCTGGCACGACTCGATGTTGGCGACATCGCGCAAGATATGGGTGTAGAAGCCTTTCCGTGTCTGCGCGCGCATCTTCTCACTGATGCGTTCCACATTCCCCTCGTGAATCCTCTCTTCCTGGAAGAGCAGGCGTACAGTATGTTCGACCGCCTGGAAGTAGGCCGTATTGCACGTATATTGATAATATGGCTCGAAGATATGCCACTTATCCTTAGGGCTGACGTGCGGATCAAAGAACTGTCTGGCTTGTTCCCGAGAGAAACCAACGCTACAAAGATCCTGGCTGCTATAGTGGTGGTAGAGATAAGACCAATCATTGCAAGGATATAATGGATCATCTATGAGCGGTTCGACCAGTCGGCGTGCTTCCTCAATCAAATGTTCATGTGTATCCAGAATCGGCGTCCGTTGAACAAAATCCTCAATCGTCGAGATGACTCCCCGGTTGCGTTTCATGCAGCAATCCTTTCAGAGCGATAGACACTTTTGTGAAAATGGCGCTTCTTTACGCTATTCGCACTAAATAACCTTTTTAAACACTAACATACGGATCGCTCTGGATTGCAGACATGTAAAACATGCGATTAGATATACTCTTCTGTATATTTGACGTATGGCAGAAGAGTATATCTAAATCGTATGCTCATCACCTTCGATTTGCATGTGTTTTCGCACCTGCTGCTTTGTCAAACTTCGTTTGATGGATTGTTCGCCCGCTACGCGGGCGAGAAGGGAAAGGAGATGGTGGGGACACCCCACACCCCGGCAGGGAGGACCCTGCACCCCTTACGTTAATGCGTATGGGGCACAGCCCCCGAACCCCCGTAGGTGCCGGGCTAGCCACAGCTTGGGCTAGCCGCTTGATCATGCCCCCGGCATGCTCGCTTGCATCCCCGCTCCCCCATCAAATGAACTTTGGCAGAGCACTACGGTGCCCAATCGCCCATAGTATGGTAGCGCAACAGGGGCGTGGATGTGCTCCGGTTGCACCAGCACACAAAACCAGTGCGGCCGCGCACGCAGACGCCCGTATAGGGGCGATTACGTACCCCTATACGACGAAAGGCAGACATATTCCGGGTGCTTAACGAACCTCTAGCATAACCTCATCTTCGCTGGCGACCTGGTCGGTGACCTCGCCGATGCGCCAGAAGGTGACTTCGGGGGCGCGCTCGGCCAACTGCGGCCAGACGGCCGGGTCGATGGCTGCGAAGAGTCCGCCGGAGGTCTGGGGGTCCCAGAGGATGGCCTGGTCGATGGGGTCGATGCCTTCGCGGATGCGGACGTGGGCTTCTAAGAAGGCTTTGTTGCGCTGTGCGCCGCCCGGAATGCAGCCCAGTTCGGCGTAGTGGCGGGCGTTCTGCAGCAGGGGGAAGGAGCCAAGGTCGAAGCGCATATTGGTGCGGCTCTGAATGGCCATCTCGCGCGCGTGCCCCATAATGCCAAAGCCGGTGACGTCGGTGGCTGCATGCACTCCCTTGCCGGCCGCGACCAGGGCCTCGCTGGCCTTGAGGTTCAGACGCGTCATCGAGGCGATAGCGGCCTGGATATCTTCATCAGCTACTTTGTTGCGCTTCTGGGCGGTTGTCAGCAGTCCCGCGCCCAGTGGCTTGCTCAGGACCAGGATGTCTCCGGGCTTCGCGCCGCCCTTGGTCAGAATGTGGTCGGGATGCACCATGCCGGTGACCGCCAGGCCATATTTGGGCTCGTTATCGATGATGGTGTGCCCACCGGCGATGGCGCCGCCAGCCTGGGCCATGATGTCTGATCCTCCGCGCAGGACCTCGCGCAGAATGGCCGGATCGAGGTCGTCGGGCCAGGCCACCAGGTTGATGGCCATCAGGACCCTGCCACCCATGGCGTAGATATCGCTGACCGCGTTGGCGGCGGCGATGGCACCATAGCTGTAAGGATCATCCACGACCGGTGGGAAGAAGTCAGCGGTACTGATGACCGCCTGCTGATCATTCAGACGATAGACGGCGGCATCATCGATGGCGTCCAGCCCGATCAGCAGGTCCACTGGCACTCCCACCTGCTTCAAAGGGCTCACCACCTGCGCCAGGCTCTGCGGACCCATCTTGGCCGCGCAGCCCGCGCTCCCGGCCAGGGTCGTCAATCGAATCGGGGGTATATCTATGCTCATAAATAAATTCTCTCTCTCTAAAAATCATCTATATCTTCTATCACGATTGTACTACGTTGTCCGTGGTGATTTCCAACCAGGCCGGCCATTTTATGTCCATGTATCCAATTCGCTTCTCTTCTCAGTATCGTATATCGGGCGCGGGCCTGTCCACCACCTTGTCTTGCTGGTCACAACTGTGGAACTGCAAGCAGTCCGTTTTGTGTTGGTGCATGCGGTGCGCATCCGCGCACCGCATGCACCAACACAAAAAACCGGCGCGGCCGCGCAGCGGACGCCCGTGTGGGGGCGCTCATGTGCCCCTATGGCGACGAGAGTCAGACACACTCAAAGAGCGTGTCTGACTCTCATGATCATCGCCTGCGGCCTGCATGGGTTTTCGCACCTGCGGTGCTCACAAGTCCATGGTGTGTTGGTGCAGCAGGGGCGCGAGAGCGCCCCTGCTGCACCAACACACAAAAACAGTGCGGCCGCGTAGCGGACGCCCGTGTGGGGGCGCTTATGCACCCCCAACATGACGGAAGTCAGACTCTCTCAAAGAGGTTGGCCTGGATAGGTACATCTTATATAATCAAGGGGAGTGCAAATCATTTTTTGCCTGATCCTTTGCTTATGTATAGTCGTGTTATATGAGGATGACAGGGAGCAGATTATGGGTATTGATAGGCGGCTAGCGGGAACGGGGCGGTCTGGCGTCCGCCTGACGCGCGAGGATGTTGAGCAGCTCTTGAGCAAGGTAGAGAGTTCGGCGCAGTTGAACCTGAGCTCCCGGCATCTGGAGGGCAGCAATCTGTCCTATCTGGATCTGCGTGGCGCGAATCTGCGGGGGGCCAACTTCCAGGGCGCGAACCTGCGCGGTGCCAATCTCAGCGGCGCCTATCTGCAGACGGCTAATCTTAGCGGCGCCGACCTCGATGGGGCCGATCTGACTGGCGCGCATCTGGGTGACGTGGCGGCTGAGCGCGCCAACCTGCGCCAGGCGCGCCTGAGCTATGCCATTCTCAAAGACCTGAATCTGCGCGAATTCGACCTGTCCGACCTCGATCTGCACAATGCCGACCTGAATGGGAGCGACCTGCGCGATGCCATTCTACACGGCACCAACCTGCGCGGCGCCGATCTGAGTACGGCCCAACTCTATGGACCCGAGCTGAGGCGAGCTATCCTGCATGGCGGTGCCCTGCTCAGCGACCGCATGTCTTCTGAGCGCAGAGCCAAATCTACAACCCGGCCCCTACCTCCTCAAGCATCGTCCGCGCCGACGCGATCTCCACTCTCTGATCAGCAGGCCATGCGCCTGGGCGAGCAGGCCCTGCCAGCCGAAGCGGATCCCCGCGAGATCCAGAAACTATTCTCGCAAGGCTTCACCTTCACCCATGCGCGCACACTCTTCGACACCTGGCTCACGCAGTCTGGCACCCACTACAGCGAACGCGAGGTCCAGGCCCTCTGGATCGGCTTCGCCCACCGCCTCTGCACCATCTATCAGCAAGCGAACACACCAGACTGATTGTCCGGTGGCTGCAACGAAAGCGTCTTTTTTCTGCCAGAACGTTGACAGGTTGGGTCAGGAAAGCAAGATTCGAGAAGTTTTTCTGCGATTTCATGCTATGCTGTTGCTGAAAGAGCATACGACAGCCAGGAATTGCCGAGTATGGAAAGGTAGCAATCTCATGCGGAAACTTATCGTCTGCAACATGATGTCTCTGGACGGCTATTATGAAGGGAAAGATAGGAGCCTCGATGCGCTCTTCGATTATTTCCACGAAGATTATTCGGGGGATGAGAACTTCGATCATTATAATGCTGAACGACTGCGAGCCGCCGATACCTTGATATTGAGCGGCCGCACGTCCTTTTTAGGCAACAAGTCATACTGGACAGGGGTGCCGCATGACCCGAACGCGACCGCGATCAGGCGTGAATATGCCGGTCTGATAAGCTCCGTCGAGAAAATCGTGGTCTCCGATACTATCGCCCAGGAAGATTTAGCGCCCTGGGACAACACGACACGCATCGTTCGAGGAACGGACCTGTACCAGGAGGTGGCCGCCCTGAAACAGCAGCCGGGTAGGGATATCCTGGTGATCTTGAGCCGCATGCTCTGGAATGATCTGCTCCTGCATGATCTGGTCGATGAATTGCATGTCACGATTTTTCCGGTGATCGCCGGCGAGGGAACACCCCTGTTCACCGGCCGTCCTCCAGTCTCTCTCAAGCTCCTCTCTTCCCGCACCTGGCAAGGCTCCGGCAACATCCTCGCCTGCTATCAAGTGGGTCGAGTGAAAAGGTAGGTGCAGGCTTGCCCTGGCTTGTCCGTGCAGCGACGAGATGCCGGGTTAATGTAAACATGATGCAAGCGACTCAACGATCCGTTCACACTCTTGATTGAAGCCCGCCAACCAATCGCCGGTTACAAATTCTAGTGTTGCTGTAGCGGTATCCAGCAGAGCCATGGTACCCTGTCGCAGCGTGGGCAACGTTTCACACTGCCGGGGTCTGCTCAAACCGCCAAGCTTGTTCAATCCCAATGAGGTTGTTGAGCCATACTGTTGTGGCCCGATCATTGTGTGTAGATGTCCGGCGACGTGGTAGCGGGGTTGGAGCGCTTCAATTAACTTACTGACCTGCGTCGAGCCCTGCGTCTGACCATAGAAGCCGGTACTGCAGCCATAAAGTGGCTCATGCGTGATGAGCACATCCACCTTGTCACTCTTGCTCGCTAGCAATGTGGTCAACGCAGTTGGATCATGCTCAGTGCCTTCTTTCCCTCGCCCTGGATGCTCGACTCCACCAAAGCAGGCCAGTTTCACACTTCCACAATTGAGGATCGTGCCATCAGGAATGTAGTGGAATAGATCAAATGCATCAATGGGGATGGTTTGCTCCCGGCTGTTCTGTGATAATTGCCTCAGCCATGCCGCATCATCATGGTCCCCTCGCACGAAGTAGAGGGGACTTTGGATCTGCTGGCGTATTTCTTTGAGCCGGGCTGCAAGATGTTCCTGTGCATAAAGTATGCGTAGGAAATCAAACTGGGCAGGGTTGTTGGCGATGTATCGTAAAAAGACATCCCTGTTCTGGATCATTTTCTCCAGGTGCTCCACTCCAAAGTCACCTACCTGAATTACCATGTCGAGCGCGCTATCCGATCGCTTTTGCCAGGTAAGGACCGCTGCCAGAAGGTGATAAACTTGCCCATGAATATCACCAAAAAATGCAATCTTCATCTTAATAATTTTTCTCCTTTTCTTCTTTCCTTATATATATAAGATGAGCATAGTTTATTTCGCGCCATATTGGTAGACCACAGCATCTTCAATTGCGCTGGAGCACAGCGATAAGCCTCCGCCGTTAGGTGTGGTGCCACTGACTTCTGTAATGATAGGAGTTTGCCCAGCCTTGACAAATTAGACAACTATATTTACTATATTAAATAGTAAATATAGTTGTCTAATTTGTGGGTAAAGAAAAGCTATTAAGGAGCACTTGATGAAGCTACAGGCAGGGATGGTTGCGCCTCACTTTGAGGCGGAGGACATTTTCGGTGGACAGATCGATCTGGCTGTTTACGCGGGCCGGTTCGTATTGCTGTCTTTCTTGCGCAATGGTGGTTGCGCGCTGTGCAATCTGCGCGTCCACCAACTGATACAGCGCTATCCGGAGCTGCACGCGCGGGGATTAGAGGTGCTGGCCGTCTTTGAATCTCCGGTGAGCAGTATCAGAGAGCACGTGACATCCAGGCAGGATGTGCCGTTCCCCATCATCGCCGATCCAGACGCGCGGCTGTATGATCTCTACGGCGTTGAGGTTTCGCAGGAGAAGGTGCAGGCCAGCATGGCTCGCATGGGGACGCCGGTGATGCAGCAGATGATTCAGGATGCCGCCGCGATCGGCTATCAGCTGGCTCACGAGGATGGCTCCAACTTCAATCGCATTCCAGCTGATTTCCTGATCGATCCCGACCAGCGGATCAGACTGGCCTTCTACTCGGATCTCGTCGGCGACCACCTTCCGCTGTCCGAGGTCAACGAGGCTCTGGTGGCTGCGGCGCTATGATTTTTGATCGTCTTCGATGTGGGTGAGCAGATCGTTGAGGGTCTCGCGCAGCTGCTCATAGCGTTCCTTACCCAGGATGCCGGTGAACTCCGCTTCAATCTCGCCTTTGAGCTCATAGGCATCCTGCAGAAAGCGCCAGCCCATGTCGGTGAAGGTGACCAGCACGGCACGCCGGTCGCTGGGATCGGGTGCGCTGGCGATGTAGCCCTTTTCCACCAGGTCCGCTACCAGGTGGCCCGCCGCTTGCTTGGTGATAAACATGCGCTCGGCCAGCGCCGTGATGCGCGTCCCCTGGGTATCGATGTGCGAGATAAGGGTGGCGTGGGCGGGTGCCAGCCCGCTGTGGCCGCGCGCCGCCATCTTGCGCACCGATATCTCCACAAAGGCGCGGTGCGCACGCCAGAAATATCGACCGATATTCTCCTGCCGTCTCTGCACCAGTGCATCGTACGGGGCTGCTTCTTCGCTCATGTACTCTCTTTTCTCCAAATCTGTCTGCTGCGTATTACTTCATCTCTCTACATGCTGCCACATCAGTATAGCACGCTCAAGGTTTCCTGCTCACAAAGATGTTTGCTGTATTGCTGCGTTAAATAGCGTGGTGTAGGATATAGCATGAACATATGCTACAGATTGGAGCTACCATGAGTAAAGTCGTGACGCTGTTTCGCCCGGTGGGGGAGGAGGAACTGGCCTTGATTCAGCAGAGTGGTATGAATGCCTTTCCCCCACGCCTGTACTGGCAACCGATCTTCTATCCTGTCTTGAACGAGGAGTACGCGACCCAGATCGCGCGGGACTGGAATGCGCGCGACGGCCACTCGGGTTATGTGACGCGTTTTCAAGTTGCAAAAGCGTTCCTGGATCGCTACGAAGTGCATCGGGTCGGCGGCGCGCTGCACCTGGAATACTGGATACCCGCCGAGGACCTGGACGAGTTCAACCATCAGATTATTGGCTCCATCGAAGTCATCTCCGAATTCCATTCCTGACAGTAAGAGAGCAAGATAGAAGAAGTTTTATGCATTATCCTGTGTTACATTAATCTTCGTCGAGCATCTCGCTGGCCCATGACACGGCACCCTACCTCAACTTCTATGAGCGTAGGTGCCGGCTCGACCAATTAAGAAGAGGTAACATAATGATTAACAGGATAGATGCGACCGTTGTGTTTGTACGTGATCTGGTCACCTGCATAGGGTTTTATCGCGACACGCTCGGGCTGAAGATGACCTTTAGCGACGCTGTTTCCGCCACCTTTCAACTCGGCGACCTCTATTTTCTCCTGCTGGACGTTTCATCGGCGGCCGAACTGATTGGCGTGGATGTCAGCGAGCTCAAAGCGGATGGCGGACCACGTGGCCTGTTCGCCGCCGGTGTTGAAGATGTCGACGCCGCCTATGAAGCGTTCAAGGCCAGAGGCGTCACCTTTCTCAAGCCTCCCATCGATCAGCACTGGGGACTGCGCACCGCGCACTTTGCCGATCCCGAGGGCAACGTCTGGGAGATCAATCAGTCCATCGAGGTGAAGTCCAAAGGCTAAGCTAAAGCGCCCTCACTCGCTTTCATTTGAACCGACTGCCTCCGATAGGTTCAAATGAAAGCATCCTCATGATCGCCCCCTGGCCTCCTTCGGATGACACTTGATATCCCCCTGCCAGAGTATCAGCAGCAGCTTCAGTCGCTTAACGCCCTGGTGGTCGCCCGCACCGGACTGCCGCTCTACAATCTGCGCAAAGAAATCCGCCTTAAATAAGTTACCAGCGACAAAGTTGCGTTTATGAGATATGATTGATCTTACATACTCTGAGCTCAAATAAATAGTGAATCTTTATGACGAAGGAATATCCAATGCAAGGTTTTGCGACAGGTCCTATTAAAGGGAGTCCTGAGTTAAAGACATCCCAGCGCAGCAATATTTTTTACCTGTTATCAGCTATTATCTACGTACTTCTCTTGTTGGGTATTGCGGTCGATTTTTTTCTGTCATTTTCTCACTTTGATGAGTTTCTAGCCAGGAACAGGATGCTTGTCTTTTTCCTATTTCTTCTGCTGCAATTTGCTTTCTCCTATGTTACGAATAGAAAGGCCGTCTCCTATTGGCGGCGGATCGAGCAACGCCGTTTCGCGGCGGCGAGCGGCGATCATGCCTGGGATGCCATTGAGCAGCCTACCGCCAATCCGGCGGCCCTGGGTCTGCCTGTGACGATACCCATGCGCACCCATGCAACGCAAAACACCTGGCACCTTGCCAGGATTATTGTGATGATGGTGATATATTTTGTCGTCCTTTCCGCACTATGTGCCTGGAGTAGCGACATACTCATTGTTATCTCACGGAATCGATTTTATGATTTCCTGTTCGCTTGTATATTTCTTTTCCTGCTGGTCGCGCTCCTGTTTCTCTGGTCGCGCTCCAAAGTTAGCAAGCCCAATGTAATAGTCACCGAACAAGGGGCGCAGGTGGGTAGTAGCCTGGTGAAATGGGAAGAGGCGCGCCTGTTTGCTATGTATAAAAATTTGAATGCATCGGGGACGACGTATGAGTTGTCCAGCGTCAGTGATATCGTGCGCTGGACCGTTTTCCCTGGCTCTGTAGAGAAATCTACAGAGGAGAGCTCGCACACGGCACCTGCTGATGAGCCATCGCGGCAGGTGCGGGCGCTCAATGAACTGGTCGTTGCCCGCACGGGTCTGCCGCTGTCAGATCTACGCTAACTGCTTTCCTGTCCTGTCCTGCCGCGCAGCGATCGGCTATACAACGTTCATGCGCTCAAAGCTGATGGGCAGGTGGAGGGGGCCACGCAGGATCGGGCTTTCGCGATAGGGTGGTGGGTCCTGCAGCAGCCTGGGATTCTGCAGGCGCCGGGCCAGAGACCTGAGGGCGATATAGGTTTCGAGCCTTGCCAGGGGCGCTCCCAGACAGTAGTGGATGCCACCACCAAAGCCGAAGTGCTCGATGTTCTGGCGCTGTGGATCAAAGCGATC
This sequence comes from Dictyobacter aurantiacus, assembly GCF_003967515.1. Taxonomy (GTDB): domain Bacteria; phylum Chloroflexota; class Ktedonobacteria; order Ktedonobacterales; family Ktedonobacteraceae; genus Dictyobacter; species Dictyobacter aurantiacus. The sequence goes on along the minus strand of NZ_BIFQ01000002.1, from coordinate 558,879 downwards.
GGGATTCTCAAACCGGGCCGGATCGCGGTTGGCCGCCGCGGTCATGACCATGACGATGGCCCCTTTGGGGATCTTCACCCCGCCCAGCGTGACATCGATCAGCGGCGTGCGCAGCGTAAATTGCACGGGCGGCTCGTAGCGCAGCACCTCCTCGATCAGGTTGGGGAGAACCTCTTCAGGTTGACGGCGCAGCAGCTCAAACGCCTGCGGATGGCGCAGGAGCGTGAGCATGCTGTTGGTGATCAGGTTGACCGTGGTTTCGTGCCCGGCGATCAGCAGTAGCGTAGCCGTTGTGATTAGCTCGGCTCTACTCATGTGCTTCTCGTGGCCAGTGTCGTGAATGATGGCCGAGAGCAGTCCGGGACCCGGCTGGCGCTGCAGCTTATCGATCAGCTCTCCCATATACTGGTTGAGCGCGTCCCTCCCCTGTCTGGCCTCTTGCGCGGCGGCGGCATCTTTGCCAAGATGGGTGCCCTTGATGAGCATGCGGGACCAGGTGTGGAACCTGGGTTCGTCGGCGCGCGGCACGCCGAGCAGCTCGCAAATGGCGGTCACCGGCAATGGATAAGCCAGGTCATCCACGATATCCATGCGCTGACTGGCGCTCTGCGCGTTCAGCAGTTCCGCGACAATCTCCTCCAGTCGCGGCTGCATGCTATCGATCAACCCGGGCGTAAACTTGCTCGCCACCAGCTGGCGCAACCAATCATGTTTGGGGGGATCGAGAAAGACGAAGGGCGGCTCCTCCTGCTCTAAACGGATGCCCGGCTCGTTGCTCTTGCGCATATCCACGCTCATCTGTGGATTGTGGAAGACCGCATCCACCAGGGCGTAGCTGCTCACAATATAGCGGCCATCCGCCTGTCGCTGGACCGGATGCTCGCGCATCCTGGCATAAATCGGATAGGGGTTGGCGCGATTGGCGTAGTTGAGCACCTGCTCTAAAAGATTTATAGTCGATACAGCCATGGTACATCGCTCCTTTGTGAACTGGTTTCTCGCTCTGATCTCTCACCTCGCCACAATATGTATAGCCGTCTCTCCAATACGCGCTAAAATCTCCCATCTCAACCGATTACATTAGACATATTGGTCGCCACAAATAATCAACGCCATAGACAGCATGGATGTATAAGCGGACCTCATGTCGAGGTCAGCATCAATAATAAAAAGAATGCCCGCTAGCTACGAGTATAGAGCAACTAGCAGGCCTTCTGTGTATTTGATCGAGTGATTTTAACTGGTGCGTACGCACAGGACCCAGGCTGTTACTGGCTGAGCGGCACCCGTCAGATTTGTCACAATCACATGCCAACCGGTGGGATCGTTTAAGTTGGCGGCGGGAAATGGTCCGGTCGTGGTAATTGATCCTCCCTGGATGCCACCAGTACCGATCGCGCCACCTCCGCCAGTGGCGATCCTGCCCGCCGGACAGGTAACAGCCAGGTCCGCGGCAGCGCTGGTGGGCACCATTGATGTCTGGGTTTGTACGATGATAAAGCCATTTTGCTGTAAATTGCCCTGTTGAACGTTGCCCGGAGGGAACCGACCTGGAGGGAACCGACCCGGCGAAAATGCGCCTGGCGGGAGCCGCTGCTCATGTGCAAATGCAACCCCGGATGTCATCAGCATAGCACTACAGAGCAACGCCAGAAGCAGACGAAAAAGAGCATACCGCATTTGATCGCTCCTATTCACAATAAGGATACAAGACATATCTACGTGTGGTGATGGAAATGCTATTCACCACTCTTTTATTATAATTGCGATTTTAAAACACGCTTTTCAATAAATGAAGCACATTGCATCGTAATGTTTTTCGCTGTTACATTCTTTATCGCTTATAGACGGTATGGCGATAACAGCCCTGGCGAACAGGATCGGGTATCCACCATTTTTTGCAAAGAGAAAGGTAACATGAAAACGCAAATGCCCCTGTCGTAGGTGCCGGGCTTGCCCCGGCTTGGGCGCGAAGCGGCCCCGTACCCCGGCGCATACGTCTCTTTAAACATGGAACCGTTCCCCGAGAAGAAAGAATCAAGGGATGGCAAGCTTTGGTGTTGATGTGGCTCTTGTAGGGAAAGACGTTATTGTTGGTGGAATGTGCGCGCTCAGCTTCGCGGCAAGCGCCCGCAAGGGGCAATACATTCAATTTAGCACAGGCAACAGGAAACGCGAGAGGTCCAGTGGAGCATCGAAACGTTCCTTGACACGAAGAGGTATCCCTGTAGGCGGCATAGGATTGCGGCCTTTCCAATACGGTATTTCTTCTGAAAAGCAGCAATCCGGCCTTGTGCATGCCGCTCTGTTGACGTACGATATGCCGAATTCTGCATGGTCATAGGAACGCTTTTCTCGCTTTTTAGGAACGATATCGTACGTGAACGGGTGCGGCATGCACAAGGCCGGATTGCTGCTTTTATGCATTCTGCGTGTCAACTAGGCCGCAATCCTATGCCGCCTACGGGGACATGATCGTATGAGGGGACGCGTCCATCCTTTGCGGGAAGCTTCTCCGTTTTTCTTGTTGCTTGCTCTAAAGTTGAAAGTATTGCCCCTTGCGGGCAATACTTTCAACTTTAGCGAAAAGAAGGCGTACAATCTGACGCTTTTAAGCTCACATTGGCATGATAAGCCGTGCTTTTGGTCCCTTAAGTTGAATGTATTGCCCGCAAGGGGCGCACCTACATAGGTAATGATCGATGGGACGCGTCCTTGCGGTCCCGGTGGGGTCTTTCTATGGTATTTGGCAGCCCGGCGGCCTAGACTTCGGCCTCTTCGGGCTGTTCAAAGCGTCCCGTCTTTTCGCTGAGCTTGATGCGGTAAATGATGATCGCGCGGGGCATGCCGTGATTATCACTTGCGCGCATCTCGTGGAGGGCGTAGCCACTGGCGATCAGGCTGGTGAACTGTCGGCCGAGCTGGTGGCAGACCTTCGCGGCCTCATCTCCCGATAGTTCCTGAAAGGTGCCCCAGGCCAGGGCACTCTGCCAGGTTGAGCCGTCCTTGATTTTGTCTACCTGCAGGCATACCTCTGGATGGCTGCGCATCAGTTGCAGCTTGTTGCCCGGTAGGCTGTGCGCATATACGTAGGTGCCGTCAAAAATATAGTTAATGGGAATGATGTAGACCCTGTTCTGATCGGAGATACCAATGCGCCCGAAGGTCTGGCTGCTTAGTAAGCGATCGATCTGGTCCTGGGTGAGTTCGCCTAGCATGGTTTTGTCCTTTCTGTACTATATATGGATACTATGCCGTGCAGACTTCTCATTTGACTCACAAACCAGTTGAGGACATCACAAAATAATCACTATATCGTCCTGGATTAATGCGTATTACTGCTCGCTTATTCAAAACGCTTCTGATATACTCATCTTTAAGAAAAATACGACGAACAGGAGTAGCGCTTCTATTTTCTATATTATATGTGCAAACAGGGAGGTAAGAAGCGCCAGATTGCCGATGAAAAGACAAGTACTCTTCACTTTTGCAATTGTTATTGTAGTCTTCGTATTGGGTGCATGTGTCTATCATGATTTTCCCTCTGTGAGCATCCCTATGTGGACGTCAGCAATGATAACGTTTTGGGGCGTGAGTCTCCAATCGATCAGGGCAAACGCTGGTGAGCAGAAACCCGTACCAGATCCATATGCAGGACTGGCCACTGCCGGATATGTCTTCGGCGCGGTCAGTTTTTTCTTTGTCAATTTTATCTATCTCTTCAGTCCACCATTCGCACTTATTGGTCTTCTCTTATCCCTGTTTGGTCGCAAATCATTTACCCACAGAATACGGGCTAACTGGGGGCTTGGCTTCTCCGTGATCGGTATCCTGGCACCAGTTATGGTTATTGTGATCAGTATGACACTCAGCCACTGCTCTGGTTGGCCTTTATTGAACTGTTCCATCCCTATTGGAATTGAAGAGCTTTTTCATTGATTGCATACTCCTGTCAACACTTTTTACCCCTTCTCACTTTATTCAATCAATATAATGGAGCGGGCCCGCACTCCTTGAGCGCGGGCGCACGCGTTAAGCTGGTCTGACGTGTGCCATGGCTGGCAACTATTTCCCGCGGCCTTCCTCGAAGGAGAACGTGCGCTGGACCAGGTCGCGGCCTACTGCGAGAAATATTTTGATCTGGGTAAAGCGTAGTCCCGGCCTGCCCTGACTGGATAACCGGGACGGCGGCTACACCTGCTTTGCTGGTTTGCGGGCACGGATAAAGGCGCTGACGAACTTGCCCTCCGTTTGCCGCCGCTCCTCCTCGTTCAGGACTGCGATGGACGCGCGGGCGCCACCCGCGGCGATCTCCTCCAGTGTATAGCGGCGCGTTACCTCGACCTCGATGTCTGTGAAGCCAGCCTGTTGGAGGAGCTGGCGATAGACGTTCTCCTCCAGCGCGCCAGCTATGCAGCCGGCCCAGGACTCTAAATCGGAGCGCAGCGCGGGCGGGATCTGTCCCTGGAAGATGATGTCGGAGACGGCGAAGCGTCCACCGGGGACCAGCACGCGCTGGGCTTCGCGTAGCACCTGGCCTTTATCCGCCGCCAGGTTGATGACGCAGTTGGAGATGATGACGTCGATACTGTCGTTCGGCAGTGGGATATCTTCGATGATGCCCTTGAGAAACTGCACGTTCTGGATGCCAGCTTCCTGTCGGTTGCGCTCGGCGATGGCGAGCATATCATCTGTCATATCCAGTCCATAAGCGAAACCGCCTGGACCCACGCGCCGGGCTGAGAGCAGGACGTCGATGCCGCCACCGCTCCCCAGGTCGAGCACTTTCTCCCCTTCTTTGAGCTCCGCCAGCGCCGTAGGATTGCCACATCCGCGTGAGGCCAGCACTGCCGCGATTGGTAGCGTGCCCAGCTCGGCCGCGTTATAGAGATCGCCTGTGATGGGATCTGCCTGGCTGGTGCTACAGCAGTCAGTGCTACAGCAGTCAGTACTGGTTGTATCTCGGACGTCCTGTGTAGATGGTGGAGTGCAGCAATCGGATGAGCAGCAGCTATTGGCGCTGTTCGGTTGGTTGGCGAGGAGCGGGCCGACGGAACGGCTATATCTCTCGCGTACGGCGGCTCGCAGCTGCTCTCCATCTTCTGGTACTGTGTTATTCATTCCTTGCATCCTTTCCTGGCAATGCATTATTGCATCGCGCTCATCTGTGTACTTTACTGCTGGTATAGACGGCGATCATGCTAAAAGGACGCAAGCCTTGCTGGCTCTCCACCGAACTTAACGCGGAACGGAGACTTGTATGAGGGCGCTTTGTGGCTCACAGCAGGTGCAGCGTGGCTGGTAGTCGATCAGACGCCCGAGGCGGTCGAACTCGAAGTGGCAGCAATCGAGCAACATCTGGCGTAGTTTCTCACGGGCGCGCTGGACGCGTGATTTTGCTCCCGATACCGAGATGCCCAGCCGGCTTGCCAGCTCTTTTTGTGATAGCCCCTTGTAATCGGTCAGGTAGAGCGCCTGGCGATATGGCTCCGGCAGGTTGAGCAGCATCGCCATCATGGAAGGAATGATCTGTGCTCGCACGTCCTCTTCAGGTATCTCGCTATATGCCAGCTGCATATCTGACTCGCTCACCTCTTCAAGTGTCATCCCTGGCGTCCGCGTGCGGTAATAATCGATGATGCGATGGCGGGCGATCTGGTAGACCCAGCTCTCAAGCTTCTCTTCAGCCTGTAGTGAGGCGATGTGGGTATGGATCTTCAAGAAAATATCTTGCAGCAGATCTTCAACGTTTGCTTCGTCGCTGACGCGCTGGCGAATAAAGTTTTTCAGCGGCTCGTGAAGCGCGTACCAGGCCATTTCAGTGGAAAGGGGCTGCTTTTGCCGATCCGTTAGTGTTTCTCTCATGACTGTCATTGTCTCCCGCTGCTAGCTGATCATCTTTTGTATGAACGTGTCAAACTCCCATCATGTTGGGGGCACTTGCGCGCCCCCGCACAGGCGTCCGCTGACGCGACCGCACCGGTTTTGGTTGTTGGTGCACCAGGGGCGCATTCGCGCCCCTGGTGCACCAACAACCAAAGAGCTGTTGAGCATCGCAGGCACGAAAATAATGCAGGCCGCAGGCCACTTGCGTCATGCGCGCCTCTTTTCCTCATGAGCTTTTGATTTCGGCGAGCTCACCATCTTTTTATATGTTGGTGCATCGGGTGCGCATCCGCGCACCCGATGCACCAACATATAAAACCAGTGCGGCTGCGCAGTAGCCGCGCGGGCGGGGGCACTCATGTGCCCCCAGAGTGACGGGAATCAGACACGCTCTATGTATAGACGAACAGAGAAGAGAAAAGACGCAGGCGGTATGCAAGGTTTAACTCATATGTTTTCCTCGGGGTAAATTGGCGCCATGAGCATTTTTATGCTGATAGATAAAGATGAATAATATGTGACTCCTTACTTTTAGTCTGTGACTTATTTGTGAGAAGTATAGGTTACGCTTCCCAATAAGCGGTCCTGCTTGTTGCATCAGTTAGAAAGGAACGCGGACACACAGCATTTGAGTAGGAGGTCAAGATGGCCTATCGATTTCAGGTCGATGATCAGACCTGTATCAACTGTGGTATCTGTATGGATCTTTGCCCTGTGCGTTGCCTGGATATGACGCGTCCGGCGGGTGAGGGGGAGATCGGAGGTCGTCAGGAGCGGTTGAGCCCGATCCCTGGCGAGGGGGCGCAGCGGTCTTGGATGATGTTGAAGCCGGTTCAGGTTGCGGCCTGTATCGGTTGCCAGGTATGCGCGCAGGAATGCCCCACCAACGCCATTACCATTGCCGGCGCCGCCGAGGTGTCTTATGCCCGGCGCGGTCCCGTGACCTATCTGCCGCCGGAGGAGGGCTGGCAGCCTCTTGACGCCTATACGCGGGCGTCACCAGAGGCGCCCGGTGATATCCCCTGGGGCGAGGAGCATGGCTGGCGTGTCTCTGAGCGGCGCGAGACCTGGCAGAGTTGGCGCTCCTGGCTGGGAGAGCGTAAAGAGGATCTGCGCGCTCCCTGTGAGGCGGCCTGTCCCGTTGGCACCAACGCGGGCCTGTACGTCAGCTTGATCGCTGAGGGACGCTACGATGAGGCTTTGCGGGTGGCGGCCGAGCCCAATCCATTCCCGGCCATTTGCGGTCGTGTCTGTACAGCTCCTTGTGAGGATGTCTGTCGGCGGGGCGAGTTCGATGCGCCGATCGCTATCCGCGATTTGAAGCGCTTCGCCAGCGATCATGCGACGCCTGTGAAGCGCCAGCTTCCTAAACCGAAGGACGCCCGCAGGGAGCGCATCGCTATCGTTGGGGCCGGTCCAACGGGGTTGAGCGCGGCCTACTATCTTGCTCGCCGTGGCTACCCGGTGACGGTCTTTGATGCCATGCCTGTGGCGGGCGGCATGATGGCGATCGGCATCCCCGAGTACCGACTACCCCGTGCGGAACTCAACCGGGATATCGACGCTATTCGCGAACTAGGTGTTGAGATCCGCCTGAACACAGCCATCGGCCGTGATCTCTCCCTTGATGATCTGCGACGAGACTTCCAGGCTGTTCTGCTGGCCGTAGGCGCGCAGCGCAGCCAGCGTCTGGGCATCGCTGGTGAGGAGCTCAAAGGCGTTATCCCCGCTACCATTTTCCTGAAACGGTTTAACCTGGAGTCCGAGACGCGTCTCACAGGGAATGTCGTGGTGGTTGGCGGCGGCAGTACCGCTATGGACGCGGCACGCTCGGCCTTGCGCGCGGGCGCGGAGACGGTCCAGATCCTCTACCGGCGCACGCGTGCCGAGATGCCTGCGCAGAAGGACGAGATCACGGCGGCTCTGGCTGAAGGTATCGTCTTGCGGGAACTGGTGGCGCCAGTCTCCATTCAGGGAACGACGTCGGTACGGAGCATCCGTTGCCAGCATATGCAGTTGAGTGAGCCCGATGCACAGGGACGCCGCGTGCCCGTAGCTGTTCCGGACTCGGAACACGATGTGCAGGCGGATGTGGTACTGGTCGCCATTGGTGAGGCGCCCGATCCCTCGTTTCTGCCAGAGGGGACCAGCATCCAGATGAATGCATGGGGTGGCCTGCTGGTGAACAGCGAGACGCTGGCTACCAGCGCGCCCGGTATCTTTGCCGCCGGCGACATCACCTATGGTCCTAAAACCATCATTCACGCCGCCGCCCATGGACGCAAGGCCGCCCGCTCCATCCATGTTTATCTACGTAAGCTCTCGCCCGCGACGGTGAGCACCATCCCTGACAATCTTACGGCCTCGATGCTGCCCGCTGATGGTTCCGTGACACTGGATCTGCGTCCCACGCCACGTGAGGTGATGCCATTTCAGTCGCCAGCTGTCGCCCGTGAGCGCTCCACCGAGTTCGCCAGTGGATTTACCGAGGAGCAGGCGCGGCGCGAAGCCGGTCGCTGCCTGCGCTGTGATCTCAGCTATCGCTGTCCTACCATCAATGTGATTACGCAAGAACGGGTCCGTGGCGCATCCACCGGGCGCGCATAGTGTTGCAGGAGTTATGATTATGTCACCGCAAGATCTGACCAATGCTATTATCTCTGGAGTGAACGCAGGCGGAGAGCAATTCCTGGAGGGAACGCTGGCCGCCGTCCTCCCCATCTTCTGGCTGGCTATCCTGGGATTGCACCTGGGCCGCCCCTATATCCTGGATATGATTGATCGCTTTACGCTCCGCCTGGGCGCCGACCTGCTCTGGCTGATCTACGCGGCCCTGCGCGATCTGCTCATCGTCTCGGGTGTCGTCATGAGCTTTATGTTCTTTTTCCCGGATGTCATCACGACCGATGCCCTGCCGCTTACGGGTGGACTGGCGGCCGCTGCGCTCTTTGGCGTGCTGCTGGTCAAGCTCATGGGCGATCCCGACAACGACCTGCGCGATTTCCGCCTGACCACCATCCTGCTGGGAATTGGCGCGCTCTTATACTTTATCCCTTATGTCTTCGGCGTGCAGTTCAATAGCGTTGCCACGGGCCCGCTGGCGGGCGTCAGCAAATTTCTGGTCACCAACACCAATCCTGGCTGGGCGGTTAATCTCGCGTATGTCTCGGTCGTGCTGCTGGCCATCATGGGTGCGATAGCGACGTACTACACCCTCAAAACCGGCGGGCGCGCGGAAGCACCGGATGCCACGACCGCCGAGTGATGATTGTTCGCGTAACCTGCTTGCCATAGATAGCATATTGATAGCGTACGCCACAGCGTACTTCCATAACAAGGAGCGATGCAATGAAACCGACGGATGTATCCAACGCGATCACACAGGCCCTGGTGCAGGGCGGCGCGCAATGGATGGTCAGTACCATCGTAGCTTTTCTACCGGCTCTGTGGACGATGACCCTTATCCTCCATCTTGGCCGTCCCTATGTCCTGCGTACGCTCAGGCGCTGCGGCCTGCGCCTGGGGGCGGACGTCTGGTGGATGTCCTATCTCCTCATGCGTGATGCCTTGCTGCTGGTCACGTTCGCGCTAAGCTGGATCTTCTTCCAGCCCAACATCGTGGCCGCTTCGGCGCTTCCCATCACGGGACCGATCGCTGCCCTGCTGTTGCTGCTGGCGCTGGCCACCAAGCTCTCGCGCCGCGCCGACGATGACGTGCGGGCCTATCGTCTGGTGACTATCTTCCTGGTGCTGGGTGCCACGCTCTACTATGGTCCCCAGGTCTTCGCGGTCGAGGCGGCCAGTCAGGACTGGCTGGCGGGCTTCGGACAGGCATTCACCAGCAACACCAATACCGGGTCGGCCCTCGTTATCATGTGGATCTGTATGGCCGGTGTCGCCATCGTCGCTGGCTGGCTCTTCATCCGTGCCTGGAGCGCCGCCAACCGCAGCATGGCGCGCCGCATAGCCGCCCGCAAAGCTCCCACCGCCGCGCCACCCGAACCCGCCGTATCATAAATGGTGGGCCCGTCACCGCCGTAGGTGCCGGGCTCGCCCCGGCTTGCCGCGAAGCGGCCCGTCCCCGGGTATGATTTTTAAAGAAATAAAAAGGGGTAAAAATCGTTTGTCATAACACGGAAATGTATCGTTGTAGGCGGCATAGGATTGCGCGCTTGTCGATACGTATAATGTCAGAAAAGCAGCAATCCGGCCTTGGGCATGCCGCACCTGTTTACGTACGATATCGTTCCTAAAAAGCGAGAAAAGCGATCCTATTACCATGCAGAAGCCACCATATCGTACTCCAACAGAGCGGCATGCCCAAGGCCGGATTGCTGCTTTTTCGATGAAGAGACGTATCTGTTAGGCCGCAATCCTATGCCGCCTACGGGTCCATTTTCGTGTCGAGCGACGTTCACATGCTCCGCTGGGGGGCCCGTCTTTTTCTTTACGCATGCTGGCTACTCCCCATCAGATCCAGGTCGGTCCCCTCCACGGCATCGCCTCTGGCAACCGAGCCGGTCAGCAGGACGCTGATGATCTCTTCCTGCTGGCGCGCTTCCTCAACGATCGCTTGCAGCAATGCCTGGTATAGCACATTAAGCTCTCTATCTAACAGCCTGCATCCGTGGCACTTGAACCTCATAGCCGAGGACCGCGAGGTAGCCATAAAAGGCGAAGCGGTGAAACCAGGTAGCCATTTGTAGGGGCGTATAGCGTTTTTCGCTCTCCAGCCACCAGACGATGGTGCCGATCAGAACATATGAGAGCTGCGTGACCGGCAGTTCCGAGGGCATTATGGGATCGATCGGTTGGCTGGGTGCTATCTGCTGTTTCAACTGTTTCTGGCTCTCAAGCAAGATCTTTATGGTGTACTCGCGCATCCTGTCCGCGAACCACGGACTCCCGTTTTTTCCCAGCATGGCCCTGTAGAGGCGGTCATGTTCAGCCACGTGCTCAAAGAATTGTACCCAGATCTCCGGTGTGTTTTGCGTAGCACTATTCTTGTCTTTGTGTATGGGCAGCAGTTTCTCTACCAGGTAATTGACGGTCTCCTCGAAGATCTTTGCCACCAGGTCGTATTTATCCTGGTAATGGCGATAGAACGTGGCCCGGTTGATCATGGCGCGTTCGGCGATATCGCCCACCGTGATGGCCTCGAACCCTTTCTCGTTGATCAGTTCGACCATCGCTTCTTGCAGGAATTTATGGGTGCGCCGAACGCGCAGGTCGGTCTGTTCTTCGTGCGACATTTTCCCCTCCGTGTTGCATAAATAACAAAAGGTCACTATTGATGCTTGTCCGGCGTGGCGACCGGTTTTACACTATCTATTGTAACAGGTTGATGTCTTTGCAACAATATGTCGCTACTGGGGATAGACAATGGGCGCGGTCATATCACCGCAGCCCCTGAGCCATATCTACTGGAGGAATTTCTATGAGAGTTTTTGTCACCGGCGCGACCGGTTTTATCGGCTCCGCCGTCGTTCGCGAGTTGATCGAGGCGGGGCACCAGGTTCTTGGTCTGGCGCGCTCGGATGCAGCGGCCGCGTCGTTGACCGCCGCCGGCGCGGATGTGCAGCGCGGCTCGCTTGATGATCTCGACAGCCTGCGCAGTGGTGCGTCCGCCTCGGACGGCGTTATCCACCTCGCGTATAACCATGACTTCTCGGATTACGTGGCGGCCGCGCAGACGGATCTGCGTGCCGTTGAGACGATCGGCGCGGCACTTGAGGGCTCCAATAAGCCGTTCGTGATCACCTCGGGAACATTTATGCTTACGTTCTTGCTCCCACCGGGACAGCTCGGGACGGAGAAGGTAGTGGCCGACGCAGGGGTGACCGCACCCCGCCTCGTATCGGAGAATGCGGTGCTTGCGCTGGCGAAGCGTGGTGTGCGCTCGTCGGTCGTGCGACTATCCCCCTCGGTTCATGGTGAGGATGACCATGGTTTTATGGCGACTCTCATCAACATCGCGCGCGCCAAAGGCGTTTCCGGCTACATCGGCGATGGGTCCAACCGCTGGCCTGCTGTGCGCCGGATCGATGCCGCGCACCTGTTCCGCCTGGCACTGGAGAAGGCTCCAGCAGGATCGGTTCTGCACGGCGTTGCGGACGAGGGCGTGCCGGTGCGCGCCATCGCCGAGGTGATTGGTCGCCATCTCGATCTCCCGCTGGTCTCCGTCTCTCCCGAGGATGCGGGCGAGCACTTCAGCTGGCTGGGGACCTTCCTCGCCGCCGATAACCCGACGTCGAGCGCGCTGACCCGTGAGTTGCTGGGGTGGAAACCAGAGCATCCTCCACTTCTGGAGGATCTCGATCAGGGTCATTACTTCAAGAACGAACGGTGATCGTCTGGCGCGGCGTTTCTTGTGAGGAACGTTCAGGATACACATATAATGCTATAGCATGAGGAGAATTTATGCCCGAGATACATGATGTGAAAGAGTTGGATCGTCAGGTCATCGAAGAGTTCCGTGCCAATGGGGGCAAGGTTGGCGGTTACCTGGCGGATGCTCCAGTACTGCTGCTGACAACGACGGGCGCGAAGAGCGGTCAGCAGCGTACCACTCCGCTGGTCTATCTGTCTGAAGGTGGGCAGATCTACATTTTCGCCGGCAACAGGGGCGCGCCGACCAATCCTGCCTGGTATCACAACCTGCTGGCACATCCCGATGTAACCGTTGAGGTTGGCAGCGAGAAGTTCGCGGCCCGCGCCGTCGTCCTCGACAGCGCGGAGGCGGAGCGCCTCGGCCGCATCCAGATCCAGAAGATACCCTCCCTCGCCGAACTGCTGGAGAAGATGACCCGCCAGGTCCCCGCCATTCTGCTGGAACGCAAACCGTAAAGCATGGATGGAACACCAGCAACCGGAAGGGTGTGCTGGTGTTCCATCATTTTTTTATCGCTTTTATGCAGATAATCTGAATGGTTATGATTTTTACAATGATCCGAGTCCCACTTTTTGAGCACGTTTACATGCGCGATTTTGTGTCGTAGTATGTATATGTGCAATATATGCTATCTATATCGTTTCCAATGGGCATATGGGTGCAGAATACGATTTTATTTTCTCACTGTAATGTCTGCATCATAGGCTCATGAGTTCTTCTCCGAAAGGACTGTTACTATGAGTCGTACCCTATGGCCTTTTTCCCGCCGTCGCCGTGAGCTGCCCGTGGAGCAGGTCGCGGCACAACAGCCTGTGAACTCTACCTCTATCTCTGTCGATGATCGCGAGCGCCTGACACATGCGCCGTATTTCTTACCCAAGGATGCAGAAGAGGATTCCCGTCTGAATTTTCAACATCGCGCGCTCTATGCTGCTATCGGCAACCACTATCTGGCACCACTCAAACCAGAAACGGACACGATACTCGATGTCGGTACCGGCACAGGTATCTGGCCGGTTGAGATGAGCCGCCTCTTCCCAAAGGCACATATTACTGGTCTGGATGTCTCATCCTCATCCTTTCAGTATTCATCAACGGCGGCGTACACGCTTATGCTCGGAAATATCTTGCAAGGGCTGCCATTTCCAGAGAAACAGTTTGAGTTCGTCCATCAACGGCTGCTGGTTGCGGCTATCCCGACTGCCAATTGGCCTTCTGTCATCGATGAGCTCATCCGCGTGACGCGTCCTGGTGGCTGGATCGAGGTCCTGGAAATCGGGGTCACAATCAAGAATGCCGGAGCAGAGACCGCTCGGCTCCTTGAGTGGATGGGGGATCGCAGCAAAGAGCGCGGCTTTGACATGGGCATGGTATCTCAACTGGGCCAGTTGCTCATCGATGCGGGATTGCAGAATGTCGAGATCCACCATATTCCTGCGCCGTTAGGGGTCTGGGGAGGACATGTCGGATCAATGCTCAAGGCGAACGTGTTGAGTGCTTTCGGCGCGCTGAAGGGAGCCTATTGCAGCCAGGCACAGATGAGGCCAGAGCAATTTGATGCCTGGGTACAGAACGTAGCCGAGGAGTGGGAGACGTTGCACGCCTCCTATGTTTTTCATGCAGCCTATGGGAGAAGAGCGCTAGCATGAACAATTCACCGCTCCCGCGTGGCCTCAGTCTGACATCTAAGCAAGCGCAACATTTGATGGATTATATCCAGATATACCGCCGCTATGCCTGGGAAAACATGGAGCCGACAGCAGAGCGCAATGTGGCGCTAAGAGCACTGCAGGCGCTTCATGGTAGGATCATGAGCAGTCTGGAGCAGTATAGCCAGAGTATCACTATCATGCTCCCGATCACGCCTGATGAGCGCCTTGCGATGACGATGATGATCAGCTATATCCTTGACCAGTATCAGGGAGGTGCCCCGACCAGGGAGCGCGCCCTTGTGATCGCGGAGCTTACTGGATTAAAGTCTATTCTTGATGGCGACTTTTTCTCCAGATAACCAGAATCCTCTATCATCGCCCTATAAGGAGCGTTCGCTTCTGGGTGCGTGTGCGCAACATTCGCGTATGGGGTACGGCGTGGGCCGAGATGGGCGCCACGAGAAGCGGGATTGTGGGGGGACGTGGGCTGCCGTCGCTGGCGCTGGCAGCCCAGACGACCGCTGAGGGTCGTCCCTACAGGGGCATTGCGGTTTTGGGGGACGTTTCGTATGCGGGGTCGTATCATGTTGGGGAACGTTTCGTGTTGTGGGGGCGTGTTTTTTGGTGCGCTGCGTTGCCTTTCTGCGAACGTTTGAATGTGGGTTTCCCTTCTGGTTGGCGTGCATGCATTTCGGGGAAGGATGGTTTAAAATAGGAATATACTGTATTTATTTTTAGGATTGGACTAAGGCTTTTGCTTGCCACTAGAAGGTGGATTTGATTGATGAGTGAACGTCATGCTCTCCCGGCGGGATTGGAACGCCGCACAGAAGATTATCGGCTGATTACGGGCCGTGGCGCCTACGTTGATGATGTACGCCTCCCGGCGGGCCGTCCCGCGCCGCTGCAGATGGCCGTTGTTCGTAGCCCATACGCGCATGCGCGCATCAACTCAATCCAGCTCGATGCGGCGCGGGCGGTGCCCGGCGTGGCCGCGGTCTACGCGGGCGATGAATTGGTTGAGCATCTGCCGTTGATGGAGTTTATGTTCGCTCAGATGGCGTCGGACCTGAAGATGCCCGCGCGTCATCCGCTGGCGGTCGGCAAAGTGCGCTACGTGGGCGATCCGGTCGCGGTGGTGCTGGCGGAAGATATCTATGCCGCCCTTGATGGACGCGACCTGGTCGAGGTCGATTACGAGCCGCTACCCTCGGTCACCGATCCTGAGCGGGCTCTGGCGGCGGATGCTCCTTTGCTGTATGAAGAACTGGGGAGCAATGTGGTGCTGCGAGGCGGGACGCAGGGCGGCGATGTCGCGGCGGCCTTCGCGCAGGCGGATCACACCGTTACCCTGCGACTGGAGAATCAGCGCCTGGCTCCTGCATCGATGGAGCCACGCGCCTGCCTGTTCGATTTTGACGCGCAGCGGCAGCGCTTGACCGCCTGGCTCTCATCGCAATCCGTCTTTCAGGCCCGTAATACGCTGGCCCGCTTCCTGGCTCTGCCCCCTGAACATATCCAGGTCTATAACGCGGATGTCGGCGGTGCCTTCGGTGCCAAGACGCTCTTTCTGGGTGAGGAGATCATCGCGGCTGTGCTGGCCAAACAACTGGCGCGTCCGGTTAAGTGGATCGAGGATCGCGGCGAGAACCTGCAGGCGCATATGCATGGGCGTGGACAGATTAATTATGTCGAGGCCGCCTGCACAGCTGAGGGTCGCCTGCTCGCCCTGCGGGTTCGCACCATAGGTGATGTGGGCGCATTCCTTTATAGTATCGGACCCCTGCTGCCCCTGTTTTCAGCCAATATGCTTAGTGGTGCCTATCAGATCCCGGCCATCGAGTGTCAGATCGCTTCCGTTCTCACCAATAAGGTGCCGACGGGTGCCTATCGCGGCGCGGGCCGTCCGGAAGCAGCCTACATTGTCGAACGCACCATCGAGCGCGTTGCCCACGAGCTACAGCTCGATCCGGTCGAGGTACGTCGCCGCAATCTGATCCCTCCCGATGCGTTTCCATATCGCACGGCGGGTGGCCTGGTCTACGATAGCGGCAATTACCAGGCGGCGCTGGATAAGGCGCTGGCCCTGGCCGATTACGCCGGCTGGCGTGAACGGCAGCGCCAGCGGCGCGCGCAATCCTCCGCCAGACTGCTCGGCATCGGCGTTTCGACCTTCATTGAGACGACCGGTGGCCCCTCGCGTGGACAGGGACCCCAGGAGGCGGCGACGGTACGCATCCAGCGCGATGGGACGATCCTGGTGCAGAGCGCGGTCGCCCACAATGGTCAGGGCCACTTTACCACCTTCGCGCAGATCGCCGCCGAGGCCTTTGGTGTCCCCGGCTCACAGGTTGAGGTACGCCTGAACGACGCCTCGCTCCCCGGCTATAGCACCGGCACCAACGCCAGCCGCATTACTCAGATCTCTGGTTCTGCGATTCACCTGGCCGCGCAAAAAGCGCGCACGAAGGCACTCCAACTCGCCTCCCAGGTACTCGAAGCAGCCGTGGATGACCTGGTGCTGGAGCAGGGACGCATCGTCGTGCGTGGCGTCCCTGCGCGCGCGATCGAGTTGGGTGAGCTGGCGCGCAGGGTCGAAGAGCAGCCAGACCTGATCGAGCGCGAGGCTCCCAATCCCGCCAATAACGTTCCTATTGAGGGGCTGGCCGCCTGGCACGATTTCGCCTCCGCCGGCACAGCCATCGCCTCGGGCGCGCACATCGCCATCGTCGAGATCGACAGCGAGACCGGCGACCTGGAGATCCTGCGCTACATCGCCGTGGACGACGCGGGCCACGTCCTCAACCACTATCTTACGGAGGCACAGGTCCATGGCTCATTGGCGCAGGGGATCGGGCAGGCCCTCTTTGAAGGGGTCGTCTACGACGACGAGGGACAGAACCTCACCGGCACCTTTATGGACTATGCCATCCCGACAGCCGGCCATCTGCCCAGCTTCGAGTTGGACCTGGTCGAGACGCCCTCGCCGCTCAATCCGCTGGGAGCTAAAGGCGTCGGAGAATCCGGCACCATAGGCGCGCCGCCCACCATCGTCAACGCCGCCCTCGATGCCCTGGCGCCCCTGGGCGTCAAAAGCATCGACATGCCCCTGACACCGGAAAAGCTCTGGGCTATCATCCGCTCCGCTCGCCAGGGCACGCTCCAGCAGCCAGAACCACAACCGCCCGCGATCTTCCGCTCTTGATCTTGACGCAGGAAAAGCTATACATCACGCGCAGCGAAGAGGACCCCGGCCAGCCACCAGGACTTATTGCGTAGAAGCCGGGGTCCAGTGCTTCTCGGATTGAAGACTAGACAACATCTTTCTTCTGGTGCCGGTGTTGGTAGGCGCGGGCTTTGGCACGGCTGCCGCATATCTTCATCGAGCACCATGTTCCCGAACGATTCTTTGATACATCATAGAATACACGCTGGCATTTTTCGTTGTGGCAGACTTTGAGCCGGCTCCAGCTTCCGTCTGCCATGGCGGTGAAGATAATCCCGAACAATCTCGCGATCACTCCATCAATACCGGTGAGCTCGGATGTAAGGTTGGCCTGCCCATTCTGCTGGAATGAGAGCTGCAATGGTGCGCGCTGGCTGAGGTGATTGAGTACATCAATAGAGCTCGCCTCTACGTTGCCCTCGGTATTCATATATAAGAGACCCCGTATGGCCTCGCGCGCTTCTATCATGCGCTGATGGTCACTCCGGGTTACGACCTGTTCCTTGGTCAACAAGTGCCGTTGCAGCAACCAGGCACGGAGTTGTTCTGGATCACCCCATTCATCAGCACGTCTTCCAAAGCGCGTATTGATGCATTCCTGCAGGAGCTTGAGGGGTTCAGTGATCATATTTCTGCCTTCTTTTGTAAGTTTATCTTTCTTTTTACCAGTATAGCATATTTAACGGAAAGCCTAAAGCGCCCTTGCGTCAAAATATTTACCATCAAAAGAACTTGACTGGTTATACTGAGATCGGATATACTACTTTCAATGTTTCGTTCTATGCGCAATGCTGGAGGGTAAGAGGAGTATGGCTTTTCCTACACGGTCGTCAGTGGCACGACCGAGGCTTCCCTATAAATGGATTGTTATTCTGGTCGTTGTCTTCGGGGCATTTATGACCATAACCATGGCGGCGTCACGCATCTCATCGAGAACCAGGCGATGATACAGGCGCTGCAGGATACCTTCTGGCTGAGCGCCGTGGTGGCCCTGGCCGGAGTGCTGGCGGGAGCCTTGATCCGCTCGCGCCGCATCCCTGATCGGAGTGAGGAAGAAGCGATAGAGTTACGCTCCGCTATGGTGGCGGAGTAAGGTTAACGATATGAATAACTATAAATCGGAGGAAAGAAAAATGACTCAGACATTGATTGGAAAGGTGGCCCTGGTCACCGGTGGATCCCGTGGTATTGGTGCCGCCACGGCACGCGCGCTGGCCGAACAGGGAGCCGAGGTCGCGATTAGCTATACCAGCGCCTCCTCGGCCTCAAAGGCTGAGGCTCTTGTCAACGAACTCAGGGAAAAGGGAGGACGCGCGGCCGCTTTTCAGGCGGATCAAGCTGATGCCGCGCAGGCCAGGGCATTGATCGAGCATGTTGTCGAACACTTTGGGCAGCTTGATATTCTTGTGAACAACGCCGGTGTGCTGGCCTTCAGGACGATTGATGCCGTGGAGAGAAACGAGGCCACTTTCGCTCGCATGATGGCCGTCAACCTTGCCGGGGTGGCGACAACGGTAGAGGCGGCGGTACGAGTCATGGGTGAGGGAGGGCGCATCATCTCGCTAGGTTCCTGGTTCGCCTCGCGTGTGGGGACTCCCGGCCTGGCGGACTACGCGGCGACAAAAGCGGCCCTGGCAGGATACACCAGAGGCTGGGCGCGCGATCTCGGGCCAAAGGGCATCACCGTCAACCTGGTCCAGCCCGGTCCCATTGATACCGACATGAACCCGGCCGAGGGTCCCTTCTCGGCCAATATTCTGCCAACTGTCGCCCTTGGTCGTTATGGTCGGCCCGAGGAGCTAGCGGCGGCCGTCGTGTTTCTGGCCAGTCCCGCAGCTTCATATATCACCGGTACCTCATTGGTCGTCGATGGGGGACTGCTGGCGTAGCCGCGATAGCGACAGGAACGGAAAAAGAAGAGGGAACGTACCCCCAGGCGAGAACATCGAAAGCATCCTCAACGCCCCCGAATTCGGAACGTTCCCTTAAACAAGGAACGTAATTGTAGGGTCGACCTTCAACGGTCGACAGGGCTGCCAGCGCCAGCGACGGCAGCCCACGTCCCCCCACGACACCGCTTCCCCCGTCTTCCACGCTCACCCCACGTGGTACCCGGTAAGGAATGTTCCACGCACGAACCCAAACGTGCACTACGCCGTTTGAATCGAGGCCGCATCCTGCAGGCCCAGTTCCTGGATCGACGTTTCGCGCATCAGGTACTTCTGAATCTTGCCCGTCACGGTCATCGGGAACTCCTGCGTGAAGCGGATGTAGCGCGGAACCTTGTAGTGCGCGATCTGCTCGCGGCAATATTCTCGCACCTCGTCCTCGCTCAACTGTTCGCCGTCGCGTACCTTGATCCAGGCGACGATGGCCTCGCCGTATTTGGGATCGGGGACGCCGATGACCTGTACGTCGGCGATCTTCGGATGGGTATACAGGAACTCCTCAATCTCGCGGGGATAGACGTTCTCGCCGCCACGGATAATCATGTCCTTGATGCGGCCGACGATGTTGACGTAGCCCTCCTCATCCATGGTCGCCAGGTCGCCGGTATGCATCCAGCGTGCCTGGTCGATGGCCGCGCTGGTGGCCTCCGGATTATCCCAGTAGCCCAGCATGACGCTGTAGCCGCGCGTGCACAGCTCACCGGGCGTCCCCAACGGAACGATGGCGCCGCTGGCCGGATCGACGATCTTGATCTCCAGGTGCGGATGAATCTGGCCTACCGTGCTCACCCGCTTCTCCAGCGGCGAATCGATGCGCGATTGCGCGGAGACAGGCGAGGTTTCCGTCATTCCGTAGCAGATCTGTACCTCGCTCATGTGCATCTGTGAGATAACACGGCGCATGACTTCAATGGGGCAGGGGGAGCCGGCCATGACGCCGGTGCGCAGGCTGGTCAGGTCGAACTTCGCGAAGTCGGGATGGTTCAGCTCGGCGATGAACATGGTCGGCACGCCATAGAGGGAGGTGCAGCGCTCCTCCTGTACGGTCTCTAGCACGGCCAGCGGCTCAAAGCCTTCGGAAGGATAGACCATGGTGGCGCCGTGCGTGACGCAGCCGAGATTGCCCATCACCATGCCGAAGCAGTGGTACAGCGGCACCGGGATACACATCTTATCTTCATGTGTGATGTTCTGCAGGTGCGCGACAAAATAGCCGTTGTTGAGGATGTTGTGGTGGCTGAGCGTCGCCCCCTTGGGGAATCCGGTGGTGCCGCTCGTGTATTGAATGTTGATCGCGTCATCGAATTGCTGCTGCCGCTGGACCTCTGCCAGCCGGGCCGCGTCAACCTCATGTCCCAGAGCCATCACGTCGGACCAGCGATACATGCCGGCCACGTCATGTGTGCCCATATGGATGACGGTCGTCAGCTCGGGTAGCCTCGCCGCCTGCAACTGTCCGGCAGCGCAGGTGTTGAGCTCGGGGGCCAGCGCCTGCACCATCTGGATATAGTGGGAGCTCTTAAACTCGGGCGCCAGGATCAAGGCCCGACAACCGGACTGCTTGAGGACATACTCTAGCTCATTGAGGCGGTACGAAGGGTTGATATTGACCAGAATAACGCCGATCTTGCTGGTGGCGAACTGGGCGATGCACCACTCCGCCCGGTTGGGCGACCAGATGCCCAGGCGCTGCCCCTTCTCAAGCCCCAGCTTCAGCAGGGCGCGCGCGCACAGGTCAACCTGCCCCTGGAACTCCCGGTAGGTCAGGCGGATCCCCTGTTGACGAGAGATCAAGGCCAGATTATCGGGATAGCGCGCGGCCGTCTGATCAAGCATATCGCCGATCGTCAGACCGAGCAGCGGCGTATCGGTAGTGGCGCTGGTATAACTCATGCGCGCGATAGAGGATCGTGTGGATACGGCATCAGCGTTGTCATGCGACATTGTCATGGGTCCCTCCCTCATCTGTGTGGAAGTTTCAGCGACAAATCTTCTCCCTGTGGACGACTTTATGGCAGGGAATGAGCTTGTACTCAGCATCAAGCGTAACCAATCCCCGCACAAAAATCAAGCGCTCTATCTCTGGTGCTTGTGGGTCTTATCTTTATTGGTTTTCCGTCCTTGAGGGGCGGCACCCCCTGACGGAGCGCGAGGCGCCCTCGCCACTCTCACTCTCCGTCCTTCCCCCACAAGGACGGAGAGCCTCTTTATTTATTAGAATAGCCAATAATATAACTTAAAAATACATTTATGCTTGTAAAATTTCTCTGTGTAGTTTTTAAATTTTATATAAAAAAATTGTTTTATATTATATATAACTTCATAAGTTATTAAAGTACGTATAATATACATATGAAGTATATTTGCTTGATGTATTAAGTTCGTCTAAGGAAGCAAACGCGGCAGCATGTTCCCATCCAATCTGTTCTCCTGGGCGAAGCGTACAGCAAGCATATTCCTGGTCTGGTTTGTGGTTATGTGGATATGAGATGATCCAGAAGGAGAAATGATGCGTAAAGTTCTGTTTTGTGTGTTGCTTGGTGTGCTCGCCATGGGAGGGATGATGACCTTCCGCGTGGTTCCCCATGCATTTGCCTCGTCGTCTGCTCTATCTTATGTTCCAGGCTGCTGGGATTACGATTACAATTGTGGTTACCGCCAAGGTGTTGCGTATGTACAAAGCATGGCGGCTTCTCGTCGGTGTGCGATGATTACGCCCCGCTATCCTGCTACCATGCCTAGTGATCGAGGTTATAATGACGGCATTCGGTACGCCTCGGCTCTGTATTGTCGAGCGACGCCGACGCCGCCACCGACGCCGCCACCTTGCACAAGTTACAGCTGCGGTTACAATGCTGGTCATGCGGCTGCGATAAATATGTGGAACCAGCATACTCTCTGTGGGATGTCGCATGCGCCTGTGTCTGTTACTACTAGTTATGGACCGGATTACGAGCGGGGCTATCAGGCTGGCTTTCAGTATGTCTTCTCTTATTATTGTTCAAGGACTGCTCCATCTTCCCTAAACTGGGGGGCTGCGGGAGCGGCTGCACTCTATCCGTAGTGATTGGGACTTTAGCATGGTTATCGTGATGTCTACCATCAGGTTGGTTAACCTTGCTAGATGTTACACGATTTCGTGGGCATGCATGTTGGATGGGAACCTACATCTCGTATATAGTGGCTCAATGTATATCTCCAATCCAGGCCTGGATTGGGGATATACCCATTCCATTAAGGTGCTAGCAACGAGTTCTCAGTGACCATCGTGACCTACAGTGCGACGGGGAGCCTGCCCGATGATCCAGGCAGTGCGCCGACGGTGAGGTGTTCCCCCGCCTCGGGCATTCCGTTCCCCAGTGGCCCAACGACCGTGAATTGTACAGCCAGTGACCAGACGACGCCACCGGATGTGGCCACGGGGCGTTTTCAGGTCGAGGTCAAAGGGACCTTCAGATCCGCGCAAGTTTTTCCGGGTTGGCAATGATGCGAATCGTCTGAATCCGCTCTTGCTCTACATCCATGGTCAGAACGGAGAAGGGTTGGCCGTTCGCGCGGATGAGCAGGGCGGCCTGACCATTGATGCTTGCTAGCTCGACAGAAACGTTCTCTGGCCAGAAGCGCCTCGTTCCCAGGGTAAAGCGTGCCACGGCATCTCGCCCATGAATCGGGCGCAGTGCAGCTTGCTTGTTTTTTCCACCACCATCAGCCCACAGGACCACATTTTCGGAGAGCAGTTCCGTCAGGGTGGTCATTTCTCCGCTGCGCACGGCCGTCAGGAAGTTGACAAGCAGTTGCCGGTGCATTTCGGGAGTGGGTTTGAAGCGGGGTCGCTGCTCAAGCAGGTGCTGCTTCGCCCGGCTGAAGGAGCGGCGACAGGCGCCTTCACTCTTCTCAAGCATGGCGGCAATCTCCGCGAACTCGTAGTCGAAGACTTCGCGCAGCAGGAAGACCGCACGTTCGAACGGTTGGAGTTGCTCCAGCAGCACCAGGAACGCCAGTGAGATCGATTCCTCGGTCTCGACACGCTTTTCGGGATCGGTCGCCTCTGGAATCTCTTCGGTGTGGATCGGTTCCGGTAACCAGGGTCCCACGTACTGCTCTCGCTTGCGGCGCGCCAGCTGGAGTTGATCCATGCACAGGCGCGTGAGAATGGTGGTGAGATATGCTTTGAGCGAGTGAATGGTCGCAGGCTCAGCGGTCTGATAGCGCAGGTAGGTCTCCTGCACGATATCCTCGGCGTCCATCGCGCTGCCGAGCATGCGGTAGGCGATGGCGAAGAGGTAGCTACGATAGGTTTCAAAGGTTTCCACGCTGTTTCCTCACACTGGTAAGATGACGCCGACCCCGGTTACACGGCGCCCTGTAATAAAAACACAGGATGGCTGGCCGCCACCCGCTCAAACTCCTCAAAGGAAGATTCCGCTGTGACCTGATAGTAGCGAGCAAAAGGGTTGCCACCCTTGATATCTGCTTGCAAAACGAGGGCCGCTTCTCTCTGGGGAAGCTCTCTAGCCTTGACCGTTTCAACCCGACCTCCACGCGTGAGGGTGGCCTCGCCCGCTGCTTGCAGATTGCGCACCCAGGCCACGGTTCCATACGGGGAGGCCAGATAGCGATTCCCGTTGCGCTCAATCGTCACAATCGGGACCGTACGCGGCTGCCCACTTTTGCGTCCACGTACCGTCAGCAGATACATCGGATAGTTGCCAGTTCCGTTGAGCTTGACGCCCGCGCGCAGCAGGGGCACCGTCAGCTTATTTCCCAGGGTAGCGAACCACGGAGCCTTCTTTGTTTTTGTCATATGTTCCTTCCCATTCTATAACTAGAGACGTTGTGGCGCGATGACCACCATCGGTGATCATCACAAAGGAAGACGGTTCAGCTCTCTGATTTGGGACAGCTCTCCATTTGAAAAAAAAGAGGGACACGATCATCGATAGTATTTTGCCCATGTTTTGAATGAAAGGTTATATATTATGTAAAAGTTTCTATTATATGATCGGATGTATAATAAATTATATAAAGGATTTTTTGATTTTTGTGATGAATTCGTTCAATGGATGCAGATAAAGTAGCATGTTCCCATCCAACCTGACCCATTGGACAAAGCACACAGAAATCAAAGTCCTGATTGAGCCTGTCGTTCTGTAAATACGAGAATAGTCAGGAGATAAAAGATGCGTAAATTGCTGTTTCGCCTGCTACTGGGAGTATGCCTCATCGCAGGGATCATGTTGACTTCTCAGCCTGCTCAGCATGCCTCTGCCTCGTCGCACATCTCAGCCGCTGTTCCGGGTTGTTCTGATAGCGATTACGGCTGTGGTTACCAGCGTGGTCTTCTGGATGGGCAAACTGCGGCAGCCAATGGTATGTGTGCTACGAAATCTAGGGGCTATTCCTATGGTCCACAAGAGGCGCAGAGCGAGCTCGGTTATTGGGCTGGCTATAGTCAAGCTTGTTCTGCAGGGTCGGTTACTCCACCGCCGCCACCACCACCACCGCCGCCACCACCACCGCCGCCACCACCACCACCGACCCTGACTCCAATCCCCCAGAATCAGGTTATTGCGGGATGCGATAATTGGGATTACAGTTGTGGTTTTCGGAAAGGGGCTGCAGATGGGCGAAGCATGAAGCTTGCTGGCTTCTGTCCTCCTTCGTATCGCGTAGATCCATCGACACAAAGTACGGAAAGCGCGATGGGTTATTGGCGTGCCTTTAATGGGTATTGTATCTAATCGTAGTGTGTCGGTTGATAGCGTTCACACGATTGCACGGATTTAAATAGTGGATGGGAACGTGCTTCTAGCGTGTCGTGGAACTGTGTGTATCTCTTCTCGTGAAGAGATACACGCTTTTTTGAGCGTATATCAGTTTGCTCTATAGCATATAGAATATATATGCTCGCATGCTCACATCGTTACCGGTTCCCATTGCCCCTCAGAATGAGTCATTAGCGCTTTGAAAAAGGGATAGTGGGTCTCGGTTCGATTGAGAGTGATCCGATACTATCATGCTGGAGGAAAGGAGTTGTTGCGATGACCACCATCTGTGATCGCACAAAGAAAGAGGGTCGAGCGGTCTGATTTGGCCCAGGTCTCTATTTGAAAAAAAGAGGGACACGATCATCGCAACATGATCGTGCACCTCTGCTTCTTATCGGTATCCGGCAGATTGGTGTCGGTGAGCCTCAGGAACGGAAGTCCAGCACCAGGCGTCCCCGTACGCCGCCGGCCTCGAAGCGGCGATGCGCCTCTGGAGCCTGTTCGGCTGGCAATACATCGGCTACGCGCAGTGTCAGTGTATGGTCCTCGACCTGGCGCACCAGCTTTTCGAGCGCCGCCGTATTGGTGGCGGCACTCATCACCATGATCCGGTGGATGGTGATATTGCGCTCACTCGGACCCTCCCAGCCGCGAATCACCGCCAGTCCACCGCCGTCGGCGATGGCGGGCAGCGCGCGTCCGTTGAGCACGGCGCCATCGGCCAGGCCGGGCACACCCTCCGGAACCATTGAACGCACCAGGGACGCGAACGTATCACCGCGTTCAAGCACGAAGTTCGCGCCCAGTGAGCGCACCAGCCGTTCATCTGATGGCGATGTGTCCGCGATTACCCTCAGGCCATCAGCCCTGGCCAGCTGAATAACGTAACCGCCGAAGGCGCCCGCCGACCCTGTCACCGCCAGCAGTTGTCCCGGCTGTAGTGCCAGGGCATCCAGCGCCAGGCGCGCGGTCATCGCGTTCATCAGCAGTGTTGAGGCGGCCGGGAAGTCTACGCCGGCCGGTGCGTGCACAACCGAGGCGGCCGGCACAACGACCTGCTCGGCGTACGCACCTCCATGCGGCCCGCTCGGCACTATCAGCGCCACCACGCGATCACCGATCTTCAGACGATCATCGGCGCCGGGACCCAACTCATCGATCACGCCCGCCGCATCCATGCCGGGAATATAGGGTCCGGGCCGCCCTTGCAGTCGCGCTGCCTGCAGACCCGCGCGGAACGCCGTATCGGTCGGATTCACCGTCGCGGCATACACGCGAATACGCACCTCGCCATTTCCCGCGTGCGGCTCCGGCAGATCCACAACCTGCAGCGTCTCGGGTCCACCGAATGCTGTTACTCCTACTGCTTTCATATAACCATTTACCTCTTTCTTTAGTGTCTGTAGCATACGTTTATGACACGCAAAAGACATACATAAAAATGCACCTGCGTGGTGTATTGAAATAAAAAGCTCCTCTATAGTGTTTTTTAGCATAGTATCTTGAAGAAATTGGAAGGGACGCATCATATGCAAGAGATACAAGACAAGGACCAGCATCCAGAGGTTTCAGAACTGATCAGGACCCGGCAAGAGGACCAGGCAACGGGGTCGGAAGCGAGTCCGCGCCTCCAACATCCGATGCCAGACATTCAGTTGATCCGACCCGATCACGCGCCAGCCCTGCTTGCCTTCGAGCAGGAGAATCGGGCCTACTTCGCGGCGTCGGTGCCGGATCGGGGAGATGAGTTCTTCGCCGAGTTCGACACGCGGTATGCGCAACTGCTCGAATGGCAGGCCGCCGGGACGGATTATTTCCATCTGCTGGTGACCGAGGGTGGCGAGGTGGTAGGACGGGTGAACCTGTTCAAAGTGGCAGACGGTTCGGCGGAACTCGGGTACCGGATCGCGCAGAAGGCCGTTGGACAGGGTCTGGCTACAGCTGCGGTGCGCCAGGTGCGCGAGCTCGCCGCCACAGAGTACGGACTTACCAGACTGCGTGCGAGGGTCAGGCTGGACAATCCTGCCTCGCGCAAGGTACTTGAACGCAACGGCTTCGTCGCCGTCGGAGAGCTCACGCTCAACGACAAGCCAGCCATATCCTACATCTGCGAGCTCCGGTGACGCAGCGCACTCGCCGCATGACCAGCAAGCTCGAAGCGGCGCTGGGCCTCCTGTGCCGCTTCAAGAATACATTCGGGCGTGAGCGATTCGTCGGTCATCGGTTCTGCTCTCGATCTCGCTCACTATCGAGCAGGGCCATCAGTGGCTCTGGATACCGTTCGCCCGCAACTGCGTCTTTTGGGATAGCCTGTTCGATCCGGGCCACATCATCATCTGTCAGTCGCAGGTCGAGGGTCTTTAAAGATTCAGTGAGGTTCTTGCGCCGACGTGCTCCAACCAGCGGCACAATATCCTGTCCACGCGTGAGGATCCAGGCAATGGCTAGCTGCGAGACGGTCGCCCCCTTTGCCTCAGCTACCGAGCGCAATGCCTCGACGAGCGCGAGGTTGTGATCGAGGTTGGCTCTGTTGAAGCGCGGGCTGAAACTGGTGAAACTGCCGGGCGCATGTGCGCGATCTTTCGACCACTGCCCGCTGAGAAGGCCATGCGACAGAACACCATACGCCGTAACGCCGATGCCAAGCTCGCGGCAGGTGGGGAGGATATCGGCCTCGATGCCGCGTGAGAACAGCGAGTATTCGAGCTGTACATCGGCGATCGGATGCACCGCCTGCGCGCGCCTTATCGTGGCGGACCCGACCTCGGAGAGGCCAATAAAACGAACGTACCCGGCCTTGATCATGTCCGCGATAGCACCAATGGTCTCTTCAATAGGCACAGTATCATCCAGACGAGCGGGGCGATAGATATCAACGTAATCGGTGCCAAGCCGACGCAAGGTATAGGCCAGAAAGTTCTTGACCGAGGCGGGACGACCATCGACACCAACAAAGCGGCCTGCGGGATCGCGTAATCCCCCGAACTTATCGCTAATCACGACCTGCTCGCGTGCCCGTCCCCCCAGCGCCTCGCGCAGCAGCATCTCGTTGTGTCCCATCCCGTAGAAATCGGCTGTATCAAGCAGAGTAATACCAGCCTCAATAGCGGCATGGATTGTCGCGATGCTTTCAGCCTCATCTTCTGGGCCGGATGCGTCAGACATGCCGCCGCAGCCCAGACCAATAGCCGATACAAGAGGGCCATGCGTTCCAAGCGAACGTATAATCATATGCTCAAACTCATCCCTTTCCTATACGACGTTTTACAAGTTTTCCATGATTTTTTGAGTGGCTACCAACGACAGTTATCGCGCCTCTCTGCTGTCGCTGATGCTGAATGCCTGCTTGCTTTTTGCCAGGCCTGACTTAGCAACGTCCAGGGCCGTCTGGCCGCCAAAATCGGCGATAAACAGCTCAAGCGATAGATATCCCTGGTAGCCTGCCTGATGAAGGAAGCTGGCGATCTCAGCGGTCGGGGCGATGCCGTCACCAGGAAAGACGCGATCCTTATCCTGAATGGTGGCGCGCTCAGGATTGGCCGGGTAATCATTGACGTGGACGATGCCGATATGGCTGCCCTTGAGGTAGGCCAGATTGTTGACCGAACTGCCGCCAGTATACATATGATAGGGGTCCAACAATATCTTCACATCGGGCAAGCCACTCTGCAGGGCGACCGAGAGCGCGTCACTGAGCGTCGAAAGCTGCTTTGCTCGTCCCCAGAACTCCAGATAAGGCTCGACGCCGATGCGGCGACCAATCTCCACAAGATGCGCGAACGCGGCGGCCATATCGGCCAGCGTGACCTGCTCCACATTCCCAAAGGGAGGTGCGGCAATCCCTGGACACCCCAGTTCGGCCAGCAGTCGCATCTCTTTTTCGGCCTGAACCATGCCCTGCTCGCGCACAGTCGCGTCCTTGGCGGCCCAGGTGAAAAAGCTAATGCAGTTGACGATGGAGATCCCCAGTTCGTCCCCATATCGCTTCAAGTCCTGGAGATTTCCCCCCTCGGCCAGATAGTGCTCGATGTCGCGCATCCACAGCTCAACGCCCTCATAGCCAGCCTCAGCCGCAACCTGCATCTGTTGCTTAACGGGGAGCTTGAACGGAAACAGTGTGGATGCATTTAATGCCATTTTGAATGGGAACATGGATGATCCTTTCTTGCTACGTGGTTAGAAGGAGTGGACAAGCATGCTCTCTCAGAGACATGCTCCCCTTAGCGTACCGGATTTAACGCCCCTTTTCAAGGTTTTACCGGCAAAAAGAAACACGAACCGCAACCCGGCGCGATCATGCCCCCCTTAAAAAGGAACCTAATTCGACCCTACATGGGCGTTTCATTTTGGGGGCATGGTCCATTACGTGATTTCGCCTAGCCGCTTTCCTGTGATGACCGATCGGTCTTGCTGGAGGATGTCGGTCTGGGAGGCGTATTGATCGCGTTTCTTGATGAGGAGCCAGCTCTGCTCGCCAATGCGTTTTGAGCGGATGAGCGTGAATTCGCCCCGTAATTTTTCTCCGTACAACAGGAAATGGAGCGCGCCCTGCTCGAACTGCTTTCTTAGCTGTTCCTGCATGGCGTCTCTGGTCTGGCCTGCCAGGGGACTGTATGTGCCCTGGTCCCAGACGATGACTTCGCCTGCTCCATAGCCGCCTTCCGCTATCACTCCTTCGAAGGTGCGATACTCGAAGGGATGATCTTCTACCATGATGGCCAGCCGCTTATCGTTTGGATTGAGCGAGGGTCCCTTTGGCACGGCCCAGCTCTTCAAGACGCCATCGAGCTCTAGCCTGAAATCGTAATGAAGATGGGATGCCTGGTGCTTCTGTACCACAAAGACAAGGTCATCTGGCTGTCTGCTTTTTCCATGGTTTGCTTCGGAGTTCATGTTGCCCCTTCCCTCCGTCTTCTTTACCACTGGCTCCGGCGCTGACCGCCGGCGTTGTTATCTATAATGTGTTGTAATAGTATAGCGTTGCAGAGGGCCGGTGCGTGTCATCAAGGTCTGAGAGAGGGCGACCTTTTGTTATCGCTACAGAAAAGTTTCAGGCACAGGGAGGCGTATATGCCGGACGCGAAGGATCGTTTAGCGCACAGCAGCACAACATGTATATTTTGTCGCATTATCCAGGGCGAGGAGAGGGCCGCGCTCGTCTTTGAAGACAGCATCTCCGTAGCCTTTTTAGATCACAGACCTGTGTTCCCCGGACACTGCCTACTGGTGCCCAGGGCGCACTATGAGACGCTCGCCGATCTTCCCGCTGATCTGGTGGGTCCCCTGTTTCAGAACGCGCAGCTGCTTGAACGGGCCATTGAAGAGGGTCTGGCCGCCGATGGAGCCTTTGTGGCCCTCAATAACCGTGTCAGCCAGAGCGTGCCCCATGTGCATATCCACCTGGTGCCGCGCCACCGCAAGGATGGGCTGCGGGGCTTCTTCTGGCCCAGGCAGCGCTACCAGGATGAATCCGCCCGACAGCAAGTACAAGAAAAGCTGCGCGCCGCCATCGCTAGCATCCGTGCTGGCTCTTAGCGCTTCTGTAACCGAGGACAATGCGAACATCATACTATAAAGAAGGGAACAACGCAGACATGGACAAAGAGATACCGGCCTATCGCGAGATCGGTCCGCGACGTTACCGGGAAACTTCGGGCCTTTATTATGAGGACTTCGTCGTGGGCGATACGTTTGAGCATCGTCCCGGTCGTACCATCACAGACGCCGACAATATCTGGATGACGCTGTTGACGATGAATGTGCAGCCCGTTCACTTCGATGCCGCCTACGCCGCGCAGACCGAGTGGAAGCAGATGCTGGTGGATAGCACCCTGACGCTGGCGCTGCTCACCGGTATGAGCGTGCGCACCGTCAGCGCGAAGGTCGTGGCGAATCTGGGCTGGGACAAGGTGCGGGCCACCCATCCTGTCTTTGCCGGCGATACCCTCTATGCGGAATCTACGGTGCTATCGAAGCGTGAGTCCAAAAGCCGTCCCACCCAGGGCATCGTCACCGTGCTCACGCGCGGACTTAACCAGGATGGCGTCGAGGTGATGAGCTTTGAACGCACCATGCTGATCTATAAGCGCGGCCACTCCCCCGAAGAGGCCGCCAATTATTGATCATAGCCAGCTTGCTTGAATGGGGGCACCGT
The DNA here is from genome assembly GCF_003967515.1 of Dictyobacter aurantiacus. Lineage (GTDB taxonomy): Bacteria > Chloroflexota > Ktedonobacteria > Ktedonobacterales > Ktedonobacteraceae > Dictyobacter > Dictyobacter aurantiacus. Next base: position 527,853 of record NZ_BIFQ01000002.1, on the reverse strand, counting down.
GTCGACCGAGGTGCCCAACGGCTATCCCGGCATGTCTTTCCCCGCCTCGGATGAGACCAACTTTATCAAGAACAACCTGGGACCCACCTTTGCCCAGAACGGCATTACCACGAAGATCCTGGGCTACGACCACAACTGGGATCAGCCGGGCTATCCCACCATCATCCTGAGCGATGCCAGCGCCAGTTCCTATACCGCCGGGACCGCCTGGCACTGCTATGGTGGCACCGTCGACGCACAGACCACGGTCCACAACTCGTTTCCCAACAAGGATGCCTGGGAGACCGAGTGCTCCGGCGGCACCTGGGAGAACAGCAACGGCTTCCCCTGGGGACAGGTGTAGGTGCGTGGCTTGCCCACGCTTGCTCGCTCCCGCTTCCCTTTTCGCACAAAAAATAGAAAAAACGAGCCTCTCTTGTTGCATGCAAGTCAAGAGCATGCATTGATATAGGTACAGCAGGAACGCACGCGTTCTTGCTGTACCTACACTCCATATCATGAACCCCCTTTCTTGCATTTTCCAATTTCTTATGATATTCTTTCTTTTGAAGACGTTCTAAAATTTTGTAATGAGAGGTGTTTTTTGAAGAGAGCGGACTTGATTCTCCATCCGGTCAGGATGCGCGTGATTCTGGCTTTAAACGACCGATCACTCACGCCCAAACAAATCGCCGCTGAATTGAAAGATGTGGCTCCGGCGACCCTCTACCATCATCTCAACCTGCTCACTGAGGCCGGGGTTACTCAGGTCGTTGAAGAGCGTCTTGTCCGTGGCACCTTGCATGAAAAGGTCTATGCCATCTCGGATTCCTTTACACTGCTGAGCCCTGAGGAGGTCGCGACCGCATCGAAAGAGGAGTTGATGCAATGCTTTCTCGCCTTTGCCTCCAAGCTCATCGGTGACCATGCTCGTTACCTTGATCTTAAAGAAGGCGGTTATTATACGGATGCTGGATACCATCAACACCCTGTCTACTTGAGCGATGAGGAGTATGTTCGATTTGGCCAGGAGGTTAACGCTGTTCTGTTGCCCTGGCTCAAGCAAGCACCGGCTCCTGGTCGCCGCCGCTATATGCTTACCACCATCTCCTTTCCTGATCTGGAATATGAAGAGACTTCAAATGATGAGAACGAATCTGACAGTATCTCTTGAAAGGCAGAAATGAGGCGATTGTATGTTCAGTTTCTCCTGGTCTGAATTTGCTCTGTTGTGCGGCGCGGCATTGCTCGGTATCGTTTGTGTCACCCCCTACACGCTGGAACTGAACCACGATGCACTCAACAAGGCTGAGGCACGAATGCATCAACCCCTTTGGGTGCTCGCGCTGCTGCAGGGGACGCAGAGCTTCATCCTCATGGCCGTGGCGACCGGCCTGGGATTGCTTATTGCGCATCATATCGGTCTGGGTGCGCCATTGATCGAGGGTCTGTTAGCTGGAAAGGCGGTGACGACTCAGGCGCAGGGGATCATCACTCCGGCCTTGATCTTTGGGATAGCTCCCACAGCGGTTCTTCTGCTCCTGGAGATTACGGTGTTCTGGCCGCGCCTGCCACAGGTTATGCGCACTACCTTTCCCATCCCCGCCCTGTGGAAGCGTTTCCTGGCGTGCTTCTACGGTGGTATCGCTGAGGAACTGTTGTGCCGCCTATTCTTGCTCTCGTTGTTAGCCTGGCTCATTGGCCTGGCCTGGCATGTGCCTGGAGGCAGGCCAACGCTGGGTGCATTGTGGCTCGCCAACATTCTCGCGGCGGTAATCTTTGGCCTGGGCCACCTGCCGGCCACAGCTGCATTGGTCAAGTTAACCCCTTTGTTGATCGTACGCGCCATTCTCCTCAACGGCATCGCGGGAGTCGCTTTCGGCTATCTCTTCTGGCAGTATGGTCTGGAAGCGGCGATGCTGGCCCACTTCTGTGCGGATCTTGTTCTGCACATTATTGGAGACTCCATTGCGCAGGCGATACGTGCGAAGGAGGCGGCCAGTGTGTAGGGATATGGAGGATCTTTCCTGAAAATGTACGTCCACTGAGTCCACTGAGATAGAGCGTAATGTGGAAATGGTTGAACTGAAAAGTGCCAGCTTAAGATTTTTCAGTCAGGATAAAGCTCCTGTAAACGTTGGCGCACCTCCAGGGTGAAGCGGAACGTTGTGATGTTGTCCAGACCCATCTGTGGTAGATGGCTATGCTTGGCCATCAGCAGGTTCACCTGGTATAAAGCATGTGTCTATCTTTTGCCGGTTGGCACTGGCACACTATCCAGGTCGACCAGGGGCAGGTTGGTGCGTGCTTGAATATAGCCGAGCAGTTGTTGATGCCAGCGATCGTAGGCTTGCTGGTCGAGTTCTGGTTGGGTTGTCATCTGTGGTGCACGTCTGGATTGGTAGCGCCAGCGGATGATGCGTTGTGGACTGGCCAACTCATAATAGCGATCATGTTTACTGGTAGAGAGCAAGAGGGGTGTGGATGGTCCCTTATAGGTTGCGAAGAAGCAGATCTCCTGCCACGGCATTGGTTGCCTGATCCTATCTATGGCGGCGGCGATGCCATCTTCGGACACCTCAACATAGGGCCACTTTGGCCTGTTTCGTAACCCATATGCTGTAATAAGTAGCGATATAACTACCAGCAAGGTGGCTGCAATCCCTATTAATAAAGCAACAGGCAAAGAAAGATTGAAAAACAAAGCGGGAATCACCGCCCCAACCATGAAGCTAGCTGGTAGAATGATCAGTAACTGGACGCCGATCTTTATCGTGGTCACAACTCTAACAGGTTGGGGCAGTTCTGGAGATGGAGCAGGTTGATGGGAGGCAAGGTAGCTTTCTGGTTGCATGAATGCTACCTGCCGCTTCGGCTGCAAGCCGCGCCAATAGCGCAACGGCAAATAGAAATTATAGAAAGACAGTAAGAAATTTGCGGAAAAAACAACGAATAGGACGGTGCCTCTGAGAGCATTGCCTGGATTGAAATTTCTCTGTATGAGAAGACTGGCCAGGATACACATATATAAAGCGGCAACGAAGCCAGGAGAAATTAACATAAACTTAATATTGCTCTGATTTTGTGGGGTTAGTTGTGGATCTTCAGGCGCAAAGGTTGTATCTCTAAAGTTATTACCAATCATACATCTATCTTTCCTCTATCTGGTTTTTATGAAAAAGCTATCTATGCGTTACGTTAGCGGGCAGGTTTTGTCGCTGGCTTGATGGTGTCCAGGCGTAGTAAGGGCAGGTGGGTGTGCTCAGCCACCTGGGCGTTGACCTGCTCGATCAGGGTGTCATAATAGTTGTGGTCGGCGAAGTTGTTCGCCGCCTTCAAGAGGTAGTTTCCCGCTATCCCCTCCTTGGACCAACGCACAATGATCTGTTCGTTTGACAGCTCAAAGGTTTGCCTGCCTCCAGTCGCACTGCTGCTGTATTGAGCAAACAGTCGAGCATCTTGCCAGCGCATGCTGCATTCCTTGCCTTGATAGCAGGTCGTGATGCCATCTTCATTCACCTCAATACGCTGCCGCAAGAAATACGCATGGTAAGCTAAAGCCAGTAAAAGAATGAGTAATAAGAAGAGGATTATGGGACCAACTATAGCTGCAAAAACATAATAGCCCCCGTTGCCATCGAGTTTCCATACTATACATCCCCAGAGTTCTAGCAGTAAGAGGATAAGGAAGGTTATACCGGTAATAAGAATGGCGCGACGGTTCCAGCTCAGGGATACGGCGAGCGGCAAAGGCGCCAGATTGGTCGGCATCAGCCTGACCGACTGAAGCTGTGGGGATTCGCCATCGTGTAGAATATGCAGCCGGCGCATACCAATGCGTAGCCAGTGTCGTTCGTTCATGATGTGTTTAATAACAGTTGGTTGTAGAAGTATATATAGAGTGAAGAAGGAGGATATGATGAAGATGAGCCTTGGGCGTGTTGATAGATAGTATCCAGTCCAGCTTAGAATGAGGATGCTCAGGGAGATGTTTACGACGCGCTGGATGCGCATAAAACGCCAGATTGGATCGGTGCGTTTGATCTCTTTGCGCTGGGCCGCAGCGGGTAACTTATTTGAGTGCTTCATTGATTGTTCCATCTTCTTGTCCTGGCGATCCTTGATTCGTGGGTTGAGTATAACTGTCCCTCTTACTTCTCTCCTGGTTGCCGGGGTACATTATCCAGGTCGACCAGGGACAGGCTGGTGCGCTCGGTGATGTAGCCGGCGAGATCTTGTAGCCAGCGCTCGTATTGCTCCTGTTTCATCTTTGGCCGGGTAGTGATGGGGGCCACGCGGCTCCTGTTGGCGAGCCAGCGCACCACCGTTTGCTGGCTCGCGATCTCATAGTACTGACCGCGCGGCGACTTTATTAGCGGCTGCATGATGCGATAGCGTGCGAACAGCCGCGCATCCTGCCAGCCGATATAGCCATCGATCATGTTGATGCGTGTCGAGATGCCTTGCGCGTTGACCTCGATGCGTTGCTGCGTAGTGTGCTGGATAAAGGGCGTCATGAAGATTCCCAGGCTCAGGGCGAAAAAGAAGTCCCCGGAAAATGTTCAGGCCGCGATCAATGCGCAGCGACCTCCAGATAGGATCGTGACGCTTGATGGCCTGGCGCTGTCGCGAACTATATTCATCGCTCATAGCTTGTTTCACATCCTTGTTGCACGATTAATTTGATTATATAAATTAACGCATAAATGTGTAGCAGGCCCAATTACATAATAAGCTTGAAAAAGAGAAGGGCATAATATAAGTTCGTTCTATTGACAAGTACGAAAAACAGCTTTTTTACGCTTCATTTTTAGGACTGATATGGCAATAGGTACAAAAAGCACGTATCTTTCTGGTCAGGCAAAAATTCATAAGCAGAATGTAAAAAGAAGAGAGCATGTACCCCCAGGTGACGACGTCGAGCATATCATCAATGCCCCCGAAACCCGAAACGCCCCCCAAATGAACCCCCCCCGTAGGGTCGACCTTCAACGGCATCTGTTGATACTAAATAGCCAAAAGGTCTCTGGATGGGGAGGGAGACTTGCCAGAGTGGCAAATATCGAGGAACATCCAAAGAAATTGTCATCACACGTTTTCGAAAGGATCTTCCTCGTATGCCTCATCATACCGCATCTGGGCCCGAAGAGGCGAATGCCGATTCGCTCTCACAACAGATCGTTGGCTGCTTGCAGCGCCTCATCGAACCCTCTGATCCCCCTGCCGCTGCGGTGAGCCGCCCTCGTGGACGACCCGCAGTGCTCTCCTCTGAGCATCTGTGTCTGGCGGTCTTGCTGGCGCTGCTGCGCGGCTTGAAGAGCTATGCCTGCGTCTGGCGCCTGATCACCTGGTCGGGGGTCGGCCACTTTCCTCTCTTGCCCCATACTCGTGACGCCATCCGCAAACGCCTCTTGCACACCTCCCTCGACGTCTGGCAGCGCCTCCTGCTGCGCGTGAGCACCGGCTTGCATGCCCAAACCCAGGCGGTCGCCCAGTGTGATCTGCTTCCCTGGGTTTCCCATATCTTCGCTCTGGATCAAACCACGCTCGATGCCGTCCAGCGGCGCATGCAGGATGTGCGCGATGAAGCCGTGGACAGTCCACGCCTGCTGGTCGGCAGACTGGCCGCCCTCTTTGATGTCCGCCGCCAGCAATGGGTTCGTATCCTCTTCCGTGAGGACGTCTTTGCCAATGAAAAACTGCTCGTCCAGGACGTGGTGCGTGGATTGCCCGCTGGCAGCCTGCTGCTGGCCGATCTGGGCTACTTCAGCTTTCCCTGGTTTGACTGGCTCACGGACCAGGGCTTTTTCTGGCTCTCACGGATGCGGGAGAAGACCTCCTACCAGATCCTGCACGTCTTTGTGCAGCAAGGCACCACGCTCGACGCCCTGGTCTGGCTGGGAGCCTACCGCGCCGATCGCTGTGCCCACCGGGTGCGCCTGATCCAGTTTGAGCATCACGGCAAGCTGTACCAGTATCTGACCAACATCTGCGAACCCGATCGCTTGAGCATGAGCGAGGCCGCTCGCCTCTACGCGCGTCGCTGGGAGATCGAGCTGGCGTTCAAAGCGCTCAAATGCACGCTGGGCATTCGCGTGTGGTGGTCCTGCGATCCTCTCCTGGTGCTTCAGCAGCTCTTCGCCGCCTTCATCCTGGCTCAGGTGCTCCATGCGCTCCACGCTCAGGTGGCCTTCGCCGCCCAGGTCCCTCTCTTCGACGTGTCCTTGCCCGTGCTTGCCACCTTGCTTGCTCAGGCGCCCACGCGATCGGGTGGGCAGCCCCTGATCCAGCGACTGCTCGAGGTGGGTCGGCGCCAGGGTTTGATCCGGCCCTCGCGGCGCATCGAGCCAGCCGTCCCTGCTCTGCTGAGGTCCTACACCCCGGCCCCACCTGATCTGCCGACCATCCGACCGCCACGCTACGCCCATCGTGTCCGTCAGGGACGTTCGGATCGACCCGACTTTGTGCCTCGTTTTTTCACCTTCATCGTGATTTAGTATCAACAGATGCCTTCAACGGTCGACCGGGCTGCCAGCGCCAGCGACGGCAGCCCCCGTCCCCCCACGACACCGCTTCCCATGTCATTCACGCCGGCACACGTGGTACCTGCACGCCAACGCTCCACACACGCACCCAAAAGCACCGCATGGGGCGCGGTGCCATCCATGGGGAGCCGAACCGGCTGGGTACGGGGGCCGCAAGCGACCCGGTCGACCGTTGAAGGTCGACCTTACGGGGCGTTTCTTATTACGTGGGGTTTTCGTTTTTGAAGGGTGAGGCGGGATCGGTGAGCACCATGTTGAGGGTGCGGGCGTTGGATTCGACCGGGTTGGCGATGGCCTCTTCAAGGATCTGTTGGCGCTCCTCATCACTCAGGTCGCGCGAGGGGTCCCAGCCGTAGCGTTTGAGGTCTACACGTCCGTCTTCCATGAATTCGACGCCTTCGGCCTCTAGTAGCTGGCGCATGCGGCCGATCTGCCCGAAGGCGCGGCTGCCACTGAGCTCGCCCTTGCTATTGATGACGCGCTGGGCGGGCACATGCTCTTTGGACTCGTGCATAAACCAGCCGATCATGCGGGCGCTGCGTGGATAGCCCAGGGCCTTGCCGATCCAGCCATACGTGGTCACGCGGCCACGCGGACAGGCCTCGACGAGCGCGAAGGTCTGTGCCATCAGTTTGCTCACCTGCTTGCGTACGGCCTCGGTTTCGTTAGTGGTCATACAATCTACCTCTCCATCTCTATCGTTCTGCTTCGCCTGTGAAATGATGCTATGATAGTAGCGTATTTCAGCATAGAATAAAAGACCTTATGTTGGAGGGAAGGAGCCCCATTTATGCCGCATGATAACTATGGCCTGATTCTTCATAGCAGTGAGCCACGCGTGCTCTTACTCAAGGGCGATTCCGGTTGGACGCTGCCACGGCATGCTACAGATGAGGTGACTGAGATCAATGCCGCGATGAAGGAGCAGACTGGCTGTGAAACGACGGTCCTCTACTGTGCCTATGATCGCTATCAGGATGACGAACGTGAGGAGCAGCACCGCGTCTACGCGCTGGAGAACCATACCCCTGAAGTTCAGATCCGGGCCGATGCGCGTTGGATCGGGCTGGCCGATCTGGCTACGCTCGATCTGGCGGGCGCGGACCATCGAGCCGTGCTTGAGCAGTGCTCGCGCGAGATGGAAGAGATCTCTCCCGCCGCAAGACGTGTCCCCTGGGGCTATCGCGGCTGGTTCGCGCTGGCCTCGCAGTGGATTCGTGAGCAGGTAGCGCTCGCTGGCCTGTCGGCCGTGGAAGGGATAACGCAGGTCAAGGTAAGTTGCTGGTCCACTGTACTGCGCGTCGCGACGACGGATGACCTGCTCTATTTTAAGGCGTCGGCGCCCGTTTTCGCCTATGAGCCTCTACTGACGCGACGGCTGGCCGAGCCGGTCCCCTCATTGATGCCCCCGGTGCTGGCTATCGATCAGGAGCGCCACTGGATGCTGATGCGGGACGCCGGCACGCCCCTGTCGAAACATAAAGATCTTCGGTCCGATCCCGCCGTATGGGACGAGGTACTGCGGCAGTATGCGCGTGCGCAGATCCAGTTGATCCGCGAGCAAAAGACGCTGCTATCCACTGGTTGTCCTGATCGGCGCCTGGACCTTTTGCCGGGACTGCTCGAAGAGGCTTTGCGTGATCCATCATTGCTGTTGCTCGATCAGGCGAACGGTCTATCAACCTCGGCGTATGAGCAATTACGCATGAGCATACCGGAGGTGCGCGCGGCCTGTAGTGAATTACAGAGCCATGGCATACCGGAGACGCTGCACCATGACGATCTGCATGGTGGGAATATTCTCTACAGCGCAGAAGGCTTTACCTTTTTCGATTGGGCCGAGTGCGCCGTGACCCATCCTTTTTGCTCGCTGGTGATCGTCGAACGTGTCTTCCGCTATGGACTTAAATTTCCCGTGGAGACCATCGAGCATCTGCGCGATTGCTATCTGGAAGAGTGGACGCAGTTTGAACCGATCGAGCGTCTGCGCGGCGCGTATGCGCTGGCCCAATACCTGGGCAAACTCTGTCGCGCCCTTACCTGGGGACGTCTGATCGCGAGTCTTGCTCCCGCCGAGCGCTGGGAATACGCGGCCTCGTACCCCTTCTGGCTCCAGGTCTTCGCTGGACTGGAAGAATAATCGCTCGCGCCATCATTATGTGAAACGCCGGGCAAGCAACTAGAAAGACCGGGCTCCTTGTGATCAAATCAAGGCGTCCGGTCTTTAGCGTTTTGATTTATGTATCGGTTATAAGCTGTGGCGGGCACGTGCGTTGGGGCCTGGATTTCTTAGCGTACCCTTGGCGAAGAAGCCGACGGCGGCTGCGATCAAGCCAGTAATCAGGTGCAGGATGTGGTCACCAGCGTTCAGGTGGGTCAGACCCAGGAACAGGCCTTTATCGTCGCCATACGATCCGGCCGGGAAGTAGAGTTGTGGGATCAGGCCGAGCAGGGCCAGTAAGACATAGACGATGCCAAAGATCTGATTGAAGTGGCGCTCATAGCCGGTGAAGGCCGACGCGATACCCAGCAGACCTGTGACGACATACAGAATATTATGAATCGTATCGGAATCGAAGATGCCGAAGGTGGCCTGTACACCGGTGCTGTTCTCGGGTGGGGTCACAAAACCCACGATACCCAGAATAAGGAAGATGATACCGATCACCAGTGCGATCACACGATTAATTGACCAGTTAGCCATGGAGTCTCGACCCGTTCATGTCCCCCGTAGGCGGCATAGGATTGCGGCCTCTTTGATGCTGTATTTTTTCTGAAAAGCAGCAATCCGGCCTTGTGCATGCCGCTCTGTTGACGTATGATATGCCGGTTTCCGCACGAGGCAGGACCAATTTTCTCGCTTTTTAGGAACGATATCGTACGTGAACGGGTGCGGCATGCACAAGGCCGGATTGCTGCCTGAACGGCACACCAACGGCTCGAGAAAGCCGCAAAGCCGGGGCAAGCCCGGCAACTACGGCCGCCTACGGGGACATGATCGTGATCGGGGACCGCTCACATGCATTCCTATGACGTTTCGGGTTCCCCAATGCTTCCCTTTTTTCGCTAAAGTTGAACGTATTGCCCGCAAGGGGCGCACCTACGACGGGAGGGCGTCGATTTCTTGTATCCATAGGGCGCTGCTGGCGTCGCTGGGCATGCGCCAATCGCCGCGCGGGGAGAGCGCGACCGAGCCGACTTTGGGTCCGTCGGGCATGGCCGAACGCTTGAACTGCGAGGCGAAGAAGCGCTTATAGAAGGTGCGCAGCCAGTCGCGGATCTCTTGGGGGGTGTGATGGCCCTTGAAGACCTGGCAGGCAAGCCAGTAGATCTTGCGCGGCGCGAATGAGTGGCGCACAGCGTAGAAGAGGAAGAAGTCGTGCAGGACGTAGGGTCCGATGGTGGCCTCGGTCTGCTGCACTAGCGCGTCGTTCTCGCCCAGCGGCAGCAGCTCGGGACTGATGGGCGTGGCGCTGATATCCTTCAGGACGTCGGACGTGGCGCCGCTGTAGACGCTGTCGGCGCTCCACTCGATCAGGTAGCGTACCAGCGTTTTGGGGACGCCGATGTTGACGTGGTACATGGACATGTGGTCGGCGTTGTAGGTGCACCAGCCCAGCGCCGACTCGGAGAGGTCGCCAGTCCCTACCATCAGGCCGCCGACCTGATTAGCCACGTCCATCAGGATCTGTGTGCGTTCGCGTGCCTGCGCGTTCTCATAGGTGATGTCGTGGACTTTGGGATCGTGACCGATGTCTTTGAAGTGCTGCAGAACCGCTTCTTTGATGGGAATCTGCTGCAGAGTGATGCCCAGTGATTTCGCCAGCTGCTCGGCGTTCTTCAGCGTGCGGCTGCTGGTGCCGAAGCCGGGCATGGTGATGGCGACGATCCCCTCCCGCTTTAGATTGAGCATCTCGAAGGCCTGCTGCGTGACCAGCAGCGCCAGCGTCGAGTCCAGACCGCCGGAGAGTCCCAGCGTAACCTTTGTGAGGCCCGTGTGCTTGAGCCGTTTAGCCAGTCCCACGGACTGCAGGTGGAAGATCTCCTGGCAGTGCCTGGCGCGCTGCGCTGGGTTGGCCGGTACAAAGGGGGTCGGCGAGAGATCTGGCCGCAGCAACTTCTGCTCCTCCTCGCTGCTCGCGGCTCCACCTGGCAGATTGAACTGGATATTGCGGTATGATTGATTGGGCGAGGCGGCCGAGAAGCTGCTGTTGCGCAGGCGCTCATGATTCATGCGCTGCACATCGATATCCGCCACCGCCATCTGTGTCGAGAACTGGAAGCGCTCCGTTTCGGCCAGCATGTTGCCGTTCTCGCTGATCATGCAGTGGCCGGAGAAGACGATGTCGGTCGTCGATTCGTTGGCGCTCGCGCCCGCGTAGAGGTAGGCGGCCAGACAGCGCGCCGCCTGTTGTTGTACCAGGCCGCGCCGGTAGTCGGCCTTGCCCAGCACCTCATCGCTGGCCGAAGTGTTGAGCAGGACCGTCGCGCCCGCCAGCGCCATATTCCCGCTGGGCGGTTGTACGGCCCATAGGTCCTCGCAAACCTCGATCCCCAGCATGCAGCCTGGAAAGTTGAGTGCGGAAAAGAGGAGATCGGTGCCAAAGGGAATCGTCTGGTTGGCGAACTGGATGATCTGCAGCGGACAATCTTTGCCCGATGTGAACCAGCGCTCCTCATAGTATTCGTTATTGGTTGGTAGATAGGTCTTGGGCACGATCCCCTGGACCACATGCTCGCTGACGAGCGCAGCGCAGTTGTAGAGTTTACCACCGAGCTCAATGGGCAGGCCCACGACCGCCGCGATCTGCGCGTCGCCGGCCGCCTCAGCGATCTCCAGCAGCGCCTCTCTGGCCTGCTGCTGTAAGAGAGATTGATAGAACAGGTCCGCGCAGCTGTAGCCGGTGATGCACAGCTCAGGAAATAAGGCCAGGCGGCAGCCACGTGCCGCCGCCTGTCGCAGGCTCTCAATAATGATCCGGGTATTAAAACGAATATTTGCTACCTGCAACTCTGGTGCCACCACAGCCGCGCGTAGAAACCCCAGAGCAGCGGGCGATAATGCTTCCTGACTCACTTTCTTCCTCTTCTCTATTCATAATGGAGTAGTCTTGAGTATAGCATATTTACATAACCCTTCATATGAAGCAAAAAAGAAAGGTAACAAGATAATCGTTACGGGTATTTTATATCGTCTCAACAAATCCATGAAAAAATGCGTGATATTCTGCTGGTTCTGTGGAACATATTATTGACGGTGATCGATAACTGTGTGAAGTAAGTGAGAAAGATATCTATGTTGAGACAGGGTAGAGAGCACATAAATGAGGGTTTCGCGTCCGCGGAGGAGCGACGGCGGGTGGTCCATTATTGCGCGCACGTGACGCGGGACATTGAGGTGGCGGAGGACCTGGCGCAGGAGACGCTGTTGACGGCCTGGCGCGACGCTGATAAGCTGCGCGACACGGATCGGCGCGAGCAATGGCTGTTTGGGATCGCGCGCAACCTCTGCCTGCACTGGCTGCGCTCTCAAAGGCGCGACACGGCCTACCTGCTCTCCTCTCATGCCGTGGATCAGGAAGATGATCTGCTGGTTGAGGAGGTGGATATCGAGGTCGAGCTGGAGCGCAAAGAGCTGGCGGACCTGCTGGATCGCGCTCTGGCTCTGCTGCCGGAGGAGACGCGGACGGTACTGATCCAGCATTATATCGAAGAGTCACCCCTGTCCGAGATCGCGGTCCGCCTGCATACCAGCTCTGGCGCGCTGGCGATGCGTCTGCAGCGCGGCAGGCTTTTTCTGCGTCGCCTCTTCACCCATGAACTGCGGCAGGAGATGCTGCCGTATCATCAGCGGACGGCCGCTGACGACTGGGAGCGCACGCCGATCTGGTGCCACAGCTGCGGCCAGCAGCGCCTGCTGGGCAAGCGCACGCCGAGCGAGGGACGCCTGCTGCTCAAGTGTCCCACCTGCCATCCCGATCCCGATGAGCTGTTTAATCACAATCATCTAGCGGCGCTCAAGGGGATTCACAGCTACAAGCCGCTCTATGCGCGGCTGGCTGCCTGGTGCGATCGCTATTATCGCGGCGCGCTGGAGCAGGGAACGACGATCTGTGAATACTGCGGAGCCACGATTCGTGCCTTGATTACTACTCCGGAGCAATTTCCAAACTGGTTGCGTGCCAGGGAGGAGATGCAGATGTGGAGCCGCTACCGTTTTGAGAACGTGGTGCTCGTTCCCTGCGCACAGTGCGGCTCCGCCAGCATCACCACGTTGGAAGGGCTGGTCCTGCAGACGCCGCAGGGACAGAAATTTATGCGCGCCCATCCCCGGCTGCGCACTCTGCCACGGCAGGAGATCGAGGTGGCGGGCCGACCCGCGCTGCTCTCGCGCTTTGAGAGCGTCACCGATACGGCCGTGTTCACGGTGATCTCGGATGCCGCCACCTATCGCCTGCTGGCCGTCTATGGGGAGGACGATCATGAATGATGTAGAGATGCCTCAACAGACGCACCCCGAGCCCATCCCCGGCCAGCGGCTTCCCATGCTGGCGTTTTACATCGGCAGCGCCATCTCTTTTGTTGGCGATATGTTTACAATGCTGGCGATCCCCTGGTTCGTTTTGCAGACAACCGGTAGCGTGACGCAGACCGGCATTACCGCTTTTTTCGCCACCCTGCCTGCGGTCTTCTCGGCCTTCTTTGGTAGCGCGCTGGTCGATCGTCTGGGATACAGACGCACCAGCGTGTATGGCGATATCGCCAGCGGCATTACCGTTATGCTGATCCCTCTGCTCTACCATACAGGCGGGCTGGCCCTCTGGCAACTGCTGACCCTGGTCTTTCTCGGTGGCCTGCTCAAGTCGCCTGGCGCGACGGCGCGCCGCTCGATGGTCCCTGAGCTGGCCGCGCTGGCCGGGTTGCGCCTGGAGCGCGCCAATGCCTTCAGCGACGGCATCAACCGCGTCTCGGGACTGATCGGGGCGCCGCTGGCGGGTGTGTTGATTGTGATCATCGGGACCAGCAATCTGCTGTGGCTGGATGCCGCTTCGTTCCTGATCTCGGCCCTGCTCATTGGTTGCCTGGTGCCAGATGTTGCCGTGGTGATGCCAGATGATGCCACAGCTGGCGAGCAGCGATACCTGCAGCGGCTCTGGGAGGGCGTGCGCTTCATCCGACATGATGGCCTGATCTGCTCACTGGTGGTCGTGATCCTGATTACCAACCTGATCGATGGCGCGTTCTTCTCGGTGGTCGAGCCGGCCTATATCAAGCACGTCTTTAATAGCGCCATCCCCTTTGGCCTGATTGTGGCGGCCCTGGGTGGTGCGGCCTTCGTTGGTACCCTGATCTTCAGCGTCATTGGGCACCGCCTGCCGCGCCGCCTCACCTATGGCATCGGCTACACGATTGGTGGCGCCCTCAGTTTCTGGATCTTCCTGCTCTGGCCGATTCTGCCCGTGCTCATCGGCTGGCAGATCATCGCCGGGCTCGCCATCTCCGCCGTCAATCCGATTATCGGCACCGTCATGCAGGAGCGGCTCCCGGTGGGGATGCGCGCCCGCGTCTTCGGCACCATGAGCGCCGGCACGCTGGCGGGTATCCCACTCGGCACCTTTATCAGCGGCTTCGTCGTCAGCTGGATCGGCCTCTCACCGACCCTTCTGATCATGGGCGCCCTCTACCTGCTCACCACCCTCTCGCTCCTCGTCAACCCCGTCATGCGCCAGATGGACAGAGCCGCTTGAGCATAGATCGTGATTTTTGTTCAGATGGCAAAAGATCCAAAAAAACGTGTCAGGTTTTCGCGCTGGCATGCGATAAGCATCTGTAGCAGACGCACGCTGCGAAAAAATGCTATATTGTTGAGGAGTAAAGAAGGTACATCATGCTAGCGCAAGGAAAATCTAACATCAGTTCGCAATCATCCGATAGCTCGTTTATGGATCTGCTGTCGGAGGAGCGCGCTCGCCTGGTACGGCTCTGCGCCTATCTGACCGGCAATCCTGGCGCCGCCGAAGACCTGGCGCAGGAGACGCTGTTGGAAGCGTGGCGCAATCGGCACAAGTTTGCGGCTGAAGATCTTGATAGCGCGACGCAGCGGGCGAAATGGCTATCGGCGATCGCGCGCAATGTCTGCCTGCGCTGGGGGCGCAGCCATGGTCGCGACCTGGCTCACCTGACGCAGTACACCTTTTCCACCGTGGACGAGCCGGACCGGCTGGATCTGGATGACCTTCCCTCTTCTGACACCTATGATCTGGAGATCGAGTTGGAACGCGGCGAACTGGCGCAGCTGCTGGATCGTGCTCTGGCTCTGCTTCCGCCCACGACGCGTGCGGTGCTGATCGAGCGCTACATCCATGAATCCACGCACGCCGAAATAGCGGATCGCCTTGGATTGAGCGAGGACGCGCTGGTGCAGCGCCTCTATCGCGGTAAGCTGGCTCTGCGGCGCGTGATGGAGACGGAACTGCAGACCGAGGCCATGACCTACGGCCTGATTGATCCGCAACGAGCGGGCGAACAGCAGAGAGGTGAACAGGAGACGCGCATCTGGTGTCCCATGTGCAATAAGCACAGGTTGATCAAGTATTATGAGCCTGCCAGCGGGGCGACCGGCTTCACCTGTCCCGGTTGCTGGCATATTGCCGGACACTCACAATCCCTGATCTGGGAGGGTTTGCGCAGCCCTCGCTCTATCCTCAATCGCCAGCTAGCCGCCTTGAGTACGTTCTACTGGTCGGCGATTAATGCTGGCAAGACCCTCTGTTTGATGTGCGGACAGCCCTGCGAGGGGCGCATCGTGCACCCCCAGGATATGCCGGACGCTTTCAACTACCAATATGGCGATGATGGTTATCATGGAGTCTTTCTGCACTGCGATCATTGTGGATATGAAGAGTGCAACCCGTTGCCTCACCTGACCATCGATCTCCCCGAGGCGCAGCAGTTCTGGCGTCAGCATGGTCGCGTGTTCTGGCTGCCCGAGCGCGACATCGACTACGCGGGCCAGCCTGCCTTGCTCAGTGGCTTCCAGAGTGCGGGTGATTCCGCCCGGCTCGACGTGGTCTACCAGCGCGATACGCTGAAGGTGCTGGGCATCCACGAAACAACCTGCTAGCCGAAGCTTTTTTCCACTCCTTGCGCTTCACAAAGGGTCTGTAGCTACTGGTCCCTGGCTCCTCTGTGTCTGTTTTTCCCAATCTTTTTAAAGAAGAGGTTTGATGATGATGTTTACGGTTCTACGCCAGCGCAATTTTGCTTTGCTCTGGTTTGGCGGCATGATCTCACAGATTGGCGACTGGCTGCTGCAGGTTGGCTTGCCGGTGTATGTCTATCAGCTTACCGGTTCAGCCCTGGCTACCAGCATTCTTTTTCTCGTCTCCTTTGGGCCCAATATCCTGTTAGGCTCGCTGGCAGGCGTCTTTGTGGACCGCTGGGATCGCCGGCGCACCATGCTGATCGGCAACCTGCTGATGGCGCTGGGCCTGCTGCCCCTGCTGCTCATGCACGACAAGAGCTCGTTCTGGATACTCTACCCGGTGCTCTTCTTTGAAGCCATCGTCTCGCAATTTATCTTGCCGGCGGAAAACGCGCTGGTTCCCCTCCTGGTCAGTGAGGAGCGACTGGTCACGGCTAACGCGCTCAACGCCGTGGGGACAAGTGTCTCACGCCTGGCCGGTGGCGCGCTGGGTGGTATCCTCTTCGGCCTGTTTGGTCTGTATACCACCATCGGAATCGATCTCGTCTCTTTTCTCTTTGTCGTGGCTATGCTCATGTTGATGAAGATGCCGTCCCAGGCGCAGGCGGAGATCGCCGCTGAGCGACTGGCCGCCGAGAAGGTGTCCGCGCGGTTGCCGGACTGGCGCACGCTGGGTGCTGAATGGCTGGATGGTATACGAGTGATCTGGCGGCGGCCGCCTCTGCGCGTGCTGTTCGTGATGCTGGCGGCTCAATGCCTGGGGGAGGGGGTCTTTGGCATTATGCTGGTGATCTTTGTGAAGCTGGTGTTGAACGGAGGAGCAACTGCCTACGGAGTACTGCTCGGCATCCAGGCCGTTGGCAGTCTGCTGGGTGGCCTGGTGATGGGACAGTTTGGCACACGTGCCGCTCCGGCGCGCCTGCTCGGTGTGTGTACCTGCATCTTCGGCTTCATCGATCTACTAATTATTGACCTGCCACTGTTCGTCAAGGGAGGTGTGGTGCTGGTTGGCGTGCTCTTTGTGCTGGTAGGTATTCCAGCCGCCGGCATGCAGGCCAGCAGACAGACCCTGAACCAGATACTGGTTGAGGATCGCCTGCGCGGACGTGTCTTTGGCGCGACCCAGGCCATGATGGCGCTGATGCAACTTATCGGCATGATCCTGGCCGGCCTGCTGGGTGATCGCCTGGGTCCCGTGCTCTTGCTTAATATCCAGGGCAGCGTCTACTTCCTCTCCGGTGTTCTGGCCCTGCTCACGCTGGGCGGGATGATGCTCAAGCGCCAGGAGGTGTCTGGAGAGACTGTGGGAGTATAGCGCGAGAAACGTTCGCTTTTGGGTTCGTGTGTGGTACGGTGGTGTGGAGGTACGACGTGGGGCGAGCGTGGAAGCCGGGGGGAAGCTGAACCGGCCGGGTACGTGGGCTGCCGTCGCTGTCGCTGGCAGCCCGGGCGACCTCAAGGGACGCCCCTACAGGGGCATTTCCTTTTTTAAGGGACGTTTCGGATTTCAATGGGCGTTTTGTGCCTCGATGGGCGTTTCGTGATGCCCTGTGTGATCGTTGAAGACAAAAACGAGGTCCGTCTACGCTTGATTGAGCTAGACGCTGGATGATGATTGCTTGATGTCTTGAGCAAGCAGAGGTAACCCTTCTGTGAAGGAATGTTCCTTCCCATCGAGCACACGTACCGTGGCCTGGGGCAGCTTTTCTTGATAGCGCCTGAGAGAAGAAAACGGGACTACCTCATCAGAACGACTATGATACAGGAAGAGGTGCCGAATGGGGGGGAGGCGTGAAGCAAAATTATCTGGCACGGCATACTCAAGTTCCCAATCCCGCTTCCCCCAGTAGGGCACAGACACCAGAAACAGTCCGGCAATTGGTCTCTGGTAGGTCCCTTGCGCCAGGTATTTAAGCAACATTGAACCACCTAGAGAGTGCCCGACGAGCAAGGCATCAGCATCAAGCTTGCCTAGTTCTTGCTCAATCTGGTCTCCCCAGGCTTGATAAGTGGGATGATAAGGATCAGGCATGTCTGGTGCCCGAACTTCGTAGTCGTTCCCCAACCGCTTTTGTAGGTAGGAAATCAGCTTCCCACTGCCTGAAGGCTGGTCTTTATGACCAGCACCATGAATGAAAAGTATTTGTCGGCTCATTGCTTCCCTCCTTTTACCTGATTTCTTTTATCTTTATACATGGTTGAGATTTAGCGCATCTTCCACGCATAGCTGCTCTCACAGAACGATCGCATCTTTCCACGAGATTGCTTGCAAAATGCAAGAAGATATAGTTGCTGTTTCTAAAACAAGAAAGCAAAAGCGGAAACGCTAAAAAAACTTGTGATCGCGGGTGCATTGCCGTACAATGAGTTTCTAGATCATTATAAGTAGAGGACAGGTAAGATGAGGCAGCGAAATATTTTTGTTCCCGATCCTGTGCGCAAGAAGGTTGCGGTGCTGGGCGCGGAGGGCGTGAAGTGGCTGGCCGGGTTGCCTGAACTGGTTGGGGAACTTGAGCAGGCGTGGCAGATAACGGTGGACGCTACCCTGGAAGGTGGTTCCGAGGCGTATGTGGCCCGGGCCAGAACCAGCGAGGGCGTACCGGTCGTCTTGAAAGTGCCCATCCCTGAACGCGATGGGAACATGGGGCCCGTCCGTCAGATCACCGCGCTGACCATCGCGGACGGCCATGGATACGCGCGGCTGTTGCGTTCGGATCTCGCTCGTCGAGCGCTCTTGCTGGAAGCACTGGGTATGCCGTTGAAAGATGTAGGTTATTCTACCAGCGTTCAGATCGAGATCATCTGCGCGATCCTCAAGGAATCCTGGAGGCCGGTTGCGCCTGGCTCACCACTGTTCTCTGGAGCCAGCTCGGGTCCGTGGTTCTCGAAATTTATCCTTGATCTGTGGGAAGAGCTGGGTCGGCCCTGCTCTCAGCGGGCGGTTGACCGGGCGCTTGCATATGCACAGAGCCGTGCCAGCGCCTTCGATCCCGGCACCGCCGTGATGGTGCACGGCGACGCCCACAATTGCAACACGCTCCAGACTCTCACCCCGAGTCCTCAATCTCCATCCGCGTTCAAGTTTATTGATCCTGATGGGCTGATTACCGAAAAGGCGTACGACCTTGGAGTTCTGATGAGAGAGTGGACCGATGAACTGATCCCCGACCCGGTGAGGCTGGGCCGTGAAAGGTGCGACTATCTCAGTCAGCTCACTGGTGTAGAGGCGCAGCCTATCTGGCAATGGGGCTTTATTCAATCTATGTCCACCGGGCTCTTCCTCACACAGGTGGGACAGGAGCAGAAAGGCCGGCAGATGCTTGATGTCGCCGAGGCGTGGGCCAGAGCCTGATCTGCTTGTATGCCTTCCTATCTGCTCTCGCAGGGTTAGCGATACTGACGGAAGGTGCGACGCAGATCGCCGATCCAGCCCTGCGGGATCTCCCAGGGGATGAAGTGGCCGCCGCGTTCGTGGACGGTCACGTTCACGTGGTTGTACCAGGCGCCCCGGTCGCTGCTCAGGAACTGCTGGACACGATTCTCGGTGGAGACGCCGGGCGGGTTTTCATAGCCCATCAGGGTGATGCCGGTGGGTGCTTCAATGACCGGCCAGCGCTCGTGGGAAGGTGTCCACGGATAGCGGTTGGCATTCGCGTACATGCGTATAGAGGTTTCGCTGGCGTTATTGACCCAGTAGATCATGGCGTGCGTGAGGAGATCGTCTTTCGAGAAGACGTTCTCAATATTGCCATCGTTATCGCTCCATTTTACCCAGCGCTCCAGCATCCAGGCGAGCATCCCCACCGGGGAGTCGCTGAGTCCGTAGGCCAGGGTACTCGGATCGAGCACATGCACGGCCAGGTGGGACGCGAAACGCCGATCGAGCTCTATGATCCTGGCTTGAATGTGCTTGGGGACATCCTCTGGAATGGGCTGGCCGCCGCTGAGGTCCCATCCGCGATCCCCGTTGAACATGGTTAGCTTCTGGGCGGAGCCGATATGGATCGCGTACAGCTCGCCGGCGTATTTGTGTCCTAGCTGACCGCTGACCAGGGCCCCGATATCGCAGCCGGCGGCGGCGTACTTTCCGTAACCAAGGGTGCTCGTCATGAGGGTATGCCAGAGATCGGCCACCTTCCAGAAGTTCATGTCCGGGTGGTCGGGCAGGGGGGTGGAGAAGCCGAAGCCGGGCAGCGAGGGGACGATGACGTCGAACGCGTCTGTGGGATCTCCACCGAATGCGGCAGGGTCCGCGAGGGGATCGATGACCTTTGACCAGTGCCAGAAGGTCCAGGGCCAGCCATGCGACAGGATTAGCGGAACCGGGTTTGGTCCGACGCCAGCTTTGCGCATGAAATGCACAGGAACACCATCGACGTACACCCGGTAATGCTCGTAGCGGTTGATGGCCGCCTCCGCCGCGCGCCAGTCGTAGACATTGAGCCAGTAGTCAACCAGCTCCTCAAGGTATGCCCGATTGACACCGTAATACCAGTCGTCATTGCCCACGCCTAGCGGCCAGCGGGTGTGCCGCAAGCGCGCGCGCAGGTCCGAAAGCTGCTCATCCGAAACGTGGATTGATATGGGTTGAAAGGGAGACGCGGGACCCGTCCGCGAGGCCCTGTCCTGGCTTCCGTACATAAATTACTCCTTTTCCTGTGGGCGTTCCGTGTACTGCTCGACGGTGCTGGATGGGCGCGGATGCAATGGGAGCTCCGCCTTCCTTCCCAGTTCGATGGCATGGGCCAGCGCTGGCACAGCGGCCGCGATGGCCTTACGTTCTTCCTTGGATAGGCGATCGAGCAAGCTGTTGAGCTGCCTCACACGCGCATCGCGGCGTACATCGATGATCTGCGCTCCCCGTGGAGTAAGTTGTATCAGCACCGCGCGCGCATCACCGGGATCGGCTCGTCGTTCAACCAGGCCGTCCTGTTCGAGTCGTCTCACGATCTGCGTGATCGCCGGCTGCGACATCTGCTCCGTTGCCGTCAGCGCGGTCAGCCGCATAGGACCCTTGCGCGAGAGTGTATGCAGCACCGATAGCGTGGTGAAGCTCAGCTTCTCAACCGAGGGCAGGCGAATAAAGATGGTCGTAAATTCTTCGATGATGGTTGTCAGGTCACCGACATTCAAATCAGGATCAGTATAATTATCTGTCATGGCCTGATTATATCACATATTTATATAAATTTGTTATGTATAAGTCAGCCACCTTTTCGGGGATAACATCTCGCCCCACGTGGTACCCGGCAAGGAACGTTCGTCTTTGGGTGCGCCTGCGCAACGTTGCGGATGGGGACGACGTGGGCCGGCGTGGAAGTCAGGGGCTGCCGTGTCGTGGGGGTACAGGGGCTGCCGTCGCTGGCGCTGGCAGCCCGGTCGACCTCGAGGGTCGACTCTACATGGGCGTTCTGGTTTTCGGGGGCATTCCGGATCCCTTTCTTGATCGGTATTTCGAACGGGGAAAAGGGGGTTTGCATCCTTACTCGTAATACTCCGGCAGCGTTTTTAGCCCTTTCCACTGCTCCTGGTCATGACCGAAGATCACCAGCCCGATATGCTCCTGTTCGACCAGATCAAGCAGTTTTATCGTGCTGGCGCGGGTCGCTGCGGCGTCCGGATTGCTAGCGTCGTTCTGCTCGTCACGGGTAAAGCCCGCACCGAAGGGTACAGCGTCAATCGGCAATAAAATCGCCCCCGTTTTTGGCTGCCGTACCAGCACCGATTGATGTCCCGGCACATGCCCGCTCGTCTCAATCAGCTCCAGCCCTGGCAGCAGTTCCGTGTCCCCGTCCACCAGCTGAATGCGCTCCATTGGCTGATCCCATTGGGGTCGATTGGCAGCAAAGCGTGGGTTGCTCGCCGCATCCAAATGATGCACACGCTGAACAACATAGTGCGCCTTCGTAAATGCCGCGTGTCTGCCGGCATGGTCGATATCATAATGCGTCGAAATGACGGTATCAATGTCATCCGGTTTTAAGCCAATGCTCGCCAATTGCTCAATCACGTCTCGCCCATTCTCGAACTCCGCTTCTCCTTCAGGCATACTCTCTGGTAGACCACTGTCAATCAGGATATTCTTGCCGTCACCCGTTTGCACCAGATAGCACACAATCGGAATCTGGTAGTGCGGCATGGACCCAACCTGCATCAGATAAAGACGCTTCATGGTATTCTGGCTCATAAGCTTCTCCTTGGAATTGAAACGTATATTCCATCATATCAATCGTGTTGGCATTCGTATAAAACCTTTGGCACATCACATCTTCTAAATGCCTTCAGCAGCAAAAGCTTGCACAGTCCCGGATTATTGTCTGATCGTCTGGTAGTGCAGCCCCACCACGCCATTCTGGAACGTCTTTGTCTCGGCCAGCTTCAGCTTCGTCCAGGCCGCCAGGTCCTGGAAGAGTGGGATGCCGCCGCCGATGAGGATCGGATTGAGAAAGAGTTTATAGTCATCGATCAGATCCATCTGCATGAATGAGTGCGTCAGGCCGGGGCTGCCGAAGATCATGATGTCGCCACCAGGCTGGCGTTTAAGCTCGGCGATCTCCTCGGGAATGTGATCCTTCACGACGCGTGTATTTTTCCAGTCGGCCTGGGTGAGCGTCGTTGAGAATACAATTTTTGAGACGTTGTCGACCCAGCGTGCATGCGCGAGGTCGCGTGGATCTGCAGCGGGATCGGTCAGCACCGTTGGCCAGTAGTTGTACATCATATGATAGGTGGTGCGTCCATAGAGCGCCGTGTCCGCTTTCCTGATCTGCTCATCAATATAGGGGTTCACTTCCTCGTCCACGATCGCCCACTCTAATTCTCCATTGGGTCCAGCGATAAAGCCATCGAGCGAGACATGCATAAATGCAATAACGTTCCTCATTTGATCTTCTCCTTTTATCGGCAAAAGCGCGACTGTTATGTGTCTTCAACAATCCCATCATAGCTCAACAAAAGGATCGAGTCTTGAATAAAACGGACATCCCGGTGCTATTCCAATTTTCTGGCCTGCGCGATCTGGGAGGGCGTGTAGCCGATGAAGTGCTTGAGTGAGCGCGTCATGTGTGGCTGATCGGCGTAGCCTGCCTGATAGGTCGCATCGAGGAGCGAGACCCCCTGTTCGAGCAGCGCGGCCGCCTGGTTAGCGCGTGCGATCTGCTCGATCGTTTTGGGTGCCAGGCCCGTGGCATTTAAAAAACGACGCCGCACCGTGCGCTCCGATACCTCTGACGGTTGCCCGGCCAGGACCGTTTTGACGAGCGGATCGGAGACTAACAGATGTTCGCGCACCAGCCGCTCCACAAACGTCTCGACATTATCGTAGTCGGGCAGCTGCCAGCGCGACCCGGCCAGCTCGAATGATGTTTTTATGACGAGGGGCAGGATGGTCTGTGCATCTGGCAGAGCACTGGTGGGTATGGCGGTCAGAAAGGTGCCGAGCTTAAACGTGACGCCAAACCATTCGGTCCCTTCGTCCTGTCTGACAGATTTTGATCTGGTCAAGGGACCCTCGATCGAGACGATGGGCTTGCCGTTCCGCTTCATGAACAGGAGATGCCAGTGGCCCGAGGCCGGGCAGATCGGGGCGTAATCGCTACCAGCGTGGTCGCGCCAGACCGCTTCTATATAGGGGGAGTCTGATGCTCTGCTCTCAAAGGACGATTCCATATATTTTTTCGCCTCCGGTGTCTCAGATATCAACAAAATACAGCGCTGCACCATCACAGAAAAGGCCTCTGCAATATGGCTCTGTATTTGTTTTCTGCCTATGGCTGAGAATCTCGGTTATTGAGAAAAAAGGGAACGGACGTCTTTGGGAACCCGAAACGTCAGAGGAACGCATGTGAATGGTCCCCTCATACGATCATGTCCCCGTAGGCGGCATAGGATTGCGGCCTGACAGACACGCCTGGAGCACGAAAAATGCAGCAATCCGGCCTTGCGCATGCCGCTCTGTTGACGTACGACATGCTGGCTTGTGCATGGTTATATGATCGCTTTTCTCGCTTTTTAGGGACGGTATCGTACGTGAACGGATGCGGCATGCACAAGGCCGGATTGCTGCTTTTCAGAAGCAATACAGGACCGAAGAAGCCGCAATCCTATGCCGCCTACGGGGACATGATCATGTGAGGGGATGTGTCCATCCTTCGCGGGAAGTGCGGCCGGGGACGGGGCCGCTGCGCGACAAAGCCGGGGCAAGCCTGGCACCTACGGGCCGGGGGGATTTTACGATGGCGGGTGATGTATGTTGATGTTGTGGGTTTCGGCGTCGTCGAAGATGAAGCGGAGCAGGCGGTTGCCTTCTGCTTCAAGGGCTAGCTGGTTGTCTGCCGACAATGGCTGAAATGGCTCGATGATCAGCGTGGCGCTTTTGCCGCTCTTTTCAGTTTTCCAGGTTCCGCTCACGAAGCCATCGAGCAGGAAGGTGGCGCGTACGCGACCAGCGGAGAGGTACACGAGTGAGCGATATTCCTCGGGCACGATACGTTCGCGACTGTAGTGTGAGAGGATGAGGTTGTCGTATTCGGGCAGGAAGCGTGGTAGCGCCTCAATATCGGCCGGAGGTAAGGATTGATCTGGCAGGTCAAAAAGCTCCTGTCCCTGCTGAGAGCGATAGACGCGCAGCCCTGGTTTCAGCTTTTCAACGTTCCCCTGTAGACGCACCAGTCCCGACCAGGCTTGAAGATCGCGGACGCTGGCGGGTCCGAAGGCGGCCAGGTAGCGTCTGGTCAGGTCCGCCAGCTTCTCTTCAGAGTTCAGAGGCTGTCCCAGCCAGCTATTGGCTGTAGCATGGGCGGGACTCCCCGCGCTGCCCCAGAAGCCTCCCGGTGGCACCTGGACGAGCGGCAGGTGGGTGCGCACAACGTAGGCCATGGCTTCTGGATCGCCGTTGGGAACCAGTCCTGTCAGCAGGGCGCGGATCTCGGTGAAGGTGCGCGGCTGCTCTTCAACGTAGTTGCGGGCCGCCGCGACCAGTTGCTCGATATCCAGTCCCTTGGCGCGCTGACCAAAGAACGCGCCGAGCGCCCGTGTGAGCGCGGGCTGCAGGGTTGTACGCAGATCCAGATAGTCCTTTGCTGTAAAGATATGCAGGGTTGAGCGCATCAGGGTGGCGCGCACCGCCTGCCGCTGCTGTAGGAGGTCAGAGAGGTCCTGACGCTGGAATTCTTGCAGCCGCGTCCACAATCCGATGTATGGCGCGTTGCTGGTCTGAGCCTGCAGCCCAACCAGTTGTTCCACGGCCGCGCTGGCCGATAGTGAAGATCGTACGAGCAATAACTGGCGCGCCAGCAACGCACGGTTGAGCTGGCGCGTGGTTAGTATCTCTGCCGCTGCTGCCATCCGTTTATCTATGCCTCCCGCGATTAACACAACCAGACTGTGTTATAAGTAATACCATAATCTGATCAGAATCACCAGCATATGGTTTTACTGGCTCTCATAAAGCCTGTGCAGATGCCGTCCAGACGCGGCTTTTGGTTCGTCACAATGCCTGGCTACTCTGTAACGAAAGGTTATCCGTGTCGGCGCCGGGGACGCTGGCACGGGTGAGCCAGACGATGGCGGCGACGAGCACCCATATTGCCTGCAGGCTGAGCACAATCAGAGTCACGAGCGACGTGGTGAAGAGACTGATGATGCCCGCCAGCTCAAAGGCTACCCCCAGACCTATGGCAACGGTGCCCAAGGCGCGTGGCAGGATCTGTGAACGGAGGATGACGGTTCCCAGGGCCAGGAAGATCACCGGCGCGGGCGCGATCGGGTAGGCGTAGGTAAAAACTGTCATGACATCGAAGCTGGTAAGCGACGCCATTTGATGACCATCCACCGCCGCCTGCGCCATGTCTATGGTAAACACACCTTCAATCAGGACCACCCCTAGCAGGGTTGTGGAGCCCAGGATAGTGAGCAGGCCTGGCAGACTGGTGCTTGCCCTGGCTCGATGGACCAGCGAGAGAAAAAAGATCACGGAAAGCAGAGAGCCGGTAGCCTGCAGCCAGGTTCCCATGAATAAGAGCGTATGATAATGGGTCGCGGCCTGTATTACCTCGGCCTGGGTGGAGTTTGGAGCAAGTTGCGCCAGGCCAACCATGAAACCGATGCCGAAGTACAGTATGAGGAGGATGGTGCCAAAGATGCCAGAGAGCCCGATCAGAAGACGAGCGTTGCGCTGAAGCATGTTTCCCTCTTGTTTTCTGCTTTATTCAGATTAATCCATTGGCATGCAAATATAAAATAATATGTCATAGTGCATGCAATTGAACACGCGATACTGCTTTCAGTTGGAATCATCTATAAAACTATTCATTTGCATGTATCGTATATTCGGAGAAATTATACCATATAAAGATATGCTTAGGCCCCAAAATACATGTTGAAAGGTGCGATTCATTTTTTACAAAAAGAGAGATGCAGGTTCGGCCTTGTATCCAATTTCCCCCCGTTCGATTATGTATCAAGGAAGGCAATATCGTAGGTTCGGGCCTTGCGCCCGATTTTTCCTCCAAGAACGTTAAGGTTAAAAAAAACATTTTCCGGCATATGATCGAATGTGGGGGAAATCGGGCGCAAGGCCCGAACCTACGATGGATGCTTTCATGCGCGGAGGGGAAATCGGGCGCAAGGCCCGAACCTACGATGGATGCTTTCATGCGCGGAGGGGAAATCGGGCGCAAGGCCCGAACCTACGATGGACATTTCTCGTTGTCTACCAGCTCACCGATCTGGTGAAATTCAATGAAAACATATCATGATTCAATGAAATACGCGCATGCTGCTTGACTTATCAGATATGCGATCAAGGGGGAGTTTCGGGATGGGTGAATAACAACGCATACTGTGCGCACACATAGTCATGAATATCATACTCCTGTTTCTTTTAAAGACATTCTCTTTCTCTCACTGGCAGATGAGCGTGAGCGATGGTTAAAGTATTCAGCCGGGGGCGGTTACTGAAATAAAGTATTCACTTTTTTCCAGTTCCAGAACAAAAAGTACGCTTAATCTATAATTGCATTGACAATGATAAACAGTAATGTTATACCCTATTCATTGAATATGCTACATTTTTCAATGAATAGGGTGCTTGTGTGTCCTGGTGCCCTACGCTTCTTTATCTGACATCGCTACTGGTAGCGATGCGCAATGGTTTTACGTTCTCGGTGACGATCTATGGAGATCGTTCTGATGCTGGTATGTATCCAGCAGGAGGAGCTATGACGAGGAACCGTCGTATTTTTAGCTTTGCGTGCGTACTGGTGCTGGCGGCGCTGTGCCTGGGGGCATTCAGCCTGAGCACCTTTTCACGCACGGTGAAGGCGAGTGGGAGCCTTCCAACCGGCCTGCACGTTGTGGGCGGCCAGATCCAGGATGGGAGCGGTAATGTACTCGTTCCCCATGGTGTCGACCGCTCGGGTTCGCAGTATCAATGTGTCAAGAGCGGAGGTAGCACCTTCGATGGCCCTTATGACCAGACGTCGGTAGGTGTGATGACCAGCTGGAATACCAGCATCGTGCGTGTCCCTCTCAATGAGGATTGCTGGCTGGGCATCAATGGTGAGCCATCTGATGGCGACTCCAGCGCCAAGTATCAGCAGGACATCATCAATTATGTGAATCTCCTCAACCAGAATAACCAGATCGTGATTCTGGAGCTGCACTGGAACGCTCCCGGTAGTCAGCAGGCATTGGGCCAGCAGCCGATGCCGGACGCGGACCATGCCCCGGCCTTCTGGACCTCGGTTGCCAACACGTTCAAGAACAATTCTTCGGTGATGTTTGATCTGTATAACGAGCCCTACACCAATAGCTGGTCTTGCTGGCTCAATGGTAGCTCGGGCGCCAACAGTAGTCCCTGTAACGATACCGCTTTCGCGGTGGCGGGTATGAAGACGCTGATCAGCACCGTGCGCAACACCGGTGCGACCAACATCATTATGCTGGGTGGCCTGCAGTACGCCAACGATGTCTCGGGCTGGCTGAACCAGGTGCAGCAGCTGCCATCCAACCTGCAGAGCAACCTGGTCGCTTCGTTCCATATCTATCCCAACAACGCCTGCATCAGCACCAGCTGTCTGGACAGCAACGTGGCGCCGATCCAGTCCAAATTCCCGGTCATCGCCGGTGAGATCGGTGAGTACGACTGCGCCTCCGGTTTTATCAACGGCATCATGCCCTGGTTTGATAGCCACAACATCGGCTATCTGGGCTGGGCCTGGAACACCAATAGCTGCACCGGCACGCCCGCGTTGATCAGCGATTTCAACGGCACCCCGACCGCGTATGGGCAGGGCTTCAAATCTCACCTGGCTACCTTGAGCAATGGCGGTGGTAGCGGAGGTGGGGCAACCGTTACTGATCCCTTGAATGACTATAGCAAGATCTTCGCCCATTCCAGCAATCTGACCTTTGACAATACCAACACCACCTACTTCAATAATGACTTATCCCGCCTGACGCGCAGCGCCACCTCGGCCGAGTGGGCCGTCTGGAAGCAGTCCGGTATGACGCAGTTCGTGGCCGACACCTACTACTGGCCCGGTCAGACTGGAGTGAGTGACTTCCAGTTCTACACCTCGCCCGACAACAGCACCTATACCCAGGCCAGTGCTCAGTCGAATAATCTGGGCGGTAACTGGACGCATATCCAGTATACGTTGAACGTGCCGGCGGGCACCAGCTACGTCAAGATGGTCTTCCCGACCAACGCCACCAATGCCTGGGATCCACAGATCTCGCAGGTGACGATGACCTATTCCACCAGCAGCACGACAGCGACGCCGACTCCGGGTACCACGCCGACGCCGACCAGTACCCCGGCGGCAGGCGGCAGCTGTAAAGTAGTCTATAGCATCACCAACCAGTGGTCTGGCGGCTACAATGGCGATATCGTCATCACCAATACCGGCTCGACGGCCATCAACGGCTGGACCCTGAAGTGGACTTTCGCCAACGATCAGCAGATTACCAACGGCTGGAACGGTACCTTTACCCAGCAGGGGCAGTCTGTGACCGTGACCAACGTCAGCTATAACGGCATCATCGCCGCTGGCGGCAATACCGATATCGGCTTTAGCGCCAACGTCGGTGCCACCAACAACAACCCGACATCCTTCACGCTCAACGGAGCCGCTTGTTCGTAAACGTTTCGGGGACGGAGCCGCAGAGCGGCAAGCGCCCGTAAAGGGCGCACCTATGACCGAACCTTTCGCTCATGGCGAGAGCCTCCCTCGCTGCCTATTGGCGTCCCTATCCATCTTCTGAAGATGGGTAGGGACGTTTTTCTGTGCCGTTGAACATATACGAATGGATGGATTATACTACTGCCAGCGTTTATTTTTTTGATCTTACTATAGAACAATAAATAATAATAAATTGTAACTCGTCTCAATTAAAGGAGCGGCGGCATTTATGTCAATCTTTGGAATCGTTGTTATGGTTATAGTTGTGCTGGTGGTGCTGTTACTGGTGGCTTCCAGTCTGTATTTTTATCGCGTGGGGGTCTATCGTCAACCCAAGGCTTTCCTGATTGACAATCCGGATCTGCAGCAGATCGAGACTTCGGACCTGCCGATCGAGGACGTCGCCTGGGTGGAGCGGCAGCCGTTCGAGCGCATCGAGATGAAGTCCTGGGATGGTCTGCTGCTGCGCGCTTTTTATCTGCCCGCTCCTCAACCGACGACGAGGACGGTGGTGCTGGCCCATGGTTATACGGGCAGCTCCAAATTGAATATGGGGCCGTTTGCCCAGATGTATCATGAGCAGTTTGGCTATAATGTGCTGATGCCCGATGCGCGCGGCCACGGCGAGAGCGAGGGCAACTATATCGGCTTTGGCTGGCATGAGCGCCTGGATTATGTGAAGTGGATTCACCTGCTGACGCAACGACTGGGTGAGGAGATCCAGGTCGTGCTGCATGGCGTCTCGATGGGAGGCGCGACCGTCCTGATGACCAGCGGTGAGCCGCTCCCCACACAGGTCAAGGCCGTAGTGGCCGATTGCGCCTACACCTCGGCCTACGATATCCTGGCCTACCAGGGCAAGCGCATGTATCACGTACCCGCCTTCCCCTTTGTGGCCCTGACCAGCCTGGTCTGCAAGCTGCGCTCCGGCTTCTTCTTTCAGGAGGCATCGGCCCTCAAGCAGGTCCAGCAGACCCGCCTCCCTATCCTGTTTATCCATGGCGCAGAGGACACCTTTGTGCCGACCGCGATGGTGCACCAGCTCCACGCGGCCTGTCCGACTCCCAAAGAAATGTATGTGGTTCCCAATGCCGGCCACGGCCTGGCCTACGACACCGATCCCGCGACCTACACCAATCGCTGCGAGCAGTTCCTCGCTCGCTTTATCGCTTAGTCTCAAGTTGTGCCGGCCTCAATACGCTCACATTACGGAATGTAAAAAAGAAATACGATAGGCCTCCGGTGGAGCATGGGAATGTCCCTCGACACGAACATGTTCCCCCGTAGGCGGCATAGGATTGCGGCCGGTTCATCGCTGTTCCTTCTTCGAAAAGCAGCAATCCGGCCTTGCGCATGCCGCACCCGATCACGTACGGGATGTTCCCCACCACAACGATGACATTGCTCTACCACCGCGTACAAGCCAACGGGTCGTACGCCAACAGAGCGGCATGCGCAAGGCCGGATTGCTGCTTTTCAGGTATTCCGCGTGTTAATAAGGCCGCAATCCTATGCCGCCTACGAGAACATTTCCGTGTTATGGCACCGTTCTTACATTTTCATGAAGCGTTTCGCGGAGGTGGCTCTTTCCCACCTTGTTCTTATGTTGAATGTACTGGCCTGTGGGGGTGGGCAAGTTAGCAAATATCTCAGCATTTGTAATCGGGCCATTGTTTGCGTTTCTTTCTATATGGGCATTATACATTGTGCATGCAGAAGACGTATAATCCTTTTCCCGATCTATCACATGTGATTTTGGGGTCGAAATACGGCTGTTGTTCCATAAATAATGGAAAAGTAAGAAGGAGCGGTCTGTGGCTGAGATACAAGATGAGGCGTCGAAAATTCCTTTTCCAATAACCATTGAGCTGGAACCCGAGAATGCAGAAGAGTGGCGCTTACTGAATGTGAGCAGGCTTGGTCAGAACTTTATCAGAGCGTTGCCGAGGAGCGAGTATACCGTACTGTACGATGGCGACGAGCAGGTGCGCGGCGTTGATACCTTTATCGTTCATGTGTTGATAGAGTTGACGAGTGCCGCCACCTATCTCTGGGATCAGCGTGCGGCGATCGAGGAGGGGGTGCAGTTTGCCGGCACCACGATCTCTGTTTGTACAGGCATCGTTTCGCTGTTGAAGCATCTCAAGGAGGTGCAGAAGAAGCAGCCAGACGGGGATGCCCAGGGTATAGCTTTTACAGTTGAGGTAGATGGCAAAAAGGTGACGGTCCAGGCGTCCGAACTTGAGGATGCTGAGGCGGCCGTCAAACTGGCCCGGCGCCTGCTGGAGACCGCGCCGGCGGGCAAACAGATAACCTCAAAAAGCAAAGCCAAAGTCCACGGGCGCGTCTCTCAGGCACCGGGCAAGTATGGCCGTTAAGTGGTAAATCGTGACTGGCAACGGTGAAGCAAGAGAGGTATTTGTGGGGAAGTAAGCACGAAGAAGATTTGATTAGAACATACGAGCTATGTTATATTTGAAGGCCATAAGTTACAGTTGAGTTACCTTGTGAAATGGAGATAGGATCTTACAATGCCGTTTCTTTCCATCCATACACTTTCCGGGGATCCGGATGAACTGCTGCAGAGGAAGCAAGAATATATGGACCCGGTTGTACGCCAGATCGCACCTGAATATGGGGCCATCAAGAGTATTACCGCCAGGCAGGCAGAAGGCTTGATTACCATTAATCTTTGGGAATCGGCCGAAGGGGCGCAGGCATTTACCCAACGGCCGGAAGTGCAGCAGGCCCAGGCACGTTCAGGACTCCCCAGGCCAGCTACCTTTGAGCGTTACACCGAGGTATACATAGAAGAGTATCAGCAAAAGCCCTAGCTGCGCCCCCCGCGAGCAAAACTTTCAACTTTAGCGAAAAAAGGGAAGCATTTGGGCACCCGAAACGTCATAGGAACGCATGTGAGCGGTCCCCGATCACGATCATGTCCCCGTAGGCGGCATAGGATTGCGGCTTTTTCGAGACGTTGGTGTGCCGTTCAGGCAGCAATCCGGCCTTGTGCATGCCGCACCCGTTCACGTACGATACGTTCCTAAAAATCGAGAAAGCGGTCCTGCTCCGTGCAGAAGCCGACATATCGTACGTCAACAGAGCGGCATGCACAAGGCCGGATTGCTGCTTTTCAGAAAAAATACAGCATCGAAGAGGCCGCAATCCTATGCCGCCTACGGGGACATGACCGGGTC
Source organism: Dictyobacter aurantiacus (assembly GCF_003967515.1). Lineage (GTDB taxonomy): Bacteria > Chloroflexota > Ktedonobacteria > Ktedonobacterales > Ktedonobacteraceae > Dictyobacter > Dictyobacter aurantiacus. The sequence goes on along the minus strand of NZ_BIFQ01000002.1, from coordinate 495,740 downwards.
GAGGGACGGTCCATATTCCGCTGGCGATGTGTCGTTTTTCTTGTTGCTTGCTCTAAAGTTGAATGTATTGCCCCTTGCGGGTGCTTTCGCCTTAAGACACCCATCGCAGGCGCGCCCCTCGCGGGCGCCCTTGCGATGTTTTTTTTATTTTGTGTATACCCAGGCCGGAACACTCCTTACAGCCTGCCAGGCCACCAGTTCCATTTGCCGAGCAGCAGGACGATGCCGGGGACGAGCAGCCCGCGCACCACGAAGGTGTCGAGCAGGATGCCGACGGCGACACAGGCGCCCAGCTGGAAGAGGATGTTCAGGGGCAGCGTCATCAGGACCGCGAAGGTGCCGGCCAGGATGAGTCCGGCGGAGGTGATGACACCACCGGTACGCGAGACGGCGTAGGGAACTCCTTTCTCGATGCCGCGCCGCTTGGCCTCCTCGCGGACACGCGACATCAGGAAGATGGTGTAGTCGGCGCCCAGGGCGACCAGGAAGATGAAGGTGTAGAGGGGGATGGCGTAGTTGAAGCCGTCCTGTCCCTCGACACGCTCGAAGAAGAAGGCACAGACGCCGATCGAGGCCAGGAAGTTGAGCGTGACCGCCGCCAGCAGGTAGAGCGGCGCGATCAGGCTGCGCAGCAGCAGGGCCAGCACGATACCGACCAGCAGGATGACTGCCGGCACCACCAGATAAGTGTCATGCTGGTTATAGGCCAGGGTATCTGATAGCTGTGATGTCTGTCCCGCCAGGTACAGATTGGCGTGTGGTCCGTTGCCAGCCGGGAACTGCTGACTGAGCGCCCTGTTCAGGCTATCTCGGATGGGTCCGATATTGTTGATGGCCGACAGAGAGTATGGATCATCTTTGAGCACGACCGACAGCTCGAAGGTGCTGTTGTCCTGTGACACATACTGCGTGCTGGCCGCGAAGGCGCCAATCGCCTGTAGCTGCTCTGGTGTATAGGCCGGAGGCTGTCCCGTCACAGGCGGCTTGCCATTAGTAGGCGGCTGTCCTATGCCGGGCTTACCAGCAGGTGGTTGTCCCGTAGAAGGTTTGCCGCTGGTAGGCGGTTGTCCCGTTCCGGGTGATTTGCCGCCGCTGGCGGGTGGCTGCGCCGGGATTGAAGGTTGCTTGCCCGAGCGAATGGCGTCGCGTACCTGCGCGGGCAGGGCCGCGATCGCGGTCTGGAGCTTTTGCGGATCGACCAGGGGATCTTTGCCAGTCGGACGCGTGGGTCCCTGTACCTGCGCGACCCCGCTGGCCTTCTGAGCGGCGACGGTTACGGCATCGATCTGGGCCAGGTGCTTGTAGGCGTCGGCGTCCGAGCCACTGAGTCTGACCAGGACCGTGGTAGGAGCCAGCGTACCGGCCGGGAAGTGCTTCTGCAGGATGTTGTAGCCGGTGCTGGAATCGGTAGTCTCGCGGAAGGAGGTCAGGAAGTTAAAGGTCGGGACCGAGCCGATATTGCCCAGCGCCAGGATGACCAGGAAGATGGTGCTGCCCACCACCGCCAGCACGCGATGCCGCGCGGTCCACAGTCCCAGGCGTCCCCAGAAGCCCTTGAGATCTCCCTCCGCGTCCTGCTGTTGGACCGTGGGATCATATTTTGGTACAAACGGCCAGTAGGCGGCGCGCCCAGGCCAGACGAGCAGGGCGGGAACCAGCGTGAGTCCCGCCAGCAGCATGACGAAGATAGCGATGATCAGGGCCGGCCCCAGGCTGTAGTAGAGGCCAATGAAGGTGAAGAGTAGCGTCAGCAGGCCAAGGATGACGGTTCCGGCGCTGGAGGTGATGGCCTCGCCGACGGCGCGCATCGTGTTGCGCATGGCCTCGTGCTTGTCCTGAGTGTGGGCCAGCTCTTCACGAAAGCGCGAGGCGATAAAGATACAGTAGTCGGTGCCGGCGCCAAAGAGCAGCACGGTCATGATCGAGGTCGCCTGCTGACTGATGCCGACGACTCCGCTCTTGCCCACAAAGCCCAGCAGGGCATTGACGATCTGCAGGACCCAGCCCACGCCGATCAGTGGCAGGAAGGCCAGGATCGGCGAGCGATAGAGCAGGATGAGTAGAATGAGCACCAGGCCAACAGTGGCTAGCAGCAGCTTGACGTCGACCGAGCCAAAGATAAGCACGGTATCGGTAATCACACCCGCCGGCCCGGTTACATGGGCCTCCACCGATGTATCGCGCGTGGTAGACTTCAGGTAATCGCGCATCTGCTTCACGCTATCCTGAAACTTCGTGTCCGATGAAGAACCGGTCAGCGTGGCGATGATCGTCATGGTCTTGTTATCCTGTGAGACCAGCTGGCTGGCGGCCTGCGGGACCGTGTAGACCGAAAGGACCTTATCCACCGAGGCCGGCTTCTGGCTCGAAACCAGCCAGTCGCTAACCTTCTTGATCGTCGCTTTATCGTCCGAGCTCAGTCCTTTCTCATCGGAGAAGACCAGGATGGCCGGCGTACCACGACTGCCAGGGAACTTCTCCAGCTGCAGCCGCTGCGCGACCTGTGAACCAGCATCGGACGGAATGTTCTGTGTCGAGGCATTGTCATAGACATCCGCTAATTTAGGGGCCACCGCTACCAGAACGATCGCGATCAGCAGCCAGACCGCGATGGTAACGAACTTGCCGCGTCTGCCGGTCGCGCTATCCGTTACCGCGTGCAACAAACGTGTAATCATACAAACTCCTGAACGGCCCGCGCTATCACCAGCCGGGCTTCTTTAAACGGTTATTTATCGTTTGATAACAATAAAAGAGCATCCATTCCTGCGTCGATTTCAGGAAAGAGAAGGTAAATTATCAATTGATAAGCGATAATCGGCTCATCAGTATTATTGCTCGGTATTGATGACGCTTGCGACCGCTCAATCGGGTGTAAAAACCATATAAATTCAGAAAAATTGGCCGCGAGATTGAAAATTTGCTTATCAATTGATAATTATGGCAAAATTGAGTTCTCATTGTACAATACATGATAGCGACCGGCAATGGTACGCGGTGGCGTTCTACAATGATGTATAGATGGAAAGAATATTGGTGCTATGTCGAAAGCCCTGAATTATGGCAGCTACCTGCGGGTGGATGAGCTCTTGCAGCTGCAGACGCCGAGAAGTAGTGGACCAGAGCATGATGAGCTGCTGTTTATCGTGATCCACCAGGTCTATGAGCTCTGGTTTAAAGAATTGCTGCATGAAATAGAGTATTTGCAGAGACTGCTGTGTGAAAATGATGCGGGCCGCGCCGCCCATACAACTCGGCGTATCCTGGCTATTCTCAAAACAGTGGTGGCGCAGCTCGATGTCTTGGAGACCCTGACTCCACTTGAGTTTAATTCGTTTCGTGGATTTTTAGAATCGGCCAGCGGCTTCCAGTCGACGCAGTTTCGCGAGCTGGAGTTTATCCTGGGCTATAAGCGCGAAAACGTGATGAGGCACATGGATGATGTTGAGGAGGCGCTGCGGCGGCTGCGCCAGCGCTTTGAGCAGCCGACGCTCTGGGATGCCTTCCTGCGCTACCTGGCCATGAATGGTTTTGCCATCCCACCTGAGCAGCTGGAACGCGACGTGCGGTGTCCCGTGCAGGCCTCACCCGAGGTGCAGGCGCAGCTGGTAGAGGCCTATCGGCACAACGCCACGGTCAGCAACGTCTGCGAGAACCTGATCGACATCGACGAAGGTCTGCAGGAATGGCGCTACCGGCACATGAAGATGGTCCAGCGCACCATCGGCGTTAAATCGGGCACCGGAGGCTCGCCCGGCGCGGCCTACCTGGGCAGCACCCTCAAGCCATTCTTCCCCGATCTGTGGGCGATTCGCGCGCAATTATAATGTATTTGTGCCATGGATAGAAAATCGGCTGCGAGGGCCGAACGTACGATTATGTATAAAAGGATGACGTGTTTATGACGGTTTCGAACGATATTGCTTACGCGGAGGAGCTGGATGCGCAGGATAGCTGCGCGCATTTTCGCGGACGCTTTTTGATCGAGGACGAAGATCTGATCTATATGGACGGGAACTCGCTGGGGCGCCTGCCCTACGAGTCGCTGAGCCTGTCGAACGACCTGGTGCGGCAGCAGTGGGGGAGCCGCCTGATCCGCAGCTGGAATGAGGGCTGGTTTACGGCCCCCGAGCGCATCGGGGCAAAGATCGCCAGCCTGATCGGCGCGCAGCCCGACGAGGTGATTGTGGCCGATTCGACCTCGGTCAACCTGTTCAAGCTGGCGGTGGCGGCGTTGCGTTTCCAGGCGGGTCGCACGCAGATCCTGACCGACGACCTGAACTTCCCCTCAGACCTCTATATTTTGCAGGGCGCGATCGACATGCTCGATAAGCAACACCAGCTGCGGGTGATCCCCTCGGCCGACGGCATCTATGGTCCGGTGGAGGAGCTGCGGGCGCGCCTGAACGAGCAGACGGCGCTGCTGACGCTATCGCACACGGTCTTTAAGAGTGGGTATATGTATGATATGGCGGCGCTGACCGAGGCCGCCCATACCGCCGGGGCGCTGGTGTTGTGGGACCTCAGCCACTCGGTGGGCTCGGTGCCCGTGGACCTCAATGCCGCCAACGCCGACCTGGCCATCGGCTGCACCTACAAGTACCTGAACGGCGGGCCCGGCGCGCCGGCCTTTCTGTACATCCGACGCGACCTGCAGGAGCGGCTCATCAACCCGCTCACCGGCTGGATGGGACAGCAGAATCTGTTCGGCTTTGACCTGAAATATGAGCCCGCCACCGGCCTGCGCCGCTTTCTGACCGGGACGCCTCCGGTGGTCTCGCTCTCCCTGATCGAGCCAGGGGTTGACCTGCTGCGCGAGGCCGGCATCGAGCAGCTACGCGCCAAATCACTGCGCCAGAGCAGCTACCTGATTGACCTCTGGAAGGCGGAACTGGAGCCGCTCGGCTTCACCCTGAAGTCCCCACGCGAGCAGGAGTGCAGGGGCTCGCACGTCTCCCTGGGACATGCCGAGGGGTTGCGCATCGACCTGGCCCTGATCAACGATATGCGCGTCCTGCCCGACTTCCGGGCGCCCGACAACATCCGCCTGGGTATCACCCCGCTCTACACCACCTATCGCGACATCCACCAGACGGTCCAGCGCCTCAAACAGATCGTGGTCGAACGCATCTACGAACGCTATCCCACCGAGGCCCCCATCGTCACTTAGGATGTATACCTCGTGTGAGCTAGTCGTCTATCAATGTTCAATTGATGAGAGAGTGGGGATGCAAGCGAGCATGCTGAGGGCATGAACAAACGGCCGGCCCTAAAGCCAGGGCAAGCCCGGCACCAAAGCTGGGGCTGTGTGTGCCCCCGGCAACTCCTCCCCCTCTCACCCGCGTAGCGGGCGAACAACTCATCAAACAAAGGTTGACAAAGTGCTAGCGACGTTGAACGATAGACGCCACCTCGTCCTGAATGGGTGTATGATCACTTTGATTATATGCGTTTCGCGCTTGCGCCACCTCTCCTAAATGTCCATAGGCCCACGTTCTCAGCGAATTTACCGGTTCTATGAGCGTTCGTCCCAGTGGGGTAAGTGAATATTCAACCACTGGAGGCACGACCGGGTGGACGGTGCGCTCTACTACGCCGTTACGTTCCAGGTCCCGCAAGGTTTGCGCCAGGACTTTCCTTGAGATGCCGTCAATCTTCTTGAGCAATTCTCCAAAACGCATCGTGCCATCTTCCAGGCAATAGAATACAAGAGTCGTCCACTGACTCGCTATCAGTTCTAAAACCTGCCGTGAAAGACAACTAGTCAAGAAAACATTCGGTCCTGTTTGCTGTCTAGTTTCCATCTGGTAACGTTGCCACTTTCTGGTTACTTCTTCCAAGCTCTCTGATTTTTCGGTAAAGTAACCCATAGATAAGAGATTACTGATCTCCAGTATATAACACAACCACCTGGTTGTTTCAAGCATTGCTCTGAAAAAGGAGGCTGCTATGCCGAGCGAACAAAGCGTTCAGCTGCGTTCTTACTTGCTGACCCAGAAGACCGCTACAGGAGAACCTGTTTCCTTAGCTGAGCGGCGTCTTGCCTATGAACGGTCTGTTGAAACCTATGTTGGGCATCCCATCCCTCTACCGGAAGGGATGCGTGTCGAGCCTATTGACGTCGATGGCGTCCCTGCTGAATGGCTCTCCCCCGCTGTTGCCAACACCAACGCTGTGCTGCTCTACCTGCACGGTGGGGCGTATATCCTTGGATCACCCGCATCGCATCGTGATCTGGTGGCACGTCTGAGTGTCGCGGCGGGTATCCCTGCGTTGCTGATAAACTATCGTCTGGCCCCCGAGCATGTCTTTCCTGCCGCGCTTGATGATGCTCTCACGGCCTATCACTGGCTCCTGAGTAAGGGATATTCCGCGCAGCATATCGTGCTGGCCGGTGACTCCGCCGGTGGTGGGCTGACCCTGGCCTTACTACAAACCGTACGCGACCGGAACCTGCCGCTGCCTGCCGCTGCTGCACTGATTTCTCCCTGGACCGATCTTGCTGGCACTGTGAAGAGTCGGAGCGCGCAGGAAGCGGTCGACCCCATCTTTTCTGGCGACACGATTAATGCGCTGGCGCACTTCTATGCCGGTGCAGAGAATCTAAGCAATCCGCTGCTTTCTCCAATCTATGCAGATTTGCATGGCTTCCCACCTCTGCGGATTGATGTCGGTCGAGACGAAGTGCTGCTCGATGATTCGCTCCTCATCGCGGAACATGCCAGAGCAGCGGCTGTGCCAGTCGAACTCACCGTGTGGGATGATATGTGGCATGTCTTCCAGGCCTATGCCGCTGTTCTTCCTGAAGGACAACAATCGCTTGCGAAGATGGGCAGCTTTCTCCGGCAGACGGTGTTGCCACAGGAATAAAAAAGAAGATGTGAGATGGTAACGAGCATTATAAGATGCTCTAGCGACGGGGAAAAAACGTGTTCTATGCCCTGTCTTTCAGACAACATAGTATAAAACAAAAAAAGGAGAAAAAAAGAAATGAATACACGACTGCAAAAGAAAGTGGCGATTGTTACCGGCGCCTCCCGTGGGATCGGCCAGGCCATTGCCGAGGCATTGGCGAACGAGGGAGCACAGATCGTCATCAATTATGCCCGGAATAAAGAAGCCGCCGAAGAGCTTGTGCATAAAATTGAGCGCAATGGAGGTCAGGCCCTGGCCGTCCAGGCAGATGTTAGTAACAGTGCAGACCTGCAAGGCTTGTTCGCCGCGACCATTGAACACTTTGGGCGTGTGGATATCCTGGTCAACAATGCCGGTATTATGACCACGAAGCCGATTGCGCAGATTACCGAACAGGACTTTGACCGGGAGTACGCCATCAATGTGAAAGGGACCTACTTCGCATGCCAGCTGGCCGCCCAGTATATGCAAGCGGGAGGGCGGATCATCAATTTCTCCTCCTCGGTCCTGGGACAAATGACGCCGACTTATAGCCTGTATGCTGGCACCAAGGGCGCGGTCGAGCAGATTACGCGGCAACTGGCCAAGGAGTTCGCGCCCAAAGGCATTGCCATTAATGCCGTTGCGCCGGGACCAGTCAACACCGAGTTGTTTACCGTTGGGAAATCAGAGGCCCAGATAGAAGCGATCAAACGCATGATTGGCTTCGGCCGTCTTGGAGAGCCCGAAGACATCTCCGGCGTGGTGCTCTTTTTAGCCAGCCAGGAATCTGGATGGATCACCGGCCAGGTCCTACGTGCCAATGGCGGTTTCATCTAGTTTATTCAAAGGAGTTATTGTGATGAATCATACTCATCCGTCTGTTATTCTTGTGACTGGTGCCGCGACTGGCATCGGCCAGCTGGCCGCTCATAGCCTGGCTGAGGCCGGACACACCGTTTACGCCAGTATGCGTGATATTGAGAAGCGCAATGCGGCTCGTGCACAGAAAGAGCGTGACTATGCGACCGCGCGCGGGGTAGACCTGCGCGTCGTCGAGCTGGATGTGACATCTCAGGAATCTGCTGACCGGGCAGTGCAGACGATTCTAACAGAACAAGGTCATATCGATGTCGTCTTACATAACGCCGGACATCTCATGGTAGGCTATGTCGAAGCTTTTACTGCGGAGGAAATCGCTCATCTTTTCGACACCAACGCTATGGGGGTGGTGCGCGTCAACCGTGCTGTCCTGCCACATCTGCGTGAGCGTGGCGCAGGACTCCTCCTCTACACGGGCAGCACCACCACAGTCGTCGTTCCCCCGTTCCTGGGTCCCTATGTCGCCTCCAAGATGGCGATGGATGGCCTGGCCCAAACAACCGCCTACGAAGTCAGCCAGTTTGGCATCGAGACCTGCATTGTGATGCCCGGAGCCTTCACGCAGGGCACCGAGCACTTCCCCCATGCCACTCGCCCTGCCGATACAGCGACGATGGAAGCCTATGCACGCCTGGATGGGATGGTGGCACGTAATGAGGAGGCGACGAGCAGTCTTTTCGCTCCTGACGTGGATGCCAACCCACAGGCCGTGGCCGACGAGGTGGTGCGGATCGTGGGTCTGCCTGCCGGAACGCGTCCTTTCCGCTCGCTCGTCGATTTCACCCAGGCGCATGTCGAAGAAGGCAATGCCCTCCTCTGGAAACTGCAGAAAGACTTTCTGGATCGGATGGGATTTGGCAGTTTGTTGACCCAGACCGTTCCCCAGCCGAACGAAGTCTGATGTTGGGTGGTTTCACCCCAACGCGTCTGCGTCTGGCACAATTCCTCGCGGATCAGCATGCGATCTGTTGTATCAATCGTGCATTAAATGCATCAGATCGTATAACTCATAAAAGGAAGCTAATCATCAAAAGGTGGAGATGAATGCAACAACCGTTGCATTCATCTCCACTTTCTTTGTTTATGATATAAATAAGCCTTAGGAGCCTGTCCATAACTATTATTTTTATTACATATTTAATTTCTTTAGATCAATATAATTATAATATGATCTCTATTAAAACCAAAAATTACCTTTAGTCCCTCTATATTTACCTGGATAACTGTTGCTGCTATAGTAGTTTCTAGTATACAAGGAAGGAGAAACATATAATGTTGTGTAAACGATGGTTAATATGCAGAGCTATTTTTTTGCTTGGGGTGGCTCTCATTCTATCAACGCTACTGGCTGATGTCCGTATTATGCATGCGCAGCGTGCTCAATTCCTGCAGACTGTTAGGAGAGGAGATCCTGTCGGAGTTGTGTATTACCGTTGCCGGCTCCATAATGGGCAATGTGATAGAAGGAACGTTACCTATTATGTACATAATGGCATCTCTCTGGGAAATTATTCCAGCGGAGATCCTGTAGTGATGATAGGCCACGTAGCTAATTGGCTTCAAGGGCAGGAGACGCTGAGAATCTGTGGCGAGACATTGGCCGCCGATGTTGTCAAGGCCGGGTCACCTCACGAACCGTGCAGTGGTAACAGTATACCTGGGGTTGACCCAACCTGGAGACCCTGGGCGCGCGTAAGGACTATCAGTTATCCACCCTCGAGAACTGGAGAGCCGATGGCATTTGTGCTTAACCTGGATTTCGAGCATCCCCATAATGGAGCTTTCCGGGACTTTGTACTCGTAAATAGCAGCGGCGTTCCAATTGGTACTCCTGTGACAACCGTGAATGCAGCCATTGCTCTGCTCAATGCTCATCCAGGCTCGGAAAGCATCTTACGTTATTATCACGCTATTAATCCGAATCATCGCCCCGGGCGTGAAGCTGATAGTCCGGGCGCCTTTCATGTTGAGCCCGCCACGGCTGGCCCTGGCTTTATCGATCTTATACATCTCCGTCCCTAAGCCGGGCCGGTCAGGGACGCAGGCGCTTGAAGAAGGCACGAATCTCATGTACCAGCGCCGCTGGCTGTTCCAGGGCGGCGAAGTGTCCACCGGCGCTCATGGTGGTCCAGCGTTGAATGTTGTACTGGCGCGCTGCCAGCGTCTGCGGCGGCGTCGAGATCTCTTTGGGAAAGAGCGCCACGCCGGTTGGTACATCTACTCTGTATGGTGAGTAATCGCTGTGGGTAGCCTCGTAGTAGAGCCGCATCGATGAACCGATGGTCTGGGTGACCCAGTAGATCATGACGTTGGTGAGCAGCTCGTCGCGCGTAAAGACCTGCTCAACCTCCTCATGGCAGTCGCTCCAGGCGCGAAACTTATCGACAATCCAGGCGGCCAGGCCGATCGGGGAATCGTTCAGGGCATAGGCCAGGGTCTGTGGCCGCGTCCCCTGGATGTGGCTATAGCCGGCCCCATCGGTCTGGAACTGGCGCAGCTGCTCGCGCCACTGCTGCTCCTCCTCGGTTGGCTCATCGTCGCCTGCCTGCGGGTTGAGCGGCACCATATTCACATGCACGCCAACCAGGTGCTCGGGATAGTCCTGTCCCAGGCGCAGGGTGATGCCGCTGCCCCAGTCGCCGCCCTGGGCGCCAAAATACTTGTAGCCCAGTTCGCGCGTCATCAGATCCTTGAAGAGCTCCGCGATGCGCGCCACGTTCATGCCCCGCTGGCGTGGTTTGCCCGAGAAGCCATAGCCTGGCAGCGACGGCACCACCACATCGAACGCCTCCAGTGGGTCCGCGCCGTAGAAGCCTGGATCGGTCAGGGGACCGATGATCTTATGCATCTCGAAGAACGAGCCCGGCCAGCCATGCGAGATCAGCAGTGGCAGCGGATTGGGACCCTTGCCCTTCACGTGGATGAAGTGGAGCTCCTGCCCATCGATCTCGGTCTTAAATTGGGGAAAAGAGTTCAGCAAGCGCTCCTGGGCGCGCCAATCAAAGCCATCGCGCCAGTAGGCGACCAGCTGCTGGAGGTACTCCAGGTTCGTCCCATAATCCCACCCGCTATCCTCGATCTCATCTGGCCAGCGCGCCAATGCCAGGCGCTGCTGCAGGTCAGCCAGAACCGCGTCCGGAACCTCAATGCTGAAAGGCCGTACTGCCATACATTTCCTCTACTTTATGCTCTTCTATTGATATTTATGCTTATATCATGCCACAAAACACGCCTTTTCCGCAAATCTTATATCAATCAATTGGATGAGTTCAGCAGTTTGTGGCACCAAAGAGCGATATTTAGTATTGATGAGATGATCGATTGCCAGGGAGCTTTACTGAAGAGTATAATAAGCAAAAATGCCCACAAATTTTGTCATTTCCGCGTCACCTGATAGTTGTATCTATTAACAGTAAAATAGTACATACAGTCGCTAGCCAATCAGTAGATGGCTCGAGAAGAGGGAACTTTTCACGACTATGACGATCACCAATACGCTCTCCGATGAAGATCATCAACTCTGTGCGGCCAACCAACTGGGTGCGCCTCTTGATGTTTACAGAATCAAGCCAGACGTTATTCGCCGTTCGTACTTTGTTTGTCTGCTTATGTTTATCATGGGTATCTTTCTTCTGATACTTGATTTTCGGACGCCTGTTACCTCTAGTGTGCTGCGATTTGGTGACTCTTCTTGCATGTTTCTTGGGGGGGCGGCGATCGCTATCCTGCTGCCATGGAGGTTGAGCATGCGCGTCATCGTCTGCGAACACGGCCTGCTACAGATCTCGAAGATGTACATGCGTACTCGTGTGAAAGCTGTGTGCTGGCAGGATATTACAGGCTTTAACACAGGCATTCACTCATCGGAGATCTCCATTCATTACCATAAGGATAATCGACTCTTTACCGGCTCGCTTACGATCAACAGCGCTTACGAGCGCCTTGACAATCTGGCTGCACTGCTTGAGGAGCATCGGCAGCAGTTTACACCTATCGATTGGAAGCAGATGACTATCCAACTTCAACCTGCGGAGAATGGTAAGTATCGCTGCCCCTGCTGCGGATACAGGACGCTGAATGATCGCTGCGAATACGAGCTCTGCGCGGTTTGTGGCTGGCAGGATGATGGGCAGGATAACTGGGATGCTACCACCAACCGTCCTTTGAGCCCCAATCATATGAGTCTTGCCCTGGCCAGAGAGAATTACCAGCGCTTTGGCGCCATCCGCAAGAGCGCCCTGGACTCTGTACGCCCACCGCTGCCAGAAGAGATGTAGCCTCGTATTATTTTATCGCGTGCGCCTGCATCTGTTCAGGGGAGATATACGGATTGTTGAGGATGCCGACCAGGTTATGCTGCTCGGTTGGATGATCGACAAAATGCATCCCATTGCGTCTGGCCACGTTGAGCGAGTGCACGTTGTCGCGGTGGACGACGCTGGTGATGCGCGGGAGCTTCAGCGTCTTAAATCCGTATTCAATCAGGTGCTGGCATGCCTCGTGAACAAGGCCCCGGCCCCAGTATTCTCGCGACTGTCCGTAGAAAAGCTCGATCTCGGGCGTGCTGAAAGCGCCGTATTCCAGCAGATAGAACTGCAGGCCCGACCAGCCAATGAAGGTATCATTCTCTTTGAGCACCATTGCCCACATGCCAAAGCCCTGCAATGCGAACTCGCCGATGCGCTGCTCCAGCTTCTCGCGCGTCTCCTCCAGCGTACGCGCCCGCTTCTGCCCATCTGGTAAACGCACAAAGCCCTGGAAGCGGTATACATCGGGGTGTATATCGATTGCGTATTTGGCTTGCAGGTCGTCAATGTGTACGGGACGCAACCGCAGGCGCGGCGTCTCCATAATCGTCACGCTCATGGCTAATGTCTTTTTCTATATATAGTGACGTAGTAGTACATGGCCGCGAAGACGTTGGTAAACAGAAAAGCCAGCTGCCAGTAAAACCTGTCGCGTTCAGGCACATCATTGTTCCCGCTGAAATCCCAGGCCATCCAGAGCCAGAATCCGAGCGGCAGAAGAGGCAAAATGGCCAGGAGTATTGTGATATTGTTCATTACCGGCTCCTCTAGACATAGCGCTAATGAAAGTGAATGTCTCTACATCAATATCATAACACAACAGATACGCGCAGGAACCATGGTAGCACGGATCTCTCTTTTTTGTGATGCATCATGCCAGCGCCGCTCCGTGAAGGCGTGTGAATGTGCCTTCAGTACGATCATGCCCCTGTAGGCGGCATAGGATTGCGGCCTGTTTAGCGCTGTTGCTTCTTCTAACACGCAGCAATCCGGCCTTGTGCATGCCGCCCCCGTTCACGTACGGGATGTTCCCCATAACAACGATGAAATTGCGCGATCACTATGTCCAGGCCAACGTGCCGTACGCCAACAGGGCGGCATGCACAAGGCCGGATTGCTGCCGGATTGGCAAGCCAGCGTCTCGAGAAGACCGCAATCCTATGCCGCCTACAGGGGCATGATCGTGTAAGGGCTACGTTTACACATCTTCATGCAAGCGCCGCCTGGCATTCCACCTGCCGTTTCCCATTGGGCCCGATGAGATATGCGCTGATCTGCCTGATTTCTGCTTCGAATGCACTGTTTATAGCTTGCATTTGTTTGAGTGCATGGGCAAATGCCGCCGGATCTCCGAGCCGACCAACAGTCAGATGGGGGAAGTATGTCTCGGCAGCTGTGAAATAAGGGGCTAGCAGGCCAGTGTAAAGCTGATCGTGAAGCGAGATAAGCTGATCATTGCCAACTTTGACATTGAGAAAGAGATATTCTCCTGTGTGGCCGGTAATGCCTCGCAAGGAGAGTGTGAAAGGACGGAAGTTCTGGACGGCGCTGCTCATGTGCCGCGCAAGCTCTTTTGTGCTGATCTCGCTGTCAAAAGGGAAGACCAGTGTAATGTGGGGTGGGATCAGGCGCGCCAATGGATCATGAGCCTCTCTAATCTGCTGGATAAGCTCGATCTGCTCGCTCTCCGGAAAAATAACTATTGCACGTTTCAACATGGCATTCTTTCTTCTTGAATTATCAGGCGTTTATGCATAGACTACACCCCAGAAATTGGAGCGTATAATGTGAAACCTTTCTGCTTCAAGTTGTGTTTTGTATATCGAGCATGAATGATGTAGAGGTTATAATTGTACCACTTTGGATGACAACATCGGTCAAGAGCCGGTGATTTTCTGGCGTCTACAGGCTGACGTGAGGCGTTTTGTATCGGGAGAGGAGTGTTGTTGATGGAAGGGATACATGTTATCCGAGAATGTTTTCCCACGCATGCGATCAATGGTGCTGGTGTGCGCCGTGACGCGCACCAGTGTGTGCCCGGAGTGGCACAGGGGCATGTGCAATGGCGTTGGATCTGCGTTATGCTGGCCTTCTGTTTTGTATGTATACATGCAGCGGCTGCGAAAATTGCTGAAGTAAAGAATGGGACAACTATGTTCAAGGATGTGAATCACCAGCGTCCATGGCGGCGTGTGGCGATATTCGGGCTACGTTATGGTTGGATCGTGCTTCTCCTGCTAGGTATCCTCTGGTTCCCGTTTGATTGGTTGAGCGAGGTATGGCCGGCGTTTGGCGCCCCTTTTCGTCAGGTTTTCCACAATGCCCATGATCACTTCATCGGGCACACCGTCTTCTTTTTCATTATCGGTATGCTGATCCTGTACATAATACCGGCGCTACGTCGTCAACTCCACTGGTATATCCTGGGCCTGATCATGGCCGCGCTGGTGCAAGAAACAATTCAGGCCTTCTTTCGCGACCAGCTGCCTACTTTCACAGACTTCAACGCCTTTCAAGGTGACGCTCTGGGTGGATTAGCAGCATGGATGGTGTGGTTTGTGTTAGGAGTTGTGTTGACTGTCATGAAGAGTCAAGCGGCAAAAACATAGTTTTTAGCCAAAGGCCTGAAGATAGCTCAGAACGGTTTAATGCGGTTGTTGCCTTTATCTCTATGGCATTCTACGTGCCTGGGATCTCGTAGGCGTGCGCCAGTTCCATCTGCGAGAATTGTACATGCCTTTGCTTCCCAAAAACATAGAAGAAATTTTCTCTGATACACCTCATGCTGAGAACTCGAAAGAGGCGAGTAAGTTGAGGGATTGAGCATATTGATTCAATAGACATGTGTAGCAAAGGAAGCTGAATATTATGGATCATTTAGATGTGGGCAGGGCGCCGATTGCGTATGTATTCCACTACCGGTATGCCCACGTACGCGTTGAAGACACGATAGTAGTGGTACGGTGAGAAGCCCGCGATCCTTGCGAGTTCATCAACGCTGATGCACGCTTGCAGGTTCTCTTCAATGTAATCGATGCTGTTCTGGATACATTGGCGGTAGTCCATGCTTCTCTCCTCTTGAATGCTAATGGGAGTATAGCAGACGAAAATGCGTTCTACTGGTCCATTCTTGCGCTCATCTATGCCGTACAACTTTCTCTTCTTTTCTGCGTATTGTTGAGAGAAGTCAGGATGCTAGAAAATCGTTACGCAGAGGAGTAGGAAAGATATGATGCCACAGCAGGAAGCCAATGACGAGCAGCAGGAGCAGGCAGGCGTAGCCTATGGTAAATATGAGGGCGAGTCCGCCTCGGCGTACGCGTATCAACAGTACCAGCGGTCCCCGCGCGAGGAGCCGGCCGGTAAGCTCTACACACCGGCGCCTGATAACAAGAATATGCTGCGCCTGGTGGCGTTTGGCATGGCGTTGCTGGCATTGATCGTGCTGGCGGTGCTGTGCCTGGTCGTCGTCGGTAACGCCGGAGCCGGCTGGATCAGCTTCTGCGCCGCCTGCCTGACGATCTTTATCCTGGCCGTGGTGGTGATCGATAAGATCAAATAGGCGCATCCTCGCAGCTAGAGATTGGTCAGGGCGATCCCCGCGAGTAGCAGGGCGATGCCCGACCACTGGACCTTTTGCAGCCGTTCGCGCAGCAAGAGCCAGGCCAGCAGGATCGAGACGGCGCTGTAGAGCGAGGAGAGCACGCTGACGATGGCGATGCTGCCCACGGCGAAGCCGAGGGTGCTGAAGAGCATTCCTGCCATATCGAAGATGCCGATGCCGACGACCAGCGCTGTGATGGATCCGCGCGGCGGTGCCAGGCTTTCGCGCCTGACCAGCATGAGGGGCGCGATCATGCACGCCGCCACCAGACGAAAGAGCCAGACCGGTACGATTGATCCCATTCCAGGCGTGACCGCGAAGCCCAGTAGCCAGAAGGTGACGCCCAGTCCCACGGCGGCCAGCAAGGCCCAGAAAACGCCGGGCGGCAGGCGCCGTCTGGTCTTCGTGGATGGCATGACATGCTCTGTTCCCGCCGCCGGGCCGGACTTCTGCAAGGTGGCCAGTACGGCCCCTGCCAGCACGGCGATGATCCCCAGCCATTGCAGCGGCGCCAGCCGTTCGCCGCTGATCACCGAGAGCAGCACGCTGACGGCCGCGTAGCTGGAGGCGATCGGCGCCACCACCGACATCTGCCCCACGGCGAAGGCGCGATAGAGGCAGAGGTAGCCCAGCGTATAGATCACCGCGCAGACAAGCCCCCAGCACCAGACCTGCCACGAGGCGTGTGTCGTATAATAAACAAGATCACCGGTGAGTAGCAGATACAGCATCAGGACGAGGAAGCCGAAACCCTGCGTGTAGAAGAGCGTGCGCTTGACGCCCAGGATGCGTGTGGAGAAGCGTGCTATGAAGTCCGCGCTACCAAAGCTGAGTGCCGAGAGTAAACCAAAGACGATATCCATTCTAACCTCAAAAACGACGGGACAGGCGATGTGTGCAGCAGTCATCGCTGCTGCGACTTTTTAAGTCATCCTACACCGCCCTATTTAATGGTGTCAATGGATAAAGATATAGAGGAGCATGTCATGGATTTAGGCTTACAGGGAAAGGTCGCGCTGGTGCTGGCGGCCAGTAAGGGGATCGGGCGCGCCTGCGCGGAGGCGCTGGCCGCCGAGGGTGCCGCGATCGCGTTGGGCTCACGCAACCAGGAGACGCTGGAGCAGACGGCCAGGGAGATCCGCGAGCGCTATGGCACACCTGTGCTGGTGAGCCGCACGGATGTGACGCGGGCCGAGGATCTGGAGGCGATCGTGAACGCGACGCTGCGTGAGTATGGTCGTCTGGATGTGGTGGTGAACAATGCCGGTGGACCTCCGGTCGGCTCGTTCGCGCAGTTCGACGACGCCCAGTGGCAGGCCGCCTTCGAGCTGACCCTGCTGAGCACCGTGCGCCTGATTCGCCTGACCATACCTCACTTGAAGCAGAGTGGACGCGGGCGCATCATCAACATCGTCAGCACCTCGGTCAAGCAGCCTATCGAGGGGCTGCTGCTCTCCAATGCTATCCGCCCCGGCGTGATCGGCCTGGCGAAGTCGCTCTCCAGCGAACTGGCGCCCGACAACATCACCATCAATAACGTCTGCCCCGGCCGCATCCTGACCGATCGCCTGCGCAAGGGTCCTGGCATGCAGCAGAAGCTCGACCAGGGTGTCAGTGAGCAGGACGCCCTGAAAGACCTGGCCAGAGGGATTCCCATGGGCCGGCTGGGTCAGCCGGAAGAACTGGCCAGCCTGGTTGCTTATCTCTCGTCCAGCCAGGCGGGCTATATTACCGGCACCACCATCCAGGTCGATGGCGGACTCGTGCGCTCCCTGTATTAATGACCGTTAGCAGTCAGATGATGGATGATCAGGCTGGCGTGGGAGAGCGGCTTGCGGCTGTCGTTGGGATCGCTGTTGGTCTCGTAGTCGAGCAGGACCACATTTCTCTTCACGCATGATCACGCCCGCCGTAGGTTCGGCCCTCGCGGCCGATTTTTCCTTCACGTACACCAATGTTCACCGAATGCGAAAATGATGCAGGCAAACATTACGTGTTTAAGGGACAATTTCGGATGGGGAAGAAAAATCGGCCGCGAGGGCCGAACCTACGATGGACGTGATCATATGTGGAGGGGAAATCGGCCGCGCGGGCCGATTTTACGATAACGATGGCATGGCAGTCATGACCGCGTCTTGATTCATCAATTGTTGGAGCTTTTCCTGCGTGTCTGTTCCGGGGACCGGGGTATAGATCATGAGCTTGAGGTCGGGCATGTCAGGCACCTGCAGGGTGGTGTGCTCGAATACCAGGCATCCTATCACAGGATGAACAAAGTCTTTTAAGGCATCGGCCCTCCCACGCACATCATGCCGGGGCCACCAGGCGCGAAACTCGGGACTGACGCGCTGCAGATCTGCGACCAGGCGAGTGAACCATTCCTCATCGGCGAAGAGCGCGCTATCGGCGCGGAATTCGGCCAGCACTTTCTGCGCGACCTGTTCCCAGGTGGGTTGGTGGTGGATGCGACGGGTTTGCGGATCAGTGAACATACGCCAGACAACGCTATACGCATGTGGCGCAGCCGCCGTCCTTGATAGCGCGAGGATGTGTTCGGCAGCGGTGTTCCAGGCCAGGAAATTCCAGCGCCGACCAACGATATAGGCGGGAACGGGGTTGAGCGCCTCAAGCACACGGCGTAACGCCGGGCTGACCTGTTCATCTGCGTCGGGGGGATCGATGATGGGTGGTTGATCGGCCAGCAGGAAAAGATGTTGCCGTTCGGCGGGCGTGAGCTGGAGTCCATCGGCGATGCTCTGCAGCACCTCCCTTGATGGATGGACATCGCGTCCCTGTTCCAGCAGGGTATACCAGGAAACGCCCACATTGGCCAGCTGCGCTACCTCTTCGCGGCGCAATCCAGGGGTGCGTCTCCTCCCACCACCTATCAGCCCCACCTGTTCGGGCGAGAGGCGCATCCGTCGCGTGCGTAGAAAATCCGCCAGTTCCTGTCGGCGCTGCTCATCGTTGTTCATCGTCTACTGCGCTCCTTATCCTACCAGTCTCAATCATATGATACGGAGACTCTGGTTATACGCTTGGCCTCATGCCATACTCATAAGTGTATCACAGATCGTGATTGAAGTAGTTTGAATTTGAGAAAAAGAGGAAAATTTCTATGGTATCGCATTCAGCGAAGGAATATAACAATCTGCCTGCCACGGCTGCGGGTACATTCACCATGGCCGAGGGCTTAACGGTTACGCGCATGGGATATGGCGCGATGCAGCTGGCTGGTCCGCACGTGTTTGGTCCGCCCGCCGACCGTGACGCCGCCATCGCCGTTCTGCGCGAGGCGGTGGCGCTGGGTATCACGCACATCGATACCAGCGATTTCTATGGCCCATACGTTACTAACCAGATCATCAAAGAGGCCCTGCATCCCTATCCTGACTCGTTACACATTGTTACCAAAGTCGGCTCGTTACGAGACGCTGAGGGGAACTGGCCTAAGGCGCTCGCCCCTGAGCAGTTGCGCCAGGCCGTCCTCGACAATCTGGAGCACCTGGGACTTGATGCGTTGGATGTGGTGAACCTGCGTGTTGGGGGCTTCGACCGTCCCGAGCCTGGTTCGATTGCTGAACCATTTTCGGTGCTTGCGCAACTGCAGCAGGAAGGATTGATCAAGCACCTCGGCATAAGTACCGTGAATGCGGAGCAGGTCGCCGAGGCGCAGTCGATCGCGCCAATCGTGTGCGTGCAGAACTTCTACAACCTCGCCAACCGGAATGATGACGAACTGATCGACTCCCTGGCCGCACAGGGCATCGCCTACGTGCCCTACTTCCCGCTCGGTGGCTTCAATCCGCTGCAGTCCAACAGGCTACAAGCGGTCGCCACGCGTCTCGGCACCACGCCGATGGCCGTCGCGCTGGCCTGGCTGCTGCAGCGCTCACCGAATATCCTGCTGATCCCTGGAACCTCGTCGGTCGAGCACCTGCGCACCAACGTTTCCGCCGCCACTCTGACCCTGTCAGAGGAAGATCTGGCCGAGCTGAACAGCGTCGCCGCATGAGCATGACTACCGTGAAACCTGTGGTCGGGTTTATTGGCCTGGGCGATCAGGGGCTTCCGATGGCGACTGCCATTGTCGAAGCGGGCTATCCTTTGCATGTATGGGCTCGCCGAACCAGCTCGCTCGATGTACTGGGTGACATCGCGCACGTCCGCCATAGCGATAGCAATGATCTGGCCAGTTCATGTGACATTGTTGCGTTGTGCGTCAGCACCGATGAAGATGTCATGCAAATCGTGACCAGTGGGTTGCTCGAAGGACTCCGTCCGGGGTCTGTCATTGTCAATCATGGCACTGGCACTCCTGGCAATGCTGTCCGGCTCACCGAAATGTGCGCGCGAGCTGGTGTCGACGTGCTTGATGCTCCCGTCAGCGGAGGACGGCCCGCCGCCCAGGCGCGCACGTTGACCACCATGGTCGGCGGCCCGCAGCCTGTCGCGCAACGCTGCGAGCCGTTGTTACGCTCGTTTTCTCGACATGTTGTCTATCTGGGTGGCCCGGGAGCTGGACAGACCGCAAAGCTGTTCAACAATGCTCTACTGATGATGAATCAGGCCAATATTGCCGACATCATTGAACTGGCCATCCAGCTTGGAATGAACCCGTCTTCGCTTGTTGACGTGCTCAAGCTGGGCAGCGCCTCTAGCAATGCCCTCACCTTGCTGAACAGCATGGTGAGACTCGACAATGTCGATCACCTTTCGAGCGTCGAGGCACTCGACATGCACCTGTTTGACACAGCTATGATCGAAAGCGGCGTGAACGCCGATTTCGTTACATCACGCGGGCTGGCCGGTGCCAGCGGGCTGCCAACTTTATTGCGCCAACTGAACTCGTGACGCATCATGCGATTTTCGAGGTTCATAAAGCGGATTCTCGAACGCGTATCTCGTTACAGCGGTACGCATTCGAGAATCCGCTTTCAGGCGCCCTGCAACATTTTCTCCGTTTTAACGATAGCTTTAACGGTAGCCATAATACACCTCCATTATAAAGGAACGTGGGTGCCCGTGTACGGGGTCGTCACTCCAGCGGAGGGCGACAAGCCGGGGCAAGCCCAAAGCCGGGGCAAGCCCGGCACCTAGGGGATATGTGACGCAATTGACTGGAAAGAGAAAATATTTTATGATGAGCATCGCTATTCGAAAATAATCGATTGAAAAGGGTATTTGCTGGAAATGCCTTTCTCAAAACTTTCTCTCTCTCATATCAAGCAATCATGAAAGGAAGGATTGCGTTATGGTTCAGCCATTAACGACTGTCCCTGCATCTGCTGTACGCGGTGTCTCCTCTGGTGTGATTTTCATGGCGTTCTTCTCTACGTTGTGGGCTGATATCGGCGTTGGCGGCCTGCAGGGGTGGGGTGGAATCTGGCCGGTGGTCGCGATCGTGCTGATCGGGGTTGGACTCTTCGTCGGTGCCATCTCTCTCCTTGTCGCTTCACGGGGTTTGCCCGACCAGGCGGCAGGTATGGGTGGCGATCAGAACAGGAAGCGGACGAATATGTGGTTTATCATCGTCTTCGCGACGGAGATAATCCTGATCTTTCTCGCCAGCTATATCTGTAATGCTCTGCTCCATCGCTTGGATCTCTTCTTTCCCGTCATGGCGCTGATCGTCGGCGCGCATTTCTTTCCGCTTGCCCCGCTCTTCCGTATTAAAATGTATCATGTGGTGGGCGCTGTCCTCTGCTTGCTGGGATTGTTGACCCTATTCGTGATTCCGCTCCACATGCAGATCGATGGTCTGCAGATCAATGCCCAGCAGTTTGTGCTCGGTTTTGGTGCCGCCCTGGTCCTGTGGTGCGTGGGGATTGGCCTCTGGCTGCTGGGGCGTAGGTGGTTGGCCCTATCATCGACCAGCGTATCTCTATAGCGAGAACGATCTATGCTGGCTTGAGCGCTGCGGCCATTGGACCGTCGGCCCATGCCAGCCTTGCTCATTATCCTCAAGCCTCTACCCGCTGGCGTAACGCGTCATACGTCACCCCGGTTAGCTCTTCAGACACTTTCCATAAGCGGGCAGCGGCAGGATGATCATATTCGTTGCTGGCATGGCGATCCACCTTCGGATACCCGATTGAGTTCGCAAAGCCTCCTGGGCCAACCAGTTCCCCGCCAGTGATGTGCTCATGCGTCGCCGCGTATAACAGTGGCAGAGCTCCCATTGATGCGCTCTGGCTGAACAGTCCAAAGAAGAAGCGTTCGAAAGGTGATAGATGATCCCAGGAACCCCCCTTGCTGGTGTTTGCTCCGCCCGGATGCGCCGCAACGCTGATGGTGCCAACGCCAGCCTCAGTGAAGCGGGTTTGCAGTTCAAAGGCAAAGAGGAGATTAGCACGTTTGCTCTTGCCATATGCCCCCCAGCGGCTATACGAGCGCTGGCTCTGTAGATCATCGAAGTCAAGATGAGCAGCCGTGCGGCGACCATTGCTTGTCATCGTCACGACCCGGCTTCCTGGCGTAGTCAGCAATCTGGGTACGAGCAGACCGGTCAGGGCGAAATGCCCAAGGTGGTTTGTCCCAAATTGCATCTCAAAGCCGTCCTGTGTCTCCTGCCGCTGTGGAAGAGCTGTCAAGCCCGCATTGTTGAGCAGCAAATCAAGGCGCTGGTGTGTCTGCAAAACGCGAGCAGCGAACTCACGCACCGAAGCTAATGAGGAAAGGTCCAGCGACATGACTTCTAGCGATGCATCAGGAACCGTTTGCTTGATCTCAGCCTCAGCCAGTTGCCCCTGCTTCAGATTGCGCACAGCCATAATGACGTGGGCACCATGTTGAGCCAATGCTCGCGTCTCCTCCAGACCAAGACCTCTATTCGCACCGGTTACCAGCGCGATCCGACCACGCAGATCGGGAATATCGTTTACAGTCCAATGGTTCATATAACCTCTCTCCTTTACAAAGGCATGTGACTGCACTTTATTTCTTCTATCAGTATCGCAACAGGTTGTTGCAAAGGCATCATTCTGTTACAATAGACAGTGTAGCCTGGACGGTTATATGGGGCAAGCATCAATACTGGTCTTTTGTTACTTATGCAACACAGAGAGAAATATGTCGCATGGCTTTGCTGCGTCAATCCAGGCCGAAGCGATGGCGCCACTTGTTGATGCGGGCCGCGCGGTCGCGCACGTTCCACAGGCGTTCCTCTTCAGCCGGGCACCACTCGGCCTTGCCGCACTGCGGACAGAGCGGGAAGAGCTCGTAGGGATGGCAGAGGGAGTCGTCGCCGTAGCGCATGGCGCCGACCTCGTTGCGGATCTGCTCGCTCTCGAAGACGGCCTGGCAGTGTTTGCAGCGCAGCAGCAGATACTCATTCCAGTCTGGTGCCTGGCAGTTTGGACACGTCTTAGGACGTGAACTGGCCTGCCAGCGATGGTGACAGCGATGGCAGTAGTAGGTGTCACCATGCGACGGCATTTTGGTGCCGCGCAGCATGCCCGTATCCTTGAGCTTGCGCACCTCGTGGGCTGACAGTAGATAGGTGATATCGCCCAGATCGATCTGCGCTGGAGAACGCTCGTCCAGGGGCGGGAAGGCGAAGGCGCGCGAGGGCTTGCGCGGTTCCTCCTCGTATGCCTTGCCGCCCGCCGTGGCCGCGTTGATCGGGCTACCCGGCACGTGGCTGCGGCGGCTCATGTCAAAGCTGCGCCGCCGCTCGGGATCGCTCAGGGTCTGGTAGGCCAGCAGGATCTCGCGCGTCTTCTCCTCGGCATCCTCACCTTTATAGACATCTGGATGGTATTGCAGTGCCAGGTGCTTGAATGCCTTCTTGATCGTCTCGGCCGAGGCAGTGGGCTCAACCCTGAGTACCGCGTAATAATCAGTAAATTTTTCCATCGGTTTGGATCGTTATTCCTTGCTGATTGATTTCTACTCTTTAAACGGTCGAGATCGCTGCCGGTTGCACTTTTGTTATCCCTTGTAAGTAGGTGCCGGGCTTGCCCCGGCTTTGGAGCGAAGCGACCCCCGTGTCTGGGCGGCCACTCCCAACGCAACGTAGATGCCGGGCTTGCCCCCAATACATTCAACTTTAGCGAAAAAAAGGGAAGCATTTGGGAACCCGAAACGGCATAGGGAGGCATGTGAGCGGTCCCCGATCACGATCATGTCCCCGTAGGCGGCATAGGATTGCGGTTTTCTTGAGACGCCGGAATGCCTCCCACGCAGCAATCCGGCCTTGTGCATGCCGCACCCGTTCACGTATGATACCGCCCCTAAAAAGCGAGAAAAGCGGTCCTATGACCATGCGGAAGCCAACGGATCGTACGCCAACTTTTTCATCGATTTCTCCTGTTTTGATACAAATTTGGGTACAAAATTATTACGAGGAGCCGAACCGGCCGGGAACCGGGGAAGCCGGGGCGAGCCCGGCACCTATGAAGTTGACGGCGTGGGTTTCTGGCGGTAATCGGAGACGTTGTCCATCGAGATGATGCGGGCCATGCGTTTGTCTTGCAGGCGCGAGCGGATGCGCGGCTCGATGCCTGCGAGGCCGATCAGGTTGGTGGTGATGACCGTGGGCAGGTGGGCGTTGTAGCGATAGTTGAGCAGCTGGAAGAGCTTTTCGATGGCCCACGGCGAATCTTGCTCGGCCCCCAGGTCGTCGAGGACCAACAGCTCGGTCTCGCGTATCTGCTGGAAGACCTTGTCGTAGCGCACCGGCGCGTCGGGCGCGTAGGTGGCGCGCAGGTAGTCTAGCAGGTCAGGCGCGACCATGAAGAGGACACTATTCCCCGCCTCCAGGCGTTGGCGGGCGATGGAGACGGCCAGGTGCGTCTTGCCACAGCCGTTGGGGCCGATGAAGATCAACCAGCCCTCTGGTTGATTGGCGTAGTCGGTGGCCTGCTGAAAAGCGATGCGCGAGCCGGGTATGAAGCCGTCGAAGGTATGCAGGCTCTTGGAGCTAAATTCCTCCAGCGTATCCAGGTTGGAGATCTGGCGCAGATGCTGGCGCTGGATCTCCCGCTGGCGTTCGTGCAGGCAGTCACATGGGACGGCCTTGCCGAACAGATGATGACCAAAGGGGACATCCAGGCGAAAATAGCGGCGTCCGTGGCAGCGTGTGCAGACCTGCTGCGGCTCATCCTCGGTCTCGATCTGCTCCTGTGGCGCCAGCGCGTTGGGATGCAGGATGCGCAGTTGTGCCTTGCGGTTGCGTTCGACCTCCGCCGCGTGCGCCGCCTTCTGCTCGCGGGCGATCTCCTCGTCCTCGTCCAGTTCGACCTCCTCGTCATCGGGCATCTCCGTAGGCGGCTCTACCTCGCGCCGGTGCCAGATGGGCGCGTTGGGCTTGAATGCCTGCGGCGTGTTTTCGATCACTTTTTTGATATTGTCCATGGTTAAAAAACCTCCTGATTTTGTGTTGATGTGAATTTATTCGGGGAGGCGCTTACGAGCCTGCAGCATGGCATGGATCTCGGCGAACTCGCCGCGCCAGTGTGCCCAGCTGCGGATGTCAAGCTGGTGTTCTCCCCAGCGGACGCGCACCAGCCAGACCGCCTGGTCGGGTACGATCTCTGTCTTGAGCATGTAGCCATGTTCGGCCCCATCTTGGACGATCTGTTGTGCCAGCTGGACGGCATCGAGCTGATCCAGCCAGTTCTTACTGCGGTCCCGGCAGGGAACTGCTGGCAGTGCGGGATCAGTCTCCCGCTCGCGGGGCACGGATGCCTCTGCGTCTGTGGGGGGACGCTGCTCTTGCTGCTGCTCCGTCTCCTGCATCAGCGCCTGCTCGATCTCCTGCCAGGATTCGTGCGTGTAGAGCCAGCGCTTGACCATAGGCGGGATGAGCACATGCGGGGCGGCATAGTGGGTGTAGGCTTTGTTCAGCCAGGCGCCCCGGTTGCGCGGCTTGCCCCGATAGTCGGGCATGTAGGTCTGGATCAGCAGATCGATGACTGCCGCCCGTGTGGCTTGTGGATTGTTTGCTAGCTTGTGGATAAACGACGCCACGTTACGCGGACTGTTTTCCACAAACAAGGCCAGGGCCATCGCTTCAGAGCGCAGGCGCTCGGCTCTGGTCTGACATCCGGCCATGGTCTCCGATTGGGGCGACCTTTCAGGCTGCCTATCGATAACGTTATCGTTAAAGTTAGAAAGATTTATAATATTATTATTATCTACGATATCGATAATCGATATAGGGGAGACCTGAGTCTCCCTTTTCTCTCCTTTTTTGCCTTCTTCGAGCTCAATGGGCGAAAAAAAGTCTTGTTTTGGGACGTACAGGTCTCCCATTTTGATTGAAAAGTCTCCTTTTTGAGGTGACGGGTCTCCCATTTTAGTTGAAGAGTCTCCCAACTGCTGTGACGGGTCTCCTATGTTAGTTGAAGAGTCTCCCATCTGCTGTGACGGGTCTTCACCTTCTGGGAGACCTGTTCGCCCGTTGAGGGTGGAAAGGTCTCCCACGGAAGGTGATGGGTCTCCCTGTGCCTGTGGATGCTGCTGATGGATCGGCGTTGTCGGGTCTCCCATGCTGGCCGATGGGTCTCCCGGCTGCGCGGGGTTTTGAAAGCAGGCCACCATGGTCCCGACGCGCGCGTAGAGGAGCTGGATGCTCTCCTGGTTCAATGGACCCTGCAGCAGCTGCTCGCAGGCAGCCTTGAGCTGCTGGATGGTGGAGGGATAGCTATGGTGGGGGTCAGGATCTCCATAATGTTGGATATAGAGATTTTTGGTTTGCCGCGCCAATCGGCTGAGCTTGTTGCGTGTACCCGTGATCAGGTTGTTGAGGGTGGTTAGCGAGGACAGCGGCAGGTAGCAGCCGAGCGGAATGGAGAGGCGCGTGCCGTGGTTGCGGTTGGGGACGTGGTGCATGAGTCCCAGCGCCTTAAAGATAGAGACGCAGCGCAAGAGAAAGTCATAGCTCTTGCGTAACGCTCGGGCCAGGGCACGTATGGTGGAACACGTCAGTACGGCGACCATGCCCTGCTCGGCGTTATATTCGATGCTGGCCTGGCTCAGCAGCGTCTTGTAGAGCGCGGCCACCTTTGATGAACAGAGCTTCAGCAGGACCTCTCGCCTGGAGGAATCGATTTGTTCCCACTTATCGATATCTGGACCAGCTGGCAGGTCATTGGGTCTGTGTGAGGTTGTCTTCTTCATATTCTTACTTCCTTTTCTATGGGGGGATATTGGTGAGGATAAAGATGTCGCTCTCCTCCGAAGGGTGAGCGAGCGGGGCGATTATCTTCTGATCATCTTCGGATGTTATTTGCCCGATTCTCCTCTGCTCCCACGTAACCATTCATGATTCATAATTGTGCATAATCTAATCGATAGCACTTATCATTGCTATTCCAGCTCTTAATACAAAAAGCGGAAAATAATAGAAGCAGAAGTATTATCCAGAAATTTTTAGCAGGAACTTAATGCCATTCTGGTGATTATCCCCATGTTAAGTGATAATATGATTAATAAGTGATAGACGCTTATTGATCATATAGACATTTTAAAAGAAAAGGGGGAAAAGTTCAATCGATTTTTATCGATTGGGTGCGAATTATATTTTGCGTAGGTTCGGGCCTTGCGCCCGATTTCCCCTGCACGTATGAAATGTTTCTCGCGGGTTCGGGCCTTGCGCCCGATTTCCCCTGGCGCATGTTAATATCTCAAAAAACGTGTTTTTGGCACATAATCGGATTGGCGACAAAAATCGGGCGCAAGGCCCGAACCTACGGTGGGCGCAAAGATCGTGCAGCAAAAATGGGTGGCGGTACCGTTTATTCATTAACCGTCGCTTATAAAGGCGATATTCTGATGTTTCTCTGCGGGTCTTGAATAGTTTTAGTGGTTCATTGATACATTCTCGCGAGCGAATAAGGCTCATGAGGAGGCTGCACTGGTATGGATGCTTTGAATGAAGTGATGCTCAATCCTGATTTTCTGGCGTTGGGTCTGGGTGGGACGAATATGATGTCTATGTTATGGACCGTCGCGATGGGGCGTCGCGCTGTGGGCGTTGAGATGCGAGGCGATCCTTTTCTGGGCGTGCACTGGAATATTCGTGAGGATTTCTATCATCAGCTTGGCCTGATCGATCAGCTGATGCTCGAACGCTATGGTGAGGAGGGCATTCCTCGCCGGGGCAATGGACATCTATTTCGGCTCGCTGAATGCTTCTACAGCCCGGATACGGTGGCCGGTGATATCGTCGCCGACGAGATTATCGATGGATTCGATGTAGACCAGCATATCGTGGGCACCATCCACAATGTTGAGTTTATCGATGATCGCTGGCGTGACGGCCTGCCGAACCGCGTGATTACCGTGCTGGACCCACCGAAGCCGCCGGACCACCCCGATCCAAAGAAGATTCGCAGCAGCATGATGGAGGTGCTCGATGGTCCCTCTACCTTTCAGGCCGAGGCCGCCTCGATCTTGAAATTGCTGCGTCGCTACCTGGAATTGATCGAGCAGCAGGATCTGGAGAACAAGCGTCCGCCTCGCGTGCAGTTGTTTACCCATCATCGCGTGCTCCCCAAAGACGGCTTTATGACTGAGCCCGATGGTCGGCTGCGCGTGCGCATCGAGGCTCTGCAGGAGTTTGATTTCAAGGGGCAGTTTGTGCGCGTGCGCGTGCCGGGCAGCGAGACGATCGATCTGGGTGTGCCCGAGCTGTTTATGATCGCGCAGGGCTTCAACAGCAGCGACGCCAGGCGACTGGGCTTTGAGCAGCACGACGTCAAGGTTGATCATAATGATGGACAGGGACCAGTGGTGGCGCAGGCGGACTTCCTGGCCGGCCTGGTCGAGGTTCTGGTCGGCGGACGCCTGCGCCGGCGCATCTCCTCGGCCTTCGACGAGGATGGCAAAGAATACTGGGTGCGGCAGATCGCTGTGGGCCACGAGAACGATCCCGAGGTAGGCTGGGTCCTGGTGCAGGTGCCAGACTTCAAGTCCTTTGATCCTATCGAGGCCGGCCTTGTGCCTCCTGAAACCGATCGTAATTCAGCCGAGTTCTTCGCCTCCTATCAACACCTGATCTACGATTACTATATCAAGCATGCGGCCGAAACTCTCGATATTCCCAGGCAGGAATTGATGAAGGTCCAGATGATCTATGGACCAGTCCTGTTCAGTCTCATCGAGCGCGTCGGCGACGATGCGCTGGTCGCTCCCAATGGCGTGGTTGCCGGTGATTCGTTCGGCAATGGTCACTTTCTGACCAGCGGCGGCGCCATGACGGGTATGATCGGGCACAGCGCCCGCGTGCTTGAGTACTGGCAGGCGCGCGACTCCGGCACCGCGACGGACCAGGCGATACGGCAGCTTGCCGAGCGTATCAAGGAGGACACCCACGCCTGGCTGCAAGTCAGCGCGACGGAATACAGCCAGTCGGCCCCCATCAACTTTGGCGCCGAGCGCATCGAACAGATCAACAAGGCCAGCGGCAGCGACGCCAGCGCGCGCGCCAGTTCAATCGACGCCGCCCGCCGCAAGCGCCACGAACTGCTGCCCCTCGATCCATCTAACTGGCGGCGCCTGTTCGTGCGCAACGGCCGCGTCCTCTCGGCACTGCCCGACCTGGAGCCCGATCATCCCCTGCAGCGTCCCGAGCGCGCCGCTACCCTGCTTACCATGCTCAAAACCATGCCTACCCGCCCCAACCCAGCCAGCGCCCCCGAGCAGCAAGTGACCGAGAGCGACCAGGCTCTGCTGGCATCAATCAACAACATCGAGCAGGAACTGCCGGAAGCGGAGCGAACCATGCTCAAGCTTACTCCTCGGTCCGATCAGGACGTATCGGAGGGCGAACGCACCATCATTCGCCCCAGGGTCCGCATCGGGACGGTCGCGTCGGAGAGCGCCAGGACCTATGCCTTTCTGGATATCCAGCAGGACGGACAGACCGTGCGGCGCATCCCTATCAGCAAGGACAAGGTGCTCGTCGGGCGTGTTGATCCCAGGCGGTTGAGCACCCCCGAGGTCGATCTCACTCCGTTTGATAACGCCAGCAGCGTCTCGCGCCAGCATGCGCGCATCCACGTGGAAGGAGAGCATTGCTACATCGAAGATCTTAACAGCCGCAACAAGACTCGGATCGGCGCAACGGCCCTGGACGCCAACCGGCGCGCCGAGCTCCACAACGGGGACAGCGTCAGCTTTGGCTCCGTCAAAGCTACCTTCCGCCTCCTCGGCACGAGCCGGCTCCCCGATCCGTGGTCGCCCGCGTGATCGCCCCCTGGGTTCGGACCTCGCGTCCGCAGGGAAAGATGGTATCGTTGGTGGAACGTGTGCGCCTGGGCACGCGGCCGCTTTGCGGCCAAGCCGGGGCAAGCCCGGCACCTACGGGTGGGGGTCACGGAGATGGGTGATGGTGGGATCGCCGCCGTTACTGATGGCGACGTTGCCTTGCTGGTTGGAGCTGATGGTGCAATACTCGATGGTGCCGCGTCCGTTGTCGCTGACGTTGATGCCGTGGCGCTGCGCGTCGTGGATACGGCAGAGGTAGAAATAGGGTGTGCTGCCGGTCGTGATCGAGATGTTGTCGAGGCCGCTGCCGGAGATCTCGCAGTCCTGGTAGGAGCCCTGCCCTTCCTGCAGGACCTCGATGCCGTATTGCTGGCTATCATGTAGATGGCAGCGCAGCAGCAGCGGATTGCTCAGCGTGCTGATCGTGGCGCCGGCGTAGCTGTGGTGATGGATCTCGCAGTCCTCAAACGTGCCGCGTCCCTGTTCATCTATGAGCAGACCATAGCGTTCGCTGCTGTATACCTGGCTGTGGCGCACAATCGGGTCGCCTCCCGTCGTGACATATATCCCGGCGCGGGGATGGTTGAAGATCTCGCAATATTCGATGCTGGCGCGCGCGTTTTGCTGCACTGTGATGCCGTAGCCGGCGCTGTTGTGGATGCGGCAGTAGCGAATGGTGGGCCGGGTATTGGCGCCGGTGATGGCGATGCAGGTAGAAGAGGAGGAGGTGATGTCGCAATCTTCCACGGAGAGCTCGCCCTGGCGGATGTGGAGCGCGTAGGCCGCTTTGCCCAGCGAGCCGGCGGGACAGCGAATGGTCAGCCCGCGCAGCGTGGCGGTTGTCGTCTGCATCACGACACCATGGGTGTTGCTGCTCTCCAGTATAATTTGATCGCGCGGCCCATTGCCGATAATCTCGACCGGCTTATCCAGGATAATGCTCTCTTTATAGAGTCCCGCGCGTACCAGGATGAAGCTGCCCGGCTGGGCTTGCTGTATGGCTTCACTCAGCGAGGTGTAGTCGCCGCCCTGTGGAGCCACCACCAGACTCGGTCGCGGCTCCTCGCTGGCCAGCATCCTGGTCTCATGACTGAGTATGGTCGTCGCCAGATCGGTCTGTACAGGCGTCGCGACAGGTTGAACGATGCGCCTGACGCTGGCGCTCTGCAGCATCTGCTGGACGTTCTGCAGTTCCTGCTTGACCACCTGGGTATCATGCGGACGCCGATCCTCTTTCATCTCAAGCATCTGCATCACCAGCTTCTCGATGGCCACGTTGGCCGGCTGCGAAGCGTCCAGGTCGAGCGGCTGTTGCAGAAATGGTGTCAGGCCTGGATAAATACCGGAGATCATCTGGTAGAGCGTGGCGCCCAGGCTATAGATATCTGAGCGAATCGTGGTCTGCATGCGCCCATACTGCTCGGGGGCGGCGTAGCCCGGCGTGCCCAGGTTCATGGTATCCTTTGTCTGCCCCGGCTTGAAGAAGCGCGCGATACCGAAATCGATCAGGTAGATCCGTCCATCGGCCGTCAGCATCACATTGTCGGGCTTCAGATCGCGGAAGATGATCGGCGGCTCATGGCTATGCAGATAGCCCAGCACCGTGCACAGCTGGATGCCCAGGTCCGCCACCTCCGGCAGTGGGAGACGGTTGCCGGGAGCCTGCTCCAGCCGCTTCTCCAGCGTCTCGCCCTCGATATAGTCCATCACCAGGTACCAGCGGCCATGCTCCTCAAAGTGATCATAGATGCGCGGCAGATTGGGGTGGGAGAGGTTTGCCAGCAGCGTCGCCTCGTTGCGAAAGGCTATGATGGCGTCCTTCGTCTCCTGCTCGTTGAGTCCCCGCATCCCCATCTCTTTTACCGCCCGTGGCGTATCGTTGAACAGCAGATCCGCCGCCTTGTAGATGGCTCCGAAGCCTCCCTGTCCCAGCTTTTGTAGAATATGATAGCGCTGCTTCAACTCATAGGCGGAAGTGAGCAGACCCGTAACCGTACCGGTAGTCGCGTACGAGATCTGCGGCTGCCCGCAGGCATAGCAGAACTTCGCATCTGGTCGATTCGTCGCCCCACAATTATCGCAAAAGCGCACAGATGAATTCATATATAACTTCGTTTCATTTAAAATTATAAATGAGTTTAATAACCCATTAAACATAACACGCCACAAAAATGATTGTCAATCTTTTTAAGCATCAAGATGCTTTGAGCATGAGCGCTTCCGCACGGGCGACCGCCTACGCGGCCGCACTGGTTTTTTATGCTGGAGCCTGGGGTGCGCATCCGCGCACCCCAGGCTCCAGCATAAACATGAGTTTTGAGCACGGCGATCGCCTGCAACGAAGGATGAGCTGATATGGTATACTGCTTAAGGCAGATATTTTCTTACCATGGAAAGGGGCACTGTTATGCTATTATTAATCCTCAACACAAAAAATAGGTGCATCCTTTCCTGATTGGATACGTTTCCAACGAGTTTAAACATCGTATTTCATTGACCTCTTCGCGTATCCCCACAGCTGGAAATCGGGCGTTTTTATTCTGACTCGATTTGTGATGCCCCAGCCCGGTCACTTGATGGCGTGCCTGCTCATAAGTGTTTTTCCACTGCATGCTTTTATGCAATGTGGCCGATCTATATATGTGCTTATCTATCTATTATCTATTCTATAAAGAAGGAACGAGCTTCGTGATAGAAAATCAAAATCAGTCTAATCTGCAAGAAGAGGCAATTGAGGCACGGACGTATCCACCGCTGTGGCGCAACCGCGATTATCTGTTGCTGTGGAGTGGCCAGGTGATTTCCGGGGTGGGCACGCAGGTGTCGCAGCTGGCTTTTCCGTTGTTGATTCTGGCGCTCACGCGTTCGCCGGCGCAGGCCGGCATCGCGGGCGCGCTACGCACTATCCCGTATCTGCTGCTCAGCCTTCCAGCGGGGGCGTTGCTGGATCGCTGGAATCGCAAGCTGGTGATGATCATCTGTGATCTCGGCCGCTTCTTGAGCATGGGGAGTATCCCGTTAGCCCTCTTTTTTGGTCATCTGACCATCGTGCAGCTCTACGTAGTCTCGCTGGTTGAAGGGGTGCTCTTTGTCTTCTTCGATCTGGCCGAGGTCTCCAGCCTGCCCCAGGTAGTTTCCAGGGAACAACTGCCGGCGGCCAGCGCGCAGAATATCGCTACCTTTAATATCGCCATGTTGCTCGGAGCGCCGCTGGGTGGTATTCTCTTTAGCATTGGTCGGGCCTTCCCATTCCTGGCTGATACCGTCTCCTATTTCTGTTCTGTGGTCTCATTGTTCTTTATTCGCACGCCGTTCCAGCAGGAACGCAGTAGCGACAGGCGTGCCTTGCTGCCGGAGGTCAGGGAGGGCCTGAAGTGGCTGTGGAAGCAGCGCTTTGTGCGCTCGCTGGCAGTGATCCTGTGTGGTCTTAATCTGATGACCAGCGGGATCGCCCTGGTCGTGATTGTGCTGGGACAACACGTGCACGCCTCGACGATAGACCTGGGTGTCCTGTTCGCTGTATCAGGTGTGGCCGGGGTGCTGGGATCGCTGCTGGCGCCGATCCTCTATCGCTACCTGAGCTTCTTCACGCTCACCACCGTCACCTTCTGGGCCCAGGTCGTCCTCACACCACTGCTCATCCTGGCTCCCAATCTGCTCGTGCTCGGGGCCATTATCGCGTTGCTCTTCTTCTTGACCCCCATCTTTGATGTCGTGCAGCGCGGCCGCCGCATGGCTTTGATCCCTGATGGCCTGCAGGCCCGCATCAACAGTGTCTATCGGATGATCGTATTTAGCGCCAACCCTATCAGCCTGGCCATGACTGGCTTCCTGCTGCAGAGCACCGGCACGACGGCGACTGTGCTGATCATGACGGGCGGCCTGGTACTGATCTCCCTTTTCGCCACCTTCAATCCCTACATCCGCCACGCCGACGCGTAACCAGCTTATGTTGCAGTTGTCTGGCAAAACTGGTGAAGTGTTTCAGTGTCCCTGAGAAGTCAGAAAACGGATGGAGTCACAAGAGGAGTATAATAGCATCCTTTTGTGGCTCTATCCGCACTTCACCGTCTTCAGGGTTTGTTTTGATCCTCCTCATCCTGCTCTGACTCTACTTCATCGCGGCCTGACTCTGTTTCATGGATCAGGGAGTGACCGCAGTTGAAGCAGTAGTGGAAGTAGCGGGGTGAGCGTGCTCCGCAGGAGGGACAGGAGAGTCCGGGCTCGTTTTCGGCGAGCAGCGTGGAGGCCTCTGGCGGTATGGACGGAATGACGACCGCTTCTTCTGGTTGTTTTTGCCCCAGCACCCGCAGCGTTTCTGTTCGTACCTGCTCCAGCTTGAGGTTGAAGTTGCCCTCTAAGACTTTGGCCGCCACTCCCTCACCTTCTCGCACAAGTCCCAGGAGTATGTGCTCGGTTCCAATATACTGATGATTGAGGCGCTTTGCTTCATCCATAGCGAGTTCAATTACCTTTTTTGCTCGTGGGGTCAGAAAAATTTCACCGATAACGATGCGCTCGCCTCGCCCAATGATCGCTTCAACGGCCTGCCGGACCTGTTCGGCCTCGATGCCCAGGTTTCTGAGCACCTCAGCGGCGATACCACCTTCTTCCCCTATCAGTCCCAGCAGCAGGTGCTCTGTGCCGATATAGTTGTGTCTAAAATGCTGCGCCTCCTTTTGCGCCAGCGTTAAAACGTGGCGTGCCCGTTTGGTGAAGCGCTCAAAGCGACCGGACAGCTCTGAGGGCGTGACGTGTTTTCCCTGAATAATTTTTCGCAGTACCTGAGTAAACTGATTGAGTGGATTGCTCGAACCGGTCCCGGTCTCCTTTTGCGCATGGGCAGTAATACGCTGCCGCTGCAGGTAATGCTGCAGATCGGACGGCGCGAACCGATAATCGGCGCCAATGCGATAGGCTGACAGCTCACCCTTGTTGACCAGACGACGGATCGTTACCGGATCGACGTGCAGAAGCTCCGCTATCTCCTCGGATGTCATAAACTGTTCCATCTGAACCCTTCCTTTTGTTCAATGTGATACCATCAATAACTGTGAAGAACTATGTATTACTATAAAGACTATATATTACTTTCAGCCAAAATGCAAGAGGAGCACTTCATCAGAGCATAACTCATTTTTGGCACAAGGCAAGGCAACAAGAAATACAAAACGCCCATACAGGGGCGTATCACGTTGGGGAGAGGTTTCGTATGATTTTCCCTTTTGCGAGGTTATCCACAGGGAGACCGCGTTTATACACACCTGCCTGCCATTTTTACACAATGCTTCCACATCTCTGCGCTAAAAGTTGTGGATAAACCTCTAGCGATCATACAGGCGATTCGGTTATACTTCTGTTGTAGAAGTTGTTCAAGTATACATCTCCACGTTTTCCAGTTATTTCATTGCTTACATCTATCACTTATATATCAGGAGGGAGAATCGCTATGCAGACCAGCATGAAGACGTCGGAGATCGCGCCGCAGAGCGCTCTGCGCCACCGCCGGATCGCGCCTATGACCGAAGAGGTACGCTTTGTACAGCCACGTGCATCGTTGACGCGCGCCGGGCAGGAGCCGCACACCACGGGTGGTCTTCCCGCCGGCACTGTCAACAAGTTGACTAAAACCAGGCAGCTTCCCCAGCCTCAGCCACGCGGGCTGATGAGCGACATGCACTGGTCGCTGCCCGCCGGGCTGGCTATGCTGGTGATGGTGCTCGTCTTCTGGCTGGGCCAGATGGCGATCAATTGGGGGATGACCACGTATGACGATATACGCTATGGTCGTCCGCGTACCGTGCAGGCCGACGCCTTCGTGGGACACGAGAGCGGCCAGGCGCCCAGCCATTTTATCGCCCTCAACGACCACGGACGCATCGAGATCATCGAATTTCCAGGTGGCGATCCCGCCCACTCGCGCATCTTCATGGGTCCCCAGATCTGGGGCAACAACGCCGACCTGGTCCCGATCAACATCAGCTTCGTACCATCGACCACCGATCCCAAACTGAAGGACATGCAGATCTCTTTCCAGAATACCCACATCCTTTTCCGCAACGAAAAGGGCACCTTCGTCATGCAGAACAATTAAAGAATGAGGCGAGCGCGGTGAACGCGGCTTTGGGTTCCCAGGGCATGTCGGGATAGGTGTCGCCGGGACGGCCCTCCAGGATCTTGACGATGCCCCAGCTGGCCATGTCGAGGTCCAGGCGGGGATCGCTGCGGTGCGGCCAGCCGTAACAGACGAAGGTGCACACGAAGGCGGCATCAACACCCTCGTCAGTGAAGATGCCCAGCAGCTCGCGCAGGTAGGTGGCCTGCACCTGCTCGTCGCGGATGTAGTCGCCGTTGAGCCGCACGGGTATGCCTCCCTCAAACACCATCATCTCGCCGCCGCCGCGAGCGCCGTTGTCGGCCGCGTCCCGATGAGTGGCGCAGCCGACTTCGGTGATGGCGATCGGCTTGCCCTGTGCGACCAGCGCACGGACGCTCTGCTGGAAGATGGCGGCGATCTCCTTCGAGCGGTGCAGGTCGACCGAGACGATGTCGAACAGCGTCCAGTCGACGCCCTCGAACGGGATGGAGGCGTAGGTAATCTTGCCGCCGAAGCGCTCGCGCACCACGCTGACGGCCTTGCTGAGAAAGTCGTTGATGCGTGTGGGCACCCCGGCCAGCAGCTCAGCTATCCCCGGCTCACGCCGCAGCAGAGGACCGGTTCGCTCCTCGAAGCTCTTGCCCGGCAGGAATCCGATGTTGAACAGGCTCAGCTCGGCTCCGGTGACGAACACAACCTCGGCTCCCTGGCAACGAATGCGCTCGGCGCGCTCCGCCCCATCGGCGAACAGTTTGAGCAGCTCCCCGGCGTCGAGCTGATAGAGGAATGGCGAGAACCAGACCTCCAGTCCCAGTTCAGCAGCGTAGCGCGCGGCGTATTCGAGCCGGTCCAGATCGTCTCCGAACAGGCGCACCGCGTTACAGTGCAGGTCATCACGGATAATCCGCAGCTCGCGCCGCACAAGTTCATGATCGAATGGCCGGCGCGTGACGCCGTCGGTACTGAATCCAGTATCGTAACCGATGCCCCTGACTCTCAGAGACCGTTTTTGTGACACGACTGATCCATCATTATTGTGCTTCATGCACGTTCCCTTTCATATATCTCTACCATAAAGGACAAAAGGACGTCAGGACATAAGGATCTATAAAGTAATACTCCTTTATGCCTTCAGATAAGCTGTTCTATAGCTATTTGGAGACTTTGTTCTCACCTGTTACGGGTAGAAGCAAGCGCAGAATGATCCGGGCGTCAGGAACATAGGCGCGGAACTGCTCTGGATCTCGCAAGGCCCAGCGGGTGAGCCCATCAAGACAGGCGCCCATTACCGCGACCAGTTGATCCGGGTCGCCCGGCGCAACCTCGCCGCTGGCCTGGCCCTCGACAATCAACTGCCTCATTGCCATCAACAGTGCTTGATAGCGCTTGCCGAGCAACTGGCGTACCTCCCTGGGCATCGCTCCCGTCTCAAGGGCGTGCTGAAGCAGTTGATGGGCCTCAAGCGGTTCGCGCTGCCCGCGTGCTCCCACGATACCTGAAATCAGCGCCGCAAGCCGCTCTCCTGGCGTCCCCGGCATCTCCACCAGTTTCTGGAACTCGGTGGGATCGTCTGGTATCGTTTGCTTGATCAGCTCAGAGAAGATAGCCTCCTTATCGGCGAAATAGCGATAGGCCAGTCCCAGGCTGATCTGAGCTTCCGCGGCGATATCCGTGATCGTCGCATCCATCCCCTTGCGAGCAAAGACGTTCCTGGCACTTTCCAGGATCTTTGCGCGCTGCGCTTCGCGGATACGACGATTGGCTTCTGGTGTTCGAGGCATGTCACCGTCCTTTTGGATGAATAAAACTTTCTTTCATTAAAAAATATAACTGTTCATCCCCCCTTTGTCAAGTAGGTTCGGCCCTTGCGGCCGATTTTCACGCGACGACACCCATAGGTTCGGCCCTTGCGGCCGATTGTTCCTTTCCAGATGAAAATGCACATCGCATATGCGATATGCATTTTCGTGGCCCTCGCATTTGGTGAACGTTGATATGCGTGGAGGAGAAATCGGCCGCGAGGGCCGAACCTGCGGACGTTACCGCGAGAGGGGACCTCGCCTCAGAGGGCGATCATTGCTCTTGCTGCGACCGAAGGCATCTACACGGCCCCAGCGTCCGGGAATGTTGAAGATCATCAGTTCCTGCAGATCCTCGGGCAGGTATGGGTTGACGAGCAGATGATCGTCAATCGGCTCAAGACCAAGGATGGTGCGCAGCAGCAGCAGCGGTGCCGCCGTGGCCCAGGCCTGTGGGCTACATGCCGTCGGATACTCGACCGGGTAGTCGGTCATGGAGCGTTCATAGCCGGCGAAGGCCTCGGGCAATCTATAGTTGAAGTAGGTGGCCGCTTGCAGGATGCCCATGGCGATCTGATTGGCCTCCTTCTTGTAGCCATTGCGTGCCAGCCCATAGGCGATGAGCGAGTTGTCGTGGGGCCAGATGGTGCCGTTGTGGTAGCCGATGGGATTGTAGCCGCCGTCGCCCTCAGCCATGGTGCGTACGCCCCAGCCGGAGAAGAGACGGTGCCCCATCAAGTGACGGACACAGGACTCGATTTTGTCGTCTTCGACGATGCCGCTCCACAGCAGGTGGCCGATGTTTGAGGTCAGGGAGTCCACCTTGCGTCCCTGGCCGTCGATGGCCAGCGCGAAGTAGCCTTTGTCTTCGAGCCAGAAGTCGCGGTTGAAGCGCTCCTTCAGCTCGTTCGCCTCGCGTTCCAGCTTCGCGGCGAAGGTGGGATCGCCCCAGAAGTCGCGTGCCAGGCGGGCGCAGCGCTTCTTGGCGTCATAGACGTAGCCCTGGATCTCGCACAGTGTGCGCGGGAGACGTGAGTTGGTGCCGTCGGCGAAAAGGATAGAGTTCCACGAGTCCTTCCAGCACTGATTGACCATGCCTGTTTTTTTGTTGCGGCGGTTGTACTCGACGTAGCCATCGCCATTGAGGTCTCCATAGGTATCGATCCAATCCAGGGCAGCGCGGGCATTGTGCTCCAGCTGCATGACCAGTTCTGTATTGCCGGTCCAGCGCTCGACTTCGTCCAACAGGATCAGGAAGAGGGGAGTGGCATCGGCAGAGCCATAGTAGGGTGAGTGGGGCCGCTCCTCAAAGGCGGTCATCTCTCCGAAGCGGGACTCGTGGATGATCTTGCCCGGCTCCTCGTCGCGGAAGTCATCGACGTAGCAGCCCTGGCGATAGGCCAGGTTGCGCAGCGTCGTTATGGCCAACTCGGGAGCGAATGGCAGCGCCTGAAAACTGGTGATCAGGCTATCGCGGCCGAAGACGGCCATGAACCAGGGCAGACCGGCCGCTGGCAGGGCCTGCCCCGGCAGCGATTTGAGGTAGAAGCGCAGCGAGGCCAGGTCGACCATGCTCTGCCGGTAGATGCGATCCAGCTCGGGCCATTCGCAGCGCAGATCGGGGGCCACCGCCAGCCAGTCGTCGAGATCGCGTCTCATTTCCGCCCGTGCGTCACCCTCCATCGGGACCGTATGTTCCTCGATGCCCGCCTTCGCCACCACAACATCTATCTCCGCCGTCCAGCTCTCATGCGGCTCGATATGCACCTCGAAGCTAATGGCATCGGAGGTGATCCTGCAGGGTTGGTTGCAGGTAATCCAGGCCTCGCGCACAAACGACTCGCGCTGATAGCGCAGGATCAGGCGGTGCTCCTCAATCTGATGGGAATAGCTCCCTTTTTTCTGCAGCGCATCTTTGATCTCAAAGATATCAGCGAAGTCGGCGCCCACCTCGATACGCACATTCAGGTCCACCGGCCTGTTGGAGTGGCTGAGGATGCGCAACTGCTCGTGGAAGCCATGGCCGATCGTACGCGTGCGAATGACCGAGAGCGCCGCGTCGACATAGACGGTCCCCGTCGTTGGCGCCAGGAAGAAGCTCATCGAGTGATACTGCATATCATCGGTCGCCAGTCCGCGCGGAAAGACACCGTTGATCGTCAGACGCCAGCGCGATAGGAAGCGTGTATCGGTACTAAACAGGCCCTGCGTATTGGTTGGCGATGCGTCGATGTCGCCGCGTGCATCGCTAACAACGAACGTAGAACCGCTGATCATGCTGACCGTTTGCGTGGTCGTAGGGGGAGATTTTTCATCATACGCGGGAATGGGTGGCGTAACGGGATCCGACTCCTCCTCGAACTGTTCCTCGTCCGGGTTCAGGTCCTGCTCGATTGAAGCCGGGGGAGGAAAGAGCCGCTGCACCGCAAATAACAGCGCCACGCTGCCTTTGCAGGTGAAAAGCTGGCGCATATATGCGGTCAGAAGGTTATATTTGCCTGTCGCCACCAGGTCGAAGTTCGTCACGTCTCCCATGATCACGGCGTCCACCTTATCCGTGCTCTCGCTGAGCGTCAGTTGTCCATCATCTATCGTCAGGTAGCGGCTACCGAAGCCATCAATATCGAAGTGGCATGTGCCTTTGATACCACGTAGCCATTCATTACTACCCATGTTCGCTATCTGCTCGAAGAAATCGGCTGTATTCGAAGCCATCTCTATCATCTGTCTCGTATCTCTTCTTTCTAAGGATCTTCTGGTATGTAATTGCAGGCAGCGGTAGTCTGCTTTGAATACTACACGTTATAACCCGCTGTTTCGTTCTTCCCCTTACCCTTTTTTCTCTCAGAAGCCAGTTGTATGTAGGTGCATGGGAGGCGCGAATGTGCCTCCCATGCACCTACATACAAAACCAGTACGGCCGCGCAGGCGGACGCCCGTGCGGGGGTGCTCACGTACCCCAGTATGACCCATTGGGATATGCCAGTCTGCCAGATGGGGATAGCCGATGTATGTTGCGGGCAGCTATTTTAAACACCTGTAAGATTATCGGTTGCTCATGCGGTGTGGTAGATAAGAAATAATTATGCTGAGGTAATTATGTATCTCTACGATAAGGATGCGAGTGCTGGAATGGATGCGCTGTATGAGCAACACGCAGGCGCCATCTTTGACTATCTGCGTCAGCGTACGCCAACGCGGCAGGATGCCGAGGATATCCTGCTGGACGTGTTTACGGCGGCCAAAAACACGAACCGCCCACCCCATAAGGAACGTAAACGAACCGCCCAACCCCCATAAGAAACGTAATCGTAGGGACCTTCAACGGTTGTCCGGGCCGCGAGCGACAGCGACCGCGGCCCCCCGTACTCCCACGATATCGCTTCCCATGGCATTCACGCCCGCCCACGTGGCTCCTGTACGTGAATGCACCACATAAAGAACCCAAAATT
Source organism: Dictyobacter aurantiacus (assembly GCF_003967515.1). Lineage (GTDB taxonomy): Bacteria > Chloroflexota > Ktedonobacteria > Ktedonobacterales > Ktedonobacteraceae > Dictyobacter > Dictyobacter aurantiacus. The sequence continues at coordinate 454,491 of NZ_BIFQ01000002.1, read as the reverse complement.
GCGCGTTCCTTATCAGATGAGCGCCCATTTATTGGTTGATCTGGCGCAGGAATTTCTTGCGCCCCACCCCCATGCGACCTTTGATGCTCTCCGGCATGCGTCCACCAAGGAACGAGATCGCCTTCCCCTCATCATCAATCACAAAATAGCCTTCGCCGTTTGTTATCCAGCCCCGTTTGATCATCCGTGTAGTAAGCGTGACGGGGATCATCCTTATCAGTGTACGTAGAAGTAGCGGAAACGTCACAGTGGTGCGCGGCTCAACCAGCAGGTTGAACAGACGCGGCCCTCGTGATATTACCAACGTATAGAATATATGCGCTCGACTTATCCCAAAGCCGATATTGTCGCCGCCCTCCTGCGTGCGCGGCCAATAAGCGGTGATCAAGAGCGGTCGCGGCACTGCGCTGGATCTGAGTTCCTCGTCCATCAGAAAACCTTCCTTCTGTCACTATCTTCTTCTCAATCTCTTTCTCTGCATGTGTTACACCGGTTAGCTGGCCTCTGCCAGAAATTGCTTTCGGTTGACGCCCAGGCGCCACTTGAGAAAAGGAGGGAACCACTTTCGCAGAAATACCCTGGCTTTCCCCTGCTCATCCAGAATGTAGAAGCCGGTACGCCTGCCCGCTGGAATGAAGAGTAGAGTGATGATAAGTGGAAGCGACAGCACAAACCTCATCCCCTGGTAGAAGGTGGGTTGCGTCTGTGAGAAAATGAGCGGTTGCAGCCGTGGACGAATAAACCATTCCATCAGAATTGATTGCGGGATCATCAATAGTTCATAGAACAGATAGTTGCGTGAAATGCCGAAGCCGATATGCTCCTCGCCCGCCCCTCGGCGCGGCCAGTAGCTCAGGATAAGGATCTCCGCGGCATTCACCGCCTTTTGCTTGCGCATGATATTACCCCTTCCATTCGCTTATTAATATATTGCATTACTTAATAAGGACGCCGAAAACCGCTCTATCCCCAATTATTACGACATTCGTATCCCTTTCCGCTTTCCTTTACTTGTGACAGAATAAATGTCTATGAGCGCCCAATACCTCTACCTGCGGAATCGAATGAGGTTCAGCCAAGCAGGAGGTGATGGTGTAGAAACAATAGCGCTCGATACGAGAGAGGCTAATAGGCCATGTTTATTTTCTATTCCATTCATTATCCCTTACCCGAAAAGGAGGCTCTGCTGGTTCAGAGCATGCACGAGTTCGGAGAGTTTATGAAGCAACAGCCGGGGATTATTTTTCAGGCCCCTTATCCCTTCAAGGACCCTGAAAAGGGAACGCTCATGGGCGTTTCCATCTGGGAATCGCGGGAGGCTTTCCTGGCTGCTCTTCCCGCTTTGCAGAGCGCTCGGAGCGATAGTCCCTCGAAGGAGTGGGAAGCTAAACCAACCGAGACCTATATGCTTGATTCCGCCGCTTCATATGAAGGGATGACGCGGCATGGATGAAGCATTGATTGCGCGTCTGCGCACGATCTGCCTGGCTCTGCCGGAGGCGACAGAGGGAGGTGGCGTGGGGAACCCGACCTTTCGGGTGCGCGACAAGATTTTCGCCATGCAGCATCCTGTGGATGGTCGCATGACGGTCTGGTGCAAGGCGCCGGCGGGGGCGCAGCAGGCGCTGGTCGGCTCCGATCCCGAACACTTCTTTGTGCCGCCCTATGTCGGCCACCATGGCTGGATCGGCCTCTGGTTCGACGTTGAACTCGACTGGGAGCTGATCAGCGGCCTTGTCACCGATAGCTACCGCATGACCGCTCCCAAGCGCCTGCTGGCCCGGCTCACCCCACCGTAGGTGCCGGGCTTGCCCCGGCTTCGTCGCAAAGCGACTGCAGCTCAAAGAAGTATTTGGGATCATTGGTTTTGTAGAGCCCGTACCAGGCTTCCAGCACCTGGTCGCTATAGATCTCTAGCTTTCTGGCGATCTGGTAGGCAAAGTCCAGTGGCGCGGTCCCGCTGGCGGTAATCAGGTTGCCATCGGTGACGGCCGGTTGATGTTGAAAGTGGGCGGCACCTTTATAGCCGATGGCCTCCAGTTCGCCGGGCCAGTTGCCGGTGTGTGGTCTGTCGTCCAGCATGCCAGCCAGAGCCAGCCCGGCGGTCGCCCCGCAGATGGCCGCGACCGGTACACCATGGGCCAGGAGCTCTCTGGCCTTATCGCTCGCCTGCTTATGGCGACCCTCGCCCCAGCCCGAACCGCCAGGCAGGATCAGCATGGCGCTGTACGCTGCATCAAGCTCAGCCATGGTCATATCTGGCAGGATCGTCAGACCACCGGTCGTCTTTACCGGTTCCTGATCGAGGCCAACGGTCTTCACCTCGTAGCGTCCCGGCTGTTGTTGAAAGGCGGGATTGTTGATGGCGGCAACGGCGTACATCGGTTCCCAATCCGAGAGCGTATCAAACACAAAAAGATGAACGGTCTGCTTGTCCATGCTGCCTGCTCCTTTTATGCGTTATTTTCTGCTGTTTTCAAATTCTAAGAGCAGTGTAGCACGTAAAGCGGTCGTTATCATTCCGGATAACGGCCGCTTTGTTCGTGTGGCCGATTAATGGTTTTATGGCTTGTTCGGAGCCGGACGGAGCTGGTTCGTGAAGAGGAGCCAGCCGATAAAGATGAGCCAGGGGATGAGCCCGACGACGCCCAGCGGAGCTCCTATGTAGGGGTTGCCCGCCGTCATGGCGTAGCCGGCGATGGCGCCCGCGAAGGCGTTGATGGCGGCGTGCGCCAATACGCAGGGCCAGATGCTGCCGGTGCGTACGCGCAGCCAGGTGAGCAGAAAGCTGTAGGGGATGGTCGAGAGCAGGAAGAAGAAGACGCCCAGCGCGGGATAGAGCCCCCCGAACTCGTAGCCGTCCAGCACGATCAGTGGCGCGTGCCAGAAGCCCCAGATGACTCCGATCAGCAGGGCCGCCCGTATGTTGCCCAGTGGCATCAAGCGGGGCAGCAGGTAGCCGCGCCAGCCGAACTCCTCACCAAATGTCGCCACCATGGTAATGGGCAGTTTGACCGTCAGGGACGACAGGATGATTAACCAGCCCAGTGTAGCGGGCGCTATCGGTGCCCGGCTGTTCTTTGGCGCCAGCTTCAGCAACTGACCCGCCTTCTCGGCTAGCGCCCATTGTTGCAGGTGCAGCAGGTAGGCCAGGGCGAAGCCGATCGCCAGCAGAACCATCGGCAGCAGGTAGGCGGCGACATAGAACAGCCATGTGCGCCGATCCCCTTTATACTCGCGACCACGCAGACGCAGCCCCGCATTGCCGAAGCCCTCGTGGCGCAGCAGACGCACCAGCAGGGCCGCCAGCGCCGGACCAAACATGCCCAGGTCGGCGCGCGCAATAAACGGTACGCCCACCAGCCTCAACAGGATAAACATGCTCCATGAAATCAAAAACGCCAGCAGCAGGTACCAGCCGGTCCCCCTCCAATCAACGGTTGCCTTCTTCCCCGGCGCGGCAGCCGGTAGCGCATCTATATGGCTACCCGTTTCCATAATACATACCTCTAGAGGGTGAATAGAGATGACCCGCCCTTGATTGATCCAATGCATCAAGGCGGAACTCTCACTATGATAGGCACAGGTATTGTTATACACTTACTATAACAATACCTGTGCCTATCATAATGGTTAACCTTTATTTATGTCAAGATGTTAATGGATTGGGATCGTGTCTTTAGTGGGGGAGTTGAGATGGGAAGCCGAAGGAAGCAGCCAGATCCGGATCAAGGAACGCTGTCACAGAGGCGATCTGCCATCCATCGCCAGGCGTTCCAGCCAGGGCGATGACTTGCAGCGCGAACGCTTGATAGGACCCTGTCGCTTCGTTAGCTCGATATACGACAAAGGCAGGCTGCCCATTGGCGTGTGTTGGCGATAAACGCCAGCGGTTCCGTACCCCGGCGGGGAATAAGACGGCAAGGAGCACGCGGCGAATCGCGTCTCGTCCCTGATACCACGAAGGGACCGGGGGCATGGAGAGGGTCGCATCTTCTTTGAGCAAAGCCACCAGACCATCCACATCATCGCTCTCCCACATCTTGAGGTAGCGCGCAAGCAAAGTGTTGATGGCGGCATTCGTGCCGTCAAACTGCATCCTCTCAGGTTGCTCAAGCTGATAGTTTTTCTCAAGCGCTACCCTGGCGCGGTGCAGGGCGCTATTGACCGCTCCTACCGAGATCTCTAGCAGGTGTGCGATCTCGGCGGCACGCCAGTCCAGCACATCCGAGAGCAGCAAGATAGCCCGCTGACGAGGTGGGAGTATCTGAAGAGCAGTGAGAAAAGCCAGGGAAATGCTCTCGTGCCTGCTATAGCGCGCCTCCGGGTCTTCGCTCGCCTCAACGAGCCAGCTGTCAGGGAAAGGCTCAAGCCAGAGTACTTCAGAGTTTTTTGGCGCCACCGGTTTCATTGCATCCGACGCGGGAGCGGTCACGGTTGGAAGCGTACGCGGTGAGCGTTTCTTGAGCATATCCAGGCTGGTATTGGTGGCAATCGTATACAGCCAGCGACGCAGCGACCCTGGATCGCTCTCTGTGAAGGTGTCAAAATGCCGCCACGCTCGCAACATAGCATCTTGCACCGCATCCTCGGCATCATACAATGAACCCAGGAGACGATAACAGTGCAGCAGCAATTCGCGGCGATACGGCTCGATCACGAGGCTGCTCGCGGATCGATCAGCGCTGGGAGTGTTGTTGATGCGATCTGTTTTGCCCTGTTTCGCTTTTTCCCTGGACTCCATGCCTCTTGCTGCCGCCCCTTTCTTCTCACAAGTCGCGCCCACGTCATTGGTGCTGCTCGATTAGCTCAACCGTATTCTACCATGCGAGCAGGCTCTTGGCCACTGCCAACAACTGCTGGGACCAGCTATCAGGTGGTCCTCAAAAATTGTTCCACGAGATGCGAACAGTTTTGCTCTTTGCGACAGTTTAGTAAGTGTCTATGTACCGAAAGGTGATTCGACACGATGGATGAAAGGTCTCCTCAACAGGAGGATACACATCAGGAGGATTGTGATGCTACTTGAAAAGAAGAATGCCATTATCTATGGAGCAGGTGGAGCTGTCGGCGGCGCCATTGCCCGCGCCTTCGCCCGTGAAGGGGCCAGAGTCTTTCTTACCGGTCGGACGCGGGCGTCTCTCGACGCAGTCGCCGAGGAGATTGCCGCCGAGGGCGGCGAGGTCGAGACTGCTCAGGTGGATGCGCTCGATGAGCAAGCGATCGAAACGCATGCCGACGCAGTGGTCCGAGCAGCGGGGGGCATTGATATCTCCGTCAACGCCATCAGGGTGGCCGAGCCAGGCATTTACGGCATCCCGGTCGTCGAACTGTCACCCGAGCGTTTCACCCTCCCGGTGACAGCCTATCTGAGCTCTCACTTCTTGACCACGCGGGCAGCGGCACGGCGCATGATCGAAACAAGGTCAGGCGTGATCGTCACCATCACCGGTATGCCTGCCCGAGCCGCTACTCCCGGCGCGGGAGGCGTGGCAGTCGCCTGGGCAGGTATCGAAGCGCTTACCCGAGGGCTGGCGGCCGAATTGGGACCTCTGGGTATCCGAGCCGTCTGCTTACGCTCGAATTCTATCCCTGAGACGACCGTGATTCGCGAGGGGTACAACGCTCGCGCCAGGGCCACAGGTCAGACCCCTGAGCAAATACAGGCCGTCGCGGAAGCAACGGTCCCGCTTAAACGCCTGCCGACCCTGGCGGATCTGGCGAACGTGGCGACCTTCATGGCTTCCGATCAGGCCAGGGCAATGACGGCAACCGTCGCCAACCTGTCCGGTGGCCTGCTCGCCGACTCGTAGGTTCGGCCCATGCGGCCGATTTTCCCTCGCCAGGCGAGCCCGTTACCCGGAGATTCGGCCCTTGCGGCCGATCTCCCCTCGCCAGGCGAGCCCGTTACCCGGAGATTCGGCCCTTGCGGCCGATCTCCCCTCGCGCGCCGCTCATTAAGGTCATGGTTCAAGCCATGCGAACCACCGAACGCGGACCACGGATAAAACGGGTTCCATTCCAGGTAAATGTATCGGTCACTTGCTGATCTCCACAAGCAAAACACTCTCCAGGCAGCCAGCCCTTCGATACAACAGTGACGAGCTTTCCAGACACCTTGATCGATTGCACCCGAAGCCCAAATCCATGGGAGCCGTCGGTGCCATCCTGATCATTGAGCAGGGTGGTGATACGCCGGGGATGAGCAGGATCTGAGGCTCCATCAAACACTTCAAGATGGTCAGGCCAACTCTCAGTGGACCCAACACAAGCGACGGCCACAAATGCCTCTGGTTTCCCATCACCAGTTACATCGGCCAACTGTTTTGCGTCAACCTGTATCCCATGTGGATCGCCTGAAGAAACTGGAGCCGGGCAGCCAAGCTCTTTTCCAGGAATAATGTTTGCCCAGTCTGTCTTTTGGAGTGATGGAACCGATAAAGGAGGGGTTGTCTTGACAGACGTACTGCCAGGCTGCGTAGCCGCAGTTGCATTCCCGCACGCGACCAGCATAGTCATCAGCGCAAGCGCAACGAACGAGCTCATAAGTGATAATTGGCGATATTGTTTCATAGCGCTTTCCTACCTTTTAATTTATTATTTATATATATTTACTTATATGTGTGCAATTATATTGATCAAAGTAACTTATGAATATGAGCTATTTCACAATTTAAAATATAAAATGTATCTTTACATGCGACAAAAGTGGCACAATGATCTGATGGGGGGCTCACTACCCCCACTTTCTCTGTGGTGGCGTGGAATTATATTTTGGTGCGTAGCCATGTGACGGCCTGCTCGAATTTGTCGCAGCCGCTGAAGCGTTGGATGTCGCCCTCGTGGTTGTTGATTAGCAGGGTATCGTTCGTATGTTCATCCGAGGCGGTGATCAGCTTTATCTTATAGCCGAGTTCGGACGCCAGCATATTCATCAGGAGTACGGCCAGACCTCTTCGCATTGTGCCCTCTTTTCCGCGTTGTCTCATTGCTTATGGTTAAGATTATACATAGTTTTGCTTGTAGTATTTCAATTTGTGGATGGGCAGGGTGAAAAGAGGACTTTTGGTTAGTCCGCGCCAGGCGGCGCGGCCGCTGTCCGCTGGTATAGCTAGATAGCGGCTTCAGCGCCTGCTTCTGAGGCGTGTGCCCGGTCGATGGGGAGTGTAAAGCAGAAAGTCGCGCCCTGGCCCATTTCACTTTCCACCCAGATGTGTCCTTCCTGGCGCTGAATAATTTCGGAGGAAATATACAGGCCGAGTCCCAGTCCGGAAATCGATGTTTTCCGGGACTCTTCCAGGCGATAGAAAGGATCAAAGATCTTCTGTTGCAGATGCCTGGGGATGCCGGGGCCGAAGTCCTGTACGCGCAAGGTGACCGATTCATTATCGGAGGATGTCTTCACCACGATGCGGTTGCTGTTGGGCGCGTACTTGATGGCATTGGTGAGCAGATTGGTAATCACTTGCCCGATGCGCCCACGATCGCCCCAGACGGTTTTATTGGATTCGCCTTCGCGCAGGATCGTGTGCTTCTCGGTGACTGGCTGGATCTCCTCGATCAGATCAGATACCAGCTCGTCGAAGTTGAAGTAGCTCTCGCGAAATTGCAGCTTGCCACCTTCGATGCGCGTGACATCCTGGAAGTCGCTGATCAGTTCGGCGAGCTTATCGATCTGGGTATTCATGCGCGTGGTGGTGCGCAGCACCTGTTCGTCGCCACTGAGCAGGAAGCGCTTGCGCAGGATCTGCGCGTGCGCCTTCAGGCTGGTGAGTGGCGTGCGCAGCTCATGCACGACCATGCTGATGAACTCGTTGCGCTTCTTTTCCAGTTCCCGGCTGGCCAGCTGTTCGCTGATCAGCTTTTCGCGCTCATGCTCGGCCTTTTTACGTTCGATGGCATAGCGAATGATGCGCCGCAGGATGTCCTCCTGCAGACCCTCCTTGGAGATATAGTCGTCCGCGCCAGCCTGCAGGGCCAGGATATCGATTTCGGATTCGTTGGCGCCAGTAAGAAGCACGATCGGCTTCCCATAGCCCTGACCACGCGCTTTGCGGATCAACTCAATGCCGTTGATCGCGCCCAGCCGATAATCGAGCAGGCAGAGGTCATGCTGGTCCTCCATCATGTGCTGCAGGCCCAACAGAGGATCGCTCTTCCAGACCAGATTATAGCGAGCGTTGCGCATCCTGGTCAGTAGTTTTCTGAGGAGGAAATAATCCTCCTCGTCGTCCTCAATGAGTAGAATCGTTGTTGGCTGTAGTTCCATACATATCCTTCTTTGATTTGGCGGGCAATGTTACCACTTCAAACCAGTATTTTCCCAGCGCCTGCATGACCTCGATCAGCTTCTCAAACGTGACGGGCTTGGTAATAAACGAGTTGACGCCCAGTTTGTAGGAGCGATAGATGTCCTCTTCCGCTTTCGAGGTGGTGAAGACCACGATCGGGATGTCGCGCAGCTCGGGATGATTCTTGATCTCTCTGAGGGCTTCGCGTCCGTCTTTCTTGGGCATGTTCAGGTCGAGCAAGATTAGCCCGGGCAGCGGCGCGCTTGCGGCGTCGGCATCGGCATACTTGTTGCGATGCAGCAGATAATCGAGCAGTTCCTCTCCATTGCTGACGCTATAGAGGGTATTGAGCAGCTTGCCCTTTTTCAAGGCTTTCTGGGTCAGAAGGATATCGTCTTCGTCATCGTCGGCCATCAAAATGACGATAGAGTTCATATTATTCATAAAGGTTTTCCGTCTCTTTCGTTTGATGATTGACTGGTAAAGTCACAATGAAGGTTGAACCCTCGCCAATCGTGCTGGTGGCGGTAATGGTACCGCCGTGACGTTCGACGATCTTGCGCACAACGGCCAGACCGATCCCGGTGCCTTCATACTCGGTCCTGCCGTGCAGGCGCTGGAAGACGGTAAAGATGCGATCCAGATACTTTTCATCGAAGCCGATGCCGTTATCCTGTACAGTTAGCACACAGGTAGGTCCAGTGTTGAACTCGTTATCGGTGTCGGCCTCCTGGATGGTAGCCGCGACCTTGATGACCGGCGGCACATCGGGGCGATGGAATTTCAGGGCGTTGCCCAGCAGATTCTGCAGAACCTGGTAGATCTGCCGCGAGTCGGCATCGATCGTGGGCAGTTCTTCTACCTCGATGGTGCCGTGCGTCTCCTGGATGCGCGCCTCTAGATCGTCGATGACGTCGCGTGCGATCATGTTCAGGTCGGTGGGGGTAAATGGCATGGTTTTGGTGGCGACCCGCGAGAAGGTGAGCAGGTCGTCGATCAGGACACGCATGCGGCCGGCGGCGTTGCGCATGCGATCGAGGTATTCCTTGCCATCGTCGAGCTGCTCGCCGTATTCATCTTCAAGCAGGTTGCCGAAGGCCTGGATCTTGCGCAGTGGCTCCTGCAGGTCGTGCGAGGCCACATAGGCGAACTCCTGCAGCTCCTGGTTGCTGCGCTCCAGGTCGGCGTTGAGCTGGCGTAGCTCCTCGGTGCGCTGGGCGACGCGTGCCTCCAGATTGGCGTTGAGCTCCTGCATATTCTGATAGATGCGCGCGCGCTCGACCGCCATCGAGACGCGGCTGGCCAGCTCTTCGGCGATGTTGAGGTCGGCTCTGCTGTAGGGGCCGCGCTCGGCTGAGGCGACCAGGATAACCGTGCCCTCGATGGCGTCCTCTATCATCAGCGGAACCACCATGGCTGAGACGGCACGCAGGCTGCGCAGCATCTTTTGCTCGCTCGCGTCGGAGGTCAGGGTCGCATAGCTATCGCGGCCGAGCCGGGGGATGAGATCAGACTTTTTCTGCTGCCGCACGGTGTTCAGTATCGATGGGGTGGCATCGGCATCGACGACGCGGCTGAGCTCTTCAAAGCTGAGCTCGCTCGTCCCCCGTACGGGGTCCGGATAGGAGATGCTCTGCGGCTGCATGTCTGCCCTGTCGTTGTGCAGATCGATACGACACCAATCGGCGATGGCGGGGATGGCGTTTTTGATTACGTGGGCCAGTACATCGCGGTAATCGATCGAGGCGACCAGCAGCTTACTGGTGGCGGCGATAAAGCCGACCTGCTCCAGCGTGCGGGCCAGTTGCAGTTCCGTCTCTTTGCGCTCGGTGATATCGATGTTGACGCCGACGACGCGCAGCGCCTGTCCATGCTCATCATACTGGGTTTCGCCCTTGCCCAGCATCCAGCGGATGCTGCCATCGGGACGGATAATGCGGAATTCGGCATTGTAGGATGGACCGCCCTCGATGGAGCGCTGCAGATTGCTTGTGGCCCGTTCGATATCGTCTGGATGGACACGCTGGACCCAGTTTTCGTATTTTCCTTCAAAGCCGCCGGCCGGTAGACCGTATAGCGCCTCTAGCTCGGGAGTCCAGATGATATCGTTGGTCGGGACCAGCCACTCGAAGGTGCCGATCTGGGCGGCCTGTTGCGCCATCTCCAGTCTCCACTGGCTTGACCTGGTGAACTTGCGATTGCGAATCATCTCGGTGACCTCAACGGCATGCACCATGATGCCGTCGATGTCACCATCAACGTTGCGTGTAGGCTGGTAGATAAAGTTGAAGTAGGCCTCTTCCTTGTGCCCATTGAGGTTCCGGTCAATTAGCACTGGAATCTCATTGCCGATGAACGGCTCGCCGGTCTGATAGACGTTGTCGAGCAACTCGTAGAAGCCCTGGTCTGCCAGATCTGGTAGCGCCTCTCGGACCGTCTTGCCGATCAGGTCGCGGTTTCCAATGATCTGCATGTAGAGTCCGTTGGCGAACTCGTAGCGGTGCTCGGGTCCGTTCAGAAGACAGACCATGGCGGGCACCTGCATTAAGAAGTTGTGGAGGCGCACGCGTTCGGCTTCGGCTTCGGCCCTGGCTCGCTGCTCCTGCTTCAGCAGGCGTGCGCGCTCTTCCTCTATACGCTTCTGTTCCGTGATGTCGCGGGCAATGCTCAGCACCGATACCGTGTTGCCGGCGGCGTCAAACTCGGGTGAGAGACTGGCCTGGTAGTAGAGCGGGCCTGTGTCACTATCGTATTTAATCTCGATCTCTGCCGGTTGCCGCGTCTCAAAGACCTTGCGCAGCCCGTTCTGCCAGATTTCAGCATACCGGGGGGAAAGGCCGATCTCCGCGTGGGTTTTGCCGATAAAATCAGCTCGTGGAATACCCGTGATCCGGGTGGCCACTGGATTGACGTAAATATAGCGGAAGTCGCGATCGAAGCGTCCAATGACGTCGCGGGCGTTCTCGGCCAGGGTCTGGAAGGCCTGCTGCTGGCGATAGAGCGCCTCTTCTATCTTTTTGCGCTCGTCGATCTGCTGGATGACCACGATCAGGTAGAGTGGCTCGCCGTCCTCGTCGCGTGCCAGGGAAGCTGTGATATGCATCCAGGTGAGCTGGCCGTCCTTACGGATGTAGCGTTTCTCGCCGCGATAGGTGTCCATCTCGCCTGTCAGCAACTGCTGGAACGCCTGCGTGCTATCCGCCAGGTCTTCCCGGTAGGTGACTTGCTGAATGGTAAAGTTCTGTAATTCCTCGCGGCTATAACCCAGAGCATCGCACAACTGCTGGTTGACCTGTAGCCAGCGACCATCCAGGCTCACATGCGCCATACCGACCGCCGCCTGCTCAAATGTTGCCTGGAAACGTCGCGCGTTTTTTCTGACTTCCGAACGCAGTTGCGAGATCGTATTGACCTCTTCCTGCGGCGCGGGATCAGGTCGTTTCACCATGCACTGTCTCTTTCTGATACTTCCAGCCATCCCGAGACGTAATCTCCCGCTTAAGGCAGGCATACAGTAACTTTGGCCGAAATAAACATAGATTTGTTTTTCTGATATGGTAATAGTTACATATTATACATTACAGCTGCAGTGTCTGGCTTGCTTACTCTGGGACCGTGATGAGTCAGGTAGAGGAATACATTGTACAGATCATATCCGGCATATTGGCTGATGCATAGATACGTATTAGTATAGCGTTTTTGCCGCACCGCACATTCACTGCAGATCAGATGGGGCGGCCCCTTGTTTCCTCTACGGCCTATCTCCATCCAGTCATATACTTTTGACGCCAGGCCAGCATCACAGTATGATGCGTTGTTCATATTAACATAAATTGTTTTATCCCTGCAAGGCAAAGCCAGCAGGCCTCCGTGTGTACTACTGATGAGTACGTTTGTGTTGCGCCCTGAGACGGGTGTTAGTACTTTTTGCTTACGTTTCTGTGCTTCTATCTGTTTTGATGATCGAGCGGATCATTCCTTTTAACTCTCACGTATCTAGCGCATAATATAGAACAGACGGCCGGTGTTGATTCCCCTGATCGTGCGGATTGGTCGCATCGCCTCACACGATCATGTCCCCGTAGGTGCCGGGCTTGCCCCCAATACGTTCAACTTTAGAGCAAGCGACAAGAAACGAAGAGGTCCAGCGGAGCATCGAAATGTTCCTCGACACGAACATGTTTCCCCGTAGGCGGCATAGGATTGCGGCCTCTTCGATGCGGTATTTTTTCTGAAAAGCAGCAATCCGGCCTTGTGCATGCCGCTCTGTTGGCGTACGATATGGTGGCTTCTGCATGGTGATATGGCTGCTTTTCTCGCTTTTTAGGAGCAATATCGTACGTGAACGGGCGCGGCATGCACAAGGCCGGATTGCTGCCTGACCGGCACATTCGCATCTCTAGAAGGCCGCAATCCTATGCCGCCTACAGGGGACATCATCGTGCTATGGGAACCGTTTGCACGCGTTCCTCTGACGTTTCCGGTTCCCAAGGGCTTCCCTTAGATCGAAACCGATCTGCAACCATCCTTTGGTTCTTTGTCTTCTTCTCTTTATAGTAGTAAACAGATCGACATGCAGCATAGCCAAACTATTGAGCATTTGTTTGCAGAGACGACGACTGACTACGAACATGCAAGAATCAGGACTGCCATCATCAACTGGGCAGAAGAATCAAATGGTCTCTATGAGGCGCGAACCTTTGAGATGGACCAATCTACTTTACAGGGAGGTGCGCAGATTCCTCAGGCAATTGTTTCGCTCCCGCTGCTTTGTTTTAAGCACGAGGAGGTTAAGGTGAACATGTATGAAGTGTCTCTCTCCTGGGCCTTTCGCAGCCTGTTTCAAACTGCTTCTCATGGCGGAGCATATAATAATGGACATAAGGCCGCGCTGGGCCGCCTGGAGGCATGGATCTCTCTCGCCGGCCTCGCTAACGCCGAAGATGGTGCGTCGATACAACAGGTTTTGCAAGCGGCTCAGAAATGTCAATGGTTCCAATTTACTACCGATACCTGGTTTTACAACTTCGTCTGGGATTTAGGGATGATTGCCATCAGGCCTGATCAGACATCGCTGGCCGTTTTGACTGCTACTGATACTGACTGATCTGTTCCACGATCACAGCTAAAATAGGTTGATAACCAGGGTAAGATTTATCTTTGCCATCCTGTTTAGGATTACGATATGAAAGGTTATTCAAATGGCAACAGATGCGCATCAGTTTGGTCGCTGGCAGCCATGGGGACCACATGAGGTGGCGCGCTTTTTTGAGACGGTGACGGTTCCCTGGTGGATCGCCGGGGGCTGGGCGTTGGATCTTTTCCTGGGGGAGCAGACGCGTGAACATGAGGATATCGATGTGCAGTTTTTGCGCCGTGATCAACAGGCTATACGCTCTGTGTTTGGCGATTGGGACGTGCAGGCGGTGCATGAGGGTTCTTCACCTACCTGGCCGTTTCGGACCTGGGAGCAGGGAGTGCCCTTGTCTGAAGGGGTACACGACATCTGGTGCCGTCCCACTCCCGCTTCCCCCTGGGCTCTACAGTTGATGGTGGCCGATAGCAGCGATGGAGACTGGCTCTTCCGGCGCGATGCGCGCATCCAGCGTCCTCTCACCTCCATCGGTGGCCGTAGCGCCGACGGCATCCCGTATATCGCGCCCGAAATCCAGTTATTATATAAGGCTAAAGGGCGCCGCCCAAAAGATGAGATGGACTTCGAACGGGTAGCACCATCCCTGGATAGAGCTCGTCGGCTCTGGTTGCGGCAGGCCCTGGAGATGACGCTGCCCGGCCATCCCTGGCTGGCCCGTTTAGCATTTGATAGCTAATGAAGGTCTGGCCGTCCTTTCTAAGGAGAAGAAAAAAGGACTGTTGCATATAGCCTATGCTATACCAGTAGGTAAACGCGTCGCGGTGCGCGACTTTGTCACAGATGGTGGTATCGCGACGACGGAAGAAGCGTGTAGCAGCGATATGGCCGCGTTCCCAGATCAGTGAGAACGGTTCGTGTGGCCCCAGTCTTTTCGTATAGCGCAGATAATCATCCTGCCCTTGCTGGCGGGCAGCGGCGTAGATGGTCTGGAGCGGGGCCTCCAGGTCTCGCTCTGGCTTGAATAGTTTCTGGACTGTCTGTCGCCACTGGTCATTCTCAAGTTGAAGATGCGATAAAGAGCAATGCAAGATATAGGTATAGATTTCTAACAGAGCGGTATAGCGTTTCTTGCGATTTCTGCGGTGACGCTGTTCGATCACCTGGGAAAAGTGTTGCGCACAAATTGTCGAGCTCCAGTGCTCGGGATAGGAGATGTCGGGATGGATGTAGGGCCAGCACCAGGCGCATTGCTCCTGGGGAGCCGCTACAGGGCTATACATATAGAAGCTAGTTTGAAGATATTGTGGATTACATTCCGACATGTATTCCTCCTTTCCATGGATGCGCAATTCGTTTTCTATCGTAGAAAGCGAACTACCACGTGGTAGTTATCCTTTTATAGTGTCAATCTAATTGATTATTGCTTTGTTCTGGTCGTGGAGCATAAGATAAATATATTACATTAAAATGTAAGAGTGTGTCGTAAAGTGAGCCATGAGAGCTAGAAAGGAGCCAAACGCGTCAAAAAGAGACGGATCGAAGCAATCTGGATGAAGGCCTCACTGCTAGAAGGCAACCCTTCATAGTCGCGAGCCAAGCGACGGTATCGCGTCAACCACGCGAAGGTACGTTCAACGACCCAGCGTTTGCGTTGCACCTGAAAGCCTCCTTTTGGTTTGACGACTTTGACGGGAACGTCTTTTTCAAGCACCCAGGTGATATGCGAGGTGTTGTGCTCATGAGGCACAATTTCGGTGCTCCACCCCAGGTGTTCTTTGACCCAGTCCTTCAATGGTCCCGTGTAGCCATGGTCGGCAAACAGGTGACGGACTCGTGGAAGCCGGCCAGTCACCCGTTGCAGCAACAACGGTGCAGCTGTGCGATCAACCAGGCCAGCAGAATGAACGATGACGGCGATCAGAAAACCTTGGGTATCAACGAGCAGATGACGTTTGCGACCCCATATTTTTTTTTCCGCCATCGTAGCCACGCTCGATGCCTCGGACTGCACTGGTTTTGATGGATTGGCTGTCAATGATGACGGCACTGGGTTCCGGGTCACGGTCAATGGACGTTCGTACCTGCCGGCGTAAAGTCGTCATGGCTTGTTCCCAGACCCCATTGAGCTTCCATTGACGGAAATAATGGTACAGGGTTTTTCCGTTGGGCAAATCGTGGGGCACCAATCGCCAGGAACATCCGGTGCGCACGACGTAGAGAATCCCATTGACGATTTCGCGCCGGGGAATGACCTCGAACGTCGCCTTTGGCGACACTGCTGGGATCAAGGGGGCTAACAATTCCCATTGATCATCTGTCAGATCGGTTGCATAGCGTTTACGGTGCAATGAGCGAGACATCGGCTTCGATCCTTTCTTGCTGCGTGTTGAGCTCCTTTCTTTTATTCTATCGACGAACCAATCAGTTTAAGACACACTCTAATAAAGCTTGAAACTACGAGCGTACAAAGCAATATATCCAGCGTAAGGTGCGCTATAACCCACCCATTTATGTATCGCAAAGCTGTGTATTTTGCGCACAGAATCCCTTTAGTTATGGTACGAAATGGGAGGCAGAAAGAGATGCACCGCTTCGTGAACATATCGGTTGATTGAGTAATAGTATAGTTAACCTCGTGACCAAAAGTCAACCTTTTGCATGGAAGAATAGTTGATATTTGATAAATAAGCTCTGCAATATGCTAGCAAGCTACCACGATACAATGGATGGCATTGCCGGGCAGGGGCCAGACAGCAGTATCTATAAGATGTAGCGCGACGCTTTGGTTTTGGGATTGTCGCCTGGCTATACCCAGGGGAGCGTAGTCTTGCCGGACATTAGCCCTGGAGGGGGACGCTATCGAGGACGATGGGCCATGCTTCATACACGCTGGTGCGCTGATACTGCACCAGTTCAAGCCTGTCGATAGTGGCGGTACCAAAGTCGCTCTGGCGCTGGCTTTCGACGAAGGAGACGCAGCCTGTTGGATCGAGCAGGGGACCTGCGAACACGATCAGGCTGGCATGAGCCAGGTCGCGAATGCCGGGTCCCGGCAGATGCTTCTCCGCGCGAACGCGGGTATGAAAGGTCTCGCGCAACTGCCGCAGGGTCTCATCGACCGGCCAGCCCTGCGCCATCACGCTCATCTGGTTGGCGGTCAGCCCCTGGTAGCGAATCTGAAGTGGGGGAAACTGCGCGGCCACCTGTCGCAGCACCCGCCGATACTGCTGGATGTATTCATCCTCAGCGTCGATTGATGGGCGATAGAGCTCGATTGTCTGCAGGGTAGTGTGCAGATTTGATGCCTGGTAGCGCAGGTGCCGCCTCCCCGTCCAGCGCGAAAGCTCGTCGATCACGCCCACCAGGCGTTCGGCCACCTCACCCCGCAGGCGCATGATCACACTGACGCCCCAGCGCAGGCTCTCCATACCCGGAATGGGATCGGGCTGCACCTCGCCCCGCGCCAGAGGCGCACGCGCCTCGCGCCAGAAACGATCATAGATCTGCTGTATGTGAACCTGCTGCGCCTCGAATGAAGTCATGAACAAATCTCTCCCTTAATATGGGTGGATGGGGACGCGTCCGCGCCCCCATCCACCCATATTAAAAACCAGCGTGGCGGACACGCGTGTGGGAGCATCCACGTGCCACCATGGTGAGGGTAGCCAACACACGCTTACTGCTTAGAGTGGAGAGCATCGTTATAGCCCCAGGCATCGAGGGCAGGCAGCTCGATGCCCTGCTGAGCCAGCAACGTGGCGATCTGCGAACGATGATCGACCCCGTGACTAATAGCCTGGAGCGCCACGATGTAGGCCTGGCACTCGTAGACGCCCCCATCCAGCCAGAAGGTCTCGCCCAGATCACGTTCCTTAGCGATGTCGATCAATGCCTTCCCTGACAGCTGCGCTCGCCTGCGCAGCTCCTCGAAGCCCACAAAACTGTCCTCTTCCTTCAAGGGAGATGAGGGCCTGGTCTTGGTGAACGAATACGCGTAGCCTTCTTCAGATGCGAACAGGTGCATGAGGACCTCGCGTATGCTGCCAAAGACCCCAGTCATAGTCGCGTCCAACTGCTCATCGCTCAGCTGCTCACAGAAATCGAGCAGGCGCAGGTTTGCCCAGAGGTTATATTCAAAAAAATTGGGAAGTCCAGTGGTCATTACCTAAACTCCTTCGTATCTTATCTTCTAATAACGCGCAAGGAAACGCTGGATGCGAAATGTTTCCACACCCCCATTGTTTGTTTACTTTTGATATCTGTTTCCCGTTTCAACGGGAGACAGTATGGAGTTAGCGACACACTGGCGTAGCCATCAAAACCTCCCAAAAAATCTCAACCTTGTCTTTCAGGAGTATACAGAACGCCATCAGGCCCTGTCAAGGAGCGCCTTGAGCATAATTCGCCCACGCCCATGGCCGGTCTCGCTGAGGGCGTGGGCCTCGCTCGCCTCAGATAAAGGGAAGGTCCGGGCGATCGTGGTCCTGATCTGCCCCGTTGCCATCAAACGGGCGATGTTTTGCAGCAGGCTGGTGGAGGGGAAGGGGAAGGTTGGCGCGTTCCGCATGGCGCGAATGCCCAGACGATTGGTCTCCTGCTGTGACGGCTCCTGTCCGAGGAGCGTAATAAGGATGCCGCCGCGTTTGACGACTCGCATAGAACGCTCTAGCACCTCGCCGCCCATCGTGTCCAGCACTACGTCTACGTTCCGTGCCAGTCCCTCAAATGGAGTTCTGGTATAATCGATGACGATATCAGCGCCCAGGGAACTCACGAACCGCGCATTGGCCGCTGATGCCGTTCCGATGACCTGCGCGCCCCGCCAATGGGCGAACTGGACCGCGAACAGGCCGACCCCTCCGGCGGCCGCATGAACGAGGACGCGCTGGCCCGGCTGCAGGTCCGCGTTTTCAAACAGCGCCGACCAGGCTACGGTGGCCCCGCCCGAGATCGTCGCCGCCTCCTCAAAGCTGATCTGCTCAGGCTTGAGGGCCAGCGTCTCTACCTCGGCGATTGTATACTCAGCGTAGGCGCCGTTATTGGAGCGGCCAAAGACCTCCTGCCCAATGTTGAACGCGGTCACGCCCGGACCAACCTCGGCAATGATACCGGAAAACGCGCTGCCCGGAATATAGGGGAACGTGGACGGGCGCACACTCTTGAACAAGCCCTGGCGCACCTTCCACTCTATCGGCAGCACGCCGGCGGCATGTACGCGCACCAGCACCTCACCCTCCCCTGGTTGTGGACGAGGGATCGACTCCAGCACCAGCTCCTCTGGACCACCGTAGCGCCGCACCTGTATGGCTTGCATCATCTTTTCTGACATGATATGCATCCTTCCCAATATAATTGCGCACAACTTAATTGGGCACAATTGTATTGCTGCAAAAAAATTGTTTCGTATCACGGAACAGTATAGGCGGGAGCATATCGGTTGGTCGCTGTCCAAAAGGAGGGATGCGACCTGAACAATAGGGCAGCTTTCGGGCCGCCCTATTGTATCGAAGTATGGTCGTTGCTCAGGCGTTGCGCCAGGAGTATTCTGGCTGATAGCCGAGCAGCTTGCGAGCTTTGGTAATGGAGAGGAGCGTCTCGAACTCTTCGATCTCGCCCTTCAGGGGGACACCGGGGAAGACCTCGGCCAGCAGGTCGCGGCTAGGACGGTTCATGACGGTATCGGCGGCGGCGATGATAAAGGCTTCGGCCCCCTGGATGTCGGCTTCGAGTCCCAGGCGGCAACTCTGGGCGACATCGCGCGCATCGACATAGCCCCACAGATTCCACTTGCGCGACCTGGCGTCCTCCGCGAACGAAGGGAAGCGCGCGTAATCATGGGGCTCCATGATATTGGAGAAGCGCAGCCCCACAAAGGGGATGCCGCTCCAGCGGCTGAACTGGCGCGCCATCTCCTCCGAAATAACCTTGGAGAGCGCGTAGCTGGACTCTGGATACAGCGGATGCTCCTCGTCAATCGGCGCGTAGACAGGCTTCTCGCGCTCAAACGGCAGTCCCAGCGTGGTCTCGCTCGATGCCCACACCACCCGCTGCAGCTTCAAGGTCGTGGCCGCGCTGAAGATATTATAGGTGCTGAGCGTATTATTGCGAAACGTCGCCTCCTCCGGCTGCAGGCCCGACGACGGGATCGCGCCCAGATGAACGACCGCGTCGCTGCCACTTAACACCTCGAAGACCTGTCCCAGATCGGTCAGGTCCGTCTTAAGAAATGGACACAGCCGCTCCTGCGGCGGCAGCAGATCCACGCTCAGCACCTCGTAGTCGTGCGCCAGCAGATCCTTGATGACCGCCCGGCCCGCCTTGCCACTGCCCCCGGTAACAACAACTTTTTTCATGACACCCTCCAGAAATACGAACTATTAATACTACTATTCTATCATTTTTTATACGTAATAGTTCGCATTTATCGTTTCCTGATAAGGTGAGCGCCCGGGAACAAGCATTAATAGCAAGCTCGCTATTCCCAACCAGAGTTATTAATATAAGGAATGGAGAAGGGATGCGGCACACCACATCCCTTCTCCACTCCTCATATTAATAACCTTGAGCGCCCACTAGGGGCGCACTTATTAGCTATTTTGCTTCTCTTCCGCTTTGACCTGTTCTTCGTGGTAATTGTTGATCTGGTCGAAGATGTCGGGCGGGAAGTTCAATTCCTGGTAGACGTTGCAGGCATCGGGATTCTCGGGATCGGGGCAGATCGGGAAATCCTGCTGCGCCTGCCATTCCAGGATGCGCTCGCGCTTGGGTGGATTATAGTTGCGCTGCTTGACCTGCTGCAGCAGGGCGCGTGAATCGGTGGCATTGTGGTCGGGCTGATGGCTCAGCAGATCGACGATCTCGTCATCGGAGAGGAAGTGGCGCGCGATCATCGCGAAGGTCAGGCGGCCATAGTGACCGATATCCTCTTGCTTCTCCAGCGCATCCAGCAGGTGCGCCATCATCGGCGACTTGCGCAGCTCGGCGGTATTGTCAGACTGTGAACGATTGGCCTGTTTATTGGTAGCATGGTCGGCTTGACTCATGGAATCTATCCTTTCCCATCTCTTCTGAACACAACACAACTTCAACAACTGTCTTTATAGAGTAGAACAAGAGTTCTAAAAATGCAAGCTGAACCATACCTTTGGATTTATATGGTATGGTTCAGCGTCAGAAAAGTATATATATCCATCCCCGCAAACACCCCCTCCTGCATAGGATACGGATCTGTTGATCCAAACGATGCATGGATGCCATTCATTTTTTGCAAAAAGAAAGGTACCGAAAAAAAAGGAAATGCCCTCGTAGGTGTCGGGCTTGCCCCGACTTTGCCGTGAAGCGGCCGCAAGGGTCAATACATTCAATTTTAGCGCAGGCAACAGGAAACGCGAGAGGTCCAGCGTAGCATCGAAATGTTCCTCGACACGAACATGTTTCCCCGTAGGCGGCATAGGATTGCGGCCTGATTGACACGCAGAATGCACAAAAAGCAGCAATCCGGCCTTGTGCATGCCGCCTCCGTTCACGTACGATATCGTTCCTAAAAAGCGAGAAAAGCGGTCCTATGGCCATGCAGAAGCCAGCATATCGTACGTCAACAGAGCGGCATGCACAAGGCCGGATTGCTGCTTTTCGGAAGAAATGCCGTATTGAAAAGGCCGCAATCCTATGCCGCCTACGGGGACATGATCGTGTGAGGGGATGCGTCCATCCTTCGCGGGAAGCTTCTCGTGTTTCCTGTTGCCTGCGCTAAAGTTGAACGTATTGGCCGCAAGGGTCGAACTTACGTGTACGTTTCTTTGTTTTGTCACGGTTTCTTTTTGCAAGAAATGAAAGACATTTCGATGCATCTCCGACCTTGTAATATCCACTTCCTCATGATAGAGTAGCAATAGGATGAAGAGCCTGTGTGCAATGAAGAAAGAGATATTTCGACCATGCAATGAGTCCTGATCTTGTTTTCCATTCAAGGTAGCCCCTCTCAGAAACGCTAGCTGTGCGTGAAACACTTGGGCTACCTGGCTACATGCGCGCTGATAAAGCGGTCGCGGCCGAACGCTTCTCTGGCGTCCTGGCTGCTATGTAGTGAATGGAGAACCTCGTTCATGTCTTCACATAAACATCCACACCAATCCTCTTCGACTGAAGCGGATCTATCCGATTCTGTCTCTGAGGTAGATGCCAGCGAGTATGCTGGCGTACGGAACACCTCTTTTGCATGGCCATCGCGCCATCGCCTCCATTTTTTCTTGCTCTGGATCGTCTCGGGCGCCAATTATCTGGCGTATGCGGCGACGGGACTGGCGCTGACCCTGTTTGCCACCCATTTGACGCGTGTGCCCCTGCTGGTTTCAGGGATCGCTTTCGTCCAGATCCTGCCTGCGTTTGTGCTGGGTCTGCCGCTGGGTGTGCTGGTCGATCGCTATGATCGGCGCCTGATCCTGATTGTGACCACCGCCCTGCGCGTGTCGGCGTTTGCCCTGGATGCCTGCCTGGCCTCCGTGGATTTCGTTCCCTTGCCATTGCTGTATGCGCTGGCGCTGCTGCTGGGCGTGACCGAGACCATAGAGGAGCCCGCGCTGGCGGCGGCGCTGGTGATGGTCGTCCCTCGGGAGAAGCTAGAGCGCGCCAATGCACTGCTGGTGGGTGCGCAGAACATTTTCGGCCTGCTGGCCGATCCCCTTGGCGCCTTTCTGGTCAGCATCAGCATCGTGCTCTCGCTGGGCGCCAGCAGCCTCTGCGCGGGCCTGGCATTGCTGGCCCTGCTCTGCCTGCGCCAGACGCTACGCCTTCCCTCGCGGAACGGGCGTGAGCGTGCTACCAGGAGAGGAACGCTTCTCCGTCATATCGGGATGGATATCCGAGAAGGTTTGCGCTATCTCTGGCACGAGCGTCTGCTGCTGGCGATCGCTGTGATGGCGGGCATCATCAATGCCTGCTGGAGCGGCTATCTCGTCGTCATGGCGCTCTACGCCGTCGCGCCCGGTCCCCTGGGACTGAGCGCGGCCACCTATGGCGTTCTGTTGATGGTTATCAGCATCGGGAGTATCCTGGGGACCCTGCTGACCGCGCCTGTGCAACGCTGGCTGGGGCGGCGCTGGGCCATCGGCTTCAACGTCTTTGGCAACGGTCTGATGTTTGTGACGCCCGCCCTGACGCATAACCTCTGGCTGATCGGCGCGGCGCTATTGCTGGGCAGCATGGGGGGACCGATGTGGACCATCGCGGTGGCGGCCCTGCAGGGTCGTCTTATCCCCGCAGGGCTACAGGGACGCGTCAACGCCACCTGCCGCCTCCTCTCCATCGGCATGGCGGCCCTCGGTCCGCTGGCCGCTGGACTGCTCGCCCAGTTCTGCGGGCTGCGCACCGTGCTTATCCTGTTCGCCCTCGTGACCGGGCTGCAATTCATCCCCTTTTTCAGGTTCGTCACAGAGGATGCAATGATGCGTGGACAATAAGCAAAAAGCGCTGTATGTCCACACCAAAAGAATGGGACCATCCTGATGACAGGATGGTCCCCGATGCTCTGTGGCAAGGATCTATTTGTAGGCGATTGAGAAAATGTGAAGCTGAGGGAGGTTCGGCAACACGATTTTCGTCACGGGGCCAGCCGGATTTGTATTATTCAGCGTATAGCTGGTGTAGTAGAGATAGTTTGCTAGTGACTGCTGACCACCAGGGGTATTGCGATACTTCATGGTAGCAACAACATACCCCCTATACTGAGCGGCCGTTGCACCATTACACCAGTCTGCTGCCCCTAACGGGATGTCCTGGCTGGTGCCATCAGCATAGTAGATCGTGGCAGTACCCGAAACTCCCCCGCCTGTGGAAGAGAGGATGAAACCGATGCTGGTACGTCCAGCAGTAGGAACCGTATCGATGTTTTGACCAACGGCCACGTAGTTGTCAGGCGAACCAGCCAGAGTAGTCCCTCCATCATTGGTGCCGAACTTGAAATTGAAGCCGTCATGCGCAAAGGTCGTGCCTGCAGTGATCCCGGCGGACTGCAAAGCCTGCGCGGAATAGCTATATCCGGCGCCATCCAGGTTGGCCTGTTTGGTGGCATGATCATCGCTAATGCCGATATTGTTATAATTGCCAAGGCCTTCAGCCACAGCGAAGATATGCATTACACCACCGGTCGTTGTGGGCAACTGGACACTGTCAAGGATCTTGTTCATCTGGAGCGGAACCTCAGCATAGTACAGGTTGTTTTTGATCGCTTGCTGCCCATAAGCGCCATTGCGGTACCCCATGCTGGCAATCACACTATTGTGATACTGAGGCGTCGTGGCACACCAGTCGCTAAAGCCCAGCGTATATTGCTGTGTCGTGCCATCGGTATAGGTGATCAGTCCTGTACCGGTCGAGCCACCATTCACCGCTGACCCGATGAAGCCCAGCGTGGTTGCTGAAGTCACAATGTTGACCCTGGCCATCTGTCCATTGGCAACCCAGTTATCAGGAACGACATCATTGGAAGCGCGCATATAGAAATTGATGCCATTGACGCGATATGGATGCATATCACTGGGGGCGGGGGTACTGAAGATGACGCCAGCGTTTTGCATGGCCTGGGCGGAATAGCTGTGGTAACCGCCATCAAAATTGCCAAATAAGGAGCTCTGATCCCCTGAGACGCCCACGTTATCAAAGAAGCCTGCCACACCAGTCGAGATCGAGTACACGTGGATCTGGCCTTGATTTGTTGAAGCTGGCAGCGTGACGCTGGTCACGTTTTTGCCCGATGGTAAGTCGACCTCCGCGTAAAAGAGGAACGTGTTGATCTTCTGCTGACCACCGCGAGTATTGCGATACTGCATGCCCTCAAAGTAGCGATTCCCGTAGGACGGAGCCCGCGTATAGCCATTGAGGGTCCAGTCGCTAAAGCCTAGCGAGAACTGCTGTTGCGAACCATCATCAAAATGGAGGGTCGCGGTACCATAGGACGGACCACCGGTGGCCGCACCCACAAAGCCTAATTTCGCGGCCAGGGGAACCGGTGTGATCGCGATCGTCTGGCCATTGGCCTGATAGTTATCAGGTGTTCCCGGCAATACGTCTGGCCATTGAAATTGCATGCTATATTCGCCAGAAAAACCCTGGTTGTACGAAATGGTATAACCAGCACCCCAGCTAAGCGCTTTACTGGAATAGCTGTTCCCGGCACCATCCAGATTCCCTGCGGTGGTGTAGGCATCTCCGCTCATACCGGTGTTGTTATAGTCATGCGCAGGAGCAACATCATTGGTATAGGTGAACACGTGAAGCTGGGCTTTACTGGTCAGCGTTGGCAACTTCACACTGACCGGCGTTTTATTCGCATCGAGATTGATCGATGCGTAGAACAGATAGGTTTTGACGCTCTGTTCGCCGCTTCTGCTATCGCGCCGGGCCTGGCCCACGACAATTTTATTGCCAAAGGCGGGCGACTGTGTGCTACCACCCAGCGTCCAATCGCTGAAACCCAGGGAGAAGGTCTGGGTTGAATTATCGCTATACGTAACAAGCGCATTGCCAGAAACCGCACCATTAGATGCGGAGCCAATAAAACCTACTTTGTGCGCTCCCGATGCTGACAGAGGCAGGACCTGTCCACTGGCCTGCCAGTTATCAGTCAGGGTGGGTGAGCTTACATGGTTAATATTTGGCCATTGGAATTGCAAACCGTCATAGGCGAAGGGAAGGTTCGGCTCAATGTCTGTTTCGAGCAGCGCGTTAAAAGAGTAGCTATAACCGGCGCTATCAAAGTTAGCGGCAGTCGTATTGGTAGCTGTGCTGATACCAATATTGTTAAAGGCGGGCGCGCTGGTCGTAGCTGCCTGCGCATTTGTCTTCAGGCGGCTCGTGCTCGGCACAGTAAGCCGCAGAGATTGGTTGCCCGCGCTCTGCATGGTTGCAATATCGCCATTCAGTTGCGGAGCCGAGGCGGCCCTGGAAGGCGTGTGTTGTGCGAGCAGCAGGCTGGCAGAAAAGGCGGCACCAGCCAGCACTACAAGAATAAGAAAGGAAGAGAACAAGATCTTATCACGTCGATGAGGAGTCTTATCGCGTGGCTTTGCGGGAACGTGTGCTTGCTCATGATGCGAATTCATATTCATTTTTCACCTGGTTGAATGACCATGATCTCCAACAAGAGAGATCATAAGAAAAAACAAAAAAATAAAAATATGTATAAATTTATAGAGGCGCATTCATCAAGAAAAATACCTCTATAAAAGATAATATGTAATATGATATATGCTGGCATATATTGGATCTGGCTTAGTTAAAAAAGTACATAAAGATAGGGAGATCTTCGGCATATCAGGCTTAGCTAAATATAAGTCTAGACATAAGACATGTCAATAAATATGTGCAAATCAATGACTTTTGGTTTTTTACCAGACTTGCTTGTCAGGAAGCTCGTTCCTCTTGATCTCCTCCTTGAGCTGTTGAATGATGTCATCCAGGAAAAGAACTCATTATTGCAGAGCAATGTTGTACTCTTCTATTGGATGTATCTTTCTATCTGTACAAGAAAGGCTACACATATGTTTTTGCAAGGAAGAAAAAGGTTTCACCCTATCTGGAAAGCTGGCTATTATGTGGAGATCCACATCAATCACAGGATTAGCGGGGAAGCTTCCACATGATATACTATATCATGCTATTGGTGCGCGCAGTTTAATTAATGTATAAGGGCTTTCTAGTTGGTGTAAATATTTTAATGATTTGAAATTGATTAGTGAAAGCATGGTGGATAAAAGAAATATGAAGAGGCGTCAGCGGATCATCTCACAAATACGTACTTCTTGGATTAAAGGAGTGCTCGAAACTTCATTAGCAGATGTGCCATATATTAGGCTGAATTTACGTCAAATAAAGGATTTTGAGCTAGATCAGTCCAACCAGGAAGGCGCAATGACTTTTTCATCTAATGAGCATATCATTGATATGTATAATGATAGTAGTGGTAAATTGTTGATTTTAGGAGAATCTGGTTCGGGTAAAACGACATTACTGCTTGAATTGTTACGTGATTTACTTGTGTATGCCGAACAAGATGTGTATTTCCCTATTCCACTTCCCTTGAATCTTTCATCATGGTCCAGGAAAAGGTTACCGCTTGAGCAATGGTTAGCTGAAGAGTTAGCCAGTCAGTATAAAGCGAAGTCATGTGAGTTAAGCCAATTTCTGTTTCTGCTTGATGGATTAGATGAAGTGGAAGAAGATGCACGTGAAGCTTGCGTTCAAGCCCTTAACTCCTACCAGGATACACATAACCAGGTACAGATGATTGTTTGTTGCCGTACTATAGAATATAGGCGCTTGAAAGTATCTTTGCCATTTCTCTCTATTTTAGAAATTCAACCATTGACAGAAGAGCAGATCAATACGTATTTATCCGCTCTTCCTGTTCGACAAGATGAGATAAAGGCTACACTTTCTACAGATGCGGTTTTACACGATTTAGCGAGATGGCCACTCTGGCTATATATATTGGCGCATATATATCAGGACTCATCGCCTGTAGATGTTTCAACGAATAACCTGGCTGAGAAAAAACATAATCTCCTGGGTGTTTATATATGGACGAGATTACAGCCGCTTGAAAGAAATACTCAGTATACTCTTTCAGATCAGTTGCACTGGTTGGCGGTTTTAGCTCGTCAATTATATGAGCACCAACAAACAGCGTTTCAGTTCAAGCAGATTCAGCAATCCTGGTTACCAGCAGGCAGATGGGTCCATATATATCGTATTTTTATGGGATTTTTTGTGCTATGCGCTGCAGGACTTACGTATAGCCTGGCTATTTTTGACTGGAGTGATATCTATGCCATCATTGGTTTGCTAGGATGGTTAGTCCTTGCCTTTATTTTGTTGGTTGTACGACGTCTAACAATTGCTGAGGATAACAGGCAAAATATTAGCTCTTTTTGGTTTCTTGTTGGATTAGGGTGGGGTGGGCAATTTCAGAAGTTATTGAGCGATCTCTTCATTGGATGGATCCCCTGGGTCTTTATTGCGATAAGTCTTCCATCCATTTTTGAAGTAGTGATTAGCCTTCCAAATAGTCGCCTCTCTTATCGTTCTGGCGATGAGTTCCGTCAGGCCATTCAGCAATCAATGGTATTCTGTTTGTGCAGTGTTTTATTTTTATGTCTATGGGGATGGCTATTACATGGGTCCGTAGGTCTATGGAGTGGGCTGCGTTTAGGATGGCTTTATGGAATATCTGTTGGATTGGCATGGGGTGGAGATAGTTATATTGAGCACTTCATTCTTCGATTCTGTCTCTGGCATGCAAAGTGTATTCCCTGGCGTTATATGGCCTTCCTTGATGATACAGTGAAGCAAAAACTTTTGTACAGAGTTGGTAATAGCTACATTTTTTGTAATACGGCGGTTTTTAAGTACTTTTTATCATCAGAGGTTGCCCAGAATAAGATCAGCTCAATGTGACAATTTTGAACAATCTGCACTGTGACAACAAATTCCAGAGCAGCTTCAGAATTTATTTTGGGCTGCTTCCCATTGTTTACAACTGCCACATCCGTTTGAAATTTGCCCTGGGATGAAACAATAATTTAGATTGTGTGTCTATGATGTGATTGGCTTGCCTGATTGATGGCTCAATAGGTGTAGAAATCAATGATGCCATATTCGCACATGAATGAAATAGTTGATATCATTCCAACATAGGGCTGGTAATGCTTGCGCCACACCACGATAGTATTACCAGCCTGAAAATCATCTACAAAAACACTTGTAGCCAGGGCCCAACGGTTCTATGTCAGATCAGCTACACCCACGTAAGACAACTCACTGGCATGGTTTTTTGTGGGATGGCTCTTATGAGCAATGTGCTAACATCAACGTTTTTGGTGAGTCTGCCCTACGACGACATCCAGCGCCCAGTGACCAGTACGGCTTCTCGTTCTGGTACCACCTTCTGGAGCCAGACGCGCACGTATGACAACGTCGGCAATGTCATCAATCTGAATACGACGGTTCCGACTACGATCAATGGCACTAAAACCGATAGCCAGTCGTTCTGTTACGATGACCTCAACCGCCTGGTGTGGTCTGGCAATACGGGCACACCGACGGGTGGCAATCATTGTGGCCTGGCCCCCAATGGCACAACGGTAGGTGCTTATCAACAATCCTACAGCTACGATGCCCTGGATCGCGTAACCAACGGACCGTCTGGCAGCGAAACCTATGGCACCTTCTCGTATCTCATGCCAGATTTTCTGGGCAGCACCAGCATTGCCCTGCGATCGGCTGGCTCGGTGCAAGCCGTGCAACTCTTCTCGCCTTTTGTCTCAACGCGCTATAGTGATGGCACCATGGTCACGCCGTTCAACTTCACCGGTCAGCGCCTGGATACCCAGACCGGCTTGTTCTACTATAACGCGCGGTATTATGATGCCACGAGCGGACGTTTTATCAGTGCCGATACCGTCGAAACGAATGGCTCTGGTCTAGATCCTTTCGCGTATGTCAAACTTTCTTCGATGGAGGAGAATTGTGGGATATAAACATAACAAGTCTATACCAATTATCCAAGTGTTACTATCGCCAATGCCGTTAAAAGAAACGCCCTCGAATGATACACTTCTTGATACATCTCAGGTTATGGAAAGATCTCAAATAGAAGAAGTGAACGATGCTTCCGCTACTTCGCCAATATTGGTGTTTGAGATAACTTTGATGATGGTTTCTTTGGGGTTAACGTTAATAAGTAATATATTTGATCGTATTGGATGGCGAATAGCCAATGTGCTGCTGGCTTTACTTGTGCTGTTAATGACACTCTTGTATTGTTATTTATTTATTGTTGCTAGATTGTTTAAGTATAAAGGAATCCATTATACGCTCCTGCTTTTGCAGCTATTGTTATTGGGTATGACTTTGCTGTTTTCATTATACCGATTATTATTTTGATTGTGTTCGATGTTTTAGTCAGGAATATAGCTACTGCTTTAATAAACAAGTGTTATTGTGAGCTGAGGCTTGCCTGCGTATGCCCTAACTGTTCGAGTGCTGACATTTTCTTCTGGCTATTGTTCGCAATCCCTGAAGTTGGTATGTGAATTGGTTGACATTGAGCTTCATGCCTGGAAAACAAGCACCAGCAACCAGAAATATAACAAGTGCGTCACAGGATACAAAGGCTGTTTCTGTTCAGGAAGCAGCCCTCACTTTATCAAAGCGTGAAAGGTACTACTGGTTCTTGTTATGTTTATTTATAAACGTGCTATTGTCAAAGATCAACCTATGCCTCTTGTTCTCCCGTGGAAGGTGGCCTCAGGAGAAAAGATGGGCGGAAGAATGGAGATACAGAAAGAAGATGAAGCTATTTTAGTCCAATTTGTAGCCTCCTGGTTCGTCAATGAACTCTCTAAACGTATTATTGCATGGATGACCACGTATTTGAATACGAACGAAATCTACACGATCTCGACCACTGTAGCTGTAGATTTTACTGCAGTTGTGGATATGATGCTTGCTTTCGTAGATGATGAAGGGGGACTGATTGATGTCAAGATTGCTACTGAGCGTGAGAACTCCCTTCATTCCCTTTTTCCCAGGAATGGTACTCCTGAGATTTTAGTGCAGACTGATGAAATAAGGAGACTGGTAGCGCAATCGAACGCCTGTGAAATAAAAGTACTCATTTTTACTGGATTAATGAATGTAAATCCAGTTCTCGCGACCATTCAGCTACGGAGATATTCAGAGGACCAAACATCTATAGAGATTACAGGATTTTCAAAAGAAGGCTGGATGATACGACGGCATGCAGGGAAAAAAGTTGTGCGTTCGCTTGCCCAAAAGATAGAGGTGCAGTTGAGGGTGTAGAAGTTGGTGAGCACTTGTTTTGCGGGATGATGTGTTATTTCAAGAGTGGATGAGATGCAGCGTTTTGTCTATCTCCTCTTTTCTTTGACGCGCGACATATGAGATAGAGAGAGAAGATCATGGTTACTGATGAAGATTTCGAACAGACAAATGCCAACAAACGTCAGTATAGGATGTATAAAAGTTCACGCGTAAAGGCGTTCATCCCCATTTATGGGGGGTATATGGGTTCTGGTTTCTGCGCTATTCTTGCCGTATTTGATTTTGGCGGTCCAGATTCTGGGCCTTACATATTAACAGCATTAATGATGTATTGGGTCATTTTTTTGTTTTCGCTCCTATTAAAAACTGAAGAAACGTTTCTTCTTATACGTCTCCATAATCGTGGAAATGCCAAATCACCTGGAACGGCGTGGCGCAAATGGTTCATCTTCTTTCGGAGAGGGTTGATCATCGGTGTGCTTTATACGTTCCTCATGTTCATTGTATGGGAATTGAAACTATAGCCTGAGCATGTGCTCCAGGCAATGCAGTTACGAGCTAAGTTCCATGGTTCATTTCATGGATGAGGCCCATAGAGGATGATGTTATATATAGTAAAAATAGAAAGAGAAGCAGTACGTGCGGGGCTTGCCCCAGCCTGACCGCAAAGCGGCCCCGGCGCGCACGTTCCACTCGTGACAATATGTCTGGTTTTTCAAGGATGTGGTGGAATTGAACACGTGCCTGGAAGATATGCGATCGCGTGAGCCGCAATAATTCTGGAGCAAGTACTTCCCGACAGCACTTGAACCTGCACTCAAGCGCTGTCGGGGGAGAAGTTCGGGTTCGTTTGAACCATGGCAATCATACGAGCATATTTTTAGAGAGCATCTTCGCGTGTGATGGTCACAAAGTTGCCGTAGACTTCTCCGGACTGCACGCGATATTTTTGCGCCTCGATATATTCCGCATCCAGGCGCAGGTCGGTAAAGACAGCGAAGCTGGGCCAGCGCACGAAGACCACCAGGTCCCAGGCGATAGCGCCAAGCAGATTGTGCTGTACGCTGGCGCGGAAGTAAGGCCGGGCGCCATGGCCGCGTACAATCTTGAGCGCGTTGCGGTTATAGGCCGAGTGCGCCTGTTCTCCATGGGGTTGGTCATCGCTTGTACTGGCGGAATTGAATTTATAGAGGTTGATATAGTGGACGGGAGTTGTAGCGAAGCCCTCATAGTGGGCCATCGTTTCGAGTTGCCCGCGTGTGGGATCGGCTCCCCCATCGGGATAGATGGAGAGTAGCTCTTCTACGAGCTGCTCTGGTGTCTTGCCGCTGACGTTGGGCGTGGCGAAGTCGCTGGCGGGTCTCTCGCGGGTGAGCATGGGTGGTAGCGGCGGCAGCGTATCTTTGACGATCAGTAGAATAACTTCATCGAGGGCTGAGATACGCAGCGCCCGGGCCTCTAGAGCGGCTGGCGTCAGCAGCGCCCGCAGGTAGGCCTCGCGTGAAGGATACTGAACCAGGAACGTTGCGCCACCGCTGTAGTCGTAGCTTGCCAGATCGCCGGTCCCGGTCATCAGGATATCGCCCAGCTGAATGATCTTCCCGCCCGCCTCCTTGATGGCTGGCAGCATCGTGTGCAGGGCCTGATCATACTGAGCCTTCGCTTGCGCCCCTTTTTGGAGCCGGGCGATCTCGATCACAATAATCTTGCCGTGCGCGAAATCCTTGTCATTGAGCACCTCTTGCCAGGCGTTCTTGCTGGGATCGAGCGTGGGGTGGTTATAGAACTCAATAATTCGGGTATAATCCTCTTTATTTGTATGAAAGAGATGTTTCAATTGCATATAGCCTTTCTCTGTTTCGGTCTCTGTTCCGGTTGCTTATCTCTGATGAAGGATCATGGGCAAGCCATGCCTGGGACGAAGTGTGATCAGCGGCTCCATCTCGACTTTGTGTCCGGGAGCCAGGCGCAGGCTCCATTTTTGGGCCAGGGTGGCAAGCACCAGTTCGCCCTCCATCCAGGCAAACGGCTCACCGATGCAGAGGCGCGGCCCTCCTCCGAAAGGGAAGTAAGCGAATTTCGGTCGCTGCGCTCGCGCCTCGGTTGTCCAGCGCTCAGGATCGAAACGTTGCGGATCCGGGTACCAGCGGGCATCGTGATGGACGACATACTGGCTGGTGATAAGCAGGGAGTTCGCTGGCAGGGTAAAGGTGCCAACCTGGTAGGCGTCGAGTGCGCGGCGAGCTATCACCCAGGCCGGTGGATAGAGACGCATGGCCTCGGTGAATACTTTTTCGAGGTAGGGGAGATTGGGGATATCGTCAGACGTTGGTATGCGCCCCGCCAGAACGGTATCCAGTTCGCGCTGCAACTTCTCCTCAACCTCAGGGTGCTGTGATAGGAGATACCAGGTCCAGGCCAGCGCGTTGGCGGTTGTCTCATGGCCGGCCAGGAAGAGCGTCATGACCTCATCGCGCAACTGTTGATCGGTCATGCCATCACCGCCGCCCTCCTCATCACGAGCGAGCAGGAGCATCGAGAGCAGATCGCCGTTGTCTTTCCCGCTGGTTCGTCGCTCGTTGATCATGCGGTAGACAATAGCGTCCAGCCGGGCGCGGGCTTCGGCCTGCTGCTTTTTGCGTGGCAGAGGGAGACTATTGAAGACATGATCGAATGGGCTGAAGCGATGGGTGGAGTTCAGACGCATCCAGGTCGTGAAACTATGGTAGACGGTCTGCGTGTCCTGCTCGACCTCTGCGCCAAACATGGTTTTGCTAATGATCGAGAGCGTCAGCCCCATCATCTCCTGCGCGATATCTATCCGCTGCTTATCGTGCCAGCGCCCACTCATTTGTTGGGTATACCCGGTCATGACCTCGGCGTAAGCCGTGATACGCTTGCGATGAAAGGCCGGCTGCATCATCCGGCGCTGACGTTTGTGGAACTCTCCCTCGCTACGCAAGAGGCCGTTACCGCCAAGAGGCTGTTGTTGCAAGTTGGGCTTATGCATCTGTTGATGGTGCACGACCAGCACGTCACGAATGACATCGGGATGGCTCAGGAGGTAGGTGTGTTGCCCTCCAAGCTTCATGTGAACGATGTCGCCATAGGTCTGTGCTAACTCCTGGAGCGCGCCGATGGGATCACGCCTGAAACGGAGAAGGAAGCGCATGTTCTCTATTGACTTTGGCCCTGGCACCATTGCTTGTACCATATGACTCATTGTGACACCTCGCTCATCGCTGGCGCCTTCTTTGCGAAAAGACGTGTTAATGGCCGTGGTGAAGAGAGGAGCAAGAGGAACCAGGCTTTATCTGCAACGAATACTCCAACGCGTTTTCTGGAAGAGGATAACTGTCTCATGGAGACCTCATTTCTGCAATGAATTGTGCTTCTCTGGAGGCCGGCGTGTCATGATACCCTCCTGAAAGAGTCCAACTATGCACAATACTGGTGAATGTAGCACTATATTTAGGGTAATAACCCTAATATGAAATTAATTATAGGGTCATTCCCCTAAATTGTCAAGCCTATTGAAGCGAGAGGACGAATTCAAATATATCGTCAATAACGAGGTAGGTGCGTCCCTTGCGGGCAATACATTCAATTTTAGCGCAGACAACAGGAAACGCGAGAGGTCCAGCGGAGCATCGAAATGTTCCTCGACACGATTATGCCCCCGTAGGCGGCATAGGATTGCGGCCTTTTCAATACGGCATTTCTTCCGAAAAGCAGCAATCCGGCCTTGTGCATGCCGCTCTGTTGACGTACGACATGCTGGCTTCTGCATGGTCATATAACCGCAACCATCGTTTTTTAGGGACGAAATCGTACGTGAATGGGCGCGGCATGCACAAGGCCGGATTGCTGCTTTTCCTGTATTTTGCGTGTCAATCAGGCCGCAAAGCCGGGGCAAGCCCGGCACCTACGGCCGCCTACGGGGACATGATCGTGTGAGGGGACGCGCCCATCCTTCGTGGGAAGCTTCTCGTGTTTCCTGTTGCTTGCGCTAAAGTTGAACGTATTGCCCCTTGCGGGTGTTTTGCCTGATATAAAAGTGATATAAAGTAAACGGATCGTAACAAGCACAAATTAACAGAATAAGTGCAAAGTGTACCAGGTTTTGTGATTGCAGAGCAATGTTGTACTCTTCTATTGGATGTATATTTATATCTGCACAAGAAAGGCTATACATATGTTTTTGCAAGGAAGAAAAAGGCTTCATCCTATCTGGAAAGCTGGCTATTTATTTGGATTCTCCCTTAGGTGAGCCATAAATTGAGATATGATGTTTGTGGTTTCTACTGCATTTGTGGTGGGAACCACAAACATCACAGATACAGCGTTTCATTAGAGGAGCAGGTCTATTGAGTATCTTAGAAGAGATTGTCAGTGCCTTATCCGACACCGACCGAAATCGTAAAATGAGAAAACTAGGCGATCTAGAACTATTTATGGATTACGGGTTTGGTCATCGTCAAGACGTTTCAAATAAGGAGTTTGTTCAAGGCATCTCCTTGCTCGTCAAAGCTGCCTTAGAAGAAAAAGATGAAGACATCAGAGATGAAATCCTCCCAGTGATAAGCCAGGCACTTACCTTCCATTCTATTGGAGGAGCGATAGATTTTGATCCTCTTATAAGAGTGTGTCGTAAAGTGAGCCATGAGAGCTAGAAAGGAGCCAAACGCGTCAAAAAGAGACGGATCGAAGCAATCTGGATGAAGGCCTCACTGCTAGAAGGCAACCCTTCATAGTCGCGAGCCAAGCGACGGTATCGCGTCAACCACGCGAAGGTACGTTCAACGACCCAGCGTTTGCGTTGCACCTGAAAGCCTCCTTTTGGTTTGACGACTTTGACGGGAACGTCTTTTTCAAGCACCCAGGTGATATGCGAGGTGTTGTGCTCATGAGGCACAATTTCGGTGCTCCACCCCAGGTGTTCTTTGACCCAGTCCTTCAATGGTCCCGTGTAGCCATGGTCGGCAAACAGGTGACGGACTCGTGGAAGCCGGCCAGTCACCCGTTGCAGCAACAACGGTGCAGCTGTGCGATCAACCAGGCCAGCAGAATGAACGATGACGGCGATCAGAAAACCTTGGGTATCAACGAGCAGATGACGTTTGCGACCCCATATTTTTTTTTCCGCCATCGTAGCCACGCTCGATGCCTCGGACTGCACTGGTTTTGATGGATTGGCTGTCAATGATGACGGCACTGGGTTCCGGGTCACGGTCAATGGACGTTCGTACCTGCCGGCGTAAAGTCGTCATGGCTTGTTCCCAGACCCCATTGAGCTTCCATTGACGGAAATAATGGTACAGGGTTTTTCCGTTGGGCAAATCGTGGGGCACCAATCGCCAGGAACATCCGGTGCGCACGACGTAGAGAATCCCATTGACGATTTCGCGCCGGGGAATGACCTCGAACGTCGCCTTTGGCGACACTGCTGGGATCAAGGGGGCTAACAATTCCCATTGATCATCTGTCAGATCGGTTGCATAGCGTTTACGGTGCAATGAGCGAGACATCGGCTTCGATCCTTTCTTGCTGCGTGTTGAGCTCCTTTCTTTTATTCTATCGACGAACCAATCAGTTTAAGACACACTCTAACAAATGTTTCTTTTTTCACGGAAAATGAGCTTGAATATATTCTGTATTTTTTAGGTTACTCAGAAAATAAAAAATATATTTCTTTTCTTGAGCAGTATAAAGACTCATCAGATCATTCTATTAGGACATCCGCAAGGGAGTCTCTTCAAAACTTAGCGCAGCTGCCTTGATGACAGCAGTTCCCTCCGCCATTGTGAGTGATGGCTGTGCTGAAGTTGGAGCCGCATGGTGGTCTTCTCGCGCACCGCGGTGACCAAAGCAGTCTGCTCCAGCAGACGGACCGCATGGTCATCAGCTATGATGTGCTCAATCGCCCGCTCTGTAAGGGCACCACATCGGTCTCGGTCACGCCTTCATGTAGTAGTAACGCCTATGCGACGTCCTTCTATGATAGCTATGACAATAGCTGCAACCCTAACCAACTGATCAAGCGAAGCGAAGACGCGATTATGAAAGTATTTTTCGCGCAATTCGTCCCAGACGTGTTCCACCGGATTCAATTCAGGATTGTAAGCAGATTGAGGAATGAGGCGAATATTCTCCGGGATGATCAAATTTTTGGCGTGGTGCCAGCCCGCTTGATCGACTTGCATCACGATAAAGTACTTCGAGAAGGTCTGGCTGACCTGCTCCAGGAAGAGATTCATCATCGATGTAGAAACCTCCGGCAAAATCAACGAGACCATCTGGCCAAGGACCGGAGCCACAGCGACGTATGCATAGGTATACTCTCGCACCACCTGAGCGGGAACATGCGGACGTACTCCTGGAGGGGCCCAACAGCGCTTTGCACGGCTAATGCGGCCAAAGCAGCCTTCATCTTGTGCCATGATCAAAACGGGACGCTCATCTTTTGGGGAAGATGTGGCAACTGCCGCTTGAACTTGCTCGGCAAAGTTTTTTTAAAGCGATCCTGCGCTTCCTTGCTCGCTTGAGGATGTTTGGAGCGTGGCATCAATTTGCGCCAACCATGACGGTCGAGGAGCCGATAGACAGTACTATCATCTACTCCATGTCCGACCCGCTGTTCAAAAGCTCTCCAGATATCACCTACCGTCGCGATCGAACCTGCCTGAGCCTGCGTAAAGAACGGTGCGAGGAATTCCTTTTCTTCTTCCAGCGTGAGATACTGATGCCGACGACCTCCCTTACCTGCCGTTTCCACAGCGGCGACGCCCAGGCGGTTGTAGGTCGAGATCACCTGATGGACCGTGGCTTTGGAAACTCCGCAGTGCCGAGCAATTTCTTCCGCCTTGCGTGGCTCTACCAGCGCATTATAGATGATCAGCCAGCGTTGTCGACACCAGGGTCGTGGATCTGTTTTCAACCGGCTCTTCACTTCCTCAATCGACAGATGTGCTGCTGCACGCGTTTTTCTTGCCATCGTCTCCTTCCTTGACGGACTGCAAAGAGAGAAACAAGAGGAGGTTTCTCTCGCAAGGACTTATTTCCAAAATAAGATCATTCCCGGTCCATAGTCTGGAGTTGGGCGTTCCAGAAAGCCATACTTCAGGTAAAAACCAGCAGCTCCCTTGGCCGCCATGAGACCGACAAAACCACCTTGATGAGCGTTTACTCGTACATAGTGCATGATCTTCTCCATAATGCGTCGACCAAGTCCTTGCCCCTGATACCTGGGTAAAACAATGATATCTTGCACATAAAAACAAAGACCCCCATCTCCAATGACTCGACCACATCCAATCACGCTCTGCTGCTTGAGGACGCAGACCCAATACAAGCTGTTCTGCACACTTTTCTGGGTTGCATCTGCATCCGCCTCTCCCCAACCCACAGCAGTGCGCAATGCCTGATACTCCTCTACTGTGGGCATGCGTTCGATAAGATAATAATCGTCCACGAAACTGTTTTCTCCTGCTCAAACGTTATTACTTCCCACCATCCCACATACAGCTTTTTCTATTCTATCACAGAACGCGAATTGGTATCATGTATACGGTAGTACCACTGGTGTAGACAGAAATGGGCCAATTTCATAAAGTTGTCCAGGTCCACAGAAAAGTTGAGTGGGGTCTATTCCTTCTCCAGGAGAGATTGCCTGTATCCTGACTCCATACCGTCTCTGGCGGCTTGATTTTTTCGCTGGAAACTGGTGAGCGCTATGGCTGCTATCAGCAGGCAGGGGAAGAAAGCAAGCAACGCTAAGCCCGTCCACATAGTGGTGACAAGAGCAAGAGCTACTGCCCATCCGTTGCCCGGGTAAGGGATGATGAGAATCACGGCAGAGATCACAGCAGTCGCCGACAGCGCAAGCACTGTTGCCTTCAACACCACTACGAGTGCGTGAGTGACCGTCGCACGCTGGTTCATCTGGTTGCTCCAGCACCACATCATGCTGGCAGTCAGAGCACAGGGAGGAAAGAAGTATACAAAGAGATCAAAGAGCTTCAATCCTGACAGAATTGACAGCCATAAAGAAGCTGAGGGGGCCGAATGCCAGAAAGGATATGAATAGAAGAATTGCCAGAAAAAGCCTGAGACGCGCCAGGGCCCCCACAGATGAGGCAAGAAGAGCGCAACCACCAGGGTTATTGCTCCCATGATCCATTGCCAACGTTTCTGCATGTACTGTTGTTTCCTCATGAAGATAATCATCCTCTATTTCTCTCTTAAAAACAGTCCGAAGCCTGGCCGGGCAACACGCGGGGACCGATGTGGACCATCGCGGCGACGGCCCTGCTAGCAATATCGAGAATGAAGATCGTAGGTGCGCCCCTTGCGGGCAATACATTCAATTTTAGCGAAAAAAGGGAAGCATTTGTGAACCCGAAACGTCATAGGAACGCATGTGAGCGGTCCCCAATCACGATCATGTCCCCGTAGGCGGCATAGGATTGCGGCTTTCTCAAGACGTTGGTGTGCAGTTCAGGCAGCAATCCGGCCTTGTGCATGCCGCACCCGTTCACGTACGATATCGTTCCTAAAAAGCGAGAAAGCGGCCCTGCTCCGTGCAGAAGCCGACATATCGTACGTCAACAGAGCGGCATGCACAAGGCCGGATTGCTGCTTTTCCTGTATTCTGCGTGTCAATCAGGCCGCAATCCTATGCCGCCTACGGGGACATGATCGTGTGAGGGGACGCGTCCATCCTTCGCGCGAAGCATGCTGGCGGCCAATGGTCCTATACGTTGTAATGATCGTTTAAGGAAGCGCTGATGCCCATGTATAAATGGGAGTTTGCTTTGGAATTTATGCATCTGCTTGCCAATCATCGGGAGGCGGTGTGAAGTCATCGGCGATCGTAAAACGTGATGAGATGCCTCCATCGGGAATAAGGTCTACATCTATTTTAACACCTCTGTAGCTGGTCAGCCGGAGGACCTGGACGCTTATCCCTTTGCTTTGCAGCTCGTTTTGCCGCTCAATGGCTTTTTGCTTACCCTGGCCGGAGAGCGTGATGGTATAGCATTCATTGGGCTTGCCAATATTCCTGCGCAGAATTTTGAAATCCTGCTTGAGGACCAGGCCCGCTTCTTGCAAAGTGATGCGAGTGGTTTCAGATGTTCCTTTGATATATGGCATGCTTCATTCTTTCTTCGATAATGGATCCAGGTTCAGAGTCTTTGTGTAATGATGATGTGCCGGGTTCCACACCGTTTCTCTGTATTGCGCGGATCTGAAGATTATTGTCAGCCAGGGGCAAGTTCAAAATCTTCCTACTGTGTTTGTTTGAGGCTGCTCCGGTCGCGCCTCTGCAGATAGAGGGCGATGCGTTCCATGATCTCCTGGGGAATGGCCTCGACTTCCTGGGGGAGCAGGTTGCCTTTGGCGATCTGGCACTGCAGGCAGGCGGGGACGACGTTGCCGACCCAGGTGGCGCCACCCTTGCTCACGGGGACAAAATGGTCCAGGCTCTCAAAGGGACCCTTGCAGAAGGCGCAGCGCCATTTGTAGTGGCGCAGGGTTTCGGCCCACTCGCCGAGTTGCAGGCGGCAGGGGCGGTTCCTGATATAGGACGCCTCTTTATGGCGCTCGATGCGATAGCTTTCGGCATAGAGCCGGTCGCGACACTGCAGCTTGCAGGCGGTGTCGCTCTGTCCCCAGGTGATGACCTTGTTGCAGACCCAGCAGCGCTTCTCGATGTAGACCATGGTGCCCTTCTCCCTCACGCCATGAGCAACATGCAAGCAACGAGATCACGTTCGTCTCGTTGCCTGGGAGTGACCTGTGCCCGCGTATCAATACCCACACAGCGAGCGGTAGATCTCCAGTGCATGCTTCCTATCTCCTGGTGCCTGATTCTTAGCCTGCTTCCATAGGGGGTAGCGTTCTTTCATACACCTGGCACAGGGCTGATAGCCTGCCAGGATAGCTGTGAGCTCATCAGCAAAAAAGA
Organism: Dictyobacter aurantiacus; assembly: GCF_003967515.1. Lineage (GTDB taxonomy): Bacteria > Chloroflexota > Ktedonobacteria > Ktedonobacterales > Ktedonobacteraceae > Dictyobacter > Dictyobacter aurantiacus. Next base: position 414,299 of record NZ_BIFQ01000002.1, on the reverse strand, counting down.
CGCGATTCTTGACATACTGTCCCCTGGCAATGTAATAATTGGCGCTCGGACAATCGAAGCCGCCGTATATTTTGCCTTGTTTATTCCCTCCAAACGTCCCCTTCTGCTCGCTCTGATATGGCTTCCCATCAGTGCCGATCAATGTATACATCTTCATATGTCTTTAGAAACTCTCATTTTTCAAGCGTGATTATATATAGCGATTGAGCAAGGACATATGCCAACATCCCCTGCTATGCCAGCTCCTCAATGGTCCCCTCTGCCGTGCGCGCAGGATGAGCCACAGATGGATCAGCCGGTCCCGGCACCAGCAGCGTCTCGTATGGCTCGCCGCTCTCCATTGCTCGTTGCATCCTGTCATAGATATCCAGAATCACACGCTTCGTTCTGTATTCACCATATTCTTTCTCTTCCTTTTGTTTCCATACCCGGAACGAATCCATAATGTAGCTTACATCCTCGCGTTGAATGCCATAGAGATGGAAGTAAGCAGCATCAATTTCACAGCGCAACAAAAAGCGTCGATCTTCGTCCCAGCGAAAGGGAGGACCATCGCAACCACAATCTCTAGCGAAGGTTTTGAGGTCCCAGGCTGTGTAGGTGAGTTCTAGTGCACGAGGAGATATCCACGCGCCTAGTGTGTCTGAGGTGTTCCATTGGCATGTTGCTGTATATTGCTCTGGTGGAAGAATTGGAAGCTGTTTTACTATAAAAAGGTTTAAATTATTCCCCCCCATTTTTTGCCTGGTAACATAATCTTCAACGAATGATGCAAGATTTGCTTGTATACACAAAAGTTCGATGCTTGAGATAGTTGAAGATAGTATAAATTGCAAAGAGTCACCAGCGGCAACACAAGGTATAATAGCCCCAACTAAGGTTCTAAACACTCCAGAATTTGTAATTTTACGGAAACATAACAACCCTTTTGAATTATAGAGATTAATGCTTCTTAGTTCGGTATAGGATACCCAATTATTCGGTAATGGGTATATGTTTGATAATTCAAGCTTATCAACACTCAACTCAGGAAGTTTACCGCGTGCTAAATCTTCTTTAGTAGCTCCTTCATACGTTCCAAATCGATGATTAAATATATTTATCATTTTAGCTTCGTACAATGGTAAATACTTTTCATCATCTTTAAAAAAAATGTTACCTTCTAATTGAAAGCCATCTTTTTCTAGCTTTTCACGTGTACAAAATAGATGAGAATCGCTTGTCATATTAAATATTCCCTGGCGAAAGGTAATATTCCAAGGATTCTCTTCAGATGTACTTTCTTTAATAAGAACTGGAATATGCTCATAGATGGTTTTTGTTATAAGCATATCCTTTTTTGAGCTGAAAATAGGGCAGGTAAGTGTGTTTGGGTTAAAAAGATAAACTTCATGTGAGGAAAGAGAGAAATGTCGATTTGTATCGTTCAAGTCATCAGTATGATAAACGCCAAATGCGAAATCTGCTTCGGCATTATAAGCGGTAGCCCCTCCCATTGTTAATAAAGCAAACTTCACTCTATGGTCGATACCTGGGAATAGCTTTGCTTCATTAACAAAAGCAAAGAAACTCACTAAAGACTTTGATTCCATAAGGTTTTTGAAGAAAAATTTATTAGTATCGTCCGTAGCGATACCCGGTGGTACAATACAGCCTACTCTGCCTCGTTTACTAAGGATCACACGCATGTTTTCTGCAAAAATAGCGTAAGTGTTTATGCGCCCGCGTCCACATAGTGGATAATACCCAGAATTGCGAATGAGATGACTCCATCCATCTTGTTGTCTTTTCGCATCTAGAAAAGCTGTATGGAGTGCTGGATCAGACTTTGCTAATGCTTCTATTTTACGCTTGCGTTCAGCTCCTGGGGCATTAGCTATCTCTGTGTTTCGGGTTGCGAACCATTCCTGTTCCTTCAGCTCAGCGTGTTCCCATGGTGGATTGCCCATCACTACATCGAAGCCTCCGGACCAGCCGGTGTGCTCATTTTCAGGGCTTTCATCCTGGCTGACGCGGAAGACGTTGGGGAAGGCCAGATGCCAGTGGAAGAACTGATATTGTTCGGCGAGGCGCTGGATCTCGTCGCGCATCCAACCGGCCAGATCGTAGGGGTTGTGCTCAATTTTGCGGAAGATTTCCTCGGTGATGGGATAGGCGAATGCTTTGGATTTTTTCCAGACAAACGCGGCACACCAGGCGTCGGCCCATAGTTTGCCGTAGAGATAGCCATCGGTGGTACGTAGCTTGTTATAGGCAGCTTCTTTCTGGTGCACAGCGGCGACGCTCGTATCCACCATATCTTCGAACTGACGCATACCAGTGTCTAAGTCGCCCAGTCGCTCCCAGGGCTGGAAAACTTTTGAGCTGAATCGCTTGACCATTTTCCGCTGTTCTTTGTTTTTCTTCTTATATTCGCTAGCGAACTTCTTATCGTCGCCTTCAATAGTCTCAAACGCTTCGTCGGGAATGCCGTTTTTAAGCAGGGCGGGGGTGGTGCCGAGCAGGCTGTTGCCGCACTGGATGTGGGCGTCGAGGAAGGAGAGCGGCTTGCCCGGCTCGATGGCCTCCATCCACAGGCTGACTTTGCAGAGTTCGACCGACATGGGGTTGATGTCGACGCCGTAGATGCATTTGCTGACCACGTCGCGCAGGGCCTTGCGGCGCGCTTCGGGTGCCGGTTCCTCTTCTTCGCTGCGGATGGCGGCCAGACGCTTGGCGATGCGATGAGCGGCGGCCACCAGGAAGTGTCCGCTGCCACAGGCGGGATCACAGACCTTGAGGTTGAGGATGGCCGCTACGGCCTCCTCTTTCGTGGCTTTGTTGGCGGCCTCGTCCAGCACCGGATCGAGGGCGGAGTCGAGCAGGCAGGTGATCAGGCTGGTCGGCGTGTAGTAGCTGCCGGTGGTCTTGCGCTCGTTGCCACTGGCGCTGGCCAGCTCAAACTTCGCGCTCTCGATGTGCAGGATGGGGTGCAGTTCGAGCAGGGATTCGTAGACGCTGCCCAGCTCTTCGGAGCCGAGATTCTTATAGTCTACCACGCGGCGCGTGCGGCCGCTGGAGGTATAGGCCAGCGAGCGGATGGCCGCCAGCAGGGCGTAGTTGGCCAGCTCGCAGTCGTTGAGGTCGCCGATGGCATCGCGTGAGAAGAGGAAGCCGTTCAGCGCGGGCAGGCCGAGGTCGGGACAGCCGTCGGGATTACCCAGCTTGTCCATCACCAGGCGCAGCCCGTGGAAGAGGTCGGTGTGGCGCGTGCCGATGTGCTGCTCGGCCAGGTAGCGCAGGCGCGTGGTCGAGTAGTAGCGCGTATAGAGCTCGCGCCTCGGCGTGGGGGCCTCGGGATGGAAGAGGATCTCGCGGTCCTCGGCTACGAAGAGCACGATCAGGCGGTAGACGAGGCGCAGGATCTGGCGATAGTAGTCCTGGGCTTCGAGCTGGCCGCTGCGCAGCTTGTCCAGCAGCTGGCGGTTGGCTCCATGCGCCAGGAAGCCGCTGCCCAGGTCGCGGATGGCGCTCTCGACGCCGACGCGCAGCTGCTCCAGGGCGCGCGTCCCCTGCTCCTGCGCCGTGCGCGACCACTTCTCCAGCCAGCACTCCTCGGGCCGCTCGGCCTCGACCCGCGACTCGTGGCAGAGCAGCCACAGCAGCACAAAATCGGAGTAGATCTCGCCATTCATCATCGATTCCAGGTCAAACTCCACGTAGGCCTGGCGCGTCAGGCTGACGTTGTCGCGCAGGATGCGCAGCTTCAAGCCATTGGAGACGATGCCCCACAGGTGCTCATCGGAACGATTGAGGAACTCCTGCAGCAGGCTATGGGGGCTGCTGCGCTGTGTGCCCGAACTGGTCCGGGTCATATGGTCGAGATCGACTTTGTAGCTGACCAGGTGAATCGGTGTATGCTGCCAGCTATGGGAGATGGCGTAGCTCTTGTCGTTGATCTCCACAGCTTTCGCCGTGAGCAGGCGACCGTAGCCTAGCTCATGGAAGAGATGATACAGCCAGCGTTCGCGTGTCACTGTCGTACCAGCATCGTTTGCTGATAATGTGGCGAGCTTGTTTTGAAATGTATGCCACGCATTCAGAACGTTGATCCATGAGCGGTTGATGGCCTCGTTGAGTTTGATCGCGTTCAGATGATAGGCTTCCGGTGTCAGGCCTCCGACCTGGGTATCATTCTGCGCGATGCGCTGCAGCAGGTCCATGGGCAGGTTTGCCCCTTCGGTATGCACGGTGGCGAAGACGGCGTGTTGGCGTGTGCGGGTGGCGACCATCCCTGGTGTTCCTCTCTTTATATACAGATCAGCTATGATCACAGTTTGGGTAGATAGACATAGATGCCCAGGATATCGGGGGCGAACTCAGACTTCACCTCGTAGCGTATCCCACGCATCTGCGCGGCGCTGCGCACGCGCCGGTGCGCCTCGCGCAGCTCATTGCCTCGCTGCGCGGCGGCCTCCTGCAGGTGCGGCTGCAGCGTCGGGATGGCGTCGATCACCTGGCGCAGCAGGTTGCGGGCCTGTTCCGGTAGCGTATTGGCTTCCGGCCGCGCCTCGACCAGCGCGTTGATCGTGGCTGGATCATCGATCCAGCTGGCGTTGTGTGGCGCGCCGCTAAAGGCCAGGATCTGGCAGTCCTCGGCCAGCAGGATGCGCTCCTCGCCGGCCTGCCGCGTCACGATGTGGAAGCGCATGCGCGTCAGCAGCAGCGTCGTGCGCTTCGCCACGCGGCTGGTGCGGATCACCCCGCAGCGGCGCGCCACGCCCTCCCCTTCGGGATCGAGGGCGGCATCCATCACATAGGTGGCCAGGCCCTCGATCACGGGATGCGTACGATTGAGGTAGACCTCGTCATCGCTCACCGGCAGCTCGAAGCGCGCCTTCAGGCTGGTGGTGTGGAGCGAGAGCGTATCGCGCAGCGCCCGTGGCGTCTCCCTGAGATCGAGCAGCGTGACCCCCTGGCTGTTCTGGCTGACGGCCGCGCCATATGCCTGCAGGGTATCGCGCGTAAAGGTCTCCACATCGACCGTCGAGCCGATCGCCGAGCGCATCGCCTCCAGCTCGCGCGCCACCTCGTCCACCTTGATCGTCTCCTGCGAGAACATGCTGCGCGAGCGCTTCTCGCGCTCCGAGGCATCGGTCCACTGCTGCGACAGCTCCTTCTCGCGCGGATCCTCCATCCCCGGCAGCGCCATCTGATCGCCCTCCAGCACGTTCTCGCGCCCGCGCAGGATGCGATCCTCAAAGATCGACTCGATCACCTGCTCGCTATTGGCCGGGACCGGCACGGAGATGCCGAGCGAGGTGCGGATCAATTGATGCTTGCGAATCAGCACGTTGAGCACGATGCGATCCAGCGAGTCGGTCGAGCCATCGTAGTAGGTCACCACGCGCACCTGTTTGGAGGGCTGCCCAAAGCGATCCACGCGGCCCTCGCGCTGCTCATGGCGCGTCGGGTTCCACGACAGATCGTAGTGGATGACCGCGTTAAAGTGCTCCTGCAGGTTGACGCCCTCGCTCAGGCAGTCCGTACATACCAGCACGCGCTGGGCATGCTGGGAGAGATCGGCGATGCGGTTCTCGCGCTCCACCGGCGGCAGCAGCCCGGTCACGGCCTCCACCTGTACGCCTTTGGGCAGGCGCTCGCGCAGCGCCTGGGCCACATACTCGGCGGTCGGGATAAAGCGGCAGAAGACGATCGGCTGAAAGCCATCCTTGAGCATGCCGCCGACCATCTTGATGGCCTGCTGCAGCTTCTCGTCCTTCGCCCCCTTGAGCGCCTCGGCCTCGCGGGCCATTTCCTGCAGGCGGCGGCGCACGCGCGTCTCACCACCCTGCTCCTGCTCAAAATCGCTGCCCGGCACCAGGTCCACGCCCTCCGTGGCCTCATTCTCCATCAGGTCCAGCAGGGTATGGCGGCCGATGCTGTTGGCCTCCTCTTCCGTCTCGGTGTCGGCGGTGGCGGCCCGGCTGCGCAGTGTGGCGGCGGCGGCGGCGGGACTGGAGGCGATGGAGCGCAGCAGCGCCAGCACCGACCACCAGCGCACGCGCTGGCGATGCTTGCTGCTGTCGTTGGGATCGATCACCGTCTCGCGCGCGAAGCGCATCACCCGCTCCACCAGGTGCCGGTACTCCGGCGTGAGCTTGTAGCTCTGCTCCTGTTCCATCCTGATAGGGAACGGCGTATCGGCGTGCAGGTAGGCGCGGATATCGGCGCGGCGCCGCTGCACGAAATAGGCCGCCAGCTGACGGCGCGCCTGCTCGTGCTCGCGTCCGCTCAGATCCTCCGGCAACTGCGCGAAGTCCTTGTTGAGCAGGACCAGCAGCGAGCGGAAGGCGCTCTCGTTGCCGCTGTGCGGCGTGGCCGTGACCAGGATCAGGTGGCGCTGCGGATCGGCGGCGACGCTGGCGACCAGCTGGTGGCGCTGGTGGCGTCCGCCGCGACCCTCGCCCGCCTCGGTACAGGTATGCGCCTCATCCACGATCACGAACTCGGGGCAGGTGCGCAGAAACTCATCGCGCCGCCGGTCGGATTTAATAAAATCGATGGAGACGATCACAAAGGGGTAGCGCTCAAACAGCGATTGGCCCAGGCGGCAGTCACGTTCCAGCTGCGAGACCGTACTGGAAAGCACCAGTTTGGCGTCGATGTGGAACTTCTCGCTCAGTTCGGCCTGCCACTGCTCCGCCAGGTGCGGCGGACAGAGCACCGCCAGCCGCGAGATCTCCCCACGGTCCAGCAGCTCGCGCGCGATCAGGCACGACTCCACGGTCTTGCCGATACCGACGTCATCGGCGATCAGCAGGCGCACCGGCTCCTGGCGCAGCGCCATCAGCAGCGGCACCAGCTGGTAGGGGCGTGGCTCGACCGCCAGGTGGGCGAAGGAGCGGAAGGGACCGGCGCTCGACCGGAAGCCCAGGCGTACCGCGTCGCGTAGCAGGCGGCAGGAGCGATAATCCCCCAGCAGATCGGGATCGGGCGGCAGGAACGAGGCTTCCTCGACCGTCTCCAGCTGCCGGGCGATGCCCGTGACCTCATCCTCGGTGCCGCCCAGTGGACGCAGCAGCAGCACCTCCTCACTCGATTCCGGCAGCACGATCCACTCGCGTCCGCGTGCCTTGACCAATGATCCAACCGCGAAGTTCATTCCGGCCTCCCAAAGATATGTGGATACTGGGCGAGCAGCGCCGCCCAATCTTGCTGATGCGCGAAGCGCAGGACGAAATAGCCCAGGTCCTCCAGGCACTCGGCCTGCTGCGCGTCGCGCGCCTGGCGCTCGGGATAGAGATGGTGCGGCCCATCGATATAGATCGCCACCCCCTCGCTATCGTAGAGGAAGTCCGGCCGCGTGCCGCAGGACTCCACCAGCTGCTGCGCGTGCGAGGGCAGGCGACAGTTGCGCTCATCCAGGAAGCGCAGCCATTCCCGCTCCAGCCCGGAACCGGCCTGGCGCGACAGCTGCTCCAGGTGCTCCGATCTGGCATTGCCCGTCGGCGAGATCGCCACCTGTCCCTGCGCCAGCTGGAAGAGGAAGGGCCGGATCGCAAAGCGATCGAGCAGCAGATGATCGCGCTGGTTATAGTAGGAGAGCAGGCAGTCATAGCAGGCGGCCTCGCAGTTCTCCTGGGCGCGCGGCGCGTGGTGCAGATCCTCGCCCGTATCGGGATCGAAGTGGCAGAGGCGCAGCGCCTCCCGCGCCACCTCGCGCATGGCGTTCGGCTCCTCCAGCAGGCGCTGCAGCACGCCCGCGCCGCCCTCGGCCGACTCATAGAAGAGGATCGAGCGCCGCACCTGCTCGTCTGGCAGCGGTTCGGCGGCCAGCTCATTATCTTCCAGCTGATAGCGGATCTGGATGGCGCTCTTGAGCGCCGACTGCAGCGAGGCCATTACTTTGAGGCTCTGCTGCAGCGCCGGCTCGAAGATCAGGCAGTTGCGGCTATCCTCCACATAGGGGATGACCCGTGCGGTGCGCGGCGACATCGGATCGTCCGGCTCATCGACGGCCTGCTCGTTCTTGGCCCAATAGCCGCGCTCCAGGTCCAGCACAAAGCCATGTTGCTGCTTGTTCTTGCGCCGCACCCAGCCCAGATTGATGCGCCACAGGCGGGCCGAATGGTTATAGGTCAGCTTCGCTACCGGCTCGCTTGCTTCACCAGTGCCGTTCTCGCCAGCCGGCGGCATAGCCAGGCCGACGCGCACCGAGGTCTGTCCCTCGTACTCGGAGAAGCGCACGGCGGTGCGGATCTCGTAGCCCAGGCGCACGCGCTCCTCTTCATCGGAGTTGATCTTCTCACGGCGCTGGGTGGCCACGTTCTGCAGCCGGAACAGGTTGCGCAGCGGGATGGGGAGCTGCGCGCCGCACTGCTCGCAGATATCCACGCCCACGCCATCCTGCAGGGGATGCAGGTAGCCGCAGTGCTCGCACTGCTTCACGCCGCTCGTCGTCAGCTTCTCGCTGTCCTCCAGTGACAGGATGACGCGGTTGATCAGGTAGCGCGATCCTTCGTGGTAGACGATGGCGCGCGGACCAAACTCGGAGATGGCCAGGAAGCGCGGGCGCGAGAGATACTCATCGCGGGCCTGCTGGCGCACGCGCCGACCGGGGATATAGGCCGACAGCGGCAGGCGCGGGAAGTTATAGCCCGGCAAGAAGCCCTCGGTGGCGAAGTAGCGATAGCTGTAGAAGTCCGACTGCTCCAGGCTCGCCACGTCGGTCAGCAGCGACAGCTGCGACTCGGCCTCGGCGCGCAGGCGTTTGGCCTGGTCCTTATCGGCCTGGCTGCGCGAGGCGTCCAGCATGATCGCGCTCTGCTGCCGGGCCTGGTCGAGCGCCGCCCGGTAGAGCAGGCGCCAGCGTTTGCAGGTGGCGTTAAACTGCCAGGCCACCTGGTCGAGCACGCGCTCCAGCCACTCATCCTCCGTGTACCAGCCCACGCCGCTCAGCTCCTGGCGCAGCATCAGCAGCACGTGCGCCGCCCGCTGCCGCGCCCGCTTCTTCGCTGCCGGGTCCTCGATACTATCCTGCACCCAGTCCAGCAGCTCCAGCGACGGATCCTCCCCCGAGACATCCAGCAGATCCTTGAGCGAGCGGCCCAGGCTCAGCCCCGTCTCGGTCAGCCAGATGGCGTGGATGTGGGCGCGCACCAGGTCCTCATTGGCCAGATCGAGGCGCGGCGGCGTCACCGCGCCCGCCACCATATTCTCGGGCCGCTTAAAGAAATACTGATCGTGTGGGCTGCCGGTCGAGCAATAGGTAAAGACCAGCGCGGGCTGGCCACTGCGGCCGGCGCGTCCACTGCGCTGCGCGTAGTTGGCGGGCGTCGGCGGGATGTTGCGCATATTGACCACGTTCAGCTCCGCGATATCGACGCCCAGCTCCATCGTCGGCGAGCAATAGAGGATGGGGATCTTGTTGGCGCGGAAATCCTCTTCGCGCTGGACGCGCAGATCGTAGGGCACCTGCGCCGTATGCTCATAGGCGCGCAGGCTCTCCAGGTTCTTCGCCGTCGCGCGATAGAACTCCACGAAGAACGGATTGGTCCCGTGGCCCGAGCTCGACTCACGGGGAATGCGGATCGGATCATAGAACGCCTGCGTCCCATCGCCGGCCAGCCAGATCATCGCCGAGGCCGGCAGTTGGTAGCCCGGCACCTCTTTATCGGAGCGTGGCTCCATTACGCGCTCGACCAGCCCGGCCACGCGCAATCCCTCCAGCAGGTGGCGGATAATCAGGTCCGTATCCTCCAGGCGCAGCTTCTCCTGAAACTCCTCGAAGGTCGAGCGGCGGCGTAGATACTGCCCAAAGCCGCCGCGCGCCGACAGATAGACGTTGCCACCGTAATCCCGGCTCTCGCTGGGACGCGGGAAGAGGATCGAGGCGTGGACCTTCGTTTCGTTCTCGTCCAGCGCCCAGGGTGAGATCAGGAACTGGTTGCTCTTCTGCTGCACGCGCTCCTGAAACTCCTGGTCCAGGTAGTCGACCTTGATCGCCAGTTCGCGGCGCATGTAATCGAGCAGGACCTTGCCCACTCTGGCGCGCGTCTGCGGCGAGGCCGTGCTCAGGGCGCCGTGGCACTGGCTCCATACCTCCTCATCCTCGCACACCTCCTCCAGCGAGCGATATTGGATCTTGAGCAGGCCGCACTGTTCGAGGTTGGGTGAGGTGATGCGCCAGCCGCGCTTGAGGTCGCGGTAGAGATGGTAGCCGAGCACCTGGCGCAAGGCCTGTTTGGTATCGTTGAGGGCCTGATATTTGACGGCCGGGTCGCTGGCATAGCGGTCCAGCGGCAGCGCCAGCGAGGCAAAGACCTGCTGGGTCAGCTCGTCGTGCTGCAGACCGTCGCTGCCGCGTTGCTGCACCGCGTGGTAGAGCGCCGAGCGCAGCACGCCCACCTCGATAAAATCGTTGAAGTGGCCCGCCTGCAGCGAGGCATCCTGCCGATTGTCGGTGAAGCTGAGCATCTTGGCCGGTATCGCTCCCCGTGGGTCCTCGCGCAGGCGCCGGATGGCCGACAGGCTCAGGATCGTCGTCGCCGTACTGCGTCCCTCCGAGCTGAGCGAGGCCAGCTTGGCGAAATCATCCGACTGGCGCGAGCCGTAGGTGACGCCGCAGTGCAGGCAGAAGCGGAACGGCGCCGGCACGAAATGGCAGGCCAGCTCATCCTCGGCGGGCGTCGTATCGCTGCTCTCCCGGAACGAACCATCGGGATGCACGCGCAGTGCCAGCGGCAGATCCTTTCTGCGACTGCTGCGCACGCGCACGCCAGATTTCGTTTCTTCGATCCAGCTGTCGGGGAGCCGCTCCAGCTGCGCTTCGCCCTCCTGCGGCCAGGGATGATCAGGGCTGTAGTAGAGGAAGCCGATCTGGCTCTCATCATCCACATGATCATTGAGGGCGCGTGGCACGAAGCGCTGATCGCGGATGCGCACGCAGTAGTATTCCTGTCCGCACTCGCGGCAGAAGACCAGCGGCAGCAGGACGTGCATCTGCTCGCGCGTCCCCGGCACAAATTGCTGCCGCTGCAGGGTCAGATAGCGCCGCGCCTCCAGCGAGGCATAGAGCGTATCCCCCTTGCTGATAAACTGATGCAGGCGGAAGGCAAAGGGAGGCCGTCCCGTTTCCGGATGCGGCTCGCACTCATAGCCGGCCAGCAGGGTCTGCTGGATGGCCGCGATACAGCGCTCCAGCGGTGCGCCGGTCAGCTGACTCAGCTCGGCGGCCGCGCCCCGTTCGCCTTCGATACTCTTGGGGACTGTGCGCACAAAGCGGCCGTCGCGCTCGGTAATGCCGAATGTGCTCTCGATCCAGATCGACAGCGGATCCTGGATAAAGCTCTGATAGTCCCTGGGTGGCTGATAGGCGCGATCCAGTACCCGCTCGCTCAGGCGGCGCTGAAACTGCTCGTCCCGCTCGGTCACGCGGGTCGTCGGGATCAGCGTTTCACCGATGATATGCTCGGGCCGCACCTCGGTCCCGAAGATCTGCGTGGCCATGCGCGCCACCTCGGCCTGCTGCTCCTCGTAGCGACCGGCCCCGGCCAGCGTCGCCGAGGTCCCGATGCACTGCAAATCGCCCGCCGCCAGGCGATCGCGCACGCGCCGCACCAGCAGCGCCACATCGGAGCCCTGCCGACCGCGATAGGTATGCAGCTCGTCCAGCACCAGAAATTGCAGGTTGGGCAGGGAGATCAGGGGACGTTCCACCGAGCGCGTCAGGATCAGTTCCAGCATCACATAGTTGGTCAGCAAGATATCGGGCGGCTGCGCGATGATCTGCTGGCGCTGCTCGTCCGACTCCTGCCCGGTATAGCGCGCGAACGTCACCGGGCTTCTGCGGCCCGCGTAGCCATACTCCAGGAACTTCTCCAGCTCCTTCAACTGACTGTTGGCCAGCGCGTTCATCGGATAGACCACGATGGCCTTGATCCCCTTGCCGCTGCCCTGGCGCAGCACATGATCGACGATGGGGATGATATAGGAGAGGCTTTTGCCCGATCCGGTGCCGGTGGTCAACACATAGCTGGCCCCCTGCCGCGCCACCCGGATGGCCTCCGCCTGGTGGCGGTGCAGGCGCAGCGGCGCTCCCAGATCGTTGCTCGCCGACTTGCCGCTACGGAAGATGCGCGCGCATTCGCGGTGCAAGATCCCCTGCGCCACCAGCTCATCAATCGGCTCCCCCGGCTCAAATAGCGGATTGAGTTGAATCAGCGGCTCCGGCCACAGCACCCCTTCGCGCAGCTTCCCCTCGACAAAGTCTCTGATTGTGGTATCGCGGATCTGGATAAAGCTCTGAATATACGAGGCATAATCGTGAATGAGCTGATCACGAAATTGAAAAATAGTGTTATCAGGCATGATCGGGCAGCTTTCTATGCACCAAGCACTAGAAATCAACTCAGGAGTGGAGAAATAAAACCAGTGAACTACTTATAATTAAGTATTTCAATGCATCGCCATTGTAGGGCCTTTAATACAGCTCTGTCAAGAGAAAACGGTAAAATTTTTTGAACTTCGGTGAATACCGAAGAACTCGCCAGACTATGAATTTCGTCCTCAGCCGAAAAACTGTGGTAACCTGAAAAAAGATCGCTCGCTGCCAGCATAGCTCTCTTTACTTCAGTTCCTTGCCAAACCAGTAAAGATCTCTGTATGCTCTACGCAGTTCTTGCGAGACTCCCTTCCTTTGTAATGAAAAGTTACCATCAGCTTTTTTGGGCATCATACATTGCAAAAGTTCTCTTTTTCAGGTAAGATACGGTATCGGCGACTTATTTTTACTGATGGCTATTTTTCCTCTCAAAAGACGCACCATGCATGATGCAACATCGACGATAGAGTAAAGAGGTGACTTGCGATGGAGAGCAGCTGGTACACAACCATGAAGCCCAGCTTCAGAAATGAATGGATGGCGCTGCCACCCAAAGAGGTGCAGCAGATTCACGAGAAGATCAAACTTCTTGAATATGATCCCACGCCGGATGCCAAAGTGAAGAAGCAGCTGAAGCACCTCCATCCGCGTCTGCACCGCATTCGCAGCGGCAAGTACCGCCTCTTCTACACCTTCGAGAAGCCGTATATCAGCCTGCTCGCGCTGCGCCGGCGCGATGACGATACCTATGATGAAGAGATCGACGCCGAATTCCTGGGCGGCCTGATTCCCGAACTGCGCATCGCCCAACCCGGTGTCCATAGCTGGGAGGCACCAGCGAGCGACGAGCCTGCAGTCACGCGCCTCCCCCAGCCCATCACCGCGGAACTGCTCGCCCGCCTGCAGATCCCCGAGGAGCATTTTGCCCGCCTGACGCCCCTGCAGACCGAGGATGACCTGCTCAACTGCCCCGATGTCCCGGCCCAGATCCTTGATACCGTGCTGGAGTATATGTTTCCACGCCCCATCCAGCAGGTGATGCAGCAGCCAGACCTGCAGGTTCAGCATCTCGACGACCTGCTGCGCTTCAAAGAGGGCGAATTAATCGGCTTCCTGCTGAGGCTTTCGCCGGAACAGGAGAAATACGTCACCTGGGGCATGAAGGCCAGCGGCCCCACGCTGCTCAAAGGTCTGCCGGGAACGGGCAAGAGCACCATCGCCCTCTACCGTGTGCGCGCGCTCATTGCTGAGCTGCGCAAGCAGGGCCGCGACGACATCCGCATCCTCTTCACCACCTACACCAATGCCCTCGTCAACTCCTCGCTCCAGCTGCTTGAGCAGTTGCTGGGCGAAGACCGGCGCTTCGTCGAGGTGCAGACCGCCGACCGGGTCGCCATTACGCTCTTGAGCCAGGCCGGCAGCGCCCCCCACATCCTTGGCGATAGTGAGATCAACACTCTGCTGCGGCAGGCGATCCAGCAGACGCGCTTCGATGGCAGCGAGCAACAGCAGCAGAGCCAGCGGCAGACCATCGAGCAGATGAGCCTGGACTACCTGCTGCAGGAGATCAACCAGGTGATCGTCGCCCGCCAGCTCCACACGCTCAAAGACTACCTGAGCGCCGCCCGGCCCGGTCGCAAGCTTCCCCTTAGAGGGATTCAGCGCCGCGCCGTCTGGAGCGTCTTCGAGACCCTGCAGCAGAGCCTGTCGCGGCAGGGCAAGATCACCTGGCGCCAGGCCAGAGCCATGGCTGAGGCCTACGTCGCGCAGGGAGCCTATACCCGGCTCTACGATGCCGTCATCGTCGACGAGGCGCAGGACCTCGATCCCAGCGCCCTCCGCTTACTGGTCCACCTCTGCAAACAGTCCAACCGGCTCTTCATTACCGCCGACGCCAACCAGTCCATCTACGGCAGCGGTTTCAACTGGAGCGACGTCCACCAGGATCTCAAATTCCAGGGCCGCACCGCCATCCTGCACGCCAACTACCGCTCCACCCGTGAAATCGGTGAGGCGGCCCAAAACTACCTCGCCGAAGGAGCGCTGGATACCGATAATGAAGAGCGCCTCTATGTCAACAACGGTCCCCAGCCTATCATGCGCCGCATCCAGGATCAGCACCAGCAGCTGCAACTGCTGGTCAGCTTCTTCCGTCAGGCCCGCAGCGCCTACCGCATGAGCTCGGGCGCCTGCGCCGTCCTCTGTCCCACCATCAAGGCCGGCCGCGCCATCGCCGAAGCACTCAGCCAGCAAGGACTGGAAGCCACCTTCATGACCGGCCAGGAGCTCGACCTCAAGCGTTCCTGCATCAAAGTCATCACGCTGCGCTCCGCCAAGGGACTGGAGTTCCCCATCGTCGCCCTCGCCGGCTTCCTGGACAGCGCCTGGCACACGACCATGCCGCACACCTCCAGCGACGAGGAACGCGAAGAATACCTCTCACTTGAGCGCCGCACCATGTTCGTCGGCATGACCCGCGCCATGCGCGCCCTCCTGGTCGTCACCCCCCAGGACAGCACCTCACCGCTCATGCAAGGCTTCGACAGGCAGTACTGGAATATAGCAGAATAAGTATAGCGAGAAGCAAGGATGTGCCATGAAAGTCTGGATTAGCGCCAAAATTGCGTATGGGAGTAAGATTTGTTTGCATGGATTGACGGAAGATAGGAAAAATGTTCGCTTGTTACGCACCGATGGAAGTTATTATCCTGCGGCCACCGGGTTCAACGTGGGGCAGATCTGGGATATGACCTTGTCTCGCGCTCCTCGCTTGATTGCTCCTCACAGTGAAGATGTGATTGTGGCGTCCTGTAAGCTCATTGGCCAGGAGGCAGATATGAGATCGTTTCTCTGCACTCATGTTTCACCCTGGCAAGGAGGCCCTGATCAGCTTTTCGGAGGGGCGTTACGATCGGTTTTGAATAAGAAAAAGCTCTTTATTTCAGAGGGAACATCCTTCCAGCCAATAAGCATGGGATATTGGCTGCCTGATATCCCACTCATCAAATGGCATGATGAGGAAGATCATCCAGGCTATCGCTACTATACCCCTATGACAGAAAACCTCATTGATTATCAAGGGGCGGCCGCGCAGATATTTAAGATTCCGGCAGCTTCACTCGTACATGTGGCTTTAATGCGCTGGTGGACGCCATCAAATCGCTATGCAGCCCATGAAAGCTCAAAAGTGAAGCGCCGTTGTTATCTCTATATCGCCGGTTGGTATGAATAGGTGTAGCTTATCTCGCTTTAACCATCCTTAGAATGTGTCTGACATCCTTCATGTTGAGGGTGCATGCGCGCCCCCGCACGCGCGGCCGCACCGGTTTTATATGTTGTTACATCGGGCGCGCATCCGCGCAGCCGATGTAACAACATATAAAGGAATTCTGACACCGGAGGTGCGAAAACCCATGCAGGCCGCAGGCCATCATTATGAGAGTCAGACACGCTCGCAGAAGGTTCTTACCTTCGTTACCATGGGGCACGTGAGCACCCGCGCACGCGCGTCTGCTACGCGGCCGCACTGGTTTTATCCCTGTCGGATGGGGAGAACGGTCTGCAGGGCCTCGATGTAGCGGTCGGCCGAGCGCATGACAGCGTCATGGGCGTCTTCTGGGACGATGGTGTCAAACCAGGCGGCGTAGATGCGATCGAAGGCATAGGGCCTGATGGCGTCGCGGATGCGAGCCACCTCGGCGGCTGGCAACGGGATCAAGTTGGGATAGCTATACATAAAGCTGACCCAGCGGCGATCCGCGACCACGGTGATGATGTCGCCGGTGAGCAGTGCGCCCTTGCCCTCGGCTCCTTGCGGCCAGTGCAGCACAGTCCCACCCGGGAAGTGTCCGCCCAGGCGCACCAGCGTCAGGTTGCCGGGCAACTGCTGCGTCTCGCCGCTCCAGAAGATGATGCGCTCATCGGGACGCATCACCCATTGCCGGTCGTCCGCATGCAGGTAGATGGTAGCGTCGAAGCGTTGCGCCCATTCCACCATACATGAATAGTAATGTGGGTGAGAGATGGCGATGGCCGAGATGCCGCCCAACTCCTTCACAGCCTCATAGGTCTCGTCGTCCAGGTAGGTGATGCAGTCCCACAGCACATTGCCCTGCTCGCTGCGCACCAGCAGGCCGCGCTGCCCGATGGCGAACTTCGGCGAGGTTCCGATCCCCACCAGTCCTGGCTCATGCTGCTTGATGGTATTGCTATACTCGCCACTGCCGCGCATCTCCTCCAGCGTCGTCCACTGCTGTCCCTGGTGCCCCACGTACTGGCGCTGGTCCAGGCAGATTGGACACGACTCCGGCTTTTCCTCGCTGGCGGCGAACTGTGTGCCACATGTGACACAGATCCAATGTTGCATCGCTAAAAGTTTCCTTCCTCACTTTATAACAAAGGGTTCTGGCATCATTATTACCACATTCTGGATCGCTTATAAAATACTCCACGGATGTGCCCCTGTTTCTCATCAGTCAGCGATTTCTCTGACCTTTTCTCGCAGCCGGTGAATCTCGCTCATCGGCGGGATGCCGAAGAGAACGGCGTCTATACAGCACGCTGACGATGGCTTTTCATTTGGGGACTATGTTAGCAATCCCCAAATGAAAAGCAGTACAGTTTGTGCCCAGAAACAGATGCATCCTTCGCCTAAATAGCTTATAGGTAGGGGGGATAGGGCTCGAAAAGCACAGGTTTCGCGACTGGTTCTCTTGACATTGCCGTAGCGTCAAACTATATACTTCCTCTAGAGAACTTCCCAAGGAGGAATCGACATGTTTCGTATCGGCGACTTCTCCAAAATCGCCCGGGTTTCAGGTCGCCTGCTGCGGTATTACGACGAGATTGGTCTGCTGAGCCCACAGGCTATCGACCCGGAAACGGGATATCGCTACTACAGTGCACGGCAATTGCCTCGGCTCAATCGCATTCTGGTTCTTAAAGAACTGGGCTTATCATTGGAACATATCGCCCAACTTCTGGATCAGGAGACCTCGGTTGATGAAATGCGAGGGATGCTGACCTTACGCAAAGCCCAGATCGAGCAATCAGTTCAGCAAGAGATGGAACGATTGCGCGTCGTGGAGAGCAGGTTGCAGCAGATCGAGACCCATGGACAGGTGCAGGAACCTGATGTGATCCTGAAAGCGGTGGAAGCCTCGCCATTTCTTGGGCTACGCGACGTGCTGGCAGGCATGGACGCGATCCAGTATCTTGTTCGCAGCATTGCTACTACTGTTCCGGCCATAGTGGGCCGCAACTGCCTTGGACCTATCACCGTCATCATCCATTCCCCCATGTATGATTCCGAAGCACTCGATGTCGAAGTCGGCTACTTGCTCACCCAGAAAGGCCCGCAGTCGGTCAAACTCGCCGAGGAGCGCCTGCTCACTGTGCGTACCTTGCCTGCCACTCAGACCATGGCGACCCTTGTACACGTCGGGCGCGTCAGCGACATCCACAGGAGTTATGGAGCACTGGCTGCCTGGATGGAACACCACGGGTGGCAGATAAGCGGAGCGGGGCGAGATCTCCTCCTCCAACTGCCGCAGTCGGAGCAACAGGACGAAGCGGTGATCGAGATCCAACTGCCGGTAACAAGGTCCGATCATCCTGCTCCCCTTACTTGAGCCGCCACAGATTGAAGGATTGGAACGAGTTTGACGCGTTCTGTTGATCCCACGTTTTCAACGCGCATACCCACCAGCCTACAAATAGCCATGCCTTCTAGTTTCCCCTTCAGCTTGCGCCCGGCTCTTTTCAGATCTTAGATTTTCATGGCTGTGCCTATTATTTCTTTTCTCCGTGCCAAACAGCATGCATACCGATCGATGTATTGAAAAGCGGGGCTTGACTTTGCCGTTACGTCAAACAGTATGCTCATTCTGTCAACGGTATGAAGTGGTTTGAAGCAAAAGGAAAACTCCATGCTGCCACTATGACAGCCGCTAAATGTCCCCTTAGATGTATGTCTGAGAGAACGCACAAGATGGCGACCGTCCATGAACTGTTATTAGTAAGGGAGAAGAATCACCATGACAATGCTTGACACCCTGGTAGAACGGAACCAGGGCTTTGTATCCCATCAGTTCCAGAAAGATTTACCCCTGATGCCGACCTTGAGAGCCATGATCATTGGCTGTGTTGATCCGCGCGTCGATCCGGCTCACCTGCTCGGCCTGGGTCCCGGAGAAGCGGTTGTGATCCGCAATGTGGGTGGGCGAGTTACTCCAGGGGCGTTGCAGACCTTGGGGATGCTGGGTAGGATAGCCCCGAGTGAAGAAGGCAATCCTGCGGGTGAGTTTCATCTTATCGTGCTTCAGCATACCCAATGCGGAATTGCTCGCCTGGAAGGGAACCCTGACCTGCTCGCGAGCTACTTTGGTATCGGCCAGGAAGGACTGAGCTCCAGGGCGGTCACTGATCCTTACGCAGCGGTTGCGGTGGATGTGGCTACGCTCAAGGCGAACCCCACCCTGCCCGGGAGCTGGCTGGTTTCTGGACTCGTCTATGATGTAACGACAGGGATGGTCGAGGTCGTCGTGCCACCTGCTCCTCTGCGTCATCCCGAGAATCATGAGTAAGAAGAGTATTCGTGTCTGCGATATGCTCAAAGACGCGCATCTCGCCAGAGGAGAGTGGCATCTCTCCACCTATCAAACAGGAGCATCCTCCTATGAGTAAACCAAGAATCCTTGTTCTGACAGCCGCCGGAAGGACTGGCATGCCCATTGTTCTTCAGTTGCTCTCCGAAGGCTTTCCCATCACCGCCTTTGTGCATCAAGCAGATCAGCGAAGCGAACACCTCAAGGCGAAAGGCGCAGATATCGTCGTCGGCTCGCTTACGGATATCAACGATATGAGAACTGCGATGGCAGGGGGCAGGCGTGCCTACTTCTGTGTTCCCAACGAGGCCGGGTATCTCAAAGCAGCAGCCATTTTTACGGTGGTCGCGGCTGAGCAACAACTGGAATCCGCCGTCGCGATGAGCCAGTGGCTCTCCAACCCCAATCATCCCTCCATACACACTCGTGAGGGCTGGCTAGCGGACAGGTTGTTTGCGTTATTACCGGGAACCGCCGTCACCTTCATCAATCCTGGTTTTTTCGCGGACAACGAGATGCAAGTCTTACCGTTCGCCGCTCAATTTGGGCAGTTGTCCTTACCCTATGGTTTTGGCCTCAACGCGCCTCCTTCCAACGAAGATATGGCCTGTGTGGTGGCTGAGATTCTCACCAGGCCAGAAGGACACGCCGGAAAAACGTATCGGCCCACTGGTCCAAAGCTCCTCTCTCCACAAGAAATCGCGGCAACTCTCGGCAAGGTCCTTGAGCGCAAGGTCACTTACCGCAATGCTCCGATGTGGATGGTGTCGAAGGTGATGAGAGGTCGCTTGTCTCTTTATGCGCTTGCCGCATATTCGCAATACGTGATCGATTACCAGAAGAATACGTTTGGCGTCAATGCGCCAACGGATGTGGTTCGCCGCATCACTGGCAGAGAGGCAGAGGATTTTGAGACCATCGCAAGACGCTATGTGGCCACCACCCCGGAAGTCAGGCCTGGCTTTGCTATCCAGTTCAAGCTCATGCTCGGGATGATCATCTCGCTGCTCCGTCCAGCCCCCAAAACGGTTCCCCACCTGGCTCTCGATGAATTTTCCGACGGATCGCATGTGGTCTTCAGCGCTGACTCTCCTGAATGGCATCAAAGCCACGAACCACAAGGCCACGAACCATCAGCAGAGCAACCAGCGTTCCGGTTGTTGTGATGCCATAGCTACGCGTTTATCAGCGCTGAGGGTTGATATACCATCCCTCAGTGCCCGTGGATACCAGGAATGCGGACTTGCGCCGCATACATGCATGAATAGTAGTGTGGGTGGGAGATGGCGATGGCCGAGATGCCGCCCAGCTCCTTCACGGCCTCGTAGGTCTTATCGCCCAGGTAGGTGATGCAGTCCCACAGCATATTCCCCTGCTCGCTGCGCACCAGCAGACCGCGCTGCCCGATGGCGAATTTCGGCGTGGTCCCGATGCCCACCAGCCCCCGGCTCGTGCTGCTTGATGGTATTGCTATACCCGCCGCTGCCGCGCATCTCCTCCAGCGTCGTCCACTGCTGCCCCTGGTGTCCCACATACTGGCGCTGGTCCAGGCAGATCGGGCCTGAATCCGGCTTTTCCTCGCTGGCGGCGAACTGCGTACCACATGTGACACAGATCCAATGTTGCATCGCTAAAAGTTTCCTTCCTCACTTCATAACCAATGGTTCTGACATCATTGTTGCATATTCTGGATAGCTTATAGCATACGCCATAATTTCAATTGGCGCGCAATGAGGCGTATTGGAGCAGATGAGGCTTATCGCGGCCTATGCGGGCAATCCTCTAGCGCTAAACATCATCGTGCAGAGCATTGCGGATCTGTTTGGAGGTGAGATTGCCGAGTTCCTGGAGCAAGGTGAAGTTGTCTTTGGCAGTGTGCGGAATTTGCTGGATGAGCAATTCAGGCGTCTCTCACGGATTGAGCAGAGTGTTCTATTCTGGCTGGCGATTATACGTGAACCGATAAGCCTGGAGGAACTGCTGGCACTGTTTGTTCATATTCCACAACTACATGTGCAGGTATTGGAGGCTGTGGATGGTATGCTTTGAGTAGGCTATTCTATGTACAGGACGTTGTGGACGGGGGCGCGGTTACAGGCTCTCTGAGGCTGGCATGGACAGGTACGATGGTGAAAACGTGACAACGGTGATGGGAGAGATGATCGAAAAAAGAGAACGGTTGCTATTCTTGAGTTGTACTATGCTCTCTGCGCACTCTATGGTAGAATACGCACATGCATGAGAGGAACTTGCCAGGTGAAGAGATGGTTGAATGGTGTCGTGTGTGTAATAAACGTTCCTCTTTGCCTGTGCATAGATACCTCTGACACTGTGAGAAGGAGATACGTATGGACGCAGAGATCGATTTGAATACGTTTCGTCCCGATCGTCCTGGCATTCGCAAGGTGTTGGGTGATCTGGAAGCGGAGATCATGGAACTCATCTGGGCCAGGCCTGCTCATGAGGGGACCATGGTGCGGGATATTTTTGAAGTGCTCTATGAGCGGCGGCGCATTGCGTATACCACCGTCATGAGCACGATGACGCGCCTGGCGAAGAAGAAGCTGCTGCGTGTGGAAAAGCGGGATCAGGCCTATGTGTATTACCCAAATTATACCCAGCAGGAATTTATCTCACACTTCGTGGGGCGGATTCTTGAAGATCTCTTTGTCAGTTTCTCGGGAGAGATGCTCGCCGGCATTCATACCATCCAGGATCCCCAGGCAGCGCAACAGGCTCGCCAATTGTATGAGGAAATCGCACGTCGACGACGCCAGGAAGAGACAGAGTAGCACCGGGTCTCTGTCTCTTTTTTTCCATCCAACTCTGAACTGTTCTTTTGGTAGCATCCTCTCTGTCATGCTTCGCGCCTCACATACAAAAAGTGCATATTTCTGTTGATCCCACCCAGACCAATCTGGATGCGCTGCCTGGGATTGCTGGTCGCGTTCGCCGTGATCCTGCACGACATTGGTGATGGCCTCAATACGATGACCCTGCTCCTGCTGAACAAGCTCACCTGACTCCACACCTTTCGCTTGCTCCTGCTGGTCGCGGTGGCACCGATCCTTGGGGCGGCATCAACGCTCTTGATCAAGATCCCCGAGGGACAGATGCCTTTATACCCTGGTTTCCTGGCGGGGTTTCTCCTGTACATAGGCGCCTCTCACGTCCTCCCAGAAGCCCATCAGGAGAAAAGCAGTATCTTTACGCTGGTGCTTACCGTGCTTGGCGCCGCATTTGCATAAAGCACCGCTTTAAAACGTGCTTTTTGTTAGAGTGCCATCGCTACGCGCTTATCAGCGCCGGGTTGATATGCCACCTGCCAGTGCTGGTTGCGCGCACCGCTATCGAGAAAGAAGAGAAGAAGATCAGGATCGATTGACGTCCATGACAAATGCATACCATGCATTGCGCGTTGCCACAACTCATACTGGACCACGTAGTATAGGACGCAGCCCCAGTTGCAACATGCGCTCGCCTATATCGGAGTGGCGCAGGGGATGGAAGATCTCCTGCATGCTTGTGCCGGATCTTCCTGATTGGGGCAGCACCCCACAGGCGCTGCAGCGGTTGTAAGTAGTATCCTGGTATACGTACTCTAACATGCCAGAACGCAGCATAAGCTGATGCGAGAGCCTGCGCTCCGTCCCGTCTCGCAGGCGTTGATACGCCGGTAAGATCTTTTCACAGGACTCTAGCAAGTGCCTGGCGCGTGGATGCAGTCCTGGCAGGGCCATGATCTGCTCGATAAAAGCAGGGTGCGCCTCCAACTGGTCAAAGGCCTGTAAGGCTCTGCCCCACTCCTCAACGGTGGGCAGGTCAAAACCTCGCCCGTACCAGTGAATGACCGCGCGCGCTTCAGAGAGAGTGATACCGGTGAGAAACGCGCACAAAAAATTCTGGGCGACGAGCTCCTCGGGTGTCAGGCGTGGGTTCATGCGCATACGCTCACGATACCAGGCGCGATCAAACCGGCTATCAATCGTCTCACACAAAAAGTATTCGATCTGGATTTTAGTGATGGGCAGCCAGAAAAGCGCGAACCCTTGCCCTGGTACATCGACCAGCGGAAAATGGGTTCGCGGATCGACACGGAAAGACAGCGTGCTCATCATGGTTTTTTCGTCCCCGCCATTACATGTTCCAGGAAGGCACTGGCAGCCGGAGCTATTTCTCCACTATGCGTAAAAATCCGGCGATGAGGTAGCCAGGTCGCGACCAACTCTCTGCGAGCAACGACCAGCAGTACTCTTTCCATCCAGTGCGTGGAGAACAGATCAACAAAGTCCAGGGGCAGCGTATCGTTCACAAGAAGGACAACAGCGGTACCGGGTTTAAGATTATCCAGGATCGGACCAATCAGCGCCAAGTGGTAAGATGATTGAATCCCCTGCGGTGAGATGCCCAGGGGAAATGCCGGCTCGATCTGCCCCGGATAGTACGTCGCAACATAGCCTCCATGCGCGCTCAACTCATCGTAAAAGCGTACAATCGTCTCCTGGCTGGCCAGACCCGTGCTCCCGATCGTCGCAGGCACGATCAGAGCTACTTCCTGTTCAGCGGCCCGTGGTCGATCAAGCTTGATGGCCCAGATTAAAGCGTCAAGTACGCGAATGGCCCGCACCTGGATATTCAAGACGGTATCGCTCGCATCCATGTTGCTACCATACGCAGAATTGATCGTAAAATAGACTTGCGCGCCGGCATCCTGGACCATATTGACAAAAGCACCGCCCCCATCGACAAACTCGATCGTGTAGTCTCGCAAGATGTCAGATATTTCGCACATCTTTGCAAAGTAGGCATCTTCATCCAGCGCCGGTAGCTCGGAACCACGCTTTTCTCGCAATTGATCGTAAGGATCAGCCGACAGATAGTCGACGACGTCAAATGGCAGCGGCTCTAATCCGGGTCGCATACCCAGGAGGATATCTGCTTTGGTGTAGACGACCAGAATGTTTTTGTCGCGAATCGGAATATGCAGCTCGGACATAGCATCCAGGTAGATCGTAAATAAACTATCCAGCGAATAGCCCGCTTCATTCTTGTTGACCAGGTCATCCAGGCTGACCACGCACCAGATGGTGTTGACCTGGTGCAGTGCACGTACATATTCTGGCTGGCTACCAGCTTTGTCGAGCACTTCACCGGCCAGATCATAAGCTACCATCGTCGTCGAGTTTGCAATCAAAAATTTATTGTTCATTATTAGGAGCGGTTTAGGCTGTGTACTGGGCTGTGTCGCTGGCAGTTTCACATTCCCGCTTTTATAGCGCGCAGACCACTCGGCCAGCTTTTTCTGCGTGGCGTCATCGAGTGGGCGCACATAACTACCGAGGGCAATTTTTGCCACCCCCTGGGCGGATTGCATAAGGCTGGAGAGTAACGCCGTTTTCCCATGGGATGGCAATCCGAACGTGCCCAGGCACATCACATTACCGTTTCGCGCGCACTCAACGTACTTGGGCGGAAGCTTTTCCCCGCAATCCGCGTTATTGCACAGATTGGTTTGCTGCGGTTCCTGCATGGTCAGGCAATAGGGACACATGATCATAGCTTTCTCTTTCTCCTCCAGGTCGTTTCAGTAAAGTTTCCAGGGTTAATTGCGTGCTCTCTCCCAGGGCAACTATCTCACCACGATAGGGATGCCATCCGCCAATCCGGGCCACCCACAAACGCGACGCCCAGTGCTCCTGCTCGACCCAATCATCGTAATCAATCACGGGCGTAGCCGTGATAATGAGCACAAAGTCTACCTGCTCGGCAGGATAGCGTTCGAGCAGGGGACCGATTAGCTGCGGGTGTTTACGCCGATCGCTGATCTCTCGCTCGCTTATTTTGCGGCGATTGTTGCGTACCTTTGCCCGAATCTCTTTCTCGCCCAGCCGCTGTAACATCAGCGTGATACGCTGGCCTCTGCCCAGCCGCCGCTGTCTGACAAACTCATCAAGCACGAGGTTAGCCTGGCGAACAGCGGTTTTGTTATGCGCTTCGACCAGCACGATTCCATAGTATTCGCCCTGTTTCAAGCGCTCAATGGTGCCATCCAGGCGGTTCTGGAGTGCATTCATCAGGTGATTAAGCAATACTTCCAGATTTTGCAGGCCGGCCAGGGTAGCGGCCCTGGTGTCGGGATCGCGTAAACTGGCCTGCTGAAATTCGATTTGCTGGAGCGCCCACTGGTAACGAGCGTTCTCTTCTTGCGCGTCACTGGAGGGCAGAATGGCCAGGAACTTGCTGTCCATCTCCGTAGGTGCAGGCGCCCCTTTCCTGGCAGGTCGAGCCGGTTGCGACGAGAGGTAACGACGAGAAACATTTTCACCAAAGGCACGAAAGGCATTGAAAGATTGATTGAATTCAATAAACAGCCGGGTCATAGCGATCAATTGATAATCATACTTCAACCAGTCGCGCAAAGGAGCGATATCTCTGGCAGGAATTCTGCTGATGCACTCGAAGAGTGCCCCCTCACTCTCGTTTAAGAGCTGGAGCCAATCACTCGCCCTGGCGAGCTGGAAAAGCACAGAGAGCACAGGCGCGATCTCTGTATACGAACTGGCGCAGGCCACGACCTGTGGCAGCAGGCCAAGCAGGGCTCCGTACGTATTGGCCGCCAGGGTTGGATTATCCACTCCGTAGAAGTAAAAAAGCATACGCGTACAGGCGATACCCATCTGCTGCCTGAGTTTTCTGGCCTTCTTCGTCGCTTTATCTTCGCGCCCTTCTGCCTTCTCGCGCAGCATATGCTCAACCAGATGGATGGCCTCAGGCAGGTTTTCCCGCGATCGCAGCATGATCGTCCAGAGAATAAAGAGCGAGACATCAGGGTAGAGAGCACTGGTATCCGAAAGTTGCGCTAACCAGGTCTCAATTTCGCCGCGCAGACTCTCGAACGAGCGTGGTTCAACCACGGGCCCTCCTATATATGCGCGCAAGTCACGCCAGAGATCCTCTAACGGGCAGGCGCGCAACGTTGTGGTAACCTTCCGCCGCAGTTCCTCCTCCAACGCGTCCAGGCTTTCGGGGCGTACAACCGTCAGAAGAGCAGCGAGTGAGGCGGGCAGAGCCGTCTCCGCCGTAGGTGACAGCAGATATACTTTGCCCCGCCAGGACTGGTTGGTGGACGCTGCGGTCGCTTTCTGGCGCTGAAGATGCTCCTTGAAGATATTGCCTTTGGGTCCTTGCGTAGCATCAGTGGCATTGCGGTATAATTCCGCCAGGTCCAGAATTGGCTCGGTATGAAAAACCGTTACAAAGTACGTCTGCTCTGGCGCGTATCCCTGCCCCAGGCTGGGAATCATCACTGGCAGCAGAAGGGACGGACGATTGGCTCCTCGGAGTTGCAAATCATCCGGACCAAAAGAGGTAATCCCATCGTCGCTGCGCGCCTGCCCATTCGCATTCCGGTTGTCGCTGCTCAAAAAACGGCTGCGACCAGTATAACCCAGCCAGTGCAGGTGGACAGGGGTGATGGCGGAGATGTTCTGCAGCAGATAGAAGATGCGCTCACGGTTTTCACGCGATGCCTGGCCGCCATCAACGACGACAACCCCGGCTCGTTTACTGGCCGGAAGGTCCAGCACAATCCCATCCATGACGTAGGAATGAGAGATCAAGATGCGCGCGATGCGGTTGAGCACGGGGTAGCCAGATTTGATCCAGAGAAAGAGAACATTGCGCAACCTGCGGCGCTCCTCCTGGGCCGCGCTGTTCATGGCTTGTGACAGGACCGCGTAGACAGCCTTTTGCCAGCTCTTCTGGTGCGGATTCTCTGCCTCGCCAGCTTCTGCCAGCTCGTCTTCTGCCAGTTCATCCTCTTTAGCGGCCGCGAATTGACGATCATCTGCGGTGTGCTCCTCCCGAACTGGCAGGTGCGACAGGCTCTCGTACCACTGCTGAATAGCGTAGAGGGCATAAACCAGGGGATCATCCCCCAGCAACTTGCCCACCTCCACATGGATATCCGCGGTCCCGCTCTCCATGAGATCTTCGAACTGCAAAAGAAAATTCACATCATGCAGAAAAGCCTCCAGAGTCATGATGTGTGTACGCATTGCCATGGGAACCAGGTCCAGCAGGGGGTATGCCGATTGCTCCAGCAGTGAGGCATCCTTGATGCTGATTGATGTATGAAAAAGATAGTTCAGGGCCATATGTCCGATTTGCCAGAGAGGACTCTTGGTATCTTTACGATCCAGCCAGACACGGATCAAGCGCGTGATATCGCGCGGCCACATCTGCGCAATATGTCCCAGCGTTTGCACCAGAACCATGCGCATCTGATTTTTCCAGGAATTGGTTAGCACGCCAATATCGCGTCGAATGGCTTCATCAATGGCGCCTTTGTGGCGCGCATAGAGACCATTGAGATACTGCTCCTGCTCGATCTCGCTGAGGTTTCTGAAGAGGCGGCCTTTGTCCGTGACAGGCTCCACGGCAGTTTCTGCTTCCTGCCTGAGGCGTGCCCGGTACGCGGCATACATGTTACGTTGCTCTTCATTGATCGCCTCTTCACCAAAGCGACCATGGACCTCAACCAGCTCTGTCAGGATATTCCGCAACGTTGCCAGTTGGGCTTTCCCGCGTTGTTTCTGGTCCTGCATCATCGTGGCCTGACGTCCCCGCAGATCAGTATCGTCCTCCTCTTCCAGCTCATCCTCTCCGCTCAAAGTAATGTGCTCATCTTCCAGTGTGCGGGCAATAGCTTCGTAGATGTAGGCAATACTGGCAGCGACCGCCCACATCTGGTCGAAGCGTTGACTGCGGCACCAGGCCCGCAAAAGCTGCTCGATAAAATCGAAATGCTCGCCGCGACGCGCAATTTCGGCCAGTACAAAAGCGGCCGTGAGCGAGACCGGGGCTCGTTTATCGCCCACCAGTTGCTCCAGCAGGATACGCAGTTTTGTGAGATGGTAGACCCCCACCTGGGCAATCATCACCGCGATCGCGTAGCGCAGCTGGCGTAATCGATCACTGGAGGCTGTATAGCGCGCATCGCTGGCCGCACGCCTCGCCAGCTGGAGATCATACTCGCTTAAATGATGGATGGTGCCAAGCAGGCCTGTAAAGGTAGAGGCATCGTCGGGATCGATTAAAGACCAGAGGAGCCGTTGAAAATTTTCAACCTGGGCCTCGACATACTGGCGATACTTACGATTACGGAACTCCAGGATATTAAAGCGCACCTGGATGTCCAGTTTGCTATGCATCAGGTGGGTGCCAATGCGCCGTGGATCAATAAATTCGTCCGCACCATCCATGCCTTGCCTTCTCAAGGCGTTCGTCGCTTCCGTATATATTTCTTCCAGCATTGGCATATCCAGTTTATCGAAAAGAACCACCAGCAGGGCATATAGCTGATAGTTCATCGGTTTTAATTCGTTAAACCAGGTATGCGGCGCCTTGATCTCCTGATCTTTTTCTTTAGTGAGCTCATAAATCAGGACTTTTAGATCCATATCCTTCTTCTCAAACAGGTGATACAGATCCGAGGGAGTTAAATGCGGATTGAGCTTCTCCCGGGCTGCCAGCAGTTCAGCCCGCTCGTTGCCGAAGGAAAATTTTTCCGGAAAAAAAGAATCGATCAGTTTCTCCATCACGAGCCGGCAATTGACGCCTGTCGTATGCAGGATAGGAAAGTTTTTGATTTGCAATTCTGCTAAATGTGGACCATTGAGCACCGTAAAAATAAACCAGACGTTGGTCAGATTGGCCAGGTTCTCATTGAGATGGATAAAACGATTAGTCAGATCGTCGAGCCTGATCTGATTTTTATCAAAGACCTCGTCAAAGAGGATGACGGCATTGGTAGGAAGTTGCTCGTCGGCAATAATTTCAACCAGAGTTCGCTTGCCGGGATCAACAAACTGATATACATCCAGCGCCTTTTGGGGCCAGAGGTGTAACGCCAGGTACAGAGCTGTCATAAGTTTACCACTGTGTTCCTGGCCGGCAACAATGAAGATATGGTCGGTCGACTGCCTGATGTGCCGCTCAAAGTCCTGATACCCTTCCGGTTCAACAAAAAGATCGTTGACGAGCTTGAAGTCGTGAGGCTCAAAGCGCTGCAGCGTAATGTTTTGCCGACTAAATTCAACCAGGCGCTCATCCTCGCGCTGCTTTATCCACTGCTGCTGCTGAAAACTGGCGTCCTCCTGCCACGTGGCCCGATCATCCTGATGCCCCATTTCTTGCGGATCCGTTTCAGAGCCTGGCTGGTTGTTCGCTTCCTTCTCATCATCGTCCTCTAACTCGTCAACAGGCAGTGGCTGTGGGGGAAGTTCCTGTTCTTCTGCCAAGGACTGCTGTGGTCTCACAGCAGGAGGCTGATCGGATTCAGTCCGGGGAGTCGTGCCGTGCTGCGCATTGCCCTGGAGCGGTTCCACAGTCGGTATTGGCTGATCCTGGTCTCCGGGCTCTGGCGTCTCTATCATATATTATCTTCCTCTGTGTGCACAAAAAAGAGCGAATCGGGATCTACTCCGGGTTTGCATTTCAGGTGAAAAATTTCCGCTTGCGTGGCCTGGTGACGGAGAGAAATTTCATCACATGCCTTGTGAAAAGCCTGGCCCACGCTCTCTCCATAGGACAGAGCCTGGTAAAAGAGATTGGAGAATTGAACGGCCAGGCCATCATTGATAGTTCCACGTATGCCAATCGCGCAATCTATGTACTCGCAGATGGCTTCAGCCAGCGGCTCTGTGTAGCAGGCGTTGAGGACGACGCAGCGCAACATATCCTGGTGTCTGCCCAGGATGCCAGCAATGGTTGAGAATGGAATAAGGTCTGGCTCCGCGCTCAATCCCGTTGAGGCGTGCATCCCACCACGCGCTTCGCTGAGGGTCGTATACTGTTCCAGGGCCAGTTCCCCGGAGGGGAGGGCATGGCCTGAAAAATGCAGGATCGCGGGACGATGGCTCAAAAGATAGCCTGAAAAATCCTGTATGCGCACATTCTCATCGCGCCAATCAAAGCAACGCCAGTTCTCGCGCATCGCGAATTTGATCTCTTTCATTTCGTGGTCGATGCGCAACCCTTCTCGGGTCTGATCGCGGTGACGCGGGTTCGCCTTCAGGACCAGTATCCTGACACGGGTGCGCGTAACTGAAGATTTCCTGGGCCGGCGCCTGGAGACACGTATGGGCCCTAGATGCAGTTCAGGCGTCTGTGCCAGCATGATCAGTTCGGACCTCTCTTCATCTTTGGCCTCGACCGGGTCGTTTTCCAGGCATGCCAGTGTGCAGGCAACCGCCAGATCGCGCGTCAACAGCCGATTATAAAAGCCCTGCAAAAGTTCAGGTGTCGGGTTGGTCTGAGCCGACTGGCAAAGCAAAAAAGGCACGTTGAGCTGGCTGAGCGTAGAAGCGGCTGGTGCCTCCTGCTGTGTTGATAGCACAAAGCAACGCATACCCGGTTGCATATCCAACAAAAAGTTCAGATTATGTACCCCTGGAGCGGCATCCGTCAGCACCAATGCGAAATCCGGACGGCATGGGCCAATGTGATGCCAGAGATGAAAGGGCATCGACGCATCCCGAAAGGCTCGATGCAGGCGCCTGGCGTCCAACTGGCTGACCCGGGTCACCAACACCCGGTCTGCGTGGCGCTCGTGCAGCGCATCTACCATCCGCACGATCGCAGCGCCCATGTCGCTCTGTTCCTCACCAGGCGCCAGCGTCAGCAGGAGGCGCAGCGGCCCTCGCTCTAATCTGAGCGCCGGCATAGGATGATTCTGGCGCGCCGAGGGCAACAGCACAATTGGATGGCGCAGAGCAAGCGCGCACACGCCATCGTGCAGCAGCGACCAGGGCCAGTCAAACAATTCAGCAGGGAGATAGAGCAGGAGGCGATCTGGTATACGCTCCTGATACCGCTTCAAAATAGGACCTGTGAAGATCTGCTGATACAGCCAGTGGCCTGGCGCAGCGGAAACCGCCGAGGGTAACGAACTGAATGCCAGAGGCGCCTGCTCGCCGCTTGAAGCGCGGATAATGAATCCGGCAGAATCTTTCCTTATCGAAAGAATGAAATCATCCATGACCTACCCAGTTACATTCTACCTATGGTGGACGCCCTACCAGCAGCAATTCTCGATTATCTAATCCAGGAAACGCAAATAAAGATAGCCCACTCAACAAACCTCTCTTCTTCTCTATCTTATCTATCCTATTTGCGGGCCTGTTGCAAGTTTTCCATACTTTTGATTACTGCAAGAGAAATATCTTGCGAAATCTACCATTTATGGTTACTATATTATACCAGACAAGTAAAATAATATATAGGGATGGAGTAAATTGCCCTGTCTCTCTAGCAAAGAGAAACAGTTTTTTCCATAAAAACTGGGGGCTCTTCAGTAAGAAACGCGCAAGTAATGTACAGGTAACAGACAAAAGCCTCTGCGGGATTCTGGTGGTAGAGGTCTACGTAAGCTGTGAAAGGAATAAACTTCGCATGACTGTGCCTTTCAATCTTTCTCTGGATAAAACTGGTTTTCCAGTCATAGAAGTGCCCGGGCTGCCCTTTAAGATGCTCTGGTTGCCAGTGACAAAGATCCAGTTCGAATATTTTCTGGTGGATACGGGCGCCTACGATAACGATTGGTACCAGGACAAGCTACGGCACTACAATCCCAGGATTTCCGCGGGCAATCTTGGCGTCACAAATTATTGGCAGGCGTTTATGACTGGCCTTTTGCCATTTGAGGCCCGGCGCTATGCCGAGTGGGCCGGACACGGCTCCGATCTTCCGACTGCGCAGGAATGGAAAAACGCGCTGAACACACTGGGACGCTGGCCGGCCGACCCTGCGTTTGTAGACGCGGTTCTTCATCTATCCGGACTGAACGAGCGCGCCCGCGTGTTAATCCAGGCAATTGAGCATGTGCTGCTCGCAGAGAAAGATCAGTTATCCGGAGGTCATTTTCTATGCGATCAGATGGCTATGCGTTTGGGTGTACTTGAGCTCCTCTATGAAGATTCACAGCGCCTTTCGTATTGCTGCTGGGGCCAACCGAACAGGCGCTTCGCCGGCGGCCTCAATAATCCTTTGCGCGATACAGCGCCCACCCGCTTTAATGATAGAAACGGGATACGCATGAAAACGGTAGGGTTTCGCTTAATTCTCTGGCAATAGTGCACTATGACGATAGTATATGCATGAAAAACAGTAAAATCATGCTTTATAGATAGAGATGCATATATTGATGCGGAGGCTGCATGCCTGATTTACAGATTCAGCATGTGATTTTTACACGCGTGGAGAGAGCCTATTCACCCAATAATGTTAGTGGCTATCAAATTGCCTATAAATCGGCCGCATTGGGAAACGATACCACTGCGATAGAAAAACGGCTGCAATGCTTTGAGCCCGGTAGACAGGAAAGCGCCCGCTACCAGTTTTTCTGGACGGAGCAGGGCCAGGCGGTGCTGGCACGTAGCGTCCCCCTCGCTGAAATTGATCCGGAGGTGATTGACCCGGCGCAGCGCGATGCCTTTCTCGCTCACGCCCTGGTAGTGAGTAGAGCGGATTTTGCGCGCATTCGTAATGATCCCTTTGCGATCTTTGATGCGGCGGAAAATAACGATATTTTCGCGGAAGACGCAGACCGGCTCGTTGACTATCTGCGCGCGAGAGCCGCGGAGCAAATGCTGGCTGTGCCACTGCGCAAACGAGCGGCGGTGAATGACCTGCTGGAGGGCTGGCGGTCCGAAGATCTATTGCGGCTCTACCACCTGGGCATGCAGGCGCCTTTATTGAGCCGGCAAGGACGCTCGCTGCTGCTGCAGGCTGACGACCGGGATGAAATCTTCAATCTCTTGAATGTCATATGTATGCTGATTCCACCTGATGATCGCTCGGCCTGCACGTTTGATACCTGGGTAGATGGCTGCACGCCGCATGCCGGTACGTTGTGGGCGGTTGGTACAAGCACTGGAAGAAGCCATCCAGGCTTTCTGCCGATCCGACTTGTGGACCAGGGGTTGGAGTTCAAAGGAGGAGGGGATGGCTTTTCTGACCCAAAAGCGCTGGCCCGGTCAGCATAACCAGCACATTTTTCAGAAGGTTAGGCTGGATACGCCGGGCTCAATAAGATATACCAACCATCATCGAATAAGGACGATTTTCTTTGTGACACGCTGGTCGCCGAGGTATCACACCGGCCAGGCTGTAACCCGGTAAGGCAAGCCAGGCAAAGAGCAAAGGCATGGAGGTCTCAATGACAATGGGCTCAAAGCAACCCGAAAACCTGTTCGCGCACGAACTCGTGCATATTCTTGCCGCGCACGACCTGGATATGACTCAACTGACCGATTTGGCGGGTATTCCATCCGTGGCGGTCCAGCGTATCCAACAATCGTTACACGATCCCACCTTCTCTCCTGTACTCAACCTGGATGAGATGGAAGCCATGGTCACAACCCTGTTTATCAGTGCGACAGAACAGGACCGCCTGCGGGCCGCGCTGCTGGGTACCGCGATCAAAAACCTGCTAAAGCAACAACTCGGCTCAACTTACGCGCGCCAACTTACAGCGCAGATCTATCCTCTGCTGCTTGATGCATTTTTGCACGCGGACCCGGTAACGCTGGGGGACACTGTACGGGGACAGGACCATGAGGCAAACGAAGATCTTGAGACGGACAGCGCCTGGTTCGCTATCATGGAGGCCATGGACGCCGCCGACCTGGCATTGCAACTCAGTCGTGGTCAGACTTCATATACCGAGCAGGTCCACAGGCTCAAAGAAGCTCGCATGCTCCTGGATGAGGCGCTGGCCGAGAGCGAAGACCTGGACGAGGTCATACAGTCGCTGCCACTCTGGCGTACATGGCGGCAGCGGATACAAAGCGAGCGCACGGCTGTTGGCAAGCGTCTGCGTGCATTGGGCATCGAGGAGTGATGATGGAACAGGTTTGGCCATCACCCGGGAGTATTAACGTTTTTATCTCTTCCGTGCCCCCAAGAGAGAAAGCTTTGCGCCGCTCGTTAATTACGGCCCTCAGCCCTCTGGTCAGGCAGGCCTTGATCACGCTCTGGTCTGATGAGAACGTTCTGGGAGGGCAACAAAGCGAGCAGGAGATCACGCACCACCTGAACGCCGCGCAGCTGATCCTCCTGCTGGTCAGCCCCGACTGTATAGATTCTCGCTTCTGGAATCAACAGATGGCCGTCATCATGGCGCGGGAAGCACATGGTGATGTGCAGGTAATACCAGTGCTGCTGCGCCCGACCGTAGGCTGGCAGGACGCCCCTTTTGGACACCTGCCCACCCTACCGGCCGATGGTAAACCGGTAGTCGCGTACAGGCCGCGCGATGAAGGCTGGTACGAGATTGCCAGGAGCATACACAGATTGGTCGCGCACGTGCAGCAGGTGCCACCTGCAATCATCTCCCGCAGGCTGAGAACGCAACCGCCAGTGCCGCATCCGTCCGCGAGTGTTCCTCGACCACAGCTCGTGGTCGACATCTATCAGCAGTTGACCAGCCCCACCACGAGTGCCCTGGTGCTGACCGGGATCGGCGGCCTGGGCAAGTCGGTTCTGGCGATCCAGGTCTGCCACTTTGTCGAGGAACAACGCCGGGCCGGGCACGGACCTTTTTTGTCCCCTGCTCTCTGGCTCGATATCGACGCGACAACAAGCCTGCAGGAGGTACTAATAACACTATGCGAGGCATCTGGCGCAGCGTTACCAGCGCTGCAGACAATGTCCGTCTACGATCTCGTTGCGGCTCTGCTGCAGCTCGTGCAAAACAACCCACAACCACGCCTGATAATCATCAATCAGCTTGAACACTGGCTGGACCCGCAGACGCGCTATCCACTGGCACAACATGCCGGCGTTGGCGAATGGCTTGAGCTGCTCAATACCCAGCCGTGCGCCAGCCGTATACTGTTCACCAGCCGCATCTACCCACATGGCAAGCAGCAGCACCTGGACGCCTATGTACAGAGATTCGTCCCTGCCGGTTTAACCGTGGCAGAAGGTCTCCAACTCTTCCGCCTGGGAAACATCGCGGAGACGGATCAAGACCTGGCCGCGGTCGTCGCCTCTTACCAGGGGCATCCCCTGGCACTGGCTTTGCTGCGCGATATTCTCAAAGAGAATCGCAGCTTATCGCTGGCGACCCTGTTGCAAGATCTCGCGTACAAACAACTCTGGGTCAACGACATGGCTGAAAACATCCTGCAATATATTTATACGCAACAATTAAACCAGGAGCAGCGCGAACTCTTGCAGGCTTTTGCGATCTATCGCCTGGCCGTGCCCCTGCAGGCGGCGCAGAGCATCGTCCACCGCAGGATCACGATGCCCGTCAGCCGTACCGGTGCGGTGTTGCGCGTTTTGCTCGACCAGGATCTTCTCCAGGCCACCGGCAACCTCGAGTATCGCCTGCAACCGGTGCTGCGTGATTTTGTCCAGGCCTGGGAGAATGAGAACGACCCTGGCCTCGACGCGGAGAAGAGGCGCCAGGTTCATCAAATCGCGGCCAGTTACTACCAGGAACGCTTCTCCGATGCCACCAGGCGCATGTCACAACCCCACATAAACGATTTCCGTCTGATATTAGAAGCCGCCTGGCACTATTGCCAGGCGGATCAACCCGCTGAAGCGTATCAGCTGATACACCGCGAACAACTCTTCCTCTATTTCCACCGCTGGGGAGGCAATAGCCTGCTGCTGGAGCTGTATGAACTTTTACTGCCCGCCGAAAAGTGGCACGCGGCCCCTCTAACCGCAGGGCAGGTCAACCACGAAATGGGGTCTATCCAGAGCGCGCTGGGCAACAAGCACGAAGCGCAATTGTACTACGAACGTGCGTTGCCTCTGTTACGCCAGGCAGAGCAGCCGGTTGTGCTGGCCGAAGCGTTGAACGACCTGGGCATGGTATACCGCGCCCTCAATCAGGAGGCGCTCGCAGAGCAGTGCTATCGCGAGGCGTGGGTACTGTGTGAAGAGGCAGGCAAGCATTTTCCCCAGCGGGGGATTACACTCAACAACATGGGTCGCCTCCTCTATGAGCGGGGACGGCAACACCAACAGCGCCGACAGAAAGCACAGGCGCGCGAACTCTTTCAGGAAGCCCTTGCCCGCTATGAGCAGGCGCTGGCGGCCCATCAAAGCAACAATCAACCAGAGGAACGAGGCTGGACCCTGCTCAATCTCGGCGATGTCTACATGGCCCTCAACCAGCACGAAAAAGCTCACAATAACTACTGGCAAGCTCTGCAACAGTTCCGTGGTTTTGGTGAACGCCGGGGCGAGGGGACGGTCCTGAATAACCTGGGCGTTCTTCTAGCATATGATCGCGCAAAAAAAGACCAGGCCCTGGCCTGTTATGTGCAAGCGATACATATTTTTCGCGCAGTCGGTGATCGCTGGCAGGAAGAGAAAACGCTCCGGAACCTGGGACGCTGGTTGCTCATCTATGTTCCCGAGCAAGAACCGTCGCGCACCCAGGGATACATATCTGGCCTTGCTTGCTTCTTTGCTGCCCGAGCTGTATTTAAGAAGCAACACACTACCCGCGATACCTTCATTCCGGACTGGCTACTCGCATCCCTGCGCCAGGAACTGGGAGCACAAAAGGTGGAGGAACTTGTCAAAGATGCGGAGACGAGGTCCTCACAAATTGTCGGAGAACTTTTGCATATGCCCCATGATTTTGTGTAGTACGGAGGAATACAGAATGCCCATAATGCCAGAGGTACAGATTGCTGTCGAACATGTCATTTTTACCCGCGTTGAAAGAACGTATTCACCCCAGGGGTATAGCGGATATCAAATCGTATATCAATCACCCTCGCTGGGCGCGGAAACGGCGCAGATCGAGAAGTATGTCCAGTGTTTCCAACCTGGTAAGCAGCCCGTGCGCCGTCATCAGTTCTTCTGGACAGAGAAGGGCCAGGCGGTTTTCACCCGGAGTGTCCCCCTGACCTCGCCAGATCCGGAGGTGATCGATAAAAATCAACGCGACGCTTTCCTTGTGCATGCCCTCGTGGTCAGTCGAGAACACTTCGCGCGAGTGAGAAATGACCCGTTTGCTATCTTCGCGGCGGCGGAAAACAACCAGCTACTGACAACAGACGTCGCGCAACTCGTTGCGTATCTCAGAAAAGATCCACCTCCCACGCAACTCGTGGTACCGATCCGCTCAGGAGCAATGTACCCGCCGGAATGGTCAGTATGGAACCTCTACCTGCTGTGCGTGGCCGCGCCCAACCTGCACGAGCAAAAGCAATCGATCCTGATGATCGCGGCCGATCCAGAAGAAATCTTTCAACTGCTCAGCTGTATGCTGGCATGGTTACCCGCCGATCAACGCGTTGCCTGCACCTTTGATACCTTTGTTGATCACTGCACGCCTCCCGCGGGCAACTTCTGGATCGTCGGGGGAACCCGGTCGATCGGCAATAGCAGCTTTATATCGATGCCGCTGGCCGAACGCAAGGTTGTGTCACTCAAGGGAAGCGATGAGCGATCTCTGTATACTACGTGGTTTGCCTATGCGCTGCAAAACACTGAGAGCGATGCTCAGATAAACGAAGACCTATATACAGCACAGGTAGTGGCGGAAGTTTTCACTGCACACCGCGCATTGCCTGCGTTCCCCTTGAGCAAGCGCGCATTAAATACATTTTACAACCTGAATAGCCGGGCTATTACCACCAGGCTGGCTAAAGCTCTGGCGACGGTTTTGCCCGGACATATCGCTGAACTCCTCGCGCCTTCGCTACATACCTATATCTATGAGCCGCTCCCAACAATTTTGAGTATCGCGGCCCAGGAGACATGCGATACCCAGATGCTGGCTCACATCACGCTGGCCAAAATCGTCTATTACTGGCTACTCAACGAGCAACCGGAATGGAAAGAGTGGGAGAGTGTACTCACATTTTCGGAGCAGGCTACGTATATGCCGCTGATCCTGCTGGCAAATGTGAAAGCAAAAGCACGTCCGCAGACCCTACTCTCAAGTATGAAAGCACGCTCGCCTTTTTTTTCCACGAGCGATGATAAACCCCAGGCTCAAGATGTAGCCGTGGGTGCTCTGCTGAAAACAGGTGAGCTGCCGCAGGTACTGGATGAGCTCCTGGCAGGGGTGCAGCCAGTACAGGACCCGCTACCGTCCGACACAGCGCAAGCCGCGCGCCAGTCGCAATCGAGTTCAACGCGCAGGCTGCAATTG
Organism: Dictyobacter aurantiacus; assembly: GCF_003967515.1. Taxonomy (GTDB): domain Bacteria; phylum Chloroflexota; class Ktedonobacteria; order Ktedonobacterales; family Ktedonobacteraceae; genus Dictyobacter; species Dictyobacter aurantiacus. The sequence goes on along the minus strand of NZ_BIFQ01000002.1, from coordinate 376,138 downwards.
AGTGATGAAGAGTTTCAGATGCTGGTCAACGCTCTTTTGCACCAGCAGGCGGGTAACTTGCTGCAAGGTCGATGCGTGTGGCGCGTTGAGTACCTGCAAAACTCCAGAATTGTTCGCAGCCTGGTGAAAGCGGTAGACGCGAGCCAGAATGTTGCAGCCGAGTTTGTGCATGCTTTACATCATCATCCACTGTATTCCAGGTAGAAAATCAAGGGGGTTAATCTTCCAATGTTAGGTAAAAATATCCAGTGCCCGCGATGCCTGAGGCGTTTTCGCATTCCCTCCCGAGTAGATAAGGGCATCGTTTGCCAGGAATGCCATTTTATGGTTCCTCTGGCATATATCCGTGGATGCAAAGATGCGCCGCCAGTCTTTGTGCAGTTGTTCGGGCTGACCGAGGCCGGCAAGACCATGTTTCTGGATATGCTGCGTCTGCATCTCTATGATATGGCCCACGTCTGGGACGCCACTGGCTTCTACGCCCAGCCCATCACCCAGCTCGATGTCGAGCACAAAAACGTGCTGCAGGCCGAACGCGTCGAAGGTGTTCTTCCCGGCAGCACCCCCAAACGCGATCGCGACCAGAACGAGGTCTATATTATGTCCCTCAAGCATATGGTGCGCTGGGGTTCACGCTTCCTGGTGGTCATGGATCACGCCGGTGAGCAATTCGGTAGGCTGGTCATCGATGTGGCCGAGATTCCCTTCCTGCAGCACACCCCGGTCACCATTATGCTGCTCAGCCTGCCCGATTTACTACGCGATAAAATGCGCGTTGATAACCTGGTCAATAGTTACATCACTTCCCTGGAGGAGCGGCGGGTGAACTTTGCCCGCGAGCGCCGTCAGCTGATTATCGTCTTCAGCAAAGCCGACATCATCCCTGATCTGGCCCCCGAACTGCGCGATTACCTCAGCCAGGACACTATCTATGCAGCATTATGCGACCCGCGGCAGCGTCTCCAGTTCGGCGAAATAGAGGTGAACAATTATTTGCAAGAAATGGCACATATCAGTGATGTGACCAGGCAATGGGTTAGAGAAAAAGTTATGAGCGGATCAGCCATGCTCAATATGCTGGCCGATCGCGGCATCGACACCCGCTTTACCGTGATGTCAGCGACCGGGCATCCGCTTACTCCTGGTGGAAACACGCTCGCGCCCAGTCCGCGTCGTGTGCTGGACCCGTTCTTCTGGGTACTCGAATACTATAAACGAAATAATCTCTAAGATCTTATTCCGCGACTCAGCGGCACTGTCCTGGCTTGTACCGCGCACTCAGTTTTTTGGATAAGTAAATAAATTATATGACAGAACACGATCAGGGATGATGTTATGCTCAATCAAATTCTAAATTTTATCGAAGGCCAGTATGTTTATTGTCCACGTTGTCTGCACCGTCTACCCATCAGGTCGCAGGTCAAGCAGGACGTTCCCTGCGAGGAATGCCATTTTACGATCCCCCTGGCATATATCCGTGGATGCAAAGATGCGCCGCCAGTCTTTGTGCAGTTGTTCGGGCTGACCGAGGCCGGCAAGACCATGTTTCTGGATATGCTGCGTCTGCATCTCTATGATATGGATCGCGCCTGGGGCGCCGCTGGCTTCTACGCCCAGCCCATCACCCAGCTCGATGTCGAGCACAAAAACGTGCTGCAGGCCGAACGCGTCGAAGGTGTTCTTCCCGGCAGCACCCCCAAACGCGATCGCGACCAGAACGAGGTCTATATTATGTCCCTCAAGCATATGGTGCGCTGGGGTTCACGCTTCCTGGTGGTCATGGATCACGCCGGTGAGCAATTCGGTAGGCTGGTCATCGATGTGGCCGAGATTCCCTTCCTGCAGCACACCCCGGTCACCATTATGCTGCTCAGCCTGCCCGATTTACTGCGCGATAAAATGCGCGTTGATAACCTGGTCAATAGTTACATCACTTCCCTGGAGGAGCGGCGGGTGAACTTTGCCCGCGAGCGTCGTCAGCTGATTATCGTCTTCAGCAAAGCCGACATCATCCCTGATCTGGCCCCCGAACTGCGCGATTACCTCAGCCAGGACACCGTCTATGAGTCGTTAAAGGGGAATTTCACTCTGTCCGAGGCAGAGCTTGACGCGTATATGCAACAGATGGAAGTGATCAGCCATGCGACCAGACTGTGGGTGGAAAAGAGCGTACAGGGTGGGGCGGCTATGCTGCATATGCTGGATGATCGCGGCATCGACACCCGCTTTACCGTGATGTCAGCGACCGGGCATCCGCTTTCTACCGATGGTAACAGGCTGGCGCCCAGTCCGCGCCGTGTGCTGGACCCGTTCTTCTGGCTGCTCGAATACTATAAGCGCCTCGGACCTCAGAATATTGTGCAGGCGCGCTGGAGCACGATCCTTGCTACCTTCTTGCCTGGCCTGCGCTTGGCCAGTTCGCTCGTACTACTGATACTACTGTTCTGTTGCGCGCTTGGAGGTGGCATCTACGCCTTTCAGTTTTCTCAAGGCTCCTCTGCGTTTACTGGTCTTAGCCTATCGCTCGTTTTGTTATGTATCTGTAGTCTGGTCCAACAACGGCTAACAGACAAGCATGATCCGGTACTGCGTGGCCTCCTCCGCGTAGCCATACCGGCCTTTTTTCTCGCCTGTGTGGCATTGCAAACCATACCCACGGTACAGCAAGCACTCTCTCAGATTATGCTCTACCAACTGCTGGGTATATCCATTATTGGCACCGCCCTGTTCTCATGCTTCCAACCAGCGGCACGCGTGACCGCGCAGAGCCGGGTCACACTGGCGACCATCGTGGGGTCCGCCGCTTTACTCCAGTATGTGTATGGAGCGCAGCAACAGTTGCCGTCGCTCCCCTATCTCCAGACCGGTATATCAGCCAGTACCTATAGCGCAATCAATACGACGCTCGTGGTCATATTGTTTTGCGTTGCTGTGCTCGTCCTGCTGCTTTCAACGCCAGAGCGTATCTGGTTTGACCGCGTCGCCCTGGGTATGGTCGCGCTCGTGTACGGAGCCTTCCAGCTTGTCTATGGAACGCAGGAGATCAACGATGCTTTTTCATCTGCAGGCCCCCTTTTCCAGTCCAGGGACAATATCGCCATTATCAACAACATAATTATTTTTGTCGTCGCTATCGTTCTTCCGATCTCCCTCTTTATTCTGCACCGTTTCGCGCGTATAGATCGTCTGCCATTGTTGATCCTGGCTCTCGTCTGTGCTGGCATGCTCAACTTCCTGGGGGATGGGGTAGCGCTCCCCTACGGACCGTATAGCACATTTACACTGACCTGGACGATCGCTGACCTGCTTTCGTCAACACAGATTGTCATCTATGGGTTGATAATAGCAGGCGTTCTGATGCTTATTCGCTGGCTATTTACACGCTTTTCTGGCACCTTTACCTTTTGGGATCATGTTATGCTCTTTTTCACTGCGCTTGTCTGCGCGCAGCTACAGGTGTTCCCATGGGAGAGTTCTGTGCTGCTGACACAGACTCCTGAGCTGCAAGCAACGTTCTCTACACTAAACAATAGTATCGCTGGTAGTTTGACCTGGCTCATGCTCGCTGGCAGTATCGGTGTGCTTGCCTTGCTGCTTCTGCCTCTGGCACGGCAGATCACACAGATTGAGCGAGTTGCTACGCTGATTAGTGAGCGTGCGTCCTGGCTTGTGCACGTGCCCGTATGGTTTGAGCATATGCTGATCGCGTCAACAGCCAGCGGATGCGCATTATTGATAGGGCTCTATGGTCTGACGGACCCAACGCCGGCGATCCTGTATGCTATTGGAGGTATTGGGATCACCTGGTATCAGATCGCGGCGCTCCTCTTCGTCATCCTCGCCATCATCAGCATCGGCAGATTAACGCGACCACTGACGAGAAGCGATCGTTTTCTGCTTCTTATGAACATTGTCCTCTGCACCGTTTTTTACGTTGCCAAAGGAGTTCCCCAGATTCCCCTCTCAAGTGTGTTGCAAAACTGGGACGAGGGTGCATATAACTCCCAACTGCCCAACCTGCTTTTCGGCATGCTGCTAGCCGGAATGGCGCTCATCTTTTTATGGTGGTCAACAAACCAGAAACGCTCGGGCGATCGCCGCCTGCTCCAGATTATTTTCGTGCTGGCTCTCACCAGCAGCGTACTACAGTTGTGGGTATCTTCCCTCTTCTTCACGCTTCTTGCGCTCCTTGCCTTAATCATGGGTGTGGTCATTGCCGCGCTATCAACAAGTTCCATGCTATAAATGTGGGATTTACAGGTTGCGTCCCTGCAACGAGCACAGATGCGCCTTGATAGAGCATTCTGGAGTGGAATGGTTTCCCCTGTCAGCTGTTTTCTTTGCCAGCCGACTCCTGCTCCGTGTGAATAAAGACAAATCCAGGTGACTGATCATTGATCGTTACCCGTACCTGATGTGCATTCCGCAGCATATCAATCAGGCCGGGCAGTGCCCCCTGCTTAAAGGATACGGTAGCACTATTGAGGTCGGAGGAGAGGATCGGCTCAGGAACGGGAGAAGTGTCCTCGACAAAAGTGACATTCGCTACCGGAATTGTCGTCGGGCCTTGCCCCCAGAGCTGTAATCTCCCCGGACCTCCAACTCGCGCATCAAAAGAATAGTTGTAACTCTGAATCTGGTGCACTTTGAATGCCATAATGATAACCTCCTATGCTAATCGAGATATTTCAGGTTACATCACCTGCACAATAGTGAAATGTGCTATTCGGAACTTATTGGAAATCTGTAGGGTTCCTGACCAAGAAATGCCTGAGGGGTAAGGTGGCACAAGTTTACCGTTCTCTTTCACTACCGGTGACCAGCGCTTAAGATGAGTTCACTACGATGCCGCCATATTTCAGTGTGTAGGCCAGTTGAAGTATAATAAGCATAACATATTTCGCATAATATTCCAAATATAAAGTTATTTATTCTATAATAAAGGTATTATAAATGCTTTATGAGAAATTATGTTGTAAAGGTGCACTTCTCTACTGCTCTCTTTCTGGCAGGCGTCAGGGATTGGGGGGTGTTCCTTCTTTCTCAAAACTGTTACCTGTCTGATATACATTCAGAATCTATGTGGCAAACACCTGGTGACCACACGGTTTCTGTAATCGATGGCACTAGCAATACCAATGCGGTGCTCGGTCCGCCCATTGCAGTTGGGCGTGGCCCAGAGTGCGTAGGGGTTATGCGTAACGGGATCATCATCATGGAGAACCCACTCCCGGTCACCAGAAGCATTCCACCTGTCGCTTCCGGTGACTGGGAGTGCTTACGACAACGGGATACCACACGTGTGGCTAGTTGCGTTGCTTCATGTCACCATGTGTAGAGAAGGGGATGGGTATGACCCTTCCCTTAGATAAAAAAATATTTAAAATGATTAAATATTGCGCATATGTATAATAAGACAATAAGAGCATAATGCTCTTATTATGGGCGGAAGATAGATGGATAGCCGCAAAAACAAACGCAAGGAAACTTCAACAAGCGGAATTAATGCGTCACGTGCTTTGCACGGAAAGGAAAGCGTATTATGAAACCCGAAAAGAAGCTCTCCGAGCAATTTGTTGATTTTGTTGACCTGACCGATGAAAGCCTGGAAGAGGTTGAACTCATTCAGGGTGGCACCAGCGCTAGTAACTGCGGTGGTGGTTCCTGGGGTTATGGTTATGGGGGGTGGTTCTGCAACAATGTTGGTTTCTGCAACTATGGTTATGGTTATGGCCATTTATGCGTTTGACATAGCTTCTGTCGTGGTTGCTATTTACTAATGCAGCTGTTTGCCTGGTAACTGCTCATGCGGCGGTTACTGGGACAGAGAGGGCCAGAGCCGATTGTTTGTGTGCCGGCTAGATCGGCTCTCCCTTTTTTCCTTTGCTATACATCCTCGCATTCAGAATTGAAGCTCTGTTTATCTGGAATGTTTTTCTCCAGGAGAGAGTTTTCTATGCTCGTGCAAAATATGCACCCAAAATGGAGAGCCGATACATATTTTATTCCGATGCCCGATGGTGTCTATCTACGCGGAAATAGCAGCCGCCTTTTCCTCAAGGGCAAAAGCCTCTTTGCTCTGCTTGAACGCCTCGTTCCCATGCTCGACGGAAGTGTTTCTATTGAAGAGCTAACTGACGGTCTGGACACAGCTAAAAAGCGCATGATTACGAATTTGCTTGAGAAATTACTGGCCCATGATTTTCTGACAGATACAAGCCAGGATCAACCACATACGCTTCGTTCCTCAAAGCTGGAAAGCGTTGCCCTCGACATTGCTTTTCTCGCTGCTCGAAAACCGTCAGCAGCCTCGCGCTTTGAACGTTTTTGCCGGCAGCCATTGCTCCTTATCGGTTCTGGCGCCAGTTGCATCGCGCTGATAAAGGCGAGCATCCAATGTGGCGTAAAAAAGATCGACGTATTGATTACGCCAGAGGGTGCGGTTGGGGCGGATGCTCGCCAGATGATGCTTGATTTCTCCGCCGAGAACGCACCTGAGCAAACGGTGCGTTTTCTTGCTACTCCCTCCTGGAACGAGGAGTCCGCAGTGCGCGATACGATCCAGGCTTATGATGCCCTCTTGCATGTCTCTGAGCGACCGATGTTGGCGCGTGCGCTCCTGCTAAACCGGTTGTGCCTTGAGCAAAGGAAAACGTTCATGCAGGCGGTGGTCGTCGATGATCGTGCCTGGCTCGGTCCGCTGGTGAGTCCAGAGGCCCAGAACTGTTGGGAGTGTGCCTGGCGACGCCTGCAAGCCAACCTGAGCTATTTTTCATCACAACCCTCACACTATGAATTTGAGGATCAGCCGCTGGCCGTGCCTCATCACTTGCTCACCGCAGCGGGATCTACCATGCTTGCCAATCGGCTGATCTTTACCCTGTTTCAATCTGTGACGCAGAGCGGCTCCCCCGAGATCGCTGCCCGGTTAAGCACGTTTGATCTGGCAACATTTGAGGGAGAGAGCCACACGTTTCTGCCACATCCTCACTGTCTGGCCTGTCAGCAACCAGCCGTTCCAGGCGTATCACAGTTCCTGCAGCAGATGCAAAGCCTGCAGAACCGGGAACCAACCGACCCGGAGGCATTGCTGGAAAATATTGGCGGATGCGTTGACAAGAGACTCGGCATTTTTACCGCGTTTGAGTATAGTGATTTTGCCCAGGCTCCGCTGGCGGTTTATCAAGTCCATAGTTCCAATCCCCTGCCCCGGCAGATCTCGTCCGAACCGTTCAGTGTCGTCGCGTTAAGTACGCAGGCAAAAGACGCCTGTGTACAGGCCGCGCAAAAGGCGTGCGCGCGCTATGCTGCTTCTATGGTAGATCGACGCCGCTTGCTCTCCTCTGCAGCAGTTCCACAACAGTCCTCTTGCCCCACCATTACGAGCGATCAATTGCTTGAGATATCTTCCCTCCCTGTAGTAGAAGAGGAGATGTGGATCTGGGCATTGGACTTGCGGACACAGCAGGCGGTGCTTATGTCTGCCAGATACGTTTTCTTGGCTCCTGACCGCAAAGACCGAGGCTGTGCAGCGGGGATGAGTTGGGAGGAAGCGATCTGCCAGGCTCTGCTGGATTGGTGTAACTATCTTACGCTAGAACAGGTGCGGGATACCCAGCGGGCGTATCCTCAGGTTGATCTTGCGCAAGTGTCTCTGACGCCAGAGGGGGCCTATCTCCATCGTCTTCTCCAAACGATTGGAGAGCAGATCACCGTCTATGATGTTACAGGCACCCTGCGCGTTCCTACCTTCGCGACGTGCTCAGGGGAGCAGGTTATCGCGTATAGTACCCACTGTGATGTCGCGCAGGCGCTGAGCATGGGACTCATGGGAGCCGTGCAGCACTACCAGGCTACCCAATTCCAGCAACCTGACTACGCGCTGGAGCCCGTACCAGATTTTCCGGCGCATCTACGCGGCACGCACGTCTCTGTGCCACACGCTTCCTTGCCAGACGCGTGGCCAGCCAGGCGAGAGTGGTTGTTAGCACAATTGTGGGCGAACGGTTTCCGCGCTTTTGCTCTTCCGCTGGACCATGATACGGCCCTGGCGCGGGTGTTACCCTTTATCGTGCGTGTACTTGTGGGCAAACGAGATGTGAAGAGGGGTGAATAAGGCGATGGCGAAGCTTAAAGGGCGTCCGCTTGGACTCATGGGACAGGGACGTATCTATCAGAAGGTGAAACAGTATACCGAAAGGGTGTATGAGGATATTATATTTTTCAGCGAGGAAAGTTCTCCCCAGCAATTGGCCACCTGTAAAATCATTGTCTCTTGCAGCGATACCTGGTCTCCCAGGAATCTCCAGTCGATCAATCAGCGCTGCCGGCAAGCCAACGTAGCCTTGCTCCCCGTTTATACCCAGTTTGACGAAGCCATTATTGGACCCTGTGTCGATCCACAGACCCAGGGGTGTACAACCTGCGCCGAGTTGCGTAAATTGTGGGCGACTTCCTCTCAAACTGATTACGAGCTTTTGCAGCGCTATCTCTCTGGGGAACACACACCCGCTGTATCTCAAACCTGGCTCTCATCGTTCAGTCTGGAAACGCTCGCGGTGCTGGTAGGAGAAGAGATCGCGACCTACCTCCAAAAACCTGACCGTCTACGGACACATGGTGCCTTGCTCTTCGTCTCATTGGAGACGCTGGAGTGTAGCAGGCACGCTTTCCTTCCTTCCCCTGCCTGTCCTGATTGTCAGCAACCGGTCGAAGATAGAGCTGAACTGGCGATGGTGCCGCTGCAAGATAGCCCGAAACAGGGGGTGTTCACCTACCGTATCCGCCAGCCTGTCGCCAACGCTGAACAGCTCCTCGCATCCTATGTCGATCAGCGCACCGGCCTGGTCTCCGCACTTACCGTAGAAACTACCAATCTGCTGCCGATTGCCTCATCTCGGCTCTCTGTTGAACCAGAGAGAACAGCAGTGGGGAGCGGAAGTACTTTGCGTCCAGCGCAGAGCAAGCTTGTCTCGGTTCTGGAATGCGTTGAACGCTATGCCGGTTTATCTCCCAGAGGCAAACGTACGATGGTGCGGGCAAGTTACCATCAACTGATGCAGCAACAAGAGCAAGCGCTCGACCCCACCACGTTGGGGCTACACAGCCCGCAAGCATACGAGGGGAGCGCGCAGCATGCACACCATCCCGGCTGTCGCCATCCGGTACCCTATCAGCACGATCTGATGTGTCATTGGGTGTGGGGATATTCCTTCCAAAAGCAGGTTCCTATCCTCGTGCCAGAGCATTGCGCCTATTATGGAGTTCCCGCAAGCGAAGAAAACCCTCTGTTTCTCGCTGAGACATCCAATGGGTGCGCATTGGGAAATAGTCTGGAAGAGGCGATCTTTCATGGGATGCTGGAAGTAGCCGAGCGTGACGCCTTCTTGCTCACCTGGTATGCTCAACTCAAGTTGCCACATCTTGTACCCTCCTCAGTCACTGATCCCACTATCCGCCTGCTGATCGAGCACCTTGAGTATCATTCTGGCTATACCATCCATATCTTGAATGCCAGCCTGGATCACGCTATCCCTTGCCTCTGTCTACTGTGTGTCGACGAGCAGGGGCGGGAAAACACACCCAATGCCTTTGTCACAACTGGTTCACATCCCCACCCGGAGCAAGCTTTGCTGAGAGCGTTGTGCGAAGCTGCTCTGTTCCTGACCTTTCGACACAGCATGGATCAAGAGAGTCGTGCTCAAGCTCTCAAGATGCTTGCCGATGGCAACCTGGTTCAGGAAATTGATCACCACCCGCTCACCTACTATCTGCCAGAAGCCTTTGAGCGATTACATTTCTTGTATCATGTGCAGTGCCAACAAACCTTCCAGGATGCCTTTGGTGATTTTTATCGTCATCCGCCAGAATGTATGGATTTACGTACTGATCTGGAAGCGCTTATCAACACCTATCTCATCCAGGGCATAGATGTCATCGTCATCGATCAAACCGCTCCTGAACACCAGCCCTGTGGATTACGCTCTGTCAAGGTTCTCATGCCGGGTATGCTCCCGATGACTTTTGGACAGCGCAACCGCAGAATCACAGGTTTCGAGCGCTTACACCAGCTCCCATTTGTCCTGGGATATCAGGATCATCCATTGACAGAGGCAGAGATCAATCCATATCCGCATCCATTTTTGTGATGACGTTCCATGGCTTGCAGTGAGCTACAGAGAAACCTGTCTCTTGAAAGGAGTTGACGATGGACACTATAACGAAATCTTCACATATTTCTTATCGTTTCAAAGAGGATGTAGAGATTCTGGAAAACGAAGATACAATCATTGCCACCTCTCCTTGCAACCAGTTAAAGATCGCTCATCTTAGTCCGGCTCTACGCCATGTGCTGATGATGTTGTCTGAAAGGGCCTGTTCGGTACAAGGGATGAACGAAGCTCTGATTACCGCCCATGAAGAGAGTATGCTGGCGACTTTCTATCGTTATTTGTCCTTGCTGATACGATGTCAGATGGTTTATGTGTATGCCGGAAGGGAGGATGAGCAGATACCTTTAGCGACGTTGATCCCCATTTCACCGTCCTTTCAACATAGATGGGCTGACATTCAAGCCAATCAATCGTATAGAATGTCACGTTTTGCTTATGTCAGGAGAGATGAGGAGGGGCTTCAGTATGTGGAATCTCCTCTCTCTCATGCTCGTCTGCGTCTGGATTGTTCAGTTGCTGCAAGTGTTTTGTATCAACTGGGGACAGCGGTTACCCCGGTCGAACTGGCCCAAACGCTCCCTGGAGAAGATGTCGATAATGTTATTAGTGTGCTCACTTTATTAGTGATGGGCAATTTCGTGTTTCCAACGACGCGTGAGGGGCGACTGGGTGAAGATGACGATGAACGTTACATGCAGTGGGACTTTCATGACCTCCTGTTTCATAGTCGTAGTCGGATGGGGAGACACAATAATATGCTTGGAGGGACTTACCGTTTTCTCCATCGTATTCCTCCTCAACCAGCGGTGAAGCCAATGTCGTGGCCTGTGACAACACCATTGCCCAGACCCGATATGGATCGACTCGCTGAAGTCGATCCAGGCTTGACCGCTGTAATGGAGGCTCGCACCTCAATACGCGATCATGGTGAGCGTCCCATGACGGTTGCTCAACTGGGTGAATTTTTCTATCGGGTTGCCCGTATCAAAGAGGTCTCTCATGGTGGAAACATGTATGACGTTACAAAACGACCGTATCCTAATGGTGGGAGTTGCTATGAAATAGAGTTTTATCTCACGATCGATCGATGTGAAGGGCTCACCCCGGGTTTCTACTGGTATGATCCCTTGAATCATGGTTTATCTTTTATCCAGGGACCAAATAAAGATACCGAAAAACTCTTATCGGATGCATCTAGAGGTGGATTTGATCACCCTCAAGTAGTAATCACCCTTGCTGCGCGTTTCCAGAGGGTTTCGTGGAAGTACGAAAGTATAGCGTACGCGCTGATACTGAAGAATGTCGGAGTAATTTATGCGACGATGTATCTTGTGGCTACTGCTATGGACCTGGCCCCCTGTGCTCTGGGAGCAGGTGATTCTGATCTTTTCACAAAATTATCCGGTTCCGATTATCTCACAGAAACGTCTGTCGGTGAATTTCTCCTCGGCAGCAAGCGGGTACAAACTCCATAAGAAATTGCGCGGTGGAGACTACTGACTTCAGATCAAATCCATAGAAATGAAAGAACCAGATTCCACCAGTTCGTCGTGAGCGCGCCCGTGGGCAGAGGCAACGGCGGTTCTCTCCGCGTTAGCAGGAAATCAAGCGCTTTGATCTGGTGGGCGTGGTGAGACCCAGGTGCTCGCTTCGCGAAACACTGCCGAAGCGAGCAAGGCTGTTCTCGTCGCCATCTCTTTGGGGGTGGAGGGTTGCCCTTGCTCAAGCCACCAGGTGATGGCCTCCACGAACATCGTGGAAACGATATCCGGCACGAACTCATCGGCGAAGGGGGGAATGGGGTGAGCGGACTCATGTGGGCCGTGAGGATGGTGCCCTCGCTCCTTGATCAGGTGAACCAGATCTGCCCGCATCTTTCTCACAAACCAGGGGCTTCCCTTGCTGCCCAGCAGTGCTCGATACAGTCGGTCATACTGGGCGATATGCTCAAAGAATGTGACCCAGACGTCCGCCGGATGTTCTCGCCCCAGTGCCGAAATTTCACCGAACAAAGCGCCCATGGCTTCCTCAAAGATCTGTTCCACCAGGTCATATTTGTCTTGATAGTTGCGATAGAATGCCGCCCGGCTCACCATTGCCTGCTCAGTCAAGTCGCCAACGGTGAGAGCATCGAAGCCCTTTTTCTCGATCAACGCAATGAGGGCTTCTCGCAGCAGGATTTTTGTGCGCCTTACGCGCAGATTCTCGGTTTTCTGAGTCATTTTCCCCTCTTTGTCTCATTCGGGATAAATTCTGCTCATTGATTCTTGTCGTATGCTGCTCAGTTGACTACACTCTTTCTCAGAGACAGCAACTCATATGGGAGAGTATGACCCAATAGAGACAGATTGTCAACAGATCAAGGAGGAATAACTGGTATGCATCACCGTCATCACCATCCGAGCCGAGGGTCCCAGGAGGAAGACGCATCGACCAGGGGACTCATTCGACAGCGCATCGCTGCAATGACGCGCGCAGAACTTCTTTTAGCTGTATCAATTTACCTGTCGAAAAGGGGCAATGTATTGCAATTCTGGTAAATCACATGTTATCATGCACATGTGAGAAGATGAGACCCGCGCTAGATTCTCTATTCGTCTGTATGGCAAAGATAGTGCGTGGCTTCGAGTCCGCTGGTCCTGGTATACGTCCACACAGAAGAGAATTTTTCATGAAAAAACCAGCCAGAAATGTTCCCAATCAGCACCTCAAGCAGGCACGGGTGCGCCAGGGGTGGTCGCAGGAATATGTCGCACGTGAAGTGGGAACAGACGCGTTTACAGTGAGTCGCTGGGAGCGTGGTGTCACCATGCCTGGCCCACACTTTCGTCTTCAACTCTGTACACTCTTTAAAATGAGCGTTCTCGAACTAGGACTTGTTCCCGAGGAACTGGAAGAAAGAACAGAGCCGGACCCTTCCCCACCACCCTCAGATCTCCCGCAACTGGTTCAGACGCCTATCTGGGACCCGGCTATTCCTCCTGCTCCAGCAGGCGGGTCCGGCTTGATAGGACGAGACGGGTTGCTTGGTCAGATAAAGCAGCAATTGATGTCGGAAAGGCGAGTGAAACTCTCTGCACTCCATGGTTTGCCGGGCGTTGGTAAGACTGCCCTGGCTATCGCGCTGGCACATGATGCGGAGATCCAGGCACATTTTTCTGATGGTATCCTCTGGGTTGGGTTGGGACGCCAGCCTGATGTCCTGGGACTGTTGAGCCGCTGGGGAGCCATCCTGGGCTGCGCGCCAGCCGATATGGCACAGCGTAGTAAGCCAGAAGCCTGGGCTGCCAGTATACACGCCGCAATTGGACAGCGCCAAATCCTGTTGGTTCTCGATGATGCCTGGAAAATTACGGATGCCCTGGCCCTGCAGGTAGGGGGCCCTCACTGTGCGCATCTGGTTACCACGCGTTTTCCTGAAATCGCGCGACGCTTCGCCGTCGATGGCACAACCATCGTTCGTGAACTGGAAGATACCGATGGGCGCCTGCTTCTGATGCGCCTGGCTCCCGACTCTGTGCAAGCCGAACCACAAGAAGCACAGGCCCTGGTCAATATGGTAGGTGGGTTGCCGCTGGCCCTGACCCTGCTCGGAAATTTCTTACGTGCTCAGTCCCACAGTGGTCAACCACGGCGGATACGCGCGGCCCTGGAACGCCTGCGTAGCGCGGATGAACGCCTGCGCCTGGCCGAACCGCAGGCATTAATTGGAGCTCATCCCAGCCTGGAGATCGGAGCGCCTCTTTCACTACAGACCGTCATTGGTATAAGCGTGCAGCAAATTAGTGATGACGCGCGCACGACGCTGGGGGCGCTCGCGGTCTTTCCTCCCAAACCCAATACATTTTCAGAGGAAGCTGCTGTGGAGATCAGCGCTCTGCCAGTTGAAACGCTTGATGAATTGAGCGACGCGGGCCTCCTTGAGAGTAGCGGCCCTGAACGCTATACACTCCACCAGACCATCGCGGACTATGCCTCGTCCCATCTGAGCGAGTCGACAGTATATCAACGGCTGGTAACCTACTTTGTGGCTTACGCAGATCAGCATGCGCGGGATTACGTGAAGCTCGATCTTGAAAGCAACAATATCCTGCTGGCCCTGGAATTGGCGCATACTCACAGCATGCAGTCAGCTCTCATTCAGGGCACACATGCTTTCGCGCCCTTCCTGATCACTCGTGGCCTCTATACTCTGGCAGTGACGCTCCTCCAACGTTCATTATCAGCCGCGCAAGCTCTAGAAGATTACCCCGCACAGGTCAGCGCCCTGCTCTCCCTTGGAAAAATCGACGATCAGCGCAGCAACTACTCCAATGCCCGGACAATGTGGCAAAACGCCCTTTCCCTGGCACGCCAGCACGCTGATGTCCGTAGTAGCGCTCAGGTTCTGCGAGAATTGGGCAACCTGGCTCACCGTCAGGGTCAGCCAGAGCTAGCGCGTCAGTTTCTTTCTGAGGCTTTGGAGGCACAGATCCAGCTTGGCGATGAGAGTGGCAGTGCCGAAACTCAGGGAACGCTTGCCGATGTGATTGCTGCCCAGGGAGAGCCGGAATTGGCGCGCAAGCTCTATACTGAAGCGCTCGCTACACTCCGTCGCCTGGGTGACCAGCGTGGCGCCGCCCTGATTCTAGGCAGGCTAGGGGTGCTCGCTCGTGAACAGAGCCAACCGGAGCAGGCACGCCTGTTCTACGATGAGGCTTTAGCCATCTTTCGTAAGGTGGGAGATCAGCATAATATCAGTGTTGTGCTCATTAATCTGGGTAATCTGACCCGTCAGCAAGGCCAACCGGAGCAGGCGCGCCTGTTCTATGAAGAAGCGTTGGAAATTACGCAGCGCATTGAGAATCGGCGCACGTTCGCCTTTACGATCTTAAATCTGGGCAGCATGGCCAGTGATCAGGGGCACTTCGAGCAGGCCCGGCAATTGTTTAACCAGGCGATCCCGATCTTTCGCGAACTTCAGGACCAGCGTAGCCTGGCCATAACCCTCCAGAGTCTTGGCAGCCAGGAGGTCGCCGAAGGTCTTCTGGAACTGGCTCGTTCGCATCTGGATGAGGCTCGCACCCTTTTCAGCAAGATCGCTGACAAGCGCCAGACCGCTCTGATCACACGCGATCTGGGCGCGCTGGCCCGCTGTGAGGGACACCTGGATGAAGCTCACGCACTGCTTGACGAGGCTTTGCCCATCCTTGAACAATTGGGAGATCAACGTGAGGCCGCTGTAGTACGCCAGGAAATGGGCACATTGGCTCTCCAGAAGGGACAACTGGAGCAGGCCCGCGCGCTGTTTGTCCAGGCTCTCGATGTGATGCGCCAGATGGAGGATCGTCGCAACATAGCTCACACGCTGCTCGAACTGGGGCGGCTCGCATGGCAGGAACAGCGGGCGGAAGAGGCGCTACGGTACCTGCTGGGCGCGGGTGTCGGGATGAAGCTGATGCACTGGTTTGAGATTAGCGATGTGGAGAGGTTGCTCGCGTTAGTCCGCGCGCAATTGGGCGATCCGGCCTTTCGCTTGATAGCCAGGCAAGTAGCTCACACCGAGCCAGAGCCAGCCTACGGGCTGAAGCAAGCAGCATGGATTGATATGATTCAGCAGGTGCTTGCGAACTCTCAGGAGGCGCATTTGTAGAGCAAAAAGCGCAGACATCCAGGCCAAATGGTGTTCTGGTAGGGTCACTTCCCTCGGATGCCTGCACCCTTTTACGAGTTTGCGGGTTTGTGAGTTTGTGAGTTTGCCAGTTCACGACTGGCAGTGCTCGCCAGGGTATCTATTGACCCTGTGTTTCCTGCACCGTCGTGCGCGCGTTCCACTGGGCGGCAGATGAGAGCACATCGACTTCAATCGTGTTGTTGAGCGCATCACCATTGGCCGTAAACGTGTACTGTAGACCCGTCACACTGGTATAAGATGTCTGCGCGACACCCCCGACAACTTTCTGGCGGAACGCCAGTGCTGCCTTTGCCTGATTTCCCTTGACTGGTGCCTGCGCCTTGTGAGCGATAGCTGTTTTCAGCGCGGCCAGTAAAATGTTTACGCTGTCATAGCCAGCAGCGCTATAGGTTCCCGGCGTGCCGTAGCTGGCCTGGTACTGCTGGACGAAGGTTCCTGTCGTTGGAACTATTGCTGGTGCGGTGCTATATACGAGACCGCCACCCAGAGGCGCTATTGCACTGGCAAAAGTCGTGGTATGGATACCGTTTCCGCCAAGAAATGGTGTATTGAACAAGCCGGGTATATGGCCCATCTGCATGCGAATAGTTGTTCCCTCGGCATCACCTCCAGCATAGAAAATCGCATCTGGTCGGAGTGCGGCAATCTGAGTCAGAAGGTTAATGTACTCGGCTGCAGGAGCTGCGCTCGTGTGGCCCACGATGATGCCAAAATTCGCCTGAAACTTGCTGATAAACCCACTTGCGAGTGCCGTGCCATAGGCGCTAGTATCATCGATCACATAAACGGTTTTATAATGGATGGCGAAATCTGCCTGGGCCTCTCCCTGTTGTACATCGGTGGGTGCGAGACGGAAGAATGTCGTTTTACCTGTAGGGCGCAACGTACCTGACAATGTTCCGCAGCCAGCAGCGGTGTCTGCCTGGGTCAGACAGGCATAAGTAGCCGAGGGACTCAGGAGTGCGAGCGACGCTTTATTGGTGAGTGGTAGTTCAGCCTCAGCGGTCGTGGTGTCGAATGCTCCAATAATGCCGGCCACCTGCGCATCATTGGTCAACGCATTAACGTTATCGGCACTTTTTGTGCCGTCTGGTACACCGCTCGCATTCGTGTCATCCTTCGCGACAAGCTGTAGTTTATAGCCGGGAAGCATATTCGTCGCGTTGGCCTGACTGATCGCCAGCAGGGCTCCATTCTCAGCGGACTGACCGAGGCTCGCGTCTGTTCCGCTCAGCGGCAGATCCAGACCGATCTTAATGATCGTTGGCTTCTTTTTTTGCGTGTTGAGGATGTTTCCCTGGCGATGTTGCGCAGTTTCAGAGGTGCTGACAAAATGAGTAACGCTGCCGGAAACGGTAGATCCAGGTGCTGGATGTGCTGTAACAGAACTGGTGCTGCATGCGCTAAGCAAAGCTGTGAGACATGTAATGGTCAAAAGCAGAGTGATCATCTGTACACGTGATTTTTTCATGTTGATTGAATCTTTCTGAATAAATGAACCAATTTATTGTCTCTAGTATGCAGCAAAGGTGGATTGGGAAGAAGATCATTTACTGGTCATTGACTAGTCTCGTTTTCTGAGCGTGTCAGACTTCCGTCACTCTGGGGGCACATGAGTGCCCCCGCACGCGCGGCCGCTGCGCACCCGCGCTGGTTATATATATTGGTGCAGCGGGTGCGCATCCGCGCACCCGCTGCACCAATATATAATAGAATACGCCACGATTTCAATTGCTCCACAAAAGGGCGTATACTAAGGTTGGGATATATCGATTTTATTGTATGTAATTTGTCAGGAGTTGTTGAGAAAAATGTATCGTCTCCTTGCTATCGACCTGGATGGAACCCTGCTGGACCCTTCCCATCGTATCACTCCCCGGACCCTGGATGTGTTGCAGCGAGCTATGGCCTCCGGCATGTATGTCGTGATCGCCACCGGTCGCGTACCCTATAGCGTTCATGCTGTTCTTCAAGATCTCACTATCAACGCGCCCATGATTACCAGTAATGGCGCGACCATTTTCGATACCCGCACAAATACTATTGTGGCGCAACAATTAGTGCCTGAACAATATATATTATCAGTGCTTGATGCCGCCCGTGGCCTGGATTTACAGTTTTGTTATTATACCCATGATTATCTGTATGCTGAACAGGTTCTCTATACTGGACAAAACTGGTACCTGGCCGATGTGCCTGTTCGCGCGGTGGCTGATATTACCGAGGTCTATCCACAGCCCTGCATCAAGATTGGCGCTTATGGCGAGGCCAAGACGCTGCGTGAGAAGCGTCGGGAGCTTGAGCGGCGCTTCGCGGGTCAGCTCTATATTACCCAGACCGCGGACCGCTGGCTGGAGTTTATGCATCCCGGGGTCTCCAAAGCTAATGCGCTCAGCATGATCGCGCGCCAGTTGGATGTGCGGCCTGAGGAGATCATCGCTTTTGGTGATAACCATAACGATCTGGAGATGCTGCGCTTTGCTGGTCTGGGGATAGCCATGGGCAACGCGCATGCAGAAGTGCAGGCGGTTGCCGATTATGTTACTTTGACCAATTACGAAGATGGTGTCGCCGCTGCCGTGGAAAAATTCGCTTTCGCTTTGCAGCATTAATGTGTGTTTTTTGCATTGTTCCCTATTTTTAATTACATTCCTGCGCCATTTGAAGTACCATTTGCAGCTTGAAAACCGTGTATAGGTAAAGGAGCATAGTGTATCACTATACTTCTATGGTCTATCTGCAATCGATGAGTAAAGAAACTCATGTCGTGCGATAGTATGCCAGCTACTTGTCGAGTGAGAGCCGGTTGAGCCACGGGAAGAAAACGAGGTGAACAATGTCTGAAGAGCAGGCAAGAATAAATCCACAACCAGAAGATGAAACATGGTCGCTGCTGGAGGTGCATTATAAGAATGGTCGACCGCTGGTTGGAAGGATTGTGGAATTGGTCGGCGATCATTTGATTGTGGACATTAACGGAATTCAAGGTACCATTGAGGATGCCACCCTGGGTATTACCTGGAGCGTTGCTGAACTGACGGATGATGAGCAGCAGTTGCCGGAGGAGACACTGGTCTCTCGGCGTCTGGATGCGTTGAAGGGGCAGGAGATCCTGGTCCGGGTACTGCAGGCTGATCGCGATCTGCATATCCTGACGCTCTCACAACAACTGGTGAGCAATCCAGATGATATCCCTGAGCACTATTCATGGCGGCAGCAGTTGCAGGACCAGATGCAGCAGCGGCGGCAACTATTGAACCAGTTACGGCCCGGTGACATCTGTAGCGCCAAAGTGATCTCGATCTATGGCCACCAGATTAATGTGAATGTGAATGGCGTCTCGGGAATTGTCCCGCCGCAGCATGTCTCGGAGCAACAGCGCCTCATCGATCCCTGGCGCATTGTGCAGCCGGGTCAGATGATTGAAGTAATGGTTCTGGACAAGGATAATGATTGTCTGACTTTGTCGCTGATCTATGCCCGGCAGCTCGATGAGGTACTGGGCAGTTTGAAGCCGGGCGACACCCACCAGGCCAGGATCTCCTCCCTGACCAATGAAGGCATCTATGTTGATCTGGGCGGAGCCCTGGCCCTCATCCCTGTTGACCAGGTCGTCTCCGGCTACATCACCCATCCGGCGGATCTCTATCATCGTGAGCAGACGCTGGTGGTCAAGATTCAAGAGATCACGGCGGACAGGCGTGTCATGGCCTCTCTTTCCAATGTGGACTCATAGCCTACGACTCTTGAGGTCGTTTGGCCGCTTGTGGTCTTCGTTCCAGGATAGGATGGATCAGGTCTCGTTCGCGGCCGGGACGCTATCCTGTTGCGACTCGGCCCAGAGCAGACGCATTTCGGAGCTGCTGGCCAGTAGCTCATTGAGCGTGCCCTGTGCCTCCATCCGGCCGTCTTTGAGCACGATGATCTGATCGGCGCGCTGCAGAACCGCGCGACGGTGCGTCACCACCAGGTAGGTCTGCTCGCGCCTGCCGAACAGGCGCTCCCATAGCTGCTTTTCCGTCCCCCCATCGAGGGCGCTGCCTGGATCGTCCAGTACCAGCAGCTGCGCCGGTCGTGCCAGCATGCGCGCCGCCGCCGTGCGCTGCGCCTGTCCGCCCGAAAGCTTCATACCCCGGCTCCCGATCTCGGTCTGCGTTCCCTGCGCAAAGGCCGCCACGTCCTGTTCCAGCACCGCCTGCTGGAGCACCTGCGAGAGGTCTATATTCGCCTCATCCTGTCCGAGCAGAATGTTTTCCTGGAGCGTATCGCTGAAGAGATGAGGGACCTGCGGTGTATAGGCGGCCCGGGGCGGCACAAAAAACGCAGCCGCGTCCTGAACGGGTTTGCCGTTCCAGTGTATCTCGCCTCCTTGCCGGGGTAGCTGGCCCAGCAACGTACGTACCAGCGTCGTTTTACCAGAGCCAACCCGGCCGACAATTGCCGTTAGCGTGCCACGCGGTAAGCGGAGATCGATGCTCTCAATCCCTTTGCTACTGGCACTATAGTGATACGCAAGCTGCGTGGCCGTTACCAGCTCTAACGCATCACTTTGAGGGTCCAGGGGTATATCTTCCACCGGCAGGGGTCCTTTTTTGAGCGAGACCGGGTGGCGCTCGACCAGCAGTCGCTCCTGCCTTCCTCTGGCCTGCATCAGCCTGAGCAGCCGTTCAAAAGCGATGCGCACCTGGGCGTACTTGCCCAGGTTCTCACCCAGTCCAGTGAGGGCGCTGGTGATGTATTCCATATAGAAGATGAACAGGGCGAGATCGCCGATGCCCAGGTGGGTCGAGTGCGCGTTGAGCGCGGCCAGGAAGAGCACGAGGCCCGTGCCGAGACCGACGGTATTGCCCAGCACGGCATTGACGGTATCGTTCTGCAGCCGTTCGCGCAGCATCTGAACCAGCTGCAACTGGCTCAGACGGCGAAAGTGTGCCACCACCGGCTGCTCGGCGCCCGCCACCTGGATGGCCTGGGCCGCGCCCAGAATCTCTCCGGCCATGCCGGTCACCTGTCCCGTGGCCTCGCGACTGGCCTCACGATATTTCGCCACGCTCTTCATCCACATGCGCCCCAGCACGACCACCAGCAGCAGGGGGATCAGCACCGCCATGGTGATGAGGGCGTTGAGGCGCCACAGGATGACCAGGGCCACCAGCGCGCCGACCATAGGCCCGCTCTGATTGAGTCCCGGCGCGTAGGCGACGGTCTCGGTATCGTCGCGCAAGATGTTGAGCGCCTCGCCAGCGGTCATGTTCAGCGCCCTGGCCCCTGGCTGCTTGAACAGGTGGGCCAGCACGTTGCGGCTGAGCAGGCCGCGCACCGGATAGTGGACCTTGAGCGTGTTGTCGAAGCCGATGAATGTCATGCCCATAGTGAGCATGGTCAGCGCGAACAGAGCCAGCAGTATCAGGCCCAGGCGCAGATCAAAATGCGGCCGCTGCGAGAGCGTTGCGAAGAGCCGCTGCAGCAGGAGTCCAAAGGCGATGGTGGCGCCGTTGCCCAGTAATCCTATCACTACGCCTCTGATCTCATAGAAGAGCCGGTAGCGCAGCAGGCCACCCAGCATTAGATACAGTTTTGTTGTCATACAGGAATCCTTCCCAGCTCATGTTGTAGCAGGCGGGCAAAGTGTGAATTCGGATTGCTTGCCAGTTCCAGGCGCGGTCCCGCCTCCAGGACGCGTCCATTCTCGATTACCAGGATGTCGTCGGAGCGCTGCAGCGTGGCCAGTCGGTGGGCGATGACGATCCCGGTACGTCCATCGAATAATTTATCCACCGCCTGCTCGATATACTGCTCGGTTACAGGGTCCAGCCGCGAGGAGGCTTCATCCAGCAGCACCAGGTCTGGTTGAGTCAGGAAGACGCGCGCGAAGGCCAGCAGCTGCGCCTCTCCAGCCGAGAGCCCATAGTTGTCAGCGCCCAGCTGCGTATCCAGCCGCTCTGGCAGCGCCTGGTACCAGTCCCGCAGGCCGACGTCGGTCAATACCTCTATGATGCGCTCATCGGGGATTGAACGATCGAAGAAGGTCAGGTTGTCGCGCACCGAAGCCTGAAAGAGCTGGATGTCCTGCGTGATCAGGCTCATGCGCCGGCGCAGGTCGCGCACGCGCAGCTCTGGCAGTGGCACATCGTTGAGACAGATCTGGCCCGCTTGCGGATCGTACATACGGAACAGCAGGCGTGCGAGCGTCGTCTTGCCGCCGCCGCTGCGCCCGACGATCCCCAGCACGCGGCCCGCCTCTAGTCTGAATGACACCTCCTCCAGCACCGGCTCGTCTGGCGTGTAGCCGAAAGAGACACCCTCGAACGAAACCGCTGGAGCGCCCGGCGCCGGCACGCGTGTCCCCGGACCATCCTGGATGGCCGAGCTGGTCTTGAACAGACCATTGATGCGCCGGATGCACGACTCGGACTGGTAGAGACTCTGCAGCTGCCACTGCACCTGTTCCAGCGGCCCCATCAGCAGCGCGCTGTAGACGAAGATCAGGTAGACGGTACCGGGTGAGGCGAGCCCGATGCTCCACAGGTAAGCGGCCAGCACCAATCCAAGTACCTTGCCCAGTGTGAAGAGGGCCTGCGAGATGATCCAGGGCGTCGCTCCCGACCAGCCGGCGTGACAGGTCGTGCTGTACCAGCGGTAGAAGCGCTGGTAGAAGTGGCGCCAGATATAGTTCATGCCGCCGTTGCCGCGTACATCCTCGGCGGCGTCCAGCGACTCGCCCAGGAAGCCGAAGAACTCCGAACTGGCCTGTCGCGCGATCACCCAGCGATCCACCGTAGGACGGCGCATCCAGGTCAGCACCACCGCCACCAGCAGACAGTAGAGTCCCATGCTCACGCTCAGCATCCAATCGATGGTGGTCAGTACGATCAGCATGCCGGCCATCAGCAGCAGATGGAAGAGCATATGCACCACGAATTTCGAGAAGAAGTCCGAGAGATCGTTGACATCGCCATCAATGCGTTCTAGCAGCTCTCCCTGCGTATGGCTCTTGTGGAAGGCCTGGTCCAGCGTCAACACGTGCGCCAGCAGATCGCCGCGCAGCGCGTTAGTCGCCGTCCAGGCCACCTTCTCGCACAGATACGACGAGGCCACCGACAGAGTCTGGTTGAGCAGCGAGAAGGCCAGGAAAAGCAGGGCCGCCCACATCAATCCCTGTGAGAGCCCCTGGCGGGCGGTCGTATCGATAAAGTAGCCCAGAATCTTTGGATTGATCAGCTGCAGCGCGATACTGGCCAGCAGCAATACAGACATCAAGAGCGCCGTGGGCCATTGCGGCCGCAGGTAGCGCGCCAGCAGCTCAAAGTAGCGTCGAAAGGGTCGCAAACTCACCGTGCATCCTTTCACAATAGCAGGCCTGCAACAATGCGATTCTTATAGCCTGAAGAACGTCGAACGAAGACCCTTTTCAGATGCATGGTGAGCGCAGGCAGAGGGTAGAGGGGAAGGGCAGAAGATGGCAAAGGGGTTGACGCTTATTTGCCGCTATACATGTCCTCTGGCAGGCGGGAGTGATCTCGGAGATCGCGAAGGTCGAACCGGCGTAGAAAACGCGAACCATGGCGTGCCTCAGACATGCCTTCTGTACCTGCCAGCGTTTCGGCCACCGATAAACGCTCTCGCGGCCTGCCTGCATCAATACAGCAAGCGGCCTGGCAAGAGATCGGGCCAAAGAACACCTGGCGCACTCTCATTCTGAAAAGAGGAGCGGTACAGAATTAGCGGCAGTCGGGCATACGTTTCTACTCCTGAAAAAAAACGTCATTAATGTAAGCGCCGGGCTTGTCCCGGCTGCAAGCGTCCTCTACAAGGATAAAAGACAGCATGCGATTTGTCAAGCTTTTTGTTGTTGAAACTTTTGTAGACGCTTTACTCGTCTTCAGCGAGCAGCGCTTTCATGGGGGATTTGAGGGACGGCAAATCATGCTCGATGACGGTCCAGACAAGGTCTCGATCAACACCAAAGTACATGTGGATGAGAATGTTACGCATGCCGCTGATCTGTCTCCAGGGGATTTCTGGGTGAGAATTGCGGAACTCCTGTGGAATTGCGCGTGCCGCTTCCCCGATAATTTCTAGATGGTGGATAACCCAGATTTGTATAAGTTCATCCTGGTCAAAGGAAGTGCGACCTGTTTTCGTGTATTTTTCGATGCGTTCAATAGCTTCCTGCATATCGCGCAGACGTTCCATCACGCTCATCATAATGGAATTGCCTCGCTCAGCACGCGATCTTTGATACGATTACGTAACCCTCTCTCTGTGACGATATCAACTGGATATCCCAGAAGCTCTTCTAGATCAGCCAGAAGTCCACCTAGATCGAAAAGGCTACGGCCCTGTTCCATATCGACAAGCAAATCAAGATCACTCCGCTCATCGACCTCTCCACGAGCCACCGAGCCAAAGATTCTCACATTATATGCCCCATATCTGGCTGCTATCTGCAGAATATCGTCACGTCGGGCCTTGACGAGTTCAGTCAAAGGCATAATAGCCTCCTTTTCCTGTACAAAGATAAAAGAATCTATGTGACTTGTCAAGCTTTTTGTTGCCGGGGCTATTCATTTTTTTGCCTGTTATCTTTCCAACCGGGTCGCGGAGCTCCAAAGCCGGGGCGAGCCCGGCACCTACGACGATGGGGACGGATCGCGGTGGACCTGGAAGATCTGGCGGTCGGGGAGGCGGATGGCGGTCAGGGTGCCGGTACGCCAGGCGCCGGTGTCGAGGCCGATCTTGTGCCTGGTGAGCATAGGGGCGGGCAGCTCATAGTGGCCGACGACGACCGGTTTGCCCCAATCGTAGTCGCGCTCCATAAAGCCTTTGGCGCCCCACATCTTATAGAAGGGGGCCGTCCTCCAGAAGGGTTGGCCCGGTACCACGCCGGCATGCACATAATAGGCGTGCGCGTCCTCGTAATCGACGCGCGTCGTCTGCTGTAGCCACTGCCCGATCTCGGCGGGCACCTGCCCATCACAACTCTCCCACACCTTGCGCGCGCCCGGCATGGCCGGTTTCTCCTGAAACACCGTGCCGTCCCATACCTCCAGCCACGCGTCCTCATGGTTGCCGCGCAGGAAGATACAATGCTCATGCTGCCGCTGGAGCTCCTGCAGCGTACGAATCACCGCGATCGAATCCTCGCCTCGATCCACATAGTCGCCTAAAAAGATCAACTTATCCTCTGGCTGATAGGGGAGTGAGGCCAGCAGCCGCTTGAGCAGTGTAACCTCTCCATGGATATCCCCGATCGCGTAGCTCTCGTACATGATCGCTTGACCCTGGTCTTCGATGTCTGGCATGAGCTTTTCTTTCTTATAGACTATATTCGCACTCACGCTTGCTGAATGTTGATAACTGCAGTGATATTTTTGTGTTGTTGCATAAAGCAAATATCTAGCAATCGCGCAAGTGGGGAGTGGTAATCTTTGAGATGTATAAGATACTCTTATTATAATATAGATAGTCGAATAAGTAAATGCGCATATTGCATTTTTGTTGCTGGCTATTGTCAGGCGATGGAATAAACACCCGACCTTTTTCGGTGCCAGGAAAGAAGGTCGGGTGTGTTGCGTGTGTCGTGCGCGATGTTATCGCTTGCAGTGTTTATCGTGTTTCTGACACTGTTCGTGTTGTGGTTTCCCAAACAGGGTTACCAGGCCGAAAATGTCGGGACTCCCGATGCCGGTGACCATATCGTAGGCTGGCCCGGCCGGGTAGTGACCATTGTTGCCCACCGTGATATCGTGGAACACACGATGATAGCCGAAAGGTGAGTTGAGGTGGTAGATGAAGAAGTTGAAGAGCCCGAGGCGTCCTTTTTGGAACGTGTCAGCCAGCGCAGCGATAGCCGACCAGAGTGGCGCTGAAGCAGATGTGCCATCGCCGTCCATGAAGCCAGTACATCTGTTATCGCCAGGGTCGGTGCAGTACATGGAATACGGACTGTCAGGATCGGCATTCATGGAAACATCGGGGACCTGGCGGCAGAGCACACCGGCTGGCTGACCGCAGTATGCCCCCGTCCGACTGAAGCCAGGCTCAAAGACGCCTGGACCCCGTTGATATGCTGGGCTGGCCCAGATCTGGCTGACGCCGCCGCCGCTGCCATCCCAGGCATGTTCGGCAGGCAAGGGTGGATAGCCTGGATGGGGATTGTTCCCGGGATCGAAGGTGCCGGCGAATGAGGTGCCTCCCACGCCTGCCATATAGGGTTGCGAGGCTGGATTATCTACCGCCAGTAGTGTGGGGTCGCCCTGCTGCTTGCAGTCAAAGGCTCCATCATCTCCTGAGGCTGCAAAGATACTCTGCCCTTGACTGGCCATCTGTATGAAGGCGATATTTTCTGCCCGTATCTCGGATGGGTTAGATAGTGGCTCACATAGTCCCCAACTGGTGCTGATAGCGTCGGCCAGATTATCAGTGGCAATGCGGAAGTACTGATTCACTATGCTTTTATCATCATTCGGGCTTTGATAGACCAGAATCCGTTTGGCGCCCTGAGCCAGGGCGATTTGCATCTCGATATCCAGCGCAACCTCGACAGCTCCTGAATGATCGGTGGCCCCGCCATCGACGAGGATGTTTACCAGTGGTACATGGCGCAGATGAAATGTATTCTCATACACAGTGATATCAGAAGGTGTGTAGCCCGAGAGCTGGAAGAGGCCCAGGGTGGTTCTCTGTCCCCAGTCATGCAGCTTCCGATAGACTGGATCGGCGTTGTAGATGCTTGCGATCTGGGAAGGGGTGAGCCCGGAGCCGTTGGGCCCGCCGCCATAGTCGGCAACTTGACTGGACCTCCTGCTGGCAGGTCTGGTTTTGACTGAGCGAGGGTAGGCCGCGGGAGCATTGTTGAGCCCCAGGATGCCGATGACGATGCCCTGTAAGCTGGCAGGAATCTGTGGATCGGTATTGTTGGAGAAAAAGACATTTCCTCCAGCCCCTTGATAGTACCGGATGGAGACATGGAAGGCAGCCTCGACATTGTGTACGGACCCCCGTGCGACGATGAGAAATGCGCTGTTTCCCGGCGCTTGCGGCAGAACCGTCAGGCCGGATGAGACCAGAAAATATTTCGCTGCCTGTACCTGAGCAGTTGTGGGACCAAAAAAGGCGTTAAAACCACCGGTTGCCAGCCAGTGGTGATACGAAGAGGAGTGAGGATCATGGAGCGCGTCGATGAATGCTCTGGCCCGCTCGGGATGGTTCATTGCCAGCACTAATTCGATCGTCATCTGGGTATTGGGATTCAAGGGGAGGCTGCTCAGTAGGCGGGCATTGGCCAGGCGGAGCGCCACATTGTCGGGGAGGGTTATCCAGCCGGGAGGAGTGTCCGCGTGTGAATGAGCGATGGGCCCGGCTAGCCCGATTGCCAGGATCGTGGTTAGCGCGACCAGCCTGCTGATCGCATGCAGGATACTTGTTTTCATATCACTTTCTCCAGTTTATGGCATCCTTGCCGTATAAAAACATAAAATTCTAACTATATGGGTATATCATGGGAAAGCTATATATAGTATAAAAAATACAAGAAGCGATACGTATACACCATATGGCGTATAACGCCTGGGGTGATTTATAAACATTAACCCGTATGATTAGATAGAGAAAGCAGCGATGCGAAATGGAGCAAAGAGCGCATCGCATCAGTGTAAGGCTAGGAGGAGTTTAGAGAGTGTCAGACTCTCGTCACCCTGGGGCACATGAGTGCCCCTGCGCGCGGCCGCTGCGCAGCCGCGCTGGTTTTATATGTTGGTGCACGGGGTGCGCATCTGCGCACCCCATGCACCAACATATGGAAAGATGGAGAGCTCGCCGAAATCAAAAGCTCATGAGGAAAGATGGCGCACACGCTTAGACCACACTGTTATTTTGTGTTGGGGCATCGGGGCGTATTCGTGCCTGAACGAGGTACTATGAGGCTTATGACGAGCGGGTTGCCTGAGCTATCAGTGCATCGACTTCCTTTTTCAAATTCTGGTAGAGGGGTGGATCGGAGGAATTGATGCAGGAGATGTCGCCGCTTTTCTGTCCCTGATAGAACATATTGGTGGTTGAACCCATTGAGATCGATTTTATGCAGGAATGACCGGGTATGTTCTGGATCGAGCCGATCTGCGAGAGGAGCTGACGGATCGGCGAAAGCTGGAAGGTCTGCAGAGGAAAGGTTTTATCTTCTTTCTGGCACTGCGGTCGCTCAGGGGCGTAGCGACATTCCTCATAGACCAGTGTGCCGCTACCAGCGTCGTTGATCGTGATGGTATAACCCGGAAAGTTGGTTGAACCGGAATTATGAATGGTAAGGAACGTATCCTGTTTGTGCGTATCTGCTGCCATAGCTGCCCCTTGCATTATGTGCGCTGATGCTTTATCTATACAATGCCCATGCTTATAGAGTTTCCTCTCTACTTATAGATACTCTAAAGCGGTGCCCAAAGACGCGCATAGAAGCTCTATCTTTTCCATAAGATGTGATGTTCCGTGTGCGACTGGCTGAAAGCCTCACTTCCATTAAGGCTGGACCGTGATTCGCGTCTATTCATTACATAAGCGATGCGTTTGTGTTGTGTATCGATGCATGCTACTATAGAGGAAGCTAATCGTAATAATGTATGTTGGAATGAATTGATGCAGAGTATGGAGTTGAAAGGACCGCGCCTTGAGAGATCTTATTGGAATGCTTGTTGTGCTCGTGCCGATGCTAATCTGGTTCGGGGCGCTCTGGCATTGTTTTCGCAACCGGGCTCTCGGTGGGGGAGCAAGGCTCCTCTGGCTCTTATTCATCTTTTTTACCTATATCTTTGGAGCTATTATCTACTGGATCTTTGCGCCCAAACGGAATGCCCTTATCAGGGTGAGGACCACACAGGCATACCAGCGTCAGCGACCGCCCCAACAGTATTACTATCCCTCGAACAGGCAGCAGCAATATTATCAGCCCCCGCGCACTCCCGAGCCCTATTATCGACCGAGTGAGCCGGAGCAGACGCGTCCGGAGGAGTACCGCCCCTATCAGCAGGGGTATGCGCGCCGTGCCGATCCATCAACCGAGCAGGAACCCATCCAGGCATCGGAATATAGCTCCTATGAATATCCTCAGGCCACCTATCCCGAGCAGACGCAGCAACAACAGCAATAGGCTTAAAAGTCAGGGCAAGCCCGACACCTACGGGGCCCGTTTCGCGTAATCGATCATGGTCAGGGCGTACTGGCGCAGGGCTGTGCGCAATTCGGGGGGATGGTGGATGGTAAATGGAATGCCGAGTCCGGCGAGATGACAGGCCATCCATTGCAGGTCTTCAACATCAACGCGTAGGAGAACACCTCCGTTCTCCTCTGTAAAATGGCCCTGTGTGAGCTGGCTCTTGCGCCGGGCCTCCTCAAGCGTTGCCTCCAGCCATACCTTTACCTGCCATACACGTGGAACGGAAGCCAGGGCCTGCAGGACCGCGCCTCGCATATCAAAGTTTTCAGGGCGCAGAAATGTTTCGTCCGTCAACGCGGCCCACGTGATGCGGTCCAGCCGCAGGAGGCGCTGGCTCCGCCGCAGATGGCAATAGCCGATGGTATACCACACCCCTTCATGAGCCATAATCCCGTAAGGACTAAACGTGCGCTCCGTCGCTTCCGCCCGTGCCGAGCGATAGCGCAGACAAACGCAGCGTCTACGATGAACGGCCGAGCTCAATATGGTAACCACAGCCAGCGTGGGCGCAGCACGATACGCACCACTCTCAATGATGACCGTCTGCTCAACCGCCTGGACATGTTCACGGGTCGTATTCGGCAGGACACGCTCGATCTTCGTCAGCGCCCCCTCAAAGGCAGGCGAGGTCTGCGCGAGCTCATGCTCACGCGCCATGAGCAGGCTGAGCGTGAGCGCCAGGGCTTCATCTTCCGTAAAAATCAGTGGCGGAAGCTTATAGCCTGGCCGCAGGCGATAGGCCCCGTAGCGTCCCCGCATGGCCTCCACCGGAATACCGAGATCCGCCAGCACCTGAATGTAATCTCGCACCGTGCGAACATTGACTTCGAGACGACGAGCGAGCTCCGCGCCCGTCATGCGACCATGCGTCTGCAGCAGTTCCAGTACCGTCAGCACGCGGGCCGTTGGACGATAGACCACGTTCTTTCTTGCTCCTCGCGTTGAAAATTCAGCAATTCACTTTAATCAGGGTCAATAGTACCACCTTTTTCCCTTATACTCAAACACAGACGGCTGATTGATCTGGGCCGAGCTTGAATAGCAAAGAGAGGAATCCCACCATGAGTCACCATAGTCAACCATCTGGCGTGCACGATTTCGATGCGCTGATTGGTAGCTGGACCGTCCTGAATAAGCGCAAGAAAGGGCACCTGCTGCAGAACCATACCATTCCTGAGGAAGAGGCAATCTGGGAAGAGTTTCGCGGCCGCGACAGATTTGAAAAACAGCTGGATGGCCGGGCGGTGGTCGAGCATTGGGAGGCGACCCTGCCCTCGGGTGAAAGAGCGCTGGGGTATAGCGTCAAGGCTTTCGAGCCATCCACCGGACAATGGGCCATTATCTGGATCGATAATCGCAATCCACTGGATTTCAGGCCGCTTTATGGCTCCTTCGAAAATGGCGTCGGCACCTTCTTCCAGGTCGTTGAAACTTCTGATGGCAGACCACTGCACGTGCGCTATATCTGGGACGAAATGACCGCCGCCACGGCGCGCTGGCAGCAGGCCTTCTCCTTTGATGAGGGCAAGCATTGGGACACAAACTGGATCATGAATTTTACCCGGGCTGAATAACCCCGATAGCGTGGGCGAGACCGTGATAAAGGTCCCGCCCATCGATAAAGAAAAGGAACAGACAAGATGTCTGATGATACGGCACAAGCGTCAGAGTGTTGTTCGATCATTGAATTGCGCCGGTATACGCTCAAACCGGGACGCAGGGATGAGCTGATTGCTTTGTTCGAGGAGCATTTTATCGAGGGACAGGAACGGTATGGGATGCGCATCATTGGTCTGTTTCGCGATCTCAACAGGCCGAACCAATTCGTCTGGCTGCGCGGCTTTGCGGATATGGAGAGCCGCCGCCAGGCCCTTGAAGGCTTTTATTACGGTCCAATCTGGCAGGCGCATCGTACGGCTGCCAACGATACGATGATCGATTCTGACAATGTATTATTGCTCAGACCCGCGCCCCCTACCTCCTCTTTTCAAGTAGACCTTGCCGACAGACCCGCGCCGGACGCGCCCGAGGTCACTGGTGGCTTCATTGTCGCGACGCTGTACGCGCTTGATGCTCAGGTTGCGCCTCACTTTGTCGATTTCTTTGCGCGTGAGGTGGCGCCAGTTGTGCAGGAGGCAGGAGCACATATCCTGGGCCAATTTATTACCGAGACCAGTGAAAATACTTTTCCCGCCTTGCCTGTACGCGAGGGCGAATATTTTTTTGTCTGGCTCGCCTCCTTCGCTGATGAGGTCGCCTACCAGGAATATCGCTCCGCGCTAGCCAGCAACCTGGCATGGACGACCTCGCTGGTACCCGCTTTGCATGGCCGGGCAACTGGACCTGAAGAGGTGCTGGAATTGCATCCGGCCAGGCGTTCTCGGCTGCGCCATCACCAACGACCAGCTGAGTAGCGCAGGCTCTAAAGTTCAAATCCAGCCCTGCTCCGCTATATGTTGAGAGTGGCTTAGGACAGCGTTGAAGTGCTGGCATCAGTCTGGAATATTTGCAGAATCAGACAATCATTTTCGAGAATTGTTCTATTACTCTCTGTTCCAGGCGGTCTATACTACCCACTAGAGAGAAAACAGACTCCTCTCCCCGGACCTCATCGGCTCTCACGTCACAGAAAAGCTGCCGACATGTTACCTTCCACACGGCAGGAGCGTGAGGCAAGGTATTTGGTGGTAGTAAGTTTACGCTCGCCAGCACAGAGCGAGCGCCCTGAATAAGAAGGAGATTCATTATGCGAGGAACTATGCTGTACGGCCCTCGGGATGTGCGCTTCGAAGAGCGCGAAGATCCGAAGATTATTGAACCGACGGATGCGATCATCCGGATGGTGGCGACCTGCGTGTGCGGGTCCGACCTGTGGCCCTTTCGTGGTGTTGAAAAGGTTAGCCAGCCCCAGCCAATGGGTCACGAGTATGTTGGGATCGTCGAGGAGATCGGCTCCGAGGTCAAGAACATCAAGGTAGGCGACTTTGTCGTCGGCTCGTTCGTTATCTCCGACAACACCTGCGAGATCTGCCAGGCCGGCTATCAGTCGCGCTGCGTGCACGGAGAGTTTGTGTCGCAGACCATCGGCACCCAGACCGATCGCGCCCGCATCCCTCTGGCCGATGGTACCCTGGTCGCTACGCCCGGCATGCCCGATGATGACCTGATCCCCTCGCTCCTGGCTGCCTCGGACGTGCTGGGTACCGGCTGGTTTGGTGCCGTGGCCGCCGATGTGGCACCCGGCAAGACCGTTGTAGTTATCGGAGACGGTGCCGTCGGGCTGCTCGCCGTACTTGCTTCCAAACAGTTGGGGGCTGAGAGGATCATCGCGATGAGTCGTCATCCGAAACGCCAGCAGCTTGCCCGCGAGTTCGGCGCGACCGATATCATCACTGAGCGCGGGGAGGCGGGCGTAGAGAAGATCAAGGAGCTCACCAATGGACTCGGCGCGCACTCGGTCATCGAGGCGGTTGGCACCCAGGAGTCGATGCTCCAGGCGATCCGTTCCACCCGGCCTGGCGGCTCTGTTGGATACGTCGGCGTCTCCCACGATGTGAACCTGGATGGCCAGGAATTGTTCTTCTCAGAAGTTCACCTGCATGGTGGTCCTGCTCCCGTACGCCGCTTCCTGCCCGAGCTGATCGACCTGATCTGGAACCGCAAGATCAATCCCGGCAAGGTGTTCGACATGGAACTGCCTCTAGAGCAGGTCGCCGAGGGCTACCGCGCCATGGATGAGCGCCGCGCCATCAAGGTACTACTACGCCCATAAGGCTGAACACCAAAACCCGATAGGAGATAATGGCTCTATTGATGATGTAGAAATCGGCTCTTGTACCCGCTGCCATTGGCAGCTTATAGTGATAGCCATAGTGTTGAGAACGATTGTTCTTATAGTCTAAATAAGAAGGCAGGATCTAGCTATGGAGAGCGGGTTACAGAAGGAGCGGGCGCGGCGTTTTCGGTCCCTGCATCAGGGAGCGCCGATGCTGGTGTTGCCCAATGTGTGGGACGCTGCCAGCGCCCAGGTGATTGAGCAGGTGGGATTTCCGGCCATCGCCACCACCAGTTCGGGTGTAGCGACCGCGCTGGGGTATGAGGATGGTCAGCGGATTACGCGTGAGATGCTGGTTGAGGTACTGGCTCGCATTACGCGCGTGGTGAACCTGCCCGTGACGGCGGATATCGAGGCCGGCTTTGGAAATTCGATCCCGGATGTGCTGCAGACGGTCAGGGAAGTCATGGCGACGGGCGTGGTGGGCATCAATATCGAGGATTCGCGCAAGCAGCCGGGGAGCGGGCTGGTGGACATGTCGTACCAGGTCGAACTGCTGACGGCCCTGCGCGAGCTGGCGTCCGAGTTGGATGTGCCGTTTGTGATTAATGCCCGCGTTGATGTCTTCCTGCTCAAGATCGGCGAGCCTGAGGACCGCTTCGAGCACGCTGTAAGAAGGGCCAATGCCTATTTGCAGGCCGGAGCGGACTGTGTCTATCCGATTGCGCATCTTGATTATGATACCATTGGCCGTCTGGTCCAGGCCATCGATGGGCCGATCAACATCATGGGTGGTCGCGCCGGAACCACGCTGGCCGAGCTTGAGCGGCTGGGCGTAGCCCGGGTGAGTCTCGCTGGTACCTTGATGCGTTCGATGTTGACTCACCTGCGCTCCGTTGCCGTAGATGTGCTTGAGCATGGATCGTTTGAGAAATTGAACGCCGAGCTATAGCTCTTGAAATGCGCGTGCCAGGATCTGGACGGCTGCCCTCAGTTCGGACGGGGTGGCGCCAGAGAAGCCCAGCATCAGACCCTGGCGCGTGTTGGCATGCTGTGAATCCTGGGAATTTTGTACAATCGGTGTCGTAAGCAGTCCGTGCCGGGTCGCCTGCCGCGCGACACGTCGGGCGTCCAGACCTGTGGGGAGCCAGGCCATCAGGTGCATCCCCGCCTGGGGCACCATTACCTCTACCCTGTCTCCCAGTTCCTTGCGCAGCGCGTCTACCAGTGTATTGCGGCGTTCAAGATACTGGATGCGCATCTTGCGCAGGTGGCGCGCAAAGTGGCCCTCAACGATAAAGTCGGTCAGGGCCAGTTGTTCCAGCAGGGGCAGGTACACGTCGATCAGGCGGCGCGTTGCCACCATGCCTTTGAGGAGCGTGGGTGGAACGATCAAGTAGCCCAGGCGTAGGGATGGAATGAGCACCTTGCTGAAGGTGCCAACATAGATGACGCGTCCGCTGCTGTCGAGTCCCTGCAGCGCCTCCAGTGGACGTCCGCTGAAGCGAAACTCGCTATCATAATCATCCTCGACTATCCACGACCGGCTCTCGCGGCACCATTCGAGCAGGGCCAGTCGCCGGTTCAAACTCATGGTGACGCCGGTTGGAAACTGGTGCGAGGGCGTCACCACCGCCAGTCGTGCCTGCTGGCAGAGCTGTCTGCCCGCCTCGACATCGATGCCCTCCCGATCTACCGGCACCTGAACCAGCGTAGCGCCGGCTCCCAGCAGTGCTCCACGTGCCCCTGGATAGCCGGGATCTTCGACCCACGCCATGTCTCCGGGGTCCAGCAGCACGCGCGCCAGTAGATCAAGGGCACCCTGCGCGCCAGCCGTAAGGATGATCTGTTCCGGCGAACAGTGCACGCCGCGTGTAATGCCGATGTGGGCCGCGATCGCCTCACGCAGGGGCGCGTAGCCCTGCGCGTCCGAGTACTCCGTGAAGGTGCTCAGCGACTGGCGCGCGTGCCTGGAGATCAGTCGTGCCCAGGTTTCATAGGGGAAGGTCGTCACATCTGGCTGGCCGATCCTGAAGGCGGTATTTAGCGTGTCATCCGGATGTGTTTCCTCTTCCAGCCAGGTCAGACCAGCGAGTAGCTGGCCGCGCTGCCCCATTGGCTCATCTCTTGTGACTGGCTGCCGACTGGCTGTGGGCCTGCGGCCGTTCCTGCGCACATGCAGCGCCTGCTCTGGTTGCAGGCGAGCTACCCGTGTTCCATCGCCTACCTTGCTCTCGATGTAGCCCTCCATTAATAGCTGCTCGTAAGCCAGGGCCGTCGTGTTGCGCGACACCCCGAGCTCGCTGGCCAGCGTGCGCGTTGAGGGGAGCCGTGCCCCCGACTCCAATTGTCCCGACAGGATCTCCGCGCGCAGCCGCTCATACAACTGCTTATATAAGGGTGCCGCCGCGTACTGGTCCAGCGTAATCTCCGGTCTCGTGCTGCGCACTATTCGTTTAGGCATATGCTAATCTCTTCTATCTGCTACAGGCTCACTACGATTCTTAATGGCTCTCTCATTGTATACATAAATGGCTCTTTTAGCAATACCATTAAGATGCTATTATCTGATTATTGAAGAAAGTACTGAGAATGTGTCTTATTCCCACCACTTTGGGGGCACGTGAGCGCCCCCGCACTCGCGTCCGCTACGCGGCCGCATTGTTTTTGTGTGTTGGTGCATCCGGTGCGCATCCGCGCACCGGATGCACCAACACACCATGGACGTGTGAGCCCCGGAGGTGCGAAAGCTCAGGCGTGCTGCAAGCGATGATCATGAGAATCAGACACTTTCTGAGAACGTGTCTGACTTCCGTCATGTTGGGGGTGTATGAGCGCCCCCGCACGGCTGCACCGATTTTGTGTGTTGGTGCATCGGGTGCGCGGATGCGCACCGGATGCACCAACACACAACGGAATTCTGAGCACCGGAGGTGCGAAAACCCATGCAGGCCGCAGGCCATCATCATGAGAGTCAGACACGCTCTGAGAAACGTTGCCTTAAGGCGGCGAGCATGCCTTCAGTTGTCAAAAAGATTTTTATCAGAAGGAGATGTATTTTTATGACCTCACGTATGAACTATGGAAAAGCGGCTCCTGGTGCCATGCGCGCCATGAATGGGCTGGAAACGTATATCGCCGACTGTGGCCTTGAGCCTTCATTGAAGGAACTGGTGCGATTGCGTGCCTCGCAGATCAACGGCTGCGCCTACTGTGTGGACATGCACAGTCTGGACGCGCGGGCCGGCGGTGAAAGCGAGCAGCGCCTGTATGCCCTGCCGGTCTGGCAGGAGACCCCCTTCTTCAGCGAACGCGAGCGGGCCGCTCTGCTGTGGACCGAAAAGTTGACCCTGATCTCGATCGATCACGTACCTGACGATGTTTATGAGCAGGTGCGCGTGCACTTCAGCGAGACCGAACTGACCAACCTGACCCTGCTCGTCGCCGCCATCAACGCCTGGAACCGCTTCGCCATCAGCTTCCGCAGCGAGCCCGGCCATTACAAGCCATCTGAGAATTAACATCCATCCCCTCGCGGGCGCTTCCTATCCGCGAGGGGCGTACCTACGAGGGGATGGATGGGCCGCGAGGGGCGCACCTACGGCGATGGCGGGGAGGGCGCTGGGGGTGGTGGGTTTACACGCGGCATGGTGACTCTGGTGATGTCATGGCGCGCCAGGGGCAGCGAGAACCAGAAGGTTGAGCCGTGGCCTGGGATGCTCTCGACCCCGACCAGGCCATGGTGGCGTTCTATCAGGTTGCGGCACAGGTAGAAGCTCATACCCATGCTTAGATCGAGCTCATTCTGAGGCGCGGTCCCCAGGGAGCGATAGAGGCGTTCCCAGATATGCTCTTGCTCTTCTAGCGCGATGCCGGGCCCTCTATCATGGATGCTGATGTACGCTTGATCGGCCTCTACGCGTATCTGTATAATGATCGGTTGATCGGTCGGCGACTGCTGAGAGGCATTGGAAAGGTAGGTCTGCAGAACCTGCCTGATCCTGTGCGCGTCGATGTTGACCCAGAGCGCCTGTGGAGGGAGCCGCAGGGTGAACTGCTGCTCGGGATGCCGCTTCTGATGTTGCCCCACGGTCTCCTTCACCAGCTCAAGCAGCTCGTAGCGCTGTATATCGAGCTTAAAGGTATCCGCCTGGATACGTGAATCATCGATCAAGTTTCTGATAATGCGTTCCTGCAGGCGCGCGCTATCGCTGGCCGCCTCCAACGGGTCCCGCAGCTGTTCGATCTTTTTATTGATATCGGACAGATCAGCCTCCTTCTTCAGCTTTTCCAGGCGCCTCAGAGCCAGCTGGATGTTGCCCATGGTGGCCGTTAGCGGTGTCTTCAACTCGTGGCTGGCCAGGTTCAGGAACGTATTGATGATCTGATTGGTGGCCTGCACCACCATATCGTTGCCCTGTTCCTGGTTGGTGTGGGCGAATGGCCGCACATATTCGATCATCAACGCGGTCAAGGTGGCGACCGCCTCTACCAGCTCGCTCTCTTCGGGGTCACAGGGATTATCCCTGCCCAGGACAAACATCCCGACCAGTTCTTGCTTCACGAATAGCGGCGTCCAGAACAGGTTAGCGGACGTGAAATCGACGCGCTTCAAAAACGGGATGCGCATATGTTCGCGATCGACCCTGACCTGTTTATGCTGGAGCAGCTGTTCGATGGCGTCGGGATCGAGGAAATCCGACAGACTGTAGCGGCCGCTATTCTGCCAGCGCAGCTCGGCCTGTGGCTGTGTTAGACCACTGAAGGCGATATAGTAGAGCCGCTGATCGGTGGCTCCCAGTGAGAAGAGGAACGCGGCCTGGCCCCCCAGTAGATCGCGGATCAGATCGAGCAGGTGCTGGCCGATGGCATGGATGGAAGATGGGATCGACAGCGATTCTTTAGACGGCGGCGCGGCCAGCAGGTCGCGCAGATGGGCGATGGCATTGATCAACGATAAGAGGGCCGAGTTATTCTGACAGCTGCTCTTCTGCACCTCGTAAAAATGGGTGAGGTCGTGCAGTTGATACATGATATTGGTGGGTTGTAACGGTCGCCTGATGAATGTACGTGTAACATCGATGCACGCGATACGGCTCGAAGGGAGCAGACACAGTACGGTCTGCTTATGGGTTTGAGGATCAAGCAGCGCCTGCATGGCCTTCGTCTCTGTATCTTTTGAAAAGGGGCGATGCTTCAGATCATATATGCGGCACTGCTTAAAGAGCTCCCCGTAGGATCTACCCACTGCTTCCTCGACTGAAGATAGCCCCAGCAGTTCTAGCGCGGCTTTATTAAGCCAGTATACCCTGTTATCCAGGCCAGTAAGAATGATGGCCTCCTCCATCTCCGTCATGATAAGCTCGAATGCGCTGATCTCAGCGTTGGTAACATGTGCGGATAATGGAGCAGGTGTGTGGTTGCTTATTGATACAGCTGGCGGCACTGGCTGGTAAGTATTTACGCGTTTATCGCTTTGCTGATCAAATGATGTGCCTGGCTCTGGCTGGCTCTGCTGGTCCTCCACGCCTACCTTCCTTTTTGTGCTTGACAAAGCAAGGGGACAGCCCTCTTAATCTCACGACTTCTTTCACCGCCCACTTGCTAGCAGTGTACCATATCCACCATTGTGGCACAATCATTCGTATGTAGGTGCCAGGCTTGCCTCCAATACGTTCAATTTTAGAGCAAGCAACAAGAAAAACGACAAATCGCCAGCGGAATATGGAACATCCCTCGACCCGATCATGTCCCCGTAGGCGGCCGTAGTTGCCGGGGCAAGCCCGGCAACTACGGCCGCCTACGGGGACATGATCGTGATCGGGGACCGCTCACATGCATTCCTATGACGTTTCGGGTTCCCCAATGCTTCCCTTTTTTCGCTAAAGTTGAACGTATTGGGGCTTGCCCCAGTTAATCTCGTGGTGGCCCCTGTTTGATGCGTGCCAGCGCCTGAGCACTTTCGCCGGGCTCCGGTAGAATAAATTCACCCCACCATGTGGCGCCCGCTGCTTCAAAGGGCTCAATCTGCGCGCGGGCTTTTGCACGGTCGCCCATCGCGCTGTGTCCGGCTGCTGTAATATCAAAGGGAGCATCGCCTGTACGGTTGGTGCTTATAAAGTCTCGTATGGCCTGGATATCGTGTGGTTTGAGGGAGCCATCGCCTTGCGCATCAGGTAATTTCGCGGGGCAGAAGCCGTCCCAGCGCGCTGCGCGTAGGGCTGGTGCCTTGCGCGGCCACCAGCCACCGATCCAGATGGGTATGCGGGGACGCTGCACCGGCTGTGGATTGAACGTAACCTCATTGATCGTGTAGTATGTTCCTTGATGGCTGTATGGCTGCCCGCTCATTAAGCCGGCCAGGATCTCCAACCCCTCATCCAGCATGGTGGCGCGCTGCTTCTCGTTCGCCACCTCGCCGAAGTGGTGATCCTGCGCATCACCCAGCCCGAAGCCGAGGATCAGGCGACCATGAGAAATGTGGTCCAGCGTGATGGCCTCGCGTGCTAGCTTCCATGGCAGGCGCGACGGCAGGGGCGTTACCGTAATGCCCAGTTCGATATGTTGGGTACGCAGAGCGATCGCCGTCAGCGCCAGCCATGGATCATAAGTGATGTTATGCTCCCCCCAGTAAACGATGTAATCTTCTAGAAACACGCCATCCCAGCCCGCATCCTCCGCGATACGCGCATACTCAACCAGCCGCTCCAGATCCCCATCGATCCCCGATAGCGGCAGCACGACCCCATACTTCATACCTGTATCCTTCCTATATTCACTTGAACATACAAAGACAACAGACACAAGTATAGCCGCTCAGTCATGACATCCATTGTCATATTTCAGGTATAAAAAATTGCCAAAAGACAAGGCGTGGCATACCAGTTATACCACACCTTGCCCTTCAGAACTCAGGCTTTTTTGCCAGCTACGACCTCGACAGCGTCGTTGCGCTGGCGCTGATTGAGGAAGCGGGCCAGCAGCGGCAGGGCGCAGGAGACGGCCAGGATGACTATGATCACGTAGATGGCGGCGTGGTATTCCATGTTGGAGATCAGGATGGGACCAACGATGCCGCCGGCGCTCCAGGCGGTGAGCATGGCCCCGTAGATGGTGCCGGAGTATTTAGCGCCGAAGAAGTCGGCCGCGAAGGCCGGCATGGTGCCGAAGCCGCCACCGTAGCAGAGTCCGATCAGCGCGCCCGGGATGAGCAGGAGGGCAAAGCCACCGGCCCCGATCTGCGCCAGGAACAGGAAGGCGAGGATCTGCACGACAAAGATGGCCAGGAACGTAAAGGGTCGCCCAATGGCGTCGGAGAGCCATGCCCAGGCCAGGCGTCCGAGTCCGTTAAAGACCGAGATGGTACTGACGAAGACACCAGCGGTGATCGGATCGACGCCGGTAAACTTCTGCGCCAGCGGCGAGGCGACGGCGATCAGGGCCGCGCCCGCCGTGACGTTGAGCGCCAGCGTCAGCCAGAGCACGTACCAGCGGGGGGTACGTAATGCTTCACCGAAGGTATAATCCCGGTTGGCGTTCATCTCCGCCTGTACGGTCGTCGATGGGCTCCAGCCCTCTGGCACATAGTTATCGGGCGCGCGGCGGAAGAACTGGGCTGCTCCTACGACCACGATCAGGTAGATAATGCCAAGATAGATAAATGTCGATGCAACGCCGATAGATTTGGGCAGGAGCAGCGGGGGGACCGTCTGCGCGATGAGCAGAGCGCCCAGGCCGAAGCCCGCCACTGCCAGACCGGTGATGAAGCCACGACGATCGGGGAACCAGCGCAGCAGCATGGCCAACGGCACGATATAGCCCAGCCCGATACCGATGCCTCCGATGATGCCGAAGGTGAGATACAGCAGGTACACATTGTGGGACGATAAGGTCAGGCCGGCCAGGAC
Organism: Dictyobacter aurantiacus; assembly: GCF_003967515.1. Lineage (GTDB taxonomy): Bacteria > Chloroflexota > Ktedonobacteria > Ktedonobacterales > Ktedonobacteraceae > Dictyobacter > Dictyobacter aurantiacus. The sequence continues at coordinate 335,400 of NZ_BIFQ01000002.1, read as the reverse complement.
AATACCCAGGCCGTAGAGGATGCCGCCGGCGGTAGCGATCACTCTAGGACCATAGCGTAGCTGCAGATAGCCACCGAAGGCGGCCGTCACTCCCAGGGCCAGCAGCGTAATCGAGAACGTCAGACTGATAGGCGAGAGCTGCGCCGCGGTCACCTTGCTGGCGGGAATGCCATTAAATAGCGCGGCGATAGGCTTAGAAAAAACGCTCCAGGCGTAGACAGAGCCCAGAGCAAGCTGCAATACAAAGGCGGCGATAGCGATCAGCCAGCGATTTGGCTGCCTCAAGGTACCAGGTGATGCACTACTCATATAATTCCTCCATGCCATTGTAACAATTATAGGCCCAGTATACCACATCAATTCGGACCATTTCTGCAACCCTTACGCGCTACTTGATCGCTTAATATAAGCCAGGAAGTACTTCTGCATGGTAGTGTGCGGGCAAATAACGAGAGGCCGCGCCATAGTGAGTTACATAAACTTGACAAAATGTATATACTCGTTTTACTATTTGATTTATTCACTAGAGTTTTTTTTAGTTGCGCCTGACAACTGTATTGCGTACACATATACTGCTTTATAAGGAGAAGATATCGCGCGTATTTGTTTGAGTATTGCTCAAACTGATCAATCATAATTAAATTGTAGCGTTGTCTGGTATTATATTTGCAATTCATGGAGCTGATGATATTTATGACAGCTATATTTTCTAAGGGTACGAGATTGTCAGCAATCTCGCGGACCAGAAAATTCCCTCTCCCATGTGCGATCATCCTCATGACAATGCTGATGCTGCTCTCCGCCTGTGGTGGTGGGAGTACAACTCAGCAGACCAGTCAATCCAAGAGCGGCGGCGATCTCAGCGTCGGCCTCGCTTCAGATGTAGTTACGCTCGATCCCCTCAAGTCCACGGCGCTGGTGGACCGGCAGGTGATGTTAAATATCTACGATACATTGGTGCGCGTCGATGCGCAGAACAATATTCAGCCGGACCTGGCGACATCCTGGACGCAACCAAACCCGAAGGAGTTAGACTTCACCCTGCGCACAGATGTCAAGTTCCAGGATGGCACCCCTTTTAACGCCGACGCGGTCGTCTTCAATATCAATCGTATCCTCTCCACACCGTCCTCTCCCCGCTACAGCGAACTCTCAAGCGTGCAGGCGGTGACGGCCGTGGACCCTTCACATGTACGTTTTTCCTTAAAGAAACCCTTCTCGCCCCTGTTGGCCACCCTGACGGATCGCTCGGGCATGATTCTCTCTCCCACCGCCGTAGGCAAACTGGGAGCGAACCTGAGCAACGCTCCCACGGGCGTGGGTAGTGGACCCTTTATGTTCGGCGATTGGGTCAAGAGCGACCATTTGACTATCAAGCGCAATCCCCACTACTGGCAGAAGGACGCGCAGGGGACCGCGTTGCCATATCTCAACTCGGTCAAATACCGGCCCATTACCAATGAGAGCGTAGAGTTCTCGAACCTGCAGACCGGCACCATCCAGGCCGCCGATACGGTGGGCGCCAATAATGTGGCGGCCGCCAAATCCAACAGCAGTCTGATCTACAAGCAGATGCCGGGTCTGAGTTTCTATGGCATCATGCTCAATACGAAGGCGGCCCCCTTCGATAACGTCAATGTACGGCAGGCCGTCGCCTGGGGCATCAACCGGGAAGAGATCGTGTCCGGGGTGCTCAAGGGTCTGGGAACCGTGTCGCAAGGACCTATCCCTCCCAGTAGCTGGGCATACGACAAGAATTTCGCCCCCTATAGCTATTCGGTGGATAAGGCGAAGGCGGCCCTGGCTAAGAGCGGCAAGTCCAGTGTCTCCTTTACGCTTTCGATCGCCAGCGGCTCGCCCGCCGTGGCGCAGCAGGCCCAGTTTATCCAGTCGGAACTGCAGCCGGCCGGTATCACCGTCAACATCAAGCAAGAGCCCTTCGCCACCCTGCTGAGCGATACCTCGTCGCACAACTTTGTCGCGGCCATGCTTGGTTGGAGCGGGCGTCCTGATCCCGATGGCAACATCTACTCCTACTTCCATACCGGAGGTGGCAATAACGACATGCAGTACTCCAATCCGCAGGTCGATAAACTGCTGGAGGATGCGCGTGCCACCCTGGATCAGAAGCAGCGCGCCACCGATTATCAGCAGGCGGAACAGCAGATCATGCAAGATATGCCGTATGTGTTTATCTATCATGGCATCTCTATCCAGGCGACAACCAATAAGGTGCAGAATTTTACCATTCTGCCCACGACCATTATGAACTTTTCCAACGTGTACCTCAGCCAGTAGGTGCGCCCCTTGCGGGCGCTTGCCTGCGTTGGGTGTCTTTGACCCCTGACTCTACACGCCTGCGGCGCTCAAAAAATCTGTTAGAGTTGGTGCAACGGGTGGCGCTGTAGCGCCACCCGTTGCACCAACTCTAACAGAAATGATTGGGGATGAAAGCGGGGGAGGTGCAGGAGGGCCGGCGAGGCCCTCCTGCCGGGAGCGTGGGGGTGTCCCCCACACCATCCTTTCTCCCCCTCTCCCCGCCGAAGGCGGGGATACAAAGGAGAGGTTCATGACGAGATATTCGGTGCAGCGGCTGCTCTTTTTCTTGCCGGTGGCGCTGCTGGTCAGCTTCATTACATTTTTTACGGTTCATCTGATACCGGGGGACCCGGCGCGTGTGCTGCTGGGAGAGGAGGCGACGCCGCAAACGGTGGCCGCGCTGCGTCAGCAGTTGGGGCTTAACCAGGCGTTGCCAGTGCAGTTCGCGATCTGGCTCTGGCTGGCGATCCACGGCAACCTGGGCCAGTCGATTCAGTTTCAGCAGCCGGTGATCGAGCTGATCGGCCAGCGTTTGCCGGTCACGGCCGAGCTCGGTTTCTGCTCACTCATCCTCTCGCTGTTGATCGCCTTTCCACTGGGCATTTTCGCGGCCACCCATCGCAACAGCTGGATCGATTTGGTGGTCAATATTTTCGCCCTGCTGGGAACGGCCATTCCCAGTTTTGTAATCGGCCTCCTGCTCTTATTTCTGCTGGCGGTCTCACTGCGCTTCTTCCCGCCCGGCGGCTACGTCCCATTTAACCAGGACCCGCTGGGGAACATACACGACATGATCCTGCCCGTGCTCACCCTCAGCCTGGGCTCGATCGCCGTCAATATGCGCCAGTTGCGCGCCAGCATGATCGAGGTCTTGAGCCAGGATTATATCCGCACTGCGCGCGCCAAGGGCGTGATCGAAAGAAGGGTGCTGTATCTGCACGCACTGCGCAACGCCGTGCTGCCGGTCCTGACCATCGTTGGAATCCAGATTGGCGCCATTCTGGCGGGCACCTTCGTGGTCGAATCAATCTTTCTCTGGCCGGGGGTGGGTCAGCTGGCCGTCTCCAGTATCCTGGCCAAGGACTATCCCGTTGTGCAGGGCATCGTACTGCTCTCAGCCATCTCATATATGCTGGCCAACCTGCTGGTAGACCTGAGTTATGGCCTCTTAAATCCGCAGATCCGCTTCCACAGCTGATCCATATCCCAATGCGACTGTTATCCACCTGTATAGGCTGGTTTCTATATGGAGGTAGGCATGGCTATATCGACCGATGTGCATGACGAAGAAAACAGGGAGGGGCGGACCCGTTACACACCGCCCAGATCCCATGGCCGCTGGCGAGTGAGTTGGGGTAGTATCGTGCGGAGCTTTCGTCGCGATCCCCGCTGGTGGTTCGCCGTCGTCCTGCTGATTTTTGTACTGGCCGCGCTTTTCGCGCCCTGGATCAGCCCCTACTCACCGACCCTCTATCATCCCACTATCACGGCACAGGGTCCCACTGCCGCCCACTGGCTAGGCACCGACTCGCTGGGACGCGACCAGTTGAGCCGCATCATCTATGGCACGCGCATCTCGCTCTCGGTAGGAGTCGTCTCTATCCTGTTGGGCGGGCTGATCGGCACCGTGCTGGGACTGATCGCCGCCTACAGCAGAGGCTGGGTCGATCAGGTTATCGCTATGATTGTTGATGCTCTGCTCTCATTCCCCTCATTGATCCTGGCCCTGGCCCTGGTGACGGCCCTGGGGCCCAGCATCATCAACCTGGCCATTGCCCTGGCGGTGGTGCGCATCCCGATCTACGCCCGCATCGCGCGCGGGCAGACCCTGCAGATCTCCACCCAGGACTACGTGGAGGCCGCGCGGGTCACCGGCACGCCGACCTGGAGGATCCTACTGCGGCACATCCTTCCCAATATCTTCAGTCCCCTGCTGGTTCAGGCCACCCTCTCTATCTCCCTGGCTATCCTGGATGAAAGCGTTCTCAGCTTTCTCGGTCTGGGTGTTCAGCCACCGACGCCTGAATGGGGCACCATGATCAACGATGCCCAGCAATACCTGTCCACCGACCCCTGGATGATGGTGGGGCCGGCCATCACCATTATTATCCTCCTTATCAGCATGAACCTGCTCGGTGACGCCGTGCGCGACCGCCTGGATCCGCGTTCCCAGGATGCCGTCACCCTGAGCACTCCCACCCAATCCTGATCACTGCCATCAAAAGCGTTATAGCCCTATCTGGACAGTCTTTATACCAGATAGGGCTATGACCTTCCCCCTACAGTAACGCCGATGTCCCTTCTTCGTACATAAAGGAAAGGCATGGCTGGCCCTCAACGCCCATATATATATTGCGTGTATACAATGCATTGAAGCATATCGTGCATGGATATATGTTTAAGCCTGTCTCTATTGAGAGCGCTAGCGCGTGCATGTTATACATAGATTTTTTATGAAGGGAGAACTACATGGGCGAGCGGAAAAAGTGCGATGGCCATGAGAAACGCATGCTTGTGCGTGAGCAAATTCTCCAGGCGATCGTGCAGATGAGCCTGCAGGATGGCTCTCTCAGCGCATCGCTCTATGTCATTCTTGATGCGCTCGAAGAGCAGGGGAGCTGTGATTCAGAAGCGATTGAGCAATCGATCGAGGAGCTTACCAGGTTTGAGGATGTGCTGCATGGCCTGCAAAAGAATCTGCGCACGCTGCGTAAGCTCAGCTCGTAGGTCCCGCGATCGTTGTTGCATATAATCTAGGATAGGACGCTGGTGCTGGTGGAAGGATGCCACTCGCTGGCCAGCATGCCATAGATAATCATGTCGTACACCTGGCCGTTGACCCATACGGTCTGACGCAAGGTCCCTTCCTGTCTGAAGCCCAGCCTCTCTGGCACAGCCCGGCTTCGATAATTGCCCGAGGCCGCGTGAATCTCGACTTTATTGAGCCCGAGCTCCTCGAATGCATAGGTTACCAGCGCTTTGGTCGCCCTGGTGATAATCCCTTTCCCCTGCATATCCTTGTCCAGCCAGTAGCCGATCTCAGCCTGGCGTGCCTGCCAGCTCATGCGTGGATAGCCGATAGAGCCGACCAGCTGGCCGCGATACCAGAGATTGGTTGGCAGACCCGTGCCATCGGCGAAGCGATGCATGCTGCTGCTCATAAAGTTCTTGATGCCTTCAAGTGTCTGTTCTTCGGCCGCCCACGGCATCCATTCACGCAGATGCTCAATGTTGCGTACTACCAGGGCATGATACGCCTCTGCATAGCGCAGCTCATGCAGGCGCAACTCGATCTCATCGTCAACCCGAATACATAATCCTAACGTGCTCATATCAGCTCCTTCCTTATATATGAGTTTAATGTAGCAGATCTCTGGCTGGCTGACAATCCTCCTGAAGCTTGACGTGTGCCCCCTGGCAGAATTATGTTAGAATTGTAAATAGGAATGTGTATTATCTTAGAATGTGCCTGATGCGCAAGATAATCGCCTGACGCATGCCCGGGCTTACGCACCTTTGGTGCTCGCGGGTCATTTGTATATTGGTGCATCGGGGGGCGCGTTCACGCGCCCCCCGATGCACCAATATACAAAACCAGGGCGGCCGCCTGTGCGGGGCCGCTCACGCCCCCTTACCAGAGAGCGTGAGCCACTCTCTTATATTTTAAGGAATGATGCCATGCCAACGCTAACCAGTATCTCTCTACTCCTCGTAACCACAATTGTGATCTGTATCATACCAGGGCCAGACATGCTCTATATTATCGCGCGCAGCACGGGACAGGGACGTTCCTCGGGTATCGTTTCCTGTCTTGGCATCGCCACCGGAGGTGTGTTGCAGACGACGGCGGTCGCCCTGGGGCTCTCGGGCCTCTTTCTAGCGGTGCCGGTGGCGTATGAGGTCATTAAATTTGCCGGCGCGCTCTACCTGATCTATCTGGGCGTGCGCACGTTGCTGAGCCGTGAAGAGATGCTAGCGGGCACAGGGAGCGAAAGAACGGGTTTGCTCAGGGCCTTCTTTCAGGGTGCCCTTACCACGCTGCTCAATCCCAAAGTGGCTTTTTTCTACCTGGCATTTTTGCCACAATTCGTTGATCCCGCGCGCGGAGCGGTTCCGCTACAACTATTGCTGCTCGGCCTGCTCTTTAACCTGGTGAGCCTATCCATCGACTCCAGCATCTCCTTGCTGGCGAGCGCCCTGGGAATATGGCTGAAGCGCCACGTGGGGGCAGCGAAGATCATCCAGAAGTTGACCGGGGGGATCCTGGTGGGCCTGGGTGTGCGCCTGGCTTTTTCCAGCCGCCAATAAGGCCTTGCCTTCTTGAAGCCTCTCAGGGCGGAGGGACGGCTATGCCATGCCGACGATCTCGTGAGCCATAACCTGGAAGTGGACACCCGAATAATCTTCCAGCACATACACCAGGCCACGATTGCGCATCATATACTTCCAGGTAATCGTCCCTTTGGCGTGGCCATCATAAAAGCGCACCTGATCATTGAGCTGGTAATCGCCCTCTGAGCTTAGCTCTCCATAGTCCTTGCTGTACTGGCGATACATCTGCAGGCGAAATTTGGGCGTATCTTTGTACATAGCGAGCTCCTTGCCTGAAGCAATGGCATTGTATATAGAGGAAGACTATTATAGATAGAAGTATGCCAGAGCTTAGTATATATTGACAAGCTTCATAGTACCTCTGGTTGACCTTACCCCCTGTCGAGGTTCAGTGGGTAAAGAGGAAGAGGAAGCGTTTGTACGAGCACGCTCGTACAAACGCTTCCTCTTTATGCATTGGGAGTGAGATTGGCGGCTACTACGAGATGGCGAGTGGCTGCTCCTCAAAATAGAGCCGAACCGGGATGTTACCACGGGTCGCGTTGGAGTAAGGGCAGACCCGGTGTGTTAACTCAACCAGCCGCTCACCGGTCTCCTGGTCCACATCGGGGATAAAGACGTGCAGCTCGACCTCAAGCCCGAAGCCACCCTCGCCATTGGGGCTGACGGCCACCTTCGCCGTCACAGTTGACGCGCTGGCATCAACTCTCTGACGGCGTGCCGCCAACATCAATGCCGACTGAAAGCAGGCCGCGTAGCCAGCCGCGAACAGCTGCTCGGGATTGGTCCCCTCACCGCCGGAACCTCCCATCTCCTTTGGCACGCTCAGCTTTACCGCCAGACGCCCATCCGACGAACGAGCCTCCCCTTCACGCCCACCCTGAACGCTTGCTTCTGCTGTATACAGAATCTTCATAGTATTAAGCCGCCTTTCATCTCTATTTTTCAGGAATGTGAGTTGTACACAATTAAATTGTACACAATTAAATTGTAAGCAATTTATACCACAGAATTTAGAGCAATGTCAAGGCAATGGTAGCTGGATGCCTCACCGGAGGCGATTGCTTGACTTCTATTTAATTGTGTGCTATACAATTGCGTACAATTAAATGGAAATGCATATACACCTGTAAAAAATGGACTGGAGGGGCATACGCCATGGGTGATAAGAATGTAGAAGAGCGATGGCCATTTGAGGGGATGAACAGCGATGTCGTGGGGAGTACGCTGGCTGAGGAGCAGAAGGTGCACATCAGCGACATGCTCTGTTTCGCCCTGTATTCGGCCTCTCGGGCGGCGATCGACGCCTATCGGCCGCTGCTCGACGAGTTAGGGTTGACCTATCCCCAATACCTGGTCATGCTCGTCTTGTGGGAGCGCCAGAGCTGTTCTGTCAAAGATCTCGGGCAACTGCTGCACCTGGATTCAGGGACCCTTTCTCCACTGCTCAAGCGCCTGGAGGGCGTGGGCTATATCGCGCGCCAGCGCCGCCACAGCGACCAGCGTGTCGTCGATATTGTGCTCACAGAAGAGGGGAGCAACCTCAAAATGCTGGCCAGCCCCATCCCCCAGAAAATAAGCTGCCAGTACGGCATAGAGTACGGCGAATACCGTGATCTCCTCGAACGCCTCAAAAAGCTCACCGACCACCTGTCCTCTCCACGCTAACACGTGTCCGGCGCGCTTCCTCTGGCCCAAATATAGGCCGGCCAATATGCATCGATCGCAATATGACGGGAGCTGTCATATTGGGTGCTTTATACTCCCTATCTGAAGCTGTTTTTGGAATGTGCCAGACTCTCGTCACCATGGGGGCGCTCACGTCCCCAGTATAACGAGAGTGAGACACGTTCGTAGTGCGTGTCAGACTTTCATCATCATCGCCTGAGGGCTGCATGAGTTTTCGCACCTGCGGTGCTCACGAGTCCATGGTGTGTTGGTGCAGTGCGTGCGCATCTGCGCACGCACTGCACCAACACACAAAAACAGTGCGGCCGCGCAGCGGACGCCTGTGCGGGGGCGCGCAAGTGGCCCCAACATGGCGGGAGTCTGACACGCTCGTAGTGTATTCGCAGAGGAGAAACCTGGTATGCGTATCGGGGTAAATCTGGGTCCGACCGGGAACTGGTCGGCTATCGTAGCGGCGGCCCGGGCGGCCGACGTCCAGGGTTTTGATGCTCTCAGCTTTTTAGATCACTTTCATACCGATAAACTGGAGTGGCCCTATCTTTCCGGTTGGTCGCTCTACGGGGCACTGGCCATGAGCACGCGGCGCATCAAACTGGTGCCGATGGTGATTGATCGTCTGAACTATCTACCCGGCGTGCTGGCTAAAGAGACGTCGGTACTCTCTATTTTGAGCTCGGGCCGATTTGAGCTGGGCATCGGAGCGGGCGATTTCTTTCAGGAGGCGCGCGCGTGGGGATTGCCGATACCGGCGCCGCAAACGCGTATCGATGGCCTCAAGGAAACCATTCAGGTGCTGCGCCAGGTCTGGGCCGGGCGGCAGGTAACGTTCGCCGGAGAGCATATTCACCTGACCAACGCCGCCTCTACACCGGTTCCAGCGCAACCGATGCGTGTTGTTGTGGGCGCTGGCAACTCGCGCCGCCTGATCCAGAGCGCCGTCACGTATGCCGACGAGATCAACGTTTATGCCGACGACGAAATCATCCGCTTCGCCGCCGAACAGATCGCGTCCGCCCCGCGTTCACCTTCCCTCTCGGTCTATGTCTGGGAGTGGCCTGCCGATATCGCAGCAAAGCTGGCAAGCTGGGAAGCCATGGGGGTTGAACGCACCTTCCTCACTATCTGGGACCCCTTTACCTCGCTGGCCGACATGGCTTCCCTGCTGCCCTGAAAACACATCACTGTATTCTTATAGCCGTTGTTCCTGTTATAATGGAGACAGGAAATAGAAGCTATAAACTCATGCAGTGTAGGTGACTCTCTTAACGAATTTTCTCTGCTTAATTGATCGGGAATTGACAAAACCTTGTCTGACATGATATACATTCTTGTGAAATAAGTAAGCAACTGTCCAGGCGCTTCCGAAACCCCGGCCAACCGGGTACCGGGTAGCATGTATGACATAAAAGACAACATCTTATGTCAATGCATCTACCCGGTTTTCTTTTTTTGACCATTCTTCTCATTCTTTTTTTTTATTTTTATCCATTTGTACAACAAACAGTCTTGTTAGTATAATCTGTATGTATAACGACGGAGATTACAAGAATCACATTTGTGATTTTCAAGCGAAGAGAGATATAGTGGGTATCGCATATGAAGAGCTGCTCAATGGAAGAAGCGTATGTCATAACTGGCATATATTATTAAATTTATATCTGCGGTAATTCTGTATTTTTCGTTCAAGCGCGTGCCGTATAAATCACAGGTTTATGATGTTCGGTCAAGCGTTTGATTGTAGGAGATTGCTATAATGTATCAGGATGATAATACCTATCCCCATATGGATGCAGAAAATATACAGGTGACGGCGGCTGGTAACGCTGGCAGCGAGGATCGGCGTCAGGAGATCGTGCTGGCGGCCTTTGGGCTGATAGCCAGCAAGGGGGTAGAGGGTTTGCGGACCCGTGACGTTGCGGCCGGGGCTGGGATGAATATCGGCACCCTGTACTATTATTTCTCAACGAAAGAAAAGCTGATCCAGGGCGTGGTCGATTATATTGTTCAGCACATCGCGGTTGTTCAGGATGCTGGTAGCGAGGCCGCTGAAAAGACACCTGTTGAGGTTCTGCACCAGCACCTGGCTCATTTGACGCGCATGCTCATTGATACCCCTGAAATTTTTCGCGTGATGGGTGAACTTATCCTGCGATCTGAACGCGACCAGGCCATCTACCAGATCCTCAAGCAGGCTGATGACGACTGGCAACAGTATCTGATCAACGTGTTGGTAGAGGGGATCAATCAGCGGCTTTTCCGGGCTGATCTTGACCCGGCCTTGACCGCCCACGCGATGATGTCTTTCTTCAAAGGCGCCATGCTGCAGCTGTGTCTGCAGACTGAAGAACTGGAGCGGACCGTGGCTCAATTCGAAGGCTGGCTGCTTGATCGGCGCTAGTCGCTAAGGCAGGACGCTCGGCGTCGGCCATACTATCCAGGGGGCATAAAAATGCCAGCCTGGAGGCCCAGGCTGGCATTCTTCTTCTTAAAGAGAAGATCGGTTCTGTTGAGATGCTTAGAAGGCTCCGGTACCATTGGGGGTGCCAAGACCAGTGGGACCATCATATCCTGAGCCTGCTGTGCACAGGTAGCTACCACCGCAGGAGCCGTTGCTGCCACTGGTGACGTCGAACAGACTGCCGGTGTTGCTGTAGAGCGACTGGGCGGCGTTGACGCTGCTGGCATTGCCGGCCAGGGCATAGACGCTGGCGATAATGGGAGATGCCACGCTGGTGCCACCAAAGACCATCCAACCGCTCCCCTGACCGTAGGTATCATAGACCGAGACGCCGGTGTTGGGATCGGCAACCGCTGAGACGTCAGCGACGGTGCGACGGCTACAGCCGCTATCCTTCTGCCAGGAGGGCTTGGTGATATACGCGCTACAACCGCTACCCGCACCATTCCAGGCCGTCTCGCTCCAACCACGGGTGTTGCTGCTCTTCGAGAGAGAGGTACCACCAACCGCAACCACCGTGTTGTACGCGGCTGGCGACTCTACACCATAGCCATTGTCGCCGGAGCTGGCTGTAATGACGTGTCCTGGATGATTGTAGTAGGATGCATAGCTGGTCTCGCTGCTGGACTCGTTGCCACCGTAGCTATTGCTAATGGTGTTGGCGCCCAGGTTGACGGCGGTATTGACGCCGGTTCCCAGATTAGTGAAGGAAGAGCTCGATGCCTCAACCAGCAGGATATGGCAGTTAGGGCAGATCGCGCTCACCATATCCAGATCGAGCGAAATCTCCTCCGCCCAACCACTGTTTCCACGTGGATACTTTGTACCACCATTCTGGTCCACTTTGCGGAAACAACCGTTGGCCGTTGTACAGGCAGGCAGACCAAACTGGCTGCGATAGACCGCCAGGTCTGATTCTGCATTGGGATCATTGTAGGCGTCCACGATCGCAACCGTCTGGCCGCTACCAGCCGTTGATGAAGGCAGTTTGTAGGCCGACTGCAGATCCGTGGGATTGAGACCAGAAGGAGAGGCATTGGGCGTTGTCTTTCCACCTTTGCTATCGATCTGGACCGCATTACAATGAACGTTGCCCGCTGCGACAGCGCCACATACATGATGAGAAGTAAAGGATCGCACGTTACTGGCCTGAGCAAATGCGCTGGTAGTAGTGGCCGCCATGGTAAGTAGAAGGGCAGCCATCAAATAGAAGGAGAGTAAAAATTTGCGCAAAACGGCTTCCTTTCCGCAGACGCAATAACATACGTACATCATGAAAACATGTTTTCATAATGCCCGTACAGAATATTGCTGTACTTACAGCGGAGTCAAATAAGCCGTACGGGTATGTTTGCATCAGTGCTGACAAATAACAGACAAGAGCATTGGGGAACAATTGAAGTTGAATAACTAGAAATTGTTTTGGCACCTAAACACTCTTTCTAAGAGTATTAACTATAAATTGATAATTGTCAATACCAGAGTGCCTATTTTGGCGTAAACCTAAAGGGTGTTCGCGAATGCGAACGCCCTTTAGGTTTACGCCACTTGATATCTCCTATTGCATCCCCATACTTTTCTGCGGAAGGGAACCCTTGCCAGCGGCGCCTGCACTATGGCTTTTCGCCGCTGAGAGGGGATCGGCCACGCTCTCCAGCGATTTCCTTTCGGCATCGATACCGAAGAAGACCGCGACGGCGCCAGCCGCTACCATCAGTACGGCGCCGAGCAGGAAGCCATCAAAGACGATCCAGGGGTTATTGGTTTGGATCAATAAGCCGAACAGGAATGGCGTGAGCGATCCACCGACGGCGGTTCCGATTGTGGGGTGTTAGACACACTTTTTCCAGGAGGCGTGAGCGCCCCCACCATGACGCAAGTCAAATACTCTCTAATATTAGAGCCTTGACAATTGCAGCGCTAGATTCTATATTTCTGTAGTAAATTTATTTATCAAATGATAAATAAATTTTTAAAAGTTACCCGCAAGCATTAGTGTCATTCGTCCTTGGTGTGGCATAAAAAATGCTTATCTTTGTTGTTAGTTATTTATCGTATGATAAGGAGGACGGGCATGGAAGAGAATGCACAGTTCTCGCCAGGATCTCAGCATGCTGGTGATGCCGGCTATAAGTGGCGTGTGCTGGCAACTGTGGTGTTTGGCCTGTTTATGGTGATTCTGGATTCAACCGTCATTAACGTAGCTCTGAAGTCTTTGCAGCAGCATTATTCGGTCTCGACCAGTGAGTCGCAGTGGGTGATCAGCCTGTATACGCTGGCGCTGGGTATCGCGACGCCGCTGTCAGGTTTCCTGGGTGATCGCTTTGGCGTGAAGCGTATCTACCTGCTTGGACTGGCGCTGTTTGTGCTGGGGTCGTTGCTCTGTGGTTTCGCGCCCTCGCTGGCCTTTTTGATTGGCGCCCGCGCCATCCAGGGCGTTGGCGGTGGTATCTCGCTGCCGCTGGGGACCGCGCTGCTCTTTCGGGCTTTTCCGCCTCGTGAGCGTGGGGCCGCCTTTGGCATCTTTGGCATTGTGCTGGTTTTCGCTCCCGCTATTGGACCCCTGCTGGGCGGCTGGCTGGTTGATCGTGACCTTTTGTCATGGATCTTCTTCCTGAATCTCCCGATCGGGATTATTGGTCTGACGATTGGGACGCTCTTCTTGCGCGAGGCTCCGGGCTCCGCGAAGGTGCGTGCCGACATTCCCGGCATCATCCTGTCGGCCCTGGGCTTTGGCTCCATCCTGTTCGCCGCCTCGATCGCCGGTGAGCAAGGCTCCGGCTGGACCGATCCGCGCGTCATTGCCGGTTTGGTAATTGGACTGCTGGCTCTGGCCGTGTTCTCCATCGTCGAACTGCGCATGCCCGACCCGTTGATGGACCTGCGCCTTTTTGGCATTCCCAGCTTTGCTATCGCCAACGTCGCCAGCATGGTTGGTACTATCGCCCTCTTTGGAGCGGAATTCCTGCTGCCGCTCTACCTGCAGATCCTGCGCGGCCAGAGCGCGTTTCAGGCTGGTTTGATCCTGCTGCCGCTGGCGATCGCGTCGGCCTTTTCCAGCTTTATCGCCGGGCGCCTCGCCGATCGCATCGGACCGCGCGTGCCGATCGTCCTCGGATTTATCCTGATTGCCTATAACACCTATCAGTTCTCACAGATCAAGATCGACACCAGCATCAACTTCATCATCTTCTTGCTGGTCCTGCGCGGTCTGGCGGTGGGCCTGATCATCCAGAACAGCCAGATCGCGGCTCTGCTCGATGTGCCCCTGTCGCGTCTCAACCGCGCCACCCCGCTGGTGCAGGCGACGCGTCAGACCATGCAGTCGATCGGCGTGGCCGTCCTGGCGACTATTCTGACCGCCGCCATTACGATCAGCATGCCAAAGAACATCCCGAGCGGCGGTGACATTTCAAAGCTGCCCCCGCCCGTACGTCAGACGGTTCTCAACGGCATCCACCAGTTCCAGAGCCAGTATATTACCGGACTTGAGCATGCCTATATGGCCACCTTTATCATCGCCCTCGTCGCCATCTTGCTCTCGATCTTCCTCCCTGGCTGGCCCGGAAAATACCAGTCCTCAGCTAAAAAAGAGGCTCCCGCAGTCGAGCAGCCGCAGCCGAGTCAGGTCGGATAGCCGGTCTGTGATGAGTGAGACGAAAAGAAGGGCGACCCAACCACGCGGTTGGGTCGCCCTTCTTTTCGTCTCACTCATCACAGAGTTTCAGATTTTAGGAGCGCTGAGCCTCCTGGGTCTCCCCGGCTGGCATGACGACTGTGGCACCAAGACCCTGGGCGATGCGGCTACCGAGATCCTTATCAACCTGGAGCCACAGCTTGATCGCTCGCTCCTGGATGAACGGTTCGACGCCCTTGCTCATGTGGGCCACGATATTGTCGACCATATGGTCGCGATCGGTCTGCGACAGCACCTTGCGATAGAGGGTGCCAGCCTGCCCGAAATCATCGTCTTCCGCGTGCAGCGTGTAGGCGCTGCGCACGAGCTCACCGTTGGACTCCCAGCTGGGCTCGATGATATTGGGATTGGCCTGTGGGCCACCATAGCTGTTGGGGGCGTAGACGGGCTGGTTGCCGTTGTTGCGATAGCGCATCGCGCCGTCCTTATTGTAGCTATGCACCTCGTTACGCGGCTGATTCACCGGCAACTGCAGGTAGTTGGCTCCAATGCGATGGCGATGGGTATCGGGATAGCTGAACAGACGGCCAAGCAGCATCTTATCCGGGCTGGGTCCGATGCCGGGGACCATATTGGCGGGCTCGAACGATGCCTGCTCCATCTGGGCAAAGAAGTTCTCTGGATTGCGATCCAGCACCATGCGACCAACCTCGATGAGTGGATAATCGCTGTGTGGCCAGACCTTGGTCAGATCAAAGGGATTGAAGCGGTAGTTGGCCGCGTCCTCAAATGGCATGATCTGCATTTCCAGGCGCCAGACGGGGAAGTCTTTCTTCTCGATCGACTCGCGCAGGTCACGGCGATGGAAATCTGGATCTTCGGCGACCATAGCTTTGGCGTCGGAATCGGTAAAGTTCTCAATGCCCTGCTCGGTTTTGAAGTGATACTTGACCCAGAACTTCTCCCCGCCCTTATTGATCCACATGAAGGTGTGGCTACCATAACCATTCATATGGCGATAAGTTCGGGGGATACCGCGATCCGTCATCAGGAACGCCACCTGGTGCATCGCTTCCGGCGAGAGGGACCAGAAATCCCATTGCGCGTTATTGCTGCGCATATCTGAATCTGGCATGCGCTTCTGCGAATGGATGAAATCCGAGAACTTTGAAGGATCGCGCACAAAGAAGATTGGTGTGTTGTTGCCGACCAGGTCGTAGTTGCCTTCTTCAGTATAGAATTTGATGGCGAAACCACGTGGATCGCGCACTGTATCCGCCGATCCCAACTCACCGGCTACAGTGGAGAAGCGTGCCAGAATTGGGGTACGCTTGCCGACCTGATTGAGGAAGGCCGCGCTCGTCCATTGTGTGACGTCCGCTGTAACTTCGAAATAGCCGAACGCGCCACTTCCCTTGGCATGCACCACACGCTCAGGCACGCGCTCTCGGTTAAACTGGGCCATCTTCTGGATCAGATAGTGATCCTGCAGGACTATAGGTCCGTTGGGGCCTACCGTGAGAGAATGCGCATCACTGGTGGCAGGAATACCGGCATCAGTAGTGGTAACGGGTGGCTTTTTTTCGAGATTGTCGCTCACTTTTACCTCCAAGCTATTATCCAGGCATCATTTGATGCTTGTTTATCTGGCAACTACTCCAGTACGATATCTGTGTTATCGAGATCGATCTGGCGTATTGGGTCCTTTTTGTGGAGTATCTGGGCCCTGCTCTTGCTCACAAGAGTATACACCATAGAGATTCGAGTCAGGGACGACACTGGTTGTATCAAATTGCTTTATGCTGGCACATGCCAGCCGCTTCTTGTTCACAACGTTTCATGACCACATTCATTGTAGCAGATAATCACGTTGAGATGCAAGAATATACTCACGGCGCAAAATTATTGGCAGGATAAATAATCCACGAACAATATATTTAACCTGTTTTTGGACGCTATGAACCCGATAGCCTGTCTAGCTTCAAAGGTTCAGTTTACCATCATCAGGCAATTCAGCTAAAAAGATCTTCAATTTCTGTATTTGCGTCACATTTTTAACGGAAAATTGCTATCTTCGTAGAAATTATACGTATACGCTTGACATACCGCTGCTAAGGATATATCTTCTTCAGAAGAAATAGCAAGCCCCTTTAATTCCCTGCAGGGCTATTAAAAAGTATTTTTGCCGCCTTCGGCGCCGGTGAGGGAGAGGGTGGGGACTTGATCATGCCCCCGGCATGCTCGCCCACGCCCCGCAAGGGGCTAGCCGCCCCTTGACCCAGCTGAATGTGACTTTTCTATCGCCCTGAATACCCTGTCGAAACAGTCGCGCCGGTGCGACTGGTCATGGATGCAGTGCTTATGCTTAATGACGGTATAGTAATGAAAGGGACTTTACATGAAAGAAAACGTATACCATCATGGTGGAGGGAGGCAACCTGGAGGAGGTAGGCATGAGGAGTATATCTACCGTCGCCATCATTATTCGTGGCGTGGCGGGGATGCGCGAGGGGAAGGGGGTGGGGAACATCACCATCATGGGCGTAAGGAGCGCCTGGAGCGAGGCATGTTGCGTTACCTCTTGCTTGAGGCACTGCGGCATTTCGCCAGGCATGGTTATGAGATTATCAAGTGGTTTGAGGAGCGTACCTACGGTAAGTATTCTCCCAGTCCGGGCAACGTCTACCCTACGTTACAGTTACTGCAGGACGAGGGCTTGATTCAGGTACAGAAGCAGGTCGGACGCAGCATCTACTCCCTGACCGAACGGGGTCGCAAAGAACTGGCCAGCCAGGAGGACTGGCTCGCCGCTTTCTGGGAGCGCTACGCGCGTCCCGTTCCCTCGTATACGACGTTGCCCGAGGTCAGTTTTCTACAGGAAGAGCTCAGTGATTTGACCCGCGTCGTAGAGCAAGGCTGGCCTTGCGCCGTCCGGCATGGCGATTCAGAGGCTATCCTGCGTATGCGCTATGCGCTTGAAGGTTGCCAGAACGAGATCCGCTCCATTATCAGTCAATGCAGCGCATCCCGTCCGGTTTGTGATGAGGCTAGACCGCCTGAAGCGCGCGAGTGAGCGTATCATTGGTATCCAGGTGCATCGGCATCCCATATCTGGGACGCAGCGTTACCAGCGGCTGGAAGACCACGCGTGCCCCGGGCGCCAGCTGTGGAACATAGCGCTGCAGGATGGTGGCCAGCAGGAGCTTTGTTTCGAGTTGGGCGAAGGGCATACCAATACAGATGCGCGGACCCAGTCCAAACGGGAAGTAGGCTCCTTGCGGAATCTGCTGGCCCGACTGCCTGTCCCAGCGCTCGGGCCGGAAATTTTCCGGATCACCCCAGATGTCGGACAGGTTATGGACGACCCACTGGCTCAGGATGGCGATGGTGCCAGCCGGAATGTGGTAGCCGTCCAGCTCAAAATCCTCGATAGCCATGCGGGCCTGGCGCCACGCGGGAGGATAGAAGCGCCAGGCCTCGTTGATAACGGCCTCCAGGTAGGGGAGCTGCGCCAGGTCTTCCAGCGTAGGAACACGTCCATTGAGCACCGTTTGCAGTTCGGCCAGCAGGCGGGCGCGCACATGGGGATGCTGCGAGAGCAGGTACATGGTCCAGGCCAGGGTATTCTGGGCCGTCTCATGACCAGCGGCCACAAAGGTGAGCACGTGATCATGGATCTGTTTATCCGACATGGATCCGGGTTCGTTCTTCTGGGCGGCCAGCAGCATCGAGAGCACATCGCCGGTATCCTGGTTCATCTTTCTCCGTTGCTCTATCAGACCGTAGACAAAGGTATCGATGACGCGTGCTCCCTCCTCACGCTCGCGCTCTTGCCGCGCCGAGAAAGACGGGAGCAGCCGTCCCATGACGGCTGAACGCTGGGGACCACTGCTGATCACCGCGTCGAAGGCGCGCCCTAGCTGCCTGGTCTGCTCGATCGAATCGACATCGAACAGCGTTTTGGTAATGATGCGCAGGGTCAGGTACTGCATCTCGCTGGCCATGTTGACCACTGTGCCTGGTTGCCAGGAATCGACCGTCTCCTGGGCGTAGCGTGTCATCGTCGTCGCATAGCTATCGACCCGGTGCTTATGAAAGGCCGGCTGCACCAGACGGCGCTGCTGACGATGCTGCTCACCATCGATGGTCAGCAGACCATCCCCCAGAAATAGCTTCAGGCCCGCGCCGGTCGCGGTCCCCGGCTTGATAAAGTTGCGCGGATTCTCAACCAGAAAATAGCGGATATGTTCCGGGCGGAAGCAGAGGAGGACCGGTTGCTTGCCAACCATAACGGTGACCATCCCTCCATAGGTACGTTCAAGGTCCCGGAAAAACTGCAAAGGTCGCCGTTGAAAGTCCAGCAGGCTACCGATGAAAGGGAGTCCCTTTGGTCCTGGTGGGAGCGATGTTTGTGCTGTGCTCATGTGTGTGTTTGGCTCCATTGGGTATTTTCGATTGGGAACAGGAAGCGCCCGCGAGGGGCGCACCTACGACGACGATTATGATGATTATGATGAATTTACGGACGGGGCATCTCAGGGTTGCCCGGATTGAAATGTTTGAGGATCACCAGCGGCTCGCTTGAGCTGTGATTGGTGAGGGTAACGCCCTGCTGCGCGGCTGGTCGCGAGACAAAGAACTCGTCCTCGGTCAGTTCGCCAAAGCGGATTAGAGATGGGGCTGAGATGGGATGCGGGCCGATGCGGCCGTAGCCCTGCACACAGATCAGGCCGTACGCGCCGGCGTCGCGCAGGGTGACGCTGCGACCGGGCTGGAGCGTCACCTCTTTGGCGCTGAAGAACTCGCTGCCATAGACGATCCATCGTTCATCGTAGCCGGCGTCCCGCATCTCCTCCACGGGACGGGCCTCGATCGGCGTGTGGAAGCGCCGCTCCTTAAACTGCGGATCCACATTGCCCTCCCAGTCCAGTAGCGACAGCAGGTAGTCGTAATCCTCCCATTTATTCTCAGGGACATCCTTCACCAGCATGGAGCGATCGATGATCTGAGAGTCGGAGATCAGGGACTGCCACATCGAGGAGACGTCGCTGGCGCGCTGCGGCTCGTAGGTGCAGAGTGTCCCTGGCGCGTGCAGGATGCCGGTCGGCACATCCCAGCCGGTGCCGGTAGAGAGGCGATAGGCTTTGGAGAGCTGAAGGATGCCGTTGTCTCCCTCGTTCCAGCGCTTCAGACACGCGACAACCTGGTCTTTAGTTGTACCGGGCTCCAGGCCGAAAAAGGTATATGGGAAGGCGTTGAGGGAGAAATTATATTGGGCCGGGAAATAATACGCCTCGGGCTTGCCAACGCGACCAACGTCGGCGGCCCGCTCATCGTTCTGATGCAGGTGGAAGGGCAGCGGCTGCATATTGTCAAAGAACTTGCTGAACATGACCCAGCCGCCATAGCGCTCGATCGCCTCCTCACCCAGCACCTCTTTTCCCAGTAGATCCAGGGCATCGCGCAGCAGCACCTTCTGACCGGCCACGGCGATAAAGCTCAGGCCCTCGTCCTCGCTGGTCAGAGGACCATTATCGGCGTGTACCGTCGAGGCGAGCCAGCGCTCATCGATGCCCCCGCGTCGCGCCCCGAAGGCATACAGGTCGTCGGGATGCAGCCGCAGGCGGCGACCCGGTATACAGAAAACGCGTGGCACCCAGGTCGGGGTCAGGCGCACGATGCCGTCTCCCTCCTCAAACGCCTGGCGTGCTAATTGTAAGCTTTGCTGATCTGTCGTCATCGCTTCATTCCTTCTGCTTCGTTGGATAATGCTATGTCCTATATGTAATTGTAACGATATTGGCGCACGGAGCAAGGGAGTGATAAATGGTGCACGGCCAGGAAAGGTGCAAAAGATAACCGCTGCACAATCACGATGCAGCGGTTACATAATCGGTATGATAGGGATTATAAGCGGCCCTGGCGGCGGGTTGAGATATATTCGCGGCGGCTGGGCACGTTCGCGAAGAAGATGACACGCACCAGGGAAACGATTCCCCAGGCGATCAAGGCGTAGATCAGCATCGCCAGGATGGTCGAGACCTCAAAGACGCCGGTGCTCCCGATGGTCTGATCATTAAAGATGCCATTAAAAATGTAGACAAAGGGATGGCTGAGATCGTACAGGAATCTGATAAAAGGGCTTCCCTCGCTGGCGCCAAAGAGCCGGAAGAGGAAGCGCAGTCCCAGCACAACCTCCAGCACGCCCAGCAGGAAGTAGATCAATGAAGTAATCCAGTAGCGGGTATTGATCATGCTCTGGTTGAAGTCGCGGTACACCTCTCGGCGCTGCTGGACCTGGTTGCCGGAAGGATCCTGATAGTTCTGTTGTTGGCTGCGCACGTAGGCTCCCCTGGCATTGATATTCTGTTCGGTCTCCGCATCATAATCCTGGTAAGGATAGGAGTCCTGCTGATTCGGGTAATTTTGTCGTGGATCATTACGTGGATCATTATTGTATGAATAGGGCTGATTTGGCACTCTGTGACCTCCTTTGTCTGTCAAAGTTATCTGACAGGAACTGCCAGCAAATCTTCGATGCCTCTCGATTACCTTCTAATGAATAAGAGCGAGCACGTGGATGTAAATGATAAGCTCTTTTTTTAATACGTATGAGGCGGGCATAAAGAAACGAAGCTCAGCTCTTTGGACAATTTTTGAGCACGCCTCCTGTTGTGATAACGATTGCTTGAGTATATTTGTAACCATCGATCATCCATTTTGATTGGTCGTGAGAGCATGTGTGCTGGTTGCCGTCAACCAGTTTAGCGATAGCGGCATGCAACGAGGCCGCATGATATGGGAGATGGGCTGACTTTTTACCTGTCATGGGAAGGGAAAGCATCATATAGACATTACCAAAAACATAATGGTGTCAGTAGAAGGGGGGATCGGAGATTGTCATTTGTGGTAAATGGACGGTGAGGGGAGATTGCATGAAAAAGCAGGTCGTTTCCGTCTGGATTCCTGGCGACCAACTATTGTTGGATCATCCCGCTTTACGTGAGGCGGAGAAGGATTATCCGCGTGAAGATATCTATGTGGTGCTGATTGAGAGTCGTGAGCGCATCTGTCAGTTGCCCTATCAACGCAAGAAGATTGTGCTCTTACTCAGCGCGATGCGTCATTACGCTGAACGCCTGCGCGTCAGAGGTTACCAGGTGGAGCTCTTACGGTCGGATAGTTTTATATCTGGCCTGCTCGATCATGTCAGGCGCCAGCAGCCAGTGCGCTTGCTTACCATGGCGGCCAGCGAATATGATACTCGTCAGCTCCAGCAAAAGCGTTTAGCCGCAGAACTGGGAGTCTCTGTAGCCGTCCTGCCCAACAGCCAGTTTCTGATCGAGTTCTACAATCCTATCCCTCGGCCCCAGCCGGGCAAACGTTATGTCATGGAACACTTCTATCACGCCATGCGTCGCCACTATGGAATCCTGCTGGACGATAACGGCGAACCAACTGGCGGGCAGTGGAATTATGATAAGCTCAATCGCCAGGGTCTACCTGCCCATCTGCATGTACCAGCGATCCCAACCTTTCAGCCCGATGCTATCACGCGCGATGTTATCGGCCTGGTTGAAAGCATGGATCATGGTGTGGGGAGCGCGCGCGACTTTGATCTGGCAGTCACCCATGAGCAGGCGCAGCATCTATTGAAGACCTTTATCGCCGAGCGCCTGACCGATTTTGGTCCCTACGAAGATGCGATGAGTTCGCAATCCAGCAGCCTCTATCACTCGCAGCTCTCGCCCTATATTAACATTGGCCTGCTCGACCCATTGGACGCGGTGCAGGCGGCCGAGGTCGCCTACTATCAGCATAGGGCACCTATCCAGTCGGTCGAAGGCTTTGTGCGCCAGATCCTGGGGTGGCGCGAATTTATGTACTGGCAGTACTGGCAGCAGATGCCGGGTCTGCGCCACGCTAATAGCTGGCACGGTCACCGGCGTATGCCGCAGATGTTCTGGGATGGTCTGACGGACATGAAGTGCGTCCAGCATATCGCGCGGCGCGTGCTGGATACTGGCTACTCCAACCATATCGAGCGCCTGATGGTCATCTGCAACTTCTGCCTGCTCTCGGGTATCGATCCCTACGAGGTTTCTAACTGGTTCCTCTCCTGCTACGTTGATGCCTACGACTGGGTTGTGCTGCCCAACGTTGTCGGCATGGGCATGAACTCGGACGATGGCTATACGGCCACCAAGCCCTATATCGCCTCCGCCAACTACATCAACAAGATGAGCGATTACTGCAATGGATGCCGCTACTCGTGCAAGCAGCGTAGCGGACCCGACGCCTGTCCCTTCAACGTCCTCTACTGGAACTTCCTGATCGAGCATGAGCAGACGCTGCGCTCGAATCCGCGCATGGGACCGAGCGTGCTGGGTCTGCGACACCTTGACCTGCAAGAGCGTAAAGAGATCACCGAAGATGCCAGGCAATTCCTCTCTCATCTCGCCTACTACCCCGCCACCGACTCAGTTCCCGGCCCGTGACAAATCAAGGGAGCCGCTAGAGGGAGGATTTTCACTCTAGCGGCTCCCTTGCTCTTGCTCAACGGCTATTTCAGGTACCAATCGGTGGTGGTGACGCCATGATAGGTGGCGGTTTTTTTTACCACATCCGAGGGCGGTCCTGGAAACTGTTTGATGGGGAGGCCCTGCTCGGCCAACTGCATCGTGTCGTGCCAGATCTGGCCCGCTCCATCGGTGGCTATAACAGTTCCTTTCATTGGCTCATAATTATCATTGCCTGCCCAGACACCAGCAACGTAGTCGGTGGTATAGCCAATGGTCCAGGTATCGTGGACGATTGCGCTCTCGCCCGTCTCAATGGCGGCCGGATATATAGTTCCGGGCTGATCAATCTGGCACTGCTCTCTGGATGCAGAGTAGAGAAAAATCGGACTACACTTTCCATATACTTCAGTGCGCGCCTGCTGATCGCTCAGGATGTCTGTGATCATAAAGGCCGTGCCGGGCTTTATGATACGCCTGCCGAGATGCGAGGCCTGATAGCGTACGTGGCCACTGGAATCGGTTACTTGCTCTATAGTATGGGGTGTAACGGAGATCCCCTGATTGGCGATCGTGCCATAGGCGGCGGTCACATTCAAGACGGTCTCTCCAAATGTACCCAGGGCAGCGGAATAGCCTGTATGTTGTGGTGGAGGTGTATGCAGACCGAGTGCCTGTGCCTGCTTGAGTAGTGGATCCAGTTTGGTGCGGGTCAGAAGTTGAACCGCGGGGATGTTGCTATTGTGTTGTAATGCCTGGCGATACGATATCAGGCCTTGATAGCTCATGCCGTAATCAAGTGGTGAATAGGCCGGATCACCATTATCGTTGGATGGAAAGCTCTGGGGCGCATCATCGACGACCTCGCCGGGGCTGATACCACGTTCAAACGCGGTGAGATAGGTGATGGGCTTAAAGGCTGAAGCCAGGGGGCGTGATTCCAGTGTGGCGACATTGTACCCCGAGTACTGGGTATTGAGATTGCCAAAGAGCGCACGGATGGAGCCGTCGTGATAGTCCAGCACGACCGCGGCGGCGTCGCCGATGTTATGGGTTTGCCGGGTCTGAGCGATCGTCTGTTGCGCCTTTTGATATGCCTGCGTCTGTAGCTGCATGTCCAGCGTGGTCGTTACCTTGAGTCCCATAGCTGGTAGGTCGGCTCTTTTGACGTGCAGATCGGTGGCCAGCTTGTCCAGCGAATAGTTCATAAAGTCCCTGGTGAGCGGTGTATTCCCCACCGTGACCTTATTATGGCTATCGATCTGGTAGATCAGTTTCCCCTGCCGGTCAAAAAACTGTAAGGGGCCTTTTTGGGGTGGCGCGGCCGGCTGGGTAGGTTTCTGGTACTGGGTAAACAAAATGAGGCTACCACCAATGATTAAGAGACAGGCGGCGACCAGCATCAAGACGCTCAGCGTGCGCGTTCTTGAGCGCTGTGGTGGACGTTTTGGCGTCGGCTGGGAACGAGATGTCCCTGGTTGTGGAAAAGTGATGACGGTCCTAACATCTGACGCGGCTTGCGTCGTATCGTCCGACTGCTCGATTAAGGGATAGCGCTGCGCCAACCTGTGCCACGTACGCTCCATAATGGCCTCATCACCACGGTACAATGTCTGATAGAGATCCTGAAGCACCGTTTCATCAAGGGATGCTGAGGTACCTGATTGACCTCTGGACTGGAATACCTGCTGAATCTTTTCTTCGATATTTGCCGCAGTAAGCTTACTGTTATTGTCTGGCTTCATCTTTCCCTCCCCTGCTTCTCTCCATAGACATTGCGCAATAGGGTAACCGCTCGCCATAGCAGGCCGCGAGCCGCCGTATCGCTTTTGCTCAGCAGCCGAGCGATCTCCTTGGATGGCATATCATAAGTGAAGCGCAGCCGGAGTATCTCCTGGTGCTCCGTGGGCAGCTGTGAGATATGGTGTCGGAGCTCCTCATGGCTCTCCTGACGCAGTGCCGTAAACTCCGGAGCCTCTTCATCGCTCTCAAAGAGCTGATGATAGCTGGCTTCCAGGGGAGTTGTCTGCCGATACGACTGGCGGCGATAGTGGTCCACCAGCTTATTATGTGCTACCCGTTTCAACCAGGCCAGCTGCTCGTTTTCTGGCAACGTTATCAGCCTGGGATTTTCGATCGCCGCGGTAAAAACTTCCAGCAGCAGATCTTCCGCATCTTCTGCCTGCACACCGCGCTTCCTGTAGAACGCCAGAATAATTGGTGCATTCTTCTGAAACAGATGTGCGATAGGCGATGCGCTTGACAATTGTGCAGGTTGCATAGGCTGCACCGTCTTCTTTCTTCAAAAAAATTTTAATAATGAAAAATACCTTTTTATTGGTTCCACTAACTCATCGTTTGGTGTCCGCAAATGTTATGTGCATGTGTCAAAAGGGTTGACTTTCGTCAGGCGATCATGTACAGTACTTAGTGTTATATATACACTAAGTCAGTTGAGTGTGACCGGGTAGCAATGAAACGAGGAACGTTATGGCTCTGTTTTCATACTTTAAGGCTGAACCGACCGAGTACATTTTCGCTTATGCTAATGGCCGCATCGTGCATGAGGGGGCGGGCAGTTCATTCTGGTACTGGGGACCCAGCACAACCATTACACGGGTGCCGCTGTCAACGGTAGATGCCCCCTTCATCTTTAACGAGATTACCAGTAACTTCCAGGCGGTTATCGTGCAGGGGCAGATTACCTATCGAGTGATCGACCCCACTACCATCTCGCAGCTGTTAAACTTTACGATTGATCCGCGCACCCACAACTATCGCAGCGAAGATCCGGCAAAGCTCAATCAGCGTATCGTCAATATCGTGCAGATGCACACGCGCAACCTGCTGCAGCGGCTGGCGCTGGAGGATGCTTTGCGCAGCTCGGAGATGCTGGCGGGGAACGTCTTTGAGCGCCTGCGTAATGAGCAGGCGCTGACCCAACTGGGCATCGCCTGTGTCAGCCTGTTCTATACGACGCTTAAAGCAACACCGGAGATCACCAAGGCACTGGAGGCGGAGCAGCGCGAGGCCCTGCAGCAGCGGGCCGACCAGGCCATCTACTCACGCCGGGCCGAGGCGGTTGAGCAGGAGCGCAAGATCAAGCAGAACGAATTGTCGACCTCTATCGCGCTGGAGCAGAGCCGCAGGGAGCTAGTGGGCCTCAAAGGTGAAAACGCGCGCCAGGAGGCCGAGTTCGAGGCCGAGGCCACACGCATCCGCCTGACCCCTTATCGGGAACTGGCGTCGCCGCAACTGCTCGCCCTCGCGTTCCGCCAGTTCGCCGACAATGCCCACAAGATCGGTAATCTGACCATCACCTCCGAGATCCTTGAGCAACTTCTCAATGGCTGATCTGCGATTTCTTGTAGTAATCATGACATGATGTCGGCATGTCTGTTTTTTTATTAAAGCGTGCCGTGACTCTTGTTATCGCGGGGATACGTGAGTGCCCCCGCACAGGCGTCCGCTGCGCGGCCGCACTGGTTTTTGTATTGGTGCAAGCAGGCGCATTCGCGCCTGCTGCACCAATACAAAAACGCCTGCAGGTTGCGATGTCCAACAGCCCATAAACAGTTGATGCATGCAGGCAGCGATGCCCAACAGCCCATAATAGTTGATGCAAGCAGGCGGCGGTGCCCAACAGCCCATAATAGTTGATGCAAGCAGGCGGCGGTGCCCAACAACCCATAACAATTGATACATGCAGGCGGCGGTGCCCAACAGCCTATAACAACTGATGCAAGCAGGCAGCGATGCCCAACAGCCCATAATAGTTGATGCAAGCAGGCGGCGGTGCCCAACAGCCCATAATATGTTTGGTGCAACAGGGGCGCGGATGCGCCCCTGTTGCACCAAACATACAAAACCAGTGCGGCCGCGCAGCGGACGCCTGTGCGGGGGCGCACAAGCCCGCCAGCAAAACGAGAGCCAGATGCATTCTTATGCGGCTTATGAAAGAAAGAGAGGATAAGCTGTGTCTGAGATTGAGCGCATTATAGTAGTGACGAAGAAGACAGCTCTAGAGGAACTGGTCTACCGTCTGAATTCGAAAGAGCAGGCGCGCTTCTACCTGGAGCAGAATCAGATTCCATTCCAGGATTATGAACTGGAGGATCAGCAATATCAGCAGGCGCTGACCAGTGTGAAGCGGCAGCTGCCGGGGGAGCTCAAGCAGCAGTTTATCGAGCGCGAGTTCCTCTCCACCTATCAGTTTGATGAGCACGACCTGGTCGTCACGCTGGGTCCTGATGGATTGGTGATTAACACCGCCAAGTACCTGACCACGCAGACCATCCTGGCGCTCAATCCCGATCCTCGGCGCGTGGACGGGGTGTTGATCCCGTTTCACTACGAGGAGGCGCGCTCAGCTGTGGCGCGTCTCCGGCAGGGGCGCGGCAAGGTCACGCGCCTCTCCATGGTCAAAGCTGCCCTCAATGATGGGCAGGTGCTGTATGGCATCAATGATCTTTTTATCGGCCCACGCACCCATACCTCGGCGCGTTATCGGCTGCAGCTGGGGAGTCAGAGTGAGGCCCAGATCTCCAGCGGCATCATTGTCTCCACCGGCGCGGGCTGCACCGGCTGGTTTCGTTCGATCACCCAGGGTGCATGGTCGGTGGCCTCCTATTTTGGAGGAGGAGGTGCGCAGCCGCCGAGCAGCGAGCAACTGGCTCTGGGCTGGGAGTCCGAGCAGGCCTGGTTTACCGTGCGTGAGCCCTTCGTATCCAGGGTCTCACAGGCCAACCTGGTTTTTGGACAGCTGCAGCGCGGTCAGGAACTGGTGATTACATCGCAGATGCCTGAGAATGGTGTCATCTTTAGTGATGGCATCGAGAGCGATTACCTCGCCTTTCCTTCCGGCTTCATCGCCCGTATCGGTCTGGCCGAGCGTAAAGCACATCTATTAGTCAAAAAATAGTCTGTGCAAAGATGTTGCATCGAGCACGCCTCGTGCGAGCAGAAGTACAAATTATACTCATGTATATAATGCACCATAATTAGACTTTGTTATACGTGTGTCTAGGAATTGTATTCTTATTCATTGTGTAGCCCGTATTAAAAGCAGCTAAGGTTGGTGCAATTCAGCCACGTACAAATAATTTGTATTATGTCCTAATCAATTTTGGCGCGATGGTTGATTGCGCGCTAGTAGTTATCAATGGATAGTATTGTTAAGAAAGGATTCCCTTCATGACAGTTGTGACCAATTGGGGAACCGCGATCATCAGTGCCCTGGCCAATGCGGTCAACCTGATTCTGAGTTTTATTCCCCGGCTGCTTGGATTTATCGTCATTTTAGTGGTTGGCCTGATTATCGCCTCTATTGTCGCCAAGGCTGTGACCTTTCTGTTGCGCAAGATCGGCTTTGATCGCCTGAGTGATCGCATTGGTCTGCGCCGCTTTGAGCAGAACCTCAATGTTAACATGGATGCCGCCGGTGTGCTTGGTCGCATCGTATACTGGTTTATCCTGCTGATCTTCCTGGTTCCCGCGGCCGACGCCCTGGGCGTGCCCGCCGTCAGTAACGTCTTGAACACCATCGTTGCCTTTATCCCGAACGTTTTTGTCGCCATCCTGGTGCTCTTCCTGGGTGCGCTGCTGGCCGTGTTTGTCGCGGATATCGTTCGTGGAGCGACTGGGGCCGCGCGCGTTGGTAATCCCAATGTGTTCGCCAACATTGCCCGCTACGCGATCATCGGTTTCTCCGTCCTGATCGCCCTGGAGCAGTTGAATATTGCTCCCGCCCTGCTCAATGAGCTGTTTGGCGCTATCGTAGCCGGTGCCGCCCTGGCCTTTGGCCTGGCCTTTGGTCTTGGTGGACGTGATGCCGCCAAGCGCATGCTGGATCGTACCGAGGTTACCGTGAGCGCAATGAGCACCGCGGCCTCCCAGGGCAACCTGCGCCCGCCAACGCGGTCCGCGAACAATGTAAATGATCCCTATGCGCAGCAGCAGGTACCATCATCTCCGTACGACTCTCCGACGCAGCGGGTATCACCAAATAACAACCCACAGCGCTAGATCTGTGCATCGGACTGTCCTTTACCAATCAGAGGTGCCAGCATGTGACTACATACATGCTGGTACCCTTGTTTAGTAGTAGGTGGTGTAGCACAGTGAGCGCGGGCTGATGCCCGCGCTCACTGTGCTACACCACCTACTACTAAACAGTGCGGCCGCGTAGCGGACGCGCGTGTGGGGGCGCGCAAGTGTCCTCAACATGACGTAACTCAACCACGCTCTCATAAAAATGGTTAAGAAATATAGAGGAATCGCCCCAACCCCTCATCTTTTTCTCCTATTTTAGTACTAAAAGCTGCTATTGGTGGCCATTTTTTTATACACTGATATCTATCAACTGTTAGAGGCGATAAAAAAAGGAACTTTTCTATCTTTTCTATTAAAGAACATTTCAATGTAAGGATAGCCAGTTGTATCCGCGAAATCAGTCAACGAGAGAAAACAGCCATAGAAAGCTTACAATATGAATGCATGTTTGATTACCGATCGGCAACAGTGGGACGATTTTATTGCCACCGCTCCCTTTGGAGCGATCACCCAGACGTACGAGTGGGGTGAACTGGCCCAGCATGCCAATTCAAAGCCATTGTACTGTGGCGTGCTGGATGATCAAGATCAACTTCGGGCGGCCATGATGGTGCTGGTAATATACGTTCCTACAGTCAAAAGCTATTATTTTTATGTCCCCCGTGGGCCTATCGCGGCCAGCGCCAACGAGCCAGCCCTGCCGCTGCTGATGAATTTCGTCAACAGCCAGGCGCGCCGCCACAAAGCCTTTATGATCAAGGTTGATCCGGTCGCCGAGGCCAATGATGCCGACTGGCTGCGCTTCTTTCAGCAGAGCGGCTTCAAAGCCAGCGATAGCGTCTTGCACGGCCGCAACGAATGGGTGCTGGACATCTATCCGGACGAGAAGGAGCAGATGGCTCAGATGAAGGAGAAGTGGCGCTACAACATCCGCCTCGCGAAGCGCAAAGGTGTTGTTGTCCGCCAGGGCCACGGTCCAGAGGATATGAGCGCCTTCCATAAAATATTTCAGGAGACTGGTGAGCGCGACAAGTTCTATGTCCACTCGCAGGAGCACTTCGAGCACATGATGAGCCTGTTTGAGCCGGGGGAGAAGGCGGCCCTCTTCCTGGCCGAGTACGAAGGTACGCCGATCGCCGGCATCATCGTGATGCGCAGCGGCAAGTGCTGCTGGTATCGCTACGGCGCCTCTTCGGCCCAGCACCGCAATGTCATGCCCAACCACCTGCTGCAATGGACCGGGCTCCAGTGGGGACGCGAGCACGGCTGCACCTACTACAATTTTATGGGCATCCCCGTTGATCTTAGCGATGAAGAGGGTCCCAAAGATCCCAACTGGGGCGTCTACACCTTCAAGCGCGGCTTCGGTGGCTACGCGCGCTGCGCCATGGTTAGCCAGGAGAAGGCCTACAACCTGCCCATCTACAAGCTCTATGGCCTGATCCGCGATCTCAAGCACACCTATGATCGGGCCAAATACGCCCGCTCGGAACTGGCACAGAAGCG
The DNA here is from genome assembly GCF_003967515.1 of Dictyobacter aurantiacus. GTDB lineage: Bacteria > Chloroflexota > Ktedonobacteria > Ktedonobacterales > Ktedonobacteraceae > Dictyobacter > Dictyobacter aurantiacus. Next base: position 304,889 of record NZ_BIFQ01000002.1, on the reverse strand, counting down.
CGCCACCTATGGCGCGAAGAAGCAAGATGCCTCCGATGATAAGAAGCAAGATGCCGCCACCCCGGCTAAATAATCTCTAGGAAGATGCCGCCGTGAGAATGTTCTCTCACGGCGGATATCGCCACAGTTTAGCCGTGGCACTTTTCCAATTCAATGGTTATCGTAGCAAGCGTCTTCTGCAGGCTCTTCACAATATGTACCGTCTCAATTGGATTGACCCCCTCTTCCTCCGCGGCCTGCAGATCCTCCTTCAAAACTCTGATCTCCTCAACCAGGCGATCGTGTAGCTTACGCAGGTGTTCGCACTTATCTGTATCGTTGCTCATGGTATTTCCTCCATCTGCCTCTCGTATTATTGTTTCCAACCCTACTTTTTCCGATACCTATGGATAGCAGGTCAAAGCTGACACCAATCATATTATACATGGACGCAAATAAGACAAACTCTAATCTCCGCAATGTAACGCATTGATGTATTTTTGTTGGGAAGGTGGCTTTGCTGGGAGAACATGTGCGCCCGGGAACGGGCCGCGTTGCGGCAAAGCCGGGGCAAGCCCGGCACCTACGCGAGGCGTTTTCTTTTGGGGGCGAGGATTATTTGATGGCGATGCGGACGCGGTAACTAATATACCAGGGGATGGGTTTGGGTCCGATATATTGGGTGGCCGCGCTGCTGAGGCTTTCCAGGCCGCTTTCTTGTTCGCTGAATTGGAACTGGTTGCTGAAGGCATTGCTGCTCATCATCTCAATGAAGCGTGTCGCGTCTCCGTGCTCGACGTGGTGCAGGAGCAACTCGCGTGTGAAGCGGAAGTGGCCGCTCTCGCGCATGTGGTCGAGATGTTTATCTTTGGGCCAGATCTTGAGGGTCCGGGCCAGGCCGCGCTGCTGGACCAGCCCCACTATGTGCCTGGTCATCTCCTGTGTGAGCCGATCAAGTTCCCAGTGGATGGCAAATGGCGTATCATAGTCATAGGCCGCGAAGAGCCCTCCGGGTCGCAGGATGCGGGCAACCTCGGCCAGGGTGATGGTTGGTTCCATCCAGTGGAACGCCTGGGCGGCGGTGACTATATCAGCGCACTCATCTGGTAGGCCGGTCTGATGCGCCAGCCCCTCCTGATATTCGATATGGTCCGCGTAGGGATGGCCCTCTGTTGTCCGGACGGCTTCTTGGCGCATGTCGGCATTGGGTTCTATTCCGATCACTCGATCGGCACGCTCACCCCAGAGCGCGGTAGACAATCCGGTTCCGCTGCCCAGGTCTACCACCAGGGTGGGGTGTGGCGTGTCAATCAATTGCGTCAGTAGATCGAGTAGGGCTGATGGAGGTGTCGGGCGTGCCTGGTTATAGCTGCGAGCCTTGCCGGTCCAGATATGGCTGGTATCTGTCATGATGGTTCCTCCAGACTTTGGTTGGTGGTTCCCTCTTCCTATTATTTTTATGCGAAGTTGTTATGGTGCTATTGTCCCAGAAGCTCGGCTACCTGTGCGCGCACCTTTCCCAGCACACCTTGCGTATCGAGGATATCGGCGGCGATGCCTCCGCCCTCGCGTACAAGCGCCAGCAGGATATGCTCGCTGCGTACGAAGGCGCTGCTCTGCCGCTCGGCCTCATCTAGAGAGAGTGAGAGCACCTTGCGGACGCGCGGCACATAATCAATCTCCCCCTGAACAGGCTCGGGACCACGTCCGATCTTCTCCTCGATGGCGGCGCGCACGAGATCAAGCGTAACTCCCAGTTTTTCCAGTGCCAGGCAGGCGAGACCGTCGCGCTCGCGCAGCAGGCTTGCTAACAGGTGTTCGGTCCCGATGTAGTTGTGGTTGAAGGAGCGCGCCTCCTCTTGAGCCAGGGCAAGTACGTTTTTCGCGTATGCATTCAAGCGGCTGAGGTGTTTGGCGGGTATCCATGTCGGCTGATAGCTCTGTAACGCCTGAAACAGCAACTGGTGAAGGACGCTGGTGACCGTGCGATCCTCTGTCTGAGCAATCTGCGCCAGTTGCTCATAGAGATAGAGCGGAACTTCGATCCGCTGGCGATCCTTGCTGGATGGCATACAAACGCTCCTTTCTCTACATCCTTTTTGGGAATACGGGGGTATTTACCATGGTTGTATGTTGAGAATACCATGGTAAATACCCTTATGTCAAGGTGAGAGGATGCCTTTGGTGGAATATGGACGTGAGGGCGAGCATGTTGGGGACATGATCAACGGGGTCGCTGCGCGACAAGCCGGGGCAAGCCCCAATACTTTCAACTTAAGCGAAATGAAGACATTACATGTGGCGCTTTTGAGCTCAAATTAACGTGATAAGCAATGCTTTGGGCCCTTAAGTTGAAAGTATTGGGGGCAAGCCCGGCACCTACGAGGGTGCTTGTTTCCTTCGGGGAGTGTTATACGTGCTTCTTGCTTTTTTGCTCATGGTACAATGACAATTACATTTTTTAATGAAAGAGAGCAAAATACGGATGGAGCAGGGAAGCTTTACTTTGGGACAGCAGGCCGGATTGTTGTGGACATGGTGGAGGGAGGATTCTTTGCCCGCCTTGCCTCTGCTTGCCGATCTTGTGATCGAGCAATCGGTGGATAGCGCGGCGCTCGCCGGGTTGATGGCAACGACTGAGGAGGCGGTGATGAGCATGTTGGGGGCGGGTCATCGCGCCTATCTGGCATATATGGGGGCACTTCCGGTGGCTGTTGGCTGGTCGGCGGGCGGGCGGGCCGAATTTGGTGGTGGGCTGGTTAAATTTGAGGTTCCGATAGGAAACCGCTACCTTTATTATTTTATTACGCTGCCCGCGTGGCGCGGTCAGGGCATCTACCCCCGCTTGCTTCAACATATTTTACGATGTGAGGAGGAGAACGAGCGTTTCTGGATCGTCCATCAGCATGAGAATGTGGCCTCTCAACGTGGGATTGAGAAGGCCGGATTTCAGATCGCCAGCAAGGTCTATTTCATCGCAGCTGATAAGCTGGCGCTCGTTCCTCCCTCTGTTGAAGCGAGCGAAAGAGCGCGAGCAGGGTCTGCGTTGTTCGGCCTTCCGCTCTGTGTGAATAGTTAATCGGTCGCAAGGACCGAACTTATGATATGGTAGTGATTCTGGTACGCAGGAGCCAGAGGATGATGAGGCCGGCGACGATCCAGGCTCCGACAACGATGGGGACGAAGCTGAGCGGAGCGGGTCCCGGCGAGACGAAGGCGGCGACGAAGATGACTCCCATCAGCAGGGTGCTCAGGATTGGGATGAGCAGGTGGCGGATGGGCTTGAACTGGTTACGGCGCCGGCGCCAGAAGAAGCGGACGCAGGCGATGTTGACCAGGATATAGATGGGGAGGATGAAGAGCGCGTCCAGTGTGCCGAGGAAGGAGAAGGCGGTAATGGGCGTCATGAGGATGCCCATGGGGATGCCGCAGGCGAGGGCGAAGACGCAGAGCAGGGTGACGGCCCCGATCGGCGTCTGATGTGTGGCGTGCGTCAGGGCGGTCCAGCGTGGCAGCAGACCGTCACGTCCCACGGTGTAGATGATGCGCGCGCCGCCGTTGATGATGGCCAGGGCCGCGCTAAAGAACGAGAGCGTCCCGGCCAGATCGATGATACTGGCGAATAGGCCGCCGCTGAAGTGACGGCCCAGCGTATCGAAGGGTGCAGGGTCATTGGCGTAACCGCTGGCCATATTGTTGATGCCATAGCCAACCGTCGCCACGTAGGCCATCAGCACGTAGAAGACGCCCACCACCAGCATTGAGCCGAAGACCGCCTGTGGAATGTTGCGATGAGGATTGCTGGTCTCCTCGCCCAGCGTAGCCGCCGTCTCAAAGCCGATAAAGCTCAGCACCGCAAGGATAACTCCGACCGTCAGATCACCGTTTCTGGGTACCTGCCCGACGCTAAACGGGGCCGCGCTCAGCCCACCCTGAGCGCCCACATGGAACAGGATCAGCAGCGCCAGGATCAGGCAGATGCCGATCTCAAAGGCCAGCAGGGTCATATCCACGCTCAGCGACTGGCGAATGCCGGTGTAGCAGAGCGCGAAGACGATACCGACCGCCAGCACAAACCAGAAGATCCAGCTGACCTGCAGACCGAACCAGCGCAGCACCAGGGTCTGGATGTTAGCGCTCATCAGGACGAAGGAATAGGGAGCGCCAACCGCGACGGCGATCAGGCCCAGCCAGCCCGTCAGGAAGCCCCAGTGGGGGCTGAGTCCCTCGCGCACGTAGGTGTAGGCCGAGCCGCTTGAGGGCAGCTCGCGCGACATCTCGCTATACTGGTTGGCGACCAGCAGGGCCACGATAAAGCCGATCACGTAGCAGAGAGGGACGGCCGCACCCACCACGCCGGCCTGGGGGATCGTGTTAAAGAAGATCGAGGCGGCCGGCGACATCACCGCCACCGAGATCACCACCGCGTGGCGCAGACCAAGAATCCCTTTTCCCAGCGCGGGCGTTGCCGGGGGGCTAGCCGGAACGGGGGACGACGCATCACTCATGTGGCACTCCTTGCTGAAGCTGAAGCGGACAATCAGAGCGCGGCCGGCTCGTTGATAGCGAACAGGCTGCGTAGATAGGCATTGAGGAACAGACCCTGTGGATCAAGCGAGGCCCGTATCCGCTGGAAGTCCTGCCAGCGCGGATAGAGCCGCGCCAGGCTCTCGGCATCCTGCGTATGCAGCTTGCCCCAATGGGGACGCCCCTGGTAGTGCTTAAAGATCTCCTCAATCTGTTGAAAATACTCGCGATAGGGCATGCCTTTATACATATGCACCGCCACATATGCGGATGTACGCTGGTAGGCCGGGCTTAGCCAGATATCGTCGGCCTGTACAAAGCGGCACTCCACTGGAAAATGCACCCGTGTATGATGGGTTTCAATACTCTGCTTGATCTCCTGCAGCACCGCTGGGAAGTGCTCGGCCGGAATGTTATACTCCATCTCCTGAAAGCGCACCGCGCGCGGCGTGGCGAAGAGCCGGTGGCTATAGTCCACCTCATCCACGCTGGCGATGCCCTGGGCCGACAGCTTGCTGATCGCAGGCGTCCACGCTGGACGCAGGCGACATGTCTCCGAGAGTAGCCAGTACAGCCCGTTCTCCAGCACCACCTTATTGAATTGTCCCCATAGATTGCTGCCGCTGGCCTCGTCCCGCGTCTCATTCAGGAACTTGGCCTGCACCCACTCTGTATGCGGCATCCAGAAGAACTCAAAATGATCGTTGTTGTTCTTATAGTATTCAATGTTGTCCATGCACACGTCCAGGCGCTCGCGGTGGCTCTTGAAGTGTAGGCGGGTGGCCGGGACGACGCGCAATTTGACGCGGACAATCACGCCCAGCAGGCCCAGCGAGACTTGAGCGGCCTTAAAGATCTCCGCGTTATGCTCGGCGGAGCAGACCAGAATCTCACCACTGGCGGTGACCAGGGTCAGTTCCTCGACCTGAGTGGACAGGTTGCCGAAGCGGACGCCGGTGCCATGCGTGCCGGTACTGATGGCGCCCGCGATACTCTGCACATCGATGTCCCCGAGATTCTCCTGAGCCACGCCATGCGACAGCAGGGCATCGCCCAGCTCCTTCAGACGCGTTCCACCCAGTACCATGGCCGTCCCCGCCGCCAGATCAACCTCCTCAATACCCTGCAGGTTATCGAGGGAGACCAGAATATCACCGGTTTCGACCAGTGGGGTGAATGAGTGGCCCGCCCCCACCACACGCACATGGCGTCCGGTACTCTGGTAGTAGTGGAGCAGGTGGGCCAGTTCCGCGATGTCGGATGGCTGGACCACCTGTTGCAGGCTGGTACGGACAGAGCCGGACCAGTTGCGCCAGTGGAGTGTTTGTTCTGTGGCCATTGGAGTCTCCTCACATCAAATAAAAAGATATATCGGATAGTATTAAATAGGATTCGATCAATGTTATAGAAAACATTGGCCATCGCCACGATAGGTAGTGACCTCATCGACGATGGTGCCGTGAGAGATAAGCAGCAGGGAGTTAAAACGTTCACAGAGTTCGCCAGCCTTACTGTGACGCAGCAGGATCGGATCGCCCGGTTGGAGGTTTTCCGGTCCGGTATAGTGAATGGGGGTCTGCACCTCTCCAGCCCCCTCCAATGGCTCCAGACGAGCTCCAACAGGGAGGTAGGGTTGCGGCAATCTATCACGTCCAACGGTGCCCGAGGCGATATAGCCGCCACCCAGGCAGGTATAGATTGTCGGCGTAGGACGGCGCACGATCTCAATGGCGAAGCCGGCCGCTGGCTGATAGCGGAAGTCACGGTAATTGTCGAACAGCGCGGGCGCGTAGAAGCCGGAGCCCACTGTGATCTCGGTGACGGCCTCCTCTTCGCGGGTAGTGTGGACGCTGCCGGTGCCACCACCATTCACAAAGCGTAGCGGCGACAACTGGTAGCCCTCGATCAAGGAGATAGCAGTAGAGCGGCGCGCCGCAGCCTCGCGGATCGAGCGTCCCTTCAGATAGCGCACCAGCGCGTTTTTTACCGCGCTTTTGGGATAGTTATCGCCCAGGCCCGCCACCTGGGCCTCATAGCCCATGATGCCATCCAGCAGCACGTGCTGAGAGGCCGCGATGCTCTCCAGCACCGGTCGTATCTGCTCTGGTGTGCGCAGCGAACTGCGCCAGACGCCCACGTGCAGTCCGGGCAGGTGCAGAGCCATATCCAGATCCAGGCAGACCGGAATCGGCACTCCGTGCTGGCTGGCGACCTGCTCGATCCGGGTGATATGCGCAACACTATCGATCATCAGCGTGATGTGCGTTCCGGCCTTGATCGCGGCGGCCACCGCAGCGATATCCTGTTCGTGCCAGGATGGATAGCCTAGCAGCAGGTCATCAAAGCCCTGGGAGGCCAGGTATACCGCTTCGCGGGCCGTAAAGCACATAATGCCCTGGAAGCAGGGATCGGCCGCCATGATGTGCTTGAGCACCCACACGCTGCGCACCGATTTCGAGGCCACGCGGATACGCTTGCCATGGGCCCGTTCCGCCACCGCCTGGATATTCTGGTCCAGCAGATCCAGATCTACGTAGGCCAGCGGCAATGCGCGGCCCGCCAGGATCTTCTTATAGTATTGATAATCGCGTGCTTCCTGCACCTGTGCCGGAGAGGATGCGGGGGGATCGGCGGATATACTCATGGATCGAGGCTCCTTTATCTTCTATGATGGTTGCCCGGTAGAATGTAGCGCCAATAACGTGACCGATGCGATCAGATGCTCCAGATCGCGTCGGGCCCTGACCGTATCGCGATCGCTGATAAATTGCAGGATGAGGCCATCGATGCCAGCCACCACGAAGCGTGCCAGTTCGGTCGCCGGGATCGCGCAGGTCTGTTCCGTGTCCTGCATGGCCTTCTCAAATAGCGCCTCGACGACCGCGCAGTAGCCATCATACTGCTGGCGGGCCAGCCAGGCCGACTCAGGATGGCGCAGGGCGTAGAGCGTCAACTCATACTGGATGATTTGCTGCTCAGGATAAGACTCGACATGGGACCAGAAGGCCCGCAGACCATGCGCGATCGCCTCGGGTAGCGTGCGGCCTTCGAAGCCAACTGATCCCACGATCTCGCCGGTCTGCTGCATCAGCGTCTGCAGTACCGCGAACAGCAGATCATCCTTGCTCCCAAAATAGTAGCGCAGCATGGCCTGATTGACCTGCGCCTCGGCCGCGATCTTACGAGTCGTCGTCTCAGCGATGCCATCGCGCGCCAGCACGCGCAGCGCCGCCTCGATAATCGCCGCCCGCCGCGCGCTGATCGGCTCCAACTTGACCACGCTAGCTCCTTTCGCCATATAAAAAATTATTCAATCGATTGAATAAATAGTAACCAGTAAAAAAGCATAAGTCAAGGGAAATGCCCTGGTATTGATTAATTGATGTGTTTCTATTAGAATAAAAGCCTTAATAGCTTTTATTCTAAGCTCTCTGCAGAATTAGATGTTTGCAGAGAAAAAGAGGATTTTATATGTCTGAAGAATCTAATCAGAACAATAATCCAGCATCCCAATCCCCCCACTCGGATGAGAAGCCCGATACTATATATCCTTCCGTACCCGATGGATCGTTGCCTTATCGTGAATATTCCTCATTGTCTGATGACCAGGCTTCACCTGAGAATAGTTATCCGCCACCTCCCAGCGCTTACTATAATTATCCGCCCCCAAACGAGCAGCCAAATCCTGGATATGGCTATCCACCACCTCCAAATGGGCAACCAAATCCCGGATATGGTTATCCGCCACCTCCAAACGGGCAGCCTTATCCTGGATATGGCTATCCGTCACCTCCAAACGGGCAACCTTATCCCCCCCGGGCTAATAATCGCCAGCCATTGCCCCTGGGTGAGGCGATCAAGCAGCTCCCCAAACAATATTTGAGAGTTTTGACGAGACCGAGCGCCGCAACCTTTGCCGAGGAGAAGCAGAAGGCGGCCTGGAATATTATCTGGGTGCAGATTGCCTTCATTGCCATCATTGGAGCGTTGATTAGTTTTGCGGCCTATACCTACGTGCTTCCGACGTTTGTATCGCTGTTCAATCTACCAAAAATCGGCACAACCAGCTTTGCGGATATGTATAAAGGAATGGCCCTACAGGGCAGTTTGACCGCGCTCTTTTCAACGCCCATCTCTTTGTTCATAAACTGGACAATCTACTACTTTATCGCCAAACTCTTCAAGGGGCAGGGAGAGTTCATCGAGTACGTTTATAGTGCCTTGCTTTTCTATGTACCAATCCAGATTATTAGTGGATTGCTGCTCCTGATTCCATTTGTGGGTTTCTTTTTAAGCGCTGCGGTCGGCATCTACATGTATGTCCTGATGATTTTGATGACCATGGCCGTTCACCGCTTAAGTGGGGGAAGGGCTACCCTGGCAGTCCTTATCCTCCCCATTATCGCGCTCGTTCTAGTAATTATAAGTGTTGTTCTACTTATAGCTATTTTTAGCGCTCTTGCCTCTAGTGTTGCACGTTAAATTGAAGATCACTCAGATGGAAAAGAGTTTCTCTATGAATGCAATTATGCTATGACCGCGAAAATGCTTTACTGTGCCCGCTGTGGCGCGGCTAATTCTTCACAAGATGTCACCTGTTTTGCCTGCCAGAATCAATTAGGCTTACCGGGGGACGATGATGATACAGCGAGTGAGCTGATTGGCGGGCGCTACCGTGTGCTGGCGCAGGTTGGCGTGGGTGGTTTCGCGACGGTCTACCAGGTGCAGGATACGCAGGAAAAGAACGCCATTCGCGCTCTCAAGCAGATTAACTTGAGCAAGTTGACGGCTCAGCAGGCCATCGAGGCGACGGACGCTTTTAACCGTGAGGTGCGCCTGCTATCGCAACTGGCGCATATTAACCTGCCACATGTCTATCATCACTTTACCGATCCAGAGCACTGGTACCTGGTGATGGATTTTATCGAAGGGGAGACGCTGGAGCGCTACCTTGAGCTTCAGGTTTCCTCGACTCCTGCTGTGGCACAGCCTGCTCCTCTATTGCCTTTTGACGAGATCTTCTCGATCGCGCTACAGCTTTGTGAGGTACTGAGCTATCTGCATGGCCGCCAACCGCCGGTGATCTTTCGCGACCTGAAACCTTCTAATATTATGCGGAGCAGGACCGGACAACTCTATTTGATTGACTTTGGCATCGCGCGTCGCTTCAAGCCGGGGCAGGCCAGAGATACCATCCCATTTGGTTCGCCCGGCTATGCCGCGCCCGAGCAGTATGGCAAGGCCCAGACCACGCCGGCCTCGGACATCTTTAGCCTGGGCGCGCTGCTCCACTATCTTCTCTCAGGTGAGGACCCGGTGGAGAATCCCTTTAAATTCTCTCCTATAAGTGCTTATGGGCAGAGTGGCGTTAGCGAACTGGCAACCCTGGTTGAACGGATGGTGCGTTTCAATTCTGCTGAACGCCCTTCCTCGATCGCCGAGATTTATCGAGAAATCTTGCTCATCAAGCGTGCTGGTAGTAATCCACGGTCTGGCACTCCAGCCCCGATGCGGGTTGGTGGAGCATCCACGGCCGGACAGGTTCAGATCCAGACTTCGTGGCCAGTGTTAACCAGACGGCGCATCCGGCGGCGGGCAATCCTTGTCGGATGCACGGTTCTGGGCGTGGCCGTGGCCTTTGGTGGAGTGCAAGGTTTTAATGCGTACCGTCAAGCGAAGGCTTTGCGTCTGCAGGAAAATATCTTGAATGATAACCAATTCATGTATACCAGTGTGCTCGCTCCCGATGGGCATACATGTGTCAGTATCGATACAGATATCTTTCTTGTCTGGGATATTCGTCAAAACCGACCAATCTGGGATGGTGAAGAGGATGTCAATCCTCGGCCTGAGCCTACCTGGTCACCCGATAGCCGGCATTTTGCCACTGTCGCAGGTGATGGAAGTGTCACGGTGTGGGACTGGCGTCAACAGCAGACCACCCATGTGGTCGCCGCTTATCCGTTTGGCCGGAATCTTAACGCAAATACATGCCTGGCCTGGTCGCCTGATGGCAGATACATAGCGGTAGCGCAGAGCGATGCTGAAAGCGGAAAGGTAGATTTACAGATCCTTAATCCCACCAGCGGTGATGTTATTGCCAGTGATTCTTCGTTATTCAGCCCTATCCTGGCGCTTGATTGGTCCCCTGATAGCAAGATGCTGGTGACCAACAATGCGCAAGATGTGTTAAATGTCTATGAAGTGAGTCCCCTTTTCAAGTGGCGTCATACGTATGCGCTTCCCCGGGCGCAGTTGTTCCCTCATGAGCATATTGATGCCGTTGTGCGCTGGTCGCCTGACGGAAACTGGATTGCTGCCGCCCCTTATCAAGGGCCGTTGAGTATCTGGTCTCCCATCACCATACAAGGAATAACCTTCGCTGATCCTGCCAGCCATAGAAATCTTATATATTCCGGCCTGAAATGGTCTCCTAATGGAAAGCACCTGGCTGCATTTAACTCAGAAAATAACATGAGCTTCTGGAATGTAAGCACAAAGCAGGTGCTGGATACGTCATCTGTATTCTCGGTGGGCGATGACAGTAGCCGGGCAACGCTCTACTGGCGCTCCGACAGCCAAAGTGTTGACATCATTGATGTACACAGGCGTATCATTAACATTCCCATCCCTGCCAGATAGAAGTTAGTGTTTGATTAGTTCTAAGATTTACAGGCGATCGAATAGCTACATCGCGCAAAAGACAGGCTTGTCGTTGCGCGATGTGCGGGTTGTCGTCTAGCTTTAGATGTTATTATGAAGTGGCGGGCCTGGTGCCGAACACGGCGATGTGTTTGAACTGACGAGAGATGGGACCTGGTCTGGACGATACTGCCGTAAACCCGACGCTTTTCATCGGTGCAAACACCTGCTCTTCGATGAATGCTTGATCATAATAGTCTCGCTCCTCGTCCGTTTTGCCATAAGCGAACGTGAAGAGAAGCGTGCCTCCTGGTTTGAGCACGCGAAACATTTCTGTGAGGATTGCGTGGGGTTCTTCTGACCACCAATAGAAGGTATGAATGCTGATTATTTTGTCAAAGTAATGGTCCGCAAAAGGAAGTCGCGTGGCCTCTCCTTGCTGGAGTGTGACCCGCCCTGCTTTGACGGCGTGCGCATTGCGTTCCCGGGCACGTTTGACCATCGTGGCAGATAGATCAATTCCATACACGTAGCCATGCGTTGCTTTTTGCTCTAATAGTTGAATGGCTTTGCCGGCTCCAAAGCCAAACTCTAGCACGCGATCGGTTGGTTGTACATTCGCTATTGAGACGGTCCAGCTTGTCTCTTTTTCATGCTGGCGCACCATCAATTCACCCACAAAGCGTCCTATTACTCCCTGTGGACAGCCGTAGTGTTTGTTCAGGACAGGTTCGAAGACACGGGTAATCTGGATCATACGTTCCTCATTTCTTCTTGTTAAGCTTCTCTTAGCGTACCAGTCCCTTCTCTGCAAAACAAGCACATAAAGGCTATATCCATTATTAAGATTTTTTATGAGTGAGGGGCGCACCATCAGATCTACAAAAGAACCTCTTTCAGCGGCGTCCGATGCCGCTTAATACCATTGCGTATTTACTTTGTGCGTGGAGATGTGAGTACAATATGAGGAACGCGCGAACGATAAATAATGTGGTCCCCCTGTGATCCATTTATTTCAGACCGTAATTCATATTCTTCACAATGATGAACTGACCTTGTGATTCTCGACCGGGAGTTGCCGATGAATGAACTGAGCGCCGAGTCTCTGGTAAGCATACTGGCTCTTGTAGGCGTGGTCATTATTATAGCTGCCCTCCTCTCGGGGGTGATTGAGAAGAGCGGATTTCCCCAGGTGGCGGCCTTTCTGGCCCTGGGAGCGGCCCTGGGTCCGGTGGGCCTGAATGTGCTGCATATTACGATCGATTCTCCCAGCATCCATATTGTATCGACCTTGAGCCTGGTGCTGGTCTTATTTACCGACGCTATCGCGTTGGATTTTTCTGAGATCAAGAAAGCCGGTCCACTGGTCTTGCTTGTGCTGGGACCCGGAACGCTACTCTCGGCCTTCCTGGTAGGGGTAGCGGGCTGGGGGCTGCTGGGGCTGGCGCCGGCGGCCGCCGCGCTGGTGGGAGCCGCGCTGGCCTCGACTGATCCCGTTTTGCTGCGCGGCCTGTTGCGCCGCGAGGAGATTCCCTCGACCGCGCGCCTGGTGCTGCGCCTGGAGAGCGGCCTCAATGATATCGTCCTGCTGCCGATCGTGCTGGTAGCGATGGTCTTCTTAGATCCTAAGACTTCCGCCACGCCGTCTGAGTGGGCGAAGCTGGCGCTCGACCTGCTGATTCTGGGTCCTGGCGCCGGTATCCTGGTGGGCGTGATTGGTGTAGCCACGCTGGATCTGATCCGCAGACGCATCGGTATCCGGAGGGACTACGAGTCGATCTTCTCGCTGGGTATCGCCTTTACCGCCTATGCGGCGGCGGAGGCTGTGCATGGCAGCGGCTTTCTGGCCGCCTTCGCGGCTGGTCTGACCATCTCGCTACTTGATGTTGAACTCTGTGATTGTTTTCTAGAGTACGGTGAGACAACGGCGGAGATGACGCTGCTCTTTACCTTCGTGCTTTTCGGTAGCGCGCTGATCTGGAGCGGCCTGGGACAGATTAACGGTATGCTTATTCTGTTCGCACTGCTTGCCCTGCTGGTGCGCCCGGTGGCCTTTCTGATCTCCCTGGCGCGTGTAAAGCTGGCGCCGCGCGATCGCCTGCTGATCTCCTGGTTTGGACCACGCGGACTCAGCTCGCTGCTGCTGATCCTGCTGCCGGTCTTCGCGGGCCTGCCGGGCTCGCAGGCGCTGTTTCCGATCTGCGCGCTGGTTGTGCTGTTCTCCGTCGTCGTGCATGGGAGCGCGCCCATGTTCCTGCTGGCGCGCAAGAAAAAGCGCCGTGGTCCTCCGTCTCATGCGGCGAGCGGGCCCGGCAACGAGTCGGAAGGGGCTCTCTATGATGAAGGCGGCCATGACAGCCGGCCAGTAGAGGCGCGGCAAGGTAGCGGTGGTCCGGGTAGTGAACCGAGAGAGGCGCGCCCACGTCGGCAGCCTATCACCGTTCCCCTGTTATCGCCGCCTGCGCCGGTAGAGGAGCAGCGAGATGGTACGTCAGGCGTCCAGACGGAGATGGCTCAGGCGGTGAAAACGAGCGGGCCGCAGCCCTCGATCCGTATCTCTATTGATGAGCTGCGTGACCTCTGGAAAAGGAATGCGAAGGTCGTTATCCTGGATGTGCGCAAGCTGCGTCCCTATAGTGCGAGCGACGAACAGGCGAAAGGCTCCATCCGCCTCTCGCCTGAAAAGGCGGTGACAGACGCGACGGAACTGGGACTGTCCCGTGACGGCTGGCTCATCGGCTACTGCACCTGACGGAACGAAGAGACAAGCGCCCGTGTGGCGCAAGAGCTAAGACGAGCCGGATGGCCGCGCGCCTACGCCCTCGTCGGCGGCTGGGACGCCTGGAAAGAAGCCGGGCTGCCCATCGAGCCAAAGCCATCTGAATAACCACTCAAGGCGTACGATCACAGCACAACTGGATCGTACGCCTTGTCTTTTAGCGGGTGTGATCTCCAGTGAGAGTTGCGTAGGCAAACGTCAGCATGCGCTCGTACTGGGCGATTTTCTCCTCGACCACCAGCGACCCGTGTCCGGAGTCGAACCAGTCGATTTCGATCCACTTGCCGAGCGCTTGCAGGCGAGCTACATAGCGCTCTATCTGGCGTGGCGGACAGCCGTAGTCGTTGCGGCCCTGGATGACCAGTATAGGTGCCTTCACCTGTTCCGCGTAGGTCACGGGTGAGCTAATGCGATACTGTTCCGGGCGCTCGGAGGGCGTGCCTCCTAGCAGCCTGGTTGGGCGTAACGCTTCATGGGTATCCTCGTAGAGCAGGGCCCAATCGGCGATGGCAATGCCTGCCATGCCCGCGACCCACAGTTTTGGATATCTGCCGAGCGCGAGCAGTGTCAGGTAGCCTCCATAGGACCAGCCGGTCAGCAGTACAGCTTGCGGATTGGTGATCCCGGCATTGACCAGCCAGTGGAGCGCGGCCACAATATCTTCCACCTCCCAGTAACCGGGATTGCCCAGCACCTGGTCCTGAAAAGCCTGACCGAAGCCGGTTGAGCCCCGATAGTTGACGCTACAGACCGCGAAGCCATGATCGACCCACATCTGCAGATCTGGAGCCGGGTCGACCGTGCGCTGCGTATGCGGCCCTCCATGGAGGTCGATGATCGTCGGATATGGTCCCTCGCCATCAGGTATGATGAGCCACGCCTGTATCTCCTGGCCATCTGAAGAGGGAAACGTGATCGATCGCCACGGTCGTCCGGCGGGAACCTGCTCAAGGGCCAGCAGTGTGCGTCGCTGTTGACCTTGACTCGTATCCAGAGCCATGATTTCGGGACCAAGCACAGCGCCATCCTGGATCATGCCCCAATGCGTGTAGATTTCGTGGGCATTGCCATAGTAGCTGCACCAATACGTACCGAGGAGACTGTCCAGCACCTGCACGCTGTGGTCGGCCAGCGTATAGATGGCAAATCGTGTCCCATCCTGTTGATCTTGTTTCAGTAGCAGGCTCCGACCATCGGGCGACCATGAACATGGAGCGAAGGCGCCATCCAGAGTATCCAGAACTAGCGGGAAACGTTCCCCGCTCCGTGGATTCCAGACGAGATGTTGTTGAGTATCACCATGGTGCAGGGTGGCCCACAGCCGTTCATCGCCCACGACGGGCGAATAATCTCCCATTGAGACATAACCACCTTGCTCCTCTTGCAACGTATCCATGACGTCCCCGCTAGCGAGGTCGATAGATAGCAATTGACCATACATAAAGGGATTGTGAGGCTGCGAGATCATCACCGCTGTTGTACCGGAGCTGGAAAGCGCCACTAGCTTTCTACCGTGCAGACCTGGAATCGGATTGTGATAAACGTGTTGTACCGAACCGATGCTATCATCCGATCCGAGCGGTACGATGTAGAGATCTATCCCTGTGCTCTTTCCCACTAGAAAGCCGAGCATCCTGCCCGTAGGGTTGATGAACGGATCGGCCAGGTAGGGTGGGAGATCCGGGGTGAGGTTTTGTGGCTCGCCGCCCTCAAAAGGCACGCGGACAAAATGGCCTACCTCATCACCATCATCGTCATGCAGGTAATAGACGTAGCGCCCATCCCCCGAGAGACGACCGACGAATGCTCCTTGCGGCTCGTTGCTGATCTGCCTCAGTTTTCCTGACAGCACGTCCCAGGCGTGAAGTTGATAGCTGCCTGACAGATCACTCAATACCAGCCCCCGCTGGGGCGCCTGATGAGCGATCTGCGACCAGCCCAGCATAGGGGCACGGAAGCGCTGCTTCCAGGTCGCCTGCGGATCTGTGGATAAAGGCTTTAACACTTGCTGTTTCTCCTCTTCTGATCGACTTGAAGTCGAGGAGGATGTGTGGCGCACAGCATACACTGGAAGCGTTCAGAAAGGCGACAAATTGAATTATGCCTTATCAGGTGAACACCTTCCTTCAATTAGAGAGCAAAAATTGCATATCTTTAGCGGCCGCCGCCGATTTCAAGGATAGTGCCGGTGGTGTAGGAGGCGGCCGAGGAGAGCAGCCAGAGAACGCCGGCGGCGATTTCATCGGGTGTGCCTGCTCGCTGCATGGGAATGGTCGGGCTCATTCTTTGTGGGCGATCGGGGGCGCCGTTGGTGGCGTGCAGATCGGTCTCGATGAGGCCGGGGGCGATGGCGTTGACGCGGATCCCCTCGCTGGCGACCTCGCGCGCCAGCCCGATGGTGAAGCTGTTGATCGCGCCTTTGGAGGCCGCGTAATGGACCCATTCGCCTGAGCCGCCGGTGCGAGCCGCGAGCGAGGAGATGTTGACGATGGAGCCGCCCGAACCGCCGTGGCGCAGGGACATCCTGCGCACAGCCTCACGCGAACACAGGATAGTGCCAGTGACATTGACCGCGAGCATGCGCGTGATCGCTTCGGCCTGCACATCTTCAACGCGCGCAAAGCCACCAGTGATGCCGGCGTTGTTTACCAGTCCCTGAAGCGGACCTAA
Organism: Dictyobacter aurantiacus; assembly: GCF_003967515.1. Taxonomy (GTDB): domain Bacteria; phylum Chloroflexota; class Ktedonobacteria; order Ktedonobacterales; family Ktedonobacteraceae; genus Dictyobacter; species Dictyobacter aurantiacus. Next base: position 288,292 of record NZ_BIFQ01000002.1, on the reverse strand, counting down.
CTCGCGCTCGGCCGTCTCAAACAGGCGCAGAATATCCTCTTCACGCGCTACGTCGGCCTGGATGGCGATGGCCCGGCCGCCAGCGGCAACGATCTGAGCAACGACTTGTCGAGCAGTAGCCTCTCCATTGGCGAAATTCACCGCGACGGCGAAGCCAGACGCGCCCACGAGCCTGGCGGTAGCGGCCCCAATGCCACGGCTGGCACCGGTCACGATGACCGTTCCAGCCTTTTTCTCTTCTTCCCTATTCGCGTGAGGCATAGATACTTCCTTCTATCTTTATCAGGTACAATAGAGTGCTTCGATATGGCTCTTATATTACCATATCTTTTCTATATTGATGGGTTTTACAGCTCTATTCTTTGTGTGTTGTCCTGATGGGCTGATAGATCTAGCTCAACTGTTGGATGCTAGCTCAGGTGGATGCTTCGGGAAGGGCGGCATAGCCCTCGTCATGGGCTATGCCGCTGTTGCCCGCCGGAAGTAGTTCTGAAGGCCATAGATGCCGATGCCACGCGCGGGTCTGAAGGTGTGGTGCCGGGGACGCTACTGCCGCCTGGTTGACTCCATGATCCAGTTCACATCCCAGGTTTTTCCGTCATCCATCGAGAAAGACTGTTGCCAGCGGAAGGAATTTTCAGTGAACTGATCCAATTGAAAGCAAACGAGCACGCGCCTGCCATCGTTTGTGGTGATGAAGCTATCGAAGCGGCCAACTCCATTCTCGAATTTGCCAACCAGCGGCTCAAAATCGGGAGCCTGGCGATTATCGAGCCAGATGAACGACCATTCGCCCGTCTCTGGATTATAGGCCCGCACATTGACACCCTTGACGACCTGTCCAGAGGGGAACATTCCCTCATAATGGTCGACCATCACACGTCCATCGCAATACTTCGTCCCCATACCCGAAACGCCCGTAAATTCTTCCCATTCAGCCTCTTGATTGTCCTCAGGATTCTCATAGAGAGAGTTAACCTTCTTGCGCTTATTGACAACGTCCCAGGTATGTAGAAAGAAATCGAAATCGGTTATGTCAGACATGTTTTCCCTCCAAAGAATATTGTTCCCCAAGTATACAGGTTGAACTGGACATAATCGGTCCTGATTAATTTCAAATGATATAGAAGTTTTACGTGTAACAGGGTCCACAGATGTTCTATAGAGTCGATGCTTGCATAAGATGGAGTGGGTATGGTACACTAGCAGCTAGCTCGTCCAGCTTTTGTATGCTGGATTGATCAGATGAAAGAGAATGCATGGGCCAATCTGAATTGTGTTGTGACAATTGTATACGCCTGACAGCAGTTCAGCAGCAGCAGGGAAACCAGTTCCATTGGAGGTATGGTTCGCTGCGCATGCTCTTCACAGCCTGATCGTTATAGAGTATAAAGAAGCAAATAGAAAAGAAGCCACCAGACCTCCCGCGCAGGTCTGGTGGCTTCTTTTTGTGTGTATGAGAGCGGGTCGTTCCTGATGAAGGAGAAGAGATGGACTTCAGTTTTCTGTTGCGGGGTCTGTTGATTGGCTTATCGGTTGCCGCTGTGGTGGGGCCGATGAGCGTACTGTGCATGCAACGCACGCTGAATAGGGGTTTTCGCTATGGTTTTATCTCAGGATTGGGTGTGGCTTGTGGCGATGCCGTGTATGGCTGTATCGCGGGCTTCGGCCTGACCGTTATCGCCGGCTTCCTGGTGCGTCAGCAAGGCTGGGTGCGCCTGGTCGGCGGCCTGTTTCTTGTCTACCTCGGCATCAAAACCATGCTCACCAGGCCCGCGCAACAGGCCGCCAGCACCGCAAAATCTAAAGGCAATGGCTTGCTAGGAGCCTACGTTTCCACCTTTTTACTGACCCTGACCAATCCTGTGACCATCTTATCCTTTGCCGCGATCTTTGCCGGCCTGGGAGTGGGGAGTGGGAACAGCAACTTTGTGAATGCCCTGCTCGTCGTATCCGGCGTTTTTCTGGGCTCGGCCCTCTGGTGGTTGTTCCTGACCGCTGGCATCAGCCTGGTGCGAGGGCGCTTCAACGCGCGCTGGCTGCTGTGGATCAATCGCCTTTCCGGCCTGGTAATCACCATCTTTGGCGTGATTGCGCTGATCAGCCTTTATAGATAGCCAGCAATTGGCGGGGCAGATTTCTGAAGTAGTGTATGGCCGGCAACCGCATCTGCTATACTCTATTTCAGAAACGCTGAAAAGGGAAGGGAAGGATATATGACGCAACAACATCAGGGGGAGCGAGCTTTGCCGGAACAGTTTGATGCGGTGCTGAAGACGATGGAGGGGATTGTCACCTCCTATTTTATGGGTGGTCGGTTGGAGCAGGCGTTGCACACATTGCGGGCCGGCCAATCTTTACTTGAGCTACCAGAGGTGCCTGCAGCCGCGCGCGCGCGGTTTCTGCTGTGCTATGGACGCATGCTGACCCTCAAGACACAATTTGAGAACGCACCGGAGGATGAGGCGATCGAACTGTTGCAGCAGGCGCGGCAACTCGGGAAGCAGGTGGACGATGCGCGGCTTATCGCCGATGCCGTGGATAGTATCGGTTTCGCCGGCTACACGGTGGCCTCCAATCGGCATGAGGGTGATCCCTCGCTGTTGCAGGGCTATTTTCAGGAGGGTCTGGAACGAAGGCAGGAACTGCAGGATCAGCGCGGTATCAGCGAGAGCCTCTTCCATCTGGGCTTGATTGCAGATATTATCGATCAGCCTGAGCAGGCTCACGACTACTACACGCAGTCGTTGCAACTGGCCCAAAAATACAATTACGCAAGGGAAGCGGCGGAGGCGCTGCGCCATCTTGGATTTCACGCCCAACGAGAGGGCAATCTGCCGGAGGCCCAACGCTATTTCAGCGAGGCACTGCAGATGGCCGAGCAGTGTGGGATGCAGATGTACCTGCCCTTCGCCCATGTAACCCTGGCCGATGTGTATCTGGAGCAAAAAGAACTGGACCGTGCCAGCGAGCACGCCCAGCAGGCGCTTGAACTGGCGCGGCGTCTGGACGTTAAAAGGGCCCAGATCTTTGCCCTCTTTAGCAGTGGAGGTATCCGCCAGGCGCGTGGAGAGACGCAGCAGGCCCGCGACTGTTATGAGCAGGCACATGCGCTGGCGCAGAGCATCGGACTCGGCTACGCCATCCAGCGCGCCAGCGACGCCCTGCAACATCTTCCGGGCAGTGTGGATAGCCAGTCGAGCGCGAATGAGCAGGAGCGATAGATGGATCTGGATGAGATAGCGGAAGGTGTCGAGCAGGTTTCACAGCGCTATGCCGAGCGATTCAATATCGAGCGTGACGCTACCTGGTTCGTGCTCAAGTTGCAGGAAGAGGTCGGAGAACTGACCCAATCCTACCTGATGCTGTCAGGGAGAGCGCGTACAAAAGGCAAGCCCCTGGAAGAGATTCAAGCCGAGTTCAACGCTGAGGTTGCCGACGTCTTTTGTCAGATACTCTTATTAGCCAGGGCGAGCGGCATCGACCTGGAAAAAGAGGTTGCGGACAAATGGTTGAGCAGGCTTAAAAGCTAGCGATTGGGTGCATGTTCGCTCGGCGTCGAAGACGGCGTAAGCGCCGATTGTGAAGTGGGAACAGAGTCCTCGTTGCTTGAGATCGGATGCGCATGAGGTATCCAGCGGTAATAGATAAGCCGCATGCGCATCCTGCCGGGTCATATCAAAATACGGCTGATATCTATTGTGCTTATCGGGCTGAAATGAACAATCATCTGTGATTACGCCGCAGGTGATGCGCTCGGCGCTCTGGAACGCCAGGCGGTAGCAGGTCCAGTAATCGGTGTAGACGTGGGCGATGTGGTGTTGGGAGAGGGTGGTGATCAGCGCCTCTTCCTGCTGGTGGGCGGTCCGGGCCTGTGGCACCTCGCTCAGTGTTTCGTACGTGCCATAGCTCAGACTGATAAGCATGACCAGCACCAGTCCGATGATCAGCATGACACGGAGGTTTTTGGCCTTATGTATAATCAGGCGTTTAGACACGAAATCCCACAAGGGCCAGAGCAGGATGGGAAGCGCGATCCAGAGGCAGATCAGGTAGCGGGAGTAGACCGAGGCTCCATCGAGAGGAGCATGGCTACGCATAAACGAATACAGAGTTAACACCGCCTGCAGCGTGATGGTCAGGGCAGTGCAGGAGCGAATGAAACCGTCTGAGAATGTCCCATCCCCCGCGTTCTTACGCCGTTGGCAGGCGGAAAAATGCCTCCATACCTGGTATCCCAGCAGGATAGTCGCGTACAACAGTAATGCCAGGTAAATGCATGACCAGCCCGCCCTGACAACGATACAAGTGGGACCCAGCGGCTGTACAGGCTCAAAGCCCAGAACCTTCAGACCTGGCAGGTCATCGGTATGGCAGAAAGGATTGCCCGTAATCGCTGGCAGGCTGTACAGCATAGTTCTTCCAATCTGCTGCATGGTAGTACTGACAGACCACCTGGGCGTCCCCTGCATCCCGATCAGGACGGACCAGGAATTCTGGCCCGGTGCCGCGCACAGGTTATAGAGGATCAGCGGCAGTGCTCCGATGATGAGCCCCAGCAGCACCAGTAGAACATGCCCCCGTTTCAATTCTGCCCAACAAAAGTACAGCAGGAGCAGCGCGGAACACGCAATGACTGGCAAGATCAGCAGATCGCTCCAGATCCCGATCCCAACGATACAGCCCCAGAGAAGATATCCCCCCTTTCTCCATATAGTAGCAGCGTTCGATCTAGTTATAGAAAGAGCGAGCTGTTGCGCGAGGAGAAAAGAGAGCGTGCCACATAGGAGAATCTCTATGTAGCCTCCAATCGCATTCAACTGTCGCGAGAATACCGTGTTGGAGCCAGGTCCTAACAGCAGGAGGATGAAGAGGGCAAAGCGCCGCGTATACAGGCGAGCGGTCAATATATAGAGGCAGGCCAGAAAGATGGCAAATAGCAGGATCAGACCCAGCCGAAGAGAGAAGGTGGAACTACCAAAATAAAGGAACAGTCCGGCGCCAAGGTAGGCTTCAAGCGCCCCCATATAGTGTTGCCCATAGAAAAAAATGGGAAGATCCCCTGTCAGAATGTGCCGGGCCATAATACCCATCACACCTTCGTCCGCATTCAATTGAGGCCAATCGTTGTAGGCGAGAAAGAGGCGCAGTGCGCTGGCGCAGATAATCAGCAGCCCCGCGCACAGCTCAAATTTATAGCCAGCACAAAATTTCTTTACCATTATATTGACCTTTGGCAGACTAAACAAAGGATATATAGTCAGAAATATGTTATATGAGCAAAATTGGAAATATTGATGTGAATTGATGTAGGTGGCATTCATATTATAAATAAAATAGTATGTAACAGCAAGTGCATGAAAATATATGCGGGCGGGCCTCTTGCTGACCCTGGATCACGCTCAGCGGATAATCCTGGCGTATGAATCGGGAAATTCAAAATGCAAGTTCAGCGAGAAAATGCGTACGCCCTTAGCATATAAGGTAGAATAGAAGAGAGTTGAGAATGATTTTTAGCTGGAAAGGGACATTTTATGGTGACAGTGCGTGAGGAGACCTTTCGTTTATTACGCTTGCTTGGCCTGACGACGATTTTTGGCAATCCAGGTTCAACTGAACTGCCGTTTCTGCGCGATTATCCCGATGACTTTCGCTATGTGCTGGGCCTGCAGGAGGCGTCGGTGTTGGGTATGGCCGATGGCTATGCCCAGGCCAGCGGGCAGGCGGCACTGGTCAACCTGCATACCGCGCCCGGCGTGGGTAACGCCATGGGTAATATCGTGACCGCGTTCTATAATCACAGCCCCTTGATTATTACCGCCGGCCAGCAGACGCGCGCCATGATGGCCCTGGAGCCACTGCTCTTTGCTCGCGATGCCGTTGAACTGCCCAAACCATATGTGAAGTGGAGCTATGAGCCAGCGCGGGCGCAGGATGTGCCGGCGGCCATCATACGGGCTTATCACATGGCCACCCAGCAGCCGCGCGGCCCCGTCTTCCTCTCCATCCCCATGGACGATTGGGATGCCGAGGTTGAGCCGCTGGCCCTGCACGAGGTTGCCTGGCGCATCGCGCCCGATCCGATCTCGCTGCAAGAGGTGGCGAGGCAACTGCGGGACAGTCAGAAGCTGGCCATGGTTGTCGGGGCCGATGCTGACCGCGATGGCGCCTGGCAGCAGATGATCGAACTGGCCGAGCGCACCAACGCCGCCGTCTGGCGCGCCCCGCTATCCGCTCGCGTTGGCTTCCCCGATACGCATCCCTTATTTCAAGGGGATCTGCCACCGGCCGCCAGATTGCTGGCCGAGAAGCTGTCCGATTATGACACTGTACTGGTTGTGGGCGGGCCCGTCTTCCACTACTATCCCTATGTGCCGGGACCCATCGTCAAAGAAGGCACCAATGTTATCCACATCAGCAATGATCCCGAAGAGGCCGCCCGCATCCAGGTGGGGCGCAGCGTGATCGGGCATATCGCCCTGACGATCGAGCAGTTGTTGTCTCGGCTACCGCATACAGAGCGGACAAAGCCCGCGCCGCGCCGTACGCCCGAGGTGCCTGAGGCCCGAACTCCTATCTCGCCGGCCTTTCTCATGCACACCCTTGGGCAGCAGCTGCCCGCGAACACCGTCGTGCTCGATGAGTCTCCCTCTACCGCAGGCATTTTGCGCCGCTACGTCAAGGCCAGCCATCCCGGCAGCTTCTACATGACTGCCAGTGGGGGACTTGGCTACGCCATGCCAGCCGCCATCGGCGTCAAGCTGGCCCTGCACGACCGACCGGTGGCCTGTGTGGTTGGAGACGGCTCCAGCATGTACTCGATCCAGTCCCTGTGGACCGCCGCGCAACTGCACCTGCCAGTCCTCTTCGTCGTCCTGCGCAACGAAACGTACGCCATTCTCAAAGCCTTTGCCCGCTTCGAACAGGTCGGCGAAAAGATTCCCGGCCTCGACCTGCCGGGCCTCGACATCCTGCAGATCGCCCGTGGTTTTGGCTGTGAAGCCCGGCGCGTCGAGCAGCCCCAGGACCTGGTTCCCGCCATCCAGCAGCACCTGCAAGCCAAGGGCCCCACGGTCCTGGAGGTGCTGGTCGAACAAAAGGAGTCGTCCCTGCTCTGACTTTCTCGGGCAACGGACACGATAAAGTTATGAGCCATGCTGGATTTCGCGAAATCCAGCATGGCTCATATGAGATGATTGCTCCTTATATTATCCTCTGGGACCCGGTAGTGGGCATGTTCCTGTTTCAATCCAGGATGTTAAATCATTAAGATGAGCATCCCACGCTTTGTCCATAGTGGCGTAAGCTTCCCATCCTTTTCCCTCACCGATACCACTATGGGTAAATGTTAACAGTGTGCCATCCCTGGTTGCTCTTAATTCAAAGATCAGGGTTGTCGGGGTAGGAGAAAATGCACCTTCCCAGGTGAAACTGAACAGCTGAGGCGCCCTCACTTCTTTTACTTTTCCATGTTCTCCCATGCCAGGCGCCCAATTTGTACGAATGGTTCCCCCCGGTTTCAATTCGATGTCAACTTCTTGCACAAACCAGCGCTCTAAATCTTGCTTTTCGGTCAGCGCTTTAAAGACTCGCTCTGGTGTGGCCTGGATGAATTTTTCTTTTCTAATTGTTTTCATATCCATCGTATGATTTCCTTTTCCCATATTCTAAATGTGCTTTTTTAAGTGTTCTCTCTATTATTCTTCCTCACCTCCTCAAAACCGGAAAAATGGCGGGATAGAACGGGAGCAAAGTCTGATAATAAGCATAGATGCAGCTTTGTCCTTGAGGATTGTCATGAGCATGGGCTATAATCAAGCGGGGGCTTTAAGGATGTAGGAAAGCTCGGGAGATATGGGATGGATGTTATGAGGACATGGATGTATTGTTGTGTGTTGATGTTTAGATCAAAGATTGATCTATGTGAAAGAGGATGTACATGAAGTTTGGTATTTCTCTTCCCAATGGTTGGACAATGAGCCTCGTGGGCATCAACGATCCTGTTGAAGCTTATGAGACGATGACCAACGTAGCGAAGGCTGCCGATGAGACGGGCTTTGATTCGGTCTGGCTGGTTGATCACTTTCATACCGTTCCAACGCCGACCCAGGAAGTGACTTTCGAGTGTATGATGTCGCTGGCCGCGCTGGCCCGTGATACCCAGCGGGTGCGTATCGGCCAGATCGTAGCCTGTAACAGCTATCGCAATCCTGCCTTGCTGGCCAAGATGGCCAGTACGCTGGATGTCCTGAGCCATGGTCGCCTGAACTTCGGTATCGGTGCTGGCTGGTATGAGCACGAGTACCTGGCTTACGGGTACGAATTCCCGGATGCGCCGACGCGTCTGCGCCAGCTGCGCGAAGCTTTGCAGGTGATTCTAGCCATGTGGGAGCAGGATGAGGCGCAATTCGAGGGCAAATACTACCACGTTCGTGGTGCCATCAACCAGCCCAAGGGCGTCCAGAAGCCGCACATCCCGATCCTGATCGGTGGTGCTGGCGAGAAGGTTACTTTGAAGCTGGTGGCGCAGTATGGTGATGCCTGTAACTTCGGTGGTGATACCAAAACGGTGCAGCATAAGATGGATGTATTGAAGCAGCACTGCGAGACCGTTGGACGCGACTTCAAGACCATCCACTGCACGACCGGCGCCTTCTGCTCGATCGCTGACAGCGACGAGGAGGCCATGGCTCTGGTTCCAGAGAAGGCTCGTGCTGGACTCCATGAGAACTCCCTGGTGGGCAGCCCCGAGACGATCCGTCAGCGCATCGCCAACCTCGAAGGGCTGGGATTTGGCGAGATCATCATCGACTTCCCCAGCGCGACCGACCTGACGCCCCTGCGTCGCTTCGCCAGAGAGTTTATCGTCAAATAACCATAGATACTGAACCGCTAGCCTGAGGATGTCAGGTCCCCTGGCTTACTCAATAAGGGACACGGGTCCTCCCGATTTTCAAAAAATCGGGAGGACCCGTGTCCCTTATTGTATTTAATATATTCCGCTTCAGTGGATAAATCAGGGACGGATAACCGTCGCCTGAGCGATGCGTTCGCACTCGGACACGACCAACTCGCGTCCCAGGAGTTTTAAGAAACTTGTTTGATAGTCCGCGCTTCCCACGTCCGCTGTCAGGTTCAGGCGAAAGGGCGCGAGGTAGGAGGCCACGTCTGAGGATTCCAGACCAAAGAGCCAGGGGGAGCCTCCTTTATCCAGCCTCTCTAGCAGTTTCTGGGCGCCTGGCACGTTCGAACGTCGCTCGATCAGGCTGCGCAAGACATAGGTGAATACGAGGATGCTACCAGGAGTCGATTGCCCGACGAAGGCGAGCGTTTGATGGACAGCTTTTTCAGTGAGATACTGCGTTACGCCTTCCCATACAAATAGCGTGGGCCGCGATAGGTCAAAGATTGTGGCCCCGAGAGCGGCATCCAGACTCTGTTTACCGAAGTCGATGGGAACGAAGGTAACATGTTCTGGCAAGCGACCGAAGTGTTTGAGGAGCCGCTTCTTCTTTGGTTCTTGCACGGCTGGAAGGTCAATCTCGAATATCCGCACGCGCTCCATCCCCGCCAGACGATAGGGACGAGTATCCAGCCCCGCGCCCAGCATCACCACCTGCTCGATCCCTTGCGTGAGGGCCTGCTCCACTGCCTCGTCGATATAGCGTGTCCGGCAGACCTGAACACCGTAGAGACCCGGCATGACGGCATCGGTCTGTTTAATTGTGTACGCACGCATGCTTTTAAGCTGCATGAGCATACTGAAAGGGGCGGCAAGCAGATCTTTGACCAGGGGATCATAAAAGAGCCGGATTGGCTCCGGCTGGAACTGCTCAATCAAACGGCACATCGCTGCTCCCAGCGCCGTATTGCTCACGGGCGGGTTTGCCATAAAGAACCTCACTCATGCAAAGTTTTTATGCTTATTATTGATAAATAGCGTATCTGTTTATCAATAATAAGCATAACCTAAAGATGAGTTATTGTCAATCAATACACTTTGTACGCAGGGCTTTTTCATTTTTCTCTTTGGCGCCTACGGCGCCAGATTGGGGGTGGAGTGTGTGTGGTGATATGGGAAGCATTGACAGGAGGGAGGAGCATCTCTTATAATTAATTCAATCACTGATTGAATTAATTATAAGAGATGAAGATTTGAGAGAGGAGGTAACTGGTTAAGTTCGAACGCAAGTGAGTGGCTGGTCCCGGATTGCTGCGCAGTGTATGCGCTAGCGTTACAAAGAAACAGTGTTGTATGGTGATCTTTTCCAGGGAAGGACAAGATTATGTATTTACCTCGGAACCTTTTGCGCATCCCCGTGCTATTTTTATGTGCCATTTCTATGGTGGCCCTTGTGTTTATGGCTCCGCGTTATGGGACCACCGTTCATGCCAGCAGTAAGGCGCTCAATATTCCGGCTACGACCGGCAATGGAGCGGGTCAGAAGCCGTACATGGGTTGGAGCAGCTGGAGCCTGGAATCCACCAATTATAGCGGCTACAATACCGTCTGGCTTAACGCGGCCCACGTCAAGGCGCAGTCGGATGTCGTGCATCAGAAGTTGCAATCCCACGGCTATCAGTATATCAACATCGATGCCGGCTGGTGGATGGATAACAACTGGACGAGCGAGTTTGATAGCTACGGGCGTCCCAGGGCTGATGCCACGCGTTTCCCCGCCGGGATGGCCGACATCGGCAATTATGTCCATAATAACGGGCAAAAGTTTGGCATCTACTTCAATCCCGGCATGGACCCCCAGGTCTACAATCAAAACTATCCTATCTATGGGACGAGCTGCCACGCGCAGGATATCGTGGTGCAGCCACTGACCAAAACCAATGGCTGGCTGGGCAACTACGCCATCAATTATAGCAATCCCTGCGCCCAGGCCTACATTAATTCGATCGCCAACCAGTTTGCCTCATGGGGCGTCGATTACCTGAAGCTGGACGGGGTCACGCCTGGTTCTGGCCGCAGCGTCAGCGTGTCGGATAATCGCCCGGACGTGCAGGCGTGGTCCCAGGCGCTTCAGCAGAGCGGCCGCTCGATCTGGCTGGAGCTCTCATGGTCACTGGACCACAATTACCTCAGCACCTGGCAGCAGTACGCCAATGGTTGGCGTATCGATACCGATGTCGAGTGCTACTGCGGCACGCTGGTTACCTGGGACAACTCGATTAAGGCGCGCTTCAACGATGTCGTTCCCTGGATCAATAGTGCCGGGCCCGGGAGCTGGAATGATCTGGACTCTCTGGACGTTGGGAGTGGGACGCTGGACGGCATCTCGCAGGATGAGCGGCAGACGTACATGACATTGTGGGCCATCGAGTCCGCGCCCCTCTTTTCGGGAGACGACCTGACCCAGTTGGACAGTTATGGCACCTCGTTGCTGACCAATGATGAGGTGATCGCCGTCGACCAGTCGGGCCATGCCGCGCACCCCGTCTCGCAGTCCTCGAACCAGCAGGTCTGGTTCTCCAATAACACTGATGGCAGCTATACCGTAGCCCTCTTCAACCTGGATAGCTCCGGTGCCAATGTGACCGCGAACTGGAGCGACCTCGGCTTTAGCGGTAGCGCCAGCGTACGCGACCTGTGGAGTCATAGTGACCTGGGCAGCTTCAACAATAGCTTTAGCGCCTCCCTCAATGGTCATGGCTCGCGGCTGCTAAAGGTTACGCCTACCAATACTGGCACTCTCTCTTACGAGGCCGAGGCGGCCAACAATTCCCTCGGCGGCGGCGCCAGCGTCGCCGGTTGTAGCGCCTGCTCGGGAGGACAGAAGGTTGGCAACATCGGCAGCGGAGCCTATGTGCAATTGAACAACATTTACGCCAGCAAAAGTGGTAGCGCGACCGCTACCATCTACTACATCGATGGGGACAGCGGCAGGTCCGCGCAACTGAGCGTGAACGGCGGTTCGGCTACCACCTTAAACTTCCACGGCACCAATGACAACAACTGGAACTCGGTCCAGAGCATGAATGTCACTGTCAACTTAAACGCTGGCAGCAACAGCATCAGACTCTCCAGCGCATCGGGTTGGGCGCCAGACTTTGATCGTATCGTAGTCAATACCGGCGCTAGTTCGTATGAGGCCGAGGCTAGCATCAATACCCTTGGTGGTAGTGCCAGCGTCGTTGGCTGTAGCGCCTGCTCGGGAGGACAGAAGGTTGGCAACATCGGCAATGGTGCCTATGTACAGCTGAACAACATCTATGAAGGGAGCGCTGGCAATTATACCCTGACGCTCTACTACATCGATGGGGACAGTGGACGTTCGGGCCAGCTCAGTGTAAATGGAGGGAGCTCAACGACCATCAACTTCCACGGCACTAACGATAACAACTGGAATTCTGTCCAGTCGATGACGATGACCGTCGCCTTGAATGCCGGCAACAACACCATTACGCTCTCCGCGCCCTCTGGCTGGACCGTCGATCTCGATCGCATTACCGTCTAGTCATAGTTTCCAGCCAGCCTGACCGCATTGTGGAGGGGCATCTACGAATATCCGTAGATGCCCCTTTTTTTAATCGAAGGCGAGCTCCGAACTTATGGTGCGTGGGAAGGTCCGAAGATATTGACGGATGGGTTTTTGGTATGTTATGGTGTCGATGCTGTTATATATGGCAATGGAGGAATAATATATGATTGCCATCTCCCCCTTCATGAGGCAGGTCTTCTAACGCTTCATCTGTAATGCAGGTCTTCATGTGCGAGGAAGTCTGTAACATCTGAATACGCGATATTCGCGATCCTCTTTACTCTATCCACGAAGCTGGAGCGAGCTCAGCACCTACGGGGTGATGTCTTCGTTGGCGAAAGGTGCGTGCCCGGGAACGGGACCGCTACGCGGTAAGCTGGGGCAAGCCCAGCACCTACGGGGCGTATCTTATGTTGCTCGTTTTTCGCCGGGTTTGGTTGCCTTTTTTCTCCTTATATGGAAGGGGCCTCGGTGCTGGTTGCGCATTGTGGTTAGAGTAGGTTTTTCAAGAAAAGAAGGTTAGAAGCGATATGATTATTGAGCAGAATTTGATGATTCCGATGCGTGATGGTGTGAAGCTGGCGACCGATGTGTATCGTCCAGAGGGTGAGGGACGGTGGCCGGTGCTGGTGGTGCGCCATCCATACAATAAGGATTTCCGCATGCCGTTGCCGGGATGGGAAGACCGGCCTATCGCCATTAATATCAACCTGTTTGCCGAACGTGTTGTGGCGGCTGGTTATGTGATTGTGCTGCAGGATGTGCGGGGACGCTATGCGTCCGAAGGCGAGTTCCAGCCATTTCTGTTTGAGAGCAGTGATGGCGTGGATACCATCAACTGGGCATCCGAGCAGCCCTGGTCCACAGGCCAGGTTGGTATGTTCGGAGCCTCGTTTCAGGCGCTGGCTCAGTGGCAGGTGGCCAGCGCGCAGCCAGCCGCCTTGCGTGCGATCGCGCCTTCCCAGTCTCCCCATGCGGGAGGCTTGTATCTCTATCAGGGTGGCGCGTTCATGCTCGCGGTAGCCCTGACGCTGGTCATGGGGAGCTTTGCGCCGGATCAGCTGCAGCGGCGCATTAAAGACGACCGGGCGAGGTCTGAGGATATGGAGATGTTGAAGCAGGCGTTGGACGATTTTCCGGCCCGCTTTGAGCAGTTGCCGCTGGTTGAGCAACCGGCGATGCGTGATGTTGCGCCCTATTACTTTGACTGGCTGGCGCATCCCGACCAGGACGATTACTGGCGCGCCACCCTGTCGGAGGAAGAGTTCGAGCGCGTTACCGTGCCCGCGCTGACGATCGCTGGCTGGTATGATCTGTTCCTGCGCAACGACCTGCGTCAGTATCAGCTGATGAAGCAGCGGGGAGGAAGCGGACATGCGCGGCAGCAGCAGCGGCTGATCATCGGACCATGGGGACATGGCAACTTTATGTGGGGCCACGCGGAGCGCCGGTATGACGAGGACGGCTTGGCGGTGAGCGAGCAGGCCGTGAACATGCTGACCGACGTGCAGTTGCGCTGGTTTGATCGCTGGCTCAAGGGGCTCGACAATGGCGTAGAGCGGGAGAAGCCGGTGCGCATCTTCGTGATGGGCATCGATCAATGGCGCGAGGAAGATGCCTGGCCATTGCCCGATACGCGCTATCGTTCTTATTATCTGCACAGCGGGGGGAAGGCGAACAGCGTTGCCGGTGATGGCGTGCTGTCGGCCACGCAGATGGCACAGGGTGAGGAAGATGTGTATCGCTATGATCCGCATGATCCGGTGCCGACCAGGGCCGCGACCAACGTCGCGTCCAAACAGCGGGGCGACCTGGGACCCTATGATCAGCGCGAGATCGAGGAGCGAGAAGATGTGCTCTGCTATACTGCAGCGCCGCTTGAGCATCCCGTTGAGGTGACCGGTCCGATTGAACTGGTGCTCTACGCCTCCTCGTCCGCCCGCGATACCGATTTTACCGGCAAGCTGGTGGATGTGTATCCCGACGGTCGTGCCGAACTGCTCGCAGATGGGATTCTGCGCGCCCGCTATCGTGAATCCTTCGCGCGGCCAGCCTTGATGGAGCCAGGCCGCGTCTACGAGCTGCACATAGACCTGGGAGCGACCTCGAATGTCTTCCGCGCCGGGCATCGCATCCGCCTGGAGGTCTCTAGCAGTAACTTCCCGCGCTACGATCGCAACTCGAACACCGGTGGCAGCATCGCGATCGAGCAGAGAGAGGATTTCGTGCCCGCCGTCAATTGCGTCTATCATAACGAGCTGTATCCATCACACCTGATCCTGCCAGTGATTGAGCGGGAAGGATAGGGCTGCCTTTACCTATCATCAGAAGAAAGGTGATGTTTAGAAGGCTCCAACGCATACGCAGCAACCCCTGAAACAGGTCGCTGCGTATGCTTGAGATAGCTGATTGCGTCATCGGCGCCTGTTGTCACGTTCTTTGAAGAAAGGGGTGTGCTCGATACATTTAGCTGAACATTCTGGCGCACCGCTGGTTGGGTAGGTGGTCGTTGTTGGCGTAACTAACATGCGCGCCGGGGCACGGTGCCGCTTCGCAGCAAAGCCGGGGCAAGCCCGGCACCTACGATCTACGTTTCCGCCTGGCGGTGGCATACGATGGTTTTGTTTATATGGAGAGAGGAGGAGCTGGCTATGAATCTTGTGACGGCCTCTTCACAGATCGCTTATTGCCTGACCGAGGGGGTGGAGATTCGTGATGAGGGACAGGGCATTGCCGTGGTGTCACCATTCTTCCAGGTGGCTATTTCTCCGCTGGAGCCTGGTTTAAGGCAGGTATTTAGCAGGCTGGCGCAGTCTCCATGCTCGATGCGCTGGATTAATGAGACCATCGATGCCGCCCACCTGATGACCTGCTATCGCTATCTATCCAGCCTCATGCGGCACCAGATGTGCCATATATCCGTGATCAGTGAGAGCAGCGGCGAACCCCTGGCGACGCTCTATCCAACTTCAGCCTCGTTCCAGCACAAATGGATAAATGTCCAGCCGGAGCAACTGTATCGTCTGTCGCGTTTCGCCTATCTGCGCCGAGGTGAGGATGAGGGGTACTGGCTGGAATCACCGCTCGCTCACGCGCTGCTCACGGTCCAGAACCAACTGGTGGTCGATCTGCTCTATCAACTTGGAACGACACGCACTCCTCTGGAGCTTGCCCGTATGCATGGGGAAGGATCATTGGATACCGTAGCCGATGTCCTGACGCTGTTGCTGATGGGCAATTTCGCCGCCGCCACAACCGATGACGGTCAACTCGGCGAAACGCAGGACGCAGCGCTCAGGCAGTGGGAATTTCACGACCTGTTATTTCACAGCCGCAGCCGGGGCGGCAGACACAGCAATTCACTGGGTGGCACCTATCGCTTCCTCTATGAACTGCCTGCTCAGCCTGTTATCAAGCCAGCTCCGTGGCCGGTTACTGTGCAACTTCCACTGCCCGATATGGAGCGCGTCCAGCGCACAGACCCCACGTTAGCGCAGGCGATGGAGGAGCGGGCCTCTATCCGCACGTATAATGAGGAACATCCGATCACGATGGAGCAGATCAGCGAGTTTCTGTATCGTGTCGCACACATCAAAGATATCTATACATATGGAGAAAGCGGTGAGCTGAGCAGAAGACCCTATCCTGGCGGCGGAGCCAGTTACGAACTGGAATGCTATCTGACCGTTGACCGCTGCTCCGGACTGGCGCCCGGCCTCTACTGGTACAATCCATTACGGCACACCCTATCCCTGGTTCGTGAGCCAGATAAGGATACCGAACGGTTGGCCATCGACGCGGGCCAATCGATGGGTGAGGAAGGCCCTCCCCAGGTGCTGATTACGCTGACCGCTCGCTTTCAGCGAGTATCCTGGAAGTATCAGAGCATCGCCTATGCCCTGATCCTCAAGGATGTAGGCGTGCTGTATGCCACCATGTACCTGGTTGCCAGCGCCATGAACCTCGCTCCTTGCGCCATCGGTGCTGGCGATTCGGATCTCTTTGCCAGCTTAATCGGTGCTGACTATTACCAGGAAACATCGGTCGGTGAATTTGCCCTGGGCAGCAGATAGGGTGGCATGGGACAATTATTTCCCATGTGCGCGCCGAATCGCCCAGATCTCCTCAAGGTGCTCATCGGTGTGGTCAGCTGTACATCTTTCACACCTTTGTCGCGCAGATCAGCTTGCCGGGCCTCAAGGTCGCTGCCACCCATGCCGATGATTTCGCCGGGCCTGACGATGTAATGCTGAGCGTTCAAATATGGGGAAAGATCGTGCGCCGCTGGTCCTGCCAGGAGAATCGTGTCTCCGTCGCTGTCGAGCAGGTAGGCAATGTCCAGGTCGGACCGCTGTTCAGTCAGTGTAAAGCCAAGCATCTCGACCAGAAAACTGCAACTGCTGGCAACATCGGAGACGCGCATGGCAAAGGATGGAAGGTCAGCCATCGAATCATGTTCCTTCTATCGTTGTTGAACGAGGGCGGCGGTCGCCTCGTAGAGCGGCTTCTGGTCGCGTTGATCGTAGGCTGCCTGAGATTGTGCTACTTCCTGTAGGTGCTCGTATGCCCAGACCTGCAGCGCCCTCACTGGCTCGATCAGGGTCTGGCCCAGTGGTGTAAGGGTATACTCCACAACTGGCGGCACGACGGGATAGACGACGCGCTGCACCAGGCCGTTGCGCTCCAGGGAACGCAGGGTCCGCGTCAACATCTTCTTTGAGATGCCATTGATGCGCTTGAGTAACTGGCCGAAACGCATTGTGCCATCTTCCAGCGCATAGATGACGAGCGGCGTCCACTGGTCGGCGATCAACTGTAGCACCTGTCGTGACAGGCAGTTCTCCTGGAAAATATCTGGCTGTGTCTGTTCTTTCGTCTCCATGTGATAACTATATCATGTGCATTATCAAAACACCAGTCCAGCGTTTGTTCCGAAGTGCCATTCCTTTTTTTTCAGAGGGCAATGTAAGGAGAAACCCGAAATGCCCCACGAAAACGAGATGCCCCCTTAAATATGGAACACTCCTGTAGCGGCGACCGTTGGAGGTCGACTCTACGGGGCGTTTTTCTTTGGTGGGGGCGTTTGGGATTTTGGGGGTGTTGGGGGACCGGTCTGGTTGTTCGCGTTACGTGGCAAAAGGCCATAGTCTCCAAAAGTTGACTATGTTACCTTATGGTCCCTTCTTACATAATATAAGTTTTTAAGCTATAGTAGCCATAGTAGTGATCATCCACGCGTTGCTAGTGCAGCGACCTGATGTGTCACGAAACTGAGACGAGAGATGTATTATATACGTATACCAATATTCTGGATAGAAATGAAAAATCACGAGATAGATGAAAAGAAGGAGCGATAAAATGCCGAAAGCAGTCAGATTTAATCGGTATGGCGGGCTTGATGTGTTGCAAGTGGTTGAGGTTGAGAAGCCGGAGCCGGGTCCGGGACAGGTGCTTGTGAAGGTGAAGGCGGCCGGGACCAATCCGGGCGAGGCGGCTATTCGCCAGGGAGTATTTGCCGAGCAGTGGCCTGCCACCTTTCCCTCGGGCCAGGGGAGCGACCTGGCGGGTATCGTTGCCGCGGTGGGCGATGGTGTGCAGAATGTAGCTGTGGGTGATGAGGTGATCGGTTTCACGAACAAGCGGGCCAGCCAGGCAGATTTTGTGGTGGTCGAGGCCAGTGACGTGACCCCACGCCCTCGTAACGTTCCCTGGGAAGTAGCTGGCGCGTTATTTATCGCCGGGACAACCGCCTACGCGGCGGTGCGTGCTGTAGCGCTGAAGCCGGGAGATACCGTGGCCGTCTCGGGAGCTGCGGGCGGTGTCGGCACCATCGTCGTGCAGCTGGCAAGGCGAGCGGGAGCAAAAGTGATCGGCCTGGCCAGCCAGTCTCACCATCAGTGGCTGAGCGACCACGGTGTTATCCCCATTGCCTATGGGGAGGGGGTAGAGGAGCGGCTGCGTGAGGCGGCTGGTGGCCATCTCGATGCTTTTATCGATACATTCGGTGCTGATTACGTCGAACTGGCGCTCAAGCTCGGTGTGCAACCAGAGCGCATCGACACGATCATCAACTTCGCGGCAGTGGAGAAGTACGGTATCAAGGCCGAGGGAAACGCCGACGCGGCGAGCGCCGAGGTCCTGGCTGAACTTGCCCGACTGATCGAGCAGAAAGAGATAGAAGTTCCGATCGCCCGCATCTATTCCCTGGCGGAGGTGCAGGAGGCATATCGTGAGCTGGAGCAGCGCCACATCCTTGGCAAGATCGTGCTTGTACTCTAAACGCGCATCATGGTATAACCAGCGACCTCATGCCTCCTTTGCTCTCAAGAGTAAAGGAGGCATTTTCTATGCTTAGAAGAAGGGATGGGGGTAGGGGTTGATTTCGTCCACAGTGAGGGGGTGGTCCTGGTAGCCCAGGGCATAGGGGACCTGGTGCAGACGGCTAAAGCCGGTGATGCGGCGATTATGCTGCCCGAAGGTCATAGGTAGCATGCCCGGCATGAGGACCTTCACGCAACACATCCCCGTGTGCAGGTGTTCCGGCGCCGTCTGATCGACCACGATCGTATCGATGTTGCGTTGCAGGTAATACTGGATGAGTTGCTCAATGTCCTCTTTCAGATCCAGTTGATCTGATGGCTGCTGGTAGAAGGTGGCGAAGGCCTCCTGAAAGGTCTGTCTGCGTGGCGTGCGGTACAGGAAGTGTAGCCGTTCAAAAGCCTCGGGCAGATAGTAGACGAGGGGATGGTCGAACATGGTTTTGACCTGGCGGCCATCGGCGAGCATCGCGCGCGCCTGCTCACGTCCCTGCTTATACATCTCATGGGCGGCGGATGTCGTGGCTACGAACTCGCGCAGGCCGCGCAGCAGGGCTTGTTCGGGATGTGGATGTGAGCCAGACAGCGCATGCAGCTTTGGCATATCTTCCCGATTGTCTTCATCGATGCCAAGCAGGCAGATACATGGCAGGGCATGATCCAGCGTGGCATTGAAGGCATGCAGGGTATAGCCGGTCTGATGTTCCACCCGTTCGACAAGCAGGCGAATGGTTGGATCGGTTAGCGTGTCGAGGTCCAGGCGTGGCAAGCCTGGACGGGCATACCACGTGAGCAGGAACGAATCGCGCTCGATTACCTCCAGACAGCCATGAAAGATTGCCTCTTCCAGATTATTGCCCAGGGCGCAGCCGTTGGATACCTCGTAGATGAATGTAGGATTGTCCTTGCCGTGTGGCAGACCATAATAGACGCACTGCTCTGGCACGAGGAGCGGAGCCCGGTGCTGGAAAGAGTATCCCCAGACCCAGTTGAACTCCAGGTCATGGTGATAGGGCTGCATGTGGCAGCACTGCTGCTCGTGCTGCTCAAAGCACTCAGGCTCTTGCAGTCCCAGTGTATTGGGATCGAGCGCCGACCGTCCCTGCTGCAAGAGCTGATGATAGCTCGCATGTATCGCCGCACGTTTGCTTCTAGGACGCATACCGGCGTAGCGTTCAATGCTCTCGAGCACCGAAATGACTTTACTCTGCTGCGTGCGTAACGTACAGCCGGTCCCCTGTGTGGGTTCTCGTCCATCCTGCAACTCGTAGTGCAGGTGCGTGGCGGTGATCGGTAGCGTGGCAGTGTGGTCAACGGTCAGAGAATAGATCAGCCCCGTCTGCTCATCAACGTAGGTCGAGAGAATGTCCTGTGGTGTAGCCGATGCAATCTGGGCGCGATAGGTAAAGACATCTGACTTGTGACGTGACTGCAGGGCAATGACCGCCTCTTGTTCACTATCACTGGCGAGCCCACCACAGGCGGGACATGACGAGAGCGGCACAAAAGGGTGCCGCTGGCAATCCAGGGTCGTTAACGGAAGCGATAGCAGAGCCCGGCGCGTCTGGAGCTGCTCCGGATGCTGGAGATAGGCCAGGACCTCCCGGGCCACCACGGTCCCCAGTATCTCCAGACTAAATGACGAGAGCCAGGGCTGAAAGGTCGGTGGCGCCTGCTCATGATAGAGGTATTGATGCAGCAGCTCACGATCGGTATCGGCGTACGTCGCTCCCAGCTTGCATAGCTCGGCGCAACTGGTGCAACCCTTCTCGCCGGGGATCACGCAGGGGCCAATGATCGCCTCTCCGAATTGTGTATAGACAGGCAAGAGCGGTCGCTTTGCTTGCAGGCAGCGCTGATTGAGCCGCTGAAGCTCCTGCGGAGCCCAGATATCGCTGCAGTAGACGATGAAGCTACATCCTGGCAACTGCTCATCCTCCGGCAGGCATGCGATGATCTGAACGTATTCGGTATCCAGGTGGCGCAGCACGCCGCGCGCGATATTGCCCTGTCCCACCAGACCAATGCCATGCTTTATGGGAGTTTGCCGCATACTACACCTCGCTTCGGATCAAAAGGACGCGTACTACAAAGGGGAAGATCTCGGCTAACGCTGGATCGTGATCCAGAGGCACCACGCAAGCGTAGAGATGGTGTGAGCGCAGTTTCTGGAGCAACCATGTCAGACGATCCGACCATGCAGCGGGGCATGGATAGTCTGGTATGCTGACCTGCTGGCCGCGCAGGTTCCGGGGAAGATCGATTGGTGGCGTGACGGCGTAGGCGGGCTGCTGATATTGTATGGATTGATAATGTTGCAATACACGTTGCATTCCCACCTGCAACGCCTGTGTCGCCTCGCAATGCGTACTGTACGCGATGATCCTATCGTCCACACAGAAGGCAAAAGTAGGGACGCCCAGCGGCCCCGTTACATTGTAGATCTCAAGTTGTACATCCGCTATCTCTAAGAGCCGGGCGAGATGTGTTCCTGTCGCTGATAGTGCCGTGTGTGACAGGTCAACGCGCGGATATGGCTGTGCGGATGCCGTCAGCTGCTCAATGGTCAGGTGATGGCACCAATCCAACAGGCCATGGCAGGCCGCCTCATACCAATCCATGCCAGACGCGGTGCCGCGAGGCAGCGCTATCTCTCTTTCGCGCTGGTGTAGCGCGTAGAAGACCTGTGGCGCGGGCACGAGGCAGGCTCGGGCGCTATAGAGGTTGAAGGCCCAGGTCCACAGCTCATCTGCCTGTGCGAGGGGGGCTGGATCGATGAAGCGATCGGGCGCTATCATCGGCTCTGCTTGCTGGCGCGCCTGTTTAGTCGTCAACAGACGCCGCTGATCCACGATCTCTGCCAGGTAACGCTCACAGGCGGTCCGGGAGGCGTATAGTCCGGACGCCGTGGCATCTAGGTCCGCGGCGGTGATCATGAGCGGCTCTCGCAGGTGCTCTAACAGCATCGGGTTGGAGACGTTTACCTGAAAAACGGTCAGCGGCATCTGCACAAAGTTCTCGGCACTCGTGAGCGTAAAGAGTCCGAGCCGCTCATCGGTACAGGGCATGATTGAGTTAAAGAACTCCTCGGCATCGATGGCTGGACGGCATTGTAGGGACCGCAAGCGATCGAGGAATTGAGGGGTGGTCGCGGCGACTGGAGCTTGATCGGCCTGGCAGAGCGGATGGGGCTGAAACGCAAGGCTCTGGCTCTGGAAGGTCGCGAGGTCAAGATCGATGATCGGTGTGTCTTCCTGCGCATCGCCGATCCGAGTGCAATAGCGGAAAAGCTCAAACAGGAGCCGATTGGCGATCAACCCGGCGGTCGATCTGGTAACACACGGCGGCTCGACCGGGTCTGCTGGTTGCGCCTCAAAGGCGTAACGAGGTAGCTGGTCACTGAGCGAGATAAGATTGGATTGGAGGCGCCGCCATGCGCACTCCCAGCAGCCTTTTGCCGCCGGATGCACCAGGGGACCGATCCAGACATGGTTATCGATGACGATTGCCTGCATCAGGACGCGTTGTTGATGGCGACACAGACGGTTGAGCAGCCGGGCCCGCGCCAATACAGGTTGATCGGAGACGTAGAGTACCGCATCAAAGTCCTGGATAAGGTGCCGCAGAGCCGCCTCATCATCCCAGGGCAAGGCGTCTACTTCTCGTATGGTCTGCTCGGGAGCGGACTTTGCGTGCCGCATGGTGGGCGCTGTTGCATCCACGCCGATATATCTGATACCCTGTTGCAGACTGGCATCTACCAGCGCAGAGAAGCACAGGCCAGAGCCGATGAGCAGCAGGCGCTGTCCAAGGAAGCGCATCAAGCTACGGGCGGCGTTTTCTTGAAACGATGCGATGAAGGCCAGGTCCGGGGCATACGCGTCCCGTTCAGACAGGGGAACGCTGAGCGGTTGATCCTGCTCTGTATTACGCAAAAAGTGATGGGCTGATAGCTTCTCGATCAGGTTCACGATCATCTGCCGCTGATCAGCATTCAAGCCATCGGTAATCTCTTCAACGGACGCTCCACCGTCGAGGATGGGAATCAGGTGTTGTAACAGGCCATACAGACTTTTCCCCTTGAGCATCAGCCCACCATGATTGTTGCGCAGATAGATACCATCCTGAAAAGGGATGTAGCAGGTATCAGACTGGAATTTTGGCCGCATCTTTTCTACCAACCTATCTTGATCCGAAGCCGTATGCCTGACAAGGTATCAAGCGCTTCTCTTATCGGGGATACATGAGTGCTCCCACACGGGTGTCCGCCTGCGCGACCGCACCGGGTTTTTCTATGGTGTATGGGGGCGCAGTGCGCCCCCATACACCATAGAGTTGTACAACGGATGCTCATCACTAGCCGCAGGCGCTGCAATCACAGCCACAGCCGCAGCCACAACCACAGTTACAGCCACAGCCACAACCACAACCACAACCACAACCACAACCACGGCAGCCGCCGCATTTACAGCCGCAGTTGCCACAGCGATGATGCCCACAACCACAGTTGTGTCCACCACACTTGCCACCACAGTTCACAATGATAGGTTTTTGGCACTGACCACCACACTGACCACCACACTGACCACCACTGCAGCCAACCTCTGTAACCTGGACCTCTTGCAGGTCCTTGTCATCTAGGTCGATGAAATCTACGAACTTCTTAGATAGCTGTTCAGCTCTGGTGCGGATCTCAGGATCACTGTGATTCATGATGGGAACTCCTTTCTGTATTGCTTGTGGATCCAGTATCTTTCGGCTTGCTATGATGCCAGGCGTGCCTGTCCGAGATTCCTACTATCAACAACCTACGTAAACGGCTGGACGAGCGTTATACACAGGAGTTTGAATCAAAACTGAACACGAGTACATTATTAAGGAAATCACAGCTAAATAATGTACTATCCAAGGCTAAAATGACATACCGGGTAGAGGCAAGTCAAGGCGCGTCTGGTTGCCTGTGGCTAGCGAATAAATAAAATGCGCGCGAGGATGGTGGGCAGTAACTCATCCGCCATAATAGGGATGCGATCTACCCGTTTTTTCATAAATGTCGCAATTGCCGAAGGCAAATGGGGCAGGTGGACACGATTCAAGTGTAGCCCAGAAAACAGATTTTTGGGGGCGTATCAAGCGGTTCCCTGGGCATTGTGGCTTGATTATTGAGTAGATGCATCGAGGGCCACGCGCGAAGATTGCATGGATGGGATGATCTACCCAGGGCATACTGGCAGCGCAGGGCTGCCAGCGCATCAGAATCCAGACATATGATTGGCAATCAAGGTACGCAGGTATTCTGCTGTCTCTTGTTCTGTCATTTCGGGATGAAGGTTGCGGATATCGATATTACCTCGTGCTCTCCGGATCTCTTTGATATCATCTGCGAAGTTAATATGCTGTGGTATAAAATTGTTTTCCTCAATTGATGATTTCTGCTCTCGTGATGCCTGAAAAATTCCCATCTTGCTCTATCCTTCTACTGCTTCACCATTGTTTTTAACTATAAAAAACGGCCGCGCTCATTTAGATGAACGGCCTGGTTAAAAAAAAGTTGGCGGAAACGCGCTTAAGTGTGGCTATACTCATCCAAATGAACGGCGTACTATGTTTAATGGTTGGTGCGATCTATAGTTTGCACCAACCATTAGTATTCTATGAATAAGTATAAGAGTGGCAACAAATGAAGGCTCACCCCTGTCCA
Organism: Dictyobacter aurantiacus; assembly: GCF_003967515.1. Classification (GTDB taxonomy): domain Bacteria; phylum Chloroflexota; class Ktedonobacteria; order Ktedonobacterales; family Ktedonobacteraceae; genus Dictyobacter; species Dictyobacter aurantiacus. The sequence goes on along the minus strand of NZ_BIFQ01000002.1, from coordinate 263,783 downwards.
TAGGTGACATAAAATCGATAGCGGCTATGAAAGCGCTCCCATTCCTGGGCCAGTCCCTGCAAGATTTTCTGTATCCATTCCAATTGTCAGGGTGATGAGGTTGCCTGCATATCTGTGAGGCGTGGTATGGTGTGTATATCATACGAGATATGTAGAAAGGAGGGATGAGGTGGGCAAGCGCATACGACGTGTTTATCAGAACAAGGCGCGTCAAAAACCAGCGATCTTTGGAAAAGGCACTGAGCCCGCGAGCCCCTTCCAGGAAGATGGATGGTGGGAGCAGTGTGAACCATTTCTGGAATTTTTTCCCGAGGGGGTAATCGCATGTGATCGAGACAGCAAGATCCAGTTGATCAATGCCGAGGCACGCAAAATTTTTGAGATCGACTCACACGAAGAATGGCATAATGCTGAATTCGAGCGCTTTTTTCAATTCTACACCATTAGCGACGAGCAATTGCGGCCGATGCATATACAACCATGGCTACAGTCGCTGTTTGAGGAGCAGCCAGCCGCTCATTCATATAGCTATCCTACATATGGTTATCCCATCTTCTTTCGTACCCCATCTGGCACGCGTTATGCCAGCATTCTCTACTGTTCGGCGCTGCTTGACCGGCGGCGTGAAGTAATTGGCATTATTGCCGTCTTCCATCAGATTCAGAGCCGCTATCAGAAGGCTCTACACCTGCAAAGGGTGTATGAAGCCATCGTTAGCATCACCGAGGCGCTTGAGCACATGCCTGATATCGCCAGCCATCCGCTACCTGAAGAATCGATTCTGCTCTCGCCCCCGGTATTATTTGTGGCGCAACAGGTTGCCGAGGTTATTCACAATATCCTGGATTGTCAGCGCGTGGCCCTGCTGGCCTTCAGATTGCCAACCGACCTGATCTATTACGTAGCTGGCAGTGGTCTGACATCCGAGCAGGAGCAGTATCTTCGTGAAAGAGGGGGCCGATTACAGCTCTCTGAATTTCTCGATGAGACGAAGATCATGCATCTCGGCGCCAACCAGGAGGTCCTGCTCACCAGCGATCAGTTATATCGCTCGCTTATCTTTCCCTCGGATACGCCGGTTGAAAACCTCTTGCTGGTCCCCTTATTTGTGGAGCAGCGCATGGTTGGTATGATTCAGATCGTCAAGGCCAGGTTGAACGATGAATACACACCAGAGGAGATCGAACTGGTCAAAGTTGTGGCCGGGCACACCATGCTGGTCATTGAATGTATCTGTATTTTAAAGGAACGATCCGAGGCCCAGACGAAAGAGTTCATATTGAACGAGATCAAGCAGCTGACGACCGATTTTCTGACGATTGCCGCGCATGAATTGCGCACCCCGCTGACGGGCATTCTCGGCAACATCCAGCTGGCCCAGCGCCGGGTCGAATCCCTCAAACGCCAGATGCCAGGCTGCCCCGAGGCGCTGGTCCCACATTTCACCCGCGTACAGCAGCCATTGGAGGCGGCTGCCCAGAGCGCCCGCGTGCAGCAGCGCATGATCAATGACCTGGTCGATGACGCGCGCATCCAGTCCAATCAACTCACATTGATGCTGAAGCCCTGCGACCTGAAAAAGATCGTCACACATACAGTGGAGATGCTGCGACAGGACGCGCCGGATCGTGCCATCTCTCTGATCACAGAGACCGTGGAGCAGCCGATAATCGTGCGGGCCGACAGTGAAAGGATCGCCCAGACGCTAACCATCTATGTGGAGAACGCCCTGCGCGCAACGAATATAGCGCAGCCCATCTCGGTGCGTGTCACGGTTGAAGAGATGACGACCCATGTGTATGTACACAGTCAAGGGCAGAGTCTCAATGCTGACGAACAGGCTCATCTCTGGGACCGCTTCTATCGGTCGAAAGAGGGCGCCATCCAACACGAGCTAGATTTGAGTCTTGGCCTGGGCTTCTATCTCTGTCGCGAGTTTATGAAGCGCCAGGAGGGTGACGTCGGCGTGATCAGCGATCCCTCACATGGAACGACCTTCTGGTTCTGCCTGCCACTCCTCCTGCTGCCCAAAAAGTAGAATATTAGTAGTGTGGTCGGATATATTTAGAGACCGGCGGGCTGCTGACGACCTGATTTTACCGCTTCCTGAATCAGGATGCTGAGATAGTGATCCTGCGAGGCCTGCGCCAATCCGTAGAACTCCACCCCCTCATCGACATAGATAGCCATCTTCTCCAGGCAGGTCGCGATCGCGATCTCATCGTCGCTCAGGCGTCCAGGGATGAAAGGATTCTGGTAGATCCACTCGCTGCCCGCCATGATGCCTTTGAGGTAGTAGCCCTCAAGGTTGCCATACTCGCCTGCGTTCTGGCGCTGCAACTCGAATGAAATGGGGGTGCGCACATCCTGCAGGTAGCGCACCTCGCGGTTATTGATCTCACCACGCTCGCCGCGTACCAGCAGGCGCGGTGAACGTATCCAGGAAAAATACTGGTCGTCGCAGAAATCGTAGATGCCCAGGCACCCACCGAAATCGAGCTCCGCGATCACCTGGCGCGACGGTTGGGTCTCCTCCTGTGTTGGAGGGCCTGATCGATCGGGACTCGCGACCAATGGGGACTCAAAGGAACGGGCGGTAATCGTGGGCAAGGCGAAGCCGACGCCCAAAAACTGGCGCAGCAGGCTGATGCCATGGTAGCCATGCGCCACCGAAATCTGCACCTGGCTGATCTGTCCCAGCCGTCCCTCCTGAACCAGCCTCAGACGGGCGGCATGCAACGGCTGAAACTGATACTGCTCGGCCACCTGGACCTTCGCGCCCGACTCGATCAGCGGCCGCAGGGAGCGCAATCCTTCTACATCTGGTGCGGGAGGAGTCTCAGCCAGCACCGGTATCTGCCGCTGGCTGAGCTCGTGCATCAATACCGGCGTCGTTGCCCACGGGACCGACAGCACCACAAAGTCCAGCTTCCCGGCATTGAGCAGATCATCCAGGGTACGGAAGGTCGGCACATCCCATTGCTGCTCGAACTGTGCGCCCTTCTCGGCATCACGCACGACCACGCCGCTGATATGGAAACGCTGCGGAAGCGCACGAGCGATCTGAACAAAAAAAGTGGAGCGCCAGCCGCCCCCGACGATACCAAAAACAATACGTCTCTGCATAAATCTGCCTCCTTGCGGCGCGCTACGTTCAACACTAACCATGCGAGAGAGAAAACGATTACTCTCCGTCAGTATGGGGTTTGAGAAGGCTGATTGTCAAGGGAGCTGTATTATTCTTGCTGGCAAAATGTTGAATGGTATCCGTGGTTATGAAGGTTTTTGACCGTCGCCCACAAACTGCAGGGCTTCCTGAGCCAGGGCGAGCCAGGACACCTCGGACGTTGGTGCAAGCACCAGCCATTCTTTCATCAGGCGGCCATCGTGGCGCGGGTCGAAGCGCTCTCCGTCTCCACTTATAATGAGTTCATCCACCCTGGATCTGGGAAGCTTTACGACCAGGTTGCCTCTGACAAGCATAGCGAAGATTTTGTTTTGAAATTTGAGGGCTGAAGAACCAAAGCTTTTCCTGGCCTTTGCGCCCTCTTCAGGTGGTTGTACTCCTGGATAGGTCAGGAGTTCCCCAACGACGGCGGCGAAGCGTTCTTCAGGTTTTGGAAATGAAGCAGTCATAATCAAATAATACCTCTGTATAAGAATTATTCAGGCATCGGTAGATGGATATGAAGCGGGATGTATGCATGTATGTATAATTCATCTAGATACATTATATACTTTTATTGGAGAAAATAATATGGCCAATCTTTCCTCATCTCCGAAATCTAGACGTATTGGCTTGTGCCCCATGGGAATTTTGATGCTGTTCTTGCTCATCGCCTATCTGAATTATCATTTTACTGCCCTAGAGACTGGCGAGAAATCGAAAGAAATGTTATTATGTAAATGTACAATATTTCATTGCATGTACATTTGTGCAAGCACGCGTGGGAGAGAAAAAATGACCGAGATGCAGAACGAAAGGAGACGACTACTGGTTAAAATCAGTCGGCTTTATTATGAAGATGGACTCAATCAACAGGATATTGCCAAACGCCTGGGTATTTCGCGACCTCACGTGAGCCGCATGCTCGCTACCGCAAGAGCTGAGGGGATTGTCAATATCACGATTAATAACCCTTATTCACGAGAGCAGGACATTGAGCAAGAACTCGTAGAGGCATTTGGCATTCTCGATGCGTTTGTCGTCAGCATGGAAGAAGCTTCTGAACAAAGATTTCTTCAGCAACTCGGACGTAATTGCGCAGCACTTCTCGAATCTGTGCTCAAGGATAACGATATCGTCGGGGTTATGGCCGGGCGCACGATCGCTGCTATTGCCGCTGAAGTAGAGTATTTTGAGCGAGATGCGTTACAGTTTACGCCTCTGGTTGGTGGCTGGGGGTCTACTGGATCAGCGTTGCATGCCAACTCGAATACGATGATGTTTGCTGAAAAACTGAAATCGACCTACTGGCTTCTCCATGCACCCGCAGTTGTTGCCTCACAGGAAACCAGAGAGCTTTTGATGAAGGAGCCGGAGATAGCCGGTGTGCTTGAGATTGCTCGGAAGAGTACTGTGGCAATTGTCGGCATTGGCCAGGTCTCAAACGAGGCAACGATTGTCCAAACCGGCTACTTTGGAGACTCAGATTTGAATGATGTTATCCAAAGAGGAGCTGTGGCAAACGTATGCGCGTCATTTCTCAATGGAGAAGGAGAGAGCATCCCTTTTTCAGCACAAACCAGAATGATTGGCATTGACATAGCAGCGTTGAGACAACATACCAATGTCATCGCTGTTGCTGGTGGTCAGGACAAAGTCGAAGCAATCACAGCGACGCTGCGCGGAAAATGGATTGATATTCTTGTGACGGATCTTGAGACGGCACAACGAGTTTTAGCGTTTCATAAGCGCTGGCAGCTACCAGGGAGGGGAAACAATTGAGTAGGAATGGTTACTATGGGCCCTATGGAGGAATGTTTATTCCTGAGATTCTGTACCCTGCTTTCCACGAATTACAAGCAACATTCACTGAAATACAACAGGATGCGGTGTTCTGGCAGAGCTATCAGGAGAGTCTGGCAAACTTCTCTGGTCGCCCAACGCCGCTTACCTACGCCGCGAGATTAACCGAGTACTTTGGCGGCCCCAGGATCTACTTGAAGCGAGAAGATCTGAATCACTCAGGCGCGCATAAGCTGAATAACGCTCTGGGCCAGGCGATGCTCGCGAAACGCATGAAGAAAACACGTATCATTGCCGAAACCGGCGCCGGGCAGCATGGAGTAGCCACTGCTATTGTAGCAGCGAAGTTTGGCTTACATGTAACCGTGTACATGGGAAGCGAAGATATCGAACGCCAGTATGCGAATGTTTTTTGGATGAAACGCTTCGGCGCGGAAGTGATTCCGGTGGAAGCCGGTTCTCGCACCCTCAAAGATGCGATAAATGAGGCGCTCAGGGATTGGGCTTCGAATTTTGAAACAACCCATTACGTGTTAGGAACCGCCTCAGGTCCCCATCCCTTTCCAGCGCTGGTAGCTTTTTTTCAATCGATCATTGGCAAGGAGGCAAGGGAACAAATCCTTCAATTGGAAGGCAAGCTTCCCAAACGTGTTTATGCCTGTGTGGGAGGAGGTTCAAATGCGCTGGGAGTCTTTCAAGCGTTCATGCCCGATGAAGCAGTTGAACTTATAGGAATAGAAGCTGGAGGAGAAGGACCGACAACCGGAAAACATGCTGCCCGCCTCGCGTACGGACAGGGCAGGATCGGTATAGCCCAGGGGTACAAATCCTTCTTTCTCCAAAATGAAGACGGACAAATGGTAGATACCTATAGCATTGCAGCTGGACTCGATTATACAGGGGTGTCACCTGTTCTCGCCCATTTAGCGGAACAGGGACGAGTGCGCATCGAAGCGGCCACCAATGAGGAGGTTCTGCAGGCCCTACAACTGGTCATGGTCAGAGAAGGTATTGTTCCTGCACTTGAATCAGCCCATGCGTTTGCAGGAGCTTTTCGGGAAATCCAACAGTGTTCACAGAACGATTGTGTCATCATCAACCTCTCGGGCAGGGGCGATAAAGATATTTTTACCATAGCGGAAGGATTAGGCGATGAAGGATGGAAAGCTTTTATCCAGCGAAAAAACACACAATATCAGCACGCTTGCTCAGGAGATTCTGGAAAAGCGTAAAGGGAAGCCTATTTTACTGATGGCGCATCAAATTCTAGGCTATCCTGATTTCGAGACGAATTACGAAATGCTTCGTCTGTTCCAGGAATGTGGAGTGGACCTGGTGGAGTTACAGATTCCTTTCTCCGAGCCCATTGCGGACGGTCCACTGTTCCTGAAGGCCAATCAGAAAGCCCTGGAACGGGGTGTGACTGTGGAGCAGTGTCTGGATTTTGCCCAAAAAGTCACCAGAGATTTCTCTCTTGCTTGTGTTTTCATGACCTATTACAACATTTTACTCCAATATGGAATCGAACGGTTTGTTGAAACAGCCAGGTCGGTTGGAATCCGCGGGCTGATTGTGCCTGATGCATTCCCCGAGGAGAGTGAAGAATATTTCGCTGCCTGCAGGCAAGAGCAGATCGATCCTATTCTCGTGGCTACTCCCTACACACCGGTCAAGCGCTTGGAGTATCTGGCGAACGAGACGGAAGGATTTTTGTATTGCGCTGCTAGAAAAGGCGTCACGGGCTCCAAAACGTCTTTTGGTGATGCGACAACAGATTTTCTTTCCCGCTGCCGTCAGTACGCATCCACTCCCATTGCAGTTGGGTTTGGCGTTCAGCACCCAGAGGATGTTCGCTATCTTGTCAATAAAAGTGACATTGCCACTGTAGGAAGCGCAATACTCAACGTATTGGAGGCAGAAGGAACTCCAGGCGTCAGGAATTTTTTGCTTTCTCTCAGGCCTTGAGCGGGCGAGGGCACGGGGTCGCTGCGCGACAAAAGCCGGGGCGAGCCCAAAAAGCCGGGGCGAGCCCGGCACCTACGAGAGGGGTGGAGGGAGATAGGGATGGATGGGATGATGTAACGTTTATGGATGTGGGCGCAGGGTACGCCAGGCGGCGCGACCGAGCTCTTGCTGGATGTGGGCGAAATCGATCTGCTGGCGCGACTTGAGCCAGCGACGCAGGAATTCCCGGCTGGGTCCAAAGAGCAGGGGCATATAGATCTGGTCTGGATAGAGGGCGATGCGTCCCGTGTCGATCATGGGACGCAGCCAGGCCATGATGTGCTGGGAGATGGCATCGGATGATTGTTGTAGAGACTGCACCTGGGTGCTCAGGTATTCGGTGCTATCGGCCTGAATGAGGAACTGGCCCAGTTCGGGATTATCCGTGAACCAGGCGACGTAGGCGGCGACCAGGTCCTTGATCGTGTCCTCCAGCGGCTGTCCCGGCCTGTTCATGATAGGCTGTAGCCGCTCATTGAGCTCTTTGCGCCCTTCCAGATAGAGAGCCAGGGCCAGATTCTCTTTATTTTCAAAGTGATGATAGATACTCCCCGTGCTGGCGCCAGACAACTGTCGAATATCCTCCATGGTTGTTTCCGTGTAACCTCTGGTGGCGAATAGCTTAAGGGCCGCCATCATGATGCCCTGCCTGCGTAGCACGGTCGTTTCGCGGCGATAGGAGGCACTTTCAACCATAGCATCTGCTCCTTATTGATATGCCAGGATTTTATTTGCACAACATTGTAACATAACCTTGACTAGAATGCTATTCTAGAATATCATTCTAGTGATAGATATATCTCTATTGTCTTCAAGCACTACATATCCCTCAGGAAGGAGCGTTCATGGATACGGCGACCTCAAATGTGGAAGCGAATGAAAGGCGGCGTGTGTCGCGATCACAGAGACCGGTAGGTCCTCATTATAAATGGGTAGCGCTCACCAATACGACGCTGGGCGTACTGATGGCCAGCATCGATGCGAGTATCGTATTGATCTCGCTGCCTGCCATTTTTAAAGGCATCAATATTGATCCACTCGCCCCGGGCGAGTCCAATTACTTCCTCTGGATGTTGCTGGGCTACATGGTAGTTACAGCGACCCTGCTGGTGACCTTCGGGCGCATCTCCGATATGTTTGGACGTGTGCGTCTATACAATCTGGGATTCGCCATCTTCACCGTTGGCAGTATCCTGCTCTGGCTCACCCCTGGCACCGGAAATACCGGGGCACTGGAACTAATCATCTTCCGCTTCGTGCAGGGCATTGGCGCTGGCTTTCTGTTCTCAAATAGCGCGGCCATTCTCACGGACGCCTTTCCGGCCCATCAACGCGGCTTCGCGCTGGGCATCAACCAGATTGCGGCCATTCTGGGCTCGGTTATCGGCCTGATCCTTGGTGGCATCCTCTCCTACTTCAGCTGGCGGCTGGTCTTCCTGGTCAGTGTCCCGGTAGGAATCGTTGGTACCGTCTGGGCTTATCTCATGCTGCGCGAGGTCGCGACCATTCGTGGCAAGCAGAAGATCGACTGGGCCGGCAACATCACCTTCGCCATCGGCGCGACGGTGCTTTTGCTGGGTATCACCTATGGGATCGAACCATATGGTGGCTCGCCTATCGGTTGGGGCAATCCCATGGTGATCGCGGCCCTGGTTATCGGTGTGGTGCTGCTGGCCACCTTCATTTGGATCGAACTGCACGTTGAGGATCCGATGTTCCGGCTGGATCTGTTCAAGATCCGCATGTTTGCCGCCGGAAACGCCAGTAGTTTCCTGGGAAGTATCGCTCGCGGTGGACTACAATTTATGCTCGTCATCTGGCTGCAGGGCATCTGGCTGCCACTGCACGGCTACAATTACGACGTCACCCCATTGTGGGCCGGCATCTACATGATCCCGCTCATGATCGGCTTCCTGCTGATGGGTCCACTGAGTGGTTACCTCTCCGACCGCTTTGGCGCGCGCATCTTCTCGACCGCCGGCATGCTTATTCAAACGGTCAGCTTTCTGCTGCTCACGGTCTTGCCCGCCAACTTTGATTACATCTGGTTCGCGGTTCTGATCTTCTTCCTGGGATTGGGGCAGGGCATGTTCTCATCGCCCAACACGTCCTCAATCATGGGTAGCGTACCAGCGGAGCAGCGTGGCGTCGCCTCAGGCATGCGTGCCACCTTCCAGAACTCGGGTTCAATCGTCAGTATCGGCGTCTTCTTCAGCATCATCACCGCTGGACTGGCCGCCGCCTTGCCGAGTACCCTTGCCGGTGGACTGACCCACGCGGGTGTGCCCGCCACGGTTTCTGACAAGATCGCGCATCTGCCCCCCACTTCGGCCCTGTTCGCCGCCTTCCTGGGATATAACCCGATGCAGACCTTGATCCCGCACAGCGTATTGACGGCACTGCCCGCTGCTAACCAGAGCAATCTATTGGGACATAGCTTCTTCCCCAATCTGATCTCCTCGCCCTTCATGGTCGGCATCCACAACGTCTTCTACCTCTCAGCCGCCATGTGTCTGGTAGCTGCCATCGCCTCGCTACTGCGCGGCAAAGCACAGCAGGATGATGGCACGAGCGTCAGCGAGCGGACCGATACCCCTTCCGAAGAGGTTCCGGCCTCCAGCCGAGCCCGCTAAATAACACTGCTCAACATAGATAGAGAGATAGGACACTATCACTTACAGCGTGGTAGTGTCCTATCTCTCTATCTATGTTGTCCCACCTCCTAAAAAGCCAATTCAGTTCCACGCGATTTCTCAGCCGGCCAGTGTGATTGCCTACATGTAGCACTCAGGAGCCTTCTTCAGGTGTTCCCACTGTTCACGATCATGCTCACAAATGATAAGCGTTACGTTTTCCCTCTCTGCTATGCCTGTCAGCTTGCGCGTGCTGGCGCGAACAGATGCGGCATCCATATCGAAAGCACTGATCTCTCGTGTCTCGGCGTCAAGGTCTGTTGTTCGTGGGATAGCATCAATCGCCAGCAAGACCGGTCCGGTTTGTGCGAGATGAATGAGTACGGATTGATGACCAGGGACATGGCCGCCGGTCTCTATCAAGCGGATTCCAGGCATGAAATCTTTGTCTCCCTCAACAAAGAGATATTGGGTGGATGGTTGATCAAAGCGTGCGAACGTTTGGGTAAGGCGCGGATAGGTCCCTTGACGCGCAATTTCGTACTGCTTGCGTTGTACAACCATTTGCGCGTGGGGAAATGCATCATGATTGCCGGCATGGTCGGGATCAAAGTGGCTGCAGATGACGTAGTCTATGTTAGACGGGAAGAGCCCCAGGCTGGCTAGTTGATACATGATCGTGTACTGGATACGCTTTTTTGCCAACCTACACCGGATGCGCAACCGGATAGCACCAGGTAGCCAGATTGTTATATGAGCAGGTGTATGCGAATGTCAGCATTGCTCTTCATCAGTAACGGGAACTTTACGAGGGCGCTCCACGTTAAATCTGTATAAACGACTCAACAGACGCGGCAGGCTATTCTGGCTGGCTTGCCCGAAGAAGAAAGGGACAGAGATGAAGATACGGAAGTTCAACATCCCTCTGCTGACCATGTGCCTGTTAGCACTGCTTGTGCTGGTACTGGCTGCCTGTGGCAGTAGCAGCGACCAGGGGAGCGCTGGCACAACCACTCCCACGGCTCAGAGTACGCCGACCCCCACCCCTTCACCCATGACCCCCACCGCCACTGGTACGTCGGGAGCCACACAAGGTTCTTGTGGAAGCATCTCAAACATGCTACGGGGAGCACCAAGCTCAGGTACAAGTACCAACAGCGATCCTCAGCAGGTCGGCGACTGCTTTTGGAGCGCATATCAGCAGTGTCGTCCCGCCTCGCTTAACTACGTTACGGGCGGTGTAGATACGATTCTGACGCGAACATTCCAGATACAAAAGACCGCCAGCGGCAGCTGCCAGGTGCAGGATAAGATACAGATGCGTGTCCTGCCCCGTCCTCCCAGGACCACTGCCGTCTATACCTGTGCATCGGTAGAGAAGCAGGCGACCGCTTTGCAATTTCGCAATTGCCAGAAAGACGGCACCATTAACGTCTTCACTAAATAAATTAAATATATAGATGACTTAAGAAATTTGTGAGAAATGAGGCGGCCCAACAGGTGGATACGAATGCATCCGCCTGTTGGGCCGCCTCATTTCTCATAGAATAGGTTTACTGTCTTACCAGTAATTACATAAGAAATCAATTCTATTACATAAGAAGGAAAATCATAGCGCTAAAAAGTGTAGCGTAAAAAGAGCTTTTATTCTTATACTAAGAAGAACCGGGTAGGCGGGATTAAGTAAATTAAGGGATAATTAAAAGAACATAAATAGACTGTAATATATTGGCAATAGCAGGAGCTAGAGATGCAGGAAGCGCAGCAGGCTCTCGCTAGATATTTACAGTCGTCCCCGATGTACGCAAGGAGGCTTAATTTGAAAAGACGCCTGAAATCAGCTCTTTTCCTGCCACTCCTGCTGCTGGCATTCACACTCTTACCCGCGACGAGTGCTTTTGCCGCCAGCCCTGATGTATCTGTAGCGCAGCAAAAAGTACATTTCTTTCCTCACATTAGCGGAAAAACTGGTGTCTCGGTTGCATCAACGGTCAGGCCCATGGCGACCAACATGGGCTATTATGGGGGTCAGGTACAGGGTGGTACGACCAATGTCTATGCTATCTTCTGGGAGCCGACCCACAACGTATCTTCGACGTACCACAGCCTGATTCAACGCTACTTTGGTGATGTTGGTGGCTCTGGTCTCTACAAGAACAACACCCAGTATAAGGATTCCAGCGGTCGCATTCCATCCAACTCCCGATTGGCTGGTACCTGGACTGATACCGCTGCCTATCCTCGCAGCCCTTTGCTTGACACAGATATTCAGAACGAAGTCAGCCGAGCGAAGAGCGTGAAGGGCTGGTCTGCCAGCCTGACGAACATCTTCTTCGTCTTTACGCAGGCGAATGAGAACATCTGCTTCGATAGTAGCCATACGCAGTGTGCATCGAATGCATTCTGTGCCTACCACAGTAACTACGGTTCTACCATTTATGCTACCATGCCCTATGCCGCCAGCTTTAGCTGTAACGGTGGGCCGGGACCAAATGGTGACCAGGCCGCGGATGAGACCATCAACGTTACTTCGCACGAGCAGATGGAGGCTGCGACCGACCCATATGGCAATGCCTGGTACGACAGCAGTGGTGAGGAGATCGGCGACAAGTGTGCCTGGAACTTTGGCAACTCCAGTGGCGCCAACGTCACCTGGAATGGCCATCCGTATCGCGTACAGAAGGAATGGGATAACAGGGTTACCGGTTGTGTGCTGACCGGGCCGTAAAGCGCAAGGCTTTTTCTACACACAAAAAGACTGCTTTAACTGGCGGTGCCGCCAGTTAAAGCAGTCTTTTTGTGTGTTTTTTGATAGGGGGTATCAGGTTCTTATATTGCCGGGGGAGCGTGAGCGCCCCCGCACGGGCGTCCGCGTGCGCGGCCGCATTATTTATTTTGTGTTGTGCATGGGGGCGCATCCGCGCCCCCATGCACAACACAAAATAAGATTGCTGAGCATCGCAGACGGTATTCGCGACTTCCGTTCCTGGTGTGAAGGGATGCACAACACAAAAGAGATTGCTGAGCATCGCAGACGGTATTTGCGACTTCCGTTCCTGGTGTGAAGGGATGCACAACACAAAAGAGATTGCTGAGCATCGCAGGTACGAAATCGCATGCAGGCAGCAGGCGATGACAGAGAGTGCCTGGACGGCCACAGTTGTTTTATTTGTTGTTGCAGCGGGGCGCGGCCGCGCCCCGCTGCAACAACAAATAAAACAACTGCCGATTATGTATGCCATAAGCTATGGTAGATATCTGTCTGGTGATGAGAAGGGAATAGTACCTGTGTTACGACGTATACTGGGTGGGAGCCGCTACCTGATACTGATCGCGGTCGCAGGTTCGCTGCTGACCTCGATTGTTTTGCTGCTCTATGGAGCGGCCATGATTATCAAACTGACAGTAGAGATCGCGTCCCATCCTATTTTTACTACGGAAGATGCCAAGCCCCTGGCAGTCGCGTGCATCGAGGTTATTGATCTATTCTTGCTGGCAACGGTTCTTTATATTATTGCACTAGGACTCTATGAGCTTTTCATCGGGGCGGATATACCCACGCTTCCATGGCTAGAGATCAGCACACTGGAAGATCTGAAAGCCAAACTTATCGGTGTGGTGATCGTGCTGCTATCTGTTACCTTTCTCGCTTCTGTAGTTGAATGGAAAGGGAACACCAATATCATTGCTCTGGGTGTTGGCATCGGCCTTGTTTTGCTGGCGCTGGGCTATATCCTGGGCAAAGTAGACAATGCTGGCCACCCACCAGAAAAAAGCGAGCCATAGCTGTCAGGTGGGCTTTCTGGCAATGGTTGTCAGCATATGCCAGGTACCCTGAAAATCGTCGCGCAGCATTTCAATGCGTACCTGGTTCAGCGTGGCCTCAAACTCGGTCTGTGTCATTACTCGCCGATGGAGAAGGAGCGGGAGCAGGGTGGTGAAGGTGACGATGAAATTATCATACTGGCTCTTATGCAGTTCTGTGGAGGCGGAAAAATCGATGGGATGGGGAAACGGTTGGATTTCGACGAAGCCGGCCTGAGCCAGTAAGGCGGCCATGGCGGATGCTACCCCCAGCCCACTTCCGTCTGAAGCAAACCCATAGCCCATCGCGCTCACCATCTGGTAGGAGCGCTGGAGCAATTTTTCGAGCGTTGGCGCGGGACTCACGCTCATCTTATCGCTTTCAGTCATGCGTATAATGCCGCCCGGTCGCAGGGCACGGAATATTTCGAGCAGGATGGAAGGCCACGCATCGCGCAGAATAAAGGTGGCCGCCAGGCGAATATTGACCAGGTCAAATTCTCCTGCCGCGAACGCGAGTGGCTGAAGGATGTTTCCCTGAACAAAGATAGCGTTGGGGCGCTTCTCGGCCTTTGCACGCGCCTGAGCATAGTGGATCATCTGCTCGCTGATATCTAAGCCGACAACTTCGCAGCCAGGATAGGTATAGGCTATATCCAACACCCAGCCACCCGGTCCACAGCCAACGTCCAGAATATGCGTGACATCGGGTGGTAGTGCCTCAAACTCCGGTAAAACGCCTCCCATTCCCTGTGTAAGTAACCGATCCTGTTCGATCAGACGCGTCATCTCCAGCCCGCTATCCGGATCAGTTATATACGTATCATCTCTATCCATACACCCCTCCCGATATCGTGATTCATCTATTCATAAGCAATAGTGTACATGGAGCAAAGAATAAATGCAATAGATATTAGTTAATTGTATTTATTATTAAATACGCATAAATATGGTTAAATAATGAGACTCTAAGATAATAGAACTCCATAAGCTTTTAATGAGATAGATCGATATAACTGGTAGAAATGAGCATAATTTGTCGAATGGATGTAGAAAAAATATGCGGTTCTTTTTATTTCTGTACAATCTGGTGTATTATTGATGGATTTGCATCTAATAATTAACACATCGCGTGCTATAACTGTCGGTGTTAAGCTCTTGCTTGAGAACACAACGAGGAACGTTCATTAGCGGTGCCAGCCATTCTTTGTTATCTTCTTTTCCTATCCCATTGCATCGGTTGAGCAGTTCTATCAGGAGGGTTTCAGCGACACTCGTAGCCAGCATATAGCTGGTATATGTGAGAGATATGCAATTATAAGGATCAGAATGTATGACGAAAAAGAACTTTCGTGTGACGCGGAATCCAAAGGCATTAGCACTGCTGGTGATGCCTGTGGTTATGCTGCTGATCGGCGTGCTTGTGCTAACCCAGATCCCGCGTGAACCGGCGCGGGCTGCCACAAAGGGCGCGCAACAGGTCCACGCGCAGGTGCATAACTATACTTTTTACATCCGTGACAACTCGATGAAGATGGCCGATGGGCAGCGCATCTATGTGGTGGGCTATAGCGACAAGGCCCAGGGACCCGCCCAGGTGCCGGGTCCATCGATCGTGGTGAACCAGGGCGATAGTGTAAATATCACCGTTGTTAACGACACTGCCCAACTCATGAATACATTCCCCGATGCCGCGGGCAACCTGACGACCGCACCGGTCCAGACCATAGATGGAGTAAAACTCCCGTCAGAGCTTGACAAAGAGATTGGCATGGGACCGCTGGCGAAAAGCAGCCAGAAGGGGCAAAAGGTCAGCTATCATTTTACGGCCCAGCAGCCGGGTAGCTACCTCTACCATGACTCCACGCCGGTACATATGCAGATGGGCCTCTACGGAGCCTTGACGATCAAGCCCAATGGCATCCTGAACCGCGCCTATCCCGGCGCGCCACCCTATAATAAAGAATATACCTTTGTGCTCAGCGACATGGATAGCAACGCGCATAACTCCATCTTTAAAGGGAGCGCAGTAGACTGGGCGAAATACCATCCTAACTACTTCCTTATCAACGGTAAATCCTGGCCTGATACGGAGATGGACCCCAACGACTCGCTCAACGTCAAGGTCGGGCAGAGCGTACTGGTGCGTTTTGTCAACGCTGGCTCTGAAATCCACATGATGCATACGCACGGCCATCACTTCACGGTCATCGGTGCCAATGGACAGAAGCTGGCGCATCCCTATCAGAAGGATACTGTGATGGTGGCGCCGGGCGAGACAGCGGATGTCAGCATGCTCCTGAATAAACCCGGGCGTTACATGTTCCATGATCACATTGAGGCCGACATCACTAATAACGGCGTGTTTCCTGGTGGCATGATGACCACCATCAACGTTAGCCTGCCCAACGGAACCAATCCGGTCCCGATGCCAGACATGGGCACTGACGCTCAGAAAAAGTAGCGTCGGTAATAGAAGGTAAGGAAAGAATTGAAGCTTATGAAGAAGCACAGAGGCCGTATCGTCATCAGGGTCCTTCTCCTGGCGTTAGCCTTCGTGGTTACCGGGATGCTGGGCGCCTGTAACCTCCCATTTGGACAGACGGGCTCAAACGCGAAGGGCGGCGCAACGGTTCCACAGACCAGGACGTTTAAGCTCTACGTACGCGACAACTGGCTCACCATGCCTGATGGGAAGAAAGCCTATGTCTTTGGCTATACCGACAATCCCAAAGGGCCGGCACAGCTGCCCGGTCCTACTCTGGTGGTTAATGAGGGAGACAAAGTCAACGTTATCCTGATCAACGATAAAGATCCAACAAAGACACAGTATAATACTACCGGCGATGGTCATACCATTCACCTGCACGGCCTTGATCTCTATAGCGCCTCGGATGGTGATCCCATGACTACGCCGCCACGGGACGCCAATGGCAAGGTGTTGCCATACGGCGCCAAAGGTAAAGGGGTCCAGACAGGATCGCTCAAGCAAGGTGAGCAATTTACCTATAGCTTTATCGCCGATCACGCCGGAACCTACTGGTATCATTGTCATCAATCGACCCCTGAACATATCCAGATGGGCATGTATGGAGCCATCATCATCCGACCGGTTGGTCAGCCCAATCATGCCTACCTCAATAGTCCGGCATTTGACGTTGACTCCACCTTTGTGCTCAGCGACCTGGACCTGCCGGGGCATAACGCCGATTATAATACGCTGTATAAAAACGCACCAGATGTTAACTGGACCAACTCCAAGATCAGCTATGCGCTGCTGAACGGGAAAGCCTGGCCCGAGACCCTAAAAGACTCCCGTTCCGTGGTGAACGCGAAGGCCGGACAGACCGTCTTGTTGCGCCTGGTCAACGCCGGAACCCAGGTCTACACGCTGAGCGCACCCGGACTCAAGTTCCAGACCATCGGCACTGATGGCCGCAAACTGAGCCAGTATCCTATCAGTGACACCATCAGCCTTGGTCCCGCCGAGCACAACGACGTACTGGTACATGTAGATCACGCGGGAACGTATACCCTGCACGAACATATAGATGAGAATGTACCATCCAGTGTTCCTACTCCGGATACGAATCTGACCACTATTACCGTCAAGTAGTGTTATAATTAACCACATGCTTTCGGGCAATCATTGCATTCTTGCTAAAGATGTGTCTTACTCTCGTTACCCTGGGGGCTCGTAAGCGCCCCCGCACGGGCGTCCGCTGCGCGGTCGCGCTGGTTTTGTGTGTTGGTGCATGCGGGGCGCTTCAGCGCCCCGCATGCACCAACACACAATGGACTTGTGAGCACCGGAGGTGCGAAAGCTCCTGCAGGCAGCAGTCGATGAGCATGAGAGTAAGGCAGATTCTAAGGGGATACACGCAATGATTGCTTTTTTGTGTGTATACAAAAATGAAGAGAAATAAAGCCAGGGCAAGCCTGCGGCAAGTGCTGTATTCAACGGGAGATAAACCCAGTAGTTGACGTTATGACAATATTTCTTTAAAATAGTGAAGCGGAGAACTTATTTATGTACTTTTGGAGGCCCTCTATATGGTAGATCAATCACTTCTTATTGGGAGACAATTAGGCAATTACCGTATGGAAGGCCTTATTGGACAGAGTAGCATCAGCGATATATATCGAGGAACGTATATTCAGGGGCACAGACAGGCGGTGATCAAGCTCTGGCACCTGCAGCTCAATGACAGTGAATGGCAGATATTCCGGCGCGAGGTGCAACAGCTTTTCCAACTGGACCACAAATATATCTTACGTATCCGTGATGCTGAAAGGGAGCATGGCGTGCCCCTGTTAGTGATGGATGACATCGCCAACACGACCTTGAGGCAGCGTCTAAAGGACGGTCAGCAGCTTCCCCTCTCCATCGTCGTAACCTACATCAAGCAACTCGCCGAAGCCATTCAATATATTCATGATCATCGGCTGGCCCATTTGAACATCAAGCCAGAGAACATGCTACTGGATGGACAGAACAACGTCATCCTGAGCGACATGCGCATCAGCACCATTGTGCGCAACCTGGCCGCCAGGAATCATCCCATCCCGATGAGCAATGTTCTGTACATGGCTCCTGAGCTGTTCATGAACCAGCCCCATATTACCAGCGACCAGTATGCTCTGGCCGCCGTCGCTTATGAGTGGTTGTGCGGGCGGCCCCCCTTTCATGGTGCATATAACACGATCATCGAAAAGCATCGCCTGCAGTCTCCCCCCTCACTGCTGGACCAGATGCAGGCGCTACCCGAGGAGGTTGAGCGCACGCTATTTACCGCTCTGGCTAAAGACCCAACCCGGCGCTTCCCACGCATTATCGATTTTGC
This sequence comes from Dictyobacter aurantiacus, assembly GCF_003967515.1. GTDB lineage: Bacteria > Chloroflexota > Ktedonobacteria > Ktedonobacterales > Ktedonobacteraceae > Dictyobacter > Dictyobacter aurantiacus. The sequence goes on along the minus strand of NZ_BIFQ01000002.1, from coordinate 245,529 downwards.
CAATGCCCTGGAGCAGGCCAGCTATCAGAAGCCCCAGGTGCGCGGTACAGTGAAGGTGAGCAGAGAAGCCAATCCGGTTGCCAGCCAGGCACCGCGCACAGGGACCACCAATCCCCAGCCTGTACGTCCATCATCTTCGGGGTTGCGTCCGAAGCTCAATCTTACCTCCACCGCGCAAAGCATCGGCCCCTTCTGCACGCTACGCGAGCCGGTAATGAGCCTGGACTGGTCCGCGGACGGCAAGCATATTGTGGCGGCGGCTGATGGTAGAAATGTCTCTATCTGGGATATCGCGACCAGGCAGATGGTCAAAACTTATCAGAGGCATCGCGGAAAGGTGCAGATGGTGGCCTGGGGACCACAGAAAACGAGTGTCACGGTCGCCTCGGCCAGCAGCGAAGGCAACATTCAGGTCTGGAATACCAACTCGGGCATGCAACTGGCCTCCTGGCTCGAAGACGCTCCCATTCGCTATTTCGCCTGGTCACCGGACGGCCAGTTTATTGTCTCGATCAACATGGCTGGCAACAACATCAAGATCTGGGATGTCAAGACCGGTCGGCTTGTAGTTCAGTACAACAGTAAGATCCAGCAACTGCAGGCGCTTGACTGGTCAACGGATGGCACCTATATCGTGGCCGCCAGTAAAGAAGGTTCAATGCAGATGTGGTTTGTAGGGACCGGCATGGATGGAGATCGAGAGTCACTGAAGCGCGAGCAGACCCGTGTCTACCAGCAAACAGCGGTCAACGCGATCAATGCCCTCGACTGGTCGCCGAACAAAAAGCTGCTGGCCTATGGTGGGGCCAACAACAGCGTCGACATCTGGAATCCCATCACCGGCATCTCGCCGGTGCACTACGATCAGCACAAAGGGCCCATCACTGCCATCCAGTGGTCGCCGGACGGCTCGGCCATTGCCTCCGCCAGTGCCGACCGCTCGGTCCACGTCTGGGACGCCAGCAATGGCAAAGCGATCTATAGCTACCGCGGCCATGGCGATGCTGTAAATGCAGTCAAATGGTCGCCGGATGGCAAGCTGCTTGCCTCCGGCAGTAGCGATAGAAGCATCCACATCTGGAGTCCCAGCTAAGCCTGGCGATTGGGCCGCCTGCATAAATAGGCGGCCCGAAAGATGGTGGTTATGGACGTGTGGGCAGGGCGGCCACGAAAGTTCCGGCTACTTTGAGGTCTCCGTTCTGGTCGGTGGCCTGGACCTTACCGACGATGCGCTGCTCGCCGTCGGCCTCGAATTTCTCTGTGATCGTGCCTGAACAGGTGATGATGTCGTTCAGGTGGGTCATGCCCTTGAAGCGCACGCCAAATTTGCGCAGCGCCTGGGGACCCACATAATCGCTCACCATCTGCCCGACCAGTCCCATGATTAGCATGCCATGGGCGATGATGCCGCCGGTCCCTATTCGCTCACCGACCGTAGGATCGGTATGCAAAGGATTAAAGTCGCCGGAGGCGCCGGCGTAGCGCACGAGCTGCAGATGGGTGATCGGAGGCGTCGTCAACGAGGGAATGGTATCCCCGACCTGTATGTCATCGGCATATCGTACCGGGTTGGTCATGTATTGCGGCTCCTTTCGGTTTTAAATCGGACGCGAGGTCCGAACCTATGAATGTGCCCGTGGGTGGGGTTATGTGCGGACGACGATGGATGTTCTGGTGTTTAAGACGGGCTGGTTGTGCTGGTTGACGTAGCGGGTTTCTAGCGTCAGGATATCCAGCGAGTGGCCGCCGCTGCCGGGGCGGGTCTTGCCGTCGATCAGAGTGGTGGTGCCGGTCAGTACGTCGTCGGGATAGATGGGGGCCAGGTATTCGTATTCCTCCTCGCCATGCAGGATGCGCGAGACGTCGATGCCCAGGTCCGCCATGCTGCTGCCGCGTGTGCGGTTGCCCCAGAAGTTGAACATGGTGGGCGTGGTTGGCGAGATGGGAACGTCGGCATAGCCAGTGGCCTGCGCGGCCTCGCGGCTATGGTAGATCGGATTCATGTCGCCGATCGCCAGGTTCAACTCATGGATCTTGCCGCGCTGCACCTCATAGGTGAAGGGCGCGAAGCTGGTGCCAATCTTGCTGGTGTCAAACATAAGAACTCCTTTGCGTGCGAGTACTTAGCGTGGACCGCCGGCGACGTAGATGATCTGGCCGCTGACATAGCCCGATTCTTCAGACGCCAGAAAATTGATGACGTTAGCGACATCGCGCGGTTGACCCACTCGGCGCACCGGGATCACTTTGGAGGCCGCCTCGATACGCTCCTGGGGATCGAAGCCCATGCGGCGGGCCGTGGCGCGTGTCATCTCGGTATCGATAAAGCCCGGCGCCACCGCGTTGGCCGTGATGCCGAACTGGCCCAGTTCGATGGCCAGCGTACGCGTCAGTCCCTGCAGGCCCGCCTTGGCGGTAGAGTAGTTGCTCTGACCGCGATTGCCCAGCGCGGACGTAGAGGAGAGCGAGACGATACGCCCATACTTCTGCTTGACCATGTGGGCCTGGGCGGCACGGCTGCAGAGGAAGGCCCCCTTCAGATGTACATTCATGACCGTGTCCCAGTCCTCGTCGGTCATCTTGAAAAGCAGGTTATCGCGCGTCACGCCGGCATTGTTGACCAGAATATCCAGGCGGCCGAAGCGATCGACCGCCTGCTGGATAGCTGACTCGACCGCCTCTCTCTCCGTCACATTGCAGGAGACCGCTAGCGCTTGCGCGCCGATCTTCTCTATTTCAGCCACTACCTGCTGGCAGCCGTCGGTATCGATATCGGCCACCACCACCTGCGCGCCATCCTCAGCCAGGCGCAGGGCTGTGGCTGCTCCGATCCCTCTACCAGCTCCGGTGACAAAAGCTACTCGTCCTTCATGTTTCGCCATGATGTTATGTCCTTTCATAAAGCCCCACGAGGGGCAAATATTATTCTTTTAAAAGAATGAGAGAAAACAAGCTCCAGGCCAGGGCAAGCCTGGCACCTATGGTTTTGTTTGTGATGTGTCCGCGAGTGGAGCGCATACGAGCAATATATCAAGGGCCTCGATTGAGCCGGGTTGAACGAGCAGGGGATTGATCTCCAGCGCGTTCAAGTTGGGTCCCAGAGCCAGGGCCAGTGAGCAGATGCGGTGTATGATCTTTGCGAGCTGCGGGAGGTCGAGCGCATGCTGACCGCGCGCGCCGCGCAGCAGGGCCGCGCCACGCAGTTCGCCTAGCATGGTGATGATCTCTGATTGTGAAACCGGCAGCACGCGGACCGCCGTATCTTTGAGCACCTCCGTCCAGATACCACCCAGGCCGAGCGTGAGCACGGGTCCCCAGAGGGAATCGCGTACGACTCCGACCAATAGCTCAACGCCGCCCGAGCGCATCGGTGTGACCAGGATGCCCTCGATCTGCGCGGCCGGAGCCTGGTCGCGAATGCGTTGCAGCATAGCCTCAAAGACTGCCGCGACCTCCTCCTCTGTTTGGATATTGAGCGCGACACCTCCGATATCGCTTTTATGAGGAAGCTGTGGCGATTGAATCTTGAGCGCCACAGGTAGACCCAGGGCGCGAGCCGCCGCGACGGCCTCCGTGGCTGCCGTGGTCAGTTGTCCGGGCACCAGCGGGATGCCAGCCTGTTGCAAGAGCGAGCGCGCACGCGCCTCCGACCACGTTTCTACGGTGGGATCGATGGCAAATGGCGGCAGTGTTGTCTCTTCTTGCCCCTCCTCTTGTTGGGGAGCGCGCAATTGTTCGGACCACCAGAGGAACCTGGCCAGGGCGCGCACTCCATGTTCGAGTCCGGCGATGAAGTGCAGGCCGGTACGCTCGACCACCACACGTGTCGTCCCCGGCAGGTCCATGCAGGTATTGGTAGTTAGAATGACCGGGCACGGTGCCGAGCGGATGATGCGCGCCAGGTTATCATAGAGCGGCAGCGTCGTGGCCAGAGTCTCGGGAGTGGGTTCGCGTCCCCCTTCGACCGTTGTCAGGTTGAGCACGAAACCGATGTTGGGATCGTGGACCACTACCTCAAGCGCGCGCTGCTGCAGCGTGGCATCCACCACCACATAGCCGGTCACATCCAGCGGATTGTGGCTGGTAGAGAACGGTGGCAGCACCTCTTGCAGCTTCTCAATGGTCGAAGGTGCGAACTCGGGCAGCTGCAGTCCCACCTCTTCCGCCAGGTCTGAGATGATATCGCAGGCGCCTCCGGACGGCGTGACCACGCCCATGCGGCGTCCTGGCAGCGGTGGACTATAGCCGGCCAGAGCCGCCGTCGTCAGCAAGTCTTCCAGTGAGGAGACTCGGATCAGGCCAAGCTGGCGAAAGGCCGCCGCGTTGATGGCATCGTTGCCGACCAGCGCGCCGGTATGGGCCAGGGCCGTACGTGAGCTGGCCTCGCTGCTACCAATCTTGAGTACCACGATGGCTTTGCCGAGCGCGCGGGCCTTGTCGGCCACGCGCCGCAGCTCGGCGGGATGGCGCACGCACTCCAGGAAGAGCGCGATCGAGCGCGTCGCCTCGTCATCGAGCAGGTAGTCCACCACATCAGTGACCGAGATCATGCTCTCGTTGCCCATGGCGACCAGCAGGCTCAGCCCGATGGCGTGTCCCTGGGCGAAGGCCAGCACCGCGCTGGTGAGCGCGCCACTCTGCAGAACTACTCCAACCGGACCCGCCTTGAGCGGTGGCGTAATCGGCAGGCCATAGGGCGTAATCTGATCGGTGATATTGATGAAGCCGTTGCCATTGGGTCCCAGGATGGTCAGCGAATGGGCGCGTGCGTACTCAAGCAGCTCCTGCTCAAGGCGCGCGCCGGTGTCGCCCGTCTCGCTAAAGCCGGAGGTCAGTACCACGAAGCGCGTCGTCCCCAGCTCAGCGGCCTCCCGCACGATAGACAACACACGTGTCGTCGAGACCATCACGAATGCCAGGTCAACCACCTCCGGCACATCGCGCAGAGAATGAAAAGCCTGCTGTCCATGCACGATCTCTCGATTGGGATTAACCAGGTAGACGGGTCCCGCGAAGCCGAAATTCCGTAGATTGTCAAAGGTATAGATCGACCAGCGCGAATTATCGGTGGCCCCGATCAGCGCGATACTACGCGGCCGAAAGAAGCGATACAACTGCTCCGTTGAGATATGTCGAGATGGTAACATCGTTATTACCTCGTAAATTGGACGCGAGGTCCGAACTTATGGGCGACATCGCCGTGCGTTGAGAGAGAAAATCGGACGCGAGGTCCGAACTTATGGGACACGGAAATAGGGGAGCGTGAGATCGTCACCGACGTTTTGAAAGACGATCTGTACCGCCGTTCCGATCTGGATGTGTTCATCGGGAGGATCGACCAGTCGCGACATCATGCGTACGCCCTCCTCTAGTTCGATGAGCGCGACGACAAATGGGGTGGATGAGGCGAACGCCCCGTAGGCCTGGTGGACAACGGTGTATGAATAGATCTGTCCACGGCCGCTGGCGACGATCCATTCCAGGGTGGTGGCATGGCAGTGGGGACAGAGCGAGCGCGGATAGAAGACCGCTTGAGAGCAGCTGGCGCAGCGTTGGATGCGCAGCTCGCCCTGTGCCAATCCCTCCCAATAGGGACGCGAATCGCTATCCTGCTGAAGCAGCGAAGATGGTAATTGTTCAGACATAACGCTCAATCAATCCTTTCCCAGAATAACCGTCGCCGCCGACGAGAGCACGCCTCCGGTCCCGTGAGCCAGCGCGACGCGCGCGCCCTCAACCTGGCGGGCGGCGCATTCGCCACGCAGCTGTCGCGTGGCCTCAATTAGCAGGAAGATGCCATACATGCCGGGGTGGCAGTAGGAGAGTCCCCCGCCATTGGTATTCATCGGGAAGGGGCCACCGGGGGCGGTGCGCTGTCCGCTGACGAAGGCCCCGCCCTCACCGGGCGCGCAGAAGCCCAGCGCCTCCAGGGTCATTACCACCGTAATTGTGAACGAATCGTAGATCTCGGCCACATCGATATCAGCAGGCGTCAAGCCGGCCATGGTGAAGGCAGCTTTGCCTGATGTGATGGCCGACCGATGACTGGCCAGGTCGGGCATGTTGGCAATGGTATTGTGCGTATGCGACTCGCCGTGGCCCAGGATCCAGACCGGCGGTTTGCGTGTGGAGTGGGCGCGATCGGCCGACGCGACGACTACGGCCCCACCACCATCGGTCACCAGGCAGCAGTCCAGCAGGTGCAGTGGCTCCGCCACCCAGCGCGAGTTGAGTACATCATCGATGCTGATCGGTTCGCGCATCATCGCCTTCTCGTTCATGACGGCCCATTTTCTTGTAGCCACTGCCACCTCGGCCAGTTGCTCGCTGGTCGTGCCATATTCATGCATATGGCGCATGGCGGCCAGCGCGTAGGCGCCCACGGGCGTCGGCAGGCCGAAGAGCGGCTCGAATTGCTCTGTCAGCTTGAAGGCGGCGGGAGCGCGCTGGCGCGAACGGTCGGAGCGCTGCGTACTGCCATAGGTGATCAGGGCTACCTCGAAGAGACCCGCCTCGATGCCGGCCAGGGCATGTCCGATGTGGGCCTCGAAGGAGGCGCCGCCGATATTGGTCGAATCGGTATATCGGGGCTGGATGCCCAGGTACTCGGCCAGCATCAGATTGGGGGACCAGGCCCAGTTGCCAGCGCCGAAGAGCGCATCGACATCAGCGAAGGCCAGGCCAGCATCGTCGAGGGCGGCCCGGGCCGCCTGCGCCTGCAGCTGGAGCACCGTTTTATCCGGTGTACGACCAAGGTCTGACTCGGCTACACCCACGATCGCGGCCCTGCGTGGAGAGGCCATTAAAGCGCCTCCCCGAGCTTGACATGGCCGCGCAACAGGTTGCGTGAGATAATGAAGCGCTGAATCTCATCGGTCCCCTCGAAGATACGCCACAGGCGCACCTCGCGATACCAGCGCTCAACCGGCAGTTCCTTGGTATAGCCCATGCCGCCGTGAATCTGCAGTACGCGATCGATGACGTGGTTGACCATATTGGAGCCATGTAGTTTGGCGATCGAGGATGCATGGCGATTATCCTGCTTCTGTTCCGCCAGCCAGGCCGCGTAGAGCGCCAGCCAGCGCGTCGCCTCGATCTCGACGTTCGAATCCGCGATCATCCACTGGATGGCCTGGCGTTCGGCGATCGGCTTGCCGAAGGTGTGGCGCGTATGCGAATAATCGATAGCCATCTGCAGGGCGCGCTCGGCCACCCCGACCGCACGGCAGGCGATGGCCCAGCGGCCCGCCCCGATCCACTGCATCCCCAGGTTGAAGCCACCATTGAGCTTGCCCAAAATGTTTCTGGACGGCACGCGCACATTCTCGAAATACAGAGAGGCCGGTCCCCACTCGCCCATGGTCGGGATGTAGGTTGAGTGCCAGCCCATGTCACGATCGACCAGGAAGCAGGTCACGCCACCGTGGGCACCTTTTTCGGCGTCGGTAATCGCGAAGACCATCGCGAAGTCCGCCTCATTGCCGTTGGTGATAAAGACCTTCTCGCCATTGAGGATCCAGTCATCGCCATCCTGAATGGCGCGCATCTGGATATTGGCGGCATCCGAGCCCGCACCCGGCTCGGTCAGCGCGAAGCACGAGCGGCGCTCGCCGTTGATGGTAGGGATTAAATAGCGTTGTTTCTGTTCTTCGTTGCAGTAATAGAGGATATTATCGGCGTTGCCGCCAAAGGCGAATGGCACAAAGGTGCGCGCCAGTTCCATGCTCACCACCGCCGTCATCAGCGGACCGAGGTTGGCTCCGCCATACTCCTCGGGCGTATTGATGCCCCAGAAGCCCATCTCTTTGGCTTTGCGTTGCAGCTCGCGGATCTTCGCGGGCTCGATGCCCGGGCGGTTCTCGCGCTCATTGCGCAGCACGTCACCCTCCAGGGGCATCAATTCTCGTTTCACAAAATCACGAACGGTCTGCTGAACCATCTTCTGTTCATCGGTCAGGCTAAAATCCATGCACTGGCTCCTTTGCACTGTCGCTAGAGGCGTGACCTCGCAGATAGTAGAGAAGAAGACCAGCCCTGGTCTTCTCCGGGTCCGTCATGGGATCATAGAAAAAGATAGCAGACGTTCACGCATCCTGGTGAATGTCTGCTGGTGATAGCATGCTGCTCATTCCTTTTGTCTGTCGCTATCCACGGTAAAGTAGAGGACTGTTGATATTGTAAGTCTGTGCACAAGCGTAGCATATTTTAAGCGAATATTCAATGGATGCGGTTTTGCGGGATGTCTGTCATTTTTTGCACAGAGAAAGGCCAGCGGCGTTTGCCAGGAAAGATGGCGTCGTTGGGGGGACATGGGTGGCCGAGTACGGGGTCGCTTCGCGACAAAGCCAGGGCAAGCCTGGTTGAGGATGCCCCCGGCATCCTCGCCTACGGTGGTGGCTTGACTTTCGCTTGTGGAGAAAATACACTGATGTGTATTGAATGCCATACATGCATATCCGGCCAAGGAGGGCTCCTATGACAGCAGTTCCCGAACGGACCTATACGACATTGAGCAGCAGTGGTCTGCGCCAGGATATCTTGCCGATGCGTCTGTACCAGAAAGCCAAGAGGCTTGGCATCTGGGACCCACGGGCCATCGATCTTTCCCGCGATCGCCAGGACTGGTTAAGTCTGTCCGATGAGAAGCAGGAGGCCGTGCGCCGCAGCGTGATCGCCTTTCAGGCGGGCGAAGAGGCGGTTACCCTTGATCTGCTCCCCCTGATCATGACGATTGCGCGCGAGAATCGGTTGGAAGAGGAGATGTTTCTGACCACGTTCCTGTGGGAGGAGGCCAAGCATACCGAATTCTTTCGTCGTGTGCTCGACGAGGTCATGCAGGAGCACAACGATCTGCACGAAGGACGCCGAGCCAGCGGCGGGCGCGATATCTTTGCCGACGAGTTGCCGCGCACCATGAATTTGCTGCTGACCGATCCTTCACCCCTCAACCAGGCGCGTGCGTCCGTACTCTACAATATGATCGTCGAGGGAGTGCTGGCGGAGACCGGATATTTCAGCTTTGCGCGTATGCTGGATGAGGGAAACATCATGCCCGGCTTCCGACAAGGGATCGCCCTGATCAAGCGCGATGAATCGCGCCACATCGCCTATGGTGTCTTTTTGATCTCGCGGTTAGTGGCGGAGCATCCGGACCTATGGCCGCAGGTTGAGGCGCGCATGAATGAATTGTTCGCGGCCATCGCCCGCCACCAGGAGCAGGATGGCACGCCAGACGTTATTCGCGACTACGCCCGCCAGCAATTTGAGAAGCGGCTCAAGCGCATTAGCCGCGCCCGCACCCAGAGCCTTGAACAGGTCTATCATACCCTTGAGAATGAAGAAGCCGAAGCAGTTTAAGCGAGGGCAAGCCTCGCACCTACGCGATGGGCGGAGAGAGAAAAAAATCGGACGCGAGGTCCGGACATATGGGAGGTTAGAATGCAGGTTAAGGCTGCCGTATTGTACGAGGTGGGCAAGGCTGCCCCCTATGCGGATTCGAAGCCATTGAAGGTTGAGCAGGTTGAACTGGCCGCGCCGGGTCCGGGTGAGGTGTTGGTGGAGGTGGTGAGCGCGGGTCTGTGCCATTCGGACCTCTCGGTGATTAATGGCTCGATGTATCCGCAACTGCCCAACCCGATGATCCTGGGGCACGAGGCCAGCGGTGTCGTACGTGAGGTCGGGTCGGGTGTTACTGATCTCAAGGTTGATGATCATGTGGTCTTCTCGTTTGTGCCCATGTGCGGTCACTGCGACAACTGCGCTGTGGGGCGCCCCGTGCTATGCAAGAACGGGAGCGTCGCCAATGCGCGTGGTACCTTGCTCAGTGGTGCGCGACGTTTCAGTACCGCCGGTGGACAGCCGATCAGCTATTTTACGGCCACCTCGGCCTTTTCGCAATTTACCGTGGTATCGCAGGAATCGCTGGTGGCCATAGATCGCGAGGTGCCGCTAGATAAAGCTGCTCTGCTGGGCTGCGCGCTGATCACAGGTGTAGGAGCTGTCGTGAATACGGCCAGGGTCGCGGCTGGTGAATCTGTTGTTATTTTTGGACTGGGCGGTGTTGGCCTGAGCACGATCATGGGCGCGAAGTTGGCCGGAGCCTCGCCGATTATCGCCGTAGATATGCTCCCCTCCAAATTTGATCTGGCCCTTCGGCTGGGGGCCGACCATACCATTGATGCCAGCAAGAATGATCCAGTCGCCGCCATCAGGGAACTGACTCGCGGGGGAGCTGCTTATGCCTTTGATGTTGTGGGCAATACCAATGTGCTGGCTCAGGCCTTCAGCGCCATTCGACCGGGCGGAAAGGCCATCGCCGTAGGCATTCCACCCAGCGACAAATTCGTCTCGGTGCATGCCGCCGCTATGGTTCTGCAGGAAAAAGTCCTTCAGGGAAGTTTTATGGGATCGGCGGTGCCGCGTCGCGACATCGCGCGCCTGGCTCACCTGTACATGACCGGTAAGCTGCCGCTGGAAGAGCTGCTTAGTCCTTCGATTACCCTGGAGGAGATCAACACTGGCTTTGACCGCCTGGCTCAGGGAACGGCCATTCGGCAGCTGATTCGCTTCAAGGAATAGAGTAAGGAACAGTTGAGGAGATGGCCAGGGGCGGTTGCCCCTGGCCATCTCCTCAACTGTTCCTTACTCTCCGTTCCTGGTGATGTAGTGAGGAGCTATTTGGCCAGGACCACCAGGCGCCAGCCGCCGAAGATGCGCACGGCCAGATCGGGATTGATCTCATAACAAAGCTTACCGGGCAATCTAAGCAGACTCCTCTTCGCTATGCGCAGAGCCTTGATCAGGTCCTGTTTGGGATTGCTTCCGTGCGACCAGGGCGTGGCGTCGAGTGGTTGGAGACTATAAAAATAGTCCAGCACCTCATAGCCAGAGTCGCGCAGAATCTCCAGCGCGATATCTTTGGTGAAGAAATGGAGATGACCAGTGGCGTGGCGATAATCTATTAATTGATTGCGCGCGATCGAATTCACTGAAAGGTCAAGGGGCAACTGAAAGATCTTATACCTGCTTCTGGATTTCAACACGCGCAGGATCTCAAAGCAATTCTCAAAATGTTCAAGTACGTCCACCAGCAAGATGAGATCGTACTTTGTAGATGCCGACTCCTGAAAAAAATCGGCCAGGTGAAAGTGGAGGCGTGAGGTCTCACGTTGCTTCGCCAGCGCGATGGCCTGTGGGGCGATGTCATAGCCATCGAAGGTACATTGCTCTGAAAGGTTCTGCAGTAGAATGCGCAGCATTTCACCGGCCCCGCAGCCGATGTCACAGACGGTATGGGGTGAAAGCGTGTTGCGCCTGATCATTTGCAGTACGCTATCAGCTTTCCATTGTGCCGCATCAATGTGCCAGCCCGGATTTTTCTGTAGATATTCACCATCTGTATAGAAGTTCGCGACCACCATCTCGTGTTCTCCTTTATTGTTTGAAGAGCTTGGCGAAGCATGAAAAAATTGTAGAACATTTCATAGCCACAAGATGAATATTAGCTGAAAAAAGACTGTATGCCATCTCCATCCTTTAGTATAGCTTAAATTTGATTAACCTGGCTACAGCGCTTATAGGAAACGTGTAACCAATAAAAAAGACGCTTTTGATTGCATATTTAATCTAATATATTCTTAAACAAGCAAAGCTCTTGCTGAGCTTGTAGGTAAATGATAATGCTCAAAGATTAATGTGACATGAATGCCCGGTCTCATTGTCTCATGAGACCGGGCATTCATGTTGTTTATTGCTGAATGCGCCCCTTCGGCCTCTGACGATACGCATCTGCAGCGCTCAAGATAATTACTTGTCGGTGATGTATGAGTGGCGCCACGGCGTCACTCATACACCACCGACAAGTAATTATCTTATTAACTGTGCTTGCGTTTTTTCCAGAGCCAGATGACGCCGGTGATGAGGATGAGGCCTGGGATGATAGGGAAGACGGTCAGGCAGGCGGCATCCCGGAAGTAGACGGCAGTGCAATCTGGTGCAGCAGATACATCCTTGAGCGGGATCATTGTGCTGAGGTTGGGAAGGTCTGGTCGCGCTACGAAGGTGGGGTCACGCTGCATCAGTGTGGGGGTGTAGCTGGTATAGAAGCGTGTGATGTATGGGTTGGAGATAGAGTTGTCCGCCAGGTAGGGGCCAAGCTCATAGGAGCTGATTGATTGCGCGTATTCCGTGACGATGCCGTAGCCTCCCGCCTGCTGGATGGCGCTATCGGCGATCTGGTGGTATTTCTGTACGGGATCAGGATCGGCATTAGTAATAGTAGCAGGGTGCACCCGCACATCCTGGTAATTCTGGGAGCCAAAGCGCTGCGACGCCAGGATCGAGACCTCCATGCGCATGCGCTGCTGGATGTCGGCCGCTGCCAGGTGGATAGGGATCGTTACCTGTTTCATGACGGTAGGGAAAGTGACCTGCACCGGAGCGATATTGGTCACGTTCCCCTGTGTACGCAGACGCATGGCCAGAAAATACATATGATTCTGTACATAAGGTTGAATCAGAGTGGAGGTATTAGCTGGAACTGCGTACTGATGGGATTGCAACCATGATGTTAGCGCTCCGGCATTGTCCGAGCGAATGACCTGGTATGTGAATGGCCCCACAGATCCTCCTGAATAGATGTCAACCTTTGAGCTACTGGCTGGAGCTCTGGCGCCACCGTAGGTTCCATTGTCAAACAGAGATTTCATGATATCGACGGAATTGCAATTTTTGGCTGGTGGCTCGAGAAAGCGAGGAGCGGTAACCATTTCCAGTTGATTAAAAAGCGCCGGCGAAGCGGTATTGACCGTTGGAACCGTCGCCACCGGGAGCACCCAGGCGAAATCGTGGGCATTGCCCTGATAGCGTATCTGTTCATACAGGGTGGTCTTTTGAGCGCCAATGGTGATAAGCAGGCGCTCGGTGTCCTGGCTGACCCGGCCTTGACTGGTAGCGGCGAACAGGCCACCACACGCCTGAGCGGACACTGGCAGGAACAGCAGCAAGCACGTGGCGAGCAAGAGTGCTTTCAAGAAGAGAGATTGACGGGGGGATACGTGCCGGAAAAACATATCTATGTGGACGTCCTTTCTGTACATCTACCAAAAAAGACGCTTTATGAAGACAGATTTTAACCATGAGATAAAAAGAAAAAGAAGGCATTTCGCAATGAAATACCTTCTTTCGCGTTTTTTTACTTTATCTGGCTACAGTATAGCCGGCGTCGTCCAGCACTTCCTCAATCTTCTCCAGGGAGATGTGAGAAGGATCATAGTTGAGGTGGACGCTTTTAGTGGGGATATCGGTATTGACCGACTGGACACCATCCAGGCTGCCCAGGGCCTGATTGATGGTCTTTACACAGTGCTCGCAACTTACATCAGGAACGGAGAGAGTAATCTCATGTGTATGTGTGGTCATCGTATGTATCCTTTCAATGACAGCAACTTCTTTATTTGTTGTAAACCCACACCCAGGGGGTAGGCATATATGGATAATACCACACCAGGAGCAACAAAAGCAAGCCCGGGTGCTATAATGTGGTGATATGGCAGAAGTTAGATATTGAGTTGGAAAGAAAGAATAGATGTCGCAGACTGAGAAAGAGCCACTAACATTTATGGCCGTCCATGCCCATCCCGATGATGAAGTATTTGGTACCGGAGGAACCTTCGCACGCTATGCGGCGCAGGGAATACGCACCGTACTGGTAACGGCCACCCTTGGTGAAGAAGGGGAGATCGTTGATCCTGCACTGGATGAGCAGGCGAAAGAAGCTATGTTCCCACGCCTGGCCGAAGTGCGTCGACAGGAACTGAAGGCGGCGGTTGAAGCCCTCAACATTCAGGAATCGCGCCTGCTCGGCTTCCGCGACTCCGGTATGGCGGGCACGCCCTCCAATAACCATCCCGAGTCGTTCTACCGGGCCGTCTTTGACGAGGCCGTCAGACGTCTGGTCGCCCTGATCCGTGAGCTCAAGCCGCAGGTGCTGGTCACGTATGACGCCTTTGGAGGTTATGGCCATCCCGACCACATCCAGGCCAATCGCGTCACCAACGCCGCCTTTGACGCCGCTGGAGATGCCCGCTGCTTCCCCGATCTTAGTTTGCCAGCCTGGCAGCCGTCGCGCCTCTACTACACAGCCATGCCGCGCTCAGCGATGATTGAAGCTATGAAAGAGATGCAGAGGTCTGGTGCACCCGGCCCCTGGAACAATCCGGCCATGAACACCGCCATTATGGGCACTCCTGACGAGCTCATCACCGCCAGGATCGATGTGTGTGAGTATATTGATCATAAGATGAAGGCTTTCGCCGCCCACAAGACGCAGATCGCGCCCGACAGTTTCATGTTTACTATTCCCGAGGCGCAACGCGAGCAGGCCCTCGGCTACGAATACTTCGTGCTGGTACGCAGCGCCCTACAACCGGTCGCGGGAGAACTACAACAGGATCTGATGGCAGATCTGAAATAATGGTTGGACGTGGGTGCCCGGGGACGGGGTTGCGACGTGACAAAAGCCGGGGCAAGCCCGGCACCTACGATGAATTTCATGTTGCGTTGGGGCAAGCCCGAAAAGCCGGGGCAAGCCCGGCACCTACGGCGGTGGAAAATGATATAACATAAGGTTACATGGTTGACGACGAAGTTACCACATGTAGGAAGGAAACAATGATGAGCGGTTATATCGTACTAGAGGGCGGCGATGAGTTTGGTGGCAAGATGGCGGAGCCTGATCGCCGTGCCATCGAGCTTGCCGGTGGGATGGATGCTATGATCAGCATCATCCCGACTGCCGCCGCCCCGGACCACAATCATCGACGGGCGGGCATGAATGGGGTCAACTGGTTTCAGCACCTGGGCGCGACGGACGTAAGGTCACTGCCACTGATCGATAAGGCTTCGGCCAACGCGGAAGAGATTATCGTCGCGCTTAACCAGTCCCGGCTAATCTATCTGCTGGGAGGATTTCCACATCACCTGGGGCAGACGCTGCTTCGAAGCAAGGGTTGGGACGCCATGCGGCAGGCATACGAGCACGGAGCCGTGCTGGCGGGCAGCAGCGCCGGCGCTATGGTGTTGTGCCAGTACTACTTTGATCCGCAGAGCAAAAAGGTCGTCGAAGGACTGGGATTGATACCCCGGGCCTGCGTCCTGCCCCATCACAACGCTTTTGGTAAAAACTGGGCCGCTCAGCTAACCAGCCTGCTGCCCGATACCATTCTGCTAGGGATAGATGAGCAGACGGGCATGATCAACGACGTAGACACCGGACAAAGGAACACCTGGCGCGCGTACGGCAAGGGGTCCATCACGCTGTATCGGGCGGGCAGCACAAGCGTCTACAAAGCGGGCGAGCCCTTTGAGGTCCTGGTCAGCTAGACCACCTGGTGGCGGCGCTGGACGCGCATCTTCAGCCCATATCTGGGCCGGATGGTAATGGTTTTATCGTTATCTGGAATGATCTGTTGACCTGGTAGCAGCGAGAACGTGACATGCTGCACCAGCGCCGCCAGCAGCAGATGGCCCTCCATCAGAGCAAAATGGTTACCGATGCAGATACGTGGCCCGGCGCCAAACGGCAGATAGGCGAAGCGTGGCAGGCGGGCCTCATTCTCGGGTCGAAAATGGTCTGGATTAAAGCGTTCGGGATCGGGAAAGTAGTCGGGGCGGCGCTGAATCGTGTAGGGTACGATCATAATCGTCTGGCCCCGGCGCAGATGGTAGGGTCCCAGGTCGACCGGTCGCAGAGCCACCCGGACCAGGGCGATCGAAGGTGGATAGAGGCGCATGCTCTCTTTTAAGACCTGTAATGTATAGGGGAGTCGCGCCAGGTCGGCGTAGGTAGGTGAGCGGCCCTGCAGAACCGAATCTACCTCGTCACGCAGGCGTTGATAGATGTCAGGATGCTCGGCAAGTAAGAACCAGGTCCAGGTCAAAGCAGCAGCTGTCGTCTCATGTCCGGCCACAAACAGGGTCAGGGCCTCATCCTTGATCTGCTGATCGCTCATCGGGGCTCCATCCTCGTCGCGTGCCCGCAGCAGGATGGACAGGAAATCGTCTCCCTGTTCGCCGCTGGCCCTGCGCTCCTCGATCATCTTCTGCATGCGCCGATTGAGCAGTTCCAGCGCTCCTCGCGTCTGCCTGTTGCGCTCCGTTGGCCAGTTGAGTGGGAGAGGAAAGAAGGACGAAAGGATATAGTTGATATAGGCCAGCGCGGTGCTCAGGGCGGCGCCAAGTTCATCAGTCTCCGCCAACACATCGGTCTGGAAGAGCACATTCCCAACGATGCTCATGGTCAGTGCCATCATCTCGCGGCTCATGTCCAGGGTCGCGCCATCCTGCCAGTCCTGCTGCGCGCGCTCAGTATACTCCACCATCGTCTGTGCGTAGTTGACGATGTGTCGTGGCTGGAAAGACGGAGCCATAATCTTGCGCTGGCGGCGATGCAGCTCGCCCTCGCTGCTGAACAGACCTTCACCCAGGACGGGTCGGAAGGCGCGATGTATAATAAAGCCCTTATCGAAGTCGTTCGCGTGCTCCACCAGGGCCGCGTGCACCAGCTCGGACGAATTGAGTAGTAGCATCTGGGCTGGTCCCACCCGGAAGGAGCCTATATCGCCCGTCTGACGCGCCACGGACAGCAGAAACGCCAGTCGATCCCTGCGCATCGATTCCAGGCTACCCAGCAAAGAATGCTCTTTAATGGCCGGAATCTCTGGTCTCGACGTTGCCTCAACACCAGTTTCCATCGGATCTGCTCCTGATATGTCAAGCTAGTTTCGCATTATCTACAGAGAGGTCAATGCGCCAGTCATTGCAACGCATAAAATGGCCTTTTGGATACTCGAATTCGCATTCCTCAATCAAGGTGAACCCCAGCTTGCGACAGACCGCGTTTGAGGGTTGATTCTCAACGGATGGGAAAGCATGCAGGAAGCGATACTTACCATCCAGGCGGGCCTGAGCGATGGCCAGGGCGGTTGCCCTGCTCGCGATCCCCTGGCCCTGAAAGGTGGGGAGCACGAGCCAGCCGGTTTCGTAGATATCCTCGCCATTGTGGTTGGTGTCCCAGTAGCCAACCGAGCCGACCGCCTCACCTGTAGCCACGTGAATAATCTTGAACATGCGCCCCTTCCCCTCATCCGTGAGCCGTTCGTAGCGGACCTGCCGCCTGGCAAGTTGCTCATCGCTCTCGGGCCCACCGAGATACCTGGTTATAGTTGGATCACCCAGCGTCTTCTTTAAGATATCCAGGTCGTCCTTTCCCCAGGGCTCGATTCGAATGACATTCTGGTCGCGTTCCTTGCTTGCTGGATGGTTGCCCATAATCAGTTCGAGCTCCTCTCGAATATTGGCCTCCATGTCCTGGTGATAGCTATAGTCTGGAGGCTCTATCTGTATCCCGCTTTTTTGATTCGCCCGCCCTGTTTGAGAAGGAGGCCTTTTTCGCATTGTACCACAGTGGTTTGCTACATCAACCATCTTTAAATAACTTCACTGTTATGGGTATTCTGGTGAGCAGAAGTTCCCAAACGCAATCCCCTTTTATCTAAATAAATATAAAGAAGCTGTTGTCCTGTGCACATGATTACAGAACAGCAGCTTCTTTATAGTGTGAAGATGAAATCAACGTTGGGAATAGACTCCATTGATATTGTCTTACAGACAGCAATGGTTACGCTCTCTGAGCGATTGTGGCACGCTCCTGCAGGGCAAAGCCAACGAGGGTGAGCACGACACCGATAACGATGTGAAGAAAGTTATCCGCTAAATTGATCATGACCAGGCCCAGGAGCATGCCATTGGGAGCAAGGCCAGGGATGAAGCCAAGGATAGCAATCAGCAGATAGATGATACCACTAGCCCTGTTGTAGAGGCGCCCCATTCCTGTAAATGCGGCAGCGATGCCAAGCACGCCGAACAGCAGGTGAACGACACTATGAACGCCGTTGACCATAAACAGCCCCAGTAAAGCACCCCCGGGAGTTAATGCTGGAACGAAACCGAGGATACCGATTAAGAGAAAAACAATACCGAAGACAAGCGCTATGGTTTTCTGAATATTTGCCATGATTATAATTGGCTCCTTTCATTTTTCTATTGAGCACTACGCTTGTCTGGTCAATTTGGATCACTATGGTCGGGGTTTATAAAATCGGAGGGAAAACGCTGGATGGTAATAGCAGAGAGCGGGCAGGGGATTTATAAATAGTATAATTGTTTCCGCATTAACCTTTTGCAGGACCTGAATTTCTCATTTTAATTGTAGCATATTCGTCAATAGCTCGACATCGTGCTTTTGGCCGATGTTTTTTGCATCTGCTTTCGGTATAGTTACCATCAGTTTTGTTTGATGGACTGGAAAGGAGAAGGTATCTGATGGCGGATGAAGATGTATCTGAGCCGATTGACCCCGCCTCTTCCCAGGTGGCTGTGCCAGAGGAGGCTCTGGAAGCGGAGGTGCTGACGAGTGTTATTTCTAAGCGGCCGAAGAAAAGTTTGCTGAGTGCGTTCACTTCACTGCGCCATCGTAACTTTCGTCTGTACTGGTCGGGTCAGGTAATCTCTCAGCTGGGTAGTTATATGCAGGGGATCGGGCAGTCCTGGCTGGTGTGGCAACTGACCCATAGCGCCTGGCAACTGGGACTAGTGGGGGCGTTGCAGGCTGTGCCGGTATTGTTCTTTGCGCTGTTCGGGGGAGTCCTGGCCGATCGCTGGCCTAAACGACACGTCCTGCTTTGTACCCAGACTGCGGCTATGATCCAGGCTCTGCTGCTCTGGGGGCTGATTGCGACCGGCGTGGTACAGTTATGGCACCTGTATATACTGGCGCTGATGCTGGGTCTCACCAATTGCCTGGGCCGGCCCACGGGACAGGCATTTGTCGTCGAGATGGTTGGGCGAGAAGATCTGCCAAACGCTGTGGGTTTAAACTCCATGCTGTCTCAGATGACGCGCATCGTGGGGCCGGGACTGGGAGGCATCGTCATCGCGCTCAGCGGCGTTCCCATTCTCTTCTTATATAATGGGCTGAGCTATCTGGCGGCGATAGCAGCCCTGGTGCTGATTAAGAACCATGAGTTGTACGCCCAGGCTGTGCCCATGAAAGGGGAAGAAAGGCGTAAGAATACCTGGCAGAGTCTGCGTGAAGGTGTGGAATATGTATGGCGTACCCCGACGATACTGCGCTTGATCCTGGTGGTTGGCCTGGTGCTGCTTTTCGGCTCCAACTTTGGGGTACTGCTGCCATCCTTCGCCACGGATGTGCTGCATGGAGGACCCGAAAGCTTTGGTTTTCTCTCGGCAGCCATGGGAACTGGAGCGTTGTTGGCCTCTTTATGGCTGGCCTGGAACAACGAGCAGCCGACCTTTCGTAGGGTGCTGATCAGTATGCTGATCTTTGCTGTGCTGGAGATCCTGTTCGCGCTATCGGGCTGGTATGTGCTGTCGCTGATATTGATCGCTGGTGTTGGAGGTCTGGAGATCGACTTCGCGGCCCAGGCCATGACCGCGCTGCAGACCGCCGCGCCCGATCACCTGCGCGGACGTGTGATGAGCGTGCAGATTCTATTCTTCGATGGCAGTCTCCCGCTGGGCTATTTGTTGATAGGCTGGCTATCCGGGCTCTTTGGGCCGCAGCCTGCAATGTTTACCGGCGCCATTCTCTGCTTGCTGGTCACAGCGGTTGGATGGATCTGGCATAAAGCGGGTACTCGCTAATCTTGAGAAGCGAGTACCCGCTCTTGATATGGGTGAGTGTTAGTCCGCGAACCAGCTGTAGGGGTAAGCGGGATCGTCCAGGGTGCGGGCGATGGTGGTGAACTTCAGCGGGTTGAAGGTATCGATCATCACGGCCAGCTCATCGGTGCGCTCGGCGCCCAGGCTCTTTTCGACGGCGCCCGGATGGGGTCCATGGGGGATGCCGCGTGGATGCAGGGTCATCGAGGAGCGCTCAATGCCCCGGCGGCTGCCGAAGTTGCCGTTGACGTAATAGAGCAACTCGTCGCTATCGATATTGCTGTGGTTATAGGGCACAGGGATCGAGCGCGGATGATAGTCGAGCTTGCGCGGCACGAACGAGCAAACGACAAAGTTGGGTCCCTGGAAGGTCTGATGGACCGGTGGGGGTTGGTGGACGCGTCCCGTAATCGGCTCAAAATCGGCGATGTTAAAGATCCAGGGATACTCGCAGCCGTCCCAGCCGACGGTGTTGATGGGATGGAAATCGTACCAGTAGCTACTGATGATGCCACCGACCTTGACGCGCACCTCAAATTCGCCGCGCTCGGTATGGGTAACCAGTTCCTCGGGACGGCGGATGTCGCGCTCGCAGTATGGCGAGTGTTCAAGCAACTGTCCATTGGGACTGAGGTAGCGGCGAGGAGGCTCGATCGAGCCATGGGCCTCCACCACCAGGAAGCGAGACTGCGCGCTATCGGGTGCGATAGTAAAGCGGAATGTTGTCCCGCGCGGGATGATGATGTAGTCCCCCTCGTGATAAGGGAGCAAGCCAAAATTGGTTTCCAGCACCCCATGGCCATCGTGGACGAAGTACATCTGGTCTGCCTCGCCATTGCGATAGAAGTAGGTCATATCCTGCGTTGGCAGGGCGATCCCGATCGTCAGATCCTTGTTATACATCAGCACCATATTGCCCAATACCGCGTCGCTGCCAGGTTTGAAGCCCGCCGTCTTCAAATGGTGGTGGCGATGAACATCCTCGTTCCACTCCTCAAACTGCTGTTTGCTGAACGGCTCGATCTTCTTCACACGGGTCGGAGGATAATGGTAGTAGATGTTAGAATAATTATTCGAGAAGCCCTCGATCCCAAACAGTTCCTCTGAATAGAGCGAGCCATCTGGTTTCTGAAACTGCGTATGGCGTTTGGGGGGAATCTCACCCAGGCGATGATAAGGTGGCATCGGCCTCACCTCCTCTATTGAAAAAAGCTACACAATCCTATTCCGCAATACACCGATTCCCGTAATTTCCAGTTCAACCGTATCACCGCGCTGCAGCCACGGATGAATTTCGGTACCAAGCTCCAGTATACAGCCCGTACCAACGGTACCGGAGCCAAGGATATCGCCGGGACGCAGACGAGCGTTGCGTGAGGCGTAGGCGATCAGCTGGGGAAAACTATAGTAGATCTGATTGAAATTGCCGCGAGAGATCTCCTGACCATTCACCCGGGCCAGCATTGTCAGGTCGTAGCGCTCACCGCTACCACTGCCGGTGCGATAGCCCTTCAACTCATCGGGAGTGACCAGCCAGGGTCCCAGCGACGTAGCAAAATCTTTGCCCTTGCCAGGCCCCAGGTTGAGCTTCATATCCTGGCGCTGAAAATCGCGCGCGCTCCAATCATTCATAATGGTATAGCCCGCGATATACTGGTGTGCCTCATCGACCGCAATATTTTTGCCTTCGCGCCCGATCACGCAGGCGATCTCCAGCTCGATATCCAGTTCCTGACTGCCAACAGGATAGGGAACGCGCTCATCGTGCCCATAGATCTCGCTGGTATTAGAAAAGTAGAAGGTAGGGAGCTTATACCATTCAGGGATCATCTCCAGTCCACGCTTCGCGCGACCCGCCTTGACGTGTTGCTCAAAGGCATAGAAATCGCGCAGCGTGGGTGGATTGGGCACGGGTGTCATCAAGGTAAGCGTGCGCACGGATAATCCCGGCTTATTACTCTCCAGCAGCTGGCGTGCTTGCTGCATGCCAGCTGGATCCTGCAATAGCCTGAGCAGGTTTGGATAGTGGAGTAGAAGTATCTCTTCACCGCGTACTACGCCCGCGTATGTAATATCATGGGCGGTTCTGACCGTGACTAGCTTCATTTAGAGATTTCCTCGCAGCTCCTGCTCCTGTTCGAGAGCCTGGAAGAGCGCTTTGAAGTTACCCTCACCAAAGCCACGGGCACCTTTGCGCTGAATCACCTCAAAGAAGACTGTTGGACGTGCCACGACCGGCTTCGAGAAGATCTGCAGCAGATACCCCTCATCATCATGATCGACCAGGATGCTCAGATCGGCCAACTGCGACAGATTCTCATCGATATGACCGACCCGGTCAAGTACATCATCATAATAGTTGCGCGGGGTGCGCAGGAATTCCACGCCGCGCTCCGTCAGATTGCGCACCGTCGACACAATATCGTCGGTAATCAGGGCCAGGTGCTGCACGCCGGGGGTGTGATAGAAATCAAGGTACTCCTCGATCTGCGACTTCTTACGGCCCGGGGCCGGCTCATTGATCGGCAGCTTGATGCGGCCACTGCCATTCTGCATTACCTTCGACATCAGGGCGGAATACTCGGTGCTGATCTGGCGATCATCGAAGTGGATCATCTGGGTGAAGCCCATGATCTTCTCGTAGAAGCCCACCCACTCGTTCATCTTGCCCAGCTCCACATTGCCCACCACATGGTCGATGCCAGCCAGGCCAGCAGGACGGGAACGGCGCGGCAGCGACGAATCCAGGGCGCGGAAGCCAGGCATAAAGGCCCCCTTATAATCCTGGCGCTCCACAAAGGTATGGATCGTCTCACCATAGGTCGCGATAGAGGCTAGCTTCACCGAACCAAAATCATCGCGAATCTCTTTAGGTTCCATCACGCCACGCGCGCCACGGCTGGTTGCCTCTTGATAGGCACGTTCGGCACTCTCCACGCGGAACGCCACATCTTTGATACCATCGCCATGCAGATGAGCGTGCTGCGCGATGGGGCTATCGGGGTTTAATGCGGAGGTAATCAGCAGGCGGATATTGCCCTGTTCCAGCACATAGCTAGTGCGATCGCGTGTGCCGGTCTCCAATCCCGCGTAGGCCACGGGCACAAAACCCCAGGCATGGGTGAAATAATATGCCGTATGCTTGGCATCGCCAACATACATCTCAATATAGTCGAAATTCTGGATCGGCATGAAATCCTGGTGCGTCATTGGACTCTCTCTTTCCATGCGAATGCGTCATTGCGTTTACGGTTTTTGTGCGATAATCGGACAAAATATTCGTTAATCGGACTACTTGTTTAAGTTATAGCAGGGAACCTATGGGATGTCAAGGAACGAGCAGCCGCGGGCATATAGACAAGAAAGCTATGATATTGTATAGTCGGTCGATGGAGTATCTGCGAGGTGTAAATAGCAGATAAACGAGGAAACTGAGGTTATGGCACAACCGCGTCCAAATGAACGACCCCTGCAAGGCGAAACGGCTCAGACACTGGACCGTGGATTGCGCGTGCTGGACATTCTGGCCAGCTATCCAGCGGGACTGAGTGTACCCGACATCGCGCAGGCATTGAATATTCATCGCACCATCGCCTATCGCCTCCTCAACACGCTGGTCGCCCACCGTCTTGTGCGCCGTACAGAGGATAACCGCTATTGCCTGGGGATTGGACTGATTGAGTTGGCCCGCCATGTCGTTCCACGCTTACAGGAGGCCGCCTATCCCGCCATGCGGCAACTGGCGGAAGAGTTGCGGGCCACCGCCTGCCTGACGATCATGGATGGAGACGAAGGCGTAGTCCTGACCACATTGGAGCCAAGGACAACGACCATGCATATCGCCTATCGACCTGGATTCCGGCACATGCTCGACAAAGGGGCATCGGGCCTGGCCATCCTGGCGGGGCGCCCACGACAACCAGGAGAGCGCCGGGAGATCACCATGGCTCGCAAACGCGGCTACGCCACCAGTTACGACGAGATCCAGTACGGGGCCAGCGGCATCGCGGCCCCCATTCAGCCCGATGGTCAGCAGGCCGAAGCCAGCATCGGTGTGGTCTTGCTGGGTAAGATCGACGAAGCCACCTTCGCGCCCCACATCATCGCCGCCGCCCACACCATCGCCAGCGCCCTTCTTACATAGATAACAGGGAGGCACAGAGATCTGCTCTGCAGAAAAAGAGGGCCCCTTCACATGTTGAAGGGGCCCTCTTTAATGTGTAGCCATCGACCTGCTTACAGAGTAATCCACAGCAACCGGGAGAGCCTATCCATAGATGGCGAAACGACAGTTACCATGGTGACACCAAGCCGGTTAGCGCTTAGTGGTTATTGCCCTGATTGCCACCGAACCAGTTGCCACCACCGTTTGGTTGCTGCCAGCCACCGAACCAGTTATTGCCACCATGGCAGTGATGATGGCGATGACGATGGTAATGATACGGCTGGAAGTAGCCATCAAACATGTAACTATCAAACTGGTAGCCATAGTAGGCGCTCGGATCGAACTGGTTACTTGACCCGCAGGCACCGCTGACAGCCGAAAGAGCTGCATCGGTCAATTCAATTGCACCGATGGGATTCTGAGGAAGCTGCGCGAGCTCTTCACTGGTCAGGGTTTCGCGATACTGAGCATCTTTCCAGGCTTTTGCAATGTCGAAGTTCATAAATGGTGCCTTCCTTTTCATGTAATAAAACGACAAATTTACTTTTGTGGTACCGTACGACGAACGCGCTACAGAAATGGCTATAGAGACAGTTATTGTAAATACCCCTGGGGCATTTCTATTTTATTGTTCTATGTCCGATCTCGTAGTGACTGCTTGCGTGCCTCAATGAATTTCGATACCTAAATCTATTATAAAAACCACCAAAACAAGCGAGCGCTTAAAGCGAAAGAATACATGTATAGAAATTCATAAAGAAAGCGTAAAAAAGGTGTCGCGAGATAAATTAATGAATACAAATACATGTGTGGTGTCTCCTGAAAGATGAAAAAGAAAGAGATAGCGACGAAATCATGCGTATTTATGGATATTTTTTGTCTTTGAGCATCAGATTTCAAAGTAATGGAAAAATGAATAGAAATTTATAAAAATGACACATTTTATGTGTGTAGGAAGAATAGATTTGGCCTCAAATAGACCATACAATGCGGGTATTTCATTGTATTGAAGAATTTGTATCACAATTTCATGACCGTTATGTGTAAAAGAAGAGCCAGCCACAGCCACTCTAAGGATGGGTGTTACCGCTGCCTGTGTGCTGACCGGCATTATAAAACAGGATAAAGAAAGCGAGCGACCAACTTCGCGTTGGTCGCTCGCTTCAGGTGACCCGGTGATTATCAATCGCTCTTAGAGAGGATTAGCAGTGGCAGCAGCCACCGTCGAAGCCGCCGAGATAGCCGTAACCACTACCGACGAATCCATAGCCACCGCCTACGAGCCCGTAGCCACCACCGTAAAAGGAACCACCGGAGCGGCGGAAGCCAGGGATGGGATCGACTGGCCAGAGTCCGCCACAGCAGAATGGATCAATGTGGCACAGCGCGCCATTGACCGTAGCCAGGGCTGAATCAGTCAATTCAACGGAACCGACGGGATTCTGTGGCAACTGCGCGCGCTCCTCGCTGCTGAGGCTCTCGGCATACTGGGCGTCTTTCCATGCTCGTGCGATATCAATGCTCATAATGTGTATTTCCTTTCATTCACTAAAAAAAATTTTAATGGTATCTCTCACAACGATAAGTTAATGGAATTGCCTATGTCCATGTGTACATAAATGGATTGTCAACCATAAACGACACAGACTACATAAACAACTTTGCACTCATTTCGTTTGTTTCCTTACGAATTTGGATACCTAAATGCATTATAAAAACCCCAAAAACAAGCAGGGGGTAAAAAACGGGAGGTATATTGTCTGTTTTTTCAGAGAGCAAATGAAAATGAGATTTATGTTCAGTGCATATGAATAAAGCGTCAGGGTGATGGTAACAGATGGATGGAATCGAACCTACCAATCCTGGTGGATTTTGAGCTTATCTGGAATAGTCAGAGCCAGGATTTGACACCAATTTTCGCGGCATGGAAAAATGAATAAGATGTTAGGGAAATTGCTGGTTTTTGGTGGGCAGAGAGGAAAAACTGGCTAACAAGCCACTAAAAAACGTTCACGGCTTATCTCTCCTCTGGTAGGGAAATGGCCAAAGAGACCTGTCTATGTTCAAGTCCGTGAAGCACATCCAATACCAGAGGATCTTGCTTGACCGCCAGCGCCTGTTTATAGAGCTCTTCAATGGTGCGGATCTCTAATCCATTGGCCGCGATAATCAAGTCTCCTTCATATAGCTTAGATTGCGCAGTGGGACCTGATGATTCCACGCTGCGCACCAGCAGGCCGGGGATGTCAGGCAGTCCTGAAGCGCGGCGTATCGTTCTGGCTACCTGGACGGGTGCAAGGGACGCTCCCAGCCAGTGTAAGGGATGCCGAGGGTCCTCGGGTGCGACCTGGTCGAAACTGCTGAGCAGGATATGGAGGAGATCAGCCAGTTGTGTACGCTCCTGCTGATTCAATGCTGAGAGCAGACGCTCCTCGTTGGCGAGGTGCAATGGAGCGACATGCTCGAAGAGCTGCAGTCCCTTCTCGGTCAGCCGCACCAGGACTCCCCGCTGATCGGAAGGATCGGGGTGGCGCTCCACGATGCCATCGCGTTCAAGCCGATCGATGCGCACGCTGATCGTTCCCCCGGTCAACTGCAGAGCATTCACCAGGGCGCGCTGTGATAGCTGATAGGGCTGGCCTGCTCGACGCAGGGTAGCGATCACCGCGAACGATGGTCCAGTCAGACCAAAGCGTTCAAGAACAGCAGTAACTTCGGAGCGTAGATAGGTATGCAGTCTTTCCAGGCGACTGATGATCGCGATCGGCGCGACCGGAAGGTCCGGCAGTTCCTGCGCCCAATCTTCGAGCACCCCATCAACATGATCCTTGAGATAATGCTTTGAATGAGAGATCAGTTCTTTATTTGTCCCATTCTCTTCTCTGGCATTTTTTTGCTCAGGCTGAAATTTTTCCTGTCCAGTCATACTTCACCCATGTTTTTAGCTATTCATTACTCCGCAATTCACCCTCTAGTCTAAATCGAAGCACCATATATATCTGATCCAGTTTATCTATGCATACAATCGTGCTGGTGAGAAAAGTGGGTGAACCAATTTTGTTCTTCAATAATATCACATAGAATTATCGGAATAAATGTTTGAATTCAAACGTTGTATCAGAAGGAAAGGATGAGGCGAAATAGAAATGAAAGATAATGCTCTATTTTGCCGCTTCAATACATAGTTTATGGAGAAAACATGATGGAAAGAAGAGCGCTGGTTATTGCAGTACTGGGTGCTGGAAACATTGGACGCACGCTGGGCAAAAAGTGGAGCCAGGCGGGGCATGAACTGCATTTCGGCGTGAGCGATCCTGCGGGCAAGAATGCTCAACTGGTGCATGCCGAGTTCGGCGACCATGCTACGGTGGGTACCATAGAGGACGCGCTGCAGAAGCAGCCCGACGTGGTACTGATCGCTTTACCCGGCCTGGTAGTAGAAGAGGTGGCGCAGCAATATGCCTCCCGGCTCGATGGGCGCATCATCATTGATGCCGCCAATCGCGTTGGGGAAGACTCGATGCACAACCTGGGTCATTTCCAGCGGCATACGCCACAGGCTCAGCTCTATCGAGCGTTTAATTCGCTGGGCTGGGAGAACTTCGCCGAGCCCAATTTTGAGGGTATCCAGGCGGACCTCTTCTACTGCGGAACTGATGGTACGACTCGAGTCACTGTGGAGCAACTGATCAGCGAGGTTGGCCTGCGACCGGTATATCTTGGCGGGGTCGATAAAGCTGGCGTAATGGACGCGGTCGCTTCGCTCTGGTTCGCCCTGGTCTTTGGTCAAAAGAAACCTCGCCACCTGGCCTTCAAAGTATTAGGTATTTAGTGTATACAAAGTTCTACAAAAGAAAGAAGAACATCATGGCTGATATCAGCATTCAGAATAGCGGCTCTCACCATTCCGTGGTTGATACCACCCACACCAAGCCTTTTCGCATCTTGCAGGTCGTGGCCAATCCATCTACCTCCACCACCACTGGCTGGCCGGTAGGATTCTGGGCGGCCGAACTCTCGCATCCCTTCTATGAATTCAGCGAGGCCGGGTACGATGTCACCGTGGCCAGCCCCGCTGGTGGCAAGGTCGAGGTCGACGCGCTCAGCGATCCGCGTGATCCCAGCAAATGGTCGGCTGATGACCTGATCAGCATGGGATTTCTCTCTACCCCCGATCTGGTGGAACTGCTGGAGAGCACGCCCCGGCTGGCCGATCTCGACTACAGCTCGTATGATGCGCTGGTTATTTGTGGTGGGCAATCGCCGATGTTCACATTCCGCGACAACCAGGATCTACACAACGCCATTCGCAGCTTTTATGAGGCTGAAAAGCCGGTAGCCGCCTTCTGTCATGGCGTAGCGGCCCTGGTGGATGCCACGCTCTCCGACGGCAGTTACCTGGTCACCGGCAAGACCGTCACCGGCTTCGCCAACGTAGAAGAGGACTACTCGGACAAAGCCGCCAGCGTCAAGATCATGCCCTGGCGCCTGGAGGATGCGCTCAGAGAGCGAGGCGCCAACTACGTCCAGGCGGGTCTGTTTAAGCAATTCGCCATCCGTGATGGGCGCCTGATTACAGGCCAGCAGCAATACTCGGGGCGCAAGGTGGCGCAGCTGGTGATAGCTGCCCTGGGTCAATAAATACTTGCCAGGTGGCGCGAGTTCTCATCGTGTCACTCACCAACTTCGCGTGTTACTCATACGTATACGTATACGTAGCGTCCAACGCATACCTGGTTTCATCAGAGCCGCTAGATGGAACTGGCAGGCAAGAGCAGCCGTGTGAAAGGATGAGCAAGATGAACGAAAAGAAACCGTCAACTGGCAAAACCGTAGCCTGGATGTATGGGGTGGTAGCCTCTTTTGTCACTGTATATGTCGTAGGAGGTGTCCTGCTCGACAAATTATGGCGCAAATAGCGGGTAGCACATATCTACAAGTAGATTGAGAGAGGAGCATGACATGAACTATCCTTATGGGTGATTCGCGCCATGCTCTTTATTGTCAGAAAATTGTCAGAAAAGGATAAACTATAGTTAAGCTTGTTGTTGCTCGCCTGAATGAACAGGGATGAAATACTTCTGGAGGATAACGTGGACAAAATGACTTTGTTGAATACGATCCAGACTCAATATGCACAACTCGAAGCGTTGCTCGCGCCCTTAAGCGAGGCGCAAATCTGCACGCCTCCATCAGAGGGGGAATGGTCCATTAAAGATGCCATGGCGCATATCGCCGCATGGGAACAGATCTGTACGCTCTGGCTGGACGAGGTCGTGCGTGGCATTACTCCCCGGCCGGTGGAACGGGTTGACATGGAGAGCAATGATCGCATCTATCGCGAGAACCGGGATCGCTCCCTGGCAGAGGTGCAGGAGTTCTTTCATCTGGCTCACCAACGCTTTGTTGAACAGGTGAAGATACTGCTGCAGACGCTTTCGGAGGAGGATCTCAACACACCACATCGTTTTGCCTGGACCACGGACTGGCCGGGTGATACCCTGGTAGCCGTCATCGCTGATAATTCGTATGAGCATTATCAAGACCATGAGCAGCAGATCCGCAGCTTGCTGCAGGCGAAAAGGTAAAGTAGCATCCAGGTGTCTGGCGAGGGATACGTCAGGCACCTGAATTATGTTGATTCCCAGGAAGAACGATCAGGCGATAAACTCGCTCGCGAAGCGCTTAATCGAAGTTAGCTGGGTGGCATCGGGGAAAGCGATGAGCAGTTCTTGAACGCCAGCCTCTTCGTATGCCTGCAGGCGCTGGCGGATCGTATCGATGCTACCGACAAGTGTCGTATTAATCGCATTGCCAAAGCGGGCCTTCATCATTGGTGGGACTTTGGCCAGCGCCTCTTCATCGGTTTCGCCGATAATACAGACGCTCATCGATGTACGATGGATGCTATTGTAGTCGCGTCCAATGGCCTCGCAGTGCTGGCGAATAACCTCAAATTTGTGTTTGAGGGTCTCAAGATCACCCGCGACATTACAGGCATCGCCATACTGGGCCACCAGTTTCAGAGTAACTTTCTCACCACCGCCACCGATCAGCAATGGAATGTGTGGTTTCTGCACCCCTTTGGGTTGATTGATGGCACCATTGACATGATAATATTTGCCTTCGAATACGGCCTCCTCCTGTGTCCACATAGCCAGGATCACCTGGACCGCTTCGCGCAGATGGCGCAGGCGATCTGGGGCATCGGGATAGTCATAGCCATAGGCACGATATTCATGTTCATACCAACCGGCGCCGATGCCGAAATTGAGGCGACCATGGCTCAGCACGTCCACCGTACTGGCCATCTTCGCTAGCAGTGCGGGATTTCTATAGCCATTACAGGAGACCATCTGACCGATGCGGATGCGCCTGGTATCACGGGCCAGCGCGGCCGTTGTCGTCCAGCACTCAAATGTCACTTCCTGAGATGGCTGGGGGATAGTATGAAAATGGTCCACCAGCCATGCCGAATTGAAACCAGCCTCATCGGCCGTCTGCGCCACGCGGGTCATGGTTTCGTATGCCTCAACCGGATCTTTGATATGGGCCAGATCCATGGTCCAGCCCTGCGGGAGTGAAATGCCAAACTGAAGTGCCATGAATAGAAACACCTTTCTGCGAAAACGCTATACACAACGAAATGACAGGTAAAGGGCGTGCGCGATCGACTATAAATAGGTCGTGCTCAGGAGTAAATGCGAACACCGGGCACGGACCGCTTTTATTGTATTACATATCATGGTTATTTGTCTGAGCTATCATCCATGAGGGGCTGAACCGATTGGGGACGGGGTCGCTACGCTCCAAGCTGGGGCAAGCCCAGCACCTACGGGGGCATTGCTTGTTGTTTGATGCATGGGTTTTTCCTGTTTGCAAAATGTGGAATGGTGCTTTGTTTGTATTGCTATGTGGATAGGGGGTAGAGGATCAGTTATACTTTGATTAAAATGTATGATGCTAGTTGATGAATGTTGACGAGATTCTGAATTGATGCAGGGGGCAATGATGGAACAGCCGTTTGATGGCCTGCCGGCGCAAGCCATGGTTGAGATGATCGAGGCGAACACGAACGAATTTCTGCTAACCCTGGGGCGCCTGGGCGGCGGTGAGGAATGTAGTGAGGCGGATCATCAGTGGATTATCGGTGGATCTCCGCTCGCCTATCATAACTGTGTGACCCGTGCCCGACTTACTGAGGAGAGCGTGGATGAAGTTATCGAGGAGTCCATGCGGCTGTTGCAGTCCTATAACGTGCCGGGTTCCTGGCATGTCGGACCGTGGATGGGTCCAGATAATCTTGGTGAGCGGCTGGTGGCGCATGGTTTCATCCATGTAGGTAGTGAGCCAGGGATGGCGCTTGATCTGGGGCAGCTAAACGAGTCTCTTTCCGTACCCGATGAGCTGGTTATTCAGCGTGTACGTAACGAGCGGGAGTTGGAGATATGGACACGCACGCTAGGGATGGGATTTGGGGAAGGAGAGGTTGAGGCGAACTGGGTGGGTGCCATGTATCGCAAGATAGGTTTTGACGAGGAGGGGTCGTGGCATCACTATCTAGGCTGGTGGCATGGTGAGCCGGTAGCCACGGCTTCTCTGTTCCTGGGGGCTGGTGTAGCGGGCATCTATTTTGTCTTTACATTGCCGCAGGCGCGCCG
This sequence comes from Dictyobacter aurantiacus, assembly GCF_003967515.1. Taxonomy (GTDB): domain Bacteria; phylum Chloroflexota; class Ktedonobacteria; order Ktedonobacterales; family Ktedonobacteraceae; genus Dictyobacter; species Dictyobacter aurantiacus. The sequence continues at coordinate 213,963 of NZ_BIFQ01000002.1, read as the reverse complement.
CCAGGGTATAGGAGCCGCCATTACACTGGCCGCGCTGCAGGATGCCAGCATGCGGGGTTACGGTGTTGGTGTCCTGGGTTCATCCTCAATGGGCTACCCCGTCTACCAGCGTCTGGGTTTTCAGGAGTATTGCCGGATCGAGATGTATGAGTGGGCCCTCCCGTAGCAGGTAATTCGTGACATCTGCTACGAGAGATCTTTCTGGCAAATCGTGCCATCAAAGGATTAGCTCATGAGCCATTGCATGATGTAGCGAATATTGTTGTTGTGGGCGCCGCTATAAAATGGGCGGTCGAGTGGTTCGGGGATTTCAATCATGCGTGATGCGTCCGCGGCCACTTCATCGAGCGAATAATCGATCAAGGCGGCGGCCTGTTCCAGGTCTTTTTCCGTTGGGAGTCGTTGTTGTAACACGGCGCGGCAGCGTCGCTCGATCTCGCGGAAGTAGGTGAGATTGGCGTTGATGATGCGGGGGCTGGTCGTGCCGCCGTGGGAGCAGAGGACGCGTTGAGGCTGCAGGCTGGCGAAATGCTCCAGGGTCGAGAACATATCCTGCACGCCGGCGACGTTTTTTATCAGCGGCAAGGGTGTCTCGACGGCATCGAAGGCGAGCAGCAGGCGCAATTCTGCAATCCAGGCGGCGATATGGTCCCGGCAATGGCCTGGCGCGCTAAAGAGCTCAATCGTCAGATCGCCACCAGCGAGGGAGAGTCTGTCAGGAAAGGTAATGGTTGGAGGTGTAAGGACGACCGCATGGAAATGGTTGGGATAGCTACGCTGAAAATCGGCCAGCAAGGTCTGCTCTCGCTCCGACTGCAGCCGCGTCCGGCAGTGCTCATGCGCGATGATTGGAGCGGTACGCTCTCCTGTAAAGTAGCTGTTGCCCCACGAATGGTCCCAATCCGCGTGGCTATTCATGACCAGCAAAGGTTTTTTGGCTGGATCCACGGATATATCTTCAAAGATCACGGCCATATCTTCTGGTCGAATCGATGTATCACAGAGCAGGCGAAAGCGATCTGTGGTCAGGAGATAGCAGTCGACCTCCATGCCATCGAACTCGGTTGGCCCGGAGAAGTTGTTGGGGGAGACACGCAGGCGGCTGCCGCGATAGACGCGCACGCGACCATCCTGGCTCATCTGTGGTACGATGGTGATATCGGACATTGGCATCGATGAAGCTCCAATCTATTGAATGGTGTGTTATCTTCCTTATCTTAACCTTTCTGACCGGGTTATGTCTATCGGGGGAAGGTGTTGGAGCGGGAGCAGTTTATAAAGCCGGGGCGAGCCCGGCACCTACGATGACGATGATTGGCGATGGTCAGGTGTTTATTCGAGGGCAAAGCCGATTTCCAGGGTGACCTGGTACTCAATGGCTTCCCCATCGATGCGGCCCCTTTGTTCCTTGACTTCAAACCATTGCACGTGGCGCAGCGTTTTCTGTGCTCGCGCAACGGCGTGCCGCACGGCGTCATCAAAACCAACGCTTGAGGTACCTACCAGTTCTGTTTTTCGATAGATTGTGGCTTCGTGTGTTGACATGTTTTTCTCCTATCTGTTATTTGCTCTGCTTTACTTTACCTCTCTTCTTCTTATACGCTGGTTTTTTCAAATGAGACGAGTTTGATATGATGCTGAGATGTGGATTTACGTGTTGGACAGAGGGTATCTGGATGGCGGAAAATGCCGTGGTTTTGGGGAACATCCGTGTGGCGGCAAATTGTTATAAATATTATCATACGTGAGAAATGTTTTTTTATGAGGACAACCTTGATACATTGAGACAGGGGAGGATTGATATGAACAAATTAACACCGCAAGAAGAGTGGGTTCTTTTACATAAGGGGACCGAGCGCCCTTTTAGTAATGAGTATGATGAGTTTTTCGCTGACGGCACCTTTATCTGTCGGCGCTGTAATGCTCCGCTCTTTTCTTCTGAGAGCAAGTTTAATAGTGGCTGTGGCTGGCCAGCCTTTGACGAGAACTATCCGAACGCGGTGCGCCGCGAGACGGATGCGGATGGCAGACGGACCGAGATCTTGTGCGCGAACTGTGGTGGACACCTGGGGCACGTTTTCCAGGGTGAGCGCCTGACAGAGAAGAATACGCGCCACTGCGTCAACTCGCTGTCGATTCGCTTTATCCCCAAAGAGAAAGAGCTTCCTGCCACACTGCATGAATAATCATGCTTGAGGGTCCTATTCGGGCGGTCGCATATGCGGCCGCCTGTTTTTTTATATAGTGGAGTAGTATTGTCGGGTCATGTTTGTGCTTAGCACAAACATGACCCGACAATACTACTCCACTATATTTCTTAATACCAGCTCAAGTGCCTGGAGGGGATTGGGTGGGAGAGAATGGGCGCGCCAGGCAATGAAGCCGTCGGGGCGCACCAGCACTGCTCCACTGCTGGAGATGCCATAGCTTGATTGAAATTGTTGCTCTGTGTCGGTGTATGGCTGGTGATCGCCAATGCCATGTATCGCAAATGGAACACTGAGTTTGTTTGATAGGTTGGTGACAGCCGCGGTCCAGGCATCGCTGGTAGGGGTAAGTAGAACGAATCCATGGCCGAAGAGGTCGAGGGTTGACATGGTTTCGCCGTTGGAAGAGAGCCAGATGTGTGGGGCGCGGGTGCCTGGGCGTCCCGATGGCGCGTTTTCAAACAGTGGGATGATGGCCTCGTTCTCGAGGACGATGGAGCCCGAGCGGTAGAGGTAGCCGCTGACAACGCTGAAGCCGGTAGGATGGGGCGCATCAGGGAGTAGACGCACGCGTTCTATGAGTTGTGAGGCGCTCCGCATTATCTCCTCGTGCTGTTCATGCTGTGGTAAGCGATAGGCATACAGCCAGGAGGAGACGCCGACCGCCAGATCAGCGGCTGGTTGTCGCTCGGCCTCGTAGGTGGCAAGCAAGGAAGGGGCGGCCTGATGCTTTATGACCATGGCCAGCTTCCAGGCCAGGTTGTGTGCATCGGCGATCCCTGTATTGGCGCCGAAGGCTCCCATGGTGGTCATCACATGGGCAGCATCTCCGGCCAGAAAGACCCTGCTACATTGATAATGCTCGGCGACGCGAGCGGCTAGCTCCCAATATAAGGTACCAACAAGCCTGACTGGCCAGTCGGACCTGCCGATGGCGGCGCGTACCAGTTCGAGGCAGCGCGCCTCTGATAAAGGAGTGGGTTCACCAGGTTTGAGGTAGGCCAGCAATCCCCACCTGTCCTCCGCCGATTGTCCGATGAGTCCTTCCACGATGGGATTGTTGATAAAGCCGAGGGTGATCTTGCGGCCGGGTAGCAGAGAGCTGAGATCGGCCTGGAACAGGATGCTGGCCCAGTTTCCCAACTCTCCATAGCCATAGCTATCGATGCCCAGTTGTTGGCGCACCATGCTGCGGTTGCCGTCGGCAGCTACCATGTAGGAGGCGTGCACCTGGTATTCACGGCTCGTTGCACGCTCTTTCACACGCGCCGTTACCCCGGTTTTATCCTGTTCAAACGATACGAGTTCGTTGGAGAAACGGATATCGCAGCCGGCGTCCCTGGCGTGGGCTAGCACGATAGGCTCAAGTTTATCCTGTCCAATCAGGGCGCGGCGCGTTGGACTGGCGAAGGGATCGGATTGTTGATACTGCTGATTGATGATCTGCTCACTGCTATCGATTACCGGACCCGCCAGGCTGACGACGCGCAGTCCCATCTCGCCCAGTTCATTCGGTGGCGTTGCCGCCTGGAAAATAGCGGACTCCAGGCCAGCCTGGCGGAAGATCTCCATGCTGCGCGGGTTAAAGGCGCCCGCACGCGCATGGATTGAGGTGCCGGAATGGCGCTCAATCAGCAGACAGCGTATCCCCTGTCGAGCCAGAAAGAGGGCCATCGAAAGGCCAACGATACTGCCTCCGACGATAAGGACCGGTGTCTGCTCTAATGTAGTAGTTATCTGGTTGCTCATTATGCTTGCTCCAATCCCTGGTGAAATTGATCAAGAACCATTGATGAGCAGCAGTATAAAGTGGAGGCGGGTGATACGGCATCACCCACGCTGGTGAAATCGGGAGGGTATTCAGGAAAGTCGGCGACGTTGGACGGTGGTCTGCAGTTCGCGGCGGGTATGCACCCCCAGCTTGTGGTAGATGCTGCGCACCTGGGTTTTGACGGTATTGAGCGAGACGACCAGTTCACGCGCGATCTGGGGATAAGAGAGGTCTGCCAGCAGCAGGCGCAGCACACGCTGCTCCTGACGTGAGAGCGGCTCGGGTGTGGCTATAAAAGGGGCCTGGTTCGGTCCAAAGGCCTGCAGTACAGACTGGAGGTAGCGAGCCAGGGCTGGTTCATATATCTGTCGTTGCAGCGAGCGCAGCAGGACCGCCGCGTCCTCTCCCTGATCGAGGAACAAGCGATGATAGTTCTCGGTATGGGTGTGAATAAGGATCGTCTGCAGCGTCTGGCGCACCTGGAGGGTGCGACGTTGAGCGTACTGGATGCTGGCCACCAGGAGCTGCATCTCCAGCCATGCACGCAGGCGTCCCGCCATCTGTGCTTTTTCTTGTAGCCTTGAGAGCAGCTCAGAGGCGGCTGAAAAGTCTTTCTGGCGCACCAGCAGGCGAGCCTGCAGTATGCCGAGCTGCTCCCGCAGCGGCTCTGATAGGTCCGACGTCCTGGAAATGAGGGTAGAGAGCTGATATTGAGCGGTCACAAGGTCGTTTTCTAGTAACAGGAACTGGATCTGACAGAGCTGGACCTCGTAGGTGAGCGGCTGGTGGTCTGAAAGTCGTGTGAGCAGCGCGGCCAGGCGCTGTTGAGCCTGGCTCTTCTGGTCACGCGCATAGGCGATGCGCGCGATGACCAGGGCGGCCTGAGTCTGTAATATCTGGCTCTGTAGCTGCTCTGCGAGGGCGATCGCCTCCTGAGCCGCGCGCTCAGCCGCGTCCAGGTTATTCCATTCATAGAACAGGCGTGCCTGACCGAGCAGGGCTGGTGATAGATCTTCGACATCGCCTAAATCCCTGGCTTCCTGTAGAACGGCCTGGTAGCAAGAGGATGCTAGCTGTAAGGTCCCCTGTTCGAAATAAACGAGCCCCAGGGCCAGCCTGCAACTACGGGCTCCATGGAGATGATGCAGGGCTGTCCAGATGGCCTGAGCCTCCTGCAGCGTTTCGCGGGCCCGTATGATCTGACCGGCAGAGAGCTCGCCTATGCCGAGGATATTCAGGCTCATCCCGCGCCAGTGCTGAGCTTCGGCGGGCAGCAAGCCCAATGCCTGGTGGGCGTAGTCTGCGGCCCGCTCAACCTCGCCGTGCCAGATGGCGTGCTGGGCACGGAACGTAAAGACCTCTCCCAGCCGGACCTTGTTGTCCTGCGCGCGCCAGCACTCCTCGGCGTGAAGCAAGAGCTGCTCGATATGGGCCAGTTCCGCACTGGACGGGGGAGAGGGAACGAAGCTCAAAGAGAGGACCCAGGCATAGCTCAGACAGAGCAAGGGATGCAGGTAGAGCTCCTGTTCTGGCAATTGTTCCAGCCAGCGACGCAGGGTATGCACCTCCTGCAGGTCATTGAAGCCCTGCAAGTTCAGCATCTGCACCATTATTTCGGCGGCTAACGCCAGCTCCTCGGCGTGCAGGGCCGCCTCGATGGCTTCATTTAGCATATGCTGTTGTAAATACCACAGGCTAGCCTGCCGGGCCGCCTGCAGCATTTCGTCTCGCTCAACACGGTGTCTGGCCTCGGCGCGAAGCGCTTCCGCAAAGAGTGGATGGTAGCGATACCATGGTCCGGGGCCCTCCAACTGTTCCAGGAACAGTCCGCGTTGCGCCAGCGAGTGCAGCAGCGACGCACTATTGCGCTTACCGGTTACCGCGTCACAGAGAGATGGCGTCAGGCGATTGAGCATGCTGGTAGAGAGCAGGAACGTCTGCAAGGCTGGTGGAAGCGTATTCAGAACCTCATCAATGAAATATTCCTGCAATGGGAGCTGATTACGCACAAAGCTGCTTAATTGCTGCTCAATCGTCTCCTGCGCCTGGTTTTTCTGCAGAGAGAGCGCGAACAGGCGCAGGGCCGCCGCCCAGCCTTCCAGTTGCGCGTCGATCTGCTGGAGCGCCTGAGGGGTCAATGGCGTGGCAACGAGCGGCCGCAGGAATGTCTCTACCTCATCCGGGCGAAAGCGCAGTCCATCCGGTCCGATCTCGCAGAGCTCATCCCGGATGCGTAGCCGGGTAAGCGGCAGGGCCGGAGTGCTGCGGGTAATGATCACAAGGTGCATGGTATGTGGCAGGTGATCAAGGAAGAAGGCCAGCGTCTGATGGATGGTGGGAGCGGTAATCAGGTGATAGTCTTCCAGCACCAGGATGCCGGATTCGGCAATGTGGGCCAGCGCATTTAGAAAATAGGTGAGGATGGTATCCAGAAAATGCGTCTCATGCCAGTGCTGAGAGATCAAAGCCAGCTGCTCAAGGGCAGACTGTCCTGGATCAGGCTGAAAAACGCGGCAGGCGGTCATCACATAGCGCCAGAAGCGCACCGGATCGTTGTCGTTGGCATCCAGGGATAGCCAGGCCAGGGCCGGAAAGTGCTGCCGGGTCTTGCGTGTCGCCTGCCACTGGCTGATCAGCGTCGTCTTGCCACTGCCTGCAGGTGCTGAGAGCAGGATCAGGCGACGCTCCAGTCCCGAGTCAAGCAGTGTAAACAGGCGTTCGCGAGGAATCAGAGAGGTGGTCACACGTGGCAATTGAAACTTAGGTTCAAGCAAAGGAACCGACAGCATCCCCTGCAGCTCCATGCAGATCTCCTCCAGGCGAGAAGTGGTAATATCGGTACTCTTGCCCGCGTAGCGCTTGACGACGCGTTTCCCCTGGCGCTGGTAGGCATACCAGTAAGCCTCGTTGGTACGTTTGCGTGTCTCTTTCAGCATATTGAAGCGCTGTTGTCCATTCTGAAAAGAAAAGGACCTGTGGGTATGTAGCCAGTCTAACCACGCGGGTCCCGGTACTGGCAATAGAAAGCTGTCCCCCTCATAGAGCTCGTAGCGACACTGTAGGCCAGACCAGCGTAACATAAAGGGTGAGGTTCGTGGCATAGTGGCTCGCTCCTCTCTCTCATTTTGTTCCCCAAACATTCCCCTGTAGAGAGTATAAAAGATATCCTTGAGCCATGCAAGTCAGCATTAGCATTGCTCTTCAGGCTGTCAAATATCTTTTGGGTAACACACATGGGGTGAAAACAATATGATTTTAGCCATGATATTGCCGCCAGCGCGTTGCAATTCAGAGGGATAAGATGTAAGATCATAGTGCAGGCCACGGGGCGAGGATAGAAACAACATATGTATCCCAGACCGGGCCGAAAGACCATAATCATCGCGGTATTGGTAGGGCAAGCTACAGCATCGCGAGACAACCAAATAGTGATACTACGATCGATGGTGCCGCACTAGCGTCGGTGCGCACCTGAATCTTCCAATCAGATAGACCTGGTACAACCTATTCAAATAAACCACGCATATCCACGTGCGATATGCCCGCTCTCATTGGCTCCAGAGTAGATAAGCGATCTCTATACCAGAAAATCAGGACGAATCGAAGTCCACATGCCATGTGACGTAAATATATAAATAATGTATCACTATAACTAGATTCAGGGTCTGCAAGCAAACCAATGCATTTTTGATGTCCCATTTGCAACTACATATGAAGGTGTAGTCTTTCATGACATACGAAACTATTAGAACAAATCAGACGCTACTTTTTTTTGCTTGTTGTTTTACATTTATCGCAAATGGACTACTCGGGGTTTTACCGGCAGCAAGTTTAGTTGTATTAGCGCAAAATACACACACCGAGACCAGTACTGCGGGTCTCATTTTTACGGTAAGTTCATCAGGAACGATCGTCGCGGTAGTCGTCAGCAACGCGCTGATCAAGCGGCTTGGATCGAAAGCGGTGGTCATAGCCGGGCTGGCAGGCCTGATAGCTTCCAGCATCATGATTCCGCTGGCCCAGCAATTCAACGTCTGGCTGGCGGCTGAGATGCTACAGGGAATGAGTATCGGGCTGATCAATATCGGTGTCATTATGACCCTGACGCTGAATTTTGGCGACAGACTGGGCGAAAAATTAAACATGTTGCACGGCTCGGTCGGCATGGGCTCGTTGCTCGCGCCAATCTTTCTATCGTATGCGCTATCGTTTACCGGTAGCGCGCTGGCGGCATTTATCGTTACCGCACTGGTGGGACTGCTGTGTCTATCAACATTTTATGTTTTACGCTTTCAAACCAGGGCGGCCAGGCGAAACATTAGCCACGCGGTCTATGAAGCGCCGCAGCCATCGCTGATGCCTGACCGGCCCGGACCAGCGTTCAAGCAGTCGCTACTATGGCTGATTGCCCTGCAGGTCTGTTTGTATGTGGGCGCTGAGGCGGGTTTTAGCAACTGGGTGATTACCGCCATTAGTAAGGAAGCCAATATCAGCGTCCAGATGACCACGCCGGCGGCAACGCTGTTCTGGATCGGCATCACCTCCGGACGCATGGCGGTGGCGCGCTTCATGAAGCGGGGCCACCTCACCAACGCCCAACTGCTCTATATCAGCATGCTTGGTGGAGCAGCCTGTGGTGTCTTGCTGATCGCCTGTATGCAGGTGCCGATCGTCTGTTTTGTAGCCAGCTTCGGGGTAGGGCTCTTCCTGGGACCCATCTTCCCGACCTTGCAGGCCATCGCCACCCGGCGCTTCGATCGTGTACCGGCGCTGGTCTCCAGCGTCGTCATGGTCAGCTCGGGTTTCGCTGGAATGACCATTCCGCTGTCGATGGGGATGCTCATTCCCCAGATCGGCGCGCGCGAAGTCATGATGATCCCGGCGTTACTATGCCTGCTGGTAGCCTTTCCATACTACCTGGCCAACCGGAAAGAGCAGAAGATCGTCGCCTACCGGCAGCAGCAGACGGAGCGGCCCATCTACGAACTGCCCACGATCCAATTGCCAATCGTCGAAAGCGTCGCATAAGTTATACATAGCATTGTCAGAAGAAGCATCGAAGTATGTGCACCGTACTTTGATGCTTCTTTATTATGCGTTGCTTGCCATTTTATGGGTGTAGACGATCCCTGCATCTGCATCCCCTGAAAGCCAACGCCTTAGTGGTTCACTATCGTACCACGTATGTACGCTGAGCAGATCAAGTACAGATGTCTCCTCTTTCCAATGCGCGGAAAGTACCAGATCATCTGGATCCCTAGGGCAAATGTGTCCCGAAACTTCGCAGGCAAAATGAAAAGCAAAGCCAGCATCGCGCGGGAGTCTGTCAAGACTTTTGTGTATGTATTTTGCTCTATTGGGGAAAACGCTCCCCAAAGAGCAAAGCAAAGCAATTGAGCGCTGGCACCCAATGGTAAATGGGCATGGTCCACTTTTTGGCAATATTGAACATGGCCAGGTACACGACTTTGTAGACGGCTTCCTCGGAGGGGAACATGCGGTGGTTCCGTGTCACCTTGCGCAATGACATGTTGACTGACTCAATTGCGTTGGTGGTATAGATCACTTTGCGAATATCTTCTGGATAGGTAAACAACGGGATAACATGGCTCCAGTGGCTTCTCCATAACTTACTGATGCTCGCATATTTTGGGTCCCATTTCTCTGCAAACAGTTCTAACTGAAATTCCGCTTCCATTTCCGTGGCGGCGGCATAGATCTGCTTCAAGTCGGCGGCCACCTCCTTGCGGTGCTTGTAGGACACATATTTGAGCGAGTTGCGCACCATGTGCACCATACACAGTTGGACCTGGGTCTGCGGATAGAGCGTTTCGATGGCTTCGGGCAAGCCAGTGAGCCCATCCACACAAGCGACAAACATATCTTTGAGTCCCCGATTGTGCAACTCGGTGAACACGGAAAGCCAGAATTTGGCGCCTTCGTTGTGGCCTAACCACATTCCAAGCAATTCTTTTTGGCCCTGCATGTTGACCCCTAAAGCCAGATAGAGGGCGCGATTGATGATGCGCTGGTTCTCCCGTACTTTGACCACCAGGCAGTCCACGTAGACAATCGGGTAAAGCACCTCCAGCGGGCGATTCTGCCACTGACGCACCTCATCAAGCACGGCTTCGGTGACATTGGAGACAAACGTGGCTGAAATGTCAACACCATAGAGCTCCTGGATCTGCGCTTGAATATCACGGGTCGTCATGCCACGGGCGTAGAGCGCCAGGATCTTCTCGTCAAAGCCCTCCAGCCGTGTTTCATGCTTGGGGATCAAGACAGGCTCAAAACTGGCATCACGATCCCGTGGCATGTCAATGCTCACCACTCCTTGTGATCCTTTGAGGGTTTTGCGGCTGCGTCCATTGCGGACGTTGGTGCATTCTTCAGTGCGCTTGCCATGCTTAGGATAGCCGAGATGTTCTTCCATCTCTGCTTCCAAACAGCGTTCGATCAACGCGCCAGTGAGTTGTTTGAGAAATCCGCCTTCAGCGAGCAGCTGTTTCGGATCGCTGCATTCTTTGAGCAGTTCATCAATGAGTTCGCGTCGAATGGTCATACGTTTTTCCTCTTCTTCCATCTTCCTCATCCTATTATACGTTACGTCTTACGTATCACGTATTACGTATTATTTACACAAAATATTGGCTCTTCCGCACTTTCCGTGCTGGGCTTGCAACCCCTATTCGTAGAAAAAGATGGAGGGAAATTGTTTTGCCTCCAATAAAATCATGAATGAGGTGCTCCTTCTTGCCAATGCTTCCGTTCTCGTTATCCGGTTTTGCCATTCAACACATCACACATATCAGGGAGATCCTAACTATTACGGCCTGTGCCACTAGTCCCACAGCGGCTTGCCCATCTTGCCAACACGTTTCGTCTCATATCCATAGTTATTACACACGCTCACCACAAGACTTGCCGGTCAGCGGTCACATTGTCCAGCTTGTTTTACGAGTGCGGCGTTTCCGCTGCTTGAATCACACTTGCCAGCGACAAACCTTTGCCGAACGCTTGCCTAGTCTTCCCGTTTCAGCCCGGCAAACGACTCGGTTAGCAACATTGCTGGATGGCATCGCTGTTGTTCTCAGTGGACAAGCAGGCTCACGACTCACCGAGCAATTAGCCATGCCAGTGAGCGCCGATACACTTCTCCGACGAGCCAAAAAGAAGGCCCCACCGTCACCAACGCCCCGAATCCTGGGTGTGGACGATTTTGCTTTTCGACGCGGGCGCACCTATGGGACGATCCTCATCAATTTAGAAAGTCACCAACCAGTTGATGTGCTGGAAGATAGGAGCGCAGAAACCTTTGCCGACTGGCTCAGGAAGCATCCAGGCGTCGAAATTATCAGCCGAGATCGTTCCAAGGACTACCTACGTGGGGCAACTGAAGGCGCACCACAAGCCCAACAAGTCATAGATCGCTGGCATCTGTTAAAAAATCTTCGGGAAGCTGTCGAGCGATTTCTCAGTCATACCCAAATGCCAGAGGAGGTAAGAGCGGAAATCAGCTTGACGATTGCGCCGCGTCAGAAGAGAACCAGTGGCGAGCGAGCTCGCTCCGAGGGCTCACGAAACCGACGCCTGGCACTCTACAATCAGGTGGTGGAGTTATCCAAGCAAGGAGGGACTATTCAGGGGATCGCCAGACAACTCCAGATCAGCCGGCAAACGGTTCGCAAGTTTGTTCAGGCCTCCACTTTTCCTGAATTTCAGCGAGTTCCTCGCACCAAGAGCGCGATTGACCCATATCGCCCATATCTGCAAGAGCGTTGGGAAGCAGGATGCCGCACCATCGACCAGTTATGGAAGGATGTGCAAGAGCGTGGATTTACTGGTAGTTGGATGATGGTCTACCGCTGGGTTCAACTTCAACAGGACGAGAGAGCTGAGGCAGCCGACCAAACGCAACAAAACACGCAGACGAGAACAAACAAACTGGCTCCGCGCCATCTTGCCTGGCTGTTTCTTCACAATCCTGAACATCTGGAGAAGCAAGAACGAGAGGCCCTTGCTCTGCTGCGAAAAGTACCAAGCATCGAAACAGCCTATGGATTAGTCCAACAATTTGTCGTGATGCTCACAGTGCACAACGCCAAACCACTGGATACCTGGCTCTGGGACTGCCAACTGAGCGGGATTAGCGACCTGGTGACCTTTGCTCAGGGCTTGGAAAAAGAAGGTTCTGCTCTCCACGCAGCGTTCACTCTTCCGTACAGCAATGGACCTGTCGAAGGAAAAATAAATAAATTGAAATATATAAAGCGATCCATGTATGGGCGAGGTGGTTTCCCGCTCTTACGCCAAAAGGTTTTGAAAGCTGGATGATGGAGCACGGAAAGTGCGGAAGAGCCAAAATATTTTACACACTCTCGCGCGGACCATCTTCAGTCGTGCGCAGCAGTTGAACTACGAATGCCAGCTGTGGAGTGCCAGCAAGCTGCAAGCCCGTTTCCTCCAGCAATTCTCGCCGCAAGGCTGCTACAAGCTCTTCTCCCGGCTCCACAACACCTCCTGGCAGCCACCAGGAAAGCTCTTCAGGGCCGCGCTGCTTGACCAGGAGAAAATGATCGTTTCTGCGTATTAAAGCAAATACAGTATGCTGGTAATCCATCAATGTGCACCTTTAATTTTTTTAGTAGTATTCCACATATCTTACATAGGTTGCAAGAATGTGTCTTACTTCCGGCACCCTGTGGGCGTATGCGTGCCACCGCACGCGCGTCCGCCCTTTTTTTGTATATTGGTGCATGGGTTGCGCATCCGCGCAACCCATGCACCAATATACAAAAAAATTATGAGCACCGGAGGTGCGAAACCCCATGCAGGCCGTAGGCCATCATCATGAGAGTCAGACACGTTCCAAGAAAGAATGTAAGAAGAGAAGAGGGCGTGTACACGTAGGGCGGGACTTGTAGAAAAAGAACAAAAGCATTATGTTGAACAACTGTTAGCATTTTTGCCAGTACCAACGATACATAAGCAGAAGTAAAATGTGAGGAATGAGATGCATCAGATAGATCATAAATCGTCATTCGATGCCTCACCAGTGGCGCTCCTCTACGATCGTTATGCGCATATTATTTTGCGTGTGGTATCACGATTTGCACAATCGCAAGAGGATGCGCACGACCTGGTACTGGAAGTATTTATCGCGGCCATGGAGAGCGCCACCTGGCTGAACTTGTCACAAGAAGAGCAACTGGCCTGGCTGCGGCGTGTAGCCCATAATAAAGGCGTCGATCACTATCGGCGCCATACACGCTATCAATCGGTATCCATTGATGTAGGGCCATCCGCTCCCCTTCTCTTTGAAGATGATGAACGCATGCCCGAGCATATCACCCTTCGCAATGAAGAGCATGCCATGTTACGAGAAAATATTTCCCGGCTTTCAGAACTGCAGCAAGAGATTGTGCACCTTCGTTTTGGACATGGTCTGCGCACAAAAGAGATCGCGCAGCGGCTCAATAAAAGCGATGGCCTGGTACGCGTCCTATTATCGCGCGCCATCAACTATCTACGCGGCATGTATCGGCAGCAGGAAGGAGCGCAACAATGAGACCCTCAGATGAATTGTTTTCACCAGAAACAATTGACGAACAGATTGCCTACCTTGCCAGCCAGCCAAATCCGCGTTGGAAAGCCGTCGCAGACGAGGGCGACGTGCAAGACGACTTGAATGTGCGCCTGATGCATGAGCTGCATCATCTTGAGCAGGAAGACGCGCGTAAACTGGTCCAGACCCGGGCCCGCCTGGCCGCAGCTTATGAAGCCCGTAGCATGACCACACAGAAGCGACAGGGGAACGACGTTTCTGAACAAGAGACGATGAAGACGGTAGCCCAACCAGCGAGACGACAAAAGGCAGACCGCTCAGGAAGAAAACGCCTGGTCAGAACGGTATCGCTCCTGGTCGCCATCATGATCATAGGTAGCATGGTAGCCATTTTCGCATGGAACAATGGGCATATAAAAAATTCATCCAGTGCTCGACCGACCGCTACGCCTGCAGTGGTAAAAAAGGCAACCCCACCGGGTGCTTACACCATTCTCAACGACAGGACGATCATACATATTGATCCCAGGCAAAAAAATCCTGTCTGGTTTTATGATATGCCAGCCTCTGAATCGAACTCCCCCATGATTGCTATCGATGGAGACACGGTGTATGCTACCCACGAGGAAATTGTGTACGCATTTGACGCCACCACAGGTCGCACGCGTTGGGCACAATTCATGCCTGATACCCTGACCGGTGGACCTCTTGTGGCGAATGGCAGCGTATATGCGATAACCACGCGAGGAAGCCTGTATGAGCTGCAGCCAGAAAACGGCCATATCCTGCACACCTATACCCTACCATTTACTTCTCAATTTTCTACCTATCATGACCAGAACATCCTGTATATATCCGCAAAAGCAGAACTGGCGGCTATCGATCTGAGTAATGGACGGCTACAATGGAAAAGGCAGCTCAGCACAAATCCAGATGCAGCCATATCAAACATACAGGTGTCTCATGGAATCATGCTGCTAGATCTTACTACAAGTCAGGTCCCCTTATTAGAGAGTATGAAAGCTTTTGATGTGAAGACGGGCAACGTACTGTGGACATTGCCCGCAGGCACCCGCGTCTATTACATAGCTCATTTACAGAATGATGTTGTGTACTATAGCGCGTCAGATACCAGTGTGCTACACGCCTATAATGTTCGCCAGCAACGGGAGATCTGGCAGCAAAATCTCACGGCCAGTGTCTTTGAAATGTCTATCGTCAACGCAAATACCTTACTGCTGAAGTTAGGAGACTATGTTCTGCAAAGCGACAATACCCAGGTACAACAAATCAAGGGACTGGTCACGCTAGACCTGCAGCATGGCACGATAAAAGGACAGTATCCAGATTCCCAGCAGCAAGGAGATAGCATGATAGGGCTCATGATCTGGTCTGTAATTATACAGCCGGATGGCACATTTGTGTATATGAACCTGAGTGGAGACGGGGCAAAGGGTACTTTAACCTATAACTTCACCGCATTCTCATCTACGTGTAAACCGATCTGGCGAGTGAGCTTCCAACATTAGCGCCTGATGAGAAGGGAAAATATTTGTTGAGTCCCCATTTTCTAACAGTAGGGTGCATACGAAGACTCTCGTATGCACCCTACTGTTATTCGTATAGTCTTAGAAGCTAGCTACAATACAACCAGGGTAAAACGTTGACCACCTCGTAGCGTAGTAATATAAGGGTTAGCTATTAATGTGTGTAGCCTCAAGAAAGGAGACTGCTCATGTTTCGATTTGTATCCAGAGGTTGGCGGGCGCTAACGATGCCACAGGTGAGCATGAAGCCGGAACTGTATGAGGAAGAGCGAAGGGCCAGGCTGGCAGAGGAACGAGAACGGCTGCGCACTCGACAAGATGCCTTACAGCAGGCGCGGCAAAAAAGTGGTCCATTGAAGCTGGGAGATACGGAGGCGCAACTGAAGCGTGTCTCCGAAGAAGTTACCATGGAGGCCGCTGAAAAGAAGAAGAGACACTAGGAAGAATCGAGGCCTCTTGTATATTTTGTCGTTAGCACGTTATACTACTCTAGTATGCGAATGATAGCAGTTAAAAGGAAACGTGCAATGTTCGCTCATTATTGACGCTGACATGTAACCCGGCATCTATATATCCGATCGCTGCTCAGTAGTCCAGTTGCTATTGAGAGGGTTTTCTGTTGCATATTTGCGTGGATTATACGTGCGCATCTATCTACCTCTATCCGTGCTCCTCCATTATCTTCTCTGGTATATCCACATATGACCAATACCTTTAATTGGTGGGACGTGGGCGTCCGGGGACGTGGTTGCTTCGCAAGCCGGGGCAAGCCCGGCACCTACGGCGGATTGTGAAATATATTGATACCAGAGGAGAAAACGAATTTTGTTTACTATTCCTGATAATTTTGCGCAATTTATGATCAAGCAATTTGGGGAGGAGGGGCGTGTCTGGTTGGATCAGTTACCGGAGAGGCTGGCATCCTATGAGGAGCGCTGGAGCATAAAGATTGGCGAGCCGGTACAGAATCTTTCTTTTAACTATGTCGCGCCAGCGGTGGGTGTGGATGGGAGGAAGGTGATGTTGAAGACGGGGCTGACCGATGAATTTCCCATTCAGCCGGAGGCGCTGCGTCATTTTGACGGATATGGCGCTGTGAAGATGCTGGCCTACGATGAAGCCAATGAGGTGATGCTGATGGAACTCCTCGCCCCCGGTACCTCCTTGCGGGTGGTCGAGAACGACGAAGCGGTGATAACGGCCGCTACAGAAGTGATGCGCAAGCTCTGGCGTTCGTTGCCCGAGCAACACTATCCTTTTCCAACCATCATAGATTGGGGAAAGTCCTTCGCCGAGTTGCGTCAGCAATATAACGGTGGAACGGGTCCGATCCCGGCGGTTGATTTCGACCGGGCCGAGAAGCTGTATGAGGAGCTGAGCGCCTCAATGGGAGAGCAGGTCTTGCTTCACGGTGACCTGCACCACGACAACATCCTGCTGGACGAGTACGAAGGCTGGCGCGCCGTTGATCCGAAGGGGGTAATTGGCGAGCGCGTCTATGAGACGGGGGCTATATTGCGGAACTTCTGGCCCGACATCCTGTCTAATCCTGATCCCAGGGCGTTGACGAGGCGGCGTATTGATCAGATGTCCGAGGAACTGGGTTTTGATCGGGAGCGCATCTACAACTGGGCCTTTGCCCAGGCCGTGCTATCGGTGGTCTGGAGCGTGGAAGATAGGGGCCAACTGGAATACGAAGGGCTTTACTTCGTGAACTTGTTGAATTCGATCAGGTGAGCCTCTTTTAGGGGGCGCTTACTCTCGTTGTGTTGGGGAACATCCACGCCCCCGCATGGGCGTCCGCGTGCGCGGCCGCATTTGTTTTTTATGTTGGTGCAACAGGGGCGCATCCGCGCCCCTGTTGCACCAACATGCTATGAGCTGTTGAGTATTGCAGGTGCGAAAATACAGGTAGGTTTTGATTATAAGAGTTAGATACTCTCTGGCGAGAAGATGGGGGAGAGGTAGCTGATGAGCATGGTTTTGAGGGCGCTGAGGACCGTGGATTGCTCGTGGGAAGGGACGGTTTCGGATAGCTCGAGAAGTGTCTGGGTGGTGGTGTAGAGGATGCGCAGGGTGAGGGCGCGCTCAGCGTTAGGCAACTGAGGGACGCGGGCCGCCAGTAGATCATCCAGGCGCGCAAAAAGCTCCTGGTGGATCTGCTGGGCCTCGGTGGCGAATTCGCTGGATGCGCTGGCGCCGATCAAGAAGGCACGTATTCCCCCGTGGCTGGCATGCAAGGTGATGAGTGCGCTAATCAGGCTGTCGAAGGCATCTGAGAGCGATTGAAAGAAAAAATCATCGGTCAGGATATTTTGGATCAGGTCGCGATACTGCTGGTGATAGCGAGCCACCACGGCCTGTAGTATCGCTTTTTTGTTGGGGAAAAACTGATAGAGAGACCCAATCGATGTGTTGGCGCGCTGGGCGATGGCGTTAGTGCTGGTGGCCTGATAGCCGATTTCAGCAAAGAGCTGCTCGGCGGCATCCAGAATCGCCGCTACGCGCTGCTGTCCCCGAATCTGCTGTGGCTGACGACGAAAATGCGTTTCCTGTACTTCTGCGGCCTCTGTTTGTATCTGCTCCTGGTCCATCTGCTCCCCACAATCTTCTACTTACTGGCTCTCCACAATGTAAACATGCCAAGTATAGCACACATCTATCTACGTGTTCCCCTCTTTGTATCCTATCAGTGACAAGAATCGTTTATCCATAAACGAAAATGTGAGTAATTAACTCATATTTCGTGGTAGAATATGAATGCTATGAGAACCATTTTGAGATAGAAAGGATAACGAGCGATGAAAATCACTGTTGACCTTAATCGTTGTCAGGGGTATGGGCAGTGTTGTTTCGCGGACCCGAAGGTGTTCCAGTTGCATGGAGAAGAGGCATTGGAATATGATCCATCTCCCAGCGATGAGCGCCGTCTGCAGATAATTCGTGCTGCAAAGGCGTGTCCTGTGCAGGCTATCTATATTGGTGAGTCATTTGAGGAGCAAGAAGAGAGGTCGAAAGCTCATGGGGAGTGATCGCGCACAGGGAAGGCGCAAAGACGAACGGATCGTGATTGTCGGTGCCTCGCTGGCAGGACTGCGCGCCGCCGAGGCACTGCGTCGCAATGGCTTCGCGGGTCAGCTTACGATTGTAGGTGACGAGCCATACGCGCCATATGACCGCCCGCCCCTCTCCAAGCAGGTTCTGGCTGGCCGTCTTCCGGTAGAGCATACATCGCTGGCCCTGTTTGAGGATGTGCGTGCACGCTGGATCTTAGGAGTCGCCGCTACCTCGCTGGACGTTAAGCAGCGCCGGGTCGCGTTAAGCAACGGTGAAACGCTGCCTTTCGACCAATTGTTAATCACCACCGGCACCCGGGCTCGTCCCTGGCCCGAGGAGCATGGAGGTAAACTGGATGGCGTATTTTTGATCCGTGACCGCGATGACGCGCAAAAGCTGCGGGCGCGCCTGGAGCGCAAGCCCGGCCGTGTCCTGATCGCCGGAGGAGGCTTTATCGGTTGCGAAGCCGCTGGCGTCTGTCGCGAACTGGGAATAGACGTTACGCTGATAGAGCGAGGTCCGACGCCGCTATATGGAGCGCTGGGGAGCAGCATTGGAGAGATCGTAGCCCGTTTACAGCGCCAGCGTGGTGTGGATCTGCGCACCAACATGACGGTGGCCGCGTTTGAGGGAGACGAAGAGGGACGTCTGCGTCGCGCCCGTCTGACTGATGGGAGCGTGATGGACGTGGATGTTGCGATTGTCGCCCTGGGCGCTTTGCATAATACCGAATGGTTGATGGATTCCGGCTTGACTGTGGATGAGCGTGGGGTTGTCTGTGATGTTTATTGCAGGGTATTGGATGCGCAGGGCCGGCCCAGTCCAGGCATCTTTACCGCCGGAGACGTAGCGCGTTGGCCGCAGCATCTCTACGAAGAGGATGTTATCGCCGTTGAACACTGGGGCAATGCCGTTGACCAGGCGGAGAACGCGGCGCACAACATGCTCAGCGAGATGGATGACTATCGGGTCTACCGGCACATCCCGATGTTCTGGTCGAGCCAGTTTGGCGTCAACATCAAATCGGTTGGCCTGCCGAATCTGGGTGATGAAGTCATGATCACGCAAGGTTCAGTGGAACGCTATCGCTTCGTTGCCGTGTATGGACGTAAGGGACGCCTTATCGGAGCTGTGAGCTTTGATCAGGGACGCTGGCTGGATGCTTACAGTGCGCTGATCGATGCCGGGGCCAGCTATCCACCCCAACTAGCAGCCGCCGACCAGCCAGAGGATATGCAGTCCCGGCAAGCTGGTTTCCCGGTAGCTACCCGGCACGCCTGAAGTAGTATCGGCACAGACGAAAGGACAGATAGACAACCATGGTACAAAAGTCAAAGATAAACTTTAAAGAGATCCTGGACCACTCGCATATAGCTAATCCCTATCCACTCTACGAGCAATTCCGCGATACTCCCGTGGCCGTGCAGGAGGATGGTAGCTATGTCGTCAGCACGTATAATGAGATCGTCTTCTTGCTCCACGATCCTCGTGTGAGCTCCGACATGCGCAAATCCGACGCTCAGAAACGGGCAATGGAACAGATGGAGCAGAAGCGAGCCCAGATGATTGCTCAGGGCCAGCCTGTGCCAGAGCAAGAAGAGGTTGAGCCTCCATTCATCTTTCAAGATCCCCCCAACCATGACCGCCTGCGGCGTATCGTGATGAGCCAGTTTACGCCCGAGCGCATAGAGAGTATGACCTTGCACATCGAGCAGATCGTCAAAGAGCACCTGGACAGACATACACAGGGTGGCCAGATTGACATCGTCGATGATCTGGCCTATCCGTTGCCGGTAACGGTTATCTGTCAGCTGCTGGGTGTACCACGTGAGGATGAGGCGCGCTTCCACGCCTGGGCCGAATTACTGGCTACCGTCCTGGACCCAGGCCAGATACAGACCGAAGAGCAGCAGAAGCAGATTATGGATGCCGGCCAGCAAATCCGCGCATACATGACTCAATTGTTGGAGAGGCTCAAGACCAATCCCGGTGATAACATGCTCTCGGGCATGATGCGCACCGACGACGTCGAAGGTCCGATGACGCCACGCGAACTGATCAGCACTGCCGTCCTGCTCTTGATCGCTGGACACGAGACGACCGTCAACCTGATCACCAATGGCACGCTGGCCATGGTGCGTTCTCCAGAGCTCTTACAGCAGCTGCGTGAGGATCCCGACCTGGTGATCACCTATGTCGAGGAACTGTTGCGCTATGATCCGCCGGTACATTTCCGCACGCGTACCGCGCTGACCGACATCGATATCGCCGGAGTGACTATCCCCAAAGGAGCTACCATCGTTCTAGTGCTGGCCTCCGGCAGCCACGATGGAACGCGTTTTAAGGATCCCGAAGAGTTTATTGCCGATCGCCAGGGCAACGAGCATCTGGGCTTTGGTAGTGGTATCCACTATTGCGTTGGCGCGCCTCTGGCACGTATCGAAGCTCATATCGCCCTCAGGGAGCTCAGTCGCCGCCTGATCGAACCGACGCTCGCGGTTGATCCTCCTCCCTATAGAGATAACGCCGCCCTGCGCGGCCCCCGCCACCTTCTCATAAACTTCAAAGGATTAGTAAATTAAAACAGCAGGGTGATGTGCGATGTCGCACATCACCCTGCTGTTTTAAGAGGAGGGGATTTTGGGGACTTGAGCATGCCCCCAGCATGCTCGCCCAAACCCCGGCAGGAGGGGCTGAGCGCCCCTCCTGCATCTCTCCGCTTTTTACCGGCTTTATTCATTAAAGATCATATCTTAGAAATCGAACGATCAGTTGCCGTAGGTGACGACCAGGGGAGCAGGCTGCATAGAGAGCACCTCCGCTGGTGTCATAACGCTGGTTTTGGATTCGATGTTATAGAACAATTTGAAGCCACCGTAATCGAAATTGTGATAGGCCTGCAAATCGTCGTGTACCCACTCGTGATACTGGCGCATCTTATCGCCATGATCACCGGGATAGCCCCCGACGCTATCGACGTGGATGACGGTATCCACCCGCGGGTCAATAATGATGTCGCGCTTATCCGCGATCTCCGCCTTGCCCGCGTCATTTGGTGTTGCCGTGCCATCGCCGCTGGGGCGATACTGATGGATAACGAGAATCTTACGCGGCACATGGTATTTCATCGGAATGGCCGCTACCGCCTCAATGATTGGATTGAGATCAGAGGCCCGCACATTGCTGAGATTCGTGCCGGGGATGCCATCATGACGGGGAAACATCCACTCGGGATCGACGGCCATATGGACAAAGCTATATTTTTCCAGGTAGGGGAGAAAATAATTGACCTCTGGCATAACCGGTGACCAGCCAAAGTTCAGGTCAAGGAAAAGCAGTAAATTGTTAGTTTTACAAAAATCAATATACTGCTGAATGGTGTCGCTATCGAGGTGATGGCTGTAGGTATTGTCTGGTCCGGGAAAGCCATCAGGGATACTTACGACCAGATCGATCCCTAACTGGACAGGATGGGACGGATCAAGACGCTCATATTCTGCCCCCTGCGCCTTCAAGTGTGCCAGCATGTCAGCGCTTAACTGGTAAGCGGGACCTGTGGCGGCGGCGCCAGGTATCGCGTAGAACGCGACGATACGATGGGTAGGCAGAATCGCATTGAGATTAGGATCAAATGCCGGCGTCGGAGTCGGAGTGGGTTGTGTTGGTTTGGGCGCCATCGTAAATGTCTCGCCCGACTGATCGGTTGTTGCCTTACTTGATGGAAACACATATGCCAGAAAGACACTTGTGGCAACGATCACCAATAGCAAAGATAAGACACATACAATGAGTAATCTACTCGCTCTCCAATTCTGATCTCGTAGATTGAGCGGCCCTTTCTGCTGAAATATTTTTTGTGGTAATGATAGTCTACTACGCATCGACTGACTGTTTTCCTTTGAAATACTGGTGGGTTCTCTGCGTACCCATGTCTAAATAAGAAGGCCAACGAGAATCCGAAAAAATAAAAACTGATAGAACTTGCATCAACTTTAGTCAGACCATTTCCATAAATAAGTGCATCAATATAAAATTGTCTCGCTATTTTTTGTTTCCCGCCTATAAAAAATAACGCTATTTTTTAACCATAGCATACAATATATTTCCATTTATATATGTGATGTAGCTCACAATCTGAGCCACTGCGCAAGGAGAGAAATCCTTTGCACTTTTTATGCTCAACTGTATGATAACAGCTTTGTAACATTCGTATACCCAAAAGGACTAATGGGGGTAGGGAAAGGAGGACTTTTAGGATAGGTGCGCAAGCCGAGGCCAGTCCGGCGCGTATGGGAAAGCCGGAGCAAGCCCGGCAGCTACTGGTATATACATATTGACATATACACCAGGCTTGGGTACACTTTCATCAGGGGCATATGATACGTAAAGGGCTTTTTCTGGAAAAGCTTTTGTTTTCGAGCACCATCTCTTTAATGGAAGCGGCAGATAAAACGTAAGTCATTTTGTTGTTCTAACAACTAGATGTACTTGCAACATGAAAGGAGGAACATGATCGCTATAGATTATAAATCCTGATGTGAGTCGGGCGCACAGCTGTTTTTCAAGTCAATCGGTTTCAGGCGATCATTTTAGCATGGACTGCTTATCGGATGAACGCAAGGAGCACCTTATGACAAATGCAAAGTTGTGGCAGCCAGGAAGAGTGGGTCTATTCCTGCTCTTGTTGCTTGCCACTGTATTCTATGTTCCCTCAATTGCGCATGGAGCAGCGGACGCTTCCACTATCTCTACGCCTACCAATGTTAATGTTGTCTTTAGCGGATCACAATCAATTACCCTCAGCTGGTCCGCCTCCACCGATAATTCGGGGACGGGGGATGTCGCGGCCTACTATGTTTTTAATGGTTCACAGATCGTCGCGACCTCTATGGGGACAGCGGTCACGATCAGTTCGCTGCGGCCCTCAACCAGCTATACCTTTACTGTGCAGGCATATGACAAAGACGGAAACGTCTCGGCGCAAAGTTCGGCGGTCAGCGCCGCGACCCAGGCGGCAGGGAGTAGCCCGTATCAGAATATCGCCTATTTTGATCAATGGGGCATCTATGGCAACAGTTATTATCCCTCAACCGTTGACACGTCAGGAGCCGCCTCTAAGCTCACCGCTATTATCTACGACTTTGAAAACATCGATCCAGTCAACCTGACGTGTTTTGAAACCATCAAGGCATCTGACTCCAGCAACGAAAGTGACCCCAACGCGGGTGATGGTGCCGGTGACGCGTTTGCCGATTATCAGAAGAGTTATAGCTCCAATTCCGTAGATGGGAGCTCTGATTCGTATAGCCAGCCAATAAAGGGAAACTTCAACCAGTTGCGCGAGCTCAAGGTAAAGTATCCCAATCTGAAACTGTTGCTCTCGCTGGGGGGCTGGACCTACTCCAAGTATTTTTCCGATGTAGCCGCCACGTCAGCCTCACGGCAGAAGTTCGTCAGTTCGTGTATCTCGATGTTCCTCAAAGGCAACCTGCCCACGGGAATCAGCGGTGATCCCTCCGGAGGGAACGCATCCGCCGCGGGTATCTTTGACGGTTTTGATATCGACTGGGAGTATCCCGGGACCCAGGGGCATATCGGCAATCACTATAGCGCCCAGGATAGTGCCAACTACACCTTGCTGCTCCAGGAGTTCCGTACGGAGTTGGACTCCTATGGTAGCAGTATCGGCAAGCATTTCCAACTGACGGCGGCGGTACCTTCCGGGCAGGATAAGATCGCGTACATCCAGACCGACCAGGTAGGCAAGTATCTCGATTACGCGGATGTGATGACCTATGACATGCATGGAGGATTTGAGAGCACCGGTCCCACGAACTTTCAGGATCCCCTGTACGCCTCGCCCAACGATCCATCCCAGCCGATAGCGCCTGGCAGCGAGAAATATAACATTGATAGCGCGATCAAAGATTGGACAACGGGCTCGGCAGCCTATGGTATCCCCGGCGGATTCCCATCTGGCAAGCTGGTGATGGGCTTCCCGCTCTACTATCGCGGCTGGACTGGCGTCGCCGCTGGCAGCAACCACGGTCTCTATCAAAGCGCGACCGGGCCATCGCCCTCATTTCCCACCAGCCAGCAGGCAGGAATCGCCGACTACAAAGAACTGGCCGCCGCAGGTCTGACCAGCAACACCAGCGACAACTTCTTTGATTCCACTACCCAGGCCAGCTGGATCTACGATGGCACCAACTTCTACACGGGCGACACCCCGCAATCGATCGCCGCAAAGACCGATTACATCAAGTCCCACAACCTCGGCGGCGCGATGCTCTTTTCCCTGGACGCCAATGATCCTGCTGACACATTACTGAACGCCGTCGCCAACGGCCTGGCAGGGGGAACTATCCCTACGCCGACGCCAACCCCGAATCCGACGCCGACGCCAACTCCGAATCCGACACCTACTCCCAATCCTACACCGACGCCGACGCCGAATCCGACGCCCACACCAACTCCCAATCCGACACCTACTCCTACACCTACGCCAGGCAACCTGGTGACAAATGGAGGATTCGAGACGGGGAATCTCAGTAGTTGGAGTTGTGATCCAGGGGATACAGTCGTGAGTAGTCCTGTGTACAGTGGGAGCTATGCCTTGCAGTTGACGCCCTCGAATTCGACCACCGGTCAATGCACGCAGACGATCAATGTCCAGCCCAACCATGCGTATACATTGAAAGCGTACGTGCAGGGAAACTATGTCTACCTGGGTGTCAACGGTTACTCCAGTAACTGGATGAATGCGAGCAGCTATGGATTGCTGAGTTATTCATTCACGACTACTGCCAGTACGACCAGTATCACGATCTTTGTACACGGCTGGTATCTCCAGGGGAACGTCTACGTTGACGATGTCTCTTTAAGCTGATGGCGCGCGGTCGGAGGACGGTGGTTCTCCGACCGGTCGCCTGTTTGGTTGAATTCGTGTTGAACATATTGCAAGGAGCGCAAGAATGTTTCGCAGCAAACTGGCACAGATCAGCGTTGCGCTGTGCGTCTTGAGCGGTATGGTGCTACTGCTCTTCTTCAACAGGTCGGTGGGTGTGGCCGTAGCGGCCAACAACCTGGTGACCAATGGAGGCTTTGAGACAGGGAACCTCAGCGGTTGGAGCTGTGATCCCGGTGATACTGTGGTGAACAGCCCAGTACATAGCGGTGCTTATGCCTTACAGCTCAACCCGAGCAACTCGACCACGGGACAGTGTACGCAGACCATCAGTGTTCTGCCTGGTACGGCATACACGCTCAGCGCGTATGTGGATGGATCGTATATGTACCTGGGCGTCAACGGCTATGGCAGCAACTGGACGAACAGTTCAAGCTATACACAGCTCTCCTATTCATTCACGACTGGAAGCAGTACCAGCAGCATCACGATCTACGTTCATGACTGGTACGCGCAGAATAGTGGTTACGTAGACGACATCAGCCTGGCGGGTCCCGGTGGAAATGGGACGCCAACGCCCACCCCATCGCCAACGGCCACCAGTACCCCGACGCCTACGCCAACGGTGCTTCCAACAGCGACCCCCACGCCCTGTACCGCCTGCGGAGGAGGGTTGCCCGAGCATATCTTAACCGGCTACTGGCAGGACTTTACCAATGGCGCGACTCCTCTCAGGCTGAGCGGGGTCGATGCACAATATAACCTGATCGCGGTGGCCTTCGCCAATGCTGATCCCTCCACCCCTGGTGGCGTTACCTTTAGCATCGATTCTGGTCTTTCCTCCGCCCTGGGAGGCTATAGCGCGGCGCAATTTACCAGCGACATCGCGACGTTGCACGCACAGGGCAAGAAGGTCATCATTTCCGTTGGCGGGCAGAACGGAACCATCAGTGTCGGCGACGCGACCTCGGCCAGCAACTTCGCCAATAGCGTCTACCAGTTGATCAAGACCTATGGTTTTGATGGGGTCGACATCGATCTGGAGAACGGCATCAACCCGACCTATATGGGTAGCGCCCTGCGGCAGCTCTCTACGCTGGTAGGTTCGAATCTCATTATTACGCTGGCGCCGCAGACGATCGACATGCAATCCACGGGTAGTGCCTACTTCCAGCTGGCCTTACAGATCAAGGATATCCTGACCGTCGTCAACATGCAGTACTACAATTCTGGCAGCATGAACGGCTGCGATGGCAGGGTTTATTCCGAAGGGAGCGAGGACTTCCTGACGGCCCTGGCCTGCATTCAACTGCAGGGAGGGTTGAGGGCCGACCAGGTTGGGATTGGCGTTCCCGCGAGCAGTTCGGCTGCGGGCGGAGGATATGTCTCGCCATCGGTGGTGAATAATGCTCTGGATTGCCTGGCAACGGGTACGAACTGTGGCTCGTTCAGGCCATCAACGACCTACCCAACCATTCGGGGAGCGATGACATGGTCGATCAACTGGGATGCGTCAAACGGGTATAACTTCGCGCATACCGTTGGCGCGCACCTGGCGACCTTGCCGTAACCTGCCATAGGAGATGGTCCATAGGCGGCGGCTGTTACAACATGCGATGGCCGCCGCCGACATACAGAATCTGTCCGGTGAGCCAGCGGGCTTGCTGGGAGGCGAGAAAGACGATCACATCGGCCAGGTCCTCAGGTTGACCAACGCGTCGCAATGGGGTCTGCTCAGACAGTGCCTGCTCCATGGCAGGCGTGATCCAACCTGTCTGAGTGGGTCCTGGCGACACAATATTGACGGTAATGCCGTATGGTCCCAGTTCATGGGCGGCCGCCCGAGAATAGGATTCCATAGCGAACTTACTTGCTCCATAGGATGTATTCTGCCCAAAACCCGAGGCGGCATCGGTACTGAGATTGATAATGCGTCCATCGCGTAGATCTTTGGTGATGCGTCGCCGGGCGAACTCCGCCATCATCAGCGCCACGGCCCGACTATTGATCGCGAAGTGGCGATCGTGGCTTTCCGCGCTCAATGCAGACAGCGGATAGCCGCCTGGCGTAAGATCGGCCGAGCCCGGATAGCCTTTAGGGATGAACGTATCAGCCTGGCAGTAATCCGCGTTATTCACCAGCACATCAACGGGTCCAAACAGGTATTCAGCCTGCTCAAAGAGCCAGGGGATGGTGGTGGGATTGGACAGATCGGCCTCAATCGCCTGCGCGCGTCCTCCCTGCTCACGAAGATTCCTAACAACCTCGTCCGCGTCCTGGGCACGTCGGCTATTGTAGAAGGCGAGTCCGGGTGATGATGCATCGTCCGATGGGGCGGGTGATCCCAGTGCAGGCATACGGAGATAATTGATCAGTACGGACGCGCCCTCGCGCGCTAACGCTCTGGCCGTAGCGGCGCCGATGCCGTGGTTACCACCGGTGATTAAGGCTACCTTGCCCGCTAATCCTGTATCGATCATTATTAACATCCCTGCTTTCTATTGTTCCGTATAGAGTATTTCACTTAGAATAGATCTTCTTCTTAGCACTCTGGGGCACGTGAGCGCCCCCGCACGCGCGTCCGCTGCGCGGCCGCGCTGGTTTTTTATATTAACGCATGGGGACGCGCATTCGCGCGTCCCCATGCGTTAATATAAAGTTGACACGCAGCACTGCAGATGTGCAAGCTTATGCAAGCTGCAGGTGATAAGATATATTCTTATGACAATAGCAACTATTACAGTATATAATAAATTTCAGGAGAAACAGAAAGGAAACCATCAATCGATGTCTGATACGCAAGCAAACGCGGCCCTGTTAGTAATGGATATGCAGGCGGGGATTGTTGATCGATACGCACAGTCAAGCGATATTCTTGAGCGTACAAATATAGCTATTGCGACGGCTCGTGCCGCATCGATTCCCGTTATCTATGTGGTTGTGGGCTTTCGGCCGGGATATCCCGAGGTCAGTTCTAGAAATAAGATGTTCTCTGCTCGCAGGCAAGCTGCCTCGTCAATGGTTGCCTTTTCGACGGAACTTCCCCAGGCTATCGCCCCGCAGCCGACGGATGTAGTGATTACCAAGCGTCGCGTCAGCGCGTTTAGCGGGAGCGATTTAGAGGTGGTGTTGAGGGCGCAGAACATCTCGCACCTGGTGCTATGCGGCATCGCGACCAGTGGAGTCGTCTTATCGACGCTCAGGGAAGCGGCGGATAAAGATTACCAGTTGACCGTCCTGGCCGACTGTTGTCTGGATAGCGATGAAGAGGTTCATCGCGTTCTGCTATCCAAAGTCTTTCCACGGCAGGCGGAGGTCACACAGGCTAAAGACTGGGCGGCAACGCTGGACGTTGAGAAATAAAGGAACTGGCATACAGCCGTACTTCTTTTATAGATTGATGCATGGGTTGCTCTAATGGCACCCCATGCATCAATCTATAAAAGAATCCAGAGCTAATCTTTCTGGTACGTGAATGTGTCGCGCAGGGCCATCAATCCCTGATAGTTCCAGGCTCTCGCCTGTTGGCTGGCCTGTCCATCGGGGCTGCAGACCAGGGATTGCGGATCGGGGCTGAAGGTCGCGTCCAGCGTTAGTTTGTTGTCGGGGGACATGTGATAGGATAGGTGGGCGCGATACACCGCACGCGAGGTCTGCGGAAGCGGCGCGACCTCGGCCGGAACACTATCCAATTGATGTTCAAAGACGTTGAGCAGCGCAACGACCTGGAGCATCGAGGCGGCGCTATCCACCAGGATAACCTCCTGCCAGCGATCATTTTCTCCCTCAACGACCGGTTGGGTCAGACTTAAAATGGTAAGATGAGATACATCGATGCCTTGAATAAGGCCGGCCTCGATATGAAAGCCGCTCACGCGCCAGAAGGGATAATTCGGCTGATCGCCCCTGACACTATCGCCACACCTACATGGATTGCAATCGCAGGGGTCACACGTACAGGAATCGCCGCGCGCCCCAAAGACAGCCCCTTTTACGAGATAGCTTTTTTGCATCACTGTAGCCATGATAACTCTCCTCAATAGTAAGGTCTCGCCTGGCTGGTTTTTTGAGTTGGTGTGACAGGGGTGCATTCGCGCCCCTGTCACACCAACTCATCATCATATTTAGTATAACATAAAAAGTTTAAAATGAATTTAGCTTATTAGCGTTGGTTGTGTTATTAATTGATCTATCAGTTACTGTATTTCAGATCCTTACACAGTCTAAATTAGTTACCATGATTCTATAGGGATAAGTATGTATTTTTTTTCTTAAGGTTTTATTTTTGTATCTGAAGCATGTAAAGTATGTTTTATGAAATGCGCCTGTAATGCTTATAGAAAACTAGTAGTTGTTCGGGCTATGTAGTGTAAGGAGGTCAGGATGATACAGGATGCTTACTTAAAAATGGGGCGTATGAATTGTAACGGGTGCGTGAGCAAGATAACGAAGATTCTTCAATCTTTTCACGGTCTAGAGATAGTGCAGGTTGATCTTGCGGCTAAAACGGTCACGGTACGCTATGAGTCGGATCGACTCAACTTTGAAGAGGTCGAGCAAGCTCTGGCGCAGGCGAAATATCCTATTGTGGAGATCTTGCAAGAGCGTGGTACAAGGTAATATTTGACAGAGCGTATGCGGTACATGTATAGTCAAGCCTCATATAGGATATGAAGGTAACGGCGATACAGGGTTGCTATTCTGGTGAGCCGGATATGAACAGGATTCTCTGGGAGGCGATATATGACGGGCAAGCAAGACACACGTTTGCAAGCGCTGCCGATGGATGTGCAGTCTTATGCTTCGCAGGTGGTACAGGTGCTGCATAGCTATCTGCAGGAGGGCTTATTGGGTGTCTATCTGGTTGGATCTGCCGCGTTAGGAGGGTTTGTTCCTGGCAGGAGCGATCTCGATATCCAGGGGGTCTGCGCGCGGCACCTGCGGCAGGAAGAGAAGGAGCAACTCGCCGCCCTGCTGGCGCATCCCGCGCTCCCGTGTCCAACGCGTGGATGCGAGCTTGTTATTTATCAGAAAGACGCGATCGCGGCATCCACTTCCACAGTCGGCTTTGAGCTTAATCTCAACTCCGGCCCGCAGATGCCTTTGCATGTTACCTATGATGCGAAGGATGAATCGCCCCACTGGTTTTTCTTTGATCGAGCGATCGCGCGCGAGCATGGCATCGCTCTTTTTGGTCCTCCGCCCCAGAATCTGTTTGGGGTTATTCCACGGGCATGGCTGATTGAGGCCGTTCTGATATCGCTGCGCTGGTATACGGACTATGACGAAACCGGCTATGCAAGCGTCCTCAACGCATGTCGGGGATGGTGCTTTGTGGAGGAGAATCAGGTACGATCGAAGAAGGATGCGGTAGCATGGGCTACAACACGTGTGGACGAGGGCGGTCTACTTCGGCAAGCTCTGGCCTTACACGCTGGGACCACTGACGAAAAGCTGGATGCAGCCAGGGTCAGGCGATTGCTGGATATGATCCAACGGCGTGTAGAGCAGGTGTGGCAAGAGGAGGTGTGGAAAAAATGAGGTAGCCGGCCAATGTTGTAGATGAATGTGTGGGGGGATAAAAACTGCAGGGAAAGAGCGGAATAGAAAGCCATTTTATTTCCGCTTTTTTGTTCGCGAAACAGAATAGAAAAACAGAGAGAAAAACAATAGCTAAAGATGTATCGCGAACGTTGCCTTGAACTTTTTGCTCCACGGTGAAGGAGCCTTTTACCACCTGTGATCGCACCTCATCCAGATTACTTGAAGGAGAAAAAGACATGCAAGTGGCTACCCCGACAACTTCGGTTTCAAAGACTTCATTATGGATTGGTCGTGTTTTGTCAGCGCTGGCGGCGCTGTTTCTACTCTTTGACGGCATTACCCACGTGGTGCAGATCTCCCCTGTCGTAGACTCGCTAAACCAACTCGGATATCCGGTGAACCTCGCTCTTGTCCTCGGCGTTATGGAGCTTGTATGCCTGGCTGTTTATGTATTTCCAGCTACCTCAGTTCTGGGAGCGATCCTGTTGACGGGTTACCTGGGCGGAGCGATCTCTGCTCACCTGCGCCTTGGAGATCCTCTGTTCAGCACCACGCTTTTCCCTGTCTACATTGGTATATTGATCTGGGGTGGGCTCTACCTGCGCGACGAGCGCGTACGAGCGCTTTTCACTGCTCGTAAAGAGCACTAGGGAAAGAACTTATGGCAGATATTGATTATGTACTGCATCCCATTGGTTTCCTGCAATCGTCGCTGAAGCGGCGTGAGGGCGCGCCCAAACAGGGCCGGGAAGGAGCACCGGACGCGTGGCTGATCGTCAATGACGAGTTCGGCGAGGGGTTGGATAGGATCGCGGTGGGTGATGAATTAATTATTATCAGCTGGTTTCATCGGTCCCGACGCGACACACTCAAGGTCCATCCGCGCGGCAATCCGGAGATACCACTGACAGGCGTCTTCGCCACACGCTCGCCCGACAGGCCAAATCCGCTGGGTCTGCACAGGGTAACAGTGCGTGAGATAGCTGGCCACAGGTTGAAGGTCGGGCCGATCGAGGCCATCGATGGCACGCCGGTTGTAGATATCAAGCCGGTGCTATCACACACAATAGACGCATAGCGACCGCGACCCAGAGGGGTCGCGGCTCTTTTTTTATCTGTCAGAGCGTGTCAGACTCCTATCATGTTGGGAGCGCGTGAGCACCCTCGCACGGGCGGCCGCTACGCGGCCGCCCTGTTTTGTGTGTTCGTGCCTGGGGCGCGCATCAGCGCGCCCCAGGCACGAACACACAACGGAATGCTGAGCACCGGAGGTGCGAAAACCCATGCAGGCCGCAGGCCATCAGCATGAGAGTCTGACACGTTCTCAGGGCTTTGAGCAGGAGTCGTGAACATATGGAGGACCTCTTTCGTAGAGGAGGATGATCAGGTTTTGTATTTAGTGCGCCAGGTTGCGTTTGCATTATAGAGAGCCTTATTGCTTTGTGGGGTTGCTAAATATGGGCCTGTCGCATAGAGGTATGATAGAAGAATTCTGTTGCGTAATATCTACTAATAATTAGTAGACCTAAAGTGCGCTCAATATGTAAATTAATGAATGTTAGAAATAAGATGCTTCGACGTTTATAAATGTGCTGAGTAAATCTCATAAAAGCAGTGATAGAGCCAGAAGAGAGCTATTAATTATAAGGAGAAAAATTTGGGCAGCGATGTCGTCATAAACGTTTCGCACGCAAAGAAGTATTATCGCACGGTGCATGCTGTCGAAGACATTTCCTTGCAGGTGAGAAGTGGTGAAATTTATGGTTTTCTGGGCCCTAATGGGTCAGGAAAGACGACCACCATCGGCATGATGCTGGGTTTGATCTATCCGACTGGTGGGACCATTGAAATTTTTGGTGAGCAGATTACTCCAATGCATAATGCCGGTCTGCGACGCGTAGGGACCTTGATGGGTTCACCGTCCATGATGATGGCATATTCGGCACGGCGCAATATGCAGATGCTGCACCGACTGTATCCAGAGGTCCCGGAACAGCGCATTGATCAGGTGCTGACGATGGTGGGCCTCAGTGATGTTAACAACCGGCCCGTCAAGCAATTTTCAACGGGTATGAAACAGCGGTTGGGGCTGGCCCTGGCACTGCTCGGGCAGCCCGATCTGTTGATCCTCGACGAGCCAACCAATGGCATGGATCCCGTTGGCATGCATGAGATACGCCTGCTGCTACAGAGCCTGGCTAAACAGGGAGTGACCATCTTTATTAGCAGCCACCTGCTGCACGAAATGCAGTTGATCTGCAACCGGGTAGCGATCGTGCGTAAGGGTCTGGTGGTGGCTGAAGGAAAGGTCGAAGATCTGCTGAAGACCGAGCATGTTACACGTATCAAGACCAGAGATCAACAGAAAGCTGTGCAGTTGCTGGGAGAACTGGTGGAGAGTCAGCGCTATCTGCATGTAAATGGCCCATATGTTGATGTGCAGTCGGTGACGGCCGAAAAGATTATCGAGCACCTGGTTGCCCATAGCCTGACGCCATCAGAGGTATTCCCGATTCAGAACAACCTGGAAAATGTGTTTTTACAATTCGCGCAAGAGGCGGAAAAAGGAGCTGAGACGCATGCTGTGGAGAACGCTGCAGTTAGAGAAAGATAAGGTCTTCGGCCGACCGATCTTATGGATTGAGCTGGGAATTTTAACGCTGATTATCGCGCTTATCGATTGTGGTCAATATGTTCTCGCACAACTACTGCCTCCCAATAGTGGTGGCGGTGAAGTGCTAACACGTTCCCTGAGCTGGCCAATGGGGCTGGTGCAATCGCCGCAATTTGCCGCGTCCCATTCAATGGGTGGTATCTTACTGACGATTATCGTGGCCGTCATTACAGCCAGGGAATATTCCTGGCGCACCTTTCACCTCTGGCTAAGCCGTGGCGTATCCCGCCTGGTTTTGATCGAAGCCAAATGCATCGTTAACGTATTGCTGGTGCTAACGATGGTGATTGCATCGATCCTGGTATCCGGTATCCTCACCGCGATCCTGACGCTGCTGCTGCACGGCTCATTAGCGGTAGATGGGGAGAATTTGAAGACGCTGGTAATCAACTTCCTGATTACCGATTATGCTTTGCTGCCCTATGTTGCCCTGGCTTTTATGCTGACCATCATCAGCCGCTCATCGATTCTGGCGATTGGTGTTGGGCTGGCCTTCATCCTTCTGGTTGAGTCGGTGCTCCATACAACATTTATACTGGCAGGCGGTACCTGGATTTACGTCGCGCAGTACCTGCCAATGGGATTGGAGGCATCGCTACGGGAAGCCACGAAGGTGAGTGCGGCTCCCGCGTCTCCTTTGCAGATTCCCTACCTATCACCCGCGCTTGCCAGTGCTATGATCGCGCTCTATGTTGCCGTTCTTGTGGGCATCACCATCTGGCGCTTTTTACGGCAGAACTTTACCGATTAAAATGTGGATGTGCCAGACACACTTTTTACAGGTATGTCTGAGCGCCCTCGCACGGGCGTCCGCTAGCGCGGCCGCCTTCATTTTATGCGTAGGTGCACCAGCGGGCGCATTCGCGCCCGCTGGTGCACCTACGCATAAAATGAAGGCGGCCTCTAAAGTGGGCATTTCGTATCTATTTCCATATCAAGCCTATGGGATCGCGACCGTACGATATTGAGAATGCAGCCAAGCTTGTTGTAGATGCATTCAGCAAAAAGATGTTTGAAGCTGATCAATCAAATTTTAAGGACCACCTTGCGCTTTTTGGTAAATAAGGCGAAGAGTGGTCAGGTTTTGAGGAGAGGAGTGATCACTCAGCGTGAAGCATGAGCACTGTTACATCTGTCCCTGAGAAAAGCGCTCTCCATCTGGTATACTTCTTTCCAAGAACTGTTCATTAATGAAGGTGGGCCATTGCCATGACCGGAATCGAAGCTTCGACCTCTCCCCCTCCCTTGCCGCGCTGGTTCGGACCTAGAGCCAGCCCCGATGATCCGGCCGTCTCGGCCTTGATCGCCCGCGTCGCGCGCGGGGCCAGGTGGGCAGACATCGGCGGTGGGTTCAATCTCAACATACGGATAGACGCTGAGCCGCCGGTTGTCCTCCGGATTCATAGGCCGTGGGTAACGCGCGGCCGAGTGGCTGGACTGCGACGCCTGCGCGAGCGGCTCCAGCGCACCCAAGTCCGAGTCGCTCGGCCGATTCAGATGTTCGGCTCCGACCTCGTGAGGGTCGCTGATCGTTGGGCTGAGCTTGAGGAGTTCATCGGTCACGTGAAGCCGCCGGCGACCCAGGACTCCTACGTCCGCCTATTCGAGGAGCTTGGACGTCTTCACGCGGCGCTCAAAGCAGTCTGGGAGCCCAGTCCGCCCGAACCTCTCGACGACCACAAGACATTCGGCCAACTGCGTTACTCGGTCGGCTTCACACGCCGCCGGCTCGGACCCCGTAGCGAGCCGGTCGTGCGTCGGATGCGCCAACTGACTGGCGAGCTGTCCGAGCTCCGGAAGGGTGTCGAACTGCCATTCGCGCCGATTCACGGTGACTACCGCCTGGGCAACGCGGTCGAACTGTCAGACGGCTCATGGGTCACCCTGGACCTGGATTTTGTGAGGGTCAGGGAGCGGCTGTACGACATCGCGGGCGCTCTGAGCCTGATGCGCGACTTTCCCGGCATCGCCACCAGCCTGAACCCCGGTGCACAGAGCGGCGAATGGCTCGATCCGCGACGACTGCTCGACGCCTACGAAAGCACGGCTCCGGAACCGCTGACTCGTGACGAGCACCGTTGGCTCCCCGGGGCTCTGGCTCTTATACCCTTGCACTGGGCCGCCACCGCAGGACTCGTCGGCAACAACATCCACGAGGCCGAGAGCGCAATGACCGCCGCCGAGGCCTGGTGGTCGCGCCGCGCTGAACTGTCGTCGTAGTCCGGCGGCTGCGCTCGGGGACTGATTTCTCTCGGCCCGGGCCAGCGATGGCCCAGGCCTGTGGGACACCGGTTCGTATTGGTCCAACCAAGTGAGGTGATGCCTCTGAATACGAACCGCGGCCCACCGTAGCTGGCGGTTGGGTACGGCTTGGCGGCTGGAAACCGGCCCAGGCGAGCTGCCGGGACGAGGCCGCCGTCGCGTTGTCGGCGCTACAGGACCGAACCGGTCGAAATTCCGGGACTTCAGACAGTCACATACGTTGCATCTCCCGTATCCCCGGTTACCGGTACAACATCATGTCAGGTGACCACCGTCTGACGGTTTTGTGCGGAGGCTTCACGTCCACACCCGTGAAAATGCCCAGGAGCTTGTTGATAGCTATGCGGACCGGGAACTGCAACACGATTTCGGGCTAGAAAAGACGCTGGATACGCTCTTTCCTCCCTCTTGAATGGCATCTGAGCAACAGTTCTGCGGATCATCCTTCTCCTGTGCCTACCAATTGACAAAACAGTGCTGAATGAGGCGAGAGAAGGAGCAGCTTCTCAAACAGTCAATGCTTGAGCTGCTCACGCTTCCCGCTGAGTGATCACTCTTCACCTTATTTACCACTTATTGTCGCGAAAGCGCGATAAACTGTATTGCAGCTCGAACTCGTGTCTGTTGCGTCACGGGCAGCGGTCCTATATCAAACGTGGAAGCGCGATAAACTGTATTGCAACTGATAAATCGCTGGGATGAAGAGCGTCGCTTCTTGCTTCGCTGTGAACTTGATGCTGCCTATTTAATCTAATTGAGCAACAGGATACTGTACTAGAAGAGCCCGACCCAGGATGGCATCTCAGATGTTTGCTCGCTGCCCTCTATTTGGCCTGTCTCACTGGTTTGCTTCGCTTTTTGTGGTCTTACTAGAAGAGTAGGAAGATGTGTTGTGCTTAGAATGCGTTCGGCGACACTGCCCATGACCCAGCGTTTCGGACCGCTTCTTCCATGCGTTGCCAGGGCAATCACATCACATCTGTTGGTACCATTGGCTCCTTCTCCCTGTTCGGCCAGCTGTAGAAGTTTCCCAGCACTATCCAGGTCATGGTCGAGAGCGATTGTGATCTGTAAATTGAGCGAGGCCAATTGACCTTCGTGCAACTGTTTCTCGATAGTCTGGAGGTACTCCATAACTGATGAGGTTTCTTGTTGTATGGCCTGTGCCATACTGGCATTTTGATCATATGCGAATGCCGCTGAGAGATGGAGGATATATATAAGATGCAATGCTCCTCTGGCCGGTGCCGACAATGCTGTACTCAAGTAAGCGGCAGGCTCTAATGCGGCCTCTGCCAGTTGAGAACCGTCAAGGGCGACCATAACACGGATGGATTGGGGGGTCTTGGAACGTTCTTGTTGTTGCAGATGATCATCATCTCGAAGGACAAGCACTGGTATAGGACTAGAACGTGCGACTTTCTGAGCGACACTTCCCAGTACCCAGCGTTTCAAGCCAGTTTGTCCTTTACTGCACATGACGATTAGATCATTCTGATGCAGACGCGTAGCCGCAAAGATCATCTCTTCTGGCGGCCCAATGAATATTTCTGGTGTTACGGGAACGCCAGCCAGATCTTTCGACTGCTTTACCATCTCTAGGTAATGGGTTGCACTTGCACGAGCTTTCTCTGTGACTCCAGTCGCATAGCGAGCTGTTGTTTGGGAAGGCATAATGGATTGCATGATAACCAACGATCCACCGAAAATGCGAGCAATACGTGCAGCAATAGGAAGTGCACGTTTTGAGCGGATGGACCCGTCCAAAGGAACTAAAATGCGCTGAAAGGGCTTTCTAGTGGTTCCCGTTGTCGTCTTCCGATGTTCTTGCTTATCATCACGGTGTGATGGAAGTTTGCTTTGGCAACAAACCTGGAATGCTGGTGTATCTGAAGAGCAATCTGTTAAATGGATGTGGCTCTTTTGTGCATCTATCTCTAAGAGGGCCATAGATTGTAGCATGTCGGGCGAGATACTCTGGAGGAGATCAATCAAATCTAACGGTTTCCAGCATGCTGTTTCCAGACGCGGTACATTACTTATATCTTTATTGATCTCCACAAAGGCATCTGGATATCTGCTCGCGACCGCGAGCAGACAAATCTGGAGTCTGTCATAAAGCTGCATCGTGTACCCTCCTTACCGCTGACCATTATAGCTGTCAGTCTTTTTCGTCCAGGCCGTTGAGGATGTGTCACAGAAGAACCTCTTTTACCTCGCGTCGAGGAGTAGGCTCACCATCTTTGCCGGATCTCATGCGCAAAAGTAATTGCGGAAAACCTCTTTGTACGATGAGATTATGGAGCATCAGACGCAATTCCGTAACTTCGATGGGTTGATTCAGAAATGATAACGAACCATGTATTTTCCATATGTGCTGTCTCTTGCAACGTGATGAGGAGTGAATCGGGTATCTCTCAATTTTCAAATGCTCGCCGATTGGTTCTCCGTTCCCCAATGGCGGAGAAAAGCTTGTTTTCGTTAGCAGTTGGCCCTGTGCTGCCTCCCCAACAAACAAGAGCGAGTAGATCTGGTTGAGGAATATCAGGTTGCCTACACTGATTGTGTGAGCGTCTTACAAAGTGTATCCTCATCTCCACTCAATCTAATATCTCTATTCAACATTAGAATCTGGATATTACAATGGCATCACAGTAGCAGGTTGCACTCTCACAGAGAGATCACAAGGAGTAGCAACGTTTGAGGGAGAGCGGTCAGTCGAAGCATCTCTTTCGGTGGCGCGTTGGAGCGCGTGGGTATCGGCGACCAGCACGGGCACTCCGTACCGAAAGATGGGAGCAAGCAACCCCGCTCCTCCTAGCGGCATACGCCGTAACTGCGCTTCCTGCTCCGGTGTCACGCCTACAATGGTGGCCAGGTGAAACAGGTGCCCTTCTGGAGGCACCAGGGGCTCACTCTCCTCACTGACCCGGCGCAGGGTCAAGGCGGCTATCTCCGCGCTAATGAGGTCGCATGCCGTTTCTGCGATGAGTGCGTGCAGACGCGCTTCCTCCTGTTCGCTCATGAGCGCTGCCCCTACCCGGCTCTGTTTCAACATAGATACCACGCTGCATCACTCCCTCCTACTCTTCATTATGAGCCGTGAGCGCGGTCGCCCATCGATTTTTCGCTTCTTGCACGTCCTCATTCTCCCTGACCAAAGCCAAGGCTCAGGGTGCTCACGCCGTACGGCTGACAGCTTCAATGAACGCTTTCCTTTTGCTTCGTTCTTATTCTATAATTTCTAGAAGAACCTGGCACGTTCATGCCGAAAAACGTGTGAGACCATGATACATCTTGCTTGTGATCTCTAGCGTCACCAGGCTCTTCCTGTCACATGTCTACCGTGAACACTATCAGTGTTTCTGTCTGGGAGAGAAGCACACACGATGACCGAGAAACAAACGACCATTCTGATTGTGGATGATGATCTGC
Source organism: Dictyobacter aurantiacus (assembly GCF_003967515.1). Classification (GTDB taxonomy): domain Bacteria; phylum Chloroflexota; class Ktedonobacteria; order Ktedonobacterales; family Ktedonobacteraceae; genus Dictyobacter; species Dictyobacter aurantiacus. Next base: position 174,991 of record NZ_BIFQ01000002.1, on the reverse strand, counting down.
AACTCTTCCAGTTGATGGCCCGCAATCTCGAATTGGAGGGCTATGCGGTGCTGCTGGCAGGAGACGGCAAGCAAGCCCTCAGCCAGATTGAGCATGCCTCGCCAGATCTGGTGCTGCTCGATGTGATGCTGCCCAGGATGGATGGCTTCACCGTCTGCCACCGCGTGCGCTCTTTCTCGACCATTCCTATTATTATTGTCACCGCAAAGGAGCGCAGCCAGGACAAGGTGCGTGGGCTGGATCTGGGGGCTGACGATTACCTGACCAAACCACTGGATATGGATGAACTGCTGGCACGCGTGCGGGCAGCGCTCAGACGCGCCCACTTTCGGGAGAACGAACGCGCCCTGTCCACGACGATGACCATCGGCAAGCTCACCATCGACTTTGGACAGCGCCAGGTCAGCCTGGCGAACCAGAAGGTGGTGCTCACACCTACTGAGTACCGCCTCCTCGCCTTACTCGCTCGTCATGCCGGACGTATTCTGCCTCAGGATGCCTTGTTAGAGCAGACCTGGGGCAAAGAGTACGTCGGCGAGCATCACCTGCTCCAGGTGAATATCAACCGCCTGCGCCACAAGCTGGAACCTGATCCTACCCATCCGCGCTATCTGCTGACCGAGCCCGGCATCGGCTACGTCCTGGCCCCACAAGTACAGGAGCCGGGCATCTCTTGACGCGAGCCATCATCTGATGGCGCGCTTTTCCTCCTGCGCGGCCCGTTCCATCGCCTCGAACAGATCCCGGGCCTCCTCTCGCGAGAGACGCGTGTCCAGGAGCGGGAGGTAGACCTCTTCCTCTTTCGCAAAGTGGGCGGTGACGAGCGCAGAGAGGCCATAGAGGACGCGGCGGAGCGCTTGCACCTCGGATGTATCCAGGTGGTCGTTCTTCAGAGACGAGCGCAGGGCTCCCAGTTCTTCCGTCAGCCGACCAATCTCCACATGGTCGCGGCTCATCGTGGCCGTTGCTTCTGGCGCTCCCATCAACCGTCCCACGACGGGATACAGGGCACGTTCTTCCGCTTGGGCATGGGGAAGGAGTTGGTGCGAAAGAAATGCAGAGGTCTCGTCGATTTCCTGCCGAAGCGAGGGAAGCGGTGTGCTCCCGACGGCGTCAGCGACCGCTCGCAATCGCTCGATATGCGGAAGCAGTTCTTTGTGCTCATCTCGTAGGGGTTGTGTTAATTGGGACATGTGCTTTCTCCTTTTTGGCTGTTCGTTTGTTTAGACGCATCTCGCCGAAGGGGCGAGGAGGCGTGTTCTTCGCATTTTGGGTACAACGCGCGATAGCTTTCCTCCTTGCTCTTCTGTCCAGAAGTATAGGCGTTTTTCGCGCAGGTGACCGTGACAAAAGTCTCTCCAGCTACTGCATCGCTGTCGAGGAACACAATCATCACACCGCCGAGAGACCGCCCCGCTTACGCCTCGGTGCCCAGGTGAACATACATGAGAGCAAGCAGCAAAGGGAAAAAGCTGAGGATGAACAGGGCCGTGCGTGTTGATGCGGGCCAGTCCAGAGCCACACCTATGGAGATGAGAGCCACGGTGATCCCGAAAAAGACCAGGCCCACTGTCCTGTAGAGCGTGGGATGACGATGGACCATCCTTTTATCCTCCTCCAAGGCGAGCAGAAAGAGCTCTCAACAAGCAGTGGTTAGTGCCGGAAGTAATCGGCGTTGATCTTGAGATACTCCTGCCACTCTGACGGAACTGCGCTTTCTTCAAAGATGGCGGTCACGGGGCACGCTGGCTCACAGGTCCCGCAATCGATATACTCGTCAGGGTTAATGTAGAGCTGTACATGCTGGTCGTAGTCGGCTTCACCGGCTGCGGGATGAATACAATCGACCGGACATACATCGACGCACGAGCCGTCCTTCACCCGATACATGGCGCAGTAATAACGTAGGTCATAGGTTCACCTTTTCCCTCTTGTTGATCTCTTTCTCAATGGGCACGTTCACCTGTTCTGACAGATCCCTGCGGAAGCTGCCTACTTCGGATTTCTGAAGCGGGCGAACGCGGAAGCCGCTTTCTATGAGTCTGCCACAGTTGGGGCAAAATTTGGTGGTATCAGAGAACTGAAGACCACAATAGAGACAATATTTGGCCATAGATGTTTCCCTCATCTTTCAGGGGTGCCATTTCTGGTTGTATCTGCATGCTCCTTCCATCTCAACTGATGTGTTGGAGAGCACCGATGCTTTCGAGACAGCCCCCCGAAAAACATCGTTGCACGATGTATTTTTCTCTCTTGATTGTACCTCCAAATTGGCAGGGAGAGGCCAGCATGCGGTCACAGAACAATCACAATTCTGCTCTCCATGAACAAGCGCGAAGCCGGCTGATCTTCTCTGCTCATGCATGGCTCTCGGACATTCCGTGGCAGCGACGCTCTCGTGATTGTTCTGTGACTATGCTTTGGCCCGTGTCCCCCTTTTTTGGATTACAATAGGGAAAAGAAATACATCGTATCACGATAAAGCTGCACGATGAGCAGCCATGCTGTTGCTACCCCTCTCGTACGTCCTTTCAAAAAGGAGAATCTCGTGAACGACATTGATGACACAGAAGCGATTGAACACTTACGCCAGGCTGGCTGGACCCCCGTAGAAATAGAGCGACTCCGGCAGGTCCGCCGAGCATATGTTGAAAAGGGAGAGCAGACGCTAGGAGATCATCCGCATTCTACGTTTGTCCGCTGGCTACTGATCCTTCTCCAGGAGGGGGTTCCGGCCTCTGGACCATGCTGGTAATCACAAGAAGAGATCTTGTGATTGTTTCGTGATTGCTCCCGCCGTCCTATGGCGTCACCTTGTGCTATGCTTATAATGTATCGGGTAACGATACGAAACACCAGGTGTCTGGAACATCCCTCTCCACTTCACAAAGGCGTGTCGTGGGGTATTGGATCATTGATCCGGACATCCACTCTCAGAGCAAGAGGCTATCTGGCCCCTGGTATCAGGAGTGATGAGGGTGCACCTATACTGCACGAGGGCCGGAGGCATTCAGTCAAAATGAGAAGAGTGCTCATCCCCATAGTGAGGAAGGGAAAAATAAAAAGGGAGAAAACGATGCTCAAAGCACAACGACGAGCTGAAATGATCTGGAACGGCAATCTGGCGCGGGGAAATGGGGAGGTGAAGGTTGGCAGTGGGGTGGTAGAAACCCTGCCGATGACCTGGGCCTCACGTACTGAGCAGCCGGACGGCAAAACGAGCCCGGAAGAACTCATCGCTGCGGCGCACGCTGGCTGCTATGCGATGGCGCTGGCGTTAACGCTAGCAGAGGGAGGCACGCCTCCAGATCGCTTACGAGTGGCTGCTGTCTGTACGCTTGAAGAGGTCGATCAGAAACCGAAGATCACGAGCATGGAGCTTGAGGTTGCAGGCAAGGTCGTGGGGCTGGATGCCGCAGGGTTTGGACGGGCAGCGCACCAGGCCGAGCAACTCTGCCCCGTCTCGAATGCGCTGCGTCAGAGCGTCGCCATTCGACTCACGGCGCACCTGGAAGCCTGACCATCCATACCTGGGGAGGAAGCAAAGGAGGTCACACCATGACCGAAAAGCCGACAACCGTCGCGTTCAAACGTGTCTACGATGAGCCAGCAGAAAGCGATGGCAGGCGTGTCCTGGTCGAGCGCCTGTGGCCGCGTGGACTTTCCAAAGAGCGCGCCCATATTGATCTCTGGCTCAAGGAGGTCGCCCCCAGCCACGAACTACGGACCTGGTTTGGACATGACCCGGAGAAATGGGAGGAGTTTCGTCGTCGCTACGAAGCGGAGTTGGCGTCTGGGGAGGCGCGCAAGGCTTTCTCCACGCTGCGGGATCTGGCCCGGCAGGGACCGCTCACTCTGGTCTTTGCCGCCCGAGACGACCAGCATACCAATGCGGTCGTGTTGCGCGATCTCCTTTCCCGGGACGATCTCTCCAGCCGGAACGAATGATGAGAGAAGAGGGAGAAAACCTATGGCTCTTGAGTATGATATTGATGAGGAACAGATCCAACATGCCTTGCATCTCTATCCCCGACATGTTTCCGAGGAGCAGATGCAGACCTTTGAGCGCTACATGGCGGAAATCTTCACGGCCTTTGGCCTGGATCTGAACACACCCGCTACCCGCGAGACCCCGCGACGGTATATTCGAGCCCTGTTTGATTCCACTGAAGGGTATGAAGGCGATCCCAAATTACTGACTGTGTTTGAGACGGAATGCCGTGGGGGGCCAGATTGTCGCCTCAGCCAGGTGATTGAGGGGCCGATCCATTTCTACTCGCTCTGCGAGCACCATGCCTTGCCCTTCCACGGGCATGCCTACGTGGGCTATATCGCACACGAGCACATTATCGGGATTTCCAAGCTCACCCGTTTAGTGCGCCTGTTTGCCAGGCGCTTCAGTGTACAGGAACGCATCGGGCAGCAGATTGCTGATACCCTGGAGGAGATGCTTTCTCCGCATGGCGTCGCGGTCTATCTCGAAGCCCACCATCTCTGTACCGAGATGCGTGGTGTGCGTGCCGTCTCGCCAATCACACGGACCACCTTCTGGCGGGGCAATTACGATACCGACGCTTCCTTGCGTGCAGAATTTTTCGTCGCGTGTGGACTCCCGCGTGGGGGGCAGACATGAGCAGCTCGCTACAGCCACTGGAGTCTCTGTTTGACCAGACGCAGGGGCAGGCCCTTCCCGAGCCCCCGGAACTGTTGACCCTGTATGGGCCGCTCCAGTTCCCCCTGCATCCTGGCCAACCGTATCTTGTCGGCAACTTTGTCTCAACACTCGATGGAGTCGTCTCGTTGAACATCCCAGGTCAGGCAGGCGGCGGGCCAATCAGTGGCGAGAGTCCGCATGACCACCTGGTGATGGGTCTCTTACGCTCCGTAGCTGATGCCGTGATCATTGGCGCTGGCACCCTGCGAGCCGTTTCTCCAGAGCATCGCTGGACAGCCCAATATATCTATCCGGCCCTGGGTGATGTCTACCAGCAACTGCGGCTTCGCCTGGGCAAGCCGGAGCCACCACTCAACGTGGTTGTCACCGCACGCGGCGACCTCAATCTTGCGTTGCCACTCTTTCAGTCCGGGGACGTGCCTGTGATGATCGTCACGACGACACAAGGCGCAACCTATCTGAGCGCGCGCCTCATCCCTCCAGCGGTGCGAGTCGTAGACATGCAGCCAACCGGCCCCCTTCGCGCGCGGTCAATCGTCCGGGCGGTGTGCGAGGCGCGCCCGTGCCAGATGATTCTGGTTGAAGGTGGGCCACAGGTGCTGGGAGACTTCCTGACGGAGCACCTCCTGGATGAACTGTTCCTGACGCTGGCTCCACAGATTGCCGGTCGGGACAACACGAGCTTTCGGCCTGGACTGGTCGAGGGACACCTGTTTGCGCCCGAACACCCCCTCTGGGGCACGCTCATCAGTGTCAAACGCGGGGGCAGCCATTTGTTTGTACGCTATGCCTTCCAAACACAGGAGGTTGCATCATGACCACTGCTGTGCAAGAACTGACCACACTCGGACAAAGTATCTGGCTCGATGATATTGACCGCGAATACCTACGTTCTATCAAGAGAAGCTTCTGCCCCTGCTCCAGGCAGAGGGGCCACGCGAGCCTGTGATCTGATGGAGAACGAAGAAGGAAGAGAGGAAAGAGAAGGAGGGTTCTCATGAAGTGTGAAGAATGTCAGCAAGCATTGTGGAAGGCCGGAGAGGTCGTTGCGGCAGGAGCCTATGCACGCGTCGATGATCGATCCTATCGCGTCATCATCCTGGAGCAAGCAGGGCCGCTGCCTGCCTCCTTTGATGGTCATACGGCGCTCTATTGTCCGTCCGCATGCCGGTGTGCCGTCCGAGCCAGGCCACCTCAGGAGAACAACGCAGCGCGATGAGAGAGGAAACCTTTGTGCTCGATCCCACGCCCCCTTTCCGCCTGGATCTGACGGTGTGGGCGCTACGCAGACGTGCCAGGAACCAGATCGATCAATGGGACGGCACGACCTATACACGAGTTCTGCTGCTTGACGGGCACCCGGTCAAAGTGACGGTCTCCCAGCAGGACCCGCTGCCGCACCCGCGCCTGCTCGTGACGGCATCATGCTCCGTTCCTCTCGCACAGCTCACTGCAAGGGTCAGCAGCACCTTGCAGCGCATGCTTGGCTGTGCGACAGATATCAGCGCCTTTTCTGCCCTGGCCCGGCGCGATCAAGAACTCTCGGCGCTGGCCGAGCAGTTCCGGGGACTCAAACCGCCACGTTTCCCGACGCTGTTTGAAGCGTTGCTCAATGCCTTTGCCTGCCAGCAGGTCAGCCTGGACGTAGGTCTTCTGCTGCTCAACCGGCTGGCGGAGCGGTACGGTTTGTCCTGGACAGATGACCAGGGCGTCGCCTTTGCCTTCCCAGGCCCAGAACACCTCACCAGCGCTTCCGAAGAGCAGCTCAGGGGGCTTGGCTGGAGCCGCCAGAAGGCTCGAGCAGCGCTTGAACTTGCCCATCTGCTGGTCGAGGAGCCACACGCTTTTGCCGAACTTCCGCGCATGAGCGATGAGGAGGTGTGCCAGGCTCTGCTGCCCCTGCGAGGAGTCGGGCGGTGGACAGCGGAATATGTGTTGCTGAGAGGATTAGGGAGAATCGAGGTCTTTCCAGGCGATGATGTTGGGGCACAGAAGAATCTGCAACGGCTCCTCTCGCTTGATGAGCAACCAACCTATGAGCACATGCAAATGTTGACAGCCCGCTGGCATCCGTATGCCGGGTTGGTCTATTTCCATCTCTTATTGCGCACCCTTGACAAGAAAGGGCTCCTTTCCCGAGACCGAGAGGAGCCGAGAGAAAAGATGTGATGGAACAGCAACAGCTCTACGCGTTTCAAGAGGAGAAGCATATCCTCTCTCATCAGTCCCCAGCGTCGCCTGCGACCGCCGAAGTGCCAACGGTTCCCCTGGACATGATGACGCGCTTGCTCGATTTCTCACCAGATGCCTCGCTTGTGGTCGATCCATCTGGCACCATTGTCCTGCTGAATGCACAGGCTGCATTCTTGTTTGGGCACGAGCAGGGGGAATTGCTTAGGCAACCATTAGAAGTGCTACTTCCAGAGCACCTTCACCGCATTCATGTCGCAGACCTGCAGGCAACCGCTCAGCTTCAGTTCTCTTTCGTATGAGAAAAACAACGATTACTTCCAGCTTTGTTTGTGAACGTCTGCTCCGATTTTGATACGCAGATGTGTGCAGCAAGCTGGCACATCTGGCAAATTTCGTTGTTCCTGCTTCATCGACCACTGCCATGGCACCGGGCCTTGAGATCAGCTATCGGCTTCGGTCTCACACGGCCTCCACAGGCGGTTTTACGTTGGGCCTGAGCCACTATCCGCAACGGGAACGTGAAGCCTTTCATCGAGCAAGCGGCGGGCTTCACATTCCAGGTTCAGCGCCGCATTGAGATCGCGATCTCTCACCATTCCACATTTCAAACAACAGTAGGTGCGATATTTCAAGGGCATGCGCTTCTTCACATGCCCACACCCAGAGCATCTTTTGGTCGAGGGGAAGAACCGATCCACGACCATGGCCTGCCCTCCCACCGCCTGCATTTTGGTGGCAAAGAATTGGAGCAACTGGCCGAGTCCGGCGTCTGCCATCGCTCTGGCCAGCTTCCGGTTTTTGAACATGCCTTTGATATGGAGGTCTTCCAGTCCCACCACGCTACACGTCTGAGCTATCTCGGTGGTCAGCTTGTGATGACTATCTCGCCGCATGTCGGCTATCTTGCCGTGCAAGCGAGCCAGTTTGACCCTGGCCTTCTCACGGTTCTTGCTGCCCTGTTTGGTTTGGGGATCATAGTGTTTGCGACTCAACGAGCGCGAAAGACGTTTCAGCTTCTTGATCTGCCTGGACAACGGTTTGTGGTTTTTAAATCGCCGACCATCGCTCACAATCGCTGCTTCTTTGATGCCTACATCAACGCCGACGAGGGGATGAGGATTGACCACAGAGACAGAGGGGATTTCCACGTGAATGCTCACGTACCAATGACCGCCAGACAGGCCAATCGTCGCCCCCAGGATTTTGACAGAAGAACAGAGCACATGCTTGCGCTCATTGCGCCATTTGCCGGATGTCTTTGCATAATCAGCACGCACGAAGCGCAGCGACTCCGCCATGTTGATCTTCCCCAGGCTACGCTTGTACTTTGTCTTGTTGCGGATCTTCTGGGGCAGCATTCCATCGGCTTGCTGCTTGTCCAGAAGAAACTGACCTAACACCGGGACAACGATCCAATGGTCCCCAACCGACAATTTATCATTGGCAACGTAGAAAGACTCCCGACTCCTGTTCTTCTTTTTGAAAGTGGGGTAGGTGTTCTGTCCCTTGAAGAAGCGGGAGAAGGCGTCTCCCAAATCCTCAAAGGCCCCTTCAATCACACATTTGGTGACCGCAAAGGTCCAGGGGAATTCCCTGGCTCGCATGGCTTGAAACTGTTTCTTGAGGGTGTGGGCTGTGGGCTTCTTCTCCCGCTTGCCTTCCTGATACTCCTGGTATTGCTTGTTCCATTCAGCGAGTCCCCAATTATAGACGAACCTGCGCGTCCCACAGGCGCGGCGCAGATACTCTTCCTGTTCAGGCGTTGGGTTCAGGCGAATCTTGTGCGCTTTGATCATGGCTGCCATCTGCTTTTCCACTCCAAGCACCAGGGAAAATTCTTTGTCGGTAGAGGAGCGCTCATTGGTAACGGACGATGGATTTTGAGTCGGCCTTAGCGGTCCCATCGCTGCAAAATCTTGGGGACAACCCCTACCAGTTTTGCACATGCACCAAATGTGTACATGTGTGTAGTAAAACATATGTGTACACACAATTTCAACTATCTAGTACCTCCTCCTCAAGCATATCTCCGTGTCCTCCCCCTCCGTGTTCAGACAGCAAGGAACGAGATACCACTGCTTTCTTCATCATGTGACATCTGGCCCGCCATAGAGCAGCGCTCGCTTGACTTCCGCGATGAGACCCGTCACCGGAATGCCGCGTGGGCAGCATTCGGTACAGTTAAACACGGTCCGGCAACGAAAGGCTCCCAGGCGATCACTGAGGATAGCCAGACGCTCGGTTGCGCCCCGATCCCGACTATCGAAGATGAAACGATGCGCATTGACAATGGCGGCTGGTCCTACCCACTGCGGGTCTCCCCAGGTCACGGGGCAGGAGGACGTACAGGCGGCACAGAGAATGCATTTGGTGCCTTCATCATAGCGCGCCCGCTGCTCTGGCGTCTGGAGACGCTCAGTGAGCGGCGGCGGTTCATCATTGATCAGGTAGGGGTTGATCTTGTTGTACTGTGCAAAAAACGGTTCCTGGTCCACCACCAGGTCCTTGATCACCCGAAAAGCGGGCAGCGGCTTGATCGTGACTGTCTCGGAGAGATGGCGCATGAGCAACGTACAGGCCAGCCGATTGAGTCCGCTGATATTCATGGCATCGGAACCGCAGACCCTCTTTTCCTTTCTTAATATTCTTCTCTCTATTTTTTTCTTGTACTCGTCTAAAATTTTGCTTGTGTGCGGAAATAGCTGGAGACACCACTTTTATCCTTGGGATTCCGTGGTGTGAACGTGAACGCAGACGGGTGGGTGCCCGGCGTTCCCTTGATGCTGTCCTCGTGAGGGAGCCACCCGTTCAAGGGTCAAATGTGCAGGAGCCATCTGGTCGCTCAGCGGAAACGTCACAGTCAGCACGCCATTGCCATACGAGACATTAGCGCAAACTGCGTTGACGGGCAGCGGAAGGGTCACTTCGCGTGCGTAGGCTCCCGCGTGCCACTCATCGAGGAAACGTTGTTTGCCGTCATGTTCCTTGAGCAGCCCGCGCAGTGCCCCCTGGAGAATCAGGTGCCCGTCTTCGGTTACGTGAATAGTAATGTTCTCGGGTTCCAGACCCGGCATGGGAGCTGTGACCATCAAGCGACCATTCGTGCTGTACATGTTGATGGGGATTGGTTGTTGCTTCACCTGTTCTTGCATTAGTTTCACCTTTCATTCCGCAACGCTCGGTGCTCGCTGCCGTGCTGACCTCAGACCGGGAAGCCCTGTTCTCGGAAGGGCAGGCGGAAACGTTGTCAGCCGTCCGGCCAAACGCGAGAGCTTTTCGCGCTTCTCTATCGTAATACGATCTATTCTCTCCTTCTAGTATATGCGCTTTTGGGAGAAAAGAGAGGGGTGTTGGGTCACGAATCGATCACAATAGAGCCAACGCATGAGAAGATGATGCCCCTCTGGCCCAGAAGTGGAGAGCGGGGTCTTTTCTGACTGGTGGTATACTCTCTGTATGGAGAACACAAGCATTTATACTATTGGTCACTCAACCCATACCATCGAGGAGTTTCTAGAGCTGCTGCGCGCATACGCGATCCAACTCCTGGTCGATGTGCGTACCATTCCCAGATCACGCGCGCATCCCCAGTTTGGTAAAGATCTGCTCCCAGGCGAACTTCAAGGAGTCGGCATTGCGTATGCTCACCTGGAAGCGCTGGGCGGTCTGCGTCACGCGCGGAAAGACTCTCCGAACACCGGCTGGCGCAACGCCTCTTTTCGCGGATTTGCCGATTATATGGCGACTCCGGCGTTTCAGGAGGGCCTTGCTGAACTGGAGGCCCTTGCCCGCCGTCAAAACACGGTGATCATGTGCGCCGAGGCCCTTCCCTGGCGTTGCCATCGGTCCCTGATCGCCGATGCGCTGACCGTAGCTTCCTGGCACGTCTCCCACATCATGAACAAGCACACCGTCAAAGAGCATACCTTGACCCCCTTTCTGCGTGTGGAAGGCGGTCTGCTGATCTATCCCGGTGAAGAGCATCCCGCTTCCTGATCTCGCCTGCTGCCACTGTCCGACCGCATCTTCTCCAGGTTTGTGCGGGAATGGCTCTCTCGGCAGAACCAGCCTCGTCCTCTTGTGCCGCCGAAACGCTGACCTCTGCTCATCGCTGAGAAGGCGAGATTGTGATTGCATTGTGATCGTCCCCCACTTGCCCCGGCTGCCTGACATGTTATGCTAGAACTGTATCGTCACACGATAGGATAGTTCAGGTTCATCATTTCCCTGAAGGAATGAACAAGCCAGAGCAGGAGAGAAGCATGACCCAGGTTGAACGTCTTGCGGCATGGATCGAGCGGGCGACGTATACCGACCTTTCGGAAGAAGCGAAAGAGGCACTGAAGATCCACATCCTCGACGCATTGGGCTGTGTGTTTGGGGCCCTCGATGGGCCACCGATTCGGATGCTTCGTGCTCAGCTTGAGGACTTTGGGGGCCGACCCCTGGTGACGCTGATGGGAGGCGGGAAAGTTGCTCCTGACCTATAAGGGTACACCTGGGAAAGCGGAAAGCGGAAAGGAGCCTCTCTGATGGCTAAGCCCATCCCTATCGCTATGTACGCCGATCTCGCCTGCCCCTATGCCTATGTGAGCGCCTATCGCTTGCGCAAGCTGCGCACGGAGGATCGCGCACCGGTTGTCATCGAGCATAAAAGCCTCGCCCTGGAGTATATCAACAAGGAACCGACGCCCAAACCTGTGCTTGAGCTTGAGATTGAGCTTCCTGTCCTGGTCCAGGAGGAACCTGGCATTCCGTATCAGCCCTGGCAGCGACCGGAGAGCGAGTGGCCGGTCACGATGTGGCCCGCTTTCGAGGTCGTCAAGTGTGCTGAGCGGCAGAGCCTGGAACTGGCAGATGCACTCGACTGGGCTATCCGTACTGCCTTGTTCGCAGAAAGCAGGTGCATCTCCATGCGCCATGTCCTCTTCGATCTGTCTGAACATGTTGGCATCGAGATGGGACGTTTTGCCGAGGACTTCGACCGGGGCGTGATGAAGTACCAGGTGCTGGCCGAAGCGCAAGAGGGATGGGAGCGCCTACATGTCGCGGGCAGTCCCACCTTTGTCTTGCCTTCTGGCAAACAGATCAGCAACGTGGGATTACCGGACATTGTTCTTGATCCACATCAGCCGGGTAGTGTGCTCGTCACACCCGCTCCCGGACCAAGAGCGGACGGCCTGGAGATCTTCAGGCGAATAGTTGCCGAAGCGCAACCATCGAGCAGGCAGTGAAGGAGAAGAGAGAGCGGGGAACACACAACAAGCATACAGAAGAAAGGAGCATCTGTCATGGAGCAAGCATCTCCGAAACACGAGCAAGCTCAACCCCCTCTGGAGCGATTGAGCGATGCCCTCCAGGAGGCCATCAAGGTGGTTGTGGGCACCCATCGCAAGCCCCCTCGGCGTTTGAAAAGTTTCCTGAACGGCACGTGGTTCGGCCACCCGCTGCACCCTGTGATCACCGATATCCCCATTGCGGCCTGGCTGCTTACTGCCATCTTCGATATCATCTGGTTGATCGCGCCGACCCATACGAACTGGGCTGGTCTGGGGGCATTTGTGGCCGTGATTGCCGGGTTGCTCGCAGCGCTAGGAGCGATTGCCACCGGGCTTACCGATTGGAGCGACACCTATGGCGCGGAGCGGCGCGTGGGTCTCAATCACGCCTTCTTCAACGCCTGCGCCTTCGTGCTCTATCTTGTTTCTTTCATTCTCCGCTGGCTGTCCGGTCCAGGCGATGGAGTAGCCGCTGCCATCCTGGGGTTTGTGGGACTGGCCTGCGTGCTCTATGCTGGCTATCTGGGCGGCGAACTGGTCTTTACCACCGGAACTGGCGTCAATCATACCGCCTGGGAAGCGGCGGGTGAGGACTACGAGGCGGTGCTGCCGGTTGCGGAAGTGGAAGAAAACAAGCTATATCGCGTGATGGCCGCAGGGGTTCCGGTGGTGGTCCTGCGCCAGGGTGAGCAGTTCTGTGCCATCTCTGCGACCTGTCCCCATGCAGGCGGCCCCCTGGACGAAGGGGCGATCAGCGGGGATGTGGTCGAATGCCCCTGGCACGGGTCCCGCTTCCGCCTGTGCGATGGACGCGTACTGACCGGCCCGGCGACCGTCAATGCGCCGCGCTATGAGGTGCGTGTGTCCAATGGGCAAGTAGAGGTCAAGCGTGCAAGCTCTGCATGAGAGAAATAGGAGAGACGAGCAAGTGATGCAAAACGACACGAGGCACTCAAGCAGAGCACGAGCACGCGAGCAGCCGCGCGTCGTGATCGTTGGTGCAGGGTTCGGTGGCCTGGAAGCGGCCAAAGCGTTACGCCACGCGCCTGTCCAGGTCACGGTGATCGACCGCTGGAACCACCACTTGTTCCAACCCATGTTGTACCAGGTGGCAACGGCGGGTCTGTCCATTGAGGACATCTCTGCCCCGATCCGCCGGATTTTTCACCGGCAAGCCAACACCTCCGCACTGATGGCCGAGGTGACTGGAATTGATGGAAAAGCGCAGCCGCAGCCATTCCATTACCATGACAAGGGGACCCTGGCCACCATTGGTCGCGCCTTTGCCGTCGTTGCTATTGGCCCTCTGCGCTTCACCGGTTTTCTTGCCTGGTTGACCTGGATTGCCGTGCATATCTTTTACCTGATCGGCTTTCGCAATCGTCTCCTGGTGCTGATTCAGTACGCCTGGGCCTATGTGACGTTTCAGCCAGGAGCGCGGATCATCTTACCGGATGAGCATGCCCGGCGCGAGAAAGACGGTATGCCCGTTGAACACAAGCGAAAGGAAGCAACGTCATGAACCACTCTCTCTCCCCCAGACCGCAAGCCGGAGATGGAAGGCTCGCCCCGGGAGCAACAGATGGGCAGAGGAGGCCGCTGGGATTACGCACACGTGCCATGTTGTTCGGCGTCCTTGCGGCAGCCATTCTCACCGGGCTGATTGCTCTGGGCTCACGCGGCTTTCACTGGTTTGATGCCACCTTGATTGGCTATGCCGTCGCCTCGATTTTCGCTGTCGCTGCGGTGACGTACAAATACAGCTTCTGGTTGGCACGCCCGCAAACCGGGCGGTATTGGCGACGCAGTTGGCAGCTCTTTTTCTCCTATGCCAACTTTCGCCGCTACACAGTGCTGATTCCAACCGCCATCCTTGATCTGTTCTCGCAACAGTTTATTCGGCGTCGTGGGATGTATCGTTGGCTGACGCACCAATGTATCTTCTGGGGCGTGATCCTCTCCTGTTGTATTACCTTTTCCCTGACCTTTGGCTGGATACGCATGACCCTGACAGCAACCGGGCAACACCTGGTCTGGTTCTTCGGCTTTCCGCTCCTGGCGTTCCCCGTTGACTCGGCGCTGGGATGGCTCATCTACCATGCCCTGGATTTGACCGCGATCTTGTTGTTCATTGGGCTGGTGCTGGCCCTCCATCGACGTTTCCACGACCTGTCGCTGATTACGGTGCAGCGCTTCGGCTTCGATCTCATGCCGTTAGCCTTGCTGATGGCCATTGTGATCACCGGTCTGGCGCTGACCGCCGATAGCACCTGGCTGCGTGGCGCGTATTACTGGTATATTTCACTGACGCACGAAGTGGTGGTCGTGCTCTGGCTCATTTCGCTGCCATTCGGCAAGTTTTTCCATCTCATTGAGCGTCCGGCCACCGTGGGCATCGAACTCTATTGGAAGACAGGCGAGGGGACCGAGATGCAAACGTGCGCGCGTTGTGGCGAGGCATTTGCCCCGGTGCGCTTTATTCAGGATCTCAAGAAAACGCTGCTGGATGTGGGGGAAAATTACAGCCTGCGCGAGGATGTGTTTGCTCAACAGAGTGCTGAGTCAACGGGAACCGAGGCCGAAGAGCAGGCCACCAGGACCCTCTGGTGGCAGGACCTGTGCCCCTCCTGCAAGCGTGTGGCGCGTGGGCAAGCGACGCTCGCCGCCCTTGATCCCGGTGGCAATCGCTTCTTATAAACGGAAAGGAAGAACAGGATGAGTGTTGATAAAGGTCGGTTTCGACGTGGTCAAAAGTCTGTGCCTGTGTGGCTGCACGAGCCCCGCAAGCACCGGAGTGGGCGCGTGACGTGGATATAGCTCAGTTAGAGGCAGCACGCAAACGTCGCCACGAACTGCCCATCGCGAATGCACGCCCGACCCCCACGTTCCACTAGCCTCTGGTAGACACGTTCTGTGATGAGAAAAGAGGACAACAATGACAGAAACAGTGGTGATGAAACAGATCTTTCTCGATCCCTCGCGTTGTATCGGCTGCCGCTCGTGTGTGGCAGCCTGCCGCGAATGCGATACGCACAAGGGGGAGAGTATGATCTATATTGATTATCTTGAACGATCCAATACCGTGGCGTCCTCGCCAACGTTGTGCATGCACTGCGAGGACCCGCTGGCTCCTTGCGCCCAGGTGTGCCCGGCACAGGCCATTCTGGTGAGCCCGGATGGCGTCGTGCACCAGGCAGACGAGTCGCGCTGCATCTATTGCGAGAATTGTGGCTACGCCTGTCCCTTTGGCGTCCCCAAATTCGATAGGCACAAGCATTTTATGCGCAAGTGCAACCTATGCTATGATCGCACCAGCCAGGGCAAAGGTCCGATGTGTACGACGGTCTGTCCCACACAGGCCATTTTCTATGGCACCTATGAAGAGTGGGTACAGGCAGGCCGGGGCTTACAGGGAGCCAGGCCAGTCAACACGTTCTCTTTTGGACGACAGCGCGTACGTACGCGTAACTACGTGGTGCTCTCGGAGGAGGACGAGGCTCTTGACCTCATGGCGCTCCTGGACGAGGCGACCTTGGGCAAAGATAGCCAGGTGCCGCAAGCCACTGCTGGACGCAATATGGAGCCGTGGGTCGAGGCAGAGACTGCTGGGATACCAGAGAGGGAGGCTCCTCCCCAACCCTGGACACCGCGCGAACCGCAGCCGTTTACGGTTCCTGCATCATCAGCAAAGTCGGTCAACGAGGAGGGCAGGTCGTGAAGGTAGGGCGGTTTTTTCCTTCAACCAAGCTCTGCCATGGATGTCAATGGAAATGGGATGAGATCACGCTGGCGGATCGCGTGTTCGTGTGCCAAACCCCCGACTGTTCCTACTATCAGTTTGGGCAAGATCGCGATCACAATGCCTCGCTCAACATTTTGTCGGGAGCCCTTCGCTTGATCGGGCTGATTGATCAAGCCGTCTCCGGTACTGGCTCGGACGCATGACGGAAAATCGGCTGTGGACTTGATAGAAGACCAAAGTGCTTCGGCATGGAGGCGGTTGAGGATGAAGCAGCAACAACGAAATTCTGTGTGGAGGTGTGCTTGCACATGTTTGCATACGAAAATCGGAGCAGGAAAAAGCTAGAGCGTAAGATGCGACTAGGGACGGAGATGCACGCTATGGTGTGGCTGCTCTGTTGTTTTGCAGGAATAGGATTGGGCAGCACGTTCAACAGGTGCGCGTCCAGGAGGTTGAGTCGGTCGCGGCCCTACCTTTATCCGCGGAATGGGCCGGATGACCGCTTCATTCGTGGAGAGAGCTAGTTTATCGCCATGATGCCATATCGCTAGCGGGGAGCCTTCAATAAGAGAATACCTTACGTCTGTCGCAGTTACTTCAATGTATATGCAACGGTTGCGGAACAGAATTCGGAAGGCGAGTCGGGCGACACTCTCTGGCAGCCTGGGGGCAAAGGCGAGTGAACCTCCGTATAGGCGCATACCTCCAAAGCCAGCGACCAGTGCGGACCAGGTTCCCACCAGCGAAGCGATATGGAGTCCATCGCGAGTGTTATGCTCCAGATCATAAAGATCCATAAACGCAACCTCGGCAAGGTAGTCATACGCGAGTTGGAGTTGACCTACCTCAGCCGCGATGACTGCCTGCGTTGATGCCGAGAGCGAGGAATCGCGTACAGTGAGAGGCTCGTAGTAGGCGAAGTTGCGCGCCTTCTGCTCTGCAGTAAAGGCATCGCCACGAAGGTGCATAGCAAGGACAAGGTCGGCCTGTTTGACCACCTGCTTGCGATAGAGGTCAAAATAGGGGAAGTACAGGAGCAAAGGGTAGTGGTCCGTTTTGGTGTCAGCAAAGTTCCACACTTCATGCGAGGTAAATGCATCATCTTGAGGGGTTACATTGAGGCTCTTGTCATACGGTATGAACATTTTCTCAGCAGCCTCGCTCCAACTGGCAATCTCGCCAGCGTGCACACCGAGTGCACGTGCCACGTGAGGATGGCGCTTTGCTGCCTCTGCCGCAGAGCGCAGGTTATGCTGGGCCATAAGATTGGTATAGACGTTGTTGTCAACAAGGGCGCTATACTCGTCGGGTCCGGTGACGCCATCGATGCGGAATTCCCCATTGACATTGAGGAAGCCGAGCGAACGCCACAACCTTGCAGTCTCGACGAGTAATTCAAGGCCAATCTCCTTCTCGAACGCTCTATCTTCGGTGCTCTCGATGTAATGGGTCACCGCGTACGCGATATCAGCGTTGATATGAAACGCGGCAGTGCCCGCCGGCCAGTAACTTGAACTCGCCTCGCCATGAATCGTTCGCCAGGGAAAAGCTGCTCCACGCAGTCCAAGTTGGCGAGCACGTTCCTTGGCCAGATGGAGGGTCGAGTGACGCCAGCGCAGGACGTCGGCGGCGGCGCGAGGAAGGGTCAGTATCAGGGCGGGCAGGACGCAGATCTCTGTGTCCCAAAACGTGTGCCCATCATAACCGGGTCCGGTCAACCCTTTTGCCGGTATAGGTCGTTGCTCTCCCCGACAGCCCGCCTGAAGCACATGGAAAAGCGCGAAGCGCAATGCTTGTTGAACCTCTGCATCACCTTCGATCTCGATGTTTGAACTCTTCCAGAAATCATTCAGGAAGCCACGCTGCTCAGCAAGCAGGCCCTCCCAGCCAGTGGACCGGGCAGCGGAAAGCGCGGCGATGATCTGGTCAGAGATTGCTGATCGTGAGCGCTGGCTCGACCAACCATAGGCAAGAAATTTGATGATGCGCAGTCGCTCACCGGGCCTCAACTGCGCGCTGACCGAGACGCGCGCTATGTCAGGGGTACTCTCCGCTTCAATCGTCATCCCCTTAGGTCCCTCGATCTGATGATCCATTGCCGCACCCATGCGCAGGCTACTGGCCTGTGTGTGATGAACCAGGAGTCCACGTGTGTTCCGAACCTCGTGTTCCTCTCCTTCAAGTGGGGACAGGGAAACAGTGCCTGCTCGTGGATCCTTGCCTGCATCTGGCAACGCTTCGTTCGCCACTAACTCTGATTGCAAAACGATGCGCACCGAAGAGTCAATCGGCTCAACCTCATAGCTAATTGCAGCGATGGCACGCTGGGTAAATGATACCATTCGTGTAGACGAAACCTTGATTGAGCGACCTGTAGGCGAGACCCAATTGACCGTACGGTGCAGGACACCAGCGCGAAGGTCGAGCTCCCTTTCATGGCTTTGAAGCAGGCCATACCGAACGTCAAAAGGTGTATCATCGACAAGGAGGCGGATAATTTTGCCATTGGTTACATTGACGATCGCCTGCCCAGACTCAGGATAGCCGTAGCCTCCTTCTGCATAAGGTAGGGGACGTAGCTCATAGAAGGAATTTAAATAGGTGCCAGGAAGGCCATACGGTTCTCCTTCATCAAGGTTGCCACGGAGCCCAATGTGTCCGTTGGAGAGGGCGAAAACAGACTCTGTCTGTGCCAGAATATCAAGGTTGAGTTCTGTCTCGTGAATTTTCCACTCTTCGACTGTGAAAGATGGGTGTTTAATCATGGATGCTCCAAAAGTTCTAGATAGCTCTCGCTCGTATACGTACTTCCACGATCAGAGTGATGGAGTAATCCGGACTGTAAACGTCTATGGGCCAGTGCCATACGGAGCTCGTACGGCCGGGGTAGCATCTTGAAAGGGAGCCATGAACCATCCTACCACCATGCGTGAGAACAAATCAAACACCACCGCAAGAAGCCACCCTTCTGTGGTCCAAATGGACATCATGCCTGCCCACCCATTTGCTGTTCAGGCTCATTGTATTGGAGAGAACAGTTTTTATGAGTGGGATGGCTGTCCTACAAGCTTGTTGCAAAAGACCACCGCACCGGCTGCAGTGCAAAGTCACCAGTTACGACTTTCTTTCAAATTACCTGGGTTTTATCGTGGGAGAGAGGTGGGCGCGACGGATGGGGTTGCTGAGCATGGCCAGGGCTGCCAGCAGGATCTGGCCTGCCGCCGCTAGCAGCACAGTGGTGGTGGGTCCATAGTATTGGAGCAGCCACCCGGCGAGGGTGAGCCCCAGGGGGGCGAGGCCGTTGCTGATCAGGCGCGAGATACTATTGACGCGGCCACGCATCTCATCCGGCGTCAGCGCGAAGCGATAGCTTATATTGACGATATTGTAGATCGGGCTAACCAGGAAGATGGCGGCAAGAATGCAGCCGAGCCAGAACGGGGATGGCAGAGGGGCCATGAGCAACCACAACAAGGCGTCCAGCCAGAGCGTTCCCAGGATGATGAACGCAAAGCGCAGGCGTCGTTGAACGTGTGTTGCCAGCATCGATCCGATAATGCCTCCCAGACCGCCAATGCTCAGGATCAAGCCGATGAGGCCACTGGAGGCATGGCTATGCTGCGCGATGATGATGATGACGAGGGTCAGACCAGCGCCAAAGAAGACGCTGCCGGAGGTCACGAGCGCCATCGAACGTAAAAGTGGTTGTTTCCATAGCCAGAACAGACCTTCCGTGATCTCTTTGAAGAGATTGTGGGCGACGATCTCGCGCTGTTCCTGAAAGCGGGCGCGCATCAACAGCAGCGAAACGATCGAGATCAAGTAGGAAAGCGCATCGACCAGGAAGGGCAGGAACATCTGCAGGCTAAAGAGCACGCCCCCGAGGGGAGATCCGAGCAGATTCATAATGCCCATAGATGCCTGTGTACGTCCCATGGCAGCGGGCAACTGCTCCTGCGAAACTACCTGGGGCAGGCATGTCACTTCCGCGATGCTAAAGAAGGTTCCCAGCAGGACATCCACGAAACCTGTGATATACAACACCTCTATATTAAGAGCGCCCATCAAGCCCATCACAAACAGGCCGCCCATGGTTAGCAGGCGGCCCGCGTCGCAGACTAGCATCACCCGCTTACGGTCCCAGCGATCAACCAGCGCACCTGCGGGCAGCACAAACGAGAGGTAGGTTAGTGAGCGCATCGCACTGATCAAACCAGCCTGCGCGGGTGAGTGCGTCACCGCCAGGATCAGCAATGGAAATGCCAGCAAAGACACCGCCGTACCAACATTGGAGAGTGTTTGTCCACCCCACAATAACATAAAGTCGCGATTACTCCAGAGGGAAGCGCCTGGTGATGATGCCCGCATGAGAGTGTATCTCCTTGGATAAGTAGACAGGGTACTAAAACGCAGTGCCATACCTGACGGTAAAGAGGAAGAGACAAAAATAGGCGGCCCACAATGCATTTCAAATTATCGATGCGGGCCGCGCGATACCGGTGATACTGGTGGAAAAATCATCCCTTGTGAAGAACGATTTCGCCGATAGATGGTAACAGAATGGAGTGCCGAAGGCTTCTGGCTGGATTAGAATGAGAGTTGTGCTCCATCATCAGGGATCAATACTTGATCCGTCAAATCCTCAGCCGCCAGGCTTGCTTTCAGGGCGCTCCTGCTCAGGCGGCAATGATTGATTGTCTCCATGTGGACCGCGACCACGCGGGTATCTGGTGCGCGGCGACAGACCTGGCGTACATCTTCCTCATCCATCGTGATCGGTCCTCCTCCGGTCGCGTATGTGGCCGCGCCCGCATTTAGAACGGTCACCGCGGGCGAGAAGCGGGTCAGGGCCTGTTCAACGTCCGAGCACCAGACCGTATCGCCAGCGATGTAGAGAGAAGGGGATTGTCGCGACTGCAGAACAAAGCCCGAGACCGGTCCCATCTTTTTGCCGAGTTCGCCGCGACCATGCTGTCCCCCGGTGCGAGAGATCCGGAGTCCGCGCCACTCCATCTGTTGCTGAATCGGGAGCACGGAAGTAAAGCCCGCCTGTTCAAAGACGGCCTGATCTTCTGGCTGGCATAGAATAGGGATATGTTTTGGCAAGAGTTCCTGGGCCGCCGCATCCCAATGGTCGCGGTGCGTATGGGTGACCAGTACCCCATCAATGTGGTGCAGTAAAGCTTGCAGCTCTGTTTCAGAGAGTGGCAGTTCTACCATTGGGATGCGCCAATCGTTGCCTGCGTTGGCGATCGGCTCCATCGCCCGCGCTGGGTTTAGCATAGGATCGACAAGAAGCGTAAGGCCGTCGTACTGAACGGTAAGAGTTGCGTGGCGCAAAAAATGTATCTGCATAACATTATTTCCTTTTATAAGCCGGGGCGAGCCCGGCACCTACGGAGGCATGGTCGTAAAGGTACGGAAAGCCGGGGCGAGCCCGGCACCTACGACGACGACGATGATGATATTGCGCGTTGTTTGAGCGTGATGGCGGCGAAAAGGGCGATGAAGAGGGCCAGGAAGCCGCCGATGGCGAACGAGATCTGCGGTGTAATCACATGGCTGACGGCTGCCTGGGTGAGTGGCGCGAGTAGGACCGCCAGTGACAGCGCTGATCCACGGATACCCATCACCTGCGAGCGATTCTGATCGGTTGTCGCGCTCAGGTAGGCGGTACCCAGCGCCGGAGCCAGCAGTGCGCTGCCCAATCCGGTAATCACCGCGGCGGCGATCAAGAGCGCATACTGATGCAGAAAGATCATGCCCAGGTTTAGCGCCGCCTCAAGGACGCATCCCAGCACGATGAGTGTCTTCTTCGGCAAAAGTTCGCTGATGCGTCCCAGCAGCAGCGGGAAGGCCGCCAGCGACAGTCCGTATGTACTGACGATCACGCCATACTCAGCCGCATTGTAGTGGAGTACCTTCTCGAAGAAGAAGGGATACTGAGGCAGTGTAAACGGATAGGTAAAAGTGATGCCGAAATCAATCAGCACAAAGGCGGCGAAGAGCCACAGTAACTTCAGCATACTCCGGGTACCGGCACCTGCGGTAGTCTCACCCGGACGCTGATTGCTCTTCTGCTGAGCGAGGATACTGGCGCGCACCTCCCTGGGCAGTGTCTCGGGCAACATAACCAGAGCCAGGAGCGCGGCGATCAGCGCCAGACCAGACGTTAGCAAGAACGGGGTCGTAAACCCCCAGGACTGATAGAGGAAGCCACCAATGCCGGGACCAAGAGCGATACCGGCGGCCTGAGCGGTCGTCATGATACCGATCCAGCGTCCCTGGCGCTCTACCGGCAGGATATCGCCGACCATAGCCATCGACGCGGGCATTAATCCGGCGGCCAGCGCCCCTTCTAAGAAGCGCACCACGATGAAAAGCGGTGGCAGATTGACAAAGGCCAGGAAGATATTGGTAAGCACAAAGCCGGCCAATGACAGCAAGACCACTGGCTTACGCCCGATGCGCGCGGCCAGGGTGCCCATCGGTGTGCTGAACAAAAACATGCCCAGCCCAAATCCAGCCTCCATCA
Organism: Dictyobacter aurantiacus; assembly: GCF_003967515.1. GTDB lineage: Bacteria > Chloroflexota > Ktedonobacteria > Ktedonobacterales > Ktedonobacteraceae > Dictyobacter > Dictyobacter aurantiacus. The sequence goes on along the minus strand of NZ_BIFQ01000002.1, from coordinate 152,567 downwards.
GCGCCAGCGTCTCCGCGCCCAACCCCAGTGCCTGCAAACGTTGAGGATAGACCGGGATAATGATGCCGAAGCCGGTCATCAACAAAGCGATGCAGCCTGAGAGAAAGGACAGAGTCGTTGTGACCTGTCTCTTTGGACGCGCGGGCGGTATGAATGCTGGCGCGCTATCTAACTGTGGCTCGCCAGGTGATAGATCGAGATTGCCTGTATTGATTGGGGTTCCTTGCATAAACTGCTAATCCTTTTATTACTTAACAGTGCTTTACGATGATACACAGCTAAATGGCATCTGAATAAGGGCACGAAAAATGGATGGGCACAAGTATATCGTGTCATGATCATGCATACAGACGGGATGGTGCTGAAGTGATCAGGTGTACATCAATTGGTGAAAGCCAGAGATGTATGTTGATGGTGGGCTGTGTAATTAAAAAGATACCAATCGGTAGTCCTATAATAGGAAGTGGAATTTAAGCAAGCGTAAAAACGCTACCTGGTGATAGATGCAAAGACACAGGCCACAAGCAATAGAAGGGTTACATCATCATCACAAAGAAACGATATTTCTTGCGATCGGTGCAATGGCAACGGTTCTAGTGCCCCGTGTTCCTGGTCATTGTTGTATTCTCCTGGATGCAAATATAACATTTGATTTCTTGTTCAGTATACCCATTTACTGTACGGGATGTCAATGGTGGTAACGTCTGTATATGAGGGTATTCTAAGCCGTATGTTGTTGTGCAAAATGGTTTTTTTTGCAAGTCACCTCTCACAACAAGTGCATGCTCTATCGTTAAGGCAACTCAGGCATGAAACCGGGAGAGGGCGTCAGGAGAACGGAGGTGTGATCCACACGATTCACGCACAATGAAGCGAGTTTGCAGGCGTACCTCTCTTGGCGCTCGTTCTTGATGCTGCAGGCGTTCAAAGAGAAGATGGGCAGCCTGTTTCCCAATCTCATATGTTGGTTGATCAACGACCGTTAGATGGGGGCGCATCACCGGAGCCCAGGCGAAATCATCAAAGCAGATCAGGGCGATCTCTTCCGGGCAGCGCAGGCCAAGCTGCGCGATCGCCCGCATGGCGCCAATGACCATGGTTCCATCCATCAAGAAGAGGGCTGTTGGCCGGTCTTCGAGGGTGAGGAGCTGGTGCGCTCCACGTTCTCCTCCATCTACGCGCGCACGGGCCGTCGCAATCAGAGCTGGATCAACCGCGATGCCATGTTTTTCGAGCGCTTCAGTGTATCCCACCAGACGTTCTTCCGTGGGTGTAATGCCACGCGCCCCCGTCACCAGCCCGATACGCCGATGGCCGAGTCCGATGAGATGTTCTATAGCGGTTCTGGTGCCCACAGTATTATTTACCAGGACCGTATCGATACCCAACTCAATCAACGAACGGTCAATCCCGACCAGGGCGAGATTCTGAAGAGGGAGCTCCTGTAAATATTCGAAACTATGATCCGTCACGGCAATAATGAGGCCATCGGCCTGCTTGCTGTCCAGCAGGTGAAGATATTTTTTCTCTTTCTCAGGGTCTTCATCTGTATTCCCGATAATCAAAGAATAATTATGGGTATGGGTCACATCTTCGACGCCCCGCGCGATGTTGGTATAGAAAGGGTTCATGATATCGGGGATAACGAGTCCTATACTATGGCTGACCTGTGTCTTTAATCCACGCGCAAAGTTATTGCGTTTATACCCTAACGCGGCAATGCTGGCGCGCACGCGCTGCGCCAGTTCGGGGCTCACATACTTGTTTTCATTCATCACGGCCGAAACTGTCGCCACGGAGACCGCGGCATGGGCAGCGACATCCTTGATAGTAACTGAACGCTCAGCAGACATCGCTATATGGTCTCCTCTCGCTGGTTATGCATAGTGGTGTACGTTCACCTGCCGCTAGCTAATCGTTATGCTGGCAGCTATTGTGAACGTATCATAGATAGCCCATCCTGTCAAGGAGCAAAGCATCTCTAGCTACGGAATTCATATAACGCGCCTTGACAAATGCAAATATTGTATGGTATAGTCAGAAAAACGATTAGCTAATCGTTTTTCTGACTATACCATATCTACCTACCATTCTCAAACAGAGTAACCTTTACTCGTAGCTCGTTGTATTTTTTTCTGGCGCACATTTTTCTTAATGAAGAGAAAGGAAGCGCTCGTCCAGAAGACCCGAGCCTGGTTTGCGCCCTAATTCCTACACATGCCGTGTTGAGTTTTTCTCAGACATCGTCAGTCTTGAGTGGTCCAGACAGATCATGGAGGAATATACAATGAAGGTTATCCCACGGATCATTACTATACTCACGGGTTTTACCTTGCTTCTTGCCGGATTGGTTGCATGTGCTCCATCCAGCCAGTCATCATCATCCTCATCGAATACAACCACGCTTACCGTCGCCACCGTCAATAATGGACAGATGGTGCAGATGGAGCAACTCACCAAACAGGTTTTTGAGAAAGATCACCCCACCATCAAGATCAACTTTGTCACGCTGCCAGAGAATGATCTGCGTTCTAAGGTGACACAAGATGTCGCCACCAACGCTGGAAAGTTTGACATCGCCACCATTGGAAGTTATGAGACCCCTATCTGGGCGCATAATGGCTGGTTAGATGACCTCTCACCCTATTTTGGCAAAATGTCGGCGCAGGATAAGAGCAGTTACAACTATGATGATCTGCTCAAGCCCATTATGTCCTCCCTCTCCTATCAGAAGCATCCCTACGCGGTGCCCTTTTATGGTGAGAGTAGCATGATGATGTATAACAAGCAGATTTTTGCTCAACACCATCTCACCATGCCAGAACATCCCACCTGGGATCAGATCAAGCAGTTCGCGCAGGAGCTCAATGATCCCGCGCACGGCGTATCCGGCATTGTCTTACGCGGGCAGGCCGGGTGGGGCATGAATATGGCTCCTCTTGATACCATGATCAACACCTATGGTGGGAGCTGGTTCGACAACAACTGGCAGCCGCAGCTTTCCAAACCGGCCGTTCAGCAGGCTGTGACGGATTACGTCACCCTGTTGCAGAAGTATGGTGAGCCGGGCGCATCAACCTCAGGCTGGCAGGAGTGCTTGAGCCTGATGTCACAGGGCAAAGCCGCGATGTACTATGACGCGACCTCTCTGGCGGGCGTGCTGGAGACCCCTTCTCAGTCCAAGGTCGCCGGGCAGGTTGGCTATGCCTATGCGCCAACAAAGGTCACCACCAATGGTAGCCGCTGGCTGTGGGCCTGGTCGCTGGGTCTCGTCAAGAGCAGCCAACATAAGGATGCCGCCTTCCAATTTATCACCTGGGCGACGAGCCCGCAGTATCTGACCCTGGCCGGAAAAACCTTTGGCTGGGCCAACGTTCCCCCCGGTACACGTACCTCTATCTATCAGAATCCCAACTACCAGAAGGCCGCGCCCTTTGCCCAGATCGCGCTCGACTCGATCAACACGGCGACGCCAGACCAGCCGACGGCCAATCCTGTCCCCTATCATGGCATTCAATATGTGGGCATACCACAGTTTGAATCGGTAGGGCAGCAGGTCAGTGAAAACATTTCAGCGGTGATCGCCGGAAAAATGACTGTGAGCCAGGCACTACAGCAATCCGACCAACTGCTCTCCTCGCAGGTCAATAAGAGTAATACCGCCGGATATTAATCGTAGCGGTACGATATCGCCAGATTGCCGCGCCGGAGGGAGTGTTCCCTTCTCAGGAAGGTTCCTCCGGCGCGACAGGTACTACGATGATGTAAGAGATCGAGTGATCACAGGGAAGGTGGTGCTATGAATTGGATGTCTCTTGCCATACGGCGTGGCAAACAGGGAGAGAACAGGATATCATCGCACGTGCGAGCAGGGGTTTCTCCTCCCACCCCTTCAGTCAGACGAAGAATCACATGGCTGCACATTCCGGCGTTTCTCTTTATGCTTATCATGACCCAGATCCCATTTGTCCTTGCCCTCTGGTTTAGCCTTCATTCCTGGAACCTGCTGCAGCCAGAACTGGGATTCCCATTCGTCGGTCTCGCCAACTATGTGAACGAGTTCGTAAGTGATCCATCATTCTGGCCCGTGATCGGGCATACCATAGAACTGGTATTTGGGGCCATCGCCCTGGCTATCGTTGTGGGAACAGTGCTGGCCCTACTGCTCAACCGGCCAATCGGGGGCAAAAACGTATTGCGTGCGCTGGTCACGACACCGTTTCTGGTAACCCCATCGGTGATGGCTTTGATCTGGAAAAATCTGATGCTCAGTCCAACCTTCGGCATCATCGATTGGGGATTGCATACGATTGGCCTGCCAGCGGTGCCCTGGTTCTCTGCTTTTCCTCTGGAGAGCGTCACCTGTATCGTGGCCTGGGAGTGGACCCCCTTTGTGATGCTTGTCCTGCTGGCGGGTCTGCAATCCATTCCTGAAGAGGTCATCGAAGCCGCGCGGGTAGATGGCAGTGGGTCCTGGATGACATTCTGGGGTATCATCTTCCCTATGCTGCGGCGCTCCTACGAAGTCGCTCTTTTGTTTGGAACCATCTTTATCTTTCAGACCTTTGGAGAGATCTACCTGACGACCGGTGGAGGACCGGGAGTTGCCACCAATACACTGCCCTACTATACCTATAAGACCGCCTTCAGTTCCTGGCAGATCGGGCAGGCGGCGGCGCTGGGTGTGATTGGCGTTGTCATCGCGATTCTGGCCGCCAGAGGAATGTTGCACTTCACGGCGGATAATACTGCTGAGGAAAGGGGGTAGCGGAATGGTAGCAATGAAAAAATGGTCGCGGCTATTCTGGACCGTCATCACCTATATACTGGTGTTCCTCATGATTTTTCCTGTGATCTGGATGGTGATTACCGGCTTCAAGCAGGAAGCGGATGCCTACACCTCGGCACCTGAACTTATTTTTCGTCCAACGCTGGATCAATTCATGATCGCCATCAACGGTGGGTTTAGCGCCTATCTGTTTAATAGTGTCGTCGCATCTCTGGTGTCAACAGCCATCGCGATGCTGCTTGGCATTCCCGCCGCCTACTGCATGGTATTTCAGATGCGCAAAAAATCCTCAAACGACATGCTCTTCTTTGTGCTCTCGACGCGTTTCATGCCGTTTGCCGCCATCCTGATTCCATTGTATGTGATCGTCTCACGTCTGAATCTACTTGATAACCTGTTCACCCTGATTATCGTCTACACGGCGATGAATCTGCCATTGATTATCTGGATGGCTCGCTCATACTTTCTGGATTTACCGAAGGAAGTGTTAGAAAGCGCCTGGCTGGATGGTAATGGTACCATCGGTACCATTGTGAACATCGTCATTCCGATGGCCGCCCCAGGCCTGGTGGCGGCGGCGCTGCTGGCCATCATTTTCGCCTGGAATGACTTCTTCTTCGCCACAACGTTAACCTACACACAATCGCCCACGTTGCCGGTCATGGTAGCTGTTTTCTCCAGCAATCAAGATTTGTTTCTGGCCAAAATCTCGGCTTTGGCCACGGGCATTATTCTCGTGCCGGTGATACTGGGAATGTATGCGCAGCGCCACCTGGTACGTGGTATGACAGGTGGGGCGTTGAAGTAATATAATAGACAAACTTGATTGTTGTAACTGGAAATAGAGAGGTTGAATATGCGAGCCGTAATCATCGACACACCTGGCAACATTCGTGTTGGAGAGGTGCCAGATCCCGTTCCATTGCCAGATGAATTGTTGATACGGGTAGGAGCCTGTGGCCTTTGTGGGACCGATCTGCATCTTATTGATGGTGATTCTCCTCTGGCCCGTTACCCGCTTGTGCCCGGTCACGAGTTCGCTGGTGAGGTGGTGGCGCTTGGAAGTAATGTCGCGCAGATGAACGAGGCCGGGGAGAAGACGGGCGTGAAGGTCGGGAGCAGGGTAGCGATCGAGCCGAATCTTCCCTGTGGCCACTGTGAGCAGTGCCGCACAGGTCATGAAAATCTGTGCCTGCACTACGAGGCCTTAGGGGTTACGCGCAACGGAGCCCTGGCTGAATACGTGACCGTGCCGGTCTCGAAAGCGTATCTGTTGCCCGATACGCTTTCACTGCGCGAGGCGGCGCTGATCGAGCCGGTCTCCTGTGCCGTGCATGGCATGCATAGTCTTCAACCCAGATCGGGTGATACGTTTCTGATTGTGGGTGCGGGAACGATGGGATTGCTGCTCTTGCAACTGGCACGACGAGGAGGCGCCTCGCGGATCACGGTGGTGGATACCAATGAGAAGCGCCTGGCGAGGGCGGAGCAGTTGGGGGCGACCCACACCTACACCAGTATTCAGCAGGTCATCAAGGAAGAGCCAGGCGGCTTCCACTGTGTCATTGACGCAACCGGGGTGGCGGTAGCGATCGAGCAGGCATTCATGGCGGTCAAGCGCGGCGGCAAATTTATGATGTTCGGCGTGGCGCCGCACGAGGCCCGCGTCTCTCTTTCACCATTTCGCATCTACAATGAGGAGATCACCATCGTGGGTTCGATGGCGGTGCTGTTCTCGTTTCAAGCGGCGCTCGATCTTATCAACGCAGGCGTGATCGATACCCAGGCCATATTGACGGCGGCCCTGCCGCTAACAGACATTGAGCGGGCGCTCAGCCTGGTACGGCGCGGTGAAGGCGTCAAAACGTTGATCCTGCCCAATAGTCAGGAGGGTTAGCGTTATCAGGCCTCCATGGGCAGCTTAACCAGTTGCATGCTTGCTGCCCACACCTGCTCTTGTAATGCCTGGTCATACGATTCTTTAGATGTTCGTTTCGGGACCAGCTTATCAAAATATTTTCCCGTGACCTGCTCAACCTCGGGCGACATAGCCAGGTAGAGAGAGGTGAGGGCGCCCTTTTCCGGGCTGGAGCCCAGGCATGATAGTATTGCCTTCGCCACCGACTGCGCGCGGGGTCCGACGTTAGACATGCCCATGTTGGTGAATACGAAGCCGGGATTGAGGCAATTAAGCGTTACGCCGCTGCCCTCTAACTGGCGCGCCAGCTTATATGAGCATAAGAGCATGGCGAGTTTTGATTGCGCATAGGCGCGCCAGACATTGTAGCCCTGCTGCAATTGCAGATCCTGCATCTGGAGATGGGCTGTATAGTGCGCGCCTGAACAGACATTCACAATCCGCGCCGATGCGCTGGCTTTCAAGCGCTCAAGCAGCAGCTGTGTGAGCAGAAAGGGGGCCAGATGATTGACCGCGAAGGTCATTTCCAGATGATCTACTGTGAGGGTTCGTTTCGTCAGAAAGACGCCTGCGTTGTTAATGAGGACGTGCAGATGCTCATAGCGCTCCAGAAAAGTGGCGGCCAGTTGATGAACGGATGCCTGGGATGAGAGATCAGCGAGCAAGAGGTCGACCGCGGTATTCCCGCTAGTGACCTGGATCTCCTGGCGTGCCGCCTCGCCTTTGGTCTGATTGCGCGCAACGATGACCACCGTTGCTCCTTGTCTCGCCAGTCCGATAGCTGTAGCTTTGCCAATCCCTGAAGTCGCGCCGGTCACCAGGCAAATTTTGCCGTGCATCGGTTGATATATCTGTTTCATGCATGAATGCGTGCCAGGGCTCTCGCATCCAGGCGAAGAGGGCACGCTCCTCCTTTTTGCATAAGGCGTAAATTGTTTGCTCATTGCTGCCAATAGCATACGTTATGTATATGTGTGCTGGCAAGGGGTGGTGGCACAACTCGTGCCCAGCTGCATATTAAAGAATAGTTGAACAAGAGCTGGTGCACAAGCGTGATTCTCGTGCTAGAAAGGTTTCGTATGGTTCCTCCACAGAAGCAGATCTCTGGCAAAGAGATAGCGCATGATTTCTTCCTCGGCCTGGATAGCGGTGGTAGCAAAACGTACGCCACTATTGTTGACCCCGAAGGACAGGAGGTCGGACATGGCCTGGCTGAAGGTTCCAATTTTACGCAGGTTGGACTGGAGGTGGCGACGCAACGCATGCGTGAAGCGATCGAAGCAGCGGCGCGGACAGCTGGCTGTTCGTTGCCGATCGGAAAAGCCTGGCTAGGCATAGCCGGTGTGGCGCGACAGGAGCATATTGATGCGCTGCTGCCTGCGCTGAGTTCATGCGCTGAGGTGATCCATATCACGAACGATGCGGAACTGGGTCTATGCGCACTGGAGCAGCGGGTTGGTGTGGCCATCATTGCTGGAACTGGCTCGATCGTGCTGGGACGTAACACGGAAGGACGCAAGGCGCGGGCCGGTGGCTGGGGGTATCTATTGGGGAACGAAGGCAGTGGTTATACCATAGGACAGAATGCATTGGTTGCCGCGCTGCAATTCGCCGATGGTCGTGGTCAGCCGACATCCCTGCTGGATGCCATTTTGCATGAGTGGAACTTGAGCCGAGCTGAAGAGGTTATCAGCCGGGTGTACGCGCAGGCCGGTAGAGCTAATGTAGCGCGCCTCTCGCGTATCGTGTTTGAGGTAGCCCGAGCGGGGGACGAGATAGCGCAGGACATTATAGAGCGCAACGCCTATGAACTGGCCTGCACCTGCAACGCGGTCTGCTCGCGCCTGGATTTTTCCCGCCAGGGTGTGCCGCTGGCACTTGTTGGAGGCCTGTTTGTCCACGAGATCCCCTATCGTGAGCGCGTGCTGGATCACATCCGTGAACGCACCCCGTTGGCTCGGATAGAGATTGTATCCGAGCCTTCTCTATGGGCAGCTCGTGCCGCGCGTGCTTTGCCGCTAGCTGAGCACCTTGCCGATGCACAGAGCTAGCTCTCCTGAGCAGATCTCTATGATGACCAGCAAGATGCTTCCTGCAGAGTATGATTTTTGGCTGGAGGGCTTCTTTAAATCAGCGAATGCTGGTATACTTATATGTAATGACTTATATTCCTATTCTCGAGCAAAACGCTTTTCCTGGAAGTCATTGTTGGGATTGCCTGCATGCGCATGCGATTCATAAGGACTTTCTTTTTGAAAGAAGGAAGCATCATGTCTCGGTTTATCCGGGTGTCCTTACTTGGCACCATTCTTCTTGGCGTGCTGGTCGCCTGGAGGCGCCTGACGAAACCAGGCGCTGCCAAAAAGACTGCACGGCATTCTATATCAACCTCGCCTGATACGGTTCGGGATTATTGGACCGCTGACAAAATGCGCCAGGCGCAGCCTGCCACAATGCCGAAGGTCGATGCTCTCGGCCAGGATAAACATCATCCCAAGACGCCTCGTTCGTAGCGGGCGTGATGAAAGAGAGAACAAGGTATCATGTCGCAACAGCCCAGGCGCATCCATCCATTGCTGGTTGAGCGGAGCTTTCTGAGCGTTCTTGCCTGTGCCTACGTGGTGTATCTGGTGGTATTTGGACCTGATCTCTATTCCTGGGTATTCCCTTCCTCAGACTCGATCGTTGACCATCACATCGATACGACGTCCGACGCGGCTGTTCAGCACTGGACAGTAGCAGCGATGCGCAACGCCACGGAAGATGATGTCCAAAGCGGCACGGTTTCCAGTCAGATCCTGGAAAAAAGTACGGCCACACGTCAAGGCAAAGCAACTCTCCAGCAGGGACAACCTCCACGTGATGCGGGCCTTTCGTATCCCCTCTCGACTGTGGGAAAGGTCTTCTTCACGAACAACGCCGGCCAGAACATGTCGTGCAGTGGTACCGCCGTCACGAGCCGCAACCGCAGCGTTGTCGACACGGCCGGCCACTGTTTTTACCAGTATGGCGAGTGGATGCAAAATGTCATCTTCTGTCCTCAATATGATAACGGCAATACGCCGTATGGTTGCTGGGCCGCGCACGATCTGGAGGTTCCTTCTGAATGGATCGACGCGAAGCCAAATAATTTTCATTATGACTTTGGCATGGCCATCGTGGCCGCGAATAATCAGGGTCTGCTGACCGATGTTGTCGGAGGTGCGGGCTGGGCGTATAACCAGTCCGTCGACCAGGTCTTCTACGCCTATGGATATCCCGCCATGCCTCCATTCGATGGTCAGACCAGGCAATCGTGCGAAGGTGGATCGGGCACAAGCTGGCGCTTCGGTGAGGGCAATGTGGTCTCTATCCCTTGCAATATGAATGGTGGCTCCAGTGGAGGTCCCTGGTTCATCAAGATCGGCGACGCATGGTATCTCAACGGCCATAACGACTTCATCAGCAGCCGGATGCCGGGGCACATGTTCTCGCCCTACTATGACGACACCTGGTACACCCTGTATAAAAAGGCGAGTGCATAGTTCACGTCAAATGTTCACAATGCTTATGCGCAGGAAAAACCTGCGCGCCTGACAGAATACCTGGTATCTAAAAAATAGGAATTGACTGCCATTTTCATCAGTCAATTCCTATTTTGCTATCATTGCGCCTGTTTTCTCTGGCATGGCTACGGTATGATATAAGCGTACGAACTGCGCCGTAATTATTTATGGTTCGATGGGGCCGGTGTCTCGCGGGAATACTTATCGGCTTCCGCCGCCATATCTTCAGGGATTTTTCCTGTTCTATTTATTTCAGGTTCACGATGTTGTGATCTTATAAGAGGAAGGTTGATTCATGCGGATTGCCCTCTTTATCACCTGTTTTAATGACACCCTGTTTCCCCGGGTGGGTATCGCCACGACCCGTTTGCTGGAGCGTCTCGGATATGAGGTAGATTTTCCGGCAGCCCAGACCTGTTGTGGACAGATGCACTTTAATACTGGCTATCAACGTGAGGCGATACCGCTGGTTCGTCATTTCGTTGATGTGTTCCAACATGCTGATGTGGTGGTTGCCCCTTCAGCTTCATGTGTGGGGATGGTACGTGAGCTCTATCCAGCGGCGGCGAAACTTTCTGGCGACCAGGCATTGATCGCCGATGTCGAGCAACTGATCCCTTGTGTGTATGAGCTCTCTGAATTTCTAGTACGGCATGAAGGGCTGACTGATGTGGGTGCTTACTATCCACATCGGGTGACGTATCATCCAACGTGCCACAGCTTGCGGGTCTTGCACGTCGGTGATGCGCCTCTGCAATTATTGCGGGCGGTAAAAGGGATCGACCTGGTGGAGTTGCCCGATGCACGTGAGTGCTGTGGATTTGGGGGGACGTTTGCCGTCAAGAATGCCGATACATCGCTGGCCATGCTGGGCGACAAGATACGGTGTGTGCTCGATACGAAGGCCGAGGTCGTCTGTTCCGCCGATACTTCCTGCCTGCTCCATATCGGGGGTGGGCTATCGCGGCAAAGAGCGGGTGTGGGAACGATCCACCTGGCGGAGATTCTGATGGAGACGGAAAGTGAGGTGACACAATGAGTGCGCGCCCTCAACCATTACCATTTTTCCCGCTTATGGCCCGGTCGGCACTGGCAAATTCCCAGCTCCGGCGCAATATGGGCAAGGCGACCAGTACGATTCGTCAGAAACGAGCCGCGGTTGTCGGAGAGCTGCCTGATTGGGAAGCACTGAGGAGCGCGGGATCGGCGATTAAAGCACAGGTGATGTACCATCTCGATGAATATCTGCTCCAGCTGGAGGATGCGGTGCAACGAGCGGGCGGACAGGTTCACTGGGCCAGGGACGCGCAGGAGGCCAATCGGCTCGTCACCGAGATTGTGCAGGGCGTGGGGGCGGAACGCGTCGTCAAGGTGAAATCGATGACCACTGATGAGATCCACCTGAACGATGCACTGGCGCAGGCGGGGATTCAGGCCGTAGAGACGGACCTGGCGGAGTTGATTATTCAACTGGCACAGGAGAAATCTTCCCACATTCTGGTCCCGGCCATTCATAAGAACCGCAGCGAGATTCGCGATCTCTTTCAGCGCACGATTGCGCAGGGGCAAGAGCTCTCGGATGAGCCCAATGAGATCGCGGCGGCGGCCCGGCGCTATCTACGTACACAATTTCTCACGACGCCGGTGGCAATTAGCGGCGCCAACTTTGCGATCGCGGAGACGGGAACCATCGGTGTAGTTGAGAGCGAGGGGAATGGCCGCATGTGCCTGACGCTGCCGCAGACGCTGATTACCGTGATGGGGATCGAGAAACTTCTCCCTAGATTCCAGGATCTTGAAGTTTTTTTGCAGTTGCTCCCACGCAGTTCAACAGGCGAGCGCATGAATCCCTATACCAGTTTGTGGACCGGCGTCACCGCCGGAGATGGTCCACAGGCGTTCCACCTGGTCTTGCTGGATAATGGACGAACACAGGTGCTGGCGGATGACATCGGTCGTCAGACGCTGCACTGTATTCGCTGCAGCGCCTGTCTGAATATCTGTCCCGTCTATTCACGTACCGGTGGTCATGCCTATGGCTCCGTGTATCCTGGGCCGATCGGTGCCATCCTGACGCCCCAGCTTGTGGGGATCGAGCAGGCGAAGTCGCTCCCCTATGCCTCCAGTCTCTGTGGAGCGTGCTATGAAGTCTGCCCGGTCAGCATTAATATTCCCCAGGTGCTCTTGCATCTGCGCGGAGAAGTAGTTCGCAAGACCTCCCCCTTGAATCCGGAAGCGTTGGCGATGAGGCAGCTGGCACGTATTTTTGCCAGTCCCAAAAAATATGCTCGGGCGCAACAACTGGCCCGGCGGGGGCAGGGTCTTTTTATGCATAACGGCGTGATTGATCATCTTCCGGGTCAACTCGCTGGCTGGACCATGGCGCGTGACCTGGCCCCGGTGCCAAAGCAGAGTTTTCGCGATTGGTGGCAAGAACACCAGAAAGGGGAACAGGCATGAGCAATCCAGCCAGAGAGGAGATGTTACTGCGTATCCGGAGAGCCCTGGCCAATGCCCCTGAGCCGGACCCTCATCAGCCCACGTTTCGTGTGCATGATGACCGGGAGAGATCTTCCCTGCTACAAGACTTTATCGAGCGATTGACCGATTACAAAGCTGAGGTGACGATGACCAGTATGGAAGCGCTGCCGCAGGCTTTAACCGACATCTGTCAGCAGCATGGTATTCAGAGACTGGCCGTTCCCTCTGATCTTCCTGAAGCATTGCATCCTGCTCAACTGGTGGTAGTGCGTGATGAACCACCGCTCTCTCTATCGGAATTAGACGGGGTAGACGGGGTCATTACCGGTTGCGCCCTGGCGATCTCCCAGACCGGCACCATCGTATTAGATGGCGGCAGGTGGCAGGGACGGCGTGCTCTGTCATTGGTGCCTGATCGCCATCTCTGTATTGTGCGCGCTGAGCAGGTAGTAGGGTTGGTTCCCGAGGCCATCGAGCGCTTACAAACGAGCGCCAAGCACCCGCTGACCTTTATCTCAGGTCCCTCGGCGACAAGTGATATAGAATTAAACCGCGTCGAAGGCGTCCACGGACCGCGTTATCTACACATTTTTCTTATCAATGAGTAGTACTGTCTCGCTGGAAAGTCCTCTCAAAGAGGGCTTTCCAGCGGTGTCCAGTTTGAGGCGTGATTACTCTATCTCATTGATGGCAAGGATCGCGTCCTCAACTGGCTCTACCGATTTTTGTTCGATGGCGCGGAAGACCAGCTTGTTTGAGATAAAGAAGTTATAGAAAAACTGCGCAACCATGCCGATGAAGCTGGCTATATATGGGTCGATGTGCAGGGTAAAGTACAGGGCCCACGAAACAGCGAGGGAGATGAGCATGGCTGAGATGCTGGCTAACTGACCTTTAAAGGCGCGCCGTACCCATTCCCAGCCGTGAATATCTTTGACCTGCTCACTATAGGTGAAAAACTGGTTCAGCGTGAAATTCGTGAGGTTGCTGATCTCAAAGGCGCAGAACCAGGAGGCAGGGTAGAGGAAGATGCTCTTTGTAGAGAGCCCTAGAGCCAGCAGATGCATAAAGCAGAACAGCGCGCCTTCATTGATAAGGATGCCGACGCCACCGACCAGGGCGTAGCGAACAATGCGAATTTTTAAGAGCCGTTTTATTAATGCGATCATATGAAATATATTCCTTGCGTGGTGAATACAGATACATTTGCTATATCCTATCCTGTCTTTTTCTTCCGTGCAAGCTCTTGCTCCATTTGGGGTCTATCTGAATGTGGAGACGCTATCTCCTGAATCATCGTTTTCAAAGAACAGCCAGAAGTAAGGCTGTCAGGTAGCTCTATATATCGGACAGACGGATGATTGTCTTTTTGAAAAGCGCATGCTGCTCCCATGCTCCCAAAACATGGATAAGCGAGACCATTTTTATGTCTATTGGGAAGGTTTGCGATGTTGCATAGTTTCCTCTAGTATACACGCTTGACAAACGCGTTTTCTTTTTCTACACTTCTTATGTATATCTCATCTTGTTCCGTCGGTGTAATGATTTGTTCTTTGCTAGAAAAATATTCTCTTTTCATAGATATATTAGTATATTAAGCACAGTGGATATGCTCAATGGATCCCATAAGGAGCTCGGTATCAACCTGACAAAGTTCTGTGTAGCGAAGGAGAACCTGTTTTATGGTACACGTTGCAAAGATCGGTCATGTCGCGTTTCACACGACGAATCTTGACAGATTGCTGGCATACTATACAGATGTTTTAGGACTGACGCTTACGACGCGAGGCGGTGACGGCACTGCCTACCTGAGCTGTGGTGTCGATCACCATAGCGTTATCCTCACGCCCGCGAGGGAAAACCGCCTGCACCACGTCGCGTTTCAGCTCGATCATAGTGTTTCATTGCGGGATGCCGCCAGGCAGCTTCACGAGGCGGGAATCGAGAGTGAGCTTATGAGCGACGCACAGCCAGGCATCCCGGAACTCCTGCAACTCTCTGATCCCGATGGCAATCTCATCCAGCTCTATGTCGATACCGAGCATGTGAGCAACGGATTTGGAGGCACGGGGATCGTACCGGTGAAGTTGGGGCATGTGGCTATGTACGTGAGCGACGTGAAGAAAATCGTCGCTTTTTATCAGCAGATATTAGGATTCCGTGTCTCCGACTGGCTCGAAGATTTCTTTGTCTTCATGCGTTGCAATATCGATCACCATACCATGAACTTTTTGCAGTCCAAACGCAAGAACGAGATGTTCCACGTTGCCTTTGAATTACGCGACTGGGCGCAAGTGCAGAGCGCCTGCGACTGGCTGAACAAGCATCACCTCCCGTTAGCCTGGGGACCCGGGCGCCATGGCATAGGACACAACATCTTCACGTATCATTATGACCCCGACCATAACCTGGTAGAGCTCTTCACGGAAATCGATATCCTCAGCAACGAGGATATTGGTTATTTTGAGCCTCGCCCCTGGCATGAAGACTTTCCCCAAAAACCCAAAGTGTGGAAGGACAGCCCCGAGGCAGTCAACAAATGGGGTGTTCTCCCTCCCGCCGGGCTGATGGGATAAGCCTTCAACCTCCGAAGCTTTTCACAGAAACGCATTGAGTTTTTCTGCAGCAGTTGTGAAGAAGGGAAAAGGTATGAACGTTGGCATCATTGGACTTGGCAGAATAGGACTGCCCATTGCAAAGAACTTGATCGAGGCCGGATTACCGGTGATGGGCTACCGCCGTGGAGACATGAATCCCTTCACTGGCTCAGGGGGCGTGGCCGCCGGCTCATGTCGAGAGGTAGCAGAGCGCTCCGATGTTGTTATCACCTGTTTACACGAAGCTGACTTTCATGATGCCTTCACCGGTCCATCGGGACTCATTTATGGCGCGCATAACAACCTGGTTGTCATCGATTTGAGCACAGCAACTATCGAAGTAAAGGAGCAGCAGCGTCAGGCACTCCAGTCAAGGCAAGCTCGTATGTTAGATTGCCCTATCAGTGGAAGTCCGATGATGGCTGCCGCCAAACAGGCTGTTCTTTTTGCCAGCGGAGAAAAAGCGGTGTACGAACAATGTCTTCCAGTCCTTGAGGCCATTGCCAGCAATAGCTTTTATCTGGGATCCTTTGGGGCGGGAATGAAGATGAAATACATCGCGAATTTACTGCTGGCGGTTCACAATGTAGCCGCCGCAGAAGCGATGGTCCTGGGTGCCAAAGCGAACCTCGATCCAGAACTGATGCTGAATGTTATCAGTCCTAGCATCGCCGGCTCGACCGCCTTTACAACCCGGGCCCTCATGATGTCGCAGGGGAGCTATCTACCTCCAGCCCCTGGACCAATTCAGACCATGCATGAAGTCATCGAACTGATCGACGCCTTTGCCAGGAATACTGGCTGTCCAACGCCCCTCTTCTCCCTGGCGACCCGCTACTATGAGCAGGCTATGGAAGAAGGCAGAGGTGAACAAGATATCGCAGCCATCTATGCCCTGCTGGGCAGGGAGGCTGGACTTGACATGCTTTGACGCATAGTCCTTATGGTTGAAAAAGGTGAAAGGTAACTCTACCCATAAAGACGTAGGATTGTGGGCGCATAAAAAAGCCATTTGCGGATACTTCACATAGCATTGAATCACTGTGTATACATAAGGGTTGCCTTTATTATAGATACATTATCCATTGTTTTCGCTTTAGTATTATGCCTAAAATAAGAGAAGAAAACCTTTTCTTTATAAATTCTTGTTTTGTATTGCTTATAGCCTCTGATGGAACATGGGTTGAGAGGTTGGTTCTGGACAGAGTTGTTCAGTTACGCTTTTCATTTTCTATTGAAATCTTATAGCAATGTCTGCTTTTTTATGCATATGAATCCTTCGCGCATTGAGAGCGCGCATTCTGCCCTCCATCATACTCGCATACGCTACCCCCGGGTCGTCCTGTGCCTTCACTGAGTAATACAGAACACACTCTTAATTTTATGCTGTTTAAAATCTAGAAGGACCTCTTTACTGTGAATGCGCTGATCGTCAAACGACATTTTCAAACGCCCGCTTTTCTTCGTCTTCTTACTGATAAAACATTTGGCATCTTCCTCTTTGGCTCATTTCTTTCCAGCATGGGATTCTGGATCCAATCGGTGGGGCAGGGCTGGCAGGTATTGCAGATGACCAATTCTGCCTTGTTGCTCGGGCTGGTTGTATTTGCCGCGACAGCCCCGAACATTCTCTTCTCACTATTTGGAGGAGTTATTGTGGATCGCCTGAATCGTCGCTGGCTAATCACTGTGGTACAAATTGTGTATATGGTGACGGCACTTCTACTGGGAGTGTTGACCACGCTGCACCTGATTACCGTCTGGCAGATCATTGCCCTGGCGCTACTCAATGGCATATTCAGCTGTATTGGTTTTCCAGCCTGGCAGGCCTTCATCGGAGATCTGGTACCTCGGGAAGACCTGAAACAGGGAATTGCCTTGAACTCGGTCCAGTTTAATCTATCACGGGTCATTGGCCCTGCTGTAGGCGGCATCTCAATCGGGCTGGTCGGCATTGCCGGAGCGTACTACCTGAACGCATTAAGTTATGTGTTTGTCATTGTACCCTTACTGGTCATGAAGTTTGGGGTGCAGAGCAGCCGGACGAGTGCTAAACAGCGCGTTTTGAAGGATCTGAGTGAAGGTTTAAGATATACGGTGCAGCATAAAGTGCTAAGGATGATCCTGTTGCTGCAACTGGTGATTGCTTTCCTGGTCTATCCTTTCGCGGCACTGCTCCCGCTTTTCGCGCGCGACGTTTTTCACACAGGTGCCATTGGTCTGGGTGAACTGAACTCAGCGGTTGGTATTGGAGCCCTGACGGGTTCATTGCTGGTCGTCATGTTAACCCGTCGCATGGTAAACGGCTCGCGCATGCTCGTTTGGACCTGCTCAATCGGCGGACTGGCCTGCGTCGCATTTTCGATGATGTTCAATATACAGATTGCCTGTAGTTTGCTCGTTCTGGTGGGTGTATGTATGGTGATGTCTTCGACCATAGCCAATACGGCCGTGCAGACATTAGTGCCTGAAGCGATGAGGGGCCGTGTACTGAGCATTCTGGCACTGATCATCTTTGGCATCGCTCCATTTGGAAATCTGGCATCTGGTTGGGTATCAGGAATCATCGGTGCCCAACACACGCTGGCCATAGGTGGGGTATTGTGTTTTGTATTAGCGCTCTTAATATGTGTGAGCCAGGTTAAATTTACACCTGGTGTACCAGACGGTGAAGATCCCCTAAATCCAGTGGATGCCACCAGCGCCGTTTCGGTCAGGTAGAGGTTTCCTCTCATTAACTGAATAACATGAAGCACCTGAAAAAAGGTGGTGCCTGAGATCTCAGGCACTACCTTTTTTCAGATGCTCCCAAAATTCCTCATGCCTCATCCACGAACGCTGTAAAGATGTTTATGACCTCTGCCTGTTTCTCAATGTGCGGAGAGTGTCCACAATCGGGCAAAGCGACTTCTTTATAATGACCGCCATTGGCGCTGTAACGATCCAGGACTGTGCGCACCTGTGTCTTCATTGGTTGTGGCGGATATATCTCAGCACCAGGCCAACCCGGGACCGCCCCGATCTGCCCAAGAAAGCCTATGTCAAAGAAGGAGGTATCGGAGACAATCTGGTCATCGGTACCGTGGAGCCAGAGCACCGCTGGCTTGACCTGACACTGTGCGAAGTTGTCCTGGCGAAGATATTTAGGAGAAAGGGCATTATTGACCCCCTGTGTGCCTGGTGCCATGTTGGGCCAGTGAGGAGATGGGGTGAAATCACCCGGATAGTTTCCAGGTGTAACACGAGTTGAATTGATGGAACTGACAAAGATCTCTTCACGTTCAGGAGCTACTCGGAATGGCGGCTTGAAATAAAAGGTATTCATCGTCGTACGGGGTGAAACGTCGTCACCGCCACGATCGGCCTGCTGCAGTCGCTGCACGAAACCTGGATTTGCGGTACCGCCACCACTGCCAGCATAATCGGGCCAGATAGGAATACCATCGGCCTCCTTCGTACCCCCAAAGCCAAAGGGAGAACCGGGAGCTTCCAGCGTCAACGAGCGCAGGGTTCCAGGATAATCGATGGCATACTGCATTGCGACATTGCCACCCAGTGACCACCCCAGGAGATGAAATGGAGGCAGCTTCAATGCGCGCACAAACGCATCCAGGTCATCGGAAAAATCCTGAACACCACGTGTTGCATCGAGTGGAAGGACCTCGCTATCGCCGTACCCACGCATATCAGGAGCATAGATGGTATAGCGATTGGTCGCAGCCAGTTCGAGCATGAAATCCTGGAAGAAGAGAGCGGAAGAGCAGTTCCCATGTACCAGCACGATCGGGTTGGGTCCCGTGCCAGCTTCGAGATAGGCGACGGTTAACCGATCAGTTTTGACTGCATGTTGCGCAATACCGGGAATGATGAGGTTGGTTGCCATGGCTCGTTTCTCCTGTTATGTATACTGGATGATAGATGAGTCATGTGTCATGTTTGGATGATTTTATCTGATCCAATGCACAATGTCAAGTGTGGGCGAATGAGAAAGTATATACACGTATTGACGAGGGAAAAGCACCGTTTCGGGGGAAGGTGGGGAGCTTCTCGGCAAGGAAGAATGCTGTCAGCAGTAGTGACAATGTACCTATGGTTATGGTATTATGGTGTGCAACGCAGCCTGCTTGTAATGGAAAATATCGCTAGCGGGCTCTTGATATGCTATCGTCAATCAGTCTGTAATGTGGCTAGCGCTGCCAGCATGGTTTCACGACATGCACGGTTTTGCTGGTGGCTGTGCCTGATCGATAGCAAGGCAGGGGATGCCAATATATTCCGACCCTGTAGGACCTCCATACTATGCCTGTCTCCTTACGCGAGACAGCGTGGCCATAAATGTCGCATTGATTGTGGCCCACTACCCCCTTACCAATCGATAGAGAGCACATGACACGTCCCCATGTTTCACACATTTCAATAGAGATGTGAAAGGGTTCGCGACAGCCGAGCCGATGAGATGGCGCGTGCGTTCCTGTATTGCCGGGAATGAATGCCTGTGTCCTCATTGTAAAGCGGACAAGTAGCAGAAATAGAGATAAAGACAGCGATTTCTGGAAATGAAAGGCATCCTTTATGATATTTCCTTATCAACAGCAGTCAAGGGCTCCTGGCGGGAGCTTACGACGTTCCCTGTATAGCGCCATGCTTCTGACCCTTGCGCTATGCATCGCCTGTGTTGTTACGTTTGGGCAGATATGGCACAGCTCAAATACGTCCGAGCGGCCAATGTCTTCAACCCTGGGGACTGTGCATGCTCACCAGGCAGCTTCTACACAATCAGCGACATACGCTCCCGTTGCCAATCAGGTCAGCGGGCAGCAGAACCAGAGTCTCAATGCGTATATCAGCCACATGACACAGACGCAAAAGATCGGCCAGCTGCTTATGCTGCCCGTCTACACCAACGGCTATAATTCCGCGTTGGATCAGCCTCTGCAACAATGGGACATCGCCAACGTCATCATCTTTACCCAGTATGGCGGGGCACTGATGCCGAGTACCCAGAGCGGACTGGCGCAACTGGCACATGACATGCAGGCCCATGCCAATCAGCGGCTGATCGTAGCGACAGACGATGAGGGGGGAACCGTCGACCGGCTGGCCCCATATTATGGGTCTACTCTTTCGCCTGGCAGCCTGGCCGCGACAGGTGATACAAACAAGGTGTATGCGCAGGCGCGTCAAGCTGCTCAGCGCATGCTGGCCAATGGCATCAACACCGACTTCGCCCCGCTGGCTGATGTTTATCAAGGGGGTGCCATAGACCAGAGCCGGATGTTCGGCTCGACACCAGGCGACGTTACCAAATATGCGGGAGCGTTTCTGGACGGTTTACAGCAGAACGGTGTACAGGGGACGCTGAAGCACTGGCCCGGTCTCGGCTCCGCCTCGGCCAATCCCGACAATGGATTGGCGACCATTACGCACAGTCAGGCTCAGCTCAACTCCATAGACTTCGCACCGTTTCGCGCCCTGCTGGCCCGTCAACCTGGAATGATCATGACGACGCACGTCATGGTCCCCGCGTATGACGCCAACAAACCGGCTTCGCTCTCGCCGGTCCTGATAAACCAGGTTCTGCGCGGCCAGCTGGGTTATCAAGGTGTCGTCGTAACCGACCAGATGGAGGCAGGTGGATTGCTCCAGGCTATGCAAAAGCAAGGATATAGCGATCCCTCACAGGCGATCGCCGAGGCAACTGTCCAGGCGATCCTGGCGGGCAACGACATCGTTGAATGTCCAATGGCGCCTGATCGCCTGGCAGCGGTCGTCAATGCCGTGACCTCGGCCGTACAATCGGGACGCATCTCACAGGATCGCCTGAATCAGTCGGTGCAGCGCATCCTTGCGCTCAAGGCAAAAATGGGCCTGATCTAGCTATCGTAGCGCCTCAATCCTCAGCGCAGGATCTATCAATGGTGATCATCCTGGTTGTGATCCTCACGCAGGGCACGCAGATTGCGCATATCAGGCCAGAGGGTCGCGACCAGGATCACAACCAGGATGGTTCCGATTCCGCCGCCGACCACCGAAGCGATCGGACCAAACACCTGTGCGGTCAGTCCTGACTCGAAGCCACCAAGCTGATTCGACGTTCCAATAAAGAGCGAGCTGACCGCACCCACACGACCACGCATCTCATCGGGGGTGCGTACCAGGGCCAGCGTCGAGCGAATCACCACACTGATATTATCCAGACCGCCAAGCACAAAGAGCGCGAGCAGCGAGAGCCAGAACCAGTGCGAGAGCCCAAACACAATAGTCGCGACCCCAAAGCCAGCCACGGCTAGCAGGAGGGTCCGACCAGCATGCTTGAAAGGTGGACGATAGGCAAGTAGCAACGCCATACAGACCGCCCCCACAGAATCCGCTCCCTGTAACCAGCCCAGGCCGAAGGGTCCAACATGCAGAATACTTTTGGCGAAGACCGGCAAGAGCGACGTGGCCCCACCCAGGAGGACCGCAAACAGATCCAACGTAATGGCCGCCAGCAGGACCTGTGTATGTTTCAGGAAACGTAGTCCCTCCAGCAACTCACCTGGTGCCGGGCGACCAGCCTTGCGCACCTGCTGATGCTTAAGACGCATGAATATCAGCAGTACGATAAAGGTGAGTGAGAGAACTGTACTGATCAGATAGACATCAGTAGATCCATTGAAGAGCCCAATCAAAAAGCCACCTGTGGCCGGGCCCAGGACCGCCGATAATTGTGTAATGCTACTGCGCCACTTCGTTGCATCTTCAAACGCATCCACATCGACCACCTGAGCCAGCAAGACCTGGCCGACCGGTTGGCTGAAGCATTGAGCTGTGCCAAGCGCGAGTAAACAAAGGTAGATCAGCAGTAGTAGCCCGTGCGTGAAGGATAATGCTGCCAGACCGAGCATCGCCAGGATCTGGAGTATGATACTGGCAATGAGGACCGCCTTGCGGTTATAGCGGTCGATAATATAGCCTGCCGGCAAGAAAAGCACAATGACAGGAATAATCTGTGCCAGTCCCACGCCGCCAAGAACAAGGGCGGATCCGGTACGATCATACAACTCCCAACCGATGGCGATGGTTACCATTTGCTGACCAAAAGAGGCCAGGAAGGAGCCGATAATCAAGAGACGAAAATCACGGGAACGAAGTACTCTACGAGAATCGTGCGAAGAAACAAGGGCTTCTTCGGGGGTAGGTGGGAGAAGTACGGCCTCCTCCATATTTTGAATATCCTCGCTGCTTTCCGGCATATGGTATCCTTGCTATCCCTCTCTATTGAAATGTGATCCTTCACACAAGAGGAGCATGCGAGGCAACAAAAAAAGCCATAGGCGCAAATCTCCTGCGATGCGAAACATCAAACAGTCAAAATGCGGTGGCTAACGTTACACGCTTACGGCTAAATTTTAGCATTTCTCCTATGAATTATAGAGCGTTTACTTAAGCATGTCAATGTTTATCTCAAAAGCTCAAAAGTATTTGTTTAAAGTATCAGCGTTGTGAATATCAGGGAGAAAACCATGGAGTTTTTTCTCTTGAAGTGGGCGTTGTGAGCTATATTGGGCATAGGTAGAACTGGCCTGTATCATTAGTGGTCTCATCTTCATCAGCCAAGCTTTTTTGAAAGATATGGAAGAGGTATTACGGCTGGTACTACGATACTGAATTTAATGTTGACATAACACTATTGATGACAATATTGTAAGATAAATAGAATCACATCAATGGAGAATGCGATGTGGGTGGTCCTATGGACCTATCACAGGTGCATCAATTTGGATAGGACCTGTTAAAGGATACTTAATCATTATTCAAAGGTATTTGCTAGGGGTAAATGTTTATGGCACAAATGCATAAATGGTGGCAGACCGGAGTTGTTTATCAGATATATCCTCGTAGCTTTATGGATAGTAACGGAGATGGTGTTGGAGATCTGGCGGGAATTACGCAACGGCTCGGTTACTTAGAATGGCTGGGGATAGATGCAGTATGGCTATCGCCAGTGTATCCATCGCCAATGGCCGATTTTGGATATGATATAGCCAACTATACTGATATCGATCCACTGTTTGGCACATTGAATGATTTTGATGCACTCCTGCATGAAGCCCATCGGCGCAACATCAAACTCATTGTAGACTTTGTCCCCAATCATACATCTGATGAGCATGATTGGTTTGTAGAATCCCGCTCAAGTCGGGAAAGCAGCAAACGCGACTGGTATATCTGGCGTGATCCAGCGGCTGATGGTGGTCCACCCAACAACTGGACGAGCTTTTTTGGTGGTTCCGCGTGGCAGTTTGATGAGGGCAGTGGACAATATTATCTGCACATGTTTGACGTCAAGCAGCCGGACCTCAACTGGAGAAATCCAGAAGTGAGAGCAGCGATGTACGATGTGCTGCGTTTCTGGCTTGATCGGGGAGTCGATGGTTTTCGTGTGGACGTCATATGGATGATGATCAAAGACGCCCAGTTCCGGGATAATCCAAACCGACCGGGATGGAAGCCCGGTGATCCGCCTTATGCAAGGCAGGAAGGTCGCTACACTGAGAATCAGCCTGAAGTGCATGATGTGATCAAAGAGATGCGATCCCTGGTAGACCGTTATGACGAACGCGTTTTTATCGGCGAGATCTATCTGCCGGTGCCACAGTTGATGCATTATTATGGACATTCTTTAGATGAGGTCCATCTGCCATTTAACTTTCAATTCATCGAGCTCGCGACCTGGAGCGCCAGTACTATCCGCGCCTGTGTAGATATGTACGAAAAGGCACTGCCAGAAGGAGCGTGGCCGAACTGGGTATTAGGGAATCATGACCGCTCCCGTATCGCCAGCCGTATTGGAAAAGAGCAGGCACGCATCGCGCACATGCTGCTACTTACCCTGCGAGGAACGCCAACGTGGTACTACGGGGACGAACTGGGTATGCAAGATGCCGTTGTACCGCCGGAAATGATGCACGATCCCCAGGGAAAAGACAACCCTCAGCATAGTCGAGATCCGCAGAGATCACCAATGCAATGGAATAGTCAACCTGGAGCAGGTTTTACCCAACCCGGCGTTACGAGCTGGTTGCCATTGTCCCAGGATTATCAGCATGTGAATGTACAGGTGGAGCAAGATGATGAACACTCCTATCTCACCCTCGTAAAAAAGTTATTGTCACTTCGGCAATCCATCCCGGCGCTCACCACGGGTAGCTACACATCCTTAGATGGAGTGCCTGATGACTGCTTTGTCTATATCAGGGAGCAAGAAGGCAAGCGGTATCTCGTGGCACTAAACTGCTCTGGCCAGGAGCAGCAGCTCCATCTCGACCATGCCAGGCAGGGGAATGTGGTATTGTCAACCTTCCTGGATCGCAATGATCAGGTCGAGCTAACCAATTTTGTGTTACGAGCAAACGAAGGTTGTCTTATCGAGATCGACGACTAATATCCGTTTCATATAGCTATAAGTTCCTTCTGGTGTGCATGCATCTAAGGGAGCCTGGTATGAATCTGGGCAGATAGCGTTGAGAGGATGCCGCTAAGATCCACATGAATCATAGATGATAAAGTGTAGGTATAAGTGCATTTCTCTCGGCGTCCTGTCTTGATGTTGCCGTCGTGCAAAGAGAAGATATATATGGTTTATGTATGCTCTTGCGAAAGGATCACATATGTCATTGCTTGCCCTGCCTAAAGATTATGCTGAACGTGTCTATGCCGGTGTGCTGGGGAAGATTATCGGGGTCTACCTTGGGCGCCCGTTTGAAGGCTGGACGTATGAGCATATCATGGAAGAACTTGGTGAGATCACGCAGTACGTGCACGAACGACGGGGTGTGCCCCTGGTCGTGACCGATGATGATATTTCTGGTACCTTCACCTTTGTACGCGCCCTGGCCGACTACGGCTATGACCGCAATGTGACGGCGGCGCAGATCGGGCAGACATGGCTCAACTATATTATTGAAGGCCGCACCATTTTGTGGTGGGGTGGGCTGGGGAACTCGACGGAACATACGGCCTATCTGCGTTTGAAGAGAGGAATAAAAGCGCCGAAGAGTGGATCGATGGCCTTAAACGGGAAAGTCGTGTCCGAGCAGATCGGCTCCCAGATCTTCATCGATGGCTGGGCCATGGTTTCTCCGGGCGAT
Source organism: Dictyobacter aurantiacus (assembly GCF_003967515.1). Classification (GTDB taxonomy): domain Bacteria; phylum Chloroflexota; class Ktedonobacteria; order Ktedonobacterales; family Ktedonobacteraceae; genus Dictyobacter; species Dictyobacter aurantiacus. The sequence goes on along the minus strand of NZ_BIFQ01000002.1, from coordinate 127,104 downwards.
CCCGAGCAGGCCGCGGAATTCGCGCGGCGAGCGGCGAGCGTGAGCCATGATGGTGAGGCCATCTATGGCGCCCAGGTGCTGGCTGCCATGGAGGCCCAGGCGTTTGTTGAGCGTGATATCAATGCCTTACTCGATCTCGGAACCTCCTTTATTCCGCGTGATTCGGTCATCTACCGCGTGATTCACGATATCCGGGACTGGCATGAGAGCGAGCCGGATTGGCGCAAGACGCGTGAAAAGATTGTGGAGCGCTATGGCTATGATCGCTATGGCGGCAACTGTCACATGGTTCCCAATCATGCGTTGATCATCCTGGCTCTTCTCTACGGTGAGGATGATTTTCATCGCTCGCTGATGATCGCCAACACGGCCGGGTGGGATACCGACTGCAACTCCGGCAACGTCGGGTGCTTGCTGGGGATCAAAAATGGGTTACAGGGGCTAGAGGGTGGGCCGGACTGGCGCGGGCCAGTGGCGGATCGTCTCTATTTGCCCACCGCCGATGGTGGGCGAGCCATTACTGATGCGGTGACCGAGACCTATCATCTCGTCAGGGCCGGTCATGCGTTACGGGGGATACCGTTTGAGGCGCCCAGGCAGGGAGCGCGCTTCCATTTCTCATTACCAGGATCGGTGCAGGGCTTTCATGTGGATGCAGCAGAGGCAGAATCGGCTGCGCGCGTGCACCTGGACAATGCCCTGTATCAGGGGCAGGAACACGAGCGCAGCCTGGAGATCCGCTATGAGCGACTGGGGGCAGGCCAGCAGGCGCGCGTGGCAACACCGACCTTCGTGCCCCCTGATGCCATCACGATGCCCGGCTATACCCTGCTGGCCTCGCCGACGCTCTATGCGGGTCAGACGGTTCAGGCACGCCTGGGAGCTGATCACAGCAATGGCGCAGCGGTGACGGTGCGTCTGTCACTGCAGTACTATGGTAAGGATGACCATCTGGTGACGGTGAAAGGTCCTGAGCAGGATCTAGCCGCCGGGGAGGAGCAGATCCTGACATGGCGTATTCCCGATACCACGGGCCAACCGATTGCGACCATTGGGATTGAGCTGAGCGCAGAGAAAGAGGTATCTGGTCGTGTCTACCTGGCCTCGCTCGGCTGGGCAGGCGCACCCAACATTACCCTGACACGTCCTCTTGACGGCGGAATAATGTGGAGGCGTGCATGGGTCAACGCTGTTGATCAATTTGAAGGGCGATCTCCCGAGCCTTATCGCCTGGTGCAGAACGATGGACGAGGGATGATCTCGCAAGGGACGCGCGAATGGACCGATTATGTCGTCAGCGCGGCCATTACTCCCCATGCGGTCCAGGCGGCCGGCCTGGGGGCGCGAGTGCAGGGATTGCAGCGCTATTATGCCCTGATGCTCAGTGAAACCGGGAAGGTATATTTGCTCAAAGTGCTGGATGGAGAGACGGTTCTGGGAGAAGCACCACTGCAGTGGGAGCTTGACCGGACCTACAGCGTCCGCATTCGAGTGGTCAAGGAGCATCTTCAGGCCTGGGTGGATGGGACGCTGCTCTTTGATGTCGAAGATGAAGGAACGCCGTTATCGAGTGGAGGCGTTGCCCTGCTGTGCCAGGAAGGGCGCATGGAGTGTGGCGGTGTGACTGTGCAGCCAGCCGGGTAGTAAGGATATGATACACAGTACGTGGCGATGCCGATGCCTGGTGGTGCGATGCCGATGCCTGGTGGTGCGATGCTGATGACCCTGCCCTCACGGATGATCTGGCCCAACCTGGCGGCGGATGCGGTCCTGCTGCGCAGGAACTGTGGACTTCCGGTGAGGTCGACGGTCAGATGGCCGTTGCATGCTCTCCCGACGAGGTTGTTCATAAGGTCATAGACCTCAATCTCTTCGTGCTCAACGTCCATCTCAAGCTTGCCTGTTTGATCGATACTCCAGACGGTTCCCACGACCCGGTCGTCACCTGCATAGACGTACGCGCGCAGCGCGGCCCCCATTGGCACTTCCCCTGCTGGCTGCAAGCCGCGGAGCTGATCAGTAAGCGTGGCATAGGCTGCGTAGGAGATCCGTGGTTCGCCATTGTCGTTTAAGAGGCCCCAACCTTCGCCAGCATATTGGAGTGTAAAAATGAAGCTTCTGGCCACCCCGGCCGCCACGGAGGCAATCTGTGCTCGAACAATGAAGTTGGCCTGATCCCAGACGCTGACCCCTTGTAGAAGGTCCCAGCCGGTTTCGGTGAGCCATATCTCTACGTGCTGGCCGCCGTTCTCATTGAGGAACGAGCGCATGGACTGGATGATCTGCACGTAGTTGGTTGCCTCAGGCGTCGTATCTCGCGAGGCATAAATGTGGATGGCTATTGCGTCATAGGATGTGATCCCCGCCACCTGGATCGCATGATGATCAAAATCAAACCCCCCATTGGAGCCAATCAGGAACGCATCGGGATCGGCCCGTTTGATTCCCTCTCTCGCTGCTTTGAGGAGCAAGCCATAATGTGCGCCGTCGGATCGCCAGTATTGGGAGGTGGTTGGCTCGTTCCAGATTTCCCAGTAGCGGATACCATAGCCATCGGTCCAGCCCATCTGCCGGGCGAGTACACCTCCCGGTTTATAGCGGTTGACGACCTGATAGCAGAAATTATTGAAGTTTGATAGCGCCGTCTGCCAATCGATGTTGTCTGGGCGGCCATTCCAGCCCTCTGGGATAGACCATGATGCCCAGTAATCGAGCAGGCCCATTATAAGTACATGGTGTTCGCGTGCTTGAAGCATGGATGCATCGAAGGCCGCCCAGTGCCACGTGCCCTGGCTCGGCTCAAGATTATTCCAGAACAATTCTTCGCGACTCCATGCGATGCCCGCTTTGTGGATGCGTTGAAAGCTCCTGACGGACCCATTTTCATCGAAACGGATACCGAGCCAGGCACCGCCTCCGCCGATGCCCCAGGGGGACGCTGGTTCTGGTCTGTTGACGGGTGGAGATAGAAGCGCCAGCGAACTGCTTGCGGTTGCTACTATTGTGCTCGCTGACTGGAGCATGGCCGTCGCGTTGTACCAGCCCATTTTTTTGGTGTCGATCATGATCTGACGAGAGAAGGTGCCATTGGGTGTCAGAACTACATGGTCGGTGTGCCGGGCAACGGTTGTGCCATAGGCATCCTGAACCGTGATGCTGAGCGTGTACGTTCCTCCCAGCCCGCTTGAGTCCTGAACGGATTCCAGCAGGGCCATCTGTTGCCCTGACTCAAAAAGGTTTCCGGGGGCTATTTCGTTGAGTGTGAGCCTGGCTGTGGCTACTATGTCTGATCGTGTGTTATTGGTGGGTGAGGTAAGGCACGATCCTTGTGCCGTGCCGCCAATGAACTTCGGGAAGCGGAGCCGGGTGAGCATCATGAAAAATCGAGAGATGTTCATAGAAGATGTCCTCCTGTTGATAACAGAGGTTTCCCACATGCTACAAAGCCAGTAGGCTCAGCCTTTAAGGCCTGCGAAGGCGGCATTGCCTTTGATAATCTGATTCTGAAAGATCGCAACAAGAATGAATGGCACAAGAGAGGCCAGAGAGGCCGCGGCAATCTGATCGACCAATGGCGCATCGCCGAGTTGATACTGATAGAGTGCCAGGCCGATCGGTTCCCATCCTGATCGACTGAGGGTGAGTAATGGCCAGAGAAACCCATTCCAATCGGCGATAAATGAAAAGATCAACCCGACGACCAGAGCGGGCTTGATCAGTGGCAGGCAGATGCGCCAGAAAATCGTCCAGTGCCTGGCCCCATCCAGGCGAGCGGCCTCGACTATATCGGTCGGAATAGTATCCATAAACAATTTGTAAATAAAGATACTCATAGCGTTGAAAGCTCCTGGAAACCAGAGCGCGAAAGGTGTGCCAATAAGATTCCAATGGAAGATTGGGACATCGAGGATAGTGGCGTATTGTGTAATGAACAGAGCAATGCTGGGAACCATCAGCGTACACATGAACAGGAATAAGAGCAGATTGCCAAACTTCGGTCGCAGACGCGAAAAGGAGTAGGCAGCCGTCGTGGAGACCAGCGTGCCCAGCACCCAGCTGCCAACCGACAGAAATACCGTATTGAAAAAGGCTCGCAGCCAGTCTATTTGTGTCAGGGCGTCCTGTATGCCTTGCCATGTTGGATGGAGAGGCCAGAAGGTCGGGGGTATTTGCGCCATTTCGAGTGGTTGTTTCAACGATCCGGTAAAAAGCCAGTAGAGTGGGAATGCGGTACTCAAGAGCACGCAAACCATGAACGCGAACAGTATGTAGTAGACTACACGCACTTTCACATTGCGCATCTCTATCGGCGAGATCAACGTACGCACCTGCGATTCCCGGGCACGTCCTGATGAATCACGGCGTCGACGTCCTGGCGTACCAATCAAATCGGGAAGAGCAGCCATGTAGTTCAGCGACCTTTCTTCACACTCGGGGCGCGTATCTATGAGTGGGGCGATCCTTGACCAATCCCAGACTGGCGCGCATCAAGTAGAGATAATACATGGAGAGCATAGCCAGCACCACAAACAAAATCAGGGAAAGCGCACTGGCCGCGCCAAAGTCACCTTCCCGGAAGGCGTAATTGTAGATCTGCAATACCACTGTCGTTGTGGCGTAAGCGGGTCCACCGCTGGTAAACAGGAACGGCTCGTTGAAGACCTGCATCGTGCCCAGGATTTGCGCAATCAGCATAATGAGCATCAGGAAACGGATCTGCGGGAATGTTACATGCCAGATGCGCTGAAGAATACTGGCACCGTCAATCTCGGCCGCGTCATACAGTTCCACTGAGACACCCCGTAAGGCCGCGGTATAGAGCAGGAGCGAACCTCCAAATCCCGCCCAGGTACTGTAGATGACCAGAGAGGGTAACGCCATCGTTGTGGAGTTCAGGAAAGGTTGCGGCACAATGTGGAGTGCTTCAAGGATGGTGTTCGCGAGACCTCCATCAGGCAGGTAGATCCATTTCCAGAGAATCGCCGCCGCGACTGGCGGCACAAAGGCCGGTAAGTAAAAAAAGAGGCGGAAGACGCTGGAACCCCTGCGTATCTCGTTCACAATAATGGCGAGAATGATTGGTACGAAATAGCCAAAGATCAGTGCGTATAGCATGAAAAAAGCACTATTTTTCCAGGCCGTCCAGAACTGTGGATCAGCCAGCACATACATGAAGTTGCTCCAGCCGACCCATCGGGGTGGATTGATCAGGTCATTGTATTGAAACGCAAAGGTAAACGCTTTGACGATCGGAACCATGGTAAACAGTGAGAAAAAGAAGGCTGCTGGAAGCAGCCAGACCCAGCCAAACATATTTTCGATGAGTGTGCGCTTCCGGTAATTGCGCCGCGCTTGCAGGCGACCCTGAGCTTTTGCCGCGTCTAGCGCGCATGTGGTGCCTGGTGTATCATGGTGTCTGGCCAAAGCGCCCTCCAAACGAACTGTATCTACCTTGATGCAGAAATCTCCGTGGAGAGAATGCCTATGCCATGAGGAGCAATTCGCCCTCCACGGAAGTTGCTGCTGGCTACGATGCTGTAGTCAGGTAACGGGACTGGAACGAACTAGCTGTATTCTCCAGGAGAGCTTCAGGATCAGCACTGGGATCGGTGAATATGGCTTGCATAACAGCATCCAGTTCACTGTAAAGGTCTTGAGCGTGCAGGCGTGGTTCAGGCACCAGGGGAACAGAAGAATGGGCATACGCCGCGTAATTTTGCAGCGGCAGATTCGCATATTTTCTCGTAATCGCATCATACTGCCTGGCGTAGCTGCCCCTGAACAGGTTGGCACCGGGGATACCAACTGGTTTGTTCTGGGCGACCTGTGCTTTGAGCTGATCCTCGTAGCTGTGCAGATCGAAGGATCGGTACGAAGTATAGAGCACAGCCCCCCTGATCGCATTGGCTGTCGACTTGCTATTAATCACCCAGAGGCCGCCGCCACCCAGAGCGCCATGCTGACCGTTGTTTTGCGGCATCGGGCCCAGACCCAGAAAATCGAGAGAGCCTTTCCCACTATAGAGAGTTCCCCATGAATCCCCTGCCCCGATGCACATGCCTGCTTTGCCAGTCGCAACGGCATTGGTGATATCACCCTGCTGGAAGGTAGCCGTTTGCATCTGCATTGATTTGTCGGTGAAGCGCATCTGCTGCAACATGCGCAGGACCGCCACTCCCTGTGCACTCTGAAAGGCCGCCGTTGTCTTTGTCCCCGCATTGCTTTCCACGACTCCGCCGGTGCTATAGAGCCAGTTGATAAAGTGCCAACCACCCTGGTTGCCGGCGGCGTTTTCCACAAAGCCAGAGACGCCTGTTTTCTCGGCAATGCGTTTGGCATAGGCACGGAAATCATCCCAGTTCGTGGGTGGTTGGTTCGGGTCCAGACCTGCCTTCGTAAAGAGTGCGCGGTTGTAGATCAATCCGAGCACATAGGCGTTCGCTGGCAAGCCGTACATGTGCCCGTTAGAACCAGAAACCACCTGGCGAACGTCGGGGGAAAAAATATCTTTGAACGGGGTGGTATCGAAATCAGCCTGGATATCAGCAGCGATGTGATGCTCAATCATATACTGAGACTCGGTAAAATAAGTATTGATCGCATCATCCGCCTGTCCAGCTGCAAACATTGGATAGAAGGTCGTCGGATCGAACTGGTAGCTATCGCCAACGATGTTGTACTGTGGATGCGCCTTCTCAAATCGGGTTACAACTTCAAGCCAGCTTTGATAGCTTGCTGACCCGGGATCGACTTTGGGAGCATCACTTATCTTCACCGACGTCGTATTCGAAGAAGGGCTCCTTCCTCCACAGGTGGCTAGCATGCTTCCAGTCGTAACAAGCCCAAGAGCGGCGTTGCACATTTTTTGCAGCATATGACGCCGAGACCAAAACATTGTTCCAGGTGCATAATTATTCATAAAAGGCACCTTCCCGATAAACAGAAAAGCAAGTACAAGAACAATAGAATGACATATAAATATTAGCGCTATAAAAACCATATTATATATTATAACAATATTATAAGAGTAAAACGCCATCGTGTCAATCAAAGCATAGCTATGCTTTGATTGACACGATGGAAAAGGCTATCACAAAGCAAAAAAGATGACATGTAGCGCGTAATGCCTATGATATTGGGCCAGATAAAGAATGGAGTTTAAAGAAATTCCAGATCACCTGTTCCGTGGACAGGTTGCCGATCGCCGCCGGAATGCTATGTGCGCCGCCCTCAATGCGATAGTGCAGGATAGAAGCGTCCTGGCGGCAGCCGGTCCAGCGGAAGCCAGTCGAGTTCTTGTCGCGGGCAAAAATTTCTGGTCCCTGCGTACAGCCATTGCGTTGTGCCCACTCGTGCAACCAATCCTGTACCGCGGGCAGCGGCCATGGCGGATTGACTTTAGCTGGAATGCCATTGTATGGCACAACGGGATCCGCGCTACCATGGATCTCAAGCATGGGAATGGGTCGCCTGGGATGGCAGCCAGCCTGCAATGGATAGTAGTTGCCCGCAATCGGGGCGACTGCGGCGATGCGCGTAGAGAGTTGGCAGGCGACGAAGCCGCTCATGCCACCGCCATTCGAGAAGCCAGTCGCATAGATACGCTGGGAGTCGATACAAAAATCGTTGGTCAGCTTATCCAGCATATTATTCATAAAGACCGTCTCATCAATATTGTAGTCATATGGACCGATACTCGCCCACATAGGTAGCTGCTGATCATCGGGTAGACCTTGAGGATAGACCGCCATGAAATGTTCTTTGTCCGCGAGCTGGGAGAAGCCGGTCTCCCGCTCTGCGTTACTGGAGGTTCCTCCATGACCATGAAAGACAATTATTACTGGCACCGGCGCGTGGGAGGTATAGTGAGCTGGTGTATGGACTAGATACGTGCGGGTATGTTGTCCTCGCGCGACAGCTGGAGGGACCACTACAACTTGATTTTGAGTGGTGCCCGCGCGCACCGGCGAGTTACCTATACAAGCGCTCTTGCCCTGTTGAGAAGATTGTGAAGAGGACGAACCAGCCATGTTTGATGTATTCTGTGCAGCGGTACTTGAAGGGTGATGGGGTATTGATGCGGTAGTTAACACGCAGCCAGTGATTGCCAGGCAGCATAGCCAGAAGAGTGGGGCAATAGGTAAGAGGGCCCGTTTTTTCCGCATCCAATGCATAAAAGGCCATTTTCTTATATCCTTAATATGTTGAGTTGGCGGCACCTTTAGTGGCTCCTATTTGACTCCAGGGTGTTTATAAGGCTTTCCATTCTTTTTATCTCTAGATCTACCCCCAGGACTTTAATTCTACTAAAATCACTATACGCCATTCTAGCCCATTCAAGTGCCTCATCCCTCCTGCCCTGCTTCTGGCGTAGATACGCCAGTGAGCTCTTATACTTGGCAGTGCGCCGCTTTTCGTTATTGCGCTCAGCTATTCTCAGACCAAGTTCCAGCAAGCGTTCCGCGGTATCATAGTCACCTTCATTTCTGGCTATATCCCCCAGATAATTTTGGGCGCCATTTGCCAACCACTGCCAGCCAAACGTATTCGCCTCCTCCATTACCTTCTGAAAGGTTCCTTTGGCAATGGCAGTTTCCCCTCTCCAGTAAAATGCGCTGGCATAGTTATAGTTAATATTGAGGGTAAACCGAGTGCGGAGTTGTGCGTCTGGCACATGCGGAACTATGTCTCTGGCTTGATCCAGAAGAGCGAGAGCCTTATCAAAATATTCTTGCGTGTTTATTTTCTCTCTATTTTTCGGGCCTATTTTAAAGACGGAGGGATACACTTTGTTAATCAACCAGTGTACTTTTATATGTGGCTGTGCGTAGGAAAGATATTGCTCACCTTCTTCGAAGCATTTTTCAGCTTCCGCATGGCGAGTCATAAGCGCGAGCGTAATAGCTTTACTGGCGGTAGCATCTAGCCACGTAAGCCAGTCTTCCCTCCCCTCAGCGGCGTCTATGAGCCAGTTGAGCCAATCCAGGCGATTGTCCCAATGCCCATAGAGGGTTGTGAAGTCGATAATGCTTCCAGGTTCCTCTGCGCACCAGAACACTTTGAGTACATCATATCTATCGTGAACGGCGCACCAGTCAAAGAGTGCCTGGAGATTTTCCCACTCCTCGTTCAAAGGATCGAAGCGTTTATACCAATCCTCCATGTCATGGCCGCCATAGTTTTGCGCAAAGCGGAGATACCAGGTGACCCAACGTTCATGTGCTTTCTTTTCAAAATCTGGGTGTGCTCTCAATTCTGCTAACGCATATTCTCGTGTCAGCGGAAGCATACGGAAGCGATCATCAAGCTCTCGTATAAGGGAGAGACGTTGTAGCTGTGACAATGCTTCTTCTGCTTCAATAGGATCGGTTTCGAGTCCAGCAACATAGGTTACGGCAGCACGAGATGGCATACGAGGGAAAAGAGCAAATGCCATTAACATCTCATGTGCTTTCTTTCCCCGTAATGGCTCGACCGATCCCTGGAAACAGAAACGAGCAACATCCCCATCAGCGCTCGGCACCATGCGCAGTATGGACTCCATTGAGTAGCCCGCTGCCCGTTGACCAACGGCGTAGACCAGGGCTGCCGGGATGCCGCCAATGCGCTTATAGAGCATTTGAACTTCTTTTTGGCTCAACGATACCTGTTTCTCTTCCGCTTGTTGCTCAATCAATTCGATCGTGGCATCTTCCGCCAATTGCTCCAGGCGGATGGGGGTGTAGATGGCCCGTTCACGTGTGGTCAGGACAACTTTGACGGTAGATGTAAGCTCATAGAGAAATGAGAGAATTCCTTGCTTATCTTCCATCGTTTCTAAATTATCGACAATCAGCAGTGTCCTTTGGCGACCAAACGCCTCACGTACCAGATCTGCTTGCTCTTCAAATGGGGTCAGGCGAATGTCATCACGCCCTAGAATCAATGATACTTCCTGGAAGATTTTGCGTAATGTGCTGTGGGTCTGCGTTCGTGGAAGGAGGCCGCCAGCCGTAAGATATTGCTGCTTAGCAGAAACAAAAGCAATCACGTCAAAAGTGGGAAGGTGGGGTGTAACCGTTTCGCCAGTACTGGCATGCCAGATTTGATGAGCTACGTCAAGTGCCAGTGCCGTCTTCCCCACTCCGCCGATGCCATCAACGGTAATCAGATGGGCTGCTTTATGTGGTAAGAGCAATTCTTGTAAGTGGTTTATTTCTTCCTGGCGACCAATCAGTAACTTTACCCATGGTTTTGCAGATGATGGAAAGCATAGTTTTGCTGAAAGTTGTAGACGTTTAAGCTTGGGAAAAAGACGGTCAATGACCACCTCGGCCAGCACTGCATTTACTCGCTATCTTCAAATAATGTCGCATTTAAACCTGTGTCTTGTCGAGATGCGGTGAATCTCACCTCTAATGGGCTTTGCCTGATAATTCGATCATACGCTGATTTACCTACCCAAATAAGGCGATGAATCATACAACAGTTATGAAGGATTTTGAGTAGTTACTAGATTGATCAAGAAAAATAGAGTATCATAATATTATCCTTCATTTTTATGAATAGCGTTACCAGTCGTGATATAAAGCGTGAGGATTGTATGTCCACACCACCAATGCGTAGAAAAAGGAATGCTGGCTGGGTACGATTTGTTGTTCCTATTATCCTATCTATGCTCCTTTTGCTCTTAATTATCAGCATGGTATGTATTGTGTTAGGAAATCTCAAGGTCATTTATTGGCCTAATACTTTAAATACTGTGTTTCTTTCGATAATTCTCCCTGAACTGGCTGTCATTATTGCGTTGGCTCAATGGTTACATTCCATTTCTTCTGAGAAGAAAAAGGAACAGAACAATTTACAGGAGCAAAAGCTTATACAACCAGTTGCTATGATTGCTGTGTCGGTACCCAACCCATCAGGTGCATTAGACGCACAGATTTTGGCGCCAGAGAAAATCATCACTACGGATATCGCTCCACTGGATCAGGCAAAGATCATAGATATGGGAGAAGCTCCGTACGTCGGACATTTTTACGGGCGTGCAGATGAGCTTGTAGTTCTCAAACGTTGGATCGTGGACGATCGCTGTCGTTTAATCTCAATTATCGGTATGGGTGGTATTGGGAAGAGTAGCCTGGTTGCCAGGTTGATCGATCAAGAATTGCATGTTTTTCGGGCGGTTTTCTGGCGTTCACTCCTGAATGCTCCCCCTCTTGATCGTTTCTTGCAAGAATGTCTGCAATTTTTGATCCAAACGCAACAGATTCAGATTCCACAAGACACGGAAGAAAAGATGCGCCTGCTTATGACACAGTTACAAAAACAGCGCTGTCTCCTCGTTTTGGATAATGCCGAAGCGATCTTAAAAAGCGGTAGCAGTATGGCAGAGTACAAAGATGGCTACGAGGGATATGGCAAATTCATTCATCACATTGCAGAGACCAGACATCAGAGTTGTCTCATCGTAACAAGCCGTGAGCAACCAAAAGAGATTGCAAGACTGGCAGGCAAGGAAACGTCCGTCCGCTCCTATCGCCTAGGGGGATTGAATGTAGACGATGCGCGAGCCATATTAGAGACGAGAGGCTTATCAGGAGATGAACACTCCTGGCAGATTCTGATTGAACGTCTTTCTAGCAATCCACAAACGTTACTGTTGATCGCATCACTCATTCGTGAGGGCTATCGCGGACTCATATCTCAATATCTGGTAGATTTCAGTGATGTTTCACCTCATGAATATCCAGATGTACGTACGTTGTTAGATGAACAATTTGCACGTTTATCACCATTAGAACAACAGGTCTTCTATTGGCTGGCTATCGAGCGTGAAGCCATATCATTACAAGATCTACGTGGAGATGTCGTTCAATCTGTCTCCAAAGTAGAAATGTTAACCACGATTGAAGCATTGCAACGTCGTTCATTGATTGAGCAGAGCGGGTCTGGAAATTTTACGCTGCAGCCAGCTATCATGGAAGCCATCACCGACCGTTTCAATGAGCGCATTGTCCAGGAAATTATCACAGATGAACCAGCATTTTTTGCTAGCCATGCCCTGATGAAAGCACAAACAAAAGATTATATCCGTCAGAGCCAATTTCAACTGATCCTGAATGTCATTGCGCAAAAGCTCTTCGCTATGCTTGGTCGAAGAAAACTGGAAGAGAAGTTTCAGCAAAGACTCGTTGCGCTGCGCAATTTACCAGAGCAGCAGAACAACTACGAAGTTGGAAATATCCTCAATCTGCTCGTTCAAACTGGCTCTGATCTGTATGGCTTTGATTTCTCGCATCTGGTGGTGCGGCAAGCATACCTGCAAGAGGTGGAGATGCCTGAGGTCAATTTTGCCTATGCCAATTTAGCTACATCAGTGTTTACCGATACGTTCGGAAGTATTCTTTCTGTGGCGTTTAGTCCAGACGGAGACTTGTTGGCGGCAGGAACGGCGTCTGGTGAGATCCGGATCTGGCATGCTGCAAGTGGTCTCCCATTGCAGACTATTCGAGGACATATTAACTGGGTTTCTTCTGTAGCTTTTAGTTCTGATGGTAGGGCGCTTGCCAGTGGGAGCGATGATCAGACGGTGCGCCTGTGGGAGGTAAACAGCGGCCAATGTCTTACCATCCTGCACGGCCACACCAGCGAGGTCAAATCGGTAGCCTTCAGTCCTGATGGTAGGGCGCTTGCCAGTGGGAGCGATGACCAAACAGTGCACCTGTGGGAGGTGAGCAGCGGCAAGTGTTTAGCCGTCCTGCATGGTCACACCAGCACGGTCAGATCGGCGGCCTTCAGTCCTGATGGCAGGACGCTTGCCAGTGGGAGCGGTGATCAGACGGTGCGCTTGTGGGAGATGAGCAGCGGTCAATGTCTCACCATTTTGCATGGTCACACCAGCGAGGTTTGGTCGGTGGCTTTCAGTCCTGATGGCAGGATGCTTGCCAGTGGCAGTTATGATCAGACGGTGCGCCTGTGGGAGGTGAGCAGCGGCCAATGCCTCACTACCCTGCAAGGTCACAGCCATTGGGTGAGATTGGTAGCCTTCAGTCCTGATGGCAGGACGCTTGCTAGTGGCAGTTATGATCAGACGGTGCGCCTGTGGGAGGTGAGCAGCAGCAAGTGTCTCGCCATTTTGCATGGTCACACCAGCGAGGTTTGGTCAGTGGCTTTCAGTCCTGATGGCAGGACGCTTGTCAGTGGCAGTTATGATCAGACGGTGCGCCTGTGGGAGGTGAACAGCGGCAAGTGTCTCGCTATCCTGCAAGGTCATAGCCACAGGGTCTCTTCGGTGGATTTTAGCTCTGATGGCAAAGCCCTTGCCAGTGGGAGCGATGACCAGACGGTGCGCCTGTGGGAGGTAAGCAGCGGCAAGTGCCTCACTACCCTGCAAGGTCACAGCCATTGGGTGAGATCGGTGGCCTTCAGTCCTGATGGCAGGACGCTTGCCAGTGGCAGTTATGATCAGACGGTGCGCTTGTGGGAGGTGAGTAACGGTCAATGTCTCACCATTTTGCATGGTCACACTGGCGAGGTCAGATCGGTGGCTTTCAGTCCTGATGGCAGGACGCTTGTCAGTGGCAGTTATGATCAGACGGTGCGCTTGTGGGAGGTGAGCAGCGGCAAGTGCCTCACTACCCTGCAAGGTCACAGCCATTGGGTGAGATCGGTGGCCTTCAGTCCTGATGGCAGGACGCTTGCCAGTGGGAGCGATGACCAAACAGTGCGCCTGTGGGAGGTGAGCAGCGGCAAGTGTTTAGCCGTCCTGCAAGGTCACACTAGTGTGGTCTGGTCGGTAGCCTTCGGTTCTGATGGCAGGACGCTTGCTAGTGGCAGCGGTGATCAGACGGTGCGCTGGTGGGAGGTGAGCAGCGGCAAGTGTCTCGCTATCCTGCACGGTCACACCAGCGTAGTCAGATCAGTGGTTTTTAGCCCTGATGGCAAAGCCCTTGCCAGTGGGAGCGATGACCAGACGGTGCGCTTGTGGGAGGTGAGTAGCGGTCAGTGTCTCGCTATCCTACACGGTCATAACTACGACAGGGTCTCTTCGGTGATTTTCAGTCCTGATAGTAGGACGCTTGCTAGCTGCAGTTTTGATGGAGTAATTAGTCTCTGGGATATGCTGACTGGTACATGTCTGCGTACATTGAGGATCGATAGACCATATGAACGTATGAATATTACGCAAGTGCAAGGATTAACAGAGGTGCAAAAGGCTACGCTCAAGTTGCTAGGAGCAATTGAAGAATAATCGTCCCAAAATGTATATTTATTAGGTGTGTGATAGGTTGAATGTGCATACACGTTCACAGAAGGCATTTCTCACAGTGGAAAACGAAAAATTCATCAAAAACAACGGAGAACAAACTATCCGGGCTGGTGAAGATGCAAAATTAGCGATTTCACGGCGTGAATTTTCCCTTGGGCTGTCCGGCATTATGTTTGCCAGGACCGTTCTAGAGATGTCGGGCCATCATGAAGCTAACACTCCGACCACTAAAACCACCAGTCCACAAAAATTGGAACCACAGGCTCTCGATCAAGCTCAATATGTGCTATCTGGCACGGCTGGTAGCCTCTGGTCGCCAGATAGTCGGCATATCGCAGCGTTCCAGGAAAATACAGTCACGCTCTATAATGCCAGCGCGGGCACACCTGAATTAATCTATAACCAGCATACAGATGAGATATTGACCGTCAAATGGTCTGCAGACAGTAAGTATCTGGCTCAAGCGGGTTTGATCATGTCGTCCATGTATGGAATGCAATGACGGGGCAGACAATGACGATGTATGAGGGGCATAGCGATATTGTGAGAGATGTAGCCTGGGCTCCCAATCAGCACTATCTTGGGTCTGCTGGATATGGTAAGACAGTTCATGTGTGGGAGGCATTTACTAGTAAGAGAGTGATAACCTGTTATGGACACACCGCCGAAATACAAACGCTGACCTGGTCGCCGGATAGCAAACGCATTGCATCAACGGATCTCCAGAATAAAACGATGATTTGGCGTTTATGGTAGGTCTTTGTTCCCATTTGTCTTTCACCTCTAGTAATCATACATATTGTTTAATATCTACTACCCAATTGCCGCCTGCTTGTACGGTTAATAAGTATGTGCCGAGATGCTTAAATTCCTAAAGCATATGCTCCATCGAAATTGCCAATTTTAGGAACCAGGGACGGAACATTTGCCCCTTTGCTATCTAAAAGCGTAACAATGAAAATGCGTTTCCTATTATGTTTCATACGGAAAATAGGTTGGGCTATTTCGCCAATTTTCAGAAGAGTTAGCTTTTGCTTTTCGTCGCATCTAAAAAGGAAGCATAGTTTTGCAGGGAAAAAGGAAGCATAGTTTTGCAAATTCTGCAAAACCTATGGGTTAAGGTACACAATCAAACGCGTATGCTCCAGGCGCGGCAACTGGCAAAGGACCGTTCGGAGATTCTTTGAACCACACAATTTGTTTAAGAGGTTGGTCATCTCTGTGTAAATGGGTTGCACGCAAGAGGTCTTCACACCACTCGCGTGGCAGTTCTGCTTCACTATACCCAATTCGCACCAATACCTCGACGGTTTCTGTCTTGGGGAGTAAACGTCCCTGCTGCCAGCGATAAACCATATCACTGCTTCGCCGTGTTTGCTGTCCGATATAGCTTATTGTGGCCTCATATTAGGGTGCTATTGTATTATATGGGTAGCGATCATAAATACCTACCTTAACTGGTAAGAATCGCAGGGGAATGTTGATCAAGAATAATGAGAGATAATATGCCTCATTGTTGAGTTCTGCGTCATCATTCGTGCAACATACTCATCAACCAGATGTCTTGGAAACCTTTATCCGCCTCGAAAGAGGATAGCGAAAAGGAGAAAGGCCTTGACGAACTCATTCTGCACAGAAGATGACGCAGATCCACATTGACTGATGGGAGACAATTCCATACGCAATCATCTATTGAAAGAAGCTGTATCATTAATAGCTACCATTTCTTGTCTACATAAGGTGGTGTGAAGTTATTATGAATGCAGATGCGTTGATATTCTTGCTCGTCAATGATTGATCAGACCCACTAATGAGGCATTACGGGCTTATTCATTCTCTCTTTCCACATTTTGATACTATATAGCAGAACGGGGGTTGGAGGGGCAACTGCGTCGAGGAAGAAAACACTTAAAGGATTATTTGTAAGGAGAAACATGATCCCTGGCAGCGCCATCGCGGCGATAAACCAAAGAACAGCAAGGATCAAGCAAATCCGTTGCCTATGCTGGAGAAATTCCAGTATAGGCAACGGATGTATGATTGTGACGAACCTCTCTCCCAGAGCGATAAGTATGTAACTACCAAGCGCTGCTGTTATATAACTGCCGAGGACAATGATCTGTGCATTCATCTTTGCATCTCTCTTCTTTCATAAGCTATTGCTTTGTCAACCTTGAATTTGCGGATAAAGATGCTTGAGCTTGATAATCATGCCAGTGTTCTCCATGCTCAATACTTCATTTTTGATAGATCGCAAAGATCCGGTCACGTGTCTTCTGCCGCCTCTCTCCAGTGCCACGCTGTGTCTGGTTCCCTGCTGTTTCTCGCGTAGCCATTTCTTTCTTTCCTCACCAATCTCGATAACAATTCGCCCACATAACCTTGATATTTTAGGGCTATTACCCTAAAATTAAATATAAATATTAGGGTAATAAACCTAAATTTGTAGCGCATTGTGGAACAGTGTATGTACCACCTATCAAATCTAGAAAAGAACACGCGTATACATGTTTCTCTTCTAGCGAGTCAACCAAAGGATTACGATTGTGGGACAACATGCACAGACACAGATACCAGGATCAGGATTGCTTGAGAAGGCCGGGCTGCCTATGAGTGGTTAGCGCGGACAAGAAAAAGCAGAAAGGTAAAGCATCTCTGGATACCCATGTTTGTACGAATGTACATAAAAGAAAGGAATTCCCTATGAGCACCATGAATCTGAGTACTCCTGCTGGTGATCCAAACTGGAAACTGACCGATTCGCCCACACGACCCGATTGTGTCCCAGATGACAGTTCAGTTCCAGTCTACGAAACAGAGGCTGGCATCCGTTTTGTACGCACTCCTGAGGAGCGCTTCGCCAATCTCGCCGGGTACCCCTTCGCGCCTCACTATGCGATGGTCGAGGGGCTACGCATGCACTATGTCGACGAGGGTCCGGCAAACGGAGAGGTCGTCTTGCTCTTGCATGGTCAGCCCAGCTGGTCCTACCTCTATCGGAAAATGATTCCAACCATTGCAGCCGCCGGCTATCGCGTGATTGCGGTCGATCACATCGGCATGGGCCGCTCGGATAAGCCAGTTGATCTCAGCTTCCACACCTTTGAGAAGCACGTCCAGCGCCTCAAAGACTTTATCAACACGCTTGGCCTGAATAATATCACTCTATTCTGCCAGGACTGGGGCAGCCTGATGGGTCTGCGTGTGGCGGGCGATCTGCCCGAACGCTTCGCCCGCATCGTCGTGGCAAATGGAACCCTCCCCATGATCCTCAAAGGCATGAATCCCTTCCGCGTCCCCAATCCCGTGCAGATCGATTGCTCGATAGGTGACTTTTCCATACCGGAGGTTTTTGGCGCTGAAAGCTGGGCCGCCTCCTTCCAACGCTGGATTCTCTTCGCACTGACCTCGCCCAATTTCACGCCCAGCCAGGTCCTCGCGGCAATGGCTACGCATCCACTAGCGCCAGAAGAGAAGGCGGCCTACGACGCCCCCTATCCGAGCCTGATCTACAAGGCAGCCGTGCGCACCTTCCCCTCGATGGTCGCCGCGATAGAAGAGCAGAATGTCCCCGCCTGGAACGCGCTTGGTGAGTATCAGAAACCATTTCTGTTTCTTGCGGGTGAGCATGACCACAACATGGGGTCTACGGAAAACCAGCAGCGTATCACCAGTCATGTTCCTGGCGCACAAGGGCAACCGCACGAACGCTATGCGGATGCTGGCCACTTCATTCAGGAGGATATTGGCGAGATCCTGGCGGCGAAGGTGGTCAGTTTTATACAGGCGAACCCATTGCCACAGACAACCGCGGCGAAAGACGAGCTGCATCTACAAATGCACGGGCAGATGCACAATGCACGCTACGGCGAGGTCTTGCTTGTCACCGGCCATCTGAGCCATATCGAGGCAAGTGTCTACAATACGCTGGGTCTCAACGATTGTCCCGATGACCTGTGGAGGACACTGGACGCTGAAGAGATTAAGAAAGCCTATAAGGCGCGCGCGGTCATACTCAATGGACCACGCTACTTTCTGATGGATCAGATAGGAAGCGCGAATGCCGAACGGGAAGTGTTCTCCTTGGGCGCGTTGCAAATGCGGCGCATGGCAACATTGCGGATACCACTGACCAGTATGCTTGGCGGTCTCAAACATAAGCCCTATACAGAGAACGTCATCCAGCGTACGACAACGTATGTCTATAACAGTGGTCGCGATGTTTATGAACTGGTTGCTTCTGATGGCACGACCTATATCATGCAGAGCTACTCGCTCATCATGGACCCCACACTGAACGAAGAGAAGCTGAAAACGCTGGGGACACGTCTGCATCTGCCATCTGGCTGGCAGTACCGCGTTCGTCGGCTTACAGAGGACTGCATCCTTAACGTGAGAGGAGAGGCCCATCTCATTCAGGATGATTTTGAAAACTCCTACCAGCGCGTCGACTAGATCATCTGAGGGCGTACCTCTCCCAGCAACTCACCGGCTGTGGAGGGGTACGCCCCTCTTTTCAGGAGGTCGTTCATGCCATCACTCACCAACCTGGCGTTTCCGCTCATATTACTATTGCTCCTTGCCATCCTTATGTGGCTACAATCGAAAGAAAAGCGCACAAGCATACGCGCATTATGGGTGAGGATGTTGATCATTACTGCCCTGTGTATGCTCAGTTTTTCGCATACGGCCATCAGTAACGTGACGCATATTGCCCTGCTCATTGCCTGCGGGTTCGTTGGTCTGATCATCGGTATCATGAGTGGGCGCATGGCAAAATTTCAGGCCGACATAGCAAACCATGCCATCATCGTCCAGGGAACAACCTGGAGCCTCGGCATCTGGGCCGCAATCTTTCTTATCAATCAGGGATCGCACTTGCTGAGCACGAACGGGACACAGGGCGTGCTGGTCGACCTCATCGGAGCGAACGTCCTTTTCCTCACCACCTGCTTTGTCCTGGGCATGCACATCTGCTGGTACTGGCGCTATTCGCTGCAACGACGCCGCACATCTATCAGTACACCATAGACAATATCTCATGCACTCCCCGCTGAACCACTAACACAGGAGAGGGGCAGGGGAGACACGAGATACAGACAGAGGTGAACCAACGGTGTCATCAGATTTATCCCTGTGGGGCAGAAGGTCCATCGAAACGCAGCAGCACTGGTGATAAGCACCGGGAGTTTTTTCACACTGGGTCCTTGACTTTCTTGTTCACCGTCCCGATCTCGGATTACCGGGTGATAGCGAGAAAGTCGGTTCTGGTTTGTACAATTATCCTGTACTGGCGTTCAGTCTGGAAGCCATTGTGCTGTTGGGTGGACTCTGGCTGTATCTGCGTGTAACGCGTGCAACAACATTCTGGGGCAAATACGGCATGACCTTTTTTGCCGCCTTTCTCTTGCTCATGAACGCCTTTACCTACGGGGGGCCCAATCCTCCCAATGTGCATGCTGATCCTTCCGCATTGCTAGCAATAGGCTTTCACTTTCTCTATCCCTCGTGCCGGGAAGGGATACCAATCACGGTCAGTGCGCTGGCTGAGCCGTAGCTACGCCGGTGATCCGTGTCTTTGCCTCGCTAGCGATTGGCGAGGCAGCCTCCAATGTACACAGCCCCCGAGACCGGTCAAAGAAAAACTAAGGAGCATTAAGCTTCGGGCAGTAGACGAACCGCTTCGCCAAATGGTACGTGTTCTGTGCCGATGCCTCCAGGTGAGAGCACCCAGAGCGTCTGCAGAGCAGGCGGTTGAGCGGGAAAGCTTCCATAGCCATCGGTCAGGTAGATGCACACGCCGTTATGGGGATCATCGAGCACACCCTCAAGCGTATGAAAGAAGGGGCGGAAATCAGTACCACCTCCGCCTTGAGGCCGGGGCAGCGGAATCTCGGCACTGAGCTCATAGGGACCATAGCAGGCGGCATCGGTATAGTAGAGCGTGGCCTCCAGGTGAGGATACGCCCCCAGGATGGCCTGCACCTCGCTTAAAAAAAGCGCCATCACCTTTATATTGATCGAACCACTGGTATCGAGGGCGATAAAGACGCGCAGCTTTTCTCCAGCCAGCGTATCCAGGTAGAGCTCCTGACCAACGAACCGGCGATCAAAGCCTTGGAAATCGGTAGGCGTCTGCACCAGGAAGCGCCAGAGATATGTGCGCCAGTCTAGCTGGGAGGGACTGAGATGGGCCATCTCGCGCAGCAATCCCGCCGGAAGCGTCCCCTGCCCCTGCGCCTCAAGCAACGCCCGGGCTTGTTGTAAAGCCTGCAGCCAATACTGCTCCAGTTCCGCGTAGACATTCGCCTCAAACTCCCCATCTGGTTCCAGCAGGTCGGCAAACAGCAGGCGTAGCAACTTTTGCAGATTTGGCTGTGCATGAAGTTTGTAGTACACCTCTTCGACGCTCAGATGCTCAAGCTGCTGGCTGCGCAGATGTCCTTTGGGCAGAACAAAGCCAGGCTCGGCGAGGATCGTGCCATTGACCACGATATCAGCAGCCACATTCCAGAGCAGCGGGTCGCGCTGACCTCGGCGCGGCACATGGAGTAAGGCGGCATGCAATACCTCATGAGCCAGCAGTCCCAGACGCTCCGCAGAGGTCAGGGCGCGCCAGAAGTTTGGATTGATATAGATGTTACGTCCATCGGTTGCCGCCGTGTGAAACTTCCGCGAAGGAATGACCCTGGAGAAGAGCGCCAGCGTCGAGAAAAAAGGCGAGCGCAGGCGCAACTGGAGAATCGCGGCAGATATCTGGCGTTGAAAGACTTCATCCTTATCCATCCTGTTCCTCCAGCATAGCCATATACTCCGTGAACATCTGCTGCAAACGCTGATTGCGCTGCACCAGAGTTGCCAGGCGCCCCAGGTCGTTGCGTGCCTGCGCCAGGCGGAACAGGTCGGTGGCAAAGAGTTGTATCCATTCCTGTCCGGCGTTGCTGCTCATCCATTCAAACGCCTGGTAGCCCTCCTGCAAAGAGGTCGCACGCATCGTCAGAGCCATGGTAAGCGCATAACGCTGAGACGGCTCCTGAGGGAACTTGATCCGCTTGCCATTGCCTTGCAGAATCTCTTCAACGTTGGGTAACTGATGATAGAGCTTGAGGAAGGCGGCAAATTCCGCGGCGGTTCCAGCGCCGACAACATGTGAGATATCCAGGCCAACCTTATACAGGCGGTTCGCAATCATCCACGAACGCGGTGATGGCCAGGCTGGCTGCTGTGGATCAAGTTTATGCAACAGAGCCGGGCGAAAAGAGAGAAAAGCCAGAAGGTGCTCATGGATCTGATGCCCCAGCGCATACGTTTTAAAGCTCTCAAAGTCCGGTTCGACCGTCAGATGAATAAAACGGTTGGCGAGCGGAGCGGGCATGTCAAACACTGCCGCGCGATCCTCCTTGCGATTGCCCGCAGCCCAGACAAACCACTGCTCGGGAACAGTGTACGAGCCAACACGTCGGTCTAAGATCAGCTGTTGCGCCATCCCTTGCATGGCTGGCGGCGCAAGATTGAGTTCATCAAGAAAAAGAATACCGCGTCCTTTGCGCGGCAAAAACTCCGGTGGATACCAGCGCGACACCATGGACTCTCGGTCAGCCACAGGCAGGCCGCGTAGATCGGTCGGGGCCAGTTGCGAGAGCCGCAGGTCGATCATCTCCATGTTGTGCGCCTGCGCCGTCTGGGCCACGATACTCGATTTCCCAATGCCTGGTGCTCCCCAGATCATTGTGCTGAACATCAGGCGGTGTTGAACGAGTTTGTGTAAAAAGGCCGCGAGTGCATCTGGCGTCATCGTCGATGGCTCCGTTTCTCTGCTCGAGATGTCTCTCTGAACATGTTTATGCCCTCTCATTGATTTTCGAGAAAGAGGGAAGAGTGTGCAGCGTACCCCTACCTGAGCAAAGGTGGAGGTGGCCAGGAGTTCAACCTGGCGTTTTGTATCTGTGGTGATACTGTGCTGACGCTGCACCACGCCCCCACCAACGACGCAGGGTGACTGGATTCGAACCAGTGTCACGAGGCTTATGTGTCCCCAGCTCTTACCACTGAGCTACACCCAGGTCGATCGGAAAGATCCGATAGAGCCACTATAGTTGAGATAGGCAGCACTGTCAATGGGAAGACGTGCGTGAGTGCTGTCGCCGGCCTGTGAGCGCATCCCGCGCGGCTGCGCGTACATAGCAGATACCATCGTGGGCAAGCTTGTGGAGGAGCACTTCTGAGGTGTGGGAATGGCGCGCGACCAGATAGCGCTCTTCCCAGTAGGGTGAACTGGCTAATGGCTCTAGAAGGATCGCAGGCAGTGCTGTGTAATATTGGAATACCACGCGCCGTAGCCAGTCCGGCAGATTATTCGTAACAATGAGTTGCTGGAGCTTTCCGGCCAGCAGTGTGAAAAACGGGCGGCGCTGGTTGCGCACCATGGTTGGATGGGTGAAGAGGCGCAACCGGAGTTCTAGATCGGATGTGAAGAGGGCATGTTCCAGCACATCGAGCGGCGTGTGCGGATTGGCCGCCAATGCGTACCAGATGTTACGCCGGTCAGCAAGCGCCAGCTCGCGTAACACTTCTGGCGGCGTTCGTTTGTGCGCGGCCACCGCGGTGCGTACACGCAGATCACCCTGTGCCGCCAGTTGCGTCAGCTGATCAGGAGAGAGTCGGGGATTCCGCGCCAGGCCAAGCCAGACGGCCATCTCACCTGATTGCCAGAGCTGATCAAGCAGCGGTATGGGTGTACGTGGATTGGCTGCGAGCGATGCGCGCACAGCTAGCGAGGTGTCCCGTGCCAGTTGGACCGCGTCTTGCTCAGACAGGCAGGCATTGCTACCCAAACGAGCGCGCACGGCTTCCTCGGGATCGTTGAGCAGTATGGTATGCTGTTTTACAGGCAGGCAAGGATTGCCAGCAGCAGCAGCGCGCACCGCTGGCCTGTCATCGCCGGCCAGGGTTGCCAGGATCTCCTGGGGCGCGTGGAGATTGCGCGCTACGGCAGCGCGCACCGTGGCGGCTGGATCATCGGCTAGCTGTGTCAGGAGTGTGTTATCCAGTTGGTGGAGAGCAGCGAGCGCGGCCCGCACGGTGCTCTCCTCGTCTCGCGCCATCATTTTATGGTCCTCGGCTGTCACGGTTGCGTGCGAGACAGCCGCGCGCCGCACCACACTTTGCGAGTCGGCAAGCAGTGTGGAAATTATCTCGGCCGGTGTGTGCGGATTGCTGGCCACCGCACTCCGGACCTCTGGATGATGAGAGGTCACCAGCTGGCCCAGGATTTTCGCAGAAGCATGGGGGTGGCGCGCTACCTGGCAACGTACAAAGAGACTCTCCTCTTGCGCCAACCGCGCGAGCATTTTTCCACCAACCGCCATGGTGGAAGCGAGCATTCTTCCTGTCTGGCGCCCCGCGGTACGCGCGGCCCACACCCATTGTTCTTTCAACATCGGTACTGCGTACGGAACAAGCAATCCAAAGAGCAGAAGCGTTTCTACCTCATCTTCTGGAGCCAGGGTTGCGGGCCCGGTTGCCGCATGAAGATCGAGCTTTAGCTCATCCTGAATCACGGCTTTCCACGGTCGAGGGGCTTTGCTGGTTGCGGGAAGCACCAACAGTTCGTGCGCCTCGCCGGCCTGACTGACGTGCAACTGTATCAACTTCCAGATTGCGGCTTGATTACGCTGATATCTGCTAGCGGTTTTGATCTGCTGGAACCAGGAGGATGGAAGATGTTCAAATCTGAGCAGGCCGGCCCAGGCCAGGAAAGGCAGCTCTTTGATAAAGCCCGGCTTGACCATGTTCAGCATGGGCAACACAGGATTGCGCAAAAACTCTTCCGGAAACTCTCCCGCGAGCTGGCTCAGAACCTGCAAAGGCGCGTTTGGATTCATGGCCACTGCACGCCGGACCTCCATCTTGCTCACCTTAGCGAGTTGTGCTAAGACAGCGGCGGGCGTGGCCGGATTGGCGGCGATCAGAAGCTGGAGAGCAGGAAAACGCGCCAGTTCCTCCAGGCGCTTCGCGAGCGTATTTATATCTGCTGCCTCGGTGAAAGCAGAGGGTGGCAGGAGTTCATCATCCATGATTGCAAGCTTTCCAAGTACAAGTTTTGAGATAGGCAACAGAAAAATATGTGGAGACGGCCAGGAGTTCAACCTAGCGTTTTGTATCTGTGGTGATACTGTGCTGACGCTGCACCACGTCCCCACCAACGACGCAGGGCGAATGGATTTGAACCAACAGCCTTTGCCCTGAGAAGGCAATGCTCTACCAGTTGAGCTACACCCACGTCGATCGGATTGTCCCGATAGCAGTACTATAGAAGAGATAGAATACGCTGTCAATATGTGGCGCTGCTGTATTACCAGGCAACAGGGTGATAATCCTTGTACAGGTGACCAGAGGGTGTATCATCCGTGGTGATGCCGAGGAAGATAGGGTCACAGACGCGGGCCGCGGCATCAACGAGGTCAAGTGGCAAGAGTTGTTGTATTTTCTCCTGGTTCTGGACGTTAGTAAACGGCGATTGCTGCGAGATCCAGCCAGGATCGACGCTATTGAGAAAAATCTGATCGCGCGCGAGCTGGGTAGCAATGGTGTGCGTCAGCATATTGAGTGAAGCCTTGGCCATGTTTGTATGAACATGGCTGCCAAGTTTGGTAGTCGCGAATTGCCCCTCGCTTGCAGAAACATTGACGATAAAGCGCCGCGCGAAAAGACTACGCTTCAAAAGTGGATGCAGGCGACTGATCAACAGGAACGGTGCGGTCACATTGATGATCTGGACCTCCAGAAATTCAGTCAGGTCGATCTCATTGAAAGGCATGACCCAGCTATTGCGCGTCGGCAGCTCAATCTGCTGCTGGTGTTCATCATACTGGCCAGCAGGAAAGGCATTTGTTCTCTCTGGCGTGGTGAGGAAACGTGCGGACGGATCAGGCTCACGCAGCAGTTCAACCGAGGGAAGCGGCATGCGAGAAGGATCCGCCAGTGCCGGGAGCGAGGCTTCACCGGAGGCCGCAAAGGCTGGAAGTGGTAGGGATGCATGTGAGCGTGCCACCAGAGCCTGCTGAGCAGGCGGGAGCATCATCAGCGGAGTCTGCTCAAGCGGCAGCAGATGAGCATAGTCCTCGAACGGGCGGCGCACGGTCTGGGCGGCATTGTTGATTACGATGTCCAGCGCGGGATAGGTCGCGTTCAAGTGTTCCACAAAATGTTCCAGGATGGGGAGAGCGCGAAAATCGAGTCCATAGATATGAAGGCGCTCCTGCCAGTCAGTAAAGTCTGGTTCACTGCTATAGCGCACAGCGGCATCGTGCGGGAAGCGTGTCGTCACGATGACCTGGGCTCCGGCGCGCAGCAAACGAAGAGCCACCGCATAGCCAATTTTCACACGCGCGCCTGTGACCAGGGCGACGCGCCCGGTGAGCTCACCAGGAATGCGGCGTTTCTGGTAATTGAGATCGCCGCAGGGTAAACAGAGGGAGCGATAAAAAAAGTGCGCCTGGCTAAATGACTGTTTGCACACATAACAGGTGCGCGGTTTCGGCAGCCTTGGCTCGCGGGCAATATTTGTGGTGCTCGATATAAACGCGTTGCCGGTGAGCAAGGGATTCTGATAGATCAGCTCTTGCGTGAGCAGATAATCTGGTCGCAGATGCATCTGCTGCTCTTTGAGCAGCGCGTCCAGGAATAGCGCCAACGCCTCTGGCTGATCGCTCGGCATGTTATGCAAACGTTTGCAGACAACAACCCCTAGCGGCAGCAACTTTTTGAGCGCGGGTTTGCGCGTCCCCTGCCTGGATGCTTGATCGGCTATGACACGTGTATGTGTTCCCGGCGCCTGTTGCTGATGCGGTTGGGGGAGCAACAGTTTCGCGCTGGCGACCGCGCCCAAAAGATCCCTGAGTGTATGCGAATCGGGTTCCTGGGCACAGACGATTATCGCCAACGCCTGGCGCACATTGTATGTGCCCGATGTGCTCGCTACGGGAAGAGGCTGACCAGCATTGATCGTCTTATCGGAAAGGATCACATCAAACGGCCTCGATAGCTGTCCCTGCGCGTTCACAAGCTGCCCAGATCCAACGTGATAGCTGGCAGGCAAAAGCTCGCGCAGAGCTGCTCGCAGTGCATCTGGAGCATCCCCTCTGGCCAGATGCTGGCGCAAGGCCGTCAGAATTGTTGGAAGATGTTGGCGAATATCAGTCATGATGAGCCGAATAATAACAAAAACTGCACAGCTTCGTCAAGGTTTCTAGTGGTGATCCCTTCGTCTCGTGGCAGTGAAGGGAGCATGAGAACGAGTCAGCTTGCACCTCCAGCGACTCGTTTGTTAGAATGAAGGACGGCTTCTGCTTTTTCCCATTCATATTTTTCCTGGAGGTCTTTGCATGTCTAAGCGACCGAAGATTCTTGTGACGCAGAGAATTCCCGCCGATGCCTATTCCCTCCTGCACTCCATTGGCGAGGTTGAGGCCAATATGGATGAGGGCATTATCTGGTCCCCGGAAGAATTACTGCGCCGCGCCCCCGGCCATGACTATCTGCTCTGTCTGCTTACCGATACCATTGACGCACGCGTACTGGAGACCTGCGCCAGCGCCTCACCGCGCCTCAAACTGGTGGCGAACATGGCGGTCGGCTATAACAATATCGATGTCAAGGCCGCGACCCGCCAGCAGATCACGGTCAGCAATACTCCGGGCGTTCTCTCGGATACGACCGCCGACCTGGCCTTCGCCCTGCTCCTGGCAACCGCCCGGCGCGTACCCGAGGCTGAGCGTTTCCTGCGTGCAGGCAAGTTCACCGGCTGGGGCCCTCTTCTCTTCTGCGGGGCCGAGGTCCACGGCTCGACGCTGGGGATTATCGGAGCTGGCCGTATCGGCCGGCTTATGGCAAAGCGTGCCGGAGGCTTTGATATGCACGTGTGTTACTACAATACGCGTCGCCTTCCGGCAGATATTGAGGCTTCCTACCGGCTTACCTATGTTGAACTGGAGGAACTCTTGCGCCAGTCTGACTTTGTGAGTCTGCACGTTCCCTACGCGCCCACGACCCATCATCTCATCGGTGAGCGCGAGTTGGCGTTGATGAAATCGTCGGCGATCCTCATCAATACCGCGCGCGGACCTGTGGTGGACGAGAAGGCTCTTGTACACGCCCTGCAATCAGGGCGGATCGCCGGGGCTGGCCTCGATGTCTTCGAACACGAACCCGCCGTTGAACCTGAGCTTCTGAGTATGGAGAATGTGGTTCTCGTACCTCATATTGCCAGCGCCTCGTTCAAAACGCGCACGCGCATGGCAATGATGGCTGCTGAGAACATCGTGGCCCACGCCCAGGGCCAGCGCCCACCCAATCAGGTCAATGGATAATCTGTTCTGGTCCCGTACCGGTTGGGGGTAGTGTGCAAGATTGCACCGGCACGTGGGAACAACGCTACCTATACATAATTACGGCTATGATTATACAAAAGGGGGGACAGAGGTTGCTCGATACGCCTGTTTGCAGTAACCCCACCATTATACATGCTATAATTCTTTCTCCTACTGCATCTAACGATCGTAGAACTTGACAGAAACCGGTTTCCGAGTTATATGTTTACTGTCATATGGTTTATATGAGTAATTACTGTATAAACGGTTTCGTTGTAGTATTTATTTCTTCCGTTCATTGCAAGGAAGTAGAAGCATATGAAGAGATGCAGGGAGATTCATGATGAAACGTTTGTCTCTCTTGTGTTTGATGCTGGTGATGGGGATAACCATTGCCACCATAATGATCGTAGCCCCTGCACAGAAGGCGGGAGCCGCATCGACACGTACATTCACATTTACCAATAACACACAGCAGATGATCTGGGTTGGAGCGTTGGGAAATTCGATTCCTGCCAATGGTGGATGGGCGATGGCTCCCGGATCGACATCGTCGGTAACTGTGGCGGACAACTGGCAGGGGAGGTTCTGGGGACGTACCTATTGCAACTTCGATAGTGCAGGGGTAGGAAACTGCGAGACCGGTGACTGTGGTGGTGTTTTGCAATGCAACGGTGCAGGAGGTGTTCCGCCAGCGAGTCTGGCCGAGTTCAATCTCGGCGGAGCGGGTGGAACGGACTATTATGACGTAAGCTTTGTCGATGGCTTTAATGTGCCAATCACGATTACGCCGGTTGGGGGCGCACAACCTACTCCCGGTAATCACTACTGGTGTGGTGTTGCGGGATGTGGGGTCGACTTGAATACAAACTGTCCGAGTGCCTTACAACAAAATGATGGTAGCGGACGTATTGTTGCCTGTAAGAGCGCCTGCGAAGCATTTAATACCGATCAATATTGTTGTCGAGGGGCTTATGCCACACCTGCAACCTGTGATCCTACAACCTGGCCGGTCAATTATGCGTCCTACTTCAAGAGCAACTGTCCAGATGCGTATAGTTATGCGTACGATGACCCAACCAGCACATTTACCGATTCAAACGCGAA
The DNA here is from genome assembly GCF_003967515.1 of Dictyobacter aurantiacus. Taxonomy (GTDB): domain Bacteria; phylum Chloroflexota; class Ktedonobacteria; order Ktedonobacterales; family Ktedonobacteraceae; genus Dictyobacter; species Dictyobacter aurantiacus. The sequence continues at coordinate 98,376 of NZ_BIFQ01000002.1, read as the reverse complement.
CTACTCGATAACCTTCGGACCTCCCGGCGGCTCTTCGGGTCCTACTCCTACGCCCACCCCAGGCGGTGGTGTTACGCCCACTCCTACCCCGATTGGCAATGGTATTACAGAAGGTGTAGCCAGTACGAGTTCAACGCAAGCGCAGTTCTGGTTTCAAACTTCCGGTTGGACAGCTGGCTATGTCATTCTGCACTATACCATCACCGGTCAGGTGCAACAGAATGTGTCTATGTCCTACGACAGCGGCTCGTCGCGCTGGCTCTACACTGCCGGAGGCTTCAGTTCAGGTAGTGTTGTTACGTACTCCTTTACGTATCAGCAGAATGGATTACAGTACGATACCAGTTCTTATACCTGGACACATCCCTGAGTTATCAATAAACATACTTCCCCTTTGGGGCGAGCCAGCGCCAGAGGGGAAGAAATCTTTGCAGCGAACGTCATAGAGGCAAATATGTAATCCTCTAGCTCCAGATACGCCTGGGAAAGAGACAAAGCAGTGCCGGACCGGGGGATCAAGGCGTAAGCGCCGCTGGGCTGTGCTTGCCCCCGGAAAAAGAACAGCAAAGAGAGCAGCAGCACTGCTATGTGGAGGATGAGTATCAACCGCAGGAGTGTGATGAAGGGGCGTTTGATGGCTTTCTGTCTGATGGAGGCCGTGCAGCAAAGGCGGCAGGGGTCCCACCGGCGTCACCAGCGCAGTGGCAATCAATAAAAACATAGACAAGCGCAAGAAGCGCTGTTTCATGTCATCCTTTCGTCAGAGAGGCCTCATTTTTAATGGTGCCATCATCCTATAAAAAAATGGCTCTTTTAGCCAGTCCATTCCCACGCTATACTTTTTTGAGAAAAGGCAAGACATTTGTTCCATGAAAGAAAAGGGCAATTCCATGCACTACATCATTCCAAAAGAAGAGTTGCGGTTCAGCGAAACGACATTTAGATTTCAGGGAGGGGAGTATGGCGGTGTCGCGGGGTCATTTATCTGGGTATGTATGCCTCCTGGTCAGGGTTCCAAACTGCATAGGCATCCATATCAAGAGGTTTTTGTTTTGCAGGAGGGTCAGGTGACTTTCACAATTGGAGATACCAGGCGAGAAATTTCTGCTGGTAATGTTGTGGTCGCGCCAGCTAATACACCCCATAAGTTTACAAATACGGGGACAGAGCCACTTCAGATGATCTCGTTTCATCCGAGTTCGCATTTTATTCAGGAGTATTTGGAATAAAAAGAAGCATAGTAGATATTATTAGATAGAACTGGTGATTATCCGCAATTTATGCCTCGGCGGGAGCGCTGTCTAAAAGATGTGGGGAATCTCGTTGGCATTGAAGCGAACCCCCGCCCTTTCCATTGAAGAAAGGGCGGCTTGCTTTCTGCTGTTCGGGGAACGATCCTTGCGGCGGTGTTGTCATCCGCCCTCGTATTTTTGCTCCCCGTTCTTTCCAGGCGGCTATGTGGGCGAGGAGATCTTTCGCTGACCACTGCAGTATTAAAAATTGCGGCGGTTTTGTCAATATGGATGTTGACAGTGAAGTTTTTTTTATAGGGGTTGACAGCGGAAAAATCAGCGTGTAGGATTGTAATAAGCATTCAAGGAAAAGCTTTTCCTTCGTTAGAACGTTTGTAACCAGTGTTTTTATTTCAGCTCAGTCCATAGTGTAAATGCTGGAAGTATTTGTTTGTCGTTCGTAAAGTCATACGGAGAATTTTGACATGGGCAGTCAGCCTGATGAGCCAATAATAGCAACGAAACGGCAGCAGGTTGTCACTATCCATGATGTTGCCCGAGCGGCCGGGGTAACGATTGGGACGGTTTCAAAAGCGCTTAACGGCCAGGGAAATCTGCGCGAGGAGACACGAGAGCGGATCAGAGCCACAGCTGACCGTCTTGGATTTCGTCCAAATGATCTGGCGCAAAGTCTCCTACGTGGGCGCAGCTTTACAGTTGGGTTACTCACAACCGACAGTTATGGTCGTTTTAGCATACCCTTGATGACTGGTATTGAGGATACGTTAAGCGACGCGCAAATTTTGGTTTTCTTTTGCGATGCCCATGATGATGTCGCTCGTGAGCGCCGCTACATCGATTCTTTACTGGCAAAGCATGTCGACGGTATCATTGTAACTGCCCGGCGTACTGATGCACGTCCGGCGGTAAACGTTGGCAATACGAATATACCTGTGTTGTATGCCTATACACAAGTTGTAGAGCCAGATGCGCTGAGCATTTTACCTGACGATGCGCAGGGAGCCCGTTTGGCGACCGAGCACTTACTTAGTCACGGAAGGCGACACATTGCCCAGGTGAGTGGTCCCCAGTATTTTGAGTCAGTGCAATTACGCATGGAAGGAATGCGCCACGCATTGAACGAACACGGCCTGGATTTACCAGAGCATCGTATCCTCTTAGGACCATGGCGTGAAGCCTGGGGGTATCAGGCGGCTAGTATATTGCTCGACACAGATTCTCAGCTAGATGCCATCTTTTGTGGAAGCGATCAGATAGCACGAGGGGTTATAGACGCCCTACGTGAACGCGGCGTGCGCATTCCTGATGACATAGCCGTAGTGGGGTTTGACAACTGGGGAGTGATTGCCCAGGCGACACGGCCAGCACTGACCACTGTCGATATGAATCTGCATGAACTGGGACAATATGCCGGTTCGCGGCTCCTTGCGATGATTGCTGGGAAAAAAGAGCCAGGCATTGTCAGATTGCCATGCAGCCTGGTCATTCGTGATTCTTGTGGCGTGCATAGTGTACGCAATACGGAAGAAACTGAAAGGAGGGGTGAAAACAAAGACGAAGAGTAAGAGATCGTGGCCCTAAAATATATATTTTTGCAAGCATACCCGTCAACAGGTTGAACGATAACAGGTCATCAGGTTGACTTGTTATAATATTGGCTTCTGCATTTTCATGATGAAAAATGGAAATGGGAGAAAGGACGACTGATCCATGAAGGTACATGTCTCTTGGAGAGCAATGTTGCTCCTTATTTTAGGATGTCTGCTGTCAACAAATCTCATTGCATGTGGTGGTTCCGGTGCTGGAAGTGACAATGGTCCAACAACCATCTCATTCTGGGTTCGCAATAGTGATGCTGATCTGGTTGCGCCGGTGGTCAAGGCATATAATAAGAGCCATAAGAATCAGATCAAATTGACGCTTATCCCCGCGGCCCAATTCGTCACTAAATTTGGTACTGCTATAGCCGCAGGGACAGCCCCTGACGTAGTAGCTATCGATCTCATTTACATGCCGGCCTTTGACGCAGCCAGTCAAATGACCGATATTACCGATTTTGCCCACAAGCTTCCCTATTTTGATAAGCTCAGCCCCTCGCACATACGCCTGGCAACCTATCAAAACAAGGTGTATGGTGTGCCCTTCAGCGCTGAGGGATCTGTACTGTTGTACAACAAAGACCTGTTTAAGAAGGCGGGGCTTGATCCTGCAAAGCCACCTACAACGTGGGCTGAAATTGAGGCCGATTCTAAGAAAATAACCGCTCTGGGGAACGGTGTGAAAGGGTATTACTTTGCCGGAAGTTGTGCGGGCTGTAATGCGTTCACCTTTTTGCCCTATATCTGGGCCAGCGGTGGAGATGTGGTCAGCGCAGATGGTACGAAAGCCACCATGGACTCGCCAGTTGTAAAAGATGCAATGTCTTTTTATCGCCGGCTCTGGACCGAAAATCAGGTACCTGCCGGAGGGAAAGTTGATGATGGGACGAACTCGCTTAACGTCTTTACTACTGGCAAAATTGGCATGGTTGGCAGTGGGGCATTCTCCATCTCGATTTTGAAGAATCAGCATCCTGATATTGATTTTGGCGTCACGTATCTACCAGGTCAGAATGGTGGCCACTCATCCTTTGCGGGTGGAGATACGATTGGTATTCCTAACGGCTCCAAGCATGTATCGCAGGCACAAGATTTTATCTCCTGGTTGCTGTCGGATGATACACAATTGAATGTGTTTGCAAAGAACAATTCGTTGCCCGTTCGTACCGATCTTACCGACAATAAGTACTTCCAGCAGGACCCGCGCTATCAAATCGTCGCCAATGCGATGGCTCAGGGAAGGACGCCTTACAGTATCAAGTACAATCAGTTATTTAACGATCAAAATGGTCCCTGGATTGGAGCATTCCAGAAATGTATCTTTGATGGCCAGATTGATCAGGGGCTTAATACTGCCCAACAACAATTTACGCAAATTCTCAACAGCCAGAGTTAATGGAAGAGTTAGTAAACGCGGTCAGCGATCACTAAGCTCGTCTGGCTACAAGGTGGCCTGGCAAGGGAAGATGTTTGTTCCCTTGCCCAGGCCACTCCCTGATATTCCAGTAGACGTAAGAACGTGATTTGAGGCGAGAGTGCTGAGGTGTTGCTACCGCCTGATAGCTGGAAAGTGAGAATACAGTGGTGTACGTGCAAGAAAAGGAACTTTCTCACGTAGGTGAGCAAGGAAGAAAGAGGAATGCTCTTGGTGCGTTGGGCCAGCGGCGGCGCAGGGCTGGCATACTTTTGATCCTTCCCAGTGTTCTATTTATAACGCTCTTCTTTTTTGTGCCCCTGATTATGACGGCAGGGATGTCACTAACCAATTGGCCTTTGTTGGGGAGCCCAAGTTTCATTGGACTTCAAAACTATCAGTCAATGCTGAGCGATACGCAGTTCTGGCAGAGTTTGCTCTTTACCACCAAATATACGCTAGTGGTAACTCCGCTCATCATGGTAGTAGCTTTTTGTCTGGCCTTGCTCGTGAAGCAACGTGTGCCAGGTGTTGGCATCTTTCGTACAGCATTCTTTATACCCGTCGTAGTTGGCTTGAGTATATCGAGTATCCTGTGGACCCAAATGTTCAACGACCAGGTCGGAATCTTTGACGCCATCCTCCAGGCGCTACACATCATCCATGATCCGATTATCTGGCTAGCCAATCCCACCAGTGCAATTCTTTCAGTTGGAGTTATGGTCGTTTGGAAGACAGTAGGAGCTTCGATGCTCTTCTTCCTGGTCGGTTTAAATGCCATTTCCAACGACTATTATGACGCCGCGCATACTGATGGAGCGGGCTGGTGGGCCCGCCTGTTCTATATTACCTTTCCGCTGTTACGGCGTACATTTGCCCTGGCCCTGATCCTTTCAGTGATCGGGTCCTACCTGGCGTTTGACCAGTTTTATATCATGACCCATGGCGGTCCGCAAAATCAAACGATCACAACGGTGTACTGGATTTACAACACCTCGTTTACCTACTTTAAAATGGGCTATGGGGCATCGCTCTCGATGGTATTGCTTGCCATCCTGGTCATCCTGAGTGTCCTACAACTCTATCTCCTAAGAGATGACACAAAGTATTAGTATATTTCTGTACATCTTGAAAGGCTATGACAATGAATGTCTCAATAACGAAAGGCGCCACGTCGCATGGTGGAAGAAATAGACGGTACCGCAAGAACCCATTGCCGCGTATCCTCTACTACCTGGTCTGTAGTATCCTGACGATTCTCTTTCTCTTTCCACTGGCCTGGACCCTGCTTATGACCTTCAAGACACCGACTGAAGCATCGGCATCACCGCCAACCTTCTTTCCCAGGCAGTTCACCCTGCAAAGCTACGTACGCATCTTTAGTGCAGGTATTGCAAGCTACCTTGGAAACAGCACACTAGTCGTATTGATAACAGTGGTAGTGGCGGTGGTACTGAGTATGCTGGCAGGCTATGGTTTCTCACGTTTTAGCTTCCCAGGAAAAAACGTTATCTTCGTACTCATTCTGACCACATTGATGATCCCATTTCAATCTATATTAACGCCGCTTTTCCTTCTGCTGCACTTCATAGGCTTGAATAACTCGCTTGTAGGATTGGCCCTGGTATATATCACCTTTCAGCTGCCTTTTTCTATCTTCATGATGCGCAACTCATTCGAGAGCGTACCGCGTGAGCTAGAAGAAGCAGGTCTGATCGACGGTTGCTCAACCTGGAGTTTGCTCACACGGGTGATGATGCCCGTCGTATTTCCAGGCATTATCACCGTTGCTCTCTTCGCCTTCTTCGCTACCTGGAATGAATTTCTGGCGGCGCTGATTTTCATCAATGACACCGATAAGTATACGCTCCCAATCTACCTGCTCAATTTGCAATCAGGACTCTATGGAACGATCGATTTTGGCGCATTGAATGCGGGTCTGATTATAACCATCCTACCAAGCGTTATCATCTTCCTGTTACTGCAACGCTATTACATCAATGGCTTAGTGGCAGGTGCGGTGAAGTAGTGGAGGAAGGAGTATGCCTGTTCCAACACAGATTGGTAGGCATACCTGATGATCGTAGGCATGAGTAGTGAATAGTAAAGAAAGTTTTACAACGGGAAGGAATGGAATGTCAACACCCATGCAAAAACATGAAGTAAAGGCTCAACGAGCAGCTGTCGTCGATACTTCGCATAGTCCCTTTGCCGGACTACGCCCACTGAGCGTGGCGGCTGTACGCATCAATGATGCGTTTTGGAAGCCGCGCCTGGAGACAAATCGCACAGTCACTATCCCATTTCAGTACCAGCAATGCGAAGCCACCGGACGTCTTGACAATTTTCGACGTGCTTCTGGTCACTACGACGGCCCATTTCAAGGTCGCTTCTACAATGATTCAGACGTCTATAAATGGCTGGAAGCTGCTTCCTGGTCGCTGGCAAGCCAGCCCGATCCACACCTCGAGTCACAGGTTGAAGATGTCATTACGATTATCGGGGCAGCGCAGGAAGAAAACGGCTACCTGGATACCTACTTCACATTCGAGCGTGTCCCTGAACGCTGGACGAACTTGCGTGTATTACACGAACTCTATTGTGCAGGCCACTTAATCCAGGCCGCAGTTGCCCATCATCGCGCCACCGGTTCGACCTCTTTTCTGAAGATTGCTGTCCGTCTTGCTGATCATATCGTTGATACTTTCGGTCCTGATGGGATCGCAGGTGCCTGTGGGCATCCTGAGGTCGAGATGGCCCTGGTAGAACTGGCTCGTGATACTGGCGATCAACGCTATGTGCAGGAAGCCCAATTTTTCATCGACCAGCGTGGTCAGCACCTACCACTGATGAGTGGGAGCACATATGACCAGGACCATGCGCCAATACGAGAGCAACGCGAGGTTGTCGGCCATGCAGTGCGTGCACTCTATTTGTACTCGGGTGTAACCGATATCTATGCTGAAACGGGCGAGCAGGCACTGGAAGAAGCTGTGGAGGCATTGTGGCAAAATTTCATGACGCGCAAGGTGTACATCACTGGTGGAGCGGGTGCGCGCTACGAGGGCGAGGCCTTTGGTGAGAACTATGAACTTCCCAACGAACGCGCTTACACTGAGACCTGCGCAGCCATTGCCTCGGTAATGTGGAACTGGCGTCTCCTCCTACTCAAAAAAGAAGCACGCTTCGCCGACGCATTGGAAACCACCCTCTACAATGGTGTCCTGTCTGGTGTATCTCTCAATGGGCAGGAATACTTCTACCAGAATCCGCTCGCCGATAGTGGTCACCATCGACGCCAGCCCTGGTTCAGTACCGCTTGCTGCCCGCCGAATGTTGCCCGTCTGTTCGCCTCATTGCCTGGTTACCTCTATTCCACATCCAACGAGGGGCTATGGGTGCACCTCTATATCGCCAACACAGCGGAAGTCCCCCTCGTAAACGGCCAGACAATCACCGTGCAGCAGCGTACGAACTATCCCTGGGAAGGCGAAGTCGAACTGGAAGTGCAAACTGACAGACCAGCCTTTTTCAGCCTCTTTCTGCGTATTCCCGCCTGGGCCCAGGGCGCGAGCATCACAATAAATGGTCAGGTTTACAGTGGATCGATCGAGCCAGGCAGCTATGTAGAGATACAGCGTGAGTGGAAAGCGGGCGATAGCGTACATTTATCTCTACCATTGGAGGTGCGCATGCTCGAAAGTAACCAGCACGTAAGAAACAACTATCGCCGTGTCGCCATATTGCGTGGACCCCTCGTCTATTGTGTTGAGCAGGTTGACAACCCCGGCGTAGATCTTGATGCTATCGTGTTGCCTGCTCAATCGGAATGGGAGGTAGTCGCCCGACCCGAACTGTTAGGCGGCATACAGACCATCCAGGCGCGCGCCCTGCTTCATGCTAGCAAGAATGCGGTGGACGAAAGCCCTCTCTACCGTCCCTACAAAGTGGAGAAACCTACGTATACATCTGTATTACTGACCGCTATTCCCTACTACATCTGGGCCAATCGTGAAGCCGGGGCAATGCAAGTCTGGTTACCAGTTGATCCATATGTGTAACAGGAACATTGTATTGACATTACATGGGATTATCGGACCATATCTTAAACACAGGTTGAAATGAATTGAAGAAGCGAGTAGAAAGCTCTACCATAGGGAGGGACCTTTCTACTCGCTTCTGGTGTTGTTTTCTATGATTGGCACATTGCCTTTGACCCATGTTCGTGGTTCTCTGTCATCTGCATCCATCGACAATGGCACCCGCAACTCGTCTACGAAGGGAGGGGATCAGGGCACATCGCGAGATGGATCCTGGCCCCCTGATGATTGCCATCGAACGCCAATATCTGCGTGAACTGTGCCCGAGCCTGCTCGAACTCGTTGAGGCCGAGATGGCCCAGACCCAGCATATAACGACAGTGAATGGTATTGAGTTGCTGCAGATCGCTGTTAAAGACCAGGAAGTCCGGCAGTGAGACGGCAAAATAATCGATGCTGACCCGGTCAAAGAGATGCTGTTCGCCGTAATCCTTCAACTTGTTGAAGCGGCTCCTGGCAACGCTTTCGTCGCCAAGTTTGTTCCATGCCAGCCCCTGGTAGAACAGCATGTCCGGCGGCTGATCATTGTAAAACACGGCGCTTGTTGGCTCTTCCAATCCCTGTGATGCCAGATGGAAATGGGTGGTGGCCTGTTCAGTCTGCCCGAGGCCTTCATATGCGAGTCCCAGATAATAGTGCACATGGTTTTCCTGGGCATTTGCTAGCTTCCCTTCACCCAGGTTCTCTGGATAGAATAAGGCCCGCTGCAGCAGCTTCGTCCCGGTTTCATAGTGGTGAGAGGCGAGCTGTGCCTTTGCCTGTTCAACCAGAGCGAGGACGTACTGGCCGGTTACTTTTCCTTCTCCCCCTTCCCATGGATGAAAGATACGTTGTTCCAGGAGCGCCAGGGCCCTGGTGTGCTGCTGAGCTGTGTTGAGCAGGGTGATATATTCTAGATACAGATCGTCACGCGCCTCAACAAGCTGCCAATGCGCATCCAGCGCCGCCAATCTTCTCTCGGCCGTGTATCCTCTCCTCTTATAGAGCTGATCCAGTTCATAGAGGACGCGCGCATCCTCCGGGTTGCACGAAAACGCTTTTTCCAGTGCGGGGACGGCCCGTTCTGGATCGTTCAGGATATTGTAGTAGGCGAGAGCCAGGTTCCGATGGGGAATTGAGAAGGTGTCATCGGCGTCCCGGGCCGCTTCCCAGTGCCGGATCGCGTCGAGATAGCGTTTTTTGTCATAGCAGAGATTGCCGAGGTAATAGTGAGCTCGACCGTCATTCGGGTTGGCCGCAATGGCGCTCTCCAGGACCACCAAATCGTCCAGGCTATTGGGGAAGCAATACGCCGGATTGGCTTTGCTCCCGATGTGCCGTTGCTGATCAGCCTGTTCTCTATCTGCGAGCTGTTCATAGCAGTAACCCAGGTAGTAGTGGACCATGGGATAGGCGGCTGTCTCATTGTCCGTGATCAATTGCCGCAGGACCGCGATGCTTTCTTCATAAAAGCCGCTCTGACAGTAGTCGGTCGCCAGTGAGATGATGTTCTGTGCATCCGCCCTCATAAGCCTGCCCAGTTCGCTCCGTGCCTGCTCGGCATGCTGCTGCTCTCCTTGCTCCTGATACAGCAGAAACATTTCATGGCGTGCCCCGAAGTCGGCGCTATCACGCCTAATGGCCTCTCTGACGACGAGCCGCGCCTCTTCCTGTCGCCCCAGTTTTCGCAGCAGGGCGGCTTTCAGGTGGTAGCCCTTCGCATTGTACGCATTCCAGTGCAGTGCTTTCTCTACCAGCTGCAGTGCTTCCTCATAGGCGTGCTTTTCACTGGTGATCTGAGCCAGCGTGAAGGCGCCCGTCCCCTGCCAGGTGGCCGACCATATGGATTTGTAGAGGGCGGCAACGGCTTCATCGAGACGCCCCTGGCGCTTCAAGGTCATGCCGAGCTGGTAGGAGGCCTCCGTATCGTAGGAATTGGGGTTGTACTGTGTCGCGGTCGCGATGGCGGTGCGGAAATGCTGCTCCGCCTCTCGCCAGAGCCCTCGGCGCAACAGGAGCGTACCGTAGGCCGTGTTGATGCGGATATCGCCGGGGTCGCGTTTGAGCCCTTCCAGGTAGTAAGCTTCGGGCGCGAATGTGGCATGGCGGTACTGCTCCAGATGCAGCCCCGCCAGGTAGAGTACCTCGGTATTCTTCATATCCTCCGGCGCGGGAAGGGCTCTGGCCGCCTCGGGCATCTGGACCAGCGCTGGCTTTTCCGGTCGGTAGCTCACCAGGAGCGCGCCCTGCGCGTTCCTGACGGTTACCAGCAGATCGTGTTCTTCCTCCCCACGTGCCAATGCGACCTCCCGCAGGAACGTCTGCGTGGGAGCGATGGTGGCCTCTTCCTCGATGTAGGGCTGTTGCTGGCCTCTGAGTTCAATCTTTGCCTGTTGAAATACCGCGGTTGCATAGACCTGGAGCGTGGCCGTGTGTGTGGTGGCATCGATCTCCAGGTTCACGGCGGCGTTGATCGAGGCGTTTTTGACAATGCCGATATCCTTGTACGGCATGAAATATTGCGTAAACGTTTTGGTCTCGTATGGCTGCAACCAGGAGAAGTCGGGCTGGTTGTCTGTATAGACGCCCGTCATCAGTTCAACATAGGGCCCGTCCTCATCGGTCAGGTTGCGGTCCCAGGCTTTCCCGAACGCCCCATGTCCCCAGGTCCATTGCTTTTTGCCCGGGGAAATATGGTGGTTGGCGACGTGCAAGATGCCGGCCCGACGAGCGTGGTCATAGCCTCCGACGAAGTCGTACTCGGAGTGGTCCGCCATATACGAGGTGGGGACAGGGATGTTTTTATACCACGAAATGTCGACGCCTCTGGAATAATCGACCTTATAATAGGTGCCGGTCGCGATCGGGAATCGGGAGACATCGCGCTTTCCGTGATCGAAGACGGCATGGACATCGGGGGGGAAGACCGATTGGGTGTGTTCGTTGACCGGGACCGCCGGATTGGCCCACCACAAAAACGTTTGTGGCAGAGCGGTCCGATTGTAGAGCTGCGCCTGGATTTCGAGATAGGCTTTTCCGGGATACAGGGTGAACCCCATTGTCATCTTGGTCCCGTACATACGATCGATCTCACTGACCCAGACCGTTTTTCCGCCCTCGCGATCCTGGCCGATGATATACTCGACTGGCCCGAAGGTATTGGGGCGATGGTGCTGGGGCCAGTTGAACTCGATGCCACCGGAGATCCAGGGGCCCGTCAGCCCGACCAGGGCTGGCTTGATCACGCGGTTATAATAGACGAAATCATACTGGTTGGTCGTATCCAACGCCCGGTAGATGCGACCGCCGAGCTCCGGCATGATCTCGATGTGCAGGTATTCATTCTCAAGCATGATCAGGTGATACGGCTGCGCCTTCTTCTCATGCTCGATCTTGTCGATGACCGGGTAGGGATAGACCCTTCCGGAACTGCCCTGATAGACCCGCTTCTCGAGAAACATGGGATTTTGATCGGGTATGCCAACACCATAGGTCGGGATTTCGACCACCTCTTCCCACACGCGGACGTGCGATGCTGCCATGGGCTCCCCCTCCATTTCTTCTTTGCTGTTATCTCTCATCTACTGCTGGCTCGTTGCGCGCCGCGGCGCCCAGTATCTGCGCGTTGACCCGCTGCTGCCAGGCGACATCGTGCCAGAACGGGTGATGGGGGGCGGCGTTCGAACACAGGATGTAGCCCCAGAAGTTGAGGCGCTGGCAGGCCGCCACCGCGTATTCGGCGATATCCTTGCCGACCGGCCCCTCCTCGAAGTTTGTGAGCAGCGGCGTATAGCCGACATACCCCTCGCCAATCACGGCTGGAATGTTCCGCTGCTCAGCCCAGGCGGCCAGCGCTTGCAGGCGCAGATCGATCACCTGGCGCATGGCCACGCGGTAATCTCCATAGTGGTCGTAGAGCCAGAGGTCCCATTTGTCGGGATCGGCCCAGTCATGGATATAGAAGAGCCGACGGCTGACCCCTGTCGCCTCCGTCTTCCACGCCTCTTCCGACGGGGGCGCCCAGGTCTCAAATGGTGGCGCGTCCTTGCGCAAGATTTCCCGTGCCAACTCGGTTGGAAAGGGTCCCTCGTTGCCTCTCAGGCCTGCTTCTTGAAAGAGCTGTTCCAGCACACCATAGATATAGAGGTGGAAGTGCGCCACCTGCATGTTTTGAGGCAGATCGTGCATATGGGTGAGCGGTACCCCGCCGTAACACACAGTCATAAGAATATCCGGATGCTCATCCCGCAGGAGCGAGACCGCCTGCTCCAGGTAGGGTTTCTCTGCGGCAAAGGTGTCCTCACCTGGTTGGGCTACCTCTCGGAGTTTGGTCAATTCAACCTCATTGTGCAATTCGGCATAGGCAATGCGATCATCCAACTGATGTTCTTTCAGAAAGGTGATCATGCGTCCCATAGCGCGCGCCAGTGCCTTGAAGCGTTCTTGCGGCGCGATTGCCATCAGATCCTGGTACCAATCGGAGGTGGAGAGAAAACTCGGGCTCTGTTGATATTCCCAGGAAGAGAGAATGACAAAGACATTATGCCGTTTGGCTGCTTCAAAGAAACGCAGGAAATGCTCGCGTCCGTTCAGGGTGGCGCCCCCTCTGGTGTTGTACCAGCGCGTTCGCTGTCCGAATGTACCGCCGAGATTGCTGAAGGTGAGTGCGCTTGTATCGCGTCCATGGTCTCCGAAGAGCAGATAGGGCATCGCGCAGATACGGACGGTATTATAGCCACGCTCAACAGCCTCGGCGAATGCCCGGTCCAGGTCGGCGAATGGTTCGCCGGGCATGGTCATGGTATACCAGGAGAAGTCCCAGAGCGAGATGGTGAGCCGTTGGGGTAAGTGTTCTGGTATCTGGTAATGAGAGGTATGCATGTACAGCTCCTTCTTGTTTATTTGACAGCTCCACTGGTCAGACCGGCCAGGAAGTAGCGCGTTCCCAGCAGGAAGGCGACAATAATGGGGAGCACGCTGATGGTGGTGCCCAGCATGACGGCAGGGGTATCGTTCGCGTACAGCCCATACAGGCTGGTCAATGCCAGGGGCATGGTAAACAGGTTTTTATCGTTGAGAATGATGAGCGGGATCAGGAAGTTATTCCACACGGCTAAGAACGTCAGTATGCCGAGGGCGGCAAGGCCGGGGACGATCAATGGCAGCACCACGCGCACATAGGTTCCCCAACTTGAGCAGCCATCCACGCGTGTCGCATCATAGAGCTCATCCGGGATCGTCTGTCCGATATACTGCCGCATCCAGAAGATGCCGAAGGCGCTGGCCATCGATGGGACGATGAGCGGCCAGTAGGTATTGAGCCAGTGAAAGGTTTTGATCTCCACAAACCAGGGGATCAGCCCTACGGTCGGGGGAATCATGATTGTTGCCAGCATCCCGTTGAAGAGCCAGTTGTAGCCGGGCGCCTGGCGAAAGCGCGCAAAGGCGTAGCCGGCCAGGGAGCAGAAGAACAGCGTGAGTAGGGTTGAGGCTCCGGCCACAAAAAAGCTGTTAGCCAGCGCCCGGCCAAGGCTGAACGCGTTGATCAGGCGGGTAAAGTTATCGATCAAGGCCGTCCCGGGCAATGCCGGTGGTGGAAATTGATAGGCCTCTGCCTGGGTGTGCGTGGCGAGTACGATCATCCAATAGAATGGGAAAATGAACACGAGCGCCAGCAGTGCAATGCAGATGGTGATGAACAGGCGTAGTGTGCGATTTGATGAGAGCGTCGGCATCGGCGATGTCCTTTCTTCACAAATGGGCGTTACTCGTTCCGTCCCAGGCGGAAGTTCAAGATGGCGAAGAGCACCACCAGGGCAAAGATGACCCATGCCACAGCGGAAGCCAGGCCAAAATTAAAGTCCTGGAACGCCGTCTGGTACTGGTAGAGTCCCAGGGTGGTTCCCTGCTGCAGCGTTCCGCCGGTCCCACCAGTCAGGACATAGGGCTCATCGAAAATCTGCAAACCGCCGATCGTCGCCGTGACCGTGCTGACCAGGATCACTGGTATCATCAAGGGGAAGGTAACGGAACGCAGCAGGTGGCGTCCGGACGCGCCATCCACGCGGCCCGCTTCGTAAATCTCAAAGGGGATGCTTTGGAGCCCTGCCAGGAACAGCGTGAAATGCCAGCCTGTCCAACGCCAGACCACCATTAAAATGATCAGTGGCTTGAGCCAGAAGCCGGTGGTGAACCAATCGTATTCCACTTTGTGGCCAGCAAAAAAGCCGAGTACCGTATTGATCAGGCCCGCATTCGTCGAAAACAGCACATTCACAATGATGGCTGTCATTGCCGGCGCGACCAGCAGTGGGAACAGGAATACCACGCGAAAAAAAGTGCGAAATTGAGAGACATAGTAATTGACCAGAAAGGCCAGGACGAACGCGATCACCAGTGTTGCCAGTGTTGATCCGATCCAGACAATCAGCGAGTTGCCCACGACCTTCAGGAAGGTAGGGTCGTGAAACAGATTGATATAATTCGTCAACCCTACAAAGACTGGCTGGGAGAGGCCATCCCAGCGCGTCAGGCTATAGTAGAGCGAGGCAAGCAGCGGATAGGCTCCGAAAATGCCAAAGAGGATATAAAACGGAGCAATATAGACATAAAACGTCCAGTGGTCGCGCACTCGTTTGAGGAGTGCGCGATCGCTGCGTGGTTCTTTGTGTGTGACAGGGGTTGAGACAGTGGGTTCATACCCGGTATCGATGTGCATGATTCAGTCCTTCTCTCGCAATCCTGGATTGGGGATAGTAGCCGCGCTTGTTCAGAGCGGGCCGGCTACTGGCCCGTCTTCGCCTGAATCTGTTGCTTGGCCTTGGATATAGCGGCATCGATAGCCATGTTGCCACGTGTGATATCGGTGAGCATCGAGGTCACAACGGTCCCTACAATGGCATCGTTGGGATTGGCGATCGGTGGCGCCATCTTCTGCTGCACCTGCGAGAAGACCTGATTGACCTGCTGGCCTTTGTAAAACGCATCGCTCTCGTTGAGCCATGACTGGCTGAGCGCAGGTGTCCAGGCGGGGTAGAGGTCGTTGGCAAGATACATGGTTTTAAGGCTGTCTGGGTCCTGGGTGACGAACTTGACAAAGTTCCAGGCTGCTTGTTTATTCTGGCTGCTTTCGAGAATGCCGATAAAATCACCGCCGCTATCATAGGCGGTCTTTCCTTGAAAGGCTGGAGCGGTGGTGACGCCCCACTTGCCACTCGTCCCTGGTGCGTAGACGCTCTTCAACAGACCGCCAAACCAGTTCCCGCTGAGGTAGACCGCAACGGTGCCATTCTGCGTGGTCGCGTTCGCCTCGGCGCTGCCCTCTTCAAGCGGTGAGACGATCCCGGCCTGCCAGGCATCTTTCGTGTATTGCATGGCGGTTTTAAAGGTGGGATTGTCGAGTTGGAGATTGCCTTTGGTATCGTAATAGGAGAAGCCCGCCTCAGCGATAATGGTCTGAAAGATCGCGCTTGGACCGACGATCATCCATTGTTTGCCCTTGATCGTCATCTTCTTGCCAACCGAGAGAAAGGCATCCCAGTCCTTCAACAATGTGGAGACCTGATCGGGCTCGCTGGGCAGACCAGCCTTCTGAAACAGGTCGCGACGATAGAACAGACCGCCGGGGCCCGTATTTTTCGGCAGGGCAAAGACCTTTCCCGTCTGCTGGTTGGCTACGTAGTCCCATGAATAGGGGGCGTAACTCCCTTTATATTGCGACGCATTGTACGGTGCCTGTGAGAGATCGACAAAGCCCGGTTTGCCCTTAAACTTGGCGACGACACCAATTTCTACCATAGCCACATCAGGTCCCGTGCCAGAGACAATAGCGGCGAGGAGTTTGGTCGCGTAATCGGTATCAGCATTCGCGAAGGCCTGAACATTCACCTTGATGGTGGGGAACTTTTTTTGAAAAATAGGAACGGTTTTGGCAAAGGTTTTGTCGTTGTCTGGCCAGGTCCAGACGGTGATCTGCCCGGAAGCATTGTTGTTGCTGGCTTTTGTGCTGCTTCCATCATCTCCACAGGCGGCTAAGAGCGAGCCGATAGCCGCGGTAGAGAGGCCGAGTGCGAGAGATCGAGTCGTGAACTCACGGCGAGAGATTTTACGTGCCTGCAGGCTGGAAACAAGATCGTGCATATGGTCGTGACGCATTCTTTTACCTCCATGTAGAAGACAATTTCCTCAAACTATGATGGACACATTACCATGCCTGTTGATTACTACACCGTTGTACACATATGTTGTCCTGTCGGCTTTATGACAAGGCGTACGGATGTCCGATAGAGCCCGCTATGGATGCCTATCAGTTTGTCGTTGAATTCTTCGTCAGTTCGGTTGCCAATACTCCTTTTGCACGCTGAGGCACTCCTGGTTCAGAGGAACCTGTCGAGCCCGCGTCGTCTTGATGTTTTCCCTGATTTTGTGTATCATACAGTTCTAACCACCACACCACATCTTCAAGGTGGGCGCGCATAAAGCTTTCAGCGCGTAAAGCATCATGGGTGAGAATTGATTCGGTAATCTGTGGATGAAAATGGAGCGCGCTATTGACGAGCTGTGGAACAAGCCAGGTAATCTGACGCCCCTCTCGTAGTTGCCCATGCACGTGTTCAAGGGTCTCGAGCAGAAACGGGTTATGCGCGGCGCGTACGATGGTCATATGGAAGAGCACATCTTCCTCCTGCGAAATGCTCTCCTCGGAGGCACTCTGCTCTTGATACACCTTGAGATTTTGCTGATGGATCAACTGTACCTCGTCGCATCGCTGCTGAATTTCCTGGCATTCCTCTTCAGTGGCTCTTATGGCGGCTAAGCGTGCCGCCATTGGTTCGATAGCCAGGCGCAATTCTAAGAGATGAAGCAATGACGTGCGTACGCCTTCAACGAGTACCCCACTGGTCGCAGGTGTTTGCTCCCAGGCTCTACGTTCATTGACAAAGATACCTCCTCCGTGCTTCACATACAGGAGTCCCATGTGACTTAGAACGCGTATCGCCTCGCGCACTGATGATTGGCCAACTCCGAAGTGCACAGCTAGCTCACGCATTGTTGCCAGGCGGTCACCCGCTTTGAGTTTGCCACTTTCAATGTCTTTTTTGAGGCTTTTCATTACTACTTCATACACCTGCTGGCGTTGAATCTTGTCTTGCATACGTCACTCTTCCTCGAGTTGCAATTGATCAGATCATCATCACAAAATAGGCATCGACTTCGAAGGGCCGCGCTACTTCAAGGATGTGATAAAACAAGGTTAACATGCTAAATTTATATCTGTCAATAGTGACAAAGCACAAATATATTCTTATTTGTATCACAAACGCGTTTTGAGGTAGTCTAGTGATGTGATCAGCTCTCTTCAGTATAGTGTATTGATCAGATCACCTGTAATCCACACTATGTGCTGATAGAACAGGAGTAGACGTGGTTGCCAGGACCCCGGGATTTGCGGATGTGGAAGCGGAAGGTGAAAGAGGCGCATGTACATGGGAGCGTGGTTCTGTCGCCGGTGGTGTTGCCCAATGGAGGATGCCAGCGAGCTTGCACATTGAGTTGTCAGCCCTAAACTGCTGGGCGGATGAACAGGTATTGAAACCGATCTTTGGAAGTATAGTGAATCCTTGATAATTCATGAGTATCATGGTATCATAGGCTTATGAAACTCAGCGAGTATGCCAAACAGCAAGGGGTCCGCTATGAGACCGCCTGGCGTTGGTTCCGGGATGGGAAGATCCAGGGGCGGCGCGTCGGGGCTCACACGATTCTCATTGATGAACCAACCACGGTCTCCGCCCCCGTATCGAAGCCTCACACCGTGGTCTACACGCGGGTGTCTTCCGCCGAAAACAAGGCCAATCTGGATCGTCAGGTCGAACGGTTGGTCGCGTACTGCACGGCTCGTGGTTATCAGGTGAGCCGGGTGGTCAAGGAACTTGGCTCTGGTGTCAATGACAACCGCCCCAAGTTTCTGGCGCTTCTGGCTGATCCGAGCGTGGGGCGCATCGTCATTGAGCATAAAGACCGCGGCACCCGCTTCGGGTTCCGTTACATTGAGACCTTGCTTCACACCTATGGACGTGAGATCGAGGTCGTCAATCAGGCTGACACGAGCACCGAGGACCTGCTCGCAGACCTCACCAGCATTGTGTACAGCTTTTGTGCTCGACTCTATGGACAACGGCGTGCCAAACGAACGACAGAGCGTCTGGTGCAGGAGTTGGAGGCCGAGCATGCAGTTGACTGAAAAGCATATCATTGATCGCAGTGATCCCCGGTATGGGGCGCTCGATGCCGCCTGCTTCGCCTCTAAAAACCTCTATAACGCGGCGCTCTACGAAATGCGTCAGGCCTTCATCTTTGAGGGGATCTCCCTCAGCTACCAGCAGATGGATCGGCGCATGCAGTTGCATGAAGCCTACAAAGCCCTGCCGGCCAAAGTGGCCCAACAGGTGCTCCTACTGCTCGAACGCAATTGGACCTCGTTCTTTGCAGCCCTCAAGGCCTACAAGGCCGATCCCTCCACGTTCCGTCGTCGTCCCCAACTGCCCACCTACAAGCACAAAACGACCGGTCGTAATGTGCTGATCTATACGATGCAGGCCGTCAGCCGCAGCAAACGGACCCTTGGTCGGCACCTCATTGTACCTTCAGGATTGGGCATTCAGGTCAAAACGCGGCAAGACCCCAGGACGATCGCGCAGGTCCGTGTGGTTCCCAAACACGGCTTTGTCGTCGTAGAGATCGTGTATGAACAGGAGCCAGCCGAATCTGCCGTCGATGCTTCCCTCATCGCGGGCATCGATGCTGGTGTCGATAATGTGATCGCGTTAACTGCAAACAAGCCAGGCTTTGTCCCGGTCGTCGTTAACGGACGCGGTCTCAAAAGTACGAACCAGTTCTATAACAAGACGATGGCCGATCTGCAACAGGCTCTCGGCCGCCCTGGCGTGACCCGACGCATGCAGCGCCTGACGATCTGGCGCCATCGACGCATCGAGCATGATCTGCATACCATCTCTCGCTTTGTGGTGGATCTGCTGGTCTCCGAGGGCATTGGCACGCTGGTGATCGGGCGCAACGCAGGCTGGAAGCAGGAGAGCAACCTGGGCGCACGCAACAACCAGCACTTTGTTCAGCTTCCCCATGCGCGCTTGATCCAGATGCTTACCTACAAAGCGGAGCATAAAGGCATCCGGGTGTTGCTCACGGAAGAGGCCTACACCAGTAAGGCCAGTTTCCTGGATCGTGATCCACTACCTCCCTATCAGTCTGGGCAGGAGAAGCCGCCTGTGTTCAGCGGAAAACGCATCGCACGGGGCCTCTATCGGGCCCAAGATGGCCGACTCATCAACGCTGATTGTAATGGATCGTACAACATTATTCGAAAAGCAGCTCCTGATGCCTTTGAGGTGGAGGGAGTAGCGGATGGGGAGTGCAAGGTTCATCTGCCAGTAGTCCATCCCGTGAGGCTGTCGTTCCCTCACTAAGCTGCTCACGTGAAAATCCTGACACCTGTCAGGATTCGCTAGTCGTGACGGAACTATGAAGGATAATAGAGAACAGTGGTGTTCGCGACAGAGCCTTTTGCCACAATAAAATGGACCTTGTCTTATTTTAATTTCTATATATGGGATTGCGAGCGGAAAGAGAGGAGGGCGGCTGTTATTCTGGTGGAGGATACTGCTTTTACTTCTATGGGAATGCACCTGTCGATAAGTGGGATTGTACCCTGTATGTGCATTTTAGACATTTTTTCGAGAATTCCATCAATCAAAATATTTACGCCATTATTTTTATTGACATGAATTTTTTTGATACTGTATAGTTGTAGTATAAAACTGAACAATGGCGCAATCAGAAAAAAAGATGTTACTGCTACTCGCAACAATTATCGAAGGAAATCTCTATGGAGATACAGTGCAACAATAAATTTAAGTATTTGCTGATATGGAGGTAATCGAAAATACCAGCTGATAATCTTCTTCGTTGTTACATCTTCGTCGATCTCGCAGTTACTTCTGATTCTAGCTATTGTATAAAATGTTTGGTTGTAGGAGAAGCTTTTTTCATGCAGTATACGCAAAGACATTTTTTCTAGCGATGTGACCGATACACTGCCCCTTACAATCATCGGCAAAACATCCTCAAGGACGTACACGATCAGCCGCACAGTACGGTGTTTCATATCCTAAGATCTTGAGCTCACTCGACACACCGTCAAGCATTTAGAAGATGCTCTTTCTTTCTGCATCTTCATCTCTCTCTCAGCTAGCTTCTGATTGAAGCTATTCACATCTTATTTTTGGATTTGGGAGAATTTCTTATTATGTATTTTACACAGGGACGTTTTCTATCTCTGAGGCAGACGCGATGGGGAACCCGCCTCATGTGCCCTCTGCTTGTTCTGGGTATGCTATGCACATTCTTTTCCTCTCCGACTGCCCTGGCTGCCCGAGCCAACAGCGTACCGCCAATGCTAAAGACGCCAGATAACACAATGAATGGCCAGCCTGCGCTGGGTGATGCGTGGCAGCCAGTTAAGCTCGATGGAGTCGCTAGCAAGGCCGGCTCTGTAGTTCCCGGACGGGTACTGTTACAGTTGGCCTCGGGGACTACAATTTTCGCGAACGACAAATCTTCCCATAAAACCTCTTCCCCCACTCTCAATAAGGCGCTGGAAGCCCTCCACACCACAGCGCTGCGCTCATTGGGCAACAATCTGGTACTTGCCGAGATTGGAAAGGCCGACCCCACAGCCGCGGCCACTCAACTTGCAACGATCTCGGGTGTTGTGCTTGCTGAACCAGATCGGTATGTTATGGGTATGAACACTCCTCCTACTACTCTACCCACCTCAATCGTCAATGTTGCAGCCAAACAAGCAACTACGCAGATGGAGCAGCAAGCAACCAGTTCGGCATTGCCATCCAATTACGGACTTACCTCTTCATTGGAGAGCTGGCTTAATGCTGGCGGAGTCAACGCCATGGGTGCCTACCAGGAACTGCAGAGCCGCTACAACCAGCTACCTGGTACAGGTGAGATCATCACAAACGTCTGTATAGGTGACCTGACCGATCAGTCGATGGCGGATGCTGGAGACTCATATGTTCGGTCCAATGGCCCAACCACGATCGTTCGCAACGGTCAACGCTATCTGGACCTGCCATCTATGCCGCTCATCCCTACCTGGACGACTGATGCCTCTGGCAAGCTCGACCCGACAGGCTCCACCGAGGGGCAGGATCCGGCGAACGGCGAAATCCTGCTTGACTTCAGCGTAATGGCCCCACTGCCACACGATCAGCAGCGTCCTGATGCTATTGGCAGTGGAGCTACCGACCTGCTGGGCATCGCACCAGGCGCGTCGTACCGTCTGGTGGTTCCTTCACAGCCAACCTTCGACGAGATCGCAACCGCGCTACTGGCCGCAGCACAACAGAATCCGCGTCCGACCGTTATTAATGCGAGCCTGGGGTTTGGTACCGATGTCAACGGCTTTGCTGGTCGTTATTTGGAAGATGATCTACTGCTCCAATCCACTATCTCTACCATCGTACATCAGTACGGCATCACCGTTACTATCGCGGCAAACGACGGGACTCGCCTCTATACGCCAGCCTCCGTGGGACCTGATGGTGGCAGCACTCCAACCAATGTAACCAGCGATCCGAACCGCGTCACTAATATTGACGATGACGCATTCTCTACTACTCCCAGCCAGGTCATGGATTCCGGTGCAATCGCGGCAGGGGGCACCACCACCGATAATACCCTGACCAATGGTAACATGAGTACCGCGACTGTCGCGGAAACCAGGGTCAGCGGCTCCGGTAACTTCTCCTCTGGCTTCGGCTCTCGCATTAATCTCTCCGCGCCAAGCGACAATATCGTCGCGTTTGAGCACTACCAAACAGGTGGCGCGACCGCACAATCGGTCTTGCCTGTGCTCACGGGTGGCACCTCGGCGGCAGCGCCAGAGATCGCGGCTGCCGCTGCCGTGGTTCACCAGGCTGGATTACTTACAGGGCATCATTTAATGCCCGCTCAGATCCGCACCTTGTTAGAGAGTACTGGTCGCACTGTGGGTACACCCGCACAAATCGATCGTCAGCTTCAGGTAGGCCCTCAACTGGACATTACCGCCGCGGTAGATGCCTTGCTTCCCCATGATCCTGGCAGCCAGGATCCTCAACTGGTTCGGCTTTCTGTCGCACACCACCAGACGCTCGGCGGCCTGGGAGGCAGATTCATAGAGATGACCGATCAGAATACCATCGATCTCGCGGGCCCATCCAATGGTTTGAACCAGCCAAGTGGTGAAGGGCTCTCTGGACCGGTCACGTTCGCTGCCGACCTTACCAACACCCGACATGGAGACAGCTATCAGTTAACCGTTGGTTCGACACGTTTCCTCTCAGCCACGCCATCTATCCGTGTCACACCGATACAGTTGCTAGAGGCAGCTGGACTCCCCGTAGTATCTACTACGGATCGTACCTTGAATGTGGCCTTTGATGTGCTCCGAGAAGGTCGTACGGTAGCCTCGGTAACCCGCACCCTGACCTTGAGTGCCAGCGATGGCACATTCACAGAGGCATTAGCACCGACCGTTAATCCTATCGTGCAGCCAGGACATGATGTCAGCGTACAGTATGATCTCAGTGGTGTGCGCAATGTCGCATCCCCCCAGCTGGTTGTTTCCACCGTTGGACACTGGAATCCTGTGCTCGCGCCACTCTTCAACGTGGCCTGGTCAACGCCGCTAACGCAGACAAGTGGCACCATCACCATCCCGGCCAGTGTCTTCTCTTCTGGCGGTGGCATCTACGGCGTGGGACTGATTCAGAATAGCGCCAGGACGGCCGCACCCATATATGGTGAGTTCGCCCCGGTGCGTTTAGACGGTTTTAGCGCAAACAACCGACCAGATGCTCCGATTGTGTCCTCACCAGGTCAGAAGCCAGGCCACCAGGTGATTATCACGCGTAACGCCCCTGATTTCACCCTGCGCTACTCGGTTGACGAGATAGACGACGCACAGGGTGCGATCCTTGAGATCTCAGCTCCTGGGCCTACGCTTTACAACTCGCTCAATACATTCACCGCACAGAATGGGACTGCTCGCGACAACGATGGCTATGATAGCGGGTCTATCGTTTATCAGCGCCTCCCTGGAACGTCGGGTGTCATATCGCTCAATGCCCCTGGGCTCGATTTGACCGACGCCCTCCAGTACAATCTGCGGATACTGCCAGTAAACAGTCAAGGTGACGTAGTCGGCCAGGCCTCTCCATCTTCGGCCCTGACCTTCAATAACGGTATTATCCCTGACGATGGGATCGCGCTCGATTTTGCCATCGCTGGCCCAGACTCAATTGTCATCAGCAGTGGCATATCCGGGTTATCGGTACTCCACTACAATTCGATCACCGGTGTATATGGCGCAACAATTACTCGCGATGTCACGCCAAATGCCCGGTACAGCGTGATTGGGGTAGACACCCAGCTGCACCGCGTGCTGCTAACACATCAAACGAGCAGTGATACGAAGCTGTTAGAGATCTGGGATATGGTGGCTAACCAGGAGGTTGGTGAGCCCATTACTCTGGCATCCAATCAGTATGTGCTGCAGAGCGGCCGGGTCGATCAGCAGAACCACCGGGCAGCACTGTTGATGTGGGTACAACCCGGCAACGCTGACGAGATCCTGCCACTCGATCTGGCAACGGGCAAACTGGGTACGGCAATCCCTCTGGACTCCGCCGAGAACGTGAGCGCTGGCTACTATAACACCATCGACCTGGATCAGGCCACTGGCCATGTGCACGTTTCTCGACAGGTCTGCCTTGGTATCGGTTCCTCACAAGTGCTGGACGTAAACCTGGATACCATGCAGGTTACGGCATCTACTGCCTTTGTAAGTAACTGTAGCCTTGCCTTCGCTGACGACCAACAGGGAGGTAACGGATGGTCGCTCTCCTACACCTCTTTCAGCGTCAACTTTCCCGGCACAACCCGCCTTCAGTCCTTCGACGAAAAGACGCTTCTTGCTGGCAACAGCTTTGTGCTACGCAGGGAAAAACCGTTGACATTGGCTGTGGATGGCATACATCATCTGGCAGTAGTCGCCTATAAAACACCCGTTGGAAAGCTATTTTTCGGAATGCCACCACAGATGACGGATAGCAATGTGATGAGCCAGCTTGACCTATTGGATCTCAACACCGGTGCCGTCGTGCGCACGCTCTCTGCATTTAACTTTATCAATGGACTCAATCCGCTGGGCCTGCACAGTCAGCGCGGCATTCAGCTTGACCCCTCAACCCGTACCGGGTGGACATTCGGGCCTGATAACGCGCAGATCCAGGCCTTCAAGTACTGATGCGCTTGTGTTTGTAGTATGGCTCATCATTAATACAAGTGGCGCGCGATTTATTCACGCGCCACTTGTATTTTATGGAAGCCCCGGTTGGAGTGCCGTGTAAACGCGAAAATGCCATGATGCTGTGTGAAAGGCCTGCGCAAGATTGGCGGTTGTGTTGCAAGAAGGAAGTTGATCTGGTAAGGTCGGGAAAAAACAGAACCAAGAGGATCTATCATGATCGAACAGAGCCCCTTCAAGTGGCGTCATTTCCAGGCCCACCTCATTCTCTTGCGCGTCAGGTGGTACTTGCGCTACGCGCTCAGCTACCGCGATCTCGAAGAGATCATGCTTGAACGAGGGTTGCAGGTGGACCATACCACGATCTATCGCTGGGTTTAGCACTATGCCCCTGAACTTGATCGGCGTTGCCGCCCTCATGCGAAACTCACGACCGATTCCTGGCGAGTTGATGAAACCTATATCAAGGTCAAAAAGCAGTGGATGTACCTTTATCGAGCAGTTGACTCATCTGGGAACACGCTCGATTTCCTGCTCAGTCCAACCAGAGATGCGCACGCGGCTTCGCGCTTCTTGCTCAAAACGCTCGCCGCCTCTCATACGAGCGCGCCACGAGTGATGAATGCGGACAAAAACGCTGCCTATCCCAAAGCTTTTTCTGAACTGAAAGCTGAAGGTCGTCTGCCCAAAAACTGCGAGTTACGACAAGTGAAGTATCTCAATAATCTGGTGGAACAAGATCATCGGTTTATCAAACGATTGACGAAGCCAGGAATGGGCTTTTTCTCCTTCAAGATGGCATGGCGAACCGTACAAGGCTTCGAGATCATGAACATGCTGCGGAAAGGGCAATTACAAGGGGCGGGAAAAGGAGATATGAGGGACCAGGTTGCTTTGGTTGCCACACTGTTTGGAGTGGCCGTCTAAGAACGATGGAGAGGCACCCTCGCGCTCAATTTCTTTTCTTCATATTTCTTGCAACACAACCCAGCGCACCTTACCGCCAACCTCCCCTGCTTTGCCCGGCCCGTTGTAGTCCTCCTCCCATGAAGATACGGAGCAGTATGGTACGTACGAACTGAAACATGCCGATGAGGACAACAAGGCCTCCCAGCCCGACAAATATCAATGGCGAGGCCCAGATATCTATAAATGAATTCCCGATTCGGCCATCCTGTGGGGTAGCCGGATGATAGCGTACCTGTACCTGCAACCCCTTGTGCCAGGCAGAGTCACTGCTGGTTGAATCAATGGTAATGGTTTGCCCCCTTTGGGTCCGAAAACGGACCGTGGGACTACAGGAGTTGGAAGCATCACCATCACCATACACACAATTGATAATTGTCCCCTGGGCTGTGATCGTCCCTGGCAAAAACGTAATGGTATCTCGAACAAGATAGATACCAACCGCCAGAAAAATGAGTCCGAAAAGCAACACAAAACAGCCTGAATCGCCCTTTTTCCTGGTCCTATAACGTATCATCGAAATGAGAATCCTTCCTTCTGTACGGGAATCTTTCACTGGTCTAGAGACCTGTATATCCGAATCGTTCCGCTTCTCGTGCAAAACTCACCTGAAGTCTGATTTTCGTGATCTTCTCGTTATTGCACTGCCTCAGAACTGTTCCATCCCTATGGATGCGCTTCTACCATAATACATTTGAGACAGACTGTCTAGGAAAATTCTGCGGTTCTGTGGGAGCTTTCTGGTGGGTTTTACAAGGATAGCTTAGACTCTTTCTAGGATCATCAGTGGGATGATCCTAGAAGTTTTTTGTTGATATATGCTAAGACCAGGAAATTCCCTCACAGCCCTGGCGAAGAGACAATCTCCTTTGTGCTTTCCTGGGCAGCAGCGAGAATGAGATCAGCCACTTCGCGTGCATGGGAAATGAGGGACGCGTGACTGGAGACGATGGTGCTGAGTGTCGAGCCAGCACGCTGAGCCATCCAGCGCTCGCAGTCGGGATTGATACAGCGATCCTGTTCTGAAAGAAGATACCATGAGGGAAGCTTTTTCCAGGCAGGTGGACCTGCTTTCTCCATAAAGCAGTTGATGTTGGTAGGTTTCTGAGCAGCTGCCAGAACCCTGGATCGCACAGGGTCAATATCCTCACTGAACGCCCAATGAAACGCATCAGGATTGATACATACGGTATTCTCTACATAGGATGAGATACCCGACTGGGAGGAAGCAGCAGGCTGAAACCTGGCATTGATTTCAATCAGCGTCTCGTTTTCATCGGGAACCGTGCCAGCAATATAGATCAGGCCAACGGCGTTGGGCGCATCGGTTCCCGCTCCAGTAATGACCATCCCACCATAGGAATGTCCGACCAGAAGCGTTGGACCAGAGAGTGAGGCAAGGGCGCTCTTTGTCCGTGCGATATCGTCTGATAAGCTGATCAGCGGTAACTGGACAGCAAGGACATGATGGCCAGCCTCTTGCAGAAAGGGCATTACATCTGACCAGATTGAACCATCACAGAAGGCTCCATGGACCAGGACAATATTGGCATGCATTCGCATTTTTCTCCTTTTCGGGAACGTAGAATAGTTCTTTATCTCTTCATACTGGCATTGACAGCTCTCTGAAGAGAGCGCAAAGCAAGAAGATCTTTTTTTCTGAAGGGATCACCCTTGTTTCTCCCTGTTTTTCCCTTGACTATACAGGCTATACCGGTGGTATGTCCAATACGTATTTCTTCTTACGGTGAGAGCTCTCGTGCATGTAGAAAGATTGCGGGTTGGTTCGATACCATGCTCACAACGTACGGTCATGCTCCCGGGGGCACATCTCCCATCCTGCCACTGACCATACATCGACCAGATGTGTACACTGCACCGGTTCCTCGCCTCCATCATACGGCTCCACCATGCCCTCACAGGCCCATGAGAGCCTGCTCACGCCCTTGTGCTCCCCTGGACCGATCAACGTCACGATACACCCTCTCTCCCACGCTGGCTTCACTGGCTTCATGGACATCCTCTCCCTCCCTCTTATCTCACCAGCGGGAACACCTCGACCAGGCAGGGACGCTTGCTCAACCGAAGGCTTCAATAGGTGTACCTTTGTGCTTACTCAACAATTTTTCTTGTAGTGCGTCAATATTGCCACTTGGGCTTACCGAGGAGAGATATGACATCATCACCGTTTATACTGAAGTGGTGGTAATACTCGCTCGATCTCTGCACGTTGGGCTTCGAGCCAGGACGGAAGTTGGAGTCGTGTTCCTAATAGCTCGACTGGCTCATTGATGGCAAAACCTGGTGGGTCGGTTGCAATCTCAAAGAGGACACCACCGGGCTCGGGAAAGTAGATCGAGTGGAAATACTGGCGATCCAACATTGGTGTGACATTGTAATCGTGATCATCAAGAAGCCCTTGCCACTTTTGTAGCGCTTCATCTGTAGCTGCACGCCATGCGACATGATGCGCGATACCGGCTGCCATCGATCCAGCCCAAAATCCATTGGCATTCCGTACATCTACACGTGTACCCGATTCCCCTGTCCCAAGTTCGTAACGGAGCGTGTTCTGCTCCTCAGAGACCAATCGAAATCCCAGCGTGTTGGTCAGGAGACGAGCTGTCTGCTCAGGCTCGTCTTCCCAAAGCGTCACACTCGCAATCCCACGAATGGTGTGCTCAGATGGGATCGTTCCATTCTCCCAGACAGAATCTGTTTGTTCCCCCAGATGCGCAACCAGTTCGATGATCAGCCCATCAGGATCGCAGAATGTGAGGACTTGTTCACTAAAACGTGTCGTTGGTCCCTCGTACTGAATACCATGTTCGAGCAACCGTTTGATCCAATAGCCAAGTGACGTCTGAGGTACTGAAAAGGCTGTGGCATGAATTTGCCCAACTCCTTGTCGTCCCCGAGGAGCACCTGGCCAGATAAAGAAGGTCATAATCGTACCGGGATGCCCTTCCCTATCACCATAGTACAGATGATAGGAACCAGGGTCATCAAAGTTGACAGTCACTTTGACCAGTCGCAATCCCAGGACGCCCGTATAGAAATCGATATTGCGCTGGGGATCACTTGCGATCGCCGTGACATGATGGATACCAAGAAGACTGTGTTGCATATGCATTTTCCTCCTTATTAGCTGGCATCTGTAACCGCTGCCCAATCTCCTGAAAGGTGAGTTCCTCGGCATAACGCAGCCATACAATCTGGCGAAATCTCGTCGGCAAGGAGCGTATTGCCGCATACAGGTGATCACGTTGGTCGTGTTGTTCGGCCAGTATTTCAGGTTGAGGGGCAGAATCGAGGAGGGCAGCAAACATAGAGCTCTCCTCCTCTTCAGGTGCAGGGAACTCTGTGAATACGACGTCAAAGGATGATTTCTTCCCTTTGCGCAATTCATCGATGCAGCAATTCCGTGCAACTCGAAAGAGCCAGGGTTTGAGAGAACAACACCTTTGGCCCGTCTCATAATTCCTCAGGAGCATGGGCAGCGAGAGATAGCATCGGAGCCACACGTATTGGAGCACATCATAGGTATCATCATCCCCAATATAACTTCTGACAAAGTTATAGAGGATTTTTTGATACCGCTGTACCAGTATTTCAAAGATGGCTTGATTTCCTGTAACTATGAGCTTGATCAACTCATGATCATCAAGTGTCTGTTGTGAATATGGCAAAAGAACGGTAGAAGACATAGCATACGTACCTCATTTCTTTTTCTTTACGATTGCATCTGACTCCCATGTTCTTCATATTGGCACTCCATGCAATTACGCACCTTCGATACTCCATTGAGTGGTATCGTATAATGCAAGAGGTGCGCTTCCCTCTGCCATGGGAATCAGATACTGTCACACAAAGCAATCAACAGATCACGCTGGTCATATCAGTGTGCAATCTGTGCTCTTCCACTTACAAAGTATGCAGCGACCTCAGCTACACGCCGACCCTGAAATCTCGCAGCCTCTAACACAATTTCATTAGGTGGAACAGAACCATTGTCCGACGTATACGAAACTCCATAGGGATTACCAACCTGAAACTGCACCGGATCAAGATAACCAGGCGGTACGATGATCGAACCCCAGTGATAGAAGACATTGTTCAAGGCGGTAATCGTCGTTTCTTGTCCTCCATGTGCTGTTCCGGAGCTACTAAAACTTGAGACGATCTTATTGGCAAGTTTACCCTGTGACCACAGTTTGCCTGTACGATCAATGAATTGTTTCAATTGTGCGGCAAGCAGACCAAACCGGGTTGGCGTACCAAATATGATGGCATCTGCCCATTCGAGATCCGTGAGCGTTGCTGTGGCGATATGCTGTGTCGCTTTCCTGTGCGCGGCCCAACCCTGGTTCGTTGCAATCTCCTCTTTAGGTGCAAGTTCCTCAACCTCTCGTAACCGCGTTTGTGCCCCTGTACCTTTAGCACCTTCTTCTACAGCCAGTGCCAACTGGTAGGTTGACCCCGTCGCACTGTAGTAAATGATCGCTACTTTGACATCTGCTGACATGAATTTTTCCTCCCTGGTATATTAAAATTGGAATGTGCCTATACCATCTACGCTCCATGATACGGAGAAAGACCTCGACAATCGCTGGATCATAGACACGATCAGCAGCATACAGACATATCTCCGCTTGCGCTACGGACGGCGTATAAGCTTACCAATACCGTCGTAAGCATACATTCTGATATCAGAGTTTCAAAGATCGTTACCCGTCGTTTAGCTATCGTCTTCCCTGGTAAAGCATCACAACCATCGGAGTCAACCTGAGGACGAATCAACAAGCGTTTGGTCATATGAGCATCACATCCAATAACAAATAGGATTTCAGGAATTCTCTGGGAAGTCAGTGGACATTACGTTTCTTGTCACACTACATTGCACGTCACGTTACTTCACATTCTGCGTTTAAGATATTCTTGATCGTTGTGGGCTTCTTGGTAAATAAGGCCAAGAGCGGTCAGATTTTGAGGTCATGAGTGATCAATCAGCACGAAGAATGATCACTTGTACATTTGTCCTTGGGAAAAGCGCTCCCCATCTGGTATACTTCCTTCGAGAACTGTCAATTGCGTTCGCGTCTCAGAAAACTGAGAGGAGATACTCCTGTTCGTACAAGAGGAGGGAAAATGGACATACGAGAGGCAGTCAAAGTAATTCGGGAACATCTTCCAGCAGAGCTTGTCGAACAGGTATGAGATGCTCTTGATGTTCCCGTTCCCCAATCAGGGGATGTAACCCATGCATCAACGTTTCATGTAGTGACCCAAATAAAAGTGCTCTTTGATGTCGATGCCTGGGGGGAAGCTGAGGCTGAAGAAATGGTCAAAATGGCAATCAAAGCCAAACCCGTTCTCTATGGTGCTTTTGGCAAAGAAGTCTATGGACGAGTAACGGAAAACATCGAAATGAAAGGCACAGTTGAAAACATGCCGGATATTGGGGATGACCCTCTCATGGACCTTTCCGACTCCTACGGGATGTAGTTGATAAATGGTGCGAATGTTCGACGGTTTTTGAGGTGAAATGTGGGATTTTGGCGTGAAACATGGGAATCGACCATTCATCGTCTGAAAAGCCACTCTACAAGCGGACTGTTGCATACAGTCGTTGTAAATTCGGAAGAGTAGCGCTGTGCACATTTCGAGCAAAAACATCACCAGATCATAAGAGAGAGTAGTCGAGATCGGTTCGACATCAGACATGTGCATTCGACCCTCCGGCTCTCTTTGGTCCGCCTAGTCGAGGGAAGAGTGGGAGTCTCACTCCTAGAATAAACACCCCTCTTGTTCTCAGTTGCTTTTCAATATACTCTTTCACTGTGTAGAACACGCCATTCCCAAAAACGGGTCAAGCTCAAACAGACAAAGGAATTTCTATGGAAACACACACTGCATCTTCTTTGACGCTCTTGGGGAAGAGAATCGTTGTACTTGGAGGAACGTCAGGCATAGGATTCGCAACAGCTGAAATGGCGGCGCGTGAGGGTGCAACCATGGTGGTTGCTTCAAGCAGACGCGAGAACGTTGACCATGCCGTTGCACGTCTTCCCAAAGGGACGGAGGGCTATACAATCGATCTCTCGAACGAGGAGCATGTTCGTGGTTTCTTCGATCAGATTGGGGCCTTTGATCACCTGGTGTTCACAGCAGGCGATATGCTGCGGATGAACGAGGTGAGCGAAACCAATATGGAACAAGCACGGCACGTCTTCGATCTGCGTTTCTGGGGTGCATTCATGGCGGTGAAATATGGGAGGAGTCAGATCAGACCGGGAGGCTCCATCGTGTTGACCTCTGGCATAGTCGGACGGCATCCGCGCAAGGGCCAGACGGTTGGGGCAGCCATTTCAGGTGCCGTCGAGGCACTGACTCGCGCACTGGCCATCGAGCTGGCCCCCATCCGCGTCAATGCGGTTTGTCCTGGACCCGTCATCACCGAGATGTGGGGACATATGTCGGAGGAAGATCGTGCAGCGATGTCTCGGCGTATCGGGCAGACACTGCCGGTTGGACGTGCGGGAGAGCCGCACGATCTGGCGCAAACCTACCTCTATTTGATGCGCGAAGCATTTAGTACCGGTCAGGTGATCATTGTGGATGGTGGGGCTATCTTCGTGTGAAGCATCTGTTTGGCAAAAAAGGAAAAGACTCCATCATGCAAGCAAAGGTAGGCTGTTTTTCGTCTACGAACAGCTTGTCCTTACTTGTAGCAGTTCTGGGTAATCCGACATCACACGAACAGCCCGAATTTACAACGACTGTATGCAACAGTCCGCTTGTGGAGCGGCTTTCTCAGGTATAGATGTTTGATTCCCATGTTTCGCACTGATTTCCCAGGTTTCACCCCAAAAAGTGTCAAACATTTATGCCATTTACCAGTAGTGATGGGGAACGATTGAGGTCAAAATGTTCCCCTCAATTGCTCCCCATTACGTGTGATTTGTGCTCGATAGGAGCGAACATCAGAGACGGAGAAAGAGGCAGCAAGCGAGCGAGCAACACAACAGATTGCATTCCCAAACGAGGAGCAAGAGTTTCCCGGATCGCGTCCCACAGAACAGGTGACAGAGGGACACCTCCAGAAGAAGGAGGGATCGCAACCCACCGCATCGGGCAAATGCCTGTTTTCTGGAGTGGTTCCCATTGCTCTTCAGTGTTTTGAGGAGAGTGGTGTCTCACGTGTGGAGTGCCCAGGCTGTGGGAGAACGTGGACCCTCTCTGCACATGGAGGAGCCTTGCACTTCAAATCTCATGACAAACGCAAAACGAACGCTCCCAATACCGGACAGCGATGGGCCAGGGGAGAAAGAGAAACGGACTGGGATGTGGTCGGAGAGTGAGGAACAATACACCCTCCATTTACACCATGCTGATGGAAGAAGCTAGATAGGAAGCGCTTTTTCAAACGACTCTGCTTGTGTTGATCATTCTTCGCGCTGGTTGATCACTCGTGGCCTCAAAATCTGACTGCTCTTGGCCTTATTTACCACTTCTGACCTGAGCCCATCTTCGTTGCGCTGGCGGCATACGCGGATAACGAGCTCTGCCCTAACAGAGTGGTCGCGGCGGCAACGGCGCCTATGCTCTTCACAAAATCGCGCCGCGTTGAACGTAATTTTTCAAACATCATTTCCTCCTGGATAATCCCACATACAAACGATTTCTGTAGTTACAGATCAGAAAAAAAGTTAGGATGTATAAACATCGCCATGTCCGTCAGTACATCCCGGCGAACATCTATAGCATACATGCTGGCACGCCCCT
This sequence comes from Dictyobacter aurantiacus, assembly GCF_003967515.1. Lineage (GTDB taxonomy): Bacteria > Chloroflexota > Ktedonobacteria > Ktedonobacterales > Ktedonobacteraceae > Dictyobacter > Dictyobacter aurantiacus. The sequence goes on along the minus strand of NZ_BIFQ01000002.1, from coordinate 64,897 downwards.
GGCAGAGAGCGTTGCCTATCGTCTAGCCATCGTTCTGTCTTCACGCGCATAAAGTCCACCCCGACTTCTATCGGGAAGGGTGCAAGGCATCTGAGATGTAGTCAGAAGTGCCGAGCTGCTGGCGCATCAGCCGTGTGGCGCGATAGAAGTAGGTCTTTGCTGTTGACTCTGGCATGTTGAGTGCCTCCCCAATCTCTCCAAAAGATGGCTTGGAGACATAGCGTAGCCAGACCACATCGCGAAACTTGGGGGGGAGAGTGCCGATCGCTTTGCGCATGAAGTCCTGCATTTCTCGCTTCTCCGCGATCGCATCGGGCAGCAGCGCCACGTCTATAACGTCGAGCAGAGCTTCCTGGTCGTCGTTATCCTCGCCATAAGTTTCCACTCGCGAAAAGGGCAGCGCGTTACGCTGTTGGTGCCGAATTTCATCGATACATTTGTTGCGCGCGACGTGGAAGAGCCAGGATTTGAAGGCTCGATCGTTGTCCAGGCGCGGTAGGGATGTAAAGAAACAGATAAAGACATTCTGTAACACATCCCATGCCTGATCGTAGTTGCCAATTTGCTGGTAAATAAAGTTAAAGAGTGCTCTCTGATATCGTTGAACTATCGTCGCAAAAGCCTGCTGATCGCCGTCCAGCACCTGCCGTGCCAGCACCGCATCGGGTACCTCCATGCCTGAGCTTACAAGGCAATCCTTTTCTTCAAGAAAAGCGGAACTCATTTTCTGCCTCCTCGTGTAGTCATGACGCCATGTCGACATTATGCCAGTTAAATATATATATGCTGCTCGTCTGCAGCAAATATAGAGGATAGGTGGACGGATGCACCCTGATCATGGCGCGAGCAAAGAGCTAGAAAGGCTTCAGCTACGCGAGGATCATACGCACGACCGATGCCGCGTCGGATTTCAGTCCGCGCCTCAGCAGGGGAGATTGCTGTGCGATAGGGTCTCAGCTCCGTCATGGCGGCATAGGAATCCGCCACCGCCAGGATGCGTGCGTGTAGGGGGATCTCCTCGCCCGCCAGCCGATAGGGATAGCCATCCCCATCCCAGCGTTCATGATGCGCCAGCACCGCCGGGGCCACAGATGACCATGTTCCACCCGCCTTTTCAAGCAGGCTGGCACCGATAACTGGATGAAGGCGCATCACTATCCATTCCTGCTCCGTGAGTGGACCAGGCTTGTTCAGCAGAGCCGGGGGAATGGCGATCTTGCCAAGATCATGCATCAGAGCGGCTAACCCGAGGAGATAGACCTCTTCTTCCGTTTGCTGTAGCTGGTGCGCCACCGCTTGCGCCAGCAGCTTCACCTGCCTGGCGTGCCCGCTGACGGTCCGCTGATACACATAAAACTCCTTCAGGGAGAGATAAGATAAATGTTGTTGCTGAGAGTGTACTTCATCGGGCAGTACAGGAGCCGCTAATGTAGACATGTTCTGGCCTTTCCTTCTTCGTCATACGTCATTTTGACATCTCTTACATGATAGCTGAAGAAGGGGGTGTTCCCAGAGATCGTTACCCATCGAATAGCCATCGAGTGATCATCGTCATGCGTTGGTTTAGAGTCTGGTGGGCATTTGAGCATGCTAGAAGCATGTTTAAATGCCCACCAGACCTCTTTTTCACAAGTCATGGGTGTTCCGCTGTCTGCGCAAGCTCTTGCATGCTCTGTGCGGTCGCCAGCGTCAAAGGGTTATCGGCTCCCAGCGTCTGTTGCTGTATGCGTAAGGCACGTTGATAGAACGCGGTTGCTTGCTGGATGCGGCCCTGCGCCTGCCGGAAGCGCGCCAGGTGATAGAGCGCCTCCGCCAATCTCTCATCATCCAATCTCAGTACGTTTTCACGCAGATACAAGAGTTGCTGAAAATGACGCTCGGCCTCTTCATCCTTTCGCTGCTCGAAATGCAGAATAGCCAGTTCAAGAATAACATCACTCACCAGGAACTGATCAGGGTTCTGTAATTGCTCACGAATCCTGAGCGCACGCTGGAAACATGCTTCGGCCTGCGCGTATCTTTTTTGCTCGCGGTACAGAGTCCCCAATCGATTAAAAGAATCAGCTACCTGGGGATGGTTAGAACCCAATTGTTGTTCGCAGATCGCTAACGCTCGTCGATAGCAGTGTTCAGCATCTTCATAGCGGCCCTGTTTCTGATAGAGTTTGGCCAATTCATGCCAGACAAAGGCCACACGAAAATGCTCGCTGCCCAGATGCTTTTCACGAATTCTTAGTACCTGCTGAAGGATTTCCTCGGCCTCTACATAGCGTTCCTGCTCCGCATATGGCGCCGCTAATATTATCAACGGATTAGCTATGGCAAGATTGTCAGGATCCAGGTGCTTCTTGAGCAGGTGGACTGACCGTAAACAGAGCGCTTCTACCCGGGCATATTTACGTTGCTTCACATACACGTATGCTAATCCGTTCAACAGGGGAGGTAAATCAAGACACTGAGGGCCAAAGCGTTGTTCATAAAAGTCGATTGCGCGCAGGTAAAGGGCTTCCGCCTGAGCATCCTTTCCCTGATTATTATACAGGGTGGCCAGGCCATACATCGCCATTCCTACCCTGATATTGTCCCGGATCTCCGGTCGTTCATAGAGAGACAACGCTTGCTGATAAAACTGCTCCGACTGTCCATACTTTCCCCAATCATGATAGAGGGCTGCCAGTTGCACCAGTTGCCTGGCGACGGGCAAAGGATTGGTATCCTGAGAGCACTCCCATATGGCCAGTGCTCGTTGATGCAATGCCTCAGCCTGGGGATACACCGCGTGTTCTTTTAGGTACCAGCCTGCCCTACTCAACAGGCCTGCTGCCTCGGACGACAGAATCCGGTAGTCCTGGATCAGGGTGTCACAGGCCTGCACCTGATCAAGATAACGCTGGCAGAGCGACCAGCCCTCAGTTTGAGCAGTGTTCTCAGGAAAAATAGCATTCATGGCCAGCACCAGACGTTGCACCCACTGGCACCGCTCCTCTGGCTGCATGCCTTCCAGGTGCACTACCTGGACCAGACGATGGATGCTCAGAAGGTTATCCTCTGTGAGACGCTTGATCAAGGAAAATGAGAGCAGGATCTCTAGCATCTGATTCAATGTAAAACGGGAACCAACCGCCTGTCGCAGGAGGGGTGGCCAGTAGGGCGCTCCTTGTTCGAGCAATTCTTCTGGAATAGCATCCGGGGCCAGGAAGGCACACAGTTCGAGCAGCATGGCCGCCGCCGGGTTGGTTTGTTTCACCTGCTGCAACGAGAGGGACCAGGTAGTAGCGACTGGTTCGTGATAGCTCGTGGCTTGCCGACCACGACGCGCGAGCAACATATAACGATGCTGCTGATAGAGCAGGCGATAGTCATGAAAGCTACAGCCAGTCTCTTCGATGTACGCGGCCGCCTGGTCGAGCGCGAGTGGAAACTGCCCCAGTTCTATCGCGATGTTGGTTGCCTCATCGGTCTCTTCGGGGGAAACGCTCTCAAGGCGTCGGGCTCGCTGAAGCAAGAAGTGTGTACTTTCGGCCAGACCCATCGTGTCGATGGCAAAAGAGAGAGGAATCGTGCCCACTGCATTCGCGCGCGTTGTCAGCAAAATGTCACCGTTGCCCCATATCGGCAGAAAAGGCTGGATAAGCGCCAGGTCATCCACGTTGTCCACGATCAATAACCAGGGATGCTGGCACTCCTCCAGCCAACGTTTGACGGCGGCGTTCAGCTTGTGCTGATCCGTTTCATCAGTGAGCGGATCGCCGGGGAGCAGGCGGGCCAGCGCTATAAAGCTGGCCTGGATCGACTCTGCGGTGGCGGCCGAGATCCAGAGCGTATGGGTATAGCGTTTCTGCGCCAGTGCGCGATAGGCGTATTCAATGGCGATTTGTGTTTTGCCGATACCTCCCAACCCTTTGATCGCCTGCGCCTGTGTCAAGGCGACCCGGCGGATCGCGGCTGGCTGCGCTGTCTCTGTGGAGGAGAACTGCTGCGCGATCTGATCGAGCAGGTTGTCGCGTCCAGTAAAATGGGGATTACGCGCGTAGGGAATAGTCCAGAGCGATAGCTCTGCAGATGACGGTGCTGTGGTACGCGTGTCATTCTCCGTATGCGCGGGCGTCTCATCCCCCAGGCCCAATTCACTAGCGCTGAGCTCAAATATTTCACAGAGTTTGATACGGTAGTAGGTGTTAGGCTGCTGAGTACCGCGTTCCCAGCGCTGAACCGTAATCATTGTGGTGCCCAACTGGTTGGCCAGGTCCTGTTGGCGCCAGTTACGTAGAATGCGCTGCTGACGCAAAAGCGTATTCTTTGGCATGCACCTTCCTCCTTTTCTTAGCCATATCGCCGCTATCAAGATAATGCCAGATAGGGTCTACAAAGTCTGTTCTTACTGGCACAATTGTACTCAATAAATCTTCTCGTATTACTCGCCTAAAGCGTTATCTCAATTGAATATGCACCACACGGGCAAGTTGTAGTCTTAACGATAGTTAAACGATAGGTGAGGGCACGGTCAAGGGCAGAACGGCCTGGGTAACGATTTGGCAGAGTTTGAGGGCATCACTGCTCAAACAGTGATGCCCTCAAACTCTGCCGTTTTCGCATTGACCTTCGTAAATAATAACGAGAAAACCAGACGTTATTGCGCCGACGCGGCCGGAAGAGTCCTTCTTCCCAGGATGATATATACCGTCTGTACCAACACCGTTCATGACAGGTTCGTCGAAACATCAAAGGCATAAAGCCTTCCGAAATTGTGTATGATGCAGAAAAAGATAGGAGAAAAAATGGTGCATGCTGGTCTCTGCATGTCATCTACATAACCAGACACAACGTATTTGAAGCAGCGTTAGCATACCCGGCATCCAGAAGTCGCTCATCCCATTGGCGCTGTTCCTCTAGCGTAAGACGTTCCATCTGTACCAATTGCACCAGACGATGCACACTCAGCATACGTTTCTCAGGCAAGCGCTTCACGAGAGAAAAGGCCAGCAAGGTTTTACACATCTGATCAAAGCGCAAGCGATCTGACACAGCCGTGCGGAGCGCGTGAGGCCAGTGTGGTGCCCCGTTTATCAGCAGTTCTTCGGAAATACGGTCTGGCTTCAGGAACGCGCACAATCGTAGAAATTCCGCTGCAGCCTGATTCGCGCATTCCACCTGCTCAAACGCGAACGACAAGGTTGTCACCACCGAATCAGGATGACCGACATATTGTCGTCCACGACGAGCAAGCAGCGCATGGTGGTGCTGTTGATAGAGATGGTGGTATTCACGAATACTACAACCAGTCTCCTCAATATAAGCACCCGCTTGATCCAGCGCCAGGGGAAATTGTCCCAACGCGACGGTAAGGTTCGTTGCCTCATCGATCTCATTATCAGATGCATGCGTCCGTTGTGCGCGACGTAGCAATAGTTGTGTCCCTTCTGACACATCCATACTGTCTACCTCTAACACGTTTGCCATGATACAGACTGCGCTGGCGCACGTGGTCAGCAACACATGGCCAGAACCACGTGCTGGGAGGTAACGCTGGATCAGGTCCAGGTTATCGGCGTTGTCCGCAATCAGAAGCCATGGCTGCTCACACTCCTCTAGCCAACGGAGCACCGCCCGTGCTCGTTGATTCTGGTTCATCACCTGGCAGCGATACTGTTCAGGCAGTACATCCACAAGCACACTGTAGCTGTTGAGCATGCTCTCTTCATTGGTCGCATTGATCCATATCGTGTGGGTGTAGCATCCCTGTTCATGGGCGCGGTAGGCATATTCCAGCGCAACCTGCGTTTTGCCAATGCCTCCAAGACCCTTCAGCGCACATATCTGAGGAACTCCTGGCTGGCACATGGACAACATATGCTCCCGCTGATCGAACGAGAACCGAGCAGTCAATCGTTCAAGCAGCTGCTCTCTCCCAGTGAAAATAGCATTGCGGGTATACGGTACTGTCCAGAGCCCCTTCTCCACATAAGAGATGCTGTGCCGGAACTCTGGCCCTGAAAGCTCAGATCTCGCTTGAATCTCGCTCACAGATTGAGCGTTGCCATCTCCCACCAGGCCCAGTTCCTGTACAGTACGTCCAAAGAGGGCACACAGCTTCGCACGATAATAGATACTCGGTTGTTGAGTACCTCGTTCCCAACGTTGGATGGTAAGAACAGTAATCCCTAACTGATCAGCCAGGTCTTGCTGGCGCCAGTTGTGAAGAATACGTTGTCGACGCAAATTTTCATTTCTGGGCATATGCCCTCCTTTCCATAGCGATCACTTCCAATGTATAGGGACAGTGAGCAAATCTCAGACACATGGAGTGTCCATCATGCCATCTACTACAAAGAAGAAATGGCAGCGGCAGGCAGAACTCCTGGCATCATTCACAGTTGCTTGCCACCTGAAAGGACTCCTGGTGTATTAATCTAATACCTTAACAATATCAAAGGCGCTTGAGGATGTCAGTACCCATCAGATCTCACTTTGCTTCCCGTTACATAACATGAAGTTGACCCAAAAAAGGGCATCCGCAGAAATTCGTGGGAACAACACGGCCAGGCCAGAAGCGTTTTTCCCTTCAAGCGTTTTGCTGATACATAGGTATGAACTTCTGGTGAGACCGACGATAAGTACCAACCTGCGTTCTAAGAGGTATGCCTCAACGGCGATCCCTAAGAAAAAATCCTCTTTCTCTTTAAAATGGCATCTGCCATTTTTCGTGGTGGATTACTGTGGACTTCCCCGTTTTTATGTCGTCAAGGAAGCATAGGGTCATATCCCTTCACGAAGGTCCATAAAAACGGGGGCATCCACCTTGAGCTGATGCTCTCAAGGCGGGAACATACGCTTCTGTCGTCACGCGTGTTGAATGGATTGGCATGCGTGTGGCTATATGTTTTTTCGATTGAGAGCATCGCGCACCGGTACGCCATACGTAGATGCATTGAACCAGTTGGGATAGATGGCCCCTGGCTCCGTCAGCCTGTCCAGCGCCGCGAGCTCATCGGTGCTGAGCGTCAGCGCATGCGCGACCATCGGGTTCGGCGCTCAAAGGAGCGGGTCCTGCGGGCGACTGCTGAGCTCTTGACCGAAAACGGGTTGGGTGGCGTCAGCGTGGAGGAAGTGTTTCGCCGATCCGGGGTGGCGAAGACCACTATCTATCGTCACTGGGCAATACGAGCAGATCTGATGATCGATGCCTGCCTCCTTTTATCGGTTTGAGTATGGACGACTTTAGAACTTTATGCTGAGCAGACCTGCTCAGATATGGGTTGCGCATATCATGAGCAATGCTTGCAACAAAAACCAATATGGTAAGCCTATTCGGCAACCCTGTGAGTAGGATTTTCTTGCAAGAGATCCTGTACGTATGTGCCACCTATGTCCTGAGTCGGGTTGATGCTGAGGTCAATAGCTACTGTTTCATCGAATCACTGGATGAAGCAGATTGGCAAATCCCATCCGATCCAGAAAGTCTGCCTGGAGTTTCCAGAGGAGGGCATTGCCTTCTTCTACATGAGCGTTCGAAAAGTCTACTACGGAGCGGAATGGACGTGACCCGGTGGGCAGACCCACAATTCGCACAATCTCGTCGGCGACCGCCTGTGGATTGGCATCCACACCAGGTGTGAAAAGATTACTCGTGGCTTCCTCATTGCGTGCCACCATCCCATCCAGGCGTGCATAGGCTCCCATCGTCGCGGTATCGGCGGGACGCGTGGCATCCGGGAAGTGCTCGGTGCCTTGCGTAAAGGGCCCTGGCATCACAATGCAGGTTTCGATGCCGAACTGGCTGACTTCGTAGGCGGTCGTTTGAGCCAGACCATCCATCGCCATCTTGGAGGCGACATAGGGACCCAGGAAGGGGGGAACGACTACTGATGTGGTGCTGCCCGTGTAGAGGAGGAGGCCGGTGCCCCGCTCGCGCAAGTGCGGCAGAACGGCGCGGTTGACCCGCACCACCCCCAGGGCGTTGGTGTCGAACAGATGCGTGATCTCCTCCGCTGTAAACGCTTCGACATACCCGACCATGAGATGTCCTGCATTGTGTAGAACAGCATCTATGTGGCCCTGCTCCTCCAACACAGTCTGCACCGCCTGGTTAGCCGACTCTTGAGAGGTGACATCCAGCTCGACGACGTGCAGGTCCACCCTGTGGGATTGAGCGTAGTCACGTTCTGCTTGTGCACGTGTCGCGTTGCGAGTAGTGATATTACGCATGCTTGCGTAGACGGTATGTCCCGCCCGGGCCAGGCTATGAGCGGTTAGTTGCCCAATGCCGGTAGCGGCACCAGTAACAAGAATAACAAGTGGGCTGTTTGCTTGAGCCATGGTAGTATCTCCTGATGTTTGTTGATGGTGTTCTCAAATGAATTGGTAGAGGTATAGTATTCTCCGAGTAGGATGAGGGCCTGACAGGTACGGTTGACCTGTACCTGCCAACACGCTCTAAATGAAACCGCCGTTCGCACGCAAGACCTGTCCAGTGATCCATTCAGCTTCCTCGCTTGCCAGAAACAGCACCGCTCTGGCAATATCTTCCGGTTCACCAAGACGACCAAAGGCCATCATCCGCTTGAACGTCTCAATTTGTGCTTCTGATTTATCAGCGGAAAACAGGTCCGTGTTCACCGGTCCAGGGGCGATCGCATTGATCGTAATGTTTTTGGAGCCCAACTCCTTAGCAAGCTGCCGAGTGATTTGTTCAACGGCGCCTTTGGTGCCCGCATAGAGACTGTAGGTAGGAATCATTTGCCCAAGGACAGAGGAGGAGAAGTTAATAATACGGCCACCTGCCTGGAGGTACCTGGCTGCCAATTGGCAGGCAAAATAGGTTCCTTTCACATTGATAGCAAACTCCCGATCGAAATCCTGTTCTGTGATCTGTTCAAGAGGCTTGGTCGTCATAATCCCGGCATTGTTGACGACAATATCAAGGCGTCCAAATTGTTCAATGGTGGCCTGGAACAAAGCTTGCAGGTCTGCAATGTGACTGACATCTGCCTGCACAGCCAGAGCCTGACCGCCGTTTTGCCGAATACGATGCACGATCTCATCAGCAAAACCTTTGTTGTGAGCATAATTGATGACAACGTTCACTCCGTTGGCAGCCAACGCTTCTGCGATGGCCCGACCGATTCCGCGTGATGCTCCAGTGACAAGAGCGACTTTGTTGACCTGAGGTGTACCCATTCTGGTATCTCCTAGAAGAATCTTATCAAGAGGTAATTTCCTTATCGCGAAGCAGGGACCGTATGTCATCGGTTTTCTCTGCTTCCTCAATTACCCCATCCATTACATGTGTAGAGTATAGAGGAGATCGGTGGAGCAAAGCTTGGACATTCTTGTTGTCAGTTTGGATATTTTGACGATCTTTGTGGCAATGTAACCCACACCATAGCGGTCCAGAGTGCTCTGAATACGCACACGACCGCTTCGCTGTACGAAGCCTTCGCTCCTGCCTTGACGCGCCGCTTGTGCGAAAAATTGAAAATCCATTACACCCTAAACAAGGTAAAATTCTCACGTCCATCCCAGGGATTGGCACCATTCAGGCCGCGGCGATCATTGCAGCGATAGGCAATGTGCTCAACTTTGAGCATGCCTCAGGTCTCAAAGCCTACTTTGGCTGGCCGCCGCAAGAGGAACATTCAGGCTTGTCGTTGGATCGCGTGCATTTGATTTAGGATAGGTGTTCTCGGATGTAGGATGGAGTGACTCCTAAAACGTGTCGCATATGACGGGTTAAATGGCTTTGATCGTAAAATCCTACTGTCGTGGCTATCTTAGCGATAGAAAGTCGTGTTGACTTGAGCAGGTGTTGGGCACGTTCTAGACGGCGTTGCACGATATAGGTGTGTGGAGAAAGACCGGTTGTTTGGCGAAATAGGCTTGAGAAGTGGGATGTACTCAGGCCTACTTCAGCTGAAAGTTCGGCGAGTCCCAGATCATCGGAGAGCCGATCCTCAATGATAGACGTAATTTTTCGTAACAAGTGTGGTGGCAAGCCTTTTGTGATCTCTGGTGGATTGGGAGGGGTGCTCGTGTATTTATGAATCAGGTGAGCCGCTAACGCTGTAGTGAGGCTCTCGACGTAGAAACGTCCCGATGGTCCCCCTTCAAGGAGTTCTGCCAGCAAGGCTGAACTGATGTGTTGAATGCGTGTATCCTGCACACTAAAATGGTCCAGTAGCTCAATATGCTGCTGATTGTAATCCTCTGAGACCATTTGAAGCAAAGCGGGGGTGAGTAAAATATGCATATGTTCAGCGCCATCTGTATGGCGCCATATGCTTTCAGTCCCGGCAGGCACGATTTGTAAATTCCCACGAGCTATGATGTGATGAAATATCCGCCCGTTTCGTACTTGCTCAATCTGGATGGGCGACCCCTGGTGCAGGCAAATCCTGTGAGATGATGAACTTGGATAGACATATTCTCCGCCAGCATGATAGCGTTGTTCAATTACAATATTTTTCCATGCCAGAGACTCGCTGGAGTGAAGTAATCCCTGCTGAGAATTGGCTTGAGTAGAACCGGTGATCTTTCTTTCCATCGTCTCTATACTCCTTTCTAAGAATACCTATCATTCTGTAAGTTGTATCACTGCAAGCTTGCCGTAATATACCACCTTACCAACTGCAGTGCAAAGTCACAAGTTACGGCTAGTGCCAGTCCAGATCGAGTATGACAGATGTGGTGCACTTAAGGAAAACCCCTGAAAGAGTTCTATGCTGCATCCCATTCCTGTGACCTTGTCCGAAACTGATCGTGATTCTCTCCAGACGTTCATCCACGCTGGCAAAACCAACGCGTCTTTGCGCGGGCCTATGCACTGCTCAAAGCCGCCGAGAGCTGGACCGATGCGCAGATTTGCGACGCATTCGACGTGAGCCGCAACACGTCCATCAAGGTGTGGCGGAAATATCTGAAGGGGGACTCGATGCCGTGTTACAGGATGGGAGCCGCTTGTACCACAGCAGCACGAACCGGCAATGAGCGTGTCAGCAAGGTATTTTTCCCCCAGTGGTGGTATCAATAGTGGACAGCAAAGTATCAATTGCGCTCGCCGCCCCAACGTTGCAACAAGAGGTCTATCCTTTTCTGGTTGCGCTTGTGCAGAGCACGCAAGAGACGGCGCACTTTGCGGTCATTGATGGCCATTCCGTTGGGTATGTAGCACAGGTGGATTCGCCCCATCCCATTCACATGTATGCTCATATTGGCTGGCGTGGACCACTGCACGCGACTGCAGCAGGAAAAGTGCTGTTGGAATTCTCCGATGAGGCGTTCATTCGTAGTTTCCTGACACTGCCCCTTGTTCCCTATACCGCCTGGTGAGATATGTTCTCGTATGAAGGGAACATATCTTTGTCTTACACAATCGTTGGGGAATTTTCTGGTTTTAGCATATATCAATAAAAAATTTCTAAGATCATCAGTGGGATGATCTTAGAAAGAGTCTAAGCTATCCTTTTAAAACTATGGGATGAGCAACGAGATGCACCTTTAACTGAGGTGGCTTCATTGGCACCGTTAGCGCCGGTGTATACTGAGCCGGTAAAATGGTTTCATGATTTGTTGCGGTAGGATACCCACGACTTCAGGCGTGGGAGGAATACCGCACTCCTTTCTCATACCTATATCCATCACCATGATGAATGATTCGGCAATACTGAACACTGATCCCTTGAATGGTTCCCTGAGCGGTCGTGATATTAAAAAAACCACGTGCCCGCACGGCGACACGCCCGAGATAGGTTCCCCTCTTTTTGCCTTTGGAGACATGCGCTTTGACGATATCTCCTGTTTGAAAGCCTTTGACCTTCTTTGCCCCTTTGGCAGAGGTACGCGGAAATCCATACTTGTCTGGTAAACACATCTGCCGATTGCCATGTCCCGTCGCTGTGATCAGAAGAGGCACGATCCCCTCGGTGATCAGATGCTCTGGCGTGCTTTTCCCAACGCATGCCGCATCGAGCCAATGCGTTTTCGGAAGATTCCTGGTGGTTCGATTGAACTTCGTCAACCCGCCACTTCCTACTTCAACAGGCAACCCCGTTGCCTTCAGACGTTCAAACAGGATCCAACGTGTTGCATTCACGGCTGCTGCGTCCTTCAGGGATCTCTTTGCCTGAGCGAGAATACCGTGCAAACGATCTGGTTTCTTCTTGAGAAACACGGCGATATCCAGGGCTCCTTTGGCACGATTACATTGCTCGCACGCCAACGTTAAATTGCTGACGCGATTGGTGCCCCCATTGGCACGAGCGTGAATATGCTCTACCTGCAAAGGCCGATCACTGGCTCGTAGGGTAGTAACCGTGTGCCTTAACATATTGCTATGTCAGGTTTCACTGAAACCCCCTCCGAACCGGACTTACACGTTTCCGCGTATCCGGCTCTCCGAATTTTCCTGAGTTTTTTCTTTTTCTCACTGAGCGTTCCTGTGTGCAGTTCGTCATGGCATTCAACACAAAGCACCATTGTTTTGCGTCGTCGCTCGATCATTTGCCGTTCCCAAGGGGTTTTCCCTTCCAGGTTTCCCAGTTTACGAACATGATGGACTTCTACCTGGGTGCCTCTGATGCCGCACCACTCGCACTCAGATGCGAGCAGGCGTTTCGATAACTCGTTTCGGCTCTGATACACCCATGTCTTGGGAATGAGGTCCACTGACCCGTATGTCACCTTTCTCTTTTTCAGTTGGCTGGTAGAGGTGATGAGTTCGTACTCTTTGGTCCCTTTGCCTTCCTTTTCGAGGCAGATGACATATCGATTGGGTCCCTTTTTCAGACTTTTAGTTACTTTCTTGATCGAGCACTGCCGCTTTCCTGCCAATGTGCAGAAGAAGCTTGTCATGGTAATCCAGAGGACTCCTCCTGCCGCATCTGCTAGATTGTCTGCCAGTGAGTAATACCCTAAAAATCCTCTCACTTCCGCATTGTAGGTCATGAGAATTTCCAATTCACTAAGGTTGAGCAATTTGTTTCGATGTTTTCCTTGCCAGCTATTCGTGTCTCCGTATTCCTGGGCAAATTTAATGGTTTTGTCCACCGGCATCAGAAGGGTAAGTTGGTAAGCCCCGGTACGTTGCGTTTTAACCCCTTGCTGTGTTTGGAAGCGGAGGATACGTTTTCCTGACCAGCGTTTGATGTCGTATCCAAGGAACCGAACTCGATTTTTGGCGTTGGTTACTACTGTTTTCTCTGCTGAGAGTTCGAGTTGGAGTTCTTCTCTCAGATACTCTCCTAACCAGTTTTTTAGTGCTTCAGCTTCGGCCTTGTTCCCGTTAATTCCTACGAGGAAATCGTCGGCGTACCTTATGTAGTGGAGCCGCCTGTATCCTGGGTCCATCGGGTCCGTTGCATCGGTTTGGAGCATCTGTTGTTGGAGTTGTTTGTATTTTTTCCATGCTCCCGTTGCTCTGGCTTTTTTCTTTGCTCGCCATTTGGCTTTTCTCAGCCGTTTGTACTCATACGTCATCTTCCTTTTTTTACCTTGATCGAACTCAATTATTTTCGTTGCCATTGTTCGATCAAGTTCATCTAGGTAGATATTCGAGAGGACAGGGCTAAGGGTTCCTCCCTGTGGAACTCCTGAATACGTCTGATGATACCTCCAATCTTCGACGTATCCAGCTTTTAGGAATTGTTCGATCAGGTGGAGAAACCGTTTGTCGGTAATTTTTTTGCTCAGTATCCTCAGGAGTGTATCGTGGTTGACATTATCGAAATACCCTTTAATATCTCCTTCTACCCACCACCGTATTCCCCTCATGTCTCGTTTGACCGCTTCAAGGGCCGTATGGCAGCTTCTTTCTGGTCTGAAGCCGTGTGAGTATTCCGAGAACGTTGGTTCATAGATGGCTTCCAGGATAAGCTTGAGCACCGTACCCAGGAGTTTATCCCGAAAACTGGGTATACCAAGCGGGCGCTGTTGACCGTTGGGCTTTGGGATATAGACACGTCGGACGGAGAGAGGTTTGTATCGTGACGCTTTCAAGTCTGCAATTGCGTCTTGAATGAGTCTTAATCCTACCCCGTCAATGGTTTTCCCATCTACCCCAGGTGTCATATTGCCCGGTTTTGGCGCGATACACTGATATGCCAGTAGCCAGAGTTCGACGTTATAGAGCTTTTGGTACAACTTATCGAACGTGACTTCTGGTTTTAGGGTCATTTTGCTCAGTATTGTAAGCACTGCGTTTGGGTGTTGCACTATGTGCTCCTCTTTCATTCTTACAACTGAAAATTCTGCATCCCTTGGCCCTGTATGCGGCTTTCCCGCACTCCATGGGCAGGTCGTTGCTCTCCTGCCGACTACTACGGACGCTCCGTCATCTGGTCTGATTTTCAGGCACGTCTGCCATAGCGTTTTGTCTCCATTGACTCTCCGCGTTCAGACTCGGATGATCCCCGTTTAGGCATCATTCAGATACTCTCGATGTAGGTTTCCCGTTCAAACCTTCTTCCCCTTATTGGGGTCGCGTCTCCTGCATGGGTATAGCTCTCTACTGCGGAAAGAGTGCTATTCAGGAGATAGTGGGTGTCACCAGCTTCCCACCAGGCGTGCCTTCTCCCGCTCGGTTCTAGGATTAAAGCAGTCTAGCCTTCACCATGTCGAGATTGCTCTGAGAGGCTCTCCGGCTTGCTGGAGCCATTGCCCTCCCTGTCTAGGCGTTATACTATGGTCCCTGCTACCCTTTCGGGGGCAGGTAAAACGCTGAGCATACTTTCGTTCCCATAGAAAGTAGGGGATTGCTCCCCGCTGAGATGATGCCCTAGTACGGGCGTAACGCAGTACGCACATTGGCGCCCCCATTTCTCCAGCAAATACTCGCGCACTTCATAGCCTGCCAATGCACTTTGCTGATACTGGGTCCCCGCAATTTCAGGGTTCTCCATCAACTGCGGATCAAATTTCACAAGCTCCTGGCTTATGGTCTGAATGGGAGCGTAGCGAGCAAGACGGCGAACCCAGGTCAATATGTTCGCCATCCTGCTTTCGAGCGATGGTTGGAGCCACCCTGCCTGCCGTTTTCGATTAGCCCAGCGAGCTTTTCGATACCGCGTCTTTCGCTGTCTTCGACTGCGACGAGCAGACCGGCGATCATCCAGGGCTGCTTTCACGCTCTGCCCACGATGAGCAAGCTCCGCCGCAAACACGACGTCTCCACTGTGGTCATTCACCACAACGATCCCCGTAGTTTTTGATCCGGGGTCAAGTTTGACCCGGAGTGGATGAATCGTTGGACACTCGATCGCTCTTTTCAGGATCACCGTAAACGGACACTGCCTCAACACAGCCGCTTTCCCTGTCGTTAAAAGCTTCCTGGCACGGGCCGGATGGACAGGATGTACGGGATGCCTGTTGGCATCGACAACAAAAACGAAACGCACGGAGAGACTCCTTTGCTTTTTCAAGCTCACTGGTTTCCCAGGTAATGTTCGCCTCGACAATGTTATAGAGCGGTTTGATGCCAACGACACTGATTTTTCCCCGACAATCTGTTTAATCGTTGACCGTAGAACTGAGAGCTGGCAACGCACCCACAGGTACCTATCTATTCGCTCCTAACGTAGCTATTGCTAGCTGAGTCTGGTCAATACAGGCTTTTTCAAGCCTCCTCCTTCAGGAGGGGGTTATTGACGACGTCTATCGTCTTGTTTCTCGATCCTCTCCAGGTCAACCTTTTCGCTCGTTGCTATCAGGAGATGTCTAGCGACTGGATAGCGCCTTCACGCAGAGTGAAGACGAAGGTAGCCGGTCCATTGTAGCCCCCAACAGATTGTACATGACCTGCTATAATGGTTCCTTCCGCATTCTTTTCACTCTGTGGCTGGAAGCGCACATGAACACCGAATGTCTCTCGCTGTGCCCAGTCCCGGATCTGATGAAATCCTGTGTACGTCGAAACATCAACCAGTGTGGCATCTGGAGCAAATAGCGCCATAAAATCGTCGAGCTTGTCCTGGTTTATCGCCTCAATCGCCTGGCGGACGAGTGAGGAGCGAAGTGATGCTGTTTCCAATTACTTTTCCTCCGTTCTCATGTATGGTATGCTTTTCGAAATTTTATAGTCATTATACTACTATAACATCCCTTTTTCCTATCGCATGCCGATGCTACAGGAATTTTTTACTCTATTGCTCTCTTCTTACTAAACAAGAGCCGCCTCGTACCTGTAATCGGGCACGTTCCTTTCATGGTTTAACCATAATCTATCGCAACGTAAATAAACGGGTCTTGTACGTTTGGCTGATGATTTGTACATGTTGACGATGTTTGTCACGATTTCAAGATAGGTGTACAGAATTTCAGTCAAACGTACAAGATTTATCGCCTGCGCTTTGAGTAGACTATGAGACAGATCACATTCAACTAGTGATCATTCAGGACCGATGAACACAGAATGGTTTACCGCTCAGGAGGTCATCTTTGTTTCTTTTGTATGCATGTGGAGGTATGGGAGAAGCGCGTACCTGAAAAAGATAGCTCTCACCAATGGGGTGAGAAGAATGAGTAAGAAGGACATAGAGAAGAAAGTGATGAAGACGAACATGCAGATCAAAACTCTGCCCATGCTCGGACCCGAGCCAATGGAGATGGCACTTCATATCAATGGGCACGTATCCACTCTCCTGCTCGATCCCCGTACAAGCTTGCTTGACGCCCTGCGTGAACACCTGAACCTATCAGGCACCAAGAAGGGCTGCGACCAGGGAACTTGCGGAGCCTGCACGGTCTGGGTAGATAAGCGACGGGTCCTGGCGTGTCTGACTCTGGCCATCACTTGCCAGGGCCATGAGGTAACGACCATTGAGGGGCTGGCCGGGGAAACAGAGTTGCATCCCATGCAGAGGGCGTTCCTGTCTCACGATGCATTTCAGTGTGGCTATTGCACTCCCGGTCAAATTATGTCTGCGGTCGCCCTGCTCGAAGAAGGGCATGCCACAAACGACGCGGAAATTGCCGAGTGGATGAGCGGCAACATCTGCCGTTGTGCTGCCTACCCCAATATTCGTGCCGCCATCCGCGAAGTCCGCGATGCAAAAGGAGGAAGCAGCCATGAAGCCGATTAATTATGCACGTGCTACCGATGTCACCAGCGCAATTGCCACTGTCAGCGCTGATCCTACAAGAGCCTTTCTTGCAGGAGGTACCACGGAGATCGATCTGTTGCGTCAGGGTGTGGTAGCACCGAGCGGACTCGTTGATATTAACGATTTGCCACTCAAGCAGATTGAGAATCTCGCGGATGGCGGTCTGCGTATTGGAGCGCTTGCACGCATGAGCGAGGTCGCCGAAGCGCCCAGTGTAGTCGAGCAATTCCCGATGATCTCTCAGGCATTGGTACTGGGTGCCTCGGCACAGTTGCGACACATGGCCTCAATGGGTGGCAACATGCTTCAACGAGTTCGCTGTAGTTATTTTCGCAACCTGTCTTCCCCTTGCAATAAGCGCGAGCCGGGCAGTGGCTGCGCCGCGATGGATGGTTTCAATCGTGGTCATGCGATCTTAGGGACCAGCGAGCAGTGCATCGCTACCCATCCCTCGGATGTTGCCGTCGCCCTTATAGCCCTCGACGCTATCATACATGTCGATGGGCCGAACGGTGAGCGTGCGATCGCTATCGACGATTTCTTCCTCTTGCCCGGTGTTACCCCTCACCATGAGCATCCACTCGAGCACGGCGAACTGATCGTTGCAATAGAAGTACCGGCATTGCCAATGGCACGCCAGTCTCTGTATATCAAGATTCGTGATCGCTCTTCGTACGAGTTCGCCCTGGTTTCCGTGGCCGTAGCGATAGAACTCGATGGAAATATAATTCGTGATGTACGTCTGGCGGTTGGAGGTATCGCTACCAAACCCTGGCGAGCGCGTCGAGCTGAACAGATATTGCTTGGGGCGTCGGCAGAGCAAACAAACTTTGCCCGGGCTGCACACGAGGAACTCAGCGCAGCGGTACCGCGCCAATTTAACGCATTCAAGGTTGAACTGGCAGAACGGAGCATCGTCCGCGCCCTGGAGACGATCAGTACGATGGGAGGTAAAGCATGAATACTGCAATTGGGCAGTCCGTTAACCGTGTGGATGGCCGTGCTAAGGTGACTGGCCCCGGTCGCTACTCCACTGAAATCACGCTGGGCAACATAGCATACGCCGTCTTCATTGGCGCAGACGTGCCAAGTGGACGAATCAGCCTCATCAGTACAAGCGAGGCCGAGCAGGCTAAGGGCGTTCTTGCTATCCTCACTCACCATAACCTGGGAAGAATCGCGGCACAACCTCCACTGATCCCCTCGCTGCTTGGCATGGCTGCTCCCGGCGAGACCTTCTTCCCGATGCAAGACGAGGTCGTGCATTACGCCGGTCAGCCTATCGCAATTGTGATCGCTGAGACGCTCGAATGTGCTCAATATGCCGCGACACTGGTACATGTCAGCTACGAGGAGACGCCATCGATAACGACCCTGGAACAGGGGGAAGATAACAGCTATGAACCCGAGCGCATCTTCGGAGGCTTGATACCCGGCCGCCAGGGACGCGGAGATATCGAGGCGGATCTCGCTCGGGCAACTGTGCGCCTCGACGAGACGTATCATTTTGCCGCCAACCACCACAACCCAATCGAGCCATTGGCTACCACCGCTGTCTGGGACGGCGATCTACTGACTTTGTATGACTCTACAATGGGCATCACCGCCACGCAATTGACGGTCGCCGCGCTACTGGGTATCTCTCCATCAAAAGTTCGCGTGATTACACATTTTGTCGGTGGTGGTTTCGGCTCCAAAGCTATGGTCTGGCCCCATGTAACACTGACTGCGCTCGCCGCTCGCCACGTTGGACGCCCAGTGAAGCTCTTGGTGAACCGTGAGCAAATGTTCACATCCTGTGGTCATCGTGAGGAACAGCAGCAGCGGATCATGCTCGGCGCGAATGACGATGGCAAGCTTACTGCGCTCCGTCACCACAAGCTTTCACTGACCTCACCCTTCGACAATTGGGCCGAGCCTTCATTGAACATGTCTGAGCGGTTGTATGCCTGTCAGAGCTATGAGGGGATCTATCGGCTCGTCCAGGGCAATACGATGACGCCAACCTTTACCCGTGGTCCTGGCGAGTCAACAGGAATATTTGCGTTGGAGTGCACCCTGGATGAACTAGCCTATAAGCTTGGCATTGATCCACTTGAACTGCGGATACGCAACCATGCCGATGTTGACCCCGCTACCGGTAATCCCTGGTCGAGCAAGGGTTTGAAGGAATGTTACCAGCGCGGATCTGAACTTTTCGGCTGGCAGGGACGCAACCCGGCTCCCCGTTCGCAGCGCGACGGGAACTGGTTGATCGGTACAGGTATGGCAACAGCCGTCTATCCAGTGGCCTTGTTTATGCCAACCCAGAGCGCGCGCGCTCGCATGTACGCTGACGGTAGCGCAGTTATTCAGGCGGGCACTCAGGATTTTGGTACGGGCATGGCGACAGTAATGACGCAGGTTGCGGCAGAGGGGTTGGGAATACCGCTCGAGCGTGTCCGCTTCGAGTATGGCGACACCGATCTGCCCAACACATCTTCCGCCGTCGGCTCGTCGGGCGCGGGCATGGTGAGCGCCGTAGTCCACAATGCTGTTATCGCGTTACGTGACCAGATTATCGCCCGGGCTATCGCCGATGAGAAGTCACCGTTGTATAACGCCGATCCGAACTCGGTGGTAGTAAGCGGTGGGCGCATGATGCTTCGTGACCGACCGGACAGCGGGGAGACTTACGGTGAACTCCTTCTCCGCCATCGCCTGCAAAACACCGAGGCTCTGGGAAGTTGGACTCCACCACCGTTAAACACTCCCTATGGCCTCGCGACGTTCGGTGCCCAGTTTGCGGAGGTCGCCGTCGACGCCGATCTTGGACTGGTGCGCGTCCGGCGTCTGGTCGGCGTCTTCGCCCCCGGTCGCGTCCTTAATCCCAAGACTGCTCGCAGTCAGCTCATGGGTGGAATGTTGTGGGGACTGGGCCAGGCTCTGTTGGAAGGTACCTATATGGATAACCAACGTGGTCGCTGGGCGAACGCCAGCCTGGGCGAATATCTGGTGACGGTGAACGCTGACGTACCCGACGTCGAAGTGGATCTCATTGAGGTGCATGACGAGATCGTTAATCCGCTTGGCGTCAAAGGCTGTGGAGAGATTGGGCAGGTCGGTTCTGCAGCCGCCATCGCTAATGCCGTGTTTCACGCCACTGGCCGCCGTGTTCACGAATTGCCGATCAGAATCGAGCACCTTTTATAAACAAGCGCAGTACTGGCATCCTGGCTATGCCAGTGCTGTATGGTAATGCCAGTTGGGCATGTCTCAACAAGGAGGTGAAAGTGACACAATCTATACATGAAGCGGCTACAACTAAAGAGCCTGTGACTCTTGTTGAAAGAAGAATCCTCAAACCCGGACATGAAAATGACTTCTATGCCTGGGTTCAACGCGCTATTGCCGCAAGCGAGCGCTTTCCTGGTGATCAGGGAGTCTCTATTCTTACGTTCGGAAAGGAACAGTCAAATGTACGCTATGTAGTCCATCGTTTCGCTGATAATGCCACTGCGCGCGCCTGGATGCAGTCAGGAGACCGGGCCAAATTGATGCAAGAGGCCGCAGCTTTCTCGAGTCCCTACACACAAACGTCGAGCGGGATGGCAGTATGGTTCACCCTTCCTGGTCTGCCGGAGGCTACACCGCTAAAGTGGAAGATGTCTCTTGCGATTATCCCATCGGCCTATATAGCAAGTTTAATCATTCTTCTTATTCTCAATGCTTTCGTTCATGGCTGGCCACTTCCTATCACGAATGCCGTTGTGACGGTGTTTCTTGCCTTCCTACTTACGTATATAGGTCTGCCAGTTACGACGCGCCTCTTACATTCGTGGCTCTATCCACAGGAGAAGTAGAGGTTGTGTTGCAAAAACGATGAGGAAGACGAGAATGACGTGGGCTGTGTTGCAATAATACAACTCATCAGATATGATAGATCAAAAGATGAGAAGAGAAGTCAGATGACCACGCAAGCCCTATTCAAATGGCATCATTTTGAAGTTGAGATTATGTTGCTCTGTGTCCGTTGGTATCTTCGATCTAAACTCAAGAATATGCCAGGGCAACTCCCGTTTCTTGTATTCCTCTCGGCGTTTTTGCAACACAACCGAAAGCCTTGCTCGAAGAGTGGGTTCACGAGCATCCTGTCGTCTCGATGGATCAAGCCCGTCCGCCTCTGGCTCGCTGGGAAACATGGTTGGGACATCCGCCGCAAGGTGTCTATCCCCCCATCCACATGATTCTGGTCTGGGATAATCTGGCGGGGCACTGCTCCTATGAAATCACGAAGTGGCTCTTTGCCCACGGGATCATGCCGCTTTATACACCGATTGGTGGGTCTTGGCTCAATATGGCCGAGTCGCTGCAACGTATCATTGTTGGGAGAACACTTTCTGGGCAGCATCCCCAGACGCCCGAGCAGATTATTGAGTGGTTAGAGCAGACCGTGAGAGGCTGGAATGCTGATCCTACCCCCTTTGTCTGGAATGGCACAAGCGCCGCAGACGATGGGAACGGGCTCGTCTGCAGCGCTTAGGGGGATCTGGGGCAGCGACCTTTTCCGCAACTTAATTGCCGGATGGCCCACTAGTAGGTGCCACTTGGTCTGGTTACCGCAGGCGTCATGGCTGGCGGGTAGGAGACACTGCTATCATTCTTGGTCTCACCGATTGTGTCAGCTGGATAGATCCCTGTCAACAAAAAAAGAGAGGATTCTGATGTCAGAGCAACAGAGACAAAATACATATATCCATTCGAAACCGAAAGAAATCTTCGAATCCATGATAGAGGCTGCGAATCGTCACGATCTGGAAGCGATGGTGACCTATTTTGCACCCGATTATCGGAGTGAACTGCCGTTTTCCCCGGAAAGAAACTTCACCGGTCAGGCAGGTGTACGAAAGAACTGGAGCTTCTTTTTCTCAACCATGCCAGATTTCCGGGTAGAGATCCTCAGCGAAGCGATAGAAGGAGATAGTGTATGGGCAGAATTGTTCTTCCATGGAACACGGGCGGACGGAGTGAAGCAAATGATGCAAGGGGTGAACATCATGAAAATTCAAGGCGGGCAGATTGTTTGGGGAAAGCTGTATCAGAGTAACGTTCAGCAATCACCTACATATTGATGCAACAGAACCATACGTCAATACGAGAGTTCATGAGGAAGGAAGAACAAAGGCTGCTGATCAGGTGATCGGCAGCCTTTGTTTTGTATTTAGCATGCGTTCAATGCGCGTTCACGTTCTCTGATGCGTCGGAGAGGAGAGTGGAGAGCGGCCTGGTCGACGTGGAAGCGGTGTGCGATGGGGGCCAGTTCCTGATCGGTGGCTGGGAGACGGCAGTGGCGCAGATGCGCCAGGCTGTCGAGCGAGCAATGCAGGAGCGCGGCGAGCTGTTCATCGGAGAGGCCATGACGTTGTTGAGCGCGTGCGAGTGTGGCGGCGAGGAAAAAGGGAACGTGGCTGGCGCGGTGTCCAGCGCGATCGAGATGTGACATGTGTGTGTCCTTTGTGGCCTTGTTCGTGCTCCGGAGGAACGCCCGGGGAATCCCGCGTTCAGAAAACAGAGACGATATCGAACATGTTTTTACCGTGTCGGGTGAGGGAGGCAGCCAGGATCTGCCGCTGGTGTCTCTCGGTTTCGTGTCCTGGCTCAGGACGCCGGTTCACTCCCTGCGGGGGGTAGGAGTGGCATTTCGTGTGGATGAAGCGGGTGGTGTTCACGGGTGGGAGTGGGTGAACGAGCCTGAGAGGGGATGTGAACGCATTCACGAGGGTGGTGAACGGGGCAAAAAAGCGAGAGCGTAGGGTGGCGTTGCAGACTGGCCAGCAGAACCCTGCCCGTGATGTGATGGTGGCGATACCAAAAAGGGGCCACGTGGGGAGTGTTGCGCAAGAGAGGGGAACCAACGCGAGGGAGGGTATGGTGTGAACGACAGCGGGCAGGCGCAGCGCTCCCCGGCGTTGCCTCTCCACCGGGGGAGGGTGGTGTGTGGAAACATAGCACCTGTGGAGAACTGGGGCGGCATTTCTGAGGAAATTTATACGATATCGAACAGTTTTTGTCTATGTAGATGTGTGGGAGGTAGGGGAGTGGGAAGAGGGAGAGAGGTGGGCCAGGAACAGCGTGGTACCAACCAGCCACGCTGTTCCTGGCCCACCTCTGTGAGAACACAGCTCTCCTTCAGCCAGCCCCCCGCATTATTTTCTGCGGAAGTAGTAGGAGAAGACGAGCAGGAGTGGGGAACTGGGGAGGAGGACGGTCAGGTTATGGGTAATGGCAGCCAAGGGAAGGCTGAGGAGCAAGATGAGGGTGGTACAGCGTACCAGGATGAGGCGTGCGGTGTCCTCTGGGGTGACGGGTGTGCTGGTCGTGGGAGAAGCAGGCGTGTTCTGCGTCCGATGGGCGCATGTGGTGCTGGATAGTGCGGTGTGAGATGATCGATTGTGTGGTTGTGGCGTTTTTGTCATGGTCTAACATTCTCTTTTTTCTGTGTGATTGCAATGAGACAAACGTTCGTAAAACGAGCCATCGTGGTTGTGTTTTAAGCACAGCATACGACACTCTTCCCAGACTCCTGCATGGACGGCGCTGTGAGGGTGCTCACTCCTACGAAACTCCTGTGGGGGACGCGATGTGCTCCTATCAGTCTCCTACGGAGCTGTGAAAGAGGGAGCGGTTGTTTATCATCCCTCAGGTATGTGTTATTGACCTCAGCATGAGGTTCTAAAGTCGTCCATGCTTAAACCGATAAAAGGACAGGCGGAATCTTCGTAGCAGATCAGCGGTAGTAATCCTGGAAAAGAGAGCCGCCAGGCTCATCAAGCATCCTTGGAGCTTGAGGCTTGGTGAAGGTGTTGAAACGCCGCTCATGCCGGGAGCGCGGAACAAGCGATGCTGCCAGGCCCAACCCTTGACCGGGTGGGTAGACTCGCAGAGCGAGAGTGACCGGGGTTCGGTAACGCTCATCAATGCAGAAACCCTGCTCACTCTCGGCGCAGAGCGCTCGACTTACCCAGGTCAAGGGCAGCATCGCCCGCGTGACTGGCTCAACGAAATGCCAGGAAGGCGTCTACTTGCTCTGCTTGCATTCTCCAACAGAGCGAATTAGGATATGTGAGGATAGGCATCTTGAGACCGGCTATCTCAGGACAGCAGCCGCAGACTCCTTGATAAAAGGTGGGGATAGACCCTTGATAACCTCAGCGGGGGAGGCATTTGGGACCCTTGATACGTCTATGGGGACTGTATGGGACTCCTGGCCTGTCGATGGGAGCGGTGCCTCCACGGTCGTTGGCCTATCCACCCACAATACCTTTGGGTGCCTTCATCACCCCTGTGTATCCAGCAGGGATGCCTTTTCTTAAGGACATGCCCATGAAAAGCACAGCGAAGAAGCTTTCCGATCTGCTGGCCAAAGGGGCCGAGCACTATGGGTTCCGCGGCCAGGTATGGACCACGGCCCGTGTGGCAGTACTCATCAAGCAGCACTTTGGGGTCAGTTATCATCCTGCCCATTGCAGTCGCCTCCTGAGGAGCCTCAAGCACAGTGTCCAAAAACCAGAGGAACACGCCAGCCAACGCAATGAAGAGGCGATCAACGCCTGGACAGACGAACGGTGGCCCGCACTAAAAAAAAGCCGAGCAGGAACAGCGGCAGATCGTCTTTGTAGACGAGTCGGGCTTCTACCTGCTGCCGATGGCGGTGCGCACCTATGCTCCGGTGGGCCAGACACCAGTGTTGCGAGTGACGCTGACGCGCGATCATATCTCGGCTATTGGAGCGATTACCCCGCAGGGACGTCTCTTTATGCAGACGCAATCCCGTTCCTACAAAGGAGAGGATGTGGTCGGTTTTCTGAAGCACCTGCTGCGCCAGATTCCCGGGAAGTTGCTGGTGATCTGGGATGGATCGAGCATCCATCGCTGCCAAGCGGTCAAAGACTTCTTGGCGCAGGGAGCCGCAGCTCGCCTTCACCTGGAACGCTTGCCTGCCTATGCGCCCGAGTTTAAACCGCAGGAAGGGGTGTAGAATTTGCTCACACGTCGTGAACGCAAGAATGTGTGTTGCAAGGATTCCACCGAGCTGAGTTCTGCCTTGCTGCTGGCTCTTGCTCGCCTTCGGCATCGCAAGCAGACCTTGCGTCACTGTTTCGTTCATGCTGGCTACTCACTTTAGCTTTTTATGCTGAGATCAATAGGACTGATTAGTTTAAACGTCAATTTTATAATGTGCAAGCGTGCGAATGAAAGTGTAGGTTTGGTGTCTGCGACCCCTGGGCACCACGCGCCTGTGGCGCTCAATGAGAAAGTATCAAATACCTGGTAGAGCGCCTCTGGTTTTTGCGCGGGCAGGCGCTTCCAGTTCCACCAAAGACATGATATGCTAAATCTACTCGCCGAGGTCTTGTGCGAGCCATCCTGAGGTATCGAGGCGAAGAGGATCAGTGCCAACCAGCTTTGCCAGGTGTTTCTCTATTTCCTCGATCTGAGCGATACCGATCTGCCGAGCCCATGTATTGCGTAACTCATCAAAGATCTCTTCAGCTTCTCGCAGCATGTTGAATCCGTGTGCGGTGACACAAAGGCGTTTGCGGCGAGCGTCTACCGGATCTACTTCACGCACAATGTATCCGCGCTTTTCAAGTATCCCAATGGTTTTCGCCGCCGCTTGTTTTGAGACCGCTAGACGCCGACCTAACTCTGAAGCGTTGTCAGCACCTGAGGCAATGGCTCGAATTGCGAAGTCGTGAACGGGACGAACATCCTCGTAGCCGCGGGCGGCAAGCTCAACTTGCGCAGCGTCCACCAGTGAACGATAACCACCAATTAAAAGCAGAGTGAGAGTAGCACCTGATCGAGACATAGTTTAACGATAGTAGCATAGCGAACGGAGATCGTCAAGGCCGCCATATTCCAAATTACTCTTCTCAAATCCTATCGCTATCTGTTGCGCACGAGGCTCGTTGCTTTATGGACTTCCTGACATATCGTTGCAGCATAGTGTTGTCTATCAGCTCCCTCATCACGTGAGAATGTATCGTTGGCATTCTCCTCCTTCACCAGAAGTTTTGAAGCTGACTGTTCAGTATCTCGTAGCAATACTGTTTGACAACGACAACCCGGTTGTCTATAATGTATGTAGACAACCGGGTTGTCGAATTAAACTATAGGGGAGATTTATGAGTGACAATAAAATAGGTGCTGTGCTGACTGGTATCTCGCATCATCAAGCAAAAGTGAATGGAACGCAGCTTCACTACGTATCAGCGGGGACTACTGGCTCTCCAGTCTTACTCGTACATGGCTTTCCTGAAACATGGTGGACTTTTCACAAACTTCTTCCACTGCTAGCAGAGAAGCACCGTGTCTTCGCTATCGATCTGCGTGGTTTCGGTGACTCTGATAACGGACCTGGTACGTATGATAGCAAAACCTCTGCCGAAGACCTGCACCTTCTCATCGAAGAGCTCGGCGTTGGTCCAGTACATCTCACAGGCCAGGACATCAGTGGGGCGACCGTCTTCCGCCTCGCGGCCACCCACCCGGAAGACGTGCTCAGCTTTACCGCAATCGAGATGGGCCTGCCCGGGTTTGGCTTAGAGATGCTGGCCGATGTCACACATGGGGGCACCTGGTACATCGGCGTTCTTGCTGCTCCACATATTCCCGAGATGCTGCTCAGGGGCCGTGAGCGCGAGTTCTTTGGACAATTCATATTCCCAGCCATGAGCGTGACACCAGGAGCGATCACCGAAGCTGACATCGACGAGTTCGTACGCACCTACTCTCGTCCCGCAGGCTGGCGTGGAGCGGCTGGACTCTACCAGTCGATGCTCCAGGAGGGCACAGACATTGCAGCGCTCGTCGCCACTCACAAACTGAGCATGCCTGTGCTGGCAATCGGAGCCGGAGGCGGTGAGTTCACCTTCGCAACGATGAGCCAGGTAGCATCGGGCAAGGTCCGGTCGATCTCCCTCGATGGCGTCGGCCACTATGCAGCTCTGGAGGCACCCGAGAAGGTTGCAGATGCTCTTCTCGAATTCTTCGACAGTATCGATACAGCTGGGTAAATCGAAGTGTAGTTGGCTCCTTTCAAATCCTTAATACGACAGTTGTAAAAGCAAGCGGTCCCTCCTCTGGTATAGAGGAGGGGTCGCCTTCATTTCCCGCAACCTATTTATCGTGATGGCAATCGGCGAGCCGGGTGGCTGTCTTATTGCCAGGGAAGCTCTTTACGGTTGGATCATCTGCATGAATTCGGCGCGCAGATCACGGTCGGTACGGAAGGACCCGCGCATGACGGATGATGCCATCACGCCGGGGGTACGAATCCCTCTGGCCGACATACACAGGTGTTCGCCTTTGATTATCACTGCGACATGATTGGTGCCGGTGATACGACTGACCTCATCAGCGATCTGCTGACCCAGCCGCTCTTGAATCTGCAGATGGTGCGTGAACTGATGGGTAATACGCGCGAATTTTGAGAACCCCAGCACTTTATCGCTGGGAATATAGCCAATGGCGACATCACACCACATTGGCAACAGGTGATGCTCACAGAGAGAGAAGACACGCATGCCTGAGACGCAAACGATCTGATCGGTTGAGGCAGCGCTAAAGGTGGTCTCGGTCGTTCTGTAACGTACCATGGTATCGGGACTCATCTGTATTCCCATATACGAGAAGAGTCGAGATCCAAGCTCGCCTCCAACCAGAAGTGCAAACACATCAACCAACGTCGTAAGTCGCATGGTGTGTCGCGAAGCAAAAGCAACAACGTTGGATAATCGTTCTGCAAATGTGGTCTTTGGGCACAAGGTATTGAGGCAACGAAAGCGTCGGACGCGTAACCTTAGTTGGACTGCGTTCCCGCTCATGGGAAGATCGTAGGGACAACGTTGATACCAACTATAAACACGAGAAGAAGTGTGTTGGCAGAAGGGACAGATCGCCGTCGCCTGCTGTGATGTGGCTGTAACACGTATATGATTATTGGTGGGAGTAATATCCGTGATCAGAAGACCAGCAAGTGAAAAAGGAAGAGCAACCATTGGAAAACATCCTTGTCTGTAAAAATATGTCTCTCTTTCTACGAACGACGGTTGCAGTTCCTGTTATTGCTGAGCACGATTTGTGCGGGAGAACCGGTGTTCTGTGCTCCAGTGGCTACAAATATCGTTGAATCAAGTAAGAAAAACTCCTTGTTCTTCGAACTCGATATTTCTGCTCTTCAAGTAATCAATAACTTCGTTGAGCATATTTTGAACAATAATTCTTAATTCGCCAACTTCTTGTTGTGTTGTAGTAGTGATGCTTTTTCCAAGTACCTGAAAAGAAGAGAAATTTATTGGAAGGCTCATGGCTTTTTCTGGCAAAGAGATTGCACTGGTATAAAATGTTTTATTTATGAGGCCAAGAAAGGAAACCATTTTCGTAAATAGGTGATACGCATTGTAATTGACTTGCTCTGTTGTGCCATAGTATGTAGTGTTGATAAATTTATTGCATTCTTCATAAATCTGCTCTACAAAAAGCTGTTTAACATAGGGGTCAAAATTTCTTGTAACTACCTCATCAAAAATAGCTTTGAAGGAGAAAAATAAATGGCCATCATCATAAATAGGCAAAGCAGACACAAATTTACCAACGAGAAGAGGCCACCGTATATTAATGCTTGTTATTTTGCTTAATACAATATCCTGACTGAATATATCAATAGTATATTTTAGTCCATTCACAATAGCATTGTAGTCATAAGCTATCTTTTCACCTTGAACGATTGCAACCATGTCTACATCAGAGAAATCTCTATCTTCACCTCTGCTGATCGAACCAGAAATTGCAACTGCAAGCAATTCTTCACTATATCTACTTTGTAATTTTACTAATATTTCCTGAGCTAGTTCTAATCGCTCTTCGCGCGTTTTCTTTCTTGGATAATTCATCTTTTATCTCCTAACGGTAATTCCGTAGGGATAGGGTTTGCCCTGTCCGCGTTTATTACCGTAGAATCATGAAATAATCGAATGCCTTTATGCCAGTGTGCTGCTAACTCCATCCTGTTTCCTGTTCAAATAGTGAAACAGACGTTCCCATGCTTACTTTCATCTATCGCGTGCCTCTCATCAGGCATGAGCGCTCAGTCATTCTGTGCCTGATTCCTGCTCAACACTCCTCTGACAAAGCCTACGTGAGACGGTGGATGTGATAACGCAAGCAATTCTTGAGCAGATCTTCCCGCCTCTTCCTCAAAAGCAGGCGCCCACTATTCTGGCCTATCTATTCAAACAGACAGCTTGTTTGGTATTGCTGAAGAGGACAGAGACGCCTGTTCTTGTGCCCAGGCCGATGCTGTTTGCATAAACCATTTTGCGCCTGGGGATGCCAAATCCTGCGATTTAATGGCAAAGCCAAGCTGCATATAACGAGGGGGAGCGAGTGGAATCAGAGCTATTCCCTCCATCTTTTCTGGAAGCATCATACGAGGCAGCAGCGAGATACCCAGCCCTTCACGAACCATAGCAAGAATGGTGGTCGTATCACTGGCATGGTAGCGAATAGTGGGTCCAGTCCTCCCCCACTCAAGACCTGCCAATTGCAGAAATGCGCATCCCACTCTGGGCATGATAAATGGCTCTTCCCGCAACTCTCTGAGCGTCACTGCTCCCTGCGTATACAGGCGATGGCCAGGTGGGACGATCACATAGAGTTCGCTCGTGCTAATTTGCACACTTTTGATCTCTTTGGCGGGATGCAAAACAAGCCCAACATCAACAGTACCGCTGACAATCCATTCGTACACCTCGTCCAACTTTCCTTCAAAGAGCACCACTTCGATATCTGGATACTCGGCTCGAAAACGCGTGAGTACGCCAGCGAGCAAACGTGGGCAGACAGAGGGGATACTGCCCAGGCACAGTTTCCCGGCGGCCTCACCATGCGCTTCTTTTGCTTCTTGCTTGATAGCCTCTGTTTGTGAGAGGATCACACGAACGTGTGAAAGCATCTTCTCGCCGATCTGAGTCAGTGCAACACCGCCTCTGCGGCTGCGTTCAAAGAGGATGACGCCTAACTCACCTTCGAGTGTTGAGAGGGCATGGCTCACGGCTGATTGCGTCAGGTTGACACTATAGGCCGCTTCCGTGAAACTTCCTGTTTCAGCGAGAGCGACAAAACATTGGAGTTGTGAGAAGTTCATATGAATATCTTTCATAACTTATGACAACTGTGATTTGTGTTCATTGTAACAGATCAGTTATACTTCTGACAAGTAAGGAGTGAGTCTCTACTCTTTCACGCTCATACAATTGTACAGGGCATAGATGAACCATACAATCATCATTGAATGCCTCTCAAATAAGGATATTTCGATGCGTTTACAAGGGAAAGCAGCTCTCGTTACCGGAGCTACCTCAGGAATTGGACAGGCTATTGCTGAAGCCTTCGCCTGCGAAGGGGCACAAGTGGTCATTGGGGGACGGAATGAGCGACGTGGAAAGAAGGTAGTCGAGACGATCCGAAGTGCCGGTGGATCTGCCGCATTTTTTGCCGCCGATCTGACATCAAAAACTGCTATCGACCGTCTGGTGAAAGAGATATACGAGACGTTTGGTCTCGTCGATATTCTGGTAAGTAATGCAGGAATATATCCTTTTGCTGCAACAGAAGAGGTGGATGAGGCAACCCCTGGTGCGGTCATCATGACGAATTTCAAAGGTCCTTTTTTTCTGTCGGCAGCCTTGCTTCCTCAAATGGTAGAGCGAGGATCAGGAAAGGTTGTGAATATTACGACTGCAGGTGCTCATATCGGAGTAGCCGGTGCGGCTCTTTATGGCTCATCGAAGGCCGCTCTCACGCTGCTGACGAAAGCCTGGGCAGCGGAGTTTGGTCCGAGTGGTGTGAATATTAATGCTATTGCACCAGCGGCAACCATTACGCCCGGCACAGCAGGCATGGAAGCGATGGTGGAGTCAATGGCGTAAGCACTTCCGGCGAAGAGAGCAGCACAGCCTGGCGATATAGTTGGAGCAGCCATCTACCTTGCCAGTGATGAATCGAACTATGTTCATGGCGTAACAATCCCTGTTGATGGAGGAACTATAGCCATCTGATCTTTTCGTAAAGGTCACACTTCAGTAGAGGCTTACCTCACTGTTGTGACGTCTTCAGTATAAACGGTGGATGATGTCATACCGCTCCTCGGTAAGCCCGAGTGGCAATATCGACGCACGGCAAGCCAAGCTCAGCGAGGTGCTGCGCGATCCCTCTACGCAGTGGGAAGAGCAGGTGATCCCCTGGTATGGGCAAGGAAGGCGTCGTATGCAGTGGTGCAGTGGGACGTCCTGGTGGCATCGAGCCAAACAGCCTCCCTTGCCCATTCGCTGGGTTCTCATTCGAGATCCAGAGGGCAAGCAGGAACCCAAAGCGTTGGTGTCTACCGATCAGCACGTCAGCCCACTCACGATCATCCTTACCTTTATGCTCCGCTGGAGCATTGAAACCACCTTTGAGCAAACGCGTGCCCATTTAGGCTTTCAAACCCAACGACAGTGGTCCGACACCGCGATTGAGCGCAGCACGCCGCTGCTCTGAGGCACCTACAGTTTGCTCACCTTAATGGGAACGCATCTGCAGAAGCGTGAGCCGATCACGCCAGAGCAGACGGCCTGGTACCACAAATCAGAAGCGACCTTCCATGATGTGTTGGCCTCCATTCGTGTGCAGATCTGGAAGCAGCAGATCAATCTGACAGCTGCCCATGACCCTGCTGTCAGACTGCTCGGGTCATCCGTGCTTGATCGGCTGCTCTTTGCCGCCTGTTTTTAGTTGGAAATGTACAAAGTCGAGCTAATGCTAAAGCTCGTTCACGCAGCGCATATTGGCGAGCAGTGCTTTCCGTATTCTCAAACACCTGCTGGAGGGTGCTTTGACGAACATACAAACACGCGAGACGCTTAAGATGATGGGCTGCCACCTGATGAACCATATCAGCGATCCTCCTGACTGTGATCTGGCTGCTGTCTAAGGAGCTGCACGAGCCGTTGCAGATCTTTCAAACGTAGCACAGCATTGCCATTGGCAACAAGCAGAAAAGGATCGGGCAGGGCGAGACTGGTCCAAGCCAGGGGAAGAGAACGCATCTCTTGTGTTTGTGGATGAGAAAAGAAGACACGTTCCTCTCCCCAGGCAACTCGGTGTGTGAGCAGAGGAAAGGATTGTCCACAGAGAGGATGAAATGGATGAGTAATGGTAAAGCGATGCTCACTATTCAAGTTATCAGGTGTAGTTGACAGTTTGTTCTAATGGTCCCACAGAGGGCTTGGTGAATCGGCTGAAACTCATCAAGCGCTCAATGTATGGACGCGGCAGTTTTGAGTTTTTACGCCAACGGGTGCTCAGGTACACCACGTGTTATGGCTGAGCACCATTTCTGCGGGAGAGCCCTTTTACTGGGTACTTTACAGGTCTTTTTCCCCACTCATCGCAAGCGGCCTCGTGTCGCACGTTTGAATTCTGCGGTGTACACGCGCTGCTTTTTGGCCATTGGACCCTCCTGAGTCGAAGTCTACCACACTTTTCTTCCTCGACTCCACAAAAACGGGGGAAGTCCAATGTGTTCATCATTTTTCTAGCATTTTCCTCACCCGACATTTCCGTTCGGGTTCCCTCCAAAAACGGGTCAATTCCAGCGTGACCTTCTTGAAGAACGCGAAGGGGTGATGCTTTCGCGCAGTAGTCTTCGACGCATCTTAACCCAGGCTGGAGTGCACACACCCACAGCGGCCGTCAAACCCAAGCACCGCTTGCGGCGGCCGCGATATCGGCAAGAAGGATAACTGGTGCAGATTGATGCGAGTCCGCATGCCTGGTTAGAAGATCGGGGGCCTCGGTTGAGCCTGGTGGGTGGCATCGATGATGCCACCGGCAAAGTAGTAGGAGCAATCTTTCGTGAGCAAGAAGATCAGTACGGCTATTTTCAGATCATTGAACAGATCGTAGAGCGCTATGGGTGCCCATTGGCGTTCTATCATGATCGTCATACCATGTTTCCTTCTCTCAGCCAGCAGGCTCGTCAGGACGAGAGCGTCGAGGAACAATTACGGGGAACGAAAACGCCAACGCAGTTGGGACGATTGTTTACGCAATTACGCAGTACATCCATCGCTGCTCGTTCTCCCCAGGCCAAGGGGCGCATCGAACGGCTTTGGGGGACGTTCCAAGATCGGTTGGTGAGCGAATTGCCTCTGGAGAACGCCTGCACGATTGAGCACGCCAATGCGGTGCTGCAGGCGTTTGTTCCTCGCTTTAACGCTCGCTTTGCCATCGCGGCGGCCGAACCGGAGGTGGCGTGGCAAGCGTTTCCGGACGCTCTGCGTCCCCAGGACTGTTTTTGTTGGCAAGAAGAGCGCACCGTAACCAATGACAATACTATTTCCTACAAAGGGCAACGGGTCCAGTTCTTGCCCACTGATCAGCGTCTGAGTTGGGTGCGCTGTCGAGTGCAGGTGCATGAACACTTCAATGGAGATCTGCGAATCGTTTTCCAAGGACAAACCGTGCCTTCTCGTCTTGCTCCCCCTGATCGTGTTGCTTCTGCGCCTTCCAGGACAGTGAAGACGGAAGCGAGAGCCACACCATCACCACAAAGACCGTCACCAAAAGCGGATCATCCCTGGAGAAAGCGTTTCAGCGCTTCCTCTCGCTCATGACATTTTCAATGAACTGAAAGGATGACATTTTCAATGGACGTTGACAGAGCTTTTCTCTTTTTCTCGCCGTCTTGTGGCAGGTGTTGAGAGGGGAGGGAGCGTGCTGTGGTGTCGTGAGCGATGCACAGGAGCCTGGCTCACGGTATCGCCGCCCGAAGGGTGCATCCCGCGGCAGTGAGGGATGCAGGAGTACTAGGACGGGAAGCGGTCGAAGACGAGGGGTGGTGGTCCTGGTTGTCGGGCCTGCCCGATAGCGTCTCACTATCCCTTCCCATCTCGTTCTCCAGCGCGCACAGGCTGCTGTCGCTGTTGCTGGCGATACCTGCGGACTTTCGCGACATTCCCACAACCTGTCATTGTACACCAGCGACGACGATGATTTTTTGTACGGTCAACAAAGAGCCAACTGCACGTGGTGCTCGCGCATTCGCGCACCAAACTTCGTTCCGGAGAGGTAAGGAGTTCGGCAGTTGATCGCATGATGGGCCCAAACATCTGGTCGAGCGCACGCGAGTCGCCTGGCCACTCCCACCTGAAACCATCCGCGACTGAAATGATGCGCCCACCGGCCATAGCTTTGCCAATTTCGGCATTCAGGATAGTCAGGTCAGCCTCTGTTGGCTGCATATCCGTTGCAACGGCGGCAAAAATACGATAGATAACTTCTCTAAGCATGCGAGCGTTTTCGAGCACTACAACGGCTTTGTCAGGATGCAACTCAGCTTCATGGAGAAGATTGATTGCATGTTCTTCAGTTATGGAATGGACCTGTTGACTCCAGGCCACAAAATCATCATAGCTACATAAGTATTCTCGTGTCACTCCGCCGCGTAGCCCGCCAAGCGTGTTGGCAAAATCCAGGCACATGTGCCCACTAATGAATGAAAAGGTCCCCATGGTTGTTTCTCTGGCGTTCATCACATCACTCTCTTTTGCTTATTCGTTGCTGTAACCCTCTAAAGTGCACTTGACAAGTTATCAATGATTTCTTACAATGTAACTATCTACACCTATTTTAGAGAGTTACTCATATTTGTCAAGAGGGAAATCATTGTGGAAAAGCACCCGTTCACCGTACATGTACCCCAAGCCATTCTTGATGACTTGAAGGATCGCCTGGCGTACACCCGCTGGCCTGATGAGGTGGAAAACGCCGGATGGGACTATGGCACCAACCGACACTATTTGAAGAGCCTCGTAGACTATTGGCAACATGAATTTGACTGGCGTGCTCAGGAGAAGAAGCTCAACCAGTTTGCCCACTTTCGTGAGCACATTGACGGTTTAGGCATCCACTTCATTCATGAGCGGGGCCGGGGAGAGAATCCGCTGCCCATTCTTCTTACTCATGGTTGGCCTGGGTCGTTTTTCGAGATGTTCAAACTAATTCCGCTCCTGACTGATCCAGAAAAGCATGGTGGAGATCCAACTGACGCGTTCGATGTGATTGTGCCATCACTGCCGGGATTTGGCTTCTCCGACCGGCCTACCGTTCGCGGAATGGCAACAATGCAAACCGCTGAACTCTGGGCCCGTTTGATGCGAGATGTGCTTGGCTACTCTCATTTTGCTGCAGCTGGTGGCGACATTGGTTCAGGTGTTACCCAGCGCCTGGCTCTGGCTCATCCTGAACTCCTCGTAGGTATTCACCTTACCTACCTTAGCGTGCACGCCTCACTCCCTGAGCAACCCAACCTGTCGGAAGAGGAGCAGCACTATTTGCAGGTGGTCCAGCAGTGGTCTCAGGAAGAAGGAGCCTATTCAGCGTTGCACTCAACGAAACCACAAACGCTGGCGTATGGCTTGAATGACTCACCAGTTGGCCTGGCGGCGTGGATTATAGAAAAATTTCGCGCGTGGAGCGACTGCAATGGCGAGGTGGAACAGCGTTTCAGCAAGGATGAGTTACTCACAAACATTATGCTCTATTGGAGTACGGAAACCATTTCTTCCTCGGTGCGCATGTATTACGAGAATGCTCATACTTTGCCGAAGCTTCGACCAGAGCAACATATTTCTGTTCCCGCAGGCATTGCCCTTTTCCCAAAAGAGATCAGCTTGCCTCCGCGCGAATGGGCGGAGCGCCTCCTACTTGTGCAACGCTGGACAATGATGCCACGAGGGGGGCATTTCGCAGCAATGGAAGAGCCTGAATTGTTAGCAGAGGAACTCCGGGCTTTCTTTCGTCCGTTTCGCTCGGAAAAAACAAATGTGACCATCTCTCCGATGCCACGAAACAGTTAAGGACTCGATGGTCGAGGCAAACGTACCCTCAATGACCCTCCGGGAGGGAGGACGAAGACGCTGACGAAACGGTGCAGGCATGAATGTAAATCCGTCCCATAAAGAGCGTCGCTTGTAGAATCGCTTGGCTTTATCAAGACACCTGATTGGCTACCAACAGTATCATCCAGGTCATTATCAACGCAAGGAAGAAGAAAGGATCAGGGAAAAATACATGTCGCATGAAGAGAACGAATGCCAACCAGTCATCGCCTCTTACCAATCTTCGGAAGAGGCTGCTCGCTATGCAAAGTCGGTTCCAACATCGCAGAATGCCTTTTACAACGCAACACACCTCATGCTAGAGGTCGCAGAAGGGCTGTGTTGCAAAAAATGAGAAGAAACAAGATAAGCGTGGTAGGCCTCTCCATGTTCAGCTTAGGCAACAATGCCAAAGAGTCTAGCGACCAGTGTAGCCTGTCCTTGTACATCTCCTTTGTTCACTCCTTGTACCTGCCCCTTTCTCAGCATGTTCATTACCTCAAATCCTTGGATGGTTCGCCAGGCTGTTTCGAAGGAGAAAAAGCCCATCCCTGGCTTGGTCAAGCGTTTGAGGAAGCGATGATCTTGTTCGATGAGATTGTTGAGATATTTGACCTGCCTCAATCCCATATGCTGAGCCAGCATTCTAGTGGCTTTGAGCTCAGCAATGGCTTTGGGACAGGCCGCGTTCTTGTCGACATTGATCACGCGAGGAATTGACGTGATGATTGTGGTATCAGTCGGAGTCGTAGGTGGAGCCATCTGCTCTGAAATCGGACATGCTTGAGAAGCTGATCGAGCAGTCGATGCGAGCGCTTTGACGAAAAAGCACTTGGCGGACTCGGCATCCCGCGTTGGACGCAAGAGAAACTCGAGGGTATTGCCGTCTGAATCCACGGCACGGTAGAGATACATCCAAACGTTCCTAACCTTGATATACGTCTCATCGACTTTCCAGGAGTTGTTGCAGGCTTTGAGATGCGGTCGGGTGCGTTTCTCCAGTTCGGGTGCGTAGCGTTGGATCCAGCGATAAATCGTGGTGTGATCGACGTGCAGACCCCGTTCCATCATCATCTCTTCAAGGTCACGATAGCTGAGCGAATAGCGCAGATACCACCTGACGCACAAAAGAATGATGTCGGCCTGGAAATGACGCCATTTGAACACGTTTTGCATGGTGAGAACCATCTTCTTTTCAGTTTTTGGCTCTATCCTATCAGATGAGGTTCTTTTTTTGCAACAGAACCCAATTGAAGCGGCAGCACGCTTCTGTTGTGCCTTCGAAGAATTGCGCAATTATCTCCGTCCTCACCTTATAGGCGAAGCGGTCTCTCTCCTGGAACTGCGACAGGCTTTTCTCCAGCGTCTTACTGCTCTCCAGATAGCGATACAAGCAGCTTCATAGTTAAACCCACGACATGCGCAATGAGATTGGGGATGTCTTCATCCATTCTCTGCGACACGGGCGAGAACACACTCCAAATGGGAACGACGAACGAGCCACAAGGGGCTTTACTGAGGAGTTGCAGCTAGGGCAAGATCACGTGTCAATTCTGCTTGTCCCAAATGCTCAGCGGCATGTCTTGCCACCACAATCAAGATATCCAGCCCGGTGATCGAGCCACGCCGGGGATGAAGATGTTCCCGCGCTAAGTCCTGTGAGGAAAGGCTCAGAAGCGCCTGCTGCAATTGTTCACGTAAGCCATTCCATCGGAGAATCAAGGTATCTGTGGAGGAGCCTTCCATCAGAAATTCCTGCTCGCGATTACGCTGACTCGGCTGGTCAAACAGCGTCCAGAGGAGATTTTCTTCCGCATTGCCAAGTGTATGAGCAACTAAGGCGTACAGGCTGTTGGCATGCGGAACAGGGGGATGCCAATTGAGCTGAGTTTCGTCCAGCCCATCAAGGCAGTGCACCAGGCGATCGAGCGAACTCAAAATATAACGGCAAAAGAGGATGGCCTCACGGGATGGGGATTGTGACATGAGTGGTTCACCTTTCTCTCGTTCTCTCCCTATTGTAACACATCCTTTCCTTTCATCGCGATGGGCATGCGCTTGTTGCCCGCTGCCTCTCCGGCTCGTGGTGGTTTGCCAGGCTGAAGACGCGTTTCCATGCAGGAGGCATGCCTCGAGCCCTGCCAACAGGTCACTCACAAAGAGCGAGAGAAGAAGCCTGTTGAGAACCGTTTTTGCTGGTGTTCGCCCTATGCTACGGTAAGACCCAGCCAGGTGGCAAAGCCCACCGGGATACCGAACAGCTTGAGTGTGAGCTGACCAGCCGTGTTGGGACGAGTGTTGCGAGCTAGGCGCTCATCCCATGAGAGGCGGTAATGGGCACGCTCAGCCCGAGAGAGGATCGGAGGGGGAGCGGTCGGAGGGGGCGGAAGAACTGGCCCTATCTGGAATGTCCAGGCGTTGGCGGTGCAGACGCAAACAGGCCCGCCGTTGATGGCGTCGGGGCCAGTCCCGCCAGAGCAGCGGAGCCGATCCCACCGACAAGGGATGAAGCAGGATGCTCACTTGGCGCGGTTTGGCTGTTGCGCATCCACTCCATTGGCACTGCTCGCGCAAGGAACACGGACGGCAGTCGCGGATACTGGCAGAATAGACCACCCGCAGACTGCCATCACGCTCTCGCCGTTGTTCATGAGGGACCAGGGCGCTCCCTGCTGGACAGTGCAGGGTCCCATCTGGTTGGAGAGGGAAGTCGGCTCCTGTGAAGCGACCAGCTTTCCAGGACGTCGCGGTGGCAGGTGGGGCGTACCCCGAAGCGAGTGTGGAGGCAGCAAGTGAGGCGGGGGCATTCTGCTCCGGGAGAGCAGGCGCAAACTCGGTGGTGCGCACTGATTCAGGATGCAGCTTGTGCCCCAGTTCGAGTCTGAGGTTCCAGGTCCACTGCGAGATCACTTGCCAGGCTTCCTGTCCCCAGGCCGAGTGACTACACCAGCGGTCCGGATCTTGCTCGATGTCTTCATCTTCCAACGCCGTTTCAAAGGCGCCGCGGTGCAGGTAGAGAGACACCACATCAGAGGCGGTAAAGCCACTCTGGGGCAGATTGGTCAGGAACAGTTCATAGACGACTCCATTGCGGATAAGCCCGACCTGGCGCTTCTTTTTCGCGCGTGTCGGGGCTGGGTGTGTGGCCACGATGACGCGAACGAGTGGGCCGTCCTCGCCCAGGCACTGGTCTGGACAGTCGTAAAGCGCGCGGCAGACCCCACTTTCTGCGCTGTTCAGGTGCTGATCAGCAGGCAGGTGCAAACGCGCCTGGACGTCGGCGCGATCGAGGAGGCTGTAATCTTTCCCGCGCGTAACATACGAGCAATCAGCCAGATCGGCGACGACCGCTCGCGTCCCATATTGGCCATCGAGGCGCACCAGCGTTCGCTCGGAGGGAAAGTTGTGGGCCTTCACGTACATCTGGACAGCAGTCTTCGCTCGGCGCAGTTCCTCACGATACTGTCCATTCCCAGGGTTGCCGAAACTCGCCACCCACTGATGAGTATGCATCTGCAAGACCGTCGTACGGGTACGAACAGCCTCTCCCCGTTTGCGTCCGGTGTAGCCAGGTGCGCAGAGGGGGCGCAAGCGCCTCTGGGGAGCAGGTCGATCCGGCGTCTGGGGGAGCGCCCGCTGCCGCGCCGCTTCTCGCGTTCCATCTACATCAAAGACGAGCCAGCGATTTCCCTGCCGATCCCACAGTCCGACGTCCTGCTCTTCTGTGGAAAGGCAGCGGGCCAGCAAATCTTCCAGAAAGAGTGTCCGTAGGGCTTCGACCGGTTCGGCGGGGAGCGCCGCTAAAAAGCGACTGAGCGTCGAGGCCGCCAGGCAAGCTGGCGCGTCCAAACAGGGCCATGAAGGGGATCGCAAAGGGATGCACGGCTTCGTAGAATGCCTCCAGGGTCCGCTCACCGCTGATCGCATAGCCGAAGAGCACGGCGAGAAAATCAAGGACGTCGTAGCGTCCGAACCGTCGTCGCGCAAAACGTACGCGCTCATTAATCTTGTTGAAGATTTCTTGCTTCTGCAGGTGGGAAGCGACCAGAGCCACTTCACCCAACCACGATGGGGTTGCAGCCTGCGCTTCCGCAGAGGTCTGGATACAGACCGATCCATCGGCGATACTACTCATGTCGGCCTCCTTGAAGAGATGTGATTGGTTTTCCTTTTCAAGGAGGCACATTTCTCTGCCTATCCGCTACAAAGGTGCGAACTCATTGAGCATGTCGTGGGTTAAACGAGCGAGTGGTGAGCAATTCATTTGTTCGATAAGATTTTCTGCGACCTCAGTTCTGACAGAGCCGCTCCATAACCCTTGCCGATAGAGGGGAAGTGGGAGGGTTGCGTTGACGAAAAGGCCAGCCGCAACCACACCGACAATACTTCCGGCGATCATCATGAAGCCCATGATCTCGGATGCCAAACCTCGTTGCTGCTCTGGCATGGGCGTCTGACACTATCTTAGATGTCACGGTGGGAAGAAGAACGAGCGGAAGAGAGAGCCGCAAGATGTTGAGCAAACGCAGAGCGATACGCATAGAGCGCGGGGGTTCCACCTGTGTGGAGAAAGAGAAGCGTGTCCTCTTTTGAGAAACGGCCCTGACGCACTAAACCAATTAACCCCGCAGCTCCCTTGCCCGCATAGACCGGATCAAGCAGAATGCCCTCAAGCCGAGCAAACAGCGAAACCGCTTCGACCATCTCTGGGGTTGGGACTCCATACCCTGGCCCGGCATACCCTGCGATG
Source organism: Dictyobacter aurantiacus (assembly GCF_003967515.1). GTDB lineage: Bacteria > Chloroflexota > Ktedonobacteria > Ktedonobacterales > Ktedonobacteraceae > Dictyobacter > Dictyobacter aurantiacus. Next base: position 24,092 of record NZ_BIFQ01000002.1, on the reverse strand, counting down.
ATCTCAATGCGCTGATCAAGCTCCTCTGGCTTCTGACGGAGAAAGGCTGCAAGCTCATGTGAAAGATGTACTACATCTCGGCGCACCCGCTCGGGATCTGCGTCGATGTCAACCCCAAGGATGCGTACTGTCGGCAGTAATATGGCGGTGCCAACGACTAAACCGGCTTGCGTGCCACTGCTTCCGCTGGCGTGGACGATCGCGTTGAAAGAGAGTGCGTGCGACTGCATCTGCGTGGCCAATTCCAGCACACAGTTGACATATCCAAGCGCTCCCAGAACATTGGAGACCCCATAGGGAATGATGAAGGGTTTCTTACCTTGTTGTCGGAGCTTGTCTGCAATGCCTTGCATGACGACAACGCGATCCTCTTGGATCGAGCAGGGATAGGCTTTCATTCCGAAAAGCGCATCCAGGAGCATATTGCCGCTGTCCGGGTAGTCCGGATCGACGTTGGGAACACGATCGGTGATGATAGCTGCATGAAAGTCGAGCCCCCATTTCGCCGTAGCCGCAGCAATCTGGCGCACTGCGTTCGATTGCACCACACCAGCCGAAACAATCGTGTCTGCCCCTTGCGAGAGCGCTTCGGCCAGAACAAACTCCAGTTTGCGTACTTTGTTGCCTCCCAGCCCCAGGCCGGTTAAGTCATCACGTTTCACGTAAATGCGCGGTCCTTGAAGATACGCTGTGAGGCGCGGACAATACTGTACTGGCGTCGGTAGTTCCGCAAGGCGGATACGAGGTGTTGCCAGGAGGATATCCAGCATAGATTCTGCCTTTCAGAAGAAGCGGTTCAGAGGTGAAAAACTGAACGGACAATGGATAAAAAGCGATGGATCGAGGGTCATGCCAGCCAGCGCTGAAGTGCGTCCTCGTTCCACTCCAGACCGCAGCCGGGACGATCAGGAATCATTGCATACCCATCCTTGATGTGTATTGGTTCCCTCAGAATGGGACCGGCGTGGTCCAGATATTCGAGCCACTGGCAGGTTGGCGTGACGCCGAGCAGATGAGCGCTGAACTCAGGGAAGGTATGACTGGAAGCAAGCAGACCCACGCTCTCGGCCAGGGCTGCTGCACGAAGCCAGCCCGTCACCCCTCCCAGTTTCATCACGTCAAGCATGACATAATCGGAGGCGTGCGCCGCGATGCTTTTTGCCATATCGTGTGGTCCCCACCAATTTTCACCGAGTTGGATCGCGGTACGGGCTGCTGCTGCGATCGAGGCGTGCCCCTTGAAGTTATCGGCTCGGGTGGGCTCCTCAATCCAGAAAAGCTGTTCTTCGTCGAGCACGCGTATCCACTCAACTGCCTCCGCCACTGAGAGGCTCTGATTGTAATCAACCATCAGCTTGATCCCGGTGCCGACGGTTCGCCGTACCGCGCGGATCGTAGCAAGATCCTCCGCGAGATCGCCCCATCCAATCTTGATTTTGAGCGCGGTGAAACCGAGGGCAAGCAATTTCTCAGCTTCTGCCGTAGCCCCCTGCGGACTCATCGTTCGCAGGCTGGCATAGGCCGGAATCGGCCTGGGCTCACCGCCCAGCAACGTCACGAGCGGTACTCCACATGCCCTGGCACGCGCATCCCAGAGCGCCATGTCGATGCCCCCCATAGCCATAGCTGTCAAGCCCTGTGGACCCAGGAGACGAAAGTGCCGCTGGAGTTTCTGTTCGACAGGAATCGGTGCGGCAGCCTCGTCTCTGAGCAGCTCCTCAAGATTGGCGATGAGCTGGACCAGCGGTTGGAGGGCTCCTGGTGTGTAGCAGCGTATATAGCTGTGGCCGGTGATGCCTTCCTGGGTCGAGAGATCAACCAGGACTAGCGGCGTGGTGTTCATGACTCCACTCGCTGTCTGGATAGAACGGTCAAGCGTCAGATTGAGTCCGCGAGCGCGGATCGCTCGGATGGTCAAGCGGGCAGTGCTGTCCATGAGAAGCAGCTCCTTTCGAGGCGTGTGAGCCCAACGGCTCAAGCGTTTCCGCAAACTGGAGAATGGTGGTCCATTTCTTGTTCCAAATGCAGAGAAAGCGAGCACCGAGAGACGCCTTCACTGCTCATCCTGAGGCACGCGTTCGCGTTCCGCCCAGCGCAGAGCCCAGTCGTTGAGAGGAGCAAGGGAGTGCAAAAGGATGGCTCCTTCCTGAGTCAACGTGTAATCTGCCTGTTCATTCTGCTGAACAATGCCTGCTTCCTGCAATTCGCTAAGCCGTTGGGAGAGCACACTGGGAGACATCGCATCACAGCGGTCTTGCAGGGCTCGAAAGCCAGCGCTTCCATCCTGCAGTTCCCACAGAATACGCAGGGCCCATCGGCGTCCAAGCAGGTCAAGTAGCGCCATGATTGGACGCCCCGTCCACGATCCCCAGACGGGCTTTCCCGGTTTCGGCAGCGTCATTTGAATACCTCTTGTGCTTCGATTTCCGAAGTGGTAGACTATCACTGCTACGGAATTCGTAGCAGTGATAGTCTACCACCTTTTTGAGCAGGAGACAAGGCTGGCAGTCACCCCAAAAAGCGTGAAGGAAAAAGAGTTGACCCATGTCTCTCGACCACCCTCCTCGTATTGCCCCACTTGCGCCACCCTATGGCCCGGATGTCGCCGCCGCCTTGGCCAAATGGATGCTAGCAGGCTCGCTGATGGAACCACTCAAGCTGTTTCGCACCTTGTATCAGAATCCTCACCTCAGCAGTCGTATTCGTCCTCTAGAGCGCTGTACATAACTATTGAGCCACCTCATCAAAAGAAGGAAGTGGATAGCCACAATGAGTAAACCAACCGAGAGCATCAGCCTCAGTGACCAAGTCCAACGCCTGGGCGATTGCCTCTTGCAGAGCTTCACGCGTGCGAGCTCCTTGTCGGCGCAAAAAGGTTTTCACTTTGGAGAACGCTTCTTCAATCGGCGAAAAATCAGGAGAGTAGGCAGGCAAAAACAAGAGTTGGCATCCTCTCGCTTCGATCGTCATCCTCACCTTCTGCCCCGGGTGAATGGAAAGGTTATCCAGAATGACGATTTGTCCAGCTTTGAGACTGGGGGCAAGGACCTGTTCAATGTAGATCTCAAAGGCGCTGCTATCGGCGGCCCCATCCAGGATCATGGCTTCTCCTATGCCAGAGAGAGACAAGGAAGCAATCAGAGTCATCGTCGCGCCGTAATTGCGGGGCACCTTGCCGATGGCTCGCTGCCCTCTGGGGGCATATGCATACAGCGGGGTCATGGCGATATGGGAACCCGTTTCATCCACAAAGACCAGATCGCGGCTGCTCAGGCTCCTGGCACGTGTGCGCCAAGCGGCACGTTCTGCTTCTTTTTGTTCGCTGGCCCTCAACGACTTTTTTTTCGAGTCCAGCCAAGGGCCTGTCTGGCACGCGTGATTGAGGCTGTGCTGACCTCGATCCCGTGCGTCTCTTTGAAAAGCCTGCAATGTTCTTCCCGGCTCACATCGGGATGGGCTTGTAACTGGATGAGCAAATGAGCCTGCAACACGGCTCCTTTGACCGCAGGCCGACCTGGAATGTTCTTGGGTTCGACATGACCGGTCTCTCGTCGTTGCTTGAGGTAGCGTTTGATGGTTGCCACGGAGATAGCGAAGGTTTCTGCCACTTCGCTTTGACTCGCTCCGGCATCGATCGCTCGCAGCACTCATTGTCGTAAATCTTGTGAGTAGGCTTTCATACATGCAGTCTATCATAGCTCAAACCTTATGTACATTGCTCTAGTCTTAACTTGACGCCTATGCTCTTTTTGCCTGATCCTACCAGATGAGGTTTCTTTTTGCAATACAGCCACTTGCATCCCTCCCCTGTAACGAAACGTGGTCTTGTCGAGACTAAAGAGTGTACCTGAACAGATGCTTCCCATCAGCATACTCGTTCTCCCTATTCGCATGTTAAGAGGCTGAGGGAAGAATCTTTTGGGCGTTCGGGCTACACAATAACCTGACATACTGTTGAGAGTATGAGTATGGACAACCTTTACCAAATTGAAAAGTGAGGAAATTCACATGTCCCGTTTTATCCCTGTCCGGCGCGTCTGGCAGATCGCCCTGGGGCTGTTTGCGCTGGCGCTTGTCGTGACCGCCCTGACTATGCCTTTGCTTCATGCCAGAGCGTCCACACGCACCACCAGGTTGCAGTTGAGTGATACGCTGCTCGATCCGAGCAAATTCGTTGTGAAGAGCACACTTCAGATTGACCTGACGCGCGGCACCGCAACCCTTCCTTTGCATCGGGGCCAGTACCAGGGCCAAACCGTCTGGTATATCATTACAGATGCCTCAGACTTTGGTCTCGCGCATGACCTGGGGGCGAACTATGCACCGAAACTGGCCAATGTCCCGGTCGGTTGCCCCGAATGTGTGCAGAATGTCACTCTCACCACGCCGGCCAATAACAAATTCGGCGATGCTATTGTCAACTTTGCCGGGATTCCTGATTTCCGTCCAACCCGCCAACTACAAGCGGCCCCTGCCCCTAACGCCTTTCCGCCCGTCGTCGCACAGCCGGGTGCCGTCGCAGGCCCTGGCTATTCCCCGTTTATCCGCATTCTCGGTTCTCCTGTGATCTATAATGCACCGATCGTGGCCGTGGGGAACGGGCCATTTGATCTTTCCCATCACACGAACACACATGATCGAGTGGTGGGCATTGATACCCAGAAAGGAACCGTTGAATTGCTGTTGGTCAATGGGTTTGATGCCCACCAGCCCATCCTGTATCTGAGCACCGATGCTTCGACGCCGCTGGCAGCCACGCTTGAACGGGCCATTTATGTTCCAGTCCTCAACAAGCTGTCGTTCCTGGGCGGAGATGATTTCCTGGGCTCAGCGCGGGAACGCATCTTTGGGCTCATCAATGGCCAGACTGGCGCCACGAATCCACAGGCCCAGGGCTTTAATCATCTCCTGTTGGATACGGGGGCAGCCCTCGACGCAACTCCGGAGAATATTGGGACAGGGAAAGCGATCGACCATGCCGACCCGCTCAACGTGCAGGGGGACTTTCCAACCTTAGCCGATCCCATGCATGCCAATGCGTATAGCCCTGCCTGGGATTTGCAACTGGGCCAGTGGACAAACGCTGCGGTGTCTCAGGGTCTCAACACCCGCCAGACCGACGAGAACGACATCCTCAATCTGGTCAATCAGGGATTGATCACCGGGCCAGGAGGAGCACCGTTTGGCTCAGTGGGGATTGTCATCAACTGCCCGCCGATTGCCTTTCTGAATGAGGCCCCAACCAACCCCTAGACAACCTGTGTTCCCATGGCATTTTTCCCTCCACGAGAGGATTCGAATCTGATCCTCCTGACACACGTGGCGGGGCTCCTCGATCGTCGAGGAGCCCCGCCACGTGTGTCAGCTTGAGGCATGCCCATGTTTCTCTCGCTTGCTCTGTGCTACCACAGTTGCGCTCTTCCGACTGAAAATTGGCGACGAGAGAACCGTGGTACTGAAGAGCGGGGCCGATGGCCATCCACCAATGCCAACGATCTTCTGGCGAGACGATGGATGGTGATAGTACTGCTCGCTTGTGCACCAAGCCGATAGGAAGTCTCGCTGCTAGCGTTGTACATATCCACTATTCCGCCAGTTAGAAAGCAAAGAGGGATGCTACACGAGAAAAAACTGCTCCTGAGTTCAAACGAGTGGCAATTGATAGACCTGCTTCAGAAAGGGAATGAGGACGCGTTCGTGGCGTTGATCGATCGTTACCAAACGACCATGCTTCGTTTGGCCATGCTGTATGTTCCCGAGCGTGCCATCGCGGAAGATGTCGTTCAAGATGCCTGGATAGGAGTCCTGCGGGGACTCAAGCACTTTGAGAGGCGCTCATCGCTCAAAGTTTGGATCTCTCGCATTCTCATCAATTGTGCCAAAACCCGCGCCTTACGTGAGAAACGCTCAGTTCCCTTCTCTTCGCTCCTGGGTCCAGACGTCATATTAAATGAACCGACAGTAGATCCCGGCAGATTCTCGCCGCTCGATTCTCCGTCACCAGGAGCCTGGACAAGTCTTCCAGCAAACTGGAACGAACTGCCTGAGGAACGGTTCCTTTCACAAGAAACCCATCGACAGCTAGTCGCAGCCATCCAAGCGTTACCCGCGAGCCAACGGACCGTTCTCACCTTGCGCGACCTTGAGGGGTGGACTTCAGAAGAAGTCTGTAACGTTCTCGATATTTCTGAGTCTAATCAGAGAGTACTGCTTCATCGGGCGCGCGCGAAAGTCCGCCAAGCCCTTGAGCGATCCTTCACTGAGCACGAGACCCTAAAGGAGAAATGACATGGATCGCTGGTTTCGCAAAGTGTTCGCATACCTGGTAGCGAAAAAAAGGATGGCCAACGGAACCCTAACCCGGAGGCTCACCTGTCAGGAAGTCGTGGAACTGGTGACGGAGTATCTGGAAGGGGTCCTGGCCCCAGCGAAGCGCCTCCAATTTGAGCAGCATCTTGCAGGCTGTCCTGGCTGCGCGAATTATCTAGAACAGATGCGTTTGACCATACGCATGATCCGCCAGATCACGCCAGAGCCGGTTGATCCGGAAAGAAAAGCAGATGTGCTGCGAATCTTTCGGCAGTGGAAACAAGATGAACAGTAGAGAGCGTCGCTGATGGGTCATGTGGCGAAGAAGGGGGGCTGTTATCTATCGTGGTGAATGCTGAGCATATGCATGCTGCCGAAATGGCTCATTGCTGCTGTGATTGCCACGATGGGACAGGAACCCCGCATTGAGTCGGAAAAAGCGAGCCATATGAAGACGACCAACAGGCGACGTGTTTGTTGGTTTTAAGCGGGGAGTGTCCCGATTAGGATGCTCTCCTATGTGAAGAGGAGAAGGAGAAAACGATGACCAGAGAACACGTGCCCTTTGAGCAGGAACTGCAACGCAGCATCCAGAAACTGCAAGAAACGTCGCAGACGCCCGTTGCAATACGTGCGATCTTCCAGCAAAACACCGCGGCGCTTGTCCAATCAGGGATTGCTGAGCATGCGAAACAACGAGGGGAGGCAGCGCCAAATTTTGCATTGCCCAATGCGAGGGGAACGATCCTCAAGCTTTCTGATCTGCTGTCCCGAGGACCAGTAGTCCTGACATTCTATCGAGGAGCATGGTGCCCCTACTGTAATCTGACACTGCGCGCCTATCAAAAACATCTGCCCGAGATACAGCAGCGCGGAGCGACCCTGGTGGCCATCTCTCCCCAAACGCCCGATCATTCCTTGGCGACTGCGGAAAAATGGCAGCTTGAGTTTGAAGTGTTAAGCGACGAAAGCAATCAGGTGGCGCGCGCGTATGGCCTGGTGTTTCGCATGTCTGAGGAGCTACGCACGCTCTATCAGCGTTTTGACAACGACCTGGAAGCGTACAATGGGGATTCCTCCTGGGAACTCCCAATGCCGGGAACATTTGTAATTGCGCAAGATGGCACGATCCAGCTCGCTTTTGTTGATGCAGATTATACCCATCGCCTGGAGCCTGCAGAGATTCTTGATGCGCTCCACTTGATTCATAAGTAGCATAGGCCTACCAGTGTTTTTCGTCGGAAACAGATGATGTGCCATATAACTGAGGTTGATCTTGCCCATTTTCTTCTTCTCTGCGCTTGAAAATTGGATTTCTCTCTTCAGTAGAACGTGATCAATCGCGGCTTGGCCAAAGATTGAGCAGTTGATCTCATTTCGTCACTTCAAGGCACATACCTGTTGACCAATAGCTCGCGTTCACCTGACCTGCTGGAACAAAAACTCCAACGATTGGAAACAGGGGTTCGCACTTTGTAGCATATGGCACAAACCACTTTTTATCATCATAAAAAGGTAATTGACTAACTAGAATGCAGGAGAACATGATGCGATTAACAAACGATCAGCACTTCCCGACGATTACGGCTTTGCGTGTTGGTGGTGGTGAAATGATGCTTCCCCAGAGTACAACCGGCAAATGGGCGGTATTGCTGTTCTATCGCGGTCACTGGTGTCCGTATTGCCGACAGCAATTGATGGATTTTGAGCGTGCTTTAGAGCAATTTCATGACATAGGAGCCGAGGTCATCGCTCTGTCTGTGGACCCGCTTGAAAAGGCACAGGAGACGGTAACAAAGCATCATCTCACCTTTCCGGTCTTGTATGGCCTGGATGCTCACGACATCGCGCAGAAGATAGGAGCCTCTCTCAACGAAGACCCGCTCTACTTGCAGGCCACTGGATTCGTCTTGCGACCCGATGGCACCATTGCGGTTTCTGTCTATTCCAGTGGTGCGATTGGTCGTCTTGCTGCTGCAGACACCATCAATTTCATCAAATATATGCAGCACTAGACACACGGACAACAGGGTGTGAGTGCACTCTCATCTGTGTCCTCACACCCATTGGTATAAAAAGCGTCTAAACATCTCTCTGTACTATGGACATCGTATCTTCCAGGTCATATCCAGATGACGCTGGAAGAACTGACGACGTTCGCTTTCAAGCGATAACGAAGGGATTGCATCATGAACGAGTTGCAGGAAAAAGTTGCCTTGGTAACAGGTGGCGGACGTGGTATTGGGCGTGCTATCGCGCTTGCATTGGCGCAAACGGGCTGTAATGTTGCAGTGCTAGCGCGTACTCAGGGAGAGATCGAGCAGGTCACCGCTGAAATACAAGCAACAGGACGGCGGAGCTTTGCCATCAGGAGTGACCTCTCGGATGGCAAAGCGATCACTCATGCGTTCGCAGCTATCACGGAAGAGCTTGGTCCGATTGCTATTCTGGTCAACAATGCAGGGGTCGTCGAGCCAATTGGCTCTATTCAAACGATTGATCCTGATGCATGGGCGCAAGCTATCGACATCAATCTCATCGCAGCGTTTCGTTGGATGCATGCCTGTCTCCCGATGATGCTTGAACGCGGTTGGGGACGGATCATCAATATTTCAACAGGGGCAGCAACTGGAACTGGGATGGAGAACAGCAGTGCGTACTCGACAAGCAAAGCAGGGCTTGAGATGCTCACTCGCAATAGTGCGGCTGAACTACGAGAAACAGGCGTGACGGTGAATGCCGTTCACCCGGGTGCCGTTGATACGGCGATGCAGGCACATATTCGTGGCCTACCGATAGAACAAGTCGGGCAGCAAATCTATGATCGTTTCAAAGGCTTGTATGAGCAAGGCACATTGCTTGAGCCATCTCAACCGGCGCGTCTTGTCGTCAATCTGCTCCGGGGAGAGAGTACCGGTAAGATTGTCAGTATCTACGACCAACAAGGGCAAGAATTGCTCAAGCAGTAAGTACGAAAGGGCGTTTGTTCTCTGCAAGATGCTTTCTCAGGGTTTGGTTTATCTCACTATAAAAGCCTGAGAAAGCATCGTTTTTCTCCATGCTTTACCCACGGTTGTCAAACAGAATAGTTTGTTTTGGATAAACCCTTTGATATGAGCGTTTACACAGCGAGAAGATTGCTCAAATGAGCACGTAGTGTGAATGAGCAGATAAAATGGCGGGATCGCGCCAGATAAAATGGCGTAAAACTCATGTGCGTGAGCTTCATATCAAGAGAGAGATAAAAGAGGTTGTGCCACATAAATGAGTCTGTCAAGACTTTTGTGTATGTATTTTGCTCTATTGGGGAAAACGCTCCCCAAAGAGCAAAGCAAAGCAATTGAGCGCTGGCACCCAATGGTAAATGGGCATGGTCCACTTTTTGGCAATATTGAACATGGCCAGGTACACGACTTTGTAGACGGCTTCCTCGGAGGGGAACATGCGGTGGTTCCGTGTCACCTTGCGCAATGACATGTTGACTGACTCAATTGCGTTGGTGGTATAGATGACTTTGCGAATATCTTCTGGATAGGTAAACAACGGGATAACATGGCTCCAGTGGCTTCTCCATAACTTACTGATGCTCGCATATTTTGGGTCCCATTTCTCTGCAAACAGTTCTAACTGAAATTCCGCTTCCATTTCCGTGGCGGCGGCATAGATCTGCTTCAAGTCGGCGGCCACCTCCTTGCGGTGCTTGTAGGACACATATTTGAGCGAGTTGCGCACCATGTGCACCATACACAGTTGGACCTGGGTCTGCGGATAGAGCGTTTCGATGGCTTCGGGCAAGCCAGTGAGCCCATCCACACAAGCGACAAACATATCTTTGAGTCCCCGATTGTGCAACTCGGTGAACACGGAAAGCCAGAATTTGGCGCCTTCGTTGTGGCCTAACCACATTCCAAGCAATTCTTTTTGGCCCTGCATGTTGACCCCTAAAGCCAGATAGAGGGCGCGATTGATGATGCGCTGGTTCTCCCGTACTTTGATCACCAGGCAGTCCACGTAGACAATCGGGTAAAGCACCTCCAGCGGGCGATTCTGCCACTGACGCACCTCATCAAGCACGGCTTCGGTGACATTGGAGACAAACGTGGCTGAAATGTCAACACCATAGAGCTCCTGGATCTGCGCTTGAATATCACGGGTCGTCATGCCACGGGCGTAGAGCGCCAGGATCTTCTCGTCAAAGCCCTCCAGCCGTGTTTCATGCTTGGGGATCAAGACAGGCTCAAAACTGGCATCACGATCCCGTGGCATGTCAATGCTCACCACTCCTTGTGATCCTTTGAGGGTTTTGCGGCTGCGTCCATTGCGGACGTTGGTGCATTCTTCAGTGCGCTTGCCATGCTTAGGATAGCCGAGATGTTCTTCCATCTCTGCTTCCAAACAGCGTTCGATCAACGCGCCAGTGAGTTGTTTGAGAAATCCGCCTTCAGCGAGCAGCTGTTTCGGATCGCTGCATTCTTTGAGCAGTTCATCAATGAGTTCGCGTCGAATGGTCATACGTTTTTTCTCTTCTTCCATCTTCCTCATCCTATTATACGTTACGTCTTACGTATCACGTATTACGTATTATTTACACAAAATATTGGCTCTTCCGCACTTTCCGTGCTGGGCTTGCAACCCCTATTCGTAGAAAAAGATGGAGGGAAATTGTTTTGCCTCCAATAAAATCATGAATGAGGTGCTCCTTCTTGCCAATGCTTCCGTTCTCGTTATCCGGTTTTGCCATTCAACACATCACACATATCAGGGAGATCCTAACTATTACGGCCTGTGCCACTAGTCCCACAGCGGCTTGCCCATCTTGCCAACACGTTTCGTCTCATATCCATAGTTATTACACACGCTCACCACAAGACTTGCCGGTCAGCGGTCACATTGTCCAGCTTGTTTTACGAGTGCGGCGTTTCCGCTGCTTGAATCACACTTGCCAGCGACAAACCTTTGCCGAACGCTTGCCTAGTCTTCCCGTTTCAGCCCGGCAAACGACTCGGTTAGCAACATTGCTGGATGGCATCGCTGTTGTTCTCAGTGGACAAGCAGGCTCACGACTCACCGAGCAATTAGCCATGCCAGTGAGCGCCGATACACTTCTCCGACGAGCCAAAAAGAAGGCCCCACCGTCACCAACGCCCCGAATCCTGGGTGTGGACGATTTTGCTTTTCGACGCGGGCGCACCTATGGGACGATCCTCATCAATTTAGAAAGTCACCAACCAGTTGATGTGCTGGAAGATAGGAGCGCAGAAACCTTTGCCGACTGGCTCAGGAAGCATCCAGGCGTCGAAATTATCAGCCGAGATCGTTCCAAGGACTACCTACGTGGGGCAACTGAAGGCGCACCACAAGCCCAACAAGTCATAGATCGCTGGCATCTGTTAAAAAATCTTCGGGAAGCTGTCGAGCGATTTCTCAGTCATACCCAAATGCCAGAGGAGGTAAGAGCGGAAATCAGCTTGACGATTGCGCCGCGTCAGAAGAGAACCAGTGGCGAGCGAGCTCGCTCCGAGGGCTCACGAAACCGACGCCTGGCACTCTACAATCAGGTGGTGGAGTTATCCAAGCAAGGAGGGACTATTCAGGGGATCGCCAGACAACTCCAGATCAGCCGGCAAACGGTTCGCAAGTTTGTTCAGGCCTCCACTTTTCCTGAATTTCAGCGAGTTCCTCGCACCAAGAGCGCGATTGACCCATATCGCCCATATCTGCAAGAGCGTTGGGAAGCAGGATGCCGCACCATCGACCAGTTATGGAAGGATGTGCAAGAGCGTGGATTTACTGGTAGTTGGATGATGGTCTACCGCTGGGTTCAACTTCAACAGGACGAGAGAGCTGAGGCAGCCGACCAAACGCAACAAAACACGCAGACGAGAACAAACAAACTGGCTCCGCGCCATCTTGCCTGGCTGTTTCTTCACAATCCTGAACATCTGGAGAAGCAAGAACGAGAGGCCCTTGCTCTGCTGCGAAAAGTACCAAGCATCGAAACAGCCTATGGATTAGTCCAACAATTTGTCGTGATGCTCACAGTGCACAACGCCAAACCACTGGATACCTGGCTCTGGGACTGCCAACTGAGCGGGATTAGCGACCTGGTGACCTTTGCTCAGGGCTTGGAAAAAGAAGGTTCTGCTCTCCACGCAGCGTTCACTCTTCCGTACAGCAATGGACCTGTCGAAGGAAAAATAAATAAATTGAAATATATAAAGCGATCCATGTATGGGCGAGGTGGTTTCCCGCTCTTACGCCAAAAGGTTTTGAAAGCTGGATGATGGAGCACGGAAAGTGCGGAAGAGCCAAAATATTTTACACACTCGAACGAGGACCAGGGAGATCAGGGGCAGGTGCAGAGCCCCCTGGCGTTGCTCTTCACCGGGGGAGGGTGGTGTGTGTGAGCACTGTGATGGTGGAGGAGCCTGCTACCAGGAACGGGAGCGTTTCCCTCGGATGGTGGCGCGGCCCCATGGTATCTGCTGGGAGAACCTGCAGGCAGGGGAGGAGGATGAACGGGCAGCGGCGCGCTACGCTCCCCGGCATGACGTTGCGCCACCCTGCGCCGAGGCGGCATTTCTGAAGAAACCTATACGATATCGAACAGTTTTTGTCTGCGCGGGTGTGCGGGAGACAGGGGAGCGGGAGGATAGAATCTGCCCCTGGGCGAATGGTTTCGAGCCTGCCGTGCTGGATCCAGCGGTGAACCGTCGTCGCATCACCGCGGAGGATGTTGGCGACGTCGAGCGTGGTGAGAGCGTCAGACATCCTCTGTGTGCGGATGGAGCAGGAGCAGACGTGATTGCCAGGATCCCTGGATCTGCGGATGTGGACGCGGGAGGGAGCGGGGGAGGATGAACGGGGAGAGGAAAACGAGAACTGCCGAGAGAGGGTTGCAGGGGAGCCAGGGGGCTTACAGGTATAGGTTTTTTGGGGAACGTTAAGCGCTGGCCCGTTCACGAGCTCGGGCTCGGCGCTTACGCTCCTGTTTCTTCTCCCGCTTGTGTCGCTCTGAGGCGCTTGGTAGCTTTCTGGGTGGTTGCATGTCTTGCGGCCATGGCTCATCGAGCATCTGCCCCTGCAACAACGGCTCGTCATTGAGCACGGTTGCTAGCACCTGTAACCGCCCGCGTACCACACAACTCAATCGACGCACTCGCGGCTGATGGTTGGGCCTGCAGCGTTTCTTGCGCGCAATATGGCTTGCAGGCAACTCCTGCTCACTGTTTGCCGCTCGCTGCTGTTCTTCAGCGACACACCCCATGCTCACACTCATCAGTTGGGCAACTGCCATCGCCAACCACAAACGCTCCACACGCCCTGCTTGCGTCATTTTACTGTGATGCCATCCCCAGAGTCCCCGCTTGAAATCTTTGTACCCCGTTTCGACCCAGGTGCGCATGCGATACCAACACACCTCAGCCTCCTGCGGAAGCAGATCCGTCAGCACGACCCAGGGACCCTCGTAGCCTTCTTCCCAATGCACCAACACCGTCGCGTTGACCCGCGCCTGCTTGCTCGCGAAGCACTCCACACGCCCTTTCCACGATAGACCAGGTGTGGGCACCCACTGCGCGATCATCTCAAAGTCGTCTGAGCCAACTCGTCGAGCTTTACAGTTGCCGTTGATCCGTAAGAAGGGATGCCAGCCGCAGGTGCGAATCCCTTCATAGAGCCACTGGGCATAGAGTCCGCGATCAGCCATCACGATCACGAACCACTCTCCAGGCACACACCCGTGCAGATGCGCGAGTAAGCCTTCCCAATGCGGTCGCCAGGACCCTTTCTCATGCGCCCCCAACACTTTCCAGGCCACTGGAATACTACAGGAGCGAAGAACCACACAGATCGAGAGCACTGTCCAGCGTTCTCCCAGGGTGGTGGCATCAAGGGCCAGTGCCATACGGCGCGTGTGAGGTCCACAGCAGCGCACCACCCATCGCAACAGGGAAGCAAAACAGGTGGAGACCTCGATCTCCCGTCGCTTGTCACCGCATTTGTCATGTGCATCCAGATACCACTCCCGTAAACGTTGAGCTACTGCGTCCTCGGATTGACCCAGGACACACGCGAGCAGAGCACTGATCTGCGACCATCCACAAGCGCCCAGCAGCGTCATGCCAACGCTCCAGAGGACGAGCCCGTTGAGTTGCGATGAGCGAAGATGAGGAAAGGCCGTTGACACCTGGTCCGACCATTGCGATAATAAATGATGGCGATTCATGTTTTCTCCTACAAATGATGTGGAAATCGTTTTGTATTATAGCAGAAAACCATGACTCGCCAGGTTTTTTCCTCCTTCTCCAAAAACCTATACTTGAAAGGAGCCAGGGGGGACCGCCAGCCGGGCAGTCAGTGCTGCGTGTGGGAGAAGAGCACGGCTTGGAGATCCCCTTCTCCACGTTTGAGCAGACGCGGGAATATCGTCGTTTTGTGCAGGTATGTGAAGCTGCCCGTCGGTATCGGTATCTGGTGGTGTGTGTGGGAGATCGTGGGGTGGGAAAGACGTGGGCGGCGCGAGAGTATGCTCAGTGGGCAGCTTTTGAGCGGTTGTTGATGGCCCAGGGGGTGGCCTTTCCAGCGGAGTGTCCGATGCCACGAACGGCCTACTATCGCCCGAAGGCGACGTCCACGCCCAAGAGTATTGAGCAAGATCTGGCCTTGCTGCTGTGGGGCCTGCAGATGATTGCTGATCATGCGAGTGCGGTGGCGCAAGAGAGCGGGCCGATGTCAGGCATGATTCGTCCTGATGGAGTGGGTGTGGTGATGGTGGATGAAGTCGATGGCCTCTCACAGGCGGGCCTGGAGGTGCTGCGGGATGTCTTTGATCGGAGTCGCGTAGGAATGGTCTTGCTGGGCCGTTCTGGAAGTGCCGAGCGGTTGCAGAAGATGGCAGCTCTGTCATCGCGTGTGGGGGTGCTGCATGCGTTTGGGGCCCTTGGAAAACCAGAGACATGCGTTTTGCTGGAACAGCAGATTCAGCAAATGGGGTTGTCGCTCTCGGAAGGAGCAGCCGAAGCCTTTGTGCAGAAGACGGAGGGCAATTTTCAGGAGATGTACCTGGTACTCTGCCATCTGGATTATTTGCTTCTGCGTCATGGGACCTATGTGGTGACGGCTGAGGTGATAGAAGAGGCAGGAGATCGCCTGTTGACGCAAAAGAATGTGCAGCGTTTGCGCAAGAAGCGCTAGTGCGTTGTTGGCGTGGACGCGTCGTACGCAAGGATGGTGAGGAGCATGGCAAGCACGTGGTTAGAAGAGCGTTGGGAGGTGTTGCTGCCGAGGCTGGCAGCCATTGGGGTGGAGCAGGAAGAGGAGATGAAACGGATCTGTCAAGAGGAACTGGAGGTGTGGCGTCGGCGGCCAAGTTTGAAGCGAGCGATCTCGTTGCAGAAGCCGTTAAGCGAAACGCGGAACCGTATTCGGGAGGTGCTGCCACTCACGGAGGAAAATGGATGGTACAATCCCAAATCGAGTCAGAAGGAGCACCTGGCCCTCAAATACCTCAACTTTTCGACCGAGGAATGGATCCAGATGCAGATGCCCCGCGAGGAGAAGGTAGAGACGCGTCGTGAGCGTCCGCTGCCTCTTGCGCGCCCCTGGGATGTGCTGAAAAAAGTGGAGCAGTTGTTGCAAAGCCAGGCATGGCCCGAGTTGGTGGTTGGAATTGGCCTGTCTACTGGTCGAGGGATCGTTGAGATTCTGCACACGGGACATTTCACGAGGAAAAGTGCCTATAGCCTGCTTTTTGCGGCTCCAATGACCGTGTATGAAGTGCTGTGTGTGCCCTTTGAGGTGCCGACCCTGGTGCGTGTGGAGGTGGTGCTTGCGGCAGTTGATCGTGTGCGCCAGTACTTTGGGAAGCATTTTCAGGGTCTGCGACGGCGAGAAATCAGCCAGCAGTGTCGGCCCCAGATCCAGGAGGCGGCCTATAAACAGGCCTGGAGCCTGGTGCCTCTACGCCCTGAAGAGCGCAATGCCTACAAGCGCTTGGCCCATGAGGTGTATCCGCAACTGGCGGCCTGGTTATACTGCCCGACCAACGTCGACCCATTGGTCTATATGGCCACCATTGAGTATCATCGAAAGATCTTGGAAGCGACGTCTGAAGAGGAACGTCTCACTTTGGCCCTTGCTGCTGGATATCGGGAGTATGTGGTGATGGATACAAACGGTGTGGAAGACCAGCGACACGGCATTCGGCTGGGAGAGCCAGGCGTCGAAGTGCTTTCTGTATTTCAAGCAAACAAGCCAGACGAGGAGTTCCCCCCTGGCCATGTCTGGACACTGGAGGAGGTAAAGGCTGCCCTCGCGGCCGATCCGAACATGGATGATGATTGGGATGCGGAGGACCTGGAAGTCTTGCGCCTCTCGCTGTCAACGGTGATTCTCGGGAAGGATGGCACCATTGATCGGCGTCGGGGCATCAAACTGGGAGAGCCAGGTGTGAGAGTGTTAGAGGAGTTTCAACCAAGAGATGAGGAAGAAGGAGAGCGACCAGTGAAGGATGATCTGGAGACGCTTTCGCTCCCACCTCTAATGGACGAAAAGACGGCTGTGACTCGAGAGGAGGTGCAAGAGAGGAAGGAAGATGCTTCTCTCCCCCATCTTTTGGCCTGCTTTATCTATGAGGTTCAGGTCAATGTGATCGAGAATGATCCCCCAGCGGAGATTCTCGATACCCTGGCAACATTGATTGAGCATGCACCTGTGTTCGTGATGGAGCTTGTGGAAGGCCTGCGGCGCATGTCGCCGGAGGATCAGGAAGAGGACTACCCTTCTCGCCTTCCCACTTGTGTGGACGGTGACGCTGGAGAGAGGCATAAAATTCGGTCAAATTCTGCTCCGCCTCCTCAAAAGAACAGTATTCCTTAAGATACACTTCTTCCTGTTTGAGTGTTTTAAAAAAGCTTTTCGCTTTCGCATTGTCATAGGGATTGCCGACCGCCGACATGCTGATCTGCGCGCCAATGCCTTCAAGCTGCTCCACGTACGCTCGGCTGGCGTATTGCACACCTCGATCGGAATGATGGATGAGACCAGGAGCGGGTGCTGTTCGGCAAGGGCGTGCTGAAGGACACGGCGAGTGAGCTGAGTTGTCATATCCCGGGACAGGTGCCAGCCAACGCAGCGGCGGGAGTAAGCATCCAGAATACACGCCAGATCCACAAACGCATTTTGCAAACGGATGGAGGTAAAGGCGCCACCCAGGCTTGATCCGGGGCTGAAAGGAGAACATCTGCGAGCCGGTTGGGATAGACGGGAAACCCATGACACGAATCCGTGGTGATGATTACAAAACGTTTCTTCAGATGACACGACAAGGATTCTTCGCGCATCATCTGAAGCACATGCTTGTGGTTCACACCCCATCCTTGCCGATGCAATTTCCGGGTTACGCGCCGGTATCCATAGCCTGGTGTCAGCGCCGGTGTAATTACGAGCCGATTTAGAGGCGTTTTCTTTCAATGGCAGGGTGAGTTTAGCAGGCTTCTCACGTGGTATCAAGGCCGCTGCGCTTCCCCTTGACACCACGTGAGAAGCCTGCTCAGAGAATTTTTGTGCCATTGAAGCGAAAAAAATGGTTATTTCTTTCTTGTCTAAGAAAGGATTTATTTCAGCCCTAAACCGGCTCGTAATTACGTCGGCGCTAATACCTGGAAACTGCAGGATGATGTGCTCAATCCTATCTCGCAGCGCAATGGCTTCCGGATCCGTATCTAGCTGGCCCAAACGCTCGTAGTACCAACTGCGATTCACTTCGAGCAGATCACACAGCCGTTCAATTGCAGGTAGATCAAGAAGCGCTGGCGACGATGATCGGGATAAGGGAGGGAAATTTTCAACGGCAAAAGCATGTATTGATGCAAATTGAGAGGATCGTGCAGATGAACCCGCAGGCGGAGGTGGTGAGGAAGGAGGTAGTGGAGGCAGCGTGGGAGCACCTGGTCTATGGGCGAGGGTGAGAAGAGAGGGAAAAGGCAAGCAGAGGAGCCAGAAGACAGGAGAGGTATCGAGCAGGTACCTCTCCTTTTGTGTGTATGAAAGAGGAGCGCGGGAGAAGGAAAGGGGTTTGACAGGCAGGAATCTCTCCGCTATAATGCATCATATAATGCTATAGTAAATCATAGAATGTATTTAATTGCGAAGGCACGAAGGAAAGGAGTGGACGGGTATGATGAACCGACGGATCGAGCTGCGTCCAGCGGGGATGTATGTGATCCATGAGGTGGGAGTGCATCCGCTGGAGTTTGAGGGAGGCCATGGGTGGTAGGTGCAGTATCGCGATGAGCAGGGACAGCTGCGGTATGGGTATGTGGTGAAGGTGGATAGGGATGGGCGGCACCTGGAGGTGATGGATGCGATGGCGTATCCGCCTGCTCCGACGCCGTTTGGAGCCTGGAAGGAGACGATCGCGTTTGAGGCGGTTGAGATTGCCGGGAATGGGTTTGATTGTCTGGGGAAATGCCCGGTGCTGGAAGGGCTGACCAAGGAAGAATGTGGAAGATGAGTGATCTTCCGAGGGAAAGCAATGGCGCATCTCAAAGAGAGGTTTCTGGCTGATCCTGAGTGTGTGGGCGTGTACCGAAGAAAAGCACAAGAGATCGTGGATGAAAGAGTACAGATAGGCCAGCAAGTCGGAGGAGAGAAGTCCTGTCCATGTGGATGGATGAGAGGAGCATACGTCTGATGAATAGTGCATCGTATGATGAACAGAGGGAGAATCGAAAACGGAGATGGAGCGAAAGAAATTTGGGGAGCCCGTGCAGACGGCGACGGTGGTAGGAGCAGCCTATGGGATTCACCGGACGACGCTCACACAGGCGGCGAAGGCGGGCGTACTGGGCCGGAGCGCGTATCGGTCGGGAGACGCCTGGCTGATCAAGACGGATCATCCGGATTTCTGGGAGTGGCTGCGGGGGCATGAATATCATCCCCGCGTGAAAGGGTATCGCAAACAGCAGGCAGCCAAAGCGGCCCAGCAGCGTCTGCTGGAGGAAGAGGGAATGGACGTGCCACCACAGGAGGCCCATGAGATGGCTGGTAGCCCGACAGTGCATCAGGAAGCGCGGCGGGAGCCAGAGCAGAAGCAGCAAGAGGCTGTGACGAAGGAACCACCAGCGGAGGGAGATCGACGAGCTGCACCAAGCTCAGGTGGGGATGCACCGATGGATCGTGCACGTCATGGTGATCCAGTGCGTGAGCCAGATCTGGTTGTGTCGGTGGTGGAGGATGCAGTGGATGAGGCGGCAGGAGCCACAGAGGCAGGTGTGTCAGCACGTCGCCAACGGCGATTGATCGCGTATATGGATGTGCGCCGCGGGGAGGGAATGACGGACGCCGGTGAGCGTTTCACCTTCGGGGCGCAGGCCTCGTTATCGGAGGTGTTAGCGGCGGTACCGCAGTTGGGTGATACGAACCAGGTGCGTCTGTGGCTCTGTGGGGAATTGCCGACGGATACCAGTGGCTCGTATGAGGGCTGGGTGCTGGCGAGGGAACTGCGGCAGCGGTACACGACCGGTGCGCGCGGGCACTATCTCTCCGATGAGCGTCCAGAGGAAACCGTCGCTCGCTACCGACGGCGAGGCAGCGAACAGGAGCTGGAGATTCGCCACGTGTTCTCGTGGTTCGGGACCGAGTGTACGGCGACCGAAGCCTACGAAGCGATCCGCTTGCTGAGCAGGTACCTGCAGGCCACCTTTGGAGAAGAAGCGAGCGCGTACGCCACGCCAGCGCTGACATTCCAGGCGCTGTGGACACGTTTGAATCGCCTCCAGAAGCGCAGCTTTGCGCCACTGCCGGCCCCGATCCGGGAGACGATCCGGTCCCACGCGGGGCAGGGCCGGATTGAGCTGTGCACCTTGCCGGAGCTGAAGCGTCTGCCTGGCCTGTACTACTACGACGGCATCTTCATGTACAGTGCGCTGGCGTGGGGATTACCGACGGAGTTGGCGATCCATGACAGCCGCAACGAATACGCCGGGAAGGTGGCAGCACGCTACCGTATCCGCTACACGATCCCGACCGACTGGCAGCATCTGGGCCTGTTCATGACACCCCGCGATGCTATCACCGGGAACCAGAGGGATCGACACACCTGGAGTTTCCCCGGAGCAGAGTCTGCTGGCCAGACCTATGAGACGTGGGTGGACGGCTCCGAACTGGACGTGCTCTCGAGCGCCTACGCAAGTATCGAAGAGGGCTTTGCGGTCTGGCGTATCACGATCCTGGAGCGGATTGTCTTCAAGGCGGAGAAAGCCTCGACACAGAAAAAGCCATTGGACGGCCTGGTCGAAAAGCTGGCGAACCTGCGCGAGAAGGTGGAACGCGATGCTTTGGAAACCCCCGATGACGCCCGACTCTATCAGCTGGTGCGCGGTGGGATCCGTAATATTGTCCTGCATGGCATTGGCACGTTCAACCGGTCAAGCCGCAACGTGACATACATCCTTGGGATAGACGAGCCGGCCCCTGATGGATACAGCAGTCGCCGGGAGATTGACGATACGACGGTGTGGTACAGTGTGCCGGCGGCAACGGAAGGCTACAGCCAGCAGTTTGATCACCCGGAATGGGCGGCGCAGGTGTGGGCGCGTTGTCGTGCCAGAATGATCAAGGCCGCGCTGACGCTGCCACGGGAATCGATCATTGCCATCCGCACGGACGCGATCGCGCTGACCGAGGAACACCCGGACTGGAACACGAACACGAAGCGAGGCACGTTGCGGCTGAAGTGGGCGATCCGGCAGTCGGTGAACGCCCCGCATACCTACGAAGCGCTGGATCTGCTGCAGCGGCAACAAGAGAAGGAACGGGACCGGTAATGAGGGAGAAGAAACCATGGCAGAGATGACACCGGCGGCCGAGGCGATCGCGGGATTACTGGCCGGGGGCTGGACATATGCTGAAATTGGGCGCTCGTTGGGGATCAACGGTTCGAGCATCCGGCAGGCGATTCATCCCAGTCCGGGCCAGCGCCAAAAACCCCTTGCCAAATACGTCCCGGTCCTCCAGCAACTGCAAGGGACGGCGCCAGGCACCAGGCCCGCGACACTGCCAGAGCGACGCAAAACCAAGAGCGGAAACGTGGCCAGCGTGCGTAAAGGCATTCGTGAATTCAAGACAAAGCAGGGGGAGACGCAGTACGCCGCCCGCGTGAAAAAGGGGAGTGCCACGCTGCAGAAACTGCTGGATCTGGCCGCCCAGACCGGAAAAAACGTGCGCTGGGACGTGCTGTTTCAAACGATCCGTACCATCAGCGACGCCACGAAATCGGGGTGGGTAACGGGCAAACTGCCTGATGGCTGGACGGCCGCCACGCTGCTCTCACGCATCGCGCAGCCCCAACAGGGCGACAGTTGGAAACCCGGTGATGTCAGTGGTGCGCTGATAGCGTTAGCCAAGGAACAAAACGAAGGCGTTGTGTCAGCCACGGGTGGCCGGGAATTTAGCATCTTTACGATTCCGTAGCCTCGCTGGTGCGTAGACACGGTGATCTGTTGATACCCAAAAAGGAACCAGTTGGCCTTCGTTCGAGAAAGGAAGGACAGAGATGGATCAGGAGATGGCGCGCGTGCTGCAGGAGGTGGCGTTGTGGGATGCGTGCTCGCTGACGGACTGTGAAGCCGTGGCCCATGCGGTCGAGCAACGGCTGCCGTCGCTATGGGAGTTGATGGGCGTGGAGACGTATGAGGTAGGCGGCCAACGACATGCGATTGCGTTGTTTGCCTGGAGGCCGCCTTCAACATCCTCAGCAGTGACGTATGCGCTGCTTCCCGGTGGGACCGTGACACTGGGCTATGATCGCAGGGCGCCTCTTGCTCCCGATAAAGAACTGGTGCGTGACTGGTGGGACACGCGAATGCTGAGCCTGCATGGGGAACGGGTGACTTTGGATGGCGCTCTGGTGAGAGAGATTATCCCCATGGGTGAGAATGCGTTGGCGGCCGAACTGGCGGAACACCTGCTCCCACTGAGAACGGTCACCCTGGCCCCGTTTTTGCTGGAAACAATCGCGCAAGAAGCTGAGCAGGTGCTTCCCGCGCCAGTGCTCACCTACGAGCGGTATCGCTGGAAGGGGAAGGACTCCTGCTATTTCACGCGCTCCATCCATCGTGCGTTGCCACATCGTCACGTAGTGGCGTTTCTGAAACAGCAGGGATGCCGTCTGCCCAGTGCGGATGAATGGGAATATGCCTGTGCGGCCGGTGCTCGGAGTCTCTTTTATTGGGGAGATGGACCGTTTGCTTCTGGAGAAGATCGCCCCGTGGATCCACCGGCTCACAATGCGTTTGGCGTGAGGATCGTGACGGATTCGTATCGTTGGGAATATTGTCAGGATCCCAGTATGATGCGAGGAGGTGATGGAGGTGCACTGGCCTGTAGCGGTGAAGGGGTACTCGCATCATCGCTGCCGCACGCTTCTGCCTATGCGTGCCGACTGACTGATAAGCAGGTGAATAATGGGGTGTTCGGTCCCTGTTTTCGTCGTGTGTTTGATCTTCCTTTTCCTCTGGCTTGAGGAATGCTACAGCCTAGCCAGCGTTCGCCTGCTGTGCTTCCCATGCTGTGGCGATTGCTCTCTGCGAGAACGCTACAGGACGCGCATCTTGCCCCGACTGCTGCCGTACAGCACACGTCCCACCTTCCTGCCTTCCTGCCGCTTCTCAGCGCATGAGACGCCCCTTCACGGGTAAGAGGAGCGCTCTCACTGGCCCCACGTAGCCCCGTGGCTCCCTCTGTTGCTATGACGGCCCTGCCGCGCGCTCTGGCGGCTGCCTGTCTTTTGCTCCTGCTTATGGCTTCCCAGAGAGCACCTCTGCCTGTTGGTGAGACACGTTGCCCCTCCCAGATACGGCTAGCTATGCGCCTGGCTGGCAGGAATGCGCCCACTGGCCTCTGTTTAGAAAGACTCCCTGAGACGGGAGGAGGGATGGTTCTGTTGTCACAGAACCATCCTCGAGAAGATATGAGCATGGAAGCGAGAGCACGGCAAACAGTGCTGGAAGAAGAGTGATGTCATGAGAGAGACAAGGGAGAGCGATACACGATACGTTGCAAGGATTCACCCTGGCGAGAGAGACGAACGAAGAGGCAGACACGATGAAGGGGGAGCCTGGGTAGTGCTGTGGACGTGTGATTGGGAGAGAGAACGAAAGGAGTGGAGGATGACATAGATGCAGAGAGAGGGCTGGAGAGTAGGGGGAGAGATATGTGGGGATCGAGAGGAGAGTACTCCTCTCGAACACACCCCAAAATGCAAGGCGTGGAGCGGTTGGAGCACCAATCTGTTTGGATGGAATCAATGCGTCTGGTTACTGGCTGTCACGAGAAAAAAAGGGCCAGTTGGCGGCTCTCACCCATGAGAAGTGCGTGTCGCTGGAGGCATGATAAAGAAGGCATGAGGATATTTCTTCCAGGTGAGAGAGGAAGCGCGACAGCGCGGCCCTCATAGTGCGTGTGATTCAATCGGCGCGCTGAGAGACTGCTGAGAGCCTTGTGGAAAAGAGAAGGGTACTGATGGACGCAGACGGAGAAAAAAGTGCTCTCAGCGATTTTTGTGGGTGATACCCCTCGGGGGAGAGAGTAACCCCCGATGATACTTCGTATAGCACCGAAAAGAGGTGAGTAGAATGATGTGCATGGAGAGTGTAAATATGAGTATGTATAAAGTGGAATGGTGGCAAGTGATACTGCAACATGGTAAGACAATGATGGACTGCAAGATGAGCGACAGCGAATCGACCGAGCGACTGCGACAGCAGGAGAGCGCTGCCCCC